>NZ_FOUJ01000010.1 GCF_900114835.1 Methanolobus profundi | reverse complement strand
GTCTTCTGCAGTAACTGTGTATGTCACTGGGTTTGTGAAGTCCTGCACCGCTCCGCTCAATGGTGCTATCGTTTGTCCTGTATGGCTGATCGTTGGGGTTAGTGTTGTTACATCTGTTCCATATGGTACTGTTATTTCAATGGTCTTAGCTGTCTGATCGATCGTTCCCGTTACAGCAGGACTTGTGAACTTGAAACTTGTTATTTCCTTTTCAGTATTCGGTTCGATATCTACCGTTACTGTATATTGTTCTGTTGATCCGTCTTCTGCAGTAACTGTGTATGTCACTGGGTTTGTGAAGTCCTGTGCTTCTCCACTCGCTGGTGCTACTGATTTTGCATTGTGTGTGATGGCTGGTTCTAGGTAAGAGGTGTCAGTTCCATAAGGCACACTTAGTTCTATAGTTCTTGCTAGGTTGTCTATTACGGTGTTTGCTACGGGGCTTGTTAGTCCAAAACTTGTAATTTCGGGACCGACATTGAATTCCCATCCATAGGTAAATTGCTGGCCAGTAATAGTTGAAGCGGTTACAGATGCATGATGCACACCAGCTTGGTAGGCACCAGGTGTTTGGTATTCTATCTCATACCCATCATCTATGTCTGTAGATGTAAACGTGACCGAAGCTCCATCTACCGTCATCTCTATGGAGCTTTCATCCACTCCTCCTGGGTGTACAACATCGGTTGATACAATGGTCATACTGGTGCTTGCAGATGAACCGTTCGCAGGGAATTCATTATTGTCACAGGTGAATGAGAATACGAGTGCGAAGGGCTGTGGTCCGTAATTAATACTATAGCCGTCGATCGTTACTGTATAATCTCCTTCTACTGTGCTGTCGATCTCAACACCTTCCACATTATTTATATGGTCAGGTCCATTGTTTCCATAATATGTTGCAGAAGGACCTATGATAGTCAGGTCAAGATCATTGATAAGTGTCTTATTTTCGTAAGGTAAAGATGGATGATCGGTCCACACGAGAGTGGCTCTTGCAGGTTGATCACTTTCCAGATAGTTATAGGGGTGACTCCATGATTCATCGGTCTCAAGGGAAATGTCATCATAATAAGCTATCACTTCGGGGTATGTTACTAGTATAGAATTCTCAACATCAACACGTCCCCAACCCTGTGAATTATCCGGTCTTCCGGATATTTCCTGTGTGGTCCCTTCTCCATATTGTCCAGGTGTCATATCATAGGCACCGTTGAGAAGGGTTGCTTTTAACAATGCAGCACTTGGGTCTGCAACATTTTCAATATCAGTGTAGTATTCTCTTATGATAGCTGCAGAACCTGCAACTATTGGAGTTGCCATACTTGTTCCGCTCATGTACAGGTAACTGGATGTTCCTGATGTATAGCTGGATTTAGTAGAGTATATCAGTGTACCTGGTGCAACTATATCTGGTTTGAACCTTCCGTCATCTGTAGGTCCTCTGCTACTGGTGGCAGCCATCCCGCTTATGTTATCTGCTTTATAGTCTCCGAAAATTGGAAGTTCACTGAAGATAGTTCCACCATACATATATGTCATATCTGGTCTATAATTTTCAGAGGAACCAACTGCAATGCAGTTCTTTGCAGTTGCAGGTGTGTTGATTGAATCCTTATCAACGACACCGTCTGCAGGATCAATGTCTTCTCCTTCATTACCTGCTGCCATTAAGATCAGCATATCAGGATTGTTCCATGAGAACTGATCTAAACGGTATGAATAATAGTCATATGCTCCGTCGGTGTCTGCACCCCAGCTATTGGAGTGTATCCTTGCTCCTTCATCGTAGGCTTGCTGGAAAATCTGGTCGATGTTGGTTGGTATTCCTTCAAGGTATGGTCCCGCTGCCTGGAATACCAATGATGCCTCAGGCGCCATACCTGCATACTGTCCATCGGACATTGCTCCGTTACCAAGTGCTGAACCTGTAACATGGGTACCATGGCCATTTGTATCCTGTGCTCCATATCCAAGATCAATAATGCTATCGATCCGACCTCTGATATCCAGATGTACTGTATCTTTGTTTCCTGTATCCAGGCCTGTATCGCAAATAGCTATAATTTGTCCGCTACCATTCAGTCCTGATGTATTGTGTACTGTATTGACATTGACTATATCAGATGCAACGTCATTGGATGTGGTGAGCTGTTTGTAGTTCTCTACCCAGCAGACCTCATCGATCGAAACAATTTCATCTATTTTAGTAGCTAGGATCTGGACTCTGAACATTCTCTCCGATCGTCCAATAATAGTTCCTCCTATTCCAATAATGTCTGTTGTGACCTTATCAGATCCTTCTTCATCAAATATCAGTACGATAATATCCAGAATATCTTCTGACCCCGATGCTATTTCAAAAGCAGAGGTTGTTACTACCTCATCTGTGTACTTATATTCCGGAAGGAATTCTCCACTCCAGTGAACGAATTCGAGCGATCCGACAAATGTTTTTTCAGTTCCGTTCATCCTGAGTACAAAAGCATTATCTGGGACATAGTCAAAGAATTCAGCCCCCATATTTTCAACTGTGTCCTTCCATTCTTCGGTGACCGGTCCATCGAATTGTACTATATAGTATTTCTCTGAATTATCCAGTGTTTCAGACGTTGAGGATGTTTCCATTACATTCTGCTCGGATGTGTTCTGACTTGCTATTTTGTCTGTGTCAATATTACCTGCTTTCAAATATATAGTGTTGCTATCGCTAGCATAAACCGTCATAGGTGAAAGTAGAATAATGATGATCGATATGAATATGACTGTTTTTAGATTCATGTCCCAACCTTTTTCGTACCACTTTTAAAATTAGAAATATCTATTTGCTAAATATATTCATTCAAACTGGTATATAAAAACAAACGACTATCTAAAAAATAATATATATTCGTTAGAAATATAAATATTGGACCAATTGGTACGAAATAAAAAGAAATGGCACTTCAGAAAGTGCCATTATATTTCAGAACTGTCTTCTTTTCCAGAATCCTACATAGATAGCTCCAAGTAATGCGATCACCAATACCGAAGCAATTATGTCTGATCCTGAAACCGCATAGGAACTTGACAATGTCTCTTCAGAAGGTGTGTCCTTCATCATCTCATAACCCTCGACATAGCTGTCTGAAGTAGACTTGGCAACATCTTCAGGGTTCATATTGACATTTTCTCCCATTCCAGTCTTTGTTGTTGCTGTCTGGTTAGATGTAGAGGATGCTGCCATTGATCTGGTAATGGAGTTTCCTGAGTGCCTTTCAGATATGGATAGTTCCGGGTCTGGAGTGACCTGAACATGATCCTCATCCTCGCTTGATGTATAGATGTCCAGATCTGTAGACTTAGCCATTATATCTTTGTATTGATCGACCTTATCCGGTTCCATATACAGTTCTGCCAGAGCAAGCATATACTCCTGGTTTGCAAGGTTACCACATGTATGGTGGCAGCATGCCGGGGATCCGGATTCAATTACTGAGTCAATGTATTCGTTGATAAGGTTGGACCTTTGCTCATCGGTCAGGTCCAATGAATCTTTCAGGTCAAGCTCAACAAAGTCAGCTACAATGGATTGGTATATTTCCGGATTTTCTTTCAGGAAATCACTCATCTTTTCATTGTTTATGTATGCATCATACAATTTATTCCAGTCTGAATCCGATACAAGGTCTGGTGTTGTATATTCCCATCCTTTCATGTATTCGATCATCTTTGAGATCTCTCTGGCACCTGCATAACCATACTCCATCATTCCTTCTTGCCACAATTCATTGAGGTATCTGGCATTCAACTCTTTGTTGAAAGCTTCACTAAGTGTAATGATCTCCTCACTGCCAACACTTGTGAAGTCAGCTACAAACAATGATGGAGCTGTACCTGTCAAGGTTCTCACAGCAAGTCCTAGTCCACCCAGATATTGGTAGTAGTCATCATTATCCGCAATACCGTAAAGGTTCGATGAATCACTATGGATGGCAGCATCTACGTTAATAAGATTCATTTTGAAAACATCTTCGTAATTGTCTCCCCAGACATCTGCACCATAGATGTTTGACATTCTGGCAATAAAGAGGTCTGCGATCTCAGATGTGTTCTCCCAGCTATCACTGGCTTCAACTGCCGATGTCACGCCAGTACCATAAGTGCCTGGAGCTTCACTGAATATCCTTGACCTTGAGATATAGTGTGCAACGGTTTCATTGTACCCGCTTTCCAGCATTGTATCTTCTATTATCAGAGAGTTCATCCTGACATAGTTCGTCTCATTGGTCTCATTCAGATTAGCAACTGCACGGACTGCATTATCCAGTAGTTCAAGCTGGAATGGGAATGTGTCACGGTAGAGTCCTGAAGGTATCATCAGCACATCGACCCTTGGATGTCCCAGTTCTTCAACAGGGATTATGTTATATTCTCCTGTAAGTCTGCCTGAACTTCTGACAGGTTCGACACCAAGCAGCTCATAGATCTGTGCTTCCATGAGTCCTTCATGACGCATGGTCTCTACAGACCAGAGGATGAAAGCTACCTTGTTCGGATATTCTCCATTCTCATCATAATATGAATCCAGCCAGGTATTGACAATTGCACGACCTGCAGCTTCTGTTTCCTCATCGGGTATCGTCCTCTGATCGAAGCTGTAGAAGTTTGTTCCTGTTGGTAATGCATCAGGATTACGTATCGGATCATTACCTGTGCCAGGTTCGATATATTCAGCGTTCAATGCCTTCAGGGTCTGGTCGATCTCTCTGGTGGTCTCTTCTAGGTCATCAGCATACTCGATTGCCAGTTCCAGGTCTGATGTGATCGTCTCATTTGTAACTCCAAGGATCTCTATCTGGGCATCTGTGGCATTAGCTCCATACAGCAACGTTGAATTCAAGAGCAAAGTAGCATCAGTACTTGCCTTACCTTCCAGTATTGTCTGTGATCCGCCACTCTGTGAAAGAACATCGTAGATGTGGTCTTTGAAGTCATCACCCAGCATTGACTTGACCATTGACACAAGCTTAAAGTCTTCAGGAGCCACACCAAACACATGCAGACCGTATGGTATTAGTTCATCCTGTATCTCATGAAGATAATTATGCAGAATACTGTCAAGGAAGTATTCAAAATCATCATCTGTCATTGCAGATAATTCTTCAGTTGAAACATCAAGTTCTTCCCCGAGGCTGAGTTCATCATATATCTGTATGGTGCTGTTGCGATAGAGTGCCATCATAATTACATTTTCATCATCTTTTGCATCCTCATAGTTATGGATCTTGTCATGCATGGTAGCAAGATTGCCGTAAAGTCCGGCTTCAACTATCGGAGGTGTAAGGTGAGAGATTATTACAGCATTTCCACGGCGTTTTGCCTGAGTTCCTTCTCCAACATTATCCATGATGTATGGGTAAATTACCGGTGTTTCGGCAACCATTATCGATGGGTAGTCATATCTCCAGAGTCCCACTTCTTTTCCAGGCAACCATTCCTGAGTACCGTGTGTACCGAAATGGATCAGAGCATCTGCATCGTATTCATTATTGATCCAGAAGTATGTTGCAAGGTACTGGTGTGTCGGAGGTATTGATTCATTGTGGTAGATCAGTGATTCATCTGAAAGGCCTGCTCTGGTTGGTTGAGGTATGAAGTTGATGTTACCAAGCTGTATTGTTGGTATCACGAAATACTGTCCACTCTCATTCTCATAGGTCATGACCTCACCGGGTGCAGTTCCCCATGTTCCTTCCACTTCATCACGTACGCTTTCAGGCAGAGTGTTGTACCATTCAAGGTATTCCTCAACTGGATACATCGTCACATAACCACTTTCAACAACCTTCTCCAGTTCACCTGGTGCCCATGTTCCTACATTCCTGCTCTCGATGAACAGGTCAATGAACTCACTGCCATTAGGAATGGAGTTGTTGCCAAGGTCATATCCCGCATTCTGCATTGAATCCATAAGCAATGTGAAACTTGAACCAATGTCAAGGTAGCTTGCACCAATATTGTTCTTACCACCTTCATGGTTGTAGTAAAGGATACTGATCTTCTTGTCAGTATTATCAGTCCTTCCGAGCTCTGCCCATGCAATTGCCCTGTTACAGAGCCACTCTACCTGATAATCAAGTGGTTCATAATAGTATTGTTCTGTTGTCTGGTTCTGAACTCTTCCAGCGATCCAGATGTAATCAGTAAGACCATCAATTTCAGCTTGTGTCACTTGCCATGGTATACAGCTAACACTTAGTCCATTGGTGCTGTTAATATAGTCCTCAGGTGTCTGATAATAATCCTGCACTGCTTTCAAGACCGGAACATTGTACACTTCCTGCAGGAACTCCACACCTTCTTCCTGATCGCCATAGTTCAGATAGAATCCTTTTACTGAAATGATGCTATCAACCAGTACTTCTCCATCTTTGATGAAGTAGTCTACATCATCAGTACACACTGTATATGTGGTGTAGATCACATTGCAACCTTGTGATTCAAGCTCTCTGATGATCGCATTCTCTGAGTTGAATGCAAGTTCGGTCTGACTGAACTTACCACCAATTATCCCGATGGTGGGTGCTGATGCATTATATCCATGATCTGCATACCATTCGAGATATTCTGTGCTGTCTGTGAATATCCTTGGGAATGCATCAGGATGATAGATGCCATCTGTGGGGATATCTGGTTCTGCAGGCTCTGCATATTGTATATAGACATTACCAAATGTAGCTCCAACCCTGCGGATCCAGTTCTCCATATTACTGTATCCGCTATTATAGAGATAATCAGTAAGTATGGAATTTTCATCGCTTTCCATGTCAAAGGTAGCGATACCATATACATCGGACAGCATTCCAAAAGTACCGATCTGGGCTCCACTGGCCTGTGCTTCAAGAAGTTCATCCTTGATCAAAGGAAGCTGGTTGGATCCGATCATATAAAGAATTATTACATCTTCATTCGTAAGGTCCATATCTGTGTTGTTTATGGCTTCCTCACCGTTCATAACAGTGATATTGAAACGGTCTGTGATAACATCCTTTTCATCCAGTACGAGGTTAAGGTAATAGACACTGGTATCCTGATTGAGTATGTATGTCACATTCATCTTTGGCTGGAGTATCTCTGGAGCATAGATCTCACTGGTCCACAGATCAGCAAATTTCTGTCCCATGACCTTGAGCATGTTCTCCATGTTCGTTTCACCACCCTGTATCCAGTATCTTTCAATTTCTGTGTAGTCATCTGAATACAGGTCAACATTTGTCAGAGTGATGTTCTCAGAAAGGTTGTAACCTATCACATATGCACCAGCAGCTCTTGCAGTATTAATGCTGCTTCTCCATGTGGTGTTCACAAGCTCCTCCGGCTGTGATCCAATAAAAATGACACCATATTGCGAGAAGTTGAAATTAGCTGGAACTTCATCAGTGGAAAGTATAGTTGTATTGAGCTCCAGGTCGATCTCTTCTGTTGAAGCAGCGGTAATAAGTCTATCTTTATTGAAGTCCGTGCCAAGGATGAACAGGAATTCCTCATAGTTCTTGTTTGATGAACCCCAGTTAGCAGTTAATGTAGGATGTCCACCATATTCCGTTGCAAGATAGATCAGAAGGTTCTCCGCATTCTCAAGTCCCTTACCTGAAGTATCAAGTCTATTGAAATAAACAGCTATTGTATCATTTGCATCAATATCATTTGCATCTTCGTAATATGCCCTGTAATCAAAGTAAGTAGGTACTGTTGGAAGTTTTGTCTTGATGCTCAACAGTGAGGTACCTGAGTCATGCGCAGACTTCAGCGAATCATTGATAAGTGTATAGGCATCACCGGAGACCATAGTACAAAATATAACATCCTGGGTTTCAAAAAATCCATTTTCTGCAGCTTCTATTACATCATCGCTTACACGTGGGTCTTTAGAAGAATCGTAATAGTTAATGTAAGTGAGATCAATGACATCACTGTATGGATTTGTCTGGCTTGCGGTTTCAAGTGCTTCACTTGGTTTATACGCAATGTAAGTTATGTTTATCTTCTCTTCATCCGCTGCAGCAACACTTGTTAGTGATACCAACAACAATATGCTTAATACTAATATTGACCTAATTTTTATTTGCATGTTATCCCCCGATAACGTGTCGTGACACTCCCTCTACTTGCTTGGCGGCGTAAGGGGGTGTCTGAATATTATTTTTTCCTATCCTATTCTAATGGTAGCATAAATTGAAAAGGCACCAAAAAGGTGCCTATTATTCTTCAGAACTGTCTTCTCTTCCAGAATCCTACATATATTGCCCCCAGTAAAGCCAGTACAAATACGGATGCGAGGATATCTGATCCTGATATTGATGGACTGTTGCTTACTGTGTTGGTAGAAACAGTTTCCTTTGTCATCTCATATCCTTCAACATAACTATCCTCAACAGGTGACCGCATTGATGCTTCTTCTTCCAGCAGATCTCCGGCTCCTGTGTTGCTATAGGTGGTCTGGTTGCCTCCATTGTTCTCGACAACGTTCAGTTCGGTTCCGGTTTTACTGGAACTGCTACTGACGCTTGTAGTTTTCACATCCTGCGTGGAGGTATCATCAGTCGATCCAGCACCTCTTACTTCAGCCATGATCTCATTATAATCGTCCATTTTGTCCTTTGAGACCTCTATCCTTTCGGAGTCAATAAGACTCTGAATGAACTCATCAAGAAGAGGATTACCACATGTGTGATGGCAGCATGTGACTCCGTGTTCTATCACAGTATCCAGATATTCGTTCACAAGATTCTCGAGGACCTCATCTGATGGGTTCCAGTGATCAGTACGGATGACATCGATCAGCCTTCCGGTTATTGATCCATATGCATAAGGATTTGCATCTTTCATCCATTCGGATACTTCGCTATCTGCTACAAATGTATCATAGACATTGTCCCACATGTCATCTGTGACAAGATCAGGTGTCAACACCTCTATTCCCCAGAGATTCTCAACAAATTCCATCATCATTCTGGCGCCTTCATATCCATGGTTCATCCAGCCTTCAATGTTCATATCACTGAATACTGTATACAGTTCATTTTCAAGATATGTCTCGATGTCCTCCATCGTAAGGTCGTCTGGATTTTCAAGGTTCGCAATGAGGATATCGGGCATTTCTCCAGTTAGCTCTTTTATGGCATTGGCCAAACCTGATACATACTGGTAGAAGTCATCAGTATTTGTAGCACCATATGTACTGGAACTTCTACTGTGGACGATCACATCTGTCCCATTCAATGCATTCTCAAAGACAACAGTATTCTCTATTTCAATATCCTCTCCTGTCTGGAGCTTGATGTATTCCCCGATGGTCTGTCCCCAGATATTCTGTCCGTAGATGTAACACATCTTATTGATGTAAAGTTCTGCAAGTTCAGTACTATTATTATTAGTTGAAACTGCATTTGACATTCCGGTTCCATAGGCACCAGGTGCAGGTCCGAATATTCTGAACTGTGCAATATCAAGTGACAGGCTCTCATTTTCTATTGACCCATTGTAAATGAGTTTAAGAGCATCAGTATTCTGTTTTACATAGTTAGGACAATCTGCTGTCTCTTCCTGTTCATAAGCAAGTCTTACTGCCTTATCTAGAAGTTCGACCTTTCCGGGGAACGTGTCCCTGTAAAGACCTGAGATCTGTATAAGCACATCAACACGTGGTCTTCCAAGTTCGGAGGAATTCAATGCAACCAGTCCTGCAACTTCTCCGTCATCCCATACAGGCTCTATGCCCATCAGATAGAGTATTTGTGATTCCATGATGCCTTCATGGCGTGTTGTTTCACCTGCCCAGAGAATGTATCCCACCTTTGTTGGATATTCTCCGTTCTCAGCATAGTATTCTGCAAGCCACGCATCAATGAGTTCTACGGCATTGTCCCATGCTGCTTTTGAAGGTATAAGGTCTTCATCAAAGGAGTAGAAGTTCCTTCCTGAAGGCAATGTTTCCGGTTTCTGCACAGGGTCACCACCAAGGTTACCTTCTATGTATTCTCCGTCCATTGCATTGAGTACCTGTTGTACTTCATTGTCAGCTTCTCCCAGCAATTCTGCGTGATTTATGGACGTGTTCAGTTCTTCATCGATCTCTGTAGTTGAAGTTCCCAGTATCTGTATCTGGGCTTCTGTTGAGGGTATATCCTCAAGTAATACAAGAGTTAGCAGGTCAGTTGATGCATTATAAGATGTATTGTACATTTCGATCATTTCTGAGAAGTCATCTCCCATCATAGAGTTGACCATTCCTACAAGCTCTTCTCCTTCTGGAGCTTCTCCAAGTATATGCAGCCCATACGGCATGGAAAGACTCTTAAGATCTGTAAGTACTTCATCTACTTCCTCAAGGAAAGTATCAATTGTTTCATTACTTTCTGCCAGGCTCATGTTTACCTTGTCATCAAGTCCAAGTTCAATCGTGAGGTTGACTATCTCATAGAAATGTACCTGCTTGTATTCATCTTCTGCAACTGATGTCCTGTATGAGGTGATCTCACTGCTAAGTGTCGCGTAATCACCATATAGGCCAGCAGATACTACAGGAGGTATCAAATGGTCGATGATCACTGCGTTACCTCTGCGTTTTGCCTGTATTCCTTCCCCCAATCCATCCATTACGTAAGGATAGATCACGGGTATGTCCCCTGTCATAATTGCAGGCCACTCCTCTGCCAGAAGACCGAATTCCTTTCCAGGAAGCCATTCTACAGTTCCGTGTCTTCCCATGTTGACCATGACATCGGCATCGAACTCATGCTGTAACCAGAGGTAGAATGCAATGTACTGGTGGTGCGGTGGCAGTTCCGTATCGTGATAAAGCACTTCATCATCCTGCAACCATCCTCTTGTTGGCTGTGGTGCAAGGATCACATTGTCACTGATGCTTATCTTCGGGATGACGATGAACCTGTCCTCATTGTCATCTGTGTAGACCATGATCTCGCCAGGTGCCTCACCCCACATCTCTATGACCTCGTCCCTTCTCTCTTCTGGGAGCTCGTTGAACCATGAAAGGTAGGTACTTTCAGGAATGAGTTCCACTTCTCCTGTTTCCACCATTGTCTCAAGTTCTCCCGGAGCCCACGTTCCTACATTTCTTCCCTGATGGACGATAAGGTCTACAAGTTCTGTCTTGTTTGGGATCAGGTTGCTGTTGATGTCATATCCTTCAGTTTCCATCCCTTCAAGAAGGTTCACGATACTGGGCATGACCTCAAGATATGATGCACCGATGTTGTCCTTTCCACCACCATGGTTGTAGTAGATAATGACAACCTTCTTGTCAGCTTCATTTTCCAGACCAAGATCCGCCTGTGCAATTGCACGATCTGTAAGCCAGTCTATCTGCTCATCCACGGCAATATATGCTTCTGTAGTACCATCTCCAAACTGTATCGTCTCTTCAGCACCGATCATGATCGGATCAATAACTCCTTCACCTTCAGGTCGATAGATCCTGTTCATGTTGCCAGCTGGTAACGGGGTATTTGAGTTCTCCCATTCCGAAATATTCATGGCCGTATTCAGAACAGCATTCATTACAGGTACGTCAAGCTCTTCAAGGTCGAAGTAACTTCCACGATAATGGAATGAAACTACAACGTCTACCTTTGTTGCTTCACTGTGGTTAAGGTATTGATCAATTGGAACATCCGTATCACCGAAGCAGGCTATCACATTGACTCCTTTGTCCTCAAAACTTTCTATGAGTTTGTCAATAGGATCGATATTTATCAGATAATATGATGAGTAAAAAGTTATGCCTACTGTCGGCATATTCTCGTCAAATGCATGACCATCTGTCCTATTGGAATACCAACTAAAGTATTCTTCAGCATCAATCATCATGTATTCAGGAAGTTTATCTTCTATTGCGGGATGATAGATGGCAGTTTCAACTTCAACCGGTTCTTCGACTGTGAGGTCATCACGCCCATAATATTCCTTTGCAAGGTAAAATACGAGGTTATCAAGGTTTTCTTCTTCTACAACAGTACCTGACCAATATGATCCGAGGTGGTCTTTAAAGTCATCTGCGTCATTATCAAAGCGTGATGGAATTGCATAATCACTTTCAGGCAAGTATGTGTTCTTACCGATCACAAGTGCTCCGTTGTCTATAGCAAACTGGACCGGATCTTCTAATTCAGGAGCTGTCTGTGTAACCATTGCAATATAGATTATATCTGTATTGTTGAGATCAATATTCTCAGGTAATTCATCAGTAACATAGTATGTAGTCGTAATATTATAGGTTGAATTTGAGTTAAGTCTCTGGCTAAAATTAGTAAGCTGTGTCTTATAAGATGAGTATCCTGTTATAATAGAGACGTTCAAATGTGGAGCATTACTTATTTCTACAGTTCCTTTTTGTTTTAATAAAACCAAGTCACTTACTTTGTAGTTATTACCGGTCATTCCGGCACTATATGTGGCGCCTTCGATCGTTGATTTATCTAAATATGCCAGCACTTTGTTCTCATCTATTACGGAGTTCTTTTCCAGTTCTATTTCCAG
>NZ_FOUJ01000009.1 GCF_900114835.1 Methanolobus profundi | reverse complement strand
ACCAGGAAAGATTATGATCTGTCCATGCTCGACGTGCTTGACCTGTACAAGGTAATGAACATCGTCATGAGCGAACAGGTAGTGATACATGGAATACGTGACCGGGGAGCCATCAAGATAATGATGGTCGCAGTGGACCGGCTGTTCACTGACATGCTCCGGTCCTTTATCATGAGCATTCAGAACAAAGCCAAACGCACACTGCTAACGTCGGCCACCATCTGCAGTCATGATTATGACCAGTATTTCATGGGTAAGACACGTCCACACGACATCACCTTCGGAACAGGAGGGGACCCCATGGAAACCAACTCGAAGATGCTTATCCTTGCAGATTCGAAGAAGTATGGGTCTATCGGCAGGAACTCCCGGTACAACAAGAAACACGAGATATTGGACAGGATAAGCACCCTGCTTGCTCTGTACGGGGATGAAGACTGCACCATCATTACACTGAGCATAGCTGAGGCTATGGAGCTTAAGAAAGAGCTGGAGGTTTTCGGACATCCACACGAGGTGACCTATTACAAGGCTCCTGAAATGATGGGTGTTTCCTCCGATTCCAGGGTAATGATCGCTGTAGGTGTGGCTGATAAGCCGAGCAATTCCTTTGATGCGATATGCAAAACAAAAGAAGAGTCCCTTATCCTGCGAGAGGAGGCCATGCACTGTGATACCTGGCAGGCGTGGTCCCGGGTCAAAGATCCTGCAGGTAAGGTTCCGAGTCTGGTGTTTGCCCTTGGCTGCAGTGCTGAACAATGTGCGAACGTTGTCACATGGGGGTTTGGAAGAACGGTTGAGATAAGACCTGGTAAGAACGGACAAAAGAAAAAGGTCAAGGTAGTGGCAGATAGAAATGCGATTACATTTCCAAAGATCATATTGTGTAGGAGCTTTGAGAAAATGCTGGAAACAGCAAAAAGACACAAACCTTTTAAAAAATCTTCTGCAACCTTAAAATTGAATCCAGAATCTTGCCAAAAAGCCCCTATTAATTATATTATAGGGGGTTTATGGCAAAAAGTTGGACTGGTTTTAGACTGTTCGAAGTCCGAGTTGATCAAGAACTATCTTATCAACCGCTTCGATACTTTTGCAGAACAGAATGTTAACGGAACACAATACTTCCGGGTTGCTGTTCCAATAACTGACACGATCATCGAGAATCATATTGCAGGCAAGATCACCATCGGTGCTTATTCCACAAGCAAGGAAGGAACTTGTAAGTGGATATGTTTCGATGTTGATGCTCACAGGAAAAAGGATGATACAGAAGAGGACGTAATTCAAAAGGAGATAAAGGCCGAGGATGACCTGCAGAACCTGACATCCTTCCTGGACCGTATGCAGCTAAAATACCTGGTAGAATCATCTGGTTCTCCTCATTCGTACCATGTGTGGTTGTTCATAAAAGAGGTGGAGGTTGAGAAAGCCTACTACTTTGCCAATGCAATTGCAAAGGAGGCAGGTTTCGATGGCGAGGTGAATCCCAAACAAAGGACCTGGAATAAAAATAATCAGTATGGCAACCTTGTGAAGTTGCCTTTTGCATTACACAGAAAACACAACGTATTCTCCTCTATTCATGGGTGGGAAGGTGAGACCATGGACATTGCGGTCTATGACATTTCAGACATTGAGATCCCGAAGACACGAAAGAACAGAAGCAGGTCAGTGAAACCTGTTAACGTAAAGCTCAACGGAGTAAGGCCATGCATTCTGGCAGCACTTGAAAAGGACCTGACCGGTGATCAGGGCAATAAGATGCGAGTGGCCATAGTTCGGGAGTTCTACAATTTCGGTATGACGGACAAGGAACAGCTCATCGATCTGTTCAAAGGTCAAGCAGATTTCGATCATGGGAAAACAGAGTATCACGTCACCAAGATCATTGAAAGAGAGTTCAATGTCTGGCCCAGGGAAACCTTGCTTGAAAGATGTCCTAAGTACATGAACTGCGAGAACTGCGATAGGTTCGATTGTAAGGAGGCACAATGACATTCACTCCAGTATCCCGTTTATGCATCAACTGCAAAGGGAGGATCTTCATCACAGAACCGGTTGATGAGGTCACCTGCCCCAAATGTGGTGAGGTTATGAAAGTGGTCATGGGAACGAAGATCAAGCTATCCCGGATACCTGTGGCAGAAAAAACAGACAAAAAAAGATAGATATTTCTAACATTCAAAAAAGGTACGAAAAATGCAAGTCATTACTATTCCAGTCGGTGAACTGAAACCTTTTGCTGACAACCCGAAACGACATCCTGAGAATCAGATGTCTGCACTTAAGAAGTCAATGTCTGAGTTCGGATGGACGAACCCTATCCTCATCACAGGCGATAAGATGGTCGTAGCAGGCCACGCAAGGCTCCAGGCTGCCCTTGAGCTGGGCTTTACCGAGGTTCCCGTAATAACCCTCGACCTTCCATACGAGAAGGCTGTGGCCTACGTCATCGCCGATAACAGGCTGGCTGAACTGGCAGAGACAGATGCTGAAACTCTGGCAAAGCTGCTGAATGAGATTGCAGAGATCCCGGACTTCGACTTTGAAGCAATCGGTTACACGCTGGATGATGTGGATAGTCTGCTTGAATCGATAACAACGGTTGAGGTCGTTGAGGATGAACCACCGGAGGTTCCGGAGGATGCTGTTACGGTTCCTGGAGATATCTGGGAACTTGGTGGTCACAGGTTGCTTTGTGGCGACAGCACCGACCCGGACCAGGTGGCCAAGCTCATGGGTGAGGAAAAAGCCGACATGGTGTTCACGGATCCTCCCTGGAATGTGAACTATGGTGCAACGAAGAATCCTCGCTGGAAGCAGAGAAGCATTCTCAACGATGCAATGGAAACAGAGGACTTCAAAGACTTCATGCTGGCAAGTTTCGGTTGCATGAACCAGTTCTCAAAGGACGGATGTCCGACCTACGTTGTGATGTCGGCCCAGGAATGGGGAAACATGATGCTTTCCCTGAAAGAGAACAATTACCACTGGAGCAGCACGATCATCTGGGCCAAGGACAGGCTTGTCCTCTCAAGGAAGGATTACCACACCCAGTATGAACCAATATGGTATGGCTGGAAGGACGGTGCTCCAAGGTTGTGTCAGGTGGAGGACAGGAAACAGTCCGACCTCTGGGAATTCGAAAGGCCCTCTGCTTCAGAGCTTCATCCAACCACAAAGCCGGTGTCCCTTGTTGCTAATGCCATCAGCAACTCATCCCAGCAGAAAGCAATTGTGCTGGACCTGTTTGGAGGCTCCGGCACGACACTAATTGCGTCACATCAACTCAATCGCGTCTGTTACACAAGCGAGCTCGATCCACGGTATGCCGATGTCATAATTCAAAGATATGTCAACCTGACCGGCAACCGTGAACTAAAACGGAATGGAGAGGATTTCACATGGGAAGAAAAAAGGGCAGCATAAAGATGATTGATATATCCGACCCGCTGATCAAACTCCTCAAGTCCGGGGTTCCTGTGATCCATGCTTGTGATGCCGTAGGGATTGCCTCTGTCACCTATTACGACTGGATGAAACGTGGAGAACTGGCAACAACGGGTCAGTACCGCGATTTCTACCTCCGGGTCAAACAGGCCAGAGCAGAAGCCGTTGCCAGGAATGTTGCTATCATCCAGAAAGCAGCAAGCAAGTCATGGCAGGCTGCGGCTTGGTGGCTTGAGCGCAGTTGTCCTACAGAGTTTGCCAAGCGGGATGTTGAGATCAATATGACCCAGAACAACGTCGAGATAAACATAGATGAAACACGAGAGAAGATCACTGGCAGAATCAATAGCATTGCTGCCAGAGTCAGAACGGCAGAAGATCCTGAGTGACCTTAGCGATGACGAGATCCAGCAACTGGAATACGACTGGAAGTTCTGGGCCCGGCCTAATCAGCTCCCTCCTGCAGGTGACTGGCAATACTGGCTCTTGCTCGCGGGAAGAGGTTTCGGTAAAAGCCGCTGTGGGGGTGAATGGATTCGGGAAAGGGTAGAGTCAGGCAAGGCTCGCAGGATAGCCTTGGTAGCCCCAACGGCTGCAGATGCCAGGGATACCATGGTTGAAGGAGAATCCGGCATACTGTCGGTATCTCCACCATGGAATCGACCTGTCTATGAGCCTTCCAAAAGAAGACTTACATGGCCCAACGGTGCGATTGCTTTGCTTTTCAGTGCAGAGGAGCCGGACAGGTTGAGAGGTCCACAGCACGACACTGCTTGGTGTGACGAAATAGCTGCCTGGAAGTACCCGGAAAAAACCTGGGACATGCTGCAGTTTGGTCTAAGGCTGGGAGATGATCCCAGGGCTGCCATCACCACAACACCGAGACCTATTCCGCTTGTCAAAAGCATACTGAATGATGCTAGTACCCATGTGACCAGAGGATCCACCTACGAGAACCTGTCCAACCTGGCTCCAGCCTTCATCGATGTGATAATCAGTAGATACGAAGGAACCAGACTGGGAAGACAGGAGCTCAATGCGGAGATACTGGACGACAACCCTGATGCACTCTGGACCAGACAGATGATAGAGGATGCAAGGGTGTCGAAAGTTCCCAATCTCCTACGCATCGTGGTCGGTGTGGATCCAGCAGTTACATCCAACGAAGCTTCAGCGGACACCGGCATAGTTGTTGCAGCTGCCGATGAGCGTGGAGAGTACTATGTCCTGGGAGATTATACAATCCATGCAACACCGAAGAAGTGGGCTCAGGAAATCATTGCAGCTTACTACAAACACTCTGCTGACAGGGTTATCGGGGAAGTGAACAACGGAGGAGAGCTCGTGGAGTATACGCTCCGGACGATCGATCCCAATGTTTCCTACAGATCAGTAAGGGCCAGCAGGGGAAAGCAGACCAGGGCCGAGCCTATCAGTGCTCTTTATGAGCAGGGTAAGGTTCATCACGTAGGATCCTTCCCTGCACTCGAGGACCAAATGTGTGATTGGATTCCAGGAGAAGGAAGTAGCCCGGATAGGGTGGATGCACTTGTATGGGCGTTATCGGAACTTAGCAAATCAAGGTATGGACCGCAGAAACTGAACATGTCAGCACTTATCAAAACAAGACCGAGGTAATTATGAGACCAAAACTCTATGCAACAGTGAGCAAGAATACGACCGCAGTACTTCACCGGGTGATGAAAGAGCAGGACTGCAACAAGAGCCAGGCAGTGGACTTTATTGCGGAGTATTACTCAAAAATGCAGAACGATCTCAGGGAGAAGCAGGTGGAAGAGACAGCAGAACTTGTGATTGAAAAACTGAAACTGAAGAAGTTGCTGTAGAGGTTTGGATAAGATGCATTGCGCTTTAATGAAGGGATATAGGTATCCTGGAAAAAAGATACTCTGAATTTTGGAAACACGGTGAAGAATGATTTCATTTTTCTGAAGTTACAGGATGATTCATAGTTTCTTCTAAGATTACGTGGTTCTTTCCAGACTGTGGATCTACTGTTTTGGATGTCATCGTATGTTCTCTTTTTGTGATAAACCTAAAATATCCCAGTCCTATCAGAAAAACAGGGTAGATGACTTTCCATGTAAATCCTGATGCAAGAAAGCTCAATGACAAAAATGAGAGGACTGCAAATATCCATTTCTGCCATCCATCCTCTGTTTTCAAGTATGCTATTATGACAAATCCACAGAGGAAAATGAAGTTCTGGTTCACAAGTAACATCATTGACTCAATGGGTATTTTGAAGAGGTAGCACCCTGTGATTAGTGAAACTGACAGGGCATACAGTGCAATAAGACTGGTAAGAGGGACCATCTTTTTTGAGAGTTTTCCAAAGACGGCAGGAAAAACACCTGAATTACCAGATGCATAGATTAATCTGCTGGCAGTAAAGTTCCAGGAACATGCGTTTGCTGCAAGGACTATAATTATAAGTCCTATCAGTAATTTTCCGTTTGGAATGTAAAGAACAAGACTGGAAAGACCTGCAGCACCATTAAGGGAAATGCCTGTTGCACTGGCTCCTACAGTTATCAGGGCTATTAACATATAGATAGCAGCAACCAGAACAAAGCTCAACCAGTATATCCGGGATACATTTCTTTCTGGTTCCTTAATTTCTCCAAGGGAAAAGGAAAGATTTTCCCAACCTAGAAAGGCCCAGAAAAGCAAGGCAGTGACGTTCCAGATGGCAGATGGGTTAATAATTGCTTGTTTTGTCAAAGCTTCCCCGGCAATTTGTAGTCCGGAACCTACAAAATCATAGTTAAAAGCAATAATCAATCCTAATAGCAAGAACAGTACAGTTATTGACAGGTAGTTGAGAAAGGTGATAAATCTGATACCAGCAAGGTTTGAAACGAACATTAGACTTATAATAATGATTGCACAGAGCATTCTTCCAAATTCGGAAAGACCAAATAATTCCTGCATGTATTCGCTTCCAATAAAAGCAATAGCAGGAAGTCCAAAAAGATAAGATCCACTTACAAGATAAGAAACTGAATATCTGCCTCCTGTTCCAACCGCTTCTTCAACATAAGTCGCAATACCGGCAGTTGAAGGAAATCTAAGGCCGAGTCTGGAACTGATCTGGATTCTTGGAATGGTTATGAAAGTTATAAGGAGCCATGCGAGTATAACTTCATGAACATTTCCTATGCTAATGGCCAGACCGGGAAGTGCAAGGATACCTGACCCAATAAGCATACTCGTCGCAAGAGCTATGCCTTTTTTTAGGGTAATTGTTCTTTCGAGTTTTGTCATGCTGCCTCAGGTCGAGTGTAACTTAACTAAATAGTAACTGGCAACGACTAATCTTTCAACTATCGATTTTGCACGTGCTTCTGAAGTTATTATTGTAATATCCAACATAGCTACTTATGTATAAGTAAGCAATGTTTGACAAAAAATCAATCTATCCACCCAAGATCAGCTTTAATAAGGGTTATTGTCTTGACAAGTGTGTCTCTGCCCTTCAAAGTGGATAATTGCCTGATACCTAACAAAGTTCCGGCTATTAAATCAGCACGCTCATCTACAGACCCGGAAAAGTTAAACTCACCCTGTTCACGGCCTGTTTTAAGAGCTCTTGAGAACCAACCTATTATATTATCAATAAGCAATAGATTTTGTTCCTGTACTTTATCCGGAAGCTCTCCATGGTAAACTATTACTGAACCCGGCAGACAGATACGCCTTCCATTATCATAATCCTGGAAAGTATAATCAAAATATGATTGTAGCTGCTCTTTACCTCCACCTCCTGATTCCACTACTCTGGAGAAATTTGCATTGATTTCCTTTCTGCTTTCTTCAAGTAGAGTTGCAACCAGATCTTCCTTTTTAGGGTAATAATTATGGATTGCAGCATTTTTTATGTCCAGTTTCCTGGCTATATCTCTGTAACTGAACCCATTATAACCCCTGGATTGAAGGAAAAGTCTTGCATAATGTAGTATTTGTTCTTGAGTCTGGTTCATGTTTATTCTTGAGATTTCTTTGTCTTTTTGTAGATTAATTTAATAGCAGTCATCTATATATATATTCTTTTGGCAGTGATTGTTGATCTGTTCGGAATTTTCGATATCATTATGGCTTTTTTATTTGAGAATATTAAAATCATATATGTTGAAGGCTTTTCTTATCCTGACTTTTTAGGAAGGTAATTCAAATCCTGCTGGAATAGTTACTTATATATAGGTAAGTAGGTTTATATGGCAAAAGTCAAATCACTAACACAAAATTGATTTCTAACAATTTATTTTATCAAAATCGAAAATGGTGTAATCATGCCTCATATCATGGAATTAGTAGGAAAAACAAGAGTAGTTGTAAAGGATGGAGAAGTTGTAGAAGTTGGTGAGCCAGAAGTAAAATGGTGCCCAATTTTTGCCAAATTGCGCGGACTTGAAACAATTACATCTGAAGATGTCAAAAAGAACATGGAATTCAGAATCAGCGATTTCGGAATGTTCACCGACAACCGCCGCCTGGAGCTTGAAGACTTTGTAGGCTTTGGAGCCAGTGAAATCATGATGACAGGCTTAAGCCGTGGTTTGGTTGATGCAACAGTAACAGCCTGTGAAGGTGCAGGCACTGTGATTTCCAGTAATCCTACTCTTGTTCAGGGAATGGGAGGAAGAATGTCTGGTCTTGTAGAGACTGAACCTATTGAAGGTATCATTAAAGGAATTACCAAACGCGATGGAATTGTACTCGACCCCACTACTGCAGTAATGGATCCTGTAGCAGGTGTAAAAAAGGCTGCGGAGCTTGGTCACAAAAAAATCGTTGTAACTGCAGCTATCCCGTCAATTGCAAAAGAGCTAAGGGTTCTTGAAAAAGAACTTGGACTGGATTTGATAATAATTGCTGTTCACGTTACAGGCTTAAGCAAGGAAGATGTCCAGATTCTTATAGAAAATACTGACATCACAACAAGTTGTGCTTCAAAGCATGTAAGGGAGCTTGTTAAGCCCCTTGCACAGGTAGGGACTGCTGTACCACTTTTCGCCCTTACACAAAAAGGAAAGGAACTTGTTATCGAAAGAGCAAAAGATATCCAGACACCGCTCCTGATCAATACTCAGGCTCTTCCTGCATTGCCTGAGGATAAACAGCCAAGGGAACTGAAATGAGGACAGCATAAGAAAGACACGTATTTCCCAGAGTTTCCAACAATAGCACTTCCTATGGTTGCAATAATTGGATTATCCTTTGTGTTCATGAGGAGAAAAGAATAATCTCCTCTAAATATTTTTATTTTATTGAGAACTGCTCATATTTCCAGCTTTTTCTTAACATGAATGTTTAACGTAAAAGGCTTATCCGCCTTAGCATTTTGTTTCATGTAATGGAGAACGATCACAGGGAGAAGCAGGTGGAAGAGACTGCAGAGCTTGTGATCGAGAAGCTGAAGAAGTTGGTGTAGAGGTTCGGATTAGGTGCTTCACACTTTTATGGATGGATATAGATAACAAGAAAAAAAAGGACGATTAATAGTAATTGGAAATTTAATGTGGTTTTTAACAGGTTTTACTCTAAAGGAAAACATAATTTTAGTTAGATGCAATATTAAAAGAGTATTCATTTTTATATCAAGCAATGAATTTAAGGTGAATATATATTAAAAGGACTTGTAGCGGTAATGGTAATTTTAAAAGGAGGGATACTATGAACCATCTAGCTGTATGGATAGATGATTTACTTAGCACAATGGAAGATAATTCAAATCAAAACATTATAAGTGTAATAGAGGCTTGTGGGGAAAAATGTGCACACAGAACCGGGATGCTTGCCCGCATAACTGAATTGAAAACAGAATCTTCGCAATGTAAAAACCATGCTGAGATCGTACAGTTTCTTAGCAAACATTTACCTGGGTCAATTACGCAGGTTGATGATGGCCTGATAATCCATGCGGTTGAAGGAAAATGCTCCTGTAAAATGGAACCGGAAAATTTCACACATTCTTCCATGTTATGCAATTGTACCAAAGGATACCACAAGGCAATATGGAGTGAATTTTTTGGTAGGCCGGTTGAGGTGGAAATTATTGAAACAATATTGCGTGGCAGCAACGAATGCATTTTTAAAATTATAATATGAGATGAAAACCATTTTTCTTTTTTATTCCTACATCTCCAATCTTCCCTCAATGAGAATTCAAGCTAAACGGTTTATCTGCCTTAGCATTTTTCTTCATATGATGCAGCGTACATTTTGAGATTTTATTTTTCTTCAAATCAATGTAGGATACGTTCAGTATGACTACAAGAAAATGCCTAAAACTTAGATAGACTTCATTGCAGAATATCATTCGGAGTTTCAGGGAGGAACAAGTGGAAGAGGCTGCATAACTTGTGATTGAGAATCCGAAGCTTCACGAGGATATACCAAGAACACCAAACTAATAAGTATTGTGTAAAGTATATTGAAAGTAGTCAATGGGGGACATAGAAATTATCAATTGTTGTTTTCGATATGGTAATATGACCATCGTGTATTGAAAGGCATATGATGAAAAATATCTGTTTAATCCTTTAATCAAAAAACATACAAGATGAACAAACTGGTGTGATATTTGTGAGAAAATTCAGTAGAGAGGAACTTTTAAAGTATGATGGCAAACAGAATAAAGAAATATATATTGCCTGTTATGGGAAAGTGTATGATGTGACTGAAAGCTTTTCATGGGCAGATGGGGAACACTATGATCATGAAGGTGGTCTTGATCTTAGCGAACAAATGGATGAATCCCCACACGGAGAAGAGGTTTTTGAAGGATATGAAATCGTTGGAAGCCTCGTAGACTAAATTGTCTGGGAATTCAGTTTTGTATAAAATACATTGACAAACAAAGAATAAACCTTGGTTTACTAAGCCTATTTGCGACATCGACCAAGCAAATGTTTAGGTTAATTAGCCTACGTTATAGGTATCCACTTGGAAACTACTCTCCTTATATGCAAGTATCCCTAATGTATCAGTATCTAAAAGATATCATAATTGAGAAGCATGGTGAATAAAATGTTCTGTTATCAATGTGAAGAAACTTTGAATGCCTCCGGGTGTACAAAGAACGGAGTATGTGGAAAGAAAGGTGAAGTTGCAGACCTTCAGGATGACCTGATATATGTCCTTAAGAGTATTGCATTCTATAACTCAAAGGCAAGGGCAAATAATCTCAATGATGCAAAGACTGATCAGTTCATCCTCGACGGGCTTTTTGCCACAGTTACAAATACCAACTTCAGCAAAGCTGACTTTGAAAAGCTTATCAACGAAGGCTTTGAGATAAAGGACGGCATCAAAAAGAAACTCATGGATTCAAAGGTCATCAATGAAAAGTCCGGTTCGTCCTTCCCAAAATGGATAAAGGAGAAACTCCTCGGTGCAAGTCCAAATGCGGGAGAGGAAATACCTGTAATGGCAAAGGTCACGCCTGCAAATTTGGCAGATATGAACACAGGTGTCATGAGGACCGAGAATGAGGATATCCGCTCCCTCAGAGAACTGCTTACCTATGGTCTCAAAGGTATGGCAGCCTATGCCCATCATGCAAATGTCCTTGGTTACAAGGACGATGAGGTCATGGCATTCTTCGAGAAGGCACTTCTTGCAACAATGGATGATGAGATGGGTGTCGATGAACTGGTTCCAATGGTACTTGAATGTGGTTCAATGGGTGTCTCTACCCTTGCATTGCTTGACAAAGCAAATACTACTACTTATGGAAACCCTGAGCCAACAGCAGTCAACATTGGTGTCAGGGATAATCCGGGTATACTTATCAGTGGACATGACTTGCGAGACCTTGAACAGCTTCTAGAACAGACCCAAGGAACAGGCATCGATGTCTACACCCATGGTGAGATGCTTCCTGCAAACTCCTATCCTGCTTTTAAGAAATACGATAACTTCGTTGGTAACTACGGAGGCTCATGGTGGAGGCAGAAGGAAGAGTTCGAGAAGTTCAATGGTCCGATATTCATGACCACCAATTGTATAGTTCCTCCAAAGGAAAGTTACATCGACAGGATCTACACAACCGGAATTGTCGGTTTCGATGGTGTCGCTCACCTCAATGCCGGTGAGGATGGTGGCAAGGACTTCTCCGCTATCATCGAACAGGCAAAGGCATGCAAACCACCTGAGCAGCTTGAGGAAGGCACAATCATGGGCGGTTTTGCTCATGTATCAGCACTTTCTGTTGCCGACAAGATCATCGAAGCTGTAAAAGGCGGACAGATCAAGAAGTTCGTTGTAATGGCAGGATGTGACGGAAGACACAAGGAAAGAAGTTACTACACTGACTTTGCAGAAGCTCTTCCAAAGGACACAGTCATCCTTACAGCAGGGTGTGCAAAATACCGTTACAACAAGCTTGATCTTGGTGACATTGGTGGAATACCAAGGGTGATCGACGCAGGCCAGTGTAATGACTCCTATTCACTGGTTGTCATCGCACAAGCACTTGCTGAAGCCTTCGGACTTGATGATATCAACGACCTGCCGGTATCATATAACATAGCATGGTACGAGCAGAAAGCAGTCCTTGTACTGCTTGCACTGCTGAGCCTTGGTGTCAAGAATATCATGCTCGGTCCTACACTACCAGCATTTGTTTCACCAAATGTTCTCAATGTCCTTGTCGAGAACTTCAATATCAGACCTAACTCAACAGTTGAAGAAGACCTCAAGGTCCTTCTTTAAATCTTTTTACTGGAAGATAATTACTAAAATGATTTCTTGATTTCATTCTATTTAAGGAAGTGAATATATGATTATAACAAATTACAAAGATGCAGAGAAGAAAGATAACCCCCACGGAGTAACTGTTCATAAACTCTACGACACCGAAAATGCCCAGGTTATGCACATGCAGCTAAAACCGGGAGATGCTTTGAAAAAGCATTCAACTCCTGTAGATGTATTCTTCTATGTGCTTGAAGGCGAGGGAATAGTAGAGATTGGTGATGAGCAGCAGACAGTTACAAAGGACATGCTTGTGGACAGCCCTGCAAAGATCCCTCACAGGCTCATGAATGAAAGTGACAGTCTCTTTCGTTTCCTTGTGGTAAAGGTACCACGTCAAGCAGAGCAGACTAAAATGATGTAAGTTAATTATTTTGGCTCTGTAGAAATCTTTGAAAATCAAAATGCTTGTTTTGATAAATTTCTGCAGTGCCGTAAGTTCCTCTCCCCAAGAGAGTGTATTAAACTTATATAGTTGCAGCATTTTGATTCCACTGCATGAGTGATACCTGTTCTACGTGCACCTTTTTCAAACCAACGGCAATTACATATGGTTTTTGCAGACGCGAGTCTCCAGTTGCGAAGGTTGGTTTTCCGGTAGTTCCCTCAGATGAATGGTGTGGCCAACACGAAATAAGGAGCAACGAAACATGATCGAATCATATGCTACCGAAGCAGTCACCTTCCTGTTGGGAATTGGTGCAGGCGTCGCCATCCGGGTAAAACTCTGGTGGAAGAACAAGACTGCAGAAGGGCGGAAATCCTTTGTCTATGAAGTCCTGCAGTCACTGGAAGATGGTAAGATCACTGCTGTAGAAGCAAAGGCTCTGATTAAGAACCATCTGTGAGGTAGCATGGTCCGTCTGAATGCCACAATCAATGACCCAAATACTAAGCCAATCACTCTCATGGCCTCTGCTGGTGTCAAAAGAACAGATACATCCAGCAAGTTCGGAGGTTATCAGAACTTCGACACTGATAACCGGTTCAAGTACTACCAGCAGCTTTCAACCTGCACTCCACACGTCTCAACATCGTTGAACAAGCTGGCACTTTCCCTAGTAAAAGGCATGCAGTTTGATGGAACCGGTTCCAAGATTATTAAAGATTTTGAGCGATGGTCCAGTAAGGTCAACTTCCTTGAGCAGGTGCAGACACTTGCCAGGCTTCTCTGCAGGGACGGTACTTATGTGGCATTACCTATTGGAAGTGCAGAAAACTTCTCTCTGATACCACTGCTCATGCAAAACACAACTATTCTCCCGGAGGATTTTACCGTAGGAGAAATGAACCCGAAGGAGATTCTTACTCCTCCAACAGGGTCTGTTGTTATCAATGAAAGTGACAAGGCCAAAAGGAAGATCATGAAGATCAGTGATGTTGTCTGTGGCTCCTATAATGCCTGGGATACTGTTCAAAAGGATCCTCTCAAGAGAGATACATACGGCATTTACGGGGCTTCCATGATGGTACCTATTGAACTCAGTATCCGGAACTTGCTAAACATCAACCATGGATACGTTTCTTTTGTTAAGAAATACGGCAATGGCAGGTACCTTATCGACTTCAAGCTCCTTGAGAAGCTGGTTGAACAGGAGATTGTCAGCATAGAAGATGCTCAGAAGGTTATAGATGCTTGGCTTGACGAACATAAGTACCTCTCTGAGAACGAGGATATTGCTGCAGTGGGTCTTGATGTTATTCCTGTTGATGCAAAGGGCTCACTGGACGTCATGTCATTCAAGAAATCCCTGGAAACAGACATCCAGATCGGTCTGCTGCAATCCCCTCTCAGTATGGGAGACACGAAAGGATCCACCTATGCTGCAGGATATGTATCCGAAGAGGACCGTATGGTTGTCCTGGAAGGTCTGCAACATATTGTCTGGAATATTGCTAACAGTGCCATCAATATGCGCCTTCGGCTCATGAACAAGACGGAAGATTCTGTATGGATAGAGTTCGAGGAGCTTAGTCGACCACAGCTGGAATCCCGTGATGTGATAGAATGGTACAATAGCGGAGTCCTCACTAAAGAGCAACTTCTCAAATGGGGTGGGTTTCCGGTGGAAGGGGAATGATCAGGTGATATGACGTCACTTCTGAGATCCCCAGAACTAATCCGAGTCGAGAATCAGCTTATCTCGCTTTTAGAACGCACCATGGAGAGAGTATTCAGATTAAGGACCGTGGACTATAAGCGAGAGCTTGTCCACAATGTCCGTAGGGAATTTGGATCAAAGACCTATGTTAAGCAACTGGATAATATCATCACCGAGATCATCAAACAATCGTTGGTGTATGCTGACAATCAACTGAAGGAGATTTCTGCGGCTGCAGTCGAAGATTCATATGTACTAACAGAAGAAGCTGTGAGGATATCTACAGAGCTGGCAGATAATGTTGTAGAATCTATCGTCCAGATGCTCAAAGATGATGCTATCTATACAATGCATCCCAACCAGCTGGCCAAAAGGATAGTAGACCTCTGGGAAGGAGAGCGATACAAGGCAGTCAGGTTTGTCAGGACCTTCACTGCAGATGTTGCGATCCACACAACAGTGTACCGGTATCGACAACGTGGAGTGGAATATGTTGAGTTCGATGCTGAACTTGATGACAGGACAAGCAATCAGTGCAGGGCTTTGCATGGTACGATGTTCTCAACGGAATCTGATTTTCTCGATTTGTACAGGCCGCCTTTGCATCATCATTGCCGGAGTGGTCTAAAACCAGTGCCAATTACCAGGGTAATTAATCCTGCTGCAGAGTTCGAGAACCGTGACTTTCGTCATCAGATGGATCAAGAAGGTGATTTCCTTAAAGAATTAGTTGATGAGAAGGTTCTAGAGAAAGCCTTTGAAAACATTGAGAGGTTCAATGAGAAATATCGCATATCTAAGTTCATATTGGATAAGGACATTGAGAAGAGGTTGATGATGGAGGATGGTTTGAAGGTATCCATACTAGTTTAGGATATTTAAAAATAAACTATTAGAATCAGTTAATATCTATTAAACTAATAGTTGAAATACCGACTATTCTCATGAATGAATTCATGGGAGTAGTCAGACAATGCCAACCAAAGCAATAATATAAAAAGACCCTCCAAAATGTGTATCAGAGATCTCATAAAGGAATCAATATGATCAAAAGGGATATTATTCTGGGAAGACTGGATGAGCTGCTTCCTGAGTTGAAAAGGAACTATAAGGTAAAGGAAATAGGCCTTTTTGGATCGGTAGTAAGGAATGAATACAAAACCGGCAGCGATATTGATTTCCTTGTTGAGTTTGAGAAAGGGGCGGATCTTTTTGATCTCTCAGCCCTTGGAATTTTTCTTGAAGACGAGTTCGAGTCAAAGGTAGATATCATCTCGAAACGTGCCTTAAGGGATGAATTGAAGAGCAGGATTTTTTCAGAAGTGATTTATGCGCATGCATGAGGTGGTTTTCATGCGTGAGTACAGGTTGTTTTTAACTGACATTGTTGAAGCGATCGATGAGATTGAAGATTTCACTTCAGGAATGGACTTCAGTGATTTTCTCAACGATAGGAAAACTCAGAAGGCAGTTGTGAAGAATATCGAGATCATTGGTGAAGCCGCTAAGAATGTGCCGGATGAAATAAAAGCAACTTATTCTGGCATTCCGTGGCGAGTGATTGCTGGTATGCGGGATCGCTTAGCTCATGGTTATTTCGGAATCGATTATGTGATTGTGTGGGATGTTGTTGGCAATCGTTTGATTGGTTTAAGGAATTCTATTCGGGCAATTCTGGTTGAGATAGATGAGCAGGAAAAAACTTAACCCGTCTTACTGGGAATCGAACTTTATGTGTAAAAACGTTCACGTATTATATATATCATGTGACCTAAATTGGACATTATTTCCGTTCTCTTTTTCAGTATTCTTGTCTCCCTTTTAATTGTATAATCTTTTTATACCCGTTGTATTGTTCTTGGAACTATTTGTCCGTATCCAGTAATCCGTCCTTGACCCAGATAATCCGATCTGCTTTTTCACCTTCATCCTTTTCATGTGTAACCATTACTATGGTTTGTCCGATCTCCTTATTGAATTTCCTGAACAGATTTATAACATCCTCGGATGATGCGGAATCAAGATTTGCTGTTGGCTCGTCTGCAAAAAGGATCTTTGGTTTATTGACCAATGCTCTTGCAATGGACACCCTCTGCTGCTGTCCTCCGGAAAGCTCAGAAGGATAATGATACATCCGGTCTTTTAGTCCAACTGCAGTAAGCACTTCTTCTGCCATTTTCTCATACTCTTCCTTTTTCAGATTTCTGGCCATTGGTGTAACATATACATTCTCAATAGCTGTAAGTTCTGGTATCAGATTATATGATTGAAAAACATAACCTAATTCGTGGAGTCTGAACCTTGTCCTCTCTTTTTCAGAAATGTTGATGACATCATTTCCGTCTATGATTATGTTTCCTTTTGTAGGCTTATCCAGAAGTCCCAGCTGATGTAAGAGGGTGCTTTTGCCGCTTCCACTCTTTCCCATGATGGCAACAAACTCTCCCTCCTCAATTTCAATACTGATATCCTTGAGGGCATAGGTCTTAACAGCACCAGTGGCATAGACTCTTTCAAGATGCTCTGTCTTGATTATTGTTCTTTCCATGTTCATCCTCCAAATATTGCATCCAGTATATTCTCATCAGCCGCTTTTTTTGATGGGAAGAATCCGGCTACTATCGATGCCAGTATCAGTGTGGCGGATGTGGTCATAAGTCTTTCAGTTGTGAGGATCGGGATGACCGGTCCGATAGGCATGTTTAGCGGATGTATCGACAGAAGCAAAAGCAACAGCTTCATTACTATATTTCCAATTATCACTCCCGTGATCCCATAGGTCAACGACTGCAAAACATACGACCCCAGGATTATTTGCTTTTTAATGCCTACTGCTTTGAGTATCCCTATCTGTTTTCTTTTATTTGTGACATTGATGAATATGATTATGTAAATCGTCGCAAAAGCAGTCAAAAGTCCAATGGTGCCTGTGATCTGGTTTGTTATCTGAAGACTTCCTACAAACTGGTTCACAGCTCCCATCTTTGTCTGCCATTGGTTTATCTGTTCACTAACTCCAAGATCGATGATCTGTTCAGTATATGGTCCTTCCATGCCTCTTTGAGGAAGTGCTATGAGAATGTTAGATGCAATATCATCTGTAGATCCGAATATCAACTGGTACTGTTCGAAGTTGACTATTATTTTGTCATCCACAAAGCGTGACCCGGTTTTGTATATGCCTTTTATTCTGTACTCTTTTACAAATCCGTTACTAAAGCTCAATGTGATCCTGTCTCCTACCTCCACATCAAACCTTTTCTGAGTGTCTCCTTCTTCAGCATAGGATTTAACCAGATTTGCTCCTATCAGCAACTCATCAGTGTCTCTCTTTGAGAGATATTCACCTGCAATAACACTGTTCCAGTAATCAGATACATCTTTTTCATTTTCGGGTTCTATAAAGAGGACAGGATTTCCTATCTCTATAGTTTCATGCCTTGCCACTGCACTGGCATCAAGTCTTCGTGCAACCCCGACAACCCCGGGAATCCTTCTGATATCTTTCACAAGGTCCGCGGAATCTGAAATATAAAGTTCATCTTCCTGGGGTTCTATCATGAGATGTCCGGTTTGTCCCCTGATCATCCCTTCTTCAAATTCGTAGCCAAGACCATCAATGATCGAAGCAAAAAAAGTAATGGAGAGAAAGCTCATCGCCATTACAGCAACAATGACCATGAAAGTGATCTTGCTTTTGGTGAGGTTCTTGTATGCAAGGAAAAGCATTACTTTAAGGTCATTGCTCTGCATTTTCACCCCGCCTTCTCTTATAGACAATATAAGCTACTGGTATGGCTATTATTATTAGCAGGGAAATGACCAGGATCATATTGGTCTTTGGTCTCTCTACTTCGATGGGTATTGATTGTTCCAGCTCATATGAGCCAAAATCATCGGTGTAGTTTATGGTTATGTTGAGGTCTTTGTTCCCTGTAGCACCGGGGTCAATATAGAAATAGAACGGAGCGTCATCATCACTTTTGAGCTCCCCGATAAAAGACTTATAGCTTCTGTCTTCATTTTCTAATTCCAGAACTACCTTTTTTGCATCACCGTTTCCTGTGTTCTCAATAATTCCGGCAATGTATACTTCATCGATAGGAGTTATCTGTGTGGGGGTTATTTTTATACTCTGTATTCCGATCTCTGCCCTGTTCAGTATATTGATCCCTATATTATAGGTCAAAGTATAGTTTGTCCCCTGTTCATCAATATATTTGAGTACAATAGGGAATTGATGTGCATCAGGGTCCAAGTCGTTCTTTGCAATAAAATCATATTCAATTTCCGATGTTTCCGCAGGCATTATCCGGTCTATCAGTTCAATGTTTGATCCCAGTATCAGTATGTTTTCAGATTCGGAAATAACCTTTACATTCTTAGCCATGCCTGTACCGACATTATCAACGGATATCTTTAACGGAAAAATATCTCCCGGAGCAACATTATCAATAGCATTCGCTTTTATTATAAGGTCCGGTCTTCCAATGACCTGCACGTAAACATTATTGTCCGGCGGATTAAGTACCACATCGTTGACATAAACATCAAATTCTATTGGATATGTACCGGAGATGGCATTAGGATCGACTGTCAGGTAATAGATATTATCCACAGAGGAGCCAACATTCAGTATTCTCTTATTCTCAAAATTATTACTTTCGCTTTTCAGATAGAAAGGATATTCTACATCTATTTTTACTGAAAAGTCTTCAATCGTCTCTACACCGTTGTTTGTGACCCTTATTTTCAGAGTGACATCATCTCCCGGTTCTGCTGGCAGTGGTGTGATTTCCATGGCGCTTATTTCAATCCCATTGATCCCTGCAGAGCAGACAGCCGGAGTAGTAATGATCAGTAATAGAATTAGCATGAGGATATTGATATTTTGTACACTTTTTTTCATAGAACTCACCGTGGTATTCTCCTGTATCTTGCAAATTTTAGCAAATACATTTTAAAATATGAGATTTCATATCATAATAATTATAAACAACTAAGTGGTTGTTGATATATTGGAATTTCACTCGATGATAAACCTTAAAGTGGTTTAAACATGGAAAATGAACAATTGCTAAGAAATATAGGATTCAATAAATACGAGGCAGCTGCCTATTTGACAATATTGAAAGATGGATTTACAGATGCAAGGGCACTATCAAAAAAATCAAAGATCCCAATGGGCAAGATCTATGCAGTTCTTGAAAATCTGGAGAACATGGGATTTATTGAAGTCCAGCGTTCCAGACCTAAAAAATATCGTGCAATCGATGTGAGGATCGCATTTGATGATTTTATCATTAGAAAAGAAAGTGAAATGAAAACAGAAATGGAGAATTTAAGAAAGACAATAGATAACATTAAACAGTCTTTATCTTACTACAGTATTCAGGAAGACAGAGAACAACACTTCTGGTCGGCGGCAATGGGGGATGAAGAGGTCATGAAAATGATCAAAAGTGTTTACAATGAAGCTGAAAATGAAATTTGCGTAATTGTCCCGAGAAACATAAGATCAATGGACTCCAGACAATTCAAGGACAGGTTCACTTTAATGTTCCATGATACTCTTCTTCCGTTAATAAAAAAAGGAATAAAGATCAGGATGATAGATCCGAACCCGGCACTTTCCGAAGCATTAAGGGAATGGAATGACCCTGCAGAAGATGGATCTATTATGCAGAATATCAATAAGTATCTGCAAATAAAGGTTTTAGATACTCCTCACAGATTCGTATTGATCGATAGGAAGATGGTAATACTGGAAGTCAATGATCCACTTTCCGCAGACAGAACATTCGGAATGGTCAAACTGTATGACCAGAAATTGTCAGGTGAGCTTCACAGGAAATTCGAAGAATTCTGGCAAAATGGCAAGAATCAGCTGTCTTATGATTAAGTCTTCTTAACTATTCCGTCGAGTTATATGAATTTATAGTAGGCCTATATACATTGATTCCAGGATTTGTCGAAAAAGTTTCCAATTGATCAGTGATTCGATTTCAGCAAGCTTATCACCAACCGATTGAAGACGTTTGTATTCCTCGTTAAGGGCAAAATCAGTTAAATTATTCATGTTAATTAAGTTATTTATATATCATTTAAATTTTAGCAATAAGTAGGATGAGAGACGTGAGTTAATCGAATTTCTCTCTTAATTATTTGACATTTTTTAGTTGTATAACCTTTTTATACCCGTTGTATTTGTACTTGAATGCCGATGGCTATCACTATTGAAGGTACTGCATTTCCACTCGGCGAGATAAATAAAAACGGATGGGGCATTCCCTTTTCAGAAGTAGATAATGCCATCTCCTCTCTCAAAGGCTCTGTACTTCGTATATGCCCACGGGATGCACCCCATGATTGTGACTTTTCTGAGGATCCCAATGCTGAGATCGGCAGGATTGTCGATGCCTGGCGAGAAGGATCTGAGATCAAAGCAAAAGCATCGGTAACCGACTCCGTGGCTGAAAGAAAGATTCAGGATGGTACCTGGGAAAACACATGGAGTGTCTATTCTCTGGCCGATTCTATCGATGATAACTGGGCCAGCGGAGTCCAGGCCAGGTCCTTGACCCTTGTCCAGAATCCTGCGTGGGAGCAGGCAACCTGGAACATAGCAGCTGCCGAGGAAGGAAAGGTAGCGGTACGTAACATTCATCAATTCAAAATCATCGCATCAGGTGATCCTGTGACAAATAACAAAGACAATCCTAACAGCGGTGGAGATCCTTCACCGGATGAAAAACTTGCTGAGCTCGAAAAGGACAATGTAGCCAAAGATAAGGATATCGAGGATCTGAAGGCTGCTAATACAGAACTTGAAACAAAGGTTAATGATCTCGAAAAAGTGGTCGCTTCATATGAAAAGGACAAGGCCACATCCGTTCCTTTAGAACAGGTGCAGGAGCTGGTGGCAAGCAAAGCCGATGAGATAGCCACTGCCAAGATAGTGGCATACAAGGAAGAGCAGAGGAGAGACAATGCAATGGAAAGCCTCACAGCTGCCAGGAAGAATCTGAACCTCGAGACAAAAGATGAAGATTACCAGCATCTGACAGCATCGGATATCGAAAAGCTTGCAGATGATTTGGGAAGCATAAAGCTTGGAGCAACAGCTGATAATGTCAAATACCCCAGCTCAACAAGCATGGGTACTGTCGGCAGATGGGACAGCACCAAGAATGAATGGGTGGTGGAATAATGGCATACTCAGGTGTTGTGAAGCCAGCAAACAAGATAGTGGCCGGTGGAAGTCCTCTGGAACAGGAGCTTAAGATCGAAAATGCCGCGAACATGTACCCAGGTAGGCTTGTCAAGAAAGGTACCAATGATGACGATATGGTTGTGAACACCGCAGCTGGTGCTACACTGGGATGGCTCGGATACGAGCAGACCAATCCTGCATTCATGCCCACTGACGTCGATACCATCTACGCACTGGATGACATGGCTGCTGTCCTCTATGGAGGCAGTTTCCTAATTGTTGGCAGCCTTGCATCAGGTCAGAACGTGACCAAAGGCGCACGTCTTAAGGCAGCTGCTGACGGAGAGCTTGCAGCAGGCATTGTCGGAACCGACGAGATAGTGGCCATCGCAGAGGAATCAGTAGATGCAAGCTCAGCTGCTGCAGATATTGTAGTACTGAGTCTCATATGAGGTGAAAAAATGACAAATGCACTCGCAACATTCTCAAAAGAAATAGACTCCTCCCTTGTCCCTGCTCTCAGGAACGCTCTTATCGGAAGGAAACTGGTACATGTGACCTCGGAGAAGGGATTCGGTATAACTTCCGTTGACTGGGGTAGAATAACAGATGTCAGTGACGGATACGTATCATATGGTTTCCGCGATGGTAACGAGGACAAGATCGAAGTTTCCCTGACCAACTCAAAGATACCTGTCTACTGGAAGGACTACACGGTTGATAGACGCATTTATGAAAGCTGGCTTAGAAGCGGAGTAGATGTCGATAAAGCATCTTCCATCTCTGCAGCATACAAGGCAGCAAAGGCAGAGAATGCAGCCATTATGATGGGGGTCAGCAATGACGGTACTAACTATGATATGAATGGACTTTACCAGGGAGCCGGTAACGATTATGCTGTAAGCAAGGACTTTGGGACCTATGGCAATGCCACCGATGCCCTGGCAGGTGTCTATGAACTCATGGATGATGATGGCATTCCTGTTGACAGTCTTTCTTTCAACTGGGTACTTGCAACCACACAGCGCAGGCAACTGATGGCCAGCCGCAGTGCAAACGGTATCAAAGAAATGCCGGATATCCTGGACATGCTCAACGGCGGGCAGGTATTCGGTACCAACACGCTGACTGCAGGTACAGGTTTTGTGTGCCCAACAGAGAACGTCGGAGAACCTTATGTCGACTTCTACATGACATCCGATTTCAAGACAGAGCATGGCGTGGACTCAAAACACCCCGACACAGGCGATCTTAACGGTCGTGTCTACAGTGCAGGAATCCTGAGAATAAAACAGGACGTAGCTATCTGCAAGACCAGTGCAATCTGAGGTGAGAACATGGTCAAGGTCCAGGTCAACGTGAAAAACCTTGCTATCGATATCGATGGAAAGGAAATGAAGTTCAGGCAGGGAGATATGTTCGATATTCCCGCAGAAAGAGCTGAAAGAATGGGTAATACCCTTGTGGTACTCGAAGAAGAAACGACCCCAAAGAGAAAAGCAGCCGGAAAGTGAACCTAGATGCTATGCTCGGTGTCAGAAGTAAAAACGATCGTATCTCCGGAATCCGTAACGGATGATGATATACTTGCCATCATAACTCACACATCGGCAGAGATATCTCTTGAAACCGGTGCGAGTACGGAGAGCACTGAACCTGCACTGAACATAGCTTGTGTACATCTCTCAGCTGCAACCGTTCTGGAACGAATGAAGTACACCGGTGAACTTGCAAAGCAGGTCAAACTGGGTTCCGAACAGCAGTCAAACGATGTTGATGCTGACATACAGATGCATCGTGAGAAGGCCACTTCATACATAAACAGGTACAAGCATCGGGCTTTCTCAATCCCATATGGCAGAAGTGGTATCAGAACGGTGAACAGCGAGGAATAGGAATGACCATTCATACCATTGGTCTGATCCACGAATGCACCATTGTTTCAGGGACTCAGGCCGGGACAGACGAGTATGGTTCTCCTGTCTATGCAGAGAACAGCACCGTATCACCATGCCGTTTTCTGACATCTGATGATCAGGGCAAGATAGACGTTCTTGAAAGCGGGGAGCACAGTGTTTCAGAAATCTCTGTGATACTGCCTTCTGGTATTGTTGTGGAAGCAGGCGATACCATCAGCAGCACGGTTCCCGTTTATTCCCATTCTTATGAGGTGTTGTCTGTCATACCGATCACCCGGCTGTTCAACTCTACTGTTCATCATTACGAATGCAAGCTCAAGGCGGTGGAATAATGGAGATTGATTCTGACACTTATGACAAGATAATTGAGACTCATAACGATGTCAAGCACGTTCGTGCAGGCATTGACAAGATGAGCTGTCAGCTCGATGATCATGAGAAGAGGATTCGTGTACTTGAGAAGTGTTCCATCGAGGATCATGAAGAAAGGATCCGTGTGCTGGAAGAGCGACAGAACCGCTGGCTGGGAAGGAACGCTTTCGTCGGGTTGACCGTCGTTGTGGTCCTGCAGTTGGCAGGGATCGTGGTGCAGATAATCCGGTGATGATATGTTCCAGTTCAAAGTCAGAGGAATGGAAAAGCTGCAGAAGAACCTGCAGGAGTTGGGCAAGGACATTGCCGACGTTCTGGAGGAGGGTGTGCTTGCAGGAGGTGATGTTGTTGTGAGGGCTGCCCAGGAGAATTCCAGAAAGGGTGGTGATGATTTCCCACACAGGATAACAGGTAACCTGTTCCGCAATCTCGCAGAGGTCAATTCTGTGTCTGTTGAAAAGTCGAACGAACGGTGTGAGGTGATGGTCGGCTCTACCATGAACTATGCAATGCGTCTTGAGAAGGGATTCAATGATACCGATTCCCTGGGAAGGAGATACCATCAGCAACCACGACCGTTCCTCAGACCTGCTCTGGATGAGAACACCGACGAGATTGAAAAGGCGATCAGCATCAAGCTTCAGCATGTGATCAGGAAGTATAGATGACATCTGTTCATGGAGCTCTTCGAAATCTGCTATTGCAGGACAGTTCAGTGGCTGATCTTATCAGCGACAGGATATATCCGCTGAGATTACCGCTTGATTGTCAAATGCCAGCGATATCCATCCACAAGATAAGCAATCCTATCGACCATGTGACCGGTTTTGCCACTCCAAGGTATCAGTTCTCCTGCTGGTCCGGGACATATGCCCAGGTACAGCAGTTATCAGATGCCGTCATCGAATGTCTGAACCGGTATAAAGGTGTGGCCGACGGGAATCCCATCAAGCAAATAGCATACCTTGATTCGCATGATGCTATAGAGGATGGTTCTGGCATTTTTCACATTCCGATAGATTTCAAGATCATACACATGAGGTAATAACATGGCACAAACAACCGTACAGAACTCAAATGCCATCCGGTTTGGATCCGGAAAACTGGAGATAGGTACATCCATAGGATCGCTTGTCAATATCGGCGCCATTCGTAATGCAGTGTTCAAGGAAGAATGGGAGGATGTGGAGGTCAAGTCCGATAATGCTGGTATTGTGAAGGTTGGAATCAAGGAACATGTCGCATACATTGAATGTGACATGATGGAAGTGGACCTGGAAAACCTAAACACCATAAGAGGTGACCTGGACACATATTCCACGGTTGCAGGAACTCCTGTATCCGTGACCGATGAAACACATACTCTTGAAGGCACTGATTTTGTAAAGCTCGATCACATGAATGGAGATGGGACTGAAGTTTCCAGCATTGTGGTTACAGATGCATCAGACAATGCAGCTGTCAGGAACACCGACTACGTAGTAGCAGTTGATTCCGATGGATACACCTGCATTGCCAGGGTATCAGATTCTACTGTCATCTCTGACGGTGAAGGTATCAAGGTAGATTATTCCTATACTCCCAGCTCTGCTGCCACTCTTACAAGCGGTGGTAAGACCTCAATCTCGGATCGTGTGGTTCGTATCACCAACGCCGATGAGAACGATAAGATCTTCCGCATCACACTCTACAAGGCCACGGTCAATGAAGGTCAGAACATTGAGTTCCCTGCAGATGATGGAGATGATCCTGCAATGCCACATCTGAAGATGAAAGGCGTGCTGGATGTTAGCAGAACAGCAGGTGACCAACTGTATGAGATCTACGATGAGCAGGGGGTCTGAACATGAGCTCTGATATCATGAAGGATTTCGATACCATTGCACCGGTGAAGCGTGTTGCAAGGATAGGAGGAGAAGAAGTTGATGTTTCAGTATTCTCAACACGTGCAACCCTGAAGCTCATCGATATGACTGACTCTCCTGAGAAGATACAAAATCTCGAGAACGGTAAGAACATCGAGAGTTTTGTCGAGGTGGTTGCAACTGCTTGTCGGCGTTCGAATCCAAAGATAACCGCAGACTGGCTCATGGATAATGTGGATATGTTCACTCTTGTTGAGTTCTCGAAGTTTGTCCTGGAACCTATCATCCTAAAACTGGAGGAGATCAAGCCTGCAGAGGATTCAGAAAAAAACTGTCAGTGACCATCGGGGACATCTTTGCCCAGATGGGGATCATGTACTCCTGGGCCACTCCTGATCGTCTTCTGGACCATATGTCCACGGACCAGGTCATGTTCTATTATGAAAAAGGGATTCATGCAGTTGAGATGCAGGCCAGGGTTTTCTGGGGTGTGCTTGGAGAGGCTTTGAATGGACAGAAAAAAGTGTCAGAAACGGATTCTGGCGATAAACCAGACCTGAAACGATTCTACGAGCTGTACGGTAACAAGATAAAAAGAGGTTGATATGACTTCTATCGGTGAACTCATTGTTTCGATTATCGGAGATGTGAGCCAGATCAAGAAAGCATTTGATGAAGTGAGTTCACAGGCCAGCCAGATGGGGAAGAAGTTTCAGGAAGCTGGTAAGCAGATGACCTCTGCCGGGAAAACGCTCTCCACATATGTTACAGCTCCTGTTCTGGGTCTTGGAGCCGTGGCGTTTCATACTGCTTCCTCTTTTGATGATTCCATGAGAAAGGTCAAAGCCATCTCTGGAGCTACTGGCGATGAGTTTGAGCAGATGACAGACCTTGCCAGGGAACTTGGCCGATCGACTCGTTTCTCTGCCAGTGAAGCTGCCGAAGGTATGCAGTACCTTGCAATGGCAGGTTTCTCCACCTCTGAGGTTATGGAATCCATCGACGATATGCTCAGCCTTGCAGCTGCTGGAGCAATAGATCTTGGAATAGCTGCAGATATCGCATCAAACGTACTTACAGGCTTTAATCTGGAGGCAAGTGAAGCCGGAAGGGTGGCTGATGTTCTGGCCAAAGCATCTGCTTCCTCTAACACCGATATTACTCAGCTTGGACAGGCAATGTCCTATGTTGCTCCCCTTGCTGCTGCCATGGGGATATCCATGGAAGAGACTGCTGCCATCATCGGAAAGATGTCAGATGCAGGTGTTCAAGGAAGTCGTGCTGGTACTGCATTACGAGGTGCTTTGACACGGCTTGCAGATCCAACCGCTGAAGTTGCCGGAGTGCTGGAGAAATACCAGCTCACCCTTGCGGATGTGGATCCTACCACACAGTCTTTCACAGATATCATTTTCAGATTGAGCAAAGTTGGTCTGTCCACAGCAGATGCCATGTCACTCTTTGGGCAGGAAGCAGGTCCTGGTATGGTTGCATTGTTATCTGTGGGGTCCGCTGCTATTCATGATCAGACAAAATTGCTCGAGAATTCTGCTGGTGCTGCAGCTAAAATGGCAGAGGAAATGGAAGGGGGACCAGGAGGTGCTATACGTGAGCTCAAATCCGCACTTCAAGATGTCATGATAACTTTCGGTGATGTGATCGCTGAAGGACTCATGCCACTGGTTAGTGCTTTCATTGAGTTTCTCAACGTTGTATCTGGAATTCCAAAACCAATACTCAAGGTCATTGTAGCAGTAGCAGCCATAGCTGCAGCCATTGGACCAGTGCTGATTGTAGCAGGTTCTGCTATCGGTGCTATCGGAACAATAACAACCTTCCTCGGTGGTGCCGGTCTGGCTGGAGCTTTGAGTAGTATAGTTGCGATTATAACAGGTCCGGTGGGCATAGCGATTGCTGCTCTTGCACTGGGTGCTATTCTGATATGGAAGAGCTGGGACAAAGTATCTCCAGTGGTTATGGATACACTGGAAAACATCCGTACTGCAGTTGAACCGCTCATTTCCATTGTACAGGACTTTGTGTCCAATGCCATGAACAGAATAAGTGATTGGTGGACTGAGAATGGTGATACGATCACATCTGCGGTGGCTGTTATTGTGTCTGCTCTTGGGACATTGGTCTCATACATTGCAGACCATGTAGTCGATAATGTAATGGTCTGGCTGCCTCTGGTTCTGAAAACGTTTGAATACGTGCTTGGCCAGATACTCAACCTAATTCTATTATTTGCACAAATACTCACGGGAGATTGGGCAGGTGCATGGCAGACATTGCAGAATATTGCCAATAATAGTATGGATTTCTTGTACTCCATAATATCGAGTGCATTTGATCCTATACTTTCGATATTTTCCTCCGCTGGTAGCAGCTTCTATCGTTCAGGAAAGGACCTGATACAGAATTTCATCAACGGAATAAAGTCGATGGTAAATCCATTGACATCTACGGTCTCAGACGTATTTTCCGGCATTTCCAGATATCTCCCACATAGTCCTGCAGAGGTTGGCCCATTGTCAGAACTTCCAAATTGGGACGCGTTCTTTGTATCCCCTCTCAAAAACTCCATCGGAAAAATGGATGGAGTGCTGGCCTCGGGTTTAACCAATGTAGCTGGATCTTTCTCTACAAGCACAAGTACCACTAATAATACATATGCAGGAGATGAGTTCGTGGTCCAGAATGTCAACCTCTCTGCAGATTACCCCTTCGAGAAGTTTGTCCATGACCTGGAGAAATACAACAGGCAAAAACGTGTTCAACGGGGGTATGGCATATGATTGTTACTTTCGATGGTTCACCTGTATCTGTGATAAGGGATACGGAAATTTCGGTTGATTCTCCTTTCAAGGAAACGACCTTGCTTTCCGGGAAAACGTACATCCAGGCATCTCCTGAGCAGAAGTTCGCCAGGACGTTTGAGTGCTACACAGAGGTATTTTCCGAGATATCCACTCTGCTGGGAAAACTCGGCTCGCCAGGTACACTGGTAATTGACTCCGATTCATACACCAGCTGCTACATTGTTCCTCCGCTCAAGTATAAGGAACTGATTATGGGCAGTGGAAAGTATACTTACACGATCAGTTTTGGGAGGCATACTGCATAATGGTTGATCTGAACACATATCCTCTGGAATCCTTGAAAGTTTCAAAAACCATCAAGGACGCTTTCTGGCAACTGGAATCACATATAGTAGATGTTTCCATCCCGGTCAACTATTCAGATGTGCTTATTGAGCTGGAAGACCAATCCGGAAACAACAAAGCTGTGTTTTGTGGCATAACAGCCCCTGATGAATCATATGATCTGAAACTTGTGGAAGAAGCAGTTGACATATATGCCTATGACCTCCGATGGTTCTTATCTCGGCAGTTCGTACCTGATACTCAGCTGGTACTGGCAGACACAGATAGTATCATCGCCTATATCGAGGACTTGCTTGGTGGAAGCAACTGGGCCACAGTGACAGGCGTGGATCCATACAAGATACGTACTCCTGATCCTGCCATTACAAAAAAGGAATTCGTATTCAATCCAGATACTTCAAAACTTGATGCAATCGCGGAGATTGCGGAGTATTACAACTGCATTTTCGAGGTCAAATGGCGAAATGCAGGAACCGAACAATCTCCAGATTGGATTACCAGTGCCTATTTCATCAGGTCAGGAGAGATCGATGATGATACAGATGGTCTGGACCTGCCATTGCCCGCAGTGCTTGAGAAAACGGACAATGATATTCTTGAGATCACGGTGGCTAACTCCTCCGATGACAAGTACAACAGGATCATCGCCAAGGGGTGCGATTCCTCCGGCAATTGGTACACTGGAGTAGTGGAAAGTCCCAATGTCACAAACGGGACAGCAAAGCCCAGAGAGTACATGGAATATCCTTCCCCATACGTCACCAGCCAGGCCAGTGCAGACCAGCGTGCTTCTGAGCTTTACGCTTTATTCAATTTTCCTGTAAAGAGGATCTCTGCAACCCTTACAAAAAGACATAATCTGGAACTGTATCAGCTTGTCAAGTTCGATGGCTGGACCGAATATACAGATGTACTTTACACAGTAGGTATGACCGGGGTCAACTGGGTAAGGATAGTTGAGATTTCTCACGTAAAAACCGCCACGTCCTCTGAAGTGCACATTGTTTGTGTTCCGGACAGGGACCTGAGCCACAGCAGGCTGAAAGGCTACTCGGTGTCACCCAATAGTGTGGACATTACAGAATCTATTGTCATGGATGTACTGGCATCGCAAGCATCCACAGAGATCGGTGTGGCTACACTCCCTGAATCGGGGTCCATGGCATCTGTTGCATTGAACAGAGGAGGTACGATCACTGCAAAAGTGCTTGGTTCTGATGAGAGCATTGTTCTCCCCATCAACAACGAACGTGTAATTGTATCCGGAGGTGGTGGTTTCAGTAACCCTGCAGAAGAGGATCTGGACATGAATGGGTTTAAGGTAAAGACATCCAGCATAGGCAAGGATCTGATATTTGAAGTACCAACTGGACAGAAGATAGTCTTCACAAGGAGCACTGAAGAATGAGCGTAGGCAAGATAACAAACTCACAGCAGGACATGGTCTACGTCAAGGTCAGACCAGAGACAGGAGTGGAACTAGAGACAAGGACAGGCGGTACAGCAGCATGGGACGAAACCACAACCAGCTTTGGCCAGGCTTTCACGGCAGAACACTATTTTGGTCGCATCAAAATAGTGGTACACGATGCGGGTGGGAAGAATTTAGTAGCAAGGCTCTACGATTCTCCGGCAAAGGGAGTGAAATATGTCGAGACTATCTTCAAGGAAGTTGACCAGGACGAGGTGCTTCACTGGATATTTGACCCGATGGCACCAGGC
>NZ_FOUJ01000002.1:80373-468684 GCF_900114835.1 Methanolobus profundi | reverse complement strand
AAGTAAAGTATAAATGTAATGGATTCATTTGTGAATCGCTCATTGCCAAGGTGGCGGAGCGGCTACGCAATCGCCTGCAGAGCGATTCCATTCCGGTTCGAATCCGGACCTTGGCTTTACTTTCATCAATATTCATTTGAGTGAGTTTGGCGGCCATAGCGGCAGGGCAATTCCTGTACCCATACCGAACACAGAAGATAAGCCTGCCAGCGTTCCTTACTGTACTGAAGTACGAGAGTCTTCGGGAACTCTGGATCGCTGCCATCTCACTCATTTAACCTTATCTATCCTTTTTCTAATTACAACTTTTAATATCAAAAGCTTTGAGTTTGTAGTTTTGTTATTATTGACATAATAAATATGATTTTTCTATACTGATTTTTATAATAATTGCTATTGTTTTTATTTATGATTATTATATTATATGATTTCTATACTCAAAAGCACCTATATATCATAACCACTTTTCAATAACTGTTTCTCTCTTGTTCAATAAAGGGCTCAACAGCCCTTGTTTATTTTTTGCATTCACATTCGCTGTGTATGTTCAAATCACTTTAAATTAGATGGTCTGTTCTTCCCACAATTATCAATTTTAAAATGCATGCATTAATTATAACAGTTTTAAGTCTCTAATAATCCTGATATATGAGAATGTGGGGAATCAAATGAAAGAATATGATCTTATCGTTATTGGCTCTGGCTCCGGGATGAACTACATAGGTGCAATACTTGATGCTGACCCTGAGATAAAAGTTGCATTGATCGACAAAGATGAACCCGGTGGCATATGTCTTACAAGAGGCTGTATCCCTTCAAAGATGCTCCTTTATCCTGCAGAACTTGTCAGGGAAATAGAAAAAGCTGGTAACTTTGGTATCAAAGCATCAATAGAGAGTATTGATTTTAAGGCAGTAATGGATAGGATGCGAACTTCAATCTCAGAGGATATTGAAGGTATCAGGCATGGATATACTCATCTTCACAGGATGGATTTCTACAATGAGGCCGCAGAGTTCGTTTCTCCTTATACTATGAAGGTCGGGGAAGAGACCATAACTGCTAAGATGATCTTCCTTTGTACAGGCTCAAAACCAGCCATACCTCCGGTAAAAGGACTGGATGAGGTGGATCATCTCACAAGTGACGATGTACTTCAACTGACTGAAATGCCGGAGAGCCTTGCTATCATAGGAGGTGGCTACATTGCTGCTGAATATGGACATTTCTTTTCATCTATGGGTTCAAAGGTCACCATCATCGGCAGAAATCCAAGGATAATTCCAGAAGAAGAACCTGAAGTATCCACTCTTGCAAAGAAGATGATGTCGGAGTACATGGATATTCTCACCAACTGTGAAGTCCTTGAAGTAAGATCCTCATCAGAGGGCAAGACCGTGGTTGCAAAGGACCGTGATACCGGTGAAGAGAAAGAGATCACTGCTTCTGCAATACTTGTTGCCACAGGAAGAAGCCCGAATTCCGATATTCTCAAACCTGAACTTGGAGGTATAGAGACCGATGAGCGTGGCTGGATAAAGGTGAACGAGCACCTTGAAACAACTTCAAAGAACGTGTGGGCTTTCGGTGATGCCAACGGGAAATACCTTTTCAAACATGTTGCTAACCATGAATCAAGTGTCGTTTATTATAATGCCATACTGAAAAAGGAGATCAAGGCCGATTATCATGCAGTCCCATATGCCGTATTCTCACATCCTGAAATAGCTGGTGTGGGAATGACGGAAAGACAGGCTGTGGAGGAATACGGTGAAGATAACATCATTATAGGCTTCTATCGTTTCCAGGAAACAGCAAAAGGTATGGTCATGTCACTTGGTGATGAGTTCGTGAAGGTTATCTTTGAGACTGAGTCACAGAAGATCCTTGGTGCTCATATAATAGGTCCGCAGGCTTCAGTACTTATGCATCAGATCATTCCTCTGATGTACACTGAAGGCCAGGATGCCAGTCCGGTAATGTATGCAATGGATATCCACCCATCACTAAGCGAGGTCATCAAAAGAGCATTCTATTCAAGGATGCCTCTAAATGAATATCATATGATAATGCAGGCGTATGGATTGGAAGAAGCAGAATGATAATTAAAAAAGAATAAAATAAAAGATGAAAAGAGAGAACTTTAGTTCTCTCCGATCCATTCACTTACTTTTTCTGGATTTGCATCTACCCATTTCTGAGCAGCTTCTTCTTCTGACATGCCAGCTGCAAGGTCTGACATAACAGACTGAATATCATCGTGGGTCCACTGGAACCTTCCGATAATTCCGTAGAGTTCAGGATCATCTTCTGCGAGTCCTACTCTTGCGAGGGTCTCAACGTGGTCTGCTTCACCGTAGATACCATTTGGATCTTCAAGATATTTCAGGTCAAAGCTGTTGAATGCCCAGTGAGGTGACCAGAGTGTCACAACTACCCATTCCTCATCTGCAATGGAACTCTTAAGTTCTGCTGTCATACCTGCACTGCTGCTTGCAACAAGATCGTAATCAAGGCTATAGTTCTCAATTGCGGTTTCAGTTGTGGACATGATACCAGCTCCTGGATCGATACCAATGATCTCTCCTTCGAACTGCTCCTTGTTGTCATTGAGCTCTTCAATTGAGTCGATGGTCACATATGTTGGAACAACAAGACCAATGCGGCAGTCTTCAAGGTTCACTGCAACGCTGTCAATATCTTCCCCATATGTCTCCCAGTAGTTCTTCTGGGTCTGTGGGAGCCATGCTGAAGTTGTAAAGTCGAACTGGCTGTCTGCAAGTCCCTGATAGAGTGCACCTGCATCTACAGCAATGATCTCAACATCATAACCTGCTTCTTCAAGTACAAGTTTCATGACATTTGTACTGGCTATCTCTCCATCCCAGAGGACATAACCAATAGTTGCTTCCTTTGTAACGGGTGCTTCTTCTTCTGTACCTGTAGCTTCTGTTGTACCCTGATCAGCACATCCACTTACCATGACCAGCATGGCAAGCATAATTAGCACTGAAAGGACTTTTAATTGCCTTTTCATTTTATCACGACATAGTATGTATTTAAATAAGACCAATTGGTCTGTAATCGTTATATTTCTCTATAATTCTGTATTCAGAAGGTCACTTCTTAGGAGTGAGGTTCTGGGTAAGTCTGTCAAGTACGATCGCAATGATCACAATTGCAAGACCCGCTTCAAATCCCTGGCCGATATCAACTCTCTGGATACCCACAAGTACCTGATATCCAAGTCCGCGTGCACCGATCATAGCTGCAATAACGACCATGGAAAGAGAGAGCATTATACACTGGTTGACTCCAGCCATGATAGTTGGCAGTGCAACCGGTAATTCCACTTTGATCAGCTTCTGCAGTGGGGTGGTACCAAACGCAGTAGCAACCTCCTCCAATTCCACTGGAACCTGTCTGATACCAAGATTTGTAAGACGGATAGCCGGTGGCATTGCAAATACAATAGTTGCAACAAGTCCCGGGACATTGCCAAGTCCAAAGAATATGACCGCTGGAATAAGATATACAAAAGAGGGCATAGTCTGCATGAAGTCAAGGATCGGCTTGGTGATGTGGAATGCTGTTTCATTCTTTGCAGCAAGGATCCCGGTGGGGATGGCTATCAACAAAGCCACTAAAGCAGATGATAATACCAGAGCTATGGTCTCCATGGAAAGTTTCCACAGGCCCATACTATCTATAAGCAAGAAACCGATCGCAGTTCCAATTGCAAGTTTTGTGTTCTTTTTTGAGATCAGATACACAAATATTGTAATAAGTGCGATGAATACAATAGGTGGCAGGAACAATAGCATATCCTTGAATCCGGATATGAGCATATCGATGATATCACTGAAGATATCCATCAAAAATCCTAAATTGTCATTAAGCCAGTAAACACCTGATTCAACTGTTTCTCCTATAGGGAGTTCAGGCAGTACCATTTTAATCCTCCTCCTTTATTGCCAGTGCACTAAGTATGCTACCTCTAACGATGACTCCAAGGAGTTTTTTGTTCTCATTGACCACAGCTATCGGTAGAGCATCTTCTGCCATTATCGGTATGATCTCCTTGATCGGTATATCGGGAGCTATTATGCTGATGTCTGTTTTCATGACATCTTTTATCTCTTTCTTCTCCTTGGATGCCGGAGCAGCTGCATCAACACATAGAATTCCTTTTACCACTTTATCGGGATCGACCACGAATATTGATGACATTCCATGTTTCTTCATCAGTTGAAGTGCCACAGTAAGTCCTGCATTTATTGATACGACAGGATCTGGCCGTTTCATGATGTTCTCAGCGGTCAGTATCTTTGTTCTGTCAACACCCGCAACAAACTCTGATACGTAATCATCAGCAGGGTTTGTCAGTATCTCTTCTGCAGTTCCTATCTGGGCGATAACTCCATCCTTCATGATCGCTATCCTGTCTCCGAGCTTCAGGGCTTCATCAAGGTCATGGGATACAAAAACAATTGTTTTCTTCAATTTGTCCTGAAGTGCGATCAATTCATCCTGCATCTCTGATCTTATAAGCGGGTCAAGTGCGCTGAAAGCTTCATCCATCAGCAATACATCAGGGTCAGTTGCAAGTGCTCTTGCAAGCCCTACTCTCTGCTGCATTCCACCGCTTAGCTGTGATGTTTTGCTGGATTCGTAACCTTTAAGTCCGACTTTGGCAATGGCCTCTTCAGCCTTCACATATCTCTCTTCCTTTGATATGCCCTGTATCTCAAGGCCAAAGGCCACGTTGTCGATCACAGTCCGGTGGGGAAGAAGCGCAAAACCCTGGAAGACCATACTCATTTTCTTTCTTCTGGCTTCCCTGAGCTCTTTATCGTCCATTGTAGCAATATCGTCTCCATCGACGAGAATATGTCCATCACTTGGGTCAATAAGTCGGTTCAAACAGCGTAAAAGAGTGGATTTTCCTGAACCTGACAGTCCCATAAGCACAAAGGTCTCACCTTCGTAAACATCAAAATTCACTTTGTAGAGACCAACAGTCTGTTTTGTTCTTTCAAAGATCTCCTGTTTTGAGACTCCCTGCTCGATCAAAGAAACTGCTTTTTGTGTATTTTTACCAAATATTTTGACAAGATTGCGTACTTCTATTTTCTTTTTTCTATGAATTGTAATACCTCAATTTGAAAGAAGATCGTTAAAATTATGTGCCTTTATTTTGACTGGATAACCCTATATTAATGTATCGTTTATTTCCAGTGGAAAAGAGCTTTATTTTGTTTTATTTTTAAAAAAGGAACTCAAATATGATCTTTCAATCTATTAATATATAATATGCGGTCAAGACCGATCGACAATATCTTCCGTCTTGTGTAACCACTTAGGAATAAATAGAGGAAGTAATGTGAGGTGGTTTAATTCTCCTTCGATATGTCCGGTATCTCAAATATAAATGTAGATCCTTCTCCCACCTTGCTTTCGACCCAGATCTTGCCACCATGGAGTTCAACGAAATTCTTTACGAGTGCAAGTCCCAATCCGGTTCCTTCATACCGGCGTTCTATCCTGTGATCGATCTGTTTGAAGGGTTCGAATAGTAGATGCATATCCTCTTCAGAAACACCAATACCAGTATCTGCAACCTCAATACGTATCAAGTCTTCATATGCCTTGATAAGCACCCTGACAGAACCACCTTCAGGTGTGAACTTGACTGCATTGCTCATCAGATTGTAGATTATCTGCTTGAACCTGAGCTTGTCAGCATTGATAATGATCATAGGGTCTGTGTTCTCAACCTTTAGCTCGACTTTCTTTTTAGTGGCGATCGGGCTCATGACCCCCAGTACTTCATTTATAACAGCATCCACTTTGAACTGGTCAGGTTCAAGTTCCATCTTTCCTGCTTCACTTTTAGAAAGGTCAAGTATATTGTTGATAAGTTCCAGAAGGTGCTTCCCGCTGACAGCTATGTTCTTCAGGTATTTTTCCTGTTGGTCACTAACATTCCCTGCCATTCCGCTGAGCATAACATCAGAAAAACCGATTATAGAGTTAAGAGGAGTTCTCAGTTCATGGCTCATGGTAGCCAGGAACTCACTTTTGGTATTGCTGGCAGTCTCTGCCTTTATCCTTGCCTTGTTCAGCTCTTCTATTTCCTTATAATTGGTGACATCTCTGCTGATCCCAACAAGTCCCAGATAGGTTCCTTCCGAATCATATAATGGAGCTTTGATGGTCTCATAGTACCTTTTGTCACCGCATGCTTCACTGGACACTTCATATTTCATGACCTTGCCGGAACTTATGACCTCTGTATCCTGCTGATACAGCTCATCTGCTTTTTCTTTTGGGAAAATATCATGTATGCTCTTGCCTACAATGTGTTCTGAAGGATAATTGATAAAATCAGAAAAAGAAGGATTACAACCAAGGTATTTTCCTTCCATATCCTTGAAGAATACCATGTCAGGGATGGAATTCAAAAGCCCGGTGAGCTTTGATGTTTTCTTGTTAAGTTCTTCCTGAGTATCACGGCGCTCCTTCACCTCATTCTCAAGAACGTTAATACTTGCTATAGTGGGCATCCATGTGATCACTCCATATGCTATCAGCACAAAACTGATGATCTCACCGAACAGGTTTTCCAGTACTTCCTCCACTATTGTACTTTCAACATATGTCTCTATGAACCATATATCATCAAGAGCATCTACTATGTGACCAATTGTCAGGAATACAAAACCTGCAAGTATCATCTGTAATCCGTTATTGGATATTTCCTTGTTCTTCCTTCCTGTGTTCCATAGGTAGAAAGTTGTGATAAGCAGTACCATTGCGACAATGGACTCTTTGATAAGGTCTCCCATAGACTTTCACTGATAGAGGGATGTTTGTTTTTAAACGTAAGATCTCTAAAATCTATTAGTATTAATATCTTGTTAAATCGTATTTCCGCACACGTTAACATATATTCTGTAAATGCCAGGAGCATGTCAGATAAAAAAGCAGGTAATAAAAACAGAAAAGGGATAATATCCCTTTTACGATAGCTTATTTCTTCATATTCTCCTTTTTAGTTTGCTTCTCTTTCAGAGCATCAACCGCGTCCTGTGGGATGAATATCTTTCCGTTTCCATCATCAGCTTTTGGAGCGTAGACAACCACACCTTCAAGGTCGATCTCTTCTCCATCGTCAATGGTCATTACATCCTTGTTCACAGGAAGCTCAGCAACCTTCTCCTCGTATGTGATCACAAGCACAGGGTTTGCTGCATCTGTGGTGTCAATTTCCCACATTCCCGGGAATGCCTCTTCAACGTCTACAAAGAGCTCATCACTTACATCATCAAGCTCAAAGCCAAATGCATCAGCAACATATGTTGCCATTTCAGTGTTGTCGAAAAGACCTATAGGTCTGTTCGGGCCGTATGACCAGAGAGGTACGTCCCCGCCTGTATGGCCGCCTGAGGTCCAGCCGATCTCACCACTTTCATCAAGTGTTTCAAGGAGTTCTTCTACTGTGAGATCTGTGTAGCCCTGTCCATTGGTTCCGATCGTCATACCCCCGGTGTTGTGGTCAGGGAATACAAGTACGAGCGTGTGTCCGTCCTCTTCTGCGAAATCAACAGCAGCTTCTACAGCTTCATCGAATGCAAGGAAATCGGTTACCATGTATGTAGCGTTGTTAGCATGCCCTGCCCAGTCAACCTGACTACCTTCAACCATAAGGAAGAATCCTTCCTGATCCTGTGAGAGGATCTCAATAGCTTTTGAGGTCATATCTGCGATAGATGGTTCTTCTGTATCCTCGCGGTCCATTTCAGGTGACATTGATGTTTCTGCAAACATTCCCCATACTTTACCTGATCCAAGGTCCATCATCTCATCTTCTGTTTCGACGAACTGGTATCCCTTTTCATCAAGTGCTGCAATAAGGTCTTCTCCGTCTGCGCGCCATGATTCACTGAGGAAGGTTTTACCTCCGGCAAAGACTACATCTACATCATTGTATACCATCTGTTCAATGATATCGTGATAGTTTCCTCTGTCATCTACGTGAGCAGCAAAAACAGCAGGTGTAGCATGTGATATTTCAGATGTTGCTACAAGACCTGTAGCTTTTCCTTCGAGTTTTGCACCTTCAAGAACAGTTGCAAGTGGAACATATGGCTCAGCCATATCCTCTGCATCAAGTGTTGTAAGCAGATCGTCGGTCCTTGGTCCTACGCTAACAAATCTTACAGTGGTCTTTTCACCGGTAGCAAAAGCGGTTCCTGCAGCTGCAGAACCGGTAATGACCGAGTTTGCCATATATGTGGATACCATTCCGGTATACATGCTGTCAAGCTGGAGTTCTTCTCCGCTGTACCAGCGTGCAAGGGTCTGGATATCCTGATCACATCCGTCAGGTACCATTACAATAACGTTCTTAATCTCTTTATTAGAATATGCGTTACCTGTATTCTTGTTCTCATCATCATTCCATTTGTTGTCCGTGTTCTTGCCAGCAACAGCAGAAGCTGCGCTTCCGAATACCAGCAATCCTACAACAATAAAAGCAAACAAAAAGTTCATTCTCTTATCCATATTATCAACCAACCTCTTTCAAGGTCATTGGCTGGTTTTAGGCTCAGAGCATTTGTATTTTGTACCAATAAACTATGTAGGCAAATGTGCAATACAACTTATCAATAGGCTATATATCCGGCATAGATCTGCCCACTCTATATATTTCTATAACCCTTTCGATATAAAAAAAAGAAACCAGAAAAGGCTCTATGCCTTTCTTATATTGCTGTAGTACATGCACTCATCCCTGCTGAACAACGGCATGTCTATATCCTCATCCACTACCTGGACCGGTGCACCTCTTACAAGCACAGCAGGAACGCTCTCACCTGCTTCACCCATGAGCAACTGGGCTGCAGACACAAGGTTGTCAGCCATTGCTTTACGTGTGATCACCATTTCCTTTCCAAAAAGGTCAAGTGTACCTCTGGCATCTTCAACCGGTACTATGCCTGAGGTTCCAAGGGCGATACCGACACATCCAAGCCTCAGAGGCTGTGTACGGCTGTCACCAACTATCACGCCGATCTTACACTTGCAATGTTCCATGATCTCCCTGCGGATCCTTCCTGCACTTTCCTGAGCATTCTCCGGCAGAAGTACAACGTGTCCTTCTGGTGCGTTGGAACCATCGATGCCTGCATTTGGAGCAAGTGTACCTTTTGTTATCGTGAGTGCAGCTCCGGGAACTCCTCCGAATATCTCATCACATTCCTGAAGGATGAGTTCCATTTCCCTTGCATCAAGCTTGTATTCTTCTGCAAGTTCCATGGCCTTTTCGCACGGTTCTATCTTTTCAAGATCTACCAGACGCCCTTCTGCAGTTGCAAGTGGTGATTCTGCAATTATGAGTACATCATCTTCCTGGAATTGCATTCCCTGTTCCTCAAGGGAATCGATAATGATCTTGGCAATATTGTCGCCGGGTTCTATGAGTGGTGTTCTGATACCGAACATCTGCAAGGATGGTGGTTTTTCCTGCATCATTCCTCTCCTGTCAGATAACTTTTCATGATCTTGATAGCACAATAATCTCCACACATGGAACATGGTCCCTCTTCAGGACACATCTCCGTCGGTCTGTCAGGGTCTATGGCAACCTCTGCCTGTCCTTTCCAGTCAAAGGAAGCTCTTCTTGTTGCCAGCATAAGGTCGCTTTCACTTAATCCGTATTTCATTGAATCGCCGACATGGGCAGCGATCCTGAATGCGATAAGTCCTTCCTTCACTTGCTGTGGATCTGGTAATGAGAGGTGTTCTGCTGGTGTGATATAACATAGATAATCAGCACCTGCTCCGCTTGCCATACTTGCACCTATTGCACCTGCAATATGGTCATAACCAACACCTATGTCCGTTGGAAGTGGACCGGCCACAAAGAGCGGGAAGTCTGCTGTATCCTTGTAGAGTTTCACGGAAGTCGGGATGTCAGATGCCTGTATGTGTCCTCCCATTCCGTTGATGATGACCTGTACACCCATCTCGTTAGCTCTCTTTGCAAGTGCAGCATTGGTCTCGATCTCCATTAACTGAGCACCGTCCTTCAGGTCATGTACACAACCGCTTCTCATTGTATTTCCAAGAGAAAGGACAACGTCATTCTCACGGAGTATCTGCATGATCTCATCGAAGTGTTCTATGAATGGATTCTCACAGTCATTGAGAAGCATGAAACTGCTGGTAAATGAACCTCCTTTTGATACCATTCCCATGACCCTGCCTGAGCCTTTCAATGTCTCAAGCATTTTCCTTTCGACACAGTGGATGAGTACTGAGCTTACTCCCTCTTCAACATGCTTTTTGAGGTATCCAAGTATGTCGTCCACGGTGACATTATCCATTCCACACTCGACGATCGTCTGGTAGATGGGGACGGTTGTAACAGGAAGTTCTGTGTTCTCAAAGACCATCTTCCTGATGGCTGAGATATCTCCTCCCATGGAAAGGTCGGTGATGGTAGCAGCACCATATTTCTGTGCTATCTTCACTTTCTCCATCTCGGAATCAGGGTCAATTGCCGCAGAGGATGTTCCGAGATTAACGTTGATCTTGGTACTCGCACCCTTGCCGATAGCAATTGGCGGACATCCTTTACGTGTCATTATCACGAGGCTGCCATTTGCAACTCTTTCCATGACGAGTTCTTCATCTATTCCTTCTTTTTTTGCAACTTCAAGCATCTCAGGTGTGAGGGTGCCACTTTTTGCATGATCTATCTGCGTTTTTATCATTGGTCGTTCTTCCTGATACCGGCCATTTCGAGTATTATGGGAGTATTGTCGTGTTTGCCAATAGGCATAAAGTGGATCCCACGGCAGAGTTTCTTTAGTTCAGATATTGCTTCTGAACAAATGGACATGCCCTGTTCTATTGGATCATCGGACCTTTCCATTGTATCTATTATGTCATCGGGTACATTGATACCGGGAATATTCTTATTCATATACCGTGCCATTTTTGCGGATTTGAGTGGGATAACACCTGCAATAATAGGGATGTCGATGTCACCGTTAGCTTCCATAAATGCTTCAAATTTAGAAATATCATAGACAGCTTGCGTCTGAATAAAATCAATTCCTGTCTTTGCTTTTTTCCGCAGCTTCATCATCTGTGCTGCTTTTGATGGGTCGGTGTTTGTAACTGCACCAACGACAAATTCAGGTGGTTCGTCGATCTTGTTCCCTGCAAGGTCATATCCTTCTTTCATCTTTTTTATGATGGTAAGAAGCTGCACAGAGTCAAGGTCATAGACCGGTTTTGTTTTTGGATGGTCACCTTTTGTGGTGTGGTCACCTGTCATGATGCAGATGTTCCTGACACCCATTGCATATGCACCCAGCAGGTCCGACTGGAGTGCAAGCCTGTTCCTGTCCCTGCATGTGAGCTGCATGATAACCTCATGTCCTGCATCAAGGAGCGCCCTGCTAACTGCAAGGGGACTCATGCGCATAACCGCTTTCTGGTTGTCGGTGACATTGAGTGCATCGACCCAGCCTCTTGTGACCTCTGCATCAGAAATAGCTTCGCTGAGGTCTGTTCCTTTAGGAGGGCTGATCTCTGCTGTAATTAGAAAATTGTCAGATAGGAGTTTGTCTTTGAAGGTACCGGACATCTGGGAATTATATGTAGGTCTGGTTTTTAAGATCATCGTAAGAGGCGATCGATCCTCTCTTTCAGGAGCTTCCCAAGTTAATTGTATTTACCTGATAGGTAAGGCTTTTTTCAAATTCTTCAGGTCTGTCAGGATAGAACACGAATTTTCCATTTTCTGTTCTAGCTTCGACACAGGTGGAATGTTTCATCCTTCTTTCGGCTCTGGATAGGATCGCTGCATAGAAATAAACAGCTAATGTTATTTTTGAGATAACTAGGCCGGCCGTTGCTTCCAGTGGAGCATGAAGAGTTTGATACGTTTGAATTGATCGGAGCACATCATTACCATAGTATCCTATCACTCCTATTATGCACAGGTATACCACAACACGGAGCATGGGATTGATATTCCTGGTTCTGACATTCCTTATCTCTTTTATATCCAGGCTCACATGATCAAAAAATCGTCGGCGGATAATTATCTTACCGTTTGTGACATTTAGAGTGGTGCGGTCTTGCAGAATTAATATTACAATAGACAGGTACCATAGGAGATAAGCCAGTATTTCAAAGGTTGGGCTGAAAATACCTGCAATTAGGAAGAAGTACACAATTATCATTGGAATTATCAGAATCATCAGCAGGCTTTGGTCTTTGGGTATATCCACTCGAATGATCTCCTGACCATCATTTTTCATGCTTGTTCACCGTGGATCTCTTCAAGCCGTTCCTTTAAGAGTATGTATTTCTCATGATCTTCCGGGTAGAGTGTGATATCTCCTGGGTCCATATCGATCTTGATGGTCTTTGGATAACGGGACAAGGTATGATTTCTGTATAATATGACCATAGCCAATGATACCGGGAACAGACTTGTGAATATGTTAGTGGCACCTTCAAATCCATATGTTATTATTAACCTGTAGCTATTTTCCAATGGTATTATCATCAGTATCAGTATCGAGAATACAATAATTCCAAAATTCAGCTTTTTGTGTCTGTATATGCTATTGTCGGAACTGATGACATCAATTATTTTATCAGCATGTATCCTTGTTTTTCCGAAGAACGGTTTTTTTAAAGATATTATGTTGTTAGTGATCGAGATCTCATACCGTGTCTGCAAATATATGATTGTCAATATCATAGCATTGATCAGGAATACACTGGAATAGGTCCAGGTATTCCTGTACAAATGGTCGATAGTGGATACGATGAGAAAAACAACTATCATAGCTACCATTACGATCATTAATTGAAAGTCGACCATATGCAAGGGCACTTTCATCCTGAAAATATCATCTTTCTGATCCATTGCTATTTACCTGTGTATCTTTGTTCACCATTGTTCTGAACTCTTCAGGGTCCGGTGTGTAGATGTTATACTTTCTGTCGTTTGTACTGATCTCTAATACATCTGGAGTTCTGGATCTTTTATCCATAATGTAAAAAATAGTGCCAAGCAAAACAATTATCAATGTTCTGGACAGGAATAAAGTGACCATTGCTTCCGTTGTGTGATCATTTAGTATGGCTCTATGAATTCCACTATATGCATTATTTATGCTGTAGATCAGTAAAATGATCATGAGAATGTATGCTGGATATCTAATGGTGTGAAAAAAATTCTTTTTTACTTCAGTATGAATTATGTCTTTTTTACTTATTACCCGGGGACCAAAAAAAGCCCTGTTAATTATCATTTCGTTTTGTGTCAGCCCTATGTTAGTTCGATCCTGAAGTATCAACGCTATGTAGCTCAGATAAAAGACTGCATACTTCAATAACTCACAGGCAAAGCAGCGAGAACTTAAAGGAACCAGTATGAACAGTGCAATGTAGGGAAATAGAAAAATAATAGTCATACTCCAGTCTTTAGGTATATCCACCCGAATTAATTTGCCATTGCTCAGTTCTGTATCCATATTATGCAGACTCCTGTGATCTTCACATAAGCAGATCTCTTAATTCGGCTGGTTTGTGAGTATAGAACCTGAATTTATCTTTGCTGGTTCTTATCTCAAGAAATCCAGGATACCTGAATCTCTTTTCTGCATTGAAGAAGAAAATGGACCAAAAAAAGACTATAATGGAATGTGAAAGAACTGAAAATATCGTTTCTTCCATTGATATGTTTCTCAGCAGATCTCTCTGGATACCATTGTATGCAAAATAAAAATTAAGAGCCAAGCCAGCCAGCATGAAGGCATTGATGAAAATATAGTACTTTCGTGGGATATTGTCCCTGCCTTTTATTGTGTTAATATCTTCTTTCTCTATGACCATAGGTTTGAAAAGATATCTATGAACTATTATCGTTCTCTTGTCCACTTCAACGTTGGTAATATCCTGTAGAACGATCGCAAGCAGGCATAGATACCAGACGGATATGTAAGCTATGTCAAATATCAGTGTATCAACACCAAGAACCATCAGAGCGAACATCGAGATAAACGGAAGGATGATTGTCTGAGATCACCGATGATATCCACACTCATTTTTGCTTTGAAGCTCTCATTTTGGTGCATATTATCCATGTTGAACCATATCCTGTGCCTCGACTCTCTTTCTGAATTCTTCCGTTTCTTTCGGGTAGAAAAAGAAGTACTGTTTGTCAGTATCTATCCTCAGCACAGTAGAGTGTGGAAGTTTTTTCCACATACCAATGAAGACGACTATTATCAGAAAAACGAATATGGATCCTGACAGGATAACAAGTATCTCTCCTGTGAGAGTTCTTCCCTGTATTCCTTGCAGAATATCATGGAAGGAATTGTAAGCTAGGTACCCGGTCAATATCAATGAAAGTGAGTACAGTAGCCATCTGAAAGGATAGTTCGTGTTCTTTCTGATCTGCATATCATTTATGCTCTGCTTATCTATTATGAGAGGATGGAAAAGGGGTCTGTGAATGATTATCATGTAAGGTGTGACCTCTACTATGGTACGCTCTTTCAGCAGGAGGATAATAAAACCTGCATACCAGGTCAGATAGATAAGTATCTTGCATTCAGGTGAGCGGAAGCACAGGGCATACAGTATCAGGGTTGCCACTATCATGGCTACCATTACTTTCAGCATGGCAGTATCAAAGGAAACATCAACATGTATCTTTTGTTTGATATCGGGTCCGCTCTCTGTATCATCTGCTCTTTCCATATTCATCTGCATGTATTTGGTCTGGAAATTGGATAGGGGTGCAAGGCCATGTTCACTCTGATCACAAAGGGGGATGCTCATGACCTTGCTGTTGGTACATTGGGTTCCCACAAGACTCTCTATATTTATGCGGGGTTAATTACTAAATATTTATCAACTTATTAAGGATTTATGGCCAAAAGTTCCAACTGTTAGGTTGGCTGGAGAGTGGGTATCATAATACTATGGTCCCTCATAGGATCCCACTCTCCGTTGTCCCCACTCGACATCGTAAAAATATGAAAGACCTTATTTATTCATTATGGCCACCGATCTAACTATGTTCTTCCTTCAAAAAGGTCTGCAAATATCATCCCTACTCTTTGTACGTCACCGAATAGACATTGCATCGGTTCAAGCTTCCAGTTCCTCCTCTGCCTCCGTAGTGTTGATGAGAGTGACATTTTCACAAAAACTGCTGGAATTCCCACGAAGAGCAATTATACACTCTTTTCCATCTCTCACAATGGTTCCGATAAATCCTCCATGATTATCTTCTAAGAATTGTCCTTGTAGTACATATTCACCATTTTCATCCTGCACATTTACATAAGTTGTATATTTCCTAGTTGCACCTTCGTATCGTGTTAAAGTTGTAGTGCCCACTTTCTTCTCGATAGGTTTTGCACCATCAGGTACATTCCATCCACTGAACACTTTTCCTGCATTCCCTGACAACCTGACAGTTTCATTCTCTCCACCTATGGTGATAATTCCTTCAAGAATGACTGAATTGTTCTTGTCGACCGTACCTGAGAAATAAGCAGTTGCCGGGATCTCTGTGACATTCTCCGGATCAAATGGCTTATATATGCTCACTGTCTTCCCTTCTATGGGTACCATCAGGATACCGTCGTCAAGGACTGCAGTGACCTGTTTTTCATCTATGGCTGATGCTGGTGCATCTGTCCGGACACATCCTGATGGTGCTATGATAATCAGAATTAGTAGAATAATGACTGGAATATTATTGTTTCTCAACCTGATCCCTTCTCTTGAAACTCTGCTTTTGTATAGCTTATACAGCAATTACTTAGCAATTTATTAAGGAGTTATGGTCAGAAATTCCAACTGTATTGTCAGTATACTTTGTAAGAACCGATCGAACAATGAGATCAAAAAAGATAATTGGTACTATACGATCCCAAATATCAGTTACCGAATAGATACAGATAAAGTAAATTACCGGTCAACCACAAGGATGGAAAAACAAGAGCATTTTCAGGTGTTTTGTTCAAGTCACCTAACATTATCCACAAACCTCTGTATCTATGTGGTTTGTATTTCCTGAGATAAAATGGATAGAGTGCCAGAAATGTTAACGTGAAGGTGCTAAACAATACTGGTCCTATATCCATTATTTTGCCTGCCTTTTTCCTATTACTTTCATTCCGATGACAATCCCGATCCCTACGAGAATTCCAGTGCGTATGCCATTCATCAGATCATGATGCAGGTATCCCAGAAATGTACATACGATTAGAGCTGTTATTAAAAATAATAACTGTTCATTCTTCATGATTTTCTCCATCTTTCAGATTTTGAAGAGCAGATCTATTCTTTCATTCCGGTTGCATTGAGGTATGCATCTTCCAGTGAAAGTGAATTCTCAATGAGTTTGAAAACCTGTCCGCCATTTTCTACTATCAATTTGTTAAGTTCCGGTTTAACATCGACCTCAGAATTAACATAGATCTCCAGAATATTATTCTCTTTTATTTTTGTCTTCACGACATAATCCATGTTCTCTACCAGATCTACTATTTCAGGGGATATATTGTAGATCCCAACTGTGATTACTCCATTTGATTCAAGCCGTCGGATCTCCTCGATCGTACCCTCGGTGATAAGCTTTCCATTCTTCAGGATCCCTATATGGGTGCAGATCTCCTGCACTTCAAGAAGGTTATGGGATGAGACCAGTATTGTGATCCCATTCTCGTTGCACTCCTGGATGATCTGTTTGACCTGACGCACTCCAACAGGGTCAAGACCGTTCGTGGGTTCATCGAGAATGAGTATTTTCGGGTCGTTCAATAGTGCCTGTGCAATGCTTAATCTCTTTTTCATACCATGGGAAAATGAACCGACCTTCTTTGTCATCTCACTTTGAAGACCTACTCGTTCCAGTAAAAGATTTGATACTTCCTGTGCTTCGCTTTTGCTAAGACCTTTGAGACTGGCAAAATAATTCATCTGGCTGAGGGCAGTCCGTTCATCATAGAATTCAGAGTCCTGTGGGACCAGACCAAGGATATTTTTGATATTATCAGCTTCTGCGGACAGATCCATATTGTCAATAATTATCTGGCCTTCGTCTGGGATCGAAAGTCCTGACAGTATCTTTATGGTAGTTGTTTTCCCTGCACCATTCTGTCCCAGAAATCCGTAGATACTTCCTTTTTCCACATCAAAGGACAGATTATCCAGTACGTATCTGGGGCCGTATTTCTTGTACAGACCCTTTATGGAGATAGCAGCCGCCATTATAGGTCCCTCCTTTTGAATGTTAGTATATCGATGGATAAGGTTGCAACTATAAAGAGCAACATTGAGACCAGGTTCCTGATCATGTTAAAATAGTCAATTTCTCCGGTGGTATTTTTCATAGTTCCTGAGACTGCAAAAGCATAATATGGAGGAGTTAAATACCTCAAATACTCGTTGCCACCCTGCATAAAGAAGTATATGGTAATTCCCAGCAGTATTGCAGACATTGTGAATGCTATCTTGTTATTTTTCGACAGGGTCGAGACAAAGATGAAGATACTGATAAAACATCCAAGATACAGACTTGAGAATAACCAGAAAAGGATCATTCTTTCCAGATCAAAGGCATTTCCTGAGCTGTAAGTATATACCTGTCCCATGATAGCAACAATAAAAGTAAGGACTGCGAATATCAGGAACAAAGAACAGAATTTTCCAAGCATAAAAGATGCTCTGTCAATTTTTGAGATAATATATCTGACAGTTCCTTTCTCAACCTCGTTACTGATGCTGTCAAATGCTGTTACAAGTATGAAAAAAGGGCCGATGATCAGTATTATCATGAAAGAAATATAGGTGAAAGGAATTTTACCCGAATCTGAAAACAAGAATGCTAAAGATGTGCTGTAGTGCATTGCCAGAATACAAATGAATGCCAATGCACTGCTGAAAAACCATACATGCTTACTTTTTACCCCTCTTAATATCTCGTCCAGGGCAACAATTCTTATTTTTGATATATTCATGTTATCAGTCCGTTCTATTGTCACTGATGTTGCATGTGACAAATGCTGCAAATGATCCAACTATGGCATTGAATAAAAAATTCATAATTGCAAACCCAGTTAAAAGTGATGTGGCTGCAATACCTGCTTCTAATAAAAATTTTCCGTCTTTAGTGAATAATAACATCAAGACCCATGCAATTATGCTATATGTAAACACTGCTAAAAAAGTGTATTTTTGCGGGTCTTTATCTATTTTTATTCCCAGCACCATTCCTGTTATGATAGCAAGTAATATACCTGCCATCATTACACTTTTATTCAAGATGCTGGCAATTTCAAAAAATGCAAGTCCTGCGAATATCACTATTAGAAATATATGGTTATTTTTCATGCTTTTTTGTTGTCATTGATTTTGCTGTTACGCAATCTTAATTTCAAAGTTTATGTAGTGCTTTTCATTGATCTCACCTTTTGCTTTGTAAGCACTGCTAACTATAACTTTGTCTTATGTACTCTTGAGTTAGCATAACTTCCGACTTTTATATGAATTAAATATACATATTATGATGAAGTAGTCGTTTAGTTTTTTATTTAACTATTATGGCCAGAGTTCAAACTAAAAAAACTATAGTTCAATTTTTGATGCAAAAATAAGCGAAAAAGAAAATAGAAGGCTGATAGTCAATATCAGCCGATTTCATAAGATGCTACGAGCACTTCTCCTGTATTTGCATCAATACCAACAAGTCCCGGAAGACTTTCATCAAGCCCAAGGTTTGGATCTGTAAACTGCATCCACCATACCAGAAGGATTTCATCATTTTCATTAGATTTCCAGCTAAGTTTAGATTCAATTACTTCTGTAGTGCTTGAAACCTTCCCATCATATACTTGTTCTCCTATGAACTCTTTTAAGTAATCAATGGCTTCTTCCTCAGTTAGAATTGATTCATTGTCTACTGTGTACTTATTTTCGTTTAATACTTCCCAGTGTTCCCTATAACTTGAAACCTCGCCAGTTTCTGAATTTACGCTTATTGTCGCACCATCTGATATGAGAGGAACACCGTTAATTATCCTGATATATTTTATGTGGTAGAATCCCGGAAGGTCATCTGCATTTTCCCGATAATTAACATATTCCAGCATAATTTTATCTAACTGTTCATCTGTGAGCTTAGTTTCCATATATTTTTCAGCAATTTCAACAGCTTCATCTTCACTCACTTCACCATCAGAAAATGTCTCTTTTGAACCATCATAGACGAAGACCAAATTTCCATCATAAGCATCTATCCCAGCAAGTACGCTCCTATCATTGATGGCTTTTGATGTCAGTTGCCATATTATTTCAAAATCGTCATCATTAATAAGCTGTGCATTGATAGAATCAGCTTTCAGGGCTGGGTTTTCAGCTATCAATATATTTTTAGCCTCTTCCAAACTTACATTTACTTCCGTAGTGTTAGGATCAAGATATTTGGGATTTACTCTGTCCCCTCTTGTAGTAACTGTACATAGCAGAATTCCATCATAAGGGTCAATCGATGCTACAATACTTCCATTATAGATAGTTCTAGATGTCAATTGCCATATTATTCCAAATTCGCTATCGTTAATTAGTTCTCCATTTATGGAGTCATTATCTACTTCTGGATCTGCAGATATCAGTATCTCTTTTGCTTCTTCAAAAGTTATATTTACTTTTGTTGTATCAGGATAATTTGAATGGCTTGATCGTTCTTCTTTTGTTGTAACTATCCATTCATGTTCGGAAGCTATTAATCCTATAATTATCAGTGCAATTAGTAGTAAGGCTGCTATAAGAATGTGTTTACGATATGTATGCTTCATATTGAATATCCTTCTTCAATCCCTTTCATAAACAAATAATATAATCTCTCCAGAATGTGCATCTATCCATGTTGCTGCAGGAGAATCTTCGTTTGCAAATGTTGAATCTTTAAACCGTATCCACCATGCAAGGTGTATTGTTTGGTTATCGTCAAATTTCCAGACAAGAGAAGAAGAATTAATTTTAACGGTATCTGCTTTATCTTTCCCGATGAAAGGTTCATTTGCCATGTATTCTTTGAGTATTTCAGAAGCTTCATCTGATGAGATATCAGGCTCCGTGGAAACAACTACCACTTCATTTTCATCCATTGACCAGGTTTTACGGTAAGTTCTAACTTCACCTGTTCCTGAATTCACTCTCAGAAGGATTCCGTCTGAAAGAGAGGGGATTCCTTTTATTATTCGCACATAGCTTACGTAAAAAGTATTCGAGTCTGATTTTTTAATCTCTTCAAGTTCCAATTCATTTATACTATCTACTGAATTTCTTGTTGCTACATACTCATTTGCTATTTCTAAAGCATCATCATCATTTAAGTCAAGACTGCCTTTACCATCTTTAGAACTATCGTATAATTTTATGATGTCCCCACTTATAGCATCAATTGAAATGACAACAGCTTTTCCATTGGTTGTTATTCCATTAAGTTCCCATTCTAATCCATTCAAACTACCGGTTATTGAGTCGTCAACGATGTTCTCATTTTCATTTTTTAATATTTTTTTTGCTTCTTCCAAAGTTACATTTACCTCTGCTGTATTAGGATCAAAGTTATTTTTCTCACTTATTTCTCCTTTTGTAATCTCTATCCATAGCAGAGTTCCATCACCAGAGTCAATAACTCCTAGAACACTTCCATTATCACTGGTTTTTGATGTAAGTTGCCATATTATCCCATACTGACTGTCATTAATAAGCTCTCCATTTATGGAGTCACTATTTATTTCTGAATTTGAAGATATTAGTATCTCTTTTGCTTTTTCAAAAGTTACATTTACTTTTGTTGTGTCAGGATTAAGATAATTTGAATAGCTTGATTGTTCTTCTTTTGTTGAAACTATCCATTCATGTTCTGAAGCTATTGATCCTATAATTGTCAGTGCAACTAGTATTAAAACTGCTATGAGAATGTGTTTATGATTAACATGATTCATATTGAATATCACTTTTCAGTCTCTTGAATAAGCAAATAATAAAATATCGTCTCTGATCTATTATTATTCTTATTCTGCAGTTTCAACCATAAAAGGCTGATCAGAAACGCCTGTAATGTGTATGTAATCATGATACTCTGAATAAAGGTCTCCAATATATGTATTATTAGTATTATTATCCAAAGTTACTTCTATTCTATATGCACCCTCTTCCTTTTTGAGTCGAGCAGGATATATTTCATCACCAGGAGCCACTATATATGTTTCTTTGAATACGGACGTGTTGGTTGAATCAAAGATTTCGACTAAGACCTCATGTTTGATTTCGTCGTCGTTATGCAAAGAAAAACTGACATGATTTTCTATTACGTATTCATGGTCGGAGTAAATAGCATAAACGATTGTTCCCGCCATAATCAGCAAAATTAATCCGATTATAAGTTTTTTATTACTTGATATCATGTTTGATCCCCATAGCTGAAATTAAAGAGGAAGTAAAGTTACTTCCTCTGTTATCGAGCCACATCTATCATCTATTCTTATCTCAATTCGCTAATGCTCCTACTCAAATGCTGCTACTATGTTTTTTACCTCACGTATTGATCTTGCATTATCGTGGTCTGCATCACCATTGCCAGTAGATGTATTGGTGGAAAATTCGAATTGCATCCCTCCTAAATAACCAATTCCTTGGAATTGACTGTACATAATAGAATATCTATCCCATACCTGCAAGTAGGTCCATTGGGTGGCCTTCGCATAAATAGGAGTTTCATTATAGTCTTCATGATGTGCGTTGAATACATGACCGATTTCATGTGCTACTACCATAGATCTATCATCTAAATCTGCAGTATATGTTGAGTTACCAGGTGTCATCTGTGCTAATGCATATGCTTTATTAGGTGTAGTATCATATTTATACGCTTTTCCTATTACATTATCGTCAATTTCTTTTCCAGTGTATAAGAAAGCTATGTCACAGTTGTAATATTCTTTTACAAAATCATCCCTGTCCCTGAATTCGTTTAATAGGGCAGTCCCATTTGTCTCATCCAACCCTGTATCGCGAACCACGTGTGTAATATCCAAGTTAACACCAATATCAGATGAAGAATATACTTCATTCACAGTCTCCATCATGTCATATATTTCATTGCAACAGTCATCATAGTTTCCAAAGATATCTCTAAACTCTCCATCATATATTGCTAATAAATCTACAGTAGTAGCTGATTTAGTACTTTGTGTAGATATCATGCTACTTGCAATAGCTTGCGTGGATAATTCACCACTTGTAAAAGTATCACTTGTTTCAGTACTATCATAAACTAGGTCATCTGAACTAGGAAGAGTTCCACTAGGGGATACATCTACATTACTGTACACAACATTAACTGCTGTTTTTTTTCCATCTCTTTCGATATACCCTGCTCGTTCAATTATGTATTTTATGTCACCGATTTCCACCCTACCAACAAGTCCTGTGTCCGACACGGTAAAACGAGTCTTGCTTTCAGGATAGCCGACAACTTTTCCATTGTAGGTATATATTTCTGGCATTTCAATTTCATATAGGCCGGTTTCATTATGAATGGCGAGTGTATCTCCTTCATTAATATATATAGCAGGTTCTAACTCTAATTTGAAATCTTTCCCTGCTATCTCTATCGTAATTTCACCTGAATTCGCATCCTTTTGAAAAGCTATAGGGTCAACGGTTATAAAATCATATTTCTTTATTGAATCAAAGCTGCGTAAATTAAGTCTATCACTTTTATCAACACTAATTTTTTCGAAGTGTTCATTCAGTGTATCAGATTCTACAGATGCCTGTAAATTATCATTTGACGCTTCTACTGCTTCAGCACTTGCAGCCATCGAACAAATGATTGCTATTACAAAGCAAATAGCTATAGTTTGTTTATTTCTCATTGATTTCACCTTTTGTTTAGTCCCAAAAGGCAAGATCACGCAAACTTTGAGCATTACCAAAGTCAACCAGAACCTTGCCTTAGGGCGTTCCGGGGTACAAGCCGACTCTGCAAGTTTAGTTTGGACCCCACTCCACATTATTACTATGTGACATTGCAAAATTACTTGCTATTTTATTTAACAATTGTGGCCATCGTTAAAACGGAGTATGTAGAAAATATAATTTATGAGTAGATATTTAATACATACCTAATTTGTTTATTTCATAATTAGGCCCATAGATTACGTTTCTCACTTTGAATCTCTGTGTAAAATAACAGAGTGTGTTTCGTGACGTAGTATTTAAAAATTAGTTGGAATGATTGACCATAATCTATATATCGCATATTTACCTCTTTCAAAAAGAAGTTTATTATAATGTATTTGTAAATTATGTGATGGAAAGAATTCCATAGATTGTTATTCAGGTTAAGAAACTCTTTGAAAATAGTATGTATTATTTTTTGATTATATACCTTTGCTTTATTGTAAGTTCTGAAACTCATGCGACTCTTTAAGCTGGAAAGAGATATTCCTTCCAGAAAAGTGCATAATAAAAGTTCAGATGGAATACTTACTGTTTGAGATCTCCTCTTAAACTCGAATTCATATGGGTGAGTTGTACTATCTGTTTTATCATGATTTCAATCGATAAATTCATACGCTGTTAATGGGAAAAGCATCACGCAATAAAGATGAAAAGAACAGAATCGGATTATTTATCATTTATCTGATTTAGTTCACAGACTGTTTTTGTGGAAAGAAAAAGAGCAATGTTTGTGTCACTCAGATTAACAGAAATTCTACAAAGCCGAAATTTTAGCAAATCTTTTAACACAAACTCTTTAGGAACAACTATCAATATATCTTCCCTCATTAGATCATGCTTCTTCAATAATCTTGAGGAACAATTTTTGCAGAGTTAATTCCTGTTCTTCTAATAAAGATATAGTGCCTCCTGTCTTCGCTAATGCTTTTGCAATTTCAGCTCCATTTTTAAAATTAGAATGCACTTTCAGTGTAGGATATTGTATCTCAACCTCTTCTACACCGTCTACATCCTTTACAATTTCTACAGCTTCTGAAGGTATGATATCCTGAACTTCAAGTAGATAATGTACTCCTTCCTTTTCCCTTACCACACTTCTCAAATCTTCAACTGAGCCAACTGCCAGCAATTTACCTTTAGCAATAATTGCAATTCTGTCACAGATTTCTTCAACTTCTTCCATTGAGTGTGAACTCAAAAATACTGTCACACTTTTACTTTTATTTAGATTTTTTATTAGATTCCTCATCATTTGAGCACCAAGAGGATCGATCCCACTTGTAGGTTCATCAAGGAAAAGTACTGTTGGCTCATTGATTAGGGCTTGAGCAAGCCCAAAACGCTTTCGCATTCCCGTGGAAAAACCTCCTATCTTTTGGTCGATTGCACGCGACAGGCCAACTGTTTCAAGTAAGTTCTCGATTCTTTTCTCTCTTTCATTAGAATCTATATCATATAGCTTTGCATAAAAGCGTAAATTTTGTCTTGCAGTTAGGTAATCATAAAATCCAGCAGGTTCAGGTAAGACTCCTGTTTCTTCTCTGATGTTGATTATTTCATGCAATATGTCGTATTTTGCCACTTTTCCACTTCCAGATGTAGGTTCCAGTAAGCCTATAAGCATTTTCATAGTTGTTGTCTTACCTGCCCCGTTTGGTCCGACAAAACCAAAAACTTCACCTTTTTTTACTTTCAGATTCAGATTATCTACGGCGTGTATTTTCTTCTCTTTTCCGAATGATTTACTTAGATTGATGGTTTCTATAGCTAATTCCTTGGTTCTTTCCATAATTTGGCTTTGTTCCTGTTCTCTACTAATTATTTCCATGTTTATCGCCTTCCAAACTTACGTACAATTACTATTAACAAAAGTATAGAAACCACGACCATCCCTATCCCAATAAATCCTCCACTGTCTGACTTTTCCACTATTATCTCTACTCTTCCGTCTTGGCTTTGAGCGTCATCGCTAACAGCCCTCATTAGAAGGTCTTTAGTACCAGGACTTGCGTCCGCACGCGCGGTAATCTCTATTGAAGTATCCCACGACTCTCCTGGTTCAAGTTCATCAATTGTACCAAAGCTTCTTACTTCAGCGGTAATTCCTGTAACATCCTGTACTTTTAGATCAATATTTGTAAGTGTCTCATCACCATTATTCCTTAAAGTAACATAGATCTCCTTCGAAGAACCAGGATTGAGAACTAGACTGGATGTACTTTGTGATATGGTCAGCATTTCCTCAGTTTCTAAATTGTTATTGATTATCAGATTCAAATTCAGTGAAACGCCATTTCCTCCATTTTCCGGTACCGCTTGGACCTTGAATGAATATGTTCCATCTGTTAGATTTATAGATGGCTTCACTCCCATAAGAATATCATACTGAGAGTTTGCAGCTAATGACAGCGTTTTAAGTCTGAATTCTTCATCATCGATCTCCTGCAGGAATTCAACGCTCAAATTTTCCGATTTACCAATAGTATCCAGATTAACTGTTATCCTATGATCATACTTGTTTTCCAAGGTAAGGAGATATTTTACCGGATCATTTGATCGTGTTTCTATTCCAGGAGTACTTGAGTATATCTCAATGTTAGGTTCAGCTTTGGTATCTACAGTAATCGCAAATTCTCTAGAAATGATATCGCCATCATCTGGTTTGATATCTACCCATATGGAATAAATTCCATCTGATACGTTTTGAGGTGTTTTCACCTTCAAAACAACATCTACAGGGTCACTTTCATCCTCAGGAAAGAAGATGTTAGTTATCTGGTCATTATCTTCATAAAATCCAGCAGTCCACCCCTCAGGCTTACTTTTTACTAGCATGGTGCACCACGAATCATCAGTGCCATTGTACCCTTTCTCTATGGTTATAGGAAACTCAACAATATCTCCGGGGTAGACCACTTTCCCAGTGATTTGGTTTTTTACGCATACTGATGACCAGTCTGCACTTGCATATGAAGATGCTAATATAAGACAAAAAGTAACCCCAATAATCATATGTTTTATAGAAATCATGTTATCATTTTAAAGTGTAATATCTTTCCGCAGAAATGTAATGAAAGTTGCAACAAGAAGGATTATTGGAGTTATTATTAGTATTACAATATTTACCCAGAATTCGTTGAATATTTGAGTGAGTGTATACCGGGTATCAAAAAATCCATAAATGGCAGCTTTTGCATTAACTCCTCCAAAACCATAGTCTGCAGAGCCACCAATTGCTTGGGCATAATGGTGTATTGGTGACAGATTCAAAAGTTGCATTATCAGTACACTATCAACCGATGTCTGCTCAGTCAGTATAAAAACAGTAGTTTTAAGCAGTGAACCAAATAATACGCAAGTTGCAAGCCAGATTATTATGTTGTATATTAAAGCTTCTGAAGATGTTTTAACATTGATTGAAATAAAAACAGATATAAATAAATATATACAAGCATAAAGAAATGTAAATATAGTTAATATAAATATGCGTTCCAATTCCATATATTCAACTGCCCTCCCATAAAAAATGATTACTGCACCAGTAGATACTAAAACTGAAAATACGATTATGAAAGCTAACACCAGGATTGTTCCAACTATTTTTCCTGTAATGATGTTGTCCCTATACACTGGATGGGTCAGCAAGACGTTCAATGATCCTGATATTCTTTCCTTTACTACTGTATTAAAACCAAGAGCTATACCAATTAATGGAATAAACTGTGATATCATTTTAACATTTATACTGCTCAAAACTGTTGTTGCGGTTGTCATGGAGGCTGGGATGTATGTAGAAGCGAATATTATCACTGTACATATTGAAAGTATTATTAAGAAACCACTGTCATGAAGGTAGTCATTAGCTTCCTTTTTAGCAATCACGAATATGTTTTTGTTGTTCATTTAATTACCCCACATTACTCAAATCCTTACGCAAAAATACTATATATGTTATTATTGTCAAAAAAACAGGGCTAATTATCAATATTATAACATTCACTCCAAGTTCGTTCCACCACTGATGAAGGGTGTGTTTTGTATCAAATATACCATCTACCTCTGGTCTACCACTTGAAACTCCTGACCACCCAGGACTGGGGTTACCGGATACAGCCATTAAATAATGGTGAGAAGGAGATAATTGTTGCAAATTTGCATTCATAATCAAAAAATTATTATTGTCACTCAAGTCCAGAGGTTTTTCATCTGTTACAAAAGAAGCAGCTGTTGCCGCAATCATTCCAAAAGCAATACACAGTATTAGCCATGTTGCTATATTGTAAATTAGTGCATTTGTAGAATTATTTGTTATTATTGAACTGAACATCGCAAAGGAAATGAATATGGATAAATAAAAGTATGTAAGAATTGAAAAAATAAGCAGTCTACTAATGGCTAATGAATTTAATTCTAATCCTGAAGAAATCAATCTTGCTCCAATTACAGTGATAGTTGATATAAAAACAATAAGCGCCAATGTACCCATTGCACCTAGTGTTTTTCCTGCTACAATTGTATCCCTGTACACAGGATGTGTTAAAAGTACATTAAGAGCTCCACTATCCTTCTCCTTGCTTATTGCATCAAACCCAAGAACAACTCCTACGAGTGGAAGAAAAAGAGATATTATTTTTGCAACATCAAGAAACCCTCCCAATAAATCAGAATTTTGTGTTATTCCTGAAAGGTAAGTTCTGGAGAATATTGAGGATGTAATTATAACTATCAATGCCAATAATTTAGGACTCCATATATTATCTGCAAATTCTTTTTCTGAAATCACAAACACACTTTGCATTGTATTCATTCTGATCTCCCTATCTTTTTATATATTTATTAAAAGTAAGCTTGATTATAATCCATGAAAATATGATTGCAATGCCTATAATTAAAAAACAAGTATTGCGACTGAAGCCTGTGCTTTTTTTTTCAGCAGTTGTTTTTGTTGGGTCTGGTTCATTTTCTGGATTTTTTATTATAACTTCTGGGGTCGAGCTAATATTCATATTGTAATCTGTATGATCTTCTTGTTTTTGAAATCCCATAATTGTACTGCCCAAAAAAATGAAATCCCCGCTTGGAGATAAGCGAATGGTCTCAAATTCTTTTGTCACTATAGGTGTTTCCAATATCTGTTCACTATCCGGTTCAAAAATCTTCATTTTACCTTCTGAAACAAATAGTAAATTGTCATCTTTCCATGTGTAATATGTGATATTTTCAAAACAAAATTCTTTTAAATCATTAAACAAAAATAAGTCGTATGCATGGAAGTGGTTTTCAATTCGATTAAGAGTTGGATTCGAATTGGTGGCCAGAATATAATCATTGGGTCCAATACTTGCATAAAGATGCTGATTGCATGTAAATAGTTCTTTTGTGCTTCCACTATCTGATAACGAATCTAATTTATATGAATTCGAGTCCGGATTATGATGCATTAATAACAAATTTTCACTATCTGGATACCATTGAAATATTGCTGATGAAGGGGATTTATAAGATATAACTTTTAATGGACTCTTAGTATATTCTTCCATCACGTATATGTCATACAGGAGCGTACCTTCTTTTTCGGACCCTGTTATGGCATAAAAAAATAATTTTTTACTATCAGGACTCCATTGTTTACCATTTACCATGCCAGCAGTACTGGTCGAATAAATTGTATTAAGTCCTTTTTTTTCAATGTCTAATATAATAATTTCGTTTTGATCTTTTGTAAAGCTAATCTTGCTTCCATCAGGGGACCATGCTCCGTCGTCTAAGTATGTGTAATCATCATGTAAATCAAAACGAAGGCTACAATTATCATTAACATCATAAATACTTAGATTAGTACTCTGTTCAATAAAACTTATTTTATCTTCTTTAGGAGACCATTTGTTTTTCCATTTTTTAATTTTCTCTGGATCACAGTTTATTTTTCGAATAATGTCTAGATTTTCTGACATAACATAAAGTGTAGAAGAACTTTGTGTTGAACTCACTTTTGCTGTATTTGTTATTTCCAAATATGAAAAATAATCACCAGAGAAACTCCATTCAGGAGATGATATTGTGCTCCCATCAGCAGACGTGTATTCTTTCCAATTAACTCGTGTAATTTCAGAACAATTGACGTTTGTTATGTAGAGCGCATAAATACCGCTACCCCTAAAGGCTCCCTTGCTTTTTTGATGTGCACTCATATATACGTAAATCAACATATGCTTTTCATCAAGACTCCATAATGTGGTAAACAATGGGGCATTGTCAATAATAAGACCATTAGAATCTACTAAACTCATAACATCTTTTCCGATTGTTTGATTTAAATCAGCAATGGCAGTGATGTTTATTTCCAATTCCTCATTTGCAGCAGTAGATTGGGACATGCTACATAATGTAATTAATATCAATGTTGAAATTACGAGCTTATTCATTCGATCCTCTATCTAAAAGTCAATTCACCATTATAAAAAAAGTAGGAAAGATTCTGCATTTTAATCCTTCCATCCAAATTTTATTCTTAGAATAGCGGACTATTCCTTGCAACCAAGTATTTATAAGAAAACTGTGTTCCTGCTTCAACATAAATACGAGGCAGTGGGTCTGATGTAACACTTGTTTCTTGGTCATCATTAGAATTAGGCAGATGTATCTCTATATCTCCCTGACCGTCGTCATGCAAGTCCAAGAAACCACCTGCATCTGTAAATGATTCTTGTATGTCAACATAAATTGTATCACCATTGCCAACTTCCTCAAAAACATACCAGTCATCTGCACTGTAAGTACCTCGAATCATTTCAAAATCTCCGTCTGCAACCTCTATTTCTTCTGCGGTCGCATACGATCCCCCTCCTGATGCAGATGCTGTTCCAACGGCTATCAACATTACTAACATCGAAATTCCTATCTTTGCAATTATGCTAGTTTTCATTTTGTTCTTACCTCATTTCGAATTACTCCTGAGGCAAGATCACGCAAACCTTAAACACTATCAAAGCCAACTATAACCTTGCCTTAGGGCGTTTCGGGGTTCAAGCCGACTCTGCAAGTTTAGTTTGGACCCCACTCCACATTATTTCAATGCGTCATCATAAAATTATTTTGATAACTATTTAAGTATTATGGCCTTTGATTTAACTGTGTACTTATATTATCATAATAATTGTTATAAAAATAATACTGGTACTTTCATCTTATTAATTAATAGTGTCGTATGATGCCGGTTGTAGACATTTGTGATATTTTAGTGTTTTATATTAATATTTTAGGGCGTAGCCACGATCTTTCAGTTGGAACATTGGCCATAACTCATAAATACAATATTTAGAATCATCAATCTATAGACTAGTCTAAATGTAGTACGTTTATACATGTCTGGATGAAATATCAATTGATATCTATCCGGTGTTCAGGGGGGTCACGAATACTTGGCACGAAGTACAAACAATATACTGAAAGCAGTATGCACCTTGCTTATACTTTTATGCTTATGCTTTACGGCTAGTGCTGAGTATGTGATAGTTCCCTATTCAGAAGACCTGGATATTCCTGAAGAGCTTATCAATAGTGATGGGTGTGATTCCAATCTTACATTCTGGGAACTGCCTTTGTACTTCAAAATGCTAACATTAGGAGCTCTCTTTTCTTTCTGGTCCTTGAGCCTTGTAAAGTTCCTCCCTCTTCTGCTGGGAAAGATACATCTCAGCAAAGGAGGGGATGATAACAGGCAGAAGATCCTCTCTTATGTTTCTGAAAACCCGGGATGTTCGGAGGGCGATGTTCTTGAGGCTCTGAATATGAAAAGAGGTACATTCAGGTACCATGTGGGAAAACTGGAATTAGCTAACATGGTATCTCCTTTGAGGAATGGAAGATACACCAGATATTTCAGATATGACCTGTCAAAGGATCACAGGAACATATTCCTTGATATCAATATGAAGAACGACACACGTAAGAACGTTCTTGAGACCATCTTTGAGGAACCGGGAGTTACAGGTAAGGACCTGTCTTCAAAGCTTGGTGTTGACAAAAGTACCATTCACTGGCATGTTAACAGGCTGGACGAAGAGAACGTCATTCGCACAGAACGACACGGAAAGTTCAAGAGATACTATCCGGAAACAAATTCAAGAACAGGATATGATAGCAATATTGCAGTATTCTCTGAATGATCATTCAGTTAGTTCTTCCACTGTCCACACCTTTTCCAGCAGGTCAAGTCTGCCGGTCCTTTCAAGTTTACAGTAGATAAGCTCCCAGACGCAGTCCTTTTCAGGGTCAACCTCACACTTCCCATCAATAGCTCCTCCACATGGACCGTTCAGAAGTTGTTTCGGACATTGTCCTTTCGGGCAGATCCCGCCAAAATAGTAGACCGTACAATCCCCGCACATGGCACAGAGCTCAGGGACAACCTCTCCCTGTGATCTTCCTCCCAGGGACTCGGTGTTGTTAGATGGGTATACAGGCAGGTCGGCCACACTGGACACAATAGATACACCACTGCCACATGCCATTACAAGAACGGTCTTTGCATCCTTGATAGCAGGGTTCTTTTCAATAAGTGAATCAAAGGATACCACACTACATGCAGCACTTGGGATAACCCAGCCAACGACATGTTTCCCTGCCTCTTCAAGACGTTCGCACATCTCTATTACTTCGGGCTCGCCACCAAGGTGCTGTTTTGCAGCACATGCATTACATCCTACAACGAAGATATCATCTTCATCTTTCAATAGTTCAAGTATCTCTTCAAAGGGCTTTGCAGATGAGATTATCATAGTTCCCTCAGGTAGCCATGCTCCACATCCATGTCATTCTCAAGGGCTTCTGCTATCATCTCTGCGATAAGAGGAAGGTTGCGGGCCTGGAATGAGAGCTTGTATACCAGTTTCTCAAATTGTAGTACAGTACCTATAATGAGCACATCGGTCTTCTCTGTTTCGTGGGATACTGCATCACGTTCAAGGGCTGCATCTCCACCCCTAGCCAGTATCTCCTGCTTGATTATCAGAGCCTCAGTAGTTGTGATATTGTTCACACGCACTACTTTGCTAACGGTCTTGTTCTTCATGACCTTTGCACCTGTGCCGGTCACGCCCATGCTCTTCATAAGATACTCTGCATCATCAGGGTGAACTATGTCAGTTACAGTAACTTCAAAATCTCCATCCTTTACAAATGGTTGTCTTCTTCTCATGGCAGCTGCCACTTCAACGACATCCTTTGTCTCAGGGATATCATGGGTCCTTATCATGTGTGCACCCTTGTGAACCACAATAGCGGTTGCAGCAAGGCTTCCATAAAGCCTTTCACTTGCAGGTTTATGCAGGACTGCATCGATACATGATTTTCTTGATACGGCAGCAAGTATAGGTTTCTCGAAAACTCTGAGGCTCTCGAACTGGTCGATGGTCTCAAAATCAAAGATAGGGTCCTTTTCAGCTATCCATTTACCGATCGCCGGATCGAGGATGAGTTTGTCAGTGTCTATTCCCTTAGCATCGGCCTTGCTGATTATGTCTGCAAGTGATCGCATGATGGCGTCCATGCCTAAGGGGTCACCTGGAACTTCTTCCGATGCCATTACAACTGCAGGACAATCATAGTCAGCCACGATATCGATCATCTCAGGGTTGGTTGTAAAACCCGATACGTCGTTTATGATATCTGCACCATGCTTCAGGGATTCTTTTGCAACACTGGAATAAACAGTATCCACAGAGATGAGTGCATCCACATTGTCCTTCAGTATGTCAAGTGCAGGGATCATGCGGTTTCGTTCTTCTTCCTCACCAATGACCGGACTTGCAAGGGGCCATGTGGAACGTGCTCCTATGTCAAGTATGGTCGCACCATCATCCACCATCTTTTGTGCTACATTGAGAAGAGAATCGTTACTAACAACAGAACCTTTGTAAAAGGATTCTTTGCTCAGGTTGATAACACCCATTAATCTTACGGGGTGCTCGTCGCCAACCTTCAAACCGCATATATCAACATCAACAACCATTATTCAACCTGGTAGTATTAATTCAGGGTTAGATACGTTCAAATGAACAGGAACGTCAAACAAAATAGTATTTGGTTAATAAAATATAAATGTGCTTATCAGCTATTCTTAGCTGCCATAAGCACGTGTTCCATAAGGATGGCAATGGTCATCGGACCTACGCCTCCGGGAACGGGGGTTATGAGTGAAGCCTTCTTCACAACATTATCGTAATCAACATCACCGTATATCTTGCCGTCTTCTTCGGAGATACCAACGTCAAAGATAACCGCACCTTCCTTCACCATATCTGCTTTGATAAGGTGTTTGACACCTGTTCCGACAACAATGATGTCAGCTTCAAGGGTGAATTTTGTCAGGTCATCGGTGAAAACGTGACATACGGAAACAGTCGCATTCCTGTTTATGAGCATTGCAGCCATGGGTTTTCCAACAACATTGCTGTGTCCAACAATAACTGCGTGCTTGCCCTGAACACTTACCTCGTACTCTTCAAGTGCTCTGATAACACCTTTTGGGGTACATGGTACAAGACCTTCCTCACCGATCAGGAGCTTACCCATGTTGTACGGGTGGAATCCATCAGCATCTTTTGCAGGGTCGATGGCAAGCATTGCGGACTTATCATCAAGGTGTCCCGGAAGAGGTAACTGGAGGAGGATACCATGTATGTCCTCTCTCGCATTCAATTCCCGGATACGCTGCATGAGCTCTTCCTGTGTGGTGGTCTCAGGCATATTGTGGTCCTCTGCATGTATGCCGACCCTTTCGCATGCCTTATGCTTGAGGCGTACATACATCTTTGATGCAGGGTCCTCACCGACAAGTATGGTTGCAAGTCCGGGAGTTATTCCTTTCTCTGCCTTAAGCTCATCGATCTCCTGCTTAACCTGCTCTTCCACTTTCTTTGACAGGCTCCTGCCGTCTATCTTCCTGGAATCGTAGTTCTCTTCTGCCATTGTTCAAACACCCTGTGCTACTTCACTATACAGGATAGTTCCGGTTATTTATTTGTATATCGGGAATCCGCTGCAAAGCTGTTCTACATCGGAGTTGATGCCATGGAGCACTGTATCATCGTTGAGGTTGTTGACTACCTCTGCAATGTATCCAGCGATCTCTTTCATCTGGGCTTCCTTCATTCCTCTGGTAGTTGCAGCAGGAGTACCGATCCTTATTCCGCTTGTGATGAACGGACTTCTTGTTTCGAATGGGATGGTGTTCTTGTTAAGGACAATACCTGACTTGCTCATTCCAGCTTCAGCTTCCTTTCCTGTGATGTCGAACTTGTTAAGGTTCAGGAGCATTACGTGGTTGTCGGTTCCACCGGATACGATATCAAAGCCATTGTTCTCAAGTTCGCTTGCAAGAGCAGCTGCGTTCTTTACGGTCTGGAACTGGTCTGCCTTGAACTCCTCGCTCAATGCTTCCTTGAATGCAACAGCCTTTGCTGCTATTATGTGCATGAGAGGTCCGCCCTGTATTCCAGGGAACACTGCCTTGTTCAGTTCCTTTGCGTACTCTTCCTTGCACATTACCATTCCACCCCTTGGACCTCTGAGGGTCTTGTGGGTTGTGGTTGTGACAAAATCAGCGTATGGCACAGGACTTGGATGTGCACCTGCAGCTACAAGACCTGCAATGTGTGCGATATCTGCAAGAAGGTATGCTCCTACTTCATCAGCGATGTCCTTGAATGCCTTGAAATCGAGTGTCTTTGAGTATGCTGAAGCACCGCAGACGATCATCTGTGGCTTGTTCTCCTTTGCCATTTTCATAAGTGTATCGTAGTCAAGAGCTTCTGTCTCTTTGTCGACACCATATGGTACTATATTATAGAGCTGTCCTGCAAAGTTAACAGGGCTTCCGTGTGAAAGGTGTCCTCCGTGTGAGAGGTCCATTGACATAATGGTGTCCCCTGGCTTGAGAACTGAGAAATAACATGCCATGTTTGATCCGGAACCTGAGTGTGGCTGGACGTTCACATGTTCTGCACCGAAGATCTCCTTTGCTCTCTCAATGGCAAGGTCCTCTGCGATATCCACGAATTCGCAGCCACCATAGTAGCGCTTTCCTGAATATCCTTCAGCGTATTTGTTTGTCATGACAGAGCCCTGTGCTTCCATTACGGCACGGCTTGCATAGTTCTCTGATGCGATCAGGTTCAACTTGTAATCCTGGCGGTTTGCTTCCAGCCTGAGGGCCTCTGCAATATCCGGGTCAATTTCTGAGATGTAAGACATTGTTATCAACCGTTAGATTCGATATCGATATGTTTTTGGATTCCTGGATATCCAGGAGGTTATACTGGTTAATGTAAGTTAATTTATGTGTGTACTACAATTCGACCATCCACTTTAAGTTTACCCTCAACGAACAGCTTGACCGCTTCAGGGTATATCTTATGCTCCTGTTCCAGTATACGTGCTGAAAGGTCATCAGCGGTATCATTGTCAAGTACAGGTACGCATTTCTGGATAATTATAGGTCCTGTATCCATTCCTTCATCAACGAAGTGAACGGTACATCCGCTGACCTTAACACCATAATCAAAAGCCTGCTGTTGTGCATGAAGGCCTTTAAAAGAAGGGAGCAGTGCAGGATGGATATTTATTATCCTGTTGCGGTATGCTGAGATAAGGTCCTTTCCTACAAGACGCATGTAGCCTGCAAGGAGTACAAGGTCTGTACTGTTGTCTTTAAGTACCTCAAGGATCTCTTTCTCGAATTCCTGTTTATTGGAATAGTCGGAAGGGTCGATGAATACATCGGTAATGCCGTGATCCCTTGCACGTTCAAGCGCATAGGCATCCTCAACATCGCTTATTACAACGGATATATTTGCATTCTCTATGTATCCGTTCTCTATATTGTCAATTATAGACTGAAGATTTGATCCTCTTCCTGAAACAAGTACTGCGATGTTGGTGGTCATTGCTAGTTCTAAAAGGGATCTCTATATATTAGCGTTTTGGATCTGCCATGTCTTTCAACAGCATAAAAGGACGCCTGACTCTGAAAAAAGGGAGAATTGATATTGGGCACTGTTGTGATCATATCTCTATATTGTGTTTCTTTGTCCTCTCATCGATAAGCTCTGCCAGCTCTTCGGTACCAGCCAGCTTGTCAAGTTCGGACTTTTCGATAAGGACCGTGTTCTCCACGGTCTCTGATTTGATCTGACCGTTTATGATAAAGACAGATTTTGTCCTTGTGACACATGATATACTGCTCATGAGATCTGCACGCTTGATCATTGCACTACTATATGTACTGACCCCTGTGAGGAGTGTATCGGATGTATCCTTGGATATAGCTTTGAAAGGTGCCTGACTTGTGGACATCACCTGATATCCAAGTGCATAGAGCATGCCAAGTATACCGTCATCAGGTTGTGCCTCTATTGGCGTCTCCTTTTGTATCTCTACCTTGGCCTTTTTCTCAAAACAGCGAAGTATGTCTATGGACTTTGCCAGAGCCACGTCCAGCAGTTCCTCTAGCTGGAGGACCACGTCTATGGATGCATCCATCCCACCTTCCTCATATTTACTGATGGTCCTTCTTGATACTCCAAGTTCTGTTGCCAGTGCTCCTAATGACATGGCGGTTCTCTTGCGTGCTTCCTTGAGCACATCTCCGTCAATGGAGACATAAAGCCCACCAGGGGCCGCTGAAACAAGAGGTGGAACCTCCTCTACGAAATAGTCATAGAGGGTCTCGACATTAACTGCCGGGATATCATATCGCATATAGACGACGCTATCCTCAAGCATCTGGTCACGTGTCTTTGCACCTATAAGGATCGCAGTGCCACCAAGATACCTTGCAAGGCTTTTCATTTCTCTTGCGGTTTCCTCGTTAAGCCCGTCTATATTGAACAGGACTTTGCAAAAAAGGAGGGTTTCACCTTTCCTTGCTGCAAGATCAAAGCTCCTTGGTCGAATATTACATCTCTTTGATACAATGAAGCCTGCTTGCTGTAATACATCAATTATCTGATGTATAAGGATCTCTTTCGTCATGAGTAAATAGGCATTGTTTGCACATCTATATAAATATATCTTTTATATATGTAGCTTTTTTGTTAGGTGTGCTTTATTTCCAGTGTTCTGTCAACCATTAGTCTAGAAAATTATTTATTTGATGTGTTGAAATCTTAGTGTATATACAAAACCGCTTGTTTTTCTAAACATAGTTCGGAATGAATGTTTGTTGGTAGCATGGGTAAAAAGGTTCAGGATAAGGATGTACGGAAAAAGGGATTTTTAGCTTCCCTGTTGGAGTCTATCTCCATTAATGGCAGGATGGACCCTGAGAGAAAACATTCTCTGTTTTCTTCAAAGCTACTCCCTATGTCCAGTTATGCCAGTATCTCAGCTCAGCAGGTGAATACCGAACATCAGACCTATGATGCATTCAAGGGGATTTCGATAACTGATGGGAATATCAGTCCTTTGAATAGTTTCATGGAGGAACTTGAGGAAAGTGAGATCTTCTTCGGAAAGGTGGTAGAACACTCTCCTATATCCCTTGTTCTGCTTGATGTGGACAACAGTCCGGTATATTTGAACCGTAAGTTCACGGAAACATTTGGCTATACCATGGATGACCTCTCTTCAATGAAAGAACTGTGGGAACATGCCTTTTCCAGTTTAGACAATGGACCGGATGTTGTCTATACAAATGAATTGAAAATGCCATGCAAGAATGGTTCTATAAAGGATGTTGAGGTGAACACCACAAAACTCACCGATGACCGAATGATCCTTCTTTTCAAGGACCTTACTCAGATAAAAGCTGCAGAAAAAGCTCTTTTCCTTGATGAGCTCAGACTGGAAGCCCTGGTGGAACTTAACCAGCTTACAGGTTCAAAGACCCGCGATATCCTGAGCTTTTCCCTTGAAAAAGCAGTAGAACTAACAGAAAGCCAGATCGGATATATTGGATTTGTGAATGAGGACGATTCCACTGTTAACATGTATGCCTGGTCAAAGAGCTCCATGGACCTCTGTGACATTGAGAATGAGAGTAATGTCTACCACTTTAAGGAAACTGGTCTTTGGTGCGCTCCTATCCTGCAACGTATGCCCGTATTAACAAACAGCAATAAGGAAAATAACGCAGATGCGGGTTCCATTCCTGGCATCAGTGTGAATATCCGAGATCATCTGGGAATTCCGGTATTCGATGATGGCAAAGTGGTCATGATAGCAGGCGTGGGCAACAAGGACGGGGATTATAATAGTTCCGACATAAGGCAGATGACGCTTCTAATGGAGGGTACATGGAAACTCATACAGAGGAAGCAGAGTGAGGATAAGATCAAAGCATATTTGGATCAACTTGCAAGGAACAACAAAGAGCTTGAATCACTTGACAGGATGAAGGACGAGTTCATGGCGAACATAACACATGAACTAAAAACTCCCCTTATCCCGATAAAAGGATACAGTGAATTACTTTTAGAGGGTCATCTGGGTGCTCTTGATGGGGAACAGATGAAAGGTGTGGGGATGATCTTGCAGAATACCAACAGGTTACAGAAACTCATCGATTCCCTGCTATACATGCAGAATATCCACTCCGGTAATATCCAGTATCATCTTGATTCCATAGATATCATCGTTCTTCTTGACAAAGTTACCACTGACATTTCATCATTGAAAAATGATAACTCTCCGGCCCTGTACAAGGAATATCCTTCTTCCGTTCCATTTATAAGTGGCAATTCCACCTATCTCGAACAGGTATTCTCACACATACTTGAGAATGCTTTCAAATTCACTTTTCATGATGGTTCTATAACTGTAAAGGTATCCACTGAAGGTAATGATCTTCATGTTATTGTGAAGGATACGGGAATTGGGATCCCTAAAGAGGAAATGCCTCATATATTCAAAAGGTTCTATCAGGCAGATGGTTCTCTCACAAGGCGTTATGGTGGTAATGGACTTGGATTATATCTCTGCAAAAGCATCGTTGAAGCACATGGTGGTTCTATCCGGGCTGAAAGTGAAGAAGGCAAGGGAACAGAGATACATGTATTTCTCCCTCTGATCGAAAAGGATTAGAGGTCCTTTATGTTCCAGAGAATCATTTAACAATGATCGGTCATATCTGCTAATTGTCCCATGAGCGATAAGAACATAAGAATGATCATAGGCATGGATGATACTGATTCCAGAGAGGGTATGTGTACAACTTACCTTTGTGCTCTTTTAAGGGATGAGCTCTCATCTTTTGCTGATATCGTAGCAGAACCCATACTTGTCCGGCTCAATCCCACTATTCCCTACAAGACCCGTGGGAATGCATCTGTGGCATTGCTTGTAGAATGTAATGATCCGGAAAGGATAGTTGAACATGTAACCGCTAAGGTTGCTTCCATGGCCTGCATGAACAATGAGAACACCAATCCTGGTATTGTTTTCATTACAGATGATAAGTTCGAAGCTGTAAAACATGAGCTCAGTACTTTCTTCAGGCGGGCAGTAAAGGAAGTTATCACAATAGATGAAGCAAAGGAACTGGCTTCTGAACTTGAACTTCGTTTTAAGTTCTTTAAGAACGGCCGTGGGCTGATCGGCGCTCTTTCAGCATGTGGTGCGATGCTCGATCTTGAGTGGGATCACACTTATGAATATCTGGCCTACAGAGAAAAAGATGTATGGGGAAATCTTCGAACTGTGGATGAGACATCTCTCTTTGAAGCGGACAGGCAGACATATCCTGATACATGGGATACTGTGGACCTTGTCAACAAAATGGCAGTATGTGTACCTCATTCGGGTGATCCCGTACTTTTCGGTATAAGGGGCAAAGATTCCTCTTCTGTGGAAAAGGCTGCTTCCTTTGTGATATCCGAACCTGTAGAACGTATCTGCACGTATCGTACTAATCAGGGTACTGATATGCATCTGATCCCTGTTTCAGGTGTAGAAGGTATCGATGAGATGCATTCATATATACTGGAAGGTGAGGTTGTATCAGATCCGGAGACCATCAGGGGCGGACATACGATATTCTCATTGGTGGATAATCAGGGTGAAACAATTGATTGTGCAGCTTTCGAGCCTACGAAGAACTTCAGGGAACTTGTCAGAAAGCTGATACCCGGTGACAGGATCGTTGTCTATGGTAGTGTTACAGAAAGGACAATGAATATCGAGAAGATGAAGATACTCAAGCTTGCCCTGAAATATGAGGTCTCTAACCCGGCATGTCCATCCTGTGGCAAGAGAATGAAATCAGCAGGTTCCGGGCAGGGTTATCGATGCAGGAAATGTGGTACCAGTTCCATGGATACAGAAAGGTCTGAAGTAAAAAGGGATATTCAGGCTGGCTTCTATGAAGTGCCTCCCTGTGCCAGAAGACATCTTGCAAAGCAACTTATAAGGTTTGAAAAAGATGATCTGCCCGTTTTCCCGGGCAGGTAGTTGTTATTTGTTTTAATTTACCATCGACAGCTTTTATCTGAGCGATCTTAGCTCAGCTATAGCTGCAGATCTCTGCTTGTGAAGGTTCACATTGATCCTTTTGACAACAGAATCCCTCTGCTCACTTGAGAGTCCCAGTGTGTTCTGTGCGACCTGTGGTGTTTCTCCTTCCAGTAAGAGTGCGAGGAACCTGTCCACCAGTTCGTATGTAATGCCAAGCTCATCCTCATCGGTCTGGTCTGCCCACAATCTTGCAGATGGTGCTTTTGTGATGATCTCCTCAGGGATCCCTACGAGTTTTGACATTTCCCTTACTTCTGTTTTGTAAAGGTCGCCTATTGGTTCTATGTCAACTCCACCATCACCGTATTTTGTGAAATATCCCAGAAGTATCTCGGTCTTGTTGCCTGTTCCCATGACCATTCTTGACATCATGTTAGCATAATAGTAAAGAGTGCACATGCGTATCCTGGCCTTGAGGTTGCCATTGGCATGTGAATTTGTTTCAGAGCTCTCAGGTATGGTGTTCATAAATCCGGAAAGTATCTCTGAGATATCAATGGTCTTGAACTCTATCCCAAGTCTTTCTGCTACTTCGGTTGCATCCAGGACGTCTTCCGCAGGTGTTAGGTTAAGTTCCGGCATATGTATCCCAAGGACATTCTCCTTGCCGAGTGCTTCAACTGTAAGGTAGGCTGTAAGAGCAGAGTCAATTCCTCCACTGATGCCTACAACGGCACCTTTTACTCCAGCTTCTCTAGTCTTTTCCTTGATGAACTCAACTATGATATCTTTAGCTTTTTCAATGTCCATATTATCAGGCCTGCCAGAGCTATAATTGGGACTGTTCTCAATTATACTTATCTGTTTGTCTTTGGCTGGAGAAGTTTGATCCCTTCTCCTGTTATGGTGTAATTGATAAGTTCAAGGGATATCTCCGTTTCTCTCATTTTTGGGATGGACATGAATCTTTCCATCTTACCTGTATATGGATTCTCCTTTGTCATCAAACGGATGGTCCCGTAAGTGGAATACTCAGCTATTCTATGAGTTAGCTCATGTGCCGTTGCATCCATTATAATAAGTGATGTCTTTTTTTCCTCAGAGAAGGTGTAAACAAGGGTCTCAAGTTTATCCTTGAACAATTTAAGTTCCATGCCAATTGCAAAGGCTCCGAGGTTATCAAGGACAATGACCTCGACATCTTCCGGAATGATGTATTTGAAGTTGTTCAGGTCCGATACGTTCATCGAGACATTCCCGTATTTGTCCTCTACATTGCTGACCCTTTTTTCAAGCAATCTCAGCATTGTAAGCTGTTTGCTCTCTACAAATGGTTCCATATCAAGACCGATCGATCTCCCATGATCGATTATCTTTTCAGGTGTTTCCTCTGTTGCTATCATTGCACATTTATGTCCCTCTTTACATGCGTTGTAAAGAAAATGGATAGCAAATATCGTTTTTCCTGTACCTGGTTCTCCTGTGATAAGAATCGCTTCACCTTCTGGAAAACCTCCCTGTATCTTTTTATCGACATCAGGTATTCCACTGGATAGTCTGATCAAGATATCCCTCCCATTTAAACGTATATCTATAATGTGATATAATTATTTGGAGTGTGTTATTGGTCCACTGTTGTAAAAAATATGAAGAAAAAGATGCCTGTCGGACATAAATTCTTCAGTATGTGGGCTGTGCATTCAATTATATCGGGACCATCAATAGCATTCATCCTTTTTAGACATGCAAATATTGATAGTTGCTATCACTTATTGCTTTTTGATGATAGGAGCTTGATCCCTTCTTCAGTAATGTCATAATTAATAAGTTCAAGAGTGACCTTTGTCCCTCTCATCTTGGGCATATACATGTATCTTTCCATTTTACCTGTATATGGGTTCTCTTTTGTGGTCAGTTTGATGGTACCATAGGTCGAGTATTCTGTGATCCTGTGGGTCAGCTCATGTGCTGTTGCATCCATCATAATAAGTGATGTCCTGTTCTGTTTTGACAGCAGATATGCCAGTGCATCTACTTTGTCCCTGAACTCCTTCAGGTCAACACCTATGGAAAAAGTGCCCATGTTATCGAGAACTATAACATCGATATCTTCTTGCATCATATGAAGAAGGTTGTTGATATCATCGATCTCTATATATTTTTGATTTGTTCCCTCTCCGATGTCAAAAGCCCTTATCTCCAGAAAACGTACCATAGAGAGTTGATTAGTATTCACGAAAGGTTCAAGGTCGAACCCAAGTGCTTTCCCGTGAATGATAATTTTCTCGGGTGTTTCTTCAGTAGCTATCAGGGCACATCTTTTTCCTTCTTTACATGCATTGTAAAGGAACTGTATGCCAATTATTGTCTTGCCTGTTCCTGGTTCTCCTGTGATGAGAATACATTCTCCTTCAGGGAACCCTCCTTGTAGTTTTTTGTCAAGGTCTGTTATTCCGGTAGATATCCTTGTCAATATTTATCACCCATTCGATCCGTGATATTATATCTGTTCTTAAAGTATATATCTACTGTTCCGGGGCTGAACGTCCTGTCAATTTGTTAATATTATTTTTCTCCATTTTGTTCCTGGATATGTCAAAGATCTAATCTATATTCAGGAAGTATCTGCTATTATTATGGAATACTACATTGCAGACTCTGCTGTTTTTATTATGGGGGCAGGGCTAGAACCTCACAGGATGATAACCATTCCTTCGGTGGTCAATGAACTCAAAAGCAATGAGGCATCCATGCGTTTTGAGCTCGCTCGCGAGAGTGGGGCACGTGTGGAAATGCCGGGTGAGGACTTCCGTGAAGCTGTGCTGAAGATCGCAAAAGAGACAAGGGACTGTGAGGAACTTTCTGCGACAGATGTTGATATACTTGCCAAGGCATTGGAGTATAAAGATAATTCTGTGCTTCTTACAGATGATTATGCTGTTCAGAACGTTGCCAGGGTGATGGGCATAGAAGTAAAGCCTGTAGCTCAGAAGAAGATAAAAGATGTTCTGGTATGGCAAAAACAATGCGCAGGTTGTAGAAGGTATTTTGATAGCGGTGATGTTTGTCCTGTTTGTGGTTCAGCACTCAGGAAAAGGCGTAAAAGAAAAATATAACATCTCTGTTGGTATATAACAAATTATAGGTTAAACATGGATATGCGGGATTCATATGAAGAATATTGATAAATTGATCCAGAAAGCTCTTGAATTACAGGCCAATGGTCTTGTAACAAGGCAGATCGCAGATGAACTTAATGTTTCCAGTGAAACTGTCACATGGCTTTTGACCAGGGCGAAGAAGGAAGATGTATCCTCAGCACCGAAAGATATATCGGTTAACTGGAGCAGCATCGGAAAGAGCGCATACAGGACCCGACATATTGGGATCGCTATGTGTGATATGGTGCTTGATACTGTAGTAGCTACAGAAAGCGATATTGACCTTGTCGTTGGTATCGGTCTTAGTGGTGTTCCACTTGCAACTCTCATAGCAGAGGAGCTTGGAACTGAACTATCTGTGTATCATGCTTACAATGAACAGGAGGGTGGTACATTGAAGGGCGCTTTTAGCAGGAACTTTGCAGGCATCAAGGGAAAGAGATGTGTCATAGTTGATGATGTCATTACAACTGGTACCACAATGAACGATGTTGTCACTCAACTCAGAAGTTCAGGTGCAAAGCCTGTAGCTATCGCTGTTCTTGTAGATAAGAGCGGTTCAGAAACACTTTCAGAGGTTCCGGTCCAGGCACTTGTAAGTATAGTGCGTGTTGATTGAACCAGTTCAAAAAGTAATACTAAAATAAAAAAGAGTTCAGAAATGAACCTGTAGGAGTTATTCTACTCCTACTGATCCTATTTTCTCTACTAATTTCGAAAGCACTTCTGAGCGCATGCCTTCTACGAACTTGATACTGCCTACTACAAGGTGTCCTCCACCGTTGACCCCGCCGCCTTTTACTTCTTCGTGGAGTTCCCTGACCATCTGTGGTATGTTCATCAGAACACCCCTTGAGCGTATGACCGCAAAGTCAGGTCCATATCCTATAGTTACGACAGGTTTGTCTTCGTATCTCTTACACAACTTGTCGTGGACCTCACCTGATGTCTTTCCGGGTGGTGGGAATGTGAACTTGTGAGCATGGTTCTCAACATCCAGCACATTCAGGATAGCTCCATTTGGAAGGTCCTGCGCTTTCACATGAGACATACATACATCTATTTGCTCAGCGATCATTTCATTTGCCTGTTCGCAAAGCACGTTGACCAGATTCTTGTGTATAGTATGGTCACCAAAGTCCAGTATATCATCAATAATACCTTTTCCAGGACTGAACTTAAGCCAGTATGCTGCAAAGTCAAGAGCAAGTGCCATATCTCTCAGGTGTTGCTCGGTATACTTGTCAGATACAAGTTCTATGTATCTCCTTGCCTCTTCAGCTTCTGAGCGGTCACCAAGGGCAGCTACTGCGGGGAGGTGGTTGATCTCGTTCTCAACCTTGACATTTATCATGCGTGCTACCTCGGTACAGAGCATACCTGCTGTCATACCGAAATCTCCTCCTACATGTGCCGGGTTAACATGGGTCAATAGGTATTCATCGACCACATCATCAGGTTGGTGGTGGTCCATGACTATCATCTGCATGCCGTATACCTGCGCCTGCTTCATTGCAGCCACGTTCTCGTTGGATGATCCGTTATCCACACTTATGATAAGTGGCATCTTCTGTCCATGTCTTGCTGCATCCTCTAGGGCAAAGCCGATGTCACGCACAACATCGGTCACCTCATAGAAAGGTGCCTTGGAAGGAGCACGTCTGTAAAAGTGATATTCTCCGTCCTGACCGTTCACTTCCTGTATCAGTGGCAGGATGGCTTTCTCAATTGCCAGTGCTGCTGTCATTCCATCAGCATCGGCATGGTGGCGCAGAAGTATAGGTGTGGATCTAATGATCGCCTTCCTTATTTCCTTTGCAGCCTTCTTCATGATAGGTCTGAGCTTTTCAAGGACCTCGCTCTCCACCATGTACTCGATCTCATAGGGTTCTGCCCTTCTGTCAATGGCAGCCTCTATACGTTCCAGTATCTCGGCTTCCTTTGGTCCGGTGAGCCTCTTCATGCTCTGGATCTCAAGCTGGACACTGTCTCCACGGGCTGTTATCTCTCCTGTGGCTGAGACCATCATGTCAGAGTCTATTTCAGGATACGATCTTTCACCAGCGCTTGCAAAGGCCGCACCGGATATCTGTCCTGTTTCGTCTGCTATGGTAAATATAGTAGGACCGGCTGTCTGTTTGACCTGTATGATCTCTCCTTCGACCTTTACTTTCTTTCCTACCATCTGAGGGAGTTCGTTCGCTAGTTTGACAGGCAATTGCTTCTCAAGTTCTATGGTCTGGTATTCCTTTAGTTTACGTGGTGCCAGATCCATCTTCCCTCTTGGTTTGATCTCCTTGAGCATTACTATAACATCTTCACCTACTTCGAGAGGGCCATTCATATTGCTTGAATGTACAAGCCCTCTTAGGTTTGAATTAAGGTCAACGAAAACACCGAAATCTGCAATGTTCCTGACTACGGAATGATACATCTTTCCGACCTCAAGTTCATCAATTGTGCATGAATTGTCAAGCTTGTAAACTATCTGCTTCTTTGCACATTCCTGACAGACTTCGTTGCCGTTATAGAGTTTTTCCATGTCTGTTCCACAGATCTTGCATTTGTAAAAAGCTCCTTTCCCGTTGCAATTGGTACAGGTCTCTTTGTTCTCTATTTCCCCGCTTCCTCCGCAGTTGGTGCATGAAGAACCATTTTTCAAAAAGTTAGCCATGTCCTTCTCTGAAAGTTTCATAAAATCTACGGACTTTGATTTCCCAGTCCCTTTGCATTCGGGGCATTTGGAAGTGCCAGTGACACTATATCCTTTCCCGTTGCATTCTATACATTTCTCGCTCATTGTATCTACTCTTAAATAGTATACGTTGGATTTATGTGTTTGCTTGTAACTGGGAGTAATAAAGACTAGCCAGATTTATACTATCTATTTATATAATCAGTTACTGGTGCTGATTTTGAAAAATTGTTTGAAATTATTAACATCAAAATCAATCACATTAATAAACGATAAATGAGTTCTATAATCTGTTGGGTCTGAAATGTTATTTCAATAATAACAACTGCTTTCATGCTTTCGTGTACATCCCCTCAAACAAGAATTCAGACCCAACCCTCTATAAACTCTTTTAGACACTGTTCTTCTGCTTTAATGGACCATTTCCACATATTCACCGGCATATTTTTAAGAAGTATCATCTCTATATAATTATAGTTAAGTTTTTCAGGAGAGTGATCATATCGCCTTAGTCGATATTATTTTACCCTTAGCTGTGGTGGCAGTCTTTATACTGTCAAAAGCTATCAAGATAGTCAATGAATATGAACGTGTAGTTATCTTCCGTCTTGGAAGACTGAGTGGAATAAAAGGCCCGGGTCTGTTCCTTATTATCCCGGTTATCGATACTGTTGTGAAGATCGACCTGCGTGTCGTCACTATTGACGTACCGAAGCAGGCTGTCATTACAAAGGACAATGTGACAGTGGCTGTTGATGCTGTTATATATTATCAGGTGATCGAGCCTTCAAAGGCCGTCAACGAGGTTGAGAACTTCAAGTATGCAACTGCTATGCTCTCTCAGACGACCCTTCGTGATGTCATCGGACAGCTTGAGCTGGATGATGTGCTTTCTGACAGGGAGAATGTCAACAGGAACATTCAGGAACAGCTGGATATTTCCACAGATCCGTGGGGTATCAAGGTCACAGGTGTCACTCTAAGGGATGTCAGTATTGATGAGACAATGCTGCGTGCAATTGCAAAGCAGGCAGAGGCAGAGCGTGAAAAGCGTTCCCGTATCATTCTCTCAGAGGGTGAATATCTGGCTGCTGAGAAGATGAAGCAGGCAGCACAGTTGTATCAGGAGATGCCTGTAAGTCTGAAGCTCAGGGAATTGCAGACATATGCAGAGATCGCAAGGGAAAGGAATCTCATAGTTGTATCGAATTCAACTGATATAGCAGAGATCGCTGCAATGTCGAAGGCTTTCTCCAGGAAAGAGTGAAAGGAGGAATTATGGATAATAAGTGCCGGTCTTACCTGAGCACTTTTCTTTTTTTTATTCTGCTACTGTCCCAATTCACAGGTCTGGCATGTGCTGCCGGAGAGCAGAAGGTACTGGTGCTCGAGATATCGGATTCCATCACTCCGGTTACGGATGACATGGTGGCTGATGCCATATCATTCGCCGAGAATGACGACTATGAAGCTCTTGTCATCACGCTCAATACTCCAGGTGGAAATCTGGATGAGACCATTGACATCATCGAACAGATAGCTGCAACTGATGTTCCGGTAATTGGATATGTCTATCCGGAAAGCACAAAAGCATGGTCTGCTGGTACCCTGATCCTGATAAGTACTGATATAGCTGCCATGGCACCTTACACTATCATAGGTTCGGCACAGCCAGTAGCTGTAACATCGAGTGGCAGTGAGCCTATAGATGATGAAAAAGTGGTCAATGCTCTTGTTAAAAGGGCAACTGAGAATGCTAAACAGCATAATCGTAATCAGACCGCAGCGGAAGAGTTCATAACTAAGAACCTGAACCTTGATGCCGATACTGCACTGGAGTATGGTGTGGTAGAGTATGTTTCCCCTTCTATAGCTGACCTGCTTTCACAGGTAGATGGGGATGAGGTGAAAGACAAGGTGCTTGACACTGAGGGTGCGACGATCGTTCATTATGATGCTTCACTGAAACTCGCTTTCCTGAACATAATCTCTGATCCGATAGTCTCCTCGCTACTTCTGCTCCTTGGAGTCTATGCGGTGATACTGGGTATCTCGCATCCTGGTTTTGGAGCTGAACTTTTCGGTGTGGTTGCCATTGCCCTTGGGCTGATCGGTACCGGATTTGATGTGAATATCGGTGCTCTGTTCCTTATTATAGTAGGTGTGATCCTGCTGGTGCTGGAGTTCCAGGCGCCAGGATTCGGTATTTTCGGGATAGCGGGTCTTGTATGTGTGGTCGCTGGCAGTGTTTTGCTGGCTCCTACGGATTTCCCACAGAACTATACACCTGCGGAATTCCAGAGGACACTGATACTTTCAGTTGCAACACCGACCATTGTTCTGGGGATGTTCCTTGTGTTCATAATATACAAGGTATTCGAGGTCAGAAGGAGAAAACCTCTCTTTGGTGAACTTATAGGTGATTCCGGACAGGCCCTCGATCCAATTGGCAATGGTCAGGAAGGTTACATACTCCATCGTGGCCAACACTGGAAAGCACGTTCATCTGAAGTTATAGAGAAAGGTGACAAGGTCAGGATACTGGAAAAAGATGGTGTTGTCCTTGTTGTTGAGAAAATGAAGGATGAACCGGAGTCCGAAAAGTAAGGTTAAAATGTAAGAAAAAGAAAGGCAGGTCCTTTCTATTTCCTTTTTACCATCTCTATGACACGGCGTTTCTTCTCGATAGCATCGAGTGCAGCAGTGTCAATTGCTTTTTTCATTTCTTCGAAGTCGCGTGGATTCTCATCGCCTATCATCTTCTTGATAGGTGTGTATGCAGACTCTCTGAAGCGTGGTGTGAAATCCTTCACCTCACCGTCAATTATCACTTCAGCACCGGTACCTTCAACCACTTTTCCGATGACCGCGATGTCTACATCAGCAGTTCTGATGGTCTTCATGATATCCTCGGCATACTCGCCGGGTGCAATGATAAGCAAAGCATCAAGTGAAACTCCAAGGTAATCTATCTCAAGGGATTCAAGCATTTCAAGTACAGTCGGGTTTACCAGTTTCCTCATATCTTTCTCTTCAAAGATGAGCTTGACACCTGCTGTCCTTGAGATCTCTTTCGCATCTCCGCGGATACCACCATTTGTGACATCTGTCATTGCGTGGATGTGCTTTACAAGACCTGAATCGATAAGTTTGTCACATGCTTCCAGGAATTTTATGTTAATGGTCTCATCCACCACATCATGCATGTCATAATAGAGTGCAGTTGTGGATATTGTACCGCCACCTGCTCCTTCTGTCATGAGGATCACATCGCCTACCTGTGTCTGTTCTCTGGATGTGAGGTCTGTTGAGACCCCTACGGCACCAACACCTCCGGTCATACGCTCGCCGATCACCATGTCACCGCCGATCCTGAGGGTACTGCCTGTTATGAGTGGGATGTTCGAGAGCTCTGCAACTGCTGTTATACCTGCTATGTGGTCGAAGACCTTTCCTACATCACCATCATCAGCTACGTGGATGTCAGAGAGCATTGCCACCGGTCTTGCACCCATTACATAGATGTCACGCAGGGCTGCCCTTGCAACGTGGAATCCTGCGAGGAATGAATAATCGCTAAGTCTGGAATGCATACCATCCACGGTAAGGATGACGTATTCTCCGCCTTCTGATGTGACAACTCCTGAATCATCAAGATGGGTGGTGTCTACTACTGCCTTTGTCTTGCCTATGACCTCAGCTATCTTCTCATGTGTGTAGAAATCACCAAGACCTCTTGAACCAACACCGAACTCTCCCATTGTCACTCCGGATACTGTGGGTTCGAGTACATCTCCCTTGAGGACAAGGGTTGCTTTTGCTTCTGTGATAGTTGCCTGTGCAAGTTTGCGTGCGTGTTCAGGGCTTGTGTTCTTCACTTCCAGTATTCTGGCAGTGAGCTTGTCTTCCAGTTCAGGGTCGTTGTTCTTAAGCCCTCGTTTTGCGTAGCCTTCGATATCCATATTCTCATTCCTTTAGCACATAGCAACAAAGTTCTTCAGTATCTTAAGGCCCACGTCACCGCTCTTCTCAGGGTGGAACTGGGTTCCTATCACATTGCCTGCATCATTGACAACGGCAGCTGCAAATTCCGTGCCATATTCGCATGATATCAGTGTGTTCTTTTGACTGGTGTCCACGTAGTATGAGTGGACGAAGTAGACGAAGGAACCTTCCGGTATGCCTTCAAAAAGAGGATGGTCCTGTGTTATCTTGATCGAGTTCCATCCCATGTGTGGAACCTTTAGTTCTGAGTGTGGGAACCTGAGCACCTTTCCTTTCACAAGATCGAGGCCTTCTGTAAGCCCGCCTTCTTCCGATGTGCTGAGCATCATCTGCTGTCCCAGACATATACCGAGCATTGGTTTGCCTGAAGCTACATAGTCATCGATGGTGCTTCTCAGTTTCTCGACATTCTTCATTGCATCCCTGAATGCCCCAACTCCCGGAAGGATGACCCCGTCAGCACTTTTGATCTCTTCAGGGTCGCTTGAGATGAGTACGCTGGCACCTGCGTGTTCCAGTCCTTTTTGAACACTCCTTAGGTTGCCAAGTCCGTAATCGATGATAACTATCTTCTTCATGTGGAATTAAAGAATGGTTTTGGTACATGAATGTAACGATAATTAATTATTCAGTAGACTATATAAAAATCAAGAGCAAATCAATAAATTTATATCTAATGTTCTTTTCCTACTCATCGGTGATTTTTTGAATTTTTTAGAAAAACTGTTCAATGATGATAGGGCCATCGAGCTTCCTATCAATATTGTTGTAATGTAAAAGTCTAAACTACAAGTATTACAGCTACACAGAATTCTATGTTTGCCCACATTCAATTGTGTTTATTTAAGGTACATGCCGTGACTTTAAAACACAATTCTCTCTTCAAATTTTGACAAAGTATAGCTTCAAGTAAAAACGGAATCATCATCGACTGCCACATATTTATACTAATGTGGAGGTGGGTATGTAATTTCTTATTAGCCCGTGTTTTTAGTGCACATATTCCTAAGAAGTGGCTGGCCTGAGTATATTTTGTATAAATCTAATCTCTCTCTTTGCTTAGCTCTATTGATGTTGATTCTTTCCAAGGATAGACACCTTTTTATATTCCCCCACTTAGGTGATTCTAGAGGCAAAAGATGCCTAATAGATACCATATGAGGTGATAAAATCAGAAACATTAGAACCATAAGTGGAACAGAAAAAGGTGCTTTAAGAGTTTGCATCCCACCGGCTCTGGCAGCAAATATTGGCATGCATGCAGGTGAGAAAGTAATGATTACAACAGAAAAAGGAAAGGTCATAGTCTCACCAGTTCCCGAAGCTTTTGGCGAGGATTCGGAAATTGGTGACTATGTAGCCGAAGACAAAGTACTCTATCCTACCACGGAGAAAATAAAATGCCTTCAATGAAGACAATATTGTTTTGCTATTTAAGCTCATTCCTTTCCCTCAATGGAGTGGTCCTACGTGGATGATTTCAGCAGCATGGACTTCGAATCCTACTCGAAATACATCGCTAACAACCACCCGGATTTATTGGAGCAATGGGAGTCTCATGGAGATACTCTGCGTTCAGGGCTGGCTAAACTGATTCGTGAAACCGCACGTTCAGTACAAGCATAACTGATCCCTATTGAATTGATTTATGAACACAATAAACAAGAGTCGTAGACTTGGACAAATTCCAGCTACTGCTCTTGTAATCTAAGGAACCTTATGTGCTATGTATTCAGCAAAGGCACAAAGGAAAGGCATTAACATGAATGACAATAACATATTACTAAATAAGGATAACGAAGACAAAGTTATCCACGATGTAGACTGCACAATCACAAATGATCCAACCTTCAATGAGAAGATGGAACAAGTATTGAGAGAGCTATCTGAAGTACCTTTGAAAGGTGTTGTAGAGATCGATGAAATCATCATATCTTTCATCGAAAATTCAGATATTGTACCTGTTATTGCGGTACAGGCTGAATATAGAGGATGCAAAGTGGGTACATTCGAGCTAGGCTATCGTCTTGATTTTGAAGAGCTATCTTACACCGAGGCCAAATTTAAGCGCAAGGGAGTGCTATTGCCTTTGATAGAGGACCTTGAGGAGATAACAGGTCAAAAATGTACCAAAACAGTATATAGAGCTGTTAGCAAATTTGTGGAAGAGCACAAAGACTCAATCACAAAGAAAGAGCCCTTGTTGAAACAATACAAGACCCTCAATGCACAAAACGCACTTGAATATAAGGAAAGTGCTATTGGTGAGAAGACAAAGGAATATCGGAGTGTACCAATACCTTACCCATACGTTGGTTTGGGTGATAAATTATGTATGTACAAAACCGTCAAAGACAAAGATACAGGCGACCTGATCACAAAACCAGTTGAAATCTCTTCTTTTTGCGGTATTGTAGAGCACGGTGTATTCAAAAACGGACAAGAGCAGGTGACTGTCTCATGGAGAGCGAGTGATGGAAGAACCATCGAAAAACACCATCCTAAACACTTTGTACTTAATAGGAAAGGTATAGAACAATTACAGATGGAGGGCCTCGTGGTTACTGAGGCAAATTTCAAAATACTTCAGGATTATTTCTTCAAACAAATGTCCGAAGACTCCAAGCTACCTGCTGAAGAGCAAAATATACGTCAATATAAGCCGGTAGATACATGTGGCTGGCATGATAATGTTTTTGTCCTTGGTAACCAAACCGTAGGTCGTACTAATCAAAGATACGTCCTTTCAGAGACAGAAGAAAGTCGTTTCCAACATATAAAGAAAGCAGGCAGTGTAGAGGAATGGGTAGAGGGTGTTAGGGACTTGATTACTGACCCTTCGGTCTTCTTTATTTGCTGTTCTTCATTGGCCGCTCCATTACTTGCCCCATTAGGAAGGGATTCATTCACTGTTAACATCTCATATAAAAGCAGTAGTGGAAAGTCTACTTCCTTTAAGGTAGCATCCTCGATGATAGGTAATCCGAAGGGTATAATGTTTACAGGAAACTGCACCATGAACGCAGTTGAACCTTTCCTCCATGAAATGACCGACTTGCCTACATTCATGGATGAGTTGACATTCAAAAAAGTTGACCTTGATAACTTCAAGCAGCTTATAAAATACGTAATCTCTATGAATCGTGGTAAAATGAGGATGGTCATCTCTGGATATCCTTCGGGTCTTACATGGATGACAATATTGCTGACATCTCAAGAGGACAGCTTCTTTTCACGCAATGCCAACGACGGAGAGTATCCGAGGGTCATTGATATCAAAAGGAAGCCCACGTTCAATGGGTCTGCTGTGAAGAAATTTGAGGCTACGGTATTGCCAACACAACTACATGAGGGAAATTACGGTCACATCATAGGACCTTACTTGGAGAAAGTAATGAATCTCATTGATTCTGGGCTATTAGAGTCAAAATATGAAGAGTACCTTAAGGTGTTCCATCACGAAGAAGGTAAAAAGAACAGAATATACAAAAATGCTGCAGCTATAGCACTAGCAGGAGAGATTTTTAGTGATATCCTTGTGAATCTTGGGTTGCCGAGAGTGAACCACATAAACATTGTAAAGGAAATCGTGGACGAGTACATCAACTCAATACAAGAAAGCCATATTAAGGCATTAGAGGACCTCATGAGTGATGTCATCGCTAACATGTGCTATCTAAATGAGCCTGAAGAGCATGACAGAAAGATCATCGGATACTTTGAGGAAGGAGATACTGAACTCAAATTACTGTCTACCTCTTTGATGGATTTTATGGACAAGAGAGGTCATAATCACAACTATAAAGAAATGTGGCAGGAACTTGGCATCATAGCCCAGCAGCCCAGTAGGCCAGGGTACACTGTGTCGAGAACAATCAATGGCAGACGAAAGGGAGTCTATGCGTTCGATATCGAAAAAGTATTGAAGTATACTGGAATTGATTTTAAGGGTGAGATAACAGAGAGTGATTCTCAACATCTGTCTTCAGAAGTCTCCTCAGCTGAATACGATATTGAAATAGACCCTTCTGAAATTTGAGGACTTGATATGTAGCACTCAGAAGGTGCTACATTTTTTAATTTCCATTGGGCACATATGCACACATATTCGAACACATGCATCTACTAGTAAAAATCAACATCAATCTGCATGGAGCACATAAGCACATTCATTTCTGAGCACCCCCTCGCATTAATACAAGATATATATCTAGTACTGAATCTATGTATTCCTCTTTTTCTTTTCATGATGTATGATAATAGTAATATGTTCTATATGTTTAATGTCTATTGATAGTGATTACCATATGTGCTCAGTATGTTCCCATTATGTGCTATTACGTAGGTAGATATCGATATTAAAATATGTGCTTACTATTTGAGAGATAAATTGCGACAATAGTGGACACGTATATTTCCGGTGGAATGACGCATAAAAATACATTTTAATTTCTTGTGGAGAATGATAGTTTCAGACCATCATAACTAAAAACCCACCTATTTTAACCTAGACTATCTCATGTTAATATTATAACATAAACATACCCTCTCTGGACCATCTCCGCACATGAATCGCTACCCATGGGCCATTTGCCAAAAATCTTCGCTCACCCAGACACATTTTCCCCCCGACGAACAGACCATCCCAAAAATAATCTTACAACACCCACATAAATGCTCTGAAAAACTCCGATGAGGGAAATGTACGGAAAGATTCGTAAACTACACTTTTTTCACCATAGAACATTGCAAGTTAACCTTATAACGTTAACATGCCCACTCTGGACATAGCACTACAAAGGAATCGATATCAATGGACCAATTACAACAATCAGACCTCACCCGGATACATTTTTCGGAAAATACCGGGAAAAACCCCACTACATCCTCCCAAACTCCTCCTCGATCCCAGGTATCAATCTCTCAGTCCTCACCCGGATACATATACTCCAGCCCGGCTACAAAATTCTCCCCTCCTAATTCCGACTGCATGGTCAAAGCAGCAATACTTCGAGCCATCGATAATGGAGCTCACACAACCACCGAGATCCGAGATACTCTTCCCCACGTTCCGTACGGTTCTTTAAGAACCAGCCTGAATCGATACTGCAAGTATGGATATCTACACAAAGATGGAACAAAGCCCTATCATTATCACCTCACTCCGAAAGGCCAAGAACATGCAGCTAATCCCTTCCTACACCGCCAGAATTTCAAAAAGAAAATGGACGGTTACTTCAACGATAGATTGGAGGATGAGATAGCAGAGACATTCCTAGACCCCGCCACCATAGAGCGAATCGCCGCTATGCACCCTAGGAAATCCGAAACTATCTATCGTACCCTCACTCAACGTATTCCGACACCTGTTCGAGATAAGATCCTCTTGGACGAAGGAGCAAGGTCCCACCCCCCTTCAGTGAAAGAAAGTGTCCGGGTGAGTGAATTGGAGGAAGAGAATCGCAAGTTACGAAAATTGCTCGCTTCGAAGGAAAATGACCGAACGAAAACCTCGGAGAAAAATATCGCCCCTTCAATTTTCGAAAAACCCACCCCGACCAAAAATGCTTTGGCTCGCTATAAGATCATGAAGAAGTACAAAGATAAGCAACTCTTCGCCAAGTTCTTCGATTTCCCGGAGGTCCCTTACTATCCTTATCGGGTCGTCGCTTCCAGTAGTATGAAAGAGCTTGCGAAATATAAGTTCCAGAAAGGAGAGGTCATCATTCTGGACGATCGAACTGCCTCTAAAATGGTCGAAATGGGTCATATAGAGCGTTTATCGGCTAAGGAGATAGGAGAGCTTCAATTTGTCCTGCAACACCGTCCAGAGGGCTTCTGTGTGATGTCTAGAACGTTTTACATTAAGAAACTCATATTCGATTCTAAGAACATTCCGAGGGAACAGACGAAGAAGGATGTAGTTATCGTACCTCGTGAGAGATGACTGGTAAAGGCGATTTATGAAAATCTCGATATTATTACGATTAATCTGATTAAATGGATTAATCCGATTAATTGACTTACAAAAATAACGCAGATTCCAAATACTAGATATTCAAAGGACACCTTCAAATTCGACCATTAGAGGCATATGATTACTCTTGCAAAATACAAATCTACGTTTCATTGGATAGATGTAGTAAATATTTCAAATCGATTCGAATAATTTATATGTATATATGTGATGGTATATATGGGGAAGTTGGTATGCCATGCCTATTTCATATAAGTACAGGCTTAAGAAGTGGAGAATAAAGTTAGTTGAATCTATTTGTCACATATTATGCCTATTAAGGGAAAAGATAAGGTACTTCACAGACACTTCACCTAGATGTAATCTCTCTGAATATGAGATTAAGAGAGTTATGATACCGCCTATTAAAAAAGCAGGTAGACATTCTGATGAAAAAACGTTTGCGTTTTCGTTAACATTGCTTGCTTCATCTGTCTATGTTCTTAATTCAACATATAATTATATAGTGTCGAATGCAATCGATTTCAGCTTATATATAACCTCTATTTATATATTGCTTATCACTCTTGCCATTATTATTTTATTGGCATGCTATATATTTTTGAAAGTTCTTGCAATGGAACCTTTAACAAACAGTAGGGATGATTTTTATGAAAAAGCCACACTTATATTAAATATCACTTCTGTATTTTCATTTACTTTAATAATATTAGTAGGATATTTCCTATTGACTAGTTTTGGTTATATTCAATCATATCGGCGTGTTGATTTCGCTTTTTTGATATTGTTTGGTACTCCTCTATTGTGGCATGCAACCATTAATAAAGCCATGATACAATCGATATTGTTTGGGGCACTTATACTTGTATTTGATCAAATACCGTTATTTAGAAATTTAGGCAATGAGATGCTTATCCAATTAATAGGTTTGGGATTCGTGGTGGTCAGTCTTTTCGCGCTCTATCTAATGTTAGCCGATGAAAAGCACTATGTAAAAAAACATATTATGTCGTTTGTTTTTAATAATGAAATGAAAATGTTTGAAATAGTGAAGTACCTAGAATACGAGAGATTAAATTTGAGATTCTTGATGTCTATTATTTTCATTACTATTGGAGCATTCACTATTCTTGTAGCCGGTACAGCAGTTGACAATCTATCTTTTTTGCATGGGAACATTGAAATTGAAATGGAAACTGCATATCCAGAGGGCATAACCACAATACCATTTTCTGTGCATGCCACTGGACCAATTACTGGAATAAGTGTAAACTTAAGCAAAGTAAATTCAAGTAATATAAATCAAATTGATTATATTGAAATTGATGACGAAAATAATATTACTACTCTTTGTCCTAGTGAATGCGGACTTCTATTAGGCAACATAGCAAGTCTTGGTAACTACGATTTTTTCATCAATTCAACAGGTATGACAGCTGGCTACTACGAAATAAAATGTAACAGATTACACTATGATGATTCGGTGGAAAAAGTGTTTTTTATTAAAGAGTAGCTCACATCCTATGTATTCGTATAGGAAGCGACAATAATTTCAGAATTATATATGCAGTTCATTTTGTTGATTGTTCTAAACGTTACTTTTACTAACTAGTTTATAGGAATTATCTTAAAAACGAACTGTCATTTAGATGGCCTTAAACAAAAATCCACATAATAAGCAGCAGTTCTACGAGTTAATCAATAGATACCGGATACATCAAAGAACATCTGAGTTGACCATGTACGATATTCAGGTGATCCTTGACAAAAATTCCGAGCATAATATCGAGTCTGCACAAATCTCATGGTATATCGTATTGGGAAACGCCTGTTCCTGGAGTAACTATGAAACGGCCTGTATCCATTATGATACGTACAAAGAAGTGCTTGACAGCCTCTAGAAGGAATAATAGAGAATATGACGTAGCAGGACTTTAGGTTGGTTGGTTTAAAAATCGATGCTACGTCATCTACCTTGATGTAAACACAATTACTATATAATAATTTTGATTTCAATACCATAAAATATGATGAACTTGTTCATGATAGCTCAAAGAGGGATTGAATTATGAAGCTCAAACTATTCACCGTTATCATTTTGATATCACTTACATACGGATGTGTATCTACAGGTACAGAGCAGGTCCAGAACTTCGTGGAACAGCAAGTAGAGGAAGTTGATGAACCTATGCAGGAAGAGGTTGTGGACACTCCCACACCAGAGGAAGACTCCTCAATTACCACGTCTTTTTCACCGGACGATACCTTGAGAATAGGAGCTTTCAATGTTCAGGTATTTGGAGTTACAAAAGCCGATAAACCTGAAGTTATGGACGTTCTAGCAGACATCGTCAGGACCTACGACATAGTTGCGATACAGGAGATCAGGGACAAATCAGAGACCGCTCTTCCTGAACTCGTAGAGCTTGTGAACTCCGATGGTTCGAGCTATGATTACGTGGTCAGTGAGAGGTTGGGAAGGACCACCAGTAAGGAACAATATGCCTACATCTACGACAGTACCGCAGTGGAGCTTACAGGAGATCCTCAGACCTATCCAGAGCCGGAAGGGACAGACCCATTCCATAGACAACCATATATCGCATCCATAAAGGCGATAAACGGAGATTATGATGCTGTTCTCATGGTCATCCACACAGACCCAGACGAAGCTACGGAGGAGATCAATGCTCTCGATGATGTTCTGGAATACTCCGAAAGTATCTACAGCGACGAGAAGGACTTCATCATTATGGGAGACCTGAACGCCGATGGTAGCTATTTCAATGAGGATGGAACTTCAGACCTCGATGAGTACAATTGGTTAATTGATGATGATTGGGATACAACCACAAAGTCCACAGATTATACTTATGATAGGATTATCATGACCGATATTTCCGAGCTGAATGGTCAGTATGGAGTTTTCATGTACGATGTGGAGTATGGCCTTACTGAAGAAGAAACAACGGCTGTATCAGACCATTATCCGGTGTTTGTGGATGTAAGTGTTAGTGGGGATGTGGATTGAGCTAAGCTCATATTCGATTCTAAGAACATTCCGAGGGAACGGGCGAAGGAAGTTGGAATCGTACCTCGGGGAAGGTGAACAGGTAAGGGATAACGTTGTCTGCATCTGCTGGTAGGAGATTCCATCTGTCCTTATTGATATTGTCTAATGGAAGCGTGCCTTCAATGATTGCTATTCGTGGGCTAGGATGTGGCGGTTTTTATTTGGATTTTAGGAATTATATTAAAAAGATTAATTTTGGGGCATATATTTCAACTACGAACAAAATAAACGAAACAAATGCAGCTTTGTTTTTATCGTTCCAAGTGTAAATAATCCAGAAAGAAATACCTGCCCAAACAAGAACATAGTCAACTCTCATTTGCGTAAAATGCAATATAAGCAAAGAGAACAAAATCACGGTAGCGACCACTCTTAAAGGCGATCCTGTTACATCATCAAGACTCATTCAACAACCTCATACTGAATTCCATTATCTCCAGTAGTTTTTGACTGAGATGAATTGATGTCAAAGCTGTAATTCGACATTTTACTAGTATTGGATCGTAACTGGCCTAAAAGCTGAAATGACTCAAATTCGCTATGGTTGTTAATTTTAAATGTCAATCCATAAATCTCAGGATTCATGTCGGTAGTGTCAATGTAGATGTTATAAATCCCATCATGCAGATGAATTCCAGATATATGTTCACTTTTTTCCATTATCCGCGGTTTATCTGCATCAAAGCTTAAAGTTTCCGCTAAGGAAAGTATTGAACCATTTTTTTCATAAAGCATAACAGTTAAATTACCTTCGCGACCCGTTACCTTTACATCAATCGGTATGGGAGAATTACCTAATTCGTGCACATTTTCCATAGTGATTTCAATATCATTTGAGTGAGCAACATATTGAGAAGTGAGTCCGCCAATAGATAGAAAAATCACAAAAACTGTCATGCCATCAATATTATTGTCAAAAACTTTTTGACCTGCTACAATGAATAGCGTAGCACCTGCAATTAGCAATAAAAGACCTATGATGTTAAGAAAGCCAGGTTTAAATGCGATATATGATGAAATTATCATTATCGGGGCTACTATTATTAAATGAAAACAACTTTCATATAAATGTGAAGAAAATCGAACTAAATAAGAGTTTGCTTTCGAGTTGATTTGAGAATTTAAAGATAAACCTGTGCAAAAAATGTACATTGCTAAAGATAAACCAATTGTATATACAAAAATATTTGTCATGTTCAATGCGCGTTCGGTGGCATAATCCAAGTAATTGCTGTATATTTCAGGGATTATGGTATATACTATAACAAAGCAGAAACCAATTAAACTTAAAGCAAAGCTTAATCTTCGTTCATTATTTTTCTCTTTATCCTTTTGAGATGAAATCCATTTCGTGGGCTCACGAGACACCATACTTTATTATTAATTATACACTTAGAAATAATTTTCTTTTGTTATAACTAATATTATCAATTCTATCCTGAGTCAGAAGGTGTGGGCACAACTACGAAGTCCACAGATTACACCTATGACCGATATATCCGACCTGAACGGTCTCTATGGGGTTTTCAGGGACGATGTGGAGTATGGCCTTACTGAAGAAGAAACAACGGCTGTATCAGACCATTATCCGGTGTTTGTGGATGTAAGTGTTAGTGGGGATGAGGATTGAGAATCTTTCCATATCCAAATTACTCACTATTTTCCCTTTTTATTTTTTTGTTTGTAAATAGCTCCATGCTTCGTCTTCTTCGGGGGTATCCCAAACTTCAGCTAGAGCTTTTTCTGATGCTAACGCCATCTCCATGCTTTCTTCAAAATCCTCGAGTGGACGAATTTCGATACGGTCTTTTTTTGCTATGATTACAACTTTGTTTCCGACTTCAAAAAGCCCTTTTCGCATGGTAGATGGGATTACTATTTGTCCCTTGCTCGTTATTGTTGCAGTGCGAATATCTATCACAGACACTATGTTTCCTCCTCTTAATTGATACGTTTTTTAATCACGCACTCTTACATATAAGTTATATAAGACATGTAAGATGTATGTTGGTACAAATACTTAATCATCATTACTACAGAAAATAGACCCAACTCCTAAACCCCATAAAGAAGGAAGATAACGCCAAATAAAGGAAGATAACACTTTTTAAACTAATAACCAATATGATATTCGGTGAATATATTTGGATATAGAAGGCGGTACTACAATAATGGCTCTGACACTTGGAGCTTTCTTTGGTGTTTTTGGTAATCTTGCAGTTACAATTTACTTTAGAGCACGGGATAAGTGTGAAATCACAAAGAGTGACAAGTTTTTTGCTGCTATTTTCTTTTTAACTTTCTTTGCATATGCTGTGGCTTCTATACTATTTATTATTAAGAGTTTTTAATTCCGAAAACCCTAGATATGGGAAACAAAAAAAGAATCAAAATGGTATTTAAATACCATTCAAGTAAATTTAAATATTGTCTTATTCATACTATGTTTTGGTTATAACCGCAGTATGAATTTAGTTCATATTGCTGATTGAAGTGCAGCAATGATCTCATATCCCGCGAAGATTGTGAGAACCAATGCTGCAATTTCTACAACAAATTTATTTATATTCATCATTTATTTTTCCTCATTATTTTTGTTCATGGTCTGTACTGTATATTTTGTATATACACATTGATATTGTACTTCGATAGTATAAATACTTTGTTTATATACTACCTATCATACTATGTCTGTTGCTAGCGTTTTATATATAGATTGTTAACATTGTGTTAATTAACTGTGCAAGCAATTTGTTATTATCACTTCTTAACACTGTTTTTCTATAATCTGGCATGGAAACGCTATCATTATCAATATACTAACTTCTTACTTGGTATGCTTAACTTCCACTTTGATTGTTATTTTTCACTAAAATTGCCTTGAAAATGTCTAATTTTGAAAGGGACCTTTTTTTGACTCCGGACCCGCCGCAAAAGGACCCTGTTTTTTGGGACCTTTTGTATGATTTTGACACAAATTAGGGACCTTAAACAATGTGATGAACTAAAACATCAAAGTACGCTTTCAGAATTTGCCTAAACACCCTTAGTAAAGGAAAAAGACAATATAATGAATCAGTAACACTTTTGAAACTTCCAACTACATACTGAAAAACAGCTATTTTCTTTTTAAACTATCTCGGCTTTTATCGTATCGGCTGAATGTGGGGAAATATATTTCCTATTTGTTTCACTAATCGGAAAGATTAATCCTTTACAAAATTAGATAAAATGTAAACATTAAGGTACCCTTTTTCAAAATCCCCTTTTTAACCCATCCCGCTAATACTTACCATGTTTATATGCTTCTTTACATTTCGTGTTATTGTAAACTTTGAAATAATATAAAATAAAATACAAAGGTTTATCTTTCAAAACTGGTTCTAGACATCCACAATGTTCCTAAAGATCTTGTTCTGGTTTAATGTTATAGTAACCACAATTATAAGTGGCATATCCATCCACTTAGGTACTTTCGATTATGGATTGAAACACTCCATTGGTGAGCTATGGAAAGGGTACCTAATCATTTGTATTTTATGGACTACAACAAAAAAAATATGAGAATCAAATATTAAAGAGCTACATCGTTAGTTCGATATAAATTACGGAAAAGAAAAACTACATGATTACGAAAAACATGTCTTTTTCGTCCTACAAAACCTATGCCTAATCTTTTTAAGTTATTCGTTACACGAAATAGGTTTAATGGAAAATATTGAAAGATCTGTAGGATATGCTAGGACCAGCACTAAAGACCAGAACATTGACACCCAAATAGTACAGCTCAAGAACAAAGGGATCCCACCTGAGAGGATATTCTTTGATGAGGGCATCAGTGGAAGTGTTCCAGCTACTAAGAGATCTGGGTTCAAGAAGCTCCTCAAACACATCGAATCTCATGATGTAGATACGATCTATCTGTTCGAAATTTCTCGTCTCGGAAGGACTTTTATCGACACCCTTAACCTGACTATGGAATTCGAAGAAAAGGGCGTTAGGATTGTTTCTCTGAGCCCTAGTGAGTCATGGTCCACTATCGGTGACCCACACTATAGGAAGTTACTAATCTCTCTGTTTGGATGGGTCGCAGAGAATGAGAAGAGGATATTGAAGGAACGTATCAAGGTAGGTATCGAGCGATATAAGAGTGAGAATAAGAAATGGGGAAGGCCTAGTAAAGAGCCGGACAAGAAGGAGGCAATGAAGTATCGAGATAAAGGGCTTACATGGGCCGAGATTTCAAGGGTAATGAACGTTCCAGCCAGTACACTGTATAAGTATCGTGATATCTGGGAAGAACAAGAGAGAGTTGAGAGGGTTAGGAGTGTAGGGGAATGATTCTGCCCTCACAGTGGATTCCTATGGAGGTTATATCGTTTAGGTTGAATCATAGCAGTATGATGACCACTGCGAAGCTCTATGCCCGGATAACGCGGATATCGAGAGGGATTTGATTAATCAACACGGGGCTAGTTTGAGTGGATGGCCTATAGTGATTCTGGCCTAAAATGACTCCTGTAGTATTCATGAAGCATAGACTGATAATCAACACGGTCATGTTTCCTTGAATTTATGATTTCTTGATCATTTTCCAATTTCTCATATACCCATAACCAAGCTTGTGCCTTTCTTGAACAACTTTGAGGCCAATGGTTAAACTTCAATAAACCGTTAATGTCTGGTAAGATTTTATCTGATATAAATGCAGCAAGCCACTCATACTTATGCTCATTATATATCTCCATGCGTTCCGCTTCCCATCGTTTCCGCGCTTTATTTTGATAATATGCTGATGTGCCAGGGGGATACATGCGGAATTTGTTGTTTTCTGTACGGTACAATACACCTCGCTGTAATGGACCATCGGGAACGTATCCAATGGGATAGGCTCCATGTGCATCAGGCAAAATTTTGTCCTCTTTCTCATGCAAAATTTTGTTCTCTTCCTCAAGCAAAACCATAATCTCAACATCTCTATCGAGATTCAACATATTAAAAATCATCAAAAACTGATCAATTGAAACTTTATTTTCATCAATATGTTTTACAATTTCCAGTTCATCGTTGTTTTCAAGTATTATTTTCATTAACTTCACACTCCTATCTTGTATAATTAAATCATTTTTACGGTTCAGGGTGACCCCCTTCTCCGCTCATGCTTGTTCCAAAGCCTTTACTATCAACTCTGGATTTTGTTTAACCTTCTCGATTAATGTTTCAAATATTTCTTTATCTGTCTGATTCGCCTCATACGTCAAGGGCAGTCCACACTTGAAACAATACTTTGCATTAGGAGGGGTCAGTTCATGGCACCGTGCACAAGTTCCGGGTCTCATGGTGTCAACAGGGCTCTCAATATCCTCTATTCCGTTCATAGCCATGATGGCTTTATCGATATCTTTCCCCGAAAGGTGGACATATACAGAGGCCATATCAGATCCAGGAGTCCACCCAAGGTATGCTTTCATTTGTTGTTCAGTCAAATGTTCTGCTAAATGGGTAGCTCTTGCATGTCTAAAACCGTGAACGTAAACACGTTTCTTTATGCCTGTTCTTTTTACGGTCTCGCGTAGTAGATAACGAAGGCCAACATCGCTTAAGGGTCCCGCTCTATAGTCTCCTGTAGGCCATAGTGGTGCATCTGGTGTATCTTTAAGAGGATGTGCATCTATCCATTGACGAAGGTATGGTGTAAAATTGAAGATGATAACTCTGCGAGGGCCTGTTTTTCCTTGTGGGAATGTAACTGCACAACCTCCATTGTGCAGAAAGTCGACGTTCTTTATCTTCAAGGAGAGAATTTCTCCCGATCTGCAACCGGTTTCATATAACACTCCGAGCAAGGCTTTATCTCTCAAACTTCCGGCATGGTCTACTATCTCCAGTACCTCATCTTTTGTTATTATGTCCTCTGGAATTTTTTTTCCTTTCAAGTTCTTACACTTAATGACGTTCGCTTCGTCGTTGCACCCCAAAAACTGCAAAAAAGCCTTCGTCTGCATCTTTATCGTGTTTTTAGTGTACGGAGATAGTGGTTCTCCTTTGTTCGGTCCACTTGTTGCATTCCATGTCTCTAATGTTATTAACATGGACTCAATGTCTTCAATTGTAGGGTGTTGGAACTCGATGTCAGTATTTTTAAGAATATATCGGAGTGAGGTCAAATAGGTTAAGCAAGTTTGCCGGCTTTTACCATCTCTGATCATGCCATCGATGAACTTGTTAACAAGCTGTAGGTTCTCGGGTGAAGTTTCAATATCATTAGCTAAATTATCCCTTTTTCGTTTCAACTTCTCATCGAGTGTAGATGATGTTCTCGGGTTTGTTGGGTTCCTGGGCATGACTCTCTTATTTATGAATGATATTTATTCTATATATATGTAATGTTAGTAGTAATTTAGAGTATATTGTTGTAATGCTGGTGGTTGGTATGGTTGCCCTTGCGGCACTTGTAGCTATTATCCCTCCTCCAACTAAGAATATGTCTGTGAACATCGTGGCATCTGGTGAGAATAATGCAGGTCCAAGTCCTGGTAATACTGTTATTGTGGATTCTACTGTAGCAAATGCACCTTTTGATATCGATGTGGATATCTCCGTATCAGATCCTGATGGTTATCCTGTAAGGAATGCTAATGTGATCCTGCGCGGGCTTGGTGGTGTAGCCACTGGTACCACGGACAACAATGGGAACTGCAGTCTGAGCACATCGACAAGCAGTTCGCCTGTCAGTCTTGGTGCTAACCAGAACGAAGGATCGATGGATCTCACTATATCCACTGATGGCTTCTACGATTTTGAAAAGACAGATGCTGTAATGATAGTCAGGACATCATGATCCTGGCATCTTTTTATTTTTATGGTTCACATGTTCTCAGATGAATCTGCATCCGTGGGGCTTCCAATAAGGATCGTTGTTCTCACGATCATCGGGATGATAGGTATGTATGCCATCCTCTCTGCTGTAACAAGCACGCCTTTTGTTCCTGACACCATGTTCGCATCCTCGAACTGCAGCAGTTTCAATATAAGTGATACGATCAATGATTCTCCAGAGCTGATAGTCAATGTTTTTGACAATGACGGCCGGGAAATTGGCGGTGCCAATGTAGTAATTTGGGGTCCGTCAATGGAAAAGGCTGTTGGAGGGATCACTGACCATAATGGTGAATTCCAGTATAAACTGGTGAATATCTCTCTACCACAGGGTAAGACAGAAGGCTATCTTTCGCTGAAGGTAATGCAGGAAGGTTACCTGGACCATTCTAATGACTACTTTGTAAAAGTAAGAAAAGTCTGAGATCCCAATGTCTATACTTCGGGGATCCCATTTGTTCTAATTATCCTTTTTAAGTGTCCTGTACTTCAGGCTCTGCTGCGGTTTGCCACATAGAACTTCAAAAGAACTGCAATGGCAAATATAAAGGCAACAGAGAATGAGAAATAAGCTGACCGGATGATGTCCCATCTACCCACCATTATGAGATAACCGGTAAAGGCGAGTATTATCGCTCCTAATATACCCGAAAGTTCCACAGGCACTTTTACAGAACCAATGTTAATGCGGTTGTGGTTCTCGGCTTTTTCAAGGCGCATATTGAGCTGTGAGATCTCGTTCCTGATCTCCAGTTTTAATCCCTCGGTGTCCTTATGGTCGAGCACTGGTTCCTTACGTTCAAGTTCTTCCCGGAGTCTTGAATTCTCTTCACGAAGCTCATCTATCTGTGAATCTATCATTACGAACCGGTTATCTAATTCCTGCAGACTGTCGTCAGATGTCTCATTGACAGAAAGGCTTTGTTTCAGTTCATTGATATCGGAGAGCAAGGACGCGATATCTTCCTGTGTGCTCTCTATTACCTCTTCAAAGTTCGTCTCATACTCAGGAATAGTATCTTCCAGAGGAATGTCCACAGAGAGTCTGCGTTCTACTGCACGTAATCGTTTTTCTACGCTCCTTACATTCTGATCAAGGGAGTGTAATCTGCCGTTAATATCTTCTTTTATCGTTTTGTCGTTTTTCATAAGGTCACCACCAACCACCCTGACCTTTTTTACTAAAGATATTAAAATCCTTCTATTTGATGTTATATTGTTGGAGAGTTCTGAAGTGTTATATATTCAGGTTTTACATCAACAACGTAGTATTTTCTTCCATCGAGCACGATGGAGGATGCCTTCTTCGGAAAGAAAAGGTTCAGGGCATGACCCTGATATCCCTTTGAAAAAAGAAGTCCGATGGAAAAGGTGTTCTCTGAGGATATCCCGCAGTACATCATGTCCTCAATGGTTCCCCAGAAGCTTTTGCCGATGTTCTTTCTTTCTCCTACATTAAGAGTGAATGTTTCGGTCATGATGGTCGATCCGTTTTTCAGTTACTGACGATATTGCTTTGTTGCTGCTTACCAGCAGATGCCTTCGTAGTCTATCTCTACACTGAGCCTTTCAGGTTTTATAAGATGTCTGCCGTCAATAACGACCCTGTTGGCCATGGAGTTGAACTCTTTGTCCAGTTCCCTGAACTCGCCCCATTCTGTCATGATAAGACAACCATCGGCTTCTTGTAGTGCCTGTGCTGCAGTCTTGCAGTATGCGACTGCAGGGAATAGCTTCTTCATGCTTTCCTCTGCCATGGGGTCGTATGCAGTGATATCTGCATCAAGGCGCAGAAGTTCAGCTATTACAGGGATGGATCTGGATTCTCTGATATCATCTGTATCATTCTTGAAGGCCAGGCCGAGGACTGCTATTCTCTTATTCTTAAGATCCCCTATCTTTTCCTGAAGCAGTTCTATCATCTTCAGGGGCTGTCTGTCATTGACATCAACAACGGATTCAAGGAGCTGTGGTGCGTAGCCGATCATGTTCGCCTTGCCTATAATAGCCTTGACATCCTTTGGGAAGCATGAGCCACCAAAACCTGCACCGCAGTTGAGGAACTGGCGTTCTATCCTGAAGTCGGTTCCCACGGCATCCATGACCTCATAGGTATCGATATCCAGCTGCTTGCAGATGTTACCTATCTCATTGGCGAAGGATATCTTGGTAGCCAGGAAGGAGTTATTAACGTATTTGATCATCTCAGCTGTCCTTGGGTTGGTATGTGTGATCTCACAGTCCAGCTTGCGATAGAGTTCAGATACAACGAATCCCGACCTCTCGTCAATAGCACCGACAACTATCTTGTCAGGGTGCATGAAATCGTATACTGCTTTTCCTTCTCTCAGGAACTCAGGGTTCATGGCAATACCAAAGTCCTTTCCTGCCTTCTTGCCGGAATATTCCTCAACTATGGGCAGTACGACCTTCTCGGTGGTCTCTGGTACCACAGTACTCTTGACAACGACAACATGGTAGCTATCCTTCTTTGCGATAGCTTTCCCAAGGCTTGCACTTGCAGCCTTAACTATGGAGAGGTCGATACTACCATCATCTCCTGAAGGTGTTCCCACGCAGATGAAGGATGCATCGGAGTTCTGGACAGCGTAATCATAATCCGATGTTGCGATGAGTGTCTTCTGGGTGTATTTCTCCATCAGTTCGTCAAGCCCCTCTTCCCAGATGGGTGCGATACCTGCATTGATCTGTTTTACTTTCTCTTCGTCGATGTCAATACAGATGACCTCATGTCCGAGGTCTGCAAAGCAGGCTGCTGAGACAGAGCCAACATAGCCTGAACCGATAATTGATACTTTCATGATAAGGATCTCCTGAGTTGTAAATTGTTTGGAAGTGTATATTAGGATGTTGTTCTGTTGCAATAAATGATATACTCTTTTATAGGTATCACAATGATATTCCTTTGCAGTTATTTTTGAAAGCAGGTGATCATTATGGGAAATGATGTTGGTCGTTTATGTCCTGTGGAAATGTCAGTCGGTCTGGATAACAGATTTCGCAGATGGCTCCAGGACCCGGTGAAGATAATAGGTCCGTACCTTCGTGGAGGTATGGAGGTGCTGGAAGTAGGTTGTGGTCCGGGTTTTTTCACCCTCGACATCTCCCGGATGATAGGTGATACCGGGAAGGTCGTTGCTGTGGACCTTCAGGAAGGTATGTTACAGAAGGTCAGGAATAAGATCGCAAGTTCAGACTCAGGAAAGAATATCACCCTGCATAGATGCGAGGTGGACAGGTTAGGCCTGTCAGGAAGTTTCGATCTTGTTTTCCTTTACTATGTGGTACACGAGATCCCGGATAAAGCTTCATTGTTCAGGGAACTGTCGACCCTGCTCAAAAGTGATGGACTTATCTATATAGCCGAACCACCCATCCACGTTTCAAAAAATACATTTGAACTGATCATAAGGGCGGCAGAAGATGCCGGATTTGTGATCAAGGACAGGCCAAAACGTTTTCCTGATAAGGTGGTTGTATTGGGGAAGGAGTAGCATTTTCTCATTATTTTCATTCATTGACAGGTGACCACAAATCCCATCCTAAAATGTAGTCACCTATCCTAAATCCCCTTCTAATACTACTCGACCAGAAAACCCGGCATATCCTCTGTTTTTTTCTTGTTTGATCAAGTTTAATATTAATTCTGCCGAGCTAAGAAAAATATTAAAAGAAGACAGTACTTACTAAATAAACATGGAAATAAAATGCCCCGAAATAGGAATATGCGGGCTTTCCTGCAGGCTTTGTCCAAACTATCACATGAACACCAAAAGCCAGTGTCTGGGCTGCAAAAGTGATGGCAGGATGGCTGTAGGTTGTCCTTTTATCACTTGTGCAATAAAGAAAAAAGAACTTGAGTTCTGTTGGGATTGCGAAGAAAGTAAAACCTGTGAAAAATGGGAAAAACACAGGGAGCTTGGGAAAAAGCGTGATTCATTCAAGTGTTACCAGAAACTTGAAGATGACATTGCCTTTATTCAGAAGAACGGGGTGAATGAATTTGAAACATTACAAAAGGTCAGAGAAGGATTGCTAAAGGAAATGTTGCAGGAATTCAATGAAGGCCGTTCAAAAAGTTATTATTGCATTGCTTCAACCGTTTTAGAGACCGGAGAATTGAAAGAAGCATTGGATAAAGCAAAAAGGAACTCTGAAGGATCAGACATAAAAGAAAGGTCCAGATCACTCCACTTTATATTAGACGAAATTGCTATGCAGAAAAATTATCATCTGAAACGGAGGAAGTGATCGGGAATGCCAGCTACCAACAGGACCATTGATCATCAGGACTGAGTCATCGTTAGCTTCAATTTTAAATTTCATGTAACTATAGGTCCAAAATATGGAGAGTTATAAACTACTACACAGATGACCACAGATCCCACCTGATAATGTAGTCACCCATTCTAAAGCCCTTTCTGATACTGCTCTACCAGAAACTTCAGCGTGTCCTCAAGTCTGTTCTCGCTGGAATACTGCTGCAGACAATAGTAATACCTGCCCCTGTCCTCGAACAGAATATTGATAGGTGGATAGTCGTGACGGAGGAGGACATAGTTCAGCAGCAGTCTCCCGACCCTGCCGTTGCCATCCTCGAAGGGGTGGATGTATTCGAACTGGTTGTGCACAAGGGCTGCAAGGACAAGTGGCTTCAGGTCTGTTTCATTTTCCCTGTACCACTTTGACAGTTCCTCAAGCTCATTCCCTATCTCTTCCTTCGGGATACCCTGGTGTACGATCTCGCCATAGGCGTTGCGTATCACAACTTCCACATTCCGCAGTCTGCCTGCAAAGGACTTGGAACCATCAAAACATATCCTGTGTAGCTCCTTTATGAGATCCACCGAAAGCTCCTCATCCGTATCCTGTATGAACTCTACGGCTTCTGCTACATTCAGTGCCTCTATCTCATCAGAATTGGTAGCTGTCTCATTGTGACTGAGCAGCTTATGTACTCCTTCAGGGCTAACGGTCGAACCTTCGATAGCATTAGTATTGAAAACGAACTTCTCGGTGAAGGCCTTCCATCCGTCCACGTCAAGGTGGACCACCTCTATCTCCCTGTCGTACTCGCTGAGCTTTTCTATCTCTTTCTTCGTAAGAGAGAACTTCAGAAGATCGGTCTTTGCCTGTATCTGCTCCTCTATTTCCCTTTCCGCATCTTCCCTGCGCTCCTCAATTTCCTCATCGGTCAGGTTAAGGCCCAGATAATGTCGTATCTTCTTCGTCTTTTTTCCAACACGGTAGGAGTGAGTAAGGTAATATTTCGTGTTTTGTCCCTGTTTTCTTCTCTCGATATGCACAACAGAATGGGTGACCACATTCTATATAGCATTTTTGTGGTCACCTATTGGAAACGTAAGAATGCTACCCTTGAGTGAGCTCATTCCATGTGTAGATCGAACGTCTTTGATGCAAGTTCCAGCAGATGCTTCTTGTATATGATCACGTTTATCGGCTTCTCTTCTTTTGCATCCTTTGAGTAATAGAAATGGAACCCTCTTTCCATATCGATATCCTGTAGGTCCCTTTTGATATTCCTGCTCATATGCTGCCCGTCTCTTCCGCTTCTTCTTATCTTCCTGTTGATCTCAGCAGCATTTTTTGGGTACAAACCCCGGATAGCTAAAAAATAAAGTATCTTCTGTCTCTCCACAAGACAGCACTCCAGCTTGAGTATATCCTCAAGTTCGATATCTTTCTTTTTCTTCGCCCACATCCATGACAGCAGGTAATATTTTGTTTCCTTCGATGTATCATATAACCAACCCTGTTTCTCTGATCCTCCGCTCAGGAAGCTCAGCTCAAAGGCAAATGTAGGAAGTGAACATTCCAGCAGATCTGTCTTAACGTAATCATGGGCGCATTTCACATCAACGGATTCAGCCGTGAGGTCATCAAAAAAAAGGTCACAGTCCTTACCTTTCAACTGGTCGGTCATATTATTGTACCACCTGACCGGTTCCGAGCAGATATCTGGATAGAGTTTAGACTCAAGGAGGTCGATAATGGTCCTTTCTGTTCTCATATCGTAGAGCCTGTTGGACATATGTATCTGTATATATGCCAAACAACATTAAAAAATAATTTAATCTAGTGATTTTTCTACAAATTCTATTAAAAAAATATGCACAGAAGCTAAGCTAACTTTAACGTAGATCACAACAAATAAGAAACGTGGTTCAGTGAACCACTATAATACTACAGAAAAAATTTACTTTTAGTCCAGACACTCAACAAAATAATCACAGGCATACATTCCCGCGATCACTCTCACAGGAACTCTGTCCCTTTCTATTGCGATCGTCCCGTTGGAATTATTCACAAAAGCATCCTCGTCGGGGAAATGTTTGTCCACGAGTTCCTTCATTATATGAAGGGCCTGTTCAGGGCTGATATATTCGCTCTCGCATCTGGCTACATAGGCTTCCTGAAGGTGAGTGTGGTCCATATCGAACTCACTGAACCTTTCATGAACATCCTCTTTGAACTCATCAAAACCGGGGATCTGATCAACTATTTCTGTCAGGTCGCATTCATCCGGTCTGCACATGAGGGCATTCTTACCGCTTCCCTGATGCAGGATGCATGACCATTTGATATTGCCTTTCTCAAAGTCTGAATCCTTATTGCTCAGTTCAACCCTGAATCCTCTGATCTTGATGTAAGGGATGTGTATTGCGAACTTCGCATCAGGCTTCTTCCGACCCTGGGTCTTCAGCTTTCTCTTAGTGCCTCTAAGGTCAACGTTAGGTCTGGTATCCGGCAGAGGGATGAACTCCTCAGGCGGTTCGATACCTTCCTTGATGAGGATTGCCTTTGCAAGAGCTGACGACAGGCGTGAGCATACTGCATTTCCAACAAGCCTGTACTTTGAGCTCTCGTTGTTGGCCTGGAACTGATAGGTTATCGGGAATGACATGAAGGATGCGATCTCCCTGATGGTGGGCAGACGGTAGCCAATGTGCTCTCCGTTCTCATCCATAGCTTCCAGTATCATGGATTCCCTTGTGGATGCTGACATTGTCGCCATGACGGTCCTGCTAGGTCGGTCAAGGTCCTCTGGGAATGACATCTTACCCATGAAACCATGGTCCTCTTTCATCCTTCTGGCCTTTTTCCACTCGAAATCTGCAACACGGGTGTCGTAGAAATGGTCGGTCAGCGAATCTGCAGCTACCGATAACCCATAACTTGGGTCGGTGATAGTTCCACTGTGGTCTTTCTCGAATGGATTCCTCAATGCTTCCAGAACATGTCTTGTGGTGGTGAATTCAGATGCATCCTTGCAGGTCGGTTCAGGAAGAGGGAAATCTCCACAAACGAATCTCTTTCTTGCCTGAGGTGCTCCATAATAAGCAGCATTGAATACCTCTTTTCTCTCAACAACAAGGTCAGGTCCATCTCCGGGAAGTCCAAGTTCCTTCCACGTATATTTGTCCTTGACATAACTCCCGGCATTAGGAACATTCTCTAAAAGCCAGTACTTTAGCTGACCCTTGCTCTTCTTCCATGCGACTATCCTGAGGTATGCTTCAATAAGTTTGATACCAAGGCTCTTGTCTGCCTTTCCTGCCTTGTTGGAGCCGGAGAATGAGACGCATGGAGGACTTCCAATAAGCACATCCACATCAGGGACAAATTCGTCTATCTTTTCCGGTGTATCGATCTCCAGAATATCCATTCTGACCGCATTACAATCAGGATGGTTGAGATGATGCGTATCAATGGCAGGCTGCCAGCTATCGAGTGCAAATAGCAGTTCAAAGTCATTCTGTCTGAACCCTTCTGAGAAACCGCCGCCCCCACAGAAGAAATCTGCTGCTGTCAGTCGCCTTTTTGTCATGTTCCATGAAATGACCTCTACTAATATAAAAACTTCGATCCAGTCCTGTCAGTTCTTCTTTTATACCTCCGCCACAAATACTGTGATAACATGTACATCAGAGACGGTCGTGCCCCTATTCCCGAATCCGAGACTACTTCCAGAGTGATGAGTGCGAACACCGGAAAGAACACTAAACCGGAGATCACCTTCAGAAAAGCACTCAGGGATATAGGCATTCCCGGATATCGTCTTCACTGGAAGAAAGCACCGGGCAGACCTGACATTACCTATCCTGGAAAGAAGATCGCCATCTTCGTTCATGGCTGTTACTGGCATCGTTGTCCGTATTGTGACCTTCCTCTGCCTAAGTCACACACAGAGTTCTGGGCAGAGAAGTTTTTGAAGAACAAGGAAAGGGACGTAAAGAAAAAAGCTGCTCTTGAAGGGGATGGCTGGGATGTACTTGTATTCTGGGAGTGCCAGATAAAAAAAGATGTAGTTGCATGTGCTGAGAAGGTCAGGGAACTCTATGATAGTAAAACCTGAATAATTATGATATGTATTATTCCTGAATAATTACCACTGCTTTACTGGTTTCAATATCGAATGCCTGGATGAACGAAACGCCTGTTACTGTCCATCCCTGTTCGATATCATGTAACTGAAAATATATCGGCACAACTGAGACATCGCCTTCATTTCCGAGAATATCAACACTGGATACAGTACAGTTGACTGCTATGACCGCGGTATCTTCTTCTATCTCATTTGACACAACATCTACCTGCTTGATAGTACCTGCTTTAATTCCTCCATTGCTGAACAGCATCTGGACACTTGCCGGAACAAGGAAATCCTTGCCCTGATACATATTGAAAGCGATATCGAATTTACTATCATTCACTGCATTGAGAAAGTCCATAACTTCCATTTCAGTCTCATTGGAAGGTGTAATACCCCCATACTTGCTACCTATACTTTCCTTGAACATTGGGGTCTGTACTACGTAAGCTGCAACGAAAAAAAGAGCCAGAATAAACAACATTTGCTCAATGAGCTTTTTCTTGCTCTTTTTCTGCACCTTCAAATTCTTATCTTCTTTTTTACGTGGTGGGGCAGTGCTGCGGGGAATATTTAGTTTCTTATCAGAAGGGGCTTTATTTCGGGAATAGGGGATGGGAATGGATCTATTTTTAGCGTCATTCTCTTTTTGTTTGCTTTTGAGCTCATTTAGATATGAATCATACATTTTCGCAATATCCTTTTCTTGCGATGTCTGATCACCTGTGGCAGCAGTGGCTTTCTCTTTACGTATGCTTTTGCCTTTATTGATCACGGGCTCAGTTTCATTGGACCGGGTCGAATAGATACCGGGTTGCTTTAGAGCACTATTCCTGACATTAACTGCTGGTTCTGTGGTTCCGGCAGATACGTTGCTTCTCTGCACCACCCCTTCAGGTATCTGAACTAGTATCGGGCGCATATCAGCTACATGTTTCTCCCATTTAGGGTCACGATAGATGATACTTGCTTCAACTTTTCCATTCTGAGCTTGTCCTTTGGGCACCAGGGTGAATTTTGCGGTCATGGCTGTGGCTGGAGGGATGTTGTCCAGTTTCTGGACCCTGTCTCCCTGTAAACTGAAAACCGATCCCTCAGGATCAATGATGACCTGCACATCAGATATCACCAGTTCAGTTTCATTGGTGACCCTTACCCCGAACATTACATTGTTGTTTGGAAGGATCTCATAACCACGTTTGATGCTAATTCCCATTCAATTAAAATGTAATTTGTTTTTATATTTATTAGTTTTGTAAAAAAGGCAATATCTATCTCTGATGAGATTTGCAGGTTTAGGATGTAGGGTGATTGTACTCTATTTCATCATATCAGTTGGATCTTGCAATGAAGCTATCTCAAGGGAACAACTGGACAGTCTCTTTTGTTCCATAGGAGGAAGGTGTTGTGAGGTCAGTGCTTGTTATGGAGCCTGATTCAGGTGTAAATACGATATTGACAGTTGTTCTTGGTACAATGTTAAGGCCTGATGCGCTGAGACTTGGAATATATATAGAACCCAGATATGAGTATCCAGTACTTGTGGATGATACCGTTGCAATATACACTGTAATTAGGTCACCACTGTTTATCACAGGGTCCTTCAATGAGAATGATGCATCTTCATCTCTTATTTTTTCAACAACAAAGTACTTTTGTGAATTTCCTTCCTCGATAAGCAGTTGTCTGAGGTTCTGAGATGCGGAATTTGTGCTGAATCCTTTCATCATATGCTCGTTCTCATTATTCCCTGCATATATCAGGATATTTGCATTTTTGTCATGATTTACTGAAATGACCACATCTTTCATATCAACGGCATCACTACCCACATTAAGGCCAACAGTTAGTTTTAGCAGGTCGATCGTATCAGCCATCTCACCTTTCACACTTTCTGCCCTTATTCCTTCGATGTTCTTGACCATCAAGCTTGAAGAAGTCGTCTTTACAGCCAGTCTGCCAGCTGTTCCGTCATCAGACAGACTCTCTGTGTCAGTGCTGTTGTAATCGATAGTTAGAGGTCTATCAAATGAAATGGTTGTGATCATCCATCCCTTGTCTGTATCATAAAGTTTGAAATATACGTGGATAGGTGTACTTCCACTTACCTGTCCATAAGGGTCCCTGATAGAAACATTACATTCAGTTGCTACAACAGCCTGTTCCTTGTAGATCTCCTTAGAAGTTGTGTTCACATCTATGATGCAACCTGGGTCAATTCCATTATTACTGAATGTCAGTGCGATAGCTGATGGTGCCAGAAGATCACTGCCTCCATATATCTTATATGCAGTTGCAGTGTCTCCTTCATTGACAGCATCTAAAAAATTAGTTATCTTGGATCCTACAATATAAGAATCGGTGGATAATGCCATTTTGATATCGAATGAGTTATTTTCCAAAAGTGGTGCAGCAAAATGATACATTGAAATGACAATGGCAATTAGAGCAATTCCAATGATAATTCTTCTGTCAATTCTTCGCTTTTTAACTTCTGTCTCATCAATTCTCAATGCAGAATAGAGAGATCCACGTTCGGAATATGCTTGCTGTTTTGCTCTGGAAGGAGTTATTATTGAATTATCGTCTTCATTTTTTGTTTGTATTAGACCTACGTTTTGCTTCTACTTCTTCCAGATATGCGTTGTACATATTGGATATCTCGGCTTCCTGGCTATTTTCATTCTCATTGGAATTATCTATTTTCCGGGCAGGTATGGCATTGTTATTCAAAGGTTCATGTATCGGGGCATTATGACTCCTTCTTTGAACAACACTATCCTTCACATTTATCGAAGCACCTTCATTTCCTGTTGAGATGTGACTCCTCTGCACGACCGAATCTATGATGTTGATCACCTGTTCGTGTTTGATGATCCCTATCTCTCTGGAAGAATTCACTGTATCTACAAGGTGCCTGAGCTCTGCAATTATCTCATTGATAAATCCATTGATGCCATGCTTCTTGTTGGAAGTTGCTCTGAGCATTACCCGAATGGTCCCATTGTTCTCTTTGATCAGGGCTGTCAGAAGGTAGTAGTTCTTCTCACCGACGGATTCTCCTGAAAAATAAAGTATCTGATCCTGTCCGATGGAATAGCTCTCTACTACGTAAAGACGTGTGGCACATGTCTGCATCAGGAAAGAGGTCACATCTTCTGAACTTACTCCCTGAAAGTTGATTCCTGATTCGATGGAATCCCCGTTCTCGGAAAGATGGAGGAATTCGTTCTTTTCCATTGCTTTCGGACGCAGGAATGGGCAGACGCAATGTACATGCTTTGGTTGCATAGTAACGATGCGCTTTTCCCATTTGTGGTTTCGATATGTGATAGTTGCCTCGATATTCTCCTTGTGGACACATCCAAGAGGCTTGAGGACAAATCTGGCAGTCCTTGGTACCTTTGGGGGAATACTGTCAAGCTTCTGGACTGTTTCTCCCTGCAACTTGAAAAGTGACTCATTATGATCAAGGATCACCTGAACATCAGATATCACAAGTTCTGTATTGTTTGTGATCCTAATACCAAAAACGACATTGTTGTTTGGAAGGACCTCATAACCACGCTTTATATCTATTTCCATCGCAGACTAAAATTAATTATTTATAAATATAAATAGATTTTGAAGAGCTGGATGAAAATAACCAGAGATCTGGAAATCAATATCCTGGTTTATGGTACTGTAATAAAAAAAGAAAAGGTATCCTTTAAGATACCTTGTTTTTAGTGCTGATCAGATCTCCTTCACCCATATGACCTCGCCCTCTTGCATAGCCTCAAAAATATCAAAAGCCACATCAGAATTAGCCCTGACCTTGATATCGCCATGCCTGCTGACGGTTGCTGAGAACAGGAAGCCTTCACCTGCGTAGACCTCTACATCACGGCTTGCTACCTCAGGGACATTGAGTATAACATGCTTTCTTGTACGCTCGATTATAGGGTGATGTTCCTTATCTTCCCGTGGTTTTTCATCATCTTTCTCACGTGATCTGCGCTCTTCTCCAGGTTCGAACTTACGTACATCGATATGGATCCCGATCCTCCTCTCTATATCATCGATCGTTTTACCGCTCTTACCTATCACTTTGGGCATATCCTTGTCCCTGACACGCACCATGGCCCGGGTATCTGAGATCATTTCCACCTCAATTGGTCCGCTTGCATAGTTACCGATGACCTCTTTCACCTCTTCTTCTGCAAACTTCCAGGATGGGTTCCTCTTCTGCTCTCCTCCAAGGGGCATGACAACAACCTGTTCTCCGTAGGTGTAGATCTCGAACTCGTTCTTGCCTGTTTCAAGGTCTGAGATGAGAATGACAGGTCTTGCAAGGTCAGCTTCCATCATGCCTGCCGGAACCTTTACAGTGAACTCAAGGAGCTGTACCTTTGCAATTTCTCCTTTGTCGATGAAGATCACAGTATCCACGACCTGAGGTATCACACCGAGCTCCACTCTGCCGATAAGTCTCTGGATGGCATCCACTGCACGGTTGGCATGTACGACTCCCATCATACCCACACCGGCCAGTCTCATATCTGCGAATATCTCGAAATCCTTTGTCTTTCGGACCTCATCATAGATGGTATAATCCGGACGTACAAGTAGAAGTACATCTGCCGTGTTCTCAAGGCTGCCATCAAGAGGTGCATACTGAGTGATCTCCTGTGGGACCTGCAGGTCACGTGGTGATTCCATGGTCTTGACAACAAATCCTCTGTCGTTGAGGTATGTAGCGACACCGGCTGCAAATGTGGACTTTCCTGCTCCGGGAGGACCTGCTATCAGTATCCCTCTCTGGGTGCGTATCCTTTCTTTTAGCAGATCGCTAAGGCCGTACTGATCAAGTGAAACGGATGCTATTGGTCTGACTATCGTGATCTCAATATCATCTGAAAAAGGTGGATTGGATATGGCTATCCTCATATTTCTGATCTGGAGCACCGATGCACCGCTGAATGACATCTCTGTGAACGATTCCATATCAGAGCGTGCTCTGTCCAGGAGTTCCCTTGAGATCATCCTGAGCTCGCCGTATGTGCATGGTTCATTCCTTATCTTCACATACTTCACATTTCCTATGGAGCCTCTCTTGGCCATAGGAACTACCTTATGTTTCAGATGTACCGACATGGTATCTGGTGTGAAGAACTCATCTACGAGCAGTGGTCCGAACTCTTCCATAGGAGGCTTCACGAAGTCAACATCAAGTCCTTTTGCCTTTGCAACAAGTGACTGGACCCTGTCCCCGGTTACGAACTTTGCTTTAAGTTCCACTGCAGTCTCTCTGATGAGCGCATCGATCTCGCCGCCCTTTGCCAGTTTCACCTGGTCCAGATTTGGTCTGGGACCAGTGAAGAATAATCCTATATTGCCTTTCCCAGAGTAACGCTGGAGTTCCTGTATTTCCTCCAGTCCTTTGTACCCGATCTCAAGTCCTCTGTTGGCCTGGGCTTCCAGTTCAGCCACCACAGCCTCAGGTATATGAACATCAACGTCCCCAAGTTCACCGTCACGTATCCTTCCTGAGAGGATACCATCGATGACAGCACTTGTGTCAGGGACAACTATCTGCCTTTTCTCTGCGCATTCTTCCATAAGCATGAATAGGCTGCCTGACTATATAATTAAGTCGCCATACTATCTAATTTCAATAAAAAAGGAATGTCAGATGACCGGGTATGGCCTAAAAAAGTTAGACTGATATGTCACTTTCAATAGACATCTTCGGGGTCGAATACTTTCTCTCCGACCAGTTTGTCCTCTATTGTCCTGTAGAAGCATGATCTGTACCCTGTATGACATGCTCCGCCTGCCTGTTCCACAAGCAACAGAAGTGCATCCATGTCGCAGTCCACTCTGATCTCTATGACCTTCTGCATGTGGCCTGAGCTTTCCCCTTTTTTCCACAGGCTTTGTCTGCTACGACTCCAGTAATGGACTATTCCGGTCTCGATGGTCTTCTCTACAGCTTCCCTGTTCATGAAGGCGCACATAAGGACCTCTTTTGTTTCATTGTCCTGTGCAATTGCCTGTATGAGGCCGTTATCATACTTCAGATCATCAGGTTTAATCATGTGAACCACTAATTGCTATATACTATAAAATACTATTATCTTTCATTATTAATATAATTGGTAACAAAATAATAGCTTTATCAGGGGTACAATTATGGATTACAGTTTTGATGGTACAGGTGGATACAGAATTCCTACAGGTATAGGCGGACTTGATGTGCAACTTGGCGGAGGAGTACCTCCCGGAGCAACGATCCTTATTCTTGCAGAGCCAGGAGCCAATTCGGATATGTTTGCCCAGCAGTTTGTCTATGGAGGGCTTTTGAACAACGAGGAAGTTTTCTATTTCACTTCGGAACATCCAGCCCAGGAGATCGTCCATGAGATGGAGGATATGAGCTGGGATGTGGAGAAATACGTGGAGGATGGAACCCTTGAGTTCATCGATGCGTATCTTCCCAGATTCTACAATGTTCTTCCAAAGGAGTTCACAAGTAATCTTTCTGCTAAGGATTTCCTTAAGAAGGGTACTGATTCCATGGGTCTTCTCAAAACCACAGCAGTGCAGAAGAGAGAAGGAAAGTACAGAGGTGTCATCGATTCGATATCATACTTCCTGCGAGCCTATAATCTCAATACTGTTGTTGAGGTCATAGAGATGATCTCTTCGATAGGTAAGGCGACAGGAGCCATTCATCTGGTGCTTATGACAAGTGGAATGCACGATTCAGTGACCGAGAACACACTACGCCACATATGTGATGGTGTTATCGAGTTCAGGATAAGGGAACGAGGAAGCGAGATCGAGCGCAATATCATGATACGCAAGATGCGTGGAATGATCGTTCCGAACCGCACGATATCCTACATGGTGACCCAGAAGGGTATTGAGCTTGAGACCACAACACGTGTTCTCTGATCATTATCATGTTCCTGCTTCAGGGAGCATGATCTACTAACCTTTTACGTCTTATTTACAGAAAACTATTTTACTTAACCGGCAAAATGGATAATGATCATAATGAAACAGGACTTAGTGCGAATTTTGAGGGACATTTTCACTTCATCGGGTTATGACGTTACCGATTCTTTCAGGTATGACCTTGTTGCGGAAAAGAATGGTTCAAAGACCTTTATCAAGCTTACATACGATCCTGACACTGCTGAGCTAATTGACTTTGCAGGTCAGATCACAGATGGGAACGGTCTCTATGTGGTTGCTGGGGATATCAATAATAGTATTATCGCTCAGGCAAGCTCTTCAGGTATAAGCATCTGGGGACGCGATGACATTGCTCTGATGATCGGACGTGCCGTTCTTGCAGATATGGAAGGGACGACCTCAGAGCTTGATCTGTTCGCTGGTGTTGTTAAAAAGCCTGTCAGCAAAGTTGATGAGGTTGCACAGGAAGCGATCAATGCGATATTTGGTACGGGTTCATCCACTCTTGTAGAGCAGAAGGCTTTAGAGGAGCCTCAGGTGTCACTTGCAGAAAAGCCGCCTTCTCATCCGGTAGAGCGTGTAGCCGAGGTTAAATTCTATCGTCCGGGGGCAATGTCCTCAGCTCGGCCACCTGTGGAGCCGGAAGTCCAGTACGAGGCAAGCATTCCTGAGCCTGTAGTACAGGAATATAGGGAAGAGCCGGTGAATGTAGCTCCTCCTGTTCCGCAATCCAGAGTGCCGGATGATTCCATTGTCATGAGCCTGCATTCCTCACCGGTGAATATCTCACAGGAACGTGCATTTTCCATAGCTGCTCCACATGTTCGTGGGGCCAATGCAGCTATTCTGAAATTCGTACCTTTCTGGAAGTACAACTATTCCCTGAGTGTGGAACATCGTTACAGGTCCAAGATAATCGATATCTCGGGCGATGGGTCGGGTTGTCTTAATGCACTTAACGGGAATGTAGAGACAATGCATCTGGATGATATTCAGAAGACCGTTTCTGTTCCAAATGTGGAGTACGATGTTAAGATGCCCGTGACCACTGAAGAGGAAGCTAACAAGCAACTTCTTGATATGGTCGTTGATGAATACACACGTGACCTGCGTTTTGATGCTACCAAAGGGGATGCCATTATCTCAGAGCACAAACGGTTTAAGCCAGCAGCGTCAGATATTAATCTGAATGTCGAGCTTGTTTATGTCCCGATATGGGAGATAAAAGGCCAGCGTAATTCTGTAGAGATAAATGCTTACAGTGGTGAGGTCTTGCAAAATCCAGTGGATGATGATGTTGAATTTGTATAATTCGATCTCAGTATTGGAACCAAAAAACAGTTCGTAACCATACGAATAATTTATATACCAAAAACACATATAAGGGATTACCCGGTAGTCACCTTAACTAATTTCAAATAAATAATGAGGAATCAATAATGGTAGAAGTAACTGACAATGCAGCAGCTGAATTAAAATCACTGCTTGAAGAACAGGATAAGAAGGATGTAGCTCTCAGAGTATTTGTTGCAGGCATGAGCTGCTGCGGTGTGCAGTATGGAATGTCACTTGAAGATGAGATCAGCGAAGAGCACGACCTTGTACTTGAAGAGAAAGGTCTTAAGATCGTAATGAACAAGGACGATGCAGATGGTCTTAAGGACGCAAAGATCGACTACGTAGATGGTCCATCCGGAAAGGGCTTTGTCATCGACAACCAGAACGGTGGTGGCTGCAACACTTCATCATGTGGTGGCGGCTGCTGTTAAACAACAATTCACTTAACAACATAACTGGGTAATTTAAGATATCAAAGGTGATAATATGTTTCCGGGAATAGGTGGCAGGGGCATGAACCCTGCAAAGGTCAAACAGATGATGAAGCAGATGGGTATCAACATCACTGAGATAAATGATGTTGAGCAGGTCATTATACGGACAGTTGACAGGGATATCGTTTTCAACGATGCCAATGTGTCCATAATGAATGCTCAGGGAACGGATACCTATCAGATAGTCGGTACTCCGGAAGAAGTCGCCAGGGAACTACAAATACCCGATGATGATGTGAGGCTCGTTGCTGAGCAGACAGGTGTCTCTGAGGATCAGGCACGTGATGCATTGAAAGATGCTAACGGTGACCTTGCAGAGGCTATCCTGGCCCTCTCATCATAATTCTTTTTTTTGATCAAATTCTTGTGATAATTTCTTTCTGTCCTGCTATTGCATTTACTGCTTAGCTTTGCTCTTGTTCAGGTTCTGTTCTTTGTGCTCTCTCTTTCTATAGACCAAAATAGGTATATATGAATATCATGATTATACATGATAGTTGAGTTCTTCCTGTTAATTTGCAGGATGATCTTGAACGGTTCCTTTCATGTCCCGGGGTTCACTCCGAACCTTTGTTTGTTTTTCAAAATGACATGATGCGGTTGCCAAAACAAGTTGGTTCGATCGTCCTTGAGATAGTTCGAGGTCGTGGAGTATGTATCATATTTAATGATTATAAATGGTGATAGCATGTCTGAGAATTTTGATGTAAAACTGGATAGTAAAAGCTACCTTCCTGATCCTTCTGTAAAGGAAGGTTCCTGGATGCAGGATTACGAAACTGCTTATAATGAGTTCCTCAAAGATCCCGAAAAACACTGGGAGAACGTTGCTGAAGAACTTGAATGGTTCCAGAAGTGGGACAAAGTGAGAGAGTGGGACCATCCATATGCAAAATGGTTCACAGATGCCAAGCTCAATATCACACATAACTGTCTTGACAGGCATGTACTTAATGGAAAGAGGAACAAGGTCGCTCTTATATGGGTAGGGGATGACGGAGAGGAACAGATCCTTACATATCGCCAGCTTTACCGTGAGGTCATGAGATTCGCTAACGGCCTGAAGTCACTTGGTGTTGAGAAAGGTGACAGGGTCTGTATCTACATGCCTCTTGTTCCTGAGCAGATCATTGCAATGCTTGCATGTGCACGTATTGGAGCTGTACACAGTGTTGTCTTTGGTGGTTTTGGTGCCAATGCACTGCATTCAAGGATAAAGGATGCACAGGCAAAGATCGTCATTACGGCAGATGCGACCCTCAGACGTGGAAAGCGTATCGACCTTAAGACACTTGTAGATGAGGCTGTTGTCAATTCATCATCCGTTGAGAAGATCGTTGTTCTGAGGAGAATGACCCCACAGCTTGAGCTTTTCTCTGAGATCGAGGTCGATTTCTACGAGATCATGGAGGATGTCGAAAAGGAGTGCGAACCTGAGGTAATGGATTCAGAGGACCCCCTGTTCATTCTCTATACCAGTGGTACCACCGGACCGGCAAAGGGAATTGTCCACACATGTGGTGGTTACATGGTAGGGACCTACTACACCACGAAGAACATGTTCGACCTGAAGGACAATGATGTCATGTGGTGTACTGCAGATCCCGGATGGATCACAGGTCACAGTTACATTGTCTACGGTCCGCTTTCAATGGGTGCTACGATCATGATATCCGAGACAACGCCGGATTATCCTGACCCTGGTGTCTGGTGGAGCATGGTGGAAGAGTTCGATGTCACGATCCTCTACACTGCACCTACAGCTATCCGTATGTTCATGAGGATGGGTGAGGAATGGCCTGAAAAGTACAACCTCAGTTCCCTGCGTATACTGGGGTCTGTCGGTGAACCTCTCAACCCGGAGGCTTTCGAGTGGTACTTCCGTGTCATAGGTAAGGAGAAATGTCCGATCCTTGATACATGGTGGCAGACCGAGACCGGTATGCATATGCTGACAACAGCAGTTGGAGAACCCATGAAGCCAGGATTTGCAGGCAGACCTGTCCCTGGTATCATTGCGGATGTTGTTGATGAGAACGGTGAATCTGTACCTGCTGGAACAGGTGGTTTCCTTGTCATTAAGGAACCGTGGCCTTCCATGATGAGGACTGTCTACAACAACGATGAGAGATATTGCCAGTACTGGAACACTATCGGCAATTACTATGCAGCCGGCGACCTTGCTGTTAAGGATGAGGACGGTTACATCATGATCCTCGGACGCTCCGATGATGTCCTGATCGTTGCAGGTCACAACATCGGCAGTGCGGAGGTAGAGAGTGCCCTTGTCTCACATGAGGCGGTTGCAGAGGCTGCTGTCATCGGCAAACCAGACCCGCTCAAGGGAGATTCCATCAAGGCGTTCATCATCCTGCGTATGGGCTTCGAGGCCAGTGCCAAACTCAAGACCGATCTCGTCTACCATGTCAGGATGAACCTCGGTCCAATAGCCATGCCATCGGAGATCGAGTTCGTGGAATCACTGCCAAAGACCCGAAGCGGCAAGATCATGCGCCGCCTGCTCAAGGCACAGGAACTCGGCCAGGACCCCGGAGACGTTTCAACACTGGAGGACTGATCTCCTCCTTTCATTTTCTTTTTTGTCTTGTGTTTCCTTTGAGAACAGCTATTAGTGTAAGTGTCAGGATCCCGATGGTTGTTGTGAAGCCTGGAGTTTCTGTTGAAGTTTCATCGAACGCTGCTCCCTCAGGATAACCTACGCTTTCTATGGAGTCTTCAGTCACTATTATTGTGATATTGCTTTCGTTTGTTGTGATAAGACAATCAAGCGAATATGGGTATTCGTTGAATTGAGGAGATGCTACTGAGTATTTCCTAGCAATTTCCTGTGCTTCTTCATACGTAACATCCTCGTAGAAGATCAACCATAATTCTACCTGTCCATCCTCTGTATATGCCCATTCAGGAACGTTTAAACCATGAATATGGTCGTACTTATTCTCAACTGGGATCTTGCCCATCCATCGCAGCCCTGCATTGTCCGGCAAATCGGCAGCAGTATATTCTGTGGGCATTGAAACGATATAAGTATCATCAGCGGCAACATCTAAAATTTGAACTCCATATTCTTCTAACAACAAAAGTTGGTCATCAGTGGAGTTGTCATAGAATTGGAGTAAAAGATGTTTCCTTTCGGTTCCATTCTCCAGAGTAATATTGTCCTTCAGGTTCGCTCCAAACTCCATCGGTTCCGGTGTGTAGACCTCTCCACCGTAATTCGTGAAAGTGTACTTGTCGGAGTCGTTCGTCTGGTCTGCACTTGCGATCAGGGTGCATGACCCGATCATCAGTAAAAATACAATGGCTGATACTATCTTTTTTCTAAACATCGCATACATATCCTTCTGTTTTCTGGTTTCAGCCAGCATGATCGGCTTATTCATTTAGTTTAAATAGATTATTTTTATAAGTGCAAAATATCACGAAGTCTATATATTTATGTCGAAAGTTGTTTTGAACTCAGCAATTTTCAATAACTGCGTGATTTCGATCGTTTGTGGAATGGCGGTGACGGAATGTGCCGCCTGCGGCGGGTGGTCGTGTTGTTTCTTGTTTGTTGATGGTTTTTGCAGGTATGTTAGATGTGCATGAGCCATTTGAGTGTGAGTCTCTACGGAGCCACAAAAATAGCAACAGTTATGAACTATACTCTACCTATTATATGAACAGGTGAGCACCATGATCGATTTTTTTGACCTTTATCTTTCGGAGGATTGTCCTTACGGCGACGAGACCACAGAGTTCCTTGGTATAGAAGGTAGTGGAAGGCTTCGTATCAAATCAAGGGAACACGGGGTGGCAGCGTGTATGGATGATCTTGCAGCGTTCTACAGGAAGAATGGTCTTGAGGTTGTGAGCATGGTTGACAACGGTGCGGAGTTCAATCCAAATGATGTTATCTTTGAGGCTCAGGGGGATCTCCCGACACTTTTCAAACTCTGGCGTATATCCCAGACCTTCCTTTCAATGGTCTGCTCTATCGCGTCAAAGACCCGATTTGCCGTTGAGCTTGCAAGGAAATCGAACCCTGACATAATGATAGCTACAAGTCGAAAAACACATCCGGGTTTCCGTAAATATGAGCTAAAGGCTGTGAAGATCGGTGGAGGGGATCATCATCGTAATTCTTTGAGCGATTCCATTCTTGTAACACAGAACCATCTTGATGTCATGGAGAAACAGGTAAAGCTCAAAGCAATGAGGAAGATCGAGATCGAGCCACGTACAAGGCAAGAGGCTCTGGACTCTGCTCCGGTGGCAGATATATTGCTCCTTGATCACTACAGTCCCGAAGAGCTAGAGACATTCGTACCGGAACTGCGTGCCCTGAATCCAAAAATTGAGATCGCAGTGGGTGGGATCGACCTGGGTATGATATCTCAGTATGCAAAGTATGTGGATATCATCGTCACTACAGCACCGTATTATGCAAAACCGCTCGATCTTACATCGAAGATCAGACGCATGTGAGTATATAAAGTAAGCGAAAACTATTTATGCTTATATCGCTATGGTTGTGTATGCAATATGCATTACCGATTTTAAGGGACTGCTGAATTCTGGGGATCATACAATAGCAGGTCTTTCGGTCAGGTCATATATTGCGTGCATCGATAACTAAAAATAATCAATTCATTACTATACATACAGAGGTGTTTACATATGAGCAAAGTGGAACTTTTAGATTTCAGTGCAACCTGGTGCGGACCATGCAAGATGCAGAAACCACATCTTGAAAAGGTAGAAGCAGAACTCGGTGACAAGATCGAGGTAAAGGTAGTAGATGTTGACCAGAACCAGGCTCTTGCTGCACAGTATGGTATTCAGGCAGTGCCAACACTCATCATTCTCAAAGATGGTGACGTTGCAAAGCGCTTTACTGGCCTCACAACTGCCGGTATCCTTATTGAGGAACTGAACAAGGTGCTTTAAGCATCTTTTCTTTATTTCTCTCTTATTCTTTTGTAATAATTTTCCTTCGTATTTTCCAAAAACGTAAATAACTTAAGATCGATCTAGCTTCGAGGGTTTAGCAAATTGAAGGAACTGGTCGACCTTGGTGTGATGGTATTCAGGGAGAAGAACTCCCGCGGCTCTTTCAAGCCACATCTTTCTATTAAGTTCAGGTCCGTTGAAGGTGACCTTGTAACATTTTCCGTGGACACCAGTCGTACTCCTGCAAAATACAAACAACCCGATGCTTATCTTATTACTCACGCACATTCTGATCACCATGGCAAATCTGCAATGCTCTCCGACCGTGCGGTCTGTTCTGAAAAAACTGCTATTGCACTTGAGATACGTCACCAGCGCAAGTATGCAGGAAGAACGTTCAAGGTAGGAGACACCGTAGAGATAAAGGGCGTTAAGGTCAGGACATTCCACAACTTCCACACAGTTGGTTCAACCTCATTCCTTTGGGAGAACGAACTTGGTACAAGGATACTTGTGACAGGTGATGTAAAGGATGCTTCCATGCTTCCTGACTGTGATGTCCTGATAACCGAGGCCAACTATGGCGATCCAGGGGACACCTCCTGCTATTTCGAGGATGATATCTCAGGTTTTGAGTGTGCTTTCAAGGATAATCCATCCATAGCTTTTGGAGCCTATGCATTCGGTAAGGCACAGAGGGCAGTGGAGCTGCTCAGGGAACTTGGTTATGATGGGGTCATTGAGATGGATGAACAATCCCTGGCCCTGACACGTACTCTTCTTGATGATGCAGGTGAACTGTCCTATATCGGTGAGTCCTGTAGTGATTGCATAAGCATTGTCCCTCCGTGGGACCTTGGCACGTTGCCATCCCATATATCAAAATTTGTCATGACCGGGCGTAGCGATTATCGTTATCCTGCGATCCAGATAAGTGATCATCTGGATGCCAGGGGTCTTGTGAGCATGGTAGAAGATATAGATCCCGAATGTACTGTGGTCTATCATCCCAATGGTCACAGACCGGGAAGATTCGCAAAACATCTCGGTTCTATCGGTTTTAATGCACTTTCTATTGATGAGATCGATAATGTCCTGAGCAATGAATTTGTATAATGTTGCCATGTGCAGGATAAACATTTATATAACTATCTGGGTTTATAGTACCACACTATCCAAGTTGTACCAGGAGATCAGATCAATTGTCAAAATCATCCAAGAAGAAACAATCAGCAGAAGTATCAACTAAAGAGTCTGCTGATAATACACAACCAGCTCCTACTTCATCAGGTTCCGGCAGGAGACCGGGATACAAGGCTAAAACTCCTGAGGAAAGGAGATTAGCTCACAAGGAGGGTATCATCAAAACGGCAGTTGCAGCTATTATCGGAATAATAGCAGGTATAATTGCCAATCTACAACTTGGTGTCGCCGATGACCCCACCATTAAGTGGTATGTGATCATGATGTTCATAGTAGGTCTCTCCTTCTATGTAATGAAATTCTCATTCCCTATCTTTAAGATAAAGGCCAAAGAATTTGGCTTCAAGGACTGGTTCTATGTTGAGTTCATCGTTATAGACTTCTGTCTGGTGACATGGACACTGCTCCTTAATTGATCTTCTCTTTTTCATTTTATCATTTATTTCATTCTATTGACAGGGATCCTACATGCGAATTGCCATATTGAATAAAGACAGATGTCAGCCAAGACGCTGCAGTCATGAATGTGAGAAATACTGTCCCCGTGTAAGGACCGGGGATGAGACCATTGTCTTCGGAGAGGACGGAAAGCCGTACATATCTGAGGAAATGTGTGTCGGGTGTGGAATATGTATTCATAAATGTCCTTTTGATGCTATTATGATCATCGGGCTTCCTGAAGCCCTTAAAGAACCGACCCACAGGTACGGACCCAACGGTTTCGCACTCTACGGTCTGCCTGTCCCACAGGTAGGAAGGGTCACAGGTATCCTCGGTCCTAACGGTATCGGTAAAAGTACCGCAGTTCAGATCCTCTCCGGTACACTTGTACCTAACTTCTCACAAGATACCGGTAACTGGGAAAAGGTGCTTGAGCACTACGCAGGTACTGCTCTATATGATTATTTCAGTGATGTTGTGGACGGTAACATCACAGTCTCCCAGAAACCACAGTATGTTGACCTTATTCCAAAGGCATTCAAGGGCAAGACCAGTGAACTTCTGGACAAGACAGATGAAAAGGGTGCACTCCCGGAACTTGTGGAACGTCTCAACCTCTCACATGTACTTGATCGCAAGATAACAGAGCTCAGTGGTGGAGAACTCCAGAGAGTTGCCATTGCAGCATGTGCTGCTAAGGATGCTGATTTCTACTTCTTCGATGAGATAAGTCCTTATCTTGATATCCACCAGCGTATCAACTCCGCACAGCTCATCCAGGAGATCGCTAAGGATAAGGCTGTGCTCGTTGTTGAGCACGACCTTGCGATACTTGACATGCTTGCTGATGTCGTTCACGTTGCATACGGTGAACCGGGAGCCTACGGTGTGGTCACACATCCAAAAGGTGTGCGTGTTGCTATCAACCAGTATCTCAAAGGCTACCTGCCTGAAGAGAATGTGCGTATACGCACCGATGCCATCAAGTTCGAAGTGCATCCCCCAAGGGTCGAGACCGATATCAACACTCTTGTTGATTATGACGCATTCTCCAAGAAATATGGGGAAGGTTTCTCTCTGTCCACTGATGACGGCTCGCTGAAAGAAGGTGAGGTGCTCGGTATAGTGGGTCCTAACGGTATCGGAAAATCCACGTTCGTTAAGATCCTTGCAGGGGAGATAGAACCTGATGAGGGTAAACTGGACATTGATATCAAGATCGCGTACAAACCTCAGTACATTAAAGCTGACACTCCGATCCCTGTGCAGTATTTCCTGCGTGGTATCTCCAACAAGTTCGATAGCAGTTATTTCCAGTCAGAGATCGCTAAACCATTGAACATCGAGAAGTTCTACGAACGTCTTGTCACAGATCTCAGTGGTGGTGAACTCCAGAGAGTTGCCATTGCAGCATGTCTCATGCAGGATGCTGATATGTACATTCTCGACGAGCCAAGTGCCCATCTTGATGTAGAGCAGCGTTCCATGGCGACCAAGGTCATCAAGAGGTTTGCAGAGAACAACCGTAAGACCGCAATGGTAGTAGACCACGATATCTACATGATCGATATGCTCAGTGAACGTCTTATAGTGTTCGAGGGTGAACCTGCAGTCTACGGTAAGGCACACAAACCTTCCAGTATGCAGGATGGTATGAACAAGTTCCTGGCAAATCTGGATATCACATTCAGGCGTGATGAGGATACATCAAGACCAAGGGTCAACAAGCCAGACTCAAGACTTGACAGAGAACAGAAAGCAAAGGGAGAGTATTACTATCACGATGTTGGTGATGAGTGATCCTTCTTCTCTTTTTATTTATAATTTCTTTTTTTAGATGACCTCTTTTTCCATCAACTGGTAGAATTCCTCAGAAGCATGTCTTTCCAGCCACGGATAGTGCCCGCATTTTTCCAGCAGTATGAATCTAAGATCAATGATAACTCTTGATAATGGTTCTTCCACACCTTCGAACGGGTGCGGATCATAACATCCATGTATCGCAACCACCGGACATTTGATCTGGAAACCTGTCCTCAGGAGTTTTCCACTTTTCCTGAGGTAGCTTGCCTCGCTCCATACGCTCTTGTTCACATCATGGTGAAAACCAAGATGTGTTTCTTCAAAGGGTACAAGGTCGAATGAATCGGCAGATGACATGAGCTTTCCGAATCTGGTGAAGAAATGGTTCTTATTCCTGACAGAAGGGTCGCTCATCTTTGAACTGAGATGCAGGTACTCTTCTATGCCTTCCTTGCTCATGCGGTCAAGTCTTGTCTGCATTATTGTTGTGGCATACTTTTCTTCAAATGGTCCGCTTGCAATGAGTATCAGCTTTTTTACATAGGATGGGTAGCGTGCAGCAAATAAAAAAGCAAGCCATGCACCCCATGAATGTCCCACAAGGGTCAATGGCAGTTTTCCGTGTCTTCTAAGCATTCTCTTTAGTTCACTGATCTGGCCTTCGATGCTCATGGATGTCTGAAGAGGTTCCAAAACTCCTTTTCCTGATCTGCCAGCCAGTCCCGCAGCAAGCTCTGCTACAGTTCCCGGAGCTCCCGGTCCTCCATGAATGACTGCGATTCTGTAAGGTTCTGTTCCATATTTTCTGGGATTTGGTAGCACTGTGGATCGATTCCGTGACAGATTTATATCTATACTTCTTATGTGGGCTGAAAGGTTAAAAATCCATATAGATATGCTTATATATTATTTATATAATAATATATTTACTCTGCAACAATAGGGTAAGGCTATTGATGTGGTTTTTCTTGGATGTGGTATCATAAGTGAAAAATTCTATGACAACATTAATGTTCTTGACAGTGCCGATAAAAGCAACTTCAAAGCAGAGATACTTGAGTACCGATCTTTGACCGGCAGTAAGAACCCTGCTCTTGCAAAGAATCTCTATTATGCTGATAAGGCAGGTATGTCCCTGAAACAGGTGAAGATCACACTCGATAACAGTGGTGTTATAATCGAGCCGGGGGCACTTCAGTTCCTTAAAGGTAACATTGCATGCGATGCCAACATAGGTGGAGTTGGTGGCCTTGCAAAGAAGATGCTCAAGAACAAGCTCACGAACGAGTCAGCTTTCAACCCTCTCTATAAGGGGACAGGTGAGGTTTTCCTTGAACCAAGTTTCAGTCATTTCATCATTGTGAAACTTGAAGGCGGTTCTATTATTGTCGATAAAGGTATCTTCTACTGCTCAGAATCAACTCTGGAAGTTGGTGTTGCAAGCCAGAAGAACATAAGTGCAGGCTTGCTTGGAGGAGAAGGCTGGTTCCAGACAAAGATCAGCGGAACTGGTATATGCATCCTTGAGAGCCCTGTTCCGATGTCTGAGATCTTGAAATATAATCTGGATAATGAGAAACTCCAGGTCGATGGTAACTTCGCTCTTCTAAGATCTGATTCTATCAATTTCAGTGTAGTAAGGGCAGGAAGCGGAATTGCAGGAAAACTGACATCAGGTGAAGGTCTTCTTCAGACATTCGAAGGAACAGGAGCAGTTTGGGTTGCACCTACACAGCCGGTCTACAATTATATCGCTGGAGGTAACGTCGCTTCTCTTGCAGCTGCACCTTACAACAGGAACAATCCTGCATAAAGGAGTTGATGCTCCTTTTACTTCTTTTTTGATCTAGGCTTTTTTTGCAGCTTCGTATCTTCTGGCATAGGTGTAGGCCTGGTATACATTGTATATCCAGAAGACCACCAATATGAGCATCGTCACCACAAGATATGATGATATTATCAGTATGAAAGTAATTACAAAATAGTAGGAACCTCTTCCTTGTTCGCCATTGTGCATCTGGCCGAGTCCGGGAAATACAAGAGAATAGAAAGCGGACCTCCATGGTTCCAGTACAGTTTCTTCTTCTTCTGCACTCTCACCTACAACTATCTCGTTCTCATCTGTCAGGATGTTTCCCCCATAAGGATAAACTCCCTATTCCTAATAAACCTTAATGGAAAATGAACTGGAAAAATATGGGGATTACTTACGGTTCTGCATATCTTCTTTTGCTTTCTCGATAGCAAATGCCAGATTTTCCTTGAAAGTTGCAAATGGGTTTGACTTCTGACCTGTACCAGTACCTGTTCTCACCTTTCTCATTCCTCTTCCTTTGCTGAGGTACCATGTCAGGAATTCAGTGTACAGGACAATTCCTATAAGAGTTGACCAGAGCATCAGTAATATGTGGAAATTGTTGATAGGTACAAGTCCTTCTGCAAGCAGCATCTGTTGATAGGAAAGGAAGGCAATGGATATCTCCGGGATCAAAAGAACAATTAATACCGGTGTCACGAAAAGGATCAGAAGCGCAAGTCTTGATGACATGTTTATCAGGACAAAGAGCACGAGTGCGGCAAATGTTGCAAAAAGCATTGCAGATCCTATGAATGCCATTATTTCCATGCTACTTATCTCCCGTTGAACAACTTCTCTTACTTATATATTCTGATTATATATAAATATGCAAAGGCAGGTACAAGTGCTATTATCACAAAAAGACCGATAAATGATGATGCAAGGAAACCAGCTGCTCCAACTCCTGTCATCTCAACTGGTTCAGTGGTATGGGAAACCGGAGTATAGTCAATGTTCTCTTCAGCATAGCTCTCCTCAAAGTACACTTCATCATCACCCGGGAGAGGCTCGTCGATATAAAGGAATATCTCATCAGTTGTCGCTTTATCTTTCCTGTCGTTCTCATTAGTGTAGCTAAGTTCGGTTCCGGGTATGTATATCTCTCCAGCGCTTTGTGCTCTCAAAGTGTAGCTGAATTCTCTGCTCTCCCCTGCTTCCAGGGTGCCCTGCCAGTTATCATCACCTTTTACAAAGGCAAGTTCTTCAGGAATTGTCTCCTGGAAGGAAGCATCAATAGTTCTGTCACCATCATTGCTGGCTATGATCTGAACAGTTATCTCTTCTCCAATTAGCATATAGCTGGAACTTATCCTCTTTGTCAGGACAACCTTCGAGCCGCTCACATGGAATGTCTGGTCGATCTCTTCAGATGTAAGTGTGTATGTTTCTCCACCATCTTTCCATACTACCGTGGCAGGTGTGAATGTGAAATCTCCAGGTTCTGTAGGTGATGCAAAGTATTCTATTGTCTTTGTTTCTCCTGCATCAAGGGATAGTACCCATTCCGTGTCCTCGAGATCATCAGGGATGAATGATTCTGGCAGTTCATCAGTGACTGTTACCGCTGTCTGGAAATTCGCCTTGTTCTCAAGAGTTATCAATATCTGGAAATACTGTTCAGTTCCAAACTCCGGATCTTCTGATGGCTTGTCCTTTGATATCACTTCTTTTTCAATAGCGATATATGGTTTGACATGTGCTACTGTAGTGGCTTCAGTATTGTACTCATTCCCTCTGTAATCATAACCCTGGACCTTCGAGATGATATTGATGTCATTTCCCATTGGTTCGATATCCGGGTCGACCTTTATCTGGAAGACCTTTGATTTTCCCTGTTCCAGTATGGAATGCTGCTGGCTGACAACTTCAACATTACCGTCATCAGATTCAGTAGTGAGCATGATCCCATGCAGGGGTATTGTCCCATTGTTTGTGACTATAAGCTCGTATTCCACATACTCGTTGGGTTCGTAACTATCCTTAAGATCGGCATTCTCGATCATTATCTGCGGTGCACCGGGTTTGAGTGTTTCGATAAAGACCTCTTTTGTGTCTTTTTTCAGGTATATTATGTTGATCATGAACTCATCAGAGAACTTCTGGTGTTCTCCTGACACGTAGGTCCCTTCAAACTGCTCACCTTCATATTCAACTTCTATAAGGGCTCCTTCTTCATTGATGCCTGCAAGGGTTATTCGGTAATTATCTCCTGAAAGTGTGTCCCCGGTCTTGAATGATGTCTTCGGTATATCGTTGATCCATACAAGTTCTGTCTTCTTCTTGTATATCTCAAGGGATACCACGTCATTATCAATATCTATGACATCGATCTTGAGCTCACTGTTGTATATATACTCATTGTTCAATCCGGTATCTGCCTCAAAGGCTTCTTTGAACGCAGCATTCCTGTAGATAAGAAGGGTGGTAGATGCTTCATTGGTGCTGTCTATCTCGTAAACTTTAAGGGTGAAACCTTCAAGATATGCCCTGTCCCCTATTCCAAGCTCATAAGCACCCTGGAATATCCATATATCCTCTTCCCTGATGCCCAGAGCGTTAGCGTTGGCTGTGAGTATCAGAAGAATGGCTATTAAAAAGAACAGTTTTTTAATTGGCATCAATTATCATCTATATATTTTTATGTTTTAAATGTTATGTGGGTCATGCCTGACAGCCATTATCATTGCAGTGTAAAGAACAATTCCAACGGACATGTATATGCCGATCCATGTCCATGATTCCAGTGCACCTATACTTTCTATGGAAAGACGTGTTACAAGGTTTAGTGGGGAGTTGGTGAACAGGTAGGATGACATGAAGAGGAATATCAGGACAAGTGAGTAGATCAATTGTGCGACTCCTCTGTCCTTGAAAAGGACCGATATGATCGTGCTTGCCATCACAAGTATGAAAGCTACTATGGTCACTGTAAGCAGTATCTGAAATGAGTTATTTATTTCAACTCTATTCATTGAAAGTAGCAACATCCATACAAAAGACTGGAGCGGAACGATCAATGTTGCAAGCATCGCCTTTCCGCTGACTATCTCCAGCATAGAGGCAGGTGTCACAAGGAGCATATCCATTGTCTTGCGTTCATACTCCTCTGTTATGAAATCAACAATAAGTCCTCCTGATATGAATGCAGGAGTAAATACAAGCAGTGGGAGCAATGCCACATATATGAATTCGAAGTATGTAGAGGTTGCTTTTATTCCTCTCTTTATTATGTTGAACTCGATCGGTGTATATCCGGGAAGTCTCTGTGTCCTTACATCTCTTACACTCTGCTCGTATCTTTCCAGTGGTTCCTTCAATTGCAGGGAGACCACAGTTGCTTTTATCTCCGATTTGGGCAGGTAGATATCCACGTTCAACAGTCCCGTACCGTCAGCTGTTCCTGCCGGAGTAACGATGATAGCATCAACATTACGTTCATAGAAATCAGTGTACGCAAGCTGGAAGTCATTGTAAAGGTACGGCCTGATATTTCTTTCCTGCAATAGTATCTGGTAGAATTCATCACTCTCCAGTCCAACGACTGCAATGTTGGTATCTTCCATCTCAATATTGTTCAACATACTCGGGTCATAGAACGATGTGAGCCCGATAACAAGGAATGTTGAGAATGATGCTATGAAAAGCTGAATTATGATAGCAAGTATGAAGGTCTTCTCCCTCATGAGCTCTTTAAACTCTTTCTTTGCTATGGTCTGTATCTTTTTCGCAGATACTCTGTGTCTAGTCAAAGAACAACCCCCTGAGGATCACTATATTGTAAATACTGTGTACAAGTGTTGCTAGGACCACTGATGCCAGATAATAACGTGTTCCTTTCTTGTACATGACAAGTGAGCTGACAAGGACCGTGGTTGTATGGAGTACCAGAGGTATCAGGAGCAGTGCACCCATAGTCATCACAGATCCAAAAGCTGAACTTGCTATAGGTGCCAGTGTAAGAACTGCAACCGCCTTTTCACCCACAAAGAATCCTGCACCTGAGAGCACTGAATACTTCACCGCATTCCTCAGTGATAATTTGGCTATCTTTCTCTTGAACAGTGTGTATATACCAATTGACTTCACGATCTCTTCAGCCATGGCCGAGAGGATTATCATGGCAATTATCGAATAGGGCACAGGCAGGTTGAATAGCATGACAATGAGCATCAGTTGTGCCATGTAGACAAAAGGAATGAATATAATGCTCAGCAGGAAAACAGATCCATATGGGTATGAAAGGAACATCTCAAAACAGTCTACTATCTTTGAACTTATGGACTTCTGTGTGAAAAGGTCCTCTTCTCTGAAGATGAATGTTCCAAACGCATATGTTGAGAGTGCTACGAAATAGAATGGAAGTGTGGAGAAAAGATACGTGTTCATCAATACTTCTTCTCCTTCGATAAGCCTGACTATGAGAGTTATAGGTGATATGGAGCTGATGGCATGTATATTGGCGAACATTGCAGGGAAGAACAGGTATCCTGATATGACCACTGAAAGGAACACGCTTGCAAATGTCAGTTCTTTGAAGCTCCTCGAAAGGATCGCACTGTAGAATGAGAGTGCAAAGAACAGCAGGACCACAGGTAGTATGGCTGCAAGTACAAGGACGACCCGTTCAAGTCCGGCAAGGGTTGAAGGGATGCCGATTATGTAAAATGTGATACCTGTCTGGATGGCCATAGTGATAAGAAGGTATGGTACTGTCTTACCGATGATCACGTCCCTTCCTCTGAGGGGTGCTGCAAGTACCAGTTCTCCTTTCTTGTTAGTGCGCTCGTCCATCAGGCTGGTGGAATAGAACTGTGAGACAAAGTAGATCGGAAATATGAACAGGAAAGCGTAAAGGATAGCTGTGAATGGTACAGGTGGCGAGAAATTTGTAGGTGTGGACAGTGTCTGTTTCTCAAAGAATGTCTTTCCTTCCATTTCATCAAGAGCTGCTATCTCTTCAGGAGATACAGTTGAGGATCCTGTTCTGATGGATGCGCTGGACCCTCCTTCCGCGCCGGTGCTATCAACACCCTCTGGAAGGCCAGTTGTTGCATTGAACCCGCGGCTGAAACTATCTGCTGTCTCTTCTGCTCCTGCAAGCTGGAAGTTCTGAGGTCTTTCCAGATCATGGACAGTGACCCACACAGGGTGACTGTTGTTCACATCATTGTAAGCTGTCAGTGTCAGTTCTCTGTATGTCTTGAAAGTGTTTTCCAGTGCATCTCCGGCAGATGCCGCCTTGCGTGTATCTCCAAGGTAGACGTTCCTTCCGATGATGCCCATGTCAGCACCATATTCATAATAGGTGCTTGCGGCAAAACGGTCAACTACAACGTAATCGAATCTCTGGTCGGTATCGATGATGGGTTGTACATCAGCCTGGGATACGGCGGCCAGGTATATTTTCTGGTTCATGCTCATCCCTGTCTGGGCCGCAGCATAGGCTGCAATGATCACCAGTATCAGGGACAATGTTAGCATGATCACTGATTTGACATCGAATTTAAGTTTTGATCGTAATAGCTCCCACTTAGCTATAGTTAACCAGCCTGCCATCATTATTTTATTAGTAACTTATTATATTAATAGCTATTTCACAGATCGCAATATAATTAAAAAGGGTTATATGCAGTCAGTTCACCATTATTATTCGTATATTATAGCAGATAGGAGTGGTAAAATGGCAGATATATTAGCTTTAACTATACCTTATACAGCCATAACGGTTGCTGATATTGTGTTTGCTCTGGTGGTCCTGGTAGCCGGTCTTTTGTTGGCCGGTATCCTCACCGGAATGTTCAGGAACAGCCTGAAAAAGACGAAGCTTCCTGAGCTTGTTGTTGAATTCCTTGTGCGCTTCCTGCGTGCATTGCTCTATGTTGCAGTGTTGCTGGCAGTTGTGAGTGCACTGAAGGTCGATGTAAGCTCTGTGGTCGTAGGTCTTTCAGCGGTCATAGGTCTGGTCCTTGGATTCGGTATGCAGGATTCATTGAACAATATGGCAGCAGGTGTGTGGATAGCATCCCTGAGACCTCTCGATAAAGATGAATTTGTAACCGTAAATGGTCTTTCAGGAAAGGTCCATGCAGTTGGTATCATGGCAACAGAGCTTCTGACGCCTGATAATCAGTTCATCACAGTACCAAATAAGATCGTATGGGGCAGTCCAATTGTTAACGCTACTCGTATGCCAACACGCAGAGTTGGTGTGGATGTTGGCGTAGCTTATGCAACGGATATCCCAAGAGCAGTACAGGTCGCTATGGATGTGATCAAACAGGATTCCCGTGTGCTTGCTGACCCTGCTCCGGCAGTTGTAACAACTGAACTTGCGGATTCCTCCGTGAACCTGCAATTGCGTGCCTGGGTCAACACAGGTGATTTCTGGGCTGTTAAGAACGACCTTACAATAGCAATACATGCAGCATACGGTAAGGAAGATATTGAGATCCCGTTCCCTCAGCTGGATGTGCATATGTCCAGGCTTTGAGGCTTAATGCATAGTTGTTCCCAACTATGCTTTCTATTATTTTATAACATCGTTTATATATAGTAACGAATATAGTCATATTGTGGAACCTGGGATAATCGAAGTTAACGGACTCAGAAAAGAATATGGCGATTTTGTTGCTGTTGATAACCTTTCTTTTTCAGTTTCAAAAGGGCAGATCTTCGGTATAGTGGGCCCTAACGGGGCAGGTAAGACCACTACTTTGAAGATGCTCAGCAGTCTGATCAGACCTACTTCCGGTAATATCTACATGAAAGGTCTTGATGTTTCAAATGATTCTGTTGAGATCAAATCTTTCCTTGGTTTCCTTCCTGAAGAGTCCCCTCTCTATGAGAGCATGGGTGTGGAAGATTACCTGATGTTCTTTGCTGAATTGTACAGTGTTCCCAAAGACCGCGCAAAGAAAAGGATACGTGAACTTCTTTTTGATCTTGCTCTCAATGCCGATGGCAAGAAGATAGGTGACCTCTCAAAAGGTATGAAACGTAAGGTTGCCATAGCACGTTCACTTATCAATGATCCTGATATCCTGATATATGATGAGCCTGCATCGGGTCTGGACCCAATGACCTCCAGATATATCACAGATTATGTCCGCTCACTGAAAAGCTCAGGAAAGACCATTATATTCACTGCCCATAACCTGTATCAGGTCGAGAGTCTCTGTGACAGGATCCTGATCCTTAAGAATGGGAAGCTTGTGACACTTGGTACTGCCGAGGAGATCCGTAAGGAATATGGTAAGATCCAGTATCGTCTTGAGTTCAAGGTGGATAATATCGATGGATATATTATTGCCGATTTCAAGGATATGGATGGGACCTATGTGGTCATTACCAATGATATCAATGTGGTGAACCAGACAACAAAATGGGTTGCATCGGAAGGCGGAGATATTGTCGAGATGCGTACGATCGTTCCATCACTTGAGGAGATCTTCCTTGAACTGATGGGTGTCGAGCTTTTCGTTGACTGATCCTCTTTTTATCACTGGTTTTTGTATTTTTCTTAGATGGATATCTTTTTATTAATTAGTTGCATATGCAATAATTGCGTAAGCAACAATATGTTTAATATTATTTTGGTGATATCCCGATGAATGAGAGCGGCCATGGATCAATTTGCTGCATAAAAAAGCATGAATCGATTGGAAGGGACATTTCGCATCTTTTCAGATCGATAAATATCTATCTTTCAAAGGAACTTGAACCCTACGGAATTGGAAGCGGCCAGTTTCCCTTTTTAATGCGTCTGCTACATCATGAGGGTGTCAGTCAGGAATCACTTGCAAGCATGTTGAGGTATGACCGGGCAACCATCACCCGCTCAGTGAACAAGCTTGAAGATCTGGGTTTTGTTTCAAGGAAAAGGGATCCCAATGACAAGCGTGCTTATTGTATCTATCTTACCGATAAGGGGCATGAGATGGAATCTGTATTGTTCGACATAAGCGCAAAGCTCAATGATGTTCTTCTTAAGGGTTTCAATGATGAAGAAAAGGCTATGTTCATCGCCCTTATTGGAAAAGCAGCCATGAACATCGCAGAAGAGAACGAGACCAGGAAGACTTTGAATGGCTGATAAAAACAACGGAAATGAAGCTGGTGTGAAACCCGGATATGTGAGATCAACATCAGGAATGAAGGCTTTGCTGGGTGATCCCAAAAAGGCTATGATCAAGCTGGCACTGCCAATGATGCTTGGTATGTCGATACAGACCCTGTATAATCTTGTAGATACCTTCTGGGTATCGGGTCTTGGTGCGGATGCCCTTGCAGCCGTGGGTTTTGTCTTCCCGTTCTTCTTTGTTATCATCGCATTATCTAACGGGCTTGGAGTAGGTGCCGGATCAGCAATATCCCGCAGACTTGGTTCTAAGGATAAGGTTGGTGCAGATAATGTTGCTGTCCATACTATGATCCTTATGGTGCTGCTTTCAGCAGCTTTCACGATTCCACTTTACATATTTGCCGAACCTATATTCGTACTCATAGGTGCTGGAAAGACGGCTGGTATGGCCAGTGAATATGGTCGCATCATCTTTGGTGGCAGTATCCTTTTGTTCTTTACAAATGTTGCAAATGCCATCCTTCGTAGTGAAGGTGATACCAAGAGAGCTATGAATGCCCTGATATTCGGTTCGGTCCTGAATATAATCCTTGATCCTATATTCATCTATAAGCTCGGTATGGGTGTTTCAGGTGCAGCATGGGCTACTGTACTGTCAATGGGCGTAACCTCGGTTATGATGGCTAGCTGGTTGTTCTTTAAGAAAGATACTTACCTGTCCTTTGATTTCAAGGATTTCAGGTTTGGAACGGATATTCTCAGGGATATCTTCAAGGTCGGTATTCCTGCTGCAGTTCAGCAAACATCAATGGCATTGATGATGCTTGTGATGAATGTTATTATTATAGCTGTCAGTGACACTGATGGTGTGGCTGTCTACACTGTTGGATGGCGTGTTGTCACCATTGCGATCGCACCTCTTATAGGTGTTTCAACAGCTGTTGTGACATTGTCAGGTTTTGCGTATGGTGAGGGTTCATACGATAAGGTATCCTTCTCACACATATATTCCATGAAGGTCGGTCTTCTTGTAGAGACCGGTATTGCTATTCTTACCTTCGTCTTTGCCCCGCAGATAGCTACAGTATTCACCCTTTCGGATAGTGCTGCTCACATCACTGATGATCTCATAGTTTTCCTCAGGATCATCTGTATATTTTACCCGATGGTATCACTTGGAATGCTCTCATCGGCTCTTTTCCAGGGAGTTGGGAAAGGTCTGAATGCTCTCCTCGCAACAATTCTGCGTGCTTTGATATTTGTCCCCATCTTTGCAGTGTTCTTTGCTTTCAGTCTTGATATGGGATTGATCGGTATCTGGTGGGGAATGGTCATAGGTAATGCCATGGGGTCCATGTTCATCTTCTTGTGGGCAAGGGCTTATGTCACAAAGTTACTGAGGTCTGGAATAGCAATTGATGTACCACATAAATTGCCCGAGCATGAGGAACTAAGGGTATGATGTCTGCCTGATCCCTTCCTCTGTTCAAATTCAAAAGATATTTAATGCACACCGGGATATACTCTTTAATGAGTTTTATTTTCCTGTATTTTCCATTTAGGGTATCGTATCAGGAAATTAACATAAGAACAGAATAATGGCGTTGAGGTTCCCATGTCAGAAAGGTCCCAAAAAGCAGATGATCAGGATACCATCCCTGAGTCTCAGGAAGGAAGTTCAGAGAAGAAGAACATTCTTCTTTTTGAGACCACGGGAAAGGAAAAAGTATACAGACAAAAGGATTCTATTGTTCTCAGTCTGCCGGAAGGAAGGAAGACGCTGACAACATCCTGGCTCAACGGTGGTTACAGGGAGGATATCAGGACCATTTTCAATCACAGGGTCCCAAAGGGCAAACATGCTCCTAAGGAACTGGATGGCGGCAGCATACCTGCTTATCTTTCTATTATTGCAAAAAGGCTGGGAGAGGACCCTGACACATCCACCGGGCTTTTGACAGCTGCTAATATGGACAACGTTTCAATAGTCACAAGATCGTTCCGTGGTGTGGAAGTTACTGCTATAATAACTGCTGGCATAGAGGTCAATGGTGGCCGTGCCGGAGATCCTGCATCATATTATCAGGAAGACGGTTCTCATCAGTTCATTCAGGGGACCATAAATACTATTCTTGTCATCGGTGCAGACCTTCCTGATTATGCAATGGCAAGGGCGGTTATCACTGCAACCGAAGCAAAGACTGCAGCTTTGCAGCAACTCATGGCACCCAGTCGTTATTCTAATGGAATTGCCACGGGATCGGGGACCGATATGATAGCTGTGGTGGCAGATGGCACAAGCTCTTTGTTGTTAACGGATGCAGGACATCATTCCAAACTTGGTGAGCTTATAGGGAAGGCTGTGATCGAATGTACCCACAAGGCACTTGAGATGCAGTCTGATCTGACGGTCCTTTCACAGAGGGATATGCTTGTGAGACTTGAGAGGTTCGGTATCGATGAGGGTCACTACTGGAAGGTAGCTTCCCATATGGAAGGGGATAATCGTAAGGCAGCCTTTTTCAAGATACTACGGGAGTTATCGAAAAGTCCTGCACTTGTAAGTGCCACAGGGTCTATACTTCATATAGTGGATGAGATCTCTTGGGGTCTTGTACCTGAGACCGCTGGCAGGAAGGTGGCGGTTTCAATTATGAAGGGTCTGCCCGTGATGCTTGGGATCGAAGCTTCCATTCCTTTCGATATCCTTACTGATGAGAAGGATACTATCATTGAGAACTGGATACGTGTTACTGCATGGCTTGCAAAGAACTGTGATACAGATGGTCTCTGTAACACTGCATTTGAAAAATAACTCCATAATATTGGTGTGAAAATGAAAGAACTGATGAACCTGTCCCTTTACGAGACCGATATGAAGATGTTCGATAGTGATTGGGACCTGATCCGGAATTTTCTAGTCAGGCATGATCTTGATGGCCTGGAGCTCTTTGTGGATTCATCTCCACTTCCGGAAGTGCCAGTTGACCTGATAGAAGGTGTTCATCTGCCGTACTGGATGGGGAGGCACAGGGCATGGGCTGACCCTTCCGCTTTCTCCCAGGAAATGGAAGAGTTCGAAAAGGTTTATGTTTTTGGAGGAGGGAGCCGTGATGAGGTCATTGATAATTTCCGGGCTTCCATTGATAATGCAGCAAAACTTGATGCTTCGTATGGTGTGTTCCATGTTTCCTATGCTGAAATGGAACAGGTGTTCACGCGTTGTTTTGATTGCACGGACCATGATGTGCTGGCGACCACGGCTGAGTTCTTAAATAAAGCTGTGTCCATGTATCCCGGAGGGGAACCGCCGGTCAGGCTCTTTTTCGAGAATCTGTGGTGGCCGGGTCTTACATTCCTTGAACCCATGAACGTAGAACATTTTGCTGAGATGCTGGATTTTGATAACTGGGCCTTTGTGCTTGATACGGGACACCTGATGAATGCAACTTTGAGCTGCGATGATGAGAATTGTGCAATTGACACGGTCCTTGATGTCCTTTCAGCTCATTCGGCGGAGTTCATAGAAAGGATCGAAGGCATGCATTTCCATTGCAGTCTTTCAGGAGAGTATATGCGCAGGTCGTTGGAGCTGGAAGTGCCATCGGGTTTTGATGAGATGTCATTTCATGAACGTCTTATCTCTGTAATGGGTGTCCTTGAACAAATGGATCACCATATGCCATTTACAAGTGAAAGATGTTCTGAGATCGTTGATCTTGTATCCCCTGATTTTCTGACACATGAGTTCGTTTCAAATGATATTCATTCTCTGGATGAGAAGATAGCTATGCAGAGGCGTGCATTGCACTCATGATAATCTGACTGTGGACATATTTTATTTTTTTATTTTTAGTATTTTTTTTATATTTATTTCATTTTTGACCCGTTTTCTGCATGGTTTACATAGAAAACTATATATGTGACTCATCAATTACTTCTATTTATGAGCACTCTCGATAACAATGATTCCGAGAACCCGGAGAACACTGATCGCTTGAAACTTTTCAGTGCTCTTGGTAGTGAGACAAGACTCAGGATGCTGCAAAAGCTTACTGAGGGTGAGATGCATATCTCCGAACTTGCCAGGGAACTTAGCATATCTGTTCCTGTTGCTGCAAAGCATGCAAATATCCTGGAAGATGCTGATCTTATTCTGCGTAAGGTCTACGGTAAGACGCACGTCCTGCAATTGAACAACAAGAACATCTTCAATGCACTGGATATATTTGCACCTTCAAGAACAGTTGAAGTTGACAAAGGAGCTACACTTCTGGAAGCTCTCAAAAAGGCTGCAGTCGTGGAGGTCAAGAATGTACACGGTCAGGATAATATTGTCTCTACAAATGGCGAAGAGGGCTTTTTCATCTATGAAGTAGATGGTGTATTCTCCGATAAGAACGTTAATGAATTCAAATTTGACAGTAATTCTACTGTAATGTGGAAGAAACTGGAGCCTATAAGTATATTGAAAGTGAAGGTTAAGATTAAAGAGGAATGATCCTCTTTATGTCTACATGTTCGATATCTTCGTGATATCAATATACATTCTTTCCTCTTTCTAATTCTGTTCTTATATTTTGTTTATGGCTTCCGGTGGCTTTATTTTTCAAAATCCTTCGAGGTAATACTTTCACCCCGCTTGCCAGTTACTTATATCCATACCCTGCATATTGCTTCATTGATGACCCACAGAAGTCCTGTTAATGAGCACCATATGACGCTTATGGAAAGGATGAGAGTATTGTCCGAAGGCACGAAATACGACAGTTGCAATCAGAGCGCTGTCTGTCATGCCTTTGGACCGGATGGCCGCTGTATACAGCTCTATAAGACCCTGATGACCAATGCGTGCTCTGGGGAGTGTACGTATTGTCCTAACAGGTGTGGCAGGGATTCTGTGCGTGCATCATTAACTCCCGAGGAGATCGTGAAGATCACATGGTCATTCTATCGAAGGAATGCTATAGAGGGACTCTTTCTATCCTCTGGCGTAATAGGTGATGCTGAGAGGACCGCAGAAAAACAACTTGAGGTTGCAAGTCTTCTGCGTAAACAGGGCTTCACAGGTTACGTTCACATCCGTGTGATGCCCGGGACCCCGAAGTATCTTCTTGAGGAGATCGCTGATACTGCAAATAAGTTCGGTGTGAATGCAGAGACAACAAGTTCAATGAACTATTCTGAAATATGTCCGAACTTCGATTATAAGAACGATGTTCTCCAGCGCTTACAATGGACCCGTGACCTCATTAACAAGAAAAGACGTGAGGAGGGTTTCAGAGGCAGGATCATAGGTGCCAATGACACTCAGTTCGTAGTGGGTGCATTACAGGAGCCAGACAGAGAGATCATCGGGACCGTTGAGAGGTTCATGGACAAATATGAACTAAGGAGGCCTTATTTCATGAGCTTTGATCCGGTTCCATCTACACCTCTTGAGAACAATGAGGCTTCACCTCTTTGGAGGGAAACAAGGCTATATCAGACCTCGTATCTTTTGAAGGACTATGGCCTGACAGCACGTGACCTTGATGGTGTTCTTGATGATAATGGATTCCTTCTTGATGTTGATCCCAAGATGCTGCTTGCTTCATGCAGTCCTGATATGTTCCCTGTTAACATCAACACTGCAAGCAGGGAGGACCTTCTCAGGGTACCCGGGATCGGTCCTGTAGGAGCTAACAGGATCCTGCGGTCAAGGCCAATAAGTTCGGAGAAGGAACTTGCACGTATGGGTGTTGTACTTACCCGTGCACGTCCGTTCATTGAGATCAATGGAAAAAGGCAAACCAACCTTTTCTCTTTTGCAGGGGTAGGCGCATGATAGTGGCTTTCAGGGAATCTGTTGAAGGTATCCTTCTTGCCTGTATGGAACTGATGGATGATCTCGGCTGTGAACTCATATCTGCAAAGGACAGGGAAGATCTGCAGCAAAAGATGGACTTTTCAGGTATTGAAAATGTCAAGGCTCTTGGGTTCAGGGGTACTAAGGATACTACTAAACTCGTGAATGCTCTTTTTGGAAAGCAGCGTCTAAGGATGTTCCAGCGTGATCCTGATGTCGAAGGCTACATCTCTCTGGTTCTAAGGCACAGAAGTTCAAGAGCGATCGAGCTTGTACATTTTCTATGTTCGTGCGAAGGCAATGCTGAACTACTTTATTCCGGGAAGAGTGTTACAGGTAAGAAATATTACAATTATATGCGTGATGTAAGCCGCTCATATCATCGCTTGTGTATGTTCGCCCGTCCATGTTCTGTCAATGGAGTACTTACTGTGAAGGTGGATTCTCCTCATCAGATAGGTGACATGTTCTGTCGCTGGCTTGCAAGGAAGAATCCCGATCTTCCTGTTTCAGTGATAGAAGGGGATATTGCATGGATCGGTAATGGTGGCCATGTAGGACTGGAGACTTACACACAGGTTCCTGCATCTCTTGCAGGAAGTCTGGAGTTTGCAGATATGCATGATGAGGTAGACGACCTGTGGGATATGTATTATGATTCACAGTTCATTCCAAAGAGAAGGAACAAAGGTCATGCAAGGGGCTTACAACCCAAAGCATCGGCATCTATGAGCAAGATGTCAGAAAGGGATAGTTACAAGGTTGAAAGGGGAATTGCAAACTGTACTCTGGATAGTTTTGCTTCTCGGTCGGAGGTATAATGATAGCTGAGGTCAGGTCACTACAGGACATTCCCCGGATAGGGGATAAGATGTCAAAACGCTTTGTTGAACATTTTGGCAGTGAGGATCAGGCACTTGATGCCATCCTTGCTGGTGATATTGCCAGCATATCCGAGGTAGAGGGTATTGGGCAGCGTTATGCTATTTCTCTCATACAGGATGTAGCTTCCAGGGTGGAAGGCGTTAATGTGACCGATTTCCTGAGGACCAGGGAATCAATGGATGTCTATGAGAAACTTCTGGATATCATCAAGGAATTCGCACACACACGTTATTCAAGAGATAAACTACATGTGTTCTTCCCATATCCTGGCAGTAAGGCTGAAAAGATCATGCAGATACGCAGGTCAGTTTCTTACTATATGGAAACAGCAACTGTCCTTGAAGGGGATGGGGCAATAGCAGAATTGCTTCCTAAAGTCTCCCAGCTTAATTTCAAGCATCAATATCCAAAGGTAAGGGACAGGGTCATCATAACATCTGATCAGGATAGCTATGAGTATGCAAGGAAGCGTTTTGCAGGTCTCATTGATGTTCATTTTACCCGTTCGCTTTCGGAGTTCATCGATGTTTCCAGAGGATTTTCACAGGTGATCGCTGTAGGTGATGATTATCTGGCTTTCGACTTTCCGGAGGATGTAGAACCTGAGTTCATTACTGACCTGCAGGACCTTGAGGATTTTAAGGTTGTACCCGAGAAGGAAATATTTGCATTTTCCAGGAACTTAAAGTCACTGGAATCTTCTATAAAGGCCGTAAGATTGTTGCGTTCCAAAGGGATCCGCTTCTTTGACCGGATGGACGATGATACTCTTGAACTTCTGGCTTCAACATTATCTCTGATCGATGAGGATGGTGATATTGTCCATGGTACCGATGAAGAACTTGACAGGATCACCAGTGCAATTGAAAGACTTCCGTCTTGCGTATCGGAGTCTGTGACCTTCGTTAATGATGAACTCAACTCGTGTCTTGAGAAGAGTCAAATGACATTAAGTGGTCAGGATATGCTGAAGGTCATGAACGGCTCTATTGAGCTTAAGGATATGCTTGGTAAGACGCTTCACAAGAGTTATCACTCGATAATCAAACAAGGGATCGAAAAGATATGCAATGACCTTCAGCTTGAGAAGAAAGAACGGTTGATGGTGGATTCACTTTTCCCGGAAGATATCATGCATCCGGTGGAAGCGGATGTTGATAGCCTTGGTGCTTTGAAGCAATATCTCATAAAAAGTTCCCAGAAGAGAAAGTTCAACCATAAGCGTGAGGTTTCACGTATCCTGTCTTCCTACAGGGAGCTGTCCCGGGAACTTGCCCGAGAGGTCCTTGATTTCGATGTGGGTTTTGCCATAGGTTCTTTTGCATGTACATATGGTCTTGTTATGCCTGCTATCTCTACAAGCACTGGAATTGGTTTTAAGAACGGAAGGAACCTTTTCCTGCTTTCCAGACATGGCGATGTTATACCTATAGACTACTCAGTAGGTGAGAACAGCTTCTCTCCGGAAGATGAGATGAGTAAGGTCGTATTGTTAAGTGGTGTAAATTCAGGAGGTAAGACCTCACTTCTGGAACTTCTGGCACAAAGTATTATCCTTGCGCATATGGGTTTCCCTGTTCCTGCAGAAGCTATGGAGATCTCTCTCACGGAATCGATGTACTACTTTGCCAAGTCTAAAGGGACACTTGATGCAGGTGCTTTCGAGACAACGCTCACAGAATTCTCTGTCGTTGCTGATGAGTCTTCAAAATTCGTACTGGCAGATGAGCTTGAATCAATAACAGAGCCAGGTGCATCTGCTAAGATCATGGCAGGTATCCTGGAGGTGCTTAGCGAGAATGATGATACTATGTCAATATTCGTTTCCCATCTTTCAGAGCAGATCATGGAGAACACCACCTGTGACATAAGGGTTGATGGAATCGAGGCAAGTGGACTAGACTCTGACCTGAACCTTATTGTTGACAGGAGTCCTCGCTATAATTATGTTGCAAAGAGCACTCCTGAATTGATAGTGGAAAGACTCTCCAAGAAAACAAAAGGAAAAGAACAGGCCTTCTATGATAAATTAAGGAGCAAGTTCTGAAAAAGTGATATTAAAAAAGGTTAAAGCACACCTTTTGTGCTTTTAATTCCTTCTCCTTCTATTGCCACAGCCCTTCTGAGTGCATAGGCAAAAGCCTTGAAAAGAGCCTCTATCTTGTGGTGGTCATTATCTCCATAGACATGAGCATGCATGTTTATTTTTGCATTCTGGGCAATGGCCTCAAAGAAGTGGTCCACCATCTGGGTGCTGAACTCTCCTACTTTGGGAGCCTTGAACTCTGCATCTATTACAAGGTAGCTACGTCCTCCAAGATCAAGTGCTACAGTTGCAAGTGCTTCATCCATAGGTATGCGTGCCTCTCCGAACCTTGCGATCCCAGCTTTAGTTCCAAGTGCTTCTGCGATCACCTGTCCAAGAACTATTCCGGTATCCTCTATAAGGTGATGATCGTCAACGATGAGGTCACCTGTGGCTTTTACTGTAAGGTCGAAGTTCCCATGTTTTGTGAATGCAGTGAGCATATGGTCAAAAAAACCAATTCCTGTGCTGATCTCTGCAATTCCCTTTCCATCAAGGTCCAGCTCGATACTGATGTCTGTCTCGCTGGTTTTGCGTGATATGTTTGCTTTTCTCATGGGTGCACCTGATTCATGATATTTCCGTCCTTTTATACGTCAGAACTGATAATATTTATTGCTTCTGGAAGTGTGAATTTTCCTGTGTATAATGCACTTCCAACTACTACTGCACTGGCTCCTGTTCTCTTCAGTGCGATGAGGTCCTCGAGTTTTGTAACTCCTCCGGATGCTATCACAGGAATGGTCACTGAGCTCACAAGTTCTTCAGTAGGTATTGTGTTAACTCCCTGAAGAAGACCTTCATTATCGATATTAGTGAAAAGGATACTGCCTGCTCCCAGTTCTTCAAATTTTATCCCCATCTCAACAGCTGTGAACTCGGACTGTTTCTTCCATCCTTCTATAGAGATCTTTCCATCTTTTGAGTCCAGTGCAACATTTATGTGCTCGCTGCCAAAAGCATCGGCAAGTTCCTTTACTAGCTGGGGGTTGTTTATTGCAGCCGTACTCAATATGACCCTGTCCACACCAAGGTCTAACAATTCAGCTGCATTTTCAAAGGAGCGAATTCCTCCGCCAACCTGTATCTCCATACCAAGTGGCTTACATTCTTTGACGATCCTCTCAATTATGGGTGCATTCTTACGCTTCCCATCGATGGCACCGTCAAGGTCGATGAGGTGCAGGGTCTTTGCACCCTGTGATACCCAGTCCTTTGCCACAGCTACCGGGTCATCAAGTGATATCATCTCACTCCCTGGTACTCCCTGGACAAGCTGGACGCACTTGCCGTTTCTCATATCCACGGCAGGAATTACTTCAAAGCTCATACTACCTCAGGGCATCATTCTCTCGATAGGCACTACAAGTATGTCCTTAGCACCTGCCTTCTTGAGCTCGCCGACCGTGGCAAAGATGCTTCCTGCATCGACCACTGCATGTACTGCAAGAGTGGAATCATCGGATTCTACTTTCATGACAGTTGGACCTCCCATTCCGGGCAGGACCTTCTTGACAACTTCAAGTGAATCTGCAGGAACGTTCATCATTAGGTAGCGTTTTCCTTTCGCCCTGAGCACACTTTCAACAGCCGTCTGGATCTGCTCTATCTTGCCGTTGTTCTCCAGTGTCTTCTTATTGGCAATGAGGTATACCGATGATGTGAATACCTCTTCTATCATCTTCAGATGGTTGGTTACAAGTGTTGTTCCTGAACTGGAGATATCGACGATCGCATCAGCGATACCAACATGAGGTGTCATTTCACAGGCACCACTTACCTTTATTACTTCAATGTTCACTCCGAGGTTCTTGAAGTACTTAGCTGTGATATTTGGGAACTCAGTGGCGACGCGCATTCCTTCAAGTTGTTTTGCAGAGCTTATGCTCGAATCTTCAGGTACGGCCAGAACAAGTTTTGCTCCGCCGAACTTGAGGTCAAGTAATATCTCTACATCAGATCCTGTCTCATCTATAAGGTCAAGACCTGTGATACCTACATCTGCGGCACCGTCCTGGATATACTCGGGGATATCTGCTGCCCTTGCAAAAAGATATGTTATTTCAGGGTCAGTGGTCTTAGCAAAAAGTTTCCTTGTTCCTCCTTCAAGTACAGGGAGCCCCGCCTCTTTGAGAAGGGTTACAGTGGGGTCGTGGAGACGCCCTTTATTGGGTATTGCAATACGTATCATGTGGATCCATCTGTGAAATTAGTATAAGTGTCAATTGAACGTTCTTTCAAAGACTTTTATAGCATATAGGTTTCACGCTGGCCCTGTCTTCTTCTATATTTATTTGTGAGTGCCCGTTTAATTACCATGAGTTATATTTTAGACGGAAAATATTATATAGATTATGAGTAGTCTGTATAGCGAAGGATACATAATAAACCTTAATTATCTATTCTTACCTTTCATTTGTCACTTAATGATTTTTAGAGACTTAAGAGGATTAATATGATTCGAAACATCAAAGTCGAACACCTGATTGAAACACCGGTGGAAAAACAGCAGATCGAGCTTGTTGAGAGAAAGGGTGTAGGTCACCCTGACAGTATCTCCGATGGTCTTGCTGAGGCTGTAAGCCGTGCGTTGTGTAAGGAATATATTGAAAAATGTGGCGTGGTACTTCACCACAATACTGATGAGACACAGATCGTGGCAGGACGCTCGAATCCGCAGTTTGGAGGCGGAGAGGTCACTCAGCCTATATACACATTGCTCGTGGGAAGGGCAACAAAGGAGTTCGAAGGTGTAGAGATTCCTGCTGAGTCCGTTGCTCTCAGGGCAGCAAGGGACTATATCAGAAACACAATTGTGGATATTGATCTTGAAAGTGATATCATAGTAGACTGTAAGCTTGGTACAGGCTCATCAGATCTGAGAGATGTTTTCAACAGGGACAGGGTCCCTGTAGCAAATGACACCTCTTTTGGTGTGGGTCATGCTCCTTTCTCAGAACTTGAGCAGATAGTCTATGAGTCAGAGAGGATGCTTATCACAGACCTGAAGAAGAAGATCCCTGGAATTGGAACTGATATCAAGGTCATGGGTCTCAGGGACAATGATGATATCAATCTGACAATATGCTGTGGTATGGTCGGCAGACATGTGGATGACATGGACCACTATATCAATATCAAGGAAGAGATGGCAGATTACGTTACCGATCTTGCACTTAAGCGCACAGACCGTAAAGTCAATACTTTCATCAATGCAGCTGACAATGAGAAATGTGACTCTGTCTTCCTGACAGTTACCGGTACTTCTGCTGAGATGGGTGATGATGGTTCTGTAGGAAGAGGTAACCGCTGTAACGGTCTTATCACTCCTAACAGGCCAATGAGCATGGAAGCTACCAGTGGTAAGAACCCGATCAACCACATCGGTAAGATCTACAACCTGCTCTCTACCCAGATGGCAAAAGATATTGTGAAGGCTGTCCCTGAAGTAGAGGATGTCTATATCAAGCTCCTTTCACAGATCGGTCAGCCAATAGACCAGCCACTTGTGGCAAGTGCTCAGATCATTCCGGCAGATGGCGCGAACTTTGCTTCCATAAGGGCTGAGACCGAGGTCGTCATAGATGACTGGCTTGCTGACATTACCAAGATCACTCAGATGGTGATCAGCGGCGAACTCGATACATTCTGATATACCTTTAAGGCAGCCCCGACTGTGGGGTTGCGCCTGTTATTTTTTCATTATTCTTCCTGAATATTATCTGTTTCAGTGCAGATTCTATTATTTTGTCTTCGTATTCTGTTAATTTCTGTTCTTTTCTTTATATGCTATGTCTCTTTGATGCCTTCTCCGGCGAAAGAGATAAGTATTATTGTGCGTATTGGAGGGTTGCATCGCACGGCAATGTCGTGCAGAGGCATGATTTGTAAGACCCGCTTTAACTCAGTTGGTAGAGTGCGCGGCTGTAGTTTGATTCATGTGACATGATCACATTACGCGCAGGCACCGCGATGTCCCCGGTTCGAGTCTGGGAGGCGGGACTTTCAAAATCATGAATGGTGCACAAAAAGCTTTATATACAAGAACGCCCTTTTAGGGGTGCTCACAAGCGAAATCATCCGCAGTGTCCGAATAGTGTAGAGGCCTATCATGGAGCCCTGTCGAGGCTCCGACCCGGGTTCGAATCCCGGTTCGGGCGCTAAACCTCAAGTCCCGGTTTTACCGGGGTCTTTTTCTCTTTTTGTTTATTATCAATGACTGAATTGTATTTTGTTTTCACTCGTTTCATAGCTAGTATTTTAATAATTATTACATTTTAACTGATTATTTATAGGGAGTTGCCTTACCTCTTAATATGGTGCGTATGAATGATCATGGTAACTCTGGTGTTCTGAAAGTTGTGATGTTCACTTTCATGTATATCATAATGTTATTTGCCATAGTACTGGTTTCAGGACTTGCAGGTATATGACAGGTTAGTAGGTACGTTAGGTGACCGTTCTGATCTGTCTGCCTCACTTATATCTGCCATTTGCTTGTTTCCTTTTGTCTGCAGTTAGCAGCTTGCTCTGATACTACATCCTTTAGTTTTGCTGGATCCTTCATAAAAAGAAAATACTTTTTTCCAAACATTGAAGCTGTATGGACATGGACACTGCCATATCCAAGCATTATCCCGGGCAATCCCTGCTTAAGAGTAATGTTATTTATTTTATCCAGAAAGATCTCATCAATATTCGTTGTAAGAAAACCATGTTTCATAACTATGCGTTGATTAGTTACTGAAACTTCTGTACTTCCGTAGAGGGGGAGCAAATATAACGAAGGTACAAAATATAGTGCCCAATGCACATAATAAAGTGGGATCCCTAATATTATCGCATAAATGATAACTGCCCAGTGCATTTCAGTTTCGAAAACAACCCATTCGCCTGGTTTTAAATTATCCTTGATGTATCTCATTTGTACCACCAAAAACTGACAAATATTTTTCAGATATTGTAGTATTTTTGGTTTATATTTTGTGCCCTCATATCTTGTCTGTCTATCTTATCCCGCAATATTGACCTATAGTCTATATAGCGTATGATCGATACGATGTCATCTGAAATTTGCTTAAAAAGAAGCTAATGGAAAGTTCTCTCTTTTATTTTGATGACATTCCCATTACATAGTTGCTCATGATCTTCAATTTTATCGATGCAGCCTTATGGTGCCCTGTGAAATAGTTGTAACTGGCCTCTGTATAGAACATCCATGTGAGCTCACATTTTGGAGGTGAGTGCCTGTCCTGTTCGTATGTGTGCAGACCACTATTATTTAATTAAAATATAAAAATAGAAAATAATTTATGCTATGTCTGTTTTTACTATTCCGTGGTATTATATGAATGATTCTGGTAATTCAAATATAGTTAAGGTCATGTTCGTTGGAGTTCTATATATGTTGCTTTTGTTAGGAGTCGTTCTGTTCGTTGGTTTTGTGAATATTTGATCATCAATATTCACTGTCATATCTATTCCATCTTTCTTTTTTTATCCCCTTACATCGTGTAATACTCAGTACCTATGTATATTTGTGATATAGGTCCTTCTGGATATGTATCATTGCTTGCACTCTACTATGAGAATATATTGAAGGTGCATACAAAATATTACAAAAATAGTCATTCGTAACATTGAAATATGATCCTGTCTTTACTATGGCCTAGACAGATCGGTAAGAGCCTATGATTATTCTAGCGTTCTCCTAAAGCTACTTCGAAAAACGAAACCCCTCTAAAGTTGAATCTTCTCCGGCCATCCGATCTGTCATTTCTGACAAAAGGTCCATGGGGCATATTGTTCAGGTCTGATACTTTTTTAATTTGTTCATCCTAATAAATGTGGACTAGTCTCAAGCAAAAAGAAATCTATTTATATCATTTAATTGTTTTTGCAGACTGTTATGTTCGACAGGTCAGGAAAATCAACAGCTGCAAAACTTCTGCTTCTTGTTTCAGTATATATTTTACTGATGTTGTCTCTGAGTCTGTTCTCAGCTATTGTCAGATGAACTTTTCAAATAGGACCTTTCGTTCTTTAAAGGATCGATCTAATTTTTTTTCTGCTATTTCTGGCATGTTTTCAAAAGGTCACATCTATGTTTCTAACAAGGATCCATAATCCGGTAGGATTAAATGCTGATATATCAGCTGTTCCCTATGAAAATGAGATAAAGGTGAATAGTGGGAATATATCATGTTTCTCATGATATCAGAAAAGAACAATTGGCGACTGGCAATTGAAAAAATAATGGTGGAATTTGTAGTTTCCGTTTTTGCCTTCGTTTTTCGATCCCGTTTTTAGTCGTTTTTTAATCACGTTTTTCAACCGTTTTTTGATCACGTTTTTGTTTGCTTTCGTTTTTGATCATATTGCCATGGTCTGGATCACCTGCAGCAAGCTGCATTCCATGAAAATGACCATCAGGTTGTTCACCACCAGGAACAATCCTACAAGCGCAATGCATTTCCTTGACATGACCCACAGAAGATCCATCCATCTGGAGCCAGATTCCTTGAGCATTCTGTAATTCCAATATACGATCGCAAGGAACAGGATCTTCAATATAAGAAGGGAGCCAACACCATAGTTCTGCATAATAACAGCCAGAAAATCATTTTCCTCGAATCCGTAATTCAAGGCATGGGCCGTCGTCAGGAAATCTCCCAGTACATAGAACACAATTATATATTTGACATCCCTCAGGAAATCAGATACATTTTCGAACTGTGAATAGTACAGGTTTGCGTTGTGCATAATAGTTGGTTTTCATGGAGCTGTATATAACAGGGATGTGAATGGATCCTATGTTCATGTACATAATATGTAGTTGAATGTACCAATATCTCCAATTCTATGGACATAGCACTTTTGATCAATATTGCCAAAAAAAAGGGATTGTTATTTCCTGCTTCTTATTTCAGGTCATACATTTGATAACAATTTTGTACTAGTAACTACTAGATAATACTATGACCTCATCAACAGTTCCCATTGATATTTCCGCTGAACTGGAAAGCCACAGGTCAGATGTATATCTGATGGTAGGGAATTCGAACAATGCAGACATCTTCTATGCTACGCATTTCTTTGCTTCAGACCAGTTTGCATATTTCCAGACAAAGGATGGTAAAGAGACACTTCTGATCTCGGATATGGAGCGTGGCAGGGCAGAGATCGAATCAAGGGTATCTGACATCCGCACATTACAGGACCTTGATTACAGGGCAAAGGTGAAAGAAAGAAAGGACCCTTCACTCGCGTATTGTGACTGCATTGCAGAGGTACTGCAGAAAGGCGGTGCAAAAAGGGTGGCAGTTCCAAGGGATTTTCCATATTATATTGCCCAGACCCTCAAAGAAGAAGGTTTCTCGATCGAGGCCATGAAAAGCCCGTTCGCGCAGTTGCGTTCAAAGAAGGCTTCTTCAGAGTCAGATATTGTGAAAAAGGTGCAGGATGCCTGTAACAGTTCAATGAAAGCTGCTGCTGAGATGGTAAGGAAGTCAGAGGTTGTTGAGGGAGTACTCACTTATCATGGATTTGCCCTGACATCTGAAATGGTTCGCAAAGAGATCGATATGACCCTCCTTGAGCATGGATGTGAATCTGACAGCACCATCGTTGCCGGAGGCACAGGTTCTTCGAATCCTCACTGGGAAGGTGAAGGTCCGCTCAAGGCCAACGAACCAATAGTTATCGATATTTTCCCACGCAGCAAGAAGGAAAGATATTTTGCTGATATGACCAGGACCGTTCTAAAAGGTGAACCTTCCGAGAAATTGGCAGACATGTACGAAGCTGTTCTTGCCGCACAGGAAGCAGGTATAGCTATGGTCAAACCAGGTGTCAAATGCAGCGATATCCATAACAAGGTATGTGACGTGTTCAAAGAGAGAGGTTATGACACTATCAGGGAAGGTTCAAATGTAGGTTTCATCCACTCCACAGGACATGGTGTGGGTCTTGAGATCCATGAGCTTCCCTTTGTAGGTAACAGCGATGTTGAACTTGAAGAAGGCAACATCATCACAATAGAACCGGGATTGTACTATCCTGATGTAGGCGGTATTCGCCTTGAGGACCTCATCCTTGTGACATCAGATGGTCATGAGAACCTGACGGAAATGGAAAAGAGATTTGTATATTAGTCCCGGTACACGAGTTTACAGGAGATTTTAAATGGCTGATAAAGTCCAGGAGATCGAAGAGATCATTGACAAATATGTCACAGCAGGAAAGATACTCTCACAGGTAAGGAGTGAGGCAAAAGACAGGATAAAGGTGGGCGTTAGTCTGCTTGAGATCGCCGAGTTCGTAGAGAACAGGGCAATAGAGCTTGGAGCAGATGGTTCTGCGTTCCCCTGTAATATATCCCGTAACGATGAAGCTGCACATGCAACTCCGCTTGCAGGCGATACCACTGTCTTTGGTGAGGACGTGATCAAACTCGATCTTGGTGTTCACGTGGATGGATACATTGCAGATTCTGCTATAACGATCGACCTCTCAGGTGATTACACGGACCTTGTAAAGGCTTCTGAGGCCGGACTTGAAGCAGCTATCGACACAGTGAAGAATGGTGTGAACACCGCAGATGTTGGTGCTGCCATAGAGGATGCGATAATCTCCCACGGTTTCAAACCAGTCGGCAATCTCACAGGACACGGCCTTGCAAGGTACATACCACATGCACCTCCAAGTATCCCTAACAGGAGAATGGGAATGGGTGTCGAGCTAAAGACCGGTGACTTCATTGCTATCGAGCCTTTCGCTACGGATGGTGTTGGCAAGGTAGTTGACGGTTCTCTCACAGAGATCTTCCAGCTCGTAGGCAAAAAACCTGTTCGTTTACCTGCAGCAAGAAAACTTCTGAAGGAGCTTGAGCAGTACAAGACACTTCCGTTCGCAAAGAGATGGCTTAAGAGCCCTCAACTGGATTTTGCTCTAATGCAGCTTGAAAGGTCTGGTATCATTCATTCCTATCCGGTGCTCAAAGAAGTGGGTGGCGGAATGGTCTCTCAGACCGAGCACACGGTCATCGTCACAGATGACGGATGTGAGGTAACTACAAGATAATCTGTTAAAATGACAAAGGGATGCGGTCAGTTGAAGCTCAGATCACTTTTAATGTTCATAATGTTATTCTCGATGCTTATTCTTCCGGCAAGTGCTGCATATGAGTGGAGCAATGAGATAACGGTAGGAACAGATGATATGGTATGGGAATACACTGAGAAGTATTCCGATGATAGATCTGTCATATTCAAATCTTTCATTGATGTGGAGTTCGGTGACAATGATAATTTCGTCAGTGCATGGGAACTATTGAAGGCGGATGTAAAGACCAGCAGATCGTTCCAGGAATCCATTGAGAAAAAAATGGATGTGAAGATAGATAATTCCTCAAAGAATGTCACTCTTCTGGGTGTTGAAACCACCATGTCCAATGAACTGCTGGGTCCGACCAATGAAAGGAAGGATATAGTCAACAATTACCAGGTCCTCTATGAGTTCAGAACACCACTGACAGAAGACGGTTCTAATATGTGGTTCCAGGGAGAACCGGATACCGATGTGACAATTTCTCTCCCTTCAGAACTGAAGTTCATATCTGTGGATGGTATAGATAATGAGTCTATAAAAGAGGATGAAGACGGGACCCATATCTCTGGAGAGTTTGGTTTCACTGGTGAGGTGACAGTGTATTTCTCAGTAGAGGAACCAGAGATCCCTGTAATGGAAACTGATGTAAACACTTCCGTTTCCACTTCAGATGCTGAAGATGATACTACATCTTTCCTTGAAAGGATATTTCCGGGGATCACTGATGACCTGCTTGATAAATTGAGGTCCGATACATTTAAGAGCTTTTAATATGACTGAAAAAGTGGTGATAAGCTATGCAGATCGAGAAGATAGAACTTGAGAATGGTTCGGCCATGGGCCTGAGCTTCCAGATGCAGAAAGCTCCTCTGCTTGTTATCAGGGCTGACAAAGGTTTTGTCATGTGTGGTTATCTTGATCTTGATACTGCCGGTGTCCTTGGGGATGTTGCGGTCAAGGTTAAAGGTGTAAATACATTTGATGACGTGCTCAAGGCACAGGTCGTAGGTGCCACTCCTGAGGCTATAGATCTTGGTATCAAGGTAGGTATGACCGGGAAGGAAGCACTGGAACTGATGTTCTGATAAAGATCCCTTTTAATTTTTCTTTTAGCAGATATCTTCATTGAAACGCTTTAAATACTACTTCTATTCTCTATTGCGTTATTATGCTGTATGCTTTTGAGTTATCCGGGGAGCACGCTGTCCTGCCGTGTAAAGAGGTTTTTGCATGTCTTTCAATGGAAGGTCTTGAGTACAGGGAGCATGCCTCCTATGACAATTGTCTCGTGCTTGATATAGAAGGTGAGGACATCGATGAGAAGCTCACTTTCATAGCCGGGAGGCTTGCAATGTCCCACCATATACTAAAAGTGGTGGGTATCTGTGAGGTTGAGGCAGATCCTATTATTGATATGTGCGACAGGTCGGACCTTTCCGCTCATCTGTCAGAAGGCCAGACATATGTTGTCCGTGCAAAAAGGGTGCATCACCACGGGGATGTCAAAAGGGAATTCATAGAGGGAAGACTTGGAGGCAGTATCTATCGCAAGGGTTTCAGGGCGAACCTGAAGGACCCTGATGTAACGTTCCGTTTCATCATGACCGATATGGCAGTACTTGGTTCGGTTGTAGCCTCTATTGACAGGGGTGCTTATGAACACAGGGCCCCACATAAGAAACCATTCTTCTATCCGGGAGTTCTCATGCCAAGGGTTGCAAGAGCATTGGTGAACATCTCACAGGTAAGAGATGGAGAGACACTTTTTGATCCGTTCAGTGGTACAGCAGGTATCCTTGTGGAAGGTGGACTTATAGGTGCTCATGTTATCGGTATCGAAGTTCGTCACATGATCTCACATGGTGCAAAGATGAACCTTGATGAATATGATGCAGACCATTCACTTCTGGTAGGTGATGCATGTCGTGTGCCACTCAAGGACTCATCAGTTGATGCTATTGTTACTGATCCACCTTACGGTCGCTCAGCAGCTATCAGAGCAGAGTCACTACATCATCTTTACACTGATTCCTTCGTAGAGATGTATCGTGTTCTTAAACAGGGAAAACTTGCAGTTGTTGTCTCAGAGATCAAGGTGGAGGAATTCGCAGAGAATGCAGGGTTCACGATAGCTGATGTATTTACACAAAAGGTACACAAGAGCCTGACACGTACGTTCACGGTACTTTATAAGGACTGAGCCACATATCGATCATGGATCAGTGACCAGTAGGCAGCAAGCATGTTCTCGTATTCTTTGTAATCCGGGAATCGCTTCTGTATGTGGTTCCAGAATCGCTGGCTGTGATTTAGTTCTATAAGATGGACCATCTCGTGAAATACGATGTATTCTATCATATTATCGGGCAGATGTCTCATATAGCTGTTGAAGTTCAGGTTTCCTTTTGAACTACAGCTTCCCCATTTTGTTCTCATTCTGCGAAAGCCGGTCCTTTTTGGTTCGACCGCAAGCTCCTGTCCGGTCTTTTCAATAAAAGAATGTACAATTTCCTTTAGTTCCTGAACAGACCGTTCAGCTACAAGCTCTACATCCCTGGTGATATCCTTTAGCTTCTGCATCCGGGAATATCGGTTGTAGATCCATCTGCGATGCCGATGGATTATCATTTCATGGTCTTTGTGTGCATGTGGGACTATCAGGTATAGTTTTCCTTCTTTGAACTCAAGTCTTGGGTTCTTCACATCCCTGTGGATAAGCTCATAGTCAATGACCATGTCCTTTATCGTTGCCTGAAGCTGCATTTGTCGTATTGAAAAAAGTGAAAGGTATCTTACCTTTCTTCTCTTGGAACAAGACTTTCCATAACTTCTGCCATGACTCGGTGACGGACCATATAATCATGGACGTTCTCATCGGCTCTGCGTATTGCATAACCGTCCTCACACCAGTCTATGGGGTCAGGGTATTTCACTTCCATGAGTGTGAGTCCGTATGCTGAAGCTGGCTCCAGCCCTTCCTCATATGATTCCGGATCAAGCATCTGGGTAAGCCATTCCTCATCCCTTACTCCGCTTCCAACCATTGTAAGGGCAGTGACGATCTTCCTTACCATATTCCAGAGAAAACTATTTGCCTGGATGTCTATCTTGGTGAGTGTACCGCTGACGCGGACATCTATCCTTTCTACATTCCTTACAGTGCTCTTATCTTCATCCTTACTGCAGAAATTAGCAAAATCATGTTCTCCCACAAGGATCTTGGAAGCAGCTCTTATTTTAGAAATATCATATTGCTCCCCGCTCATAATATATCTGTACTTGCGGCTGACAGCCCATCTTCGTGGATCAAAATCATCTGGTACTTCTGCATGTGCCCATGCCCAGATGGAGTTTGGGAGCTTTGAATTGATGACCCTTGGTATTGCAAGATTGGGTTTGTCAGTATTGAATGCAACTACCTGTTCTCTTGCATGTACACCTGCGTCGGTTCGTCCTGAACTTGAAAAACGTGCAGACTTTGGATCATCTATGATCTCAAGGTCTGTGAGTGCATTGAACAATTCGCCTTCTATCGTTGCAACATCAGGCTGGACCTGTGATCCATGATAACCTGTGCCTACGTATGCTACTTTCAGAGCAACTCTCATACCATTCACTCAGGCTTCATATGTTCTTTTTTCTATAATACATTTCTCTTACAAATAGCAAAGCAATAACGAAGAGACATCCGAAAAAGAACCATACGCTTACATGTGAAAGGATCCCGTCCCTGAATATACCGCTTGCAGGTTCAGCAACCGTTGTCATGTTGTCGGTGAATGTCTGTGTCATTGGAAACATTTCGGTCTGGTTCCCTGTAGCATTCATGACCCCTTCTCTCATCAGGTCTGTTCCTGCTTCACTTCCATTTGAAGCAGAGGATGCAAGCATCTCAGGACTTACATCATCGACACCTGTAAGACCGTCTGATGCCATGTCCTCTGTAGGTACATCGTATTCCATTGTTTCTTCAACGGGCATCTCCTGCTGGACATCAACATCCATGGCCGCTTCATCTGCCACTTCAACATCTCCAAGACCATCGGTGTCCATCTCCATGGCATTTTCTTCTAATACTTCTTCACTTTCCATGCCCCCCTCTGCCATTACATCATCTTCAGCAACGTCCTTTGCCATGAATGCCATTGGCTCCTCTTCGGGGACCGGAGCAGTTGCAGCATCCTGTGACATGGTGCTTGTGGCTCCCATGCCCAAATTCCGTGTGATGGCTTCCAGCCCGGTTGCGGCAAACACTGCTCCTGCAACAAGTCCAAGGTATTTCTTCAGCATGCTGATTATCGATGATCTGTCATCTTTGGTACTTCCCGGAGCAACGACAATAAACTTCTGGACCGGTTCGTATATCTTTATCTGCCTGCCCTTTTTGCTCCATTTTGTCTCTTTAACTTTGATGAGATTAGCTTCGACGAGTCCATCAAGGTTGTATTTGACAGTTGTAAGTGGAAGGTCGAGCTTTTCAGCGACATCGCTGGCAGACATTGGATCATCTGCAAGGATATCAAGCATTTTCATTGCTTTTTCATTTGAAAGTATCTGGGTGATCTTCTTCGAGTCCTCACTGAGCGGAAGAATGAGGACTTTGTCAGAATTGGTAGTTTCTTCGTTATCTCCCATAGGTCGTAGTATATAAACATTGATTTATATTGTTTCCTTTAGGTTCAATTCTGTTCGAAGTCTTCTTTATCGGGTGAACAACTCGTAAAGTTAAAGTATGGACAGAATAATATGTGGTAAATTCTAGGGGCTATTACATCATGATAACTAAAGAACGAATAATGGAAATTGTTGAGAACTACGACCTTGATGATCTGAGCATTGCCACTGTTTGTTCTCATTCAAGCCTTCAGATATTCTACGGCGCAAGGAAAGAAGGCTTCAGAACTATAGGTATCTGTGTAAAAGAACCTCCAAGATTCTATGATGCTTTTCCGCTTGCAAAACCGGACGAATTTATCGTTGTTGACAGCTATAAGGAAATACCGAATATCCTTGATGAACTTAAGGCAAAGAACTCTATAGTCATTCCTCACGGCTCATTTGTTGAATATATGGGTGCTGAGACATTTGCAGAAATGGCTATTCCTACATTCGGTAACAGAGCAGTACTTGAATGGGAATCCGACAGAGAGATGGAACGTCAGTGGCTGGAGAGCGCTGGTCTTGAGATGCCAAAGCTCGTCAAACCTGAAGAGATAAACGGTCCTGTCATGGTCAAGTACCATGGTGCAAAAGGTGGACGTGGTTTCTTTATTGCCAAGAACTACGAGGAGTACAAGGAGCATGTCGATCCTAACGAGAAGGTCACCATCCAGGAATTCATGGTAGGAACAAGGTATTATCTTCATTTCTTCTATTCCCCGCTAAGGGAAGAAGGTTACAAGCTCAGTACAGGTATCCTTGAGATGCTCAGTATGGACCGCAGGGTAGAGTCCAACGCCGATGAGATATTCAGGCTCGGTTCCCCGAAGGAACTCGAGGAAGCAGGTATCATCCCATCATATGTGGTTACAGGAAATGTCCCTCTGGTTGCAAGGGAATCTCTTCTCCCAAAGATATTCTCTCTCGGAGAAAAGGTAGTTGAGCAGTCACTTGAACTATTCGACGGTATGATCGGTCCTTTCTGTCTTGAGACAGTAGTTACTGACAAACTTGAGATCAAGGTCTTTGAGATATCCGCACGTATTGTTGCAGGTACCAACATCTATCTTGCAGGTTCTCCTTATTCCGATCTTGTCGAACCGGACCTTTCCACAGGAAAGAGGATCGCACAGGAGATCAGACTCGCCAGTACCACAGGTCAACTGGATAAGATCTTATCTTAATACTTACAATATTACCTATGGTCCTTTAAGGATCATGGGTGTGTTATTATTTCTGATCTGACAAGTGGCAATGCTGTCATCGACTTTGATGTTATTATAGTAGGTGCAGGACCCGCAGGGCTCTTTGCTGCCTATGAGCTGGCAGAGCTGTGCCTGAAGGTGCTTGTTATTGACTCTGGTAAGGACATCGATAAAAGATATTGTCCCATGTCCTCTGTATCCTCATGCGATCACTGTACTCCATGTTCCATTCTTTGTGGTGTTGGGGGTGCAGGTGCTTATTCTGACGGGACGCTGAATCTAAGGCCTGATATCGGTGGGGATCTTTCCGAGTTCACAGGTGATGATGAAAGTGCATGGGAACTTGTTGACTACGTGGATAGTATCTATCTGAAGTATGGGGCTCCTCAGAAAGTATATTCCGCCACAGGAAAAGATGCTGAGATGTTGAAACGCAGGGCGGCTTCTGCAGGAGCAAGGTTCATAGATATCGATCAGCGCCATATTGGTTCGGATAATTCGACCATTCTTATAGCCAGCATGAAAGATGACCTTGTTTCAAAAGGTATTTCATTTCTTCTGGGATCAAAGGTAACGGACATCATTGTAGAAGATGAGAAATGCAGGGGTGTTCGACTTGGAGACAAGTCTATCAGGTCGAAGTACACACTTCTGGCTCCGGGAAGGGTGGGTTACGAATGGATGAACTGTCTTGTTTCAAGACATTCGATCCGTTACTCATACAGTGGAGTGGATATCGGAGTTCGTGTGGAAGTTCCTTCTGTTATAATGGATCCTGTTACAAAGATAAATCATGATCCTAAATTCCATATATACACTCGCAGGTATGATGATCATGTGAGGACCTTCTGTACGAACGAGCATGGATTTGTGGTCAAGGAAGAGTATGAGGGTTTTGTTGCGACCAATGGTCATTCCATGCACAGTAAGGTTTCTGAGAACACTAATTTTGCTTTCCTTGTACATGTGGAACTGACACATCCAATGGAGAATACGATCAAATACGGGAGGTCAGTGGCAAAACTTGCAACCACTATCGGTGGGGGTCGGCCTGTTATTCAGAGACTCGGTGATCTGAAGAGAGGTCGCAGGTCCACAAGCAGTCGGATTGCCAGGAATGCAGTTGTCAATACGCTCAAAGATGTAACTCCAGGGGATATCTCCATGGCATTGCCTCACAGGATGGTGATGGATATCATTGAAGGTCTGGAAGTTCTGAGTATGATCATTCCAGGTGTGGATTCGGATTGTACTCTTCTGTATGCACCAGAGGTTAAGTTCTACTCTCTGAAAATAGATGTTGATCACACAATGCAGACAAATATACCTTCGCTATTCGTTGCAGGGGATGGTGCGGGCCTTTCACGTGACCTGATCAACTCATCAGCAACCGGTGTGCTCGCTGCCAGAGGTATAGCATTTCATGTGAACAAGAAGTAAAGAGGAACCTCGCATAATGATGGTTTGGGTGAAGTTTGGGGTATGACGCATTTATCAATAGAATCAATGCATCAGAGGGGAATGATGTGATGACGGAGATTCCTCGACTTCTAATATGAATGGACGTATATATATTTTGTTAATTTACACGCCTGATATATTTTATTTTAGAAAGTCTGCAGCTCCTCCTTTTGATATTTTGAAGCTCACTGTGTAAAACTTAGAACTAAATACAAAATATTATATGGAGTGTAGAGGTTTCAAATTTCATTATGTCCTCATCTTTAGACGCAGGTATTTCAAAGCATCAGTATGTTCTCGGTGGGAATGGAGAAGAAGTCCTTCTTTACATGGGAAGGTATCTTGCACGTGACAGGTCTTCAGGCTCTCATGTATCTCTTGATGTAAACAGACCACATGCGGTTTTCATTGCAGGCAAAAGAGGGTATGGAAAATCATACACAATGGGTGTACTTATGGAAGGGTTGATGCTCCTGCCGGATGGCATCAGGGAAGGTGTCGCTTCTGTGGTCATCGATACAATGGGCATTTTCTGGACACTTGGAAAGAGCAATGATGTCCAGAATAAGATGATAAATGAATGGGAACTGGAACCAAAGGGTTTCGATGCTGATATTTTTGTACCTGCCGGAAGTGTCAGCAGTTATGAGAAAAGGAACATCGATGTGCGTCCGCTCTCCATTCCAATATCACAGATAGATGGCTATGAGTGGTGTCGGCTCTTTAGTATAGATGCTGTTTCCTCTCCTGGTGTGCTTATTATCAGGACCATAGAGGATCTGAGGGCTGAAGGTGATTTTTCTTTTGAGGATATCATCGATTCCATTATTGATGATGAACGCTCGGACGTTGTTACGAAAAGTGCTGTAGAGAACCATTTCAGGACAGCTTCATCCTGGGGTGTGTTTGCAGAAAGAAGTCAGGGTATAGAAGAGATGGTCAAAGGTGGCTCTACATCTGTCATAGATGTGAGCACCATACGAAGTGAGGCTGTAAGGTCTGCATTGGTCGGTTCGATCGCAAGAAGTATCTATCATCTTCGTCTTGAAGCAAGACGTTCTTTTGAGAGAGTCATGATGGGTGATCAGGACGTAGATCAAGGTATACCTATGGTCTGGTTGTTCATCGATGAGGCACAGCAGTTCCTGCCATCAAAGGGCAGGACACTTGCATCGGACATCCTTTTGAACGAGTGGCTGAAACAGGGCAGACAGCCCGGTCTGTCACTGGTGCTTGCAACTCAACGTCCTTCCTCTATCCATCCGGATGTCCTATCTCAATCTGATATTGTAATATGTCATCGGCTGACATCACAGGATGATATCAGTGTCCTTGAATCGGTAAGACCTACTTATATGAAGGATAATTTTGGTGATTCTATCATGAAGATGGGCTCTGAGAAAGGAGCAGCATTTGTTGTGGATGATAATACTGAAGCTTCTCATATTATCAGGATGAGACCACGTCTTAGCTGGCATGGTGGGGATGACCCTTCTATTATTTTCTAATTCTACCTTCTTCTTTATCTGCAAAGATCTATCCTTATATCTGCACTATCTTAAAACAAATTATATATTACTGCAAAGAATTGTTTGAGAGGACTAGAACATATAAGCAAACACAGAAGATCTGCCTTCCCATGCCGTTTGGAACAAATTAGCTTTTTCAGATGAACCGGCATTAGTTATGTGGCATTCTGTTTTTCAACTATCTTCTGTACATTAATTAATAAGTGATTCGATGAGATCATACGAGAATAGGCAACAAAGCATTGTAGATAGGATCGACTCTGAAGAACCCCTGGCAAAATGGAATGACTGGAAATGGCAATTGAGACATTCGGTCAGCGATATCGATACGTTTGAAACTCTTCTTAACATCAGATTTGAAGCAGATGAAAGGGAAGCGCTCAAAAAGACACTTGATACCTTCCCGTTATCCATAACTCCATATTATCTCTCCCTTATAGAGGTCGAGGATTTCAGGAACGACCCGATATTCATGCAATCTTTTCCTTCACCAAATGAATTGATAGTATCATGTGATGAGATGGCAGATCCTTTAAGTGAGGACCATGACAGTCCTGTGCCCGGGATCACTCATAGATATCCTGACAGGGTACTTTTCCACATAAGCAATGTATGCTCGATGTATTGCAGACACTGCACAAGGAAAAGGAAAGTAGGTGATGTGGATTCCATACCCAATAAGGATGAGGTGCTCAAAGGGATAGAGTATATAGCAAACACTCCTGAGGTCAGGGATGTACTACTATCAGGTGGTGATCCGTTCATGCTTTCAGATGAGTATCTGGACTGGATCCTTACTGAAATAAGGAAGATCCCGCATGTAGAAGTGATCAGGATAGGTAGCAGAATGCCTGTGGTCCTTCCATATCGTATAACTGATAATTTAGTGAACGTATTAAAAAAACACCATCCTATATGGGTAAATACTCATTTCAATCACCCACGTGAAATTACCTCCTCCTCAAAGGAGGCACTGAGGAAACTTGCTGATGCAGGTATCCCTCTTGGGAACCAGACGGTTCTTCTTGCAGGTGTTAACGATTGCTATAGAATATTAAAGAAACTCTTCCACAAGATGGTGGAGAACAGGGTAAGACCATATTATCTGTACCAGTGTGATCTTTCGGAAGGTCTCACTCATTTCAGGACATCTGTTGGCAAAGGTATGGAGATCATGGAACATCTGATAGGCCATACAAGTGGTTTTGCTGTTCCTTCATACGTGATCGATGCTCCTGGTGGCGGAGGCAAGATCCCTGTGATGCCAAACTATCTGATATCCTGGTCAACTAATAAGGTGATACTGAGGAATTACGAGGGTGTTATCACTACTTACGCAGAACCCGATTCATATGAGGCAGTTTACTGTGACCGCAAGTGTGACGGTTGCAAATTGCAGCTAAAACTGGATGAGGCGCAGGAATACAAGTCAGTTGGAATTGCAAAACTGCTTTCTGACTTCTATGATGACACAAGTCTTGTACCTGAAGATACTGCACGCATGGAGAGAAGGAACGTTGACTGATCATATCCTTAAAATAAGGAACTCTGTCATCCAGCACGGTCCTTCCAATGACCGTGTTTATTTGATGAAACTTGCATCTGGTGATCATCTGGAAGTGCCTGCTCAGGTGGAGACGATCGCGAAGGAGAACGGATATTCAAAGATATTCTCAAAGATCCCTTCCTCCTCAATAGGCCATTTTCAGGAGATGGGTCATGTTGAGGAAGCTCATGTTCCCGGTCTGTATGACGGAGAAGAGACTGCCTGTTTCATGGGGAAGTTCCTTTCGACCGAACGCTCAAAAGAGCGATATCCCGATGAGATAGAAGGGGTTATCAGTGCTGCTCTTTCAAAGCTTGGTAGTTCTAAGGAAGTTGAGCTACTGGAAGACGAAGAGTGTTCTATATGTGCTGAGGATGATGTTGAAGAGATGGCGAAGATATACTCACAGGTATTCCCGAGTTATCCTTTCCCTATACATGAACCTGCATATTTGCTCAGGACAATGGATGAGAACCTCATTTATTTTGGTATAAGGAAAAGTGGAAAACTTGTTGCTTTATCATCCTGTGAGATGGATGTTGAGCACAGTAACGTCGAGATGACCGATTTTGCAACATTACCTGAATTCAGGGGCAGAGGTTATTCCTATCATCTTCTGGATAGAATGGAAAAAAAGATGCGTGAAATGTTCATCATCACCGCATATACTATTGCAAGGGCAAGGTCCTATGGGATCAACACGGTATTCTCACGGAATTCCTATGTGTATGCAGGGACCCTGGTCAATAATACCAATATATCAGGTGGTATCGAAAGTATGAATGTCTGGTACAAAAGACTTGATCAGATGTGATATATACTGTCCTTGATGTTCTTAGTGATGATCTCAACACTGTAATTTTGTATTGGGATTTCGTATAGAAGACGGTTATTTATGAAGTTGGTCAGTTCTTCTTCATCGTTGAAAAGACCGAATGCTTTGATGGAGTATTGGCCGGTTGTCTGGTAGATCTTAATGAACTCATCTATCTCCATCAGCTTTTGAATGCTCTCCTTTGTCTTTTTTGGCTCCATTTCCAGGTTAAAGATCGCAAAGGTTCCTTTTCCAAATTTCCTGGGATTGAGCAATACCGTGTAGTTCTTGATGTATCCTTCGTCTTCCAGTTTTTCAAGCCTGTACCTGACCCCGTTCTCACTGAGGCCTACTTCTTTGGCTATTTCTGATATCGGTGTCCTGGCTCCATTTTGCAGTATGGATAGTATGACCTCATCCTTTTTGCTGACCATTGCCTTAATCTTAGGTTTGCTACTATTAATGATCTCTGTTGCAGTTGATCATTGTATCACGTATGCATTACTCTGTAAGGTATTTCGTTTTCTTCCGGTTTGCCAGTAGTATTATTTAGTATGATGCTATCTAAGGTATAGTTTCAATTTCATTAATGATAATTATTAATTAATACAAATTAGGTGGAAATATGAACGGAAGAGTCTGGAAATTCGGAGACGACGTTGATACTGATGCTGTGATCCCAGGAAGGTATTTGATCATGAATACTCCTGAAGAACTTGCAGCACATGCTTTTGAAGGTGTAAGACCTGAGTTCCCTAAAGAGGTCAAAGAGGGTGACATCATCGTTGCCGGGAACAACTTTGGATGCGGTTCTTCAAGAGAACACGCTCCTATTGCATTGAAAGGAACAAAGATAAGCTGCGTGATCGCAAAGTCATTTGCACGTATCTTTTTCAGGAACTCGATCAATATCGGTGTTGCACTCCTTGAGTGTCCTGACACTGACAAAATAGAAGATGGCGATGAACTGTCTGTTGATTTTGCTTCAGGTGAGATCACCAATGTCACAAAGAACGAAAAATATCAGGCAACACCTCTGCCAGAGTTCGTAAGGGGCATCATGGATGCTGGTGGACTGATCGAGTACACAAGGCAGATCATCTGAGCTATCTGAACATTATCTATTGAATATCTTATCTTAGGAGTAATCATGACACAGTACAAAATACCTGTAATTCCAGGAGATGGAATAGGTCCTGAGATCATAGCCGAAGGTCGTAAGGTTATCGATGCTGCAGGAGAGAAATTTGGATTTGATGTTGATTGGGTAGAGTTCCCACACGGTGCAGACCACTACCTTGAAACAGGTGAGCTCATATCTGAGGATTCACTAAAAGAGCTTTCAGGCTACGAAGCTATTTATCTTGGTTCCATTGGTGATGACAGGATCGCACCAGGTGTTCTTGAAAAGGGTATCTTGCTTGCAGCAAGGTTCTACTTTGACCAGTACATCAACCTCCGTCCTATCAAGTTGCTTGAAGGTGTATGGACCCCTATTAAGGACAAGACCCCTGCAGACATTGACTTTACAGTTGTCAGGGAAAACACCGAGGACTTCTACATTGGAATAGGCGGACGTGCAAAGAAAGGTACTAGCAAGGACCTTCTTGAAGTATCAAGAACCCTTTACAACGCAAAGTTCGGTCTTGATATCGAGACTGACAGCGAAGAGATCGGTTATCAGATCGGTATGATCTCAAAGGAAGGTACACAGAGAGTTATCAACTATGCATTCGATCTTGCTGAGAACAGCAAGAAGCATGTATCATCTGTGGACAAGGCAAACGTACTTTCCGATATCTACGGATTCTGGAGAGAGGAATTCAATGCAATTGCAGAAAAGCATCCTGATGTCAAAACAGACTTCAATTACGTGGATGCAATGACAATGTGGTTCGTCAAGAATCCGGAATGGTTCGATGTTGTTGTAACCCCGAACATGTTCGGTGACATTATCACAGACCTCGGAGCAATGGTCCAGGGAGGACTCGGACTTGCACCTGGTGGAAACATCAATCCTGAAGGTACCAGTATGTTCGAACCGATTCACGGTTCAGCACCAAAGTACAAGGGTCAGAACAAGGTCAATCCAATTGCTACTATCTGGGCAGGCGCAATGCTCATCGAGCAGCTGGGCGAGAAGGAAGCTGCAGATTCTATTGTTTCTGCGATCGAAACCAACATTCTTAATGCAAAGGTCCAGACCTATGATATGGGTGGATCATCAGGCACATCAGATGTCGGTGACGATATCGCAAGGATAGTCCTTGGAAAGTAAATTTATCTTTTGCATCCTTTATGGATGCATTTCTTATCTTTTTTGATATTATATTATTTTATTCAATTTCTATGAGATATTGTACATTTCATTCACTATTCATATGATATTATTCCATAAATCGAGTATGTTAATTTATTTTTGATTATTTTATTTATTTGTGTATATTCGTGATAAATTCCGCTATTTTAGGCGCTGGATTTATATGGGATGCAAATTTTCTTCTTTTTGTTACCAAATTGCACACACAAATGCAATTTGGGATGTACCATATCCAAATACAGAGGGATTATACATTGTCTCAGCAAAAAGATACAGAACAACTCATAGAGATGGCAAAGGGATCGATTCTCGATTATGATGAGAATGGTGCAGAAAATGTAGCTAAAGAAGCTCTTAAAATGGATGTGGATATAAACGAATTTATTGAGAAGGGATTTATAGAAGGCATGAAAGCAGTTGGAGACATGTTCGAAGAGGGAAATGCATGTCTCCTACATATCTTTGCAGCATATGGTGCTATGAAGGCAGGGATGTCTGTCCTTGATAGTGCTGGCAAGGGCAGGAAAGAGAATGATAACATGGTCATAGAGCTTGTAAATGAAAGCCAGAGGGATGAGAAGATCGATATCCTTGAAACAATGTTCAAGATAAACGGATATGATGTTGTAGAGATCCCGGATAGTGTTCATATTGTTGATTTTATAGAACATGACCGGGGATTTGAAGATCTTCCAAGCTCATGTAAAGATGAGATCAAAGCTAAACTGGCAGCAAATCCAAAGGTGACCACCTTTCAGTTGTGCGATATGAGTGAAAAGGTCATCTGTTAGCTTTTTCATATTTTCTTTTTCTCTTTTTTGTTCAATGTGTCCTTATAATATATCATCATCATAATGGTGATTATATAGTTTAAAATAGATATTTTTATATAATAGAATATTCTCCCTATATCTGTAAATGATGGCAAAATAAGCCTGTAACACAGAATGGGCGGCTAATGGCCTTTCATTAAAAGGAGTGTAATTCTGTTATGACAAAAACAATTGAAGAACTGGAAAGTGATCTGAGTCTCATGAATGAGATGTTCCGTAAGTACGTCAAACTTTCTTCTAATTATCAAAAACAGATCGACAATGCGGACATTCCAGAAGAACAGCGTAAGACTCTCATGGAAAAGCTCGAGAACGAGAACGAAAAGGTCCGCCAGGCAAAAGAGAAGATGGAAAAGTTCGAGCAGACCATAGAGACGCTCAAAAGATCCAATGAAAAACTAAAGATGGTCACTTCCTGCAAGGAAGAACCTGAATATCTTGTGGCTTATAATTGAAGCCACAAAAAACCCTTTTAATTTTAATTCACGATACGGGTTCCAAGCTCTACGCCTTTTTTGTCCCCTTTCTTTCCGTTCTCTTCCATAATTACTCTGAGAACATTTCCAGGTTCGCTACCTTCCATTACGATCGTTTCGATATTGCAGCGCTCGATGATCTTTGCAGCGAGTGGATCAACAGGTGATTTAGATCCGGCCTTCATCTCAGTTGCCATGACGGTGTTAACAAGTTCCTTTGCGGTCATTGTCTCATACTTGACAGCATCAGGGTCCTTGCGTGGGTCTGCGGAATACACTCCGTCAACTGCAGTTGATATGACCAGGAGGTCTGCCCTGAGGTATTCTGTGAGTATTGCTGCCACAGCATCCGTTGTCTGTCCGGGGATAACTCCGCCCATGACAATTATCTTTCCTGATGAAAGTACATCCTGTGCCTCTTTGTAGTCCTTTGGAGGTTCCGGGTATGCAGCATCACCAAGTGCTGATATAAGCAATTTAGCATTCAGGCGTGTTATATCAATACCTATATAATCGCACTCCACCTCATTTGCTCCGGTACTACGGGCCACACTGATGTAATCCCTTGCAGCAGCACCGCCACCGGTCACTACTACTATCTCATGCTCTTTGGCAAGCTCTTTGAGCGCCTCGGCATATCCCAGAAAACTATCCGGTTTAAGTTCTTTTGCCAGTATCGATCCACCGACTGATAATATAATTAACATGATAACCTCTAGTCGTTACGCTGTTTTGATTTTAAAAGTAACGCTAGGGACAATATTGCAATTACACCCATTATCGATGAAAAACCGGGTACGAATGTTGATATTGACAGTGGGGACCTGTTTATTCCCATACTCTCACTGTGAAGTACATTACCATTGTAAAGTCCGTATATCTTTACTGCATCACCGGGTTGAAGTTCTGTTGAACCATAGAAGAATACTCTCAGGGCACTGTTCTCATCATCTGTGACGGTTATCGTATATCTGCCCATGGTCTGGTCAATAGCAGACATATTTCCTTTTACTGTCATGTATTTACCATTGTGGTTCGCCGGGTCAGCAACGACATCACTTATATTCACGATCCCCATATCCACGATAGGATAGCGAAGGACATAGATGGGTACAAGCCTGCTTTCTCCTATAGGCTCATAGATGAATTCACCTGTAACAAGTGCCTGTTCACTGATATTGAACCCATCGAATAGTTCTATTTTAGATGTTTCGATGTTCAATGAGTCCGGGCCATCAGTAAGGGTTGCAGATTGTTTTGTAATATCTGAAAAATTCCCTGTGACACTTATCCTGCGGTATGCCATGGTACTATCATAAACAGTTGGATCATCTTTTATTTTCGAGATGGGTACTATCTCAAGTTCGAATATCGATGCATACGCGCTCGTGGCAGTACAACTTAGTAACAGGAATGCCATGAAAATTGTTCTTATCATACTGCTGTTTAACACATGATCACCTTTAACTATTTTTTCCAAATCATAATATATAAGTGATATTATTATATATGCTTTGCACCAGATGTAACTCAAGTGTTAATTTTTAAATAAGTAAAAAAAGAATAGAAAAGTAAAGAATATGGAATAAAGAATTGATCTTATTCCATTGCAATTGCGTCTGTTGGGCAGACGTCGACACATGCACCGCAGTCAAGGCATTCGCTTGCTTCTACGATCGCAATGTTGTCTCCGTTAAGTGTAATTGCCTCTGCTGGGCACTCATCTATACATGTTCCACAACCGACACATTCATCGACAGTAATAATTGCTACCATTTGTTTTACGCTCCTTACATTGCATAACAATGCGCTGTTTATTTTGTATGTTTATCTACAATATTTCAGTAGAACTCTACACCCTATCATAACAGAAGTGGGATAAAAAGGTATCGTTATCTGTTTGAAACAAAGGAGCCTGCACTCTATTGCTGAACGATCTTCAATTTCATATCCGGGCTAATATATGGCCTGGATAACGCATAATTATTCATGATATTATACTGACAATGAATATATTAGAGTAATTAAGATCAATTTATATAGTTGCTATCAAAATTCAGGCTGTGGAAAAACAGATCTTGGATGTATGGGTCAACAGAGAAGCAATATCGCCGATAATTGGAGTGATCCTGATGCTCCTGCTTACTGTTCTATTGGCAGGGATAACTGTGTCAGCGGTGTATGGAGATGATATGGTATCTTCTTTGAAGGAAGCTCCGATGGCTTCAATTGAAGTGGAACATGTGGACGGCGGTCTCCCCAAATATCCAACCTATGTAGGATATAAAAAGAATTTCCTGTATCTCGATCATATGGGTGGTGATCCTTTACCAGCAGATTCCATACGTCTCATTATATCAGGAGATGGCAGTAGTTATTCAGGTGTATTTGGATCTGGTACGACACTATACGGTGATCTGATAATTACTTACGATGACCTGATGTTCGAAGGGAAGATACCTAAATATGCTTCAAGGAATCCCTGTCTTTCAGATGGTGTTTGGTCAACAGGTGAATCTCTTGTACTCAATGGCGACGACAGTATCAATGGTACTTCTGCGTCTTCTGTATATGTCAGTATCAATGGAATTACTGAAACATCCAATAACTATGGTCTGGAAGAGGACACCTGGATAACTGTGAAGATATTCGATAAGGATACTCAGCGTATTATCTCCGAGTCTGAATGCTATGTATCTCTGGTAAAGTGAGGATGGAGAGTATCAAAACCGTTTAAGTAATGTGAGGTCATAGGTACTGCAATGAGCGGCAAGACCGGATACATGAGATATTTCCCAAAGGATACCTGCTACCCGAATCAGCAGGATGCGATGGATAAGATCCATGCTTCTCTCATAAACAAGGAGATCATACTTTTTGAAGGGGCATGTGGCACAGGTAAGACCCTGAGTGCTCTGGCACCTTCTCTTAATGTGGCAAAACAACTCCAGAAGACAGTTATCATAGCCACGAATGTCCATCAGCAGATGGTACAGTTCATCAATGAGGCCCGGGAGATAAAGCAGACCAACGAGCTCAAGGCAGTGGTTCTCAAAGGCAAGGCCACAATGTGTCCCAGTGAGACCGACTATGAGGAATGCAGGCTCAAGAGGGAGAACACTTTCGAGCTCATGGAGACCGAAAGGGAGCTCATTCTCAAGAAACAGGAGATGAAGTCCGCTTTTGAGAACTACAAGAAGTCAAAGGACACGGCACTTATAGCTCTGAGGGATGCCCTTTCAAAGGAACTCGATGTTGCTGAGGAAAAGTCGAAAGAGCTTCGTAAGCGCTCATGTGATTATCTCTATGAGGTGCTGCGTTATGATGGCGAGGCTTTCAGGCAGTGGCTGTTCGAGGATGTACGCAGTCCTGAGGAAGTGAACGAGTATGCGGTCCAGAAAGGGATGTGCGGGTATGAGCTGTTGAAACGTGAGCTCAAGAATGCTGAACTGGTGATCTGCAATTTCCATCATGTACTTAATTCTGATATATTCATGACCGTGCTCAACTGGCTGGAAAAAGAGCCACAGGATGTAATAGTCATCTTTGACGAAGCACATAATATAGAATCCGCCGCAAGGTCACATTCATCTATTACTATCACAGAGCATACATTGGAGAAGGCAATTGCAGAGATCGAGGCGAATCTCGATCAGATGCCTGATGGCGGTATCCATAATCTATTGAAAATGCTCAACAATGTGATGAAAGATATCTATAATTCACGTTTCAAGTTCGGCGAGCGCGAACGGGTTGGAAGGCACTGGTATGATATGCGTATCAGTGATCCCTATGAGCGCAACGACATGGTGGGAGGAAAATTCCTTAAACTGGCAAAGGACGCAGGTTTCGGTGACGAGCCGGAGATCCAGAAAGTCCTTTCAGAAGCAAGTGCATTTGGTGCAATGCTCGATGAGAACTATCGTGAGCAGTACAAGAAAGGTCTCACCGGTGTCCTCAAGCGTTCACATATAAAGTATGCAGCAGATTTCCTTTCATCATATCTGGTATTATCTAACAATCTGAACTATTATCCGGTCCTTAATGTAAGGCGCGATATGAACGACGAGATCTATGGCCGAATAGAGCTTTTCACATGTATTCCTAAGAATGTGACAGAACCTCTCTTCGATTCGGTCTTTTCTGCCGTGTTAATGTCAGCAACGCTGCGTCCGTTCGATATGGTCAAGTCCACGCTGGGGATATCAAGGACCACCTGCGAGCTTTCCTATGCGACATCTTTCCCGGAGGACAGAAGGTTGACACTTTCGGTCTCAGTACCTCCGCTCTTTGCAAAGACAAGGGATGATCCGCAGACCCTGCAGGCTATTGAAGAGGTCCTGTTCGATGCTGTGGAACAGTCACAGGGGAATGTCATCATCTTCTTCCAGAGTTCCTTTGAAGCCAGACGTTATTACAGTAAGCTCGATTCCAGAGTAGATGCACCTGTTTTCCTTGACGAGGTGGGTGTCTCATCCCAGGAGGTCAGGGAGGATTTCTTCAGGGTAGGCGAAGCAGGCGGAAAAGCTGTGCTGGTCTCATATCTATGGGGAACTCTTAGTGAAGGCATCGATTATCGTGACGGAAGAGGCAGGACCGTCATCATAGTAGGCGTTGGTTATCCGGCCCTTAATGACAGGATGAATGCGGTGGAGTCTGCCTATGATCATACTTTTGGTTATGGTGCAGGATGGGAATTCGCTGTTCAGGTACCAACTATCCGCAAGATCCGACAGGCAATGGGCAGGGTCGTACGCTCACCTGTTGATTACGGTGTCAGGATCCTTCTTGACGGACGTTTCACCACTGAGGCTCCCAGGAAGTTTGGAAAATTCTCTGTATTTGAGATGTTCCCTGAGGATGAGAGAGATGAATTCATCGATGTGGAGCCTGAAAAGGTGAAGTATTCCTTGATGAACTTCTTCCAGGATAATGCAGAATGATCATGCTATATTCAACTCTATAAGCATCCATACTTTCCAATTTTTATAGGGGCTACTTCTTTATATTTTGATGACTCTCTCTTTTTAGGAAAGAATATTACCAATGAAGGTAAATCTATTCTTAAGGGGTTTTAGTAATGGCACTTGAAGACCTGATGAAAGAAGTATCTGCAGAACTTGAAAGATTAGTGAGCACAAAGACCGTTGTCGGGGAGGCTATGGTCGTAGGGGAGACCACCATCATCCCTGTCACCAAGGTATCATTCGGCTTTGGTACCGGCGGTGGAGAGGGCAAGAAGAAAGGCGAAGAAGAAGGCTTCGGTGGTGGCGGTGGAGCAGGTGCAAAGATAGAACCTGTGGCATTCATCGTGATCTCACCAGATGGCACTAAACTGATGACCTTATCCGGCCAGACCGATTTCGGGAAAATACTCGAATCCGTACCCGGACTGATCGAAAAGGTCAAGTCAATGAAGAAGTCAAAGAAGAATGAAAGCTGCGAAGAAGTTTCAGAACCCTGTGAAGGGGAAGATGTACCATCTGAAGACTGATCCTTTCATTTTTATTTTCGGTCCTGCATGGAGCAGCTATGCTATCTGTCTTAGCAGGGATACTGCTTCTTATCGTACTTGCAGTCCTGTTAGTCCTGATCGTCGCAATTGATATTGTCTTTGAGGCAAAGGGTTCCGGTGTTTCCGTCGAACATAGTGTTACTGTTCACTGGCTCTTCTTCTCTCGCATCGTAAGCCCTTCAGAGGATGATGGGTCTGATGATGATATTCCTGAGGAATTTAAAGAGGCGGAGCAGTTCGTGACCGAGCGTGTGACTGCACATTTTCAGGGCAAAGGGTCGGAGAAGAAGGAAAAGAAAAAGAGAACTGATATGTCCTATTCGGAGATGTTGCAGGCTTTCAGGCAACTAAGGTCTCCTGTCATTCGATTGTTAAAGGGGCTTATCTATGCCATGCGGATACCTTATGCGAATATCAATGTTGCCTATGGGTTCCCTGATCCTGCATACACCGGAATGGCCTATGGCTATGTTCATGCGCTCAAAGGCTATCTTGCCCGCCATTCCAATAATATGGATCTACAACTTGTGCCTGATTTTCAGGAGACCCGATTTGATCTTGACATGTCGGGAACTGTCCGTATAAGATTGTATCGATTCATTCCTGTAATTCTTCTATTCATCCTTAACAGGAATGTCCTGCGTTTCTCATGGAAACTTCTGATGAATAAAAGGGCTGGCAGATCCAAAGGACCAAGTGTTAATCTTTAATAGTATGTGTCACTGATAATCCATGACATGATCATTATTAAGTCCCCATCAAGGCTTCATCTTACTCTTATCGATCTGAATGCCCAGCTTGGCAGGGTGGATGGAGGCGCCGGTATCTCTCTGGATTCCCCTCATGTTGTGATATCAGCAGAGGAATCAGATACTATTGAGGTGGTGGGTGACTCATTCCTTGCTGAGAGGATGATAAATGCTGTGAAGCAGGTACTTCCTGAAGGCGAGGGTATAAGCCTTAAGATCGAAGAGGATATGCTGGCACACGTTGGTTTTGGTTCCGGTACACAGGCGGCGCTTTCTGCTGCTGCGGCTGTGAACGAACTATATGATCTTGGTATGAGCGTAAGGGATCTTGCTATTGCCGTTGGACGTGGCGGTACTTCAGGGATCGGTGTGGCATCGTTTGAGATGGGCGGTTTCATCGTTGACGGCGGGCATAAGTTTAGTGATAAAGGTTCATTCTCTCCATCATCTGCAAGCAGAGCTGACCCGGCACCGGTTCTTTTCAGACATGATTTCCCGGATTGGGATATAGTTCTTGCATTGCCTGAAACCCAGGGTGCACACGATGCCAATGAGGTCGATATATTCCAGAAGGAGTGTCCAATACCTCTGAACGAGGTTCAGGAACTCTCCCATATCATTCTTATGAAAATGATGCCTGCGATAATGGAGCAGGACATCGAAGCATTTGGTTATTGTATCAATCACATACAGAATATCGGTTTCAAGAAACGAGAAGTAGCTCTCCAGCATCAGGTTGTGAAGGATGTTATGGCACTGATGCAGGATAATGGTGCCTATGGCGCTGGTATGAGCTCTTTCGGTCCGGCTGTCTATGGTATTGTTGATAATCATGAGGATGCTGCATATCTGCAGGAGGATGTGCAGGAACTCCTTGACAGGACAATAGGTGGCAAGGTTTTGGTAACAAAGGCGAACAACACAGGTGCAGAGATAAGGAGGGTCTGATATGACCGGTATGGAATTCACTGCATGGTTCGGTAAGATCGAACTGGATGAAGATGGTGAGATCAGGGATTGTGAGCTTTTTGATAAGAACCCTGAAAAGCTGGCTGAGCTTGTTGTTGAGCTGCATGATAATGTTCAGGCTGTTCCTCTGAAAAGGGCAGACCTCAGGGAAGCTGCACTGGAGAGTGGTTTTGTTGATCTTGATGAGGATTACGATATCCTTCTGAGAGATGTGTGTATCAGAGCTGCAAAGAGCCAGATATCCCAGACAGACACTGACGATTCAAGGATCATCCAGGCTGTTGAGGCGCTGGATGATATCGATAAGAATGTGAATGAACTCAGCGAGCGCCTGTTCGAGTGGTACGGAAGATATTTCCCGGAACTGGATATGACAGGTGAAGAGTTAGCAGTATTCGTTTCTGCCTATGGTTCCCGGGCAAATGTACCGGATGACCATGAGCTTTCACAGAAGGCATCACAGTCTATGGGTGCTGAACTCCTGTTCTCGGATGAGGAGCTTCTGAGGGCTTTTGCGAAGAACATCTGCAGTCTGTATGATACCCGCAGGTACATCGAGAATTACATTAATACTAGCATGGGCTCGGTTGCACCGAACCTTTGTAATATCACAGGAGCATCACTTGGTGCCCGCCTTATGAGTATGGCAGGAAGTCTTCAGAAGCTGGCTGCCTTCCCATCCAGCACGGTGCAGGTGATAGGTGCGAACAGGGCGCTTTTCAAGCATCTGCGTTCCAAGGCTCCATCCCCGAAACATGGAATTATATTCAATAATCCTGCTATCAAGAATGCGCCCTGGTGGCAGAGAGGTAAACTTGCAAGGGCACTTGCTTCCAAGATAAGTCTGGCTGCAAGGACCGATTTCTACTCTGGTGAACTGGACCCATCCATCAAGGAAGCCCTTGAGAAGAAGCTGGAAAGCATAAGACAGGCCAATCCGAATCCTCCTGAGAGGAAGCCAGAGGATAAGCCACAGGGCAAAGGCGGCAAGGGTGGCAAGCGTAAGTACAGAGGAAAAGGCAAAGGAAAGAATACTGGAGGTAAACGCTAATGCCGGTAAGAGAATTATCCAGCGGTATCTATGAACTGGATATCGATGACAGGAAGATGCTTGCAACTAAGAATATCATGCCCGGCCTGAGTGTCTACGGCGAGCGTCTCATAACTGATGATGATACGGAATACCGTCAGTGGGACCCCAGCAGAAGTAAGCTCGGAGCCATGGTGCTCAAGAACTTCGACATCCCTCTTGAGGCTGATTCCACAGTTCTCTATCTTGGTGCTGCTTCAGGAACAACTGTCAGCCACGTTTCCGATATACTGACAGACGGACTTGTCTATGCGGTTGAGTTCTCCCCACGTACCATGCGTGACCTTATCCAGCTCTGCGACCAGCGCCCGAACATCATACCTATCCTTGCTGATGCTAACAAACCCCAGTCCTACGCTCACATCGTAGAACAGGTGGATGTCATCTTCCAGGACGTTGCCCAGCCCAACCAGGCTGAGATCGCAGCGATCAATTCAAAGTACTTCTTAGAAGAACACGGTCATCTGATGCTCTCCATCAAGTCAAGGAGCATCGACACCGTAGCCAGCCCGAAAAAGATATTCAAGGAAGAGGTCCGCAAACTCGAAAGCGGCTTTGACATTGAGTTCGAGGTGCTGGAGAGGAAGGAACTTGATCCTTTCCACGAGGACCATCTGGGTCTTGTGGCAAAGATGTTTGTGGATGATGAGGAATGATTTAGATTTTTGATGACTGTGTTCTTTTCTCATCAAATTCTTTTTTTAATTTTCTGGACTCAACATGGGCAAGGTTTTCTAAATGACCGGAATCTTTTGCATAATTAGCTATTGCTTCTAGTTCACATAATATCTGTTCAGTTTCATCGTATGCTTCTCTTTTTAGTCCTTCCTTACCTATTTTGTAGAGTTGCATTACAATTTCTGATCCATATATTGCTTTAGTTTCTATAGCTACTTGTGACAGTAAGTCAAACTTGATTACTATTTCATCTGTTACATTCTCCATTTTTTCCCCAATACTATCTTGGCCTATTTTTCCAATTGCTTTTACACAATCTTTCGTAACAGAATACATCCTATTCTCGTATGCTTTTCCTCCGATTTTTCTAAAAGAATCAATTAAAAATTCAAGAATTAGTTTATTTTTCATTTCAATTGCTTTTGATGCATTTTGTTTCATGCTTAATATTAAATTGCAAATTGCATCTTCATTTTGTTTTTCAATTGCTAAGAATACAGCAGAAGATATGTGTTGAAATACAAAAGATGCTACTTCTTTTTCATCTCTTTCATCAATTCCCTCCGCAAAAAGATTATTTGTGCTTTCAGTGATTGCTTTCAGGCAGTTTCTTATTGATTCGTTATCATATTTCATTAGAGAACTATTCAAAATATCAATCAAGGGCTGTATTGGGTCGAGTTCATCAATCTTATTGTTTTCTGCGTAAATTGCTTTTAACAAATTCTCGTTTGTAATGTTCTTTGCTAATTCCATAATCAATGTTGAAGGCTTCAGCAAATCCAAAGTCTTCAACATATACGGCACCAGACAAACAAAAGCAAAGAACCCCATGAAGTAAGCCAAAAAAATAGCGTTCTCCATATAATTTCCTAAAATGCCAAGTCCAATGATCTTAGTTAATCCAAGTCCATAGAATATAGTAAAAATGTAGATGCAGAGAAGTATCCACATATCGGGGTTCCGTTTGTAGACATCAATTACCCTTGCAGAGTAGGATTGGGCTGCGAGCTGTACGGCTACGAGGCTGAGTGTGATAACTAAAGCGATGGTGGCGGCGAGACTCTGGACAAGGGCGCTGAGAAGATAGCGCTCGTTGTCGTAGTCTATGGCGTTGTTTGGGAATGTGAAATTTGGGAAAATGAAATTGAAGACTCCAAAAACGATAATGAATATCAAGGCTATGCTGAGAAATATACTAGCGTAGAACAGTGTTCTGTTAATCCACGCAGGTTTGTCGAAGAAATCTGTCAATTTATTTGGTAGCATGCCCACATAAAATAAACAGTTTCAATAAATAAAACAGTATTGAAATTAACAGGGAACTTATACATATTAAAAATAACATATAACTGAAAAACACTTTTCGAGATGAAAATGCCAGCCAAAAAAGATATTGATACTTACAGGAAAAAGCTCCATGAGATAATGCCAGAGCTGGAAGCAGAATACAATGTCAGTTACATAGGACTATTCGGTTCCTATGTACGTGGAGAGCACACTCTGGAAAGTGACCTTGATGTGCTGGTAGAATTTAGCAAAACTCCTACTATTTTCAGGTTCGTTCATCTTGAGAACTATCTTTCTGATTCTCTTGGAATTAAGGTCGATCTTGTAATGAAAGATGCACTAAAGCCGAATATTGGGAAGTACATACTGAATGAAGTTGAAGCTGTTTGAGGTGTTAGAATTCGGGACATAAAGGACTATGTGCAGGATATCTATAATGCCATGGAATCAGCGGAAGACTTTGTAAGTAACTACTCATTCGATGATTTTATTGAGGACACAAAGACACAGTATGCTGTTATAAGAGCATTGGAAATTATCGGCGAGGCAGCAAAGAACGTTCCAGATGATATCAGACAACAGTATCCTACTGTCCCGTGGAAAGATCTGGCAGGCATCAGGGACAAGTTGATACATGCTTATTTTGGTGTAAATCTCGAAGTTGTATGGCTTAGTGTGAAAGAAGGTATTCCCGAAGCAAAACCTGTAATAGAGGATTTATTGAGGGAATTGAATTCATAGTATCTTCACTTCTTCTTTCAGGATTCTATCCCGTATAAGAGGGCTTATGGAATCATAGGTGATGACCTCAATTTTCCTGTGAGACTCCCGTTCAAGTTCCATCTCTAATCTGGAAAGGTCAAAAAGGCTTTTCCTGCTCTTGAAGCTTACAAGAATATCGATGTCACTGTCATCTCTTGCTTCGTTCCTTGCAAACGAGCCAAAGATACCTGCTTTATCAACATCATTTCGAATGAGTATCGGAAGAATAGTCTGCTTATATTCATCTATCTGATTTTCTTTTTTAGCAGAATTCATATTCGCAACAATATTATTTATCATTCTTATTAAGTTTCATGTAACATTCATTCTCACAAAAAACTATTCTATTATCTATACACAACAACCGTTCCAACCATCATATCGTATAGTCCCTGTCTCTTTTTGGAGAAAATGATTGTCAGGTATCCGATTCCATAAGCTAATGTTGTAATTAATTTACTAATATGTCTCATGAAGGCTTTTGCAAAAGAGATCCTATTTCCTTCCAGGTCTGTCACTATAATGCCCATTACATCTTTTCCAAAAGTGGCCTGACCGACTGAACTTTCCATAAGCGCAAAATAGAACAAAGTAAGAACAATGTCAATTACATAAAACAATAGGTCGATCCAGTTAAACAAGTCTTTATATAATTCATAATAAGGAGGAGTTATGTCACATACAATAGGTGCAATGAAAGCAATGATCATAAAACCGATCATTGTCAATAAAACCTCGTCTATAATAAAAGCAACAGTCCTTCTCCCAAAACCTGCATACATTGATTGATCAGGTTGCATTGAAGACTCTATTTTTTGTTCCGGGTCGCAGTTTTTGCACTCTGTTGCAGATTCTTCATTTTGTTCTTCACATTCAGGACAATAGCTATACATCAAACCACGTCAACTAAATGGCGTGCATCTACTTTAAAATTTTTATTTGTAATTCATTTTTATTTTGCATCAGAGTGTAATACTTTAATATGATCTTAGATCTGATGAACAAAACAAAAGCTACCATCATTATTCCAGTATCAAAACCTTTATTTACTCTCTGCTCAAATATGAGATTCTACTCAAATATGAGATTGAAGTGGTAGGTCAATGTACACAACAAAGTCCCTCAAGAAACTGGCACTGCTCGGTGCGATAGGTAAGCCTCTGAAGATATCTTCAACAGAGTTCATGCATCACATATCCGCCAGTTCCAAGACCGCTGCAAGGGTGCTCAAACAGCTTGAGGAAGATGGTTACATCTCAAGACAACTCGTAGCAGGTGGACAGATGGTTCACCTCACGGAAGCAGGTGTAGGGCTTCTCAAAAATGAGTATGCTGACTATCAGCAGATATTCTGCAAGGACCATCTTGACCTTGAACTCTACGGAGAGGTCATAACAGGTCTTGGAGAAGGACAGTATTACATTGCAAAGGACGGTTACATGTCCCAGTTCAGGGACAAGCTCGATTTCAACCCATTCCCCGGAACGCTCAATGTTCGTCTCAACGATGAGAGTGCTCAAATACGTGACAACATGGACTTCATGGAACCTCTTATCATCCACGGTTTCAATGATGGAGAGCGAAGTTTCGGTGGTGGGAAATGCTATCATATTGAGATCGAAGGCATAAAGAGTGCAGTCATCATACCGGACAGGACACATTATCCGGCAGACCTCCTTGAGATAATCGCACCAGTAAAACTGCGTGAAGTTCTCAAGCTAAACGATGGTGACGAAGTGAAGATAGTGGTGAAGAACCCACAAAAATGCAAGTGATGATCGGGAAGTATCAGTGATGAGTGAATGTGATAATATGGATTCAAGTGCAAAAGCATACAGTAAGAATATACAGAAGGCGATCAAGGCTCTCCAGAGAGGTGAGATGATCCTGCTTTTCGATCTCGAAGGTCGTGAGGCTGAGACTGATTTCACTATCGCTGCAAACGCTGTGACACCTGAGGATGTCAGGTGGATGCGCAAGGATGCAGGCGGACTGATCTGTGTAGCTCTTGATTCCGAAGCTTCTGAAGAACTTGGTCTTCCTTTCATGGCAGATGTAATGAGGGAAGCTACCCAGTGCAGTACAGCACTCCACAAGATCGTGGAAAAGGGTGGAGACCTCAAATACGATTCACGTTCATCTTTCTCTATCTGGGTAAATCACAGGGACACACGTACCGGTATTCCAGACAACGACAGAGCACTTACCATCAACAAGCTTGGTGAGATCGTTGACAGGACCCTCGCAGGTGAAGAGGTACATTTCGGCAGTGAGTTCAGAACTCCAGGGCATGTTGCAACCCTCCGTGCTGCAAAGGGACTTGTCCATGAACGCATGGGACAAACAGAACTTTCTATTGCTCTGGCGAAGATCGCAGGCATCACTCCTGTAATGGTAGTATGCGAGATGCTGGATGATGAGAATGGCAGAGCTCTTGAAAAGACCGATGCTAAGCAGTATGGTAAGGACAATGACCTTGTCTTTGTAGAAGGTGAGGAAGTCGTCGAGGCTTATGATATCTGGCTGAGCTCTCAATGAGAGCAATATTTTTCTCTTTTTCTAGTTGATCTTTTTTTTTCTTTTTGGACATAGTGGCAACTATGCAAGATCATTTAGAAATGTTTATTAACTGCGTGAACTTTTAGCAGCCACTGTAAATTATTTGCAATGCATGTTGCTTACGTGGTGGTATTATTAGATATATTTTAAAAATGAGTTCACTTCTATTTCTCCTGTTACTTTCTTTCGTAACCGGGACAGTATGTGCTTCGACAAATGGTCCACTGGAAGAACAGTGGAATATGACATTCGACGAAGAAGATGATAACTATGTATCCAATGTTATGATAACAGGGTCAGGAAACTATCTTGTTGCAGGAACAATGGGTATCAGTGCTATAAATACTGATAATGACGCTTTTTTGTATAATATTGGTCCAAATGGTACTCTTATCTGGAGTTCAGTGTTCGGAGGAGAGCAAGCTGACCAATTTACTGAAATTATAGATGTCAAAGATGGTGGCTATGTTGCAGTAGGAAATACTTTCTCATATAGTCCATCTGGTGTATCTGCATGGATGGTCAAAGTTGATCAAAATGGTGATGAACTATGGAACAAAACTTTCTTTGATGGTTCGTACTCTTTTGCCTACTCAGCTCAACAAACTTCTGATGAAGGTTTTGTCCTTGTGGGAATCTATAACGCATGGTCACCACTTGCAATGATATTGAAAACAGATTCTGAAGGTGTTGAAGAATGGTCAAAGACCTTTGGGTTAGGTGGACTTTACAATTATGATAATTTCCAGTCAGTTAAAGAAACGCCTGATGGGGGTTTTATTATGGCTGGAAACACGTTGTCCTATAGTTCAAGCAGACTGACAGATGGGTGGCTGGTAAAAGTAGATTCCAATGGTGATGAATTATGGAACAGGACCTTTGGTGATGTGGATATAGATGTTTTGTCATCGGTGTTTGTCACTTCCGGTGGGGAGTATATTGCTGTAGGTAAAAGCAAGCTATACGGTGAATCCCTTTTTAATGGGATTATTGTAAAAACAGATTCAAATGGTACTATCTTATGGGAAAAAAGGTACTTTGAAGGCTCAGACTCATCTTTTAATTCCATCATGTCAGATACTGATGACAATTACATTGTAGGTGGAGCTGTGGGTCAGGTCCCGGATGGATCAGTGACTGCTTCTTTCGGAGTTGATAGGTATGATGCTGTATTACTGAAAATAGATGGAGATGGTGAAGAGATATGGAATCAAACATACGATGGATATTATTCCTCATCTTTTAATTCAATTGCAGGTTCCAATGGACTCTATGTAGCTGCAGGAGATGAACGTTCTTATGAGGTCAATGAAAAAGATGGTCTTATAGTCCTCTATACTGATCCGGAACTACAGGAGGAGGAAGTCACAGAAGATGAAACCTCTTCTCAAACAACTGAAGAAAAAAGTCCGCTTTCCCTCACCGTAACTCTGGCAAGCATTGGTCTATCATTCTTTGCTCTAAGGAAACGTCTGTGAATTAAAACAGGGATATTCCCTGTTCCTTTTTTTAGAACATAGATCCTGTTCTCGGAAACACTAAAATACTGTAATGTCTATTTTACAACAATCCTGCGGGACTGTAGGGTAGCCTGGTCCATCCTGTTAGGCTGGGGGTCTAGCGACTGGAGTTCAAATCTCCGCAGTCCCACCAACTTCTCTGTTCACTTGATCCATGAGGTATTACACGTAGTGTCATACCTCTTCTCGCGCTCCAGAAGCGTCATCTGGGTTGCAGATCTCCGCAGTCCCACCAACTTCTCTGTTCACTTGATCCATGAGGTATTACACGTAGTGTCATACCTCTTCTCGCGCTCCAGAAGCGTCATCTGGTTGCAGATCTTCTCATCATATCAATTTGTATCTTTCTATTTTGGGTGTAATAATGGCTAATGGTCATGATTTGTGCAACAATTAAGAACTTACATATACTATGCATCATATATACAATTGTTGAAATATTTGTATCAGAAGTCTATTGATACTTAAACTATCACTTGTGGATAGCATTTGTAATAATCTATGCAATAATATGTAATGAGTATAAAGTACGTTTTTTAAATTGACGGAGAGGGTATATTTGATAAAAGAGCAAGCTAAGCGCAATAAACTGTTCTTACTATTAGGAATAGTTCTAATTATTGTTTTATTTTCAGTTATCTCGGCAAGTGGTGCTATAGCCATTTCCGGGAATGGTGTAAAGACAGACTATGGTTCGAACATAACAGAACATTCGATAAACTCGTCTTTGAACTTCACTGCAAATGACAGTGTGTCTATCACATCATTGAATCTAACTTTCCCAACAGGCATAACTTTTGATAATTCAAGTGCCTCCAATTATGATCTTACAGGTTTTGAGAACGTCTCTGCTGATAATGTGTCTTTCAGTGGCAACGTATTGACGATCTCTAACGGGAGCAACATAATAGTTCCTGCAGGAATTGATTTTTCCATGAACTTACATGGTGCGAACCTTACATACACGTGGGGTTCCCTTACCAACACGACCTATTCCTTCAATCTTAATACAAGTGCAACACCATCCGATGTAACTATCTATCTGACCATCGAGGGTGAACCATCAGTAACTGCCGTGAATTACACACAATCTCCTCAGACGTGGGTAAAGAACGGTACAACTCTTTATTTCAATGCATCAATTACCGATTCAGCCTCAGGTGTCAAGAATGCAACTGTTGACATCACTTCTGTTAATGCAAGTGCCGGAGTGATCAACCTTGACCTATTCTCCAATTACTGGATCAACAGTTCATTCATGGTAAATGCTGCCGATGGTCAGCATGACCTGCCTATCACTTCATATGATAATGTATCCCATGTGAACAACAGTGTCAATTTTACTGTCTGGGTAGATAACACCGAACCAACGGTCACGTTGAACACATTCGGAGATACTCCTTCATGGGTCAACAATGGGACAACTATCACTTTGAACGCCACTGTAGATGATGGCTCAGGCTCTGGTATTCTCTCTGTCTCTGTCGATGGAAGCAATGTGAATGACTCTTTAGGTTCGGTATCCCTATCATCATCTGGCGGATACTGGATAAATGATACGATTATTATAGGTACCAGTACACAGGGTTCCGTTGCTGTGCCTGTTACGGCCACAGATAACGTGAGCAATGTGAACAACAGTGTCAGTTTCAATGTATGGGTGGACAATGTGGCACCTGCTGTTACTGCAATATCCCCGGTTATCTCGGACCCATGGGTCAACAACGGTTCTGCGATAACTTTGAATGTCAGTGCGGTTGACCTCGGCGGTTCAAATGCAAGTAACATAAGCAGTGTGACAGTTGATGTGTCATCTGTCAATGCAAGTGCAACAGCTATACTTACCAATTCTGCCGGTGACTACTGGACCAACAGTTCACTTACCGTTGCTGCTCCTTCAGAAGGAAACATTGATCTGGTGGTAACTGCCGTAGACAATGCAAGCAATACTAATAATAGTGTAAATCTGACATTGAATGTTGACAACACCGCTCCGGTAGTGAACAATGCAGTCGTCTCTTATCCATCCGGTTATTCCGCAGTTAACAGTGGTGGTACAGTTCTTTTGAACCTCACAGCAACCGATGCAACATCTGGTTTGAACGCTTCTTCGGTGCAGGTCAATGTCTCCGGTCTTAACAGTTCCCTCACATGGGAAACACTCAGCTCAGCAGGTGGTGACAACTTCACATTATCTGTTATCGTTGACAATTCCAGCACCGGAACTGTTCTTGTGCCGGTAAGTGTCTCTGACAATGCTACCAATGTCAACACCAGCCAGACAATCTCAGTGGTCCTTGATAATTCCGCACCACTGGTCATCGGTATCTCTCCTGATGGTACCGGCTGGCTTATCAATGGCTCTACCCTTGACATCAACGTATCCAGTACCGATGTCGGTTCTGCTGGAATGGGCAGTGTGACTGTGGATACCTCTGATGCTTCAGCCACCAGTACTGCGATCCTGACCAATTCCGTTGGTGATTACTGGACCAACAGCTCACTTACGATCTTGACATCAAACGAAGGAACTATCAACCTCACTGTCAGTTCCTCTGATAATCTCAGTAATGTGAATACCAGTGTCAATCTTTCAGTGCAGGTAGACAATACTGCTCCAGTATTCACCAATACCGAAGCTGTTTATCAGGCTGGTATGAATGCTGTCAGTGATGGCGGTACTGTTGTACTGAACGTAACTGTGACCGATGTCCTCTCCGGCATCAATGCTTCTTCTTTAGAGGTCAATGCTTCCGGTCTTAACAGTTCACTTGATTGGGAATCTTTCACTGCAGCAGGTGGTGATGACTACACACTCTCTGTTATCGTTAACAATTCAAGTTCAGGGACAGTCATCCTACCAGTAAGGGCATCCGATAACGCAACCAATATGAACTCCAGTGGTTCCATATCAGTTGTCATCGACAATGACGGTCCATCCGTGGTCGCAGTTTCCCCAATAGGCTCCCAATGGTTCAGGGATGGTGATACACTTGACCTGAACGCCACCATTAACGATCTAACATCAGGTGTAAAGAATGCTACTGTGAATGTCTCTGCTGTGAATGCCTCGACATTTGCAATACTTGACAACATTGCAGGTGACAGCTGGGTCAATAGTTCACTTACGATCGTTGCATCTTCCGAAGGAACTATTGGTCTTCCTGTGCTGGCCTATGACAACGCAAGCAACCTGAACAGCTCGGTGAACCTTACAATTAAGATCGACAACACCGCTCCTATAGTGAGCAATGCAGTTGCTTCTTATCCGTCCGGTTATTCCGTAGTAAACAGTGGTGGCACAGTTCTTTTGAACCTCAGTGCAACTGAAACCCTTTCAGGTATCAATTCCTCTTCAGTGCAGGTCAATGTCTCCGGTCTTAACAGTTCCCTAACGTGGGAAACACTCAGTTCAGCAGGTGGTGACAACTTCACATTATCTGTTCTCGTTGACAATTCCAGCACCGGAACTGTTCTTCTGCCGGTAAGTGTCTCTGACAATGCCACCAATGTCAATACCAGTCAGAGCATTTCAGTGGTCCTTGATAATTCCGCACCACTGGTTACTGGTATCTCTCCTGATGGTACCAGTTGGCTTATCAATGGCTCTACCCTTGACATCAACGTATCCAGTACCGATGTTGGCTCTGCCGGAATGGGTAGTGTAACTGTGGATACCTCTGATGCTTCAGCCACCAGTACTGCGATCCTGACCAATTCCGTTGGTGATTACTGGACCAACAGCTCACTTACGATCTTGACATCAAACGAAGGGACTATCAACCTCACTGTCAGTTCCTCTGACAATCTCAGTAATGTGAATACCAGTGTCAATCTTTCAGTGAAAGTAGACAACACTGCTCCAGTGTTCACCAATACTGAAGCTGTTTATCAGGCTGGCATGAATGCCGTCAGTGATGGCGGTACTGTTGTACTGAACGTAACTGTTACCGATGTCCTCTCCGGTATCAATGCTTCTTCTGTAGAGGTCAATGCATCGGGTCTTAACAGTTCCCTTTCCTGGGAATCCTTCACTGCAGCAGGTGGCGATGACTATACACTCTCTGTTATCGTTAACAATTCGAGTTCAGGAACGGTCATCCTGCCAGTAAGGGCATCCGATAACGCAACCAATATGAACTCCAGTGGTTCCATATCAGTTGTTATCGACAATGTAGGACCAACTGTAACTCCGGTTTCCCCTACGGGTTCCCAGTGGTTCATGGATGGTGACACCCTTGACCTCAATGCTACTATAATCGATTCCGGAACAGGTGTCAATAATGCTACTGTCAATGTTTCTCTTGTGAATGCTTCATCACTGGCGATCCTTGAACATGCAGGAGGTAACTACTGGTTCAATGACTCGCTCATAATTGCAGCATCTGCAGAGGGAACGCTGAACCTTACTGTAGTGGCCTATGACAATGCAAGCAATGTGAATGACTCGGTGAACCTTACTATCAAGATAGACAACACCGAACCATTGATCTCCGCTGCTCAGACCGAATATCCGACAGGTTATACAGCAGTTAACAATGGCTCTGTCCTGACACTCAATGCAACAGTCTCTGACGGCAGTCTTTCAGGTGTTTCCACTGCCATGTCGGTCGATAATGTGAGCAGCATAAGTGCATATAGCTCTGTGATACTGGATCGTGTCTCATCCACCGACTACTGGGTGAATGACAGTGTTGTGATCGCAGGAGCCGATGGTACATATCTGCTCAATGTGACAGCAACGGATCAGGCAGGTAATGTCAATAACAGTGCATCAGCAACTTTTGAAGTGATAATTGACAACACCGACCCTGTATTCAATAATCTGACACTTAGCACCGAGACACCGACATCATATGGCGAAAGTATCGAGGTCACTGTGAATGTATCTGACAGTGGAAGCGGCATAAAGAGCGTTACTGCAGCCGGAACATCTCTTGTGGATCAGGGCAGTGACATATGGAACGGAACCATATCCGCAGCTTATGGAGCAAATACCGTGACAGTTATCGCAACGGATAATGCAAGTAACGCGGTCACCAACACAAGTCTTTCATACACCGGTCCTTCAGCACCAAGCTCCGATCCAGGAAGCAGTTCTGACGGTGGTTCATCTGTGACCCGGGAGATCCTCAATAATGCCAGAAGCACTTATGAGGGAGCTAAGATCGTAACTCAGGAATCTACCGGCAAGATACTTGGCGAACCTGTGAAGGTCATCTCTGTGGAGCTGACAAAGACAGAGGTTACAGGAGTTGAAGTGGAGTCCGATGTGGAAGTTGCAAAGATATCCGTATCCGTACAGAAACTTGACTCAAAGCCTGACAATATTCCGGGCGCTGCACCGGGCAAGGTTCACAGTTACCTGAACATCGAAGTAAGTGATATCGATGCTGAGAACATTGCAGGAGCCACCATTACCTTCAAGGTAGAGAAGACATGGCTTGAGCAGAATGGAATATCAACAGACGATGTCGTACTTTCTCACTATGCAGGAAGCGCCTGGGAGCAGCTTGAGACATCTGTTTCAGATGATGATGGTGAATACGTGTACTATGTTGCTAAGACACCGGGATTCTCTACATTTGCAATAAGCACCCGTTCGGACAGCGAAGAGACCTATGTAACCTCAGAGGATAGTACGACAGGTACAGGTGAGATGGCAGATGATACTGATGAAATGCCTGTGGAAGAAGAAACACCTGACACACCAGGATTTGAAATGATATTCGGAATTCTTGGTGTTTCTCTGGTAGCAGCTTTGTTGCGTCCAAAGAACAGGAATGAATGAAGGTTTAAAACCTTCATTTCTTTTTTATTTTTTGATCAAAAAAGGGTCAACACAATATTATCCGTTCTACTTATTCTTTGAATATTGTGTATGTTCTGTATTGTGTTGTGGTTACGGGATCAATATCTCATCAATAGCATGGATGATTCCATTGCTACATTCAATATCAGCTTCAATGATATTTGCAGTATCGACCTTGATCCCATTCTTCACAGCAATCTTTAGTTTGTTACCGCTGATCGTCTCAAGTTCTGTGAGCTCGGCAAGTTCTTTTGTGGTGTATTTTCCTTCAACGATGTGATAATTGATTATTCCCAGAAGGTAGCCATGGTCATCAAATGATTCATCGATGACCTCGTCAGGTATAGGCTCAAAAGCCGACTCCACCGGTGCAAAGATGGTGAACGGACCTTCGTTGCTGTATTTGTTGACGAGCTTGAGCTTCTCTGCCGCTTTCATAAGGGTTGGAAAAGAACCCTTCTCTTTTGCTGTTGTTATCAGATCCTTTACTTCGGTCATCTTTGATACTCCCGTAATATAGCTCTATATCTTTCATTGTTAAAATACTGTTTGCATACAATGCACAAAACCCAGTCCCAGTCGTAATCATTAATACCAAGTCTTTCCAACTTTCTTAAAGGTGGTCTCTAATAGTTCCAATAATTGTAGCAAAGGACCTGCAGAAGTCATTCAAATCCCTGCTGGCGGTCAACAACATAAGCTTCAGCATTGATGAAGGTGAAGTGTTCGGTTTTCTTGGTCCCAACGGGGCAGGTAAGACAACTACCATGCGGATGATACAATGCGTTTCTCCGGTATCAGGCGGTAGTCTTGATGTATTGGGCATGGATGTAGCCAGCAGGCAGCGGGAGATAAAATCCCAGATGGGTGTAGTTCCACAGGAGAACAATCTTGATGGTGATTTCACTGTCTATGAGAATCTACTTGTATATTCACGGTACTTCGATATTCCGAAGGATGAGGCTGAAAGAAGAGTAGAGGAATTACTGGATTTTGTTCATCTTCAGGAGAAGAAGGATGTGATGACAGAGAGCCTGTCCGGTGGAATGAAACGCAGACTTGTTCTTGCAAGGGCGCTGATAAATCGTCCACGTCTTCTGATACTCGATGAACCAACAGTTGGACTCGACCCGCAGGCACGTCATCTTATATGGGAAAAGCTTCGAAGTCTTAAAAAGCAGGGTGTGACCATAGTCCTGACCTCACATTATCTTGATGAGGTGGAGAAACTCTGTGACAGGCTGGTGGTGATGGACAATGGTAAGATCCTGGTCGAAGGAAGTCCTGCTGGTGTGATAGAGGAGTTCATTGGTTCGAATATCATAGAGGCAGAGAATAACCCGCAACTTCTGGAATGTCTGCGGGAAAGGGATGCCAACTACGAGATAATCGGAGATATGGTACATATCTATCCTGACAATGCCATGGAACTTTCCGAGTATCTGCTCATGGAATGTTCCCTTACGAAGATAAGTGCAAGACCGGCAACCCTTGAGGACGTATTCCTGAAACTGACCGGAAGGAGTCTGAGAGAATGAAGCTGGTGGATCACTTCAGGATACCTTCTGTTAGTTCCAGATCCTATAAGGTCTGGCAGAGGAACAAGGATGTTTTCATGAAGGACATAAAACTGAACTTCCTTCCTCCTTTCCTTGAACCCATATTGTACCTGATAGCTCTTGGTTTTGGTCTCGGGAAGTTCGTGGAGAGCATCGACGGTGTCCCTTATGCAAAGTTCATAGCACCTGCACTGATAGCGGTGTCAGTGATGTATGCTTCATTTTTTGAGTGCAGTTACAGCTCCTACGTCAGGATGTACTATCAGAAGACATTCGATGCGATAATCGCAACCCCTCTCACTATTGAAGATGTCATAGCAGGTGAACTTATGTGGGGTGCCACAAGGAGCATGATAAACGCCACTGTGATGATCCCGGTTATAGCTCTTTTCGGACTGATCGACATGAAATATTCACTTCTGATAATTCCTTTCGCATTCCTAGGTGGTCTGCTATTTGCAGCCATAGGCATGTGCTTCACTGCTGTCACTCCAAATATCATGTCCATCAATTATCCGGTACTGTTGTTCATTACTCCGATGTTCCTTTTCAGTGGAACGTTCTTCCCGCTCAGCGCACTTCCTGTTCCAATTCAGTATTTTGCAATTGCTTTCCTGCCTCTGACACATATCGTGAATGTCATAAGGTTGCTTTCATTCGGAGTGCTTAGTACATCCATACTTTTCGATGTTGCATGGGTTCTGGTGGTAACTGCGATCCTTCTGGTACTTTCGATAAACCTGATGAAGAAGAGATTGGTGGTCTGAGGCAGCCAGAAGTCATACATTTTTGTCTTTCAGGGTGCATCGATACTGATATATTATTATATTATGCGTGACGATAGTTTGATAAAACAGATGGTCGATTGGTGTAGCAATGAAAAGATACTTTTTCCTCATGCTGTGTATTCTGGGTCTGGTTGTGTTTGCAGGCGGCTGTATAGATGATCTTGTACCAGTGGACAATGAGGTCACCCTGCAGGAATTATCTGCATATGAGTTCGATGTTTTCCTCAACAATAGTTATGAAGAGGATGCGTTCATCCCTACTCATACGTTCTATCTTTCGAAGAACGGCTCTGCAAAGGTTGTTTCGATCATTGAGAACGAGACTGTGATCGATATTATTCCATTGGAAGACCTGAGCACTTCACAGACCGAACCTGTGGCAAATATCGTAATACTCGGGGATCTGGCCAACCAGACCGAGCCAACAAAGGAAGTATTTGCAGCTCTTTCTGTTAGAGAAGAAGCATCAGATATCAATTATACCGTGTCTGATGATGTTATTAGCGGGCAGAAGCATGTATTCATCACATTCGAAGAGCCGATCACTGGGTTTGTAGCCTACACAATGTCAACGCCAGCGGGACAGGACTTCATGTATATCACAACACCACCGTCAGTTGTTCGTTTCGTACTGCCGGAAGGGTACACCACAGGTAATTCCCTGGTAGGAAAGGTCAAACCATCTCCTGATGAGATATACTATGATGATATGGACCGTGAGAATCTCGTGTGGAAGAACGAGGTGACAACAAGCGGCTTCCTGAGCATGCTTGGCAGGTATTCACAGGAAGATGAGGAAGAGATCGACCCGATACCAAAGCTGATCACTGCAAAGTTCTACACAGAAAATGCTCCAAGGGATCTTTCAATTGCAGCAACGATCCTTGGTCTTATCGCACTGTTCGTTTATTCTAGGTACAGGAGAGAAAAGAAGAGACTGGAAAGTATCAGGAAGGATATCGAAAGTCAGGTAACTGTGCCTAAAAAGAAAGGAAAGGATTGATAATTCAAGGGTATTCGAATACCATTCCATCATAACCCAATGGGTATTCCTTGATGGCTTCTTCATGTGGTTTGAAGAAATGACTGAGGTGGGTGAAAACCACTTCTTTTGCTTTTATTTCCCTGGCAAGGTCGCTGGCTTCCTCGGTGTTCATGTGCTTTTTTACTTCTACTGTAGGCGGAACAATAGCATCTGCAATGAGAAGGTCCGGTTCCATGATCATCTCGATGCTCTTTTTTGGAATATCCCTTTGAGTGTCTCCGGTGATCACAACTTTAGTATCTCCATCTTTTATCATAACCCCAATTGACCTTTTTACAGGTGGATGGATAACTTCGAAAAGAGTGAATTCAAGTCCTATAAGCTCGAATGGTTCATACATTTCCTGCTTGTGCATCTTTGGACGAAGGAAATGAAGGTAATCAAGGATGTATTCAAGGGTTTCAGGCAGTCCGTAGACATCTACATTGTACTGGACCCTGTGGAATTCAGCAAAACCTGCAAAATGGTCGTAATGGCCGTGTGTCCAGATAACACCATCAATGTGCTTTGTTCCCTGTTTGAGTAACTGGTATCGAAGATCAGGCCCTGAATCTATGAGTACTGTCCCTTCAGATGATTCCACAAGGATAGCAAACCTTGTACGCTGGCTTTTACCACCTTTGTGAGCATCCTGGCATGTGGGACAATTACAGCCGATAACAGGAGTTCCGGTGGCATCTCCTGTTCCAAGAAGTGTGATCTTCATGAGTTGACCTGAAAGGACTATTCTTCGTATTCGTTGGTCTTGATGACAGCTCTTTCATCGAATGATGCCACTGCATTCAGCATATCCTTCTGCGTGAGCTCCATTCTTTCTGTCATAAGTGCGGTGAGCACACCTTCACGAATGACCATTCTCAGGTCGGATCCGCTGTAACCATGTGTGAGTGCTGCTATCTCTGCTGTGTCAAAGTCACCTTTGATCTCCTTTGTGACAATGTCGAGTATCTTCTTACGCATCTCTACATCAGGTAACGGGAACTTCATGATCTCATCAAAACGACGCCATGCTGCGGAGTCTAGCATCTTGGGGTGGTTGGTTGCAGCAAGAAGAAGCACTCCGTCAGTTGTAAGGCTTATATTGTCAATGGCCTTGAGAAGTGTGTTGACCGCTCTTTTGAGAGCTGCATGTTCATCGGATGAACGTGTCTTTGCCACGAAATCGAACTCATCGATAAAGAGAATGCATGGACTTAATTTCTTTGCCAGATTGAACACCCTGTCGATGTTCTTTGCTGTTTCTCCAAGGTACTGGTCCGTTATCATTGAAAGTCTGACCTCAACGAAAGGAATAGCCAGGTGTTCTGACATTGCCTTGGCAAGTGATGTCTTTCCGGTACCAGGTGGTCCTACCATGAGCACCTTACCAACATCATAGAGTCCGATGTGTTTCAGGTAATCTCTGTACTGGATGGCTTTGACTATCTTCTTTGTTTCCTCTTCCTGTTCGTGTGTGAGGACAAAGTCATTCATGCTCTGTGGTATATCTTCAGGTGCGCTGATCTGTGCCAGCTTGAGCATGTCAGTACCGCCTTCTTCCTTTTCGATATCAGCTATAAGGGATTCTATCCATTCCCTGTCGACCTCTTTTGGTCTTACTCTGGACCTGGCACTGGTGTAGTCTGCACCTTCGGTCTTCTTTTTCTCGTAAAAGAATGCAAGGACCGGATTGTGTGATATTCTGTCCCGTTTCTCATCCTTTTTCTGGAACCATTCTGCTCCTACGTCAAGTGCTGTGATCTTTGCAGAGAATTCCTGATCATCGATGTTCGCAAAGGGGAGTGCTCTGATCTTGCTGTCGAGCTTCTCTTCGCCAAGTATCTTCTCGACATCTGCCGCAGTAACTCTTATAGGTCTTGGAACATTTCTCTGATCCCGGCTCCAGTAATACTTACGTATATCTTTGGGCAGGTCACTTGCATCCATCTCTGAATATTTGTTATATATTTGTGCTGTCAGTAGCAGTTCCACAATATCAAGGGTTATATCGGACATAATCATACCAGGTCAAATCATTTTTAATCGAAAGCAAACCATTCAGACATTACATATTATACATCTTTTTAGATATATTTTTTGTATACTCTCAGTGAATATATTTACTGTTTTTGCAAAATAGTGGTCTCTACGTGTTTGCACATGTTTGTTCAGGACCACTTAAACGATCTTTATTGATCCTTTTGAGGGTGAGTAAACCTCACCTGCATGTAACAGTTTTTTCAGTATATCTTCAAAGCGCTCTTCATCCACATCCATGGCAATAGCAGCTTTTTTCAGATCATCGTGTGCCATCTTTCCGTTATTTGACGTGAGTATCTCAATGATGACCTCGTCAGGCTTCTTTTTCTTCTGGGTCTTTCTGTTGTCTATCAGACAAGCTGCCTTCTGATCGATCTCCTTGCCAAAGACCTGATGCTGTGGGGTCTCGTCCTCTGCCTCGCTTTTGGGTGTATATGTTCCGGTGTCAGCTATCTGCGCCTGTATCTGGGTTCTGACCGCGATGGCTTCATCAAGATTATCTGAGGAAAAGAAAAGGCGTAGTTTTCTTGTGTTCAGGATAGCATTACATCTCTGGCAGCGTGTTGTCTTTGAACTGCCTACTTCTATTATCTGTGCCTGCTTCCTGCATTTTGTGCATATAATAACGCCGTATGCCATCGGTAACTTTTTAGTATGTATCATATAAATAGTAACTCTCACTGATAATTGACAGGAGAACTGGTTGGAGAACATGAGCATCAGAAGAGCGCTGGAATCGGATATCTCTGATATCGTTGAGATAGAGAATTGTTCTTTTGAGGTTCCATGGCCTGATTTTCTTTTCAAGGCACACCTTAGCAATCCGGGATTCCTTGTCTATGAAGAGGATAAGGTGCTTGGTTATGCCATAGTCGCTTCTTCTGAGGATAAAAGAACAGCTCATCTCCAGAGCATTGCTGTTCACCGCGATCACAGGAGGCAGGGAATTGCCAGCAAGCTGCTTGAATGGTGTATCGATCTTGTGAGACTATATGGTTTCAACAGGATGACACTTGAGGTAAGAGAAAAGAATGTGAGTGCCCAGCTTTTCTATTCCAATAATGGTTTTGTGGTCGAGGGAAAAGTAGACGGCTATTATTTAGATGACAATGCCATTGTGATGGGCAAGGATATCTGATAAGTGTTATTTTCCAAATCGTCTCTGACGTTTCTGGAAGTCCCTTATTATCCTGAGCAGGTCGAGTTTTCTTACTTCATGCCAGTTGACATCTGTGAAGTAGTATTCAGAGTATATGGATTGCCATATCAGGAAATCGGAGAGATGTCTTCCTCCTGAACGGATGAAGACGTCTGGCTCGTGTTTGACCACAAGGCGGGATTCGATGGCATTCTCATCAATATCTTCAGGTCTCATGGTGCCTTCCTTCACCTTTTGCAGTATGTCCTTTACTGCTTTTGTGACCTCTTCACGCCCACCAAATCCTACGGATACATAGACCTGAAATCCATTCCCTTTTCGTTTGCAGCAGGGTTCACCATTCTCGCCGAATATATCGTAGCCGATCTGTTCAGGTGTTCTTTGCAGTATATCGTTAAGCTGTCCGGCAAGCTGTGCTATCATTTGTGAACGAAGTGGTTTTTCGGTGTCAAGGACATCAACGTAGATACTAACGATCTTGACATTGAGCTGCTTGCACCAGAGTATGTAATCCCTGAGCTTTTTGAGCCCGCCCTTTTGCAGCAGGTCAGCTTCGGATATCACAAGTGACATGTGTTCCGGGCTGGGATATTTCTTTATCTGCTGCAGCAGGTGTTTCTCATAGAGGGATGTGACAAAGCTCATGGTGGTCAGCGCTGTTTGTGGTAGTTATCTTATTTTGCTGTGGATACTATCTTCACAACGTCTCCGTCTTTGAGCTCGTGCTTCTCCCCAAGGCGCATCTTTGTCTTTGCGTCAACTGCATAGAGGAAACGGTCTCCAATATCTGAGTGTACCTTGTATGCAAGGTCGTGTGGATTGGAGCCTTTTTTCATGAGGAATGCATCAGGGAGCATGCGGCCGTTCTTGTCGGTCCACTTGCCTTCATCTTCTACCGGATAGACGATTATAAGGTCCAGAAGCTCGAATACGGCACTGTTTATACATTCCTGGATACCTGTACCTTCGGTCTTCTGTATCAGGCTGCGTACGTTCTCAAGTCCTTTCTTCTGGGCAGGGCTGAGCTTTTCTGAGATTATTGTGAAGTCCTTGTCCCCTGGCTCGTAGCTGATAGCCTGTCCTTTTGATGCTGATCTCAGGACAAGTTCTGCGGCTGCGCTTGTGGGCACGACCATCTGCTCAAGTGCCTGGAGATTGCTGACGTTCTCCGGTGGTGCCACGTCCATCTTGTTAGCGGCGATGATCATTGGTTTGCTGAGGGAGCGGATAACGTCACAGAAGTGGACTATGTCTTCTTCGCTCCATGTGGAGAGGTGGTTCCTGTCAAGTTTGCATTCGTTGAGTGCTTCACTGATGTGTTGCTCGTTAACTCCTGCTCCCATGAGCTGGTCTGCTAGTATATGCTCGAGGTTAAGTCCTTCTGCCTGTATCTTGCGTGACAGTTTTGTCCAGTTCCTCATTATAATACTATGGATCCACATGGTAAGTTCGTGGTTGAGGAAATCGATGTCTCCGAGTGGGTCATGGTCTCCGATATCTACAGGATTCCCTTCGATATCTGTTCCACCGGATGCGTCTATGACGTGAATGATGGCCTGTGCCTGACGAAGATCATCGAGGAAGGTGTTACCAAGTCCGCGCCCCTGGTGCGCATCAGGTACCAGTCCTGCAACATCTATGAGCTCGATAGGAACGTAACGTATGCCATCTGAACAGTTGCCACAGCGCTTGTCACGGCTGACACACGGGCATTCTGACTTTACGTAGGTGACTCCTTTGTTTGCATGGATGGTTGTGAATGGATAATTAGCAATTTCAACGTCTGCAAGTGTTGCAGCCTTAAAGAATGTGGATTTCCCTGCGTTAGGTTTCCCTGCAAGTCCTATTGTCATCGACATGATTAGTAATCAGCCTTGCAGCATTTAACTTTTATTGATCGTTCACACATCTTTGAGTGCAATAATGCCCAAAAATGCATGGTTATTTATTCTCCAACCAATAATCTTTATATGCGAGAAAGACATTAGAGCATGAACCCCAATGTCCCGGTAGGGTAATGGATATCCTTGAGGCCTGCGGAGCCTTAGATCCGAGTTCGATCCTCGGTCGGGACGCTCTTCTTATTTTTGTTGTTTCAACATATCAATGTCGTATGTTTTTAATTTTAATCAATGATTATTCAGTAACTTCTGTAAAACCAAAAACATATCTACATTTAAATTAAAATACATTTTAAATGTCAGGAACTATAAAGTGCCATATTGGATCATTTTCATCAAGGTACTTATTTTCAGCAGGCTGGAAAAAGAGGGATGGTCTGTTCTATTTTATGCTGGTTCCGGCATTACTGATCTTCATCTTTTATCTTCCCATGAGCTTGAAAGAGACATATTTCATCCTGTATCCTTCAAGGATAACACTGTATTCGCTCTTTCTCTCAAATTATGTACATAATGATCTGGCACACTTTACCGGAAATCTGGCTACTTATCTGGCACTTTGTTTTCTCATCTTCAATCTTGAGACGAACAAACGTAACTTCTATGTGTACTCGGGGTTCATGTTCCTGTTCTTACCCTGGGTGATATCGATCGTATCTATGAGCATGATCGGGCCAAACACAACATATCAGGGTTTTTCAGGACTTATCAGTTCCTTGTTCGGATATCTGACATATATTGTCTATAGGTTCCTGAAAGAATACTGCTGCAAGAGCATGGACCTCACATTCCTTTTCCTGATAGTTATCATGAATCTCTTACTGGTCCTTGGGAACATTCCTTCACAAGTGTTCCAGTACATATTCATAATTACATTCGCATTGGTATTGGTCTACCTGCAAAAGGATGTCATCGTAGAGGTCATCAAGAAGAATTTCGATATCAGGAACTGGTTGAGATGTTTCCCCAATTTCAAGCAATTGTACTTCCTGGGTCTACTGATCGTAACCCTGAATTACATATTCATCTTGCCTGTTCTGGTTCCTGAGGAGATCATGCGCAACGGTGCCATTGTCAATTCAGTCGGTCATTACACAGGCTACTTTTTCGGGATCTTCGTTCCTCTGATCCTCTCAGCAATTTCCGACAACTGACAGGATATGTAAAAGACAAGCTGACCACTACTTTCAAAAAAGAGACAGCCTGAATTCTCTTTCAGTGGTTTCAATCAATGAACAGAAGCTCTTTTAGTGCCTGGAAGAACGTATTATTAGGTCTTCTATGACATCTATCCTCGAATTCCATCAGCAAGGTCTGAATTTTGGCAGGAGGATGGTTGTTGTATAATTGCTGCATGGCTTCTGAAATACAGGTGCAACGGCATGGTGTACAGCAATTCTCCATATCGTCCTGAATTAAGGCTATGTGTCTCTGGATCTGTTCCGTAGTACGTTCGCTCATATCTATCGATACTAGATCTTGCATAGTTTAACCCCTAAATATGAATTGGGCTGTGTATATTTAGTGTTTGTGTCCCTGAACATACTCACAAAGGTCACACTTGCTTCCACTCCTTTAAATACGATTTTTTACATTCATATATTATGGACCATCCGGACATTGACACATGCATCAGAGAGGCTGAGATAATCGAAAAGATGTATATGGACCTGCTGGAAGGCACCACCCAGAAAAGGATGAAGCGAGTGGATGACGGTTCAACAGGGTTACAGAATGTCGAATACCGGATATGTTTGATCAATTCTAAGAACGAGCCTCTGCAACGTGCTCTTTTTGAGAGGTACGGGGATTGGTATGAAGCTTGCAGGGAATCTATTCAGGCAAGCACATCAAGGAGCAGGAGATCAAAATATGACAAATTCTCAGGCTTCAATGAAACGATGCTCTCTCTCATCGGTCTGAAGGATCCTGTCAGCAATTCCAACGAGAAAAGTGACCTGAAAAAAGAATTCAGGGCCAGTTTTGATGTCATGGTGAGTATGCTCAACTCTATGGAACCTCTACCTCTTATCGCTTCAGCTCAGAACGGTCATGAGAGGATGTCTATAATAGAACAGATGAACTCTGAACTTGACGAAGCCGAGAGACTGTATGAGCAGGGGTCCGTTCGTTCTGCAGGCCTAATTGCCGGTGATGCTCTTGAAATATATCTGAGGATGCTGTGTGAGGTGAACGATCTCGAACCTGAGCCAGAAGAAACCATAGCTGCAATGGTGCAGAGGCTCCGTGATATTGGCAGGGCTAACGAGCCAGATCAGGAAATGCTTGAGACAATTGACTATCTTGTAGTTCTAAGTGATAGGTGTACCACTACCGATGAGAATGATGTTGATCTGGAAGACGGGGCAAGAGAACTGATCGACCGGGTGAGAGAAATGATCTTTCTGGCTTTTTGCTAGTTTTTAGCTATCCACCGGTTATGCAAGGTCTACTATTACGACATCTCCAATGGTCTGTGACTCTATCTTTGCATTTGCTATCATAGAAAGTGCATTCAATATCAACTGGTCCGGATCTTTGTTACCTGTATAATCCAGGATCGGATCAGCAGTCTCATAGGAAGACATTGCCATTATGTATTCCTCGTCCTCAAATATTGTAGCATATATCTGGATTATCTGGTCAACATTTATGTACGAACCATCCAGCGCTCTGATGTAGACTGTATACATTTTACTCACTCCAATATACTATATTCAATATTGACCCATAAACCTTGTTGGTGATATCACCATCTTTTTGGTCCATAACAATATCTTCTATCTATATATTTCCCAATACATCCATTTCCTAACAGTTATATATTTTTAAGTCAATATTATGATGCAAGGGAAAGTTCCTGTGTACGGCTGAAGATACATTCTAAAGTACGAGAAACATGGATGCAATAACCTTCGACGGCTCATGCACTCCGAATCCGGGTGGATGCATGGGATTAGGTTGGGTTGTTACCTTGCAGAACAACTCCTTTTCAATACTCGGAAACGACCGGCTTGAAAAAGACACCAGTAATAACGCTCTTTTTGCAGAATATCTTGCCCTGAAAAAAGGTATGCTTGAATACGTCAAAGCCAAAGGTCAGGGTCCTCTCACTGTGATGGGGGATAGTCAGACCGTGATCAACCAGATGCGTGGTATCTACGCTATAGTGGATGATGATATCTGGAACATCTATTCTGAGATCACCAACATCATCCGGGAATACGAGCTTGATATCCATTTCCGCTGGGTGCCCAGGGTGCAGAACAAGCAGGCAGACCATCTTTCCAAGACCAAACAGAAAGTGCGTATACTTTATCCCAATGACCGTGAGGTCCTCATCGATCTACAAAATTCACCAGCAACAGGGAAAATAAGGAAGAATATCGCTATGATGAACTCTACTCCAGTTCCAACCAATGCTATGTACAAGCGTCTTCACACGGCTTCAAGAGATGTTCTCTCTGACAGGTCCCTCTTTGAATTACAGGAGATGGCAGGGAAGAAAGCAACTAATATAGCTGCTGAAGCCTTTCCAGGAAAGCAGGGTCGTAATAAACGTCATCAGGCTCAGGTCCTTCGTTGGATGCTCAGGGGACTTGCCATGGACCTTGCTGTCAAAAAGGTCCGCTTTGACAGTATGGGCCGGAAAAAAGCAAGCAATAAAGTACCTGTTAAGACAAAAGAAAAGAATTCACCTGCTAAAAAGAAAACACATTCTTCAGGCGGTGCAAAATATTATCTGAACAGAAGGGCTTTCGCTTTCTGAAAGCCTGATACTTTTCTTTCTATAATTCTGGATCCCTTATCGACCATAAGCTCAGGTGATCATAAAAAGAGCAATGAACATTAGGATCCCAAGCAGGAACACTCCGGCAAGCACTGCAAGTATCTTTCTTCTCTGGTCTTCCTCTTCAGGTGTCATTGGGAGAGGGTTGGGATTGTGCTTCTTCTCAAGATATGTACCGATACCCAGTCCCAGGGCCAGTCCTATTGCCGGTCCTATCGCCATTATTCCCATGGCAATGCCTATGGGAATTCCCAGTGGAAGACCTATTAGCATGCCTATGGCGATGAAATGACCTTTTGGATATCTTTTTTCCTGCATGCTATTTACCTGACATCTATACTTATAAAACTACCTGGATCATTTGTTCTTTAGACAAGAACTCTGAAAAAGGACATTATTTTTTCCTATATTTCCAATACTCTATGTGTCTATATAGAAATCCGCATCAGAATACTTTTATATAATAGAAACAGATTAATATGTGTTTATATGCTCTACGTAAATTCGAGGGGAATTTATGAAACAACAAGACGAAAAGAAATTTGATGAGTTCAGGGAAATGTTCTCCAGATATCTGGAAACCGATGACCTCTCTGAGCAGGAATTCAAACTCAGATGCAACATGATCAACTTCGTGAAAAGTGCTTGCATCCAGACACTGGTATCATACTAATAATACACATCCAATAAGCGGCACAAGCGCTTAAAAATGCGACCTTGCCAATAAACAAAGCAATAGCTATCTGATCTTTCCGGGATCAAATAGCTTTTTTCTCTTCTTTGGCTATTTTGCCCTATATATTCCATTTTCGTTCATTTTCTGCTATTTCAGTATAACCAAGGATAATCTTCATATCATTCCATATATATGATACTGGCAGGAAAAACGCTTGATTTGCGGAATATCACATATCCATTTAATTACATTGGGCTTCTAATGGAGCTCAAGAACCCCAACGGATGACATAATCATGAGTTACAAAGTAGGAATCATGGGCGCCACCGGTGCAGTAGGCAGAGAGATCATAGATGTATTGCACAACAGGAACTTTCCAGTGGAACAATTAAGACTGTTCGCATCAGTGAGGAGTGCAGGCAAAACAATGGAAACCCCATTCGGGGAAATAACAATTGAAAATGCTGACCTTGCAGATTATTCAGAGCTTGACATCGCATTCTTTGCTATCAGCGGTGGATGGAGTCAGGAGAACGCTGAGAAAGCTACCAGTGCAGGTTGCTATGTAATTGATAACAGCAGTGCTTTCAGGTACGATGAGAATGTACCTCTGGTGGTCCCTGAGATAAATTCAGATGCCATTGGTGAGTCCAAGCTCATAGCCAATCCAAACTGTACAACTGCTATTGCAGCCATTCCTCTTTACACACTCCACAAGGAGTTCGGTGTCAAGAAGGTACTTATCAGCACCTATCAGGCAACAAGCGGAGCAGGAGCAGCAGGTATGGATGAACTTGCAGCAGAGACCCGTAACTACCTTGATGGAAAGGAAGTAGGTAACAAGGTATTCGCTTACCCGATCGCATTCAATGCTATCCCTCACATCGATAGTTTCCAGGATAATGACTACACCCGTGAGGAAATGAAGGTCGTCTGGGAAACAAGGAAGATATTCAATGAGCCTGACATGCCTATTAGCTGTACATGTGTAAGGATCCCTACCATGAGAGTACATGCGGAGAGCATCATCATCGAGACTGAAAAGCCAGTTGACCCTGCTAAAGCTAAAGAACTTCTGAGTTCAGTGGAAGGTGTGGAACTCAAGGACGATATCGAGAACAATGTCTATCCAATGCCAATAACAGCTACAAAGAAATATGACGTGGAAGTTGGAAGGATCAGACAGAACATTGTCTTTGGTGACCACGGACTTGAGTTCTTCGTCTGTGGTGACCAGTTGCTCAAGGGTGCAGCCCTTAATGCTGTTCAGATCGCTGAAAAGCTCTGATCGTTCTAATATATGACCGGTGCACTGAAAGTGCATCGTCCATCTTTTTTCCATTTACGTTCAGATCATATTTGTTTTTGAGATATTCGGGTAATTCTTATGTGCTTTCACATCCATCTTTAAATGGGGTATTATCACGGGTGTGAAATTATGAATGAGATCAACCTATATATCGAAAAGATAAACAACAATACGTTCCGTTCATCTGATGTTCCATTGATCCTTAAAGTTCTTGATCAGGATTCAAAAAAAGGGTTGATAGGGTTCACAAAGGATGATGCTCATTTGTTCCAGGTGTATACTTTCATCCTTCAACAACTTGAACTTGCTTCAGGCCCTGCTTCTCCAGGAGTTCATGCAGGTGACTGGAGAGAGACCGTTGATGACCTTTCACTTCTCAAACAGGTTATCGATGATATGGGAAGGGAGATGGTAATATCGAATGTCTCATGGAGTGCAGGTGGAATTGCCATCTTTGATATACCTGACAAGGACCAGTACAGGACATATGTTAATTCGATGATGCGACTACATTTGAACCGTCTCTATGAAAGGTACGTGTGATCGGTCTGGATAATTATCCGGGGATCCTCTTCTCGTAGATCCAATGTTTTTCCGATGCGGGACTTTCATCCCCTGCCTTAATATTTTTAATCGGTATACTGAGATTCCATCAGTTAGCTTTATATAGAACTGCTCTCATCTAGATTGAGCAGTACGAGTAATAGTACTTAATTTACAGATATCACTCTATCTATATTATTATCATTAGGAGGTTAAAAATTGGCAGGACAGCCTACGTATGCGTTAGGGAACAGGAACAGATCCCGTGCAAGGGATGCACAGAGCATTAACATCCTTGCAGGGAAAGCAGTTGCAAAAGCAGTAAGGACAACCCTTGGTCCAAAAGGTATGGACAAGATGCTTGTTGACGGACTCGGAGATATCGTAATTACCAACGATGGTGCTACCATCCTCAGGGAAATGGATATCGAACATCCGGCAGCAAAGATGGTGGTCGAGGTCTCAAAGTCACAGGACGATGAGGTCGGTGACGGTACAACAACAGCAGCAGTACTCACAGGCGAACTTCTCACAAAGGCAGAAGAGCTTATTGACAAAGGTGTTCACCCAACTATCATTGCAAGTGGATACAGACATGCAGCAAAGAAAGCTGTTGAGATCTTAAAGACCATAACCATCGATGTCTCCACAGATGACAGAGAGACCCTGATGAAGCTGGCAAAGACCTCCCTTACAGGAAAAGCAGCAGGCGAATACAAGGACTTCCTCGCAGAGAAAGCTCTTGATGCGGTCCTTTCAGTTGTCGAAGAGAGCGATGGCGAGATCAAGGTAGATGTCGATGACATCACTATCGAGAAGCGCGAAGGCGGAAGTATCCTTGAGTCTGAACTTGTCACAGGTCTTGTTATCGACAAGGAAAGAGTAAGGCCGAACATGCCAAAGAAGGTCGAGAACGCAAAGGTCCTCCTCGCAAGCTTCGCAATTGAGTTCCAGAAGATCGAGAAGAGCGCAGAGATCAAGATCACCTCACCTGACCAGATGAACCTCTTTGTCGAACAGGAAGAGAAAATGGTCAAGGAAATGGTCGACAAGATCATTGCAAGTGGCGCAAATGTAGTATTCTCACAGAAGGGTATTGACGATCTTGCACAGTACTATCTCGAGAAGGCTGGCATCTACGCATGCAGAAGGATCACAAAGAGCGACCTCAAGAAGCTCGCAAAGGCAACCGGTGCAACATTGTTCCAGGATGTAACTGACATCAGGACCGAAGACCTTGGTGAAGCAGAGGTTGTAGAAGAGCGTGACCTCCACGGTTCAAAGATGACCTTCCTCCTTGGATGCAAGGACCAGAAGACAGCATCACTCATTCTCCACGGTGGTACAACACACATCGTAGACAGTCTCAAACGCGCACTTAACGATGCACTCTGTGTTATCGGTGTAGCACTGGAAGACAAGAAGATCGTTGCTGGTGGCGGATCACCTGAGATCGAGCTCGCACTCAGACTCAGGGACTATGCAGCAACCCTCAAGGGCAGAGAACAGCTCGCAGTAGCTAAGTTCGCAGAAGCACTTGAGATCATTCCGCAGACACTTGCAGAGAATGCAGGTCTTGACCCAATAGACAAGCTCGTTGACCTTCGTTCACAGCACGAGCAGGGTAACAAGAACATGGGTCTCGATGTCTATACCGGAAAGGTAATTGACATGTACGAGAACAATGTCCTTGAACCACTCAGAATAAAGACCCAGGCAATTAACGCAGCAACAGAAGCAACAGTAATGATCCTCAGGATCGATGATGTTGTGGCTGCAACCGGCAGAGGCGGCGCAATGCCACCAGGTATGCCACAGCCTGATATGGATATGTAATATCCCTTTTGTGCAGGTTCTTCCTGCACGCTATTATCTTTTTTTCTTACATTTCTTCCTGATATGTACCTTGCATAAGGATTATATATTTTGTAAACCACTAGCAATTAAAAAGGTTGACAATACTTTTGAGATAACGATATTGGTTAACGTTGCTCATATTCTGGTATTTGATACATGACCGGTGGTCCTTATGGAAGAAAAAGTCTATTCTCAAAATAATAACATCAGAAAAATGGTATATGCATCAATGTTCGCTGCAATGATGGCAGTAGGTGCCTACATTGAGATCCCTGTTCCTATAAGTCCTGTACCTATCACACTTCAGACACTTTTCATCCTTATGGCAGGAGCAATGCTTGGTGCCAGATGGGGTACGATAAGTGTGCTTGTCTATCTGCTTCTGGGTATAGCCGGATTGCCTGTATTCTCAGGAGGCAGCTCCGGTCTTGGCATGTTCTTCGGTCCGACAGGTGGTTATCTCATAGGTTTTGTGCTAGGTGCCTTTGTTATCGGTTCACTTTGTGACAGGTATGGCAGGGAAAAGATACACTTCAATGTACTTTTCATGCTGGTCGGTCTCTTTGTTATCTACCTTCTGGGCATACTTCAGCTAATGAACATTGCAAGTCTCTCACTCACAGAAGCCCTGGCTCTGGGATTGCTCCCGTTCATTCCAGGTTCTATTCTTAAAGTACTGGCAGCATCCATAATAACCTCGAGATACACTATATGATGGACCATGATCCACATAAAGGACATTTCATACAGGTATCCGGACAATACTCTGGCGATCGACTCACTCTCATTGAATATTAACAAGGGAGAGTTCGTAGCCATAGCAGGGAAGAACGGATGTGGAAAATCCACTCTGTTACGTCATATGAATGGCCTTCTTCTTCCCTGTCAGGGTTCTGTGGTCGTTAATGGTATGGATACATCCGATCCTTCATCACTGATGGACATACGCCGAACGGCAGGCATGGTCTTTCAGGATCCGGGTTCCCAGTTCATAGGGATGACCGTTGAAGAAGATGTTGCATTCGGTCCCGAGAACCTTGGTCTTTCTCAAAGAGAGATTAATGAACGTGTGGATCTCTCTCTTCAGAATGTAGGTATGGAAGGGTACAGATATCATACTCCAAGGTCCTTAAGCGGTGGTCAGAAACAGAAGGTTGCACTTGCATCTGTCCTTGCAATGAAACCTGATATCATACTGTTCGATGAGGTCACTTCCATGCTGGACCCCTGCTCCCGTAAAGATATACTGTCATTGATAGAGAACTTGCATGAGAACGGGACCACTGTCGTATACGTGACCCATCATCTTGAGGAACTTGTTCATGCGGACCGTCTTGTTGTAATGGAGAACGGTCGCATCGTTCATGATGGACATCCACGTGAGATCCTGAGCAGGAATGATCCTGAACAGTTCGGATCCGATCTTCCTCCGGTCATTGAACTGGCAAGGAGACTTGCAGATTCGGGTTTGATACCTGCTGATCCGTCATCTTTTCCTTTATCAAGGGCTGAGCTCAGGGAGGTATTATGTCGATCGAAGTGAAAGACCTGAGCTTTTGTTATAACAGGGGTACTTCTCTTGAAAAACGTGCTCTTGACAATGTCAGTCTTTCTATAGGGAAAGGCGAGTTCGTTCTTATTGGGGGAGAGATAGGTTCCGGAAAATCCACTCTTGTCCGCCACTTCAATGGTATCCTGAAACCTCAGTCCGGTTCTGTAACAGTAAGTGGAATGGCTTCCACTGACAGGGATGTCAGACACAAGGCAGGACTTCTGATGCAATATCCTCAAAAGCAATTGTTCGGGAGAACGGTTTTCGAGGATGTATCATTCGGACCTTCAAATTTTGGAATAAAAGGTGATGCTCTTGAACAGCGAGTTGCTGATGCTCTGGAGCAGGCAGGTCTTGGAAGGGATATCGGTTCCCTGTCACCTTTCAGTCTTAGTGGAGGTCAGATGAGGCTTGTGGCACTTGCCGGGGTTCTGGCAATGCAGCCCGAATATCTTATCCTTGATGAACCGACATCTGGTCTGGACCCGGAGAACCGTTCATCCCTGCTTGCAACATTGAAAGAGCTACACCTCTCCGGTATCTCAGTGGTTGTTGTCTCGCATCAGGTGTGTGAATTCCTCCCGCTTGCAGATAAAGTGATACTTCTTGACAATGGTTGGGTAAGCTTTAATGGCACGCCGGTGGAGTATGTCCGCTCAGTAAGTTCACCTTTGCCTGAGATCACATTATTGATGAAAGACCTCATCCGGGAAGGTTTCGATGTGCGTGATGATATACTGTCTATTGATGATGCCTTTGAAGAGATAGTCAATGCACTTGAGAAAAGAGGAGCTGGTCAGGATGAATGACCTTTTCATGTCTTTTGTTCCCGGTGACTCTGTGCTTCACAGGCTTGATCCAAGGACAAAGATCATTGGTCTTATGCTTGTGAGCTTCTGCATTCTTGATGCTTCATCTTTTGCAGACATGTTTTTTATAGCACTTGTTTTTACAGTTCTTGTCCTATCGTGTAGGTTGCCATTGGGACATTTTGTTCGCTCGGTCCGTCCAATGCTTTTCTTTTTTGCTATCCTTTTCCTGATGCAGTTGTTCTTCACAGAAGGCAGGGAAGTATGGCATTTCAGTTCTCTGTCGGTCACATATGAGGGTTTGCTACTTGGAACGACCATTACTCTTAGATTTGTCTTCCTGTTGTTGTTCGCAGCACTTATCACTGCTACAACCTCTCCTTCACGGATAACGTCTGGCATCGAAAGACTGCTTCGTCCGTTGCCATTGAGATATGTCGGTATCACATCACACGATATGGCAATGATGATGTCACTGTCTATCTATTTTGTACCAATGTTCTATGATAGTTTCACAAGCCTTAGAGAAGCCCAAATATCCCGGGGTCTGGATATCAGAAAGGAACCTGTAAAAGCCATATTCTCGATCGTCGTTCCGCTGGTGAGCGGCTCTGTAAGAAGGGTGGAAGAGGTAGCGCTTGCCATGGAAAGCCGTTGTTATCAAAGTACAGGACGTAGTTCCATGCATGAGATGAAGTTCACGGGTAAGGACCATGTATCTTTTGCCATGTTCGTATTTCTTATATTGTTTTTAACAGTATTGTGACCATGGGGTAATATTAATATATGAACATATGCTCATATATTCATAATGGTAATAAAGCTGGAACATACTTGTGCAGATGATACTCTCATCAATGAGAAGGTCAGGAAACTGCCTTCTGAAAGGTCGATATCCTCTATGTGCCAGATATTCAATGCTCTCCAGTGCACCACACGCCTGAAGATACTGTTCCTTCTCCTTCAGGGTGAGATGTGTGTGAAAGAGATCGAGGATGCACTTGGTATATCACAGTCTGCGATATCGCATAGTCTGAAAAATCTCAGGCAGATCGATCTTGTAAGAGTGAAAAAAGAAGGAAGGTTCGCGGTCTATCATTTGGCTGACGAACATGTAGAGACGTTCATGTCAATGTGCAGGGAACACGTGGAGGAATGATATAAATGACATTATCAGATCAGGTGGTATCAGTTGTCATCGGGGTAGCAGTAGCATCATGGGAGCTGTTCGAGGAAGCAGCACCATATCTGTTCCTTGGTTTTGCTGTTGCAGGTCTTTTGCATGTGCTTGTACCTGATGAGAAGATATTGAAGCATCTTGGTAAGTCTGCAGGTAAGTTCAGATCAGCTCTGAATGCATCACTTTTCGGTATTCCTCTTCCGCTTTGTTCATGTGGTGTGGTTCCTACTGCCCTCTCACTGAAGAACAGAGGTGCTACAAAAGGAGCAACGCTCTCGTTCCTTATCTCGACACCCGAGACCGGAGTGGATTCTATAGCTATAACGTACGCATTGCTGGATCCTATTATGACCATATTCCGTCCGATAGCCACCATGGTGACTGCTTTGCTTACTGGTGTTACTGAGAATATACTTGGTGAAAGGGCCGCCAGCAAGAAGGAGCCAGTCCCGCAAAAGAGTAACCTCCTCATGGCTCAGCCAATGGCTGCATGCAGTGATTCTTCCTGTGGCTGCCACACTGGTCCTGCTCTTGATGAAAATGCCTCAATGGTCCAGAAGCTCAGGGAAGCATTCAGGTATTCTTTCGTTGAACTCCTGGGAGATATTACCAGCTGGCTGGTCCTTGGTATCATAATTGCAGGTGTGATCACCTATGTGATCCCTGATGAGATAATAGAAGGTTACCTTGGAGGCGGTGTATTCTCCATGCTGATAATGCTGGTCATAGGTATTCCTCTATACATATGTGCCACAGCTTCAACACCTCTGGCTGCAGCTCTTGTAGCAAAGGGAATGAGCCCGGGAACTGCATTTGTGTTCCTGCTCGCAGGCCCGGCAACGAATGCAGCTACTATTACAATGGTAACAAAGTTCCTGGGAAAAAGAAGTGCAACCATTTATCTTTCAATGATCGCGTTGTGTTCACTGGCATTTGGACTACTGCTCGATGTCATCTATGTCAGGCTGGGCATAGAAGTGAGTTCCATCGTTGGCAGTGCCAGTGATGTATTAGCCCCGGAAGTAAAAACAGCGTTTGCACTGTTGCTAGTACCTTTAATGGTATATGGTGTATATCGGCAAAAGAGATCAAAAGTGTGAGATGTAGTTATTTTCTTTTTTTGTGGAGTTCTCTTGAAAGGATCTCAGCCATCTTTTCTTTGAACTCATCCACAACTACGTCTTCCAGATCATCACTTTTTGGTCTGATATTCTCAGCCTTTTCTAACTCTTCTTCCTGAGTAGGTATACTGACTATTTTTCCAAGGGTTCCTGCTTCTTTGATCTTGCCATTCTCCCACGAAAAATCTTCCTTTTTAGGCATAACGTCCCCATTCTCAAATTGTATGGATATATCTCTGAGATATATGCAATAATAATTGGGACTTTAAAGTATATACGGTTTTTGAATGTAAATCTAAAAAAAATAAGTTTTATTCAGTTTTCATCTTTTTCCCAATAAGGACCTCAGTCGACTTGATTATGGCAAATACTTCATCACCTTCTTTGATATCAAGTCTGTCGATGGCTTCGGAAGTTATCACGGATGTAAGTGCACTTGGGTCTATCTCTATCTTAACTCTGGCAACGATACCTTCTTTGTCAACACTGACGACTTTCCCGGGTATCTTATTACGTGCGGATATTGCAAGTCCGATATTCTCCCAGGATCCTTCATCCTCCATAGTGCTGTTGATGAATTTCCTGTTCATTTCATATTCATTTATTAGTCTGCGTCCTTCTTCGGTGAGGAATGTTCCCTGATCCTTTCCTCCTCTGACGGTCTTGACCACATCCTTGCCCAGTCTTTCACTTATCTTGTTGAGAACGTTCCAGGCATGTTTGTAGGATATATCCATTTTCATACAGGCTTTGCGAAGTGATCTTTCCTCATCTATGGTTTTAAGGAGTTCCACTTTACCTGCTCCTATCAGTGGTTTTCCATCCTCTGCAAGCCATACTTTTGTTTTTGCTTCCATGTTTCTCTCCCTCCCGCTCATTGTTCAAGGTCCGAGTCCTCGAAGATGAACAGTTCGTCTATCGTTGTTTCCAGGGTATTTGCCACTTTATATGCAAGTTTTAGTGAGGGATTGTATTTCCCTTTTTCCAGAAAACCTATTGTTTCCCGCCTGACACCAACTTTCTTTGCAAGGTCCTCCTGGGTCATATCATATCTGGCCCTGAGTTCCTTGATCCTTGTTCTCATCCTATCATCCCTTGTTCGGTCACTCGATATCCCCTTTTCTAAAGAGATACCACTGGATACCTTTTGCGGTGACCAGCATTGTGACCATCAGTATTGCAAGTACATTTTTCACTGTTAGTTGTGCCAGTCCGAACTCCTCTACCCAGAACAAGAGCGATATAAGGATAAAAGTTATCAGCCATGAGTAAGAAAGTCCGTAAGCTCCTATCTTTATTGTCCTCTCATCTTTTACAGGACCATTACGATATCTCTTTGCCCGTATGAAAGTGACAAAGAGGATTATCGACCCTATGTTTATCAGGCTGATCCCTGTCTGATGGTAGTCCTCAACAATTGCGATCAGCACGATTCCGGCTATGATACATATCAATGACAGGGTGTAACTGATCTTTATATATCTTTCCAGCTTTTCCATTCGATTTCCTCTAATCTATTTCTAACATTATGTTAGAAATAAGTATTACTATGTTATCTATATCTAACATTTGTTATTTAAGATCATTCATTATTCGAATGACCAATAAACTATTTATCGTGTGATCGACCCATATTCAGCACTGTATATGTTATCGTTCTTTACAGGCCAGGAAGTGGGATCATGAAGATAAACGTTATTTTTTACAGTTTGTACGGTCACAACTATAAGATGGCTGAAGCAGTGGCAGAAGGTGCCAGAGAAGTTGAAGGTGCAGATGTCGGATTGTACCAGATACAGGAAACCTTTACACCGGAGATACTGGAAAAGATGGGAGCAACAGAGTCCAAAAAGAGCTTTGAGCACATCCCCGTTGCAACAATAGAGAATCTCACAGAAGCAGATGCCATCATTTTTGGCACTCCCACAAGGTTTGGAATGATGGCTGCACAGATGCGTGCTTTTCTTGACAGGACAGGAGGTATCTGGTCAAAGGGTGAGCTCATCGGAAAAATTGGCAGTGTCTTCACATCCAGCAGCACCCAGCACGGCGGTCAGGAATCAACGATATTGAGTTTCCACACTACTCTGCTGCATCATGGAATGATACTGGTGGGTGTTCCATATTCGGAAACAAGGCAGTCTGTCCTTAATGAGATCACAGGTGGAAGTCCCTATGGTGCTTCTACAATTGCTGGCAGTGGTCCTGATACAAGGCATCCAAGTGAGAATGAGCTTGGGATCGCGAGGTTTCAGGGCAGGCATGTTGCTGAGATCGCAAAGAAGCTGGTAGGGGAATAATCCCTATAAAATGATTTATTTTTGGTGACATCGATGTAAATTTATATAGTCGCGCTGCTTAGTAGATTGTCATGAAGAAAGAAATGACAATGAAGTCAATTTTGGCTATGTCAATTATGTTTTCATTGATATTAGTGGGCATATTCTATGCTGGGGGTCTCATACTCTATGGGGGCAGTTCCTTACATAATACCGATATTAATGGACCTGTCTATACTTTTGGAGGGCATGGAGAGCTTACTATCGATCTCAATGGGTCGGAAGGTTTTACAAGAGAATCTTATGTTGAGATCGAAGAAGTGAGCTATGAATATTTGAGTAGGAAGTCAGACCTGATCATTGCAGGCACAGTAAAAGAGATTCTTCCGGGCAAATGGAATACTATAGATGGCAAGAGACCGCATAATTCTAGTAATGATCTTGAATGGTATGATGTGATCTACACTGATGTTGTGATCACCGTTGATGAATATCTGAAGAGTTCGTCAGCGACAGATGAAGTTGTAGTGCGTGTGTTCACGGGAACCGTTGATGGAGATGTTAGCACGGCCGATTATGAACCCTCTTTCCAGACCGAAGAAAAGGTCTTCCTTTATCTTATCGAAGATGATTGGGAGTACACAAAGGACCTGGGTCCGGAACATTATTTTGTCACCGGTTCAGCGCAGGGCAAATTGACAATAATGGATGATGGAACTGCTGTAGGTGTACATGGAACTATAAGTCAGGAAGAATTAGTTGAAATGATTTCTTCTTGATAGAAAAAACAGTAGATATGGAGTAGTTAAAAATCAGTTCGCAGTACTCTAAAAGGCAGGCTGGGTATGAGCACATTTAAGAAAATGCTATTATTGTCACTCATTATTTTTTCCCTATCATTGGTCTATTATGTGATTCCGGTTGAAGTAGAAGGTGTGGTTGAACACAAAGTTATCAATGGATATTATGGAAACACCTGTGATAGTATATTCAACGCCCCGCATCCTGCTGAGTCATGGATACTTGCAGACGATGAAGACTTTGAACCGTTTTTCACTCAGGGCGATATGAATCTCTATGTAAATGATTCTCTGAAAGAGTTTCTGGAACGGAAATATGCCAGCGTTGATTACTATGTTGGTGTAAGGCTCATCTCTGATGACCCTGCTAATGGTGTGTATGAAGGTGAAACATGCACTTATTATGTTAGTCTGGAAGACTTCAACAAAGTAAAGATCGATAACAAAGTTAAATGTAAAATACCAAGGTATCGGTTTGCCAGGATTGATAATATCACTATTCTGTAGATTCAAAATGTGATAGCTTTGTTTTTAGGTCTTTGTAGAAACCGATTGAACCTTTCAGTTGGAGGCATGGCCATAATTAATTTAAACTATTCTCTAATTTTTAGTATATGATGCTGTAACTTTAGAGTTGTTTTCTCTCAGCTTTGGTAGTGATGATTGGAATGAACAAAATAATGAGCTATTTTATCTTATGTTTTCTTTTGTGCAGCTCACTCTTTTTTTCAGGTTGCATAGCCGAGCAGAAAGAAACCGAAAACAATACAGTGACAATGTTAACCGGTATTGATGATTATGATATTACCAGTGTTTCTGCCAGAAACGGATTAAATGATGAACTGGTTACAATCGGGGATAAAGAAACCATTGATAAATTGATTAAAATTCTTGATACACTCAATTTAGAAGAAATAGGTATTGGATCGGTTTCAAGCAGAACCTATTATACTCTTACATTTTACCATAATTCAACTGAAATCTATAATTTAAGCATAATTCAGGACGACCTTCTGGAAATTGATGGAGTTTACTATAAGGTCAACAACACACACATCAATATGACTGAACTGAGAGGGCTCATAAATCCTCTGGATTTACCTGTTAAACGAAATGAAGAAGGAAACATCAGTATCAGTTCTCTTATAGACATTAATACATACGAAATGACAAAAGTGTCAATTGTAAATGGAATGAGCAGGAAATCTGGTAGTACTGACAATATAACCGAGATCAGAAAACTACTTTCTGATCTTGGCAGATATAAGCTGGTAGAAGCCGAAGAACCTTTTATTGGTGGCTATCGATATTTCATTTATTTATATAATTATTCAGGTGGTTTTTCCCGTGTCAGCATTGTTGACAATAAATCAATAGAGATAGCTGACGTTCCCTATGAAATTGTTGATTCTTCTATTGATCTGGCAGAATTTGAAGAGTTTATTCACTTAGAATCAGTTTCCGGTCATGAAGGGTTAAACGTAGAAGTTTCAGGAATAGCTGAATCTGTAAGTATTGAAGAATTGGATTCCTGTTCATTCCTTATTATTGCAGGAACTGTCACAGGTGCTTATCCGTCAAGATGGAATACTCCTGACGGACAAAGACCTGATAAACCTGGTAGTGAACTGAACATCGGAACTGAAGATATGATCTATACTGACATTGGAATTCATGTTAATAGGTATTTTAAAAATGAATATGATACTCAGGAGTGGGTAATAAGGGTTGAGGGAGGTACTGTAGGTGATGATTCCATCTGGGTCGAAGATACTCCATCATTTGAATATGGTGAAAATGTGTTACTTTTCCTGAATGGGGATATTATAACGGGTGCATATCAGGGCAAATTCACAATGATAAACGATACAACAGCAGTAAGGGGTGATGGAGTGTCTGTGAATATTGCTGAGATGTATGATCATTGGGAAATAACAGAAATTTAGTTTTTTTATTATTCTCTGTTTTTCAAAACCACCCTGCTCTCCTCCACATAACTACGAACATCTTTGAAGTTTAAGCAAAGTATATACAGTTCCACTCCAAATCCTGTAACAGGAAAACAATACCCGTTCTGGAGTGGTATCATGAAATTTACAGGAAAGAAAACAGGAACATTAATTGTTCTGGTATCGTTATTTGCAGTTATTATCTCGGGGTGTATCGGAGGCGACACTCTCGATTCAGTCATGCCTTCGAATATAGCGGGTCCATGCACCGATCAGCTTTCTTCATCAGGAGATGAGTTCCTGATACTTGCACCGAAGATGCTTTTCTCAGGAGGGGAGAGTTCAGTGACCATGGCGGCTTTCTCTGATAGTGAACCGGTGGTACGCTGTGTGGAATACACTCTTACTGATGAGGACAACAATGAGATATCTCTCATACAGGCATCAACATCTGAGGATGGGAATGTTGTTGCTTCCTTTGAAGTGCCTGATGTTGAGGAAGGCAGTTATGTGCTCACTGCAAAACCATCAGGGTTCGATACCGAATTCAAGGCAACAGTGGAAGTGGTAAGAAACAATCCTCTTTTTATTGAGACCGATAAGCCGATCTACAAACCCGGACAGACGATCCATGGAAGGATCCTCTCCCTGAACAATAACCTTGTTCCTGTGCAGGAGAACATCACTGTGGAGATCACAGATGCAAAAGGCATCAAAGTATTCAAAGAGGAACTGGACTCCAATGAATATGGTGTTGCTTCTTTCGACCTTCCTCTGGCATCAGAACTGAACCTTGGTACATGGAAGATGGTTGCAACGGCAGGCGATTCAAGTTCCAATGTCGACATTCAGGTAGACAAATATGTGCTTCCTAAGTTCGATGTCTCACTGGAAACACCACAGGAATGGTTCCTTGTATCCGATGGGATCACAGGTACAGTATCAGCCAACTATTTCTTCGGAAAGGAAGTAGAGGGCGATGTTCTGGTTGAAGCTTCACGTTATGTTGGTGAATGGGAGCAATATGCAACATTTTCCGGTACACTTGAGGATGGCCTGATCGAGTTCGAGCTTCCTGAGGTGGAATATGCAGCCGGTACATACGGTGCAGGCGGGCAGGCAAGTCTCATGCTCAACGTGACCGTCACAGATACGGGCAATCACAGTGAGAGCACCAATAAGTTGCTTACTATATCCGGGTCACCGATAGTCCTTCAGCTTATACCTGAATCAAGTACCATAAAACCAGGAATGCCATTGCAGGTGCTTGTTGTAACAAAGGACCCGGGAGGGGAACCTGTGGATACTGAGGTCATAGTGGACACCAGACTGCGTGATGACTCCTATAAATATACAGAAGATGAAATGACAGTTACAACGGAGAATGGTATTGCGCTTATTGAACTGGATATCCCAAATGGCAGTACCAACCTGTATATGGATGCATATATTGATGACAGTAATGCCTGGACCAGTGAATCACTGAATGCAGCTTATTCTCCAAGTGCCAGCTTCATCCATATCACCCAGACCAGCGACGGTGTGCCGGAAGTTGGAGATGGCATATCTTTCCATGTCTACTCCACAAATCCGGGTACTGTGTATTATGATGTCTTCGCCAATGGCAGGACCGTATATTCTGCTACCAGCGATGAAAATGAAATCAGCATACCAGTGACACCGCAGATGAGCCCACAGGCAAAGGTCGTTGCCTACATGATAAATCCAAATAGCGAGGTTTCTGTGGATGTACTTCCGTTCGATGTGGAATTCTCCACACAGATCGACCTTTCAAGCTCCTTCAGCAGTGAAATGGCAGAACCGGGGGATGATGTTACAGTTGACTTCGATGCCGGAAGCCAGTCTATGATAGGATTCTCCATCGTGGATGAGTCTGTATATGCGCTCAGCGAGGGCAGGCTGAATCTCAAACAGGTATTCGATGAGCTTGAAAAGCGTTTCATGGAACCGCAGGCAGAATCACACCCATACTGGTATTCTGAAGGTGCCTATGATACGCTGGAGAATGCCGGAATGGTGGTAATGGCTTCGCCGGGAATAGAGGTTCCACGTTCTGAATCTATGGCGATTGATAATGGTAAATTTGCAGGGTTTGGAATGGAAGTGGATGTGGCTATGGATGACATGGTAGTGGAAGAAGAGGCAGTGGAAGAAATGCCTGCGATGGATGCGGAATCTGGATATGAGCTCACTTCCTCTAGTGTTAACACAGATGAAGAACTCGCAGAAGTTCAGCGTGTGCGCCAGTTCTTCCCTGAAACCTGGGTCTGGATGCCTGAGCTTCTCACTGACGATGCAGGTCTTGCAAGTGTGGACCTGACAGCACCTGACAGCATCACTACATGGAGACTTCATGCAGTATCTTCAGGTCCTGAGGGAATCGGTATATCTGAATCCAGCCTGACGGTGTTCCAGGATTTCTTTGTTGACCCGGATCTGCCATATTCTGTAACAAGGAGTGAAGAGTTCCCTGTACAGGTGCAGGTCTACAATTATCTGGACACAGAGCAGGATGTCAAACTGACACTATCAGGTGCGGAATGGTTCGATATCATTGGTGATGATGTGCAGACCGTGACCGTTGATGCCAATGGTGTTGGATATGCCAGTTTCACGATAAGCCCGACAGAGGTTGGAAAACAATTAGTTGAGATCACAGGTCAGACCACAAAGAGGGCGGATGCTGTCAGGAAGGATATCATTGTTGAAGCAGAGGGCGCTACCCGTGAGCTTGTTGACAATGGAGTTCTGAACAATGGTTCAGTGGAACTTGATACAACACTACCTGTTGATATTGTTCCGGATTCCGGGAAGGTGCTTGTGAGCTTCACCCCGAGCATCGTGGCACAGAGCATAAGCGGAGTGGATGACCTGCTCGGTATGCCTTATGGCTGTGGTGAACAGAACATGATGCTCTTCTCCACCGATGTGGAGGTTCTGAGATATCTGAAAGCAACAGGTCAGGACAATCCGGAAGTGAGGGCAAAGGCCGAGATGTATATCATCACCGGTTACCAGCGTGAACTGACATACCGCCACAGTGATGGTTCCTTCTCAGCATTTGGTGAGAGTGATGAGAGCGGAAGTCTCTGGCTCACTTCATTCGTGCTGTCCCAGTTCAGTGCTGCAAGGGATGTGACCACGATCGATGAGAATATCCTTTCCGAGGCTGCTGACTGGATCGAATCCCATCAGCAGGAGGATGGTTCATGGGAGCAGGTCGGTTTTGTTATCCATCAGGACATGATGGGTGGTGTCAGCGGCACCTATGCACTGACAGCATACACGACCCTGGCACTGGATGAGTATGGTTCTGTAAGTCCTGTTGTCATGGCAAACGCACAGAAGTATCTTGAGGATAACCTTGCAGACCAGGAAGACCCGTATGCTCTTGCTATCGGCACCCTTGCGTTGCAGAAACTCGACAGTCCGTTCGCTGATGAAGCACTGAACGACCTGCTGGCGATATCAAAGCAGGATGATGACGGCACCTACTGGGGATATGGTGACGGCGCAGTTCCAATGCCATACGATGACTTTGGTTACAGCTACATAGCACCATCCAGCAAGAATGTGGAAACAACCGCATACGCAACCCTTGCTCTTATCGAGGCAAAGAACCCCACAGCGATATCATCACTGAAATGGATAGCTGCACAGCGCAATTCCAACGGAGGATTCTCCAGTACTCAGGACACCGTCATGGCTTTCAGGGCACTGATGAGCGCGGCAGCATCTGCAGGAAGGGATATCGATGCAACGGTGCATGTGATTACTGACGGAACTGAGATAAGGTCGGTGGATGTAAACCAGCAGAACTTCGATGTGGTCCAGATAATCGAGATCCCCGAGGGAACATCCAGTATCACTCTTGAGATGGATGGGACCGGTGACCTGAACTACCAGCTTGTAAGGCGCTTCAACGTCATTCTGCCGGATGCTATCGAGTACGATGAGATCGAACTGGATGTGGACTATGATTCCACCGATGTTGCAGTGAACGATATCGTCACTGTGAATGCAACTGTGAAGTACAATGGCATTCAGGGTATCGATGGCAGTGTGAGTTCAAGTGGAATGATGATAGTTGACCTTGCGGTTCCCACTGGTTTTAGTCCGGTCTCTTCAAGTCTTGAGGCTACCAAAGAGAACGAGGATAAGATAACCCGCTACGAGATCGCAGGCAGGAAGGTCATATTCTATATCGATGACATGCAGCCCGGCGAGGTGCTGAGTTTCAGCATGCAGGTTCAGGCACTGTTCCCTGTGAAGGCTGTTGTATCAGAGAGTAAAGCGTATTCGTACTACAATCCAGAGGTTGTGGCTGAGGTGAAGGGAATGAATGTGACCGTGGTCTGAGTGTATAAAGGAAGTGAATAATGGAAGGGATGACCTCTCTCCCTTCCATCAATTTTTATAAGTTGTAATTGTATATTCTATGAAAGTGGTCTCACTTTCAAGGGATCTGATAATATGGACTTCAGACTAATTTTCATTCTAGGATTTGCAGGTTTTGTTGTTACAGTTATCCTGCTGGCAATTGTTATCACTTACCTCAATGAGAAACGCAGATCAAAGAACCTTGCAGAACAAGCAGGAGGAATAGGTTTTGAGCCAGCTACAAAAGATATTGTCACATCAATTGGCTTCAGGCAGACCCAGCTTGGAAACAAACAAAAGGTGTACAATGTTCTCACAGGCACGTTCGATGGTATGCAGGTGATATTCTTTGACATTACGATAGTCATTGGCCATTTTATAACGGGTTCAACAAGCTCTCATGGAGGGAGTTTCAAATCATCAGGTATTATCTTTAAGGAAAAAGCTCCTATCTTTGAATTGCAGCCTCGCTCGCCGATATCAAAGAATGCGTATAACAAATACTTCTCCCTGAAAGGAGATACTTCTTTAATGAACGATTCCCTGGCAGAGAGGATCGGAAGAAATTATGCCATCGAGTCCAATGGAACACATGTCCTGTTCGTTCCTTCGGGAAAACGTGTTGAAGATATGGGTGAGGAAGTAAAAGCTGCTTATGGGATATTGCAGGACATCATTCAGAGATATTAGGTATGATCATTGGTGAACAAAGAACAACACGATCTACCGCAGCAGGCGGCATGTTCCTGTCACTACTAATTTGAAGGCTACTGAAATAATGCATTTATCAAAATTGCTCAGTTCCAAGTTTCAATTAACAGAATTTCTACAAGCTGAGCTATATTCTATTACAGTGTATTTGTCTTACTGAACAAACTCTGACCCATGTCAGAAAAAATCACATTAAATATGTACAACCCAATTCTGTGTTGAACAAGATGAAATTCGATCGGATACCAATTGGAAAATTTTCCCTGATGACGCACCTGACGCAGAAAGCCCTTCGTCTCTATGATAAGAAAGGTCTTCTTGTACCTGAGGCAAAGGATGCATTCACAAATTACCGTTGCTACACCTATGATCAGATAGAAAGAGGAGTAAAGATACGAACTCTTTCCTGGATGGGCTTCTCCCTTAATGAGATCGCTACGTTGCTGGATGCAGAGGAAAAAAGTGACAGTGCCACCATCAGTGTACTTATGCAGAAACGATGTGCACACACTGAGAAGGAGATTCTCAGACTGCAGAAAGTACAACAGGTCTTGCTCAGACAAAAAGACACATTGGAGTTGTATAGTATGTCAGTATCAGAACCAGCGATCAGAGAAGTTCCACAGATGCGTGTGCTAAGTAAAAAAGAGATAGGAAGCTATGAAGTCACGATCGGGAAACTCATAGGAGAACTATTCGGGTTCATTGGATCACAAAATAATCCCCGAAACGATCTAAAGGTGACAGGACCCTGTATGTTCATCTGCCATGATGAGGAATACAGGGAAACAGGAGCAAATATTGAAGTTGCTCTTCCAGTATCAGGTAGCATTTCCACCGATGATTTTGAAGTTGAACTGTTAACATTACCGGCTGCTACTGTTGTATCGGTTATCCATAAGGGTCCCTATGAGGAAGTGGGTGTAGCATATACCCGTCTTTTTGAATACATAAATAATAATGATCTCAAGGCTGCAGGTCCTTCAAGGTCATTGTACCTGAACGACCCGAATGAAGTTCCTGAGGAAGAATTCCTGACTGAGGTCCAGATTCCTGTTACGCCATTGTAATATTTTGCAGGAAATAGTTTCGAAATATTAAGTATTTATTTCAGTCAAGTCCAGATATTATAAACTATAAATTAAAAGAGGATTCCAAATGAACAAATATATCAAAATGTTCCTTTATGGACTGATCGTGTGGATGGTTCCTTTTATAGTGTCATTTGCATTCGTTGACCAGCAAGGTAATTTCACAATCGATGAGACATTCTTTAAATCCATCATGGTGGTCACTGGTGCTTTTATTGGTGTGATTCTTGCAGTAAGGTATTTCAGGGATGTTGATACGGATTATCTGAATGAAGGAATAGTTCTTGGGCTGATATGGCTGGTAATCAATCTTGCACTGGATCTTTCAATGGTGTACGGTGGATTTTTCCAGATGTCAGTTACTCAATACTTTACTGACATTGGAATGAGGTATCTTTCCATGCCGATTTACACTATAGGGATGGGATATGTGCTGATGCAGCGGGAAAATTGAAATATCTTCATCCCAAAAGCCATTTCAGACTTTCTATTCCGTAATAGGATACAACCGTGACAATAACAGTCCAGACAAAAATACTCCCTGTAATCCACATTGTCACCATATATTTTTTTGATTTGAAACTAAGGGCAACAAATGTAGCAAAATGTGTGCCAACTGTCAACGGAGAGATGAATGCAAGCCCTGGAAAACCATATTTGTTCCAGATATGAAGTGCTTTCTTTTTTCTCTTTGAAAGCTGTTTTTTGTTCTCGCCGGATTTGTGTTTATCAAATGTAGAGGATAAGTACTGGTAGGCAAAAATCAGTAAATAGACAGTTGTCAGGTTTCCTGTGAATGCAAGTATGGAAACTGCCAGAGGATTTAGTCCAAGAGCTATTCCTGCCGGGATTACAACAAGTATTTCTATCCACGGTGTAGCTGCCAGCAAAAATACCAGTGCATAGGCAAACATACCTTCTGCAGAGTATAATGATTCAATCCCAAACATTAATCATAATTAATTTTGTAAAATCATATACTTTTGCACGCTGTTTATCTTTTATATTGTTCATCATATTCACCACATTTATCTGACATCGAAACAATCATTTTTTATGTCAATCCATTATCAGAATGTAGTTCCTTGGGGACGTTCTCTTCAGGAATATGTCGACATGTTCAGTCTTACAGACGAAGACCTTGACAAGTCTATTCTGGGTTGTGGTGATGGTCCTGCAAGTTTTAACTGCGAGATGACACGAAAGGGCAGGTCTGTTGTATCTGTGGATCCGATATATTCTCTTGACAGGGCTGTCATCGAGCAGAGGATCGATGAGACCTACACCGAGGTTCTTGAGCAGACCCAGGAGAATCAGGATAAGTTCGTATGGGAGAGCATTTCCTCAGTAGAGGAACTGGGTGAGATCCGTATGTCTTCCATGAAACTGTTCCTTGGGGACTTTGAGAACGGCAAGGAAGAGGGTCGCTATATAGCAGGTGGACTGCCGGAATTGCCATTTGATGATAATTCTTTTGACCTTGCACTGGTATCACATCTTCTGTTCCTGTATTCGGAACAGCTTTCCTTTGAATTCCATCTTCAGGCCATTGACGAACTGCTAAGGGTTGCAAATGAGCTAAGGATATTCCCACTGGTAGACCTTAATTCAAGAAAGTCGATACATCTTGACGAGGTGATAGATTCTCTGTTATCCCGTGGTCTTCTCGTCTCCGAGAAAAAGGTGAATTATGAGTTCCAGAAAGGTGGGAATACTATGCTGGTGATCATGAATTCCTGACAGGGATCATCAGACCGCATTATTTTAAATTTGCATTCTTCTTTTCTTCAAATAAAGCAGCAACAGGGAGGCGGATGCATAGAATACTCCTATTGCAAGTATCATGTAGTCGGTCCTGTTCTGGAGAAATAGTAATGCTCCATTCAAATATGCAATTCCCAGCAGGAAACCGGACGTTACTCTGAAAATGTTGTTGCTCTTGCTGATCCTAAAAGCTGTGACCGACCAATCTATGAGTGCTGCCATAGGAAGTAATGCGATCATTGTGTACGAAAGGTGGGTTGCTGAAATGTAACTATAGTAAAGGATCCCTGATAATATGCCGATATATACTCCAAGGCATCTGGAACAAATATACTGCTTTTTTCCCCTGTAGTTCAGTTCCAGACATTTGTAGTATTCATGGCACTCGTGATGGGATATCAGATACTTTGATGTCTCATTCCAACCTGAAACTATCTCATTTTTCAGTGAAGCGATATCTGTCATTGTAGCTGATATCTTGTGCTCTTGTGCTGTTTTGATCCTAATTGTACTTTCTATCAAACTCTTCATTTGACATGGTCAGGAAGAGTATTCCTTCCACCAATCCCAGAAGGGCTGGAATATATGTCCAGAAAAAGCATAGATAGAGAAGTCCGGCACCAGAATTGTTCAGATAGAACTTATGTGCTCCCAGTCCTCCAAGGAAAATGGCGAGCAGACCGGCTGCAGTTTTATCTTTCCTGCTCTTACCTGAATGATCTGCATAAGAACGAGGCTGTCTGACACCACATTGTGGACAGACCTCAGCTTCCTTTAAAATAATAGCTCCACATTTTGTACAAAATTTCTTGTTATCATCAATAGAACTCAGATATGATTCCACGGGACCACCATTTCCCAAACATATGATACTTGATCTGCCAAATATCAAATTTTATTTGTGTTATTATAAAAGTGTTATCTGATTAATATATATTGTTATTTCCCTTCCTGATGCAAACACAAAAATACTAACAACCCGATAATTTGCAGCACCAATTATGTGTGGATGATCAATGAGCAAAGTAACCCCTGCCATGCAACAATACTATGCTGCCAAGGAAGAGCATAAGGATGCCCTCATATTCTTCAGGATGGGGGACTTCTATGAATCCTTTGGCGAGGACGCAAAGACCATAGCTAAAGAACTTGAGATCACCCTGACCACTCGTGGTAAGAGTAAGGACGGGGAGAAGATGCCGCTTGCTGGTATTCCTTATCATGCTATCGACACCTATCTCCCGAGGCTCATCAAAAAGGGTTACAAGGTTGCTATATGTGAGCAGCTTGAGGACCCGAAGAAGGCCAAAGGTGTTGTGAAACGTGGTGTCGTGAGGGTTGTAACTCCCGGAACTGCAATGGATTCATCCATGTTCTCGGATTCTTCTAATAATTATCTGATGGCACTATATGGTGAGAAGGATGAGTACGGATTGTCGTTCCTGGATATTTCCACCGGCGAGTTCCTGACAACGCAGTTCACGGATAGTGCACCATATGACCGCATCGCCAGTGAGGTTGCACGTATGGGTCCGTCCGAGTGCATCATGCCGCCTTCTTTGTTCAATGATCCTCACCTTACAGAGCGTCTGAAGGAACTCCGTATAATCATTCATGATTTCAACGAGGATGCCTTCGATATGGGAATGGCTGAGAAAATGCTTAAACAGCATTTCAATGTCTCAACTCTTGAAGGCATGGGATGCAGTGAACTGGTGGTCGCTGTATCATCTGCAGGTGCAGCATTGCGCTATGCCACCGACACTCAGATGAGAGAACTCTCACAGGTTCAGTCCCTCAAGACATATTTTGATTCAGAGTTCATGGTGCTGGACGCAATCACCCTGAGGAACCTCGAGATTGTCAGGAATGTGAGAGGTGAGGGCAATGATTCCTCTCTTATCGGGGTACTTGATGATGCAAAAACGCCAATGGGAAGAAGACAGCTTCAGAAATGGCTGCTGAAACCGCTTGTCTCAGTGGATGCTATAAATGACCGTCTTGATGCGGTTGCATGGCTTCATGATAATACTCTTGTTCGCTTTGATATTCGTGCTCATCTTTCCTATGTAAAGGATATGGAGCGACTTGTTGGAAGGGTTATGTATGGTAACTCCAACGCAAGGGACCTTTATTCCCTGAAGAAGTCCCTCGAATCAGTTCCACTTTTGCTCGACTCTCTCGTAGAATGTGAGGGCGTTGACCTGCTGGAAAGCCTTGTATCGCAATTATCTTCCTTTGGGGAACTTGGCGATCTTGCAAAACTGATCGACAGTGCCATAGTTGAAGAACCTCCACTTAGTGTGAGGGACGGGGGAATGATCAAACCCGGATACAATGATCAGCTTGATGAACTGTTCGACCTCTCGAAGAACGGTAAGCAATGGATCGCTAAGTTCCAGCAGAAAGAGCGTGACAGGAGCGGGATAAAATCACTGAAGGTTGGTTACAACAAGGTATTCGGTTATTATCTTGAGGTCACAAAAGCGAACATAGCACAGGTGCCTGATGATTATATCAGAAAGCAGACCATGACAAACGCCGAGAGGTTCTATACTCCTGAGCTAAAGGAACGTGAGAGTGCCATTCTCTCAGCTGATGAGAAAATGGTGGCCCTTGAACACGAACTTCTCACTGAGATAAATTCTATCGTAGCATCCCACTCAAGGCAGTTACAGGAAACGGCAGCCCTTATCGGTATGCTGGATGTTCTGGCAAACCTTGCAGAGGTGGCAGCTAATAATAATTATGTAAGGCCGGCGATCACTCCAGATTGCAGGCTTCTTATCAGGGATGGAAGGCATCCTGTTGTGGAGAGTACGGTTCCGGGAGGTTTTGTTCCAAACGATACGGAGATGGATTGCAGTGAGGATCAGTTCCAGCTCATAACCGGACCCAACATGGCAGGTAAATCCACATACATGCGACAGATCGCCATGATCGTTATAATGGCACAGGCAGGTTCTTTTGTTCCTGCTTCACATGCATCTATAGGTGTTGTTGACAGGGTCTTTACGAGAGTTGGAGCCTTCGATGACCTTGCAAGTGGCCAGAGTACCTTCATGGTGGAGATGGTGGAACTTGCCAATATCCTGAACAATGCAACTCCAAAGAGCCTCGTGCTGCTGGATGAGATCGGCAGGGGTACCAGTACTTACGATGGTTACAGTATCGCAAAGGCCGTGGTTGAATATATCCACAACAAAGGACGTGTTGGTGTAAGGTCACTTTTCGCCACCCACTACCATCAGCTCACGGAGGTAGCAGGTAATCTCAAGCGCGTGAAGAACTATCATATCGCTGTAAAGGAGGAGGGAGATGATCTTGTATTCCTGCGTAAGATCGTTCCGGGTGCTACTGACAGGAGTTATGGTATCCATGTTGCAAGGATAGCAGGTGTTCCACATGCGGTCACTTCAAGGGCTAAAGAGATCCTTGAGGACATTGAAAGTGAGTGTATGATCAGTGAAGAGGACCGCAAAGGCAGGAAGAAACAGCGTAGCAGTGCCAAATACACTCAGGTCATACTCTTCGATCAGGATGCAAATTATAGTGAGTCAACTCCTGATCCTGTAATTGAAGAGCTTAAAGAACTGGATATCAATTCAATGACACCTATCGAGGCATTGAATAAGTTGAACGAGATAAAGGGCAGGCTTTCATAGTGCTTTATAAGCCCTTTATTTTTAGATACTAGTTCTCTGTACCAATTCCTTTTTTCTGTAATATCAGCCAGGCAGCCAGTACAAGAGCACCACAGACCAGAGTGATGGTTCCAAGTATCTGCATGCGCTCCATCCATTCAAGGGAAACGAGCCACATTCCTACAGCTCCGAGGGTGAAGTATGTGAATATCAACAGGGATGATGCAGCTCCTGCATCCTTATGTACCTGTTCGAGTACCAGGTGGTTGCTTGGTGGTCTGCTGAGGCCTATTGAATATGTCACAAGTGCCATTGGTATTGCGAAGCTCCAGGGTCCGTTCTGACCTATCAGAAGGATGGCTGCTGCTCCCAGTGTTATTCCTGCAAAACCCGCAGTTATCAAATGGTTCGAGTTCATCCTGTCCGTCAGTTTCAGACACGACATGGACCCTGCCATAAGTGCAAGGGCATTGAAGGCGAAGAAGTAACTGAAGCCCTGTTCTGTCATTCCGAATCCGTTGATGTAAAGGGCTGAGGAACTGGCGATGAAGCTGTATAGTGGTAACAGGCTTACGGACATCACAAGGACCATGATAACATAGTTCCTGTTGAGCAGAAGGTTACCATAGGAATGCATTACTTTAGATATGGGTACTTTCGATCTCTCTTTCAGTGTCTCTGGTGTTCTGATAACCCCGAGGAGACCGATAAGTCCCATGATCCCCTGGGCTATGAATATCCAGTTCCATTTAAGGTATGCCAGTATCCATCCTCCAACAATAGGGGCGAACATTGGTGCAAGTGCCATGATCACAGCGATATAGGCAAGTATCCTCTGTCTTTCAGTTCCTGAGAATATGTCCTTTGTCATTGCCATTGACAATGCTGCACTGGCAGCAGCACCAGCAGCCTGTAGTATTCGGAACACTATCAATGCGGTGGCCCCGCTGGCCATTGAACAGAGTATACTGGCAAATATGTATAATGTGATGCCGGCCATCAGGGGCTTCTTACGTCCGTACCTGTCTGATATCGGTCCATAGAATAGTAAAGAGAACCCATAGGTCACGAAGAAACAAATGAGTATCAGATTGACCACTGCCAGAGGCTTGTCCCATAGAATGGCAAGGGACGGTATCGCAGGCAATATCATGTCTGTGGAAAAAGCCGGGAAGGCTGTCAAAAGAGCTAACAAAGGTACTATGTTCTTAATTTTTCCAGAATCGTTCATCATGAACCTTCTAACTTTATGTCGCCTCTAACATCACGAATGGATATAATTGTGTTGGGCATTAATTGTTTATTTACGAATGCAAACACAAAAATACTAACAAACAGATATTTTTGGCTTGAGGGTTGGAGTTCATAAATATACTTATCGTGGACAGGAAGTGAAAAATGACAGACAAAGCATGTGATATGAATAGTTCCAGAATAAGATTGCTGGATGAGTCCACTATCAATAAAATAGCAGCGGGAGAGGTTATTGAGCGTCCCGCATCTGTGGTAAAGGAGCTTATTGAGAACTCTATTGATGCCCATGCAACCGATGTTCGAGTGGAAATAGGGGGGTATGGCACGAAAAGCATGTTAATTGTTGACAATGGCATCGGAATGAGCCACACGGATGCTTCCATTGCCTTTAAAAAGCATGCTACGAGCAAGATAAACAGGATCGAGGACCTTGACAGCATACTCACAATGGGATTCAGGGGTGAGGCACTGGCATCCATTGCTTCGGTTGCAAAGGTCGAACTTGTCACCCGGCAGGAAAGTGAGCTGGAAGGGACAAAGGTCGTTGTTGACAGCAGTGGGATAAGAAGTATCACTTCCGCAGGGACTGCTGTGGGAACCAGCATACTTGTCAATGACCTGTTCTACAGTACACCAGCCAGAAAGAAGTATCTCAAAAGTGCCAGAACCGAGATAGCACATATCGTTGATGTGGTTTCCAGAAACTGCCTTGCACATCCTGATGTATCATTTACTCTTATTATAGATGGCAAGGTGACCTTGAGATCACCTTCATCTGTCAAAATGCTTGACAGCATCGTTCATCTCTATGGTGCTGACGTTGCACGTTCCCTTGTTCCTCTGGAATATGATTCAGACCTCATATCTATTTCAGGTTACATCTCAAAACCCGAACTTACAAGAAGCGGGAAGGACCTGCAGGTATTTCTTATCAACGGACGACCCATATTCTCAAAACAGTTAAGCAATGCTGTCAGACTTGGTTACTATACCCTGCTTCCAAAAGGCCGCTATCCGGCAGCCTTCCTGAATTTCACGATCAACCCGGTGAACGTTGATGTGAATGTTCATCCTGCTAAAAGGGAAGTCAGACTGAGCCATGAGAAAGAGATCAGTGTTATGATCGTATCGGCTGTAGAGAAAGCTCTTGCCAGGGATTCTCTTGTGCCCGAAGTACAGTTGAATAAAAAAGATGTTCCTGTCCAGTCACGGTTGAATGTTCGTGAACCTGAAAGACCTTCTTCTTCATCTTCTTCAGAAATATCTAATGCTTACAAAGCAACAGGATCAGTGAGATTGCCTGCCTCAACAGAAGTTCCCGAACAGGATGGATCAGGCAGTGCAGTGTCATCCAGGTCACAGGTTCCAGTTCCCTCTACTGCATCTTCCGATGGTTATCAGGCCGTCTCCAATTCTGAAACCACCGCTCCCATCATAATTCCAGATAGTTCATCAGATGAGATATCAAGGAAGAATGTGATAAAAGAGGAAAAAGAGCCTTATCAATATCCTGCAAAAGACACTCAGCGCCGTCTGAAAAAAAGTGAAAGGCTGCAGATGAGCGTTACATTAGATGAAGTGGCAGAACTGAATGCATCTTTTACTCCATCGGATGTGAAGGTCTACGGGCAATATGCTGACCTTTACATAATAAGTGATATGGATGGCAAGCTTATTCTCATTGATCAGCATGCTGCACATGAACGCATAATGTATGAGCAGGTGCTGAGGATGCAGGACCTGGGGTGGCAGGAACTTATCACTCCTGTGACACTTGACCTGAGCCAGAAGGAGAAGGCCATTATCGAAGAGTTCATTCCGCAACTTGAGGAGATGGGATTCTCCGTATCCGAGTTCGGTCCTAAGAGCTATGTGGTTACAACAGTTCCAAGCATCTTCGGGAAGCTGGAAAATACTGATGTTATCCATGATATAATCTCTGATCTGCTATCTGTTGGCAGGGTGAAGGAGGATACTGAGAGGTATGACCTTCTTTGCAGTACTATGGCATGCAGGGCAGCGATAAAGGCAGGCGCTGTGTGCAATACCAAACAGATGGAAGAACTTATTCGCCAATTGATGCTCTGTAATAATCCATACACATGTCCACATGGTCGTCCGACCATGATATCTTTCACTATGGATGAACTGGCAAAGCTCTTCAAAAGGACCGGATAGAGTCGGTAGATTTTAAAAGTATTAATTACAATTGACCAGAGATGATCGACCCGGTAAATAAATCCAAGATACCAGAAGAATGGCTGGATCGCTCTAAAATGCCACGTGAAGAGCTTGTAGAAGGCATAAAGAACGGAACTCTTGTAGTTCTGAGCGATGGTTCTGTATTGAAGAGAGGATACACTACCGGAACCACTGCAGCACTGGCTGCAAAGGCAGCAGTTCTATCCCTTGCAGGCGAGGTGAAACATGTATCCGTCCCAACTCCTGTGGGACTCCGTGCCGAATCGGAGGTCAAGGGCAGTAAAGGGCATGCTGTTGCAGTGAAGGTAAATAACGATCATGAATCTGATATTACCAGAGGTCTTGAGTTCGTTGCTGATGCCAAAGAGGCAGAAGGTATCACTATCTATGCAGGTGAAGGAATAGGTATCGTTACACGCAGCGGTCTTGAATCAAAGAAAGGTCATCCTGCCATAAATCCCGGACCAATGGGACAGATAAAGAACTCGATACAGGAAGCTGTGGATGAGCTCGGACTGAAAGGTGCTGAGGTAACCATCTATCTTCCAAGGGGCAAGGAGATCGCAAAGGAGACCCTGAACAGCCGTATAGGTATTATCGATGGTATATCTATTCTTGGCAGCACAGGATTTGTGGAGCCATGGAACGACCATCTGGGTGAGATGAAAGGTGATCTGATCAGATGTTCTGATAAGGTCGTACTCACAACAGGCAGGGTAGGTATCCGTTATTCTACAATGCTTTTCCCAGATCACACTGTTGTTCTTGCAGGCAGTCGCATATCCGAAGCGCTTGATTCAGCTCATGGCGATGTTGTTATCTGTGGCCTTCCCGGTCTTGTTCTGAAATGGGGAGATCCTGATATGCTGAAGGACAGCGGCTATGCCACTGTTGTTGAGATGCTGGACCTCGACCCTGAGAACGACCGTCTGGAACAGGCATTTAACATGGCTGTGAAAAAAGGCAAGGGTGCTCGTATTGTTGTTGTTGACAGGGACGGTACTGTCCTGATGGACAGCGGGGAATAATTATGATCGTGGTGGGTGTTGGCGTAGGGCCTAAGATGCTGACCCAGGAAGCCATTGAGGTCATAAGTAATGCTCCTGTGGTGTACGGCTCAAAACGTTCCATTGAGATCGCAGAGGAATTTATCAAATGCGAGGCTCATTTAATTAAAGATTATAAGAATCTTCATCTTTTACCTGAGGATGCAGTAATTCTCTCTACAGGTGATCCTATGTTCTCCGGTCTTGGCAAGTTCGCCACTGAGAAGGACAGGATTGTCACGGGTGTTTCATCTATTCAGGCCGCATGTGCACGTTTCCATGTCGACATGTCCACTCTGGCTATGATAACCGCACATGGCAGGGACCCTGCACCTGCAAAAGAGGCTTTCATCAGGGAGATCGGCCTGGGTAAGAATATCTTCCTCCTGCCAGCGGACAGCTTTGGTCCCAGGGAAGTTGCGGCAGTACTTCAGGATGTGGGTGTTGATGCACGTATCTGTATCTATGAGGACATTGGTTATCCTTATGAACGCGCGGTATGTGGCACAGTGGCTGAGCCACCTGAAAATAATTCCGATATGTACTGCATCGTCATAGTGCGTTAGATCTTATTTCAATTTAACTTTATTTTTTTATAATAGAACAATTGATTCTGTTTTGCTTTGTTTCCTGATAATTCACATGAATCCAATGCATTAACAATGACACTAGTGTGCGTATGTGCATAGTGTTATTTCTCAATTAGGTATCTATTGTTAGTACTTTGAAAAACAGTGGTAATCTAAATCGTGAATCGTTATGTTTATGTACCATAACATATTACATCCAGTATCCAAAACAATTTTAGTTGATTATGGATGGTACACTAATTGATTATTGTAATGTGATCAAAAATGGAAGGTGAAAATTAATGCATATATTTGAGGGCTTTCTGCCGTACCCATGGTGGCAAGCATGGTTTGCAATATCTATTCCAGTTATATTGTACGGTATGTACAAGATGAACAAGCTCGTAAGTGAAAGACGAGAGGTAGTCCCTCTGCTGGCAGTGGCCGGAGCGTTCATATTTGTTCTTTCATCCCTGAAGCTTCCTTCCGTTACCGGAAGTTCCTCTCATCCAACCGGTACCGGAATGGCAGCTATTCTCTTCGGTCCTGCAATTACAGCAGTTCTTGGTGTAATAGTTCTTCTCTACCAGGCAATTTTCCTGGCACACGGAGGTATAACGACCCTTGGTGCAAACGCTGCATCAATGGCAATAATTGGTCCTCTTGTTGCTTACATGTTCTACAAGGCAGCATCTAAAGCTGGCATGAACTTCTACATGAATGTCTTCCTTGCAACAGCAATTGCGGACTGGGTGACTTATGTTGTAACTTCTCTGCAACTTGCTTTGGCCTTCCCTTCGGCGACTGGAGGGATATTAGCCTCGTTCATAGCATTCGCCGGAGTATTTGCAACTACTCAGGTACCACTTGCAATACTTGAAGGTGCTCTTACAGCACTTATTATGAAATATGTGGTTCAGATCAAGAGTGATGTACTTGTCGATCTTAATGTACTTACTACCACCACAGTTGCAAAACTTAAGGAGGCAATGCAGTGAAGTTAGAGTATATAGTAGCTATAGTGGTGCTGATCTTTGCCGGTCAGTTCTTCTATGGAGTGGCAGCAAATCCTGACTCTGAATTTGGCGGTGCAGACGGTGCAGCCGGTGACCTTGTCTCTGAGATATCTCCCGGATATGAGCCTGCAGAACCATGGTTCCAGCAATATCTCTTTGAACCACCAGGTGGCGAAACAGAAAGTCTGCTCTTTGCACTTCAGGCTGCATTTGGTGCAATAATAATCGGATATACAATAGGATACTACAGAGGAAAGGGCGAGAGCAATAAAGATACTGAGAATTGATGTTCTCTCTGGGATAGATATCCCATTTCCTTCCTTTTACTATATTTTTACCTAGATATTCTCTACAAATCAACTTATTTTTCCTTACTGAGGATATTGATGAGAATTGCATTTGATCTTTGTCTGTTCTATCGATCTTCTTAATATCTGCTATACTTCTGGTTGATAATGTTTTACAACGATATATTTATGTATTAAGCAAAATCTCTTATTTCCTAGCAATTGAGATCCACCTTAAATAAAGTGGATTTTATTTGATAGCTATTATACTCCATTCTAATAACGTGGTTGAAAAATGACATACATTCTGGATGATTATGCAATATTGAGTCCATTAAGGTACAGGAACAACTGGCTCAAACTGGCTATTGTTACCTTCGGGATCCTGGCAGGTGTATCATCTTCATCTCCCTTCGTTCCGTTCACCATAGCATTGTGTATGAGTTTTGCAACCATCTTTTTTGGAAAGGTCCCTCCAAAATTCTATTTTAAGATACTTGCAGTTCCTGCAGGTTTTGTGCTTGTGAGCATAGTGATCATTGCCTTCTTTTTTGGTGAAGGTGCCAATCTTTTTGAATTTGATATATTTGGATATACTCTTGGGGTGAGCTCACAGGGTCTGAATATGGCCTTGCTCATTCTTGCAAGGACCATCAGTGGTATGTCATGTCTGTTCTTCCTGTCACTGACAACACCGATGATCGAACTCTTCGCAGTGCTCAAAGCCGCCAAACTCCCTGATTCTTTTGTAGAGATAGCGATGATGATGTATCGCTACATCTTTGTCTTCCTTGATGTTGCAATGGGGATAAGATATGCTCAGACCGTGCGTCTTGGATATCGTGATTTCAAGACCTCTTTCAGGTCAATGGTGATGCTGGGTACTAATCTTTTCATCAGGTCATGGGAACAGGGTGAAAAGCTCTATCTGTCCATGAATTCAAGGTGTTATGACGGCAAGATGATAATGTATGATGAGAAAAGACCAGTGAAGATGCCGGAAATGTTACTTACTGGGGCATATTTTGCGATCGTACTTGTGGTCTTCTGGCTAACAAGGGGAATATCTTTTATTTGAGGTGAAATGGTGGTTATTTTAGAAACAAAGGATCTTAGTTACTCTTATCCTGATGGTACTCTTGCCCTTGAGGACATCAATATTACTATTCAGAAAGGAAAGAAAATAGCCTTCGTAGGACGCAATGGTTCAGGGAAGTCCACCCTTTTCATGACCCTCAATGGAACTCACCGTCCCAAAAAAGGCGAGGTTCTATTCCATGGAAAACCTTTGAAATATGACTCTAAGTCACTCAGGGAAGTGAGAAAGAGCGTCGGTATAGTTTTCCAGAATTCTGATGACCAGATATTTGCTCCAACCATCTATCAGGATGTAGCATTTGGTCCGACAAACCTTGATTATCCAAAGGATAAGGTTGCAAAGATAGTTCATGATACTCTTGAATACGTAGGTCTTACACACCTGAAGGACAAGCCTCCTCACCATCTGAGCGGCGGACAGAAGAAGAGGGTTGCAATAGCAGGTGTTGTTGCCATGGACCCTGAGGTCATAGTTCTTGATGAACCACTTTCCAATCTGGATCCTGTAGGTGCCGATGAGGTCATGGACCTTCTCAATGAACTGAATTACTTCGGAAAGACGATCATCATATCCACTCATGATGTGGATCTGGCATATGGCTGGGCCGATTATGTTTTCCTTATGAATGACCGCAAGGTGATAAGTGAAGGAACTCCTGAGGAGATATTCAGGCAGACCGAGAAGCTCAAGGAAGCCTATCTTAAAAGACCGATCACCCTTGAGATATATGATGAGATCAGGAAAAGGGGAATTGCACGTGCTTCAAAGCCACCAAGGGATATCCCGGACCTTGTTCATACACTGAGACCACAAAATCTTATGTGGGTCGATGTTCCTCCTGAGGTGAAGGAAGGCGAGACAATAAACATGGGTATCCTCTATGGGGAATTTGCTCAGGATTCTATGTACGAGGCTGCTAACTGCAAAGTCCTTCACAAACATGAGGATGGTCTTGCAATAGTCGAGATGGGAAGGAAACCCCTGAGGGCTGGCTCTATTTCTATATATGATACTTCAGCTTACGATAATGAGGAACTGTTGCAGGTCCTGAAGAATGACGGCATAGAGTGTGTAGGTGCAATGGGCAAGAAGAGCAAGATCGTCGCTGAAAGGGATGAGATCTATCTACATGTGACATCCGGTGTCATTGACAGGTCAATACTCAATGCACTCTCCGGGCAGAGATGCCTTATACTGACACACGGCGGCATGGTGGACCATGCACTTGAGAGGATAAACGGTTACATCGAAAAGAGTGGAATAAATCTCCATGTAGGGGTTGTAAATGGGGATTCAGATAATGGTAATGGTAAAGGATCCTGTTAAGGTCCTTCTCTCTTTCTTTTTCTATATCTTGTAATTTTATTCAGCCTTTTCTTCTAATGCACGTACCTGATATGTTCCTGTATCTGTAATGCTGCAATACGTTCAGTATTGCTATTGGTCACGTGATCCTGCCTGAAATGCTCTTTTTCGGTCTATGATCATGTAGTATTTTGAAAATGAGTATTACTAATATATGTTTTTGTAGCATACTTATTCATAACTTATTTATAAACACAAGTTAAATTAGTATTACTAAGTACTACTGCACATTGTCAGTAATTAGGTCTTGATTAACAAAGGGGTAATTTATCATGGAACTACTTTCAATTGGAACAGAGGCTCTGTCATCGGAACTTAGCTTTCTGATAGTCATATCTGCTTTTCTGCTTGGTGCACTTCACGCACTGGAGCCGGGGCATGGAAAATCTATAATGGCAGTTTTTGTCATGGGTACGGATGCAACCCTGAAAGATGCACTTCTTCTGGGGCTGACCATTGTTGTGTCCCATGTCGTGGTTGTGCTGGGACTTGGTGTAGCGTCGATCTATCTAGTAGAAACATTGAATGTTGACATGACCCATGATATAATGAGCGTGGTCGGAGGAATAATTCTGATAGTTGTGGGGGCATGGATACTGAGAAAATTCTATCATCCTCATGAACATGCGATCGATACTAAAAAAGGTGTTATTGCAATAGGACTTTCCACCGGACTTATTCCATGTCCTGCTGCTCTTGCAATATTGCTTTTCAGCATTGCAAATGGTCAGATATATAATGGTCTGATCTATGTGCTGATATTCAGTTTTGGTCTGGCAATAGCCATTACATCCCTGTCAGTTGTATTTGTTAAAGGGAAGGGCTTCATTGAGAGCTATGTGAGCAGTACAAAGATAAACAAACTTCCATTTGTAAGTGGTTCTGTTATTGTTGCAATAGGTCTCTTCACATTGCTCCACCCACTGCTGGAATATGTGGCACCGGGTATTCATATTTGAGTATGAGTGTCTACAACCCCTCATATGTTCTTTTAAGAAGCAGGGCGTCTTCGTCATTATCAGGGCTTTCACATATCAGAAGTCCTTTTACTTTGAAATCCTTCAGGGCTTTCATAAGTTCCGGATACCGAAGGTCTGAATCATCAAGGTTAAGATGGTTCCTTTCTCCCTTTTCACCATACTCTATACCAGATACATGCATATGCATGTCATCCAGTCCTTCCCTGCCAAGCTCGTTCTCAATGAACTCCAGTGTGGCAGCGAATTCATCATAACAGTTCTCTGCTCCACAACTTCTTGCGTGAAGATGGGAGAAATCTATGCATGGCAGTACATTGTCGAGCTCCACACCAAGTCTCACATTCTCCTGAAGGCTACCGAACTGGGTTCCTTTACCAGTGGTCTCCGGGCGAAGTATGACCTCGATACTCTCATCTGCCAACCTTGAAGTAAGCTTTTTCAGCAGTTCATACACCTTATCATATACTTTTTCAGGCGTATCTTTCTGGTAATATGCAGGATGGAACACTATGTTCCGTGCACCACAGAGGTTACCGATCAATGATGACCTGTATATCCTTTCGATACTGGCATCGACCTTTTCAGGTTCAAGGGAGTTGAGATTGATGTAGTATGGAGCATGTACGCTCAATGAGATATCTTCTTTTTCAGCCTTCCTGCGAACATCTCCGGCAGTGGCCTCACCCATTTTGACACCACGGACGAACTCCAGTTCCATGCAGCCAAGTCCGAGTTCCTTTACTCTTTCTATGCCGGATATACTATTTCTCTTCTTAGAGCTCTTTGGCGTTCCTGCGCTACCAAAAAGGAGTTTGGAAGGCTTCATTTATGCCATGCCGAGCTTTGCTTTCAGCTCTTTTAGCTTCTCTGCTGAAAGTTTCTCTTCAACAAGTTCAAGGAATGTGTCAACATCATCCTCTTCAAGTGACCTGACATCCTCTTTTCCTTCCATTGCCATCTGGAAAAGATATTCCATTTCCTCAGTATCCAGCTTCTCCATCCTGTTCCTGAAATCTTCCCCGTCCTCTGCTATCTTGTGTGAGATCGGTCTGAGGATAAAAGGATAGTTGTGTCCTGCATTGGACATGGTATTTCCACTGAGTTCCGGTGCAAGCTTGTTAAAGATCTGATTGTCCATTTCGTTGAATACTCTACCCATGGACCTTAGTTGTAAAAAATAGTTTATAAAATTATGTTCTGTCTCCGGACTTCAGATGCCCATGGATATCTATCTCGCCATCAACAATTCTGGTGGATGATATCGGTTTTTCGTCATCAGCAAGCACATAATCCACTTTGACGATATTTATCTTCTGGATACCTTTCCCGGCTCTGAGCTTGTTTATCTTCATGGCAACGGGATATGTTTCAGGAGACACGACTATGTAGTCGTAGTTCTTAGTAAGTGTTTTTCCATAGGGTTCGTTGAGCTCTATGATGCTATATTCCTGGCCTTCTGCTATTTTCCTGATGTATTCAATGAGCTTCCCTTCTCTGGTGCCATAGTCAGGAACATGGCGTGGGCGTTTGTTTGCCATCTCATCGGATGTCAGGCCAATATCCACTGATCCTTCACCGGCAAGCTCGAATGCTTTTCTCAGAAGTTCTCTGTGTCCGTCGTGAAGGCACTCGAAAGTCCCGCCTACTACTACTCTGGGCATTGCTCTCTAATAATGTATGTTCGATGATAAGCCTTGTGTTATAAATAATACTTTCACCCCGCTCTCTTCATGTATATATACTCATAGAGCAATTAAGTAAACTAACTGTGCACCAGAAGAAAACATGTGCACCCAGGAGTTAAGATAAATGTCAGAAGTGTTATTAGAAGAACTGGACCATGTCGGTCCGGCAACCGCGCAAAAATTAAAGGATGCAGGTTTTACAACGATAGAGGCGATCGCAGTATCCTCACCGGCAGAACTTGCAACAGCAGCCGAAATTGGTGAATCTACAGCTTCAAAGATCATTCTCGCAGCCCGCCAGTCTGCAGATATTGGAGGTTTCGAGACCGGTGATATGGTCATGGAACGAAGGAAGCTTGTGGGTAAGCTGACCACAGGATGTACCGAATTCGATGAGATGATGGGCGGTGGTATAGACACTCAGGCAATTACTGAACTCTATGGTGAATTTGGTTCTGGTAAAACGCAGGTCGCACACCAGCTTGCTGTGAATGTACAATTGCCAAAGGAACAGGGCGGACTAAGTGGGTCTGTGATCATAATAGATACTGAGAACACCTTCAGGCCCGAAAGGATCAAGCAGATGGTCGATGGTCTGTCCGAGGTATATGGTCAGGAATATGATCCCGAAGAGTTCCTGAAACACATACATGTGGCACGTGCTTATAATTCCAATCACCAGATCCTCCTTGTTGATTCTGCAATGGAGCTGGCTAATGAGCTAAAGGACACTGATATGCCAGTGAGGCTTTTCATCGTGGATTCCCTTACAGCTCATTTCAGAGCAGAGTACATAGGAAGGGGAACACTTGCAGACAGGCAACAGAAGCTCAACAAACACCTTCATGGCCTGCAGAAATGTGGTGATCTTTACAACGCAAGTGTTGTAGTTACAAATCAGGTCATGTCAAAACCAGATGCTTTCTTTGGTGATCCTACAAAACCTATCGGTGGTCATATCGTAGGACACACGGCTACATTCAGGTTGTACTTACGTAAATCCAAGGGTGACAAGAGGATAGTCAAACTTGTGGATTCTCCGAACCTTCCTGATGGTGAAGCAATAATTTCCGTTACAACTCCTGGTCTGCGTGATCCATGATAGTTTGTAACATCTAACCGGATCTCTTTATGGGATCCTCCTCTCTTTTTCTGATGTCTGGAAATATCATGCATTGAAAACACTTTTATCTATTTCATTTCATTTAGTGCATATGAAGTACAAGGCTCTTGTGATCGACGTTGATGGTACTATCACTCATATGGACCGCAAGCTCAGCCTCGAGGCTGCTGAAAAGCTGCGCTCGCTGGATATTCCTGTTGTGATAGCAACCGGAAATGTGTTGTGTTATGCAAAGGCCGTAGCAAAACTTGTAGGCGTATGCTGTAATATAATAGCTGAGAATGGTGGTGTCATTGTAGATGGCTTTGACAACGAACCAATTGTCTCAGATGTTATACATGAGTGCGAGGAAGCATTCGAGTTCCTGTCCACAAAATACGATATGGAAAAACTAGATTCTGTTCACAGGAAAACAGAGATAGTCCTCAGGAGTAACTTTGATATCGATGAAGCAAAAGAGCTATTGAAGGACCGTTTTCCGGGTGTTGAGATAATCGATACTCACTTTGCTATTCATATAAAGAGCCGGAAGATAAACAAGGGTACAGGTCTTCTGAAAATGGCGGAACTGATGGGACTTCAAACATCTGACTTCGTTGCTATAGGCGATTCGGTCAATGACCTTGAAATGCTTGAAGAAGCAGGTTTTGCAGTTGCAGTGGGCAATGCTGATGATTTCCTGAAAGATATTGCCGATTATGTCAGCGAGGCAACATATGGCGATGGCACTGCAGAAGCTATAGACTTCCTTTTATCAAAAGGTCTTATCTAAGTGACCGTGTAACGTCAAAAGTAAAAAGAGGTGGCAGAACCGCAAAGGCAAATATGCTCTTTGCAGTCTGTAATTTAAAGATTGACCGGTTCAGTGACCAGTCCTCTTGCCATGTTCTTATCAACGACTATATAGTCCTTGATAGCTCTGACCGATTCGAAAGGCAATAGTATGTACTGCTCATCTGCCTTGTATTTTGATGTATCAAGACTCATATCCGGTTTAACTATCAGGTCGATAAGGTCTCCTGTTCTTATGTCCATTACGATGTTGAACAGAATTCCGATCTCGGTTCCATCTGTTGCCATTACCTGTTTGCTCGAAAGGTTCTTTGCAAAGACGTTTGCCATTTTCATTCGCCCCTATGTATAATAATCACATTTAAATTTTTCATATATTTATCTGTATCCTATATAAGAACTTGCTTCTTCTTTCTTGATACCGCCCTTGAACTGTGCCTGTATCTTCTCATAGTAATCCACAAGATTCTCGGACAATGTTGGCCTGACCTTATTCAAAGCTTCCCTGAAGTATTTCATACCAACTTTCTCAGAATCGAAATTCTCTCTTAGTGCAAGCATAACAGCTTCTCTGCATACTGCTTCTATGTCAGCTCCAACAAATCCTTCCGTTATTGATGCGAGGTCATCTATTGTGACATCGTCACCAAGTGGTATGTCCTTTGCATGGATCTTGAAGATCTCCTTCCTGCCTGCATATGTGGACTGTCCTACCAGTACCATCCTGTCAAACCTTCCTGATCTTAAAAGTGCAGGGTCGATTATGTCTGGACGGTTGGTTGCGGCAACCACTACTATCTCTTTTAGCGGTTCAAGTCCATCAAGTTCTGTCAATAGTTGATTGACAACTCTTTCGGATACTTTTGAATCCTCAGAACCGGCACTTCTCATTGGTGCAATTGAATCGATCTCGTCGAAGAAAACGATACATGGTGCAACCTGTCTTGCCTTCTTGAAGGTTTCTCTGATGGCCTTTTCAGATTCTCCTACCCATTTGGATAGCATCTGTGGGCCTTTGATACTGATGAAGTTAGCATTTGATTCGTTGGCCACTGCCTGTGCAATGAGTGTCTTTCCGGTTCCAGGCGGTCCAAATAGAAGTACGCCCTTTGGTGGTTTGATACCCATGCTCACGAACTTATCAGGTCTTGTTAGCGGCCATTCCACAGCTTCCTTTATCTCCTGCTTGGCTATGTCAAGACCTCCAACGTCGCTCCATCTTACATCAGGTACCTCTACCAGTACCTCTCTCATTGCGGATGGTTCGATCTCCCTGAGTGCATTATCAAAGTCTTCTTTGCATACTGTGATAGTGTCCAGTATCTCCTGTGGGATGTCCTCATCTTCAAGGTTGATGTCAGGTAATGCACGTCTCAGTGAACGCATTGCAGCTTCCTGCACAAGTGCGAGAAGGTCAGCACCAACAAATGCCTGTGTGTGCTTTGCTATATAATCAAGGAAATCCTCGTCAACATCTTCAGCAAGCGGAACTCCCCTTGTGTGGATCTGCAGGATCTCAAGACGGTCTTCCGTATCAGGAACTCCGATCTCTATCTCCCTGTCGAACCTTCCTGGTCTGCGAAGTGCCGGGTCGATCGCATCCACACGGTTGGTGGCACCGATTATTATTACCTGTCCTCTTTCCTCAAGACCGTCCATCATGGTGAGCAACTGGGCAACGACCCTGCGCTCTACTTCTCCTGTGACGTTCTGTCTCTTGGGTGCAATGGAGTCGATCTCATCAATGAATACAATGGATGGGGCATCGTCCTCTGCTTCTTCGAAGATCTTACGGATACGTTCCTCGCTCTCACCATAGTATTTACCCATGATCTCAGGACCTGCAATGTAGAGGAAATTAGCCCTGGATTCATTGGCAACTGCCTTGGCTATAAGTGTCTTACCAGTTCCTGGTGGACCATAAAGTATGATACCCTTTGGAGGTTCGATGTTCAATCTCTGGAACAGTTCAGGGTGTTTCAGTGGAAGCTCTATCATCTCCCTGACACGCTGTATCTCTGTACCAAGACCGCCGATATCCTCGTAGGTGACACCTCTGGTAGCACCGTCGTAACCACGGACGGGTTTCTGGCGAAGTTCGATCTCAGTGAACTCTCCAATTATAAGGATCTCATCTTCCTTTGGCTCAGTCTCCACAGCGATAAGAGGTATCGCCTGTCCACCGCCCACCTGGGATGTCATGGGCTGTGTCATTGAACTGATTATAGGAATTATGTCTCCTTCTACAAGGGGACGTTTCATGATATTACGTTTGATGATCTCACTTATGTGATCACCATATTCCATGGTGACACCTTCTGGTGGTGCTAATATCACTTTTGTGGCAGTTGTGACCTCGGCTTTCTTTACTGTTATCCTTTCTCCGATACCGACTCCTGCGTTCTGCCTGATGAATCCATCTATTCTGACAATACCCTGTCCCCAATCCTGTCTTTCAGCTCTCCATACTTTAGCAGCGGTCTTTCTCTTCCCTTCTATCTCGACAATGTCACCGGGTGACAATTGGAGGCTTAAAAGTGTGGTGGGGTCAAGGCGAATGATCCCTCTCCCAAAATCATTAGGGTGTGCCTTTTCTACTTTGATCTGTACTTCATCCATATTTTCATCCCAAAAATTACATTGAATACACAGTATGATTGTAATTTATAACTACCTATTTTATTCTAAAGAATAAATAAGATATGGTCTCCGGCATTCTTTATTATATAATGTATGACCGAGAAGATTTAAATATCTGGTATGTGTACTAAACTGTGTAAGATTAGATACTATTCTGGGATTCATTTTAGTGTTTTTTTATCTATGGTGTTTTCAGTGTGGTCTTTGATCTTAGTTTTAATTAAAGGACGTGCATTATTTTGTTTAATAACAATGACAGAGAATCAACAGCTCCTGTAGATGTTGGAGAGACCTACGAAGTAACGATCGAAGATATCGCAAGAGAAGGAGACGGAATCGCAAGAGTAGAAGGATTTGTGATCTTTGTACCACAGACCCAGGTCGGCGATACCGTGAACATTAAGATCACAAGAGTATTGCGTAAATTTGCTTTTGGAGAGAAGGAAGAATAATCCTTCAAAGAATGGTTTCTGACCATTCTTCTAAACTCTTTTTTATTACCTTTCTTTTCACCATATATTCCTTATCCAGTTCTCTTTCTACTTGCTTATCTGCACAAGGAAATCTATTTATGCACTGATCCTGCATCTTTTTGTATGGGGTTAAAAGCATTATTTTTGAATTGTACTTTAAAGCGCTCACCTGCAATATCAAATACCAGAGCCCTTATCGATAAAGCTGTGAAGCTCTTTGGGGAACTTGGTATTGAAAGTGAGGTGGTCAGAGTGGTGGACTATAATGTTATGTTCGGTGTTTCATCCAATGAAGGCGAAGGTGATGAATGGCCTTTGATACTGGATAAGATAAGAGAATGTGACATTCTCATAATTGGTTCTCCTATATGGTTCGGTGTCCGGTCATCTGTAGCTCAACTGGTGTTCGAGCGGCTTGATGGGACCTATGAAGAAAGTGACCCTGATACAGGTCAGTTCCCGCTCTATGGGAAAGTAGGAGGTGTGGTTATCACGGGCAATGAGGATGGTGCACATGATGTTGCAGCAAATACCTTATTCAATTTGACCCATCTTGGATGTACTATCCCGCCAAATGTGGATAGCTATTGGGTAGGGGATGCAGGTCCGGGGCCAAGTTATATCGATGCCGGTGGGGAGAAACATCTCTACACCAACAAGACAGTGAGGTATATGGTGAACAACCTTGCATTCTTCGCAAAATTACTGAAGGATAATCCTATCCCTACTAACATAAAACAGCTCTATGAAGATGCATTAAAAGAAAGTGAGTAAGCATGTCCTTACTATAAAGAAAGGACCGCTCGTCAAAAAAGTAGTGTTGATGATGGTTATTCCATCATCAATGCCATGAGGCTGTCCCTTGCTTCATTGATCTCTTCAGGGGTCAGCTCGATCTTTGAATCTCCTATCTGGATGTTCAGGGTGTTTCCGCCTACTGTACCTATGACAGTATATGGTACATCCTTGAGCATCTCTTTTACTGCATCCGGTTCTGATGTTGCAACCAGTGCCCTTGCATAGGATTCTGAGAAGAGTATCTCATCTGCTCTTAAGTCCTCTGCTACATTGCTCAGGTCGATGTCAGCACCGTAGTTCTCGCACATCTCACAGATAGCAGCTGCAATTCCTCCGAGTGAAAGGTCATGTGATGCAGTGAGCTTTCCGCTCTTTGCAAGGTCTATGAGCGTGTCGATCACCTTAACAACATTCTCCGGTGGCTTTGGAGCTTTTCCATCCATCTCCTTTCCGATGATGTTGTAATATTCAGAACCACCAAGTTCGTCACCTGTTTCTCCTACAAGGATAATGGTGTCGCCTTCTTTGGTGAATACTCCTGCAGGTGCCATGGTCACATCTTCTATGTGTCCTACAAGTCCGATGGATGGTGTAGGTGCGATCGCGGTCTTGAACTCACCACTCTCATTGTAAAGTGATACATTTCCACCTACCACTGGTATTGTCAAGTCCCTTGCTGCATCCCCAAGTCCGAGAATTGCCTGTTTGAACTGCCAGTATATGTCAGGTCTCTCTGGGTTTCCAAAGTTAAGACAATCCACGATTGCGAGTCCGCGTGCGCCCTTGACAGCAAGGTTCATTGCGTTCTCGATAACGGTTCCCTTTCCACCGGTGTATGGGTCAAGGAGTGTGTGTCTTGGATTACATCCACATGAAAGTGCTATTCCTTCATTGCCATCGATGCGAAGTAAGCCTGCATCGTCTCCTGGCTTTCTCACAGTTCTGACCTGTACTTCATGGTCGTACTGTCTGTAGATCCATCTCTTTGATGCTACATTGTGTGAGGAAAGTATGTCAAGCACAGCTTTCTTGAGGTCTGCAGGAAGTTCTGGTTTCTCTCCTGGCTCCCTTGCCTCTGGAACAGTTGAAGGACGCTCGAAGGTTGGTGCACCTTCTGTCAGCAGTTTTACAGGGATATCTGCAGCAACTTCACCTTTGAACTCAACAGTATAGTTCAGTTCTTCGGTAAGCTCTCCTATCATGCTGCCGTTAAGGTCGTACTTATCTGCGATCGCAAGGACTGCATCTACATTCTCTGGCTCGACCTCAAGGAGCATACGTTCCTGTGATTCTGCGATGAGTATCTCGTAAGGTGTCATTCCGGTCTCACGGAGTACCACATTATCAGCGATGATCCTCATTCCGAGGTCACCTTTGGATGCCATTTCGGAGCTTGCTCCTGCAAGTCCTGCTGCACCAAGGTCTCTGCATGACTTCACATAGCCTTTTCCGATAGCTTCAAGGGTTGCTTCGATAAGGAGCTTCTCTGTGAACGGGTCTCCTATCTGGATGCTTGGCCTGTCCTCTGCTTCTGAATCCTCTGAGAGGTCCCTTGATGCAAAGGATGCTCCGCCAAGTCCGTCCCTTCCGGTTGTGGATCCCATGAGGACGAGCTTGTTGCCAGCTGTCTGTGCACAGGCTGTCACAACATCCTTCTCGCGTGCAAGTCCTACTGCCACGACATTGACCAGTGGGTTTCCACTGTATGATCTGTCAAAGTATGCTTCTCCACGTACTACAGGAACACCAATACAGTTTCCATATCCTGCGATCCCTTCGATGATGTGCTCGAAAAGATAGAGGTTCTTTGGATTGTCAAGAGGTCCGAAGTATAGTGGGTCCATAAGTGCGATAGGTCTTGCTCCCATGGAGATGATATCACGCACGATCCCTCCTACTCCAGTAGCTGAACCGTTGTATGGATCGACATATGAAGGGTGGTTGTGGCTTTCCATTCCCACTGCCAGTACCCATCCATTTCCGAAACTGATGATGGCTGCGTCGTCTCCGGGACCGATTATCACTTTGTCTCCGGTGGTTGTAAATGTCTTAAGCAAAGGTGCACTTGAGCGGTATGAGCAGTGCTCACTCCAAAGGTTCAGGAAACAACCCTGTTCTACAAGATTCGGTTCCCTTCCCATCTTCTCAGTTATGATCTTTAAGTCCTCTTCAGGTAACATTTATGTGCCTCAGATTATTGGATTGTTAAGTTATTGATTGATCAATATGATTATAAATGGTTATATGAACGGACCTGTCAAGTGGTCCTATCAGGGCTTTAAAGAACCCGGGATGTAATAAACATTTCTTTGAACAGGTTTTAAGGTTGATGGCAACAATATGGTCCATGTATGCAATATAGCTTTACTGGCACTTGTTCTCAAACTTGAGCACATCTCCCGTCTTAATGCCTGTTCTATGGTTCTTTCCGTGTGATGTCTCGATCACGTACTTAATCTTCTTTCCACTGGAACTCCCGCCGATCCAGGGCTTCAGGCTGTCCGTTTTAACGACCTTCTTTTGTTCGTCGAGGTAGATCACATCGATCGGGTAGTTGACAAAGAGCATATGTAATGATACTTTCTGTACTTTTTTCATTACAAACACAAGGGCATAGTCCTCAGGTATTCTCCTGCTGAACATGAGTCCCCTGGCCTGGCTAAGCAGGGTGCATGCAAAATCAACGTCCGTTGCTATCTCTTTACCATTAGATTTTAATATCATCGAAGTTTTACTCTATTCATCTATTTTAATTAAAAGCATATGGAGTGTTTAAAATAGATAATAATGTCGGAGGAAATACCACAAGATGAGTTCTGAAATGTGTTCGGTCTGCGGTTTGCCAAGAGAGCTTTGTATATGCGAAGAAGTGGCAAAGGAACAGCAAAGAATAGTAGTAAAAGTGAATAGAAGAAGATACGGTAAAGAAGTGACAGTCGTAGAGGGTTTTGATGCCCATGAGATCGATCTTCACGAGCTTTCAACCTATCTAAAGTCTAAATTCGCATGCGGTGGGACTGTTAAAGGCAGTTCAGTGGAATTGCAGGGTAATCACCTGAGCCGTATGAAAGATGTTCTTATTCAAAAAGGATTTTCACCGGACCAGATCAAGGACTAAATTTATTTCTCATTATGTGTGGAACTCCCACACATCTTCTTGCAGAGACATTCTGCTTGCATACAATTCTTCGGCAGCGGTGCTGAAGGATATTTATTTATTGCAGGTCTTCTCTAATTATAGATATTATGAAGCGGATCTATATGGACCATAGTGCAACCACCCCTGTGGACCCTTTAGTGGTGGATGCCATGCTGCCTTATTTTAGTGAGATGTTTGGCAATTCTTCCAGTCTTCACTCTTTCGGTATGGAGGCGGCGGAGGCTCTTGCCAGAGCACGTGAACAGGTTGCGGAGGCCATTGGAGCTTCGCCTGAAGAGATAATCTTTACCTCTGGTGGTACGGAATCTGACAATCTTGCAATAAGAGGTGTAATTCCGCATGATGCCGGAAAGAAGCACATTATCACATCGGTGATCGAACATCCTGCAGTGCTGAACACCTGTGCTTTCCTTGAAAGTATGGGACATGATATCACATATGTTCCGGTGGATGCAGATGGGATCATTGACCTTCAGGAATTGAAAGGTTCGATCCGTGATGACACGGTACTTATCAGTGTGATGCATGCGAACAATGAAGTAGGTACCATACAACCCATCGAGGAGATCGCTAAGATCGCAAAGGAGAATGATATATATTTCCATACTGATGCGGTGCAGACAGTGGGAAAGGTCCCGGTCAATGTAGACGACCTTGGCGTTGATATGCTCTCAATATCCTCTCACAAGATACATGGTCCAAAAGGTGCCGGAGCTTTGTATGTGCGTAAGGGTACGGTCATCGAGCCCATAGTATTCGGTGGTAACCATGAAAGAGGACTGCGTTCCGGTACAGAGAATATACCTGGTATTGTAGGTCTTGGTAAGGCGATGTCACTTGCCAGTGAACTTCTTGGTACTGATGCAAAGCACATGCAAGAGATGCGTGATTCTTTGATAAGCAGGGTTTTCGATGCTCTTCCTGATGTCCGTTTGAACGGTCATCCGACACAGCGTCTTCCAAACAACGTCAATCTGAGCTTCAAATATGTAGAAGGTGAATCTATGTTGATGATGCTGGATATGAAAGGCATAGCAGTATCTACCGGATCTGCATGTTCTTCAAAGTCCATGAACGCATCTCATGTTCTTACTTCCCTTAAGCTGGAGGATGATTACATACATGGTTCCCTTCGGATAAGTCTTGGAAAAGAGAACACGATGGAAGATGTGGACTACGTTGTGGAGAGTCTGAAAGAGATCGTTTTGAAACTAAGGGAGATGTCCCCACTTTCCAATTCATAGAACAGGAGGAGTAGGTGTGTATTCAAAGAAAGTAATTGAGGAGTTCAGTAATCCTCATAACGTGGGTGTTATAGAGGATGCTGATGGAGTGGGCGAGATAGGAAGCACCGTTGATGGTGACATTATAAATATATCCATTAAAGTAAAGGATGATGTCATTGAAGATATAAAGTTCAAGACATTCGGATGCGTAGTTGCCATTTCCACATCCAGCGCTGTAACAAGGCTTGCAAAGGGAAAGAATGTGGATGAAGCTCTTGAACTGGCCAATGAAGATGTGCTTGAAGCACTGGGTGGCCTTCCTGAAGGGAAGGACAAGTGTTCAGGCTTTGCCCTTGATGCCCTTAAGCTGGCGATCGAGGATTATCAGGAAAAGAATAAATGATTACAAGGTGATCTCCTGTGAAGACGACGTGTGAGATAATGGTTCAGCGGGTATTACCTGCTATTCGTGCAGAACTTGCAAGGAATATGATAATAGAGCATGGAAAGAATCAGCAGGAAGTTGCTGATATTCTGGAATTGTCAAGGGCTGCAGTTTCTCAATATCTTAATGACAAGCGTGGGGCTGAAATAGACTTCTCAGGGGATGCCCAGCAGGAGATCCAGGATTTTGCTGCAAGGCTGATCAAAGGGATGAACACCAGGGAGCAGGTTGCAGGTATGTGCAATGTCTGCAAGTTCGTCCAGCGTTCCGGCTGGCTCAATAAAAATGAACCAGATGCCGGATATTGTGTTCTTTGCGGAGATGGCGAGGACATTTGAGCCAGAGTCTCTGCATAAAATGTAAGGGCAAAGGTCTTTGTGGACGACCTCGATGTCCCATTCTGGAAAAGTTCAGGTCCATTGAATCTGTAGTTCCAAGTTCTTCCGGAGAAACATCTATTTTTGGAGCATCACCACCTTCGGTATTCGTTGGCAGGTACAATTACCCTGATGTCAGGGCAGGGCCTATGATACCACCACAGCTTGCCGGGGATGAGGCAATGAAGCTTGAGGACCCCAAAGCTCTTCTAAAGATGAACATACAGGATGTCATATCTTCCCGTTCACAACTTGTAAGGGCCAATACCGGAATAAATGTAAAGAAGGCCCGCTCACCTGATAATCCTCTTATTGAAAGGTCACAGGAGCTTGCTCTTTCAAAGAAGCCGGTTGATACTGAAGCATGGTTCAACAAACCCATCACTAACAAGCTCAAGTTCGATAATGTCCTGACACCTATGGGTCCTTCAGGTGATCTTAAGAAATTCGATATAGCTGAGAACCCAACAGTACCGAAGAAAGTGGATTACCTTGTGTACGATGAGGATGCTCTGGCAAAGGATGTCGTGTCCGAGCTATGGGATGGTAATATCCCTGCAGATCATATATCCCGTCTTCTTTCGATAGGTCTTCTGGGCCAGGAAAGAAAGCTTGTTCCAACACGCTGGTCCATAACGGCAGTGGATGATATGGTAGGAAAGGACCTTCTGAAGGAAATAAGGGACTATCCACAATTGAGCGAGGTGACAGTTCTTAGTGGGGGGGTCTTTGGAAACCACTTCGAGATAATTCTCATTCCCCGGATGTTCTCCTTTGAGCTTATAGAGGTCTGGATGCCACGTACTGTATGGTCTGGGGGAAGTACCTGGATAGAGGCGGACCATGAGGACTTTGGTGGGAAAAGCAAATATTCCAACCTTGCTGGTGGTTACTATGCAGCACGGCTGGGAGCACTTGAATACCTGCGCTCCATACGCAGACAGGCAACAATATTTATGGTAAGGGAGATCAGACCTGAATACTGGGCACCTCTGGGTGTATGGGTTGTCAGGGAAGGTGTAAGGGAAGCTTTTAACAGAGAACCTGAGAAATTCGAGTCAGTTGACAGGGCACTTGCAGATATTTCAACCCGTTTAAAGACCCCTTCTTCTGAATGGATGCAGAAGGCAGCTTTGTTGCCGGAAGTCCGATTCCAGCGGACGCTTGATTCTTTCTTCTAAATATAACTATATAGTTTACAGATGCCTATATAGTATATGGTACGTAAGTTTATGTTCGTGTTTTTCCATGCCATACTAAATCTATATAGTGGAGAATATTATCGATGAGTCTCTTTGATCCTCTCGTATTATTACTGATTGCAGCAGGTCTGTATATGGCATGGAACATAGGTGCCAATGATCTTGCAAATGCAATGGGAACGTCAGTAGGCAGTGGTGCACTGTCTATCAAACAGGTAATTATAATTGCAGGTGTTTTCGAGTTTGCAGGTGCCGTTCTATTTGGTAAGAGGGTTACTTCGACCATCGCCAAAGGTATCGTACCTATAGACTCTATTCTTGACCCCCATCTTGTGGCCGTTGGAATGCTTGCAGCGATCCTTGCAGCAGGTTTCTGGATCACTCTTGCTACTTTCTACAATCTGCCGGTCTCAACCACACACTCTATAGTAGGTGCTGTTCTTGGTTTTGGTCTGATGGCAGCCTACAATGGCATTATAGGATTTGGCGATATCAAATGGGCAGTTCTCGGTAAGATCGTAGGTAGCTGGCTGGTGTCCCCTCTTCTTGGTGCTTTACTTGCGTATCTTATATTTTCTATCATCAGATACTTCATACTTCAGAAGGCGGATGATCCTTATAATATAGAGAAGAAATTCGTAATCCTTCAGACACTGACAGCATGTTATATCGCTTTTGCACATGGTTCCAATGATGTTGCTAATGCAGTAGGTCCGCTTTATGCAGGAATGAACGTTCTTGACATGGCAGGTCTCAGTATCCCTCTCTGGGTAATGGCACTTGGTGGTATTGGAATGGTCATAGGACTTGCTACATGGGGATACCGTGTCATAGAAACTATCGGTACACGTATCACTGAACTTACTCCTACACGTGGTTTCTCAGCTGAGTTCGCAACTGCTTCTGTTGTGGTACTTCACAGTTACAGTTCCCTGCCAATATCGACCACCCATACACTTGTTGGTTCAGTAATAGGTGTAGGTCTTGCAGGTGGTCTTGCAGCAGTTGATTTAAGTGTAATAGGTAAGATAGTTGTATCCTGGATAGTTACTGTGCCAATTGCGGCACTCACCTCTGCTATCATATTTGCAGGACTTTTGGGAGTTGGACTATGATCAAGAAAGAGTATATCCGTTCTGTACTGAACATTTTTGCAACCTCTCCTTTCAAACCTCTTGTGTTGCATGCGAACAAAGGTGGGGACTGTGTGAGGAAACTCAATGAATCCCTTAGCGCTTTCTGTGCAGGTGATATGGAGACAGTAGAGGCACTGAACCGTGAGATCGATGTGATCGAGCATGAAGCAGATGTAATAAAACAGACGATCCGTTCAGAGCTATCATCCTCTATCATGCTTCCTGTACATGCTAACGACCTTCTCAATTTCTTAAAACCACAGGATTCCATATCAGATGATTCTCAGGAAGTTGCATTCTGGCTTACTGTACGAAAGTTCGAAGGCCCTGATGAAGTAAAGGAAGGGTTCAGGGAGCTTATGGACAAGACCCTTGCAACGGTGGAAATGTATGAGACCCTTGTGTCAAGCCTTGGTGAGCTTCTGGAGACATCTTTCAGTAAAAGGGATGTAGAGGATACTCTGGAACTTGTAGTAAAGGTCGAGGAGATGGAGCATCAGGTCGATGTTATCGAAAAGGAACTTGTGAGACTTGTGTTCAGCAACGAGGACAATATAGGTCCACTTGGTGTATATCACCTTGCCCGTCTTGTAAGGGGCATTGGTGACATCGCAGACAAGGCAGAACACTCTGCTGACAGATTAAGGACAATGGTCCTGAGAAGGTAATTACCTTCTCATATCACTTGTGAAGACATCCGTCTTCGTTCATCTTTTTTAGTAATTCTATCACAGAATAAGCTGCACGGGTAATTCCCATACTTCTCTTATCAGTGTCGGTACCGGCTGCATAGAGTCCACTGATCGGTGTTCTCACATCAGCAAAATAACCATCTATTGTCACAGCAGCCTTTTCAGGGATCGTTATCTGGTTATGTACCATCTCTATATGATCCTCGATTCCCGGGATCGCCTGGTAGATGGTATCATATGCCTTCTTTATCTGATCACTTTCGCTCTTCTGCGCATCGACTATGAATGTAAAACCAACAAGCTGCTTTCCTTTTGGTGCCAGTGATGCATCATAGTTACTGATAGGCATGGCCCAGTAAGGTGCATCCTTGAACCAGATCTCTGAACCGATATAATTGAACTCATCCATTATGGTATCAAGTCCTGTCCACACGGTCAGGCTCTTGGTGTGTACGACACCTTTGAGCTCTTCGATATAGGAGTTTGGAAGGCTTTCTATCATTGAAGGCATGTCAGTAACAAATCCGGTGAATATGACCTTGCTGGCAGTGTATACTTCATCAGCTTCAACACCTGTGACCCTGCCATTGCTGGTAAGTATCTTCTTCACTTCACATCCTGTTCTTATCTCAACTGTCTTTGGAAGTGAGAACAAAAGTGCATTAAGCAGTGATTTTAGTCCTTTCCTTGGGTAGCCCTGGGAATATGTGACCTTGTTGGTTGCCAGTCTTCCAAGTGATGTAAATGGATTTGATACCTTGCTGAGCCTTGTCTGCAATGATGCATGAAGGTTCGGTGGTAATATGGACTTTGGAACTGGTACAGGTTCTATGCCTACCTTCTCATTTGACCTCATTATGGTCTCAAGTTGTTCTTCCGGTACGCTGTCACGGACAAAACTGCTACCTGCAAGTATTCTCTGTGCAGATGTCTGTTCCATGTCCTTTCCTGAAAGGAAGTGACATATGGTGTCCATGAAATCGTAAGTATCCTGTGAAAGGTTACCTGGCATGAACTCGTATACGGATTGCTTTGAAAGATCTGTGCCAAATGTTGAAAGTGTCAGCGCCTTTGTGATCGCCTGTGTTATGACCATCCTGTCCTTGCGCGGGAGGATGTCAAAGGTAACGAATTCCTTGATATTGGAAGGAACCTTCATGAAGGCATCATTTGTCCTTATAAAGTAGTTACCGTAGTCCTCAAAGACCGGAGCGTAATCAAAATAATTGTCCATGAGCCTTCTAAGAGGCCCTACTTGAAGGTGTGTGATGGCATGCGCGCCTGTATCTACCTGGAAACCATCAACCATGTAGCTGTTACAATTGCCGCCAACGAACTTACCTTTTTCAAGTACCAGTACTTTATTTCCGTGTTTGGAAAGCGTGAGTGCGGATAGAAGTCCGCTTATACCTGCACCCACAACTATCACATCGTAATCTTCCATCATTTCCCCTCATTACGATAGTGTGTATGCTTACTCGAATATTTCAGGAACTATACGCTTTGCAACCTCTTCATATGTCTTTGAGAGGTCTCCTTTGTCAAAGCGGAAAATGTCCTTGTCCATGGATGCACCGGTGGTCTTGTCCCAGAACCTGCATGTGTCACATGAGATCTCATCAGCTACTACTATTTTACCGTCAACTCTTCCGAACTCGAGTTTGAAGTCAGGAAGGAGGAATCCTTTCTCTCCAAGATAGTTCTTAAGTATCTCATTGATCTTAAGTGCCATCTCACGGATCTGTGCGATCTCCTCGTAGGTGGCTATGCCCATTGCAACAGCGATATCCTCGTTCATCATAGGGTCGCCGTGCTCGTCGCTCTTGTAGTCCATTACAATTACAGGGTTCTCGAAAACCGTACCTTCCTCGATCGGGTATTTGCGTGTGATAGAACCGGCTGCGATGTTACGTGGGATCACTTCTATGAGTATGATCTCAACAGCCTTCACGAGCATTTCAGTGTCTGATACCATTTTGATGTAGTGTGTAGGGATACCCTCTTCTTCAAGCATCTCAAAGATCTTCTTTGATATCTGGGCGTTGAAATAACCCTTGTTCTTTGCCTCGCTCTTCTTCTTCCCATCAAATGCCGTGAGGCTGTCCCTGAATTCGGAGATAAGCTCTGCCGGGTTATCTGTCTTGTAGATGGTCTTTGCCTTTCCTGAGTATAGTTCTTCTTTTTTCATCTGCATCATCCTTTTACAGTTATATTCCTAGGTTACCTTTATACTGAATGTTCTATAATTATTTATGTCTTAATTTATGTATCATTAATGTATTAGTATTGCATACTAAATGTTATTATAACACGTAATTGATTATTATAGGTGAATCATATGGATCAGGAACTTATGCGCATAGGGGTGTCCCTTCCCGAAAATCTTCTTACTAAATTTGATTCGATCATCGAGCAGCGAGGTTATTCTTCCCGTTCAGAGGGGATCAGGGATTCCATCAGGAACTATATTACCCATTATGAATGGATGAGTGACGTAAAAGGCAGGCGTGTAGGTACTATTACTTTGATATATGACCATACAAAACGTGGCCTTTCAAGTGCTCTCACTGAAATACAACATGATTACTCTCATATTATTAAATCTTCCGTCCACATCCATCTCGACCACGACAACTGTCTTGAGGTCATCATACTTGATGGGGAAGGTGAAGAGGTAAAAGCGGTTGCAGAGAGGACTATGGCTCTGAAAGGCGTCAATTATGTCAAGCTCAATACTGCTCTTCCTACAGAGAAGATCTGAACTTAATTCGATCAAAATCCTTTTTTGAACGAGGACTCTATTGTCCTCAGCATTTTTTCCCCGAATTCGGTGAGGAAATATACCTGGAAATTCTTGTCCCTTCTGGAATCTATGAGGTTTGCATCTTTGAGCAGCTTCAGATGATATGAAAGTGCAGAATGCTTGTAGTCTGTTATCTCTACCAGCACACAGACACACAGTTCGCTTACCTGTAGGGCTTTGAGTATGTGTATCCTTACGGGGTCGGAGAGAACCTTGAAAAGAGATACCAGATGCTCAACATTCTCTTCCATTGCTGAATGGACCTTAAGTGTTGTGGCATCAGGAAGGATATAAGGTTCCTTCTTTTTTTCAGTTTCCTGCATTTTCATCTGCTGGATACTTATTGTCTAAATGATTAATATGTTTTGCAATATTGACTGTAAAATAAAGTGAAAAAAGCTTAATTTACGCCTTTTTCGATGAAAAGTGGTGCATATTTCTTATCAGTTAGCTGGATGTGCCCAACAAGCCAGTCCTTGAGGAAGTTAAGTATATCGTAACTGACACCTGCTTTTCCATCCTCATAATCTTGTTTGAATCTGAGTACTTTCTCCACGAACTTCTCATGTTCCATTTTATGTTCCTCGTAATCAGGATATGCAAAACGTTTCATGTATTTCTCTTCTGTGGAGAAGTGGAATTTAGTGTATTCTGCCATCTTGTTGATGATCTCAAGTGATACTTCCTTGCTCTTTGCCTGTTTCATTGAATCATGAAGATCATTGATCATACCCACCAGAACCTTATGCTGGTCATCTATCTCTTTTATCTCTACGCTGTATTTATCGGACCATGTGATAAGTGCCATATATCATCACCATGAACTAATGGCAGTTCAAAATATATATGTGTTATTATATTATTGGGTGTTTTATCAGTTAGAACCAGATACTCAGCATTCCATCATTTGTTCCAACACCTATCGCAGTCATTCCGTATCCATTGTTCACTGCTGCAATATTGGTACTAAGGCTATCTGTAAGCTCTATATTTGTCACTACAGTTACTCCATCGTCGGTGTGTTCCAGAACAGCCAGTTCCCTGTAACTCTGCAAAGGCACCAGCAACTCTATTTCCTCGTCCTCATCAAAGTTCCCTGCAATTGCCATGTCCAGGTCTCGTGAACCTGCAAGATGGGAACTATATCCTGAAAGACCTGATACTACCTTCAGCTCATCATCTTCCCATTGATAGAACTCGACAATTCCTCCGATGTGTGGTGTGAGCACATCAACTAGCTCAGTCTCGCCGTCCGGTCCAAATGCTGCAACAGCTATCTGGTGTCTCCATCTATATCCGGTACCTGCATCAGGTCCTTCAGCCAGGATGCTGCCGTCCTCATCAAGGACAACTACCCTTGCTCCCTCTTCTGCATTGCTCAAAGTGACTATGATCTCGCGCTTTCCGTCATCGTTCAGGTCGGACCATATTGGTGCGATACCTTCTACCACATCTCCTTCAGGCAGGTCTATCACTTTACTGATCCCTGGCACTCCGGCAGTCTCAACGATAGTTATGCTGGATGCCTCTATGCTGTCACCCAGGACGCCATGTCTGTATTCTTCTGTGGGACCTGTGAGCAGCAATATCCTTTCATTCTCATCCTGTATCAGGCGTGCATCAGGCAGAGCGTTCACATCAAGCCGTGCAGATTCCTTTTCATTGACCCTGAATACAAGGTCCCCTTCTGTATCTATGAACACGTTCCTTCCTGAACTTGCAAGTACTATAGGGTGTGTATATAGTGACTCGTTCCATGAACCCGGTGCAAGTAAGAAGGCTTCATCATCTTTGACCATAAGTATCGGTGGGGTGTCGGGATGAATATTTGAAGGATCTATGTCTACCTCTTCAACGGTTCCATCTGAAAGTTCAAAGGCCTGTACTGCTCCATTGTCCATTACAACAGCCCAGATACTGCCATTATCAGAGGGTGCAGCAAGCACCCATTCCGGTATCCCTTCAAGGTTCACTTCAAGGCGTTCTGCATTCAGAATATCCAGTTTCCCGTCTATTACCCTGTTCCCGTCTGGCTGAAGATAGGTATATGCAAGTGTGTATGGTGTTCCGTAATCGAAGGTGCAGTAATCACAATCCAGTATCTCATCTGGTATGATGATCTCTTCCTCTACTTGCCGGGGTCCTTCGTTCAGAACAATGGCAAAAATGGCTATTGCAGCCAGAATCACAAGAAGTATGTATCTCTCTTTCCTGTTACTTGCCATCATCTGCTTGTCTCACGCTCCTTGTTGCATATTTCAGTCCTTCTGCGAAAAGGAATGTACCAAAGGCAACTCCAATAGGCATTATCCATTCTATGGGGGAAAGTGGCAACAATCCGAAGGCTTCGTTCAGTTTAGGTATGTACATCACTGACATGGTAGCGAAGAAAGTGGCTGTAACTCCTGCTATCATCAGTTTGTTGCTGAATATCCCTATGCTTATTACAGAGCGCTCAAGTGACCTGAATGCCAGCGGAATGAACAGTATCATGCTGACCACGGTTGCAAAGGTGAGTGTTCTGGCCATGATGGTATCTCCGGCAGGGTCGCTCCATGCGAACACAAGGAAGGATGCGATCCCCATGATGAATGCCAGGGTGATTACAAGGAAAAGGTTCCTCTTTTTCAGGAAATTATCATTTGGGTCCCTTGGAGGTCTTTTCATTATGCCTTCCGTTGCAGGATCAAGTCCCAGGGAGATTGCCGGCATGATCTCATTGAACATGTTGATGAAAAGGATCTGTAGTGCCAGCAGTGGTATGAGGTCAAAACCAAGTAGGCTGATACCTGCCATGATGAGTATGATCAGCGTGAAGTTCCTCGAAATAAGGTATGTGATGAACTTCTCTATGTTGTTATAGATGGTTCTTCCACCCCTGACAGCTTCAACTATGGTGGCAAAATTATCATCCTGCAATATCATTACACTGGACTCTTTGGCAACATCCGTTCCCTTAATACCCATTGCAATGCCAATATCTGCTTTTTTCAGGGCTGGTGCATCATTGACACCATCACCTGTCATAGCAACGATATGTCCTTTCTTCTGCAGGGCATCGACTATCCTTAGTTTCTGCTCGGGCATGGTTCTGGCATAGACATTTATGTTCTCTACGATTATATCGAATTCTTCATCATTGAGCTCTTCAAGTTCATCACCTGTGACGGCACAGTCCTCGGCGATACGTCGTAGCTTCTCATCCTCATATACACCACATCCGCTCTTGCCCTCAAAGAGTCCGATGCTCCTTCCAATTGCCTTTGCAGTTTCCTGATTGTCCCCGGTGATCATAATGACCTGGATGCCTGCCTTTCTACACATCTCAATGGCACCCTTTACTTCTTCACGTGGTGGATCTATCATTGCAACAAGTCCGAGGAAGGTCATGTCTGTTTCAAAATCTCCATCCATTTTATCCTTTGGACCTTCCTTGGATGCAACTGCCAGCACACGATAGGCTGAACTTGCAAAATCCAGGTTCTTCTCCAATATCTTCTCTCTGTCCTGCTCTGTTATAGGATGAAGTTCTCCGTTCTTCTCTATCATGCTGCATTGAGGAAGAACGAACTCAGGTGCTCCTTTTGTGAAAGATACCATTCCTTCTGACGTGCTGTGGATAGTGGACATGAGCTTTCTTTCAGAGGTGAAGACTATCTCCTCGACCATCTCATAGTCTTTTCCTAGTTCATCTTTCCAGAGGTCGGCCTTTGCAGCAGCAACTGTAAGTGCAATTTCTGTGGGGTCTCCAACGACCTCCCATTTATCCTGTTTCTTTTCGATCGCGGAATTGTTACAGAGGGCGATCCCTTTTAGCAGTTTTATTGTTGTAGGCTCATCTTTAAGGTCAACATGATCGCCTCTTTTCAGGAGATCTCCTTTGGGCACGTATCCTGCCCCGGTGAACTCAAGAACGTTACCACCAGTAAATATCTTCTCCACGGTCATTTCGTTCTTGGTCAGGGTGCCTGTTTTATCAGTACATATCACAGTGGTTGAACCAAGGGTCTCCACGGCAAGCATTTTCCTGATAATGGCATTGTGCCCTGCCATTTTCTTCATACCATAGGCGAGGGTTATCGTAAGTGTAAGCGGCAGTCCTTCAGGTACGGCTGCTACTGCAAGTGCAAGAGATATCAGCAGCATATCAGCAAAAGGAGCACCAATGGATATTCCTATGGCAAAGGTGATCGCCGAGGCGAGTATGGCAAGGAAAGCAAGTGTCAGTGAGAGTTTTGTTATTTTGACCTGTAACGGGGTATCCTCTTCCTTTGTCTGTATCAGGCTGGCTATCTGTCCTATCTTAGTAGACATCCCGGTTTCCGTGACAACAGCTCTACATTTGCCGTGTACGAGCTGTGTTCCGGCAAAGATACTCTCTTCTTCCACTTTTCTGACAGGTACGCTTTCCCCTGTCAGTGCAGATTCATCTATCTTCAGGGCGACCGTTTCAAAAAGAAGAGCATCTGCAGGGATCTTGTCTCCTGTCTCCAGAACAAGTACGTCTCCGGGAACTACATCACCTGTAGCTATTTTCCGCAGTTTTTTATCCCTCATAACGGTGGTCTCAGGCTGGACTATGCTCTTGAGGGCTTCCATAGCTTTCTCTGCTCTGTATTCCTGTACGAAACCCAGTACGATGACAACAGCTATGGTGAACATTATCACCCAGAAATCAATGACCTCATCGATCATCAGGGAAATAACGGCAGCAGCCATCAGGACCCACACGATGAGATTCACGAACTGTCCGGCAAATACTTTCAATGCCGTTGTCTTTTCCTTCTCTTCAAGTTCGTTCTTTCCATACCTCTCCAGCCTTGAGAGGGCTTCCTGTCCGGTCAGTCCATCTGCCGAACTGTCAAGTTCTTTGAACGTATCTTTGATACCCAAGGGTGTACTTCCCACAGTATTAACTCCCTGCCACTTTTGAATAAGATACTTTATATTAGTGCTCTATCTTTTTTAATCCACTGGCAAAAGTATTGGATATGTAATTGTCAGTGCTCATGCAAACATGAGATGCAAAGTCTGTAGCCATTCTGATAATCTCGTCCCAGTTGCTCTCAGAAACACTATTGATCGAATTAATTCCTTTTGAATAAAGCATATAGGCCAGACCAGCATCGAAGTTATCTCCTGCACCGACGGTGCTTACTGTTTCGATAGTGGGGACCTTGTAGTATTTAGAGAGTAAAGGGGTCTTTAAATGAACGCCCTCGGAACTTGTAGTATACATCAGGTGATCACATCCATTCTCAAGGACAAAACCGTATGCTTCTTCCGCATTACTACATCCATGTATCATTCTCATATCCTCATGCGAAGCACGTACAATATCCGAATATGATATGTTCTTCATGATCATCGGTTTGATATCATGGAGCAATGGCAGTTGTGACCGGCGAAAGTTCGGGTCATAGATAATGGTGGAGCCAGCATCCTTTGCGGCATGGATGATGCTTTCAAGTTCTTTCCTTGTTTCTTTTGTGACCGAAAGTATCGATCCGAACATGACAATATCATCAGATGCAAAGTCTGGAATCTCAATGATGAGACGTTCCTGGGGGAACTCATCGTAGAATTGGTATGTAGCCTCATTCCTGTGATCAAGAAAAGCAAGTGCCAGCGGAGAATTCCCATGGAAACGGAAGAGATGTTTGGTTGCTACGTTGTTCTCAACCAGAAGATCATGTATCATGTCCCCTACCTTGTCATGTGCAAATTCACTTATAAATGATACGGGGATACCTGCTCTGCCAAGTGATACCGAACAATTGAGCATTGATCCTCCCGGGCATGCGGCGATCGGTTTACCTTTAACGATAAGGATGTCATAGAATGTTTCACTAATGGCAAAGACGCGGTTCATATCAAAACCTGCAGATGATCATCTTATTGTTTATCAGTGATATCTTCAAGGACTCCCTGGTAGAAGATGACCTTTCCATTATCATCTCTCATGATGGCAGTCCTTTCCTCAACGAACCTGACATATTCTTTCTTCGTCCTTATCCGGTAGGTCTGTTTGAGCTCGGATGCACCTTCAAGTGCATTCTCGGTAAGTTCCAGAAATGCCCTGTCCTTATCTTCGGGGTGGATAAGGTCTCCAAATGTGACTTTGCCCGAAGTGAAGTCCTCAACCTTGTAGCCAAAGGCTTCTATTCCCTTTGAGATGAACTCAACAGGTGCATCTTCGGCAGGACTTCGAAGGAAAGCGATCACTCCGGTGTTGTTAACAAGTCCCTCAAGAGCTTTGATACGAAGTTCCATCTTTTTCTGCAGGTCCATTGGTCTGGTATCACATTCCTGTGTCCCCTGCTCGGTATTATCTCCCAGACGGTCTTCTTTACTGTCACTATTGCTGAATTTGCCAAATCCTGTGTTCTGACCCATAAAAACCCCTTCTTATCAAATGCTAATGCTAATATTAGTCTCCTTCAATAATTTAAGTAATTGTTGTCCTGATCGTCAGGCAACTTTCTGTTCCGGTTCAGTTAGTCCTTTTTCTTTGTACCTTATGGACATTTCGAGCAATATCGGTGAGACGATGATAGACACCACCACCATCAGGACAATGGCCGAGAACACTTCATTGCTGATAATTCCAAGTTCCTTGCCAATGGCAATGACCACAAGTTCCACACCGGCGCGCGGCATCATGCCTATTCCGAATATCAGGCTATCCTTTGAACCAAATCCTACAAGCTTTGTGCCGATGAACCCTCCAATGAGCTTTCCTGAAAGGGCGAGCACTATCACAAGTGTGGTGAAAATACCGGCAGTATACAATACCTCGGTCTCTACTGTAAGCCCGATGAATGCAAAGAACAGCGGTGTGAAAAAACCATAGGCAATACCGCTGACCTTCTTTTGTACTGTCTCTATCTTTGCCAGAGGCAGGTCAGAAAGGAGCACACCTCCAAAAAAAGCACCGATGACAGCGTGAAGTCCGAAAAACTCTGACAGGTATGCCGATAGCAATGCTATGATAATTACAAACGAGAATATCGATTCTCTTGTATGCATTTTCTGGACCTGCTCAAAAAGGCGGGGAAATACCTTCCATCCAAGAAGGATCATTATGATAACGAATATAATGATATTCACAAGTATTCCCAGAATGTGTTCTGCTGAGGGGAACTGGTTCAGTGTTGCTACAGAGACCACGACCGAAAGCAGGAATATACCGATAACATCATCGAATATCGCTGATGTCAGCATCATGGACCCGGGCTTACTGGAGAGGTAATCAGTATCTATTAAGGTCTTGACCACAACACTGATGCTTGTGGGGCTAAAGGCTACTGCAAGAAAAAGACTCTCTGTGAATCCAAAACCGAACATATTTCCAAGCATGAATCCGAAGCCGAATGCAAAGAGTATCTGGGTCAGTGTGGGTATGAGGGCCTTTGTAGATGCAGCTTTTAGGTCATTCACATGCACCTCTCTGTAACCTGCCGTGAATAGCAGGAATATGGCTCCAAGTTCGGCAAAGAATGTGACTACCTCTATATCATCAGGTTTCATGGCAAAGGCAAAAAACATCCCTGCTCCGATCTCTCCGATCATTCCGGGTAGCCCTACTCTCTCACTGAGCTCACTGAATATCTTTGCCAGGAACAGTATGGCCAGTATCTGGAGGAGTGCTTCCATTGCTCATTGTCTCCTCAGTCCATGTATCTTTTTGATGATGTCGGCTCTTGAAACAACACCTGCGAGCTTTTTCTCCCTGATCACATACAATCGGTCGATGTGATGCTTGATCATCAGGTCGGCAGCATCGCACAGTGTGGAGTCAGGTGATATGGTGACAGGATGATGAACCATGAGTGTGGATGCATCTTCACTTAATGCCTTAATAGCCATCAGATGTGTGTGATGATGGCGGTGGCTCCTTTCAAAGAAAAGTAGTTCCAGTATGTTGTCCTGCCCGATGACGCCGAGAAGTTCATCATTTTCATTCAGGACGGGAAAGCTGTGGTAGGGTGTCCTTGTCATGAGCTCTATGATATCCTCGATGGATTCACTTTCCCTCACAACAGTTGTCTCCTCAGACATGACCTCGCTGATCTTTACATCTGCGCAGATATCAGATAATCTGGTCCGGTCTCTGGGACTGTCCTCTTCTTCTTTCCGGACATCCGTTCTTTCTGGTGTTCCCTCTTCATTCTCGGACATGAGCAAATATATCCAAAAATATGAAAAAGATGCCCGAAGCGATCATAGCTTCAGTGACATCTAAAATAAAAAAGTCTTATTTAATGTAAAGTCCGCACTTGCAGGAACCGCGCATCTCGACATCCCTTGTCCTTGCGGCACATGGGCAGATGATCTTCTTGTCCTGCTCTTTGTCACCTGTTCTCTTCTGACAGAAACAGTACCATTCTCCAAACTCTTTCTTGTTGTTGCAAATGCCCTTTACGGCAGTTGTGATAACATCCCAGTCGGTGTTGAGCTTGTAGCCGGTTGTTTCCGCATTTTTCTTGGATCTCTCGTAGAATTCAGCTTCTAGATCATTGTCGAATCTCATAGTAACACTCTCGTTATTTCGTTAGGAACATTCATTTCCATTAATTTAAGATCTTGCATTCTCTTTTGCTATTTCTGCAAGCTTGTAACCTATCTCTCTGCAAGCCTTCTTGTCATCTTCAAAGGGTCTGAATTTTATCTGCATGCTCTCCATGGCAAGTTCGAACCTGCCACTCTCAAGTTCTTTCTCCATTCCCTTGACAGCTCCGCCTCCCCATCCGTATGATCCGAACAGGAAGAATTTCTTGCCCTTTGGCCTCAGTCCCTTCATGTAGGCAAGGAATCCGGCTACTGTGAAGAACATACCATTGTTCATCGTAGGTGAACCTAGGGCGACTACGGATGCATCCATAAGCTCTTTCATAGTAAGGCTCCAGTCGTTCTTGCGCAGATGCCTCAATCTAACTTCGACACCAGCTGACCTTGCTCCCTCAATGATCTCCATTGCCATCTTCTCTGTACTTCCCCACATTGTATCATAGATCACTATGACCTTCGGGGTCGCTTCACCTCTGGCCCATCTGCCGTATTCTTCGATAACTCTGGCAACATCCTTTCTCCAGATGATACCATGTCCAGGAGCTATCATCTCTGGCTCGACATTGAGCTCTTTGAGCTTCTCTATGTACTTGAGGACCTGGGAGCTGAATGGCAGGAGGATATTGGCGTAGTATATCTCGGCATCATCCATTACGTCATCAACCTCATCATCAAAGCGCTTGGAGGTTGCGACATGCTGTCCGAATGCGTCATTGGAAAGGAGTATCTTGTCTTCCTTGACATATGTCTGCATACTGTCAGGCCAGTGCAGCATAGTAGCTTCGATGAACATGAGTGTCCTCTCCCCGAGGCTCAGTTCATCTCCGGTCTTGACCGTGTTCAGGTCCCAGTCATCAAAACCTTCCTCTTTATAATATTCAGAAAGGCCTGTCTGTCCCTTGGATGATGTAAACAACTTTGCTTTAGGGGCTACCTTCATTATCGTGGATATGGAACTTGAATGGTCCATTTCAACATGGTTCGAGATAACATAGTCTATCTTTGAAGGGTCGACTATCTGCTCTATACGGTTGAGCATCTCGCCTGCAAAAGGTGCCTTTACGGTGTCAATGAGTGCGATCTTCTCGTCGACGATGAGGTATGCATTATAGCTTCCACCTTTTGGTGTCTCATATCCGTGGAAATCTCTCAGGTTCCAGTCAACCACACCTACCCAGTATATCCCTTTGGCAAGCTCAAGTGGTTTGTGATCATCCATTATGCTCTCTCCCTGAATTATGTCTGCATTCTAAACTCGGTAGCAGACCCCAGTAATTCATCGATTATCATGTAGTGTCCCCGCTCAGCAGCAGCAACCTTCTCGAAGAATGCACGTTGCTCATCATCCTCTGCCCTTTTTGCAAGCTCTGTGTAAAAGTATTCGCTCTTGTGCTCGAACCTGAGTGCTGCAAGGAGTATGCCTATCTCCTCAAGTTTCTCATCTGAGAACTCCTCTGTGAACGATGCTTCGAACTTAGGATATTTGAAATCAACTTCAGGGATGTTCTTGCTTTCCCTGTATTGCTTGAGGTATCCTGCATGCTTCTTTTCTTCATCAGCAAGGAATATGTATAGTTTGCTGGCTGTCTCGTTCTTCATTACGGACGCCTTCTCGCTGTAATATTGCATCCCCTCTTCTTCAAGCTCTATTGCCAGGCCGATAGCTTCATCCAATGATCCAAGGTGATCAAGCTCCTCTGCGATCTCATGTAGTATATCTTTCATTATATGATCTCCTTTAAAGCAATAATAAATAGTTCTCTGAACTCAAAGTATCATCTCCTGTTGAACAAAAGACGATAATACCCACTGTATCAAGTCTTATCTGGCTCTGACTTAATATATCTTTCGAGCTTGGACAGTTCGGGCCTGCACACCCCCTTTTTATTAAATGTAGGCAACCACCCTCTATTTAGAAAACTTTTTATTTGTAACAATACATGTATGTGGTTAGATTTGTGTGTCATTGATTTTTGAAAAAATCGCTATTATAGAGGTAGTTTAATGGACAAGATCAAGATTGCAATTGCGGGTATTGGCAATTGTGCAAGTTCTCTGATACAAGGCATTGAGTATTACAAGGACAAAGATGAAAACGATGCTATAGGCCTTATGCATTGGGATCTCGGAGGTTACAGACCATTTGATATTGAGGTAGTCGCTGCTTTTGATATCGACAAAAGGAAGGTCGGAACGGACGTATCAGAAGCTATCTTTGCACCACCTAACTGTACTGCTGTATTCTGCCCTGAGGTGCCAAAGGCCGGTACTATCGTAAAGATGGGATGTATCCTTGACGGTGTCTCTGAGCACATGGCGGGCTACAGCGAGAACAGGAGCTTTATTCCTTCATCAGAAAAGGAATCCGCTAAAGAAGACGTAATAAAGGAGCTGAAGGATTCCGGTGCAGAGATCCTGCTGAACTATCTTCCGGTGGGCTCTGAGGAAGCGACCCGTTTCTACGCAGAATGTGCACTTGAGGCAGGAGTTGCATACATTAACAACATGCCTGTTTTTATTGTCAGCGACCCTGAATGGGCAGCAAAGTTCGAGGAGAAAGGTATCCCTGTCATAGGTGACGATATAAAAGCACAACTAGGTGCTACCATCACTCACAGGACACTTGCAGACCTTTTCCGTAAACGTGGTGTGAAACTGGAAAGGACATACCAGCTTAACACAGGCGGTAACACTGACTTCCTTAACATGCTCAACAGGAACAGACTTGCATCAAAGAAGGAATCCAAGACCGAAGCGGTCCAGTCAGTAGTTGGTCAGAGAATGGATGATGATAACATCCATGTAGGTCCAAGTGACTACGTACCATGGCAGAACGACAACAAGGTCTGCTTCCTTAGAATGGAAGGTAAGCTCTTCGGAGATGTGCCAATGAACATCGAGCTTCGTCTTTCAGTCGAGGACTCTCCGAACTCAGCAGGTGTGGTCATAGACGCTATAAGGTGTTGTAAACTTGCACTTGAAAGAGGCATTGGCGGTATCCTGTACTCACCTTCATCCTATTTCATGAAGCATCCGCCAAAGCAGTTCACAGACGATGAGGCTCACGTCATGACGGACGAGTTCATCAAAGGACAGCGCGACAACTGATAGTCAATATTAATATGTCGATACCTCAGAAGCGCAGCAGCATTTATGGTATCGACTTCAGCGCTGCAAAGAGCGCATGCAAGAAAATATGGGTTAGCAGAGGGAGACCTGTAGGTAATACTCTGCACATCGATGAGTGTTTTCGGCTTGCAGACATAGTAGGCTCAGGTGTTAACTCTTCTACAGGGAGAGATGAATGTCTTGCTGAACTGAGGTCTGTCATTGTTAATGCTAAAGACGCGGTTTTTGGTATCGACCTCTCCTTTTCCCTGCCTGAACCTCTCATGGAGGAAAGCTGGGAGGATCTCGTCCTGTCCTTCCCTTCAAAATATCCATCTGCAGAACAGTTCCGTGAGTCATGTCGGAGTATGGCTGGCGGCAAGGAATTGAAACGTATCTCAGAGATAAGCAGTAAGGTACCTTTTTCAGTCTATAATCTGAGATTATACCGGCAGACCTATTTTGGCATTAGGGATATCCTGCATCCTCTTGTCAGGGATGACCTTGCATGTATTCTTCCGATGCAGAAAGCAAAGAGTGAAAAGCCATGGCTTATAGAGATATGTCCTGCATGCAGACTGAAGAAAGAAGAGATGTATATTCCTTATAAAGGCAAGACGGATGACAGGCAAAATGCCCGCCTTCGTATACTCGAATATTTTTTGGGCAAAGGTCTTGTGATCCCTTCCTCATTACAGGAGAAAGCAATTCAAGATACAGAAGGCGACGCTCTTGACAGCATAATTGCAGTATACTCTACCTTCCGGTCACTTCCCAGACTGGAAATGGGACCCGATAGTTTTCCGGAAAACTATATGGTGGAAGGATATACTTTTTTCTGAACTACAACACATGCAGTATCATACTTCAGATCCGTAGTTTGTATCGACCCATTCTTTTGCTTTGTATATTTGCCTGAGCATTTCATCCATATGTTCCTTTTCGACAAATGGGCTCATAGGATAGGACTTCAACGCCACTATCTCCCTGTTCTCTCCCGTTGTCTTGTAATTATCAGTATAGGATATCATAGCAGTACCTTCATGTTGTGCCTTTTCGATCATGTACTGCGCTATTCTTTTGTTGTACAGATTTGTCTTTTCCGTGAACTCCTTTTCAGTTTCGTCACGCATCTCTTTCAGGAACAATGATCTCCCTTCGCTGTCATATTTTGTGTGGGGATAGATTCTAAGATCGGTTACAAAAGCTGGATTGTGCCTGTTAAGAAGGTCAATATCCTGACTGTTCTCTATCATCTCCCTCAGATGGTCAGCAGCAGTGATCAGATGTACTATGAGGGTCTCATATCCCTGTTTCCCCATTAACATCATATTTGCAAGTGCTTTTTGTGCATAATTCGGTCTGCTTGATTCCAGTGTGAATGTTCCTGGCTGGTAACCTTCGCCATGGAACAGGTATGGCATATCCTTTTTCTGCTTCTGGAGAAGGGTAAGTTCCTCTCTGTCCTTTATCACAAATGCACTGCACAGGTACGGTGCCCACCCGGTCTTATGGAAGTCTACGCCCACTGAGTCAGCATGTTGAAGGTCGTTCATTCCTGAGAGGATCTCTCTGATCTCCTCCTGTAACATATGTGGGAGGTGATCGATACAAGTGTCTCCTCTGAATGTCAGGTATGGCCATCCAATAACCGCATCGGCATGTATGTGTATCCGGTAATCCAGCTTTTTCTGTATTCTGTCGCGTAATTCCACTATCTTCTTCAAAGGGTCTATGCCAAAGGCATCTGTAGTCCCCATTGTGGCAAATATCGTTCCAATGCGTGCACCTTCACTGATCGTTTTTTCCATCTCTTCTTCAAGCAGATGGATATCCATTATGTTATCATACGAAGGTATCGTCTTTACGTTATCCAATCCTACTCCTGTCCACAGGGCGGCAGATTTGATGCTGTAATGGGAAACATCGGAGCAAAAGAAATGTATCCTGTCCCTTATACCTGTGTTCTTCGCATTAGGGTCTGCTTTCTCTATGCCTATGCGTGCACCATAAAGATTGCAGCCTGTTCCTCCAAAAGTGAAGATACCTCCAGCTTTTGTCGTATCATATCCTATAAGGTCTGCAAGCATAGCTATTGCCATTATCTCAGAACGTGCCGCACTCACTCCATAGTCGTCACTGATGGAGTTCTCATTGTATCTCGCACCAAGTGCATCTGCAACAATTGAAAGTGCTGTGGCAGGTGGCACCACGTTTGACTGCATAAGCGGGTGGCTCCATAGGTTTATACCTTCGTAAAGCCCGGTAATAAAATCTCCAACATCTGTTTCATTGCTCATCCTATGGGGGAACTTTGTCTCCCTCATAAGCTTCTCATAATCCAGAGTTTCTTTTTTTCCAATAATGGTGCCGTTCTCTTTACTGTCTATCTTTTTAAGCAGCTTGTTAAGCATCAGGACTATCTTTTCCTCATCACCAGCAGGTCTGGTAAAAAAGAGCGCATAAGCTCGATATCCTTCATATGTATCCCCCACTCCCCTTTGATCGTATGTGTTTTAAGGTCTATTGATCCTTACTGATGCCAAGAAGGTCGTAAAGATCATCTGGTCTTTCCAGAATGCTTATATTTTCCATCTGCGCAAGCTTTTCAGTATTTGTAACATCAACTTCACGCATCTTAAGCACCATTTCCCTGCCTTCAGGCGAGTATGTCTTTACAGTCCCTCTCTTCTGGTCCACAGGAAGGATGTAGATCGGTGTACTTCCTTTTGCAGTCTGTGCAACTGCATTGGTAACAAGAGTGTCTGCAATACCATAGACTATCTTTGCAACGGTATTCGCAGTTGTAGGTGCAATGATAAGTGCATCATAGTGTCCTACCTGTAAGGGTCCTGCTATAAATGGTGAGTTTGGTCCTGCATCGGTCTTGAAGTTAGGGAAATCCTTCTGTATGTCATTCCACATGTGATACCATTTCATAACGGTCTCTCCTTCCTTTGAAAGGAAGACCATGATCTCAATGTTGCTCTTTTTCTTTATATCGACCATTATATCATATGTTTCTTTGATCAGATCTCCTGATCCGGTAATTCCCCATGCTATTCTTTTCATGATCTTTTTTCCTCCTTTAGTTCAGTTCCACTTCAATATCCTGTAAGCGATTCCTTGTATATCATGCTGTCAGGTATCTTCATCTCGTGGAGCATATCCATCATAGAATCCACCATTGGTGGTGGTCCGCATACATAGAATATCCTTTCTGCGTAATCTGGTATTTCCCTCTCGATCATGTTACTGCAGATGCGGTCCCTGCATCCTTTCCAGTTCTCTGATGCTCTTGTGAGGGTATTGAAGACCGAGAGCCTTGGATTTTCTTTTTTCATATCTTCAAGCTCTTCTGTGAACACCATGTCCTGCTCTGTCTTATCGCTGCAGATGAGCATGATATCCGTACTTAGCTTCATATCAGTTGCATATTTACAGATGCTTATCATGGGAGTAATACCAATACCACCACTGAGCAGTGCTATCTTCTCATACTCCCCTTCGAATGTCATCTTTCCGAAAGGACCACTTATGAGTGCAGTATCTCCTGTCCCCATAGCATCCAGCAGGTTCGAGTATTCATGGCCAGTGAGCTTCTTTGTGAACTCTATGTGTTCTCTCTCAGTGGGACTGCTAGAAATAGTAAAAGGTTTGCCTGTCTTCTTCCCGTTATTATCAAGTGTGACCGTAATGTACTGTCCGGCTTTGAAGTCAAAAGCTTCCGGTCTGTTGAACCTGAAACTTTTCACATTATATGCTCTCTGTATAATCTCTGTCACAGGTTCTTCAAATTTCAATGGAGCACCCCTTTATTTGATACTCTTCATCGCAATTGCGGTCTTTATCATCTTGTTCACGGTCCTGTGAAGGGTCCTTATACCCTCTGAATCTTCTGCAGCACCCTCGGCACCTTTATCCTGCGACCAGAAAGCGGCTCCCAGATTGGAACCGAAAGATCCGCCTGCAATGGGTATCATCTCACTGATGATGTAGAAGTTATGGATGGTCTGCATTGCAGGTTCCTGTCCTCCTACTCTGTCACCACCAACTGCTGTTGCAGCACCGACCTTGTTCAGGAAGGCTTTTGGGTTTCGGGCAACTACTGCGCGGCACCTGTCCATAATTGTCTTTGTCTGGGCACTTAATGTACCCTGGTAAACGGGAGTACCGATGATCCATGCATCTGCCCAGAGCATCTTGTCATAGAGCTCAACAAGATCATCCTTGTGTACGCATCCTTCTTTCTTGCGGACACAATAATCGCAATGAATGCAGAACTTCATGTTCTTTGCTCTTGCAGAGAAATACTCAACTTCAACGTTGTACTTCTCTTGTGCATACCTGAGCGCTTCATTGACAACGTAGTCTGTAGATCCTTTTCTCGGGCTACCTGATATTCCGAGCAATTTGATGCTGGTGTCATCGGACATAATGTCACTCCAGTTTGGTTAGTCTATTGTTATTGCTTCCTGTGGGCAGGCATCAACACAGTTGCCACATTCCACACAGTCATCAGGACGTGCGATAACTGATCTGAGATCTCCGTTCGCATCTTCCTCAATGTCTATAACATCTGTTGGGCATGCTTCTGCACATGCACCGATTCCTTCACATTTATTTTTGTCTACTACTGGTGGCATTTTTTAATTTCCTCCGTCTATTTTCTTTTGAATATATACATCGTAATACTCAGAGCAGCCAATGCGATAAAGACACTAAAACCAGGGGTTGATGTGCTTTCTGATGACCTTGGCTGGCCTCTTTCATCTATTGGTGTTGAAGGGTCGTAAATGATCGCAAGTTCCTTGTTCATACTGATGACAGGTACTTCAGTATCTTCTCCCATCAGATGGTCGATCATGTACTGTGGTGCTGATCTGTAATTCAGGCTGGTTTCCACGGTGAGTGGATAGGCCACATTATCAGGAAGTGTGAATGTATGTTCTTCTGTCACTGTTTCCTTTGGTCCTATCCTGTTGTCCTCAAGCACTCTGTCAGCAAGCCAGAAACTATCTGTGGCACTGCCGTTACTATCTCCAAGAACATTGTTATAGATGATCTTTGCTTCTTCTATGTTCCCGTCAGCATCGAGGGTTCCGGCATTGTATATCTCATTGCCTTCGCTATCTGTGACAACTACTTCGAGCCACATTTGCCTTATCTCTGATACTCCGGTTGGGATGTTGTGCCCTGCTCCTGAGTTTGTGATAGCAGCTTCGATCATTACTTCTTCTCCGGCAGATGCTATCTCAGGTGTGCTAATTTCTAATGTTGCGGCTCTCTGGAGTCTTTCCACTGCCATGTCAGCTACGCTGCTGGCACCGAACATTGGTGGGATGAATGCATTAGCTCCAACGATATCGTGTGATGAGATATGCTCTCTCTTAGGTGCACCCGAACCTGCACGTCCGGGGTTCGCTTCGAATTCTGTGATACCATCTGTCATGTGACAGTCCTGGCAAACAACCTCATCCTCTGCATACTGGCTTTCTTGCCAGCTTGTATATGTATCATCTATCACAAGTCCGTTGACCGGGTGTATGACCAGATGGCACATACCGCAGTATTCTGACTGCGTATAGAGTTCCAGGTATTCTGAGTCGTGATAGGCTGACCTTGAATCGTCAAAAGGTCCCCACTTAGTGTTTCCGGGGGTGACTGTGAAAGGTGCATTACCGGTTCCGTTACTTCCTGATACCACATGGCAGAAATCACACTGGACGCCAAGTTTGGCGATATCGCTCATCTCTGATCCGTCAATTGGTGGTATCTCGCCGGATACAACTCCTATGGGTGTGTGGCAGCGTGAACAGAACTCGTCTACAAGACCATCAGTGTCCTCGCTTGCAACTTTGACCTCTTCCAGATAGAACGGGTCAAGATATGCGTTGAAGTGCATGGTCCCTTCCCAGTCTGAATAGATGATCGCATGGCATTGTCTGCATCTGCTCTCATAGGTGAAATCGTCAGATGATAACTCTCCGAACTCAGTAGCTTCAGTAGCGTATGCAGAACATCCTGTCATTGATAACAACAACATGGCTGCCACAAAAAGCAAGCTGCCCTTTAAAATGGTCCCCCACATATCCTATCCTCTCAGTGAACTATTATGATCGTAAAATGGTAAATGGTCTAAAGGGACCGGGAAGGCCCCTTCAGGATGTCTTATTTGAGATGTTTAAGTGCATCTCTACATGCAGCAACTGCAGGAGCTCCGGATGTGATGAAAATTACATCCATTGTTTCCATGATCTCTTCCTTTGTTGCTCCGTTCTTCAGAGCACTCTTCATCTGTGAAGCCACACAGCGTTCACACTGCTTTGATGCAACGATAGCGAGTGCCATCAATATCTTTGTTTTAGCTGGAAGTGCTCCATCACTGAGTATCTTGTTGTTGCACATGTTGTACTTGTGCAGGAACTCAGGTTCAAGTTCTCCAAGCGTCTCCAATATCTGGGGTGTGAATCCCAATTTATCGGACATGTCATCGATTATCTCTCTGTGTCCGCATCCTTTACCTTTTCCTTCTCCACACATAATTTATCCTCCTTTATTTTCCGGTAGGTTCAGTCAAATGAATCTTCAATTGTCTGATCAAAACAGTATTTGCACAGTATTCTTGGCAGTCCGTTAGGAAGCCTCTCTACGTTAGGGGGTTGTCCTACGGATACAGGGAGTTCCAGTTCCTTTGTGTGATCGGTACAAAGTCCTTTTCCGCAGGTGATACAGACACAGGTGGCTTCTGAATCTTTTCCTTCTTCCATACAGTCATAACATTTCATCATGATATCACCTAGTAATTATCAACCAATGCCTTATGGCAGGGCATACAGAGTACTTTCTTCCAGTGCTGTACATCTTTGTAGTCGCAGGCTATGCCCATTCCACATTTGAGTTTGATGCTGTATTCACCTTCCCATACAGGTGTCTCCTCCCTGACATGGTGTTCCTTACAGACCCCTCTCCCACATATTATGCAGATAGCCACTGTATCGCTATCTTTTCCATCTTTTTCGCATTCATAGCATTTCATGATGATCACTTTATTCAAAATTCAATCTATCACTTAACAGTTCATTTAATAGTACATTCGTTCTTGCATCTATGCAATCATTCGCCTGGATAATGACCAAATAACTCCCTGTGGTGTCACCTCCTGCAAATATGTACATTATTTCATCTGACATTTACCGGATATATCTGTAACGGTGAGTTCATGTTTATTTTTTAGAGAGTGTTCCGGTACAGAAGTTCTCTACAGTTACACATTATATCCTTGCAGGATCACTTTTCATAATCCTTAATTTTAGTTACGAGCTGACATATTTATTTTCGCTGATTTTCCCGAAATCAAACCAACAAAGTTTTAAATATGTATAGATACCTGAATAGGAACACACTTTAGAGGAGGATTCAAATGACATTTGGAATAGAATTTGTACCTAGCGACCCAGTTTTAAAGATAGCTCACTACGCAAAACTTGCTGAACAGCAGGGCTTTGACAACGTATGGATCACAGACCACTACAACAACCGTGATGTATACTCAACCCTGACCGTGCTTGCAATGAACACAAACAGCATCAAGCTCGGAACAGGTGTAACAAACCCGTACACAAGAAATGCAGCTATCACAGCATCAAGCATTGCTTCACTCAATGAGATCTCAGGCGGCCGTGCAATTCTCGGTCTTGGTCCTGGAGACAAGGCAACCTTCGATGCAATGGGCATTTCATGGGACAAGCCACTCACAACAACAAAGGAAAGCATCCAGGCTATCCGCAGCTTCATTGCTGGGGAGAAAGTAACCATGGACGGCGACATGATCAAGTTCGGCGGCGCTAAGATGGCATTCAAGGCTGGAAACGTACCTATCTACATGGGTGCACAGGGTCCAAAGATGCTCGAGCTCGCAGGAGAGATCTCAGATGGTGTACTCATCAATGCATCACACCCTAAGGACTTCGAAGTAGCTGTACAGCAGATCGCATCAGGCGCAAAGAAGGCAGGCCGTGACCCTAAGGATGTTGACGTTGCAGCATACGCATGCTTCTCTATCGACAAGGACGCAGCAAAGGCAAAGAGCGCAGCACAGATCGTAGTTGCATTTATCGTTGCAGGTTCACCTGACATGGTCCTTGAGCGCCACGGAATCGATGTAGCATCAAAGGCTGACATCGGTGGAGCAATTGCCAAGGGCGACTTCGGCGCACTTATGGGCGGTATGGTCACAAATGACATGATGGACGCATTCTCTATCAGTGGAACACCAGAAGACTGTAAAGCAAGGATCAATGAATTGCTTGACATCGGTGTAACACAGATCGTTGCAGGTTCCCCAATTGGACCTAACAAAGAGAAGGCCATCAAGCTCATTGGTAAAGAAATCATTGGATAAACACAAAAAGAGCGTCGGAGGCAGTTAATGGCCCATCCAAAAATATTAGAGGTCATTGAGCACGACGTCTGCACTTCTTGTGGGGCATGCGTTTCAGCATGTCCTGCAGGTGCTATTGTTATGAACAAGCATGCAGAAGTCCGTGACCCTGATAATTTAGAATTATACGTCAAAGGTGCAGCACCAAATGTATGTGAGGGATGTCTCACATGTGCAAGGCTCTGTCCTGTAATTGACGGATATGAAGAAGACGAATTTGCAAACGTGAAAGAGTTCTTTGGAGCAAAGAGTACCATACAAGGTCAGGACGGTGGTGTCACCTCTATTCTGGCAAAAGCTTTGCTCGAGACCGGTACGGTAGATTGTATTGTCGGTATCGCCAGGGATGGTAAATGGGGTACTGAGCTTATCATTATGACCAAGCCGGAGGATGTTGACAGAACTACAGGTACCAAATATACCTACGATTCAGTACTTTCAGCACTCAGAGAGCCTTTCGAGAAATATGATAAGATAGGCGTAATTGGTGTACCCTGCCAGGCACACGGCGCACGTCTCCTCTTTGAGAATAACAACGATAAGATCGTTGTCATCCTTGGACTCCTGTGTATGGAGAGTTTCTATCACGACATCATGACCGAGAAGATCGTTCCTGAAGTAATGGGACTTGACCTTGATGATGTTGTCAAGATGGACTTCGGTAAGGGTAAATTCTGGAACTACACAAAGGACGGCGAAGCCCACAGCGTGAAGATCCCGGAAGTAGCTCATTACGCAAGGAACCCATGCCACAACTGTTGTGACTACACCTCAGTGTCAGCAGATATATCACTGGGATCTGTCGGTACACCAGATGGCTGGAACTGTGTGCTCATACGCACAGAAGTAGGCAAGAAGATGTTCGAGCTTGTAAAGGACAAGGTCGAGATCATGGAAGATCCAAAACCAGGAATGGACCTTATCCAGAAACTTGCTAAGATGAAACACGATAACAACTCAGGACACTATCTTGAAGTCTGTGAGAAGTTCACATTCGATGAATGTGGCATTCACTGATGGTTATCAAATATGCACATGAGAAGAGCGTTCTATATTGGACGCTTCCAACCATTCCATCTCGGACATTATTCTATCATAAATGATATTGCCCGGGATGTGGATGAGGTAGTAATTGGAATAGGCAGTGCGCAGAAAAGCCACGAGCCTAAGAATCCATTTACTGCAGGTGAGCGCGTAATGATGATCAGGCATGCTCTCGAGGATGCTGACGTGATGCATTACGCAATTCCCATAGAAGACCTGCAAAGGAATGCCGTGTGGGTCTCTCATATTATTTCTATGACACCACCTTTTGATGTGGTCTATTCTAATAATCCATTAGTTGTACGTCTTTTCAAGGAAGCCGGTATCAATGTCAAACAGCCACCTATGTATCAGAGGGAAGGTTATTCCGGCAGTGAGATCAGAAGGCGTATGTTAGCTGATGAGAACTGGAGGTCACTTGTACCTGAGGAAGTTGCCGATGTCATTGATGACATAGATGGTGTCAACAGGCTCAAAAGTGTTTCCGGCTCAGATGCAGATTAAGTGATATCATTTTAGCACTATTGCAGTTTAATCCTTTTTTTCTTTCATCTCATACAAGTATCAGGCCTTCGATCACAGTTACTGCTTTTCCAGAAATGAGAACTCTATCTCCTTTCACCTGCACTTTCAAGGTCCCTCCTCTCTCAGATGCCTGATATGCAGTGAAACTACTTTTATTGAGCTTCTTTTCCCAGTAAGGTCCCAAGCAGCAGTGTGCTGAACCCGTTACCGGGTCCTCGGGAATTCCTATCGCAGGGGCAAATAGCCTTGATACGAAGTCATATTCCTCCGAGGCCGAACGTGCTGTTACGCTTATTCCTCTTGCGGTGATAGTTGCAAGTTTTGTAAGGTCAGGTTCGATCAATATCAATTGCTCTTCAGAACTGATCTCTACAATATAATCAAAGGCGTTCTTTCCAACATACAAAGGTTTGACACCCAGGGCTTCAACAAGTCCTTCAGGTATCTCTGTCTCCTCTTCATCAAGTAGTGGGAGATCAAGTTCTATCCATTCATCTTTGAGACTTGCTGTAAGGGTTCCGCTCTTTGTATGGAACTCAATGATATCTTCCTTCTCCGCATATCCTTTTTCCCAGAGGATATGTGCACTTGCCAGTGTTGCATGGCCGCAGAGATCGACTTCGGAATCAGGTGCGAACCATCTCAGTCTGTAAGCTCCTTCCTCCGGATAGAGGAAAGCCGTTTCTGAAAGGTTCATCTCCTTTGCCACGTTCTGCATCCATTCTTCATCCGCCTCCTCTTCCAGGAGACAAACACCAGCAGGATTCCCCGAGAATGGTCTGTCTGTGAATGCATCTACCTGCCAGATAACGGTCATCTTAAATCTCCCGTTTCCACCTGACACCCTCTTTTCCATCCTCTATGATGATGCCCTTCTCTTTGAGCTCATCACGTATGGAATCCGAGCTTGCCCAATCTTTCTCTGCACGTGCCTTTTCTCTGAGCTCTATCATTTCTGCGATCTCCTCGTCAGAAAGGGCATGTTCATCATTCGCTGGTCCGTGGTCATCTATAAAGATCCCCAGCACCTGGTTGACCTCTGAAAAGAAGTCAAGCACATCTTGAAGTGATCCTTTTCCAGGCTTCTGGTCAGCAATTATTGAATTGACCTTACGACCGAATGCAAAGAGGTTCCCTATTGCTTCTCTGGTATTGAAGTCATCATCCATGGAGTCGATGAAAGCATCCCTCGTTTCATTGATGAGTTCGGTGAGTCCATGGTCTTCTCCGGTATCAGCGGCGTTTTCAAAGGCATGCTCTACATTTGTGATCGTATTGACAAGTCTTTTTCTTGCTCTGCCTGCTTCCTCAAGTGCTTCCTTGCTGAAATCGATGGTACTTCTGTAATGAGTGTAAACTATGAAGAAACGGATAGTCGCAGCCGGAAATTCATCCAGTACCTCTTTGATAGTGAAGAAGTTCCCGAGGGATTTCGACATTTTTTCCTTATCTATTGTGAGGAATCCGTTGTGCATCCAGTATTTGCTGAACTGGTGGTTTCCGCTGCAGCTTTCAGATTGATGTATCTCTGCTTCATGGTGGGGGAAGACAAGGTCCATGCCTCCTCCGTGTATGTCCAGTTGCTCGGAGCCATACTTCATGGACATTACAGTACATTCGATATGCCATCCCGGACGACCTCTGCCCCATGGGCTGTCCCAGCCAGTTTCTTCCTCAGTTGCAGTTTTCCAGAGTACGAAATCAAGCTGGTATCTTTTGTCGTCCTCTACATCAACTCTGCAGCCGGAGCCTTCAAGGAGCCCTTCTTCGGTCTGGTGGCTCAGGATACCTATCTTTTCTTTTGATGAGGTAAGGTCATAGTACACATTTCCTCTGGCGGTCACATAAGCTGTGCCATTGTCTATCAATGTGCTGATCGTTTCGATGATCTCCGGTATATGCTCTGTGACCTTTGGTCTTGTATCAGGTGGTAACACTGCAAGGGTTTCCATATCCTCTATGAAAGAATCGGTGAATTTCCTGGATAATACAAAAGGGTCTTCACCTGTTTCTTTTGCCCTTGCTATCACTTTGTCATCCACATCAGTGATATTGGAAACATAATTGACATCGTAACCTCTGTAAATGAGGTATTTTCTGATAACATCAAAGGAAACGTAACTTCTGGCGTGTCCCAGGTGGCAGTGGTCATATACAGTGGGACCACAAACATACATATTCACTTTCTTCCCATTGATGGGGATGAAATCCTCAAGCTCTCTTGTAAGCGTATTGTATATTTTTAAAACCACGGTAGAACACCTTTGTCAATAAAAGTGCCGAGGGGAAGATTCGAACTCCCGAAAAACCGCTCTGCAGGCGGTCACATTAGCCACTCTGTCACCTCGGCATAAGGATAACAGTCTGTCACAACAATTAATTGCTGTCAATTTACTTTAATTGCATATTATTATTAAAACTGGTGCTTTGTGGCAAGATATGCCAATGCAGATGTTTCCTGATATGATATTTCCTGAATTTCTTCAGAATGCATTATGGTAGTATCTCTTATATTCACATTTGAGATCTTTCAATTTGTATGTCCGTGCAAAAATTTATTTATGAGCACTGATTACTCTTTTAGTAAAAGGTTAAAATACAGCATAATATCTCACAGTGATCCTTTCGGTCATGACATTATATCTGTTGGAAGCTGGGGCATAGCCAACTGGTTCGAAGGAATTGTGAAATTGCTGTTCAAGTGGGAGTATGACAGGGGATATGCTCGGTGGATCAAAGGGCATCACGGGGATTCTGTCTCGTATGGGTCAGGGTCATATCGGATCGTTAGGGGCAGTAGTTACTCTTTTGCATTTACCAGTTGCTTACAATCTTTTTCCGGAACGTGAATTGAAGAGATATATTTTTATCAGGGTGGATCGGAGCATCACTGCCGATAATACACTTTGTGTGATCAATGGGTGTTATTCACACAAGAATGATACTGGTTTTCCCATCGGTCTCAATACAAGATATCCGATGATGAACGAACACATGCTTATAGTTGCCAGGTAAGGGATATGGATAGTTTGAAAGATACAGAAGAGGCTCTCAGGGAAAGTGAGTCCCTGCTAAATGAGGTAAGCAAAATAGGTCGTATAGGCGGATGGAGTCTCGATATGGATTCCGGGGATGTATTCTGGACTCCTGAAGTATTCAGGATACATGATCAGGATATGGATTACCATCCTGATGTGGTGTCTGCTCTGGAGTTCTATTCTCCCGGGTCAAGAAAGTCTCTTGAAAATGCATTAAAGGAAGCAATTGAGAATGGTACGTCCTATGATCTTGAACTTGAGTTCATCTCTGCAAAAGGTATTCATAAATGGGTCCGTTCCAGTGGTCGTCCTATTAGGGAAAATGGAAAGGTCGTCAAGGTAATTGGATCATTTCAGGATATTACGGACCATAAAAGTATGGAGCTCTCTCTTCTGGGACGGGAGCGTCTTTTAAACGAAGTAGGGAATATTGCTAAGATCGGTGGCTGGGAATTCGACCCGGCTTCAGGTGAAGGCTCATGGACATCTGAGGTGGCCATGATCTATGACCTTGACCCCAAGACCCAGCTGAGTGTTGATGAAAGTCTTGGATTCTTCACGCCAGCATCTCGTTCTGTTATTGAAAAAGCATTTCAGGACGCTATTGAGAAAGGTACTCCGTATGACCTTGAGCTGGAACTGATATCTGCGAAAGGAAATCATAAGTGGGTGCGAGCAAGTGCAAGATCCATTGTTGCAGATGGTGTTATTGAAAAGGTACTTGGTTCATTTCAGGATATAAGTGAATATAAGGAAATTGCAGTAGCACTTCATGAAAGTGAACGTCTTTTGAGCGAAGTGGGTACAATTGCTGCGATCGGTGGCTGGGAGGTGGATCTGCGCTCAGGAAAAGGTTCGTGGACCCCTGAGATAGCCAGGATACATGGCGTTGACCAGGACGTTGACCCAAGTTTAATGTTCGGACTTGATTTCTATACTCCCCGGTCAAGGCCGTTAATTGAGAAAGCATTTCAGGATGTTGTCGATAAGGGGGAGCCGTATGATCTTGAACTTGAGTTCGTTTCTTCAAAAGGTGAGCATAAGTGGGTGCGTACCGGAGGACGTCCTGTATATGAAGGTGACAAAGTTGTCAAGGTAGTGGGATATCTTCAGGATATCACTGAACGCAAAAATGCTGAGAACAAGTTATTTGAAAGCGAAACAATGCTGAGGCTTTTCATAGAGCATGCACCTGCCTCATTAGCTATGTTCGATCTTAATATGTGTTACATTGCAGCCAGTCATCGCTGGCTTGAAGACTTTTCTCTTGGCGACCGGGATATTCAGGGTCTGAGCCACTATGATCTTTTCCCGGAGGTCGGGGATGATCTTAGATCGATACACCGCAGGGCTATGGAAGGTGAGGTTATCACTGGTGACAATGACCGTTTCCAGCGAGCTGATGGAAGTGTCCAATGGCTACGCTGGGAAGTTCGGCCATGGAGAAAAAAAGACAATGAAATTGGTGGGATCGTCATTTTTTCGGAAGATATCACCAGGTACCAGGTGGCAGAGAATGCCCTCCATGATCGTGATCGTCTCCTTAATGAAGTGGGTAGTATTGCCAAGATAGGAGGATGGGAATTCGATATTTCCACCGGAGAAGGAAAATGGACCCCTGAAGTTGCCCTTATACATGATCTTGATCCGGGAGCTGGTACCAGCAAAGATATCGGATTAAATTTCTATACTCCCTCCTCAAGAAAGATACTAGAGGAAGCTATTCGCAATTCGATAGAGAATGGTGAACCCTATGATCTTGAATTGGAACTGATATCTGCCAAAGGTGTTCATAAATGGGTACGTACGCTGGGTCGTCCTTTAATGAAAGATGGTAAGGTCGTGAAAATGACCGGTTCTTTCCAGGATATCACCGAACGTAAACTGTCTGAAAAGGCCTTGCACGAGAGTGAGGTTCGAGTTAAAAAGAAGTTAGCTGCCATTCTGGAACCAGATGGGGATATTGGAGAACTGGAACTTGCCGATATCGTTGATATCGAATCCCTGCAAGAGCTAATGGATAATTTTCATGAGCTTACCCATATAGGAGGAATGGCTATACTCGATATGAAGGGTAATGTTCTGGTAGCTATTGGGTGGCAGGATATATGCACGAAATTCCATCGTGTTCATCCGGATTCCTGTAAACACTGTCTTGAAAGTGATCTGAATCTGACAAGGGGTGTAGCTCCCGGTACATACAGGTTCTACAAGTGTAAGAACAACATGTGGGATATGGTAACTCCTATTGTATTGGGTGGTTCCCATATGGGAAATCTTTACATTGGCCAGTTCTTCCTTGATGATGAAGAGATCCCCTATGATACATTCAGGCTCCAGGCAAAGAAATACGGGTTTGACGAAAAGGAGTACATGGAAGCACTTGACAGGGTTCCCCGATTGAGCAGGGAAATGGTGAATTCGCTGATGACCTATTACTCCCGTCTGACCGAAATGATCTCCATATTAAGTTATAGTAATGTCAAGCTTGCAAGGACCTTGGGAGAACGTGACGAACTGCTTGCCTCGCTCAATGAAAGTGAAAGAAGATTCCGCAGTTATGTGGAACAGGCTCCTGATGGTCTGTTCATTGCCGATAAAGATGGTAACTACGTTGATGTAAATGAAGCGCTAAGCAAGATCACAGGTCATTCCAGAGAAAAGCTTCTCAGAATGAACTTTGTGGACATGGTCTCTCCTGAAGAAAAAGATAGTGCTTTTTCAACCTTCCTTGCTGCCGATGATGTTGGGATATCGGCTGGTGACATCCAGCTTTTGAGATCTAATGGTGATCCTATAATATGTACTATAAAAACGGTCAAATTGAGTGAAACAAGGTTTCTGGGATTTGTTAGCGATATCACCGAACGCAAAGTGGCAGAAACAGAGATAAGAAAGCTCAACGCCGAGCTTGAGGACCGTGTGAACGAACGTACATCTCAGCTTGAAAGTGCCAACAAAGAGCTGGAAGCATTCACGTATTCCGTATCTCATGATCTCAGGGCACCATTGCGTGCAATAGATGGTTTCTCGCGGATAATCCTTGAGGACTATGTTGATGTCTTTGATGATGAGGGAATACGTCTTTTTGATGTTATCAGGACGAATACACAGAAGATGGACAAACTTATAACTGACCTGCTGGCCCTTTCCAGGATCGGTCGTAATGAGATGAACAATGTAAATATCGATATGGTTTCCATGATACGTTCTATATTCAATGACCTGACCATGAATGATACTGAAAAGAAATATGTTCTTGATATTGATGATATTCCGGAAGCATGCGCAGACCCTATTCTCATAAAACAACTATGGATGAATCTCATTTCCAATTCCATCAAGTACAGTATGCCAAAAGACGAGATACGTATAGATATTGGTTCTATCGACGACGGAGATGAAAATATCTATTATGTAAAGGACAATGGTGTGGGGTTCGATCAGAGATACAGCGATAAACTATTCGGTATATTCCAGCGCTTGCATAGTGAAAGGGAATTTGAGGGTACTGGTGTGGGTCTTGCTATAGTCCAGCGTATAGTCCTGAGGCATGGTGGGAGAATATGGGCTGAAGGTAAAGTTGGTGAAGGAGCTACATTTTATTTTACATTACCATTGAAAAAGGAGGATAATGTGTGTGGAGAATGAAGTAGAGATATTGCTTGTGGAAGATAATCCGGAGGATGTGGAACTAACACTGAGGGCATTGAGAAAGAACAATATTGCAAACAATGTTGTTGTACTGGGTGATGGTGAGAAAGCCCTTGAGTTCATATATGGCAGGGGTGAGTTCGAAGGAAGGGAAATAAAGGCATTCCCCCGTCTGATACTGCTCGACCTGAAACTACCTAAAGTGGATGGTCTTGAAGTACTGAAGACAATTAAAAGTGACCCTGATGTGAGCTCTATCCCAGTTGTTATGCTTACTTCCTCCAGAGAGGAATGTGATATAGTTGAGAGCTATAAGTTAGGTGTTAACAGTTACATTGTAAAGCCTGTTGATTTTGATAATTTCGTGGAATCCATAAATAAGATCGGTTTTTACTGGCTGCTGATGAACGAGTTCAAAAAATGATAGAGGTAGGGATATATGGAAAACGGTTCTGTACTTCGTATACTGTTCGTAGAGGATTACCCTCCTGATACTGAACTGGCAGAAAGGATACTCTTAAAGAACGGACTGGAATTCCAGTCCAGAAGAGTGGAAACTGCCGAGGATTTCTTAGAGGAATTGCATGGATTCTCTCCTGACATTGTGATATCAGATTATAATCTTCCAACATTTGATGGGATGGAGGCACTTAGGATCCTTCTTGATCACGACAGCAGCATACCGTTCATTGTTTTCACAGGCTCGCTCAATGAGGAGACTGCAGTGGCATGCATGAAGGCTGGTGCTACGGACTATATTCTAAAGGACCGTATAAGGAGGCTTCCTTTCTCTGTAATGGAGGCACTTGATAAGAAGGCAGCTTTTGTGGCAAGGGAAAAGGCGGAGCTCTCTCTCAGGGAAAGTGAAGAGAGACTTCAGCTTGCAATGGAGGTATCTGAATATGGGTTCTGGGACTGGGATATGGATTCCAACGACGCATATTTTAGTCAGGGGTGGTATTTCATGTTTGGATACAAGCCTGATGAACTTCCAGGTACTTTCGATGCCTGGGCAACTCTTCTGCATCCTGATGACCATGGTCTTGTTATTGGCCGTTTGATGAATGATCTCAGGAAACTGGAAGTATTCCAGATGGATTTCAGAATGCTGTCCAAATCAGGTAAATGGATATGGGTTACTGGACGTGGGAAACCCTTTGATATAGATGAGAATGGGGTTCCTCATCGTGCCATCGGTACGTTCATAGATATTACCAGCAGGAAACTTGCAGAAGAGCAAATCCTGCGTGCCCGGATGGCTGCTGAAGAGGCTAATCGCTATAAGGATGAGCTGCTTGCAAACATGAGCCATGAGCTGCGAACGCCTTTAAGTTCCATAATTGGTTTTTCTGATGTCTTGCTGGAAGGTTATTCAGGAGAACTGAACAGCAAGCAAAAAGAACAGATATTTACTATCAACAATAGTGGCAATCGTCTTCTGGAACTAATAAACCGGATGTTGGACCTGTCTAAAATAGAATCAGGAGGTATGGACCTGATATTTGAGAATTTCCATCCTGAATACGTATTATCTGTCGTTCTCAACAGGACCGATCCAATGGCATCTAAAAAGAACATCTCTCTAAGTATGAATGTAGATCCGGAGGTGGGTGAGATCATGGCAGACGCGACAAAGATCACAGAGATCCTCTACAATCTGGTCGAAAATTCTCTGAAATTCACACCTGATGGTGGTGAGGTATCTATTGATGTCAAAAAAGGGGATGATAGCATATACATATCTGTCTCTGACAATGGGACTGGCATAAAAAAGACCGATGTGGAACGGATATTCGAGCCATTTGTACAGGTAGATGGTTCAACAAGTCGTAAATATGGAGGAGTAGGTCTTGGTCTTATGCTTGCCAGAACATATGCAAAGATGCATAATGGCGATGTTCAGGTGAAAAGCAATTATGGGCATGGCAGTACGTTCACTTTGATATTGCCTTCATCCCCTGTCTCCCGGGAGATAACTGGTCAGGACAGATGTACTACTGGTCTGCATTAGTCAAAGAAATAGTCGCTCCAGTCAACGGACCCTGGTCTGAATTCTTTCTCTAGTTCCTCTGTGTCGCCATTTCGAAGTCCCTTAACTATTCTTTCGATATCCTTGAAGGTTCCTTCCACAGCTCCTGCTGTCGTATCGAGTTCAAAGACCTTCTCGCACCAGTCCACCGCTTCCGCCAGGATGATGTCCAGGGCTTCTGCTTCGAGGTTCTCCCGTACTTTGTCAACTGAATACTTCCTTTTTTCAAGTCTTTCTTTCAACTTTACAGGCGATGTCCTCAGTACAATAACGATATCAGCAATATGATGAGAAAGGTGACTATCTACTATAGTAACAGGATAGAAGCTGTCCTGCAGCTCCAGGACCCTGTTATATACCAGGTCCATGTCAGCAACGACACAGTCCCTTTCGGTATCCACTTCTGAGTAGAGCTTCTCTTCTTTGATCAGCTCGTTGAGGTGGATGACCTGATAGAAAGGGTCCTTTTCAAACAGTTTTGTTACTGACGTCTTTCCTGTACCCGGTGTTCCGGTGATACCAATAAGCATAGTGAACAATGAGCCTGCAAGTGCTTAATTCTTATGGGCGGCCTCGGCTATCTTCAGGAAGTTCTTGACGATCCATAATCCGTCCTCGGTAAGTATGGACTCCGGATGGAACTGCACCCCATAAACCGGGTACTCCTTATGTTCAACAGCCATGATGATGCCATCATCCGTCCTTGCAGTAACCTTTAGGTCCTCTGCAAGTTTTTCGATAGCAAGTGAGTGATATCTTCCACCCTTGAACGTGTCTTCAAGTCCTTCGAAAAGTGGTGATCCTTCATGGGTGATGTCAGATGTCTTTCCGTGGATAGGTCCACCTTTTGTATGTCCTATGGTCCCACCGAACGCTGTGTTTATCGCCTGGTGGCCAAGACAGACCCCAAGCACTGGTATCTTTGACCCGAATTCCCTTATTATCTCAAGTGATGAACCGATATCCTCTGCCTTATGTGGTGTCCCTGGTCCGGGTGAGATCACAATGGCATCCGGGTTGATATCCTTTACTTCTTCAAGGGAAATGGTGTTAGATACTACCTGAGTATCAGGCTCGTATATGGAAACATAGTCCACAAGATTCCAGACAAAAGAATCCTTGTTGTCTATGAACAATACTTTCATTATTTGCCTCCTATGGCCTTTATCATTGCAGCCATTTTCCTTTCGGTCTCATTGTATTCGTATGTCGGGTCTGAGTCAGCTACGATACCTGCTCCTGCCTGTACGTAAGCTGTGTTATTTTTAATGAGCACTGTTCTGATGACAATGGCAAAGTCAGCATCACCGTTCCATGAATAATAGCCTACTCCTCCGCCATATATTCCTCTGGACTCTGGCTCAAGGTCATCTATTATTTCCATAGCTCTTATCTTTGGTGCACCGGACAGTGTCCCTGCCGGGAATATCGCGCGTGTGGCGTCGAACTGGTCACATTCTTCCCTGAGCTCTCCGCTTACGGTACTTTCGATGTGCTGAAGGTGAGAGTATTTTACCACGCTCATAAGGTCATCGACATTGACAGTGCCACTCTTTGAGACCATCCTCACATCGTTACGTCCAAGGTCCACGAGCATTATGTGTTCTGAACGTTCCTTTTTGTCGCTGAGCATCTCATTTGCCAGTACCTTGTCCTCTTCCTCATCCTTACCACGTGGACATGTTCCAGCGATCGGATTTGTGATGACCTTTCTGTCAAAGACGGTCATCAGGGTTTCCGGACTTGCACCTACGATGCCGATGTCCTTGAAGTTGAAGATGTACATATAAGGACTTGGATTGATGTTCCTGAGCCTGATGTAGAGTTGCAGGGGTGTCTGCTTCATTTTGACGGTGTATCTGCGGGATGGTACCACCTGGAAGATATCACCGTCTATGATATGCTGTTTGGCTATCTTCACAGCTTCTTCATAGGCATCCTGATCCATGTTGGCAACAGGTTCTTCCGGATCTGCCGCAGGTATGTCCTCACTTATACTGATGACCGAGGCCATCTGGAGTGACCTTTCCATCAACTGGGCTTCTGAGCTAGCATGGTCGTAAACATCGTTCAGATCACTGGAATCTGTGACGAATGGTGTGATGACCATGTATGTCTCATTGGTAATGTGATCAAAGACAAAGGTCTTTGACATGATCGCGAAGTGCATATCCGGGGTGTCAGCATCGGGCTTCTTGTCCCTGTCCAACCAGGAATCATAAACAAGGTCATAGCTGTTGTAGCCGATGGCACCTCCAAGGAATGTCTGCCTGTCAAAACGCTTCTGGTTAAGCAGAACAGTGTCGGTACTTGTCGGATATATCTTTCTGAAAGCTGCAAGGGCATCGTCACCTTCGTTGACCTTTACCCTGAACTTGCCGCCAATGAGCGATTCCACATCTCCCATGGCCTTGAGCTTATTGTAGATATGTTTGGTAAGCTCGGAGTTCATCTGGCATTCGATGGTGAGGTATCTGTCCTTGATAGATACGACCATCTCAGGCTCGTATCCTACAAAGGAGTACCTTGCATGTCTTTTCTCCTTCTCTACGGATTCAAGTAGATATGAATGCCCTGCGTTCTGCAGAGTTGCATACAATTGTAGTGGGCTGCAAATGCTATCCACCTTTGTCATAAGCTGCACTATTGCAGGCTTCTGTGAATTTTCGACGAGGGATGTGAATTCCTCTTTACTAAGATCAAAATCAACCATTGATACACCTGGCCTCTTCTATAAACCTGCATACCTTTGCAGGATCTTTCTTTCCATCTGTCTCTACACCTGAGGCAGTATCCACGGCAAATGGCCTTACCTCATTTACGGCATCACTTACATTTTCAGGCTTGAGGCCACCTGCCAGTATTACCGGGGCATCAGTGTTCTCAACTACCTTTCTGCTTATTGACCAGTCGTGTACCAGTCCTGTTCCGCCGCTTGAACCGGCTTTCCCAGAATCCAGCAGAATGCCATCTATCAGGTCATTACCAAAAAGTGACTCTATCTCTGTCATCATGTCAGAAGGCAACTCTTTGCTTTCTACGGGTATGGTAAATGCCTTAATGATCTTCTGGTGTGTGCCGTTACGTATTATCTCTATATCCTCTGCACTGAGGTCGTTGTGGATTTGCACTATATCCGGCTTTGTCCTTTCAATAAGATCAAGTGCCTGGTAGCCGTCCTCTGGCATTATGACAAGCACTGAATTCACGAAGAAAGGTACATTCCTGATAAGTTCAGATGCTGTCTGCACATCCAGTTTCCTTGGAGTGTTCACCGGAACCTCTGTGATAAAGCCCACAGCATCGGCTCCACAGTTCACTGCAAGTTCTACATCCTCAGCAGTTCTCATTCCGCATATCTTAACTCTGGGAAGATGCTTCATCTATGACTCCATGAATGTTGTCGTCATCACTGAACTCTATCAGTTTTGCCAGTGCTTTGCCGCTGTCAAGAACTTCTTCTACCATAGGGATCGCTTCTTTGACAGAGGCTGCCTTGCCGGCAACATAAAGCGCTGCAGCTGAGTTCATTACGATGATATCTCTCTTTGGTCCCTTCTCACCCTTCAATATTCTTATGATATCTATTGCATTCTCCTTAGGTGTACCGCCTGCAATATCCTCCGGAGTTGCTCTGTTCATGCCAAGTTCTTCCGGGGTGAGTGTGTAGGTAGTGATATTTCCATCTTTAAGCTCAGCAACGTATGTCTCTGAGAAATTGGATATCTCATCCATGCCGTCACCATGGACTACCATTGCCCTGTCAACTCCAAGTTTCTTCATTACCTGGGCGAAAGGCTCGCAGAGACTCTTGTCAAACACTCCTACAAGTTGCACTTTTGCATTTGCAGGGTTTGTAAGTGGTCCGAGTATATTGAAAACTGTCCTTACTCCCATTTCTTGTCTTATCGGTCCGACCCTTTTCATTGCAGGATGGAAGATAGGTGCGAACATGAATCCGATCCCGTTCTTTTCTATGGACTGCGTTACTTCTTCAGGTGCTTTGTCCACTTTTATCCCGAGTTCTCTCAGGACATCTGCACTACCGGAAAGTGAAGTTATGGAGCGGTTACCATGCTTTGCAACCGCGACACCAGTTGCTGCGGTAACGATCGCAGAGGCTGTTGAGATATTGATGGTGTTGCGCTTGTCCCCTCCGGTTCCTACAACATCCACAAGTGCACCTTCAACTTTAGGAGCAATGGTGTTGGCAGCTTTCTTCATACCGGTTGCAAAACCCGCGATCTCATCAGGGGTCTCTCCCTTCATTTTAAGGGCAATAAGGAGGCCGCCTATCTGTGCGTCCGTGGCCTCTGTGAATATCTTTGTGATAGCATCCTCTGCTTCTGTTATTGTAAGGTCCTGCTTTTCACTTACTTTACTGATGTATTCCTTCATGGTAGCACCTTTTAACGCAGTAATGTATATAGTTGTACAATATTGATTAAAAGATGGCTAATCGTATTTAAGGGTTATGGCTTTGTGGGCTTTGTAGTTTTTCTCATTTGAATGCAGAAATAAGTTTAAGCAATATACTATTAAATCCACTTTTTCGTATCGTGCCGGCTTCGCCGTACCCCTCCGGGATGTTTTTAGTTGTTTATGACTTCCGATCGGTCAAACTTATTGTTCCCTGCTTCCTTGTGTTTCGATAGCTAAACAACAGATCATTGGCGAACAAAGGACAATGCGACCATCCACCGCAGGCGGCACGCTCCTTCACTGCTATCCTGAAGACAATTGAAATAATGCAGTTATTCAAAATTGCTGAGTTCAAAGTTGCAATTGGAAGAATCTCTATAGAGACGTTTTTTCCTTTTCAACACAAAAGCAGACTGAACTGATCCAACGGCTAAAACAGTAAAAAAGATAGAAAGAAAAGCAGGGTTCAGTGAAAAATGAACGGATAAGATGGTATTGTTTCTTCCCTGGCCTATCCTTTACAGTTCATCCTGCCTTTATCTGTCAATCTGTAAGACCTTACTTTCCCCGTCTTGCTGGACAGATGGGGTCCGGCACACAATCTGGAGCAACCCGGGCAGCTTCCACTGCAGCCGGCTGAACTATCTTCGATACATTCGATGTCACCTTTCTGGACCATGATGTTCAGGATATCCCTGAACTCATCATGCCGGAGGTTTAGCCGGTCTGCTATCGTTCTGATAGTAAGGTTCTCTTTCGAGTCTATCATTGCAGCTATCCTTTTCAGGAAGAACCTGTATCCTACGACCATTATGCTCCCTCCCTGAAGACAAGTACCTCGTTCAGGGAGAACCTGTCTCTCCAGTACAGTATGCCTGCAAGTGAAAGGAGACCAAGGTATATTCCCGGTCTGAAGGTTTCCATCACGCTCCATCCTTCATAGTCATCAGGGACAATGAATGAATCCAGCAGATTTCCTCCCATTATCAACAGGTAGACCGCCATGAAGATGAGGGACATCAGGATGCCTACATAAACGAAGGACACGCCTGCATTCAGACCCTGCAACATTTCCTTGAAACCAATGAGGAAAACTGCTCCTATGACCACAAGACAGAATCCTCCAAGGATGTCCCCGGGGATGAATAGCATGCCTGAGAGGCCAGTGTCGATGCCAAGTCCTTCTATTATATGTACCAGTCCAAAGAGTGCGTAGAGCACTCCGGCAAGTGCTGAAAAAGCTACTTCTTTGTTCCCATAATTATTTTTCATCTTTATCATTCTCCTAGTTCATATTTTAGAGTTCAGGCAAGCATTCCTATTCTGCTTCCTATCTGGTATACTGCGAATGCGAATGTCCATGCAAGTGTTGTGCCGTAAGCCAGCTGGAAAAGGGTCCATTTCCATGATCCGGTCTCTCTTTTGATAACACCTATGCAGGCGAAACATGGGGCGTACAGAAGAGTGAACACCATAAGTCCCAGTCCTGCAAGAGGGGTCATTGCACCTGCGGCAAGTATGTCCGAAAGTGTATCTTCATTCTCTCCTGCTCCATAGAGCACACCCATGGATCCGACAACTATCTCCTTTGCAACTACACCGAACAACAGTGCTACTGCAATTCTCCAGTCAAATCCAAGAGGTGCTACAAGGGGTTCGATAATTTGTCCGATGACACCGATTACTGAGTTAGTGGTACCGTACACTTCTTCTGAAGCAAAGACTCCTCCACTTCCTGGTGCTGGTATCGATGCAAGGAGCCATACTCCCACAACTCCAATGAGGATGATCGATCCTGCTTTCTTGAGGTATATCTTTCCTCTTTCCCACATGTGGATGAAACTGCCCTTTAGTGTGGGTATCTTGTATGATGGGAGTTCCATGATGAACGGGGCATCCTCTCCTCTGAGGATCGTACTGCGCATGAGCTTTGCACTCACGATCGCGACCAGTATGCCCAGTGCGTAGAGACTGAATATCACAACACCTGCATCACGTCCGAAGAATGCACCAGCCAGCAGTACGTAGACCGGCAACCTTGCTCCGCATGACATGAAAGGTGTGATAAGTATGGTTATGAGCCTGTCACGGGTATCCTCGATGGTACGTGTTGCCATGATCGCAGGCACATTACATCCGAATCCCATGACAAGTGGAATGAATGACTTGCCGTGCAGTCCGATCTTGCTCATGATCTTGTCCATGATAAAGGCGGCTCTTGCCATGTAACCGCTGTCTTCCATTAGTGAAAGCATAAAGAAGAGCAGCAGGATGTTAGGGAGGAATATGAGCACTGATCCAACACCTGCTATCATTCCTTCTCCTACAAGGGAGGAGAGCCATGGTATTGTGATGAGGTTAGTTGCAGTCTCTGCAAACCATCCAAAGAATATGTCTATTATATTCATGAACGGCGTTGCAAATGTGAATGTTATCTCAAAGGCTGCCCACATAAGTGACAGGAATATAGGGATTCCCAGTGCCTTGTTCGTCACTACGCGGTCGACCATATCAGAACCGCTGAGGTGTTCGGTGTTTATGTCACAGACCTGCCGCAGCATTGTCTGTATGGTCTTATATCTCTGGTCTGCGATCTTAGCCTCGAAACTATCGGCATCAAGCTCATTGAGTATCTTTTCTATTTCCGGATAGCTCTCGCTTTCTTTTGCTTTTTTGAGTATGTTCTCATCACCCTCAAGCAATTTCATGCTGAACCATCGTGAAGGGTAATGTGCGAAATATGGGTCGTTGTTCAGGACCTTCTCAAGTTCTTCTCCTCTGGTCTCGATATCGCTATCGTAGGTGAATATGTTCTCAGTTACTCTGGTCTTGTGCAGTTCATCTGCAACAGCATCCAGAAGACCTTCAATACCGTTCCCCTTGCTTCCAATGGTAGATATTACCGGGACTTCCAGGAACTCCTGCATCTTCTCAGAATCTATGCTGTCACCTTTTGCAAGTGCAAGGTCGGTCATGTTGAGCGCAATTATGAGCTTGACCCCAAGTTCCATTAACTGGGTCGTGAGGTACATGTTCCTTTCAAGGTTTGTCGCGTCAATTACCTGCACTACTATGTCCGGCTTTTCTTCGATTATGAAGTCACGGGCTATGATCTCGTCAAGGGAATAAGCTGTCAGGCTGTAGGTTCCCGGCAGGTCCACAATTTCCATTTCAATGTCATTGTGGACTCTCTTTCCTATCTTCCTCTCCACTGTAACACCGGGCCAGTTGCCCACATGCTGTTTGGAACCGGTGATCGCATTAAAGATCGAGGTCTTTCCAACATTTGGGTTTCCTGTCAGGGCCACAGTTATTTTATCTGTCATTCTGCCACCATCCTGTTATGTTATCCTTTTACTCGACCACTTCGACCAGGACGGTCTCAGCTTCTCTTTTCCTCAGGGAGAGGTTGTATCCTTTAAGCTTGAATTCCACCGGGTCGCCAAGAGGTGCCCTTCGGATGACATCAACTCGTGTTCCGGGAGTTAATCCCATGTCAAGGATCCTTTTCCTTGAGGATTTCTGACCTGTTACTTTCAGAACCTTGACAGATAGTTCCGGTTCAATGAGGTCCAGTGTTTTTTCATTCATGTTATTGCCTTTTGTTCGTTTAAGTTTTGTAGGTATGCCTAACATGTTTAAACAAGTATATATTAATTTTGATGGGCTTATTACAATAGTCTTAATTATAATCACTAGAAGTGGCAAATTTGGCCGGATCCAAAAAAAAGAGAACATGGTCTTTGATCGAAGCAAAGCTGACCGACCATATGCTGCAAAATGAAAATATCAGTGGTCTGTGGATTATTTACAGACCAAAAAGGAAAGAGAAGAAGGGATCTACTGGTTCTCGATGAGCTCGTAGATCTTGTCCATATCCAGGCAGCTCTCTACTATCTCTGCAAGCTCCTCGTATGCCTCATCCTCTGTTGTAACGGTCTCAGGATGATACTCCACACCTTTCTTCTCAGCAAGGTATATCATCAGTGCATGGCGGATGTTCTGATTATCGAAAAGTCCGTGCAGGTATGTTCCTACAATGGTTCCGCTCTCGTCAATGCTGCCATCATCTCCAAAGACGGTCCTTGGTGTCATGGTGGTCCCCATGTGGATCTCGTAACCGCATATCTCATCACCCTTGATGTTCTTGAAGATCGGTCCGTCAGCAACTATCTCTTTTTTGACCTGGACAGTTCTCTTCTTGTATTCACCAAAAGATGTTTCGATATCAAGCAGCCCAAGTCCTTCATAATCTGCCTCAACACCATTCTCTACGCCGGAGTCGTGGATGACCTTTCCAAGCATCTGGTAACCTCCGCAGATGCCAAAGATAACTGCCTTGTCTTTGATCTTCTTTATCTGCGCATCCATGCCACTTGTCTGAAGGTCCAGCAGATCACTGACGGTGTTCTTGGTTCCCGGGATAATGACACAATCAGGGGTTCCAAGTTCATCATCAAGGTCCACATACCTGACCTTTGCGATCCTCTCAAGGGGCTCGAAGTCTGTGAAGTTGGATATCCTTGGCAGACGGATGACCGCAATATCGATGTCGTTGATATCCTCATCCTCTTCCTTGCCTTTCTTCTTTCTGATGGCCATAGAATCCTCGGAGGGTATCTTGATCTTGTAATAGGGTAGTACTCCAAGGACGGGCACCCCTGTAAGGTCTTCGAGCTGTTTGAGCCCGGGTTCGAGTATTGCAGGGTCGCCTCTGAACTTATTGATGACAAAAGCTTTGAGATTCTTGCCGACATCCTCCGGGAGAAGTTCTTTTGTTCCGTAAAGACTTGCAAATACTCCGCCTGATTCGATATCTCCTACCAGTATAATAGGTGCCTGTGTTATACGTGCAGTTCCTACGTTCACAATGTCGCGGTCGTAGAGGTTGATCTCAGCGGCGCCTCCTGCGCCTTCCATGACGATGAGGTCATATTCGGATTCCAGTCTTTCAAGTGCTCCGCGGAGTACGCCATGCATCTCTTCTATGGAATCGTAATAGTTGCCTGCGGTCTTGTCAGCATATGGTTCCCCAAGTACGATGACCTGTGATGTTCTGTCACCTTTTGGTTTAAGGAGGACAGGATTCATGTCAGCGGTGGGCTCCACTCCTGCTGCCTTGGCCTGTATCGCCTGTGCGATACCTATCTCTTTTCCATCTTTTGTTATCCACGAGTTCAGGCTCATGTTCTGGGCCTTAAATGGTGCAACCTTGTATTTTCTGGAAAGTATCCTGCACAGGCCAGTGACCATTATACTTTTGCCGACATCTGATGCAGTACCAAGTACCAGTAACTTCTTTGCATTTTTTTTGTTTTCCATTGCAACCGCCCTTTAATTATTTTTACTGTCTTATACAATTTCGTGACTATGCAACAGTTTTATGAAGGGCAACTTATATCTACTTAACTCCAGTTTATCTTAGTTAGGTGGAACATGACTGAACTTTTGCATGTAAGTGGCGGCCCGACAAAACCTGAGATCATTGCAGTATCCCTATCTAAACTTGATTTAGCTGATGGATGCAGATTCTTTGACATAGGTTGTGGCACGGGAGCCGTATCAATTGAAGCTTCAAAAATGGTGCGTGATATTAGCATATGCGCCATGGATGCAAGGGAAGAGGCGATCAATGTAACGAAGAAAAATTTCGAAGCATTTAAGATTAGCAATGCCCAAGTGTTTTCCGGTGAATCATCCGAGATCCTTGAAAAACAGGAAGTTGGTTCTATCGACTGTGCATTCATTGGAGGCACAAAAAACATTTCCCGTGTACTTGAAGTACTTGCTGAGAAAAAGGCAAAGAGTATTGTATTGAATGCAGTCAGGATCGAAACTGTCGTAAATGTAATAAATAAGATGAAAGAACTTGACTTATTCGATGAGGTACTGCACGTGATAGTTTCGCGAGGTGCACCGATTACCGGTGAAACAATGTTCAAACCTGAGAATCCGATCTATATTGTAGTTGGCAGATCAGGTAAAAATTAATCTTTAATGGTGATAAAAAAATGCTTGTTGGAGTTGGACTTGGCCCGGGAGATCCGGAGCTTCTTACGTTGAAAGCTGTTGAAAGCCTGAAAAATGCATATAAAGTATACGTTCCCGGTCGCATGGCAGCTGATCTGGTGGCACCTTATGCAGAAGCAGAGATCCTTGAGTTCCCAATGTTGACGGATTACGATGTTCTCAATGCTGTCTGGAAGAAGAATGCTGACATGCTTGCTGAGGAATCAAAGGATAACCTTGTTGTCTTTGGTCTTATCGGTGACCCTAATTTCTTCTCAACATTCACTCACCTGAAGCGTGTGATGAAGAAGTTCTATCCAGATGTTGAGACTGCAACCATTCCTGGTATCAGTTCTATCACATCATTCGCTGCCCAGACCGGAGCAGAGGTCGACTCATCTTTTGAGGTGAGTGACGGATCTGACAGCAAGTACAGGATCAGGTTGAAGGCAAGCAAACCAGTTGAGATAATAGAATCCTATGAAAAGGAAGGTTTCAACAAATTCACATTCTGTGAACGCCTTTTCAGTGACAGGGAAGTCATAATCACAGAAAGGGAGAATATCCCTGAGAAAGGTAACTACTTCAGTATAGTCTTCGCTGAGAAGGAAGAATGATACAGGGTGGATCAAATGACAGATAAAAAAGTATATTTCGTAGGGTCCGGTCCGGGAAATGCAAAATACATCACTGTGATGGGTAAAGAACTTCTTGAAGGTGCAGACCTTGTAATTTATGCAGGTTCCCTTGTAAATCCTGAAGTTGTCAATTACTGTAAAGGTGAGAAGATAGACAGTTACGGACTTACTCTTACTGAGACCACCAAGCTCATAGTCGATAATCTTGAAGCAGGTAAGAAGGTAGTAAGGTTACACAGCGGTGATCCTTCACTCTACGGCTCCATCGTTGAGCAGTTCGAGGAACTGAAGAAGTTCGATGTAGAGGTTGAGGTAATTCCTGGTGTATCCTCTGTATTTGCAACAGCGGCTGCATTACAGACCCAGCTTACACTTAACGAGGTTTCAGAAACCCTTATTATTACGCGTCCTGCAGGTAAGACACTTGATGAGGACAAGATCACGGAGCTTTCCAGACATGGTGCCACAATGGCTGTTTTCCTGGGAACTCAGAAGATCGAGCAGATCATGGAGAAGGTGGAATATCCTGATGACACTCCTGTGGCAGTTGTCTTCCATGCATCATGGCCAGACCAGAAGATCATTAAGGGCACTGTTGCTGACATTGCCGGCAAGGTCAAGGAAGCAGGCATCAAGCGCTCCGCAATGATCCTTATTGGCGGGGTTGTAGAACCTGTGGAATATGGTAACTTCGGGAGGTCTTACTTATACGGAGTGGCACAAGAACCGCTATCATAACCTTTGAGAGAAATCTTGAGGTTGCAGAGCGCCTGGCAGGACATCTGAATGCTGATGTCCTGATGTATGACAAGACCATCTTCAAAAAGGCATTCGAGGAGTACGATGCTATTGTGGCTGTATTTGCCACTGGCATTGTTGTGCGAGAGATCGCACCTCTCATCGAGGACAAGTGGAAGGACCCTGCGGTCATTGTGGTTGATTCCAACATGAATTTCGCAATCCCTCTGCTTGGCGGCCATCATGGTGGCAATGAGGTTGTCAGGAAGATAGCCGAGATCGGTCCGGTACCTGTGGTCACAACAGCCACCGAGGTCCATAATCGTAACTCTGTTGAAGGCATTGCCAAGTCATTGGGATGTGATATTGTTAACAAGCCTTCTACGGTGCAGGTGAACTGTGCTCTGCTTGATGAGGATGTGGAGGTCCTCGAGATCAAAGGTCCCAAGATAGTTATTGTCGGGGACGATGTTTCGGTCTTAAAAAGAGATGAAGTAAAGGCTGAGGACAAATGATCATAGGTATGGGGGCCCGAAGGGGTATTGACAGTCAGGAAGCCATCGATGCGATAAACAGTGCGCTTGCAGAGGCAGGCAGAAGTATCGATGATGTGGAAGGACTGGCATCAGCAAAATTGAAAGAGAACGAGACAGGTCTGCATGAGGCAGCCGAGTTCTTCGGGCTCACTATTACATTCATAGATCACGACGAATTGAATAACTATGATGCGCCGTCGGCTTCGCAGGCAAAACGCTTCGGGCTTAAGGGTGTGGCAGAGCCTGCCGCATTGGCGTTGTCGAAAAAAAAGGAATTGATACTAAGGAAGAAGGCATATGGAAGGGTCACAATCGCAATCGCAGAGTAAAGGAAAACTTTACATTATTGGTATAGGTCCGGGTTCAGTTGAGCAGCTGACAGTGAAGGCAAGGGATGTAATACTTACCTCTGATTACATTGTCGGAAACGGTACCTATCTTGACCAGATGGCAAGTCTGCTGGACAAACAGGAGATCGTTCGCAGTGCCATGGGTAAGGAGGTCGACCGTTCAAGCAAGGCAGTGGAGCTTGCACAGGATAATGTTGTTTCCATGATAAGTGGCGGAGACGCTAACATTTATGGTATGGCCGGTCTTGTCCTTGAAGTTGCAGAACATGCAGGTCTTGATGTTGAGATCGAGGTTCTGCCAGGTGTGACCGCTATCACAGCAGCAGCAAGTGTTCTCGGTGCACCTATTGTCAATGACATGTGTACTGTAAGTCTCAGTGACCTTCTGACACCATGGGAAGTTATCGAGAAAAGACTGGAAGGAGCTTCATCTGCAGACTTCGTCATGTCCCTGTACAATCCTAAGAGCCGCCAGCGCAAATCCAATTTCTCAAGGGCTATTGAGATCATCAGGAAGCACAAGGATGACTCCGTGCCTGTTGGTCTTGTGAAGAACGCCCTGAGGGACGAAGGTCAGGATTACATCGTCACAACACTTGGTGAGGTTATGGAGTATAACGACTGGGTGGACATGAGCACAACTATCCTTATCACAACAAATGATTCTCGCATATGGGAGTCCCCATACGGCAAGAGGATAATAACTCCAAGGGGGTATCATCGAAAATATGACTACTGAATCCAAAAAGGAAGATACAAGTATCGAAGAGCTTGTAGAGATGACAACCGAGATCGACCCTGATCTCGTTGCTATCTGTAATGATCTTGGGTCACAGACCGATGAGGCCAAGGCGATCTACATGACCAGCCGTAACATTGCCCGCAAACTCGTAGGTGATGAGACTCCTGAGGATCGTGTTAAGCAGCGTTGTGTAACCTCAACTGGTGACCCTGCTGTTGCAGATATCATGCGCTTTGTCAATGACCCTATAAATGCAGGTGTTGAGGCAATTAGAAAAGGTGCTCCTATTCTCGTTGATATCAACATGGTCAAGTCAGGTATCACAAAGAGAGGTCACAACTGTGAGATCATCTGTGTGCTTGATAAGGATGAGGATGCAGAACTTGCCAAGAAGTATGGTATCACAAGGACTGCAGCAGGATTCCTGAAATGCAAGGACATTCTTGAAGGTTCAATTGTCGCAATAGGCAATGCACCATCCGCTGCATTTGCAGTTTGCAGGATGATCGAGCATGGCATCAAGCCAGCTATCATTGTAGGTACTCCTGTAGGTTTTGTCAACGCAGCAGAATCAAAGGAAGTTGTCAGGGGCGCACCGGTACCATCCATTACATGTGTAGGTACACGTGGCGGAACACCGATGGCAGTTGCCTGTATCAATGAACTTGTTACAATAGCGAATGAAGATTGATGTGTTCCTTAAAGGGGCACATTCACTTTTTCTGACCGCATTTTTTTCTTAAAAATATCCTGCAAGATGGTTAGTGTATACCATCCAAAGTCCTACTGCTACAAGTATCAGGCCTGCTATTTTCTTGAGCTCCATATCAATTTCAGATAGCCTGTGTAGTTTATCACCTGATAGTTTTGCAGAATAAGCTATCATGATCATAGGGATCGCAAAACCAATGGAGTATATGATAAGAAGTGTAGCTCCGTATGTGATATTGCTTTCAAGTGCTACAAGGGTCAATATGGATGCAAGTATGGGTCCGACACATGGGATCCATACGATTCCCAGTGAAGCACCTATTACCAGGCCACCGAACAATCCTTTACCTTCGGCATGTATCTTCCCGGTGTAATGTAAAAGAAAAGCAAATAGTTCCTTGTCCATGAGCATTGAGATGCCCATTAGGATTATCATTAATTCTGCAATTATCCTCAGTTCGCCAAGGTGTGGCAGGAAATATTCTCCAAAGGCCGAGGCAGCAATTCCCATTGCTGTGAATGATATCGTAAGTCCCAGAATTATCGCAAGGGGTCTAAGCTTACTGTTGCCTGTGGAATAGGCAAGTACTATAGGTAATAATGGCAGTACGCAGGGAGACATCACGCTCACAATACCTGCAAAAAAGGCGGCTATGGGTGTGAGCGATGTAGTTTCCAGCATATTATCCTATTACCGTGAATTATTCTCTGTATTCTATTGCAGCATCAAGGACATCTGTCAGTGTTCCCTTGGATGTAAGTCCAATGAACCTTGCACGATTTCTGTCAGTTGTGGTCTGCCCGTCAGCACCCATGTAGATGTACCCTTCATCTGTGATCTCGGCAATGACGAACATATCCGGTATGGAGTATATATTGAAACTGGCGGCAAGTGCTCTTGTTTCTTCAGCATTGATATACATGACAGATGCTTTACCGTTATAGTCATTTGCAATATCTTTCAGAATAGGTTTCTGGGCGATACATGCAGGGCAACTGTCAGTGCCGATCTCAACCAGTACAGGACCTTCTGCTATTGCATCGTTCAGGTGCTGCACATTGATGGCAGTGGTGATCTCAGTCTCCTCGGCTGGATCACCCTGGGTGCCAGCCAGAACGAAAAGTACAGCTATCACTGCAATTGCGGGCAGGATCAATTTGTTCATGCTATCTAAATTGTTCGTCAACTATAAAACTATATTGTTTTTGGGTTGGTATCACATTTGTTTGACTGCTGGTATCTTCAGACAAGATATGGTCCCTGATCTATTTTCCAGTGACCTTCCATTTCAAAAGAATTCCTTCCTCTATCTTTTCAGCATCAAGGAGTTCCATTTTGATGATGTTATCTTCTGTGGATCCTTCTCCATCTACAAATGTAGGTGCGGTCTTTCCACCTATTATGAGGTTCCCTACAAAGGTGTATATCTCATCCACAAGGCCATTGGATATCATTCCCCAGTTGAGGGTCGCTCCGCCTTCTACCATCAGTCGCTTGATGCCATTTTCCCTGAGCTGTCCCATGGCTGCCGGGAGGTCGACCGACTCCTTTCCGGTTATAATGACATCTGCCTTTTTCTTCAGCTCTGCCACTTTATCATGTGGTGCAGACTCTGAAACCAGAATAATGCGTTTTCCCTCTCCTTTTTTGAAGATATCTGCATCAACAGGGGTTCTGGCTTTACTGTCAACGATCACTCTTGCAGGGTTCTCATCAAGTCCGGCTTCAAGTCTTTGTTTTTTAAGCTCGGGGGATTTCACTGTCAGGCTCGGGTCATCTGCCATGACCGTTCCGATCCCGACCATGATCGCATCGGCTCCTGCCCGAAGCTGGTCCATGCGTTTAAAATCAATATTTCCGGAGATCCTGACCTGTTTTCTTTCTTTTGTGGATATCTTACCGTCGGCAGACATCGCTGAATTTATGAATATGAATGGGCGTTCCATTTGGATCACTTGAATAAAAAAAGAGTTGGGGTATTGCCCCACTAGATAGATAATGTTTATTCGCTGTCAATAATAGCTTTCATGAGATTACGGTCACGAAGAAGTCCCAGGAATCTCTGATTTGCATTAACGATAGGTATCTGGTCGATCTTGTTCCTTTTCATCTTAAGGGCACATTCGCTGACACCTGATATGTATGCAGCTTTTACAAGATCTGAGACCATTACGTCCTTTACAGGTATGTCAGGTACTTTGACCCTTGAAACGCTGTAGTAAATGCTCATGGTATCTCTCATGGATTCCCATGTCCATTCATCATCATCTGACCCATTGGACATGTCAGACATTTCCACTGAGTCCTCGATGACACTTGCGCTGATGACATCACGGTCTGTGATTATACCTACGACCTCAAGGTTGCTGTCAATAACAGGAGCTGCTTTGGACCTTGCAAGTTCCATTACCCTTGCTGCAACGTTCAGTGGTGTTTCTGTCCATATAGGTACGACCGTTGGGTTCAGGTACTGTCCAACATGGTCTGTGATCTCCATCTCTGCGATCGCAGCGACAATATCTGCAACGGAGATTATTCCCATAAGCTTGTCATCCTTGACAACTGGTAATCTTCTGATATTGTGCTCCAGCAGTGTCTTTGCAGCGACGGTCATATCCACATCAGGGTCTATTGTCAGTGGATCACGTGTCATAAGGAGTGCGAGCTGTTCTTCCTCAGGGTTGTTAAGAAGGTTGGCCCTGCTGACAACACCCACTACCTTTCCATCTTTTAATACTGGCACTCCTGATACTTTTTTCTCTTTAAGGAGTGTGTGAACTTCATCTCTTGAACCTGGAAGTGTGGCAAATGCAACTTCCTTTCTCATAATGTCTGAGACTTTGATGTTTTTTGGCATGTTATAACTCCTTATTCGTCCTCTTCGGAGTCTCCGCGTACTACCAGTACAGGGACCTTTGAGTTCCTTGTGACCTTCTCTGCTACGCTTCCAAGAAGGAACCTGTCAAGCCCTGTCTTTCCAAGGGTTCCCATTACTATAAGACTGATATTGTTGTTATCCGCGAATTCAATGATCTCATGACTTGGATTTCCTTCGAGGACAACCGTTTCAAAAGGTACACCTGCTTTCTTTGCCAGTTCTTCTACTGACTCTGTTGCGACATTTGCTTCCTTTTCAAGGAGCTCATACATCATTTCCCATCCGGCATCCATTGGAATTGAAGCAAACGCTGCAGTATCAACAACATATCCTGCATACAATTTTGCTCCACTCAGTTTTGCTAGCTCAACACTGTGCTGAACTGCTCTTTCATTCTGTTTGGATCCGTCGGTCGCAATAAATATATTTTTATACAGAGTACTTGTCATAATCCCTCTCCTTTGTGAATATCCCTGTTATATCATTACTGATAGTATGTCATCAGGTCGCCCTCTCCTTACAATTCCACTGATCGGGTCCCTGATGCCTGTGAGATTGTTCGAATTCCCGTTGATGATCATTAATTTAGCCAAATTTCCTTCAAGAATAGAACCTGTTGTGTCAAGTTCTAATATTGTTGCACCCATAAGCGTACACATCATAAATACTTGTCTGTCCTCTATGCCAAAAATTTTGGATAAAAATTCCATCTCAGCAAACATGTTGCCTGAGTTCAGCATTACATTATCCGTTCCAACCGCGACCTTGATCCCCTGATCTAACATTTCAATAACAGGCGCCATCCCAACCCCTGTGATAAAATTAGACCTTGGGCACACTACAATTGGTATGTCCCTGTCAGCAACTTCTCTTAGGTCAGAAGGGTTTGCCTGGGTCATGTGTATTAGTATATCCGGATCAAGTGACAATGCTTTTTCGATATCGCTTCTGTTGTTCTCTCCGGAATGTATTGCAAAGGTCCTGTATTTGTCCTGTGAACATTTCCTTGCTTTTTCTATGAACTCCATGTCAATATCATTTGCACCGCTCATTCCGAGTCCGTCTGCATAATCAAGAAGTTCTGTCAACTCTTTTGAAAGGTCCTTTGTTTCGCTTGAAACAGGTCTTCCAAATATCCGTCCTTCTATCTCTGAGCCTTCAAGTGCTTCTTTTAAGGCAAGTACTCCCTTCATACCTCCTTCTCTGAAGTCTGCAAAGGCACATGTCCCTGTATCATGCATGTCCTGCAAAGATCCCTGCATTGCCTTTACCATATCCTTGTGTGAGGTTCTGTTGAGTATCCTGTGTTTCAGACCATGAGGTGGCTGTACCAGTTGGCTGAGGTCCCTTTTAACATAATGTCCCGAGAGCTCGCCAAGTACCGGGTCCTTAAGGACAGAATCTCCGATGTGTGTATGGGCATTTACAAAACAGGGTGCTATTATGTTGTTGGAATCGGTCCTTTTTTCATGGACCTCTTTGATGATGCCATCCTCTACTACTATATATCCTTCAATGACCTCTGCTTCAGGTCCGTATATTATCTTGCCGGAGATGGTCTGTTCGCATGGCATGGACAAATATACTATGGTTGTTATCGTTTATAAGCACTTATCAAGATCATATAGGAATTAGACCACCATGTGTCGCTATATTTATATGTCTGTCATGTAGTATTGGACATGCGCATTGTTAGGTCCTTGCATGAGAACATGGCAGAGCCTATCTGTGATTGTACAGACAACCTCAATGCGATACACTGGATAGTGCAATAAAGCCTGTCACGAGGGAAACTGGGATGGACAGCGGAGAATCCATAGGGTGATATCCCGGAGTTAGTGCGTCAGACGACAGCATTATCCTACTGCTCATCTATCTATTTCTCATTTTGTCCTATTGATAATTGTTTTTCAGTTGGTGTCCTGTATGTCCTTTGAAGATGCATTGAAAGAGATCGCTGAAGGGGTTATTATTGATATCGAGGTTACTCCCGGTTCAAAGTCCCTTTGCGTTCCAAGTGGTTACAATCTCTGGAGAAAGCGCATTGAGGTACGTTTGTCACAGAATGCCCAGAAAGGCAAGGCCAATGAGCAGCTAATTGCAAGCCTCGCAGATCTATTCGGTCTGAGATCATCTGGTATATCTATTGTCAATGGCATGCATAATTCGAAGAAATCACTTCTTCTTGAGGGTATTGAATACTCTGCTGTGGTGGATATTTTAAAGGAGAAGATGCCGGAGCACTGTGATATATGATCGATGTCCTTGTTGTGTATAATACTTTCACCCTGCTTGCCTTCCATTAATATATTCTTATGAGAATGTAGTATCTGAGGTGAAATACATGGATGAATATTTCGAAAATCTGGTAAACAGAGCGACTTACTTCGAACAGTTTGAAGAATTCGTTCGTTATTACAAGTGAATATTATAAGCCCTGTCGCAACGATCCCCTCCGATCCCCGAATCATTTGCTTTCATTGCGACAGGGCACTGCTTGTAACTAACATTTCTGGTGTATAGCATATTTGATCGCTTATCTGTTTCGATAATGCGTATCCCTCTTGTCTTTTGTTTTGTTTCATTTTTGAAGGTCATACTTTAATCTGATAAACGAATAATATCAGCGGCTATTTTTAAAAGAAGGGTCGGATATTCTCATGCAACGAAAACGACAGTACTCTAAAAGATCATTAAAGGCACCTCTGGAGGTCTATCAGAAAAGGCTGGAGATGGTCGAAGAATTGCTGGACCAATTGCAGGAACTAATAAAACAGGATGCGATCATAGTTGTTGAAGGCAAAAGGGATGTTGCGGCTCTCAATTCTTTAGGTCTTGATGGTGACTTCCGTCTTGCAACCCATCATTCTCTCATTAATTTCTCAGAAGGGCTTGCAGGTACAGGTAGGGATATTGTCATCCTCACTGACTGGGACCGACGCGGGAATCTTCTTGCTTCCAAGCTTGTTGAAAATCTGCATTCACTGGGTACTGATCCTGAAACAAGGATAAGGGACCTGATGGTCTCTCTGGTGCAAAAGGAAATAAAAGATGTTGAAAGTCTTCCTGGTTATGTCAGGAAACTAAGGGAGATAACCAAAGCTAATGATGCAACTGACCTTCTTTAAGGCAGGCTCCATTCTTAATGGTGTTGAGGTTCAAAACTGCGTTCGAATTCAGGGTAAAGCTCTGATTTGTCTATGAGTTCTTCATAGACATCATGCCTTGGACTTACGATCACTACATGGGCTGGTGGATGTATCTTCCTTAGCTTGCTTATGGCGGCACCTGCATTATTGTCAAGTTCCACCAATGCTGCGGAATTGCATCTGGCCCGGAGTGGTACACCTGCGACACTTACCAGAAGATTATCGGCATAAATAGGTTCGATACGTTTCGGTTTTGAAACGAATCTCATTCTACCATAGTGCTCAAGGTCATGTAAGGCTACATTGACCTTATCTGCATTATCGCCCCTGATGACGGCAAAAGATTTAACTCCAATCCCCATTCCAGAAAATCCCCTTATATAATTTTTTCATAATATTATCTCTTCGTCACGTTTTTAGGTTCCCGGACCTAATGTGTCTGGATTTCCTAGCCTATATATATAATTAAAAGTTTTTAGTATTATAAACTTTTCTATAGGGAGAAGTGTATAATATATTTTTTTGTAAATGTTAGTTATTTACCAAGTTCTTTTGAACGATTGGATGATTCGATCACAGCCTTCATGAAAGCTGCCCTTACTCCGCATTCTTCAAGCACACGAATTCCGCGGATGGTGGTTCCTGCAGGTGATGTGACCATATCCTTCAGTTCCCCTGGGTGCATTTCAGTTTCAAGTGCCATCTTTGCCGCACCTATCACTGTCTGGGCTGCAAGGACCATTGCGCTGCTTCTGTCAAGTCCTTCATATACAGCACCGTCAGCCATTGCCTCAATGATAGGGAATATATATGCAGGTCCGCTTCCGGAAAGTCCGGTCACAGCATCCATCAGGTTCTCAGTGACCTGTATGGCACTTCCCACTGAACGGAATATTGCAAGGGCATCCTCAGCATCCTCTTTTGATGCATTTGTTCCCTGTGTGATCGCAGAAGCTGCCTCTGCTACTGTTGCAGCTATGTTAGGCATGACCCTTACGACACGTGTTCCTGCATTGAACTCTTTCTCTATATCCTCCAGTTTGACACCGGCTGCAATAGATATGATAAGCTTTTCTTCGGTCACGTCATCTTTGATAGTGGATATGACCTTTTTGAGTATCTGTGGCTTTACTGCAAGGACTATAATATTGGAATTTGTGACTGTGATCTTGTTGTCCGTTGAAACGTTCACTCCTACACTCTGTTCCAATGCCTCAAGTGAAGGTTCATACAGATCACTTGCATATACGTCAGATGCGGAAAATAGTCCTGCATTGCAGATACCACTGATCAATGCACTGCCCATCTTTCCTGTTCCTATAAATCCCAGTTTTTTGCCTTCAAGACTCATTTTATCACTCTATTATCCTAAATTTGATATTTATTTGCGTTTTATGGTAACAATGTCACCAAGGGTTGTACCTCTGTTCAGGCGATCACCGGTCCATTCATCATCTCCGCTCCTCTCTGTGAGCTTGATATCAAGGGCCTTCTCTATCTTCTGGCGAACATCATCCTCAGGAACGATCTCCTCACGTTCGATCTTCTTGATAAGTGTTGCTTTTTCCTTGATCTTCGAAGCAAGCTGGTCATGTGTCCATTTCTTTCTTTCTCTTGCTTCTTTTATTGCATGTCCGTATTCGTCTACAAGCTCGTCAACTACCATTCCTGGTGTTTTTCTCGGAGGTCTGCGGGTTCCTGTGGTCACAGGTGCACGGCCAACAGGTGCAACCTTTCTTGATACTGGGGTACGCTTTCCAACTGCATTCCCATATTGTGAACAGTTTCCACAAACGGTAAGTTCACTTCCGTCAATACTGACTTTAAAAGAACCGCCTCTTATTTCGGCGCCACATATTTCACACTGCATGGGTCTCAACTCATAAAAAGACTGATCTCTTCTTTACGAAAGGGCTATATACCCTTCGCACTTAAATATTATTCGGAGGCACATGAGCGAAACCAGCGACGAATTTGAACACAGAAGGTATGATTTTACTTCTGTGAACAAGGCAGACTATGATTATGTCGGCTCAGACAGCGAGGAAGATTTTTCCAAATATCTGCTTGATCGTATGAGGCAGCTTGAGTCCCGGAACAATCTTCTGAAAGAACAATGTGACCAGATAGAGTCTGAAAAACGTTTTGTTGAGAGCCAGAAGCTCAAATATGAACGTGAGGTAAGAAGACTGCAGGCAGAGATCGACCGCTTAAAGACCGTTCCTCTTGTAGTGGCAACCATAATGGATGTCATCAGTGAGGAAAAGGTGCTTGTAAGGAGTTCGACAGGTCCGCAGTTCATGGTGAACGTATCACAGTACCTCAATGAGGATTCACTGGTTCCGGGTGTGAAGGTTGCGTTGAACCAGCAGACGCTTGCCATTGTGGAAGTGATCCCAACGACCGAGGATCCGGATGTTTCAGCAATGGAGGTATTGGAGTCCCAGGATGTCAATTACGAGGATATCGGTGGACTGGAACCGCAGATACAGGAACTGATCGAATCCGTTGAATTACCTTTGACAAAACCTGAATCTTTCGAACGCATAGGTATCACTCCGCCAAAAGGAGTTCTTCTTTATGGAGAGCCTGGTACCGGAAAGACCATGCTTGCAAAGGCCGTTGCACACAGGACGGATGCCACATTCATCAGGGTGGTAGGTTCCGAACTGATCCAGAAATATATCGGTGATGGTGCAAAGCTTGTCAGGGAAATGTTCGATATGGCAAGGAAGAAGTCACCAAGTATCGTCTTCATCGATGAACTGGATGCAATAGCTTCAAGGCGCCTGAACGATACGAATGGCGCTGACCGTGAGGTTCAGAGAACTCTCATGCAGTTGCTTGCTGAAATGGATGGTTTTGATAACAGGGGTGACATAAGGATAATTGCAGCTACGAACAGGCTGGATGTTCTTGACCCTGCGATACTGAGGCCCGGAAGGTTTGACAGGATAGTCAATGTACCAATGCCGGATGCAGAGGCTCGTGAGAATATCTTCAGGATACACACTCGCTTCATGTCCGTTGCAGATGACATCGACTACAAGAAACTGGCAAAGCTTACAGAGAGTGCAAGTGGTGCAGACCTCAATGCTATCGCTATGGAGGCCGGTATGCTTGCGGTCAGGTTCGATAAGGATTCTGTGAGCATGGCAGAGTTCCTCGAGTCCGTACAGAAAGTAATGTCAAAAACAGAAAATAAAAAGGAAGTTCTTCCGGAAGGAATGTTCATCTGAACATTTCTGCTGGCAAGTTACTTCATTACCTTTTTTCATATAATTCTTTGTGGGTTCGGTAAGACCATTCCATATCAAAGATGAGATCCGCATCTTAGGGATAGATGATTCTGCGCTTATAACTGATACTATAACAATAGTCGGAGCCTTCTTTCGTGGCGGGCAATGGCTTGATGGCGTCCTTCGTTCTGAGATCACAAGAGATGGCCTGGATGCAACAGATAAGATCGTTGAAATGGTCCTTCGGAGCAAACACTTTCCGCAGATCCGTGCTATTATGCTTGATGGGATCACATATGGCGGTTTCAATCCTGTTGACATCATCCATCTCAACAAAGAGACCGATATTCCGGTGATCGTTCTTATGCGTGACCTGCCAAACTTTGAAAAAATAGAAGATGCCCTTTCTTTTCTTCCAGAGAAAGAAAAAAGGACCGAGATCATAAAGAATGCAGGTCCTATCCATAAAGTTGTAACAAAGGATAGATCAAATCCTGTTTTTATCCAGTGCTGTGGAATTGAACCTGAATTTGCTGCAAAGATAGTAAAAATATCATCTACCAGAAGCAATATTCCTGAGCCACTGAGAGTGGCTCATTTGATCGCTACGGGAATTGTCCTTGGTGAATCAAGGGGTAAGGCCTGATCATTTGGAGCTGTTCACCAGCTCGACACCTTCATTCATCAATTCATCTGCTCTTTCCTTTGTCTTTGATTCTGCAAATATCCTGATGATCGGCTCTGTTCCTGAAGGTCTGATGAGTACCCATCCGTCATCGTACCATATCTTCACTCCATCTCTGGTGTCTACTTCATTGTCCTTTGAGAGAACTACTTCCTTTACCTTCTCCATAGCTCCCGGAAGGTCCTCTATCCTGACCTTTGTCTTCGAATTGAAGTATTCAGGCACGCTTTGTGCAAGCTCGGACAATTTCTGTCCGTTGGCAATGATCTCAAGGAACTTTGCACATGCCATGGCACCGTCACGGCAATACTGATGTTCAGGGAAGATAAGTCCGCCATTGCCCTCTCCGCCAAATACAGCGTCAATTTCCATCATTTTACGTGCAACATTGATGGAACCTACAGCGGTCCAGTTAAGTTCCACGCCCGCTTCCTTTGCAACATCAAGCATACGTGAGGATGAGCTCACAGGTGTGACTATTGGTCCTTTTTTCCTTGCGAGTACATATTTTGCCATCATAGCAAGCTGTATCTCTTCTTCGATGAACTCTCCATTCTCATCAAAGAACACTGCACGGTCGGCATCTCCGTCCTGTGCAACTCCCATATTGGCACCTGACTTCCTGACTATGTCAGCAAGCTCTGTAAGCACATCTGGAGTTGGTTCCGGATTCCTCCATGGGAATGTTCCATCTACCTGTCCATTGATCGTGATGACCTCACATCCAAGTCTCTGGAGAAGGAATGGTAATGTGACAGAACCTGCTCCACATCCTGTATCTACGACAACCTTGAACCTTTTCTCACGGATAAGCTCATGGTCCACGGAATTGATTATGCCGCTGATGTAAAATTCATTGGCATTACTGTCATGGCGCAGGTCTCCTGTTCTCTCCCATGGTGCGGCATTGAATTCCTTGGAATAATATATCTTCTCTATCTCTCTTTCTCCTTCACGTGACATCTCACTGCCATCAGCAGCTATGAGCTTGATACCGTTGTATTCTCTTGGGTTGTGGGATGCAGTAACAACTATTCCTGCATCTGCATATTCTTTCACGTAATACTGCACTGAAGGTGTCGGACATATCCCAACATCTATTACTGTAAGTCCTGCTGAAAGTGCACCTGCGATAGCAGCTGACTTGAGCATCTCTCCTGAAGCCCTTGTATCCCTGCCGATCGCAACAACTCCTGTTGATCCCATGTATGTTCCAAGGCTTCTTGCAACATCGATCGCCAGTTGTGGAGTTATGTATTCGTTCGCTATTCCCCTTACGCCATTAGTTCCAAAAAATGCCATCTATTATCACCGTTATCAAAAGTATTGCATGTATAGGTCAGGATCCTATTTTATTTTTTGTAAGAATATGCTTAATAGGGTATTCTGCATATTATTAACAAATGGTCATTGAAAAACTGGAATTATTGAAAAAAGGGATATCCGAAAAGGAAAGTGTCATCATTGCCTTTTCAGGAGGTGTGGACAGTTCGGTCCTTGCATCCATAGCATCTGATGTCCTTGGAGAAAAGGCGGTCGCTGTAACAATTAAGAACCATTCATTCCCTGAAAGGGAACTGGATTGTGCAAAAAAAGTAGCACAGGAAATTGGAATTGAACACAAGGTAGTCTATCTGGATGAACTGCAGTTCCCTCTGATCACTGAAAATAGTCCCAACAGGTGTTATTATTGTAAAAAGGAGATAATAGGTCTTCTTAATTCCTTAAAGAATGAACTCGGTTTTAATGTTATAATTGAAGGAAGCAACGCTTCTGATTCTGCTGCATACAGGCCGGGTAAAAGAGTTATTGAAGAAGCCGGAGACAAAGTATACTCTCCTTTTCTGGAATTTGATGTAACAAAAGATGAGATCCGTCAGATCGCACGAGAACTTGGCCTGTCGGTTGCAGACAAAACTCCATCTCCGTGTCTTGCATCTCGTTTTCCATATGGTGATGTTCTGACGGAAGAAGGCATTAAAAGGGTTGAGCTGGCAGAGGATCTTCTTATTGGTCTGGGCTTTCAGGAACTAAGGGTAAGGGACCACAAAGGAATTGCACGTATAGAGGTCCCTGTGGACCAGATGTCAACATTGTTGGTTATGAGGGAAACCATTGTCTCATATTTGAAGGAGGCCGGCTTCTCCTATGTTACATTGGACCTGGAAGGTTTCAGAAGTGGTAGTATGGATGAAGTGCTATGATCTCAAATGCGAATGAAGCTATCATTATACGAAAGGCAGAACTTCAGGATGAAGGGGCGATCGAGATCCTGATGTCAACTTATTATCATGATATAGATGGGGTTTCAATAGATGATGTCCTAGTTGCAGTGTCTGGTAACCGGATAGTTGGGGCTGTGTGTCTGGAGGTGGGAAAGATCCCTGAGATCCATTCCATAGCTGTTCATCCCGATCATCGTGAAAAGGGAATTGGCAGCTTGTTGATAGAGGATCTTGTTTCAGGACTTGATGATGACTTTATTTTTACTAGGACCACATCACCTGTCTTTTTTGAAAAGGCAGGCTTTGTTCGCCTGGATGACTCAGAAAAGAAAGAATTGTGGGATGATTGTGCAGACTGCAACAGGTTTAATAACTGTAAGCAATCTGTGTTGCGTCTGGATATAAGGAATAAGATCAGGTGATATGTTTGCTGACATTAGGTATTGTAAATACGTACGACAAGATCAAAGTACTGGATGCTCATTACAGGGCAATAGCAAGGGCTGCACCTATATGTCATGCTTTTGGTTTCTCTCTTGCTCTTTTTGATTTCCCTTTCAAGATGGATGCCGATGAACTGGTAGATTATGTAGCAGATAAGACGACGATCGGTGAATCCGGCAAGTATCTGAAGATGCTTCATGAAAAGCGTCATCTATTCGTTTTCGACCTTCCAAAGAAAGGATTCCAGCCCCAGTTCGGTTCTGTGATCGTGACAACCTCTAAGCCGGAAAAGAAGTTTGCAATGACCCCTGAAACATTCGCGGATGAGATCCTGCACAATAAGTCATTCCTTGTGCTGGTAGGACTTGGACGCAAAGGACTTCCTAAGGACCTTTTCGGTCTTGCGAGATATCATCTTGATATAACATCCCAGGGCGTTTCTCTGGAAACATGTACGGCCATAGGGTGTATACCTTCTTACATAATGGGAATTGTGAATACTAAAAGAGCTGATAAATAGGCAGGGAACTTTATTAAGTATCATATGTATACTTAGTTTCATGCGTCTGAGCATTTTTTATTCAGGGGAGTTTGGCAGGAAGGTTGTTGGGAATCTTGTCAACTCGGATAGCTTCTGTGTATCATGTGGTGACCTTTGTGACCATTGCCGCGAGCCAAGGGCAAGTTTTGCACCCATGATAGTAGGTCTTTTTGAGCTGCGTACCGACCTTCCTGATTTTGTGGAGGACCCTGCAGAATATATTCCCGGGAATCTTCCTCTTACCGACCTTATCATTGCCATAGACCTTCATCCTGATCTGTTGATGTCCGTGCCGGATATTGCAGAGATGACAAATGCAAAGGCTGTTATAATTCCGGTGGATGACTCCCGCCTGGTGCCAGCAGGTCTTACTGAACAGGTAAAAGGCAAACTTGAGGCAAATGATGTTGAATGTGAATGTCCCAAACCCTTCTGTTCTCTGGATCTCACCGGAAAACCTGTGATCGATGAATTCGTAGGGATGGGATTCGGACGTCCATTGTTGAAGATCGCGACCGACCTCGTGAATGGTATATTCACTCATGTTGAGGTGCTGAGGGATGCTCCCTGCGGTGCAACATGGTTCGTCGCTAAAAAATTGAAGTGGTCTGATATTAAGGACTACAAAGAGACTATTTCCAGTGCTCATCATTCATATCCATGTACTGCAAGTATGGAAAAGGATACCCAAATAGGCGATACCATTCTTCATGAGGCCGGATATATCATCCGAAAAAGCGTAGAAGATGCAATGGAAAAGAACTAGTTTTAAAAAAGAAAGTTCAAAGGAGTAAATTTACTCCTTTCTGCGCTGGAAGAAGAATGCAAGTCCGATTATTGCTGCTACTGGAAGTGCAATTAGTGGGAATTCGGGAATTTCCGTGATACCACCATTACCATCTTCACAATAGTGGGATATCTTCAGATCCGCATTCGAATCCATAAATCCGTCGAATTCCAAGCTTGCATTTAGCTTAACTTCAGTCCAATTGTAATATTTCGTGTAGAAATCTACATTATTGCCCTGGATCCCATCTGGGCTTACCCACTCTACCAATACATCATCTACATAGATCGTAAGGTTGTAGTTACTGGCAGCAGGGTCGTGCCCGGTGGCAACCCAATGGATTCCTGCATCGCCGCCGAATTTAGGATCGTCACATTCCTGAGTACTGTCTGTACCTTTTACTCCATCCCATTCCAGGGGCGAAAGCGTAGCAGCTGTTGCTGCTGCTGCCACTTGCATAAGTGCCAGCATCATTACAAGTGTTATTATCACTACTCTTTTCATTCTATGTACCACCTACTTTGTATACTAGATACCTTTTAGTTACTTTTTATTCTGTCATCCTTATTCATATACTTTCCTCATAAATCAAAAATGTCATTATACTCATCATTATGAGGGTGTGTTTCTCTCAATGTATTTGTCAATAGAAGCTATCAGTATTTTATTATTGTTCAACATATATTTCAATCTCTTATGCTTATGGCTGTATTATGGGTAACAAGGTTTCCATCGTAAAATGTGATGACTATTCAGATGTTTACAAGTGCATTACAGAGTCCCTTTCTCTCATTGGTGGTCTGGGATCAGTGATATCCGCAGGTGACCATGTCCTGCTAAAACCCAATGTCCTTGCCGCCCGAAAACCCGAAGAAGCCGTAACAACTCATCCCTCCATCGTTGCTGCAATGTGTGAACTGGTCAAAGAAGCTGGAGGTAGCCCTATTATCGGTGATGGTGCAGGTATGACCCATCCCGGAGCGACAGCAGATGCATTTGAAACATCGGGGATCAGTGCAGTTGCCAGGGAATGTGGTGCAGAACTGGTCAATTTCCAGACTGCTGGTTTTGAAGAGGTGGATGTTCCCAAAGCTCTTCATTTCCCACGGCTTTTTGTCTCAAAAGCAGTTATTGATGCTGATGTGATAATTTCCCTTCCCAAACTCAAGACCCATGAGCTCAGCTATTACACAGGTGCTGTGAAGAACATGTTTGGTGCCCTGCCTCTTCGGACCCGCAAGGAGATTCATCTGCTTGCAAAAAGGCAACTGTTCGGCGAGGCTGTAGTTGATCTTTATTCAGTTGTCAAACCTCATCTTGCAGTCATGGATGGGGTTGTTGGCATGGAAGGTAATGGTCCGTCCCATGGCACACCTGTTAACACAGGAGTGATACTGGCAAGTTATGACTGTGTATCCCTTGATGTGGTTGCTTCAGAGCTCATTGGTTTCGATCCGATGGTAATTCCGACTACAAGTGCTGCAATTGAAAGGGGTCTTGGTTCAAAGGATCCGGTGATAGTTGGTACATTACTGGATGAAGTGAAAATGAAATATAAACCTTCATCCGGTGGCGTAACATCCACATTTCCACCTTCCATCACTCGTATGTTTGGCAGGTACTTTGAAATGCGTCCAAAGATAGATACTTCCAGATGTGTCCTTTGTGGTGCATGTGCCATGAACTGTTCAGTTCATGCTATAGGAGAAGTGGGAACGCATCTTGAGATCGACAGGGATAAATGCATCATGTGCTATTGCTGTCGTGAGCTCTGTCCTGAAGATGCAGTAGACATAGACATGTCATTGCTGGCAAAAATAATAATATCTGCTAGAAGATGATTTTTAAAAGAAAAAGGAAAAAAGAAATAAATGGTGTACCAGCTTACAGCTGGCATACCTCGCTCTTGCGGAGCCAGTCGATATCTGAGTGGTATAACTGACGCAGGTCCTTGAGTCCCAGTTTAAGCATTGCAAGACGGCTGACGCCAAGTCCCCATGCAAGTACTGGGTATTTGATTCCAAGTGGCGCAGTGACTTCTTTTCTAAATACTCCTGCTCCGCCGAGTTCGACCCAACCAAGTCCGTCCACATAAACTTCCGGTTCTACACTTGGTTCTGTATATGGGAAATATCCTGGTCTGAAACGTACATCTTCGAATCCCATTCTGTGATAGAACTCAGAAAGGCATCCCAGGAGGTTTGAGAATGACATATCCTTGTCCATTACGACACCTTCGAGCTGTTCGAACTCTGGTGTGTGAGTGGGGTCAATGGTCTCTCTGCGGTAAGCCCTGTCAATAGAGAATGCCTTGACCGGAGCTTCAGGGTTGTCTGCAAGATATTTTATTGTCAGTGCTGTGGTATGTGTCCTCAGTACATTCTTGCAGGCGATCTCTTCACTCCATTTACTTCCCCATCCGGTGGATTCGGTCTCGCCTCCGTGTTCGTGCATAGCACATACGTTGTCCTTGTATTCCACTGGCAGATCAGATGTGGTTGAAAGGTGGAATGTGTCCTGCATCTCTCTTGCAGGGTGATCCTGTGGCTGGAACAATGAATCGAAGTTCCAGAATGAGCTTTGTACTGCTTCGCCCTTGATCTCAGTGAATCCCATGTCAAGGAAAATACGTCTCATCTCATCGATCAGGCGCTGGTATGGGTGGATCTTTGCTCCATATATTGGCTTTGGAACAGTGTGGATATTGTATGGTCTGAACTTCTTTTCCTTCCATTCTCCACTCTTCAGGAGTTCGGAAGTTACCTGTGCGACTTCCTCTTCCACAGTAATTCCTGCTGCAACGAGACCCTTACCTTCTGCTGTGATCACTATTTTCCTCTGCTTGTCCTCCGTCTTGGCTACAAGCTTTCTTTTGATCAGGTCGTTGATGACATTCTTATCCGCTCCAAGTTCCTCAAATGTCTTCTGCTCTCCGGAAAACGCTTCAAGTACGATCTCATCTGAACCTTTTTCAGCATTGCCGGTTGGAACTATCATTCCTTTCTCAATGCCTGCCCATCCTTTGCGGCGCAGCCATCCAGTTGCAATGCCTGCTACTGCCGGATTGAACTTCTCCTTGAGTTCGTCCATAGGAGTTGGGCCTGAGATAGAGTCGATGATCTGTCTTTCAGGAAGGCCCTCTTCTGCGTATTTCTTGCCTTCCTTTGTAAGTTCGAATATCTCAGTTACAGTTTCCTCTACTTTTGTAAGTCCTTTCTCTTCAAGCAGAAAAGCAGCCTGCATTGCAGTTTCCATTTTCATTTCTACTTTGTCAGCCAGCTCTTTTGGGCTTGCATCATTTAATGTTTCCAATGCGATGAGTGCATTCTTCTCATTGGATGTAAGGTTGTATTGGGAGCTCATGATCACACCTGTTATTGCCTGTGTTATTGATACTTATAATCCGTATTCATCAAGTCTGTCCTTTGCCACTTCACGCAGTTCCTGATGTTCTTTGAGGAACTTTTCTGTCCTTTCAGCTGCAAGAGCCTTACAGTTACCGCACATTCTGGTTCCTTCACGACATTCAGTGTATATCTGTGCCAGTTCCTCGTCGTCATCTATCAGGTGGAAAAGGAACATCTCATAGACAGAGCAGTTTTCTGGTTCACCGCCAAGCTTCTTCTGTTCCTCAAGTGTCATCCTGCCGCCGGTCTTTGCTCTCTTGACCTTCTTTGCAGCACCCTTTGTTTCCTCTGTGAGCGATATATAGCTGTCAGGTACACTGCTTGACATCTTTCCGCCCTGCAGTCCTGACATGAATCGATGATATGTAGATGATGGTGGTACGAATGCGTATCCTCCAAATTCCAGTTCAACATCCCTTACGGTCTTTAAAAGCATTTCAAAGTTATCCGCACTGAATACATCAACATGCCCTTCAAAGAGCTTTGTCTTTCCAGGGATGCGCTGGCTTAATTCCTTCATTGCTTCTTCAGGTGCACCCTTGCTGCGGACACTGAAGTATTTGTTGCCGCTCTTGTCTTCCCTGCCTTCGATCTTGAACATGTTCATCTTGTGTCCAAGTCCTCTTGTCAGACGTATGTGTGGGTCCTGATCAGCGCCGGCAGGTACAACAGTTGGTTTTGGTCCGCCGTACTCCTCAAGTTGTGGGTGAAGTATGTCCGCACTCTGGGTCACTGCACTGAGCATGTGTGCGACATTGGTCTCACCTGTGAACCCATAGATCGCGCTGAGCTCTGAGTAATTTGCCTTTGCTGCAAGTTCGAATGCAAGGTCCTTCACCTGCTCAGAGCCTGACTGGAAGTAGATATGTCCATCAGGTTCGAGACCCAGTGCAATTAGAGATATTATGTATTCATTTATTCCGATGTCCCTGCATCTTTCCCAGGACATCCCTCTGACGGAATGCGCCTCACGGTCTGCAATACCCACAAAAGCATCGCCACCCTGCTGCTGATGCCAGATGATCTCTTCCATAACCATCTTATGTCCGAGATGGATCTTTCCGGATGGCATGAACCCGCTCATTACTGAGAACGGTTTGTTGTTCTTCATTGCATCGGTGATGAGGTCATAGCTACGATGTCCGAAGATTATCTTACGGTTCATGAACTTGTGAGGATCCTCTATTTCCCGGACCATATCATCAAATGGCAGTATTCCGAATTCATCGAATAATTTGGAATAATCATCAATGTTCAATGCGCTCCAGGGGTCGATCTTCATGTTCATATATTGCCTCTTGATCAAATTAAGTTAATATTCATGCCTTTTTTAAATTAATACCTGCACATGAAATTGTTAGTAAAAATACCTAGTGATATGTAAATGTTCTTATCAGGAAAATTGGATGGTTGGCCATTCATCTGTACAAAATAAATCAAATAAGCATTAAATATTTGTAATATTGCCCCGATTTTTATGGTAGGTATTTGCGATGAATATAATATTTTTGCTGGCAGCAGTTTTCTTTCTGATAATTGGATCTTACAATCTATATCGTACACGTAGGGATCATGAAAGCTATCTTCCTGTGATTGTTTCTTTCCTGATACTCATGTCATTTACTGCAATGTATTTCAGTCCTCTATTGGGTATTTTATGTTTAATGGTGTCATTTCTGTTTGCCATCAGTAAAAGAAAGAATATCCTTCTGTTCCAGGAACAAAGAATGATGGCTAGTTTTAATAAAAATGACTATTCAAAAGAGCTGAAGATCAAAGAGATCCTTGTTGGTAATAAATTATGGGGAAAACTGGCTCTGGAATACGGTGCAAAAAAAGCAGCACTAATATACTCATTATGGTTGAGCGGCTCTATATTTTTCATTCTGTATCTTATGCGCACAATGGATACTTTCATTAAGCCGGATATGGGTTTTATAGTGTTCTTTTGCGGAACCTATCTAATGATGTCTTATTACCAGATGCATGGCTATTTCAGGAAATTCCTGGCAATGAAAGAGTCCATTTCAGAAAAAACAAGTTGATAAACTGAATTATACTTCGAGTTTATCGATATCATAAGGCTTTGATGCATCTTCAGGTATCTTGTCAACAAGCTGGAGATACTCAGTTTCCTGCATAAGGCATCTGCTTCTCTGACCTCTGAAATGTTTGTCCTTGCGGATCTTTGTCCAGATATCCTTTACGGAACTTTCCTGTATGTTCCCATAGTGGAAAGGAATGTAACAGCATGGTTTTACAAGACCATCAACGCAGACATTCAGCCAGCGCTGTCCTGCCATACATCCAAGCATCTCTCCCTCAAAGTACGTGTTGGCAAATATACGTGGTCCACCTTTGGTTGAATTGATGCGGTGGTACATTTCCAGTACTTTCTTCCTGTCATCATCGCTGATGATCGCATCACCCTTTTTCTTGGGAACTGACTCCCAGAGTGAGAACTCGTGTACTCCTATCTCTTTTGCAAGTTCGTACATTGCAGGCAGTTCATCGATGTTCTTTGGTGACACGTGGGTTGTCATTGTAACAAGTAATCCTGCATCTAATCCCATCTTCATGGCATTGGTAGCCATTTCATAGGCGCCATCAAGACGACGTACAGCATCATGCTTTTCAGGTTCAGTTGAGTAAACGCTGATAAGGAGATTATGAAGTCCTGCTTCCTTGAGACGTCTTGCATTCTCAGGTGTCATCTCAGTGCCCGGGGTGTACATATTGACAATTGCGCGTTCCTTGTCCACATAATCGATGAGCTCGTAGATATCCTCACGGAGCATAGGATCGCCTTCGGTGAATACGATCACCATTGCACCCATGTCAAGTACATCATCGATAGCTCTCTTAACGGTGTCAATATCAAGGTCTCCTTCTCCTCCACTGACAACACAGTGCTCACAATCACACTTGCAGTTGCGTGTGATCTCAAAGGAAACAGTTTCCGGGATGTATCTTCCAAGTGCTATCTGTGTTTCTGCAAGGAGCAACCTGTTGAAAGCCTTACTTGGGATCGGTGGCAGCCATGTTGACGCTATGACCTTATCCTCATCTACAAAGGCAGGTTTTTCCTCTTTCAACCTTTCATTGATCCTTTTCAAAAAAGGGGCACATGCTTTTCGTAAAGGTCCATGCGCCTTCAAGTGGACAAAATCGGCTTTTTTGTCCATTTTGATCGAGAGTCCGGGTATTGAAACCAATGTAATGTCTTTGTTATCTGAATCTTTTTTATCGGATTTCATTTACTCTTCCCCAGGGATTGTACACCTATCGAGGGAGAATACATCAGCTTCCTTACCTATAACAGATTCGGATGAATAGACAATTATGCCTTTGTCGGCTATTATGTATGGACGAAGCACTTCATCATGCTTTACGCCTCTCATTTTCAGTATCTCAAGGGATCTGATCCTTTCTCCGCCAATCCTGTTGACCTTAAGGCAGATAACTCCTTCGGCAAGGTATTCCTCAACACTGAAATTCTCAGGATCCTTGTTGATCTCACTGGTGATGAGAGTAGTGCAGTCAAAGCTTTCAACGTTCTTGATGAACTCGAGTATTATATGTCTTACATGTACCGGATCGGAAGATATCTTCAGGGATGTCAGTGAATCAATGAAAAGACGCTTTGCATCTATTTCCCTGACACTTGCATAGATCTGCTTCAGCACTGTCTCAAGAGTGGCATTCTCATGGTCCCCTACCTTTTCAGGCTCCATTGTCTTCTTGATGTAACGGTCATATGCAATTGGGTCAGCCCTTATTACGCGAAGCTTGTCCTCTTTGATGAGACGTTCCATGTCCCATCCATGTCTCCACATATTTCTCATGATCCGGGCAGGTGTCTCTTCAAATGTGACGTAGACTCCCGGTTCATCATGGTTCATAATTCCTGCATACAGGTACTGCGATCCAAAAGTTGATTTTCCTGCACCGGGCCCTCCGGTAAGGAGAATTACATCATTCTCAATGAACCCACCTTCTATAAGCTCATCAAATCCTGGTATTCCTGTAGGTACTCGTGCCATATCTTTCCTCGAGCGATTAATTTCGAGTTTTTAATATAAATACGGCTCAATGAATATATAATAATTGCTTTTGAAAAAAAAAGAAGAAAAATGATACCTGTTATCAGGTATCAGACCTTTTCGGCGAATGCAAGGGTTCCGCTGATCCTCTTGATCCTTATCTTGAGAGTCTCACCCTTTGCAGCACCTGGTACGAAGATGGTGAACCTGTCCATCTTAGCGATCCCGTCACCCTTGGAACCAACAGCATCGATACGAACATCGTATTCTTTGCCTTCTTCAATGGCGTCCTGTTTGACAGGTGCACTGGCACGTCTTTTCTTCACAGGTCTGTGTGCACCACATGCTGCACACTTCAACACCATGATACGGTCCATTTTCATAAGCTGGGTATCAGGTCTTCCACATTCTGAACACATGACGAACTCTTCAACATATGCTTCGATGTTCGACTTGATCTGCTCTTTTGAGAACCTTCCCTGGAAAACCGCTCTCATACCGTCGATCTTACCTGCTGTACCCATTTCACGTGTGAGATATTTCATCACGTGGTCAGGTTCCCTGTTCAGGACATCTGCAATGTTGTTGAAATTATCAAGGATCGTGGTCTTACCTTCCACCATGATCTTAGGCTCAGGGATTACGAAACGGGCATCCGTAGTCTCCATGTCAGGTAAGTTTGCTATTGCACGATCAAGAAGCGCTTCGTAATCTTCCATCTTTTATCCCTCGCTGTTAGGTCTGTTCACTGCACAAGTTCCTGTCCCTGATCTACTACGATCCTGACAGGAGTTGGGAGTTTCTGGCCAGCTTTTCTTAGTGCATCCTTTGCTACTGCAAAGTGCTCTTTGTTAACTGAAATTGTGAATACCTTCTGACCTGCTGAAACCCTTGCTGCGGTTCCAACATTCTTTCCGAATGCACCACGCATACCACTGGATACACGGTCTGCACCTGCTCCGGTAGCCTGCTTGTTCTCTCTAAGTACCTCGTGTGGGTATACTCTGAGCTTGATGTGGTATCCTGCACGGCCTGCAGCGTTTGTCATTGCTCTGTTAGCAGTGATACGTGCAGCTTCAAGTGACTTGTGTGTGAGCTGGCATCTCTCTTTTGATATGAGTGTTACCTTTACCGGAAATTCGGCGCTTCTGTTACCCATGTCGTAGTGAATTACCTGGCTGCCTGGGACACCGCCCATGTATTTCCTTCTGGTGAATGAACGTTGTCTGACGTTCCTGTACATACTTGCTGGTTTTCTTACCATGAATAAAATCTCCTTGAATTGATTATTGAAATAATGTATGATACTTATCTTGAAGTATCATTGACCTTCTCATCTGGATCTGTATCCTAATTGATATGTATATATTTGTATTTGTTGATGTTGCCTGTCAACAATATATATGGATTAATCTCGATGGCTGTCCTCCTACTACCTAGGAGTTTATAAGTTTTATCACCGGTTCAAAGATCCTCTATGAATTCAGATGTAAGTAATCCATAACAGCCGGAAAGCATCATATTTCCGTAAGGTGCTGCAAAATGGAGCTTGCCCCATATCTCTCTATCCCTCTCTTCTTCTTCCATATTCTGAAGGATATTACGTCTTGGTCCTGTGATCATTATCGACCTGATGGCATCCTTTCCCGGAGTTTCCTTTATGTAACATCCATGTCCACCATCGTCGAATACCTCTTCAAAACCAAGTTCTCCACTTGCAAAGGCAGCGATGTAGCCCTGCAGTTTCTTACCGTCAAGGGCTGAGGTATGGTGCTCAAAAAGAGCTACTACCTTATTATCATTTACTATTGCTGCAAGGGTATGTCCATTACCGATGTTCACAACAATAGCTGGTTGTTTTGCTTCCGGGTCAAGCAATGCACCGAAAATGGCCGCAGGTCCTGTGTCCATTACAATGATATCCCCTATGTCCAGATTCCGTGCTACTGACCCCATTCTGGTGAACTCCTCCGGGATCTCATCTCTTTTGTATGCAAAAAGACTTAGGTCGCCTCCCTGGTCGATCAGCCTTTCAAATATCCTGAACCGGTAGATACGATTACTGATATCTGGTGAATTCCCATGGTCCTGGACCGCTACAGCGATACTGTCCGGCATCTCCACTCCGAAGTTCATGAGCGCTCTTCCAATGGCATCCTGGTCTATATCCTGCATTATTATCTCTTCTACTTCTGCAGGGGCCTGATCCTCATCTACGATCTCAATACCCATGGACCTGACCCTTTCAAGGTCATCTTTTATTGTGAGAGCGGCATTTCTGGTAGCATACACTTTGTATCCCCTATCGATGTGGGATCTGATGGCTCTTACAGATGGTCCTCCTCCCATGACATCACCTTTGAGGAAAATATCCTTCCCTTCTTGAGTTGCCTTCTTTACCTTTCCGGCAATGATGACCGTGGGTGATGGCATGACCATTACAAGACTGTTCTCTACTTCCTTTTCCGTGTCATACAGGAGTATGTCCTGAGTGCCGGTACCAACATCTATAGCCAGTGTTCTCATTCTTGAATCGAGTGGTTCTTATACTTATTAATGTATAAATACTTCGTATGAGCAGTCCATCAACAACAGAGCATAAAAAAGGTGCAGAGAGGTCGTACTCATTCTATCTGGTAACAGTGTCGACTTCCCGGTTCGAGGAGTATGGCAGCGTCACATCACCTGATGAGGCAGATGATGGCTCTGGAAAACTCATGAGGGACCTTGTACTTTCAAAGGGGCATACAGTCGCCAAATATGAACTGGTCCCCGATGATGATTCCCTTATCAAGGGTTCTGTGCATCGTGCTATAGAATCAGATGCTGATATCATAGTCACAAGTGGTGGAACAGGACTTGCTTCCAAGGATGTGACCATTGAATCACTGGTGCCTCTGTTCGAAAAGGAGATCCCTGGGTTTGGTGAACTTTTCAGGCATAAGAGCATAGCGCAGATAGGCACATCGGTAATTCTTACAAGGGCAGCAGCAGGATTGCTCAGGGGAAAAGTGTTGTTCTGTCTTCCTGGTTCTCCTTCAGCAGTTGAGCTTGCACTGAGCGAGATAATCCTTCCTGAAGCTGGTCATCTCGTAAAACACGCTCGGCAATAACCAAAAAAGGTTTATATTGTATCTTTTATTTAATTAGAATGTGCCAGAAGGCACATTTATATATGTTAATATTTATATATTGTATAGGATCCGATAATAACATAGACAGTCCCATACACAAAATTTGCATATCGCTATGATGGGGCAAATCCTATATACGATCCCAATGAAGAGGGAAGCATGTCCGGGTACTCTTTAGGCATCAAGGAACTGGATGATCTGCTTGGCGGCATCCGGGAAGGAACCAATCTGATGATGATAGGCCCGCCTATGAGCCGGAAAGATGATCTGCTGGACGCGATCATTTTTAACAGCCAGACCCCTGATGGTTCGGCTATAATAGTTTCTACGCGCGAACCCGGAGAACGCGTACTTGGATGGTTCGAAGATAATGGAATGTCTCTTGCAGATGCCGATATCGGTGTGGTTGACTGTGTCACCAAGACCCTTGGAATGGCAGCCGCAGATACGGATAAGATAAAGAGGGCTTCAAGTCCTGTCGATCTTACCGGGATAGGTGTCAAGATAAGCCAGTTCTTCGAAGAGATGCTTGTAAGGAAGCAGAAAGAACATATCCATCTCTGTATCAACTCACTGTCCACTATTCTTATGTATTCTAACATACAGACCGTGTTCAGGTTCCTTCATGTCTTTACAGGTCGTGTAAAGGCAGCGAACGGTTTTGGTCTTTATGTAGTTGAAGATGAGATGCACGACGCTCAGACCATAGCCACTCTGAAACAGCTCTTTGACGGGATGATCGAGATAAAGGCAGTAGGGGATTCCTATGCAATGAGGGTAGTAGGTTTGACCTCAAAGCCAACACCCTGGTTCGAATACAGTATTGAAGGCACCGAGCTTTCTCTCAAGAGAACATAATGTCTTTTTTATGTCACATTCGGTGATCTGGAAATTGCTGGTATTTCTCTCTGACTCGACATTTTTATACTATCATTGATAAAGCATTTATACAGGACTATTTATCAGGTGTATCTATCATGGATAAAGAAAAAATATATCAATTAAGGGGCGAAGCCACAAAGCTCAAACCTATCATCAATATTGGAAAGAACGGGGTCACTGATCCTGTACTTGAAGAAATAAAAAAGCAGGTCAAGGCTAACCGCCTGATCAAGGTCAAGATGTTAAAGACAAGTGCAGAAGGCGAGGATATCAAGACATCTGCAGAAAAACTCGCAGAAGCCACAAAGACAACTCTTATAGATGTAAGGGGAAGCACAGTAGTGCTTTACAGGTGATCTGCTTAGATCCCTTCCCTGAACCCTTCTCCTGAAACAACTTCTACTTCCTGGACGATCATCAGTTCAGTAGGTAGCATTTCCTTGAGTTTCGGGATGAGGTCCCTTATCTTTTCTTCTCTGTCAACTGCCTGCACGATGACCGGCAGGTCCGTACTAAGTCTCAGAACGCTTGCAGTATGTATCTTGTGATGGACCCCATAACCTTCTATGCAGTTGTGGACCGTAGCTCCTGCAATTCCCTGCTCCTTCAGGAATTCGATAACTGCATGGTGTGCTGTTCTTCCTTTGTACTTGTCGTTCTCACTGAGATATATCCTTAGAAGTAAAGTTCTCATAATATGTTCCCTCTGCTGCATGGTCCTATTCTAAACATCAGTCATTCTTTGATTTGTCCTGTGTGTATATATAGCAGATCATCATCCTTTATTTTTGGCTCATTCAGCAACATTTATAGCATAAATGATATTCATACTACTTGTGGAAAATATGGATAAAGGCAGATCAACTATCATTGCAGCGATCGCTGTGGTGTTGTGTGTAGGCGTGGTTGGTGCATACATATTGCTTGGTCCTGATAATGGTGGTACTACTATAACCAGCGAGCAGGCAATAGGGATAGTTATGACCGACAATAATGCTTCAGAATACTATGCAAGTAATTTCAGGGTTCCTGACTGGAGGGTAAATGCCACTACTCTGGTGGATTCCTCTCCAAATGGCAGTACATCTGAAGAAGGCGTATGGAAGGTCGAGATAATGGAACGTACCTGTGCATGTTCCAGTGTGAAGCCTCTGAATGTGATAGAGGGTTATGTCTCAGCCAGTGACGGCGAACTTTTCGAGGTCAGCACAAAATACGTTTCAGAAAGTGAATATGACAAAAAGACCTGCTCATCTACATCCTGCCACTGATATGAACTCAGGCAGGATCTTTCTTTCTCTGTTGTTGCTGTTCATCCTTGCAACCGGATCAGCTCATGCAGGGAATGTATCGGTGGACTACTTCTATGAGGACGGCTGTCTCAAATGCGCACAGGCGTCTCCGGTAATTGAAAATGTAGTTTCCAGTTATCCTTCTGCAAACCTGTCAGCTCATGAAATAACATCTTCTTTCAGTCTGGCAAAACAATATGGTGTCAGTGCTGTCCCTGCTATAGTTATCAACCAGAGCATAGTGATAAGCTATAGTGATTACAAGGGCAATACAGAACTGCTTGAGACCATGCTCTCCAAAGCGATCGAGACAGCACCTCCTATCCCCGGTCCTGCAGATATGGATGATCTTCCTTCTTCATCGTGGGTTACAGATGATTCCACTCCACTGGTTATTTTCATTGCAGGCTTGCTTGCAGGGTTCAATCCCTGCCTTATCGCAGTAATGGCTTTTCTGGCATCTGTTGTTGTATCTTCAGGTGGCTCCCGTAAAGATATGCTGGTGCTGGTGACCGGATTCTGTGCCGGCATATTTGTGACGTATATGGTCGTAGGCTTCGGTATCCTGAACACTATCAGCTACTTCCCGGATATTCGGGAGACCATCACAACATTGATGGTCCTTTTAGTGGCCTTCCTTGGGCTGTGGCATCTTTACGATGCTTACTATATCAGGAAACATTCAAGATCATCATTCAAAACGCCTCATTCCTTTGTGGACTTCATGGGAAAGGCAGAAGGCAGGAATATCATTGTGGTCTCATTCATTGGAGGCGGCCTTTTTTCACTTGTCAAGGCTCCATGTGTGGGTGCTGTCTATCTAATGATCCTTGAGATGCTCATAACGGGAGATGATGTTGTAGGAGGGGCACTCTATCTGGGTCTGTATAATCTGGGTGTCGTGCTCCCAATATTGATACTCGGCGCGCTGCTTGCCTTTGGCCTTGACCCGAAGAAGGTCAATGATTTCAGGGAGAAAAGACGTGTCGAAGTTCGTCTGGTGACCGGTATCATCCTGCTATTGCTGGCAGCATTGCTCAATTTCAATATTATCTGAGAAGGGTAATATCCTCTTCTCTCGCCTCTTTTTTTAGTAAGGTACAAATATCAGATGTGCCAGGGCTGCTGCACAAAGACATACAACTACGTTAAGTGCTATATTCAAAAGAAAATACCTGCTCTCTCCTTCTTCCAGCAGCTTGAAGCTCTCGAAAGCAAAGGTCGAGAATGTTGTAAATGAACCAAGCATTCCTACGCTAATAAAAAAGCGTAGTGTTCCTTCCACTGAAGTGAATGTGAATGCTGCAAGTATGAAAGAGCCTATGGAGTTCACAGCAAGGGTTCCGGCAGGTATCCCGTTTACCTTTGGGATGGCGCCTGACACAAGATATCTGAGTATGGCGCCGATGGAACCGCCTATGCCTACAAGCATTATCTCAGATACCATTTCCTTCCCTCCTCTTCACCAGATATATCACGATACTCCTTCCGGTGAACACTCCTGCAAGGGTAAGTGTCAGGTTCGCAAAGATATTGAACCCTGCTTCTATCAGGGGCATCTGGAACGTCTGTACGGTGAATGTGGAAAATGTGGTAAGTGATCCAAGGAACCCGATGCCAAAGAACATTCTCATTCTTGGGGATACGTAACCAAGATATTCGGAACTGTACATGAGAAAACCGAGCAGGATGCTCCCAAGCACGTTGACCACAAGTGTCCCTGGTGCAGGTTCAAAAAGCCCCGCTATGAGGTATCTTGAGATCGCCCCGCAGAACCCGCCTGCTCCGATTGTTAAAAGTTCAAGGGCCCGGTCTTTGAAAATATGATCATTCAATAAGAACAACGTCCACTATGCTTCCTTCTTCGTGTCCCTCGACGTTCTCGGGGATAATTACGAATCCATGTGATTTTGCAATGGAGCTCAATATCCCGGCACCTGCTGTCATGAGAGGGTGTGCGATGTCTCCTTCAAGGATGACCCTGGCATAACTGACGTATCCTTCCCTTGACATGATCTTGCCGCTGAGTGTGGCTTTGATCGTGATCTCTGGTGTGTGTGGGATAGTGCCCGCTTTCTTAAGCGCAGGCTTGCCAAATGCGAAAAGTGCCACAAGTCCTGCTGCCGGATATCCTGGCATACAGAGTATAGGGACATTATCAGCAACTCCAAGGGCTGTTGGCTTTCCCGGGCTTAAACCCACTCCGTGGACGAGCTTCTTTCCAAGTTTCTCGACAACTGCAGGAACATAGTCCTTGTCTCCAACGGAGGTTCCGCCTGACACGACTATCATGTCAGCGTCAAGATTGGATCTGATAGCATCTTCTATGAGCTGCTTATCTTCTGGAACGATATCGCAATAACGTGCAATGCCTCCCCATTTTTCAACATATTCGCCTATCATGAGGCTGTTGATGTCCAGTGTCTTTCCTGGTGGTGGGACATCATCTCCTGGAAGGGGTAAGAGGTCATTGCCAGTGGGTATTATAGCAACAACAGGCTTTGCATAGACCTTGACATCACTTATTCCAAGGGATGCCAGTACAGCGATGTCACATGGCCTGAGAAGATGACCTTTGTTGAATATGATCTCATTCTTCCTGACATCCTCACCGATCGCTCCCACGTTCTTTCCGGGGTGTAATTGTGCGCGGATCTCGATCATATCTCCGATGGAGATGGTATCTTCCATCATGAGGACCGCATCGGCTTCATCAGGGACATAGTCCCCTGTGTTCACAGGGGCGCAGGTTCCTTCCAACACATCATCTGCTATCTGTAACATTACAGGGTTTGTGGGTGATGCTCCTATGAGGTCGACCGACCTTACCGCGAATCCGTCCATTGCAGAGCGGCGGTAGTGCGGGACATTGCGTGGTGCAAGTATGCTTGTTGAGAGCACTCTTCCAATTGATGATGTTGCAGGAAGCAGTTCTGTCCTTTCCATGCCTTTTATGGCAGCAAGGAACATCTCCTTTGCTTCTCCTACATCAGTACGTTCTCTGAATAACATCGTGTTCCCACCTTGTGATCAGCCGCCGGAGACCGGAGGAAATACTCCCATCTCATCGCCATCGTTGAGGACCGTGTCCATTCCTTCCATGTGTTTGATGTTGTTCCCGTTGAGAAAAACATTGATGTAACCGCAGAGTTTCAGCTCATCTCCGGATTCGAATATTAGTTCTTTAAGGGGAGGATACTGTTCTGTAAGCGAAAGAAGTACGTCCTTTACAGTATCGCCTGTAATTGATAATGATGATGTTTGTGCGATCTCTCTAAGGTTCGCAAAGAGTTTCACATTAACGTTTGCCATGGGGTCATTATTCCTTGCAGATATGTTATAAAACTAATCCATGTCAGAACGTGATAGAATTAACTGAAGGTCACAAAACAATTAAAGAAAAGTGTAAAAAGAATCTGGTGGGATAGCGCGGATTTGAACCGCAGTCCAAGCGTCCCAAACGCTCGAGGATGGACCAAGCTACCCTACTATCCCAATCAGCTTAGAAGGGTAGCTCTTGCATGGCAAGTATGGTATAAAAAGGTTTCGCAGGAACTGGTTTTTTGTACATAAATGAAGCGAAAAATGCCGTGAAATTGGATGATAATGGCGAAAAATGCAATGAAAATAGGGTGTATAATAGGCAAGATCGTTTTTTTGTCATTGGTCACCTGCCCTATCAAAGGCCCAGCTGCCAATTCCCATCATGGTCAGGGCAAAGGCCGTGATGACCATCAGGGACAATGTGATAGGTACATCTGAAATATCCAGCAGCATCCATCTCAGTGCTTCCACGCCGTATGTAAGGGGATTGAGGTGTACTGGTATGCTCAGCCATCCAGGGAGGTCCTCCATTGGGTAGAATGCCGTGCTTGTCATTATCGTTGGTAATGTGATGAAGGTCATCATCATCTGGAATCCCTCATGTGACTCTATCCTTGATGCAAGTGTTATGCCAAGTCCGATGAATCCCAGGCCCATCATGAACATTATGGGGATGCAGAGGAGTTCTCTCCATATTGATACATATTCTATCCCGATGAACCCGCTGATGATCATGAGCGATGTTCCCTGTATCATTGCAGTTGTCACTCCGCCAGCCGCTTTTCCAAGTGCTGTATAAAACCGATCAACAGGAGCGACAAGTATCTCTTTCAGGAAACCGAACTCCCTGTCCCAGATGATCGATATCCCTCCCATAAGGGAAGCAAAGAGTATCGACATCCCGATTATGCCGGGAGCCATGTAATCGATATACCTGCCACTTCGCAGGGTCATGGAACTTCCAAGGGCCGAGCCCATGATAACAAGGAAAAAAAGTGGCGTTGCAAGGGAACCTATTATCCTTGAACGCGAACGCTTATAGCGTAACATCTCCCTGAGCCACAGGGTGAATACAGTGTTCAGGCAGAACCTTATTCGTGAGAGGCTCATCTCACTCCCAGCGCTTGTATACGTCGTTATCGATGCCTATGAGGTCAAGTGCACGGCCTGCCATAGAATTGACCATGTCATCAATGGTCTGTGGTCTTGAGTAGAATCCAGGACTTGCAGGCATTATTATTCCTCCGGCCCTTTCAAGCCTGAGCATATTCTCAAGATGTATCTGGTTCAGAGGTGTCTCACGTGTCATCAGGACAAGTTTCCTTCTTTCCTTGAGACAGACATCAGCCACCCTTCCAAGCAGATTATCTGACATTCCGCCAGCGATCTCTCCAAGTGTCTTCATACTGCACGGGGCAACTATCATTCCATCGAACCTGTGGGAACCACTTGCAACAGGTGCTGTGAAGTCGCTCTCATCATATACTGCATCCGCCAGTCCTTCAACATAACTTAGCTCGTAGTCGGTCTCTATATCAATGATCTGTTTTGCAGCTTTTGTTATTACAAGGTGGGTCATAATGTCCGTCTTTGATAATATTTCCAGTATCCTTATCCCGTATGCAGAGCCGGATGCTCCACTGATGCCTATTACTATTTCCATTAGAAACCCTCCTTAATTATGACCGACAGCTCATCGATCATTTCGTCTGAAACAGAGACTATTTCCTCTATCTCATCTTTTGTTATATTCTCAAGATGAATGCCAACTATAAATACCGATGTAGCTTTGCAGGTCTCGCTGATAACCTTTGCACCGGCCATTGCGATATCGGTCTCCCTGTGTCCGGGGCTCGTAATTACCGAAGACGATGCTCTTCCCGATCCTTTATCGTAGAAACCTACTGCCACAGCACCCACATGTTCAGCACCACCTGTTAGGCAGGCAATGTGATCATCACCCACTTTTTTCCAGTCCAGTATAAGGCTGGCTCTGCCTGCAATTTTCTTTATCTGGTACATCCTATCCCTCTATATCTGTCAGACGGAACTGCTTCATGGTCCTTTTGACCTCAAAGAAGTTTCTGGCAGCTTTCGCTACATCATCCCTGTATTCTTTTGGAGTATATACTCCCATTTTCCAGTTATCGCGATGTGCCTGCTCGAGCGTTGCAACCACATTGGATGCCTCATCAAGTCGTAACATCCTGTTATTGACCTTGACAAGTGCCTTCATCTCTGCTATCTCCGGGTTCCTCGGGATATCTATAAGAACATACTCCGGGTCGATCCCTACATCATCCGCTATCTCAGCTTCGACCCTCTCGATGTTCTTTCGGTGTTTGAGAGCTCCTTCTCCAACTTCGTCGAACCCGACGTAAAGTGCTCTCTTGTAGAGTTTCCTGTTGTCAAGCCGGTGTGCAAGTTCTCCTGCATAACCGTCATCATTACGTATCATCTCGAAGACCCTTGGATCATCCATCCTGCGTAGCTCGAAGGGGTCAAGTGTCTTCTTCTGAATTAGGTCGTCCACTGCTCTTGTGATCATGGTCTCCGCTATTCTTGAGACATGGTGATAGTAAACCGAAGGATGCATCAGGAACCTTGATACAAGTAGTGATTCGGCTGCCTTGACCCCTCCGGCAGTTACCACGAGATTGTTCTCGTAGAACTTCATCTCATTGATGAGCCTGACATGGTCTACAAGCCCGAATGCAACTCCTGTATAATGCGAATCTCTCACAAGATAGTCCATCCTGTCAACATCGATCTCGCTGTTGAGTATCTTTCCAAGGTCCGTCTTTCCCTGTATATGGTCCTCGATACTTGCAGGGTTGAGTCCATTATCCTTTAGGATCTCCCCAAGTTCCCCTTTTTTCAGTATCTCTTTGACATCCTCATGACGCTGCCTTGTATAGGTCTTTGTGAGGTTCTCGGTAACGTGGGAAAAAGGACCGTGCCCTACATCATGAAGAAGAGCAGCAACCCGAAGTTCCTGCTTTTCATCTTCATTCAGAGTATCTATCTTCTCTGTCAGCATTGTGGCAAGATGCATTACACCAAGGGAATGCTCGAAACGGGAGTGGTTAGCTCCGGGGTAGACCAGGTTCGATAGCCCAAGCTGGCCTATTCTCCTCAATCGCTGCATTTGCGGCGAATCTATTATTGATAATGTGAGTGGGTCAAGCTCAATATATCCATGTATCGGGTCACGGATGACTTTCATATATTTTAAATACGCTTCATCTTATAATGATATTCCGATAAACAGGAAGAGAGTAGAACATGATCATATTTTCAGGTGGAACAGGAACTCCTAAATTATTGAATGGTCTTCGCGAGGTAATTCCCGAGGAAGAGATAAACGTTGTTGTCAATACGGCAGAGGATGTATGGATATCAGGCAACCTTATTACTCCTGATATAGACACAGTTCTCTATCTTTTCTCAGGAAGACTTGACAGTTCCCGCTGGTGGGGTATAAAGGGCGACACATACCGGACCCATGAGACAATGAAGGAACTGGGACACAATGAGGTAATGATGCTTGGTGACCTTGACCGCGCCACACATATCATGCGTTCTGACCTGATACGTGGTGGAATGACGCTTTCAGAGGCTACAATGGAACTTTGCCGGTCATTCGGACTGAAGATCAAAGTATTACCTATGTCCGATGACCCTGTATCCTCCATGATCAGCACACCGGAAGGGAAAATGCATTTCCAGGATTTCTGGGTAGGGAAACACGGTGCACCTGAGGTCCTTGAAGTATGTCAGGAAGGAATTGAAAATGCATCGATATCTCCTGCTGTCATGGATGCACTTGAGAAAGAGGACGAGGTTCTTTTAGGACCCAGCAACCCTATCACGAGCATTGGTCCTGTTATCGAACTTCCAGGGATGCGTGAGATCCTGATGGACAAAAAGGTAGTTGCAGTAAGTCCTATCATCGGTACCGAACCTGTCAGCGGACCTGCCGGGAAACTAATGATCGCAAGGGGTATCGAGGTATCCTCTTATGGAGTTGCATCATATTACTCGGACTTCCTTGACCACATGGTCATCGACGAGCGTGATACCATTGATGAGGATCGGTTCAATGAGCTCGGTCTTGATGTTTCTAAGGCTGATACATTGATGAGATCAGTGGATATAAGCAGGGACCTTTCTTTAACATTACTTGAAATATTCAGAGATATTTGATCTTCTCTGTCTCTCTTTTTTAGTCCCGGTCACACCACAATCTATTTAATAGGTATATTTTTATTATTTTAATACATATATTGCGTATCTTGTATTAGATAGGGTATACTTACAAAACAGGCTCTCAAGGTGAAATTGTGGGTGATGAATGGAAAATCGATATTGACATCCCCGATATAGGGATGATGGTCACGCTTATGACAACTGCGATCTGCTCCGTGATAATGGGCGCCGCAGAAATAGCTTATACGATGTTATGGATCACAGCTTCGTATGTAAGGCATGGAAAGGATTTCTTTCTTGATCTCCTGAATGCAAAGGCACTTACATGGACAGCTGAGTATATCCTTGTAGCAGGTTCATTGCTCCTGTTATCATCGATACTTTTCTTGTTGAGCTCTTCTTTCTGTCTGTATGAGCTCAATGGGCTTTCAAAGAATCCTGAAAAGAAGGTACATACCAGGATTGCCTTCGGTTTTTTTGCAGGTGGTCTTGTACTGCTGTTCCTCGCTCTCATATCAGCGATAATCCTGAGGTATCTGTAATTATCTGAAAATAACTAACTGATAGACAAGTTACAATAATTCATATTGGGAAAGGCGATATTTTATGAGTTCAAGTATCACAGGGACAATAAAAGAAGTTCCAAAGGCTGCGGAAGAACCCTCACAATACCTCGAGGAGATCGCACGCAAGGCTACAAGGACAGACAGGGTACTCTACCCTATATCTGCCATCGTAGGACAGGAAAAAATGCTCAGGGCGCTTATACTGAACACCATCAACCCTTCGATCGGTGGTGTGCTTATCCGAGGACAGAAGGGTACAGCTAAATCAACTGCAGTAAGAGGTTTGGCCGAGGTACTTCCTGAGATCGAGATCATCGATGGGTGTAAGTTCAACTGTAACCCCGATGACCCAGAGAAATTCTGCTGGGAATGTATGGAGAAGAAAAGGAACGGCACGCTTCACATCAGTAAACGTCAGATGAAGGTGGTTGACCTTCCAGTAGGGGCTACTGAGGACAGGGTAGTAGGTAGTCTTGATATAGAAAAGGCTGTCCGCCAGGGTGTCCAGGCATTCGACCCCGGTATTCTTGCACAGGCCAACCGTGGTATCCTCTATGTAGATGAGATCAATTTGCTTGATGATTTCGTTGTGGATGCACTTCTTGATGCTGCTGCCATGAACGTTAACACTGTGGAACGTGAAGGTGTGAGTGTCAGTCACCCTGCAGATTTCATTATTGTAGGTAGTATGAACCCCGAAGAGGGTGAACTCCGTCCGCAACTTCTCGACAGAATAGCATTACAGGTTGAGGTCACAGGTATCTATGATGTGGAGCAGCGTATAGAGATCGTGGAGAGACGTAACCAGTTCAACGATGACCCTAAACAGTTCATCCGCGATTACGAGCCTGAACAGGAGAAGCTTCGCTCTAAGATCATCAAGGCTATGCAGTTACTTCCGAGGGTCTCTACCACAAGGGAGAACCTGCGTACCATTGCCGAGATATGTATAGCATTCAATGTTGACGGACACCGTGCCGATATCATGATAGAGCGTGCAGCTCGTACCAATGCTGCTTATGAGGGCAGGGAACGTATCACCAATGATGATATCATCGAGGCATCAGAGATGGTACTGCCACACAGAATGCGTAAGAAGCCCTTTGAGGAAGAAGAGTTCAGTGTGGACCAGCTCAGGGCAGTCGTAGATGGAAAAGTATGATAGGGGTGCAGGATGAGCGAGAGTGAGCTTGTTCACCGCCTGCGCAGGAACCTTCCCCGCGAATATGGCATCAAGGTAATGTTCATAGGTGTTCCTGTGCTCGGGTTGCGTATACCTCGCAACTCTGTTTCCGAGCTAACATCTGAAGATAATGGTATCCTGTATGATCAGCTCTATTCCAATATGGATCAGATAAGGCCAGACGAGATAAGGGATGTCTACATCATTGCAGACTCAGACTATCTGCAAATGGACCCTCAGGTATTCTTCAGGCCGATCCTTGGTGTATCTGACTCTGCTGTTGCAGATGTTATCAGAAATACTCAGGAGGAAATTCCCGATGATGATGCGATCATACTTTCTGACGATGTTGCAGAACCTGAAAATGCGGTTGTAACTGACTTCTTTTCAGAAGATGATCCGGAAAGGTCTGCATTTGCAGGTCTGCTTGAGCCAGAGGCTGAGGATAATGATGCTGTTAGTGAAGACGAAGCTTATCTCTTAATAGATGAGCCGGATGAAGCTGTTGAGGCCGTTGAAGATATCGAGGAGTTCAGTTTTGAAGAACCACGTTCTGTGAGCTTCGAGGAAGAGACTTTGACCACTCCTGCAAAGGTCTGCCTCTATGAGCCGGAGATATGTGTTGAGCTAACTCCAAAGGAATATGTTCATGTTCTCAGCCATGATGAACTTGAGGATGATCTGGGAGTTAGTTCTGCTCATGAGAGGTCAGCTTCTGAAAAGTTGATGGAGGATCTCAAAGATGACAAGACCGTTGGTAAGATCCTCAATGATTTTGCCCGCAATTCCCAGAAGAAGAGACTTGCAGCAGGCAGGCTGAAATCCGGAAGGCGTGCAGAAGTACTTACCAAGAGCAAGCGCGGGCGTTATGTAAGATACAGAATGCCCGGTGAGAAGATAACTGATATCGCTATTGCTCCTACTGTAAGGGCAGCAGCACATCATGCAAAGGACGGGAAGATAGAGATCCGGAAGAGCGATATAAGGGAAAAGGTACGGAGGAGACGTATCTCCAGTCTTATCAATATCGTATTCGACACTTCAGGTTCAATGGACGAGACGGAGAAGGTCCAGATAACCACAAGCGTGGTACTTGCTTTGCTCAAAGATGCTTACCAGCGCAGGGACCGTGTCTCACTTGTGACATACAGCGGTCGTTCCGGTGAGCTTGTGCTACCTTTCACTTCATCTGTGGAAGCTGCTAAGCGCTATCTTGAGAAAGTACCCTTTGGAGGCACAACTCCAATGGCATCAGGTCTGCTCAGGGGTCTGGATACCCTCGTAAGGGAAGTGAAGAAGGAACCATCTGCTGTTCCTATCATGATCCTTGTAACGGACGGGACCGCAAATTCTCCTCTGCATCTTGGCGGCAATATCAAAAGAGAGATCAGGCAGATATGTAACCAGATATCAGATCATCATGTAAATCTCCTTGTGGTGGATATAAGCAACACCGGTTCAAGACTTGCCAAAGAGGTTGCCATGCATAGTAATGGAAGTTACTATCATCCAAGATCACTGAGCAAGGAAGCCCTTTATTCTGCTATTAAGCAGGAAAGGGATCAGAAGACAGCTTTTGCCACGGTATGACCATGGAGTTTTTCTCCAACGGTCTGCCTTTATATACTGGCAAGTAGTAAGGCGGTAACTATGTTAGCGATACTTCAAGAATCCCTGCTGAATGCACCTATCGTTCACAGGGGAGCTTATCATTATTTCATTCATCCCATCTCAGATGGCGTTCCGCAGCTTGAGCCTGCACTGCTTGATGAGGTAACTGACCACATACTTGGAATGGTCACCAAGGACTTTGATAAGATACTTGCGATCGAGGCTATGGGGATCCCTCTTGCAACTGCACTGTCCATGAAGACCGGAATTCCTTTCACAATTATCAGAAAACGACCCTATGAGTTAGAGGGTGAGATAAAGCTCTCTCAGGAGACCGGTTACTCAAAAGGAGAACTCTACATCAATGATGTAAGAGAAGGTGACAGGGTACTTATCGTAGATGATGTTATCAGCACGGGTGGTACACTTGTGGCGCTCATGAATGCGCTTGAAGGTATTGGTGCCACTGTAACGGACAATATTGTAATTATAGAACGTGGCGATGGTGTCTCAAGATTAAGGGACATGGGTATCGACGTCAAGACCCTTGTACGGATCGATGTGACCGAGAAAGGTGTTTCCATAGAGGCTGTTCATGAGTGATGGAGAAGCATTTGATTTTCAGATCGACCGGATAATCTCTATCGTAAAGGATACCGGTGCAAAGGCTATAGGTCTGCAGTTCCCGGAAGGTTTCAAGAGAAGGTCACTTGGCATTGCTTCAAGGATCGAGGATGAGACTGGGGTCAGTGTATCTATTTCAGGGAATCCATGCTTTGGTGCATGTGACCTTGATGTTGCATTGATCAATGATGTTGACATCCTTTTCCATTTTGGTCATGCTCATCTTGATGACAATAAACTTTCAAGGAAGGTCTATTTCATTGAGACACGCTCTGCTGTTGATGTGAAGGATGTTGTGAAACTTGCTGTTCCTGAGTTGAAGGGAAAGAGAATAGGTCTGATCACAACTGTTCAGCACGTTCATAAGCTGGAAGATGTAGCTTCGGTACTGAAGGAACATGGCAAGGAATCTGTCATCTGTAGTGGTGACAGCAAGATCGCCTATCCGGGACAGGTGCTTGGGTGCAATTTCTCTGCAGCAAGGAACGCGGATTGTGATGAGTATCTCTACATTGGAAGTGGTCAGTTCCATCCTCTTGGTGTTTCACTGGCAACTAAGAAACATGTCCTTATTGCAGACCCATTTGTCAATGAGCTGCGTGAAGCTGACAGCAAAAAGATCCTCAAGCAGAGAAGTGTCGCTATTGCAAAGTCACTTGATGCTGAGGTCTTTGGTATCGTTGTGTCCTCAAAGCCGGGACAGGAACGTATGCAGCTTGCTGAGGAAATGAAGGCTCTGGCAAAGACGCACGGGAAGGATGCTCATATTCTAACAATGGACCTTGTGACCCCTGACCAGCTATTACAGTTCAAGGTGGATGCTTTTGTTAATACTGCATGTCCGAGACTTGCTATTGATGAGGTAGGACGTTTCAATGCACCAATGCTCACTCCGCTGGAGTTCGAGATCGTCCTTGGTGAGAGAGAATGGGAAGACCTTCATTTCGATGAGATCACAGGTGAATGAACTTGAAGCAGCGAAAACTTGAGATGTTACTTGAACAGGTCGAAGGGTTCGACAGGCCTAACGTTAACCTTGAGCAGTATGCAACTCCTGCTCTGCTGGCTGCTGAGATGTTACACTTTGCGTATATGCAGGGTGACCTTGAAGGAACTGTGTTCGATCTTGGCTGTGGTACCGGGATGCTTGCAATTGGGTCTAAATTGCTTGGTGCTGAGGAGGTAATTGGCTATGATATCGACAGGAAGGCCCTTGAAGTAGCCAGGAAGAACGCAGAAAAGCTTGGAGTAGATGTTGAATTTGTCCAGAGTGATATCTATGACATTGAAGGGCATGCCGATACTGTGGTGATGAACCCTCCATTCGGTGCACAGACCAAAGGGAATGATCGACCGTTTCTTTTAAGTGCGTTGAAAACCAGTGATGTGGTATATTCCATTCATAATTGTGGGAGCCATGATTTTATAAGTAAGTTCATAGGTGATGCCAGAATAACTGACTGGTATACAACGGCTTTTCCAATGAAACGAACATTTAAATTTCATAAAAAAGAAGTAGAGATGATAAAGGTAGAGATCTATCGCATAGTGCGGTAACACCAGCTATCACCGTTATTACTTAAAAGTTCATGGACGCAGCACATTTTTATATTAATTTCAGCTCATATGAGGGATTCTAATTAGGATAAGAAATAGAAGAAAGACTTCACGCAGGAAGATAAAACCATCTGATTCCGAGGATCAGGCTGCCGGTGAAGAAGTTACTGTGACTGAACAGGCAACTGCTGACGTGCAGGCAGAGGTTCAGAAAGGTTCCGCCAGACCAAAGAAGGAACATTCCAAACGTGGCGGAGCAAGAAAGAAGAATATGCAACCCGAGAATGGGTCCAGGGAAGATGATGATATGGATGCAGAAGACGAAGTTAACACAGAGGAAAGTGTTTTTGTAATGCCCGGAGACTTAATAGGGACTACGGAAGAGTTCAGGGCAGGTAATGGTACCTTTGTCAATGTGGCAGATATCCATTCACTCAATACCGGATACGTAAAGGTGAACAGGAAGTCAAGGACCATATCAGTGGTGCCTCAGACAAGCATTCCTCCTGAGATCGTTGAGGGTGATGTCATTGTAGGTAGCGTTGTCAACATGAGAGAGTCCGTTGCTCTTGTAGAGGTCGGTGCTATCAAAGGTAAAGGCGAACGTGAGTTCCAGACCAATGGTGCAGCAGCTATCCACGTTTCCAACGTGAAGGATTCCTATGTCAAGAACCTTGGACAGGAGTTCTCTCTTTCCGATGTTGTCAAGGCAAAGGTCATCAACACCCAGAACATGCGCCTGACCACAGATGGTAAGGACCTTGGTGTTATGAAGGCATACTGCTCAAGATGCCACAGTCCTATGGACAAGGATAACAACAGATTGAAATGCCCGGAATGTGGACGTATTGAGAAGAGAAAGCTCTCCTCAGACTACGGAACAGGCATCTTCTGAGATAGAATATATTACGATTATCGTTTAATTTAGGTGAGATAAAGATGGAATTGAAGATCATTGATAAAACAGAGGATGAGATGCACCTTGAGATCATAGGTGAGAACCACACTCTTCTCAACATGCTCAAGTCAGCTCTGCTCGATGACCAGAGGGTTCAGATAGCAACATACGATATGAAACACGTATCAATAAGTGATCCTATACTTTTTGTTAAGACAGATGGTGCAGATCCAATTGATGTCGTGAAGGATGCTACAAAAAGTCTTATGAACCAGTGTGACGAGTTCATGACGATTTTCAGGAAAGCTATTGATATTTAATTTGGTTTGAACTGGCACCTCTGGTGCTCTTTCATCTATTTTCTTTTTATATTCTGGCTAGCTTTGTCTTTGCATGTTCTGTATGAATGTGAAATTAATCAAGTATTTTACAATGAACATTTTTAACTAGTATTGGAAAGTTCAGTATTCCTATATATTGTAAATTGACCTTATGTACTATTCAGGGGTAACATTATGGAACTCGATGATTCTACTCTCAACAAATTCGGTTTTATTGCGCGTGGTCCCAAGGATGCTATAAACATCGACCCGCTCCAGACAGGTGGTAAACTCACAGAAGATGCCCGCAAGGCATTACTTGAATGGGGAGACGGATACTCCGTTTGTGATTTCTGTGGTGGCGTTCTCGACCTGATCAAGAAACCTCCGATAGAGGAATTCATCCATAATGCATTGCCTGCATTCCTGGACACCGATGCTGTGAGGATCACACATGGTGCAAGGGAATCCAAGTTCATGGTCATGCATTCCATGGCACAGGAAGGCGACTATGTTATCCTTGACGGACTTGCTCACTATTCTTCCTTCGTTGCTGCACAGCGCGCAAGGCTGAACGTGAAGACCGTCCCACACAGTGGCAGTCCTGAGTATAAGACTGATGTAGAGGGTTATGCAACAGCCATCGAAGAGGTAATTGCAGAGACCGGTAAGGCACCGGCACTGGCACAGGTCACATATCCTGACGGAAGTTACGGAAATCTTGCAGATGTTAAAAGGATATCTGATATATGCCACAGTTATGATGTTCCACTGATGCTCAATGGTGCTTATTCTGTGGGCAGGATGCCAATACATGCAAAGAAGATGGGCGTTGATTTTGTTGTCGGAAGCGGTCACAAGTCCATGGCATCATCAGGTCCTATCGGTGTACTTGGTGTAACTGAGGAGTATGCAGACATCGTTTTCAGGAAATCCCCAACACACAAGGTGAAGGAAGTAGAGCTTCTAGGATGTACTGCAAGAGGTGCTACTGTGATGACCATGATCGGTTCATTCCCGGAAGTTGTGCGCAGGACACGGAACTGGGACAATGAGGTTGCAGATGCTCGCTGGTTCTCAGCAAAACTTGAGGATATGGGTATCATGCAGATGGGCGACAAACCTCACAACCATGACCTGATGTTCTTCGAGGCACCTGTGTTCTATGAGATATCCCAGACCGCAAAGAAAGGCAGATATTTCCTGTACAAGGAGCTTAAACAGCGTAACATCCACGGTATCAAGTCCGGACTTACAAAATACTTCAAGCTAAGTACTTTCCAGGTTGGAAGAGAGAACCTGTCATATGTTGCAGATTCCTTCCAGGAAATTATAGACAAGTACCAGAAGGCAGAGTGAATCTGCTTTCAGGTATTGTATTTTTATCGGACTTTTATGCCTGTTCTGTCCTGATCGCCATCTGGATCTCAGGGTCATCTATGAATATGAATGAGACCCGTTGAGAAGAACCAAGCTCGGACAAACGTTCAACTCTAGCGTTCTCTGTGAATTTTTCATCATTGTCAAGTGTGTACACATAACGATGCAAACCGAGTTCCTTGCTGATCTCAGGTGACTGGATGGTCTCGCCGGGTTGCAGCGAATAGCTCTCATTGAATATGAGATTGCGATATGGGTCATAGACCTCAATGGCAAAGTCATGTTCTACGTTGTCCTCATTGATCACCTCAAATGTAAGAGGGTCTATGGGGTATTTTTCCTCCAGTGCCCGTGTATCCAAAATATTGTACGCAGATACCAGATGGACGGTCTCTCCGTCGGTAACAATATCGGTTGGAAATATGTTGTACATCCGGTCATAGGTGGTTATGGATGCGTACACTCCCTCATCTCTGATGCTAATATCGACGTTATTATCAGGGTTGCCATCAGCAAAACCTTTGTACCATATACTGTCCGTTCTTTCACCGGATGTCTGGATCATGATGTCGATATTCTTATCCATTAACGTCAGGTTTATGTTTCCCTCCCATGCGGAAACATTTAGTTTCTCTGAGCTGATAAGTACTGTTTCATAAGAATCCCAGTCATCTGAAACTTCAATAAGACCACTTTCAATATCTACTTTTGAAATGATGCCTGAATTTTGTTCTGTATCATCTACTCTGGAAATACTGTTTGTATCATTCACTTCCATTTCTGAACGCAAGAAAGCACTGACTGAAATAACAGACAGCAGAATTATCATCAAGACTATGATCAGCTTTTTTGTGTCTATGCTACTCCCCTCCTATCCACTGTCTATATAATCGTTCAATAGCGTAAGTAAATATTCGTATGTGTGCATGATATTAAAAAAGTTGCATCTGGCTCCGGTCAGAATATGTCGATGATCTGATATAGATAGACCATCGATAAATAGAAGGTCAATATCTGGATGAAGGAGCATTTGTATATGGGTAAAAAGACACCGAGAAGTGGCTTGATATATGTAAGGTCAAAACTAATGCACAAGTCATTGAACTCTTTCTTCATGTTCTTTGCAGTGATGATCCTCATTGCCCTTGGAATAATTGCTGCTGATAAGAGGCATCTGATATCTGTTCCGGAAGCTGTGACAGGTACACTGGAAGCCCTAGTTGTCATTTTTGTGTCTTATGCCGTAGCTACACTTTTCACGAAACTGACCGTAAATCGTTTTCTCAATTATTTTGAGGAAATGGGAGAGATCGAGGAACGCATACTTATGGGCAAGATGTACCTTTGGTTCGTATATCTTCTTGCTACGCTGGCGGTTTTCTGGTATATTGGTATTACTGTCAATAACATAGCCATCTTCCTTGGTCTGATCACCACGGGTTTTGCCTTTGCTATCAGAGATATCATTCTTTCCTATTTCATCTGGTTCATCCTGCTTACAAAGAAGCCTTTCAAGATCGGTGACTATATCAGGGTTGGTGAGGATGACTACCTTGAAGGACAGGTGAAGCATATCGGGCTTTTCTATGTGGTTGTAACTCCCACGCCTGATACTTATGATGATTTCTTTAAGATCCCGAACAAGGTCTTCCTTGAGCAACCTATCAAGAATCATGGCAGGGGAAAGTTCAGGAACGAGTTCGATATGTATTTTGAAATGGATGACCTTCCAGAGGATCTGCCTGCAAAGGTAGAGGCGTTGAAGGAAATGGTCTGGAACACCCTTGATGTCAGCGTGAGCTTTTTCCTCGGTTCTGACAGAGATGGTGTTAAGATCACCGTCTACTACAAGTCAACATATGACCGCAGGGAGCAGGTCAGGCATCAGATAACGAGTATGATGCTCAATGAGCTGAGACCCGTCGGTAAATGATGTTTATTTTTTGGGATGCGGCTCGATCCTACTTTAAGTCCTCTGTCTTATAGCAGACTTGACGGGTCATCTCAATAGATTGATAAAGGTGGAATAACTTCTACAGATCATTGTAACGTATCCCTGATAAAAATTGGGGTCGTTCCACATAAGTAACCCTACCTGATAGGGAAGTGATGAACAATGCCAAGCAAGGAAACATTTGAAGCAGAAGACAAGTATTTTGCACCATTCTTCGTGAAACAAAAGATCTCCGTTGAGAAGGGAGAGGGAGTTTATGTTTGGGACGAAGAAGGAAGAAGATACCTTGACTTTACAGCCGGCTGGGGTGTGACATGTATTGGACATGCGAATCCTGTCATCACTGATGCTCTGGTGGAACAGGGGCAAAAGATCATACAGAATCCTAATTCGGGTTTGACATATTCTCCGGCACGTGCACGTTTGCTGTCCCTGATGCAGGAGATCCTTCCTTCCAATCTGACAAGGGTTTTCTTCACGAACAGCGGGGCTGAGACCAACGATGCTGCTATCAAGCTGGCCCGAAAGGTTACAGGCAGGCCAGAGATAGTTTCAACCTATCAGAGTTTCCACGGCAGGACGATCAGTACAGCATCTGCCACAGGTCAGGCCAAGAGCAGGGACAGGTATCATCCTCTGATGCCGAATTATCGCTTTGTTCCATACAATGACCTGAATGCAATGGAAGAAGCTCTGGACGAGAATGTGGCAGCAGTGATAATAGAACCTATTCAGGGTGAGGGTGGAATTCGCATACCTTCCAGTGAGTATCTGAAAGGTGTCAGTGATCTGTGTAAAAAGAACGGCAGCCTGTTGATAATAGATGAGATACAGACCGGATTCTTCAGGACGGGTCCTGCTTTTCTGACCAGTGAATGCGGTGTGGAAGTAGATTTCCTGACCATGGCCAAAGGGATTGCAGGCGGTTTCCCATTTGGTGCATTCGCTGTTTCTGAAGAGGTAGCAGATAAGTTCGAGATAGGTGACCACGGCGGTACCTACTGTGGAAATCCCCTTGGATGTGCTGTTTCATATGCAGTTATCAAGTACCTGATCGACAATGATATATCCGGGAATGTAGAGAGAATGGGTCAAATTGCTCTGGACCGGATGGAACAATGGCAGGCTGAATATAGTGATGTGGTTGCAGAGGTCAGAGGTAAAGGACTTCTTATTATGATCGAGTTCCGGAATGAGGATATCGCCACGAAGGTTAAAGATTCATGTCTGGAAAAAGGTTTGCTTGTCACCCAGACCCAGGGTATTGGAATAAGGATCTTCCCTGCACTGAATATCACTGAGGATGAACTTGAAGAAGGTTTGCAGATAATGGAAGATGCGATCGCAAGTGTATTGAAGAGTGGCATTTGATCGCCATTCTCTTCATTTTTTTTCTCTTTTTTAATTCAGGATCACAGACGATCATTCACAACTTGCAAAGATGTTCTGTCAACCATTTTCTGTAAAAGCTGAGCTGGTCTGGTGTGTGAAAGTAATGTTCGCCATTTTCCATTACTGTCAGATCACAATTGAATTCCTTTGAAAAGGAACTCACGATGTCATATTCGCAAATGTTATCTTCTTCTCCATAAATGATCGCAGTAGGGCAATCCCATTGAATGATCGGATTTTCTTTAACGTAGCAGTAGTGATCCCAGTACAATGTTTGTCCAATGGGTGTGTGGACTTCCTGGTCAGCCTTCAATTGTTCCTCGGTTACGTTGAACCATGTCATCATATTGTCAATTATGTGTTCCATGTTAACTACCGGAGAGAGAAATAGACTCTGTTGTAAGGGAATTTCCTTACAGGCAAGAAGGCTGAAATATGCTCCCATGCTGCAGGCAAATAGTGAGATATCGGTAGCATTTGTTTGTGCATAGTTCATGATCTTATAAAGGTCATTGATGCTGTTCTGAACTTTACAGGGTGCTGTTTCGTCTTTTCGGTCTCCATGTTGGGGGAGATCAAAACTAAGTACCTGATAACCCAAAGGAACTGCCTCTTCAGCGAGAATAGAAATAGGGCTGTCCTTTTTGTGTGACATGTTCCCATGGACTGCCACAAACAGCTTTGAGCTGCTCTCTCCCCATAGGATTGCCGGGATGTTATCGATAAGAATATCATGTTCGATCATTGTTCTCTCCGTCTATTACAAGTTGAATGTATCTGTAAATTGATATCTTTTTCACTATATTCTATAATATTCTACAAGTTCATGTAGGTTGTAAGTATCACCAGCAGTTCCCCTGCAAAGCCTGAGAACACAGGAATTGCAAGATTGTCGTCTATCTTCTCAAAGCCGGTTTCCACAGCCGTAGCAACCAGTGCCATGACAATTGCGATAACAGGGTCAGAGAGCAGTGCACATCCAATAACAAGGTCAACGATGAATTCGGCAATGCAGCCTTCAAGGGTTTTTACGTTCCTGAATATCATTCTCCTGCCAAACCTCTTGCCTATCAGTGCTGCACTCATGTCCCCGAAGGTTGCCATAAGCAATGCTGCATAGGCAACGTTCTCACTGAAGATGGAAACTGCTACGATAGCTCCGAGTGTGAAGTAGATATGTCCTGCAAGTGTTGTCTCTTCCTCCCTGCGCAGTAGGTGATGTACGAAAGGCAATCTGTATCCACGGTCCAGGCGCAAGTGCTCGATGATCAGGACAATGATAAGATAGGATGTCATGAAGTAGAGAACAGTCGTTTTTCCGAAAAAGTAGTATACCAGAACGATAGCAACGGATGCAAGGTGAAATGCCTTGCGAAATATCTCGTCTTTGAAGGTTCCGGGTGCCATATTTGTTATTCTGTTTTTCAAGATATAAATAGAGTTCAATGTTATCTGGAAATGATGGGAAGGTCTGTTAGATGAGAAATTGAAGACCAGTTCAATATGATCTGACAATATCTTTCGATGGTCACTCCATTATACCAGCACATATCTTTGTACATTCCAGTGCCGATTAAGTATATTACAGTACACTCCCAAAATACAGGTATCACAAAAATGTCCGGGCTTAACCGTAGCGGGCAGATATCGATCAAGGGAGCTAAAAAATGAAAGTAATAGGAATATCAGGTTCACCTATCCCTGAAAGTAACACTGACAGGGCACTTAAGGCTGCACTGGATGCAACCGGTCTGGAAACGGAGTTCATCAAGCTCAGCGAGTACACTATCAAGCCATGTCTGGCATGTCTGAAATGTGTTAATACAAATGTCTGTATCATTGGCGATGATGGTAACGTTATCGCGGAGAAGGTAAAGGATGCGGATGCACTCATAGTTGCAGGCTACACACCTTACTCATCCATCGATTCAGGGACCAAGGCAATGCTTGAGCGTTTGTATGCCATCAGGCATAAGAAAGGTTACATGAGAGGAAAACCCGGAGGTATCATCATAACCTCGGCTGTTCCATGCATGCCAGAGGCACCACCGGTCGCTGAGACTGCTGTGAATGCTGTTGCTGCGTATATGCAGGAAGAGGGCATGGAGGTCGTAGGTGATGTGAAGATCCTCGGAAATGTCCCATGCGTAAGTTGTGGTTATGGTGATGAGTGCGAGCTTAGTGGTATCTCCATGATATACGGCCCTGACGCAACGGTGGATTCCGTAGGTATCAACAAGATCGAGGATCAGGATCTCTCATTCGAGGGTGCAAAGCAACTTGGTAAGAACATAGCCGGGTTCCTGAACTCAAAGGAATGAATGTCGGGGTAGAATACCTCTGACTTACTTTTTCGATGATGAAGTATGAGAATATCGGACCTTTGATCCCCTCTCCTTCACCCACACAGGTCCATAGGGTATTCTCATACGATCTTCCCTTAGTATTTCCAATACTGTTTCTCCTATTGTTTCTGCATACTATTTTCCATCATCTCAATATCTTGTTCTTGTTTCCTGATGAGATGTTCATCTCTTTTTTACTTCCGAATGCGCTTTAGTGCGTGTCGGTGGGAATGGTCATTTTTGATCAGGCATATGGTTATATAAGGGAGCATGGTACTAGTGAAGTCTCTAAAAACGAAAATGAGTGGATCAAATGGTTAAAATAAAAGGGCATGAGCTCGGTTCTGTGGTTGTTAAGGGTGCCAGTACCAGAAGGGCTGTGCAATTTCAGAATAATATAATTACTGTTCTAAGGAAGATCGGTGTCAATGAGAATGATATTGAGATCCCTCTTGAGCGTATGGCAATGAAGAAGACCAAGGCTTCTGCAACCTGGTGGATAGCAGACGAACGTATGCATTACAGCCACAATATGCAGAAGAACTATGTTGAGAATCTCTATGTCCTGTCAAAGGTAATTGAGATCGAGGCTAACAGGGTCCTTTCAGAGGAAAATACGTTGTCCGAGTTCATCTCCGAGTTCAGGGAAGATGCAGATATCTATGAGAGGCGTCAGGAAGCCCGCGAGTTCTTTGGCTGCGACTATGATGAGACCGATTTCACGGTCATCAATGAAAAGTATAAAACGCTTGCAAGAGAGCTACACCCGGATAAACCGACCGGAGACACTGAGAAATTCAAGCAGCTCAATGTTGCTCATAAGATCCTGAAGAGAGAATTGACATAATTCATCTTCCAACCCCACATTCTTTTTTCTAATTTACCGATTCCTCTTGTTTTGGACTTATTTACATGCCAGTGGCTTCCAAAAACCACATGTGTAATGTCTTTCTCACTACCACAAAATCTATAATGTCAGATGCAATATCACTTATTACGATCTTTTTAATGTGCGACTGTGGTTTAGTGGCTATGACCGGAGCTTCCCAAGCTCTGAACTCGGGTTCGAATCCCGGCAGTCGCATTTTGTTTTGGAGATATAGTTAACAAGAAAAAAGGGGAATCTTAAAATAAATATACTCTCACTGCAAAAATCTGTCTAATAAAAAGCAGATTTTTCAAAAAATATATTGTACTTTTACTCATTAAATTTATTGCAAATGAATAAATACAATGAAATACGAATTGTATATGGGAGTATATTTTGGTCTTTAGAGGTTGGTAAGGCATAACTGCCTCTTTTTTTGAATGTGGTGATTCTTGGCATGTCCTGCCTTCTTAATAGTGGTCTCTATAGATGTAGATAACTATATTGTAGAATTTAGAAGGAGGAGATGATAAGTGAAGAAAATATACACTTTGATACTTGGACTTTTAGTTTTGCTTTCATTAACAGCAAGCACAGCAGCAGCACCGCCTGTATCATTGCCAGATTCAGCAATAAGCAACATAGTAACCGGTGGAGGATTTTATATCGAAGACGAAAGTGGTGCAAAGATAACCCTGTCCTTCACAGCACTAAAGACCGGGGATGATGTAACAGGAAGAATGCAGGCTGTAGCAAATTTGGAAGAAATTGGACTTGTTACAATGAATGCTGATGTGAAATATTTATATGTAGATGAAGAGGAGGATTATCTGTACCTCTGTTGTGATAATGTAAAGGCAAGAATAAACGGTATATCGGAAACTAATGATGGAAACATTTATCTGGCTTTTGATAATTACAGCGACAGAGAGAATGTTGTTGTGTACCTAGGCCCTGCAGACAATGAGGATGATGATGATCCTTATATATACTATCCCTTTACTGGTAATATAATGGTTAGATAATTACATTCTGGTAGCCTCAGGTAAAATAACCAGCAGCAATAAATTACAAGAGGATTTCGATAATCTTTGAGATTCCTTACTTCATTGCAAATGAAAGAAGGAAAAAATCCTTTAAAGTCTCAGGTGTATTAAAATCCCCTATTATTGTTTTTTTTATGATTCTGTTCACCATATCTCCAACCTTTTCCTAACATGAGAATTAAGAGTGAACGGTTTGTCAGCTTCAGCATTCTTCTTCATGTAGTGTAATGTACTTTTTGAAAATCCCATTTTCTTCCAGTCAGAATATGGAATACTCAGTATCTTCTTCCTTATAGCCTCTGAATCCTGCCTTTCAACTGAGTAAACAGGCTTACTGAAATCAAGAATTATCCTCTTCTCAACAAGATACTGATTAAGTCTCTATTTTCAAAAAAGTGTGCATGGTCGGGTACATAAATTACCCAACCACTACTCAATGACTGTAGAATGATTGGATCTCTGATTCAAACCCTATCATCCAAAGGTTCAGGTGAAACTGAATAAGGCAATGATGTTTTCGTACTTTTGACATGTATCTCCTCATCTATTCTTTCAAAGTGGCCTTTCATCAGGTATGTTGTCAGAGCAATGAGCAAACCCAGGATCCCTGATAACGTAAAGACCGTGTTGATGTCAGAATGCAGAAGGACTATACCAAGCACTATAGGTGAAAGACTCTGACCGGTGTACTTCATAGTGTTGTGCATAGATAACACTCCACCTCTTGATCCAGAAGGGGAGATGCGAATGATCTGTGCATCATTCGTGGTTTGGGCAAGCCCGTAACCTGCACCAAATACCAGCATTAAGAGAAGAACTGTTACAATTGAATTCGTGAATGGAATAGCTAATATTGCCAGCCCGACAAGTGCAAAACCAGCGGTAATAACCTGTATCATCGAATACTTTGTGACAAGGGTCTTTACACGGGATGCCATTATAATGACTGCCGTTCCCTCGAAAGCCAATACATATCCTGCTTGCTTTGCCGTATAACCGAACACAGCCTTGAGCATGAATGGCATGTAGATGATCACTGAGAACAACAGGAAGAAAATAGCAAAGCTCAGGAAGACCGTATATAGTATTCGCAGATCCCTGAGTACTGGGAACACATCGATTATGCCGCTATGGCTATCATTTTCTTTCTTTACACTTGTTTCCGGAAGGAAAAATATCACAAGAACAGCGAATGGCAGTGAAAGTGCATAAAATAGAAATGGATAGTTCCACCCCAGAATTGCCAGTCCTCCGCCTATAAGCGGTGCAGACACCGTTCCAATGGCAATAGCCATACTGACTCTGCTCATTGCATGTAAACTATCATGGCCTTTGTACACATCTCCTACGATCAGCATAGACAAAGACATCATTCCTGCTACGCCAATACCCTGTATGAATCTCATGACAAGAAGCAATTGCAGATAAGAGACAAAATAACTGATAAGTCCCATCAGGCCATAGATAACAAGGCAGGGAACAAGTATGCTTTTACGGTTCACACGGTCAATAAAATGTCCGATAACTAGAGTGAAAATAGCTGTCGATATCGTGTAGACCGATATCATTAGTCCTATCTCATGGGATGTTGTACCCAGAGGGGCTACCATCTCTGGTAATACCGGTGCTAAAATAGCACTTCCTGCCATTGCAAAAAAGGCAGTGACACAAAGCATTAGAAGATGAGTTTTTTTAAATTGCATTGTAAGACCTATTTATCCTGCATTGTTTCGGACACGTTTTTGAACATAATCTCAAGTGAGTTCACGATATCTTCTCTTTCATTTTTATCAAAACCAGAGAAGAGGATGTTCTCCCACTCGGAAGCTATCTTTTTCATCTCAGGTTCCAGTTCTTTCGCTTTATCAGTAAGGAATATCAGGTATGACCGTTTGTCCTTTTCATCCGTCTTCCTGATAACATAGCCTTCATCAACGAGTTTTTTTATAGCCCTCGTAGTAGTGGCCTTATCGATCATCAGGTAATTTGAAAGAGATTCCTGATTGACACCATCCTCGTGGTACAATCGCACAAGAAAAGAGAACTGTCCACTTCCTATTCCATATGGTTCGATCTTTTTATCGATATAGATCTGTCCATATCGGTGGAGATATGAGATGAACTTTCCACTGAATTCATTATCCTGCATTTGTACACCTTTGAGGTTCATTGGAATATATGGATAATTAGTTGCAGATGCAACCAATTTCGCTTGAATACATCTCTATCAGATATATAGTTGCTGATGCAACTAAATGTATGGGATCAAAGAAGGAGCCATAACAGCTATGATGATCACTCTTCTTCTGCTGACATTGGGACTGATTCTGATGATCTTGCTTCTATTAACTAAACATGATCATCACTACAGGTTATCTTTATTTAGTGCAATTTCTTATACTTCATCTCAAGGTGAGTGAAACCAGTGAAAGTTGCCTGCATCCAGATGAATGTCTCTGTTTGTTCAAAGAATGATAATCTGCACCATGCTCTTCAAATGGCAGAAGAAGCAGTTTTCAGAGAAGCTGAATTGCTTGTTTTTCCTGAGGTGTTCTCCACTGGATTTTGCTATGAGCGGATCGAGGAGATTGCCGAATCTGTTCCTGGTCCTACAATTGAAGCTCTCTGCGACTTTTCAAAAGAACATGACTGTATCCTTGCAGGTTCAATAATAGAAAGAAGAGAGAAGGGCACAATAAATAAAGATGATCATCTCCCTTCCCAGTATAATCTGGGTTTCTGTATAGAATCGGGGAAACTGGCAGGCTCACACCGCAAAGTTCAGCTTTACGGACCGGAAAAAGAATATTTTGCATCCGGGGACAGCATAGCTCCCATCAGGTTGAAAAAACATGACCTTTCAGTCGGACTCATTATCTGTAACGAACTTCGCTATCCTGAAGTTGCACGAAAATTAGCTGTTGAAGGTGCAGACCTTTTTGTATCATCAGCCGAGATCCCTGACTTTTATGCTCATCCATGGAGGATCATGTCCATTTCCAGAGCTATCGAGAATCAGCTACCTCATGTCGCCTGCAATAGAGTTGGACAGGGAAAGCGTACGGTCTATCCCGGTGGGTCTTTGATCGCGGACGGCTGGGGTCGTGTTTTGGAAGAAGCTGGAAATGCGGAAACTTTTCTCATCGGGGAAATCGACCTTGACCAGGCAAAAGATATCAAACAAAAAGGGTCTATTCTCAATGATATTAGAACTGATCTTTATTGATGCTGAAACTTTAATTTATTTTTGTTAATTGGAACACTTTTCCACAAAACACCCACAGGTTTATTCTATAAACATGCCCTAATTATCTAAGAGGAGAATTACATGGCAAGATATTGTAAAATATGTGGAGCAAAAAGTGGAAGATGCAACCACCTGGTAGTTGACCTTGGTAATAATGGGGGATCCGAAGACAAGGACAAGACTGAAAATAAAAGCTCTGAAAAGCAAAAATGATCGATTTTATGCTGTCTATAATGACCATTTTAAAAGAGTGATATCATGATAATTCCATTCAAGTCAAAAACCCCATCGATCTCTCCAACAGCTTTCATAGTTCCGAATGCAACCGTTATCGGTGATACTGTACTTGGAGATCATTCCAGTGTCTGGTTCGGGGCGGTCATCCGTGGAGATGTAAGTTCTATCATCATCGGCAAGAGAACGAACGTGCAGGATAATGTCGTCATACACACATCTGACAAATATGGTGTTGAGATCGGTGACGATGTCTCTATAGGTCACTGTGCTGTAGTGCATGGCTGTAAGATAGCTAACAACGTACTCATCGGGATGAATGCAACGGTGCTGGATGGTGCTGAGATAGGTGAGAACTGTATCATCGGAGCAAATGCCCTTGTTCCACCGGGAAAGAAGATACCTGCAGGAAGTCTTGTAGTAGGCGTTCCGGGCAAGGTTCAGAGACCGCTGACAGATGATGATATCACTCACGTAAAAGAGAATGCAGCAGAGTATGTTAGTTTGCTGAAAGAATACAGGATGGCTCAGGACGAGTAGATCCTGCCACCTTACCTTATCTTTTCTTTATTAATGGGATCGTTTCAGAAATTGAAGTAGACCATTGCTGCAAAAATGAACAGTCCTATGGCAAAGAGCGCTCCGAATATGAGGATGGTCTTCTTTCTCAGTTCTCTTTCTCTTGGAGTTAGTGGTCTTAGCTCATGCTCGTGTTTACTCTCATTGCGTGAACCTATGACCGTGCCGATGACCAGACCCACCATATATCCAAAGAAGATATTATCAAGTGCAAAAGCTATGGGGATCCCGATAGCGATACCAATGGCAAGTCCCTGTCCCATGTAATGTCCTCTCGGGTACTTCCCCGTAGCTTCGTATTCCTGCTTCTTGAGCTTGAAAGCAAAATAAGACATAGCAAGTCCTGCGAGCAGGAGCAGGAATATAACTATCATCACGATATCGAATGTCATATATCTGTTCTTGTACCCTTTTACATAATAGTCTATGGGTAAATGGTTGAATGTCTTTAGTAGGTTTGACTGGCGGGATTTACAAATACTATTGGATACTAATATTAATTGGGAGTGAACAGGCCTGTATTCTCCGTTGGGATGGAGGAACATGACCTGTCAGAATACTTAACTTTAGGGAGTGAAACAAATGATCGTAGGGGACATAATGACAAGTGAGCCTGTCTGCATCAGGGAGAATGATCTGATGACACATGCCAGGCATGTATTGCGCGATAACCATCTGCATAGTCTTCCGGTACTTGATGCCAATGGGCGGGTAACAGGCATACTGGATGACCATGATGTCCTTAGGCTCCAGTCCAACAGGTCAGGTGTCACAGTTAATGGCTATGCCCACGAGTTCCCACTAATAACCCCTGACATGGATGTACGGGATGCTGCCAGACATCTCCTTGATTCAAGGCAGCACCGTGCTCCTGTCCTGAACTCTTCCACCGACAAGTCCATCGCAGGTATGATCAGTGACAAGGACATCTTTCACAATGTCCATCTCATGAAACTGCATCGCAAAGAGGTCAGTGAGATAATGAACACAAAGGTGACTACCGCATATAATGACGACAACGTTTCCAGAGTATGGGGCAACATGCTTGAATGGAAATACTCAGGCATACCTGTTATCTCGCATGATGATGAGCCGCTTGGTATCGTAACACGGAGCAATCTCATGAAGGCTGGTTTCATACGGACAGGTAACCGGTCTGCCGACACACATGACAGTCTGTCAGGTGATTCACCGAAGGTCGAGCGTGTGATGTCAACACCTCTGTACTCTATCAGTTCCACAACATCGGTTTCAAAAGCCATCGAGGCACTCGTGGACCACAATATAGGACGTATATGTGTCACTGATGACAAGCATCTTGTAGGAATGGTGGACAGATTCTCCCTTCTAAGAGAATGCCTTGACAGTACATGTCTTGACTGAAGGGTCTCCCCTTCATTTTTCAATTATCTTACATGTATCAGGACAGTTCGATCTGGCCAGCTCTGCAACCCTGCTGTAATTCTCAACTTTACAGAAAACAATGCTCTTCTCTCCATATCCTGCAGAGAGCGCTATCGTGTTTTTGTCAGGATAGAATTTCGCTTTTTTTATTTTCTTCCATTTCACATCCTGGTTCTGATGTGAGCTTGCAAGGAAGCCTGCTCCTGCTGCAGAGGGACTACGTGCAAGGATAGCTATGATCACGATAAGGAAGTTCAGTTTATTGTTCCTGCTCTTCTGATCCTCTCTGGTAAGGGTGCTCACACCTTTGCTATCGATAGTATATGATAGAGAATACTTGTTCCCATAATATGCGAATATGAACAATGCTGTCAAAAGAAAAGTTATGCCCAAAAGTATCAGAGCATATTTCATCCCCCTTGCATTACTACTGTTAGAGCTGATAGTTCCTTCAAGGATAGCAGGAAGACTTATCAGGAGCACAATGGCAGCGGTTATGCCTGCAGCGATCCCAAGTACTTTCATCAGTTCTCCCATGACGAACCTGTTATTCAATATCGATACATCGATATCCCATTCGAGCGTGTTCTCTGTATTCATGTAATTTACCAACCACAAAAATGAATATCAGTATGTTCCAGCCTGATATATTCTATAAGAACAACGGTAAACTTCTATAAAATGATTATTTCTTGAAATGAGGTTGCATGTGCTAAACAGCATCATTTCCAGCAATCAGATTGTGGGATCCCACTTTCCATACGTTCTATTTGAAGCTTCTTTGCTTCCTCATATCGTCTCCACAAAAGGAAGAACCCGACTGCTGCTACCAGTACCTGTCCGGTGAAAACGTTCACCGCAGGGATCGGGAATATTGAAAGTACCTCCGGCAGGCCGTTCCACAACCCATGAAGTGCAGCCACAGTGAGATAGGCTCCAATGACCTTGTAGTTGATATGGAATGCCCGGGGTCCGCTTTCCCTGAACATTGTACTCACAAGTATGGCTGTCCATGTGCCATGTCCTATTGGTGCGATAACACCTCTGACAAGGGTTATTATCACTGTCTGGGTAAGGCTTCCATCACTTGCCAGGAATGCAGTGAATGCATATCCTGTACTTTCAAGTGCAGCAAAACCCATGCCCGATGCAGCACCAAGGATAAGCCCGTCCATTTCCGAATCATGGGAGCAACGCTTGGCGATGATCAATACTCCTAGTATCTTGGCAAACTCCTCTATCAATCCAACCTCAAAGGAAAAGTACAGCTTGTGCTGTGACAGGAATATAGGTTCCAGAGTTGCTGCAGCTAGGACACCTAACAACCCTCCGTAGAAGAAAGCCCATGCTGTTGTGGGCATATCAAGTTTGCTAAGGTGCCTTCGCTGATAGAAGAATGCTACATAGGTGATCGGGACAAGGAAATTGCCGAGCATGACCACAGTGGGGAATATGTTGGTATTGCGTGTTGCTGCAAGTGCAAATACTCCGAATATGTATAGTAGAAGCCCACCTGTGAATACTTTGAGCCAGGATAGATTTCTTTCTTTCACGTTCCCACTATATATCTCGTGTTCTTCCATTGTATGCTTTCTGCCTGTTGTTATTGGTATTTTGTAACAGTTCCGGATGCAGCTTTTTGATGACCGGTTCCATCTGGGACTTCTTCAATAATATTTGTGTTTTCCTTATTTAAATGAACTCTATTTTTGTTCCTTCGACTTTTTAATATAACTTGCGATCATATAGTGTGGTCTATTCACTTATCATGGAGTTGTCAAAATGACAGGGAATACCAAAGAGGATATGCTCTCTGAATGGGAACGAAAGCAATTGCTTGCAGCACTTCATGCCCGTCTTTTCTGGGTTGGTGAGGAAGTTCCATATTCCGTGGAGATAAAGGGAAAGAAATGCAGATTGCATGATATAGTCTGGGAGCTCATCAATAAAGATGAATTGACAGATGAGGATATCGAGCATATTGATAAATATGTATCCTATCTTCGGGAAAAGGAAAAAGAGGATGAGCTCGATCTGAAGACAAAGGAGCTCACTCGAAAGGAAGCAAAAGCTCTCTTCAATGAGACTGCTGGTCTTCTCCGGGCTATCATGGATCTCAGAGAGATAGAGGATGGAACTGCAAAAGAGAAAGAAAAAGAGTTCGAAGAGCGTTTTTCTCAGGAACGCGTTATTGAAGCACGCAGGTGGTTACAGTTCCTGAAGGATGCCGGGACCCTGGAATAGAGTTGTATGTTTCTTTTCAATATTGCTTCATGTAGGTTAGTCCTGTAAAGTATGCAATAAAGCACCTCATAATGATGATAATGATTAGATATAATAGTATAGATATATTTATATAGTATGTCTTGATAGTTGGAAGTGTGTCACATACAAGATGGATGTGACCAAATGTCCCAAATGGTACGATATGGACATTATTACCCGCCAAAAAACGGAATTGGATTGCACTGGAATGTGGACCGAGCTACTTTCCCCTCAGTATCTCTCAAAAACGTTTGCACACACCGTCCACATTCCATCCGTCAACCAAGTGGAGTATGAGCGAAAAAAGGGATTGCATTCCTTGTTATAAGGAATGCGGGGTTATTGTCATTTCGCCCTATTCAATGCCTTCATCTATCTTTCTGGCATTTTCATACATCCACATTGCATCTTCTTTTCTTCCCATGAGCTCAAGCACATAGCCAAGGTTCTCAAGGGTTATTGTAACATTGGAACGGTATGCTTTGTTCCCTGGGTCATATTCCATGATCTGGCCATAGGCTTTAAGGGCATTTTCATAACACCACTTTGCTTCGGCATGTTTCTCAAGGCTGAGGTAAAGAGCACCCATACCATCCAGGACGCTGGCATGATCAAGCTGGTATCCTATATTCGAAGGGTCAGCATCGATAAGTGAGCTATATGTGCCAAGTGCCATGTCGTATCTTGAAATAGCTTCTTCGCTGTCTCCTACATTTACAGCGAGTTCAGCTATCCTTGTATGGATCGCTGCGATCCTTTCATGAGGGAAGAAGTTATCCGGTTCAAGTTCAGAGAGCTGGGTATATGCTTCCAGTGCATAGCTGTACATATATCCTGATTCTTCAGCTTCCTGTCTTTCAGAAAGGATGTATGCTATATTCTCGATAACAGATGCCCTGTTACCTACGATGACAGCGTCATTGCCATTAGTTTCTGCAAGACTGTTATATCTTGAAAGCAGGAATTCCAGTACTTCCTGTTTCTCAGCATCATTGTAACTTCCTGCAGCCACTCTTATCTTCTCAAGGAGTTTCAGTATCCTGTCCAGATATCTGTTATCAGTGCCTGTCTCCTGAAGTTGCTCATATGCTAGGAGTGCCTCTCTGTTCATTCCCATTGCAACCATCAGGTCAGCTATCTTTTCCTGGATCACCCTTATCTTTTCAGCATTCTTCCCGTCCCTGTCAGGTATCATTCCGAGAAGTTCCGTCCTGATGTCAAGGATCGAATCATACTCTTTTTTCAGTATATCGACGTTTCCGGTGTTATCTGCCATCTTTTCCTTTTCGGACAGTATCTCATCTATCCTGCTGGCATGTTCTCCGTCGATGTTACCTGCTCTGATAAGCTCCATGTAGATATTCAGAGCATCATCATACTGTCCAAGTGTGAACTGCATCTGGGCAATATCTTTCCTGATGGCATTCATCTTTGAGCTATCTCCAGTGGCATGACTGACAGTTTCATAGATAGAGAATGCTTTTCTGAGATCATCAATAGCTTTATCACTTCTTCCTTTTTCGGCAAGCATCCTGCCTGTCTCATTGTATATCTCTGCACAGATAAGGCCGAGTTCAAGGTTCTCCTGACCTGCCTTTTCTATCTTGGTCAGCAGATCATTGTAAAGTTCAAGTCTTGTATCTTCATTATCAGTAAGCTCTATAAGTGAGACCATATCCTGTATGATGATCATCATATCCTGCAGGGAAGAATGTTCATCCCCTTCACTTTCCAGTACACTGACTGCAATATCAACAGATTCCACTATTCTTGTTATTGCCTCAGTGATCCTGCCTTCATCCTTTAGCAGGTTGCCGATTATATCAAGAGCAAAGGCAACATTAAGCTGATATGACATATTTTCAGGCATGGAAGCCAGCAGTTTCCTGGACATCTGCAGTATTAGCTCATACTTATCCAGCATCCTTCCGGAGTCGTTTTCATTTTCCAGGAGCCTGTTCATATCCCTGAGAATGTCAATGAGCATCTTCCTGTTCGCAGGTTCTTCCGGCATCTCATCGAACTGTCTGGAAACCGTTTCAAGTGCTTCTTCCAGTTTCATGAATGCCTCATCGGTCTTTCCTTCCTTCTCAAGCATATGAGCAATGTTCTGCAAAGCTGTGGACATTTTTGATGACCCCTTATCTTCGGTATCTATCTCTGCATACTGTTCCAGTAATCTGGTATATCTTTGTTCATCCACTCCGGATGCATTCTCCAGTGGTATGTTCATCAGGTTCTCAAGTATGGTGGCTCTTTTTTGCTGGTATCCATCATCTTCTTTGTCCCCGGATGTTCTTTCATGGAGGTCGAATGCCTCTTCAAATGTATCGAGTGCCTCTCCATTCATTCCCATCTCAGCAAGCAAAGCTCCCATGTTGTTCAATGTGGATACGGCATTTGATAAATATGATATGTTATCTGGTTCTTCATCGAGAAGTTCCCTGTAGCCCTGTGCAGAGACCTCGTACTTTTCCTTTGCCTCTTCATTCTTCCCTGCATTCTCCAGTGCCAGTGCCATATTGCTGAACATATTGGCTTTCTGTTCACTGGACAGGTGTTCCGGTTCTTTCTCAAGGATGTCCGCTGCAGCACTGTACCTTGTAAGTGCTTCATCTTTTCTTTCATGTGCGAACAACAGGTCTGCATATGTCTGAAGCACCGCAACAAGTATCTGAGGTGAGTCCGCTTCCTTAGCCTGTTCTTCTGCCTCTTCCAGGATGTCAAGCGCATCCTCATGAAGTCCTTTCTCAATAAGGCTTACTCCTTTGTTGAAGTGCCTGAATGCCATATCTCTTGCTCTTTTGGACATAGTGCTCTCGATTCTTTGGTGATGGTAATTAGCAATGGGGGTCTTCTTATTTATTTTCTCACGGGAAAATAATATAAGATGATAGTATTGACCCTGGTTTTAGGTGGAAGTATCTTATTTAACAGTAACCCTGTTACTGGTCACGTTGATAATCTTTTCTATAAGATCCTCTGCCATCTCAGAATCAACTTCGACCACAAGGTCCACTACATCAGAATAGTCTGTCTTAATGATGCTACCTGCTGCCCCTTCAACTAGTTTTGTTACCGTATCTATGTCCGGGTAACCTGATCTTATCACAATGCGTGTTCTTTCGTGAACTTCCATGATACCTGCATTCTCAATGGCTTCCACAGCAGCTTCCCTATATGCTCTGGAAAGCCCTCCGAATCCAAGTTTGATCCCTCCGAAATACCTGCTCACCACCACCACAACATTGCTGAGCTCTTTCATCTCAAGTACTTTGAATACGGGCTTTCCAGAACTTCCCGAAGGTTCGCCATCATCATCGTATTTCATTGCAAGTACATTGTTGGAATTGATAAGATATGCAGATACGTTGTGATTAGCATCATTATGCTTGCTCTTTACAAGATCTATGAACTCCTTTGCTTCATTCTCATCCCGGACAGGGCTGGCATATCCTATAAAGGTCGAGTTCTTTATCTCTTTCAGGGCATAACCCTGTTCTTTCAATGTTCTGTAAATAAGCAAGTTAATTCACCAGTTCTGTATTCTCATCAAATGATTTTTATAATATTCTGCACATATATTGTTCACAAATATTTAGATATACGTAAATACTAAAACTCACTATTTAATCTAGATACGATCATTAGCATTAAATTCTCTACCTCAGGTAATGTTATGTTGTTTAAAAACCCTGTCCTCCTTGTTATCTTACTATTGTCCAGCCTATATCTATGCCCTTTAGCTGACAGTCTGGGGCAGGATCCAGGGGGTTCGATCTCAATTGCAGCTTCTTTGACAATGAATGGTAGCTATGAGGAAGCGATGACCTATTATGATCAGGTCCTTGAAACTGATCCAGATAATATCCAGGTCCTTGACAATAAGGGTTCTACCTATATCCTGTTGGGTAAATATGATTCAGCATCCACGATATATGATGATATTCTTTCCAGTTATCCGGATTCCCCTGCGGCCCATTTCAAGAAAGGTATGGTGCTTTCAGGTCAGGGTGATAACGAAGGGGCCTTGTTGCACTATGATGAGTCCCTTTACTTATTATCAAATGAAAGTGTCTCAGATTATGAAGAGGTCTTTGATATCGGTACATTCTCCCTTCTGGGGATATCTCAGGGTCATATCATTGATGACAGAGGTCTTGATACAAGAGTTCCAAGTGTATGGTACTGGAAGGCCCTTTCACTTGAAGAACTTGGAAGATACAACGAGTCCCTTGTATATTATGATATGATCGTTGATCTTTCTAATTCCAGATCAGAAGCACTTTCAATAAATGCAGCCAGTCTGTATAGTATTGGTAAGTACAATGATTCTATTGATATCTATAATAAGGCACTTGAGGTAGAACCTGACAATGCTGATCACTGGTATGGTAAAGGCGTGAACTATGATGCTCTTGGGGATTACCAGCAAGCTATTATTTCGTATGAGAAGGCCATTGAGTTCGATCAGGAGAACATCAGAGCACGCAACAATAAAGCACAGGACCTTGTGCTCATAGGCCAGCTCGAGGAAGCTGTTCAGCAATATGATGCTATTGTGACCAAAGATCCATATGCTGTAGATGCCTGGTATCAGATGGGAGTTCTCTATGAACAGCTCGGAAATTATGAATCATCTCTGAAAGCTTACAACCAGGTGCTTCTTTATCAGCCGGAAAATGGTGAGGTATGGTCCCTCAAAGGCAATCTCTTAGATTCCATGGGTAAATATGCCGAAGCTATAGAGGCTTATGATAAAGCATTGGAACTTGGTTCCGATAGCTCCGGAACAAATAATTTCGGTACCGGTGCCAGTCTGTTCGGCGTGGCTGTAGAGCTTTCTGATTGTTATGAGGCTACTCCTGATTTTGATTCCGATTCTGCTTTGCTCTGGTTCAATAAAGGTCTTGCTTTCTACAAGATGGGCAATTATGAGAATGCGGTCGAGGCATTTGGCAATGCAGGCGCCATTGAATCCGGTCATCCTGTAGTGTGGTATGATCAGGCAAAAGCATATGAGGCCCTTGAGCAATATGAGGAAGCTACTGATTCTTATGATAAGGCACTAAAAGCTGACAGGTCATGTGCAAAGGTCTATTATGATCTTGGCCTGGTCTATGATAAGCTTGGCAAGTACAATGATGCACAAAAAGCATACTCTAAGGCTGTAAAACTTGAAGGCAACTTTACAGCAGCTCTTTATAACAAGGCACTTGACCTTGACAACCTTGAGAAGTATGATGATTCTGCGGATGTTTATGGAGAAGTACTCGAACTTCATCCAGGGTCAATAGATGCATGGCTTGGAAAGGCCAATGCGTTGCATGAACTTAGAAAGTATGAAGGGGCCATTGAATGTTATGAGCAGATCCTTGTATTGGACCCTTCACATTCAGTTGCCAGATTCCAGTTAACAGTTAACCAGGAACTTCTTGATCAGGGCAACAGTTCATCTTCAGATTATTCCGGATCATCTCTGCTCTTCGGGGTAATGGATGATGATGTTTTCAGTTCTGATCTGTTCATCTGGTACGGTTCGGATTCTCTATCCTATGGTAATCTCTATTCAGTAGACGGTTCTGAGATACTAGGTGAGGTTGTGACCTATGACCAGGTATGGGTTTCCAGAGGTTCAAGCTATGAAGGGATGTCAATGCCTCAGGAAGCTATAGATTCCTATACAAAGGCGATACTTCTTGATCCGGAGTCTGTCGATGCATGGGGAAGTATGGCATCAGCCTACGACCTTCTTGGAAAATACTCTGAAGCTATCTATTGTTATGAACAGGCCCTTATGTTCGAGCCTGATAATGTCAGGACATGGTACAATAAGGGATTATCACACTACAACAACGGAGATTATCAGTTGTCTGTAGGATCACTGGAAATTGTTCTGGCAGATGAACCTTCAAATTACGATGCTCTCAACTATATAGCATCATCTTACGATCATCTGGGATCATATTCCGAATCCCTTCCGTACTATGAGGCAATGCTGAAGGAGGACACTCAGAACACCGACCTCTGGTACAGGACCGGATATGCAGCATACCAGACAGGAAGCTATGACAAGTCCATAGATGCTTTCAACAATGTGCTGAAGTACGATCCGACGAATGTCACCGTCCTGAGGTTCCAGAGCAGTGCAGCAGAAGGACTTGGTAGTTATGATATTGCCATTGGTTTCTATGACAGGATACTTGTCCTTTCTCCTGAGGATTCAATTGCACTACTGGGGAAGGCGTCCATTTACGAAAGACTTGGTAACTATGAGGATGCTCTTACAACGTATGATTCCATCCTGGAGCTTGAGCCGGATAATGTGAATGTCCTTAACAGGAAAGCCTTCAATTATTATCTAATGGATGACATTGCAAATGCATATTCCACTTTCGAGCTATCAGCAGCAACTGATCCTACAAGTGCTTCTGCATGGTATCACCTTGGAACGCTCTCCTATATGAGAAGCAGCTACAAGGGCTCCATAGCTTTCTATGATAAAGCACTGGAACTTGATCCTTCATGTATCACTGCCTGGTACAACAAGGGTTTTGTGTTGAATGTCATGGGTGAAGTGGATGATGCCATTGAAAGTTATGATAAGGCATTGGCGATCGATCCAAATTCCACATCTGTACTGTACAACAAGCAGTTCGCATTGTATCGTGTTGGAAAGTCAGTTACGGCCGATGCAACAAGGGAGAAGCTCAATTCCATTGATCCTGGCTTCACAGTTTCACTTGATGACAGAGGAACACAGTTCTTCTTGCCATCCGTTTACAGTGATACGCTGGATTACACTCTGCCTGAGAGATGGTATAGTGATAGCAACACAACTACGACCGAAGTGTGACCCTGGGAAGCATTGTCACACTTTGTCACATAAGGTTTATCCTGCATTAGAATAATTAGAGCCCATGCTAAGTTCCCTTATTTTTGACATGGATGGTGTGCTTGTGGACTCTATGACGTATCATGCACAGGCATGGATCCAGGTTTCCAGTGAAGTAGGTGTCAATGTAACTCCTGCTGACATATATGAGGTTGAAGGTGCCAATCACAGGGTAGGACTTGAGTGGCTCTTTGAGAAAGCAGGCAGGGAACTTGATCCGGACATGTATGACAGCATACTGGAAAGGAAGATCGAGATATTCACCAGTATCGCTGATGTAAAGCCATTCGAAGGTATGGTGGAGTGCCTGTCCGTTCTGAAGAAAGATTTCAAGCTGGCTGTTGTTACAGGTTCTGAGAGAGTGACAGTGGAATCTTTCATGGACCAGTTCTTCCCGGGTATCTTTGATGTGATAGTGTCCGGTGAAGATGTGCATTATGGAAAGCCGTACCCTGAGCCATATCTTAAGGCCGTTGAGATGTTGGGTATCGGCAAAGAGGAATGTATCGTGGTGGAGAATGCTCCTATGGGTGTGGAGTCTGCAAAAAAGGCGGGTCTTTACTGTGTGGGTGTACCAACGTATATTACTCCTGATAAGTTATCCGAGGCGGACATGATATTGAATGATCATGCTTCGTTGCAGGCATATCTTTACAACATCCTTGAGAAAGGACACTTATGCGATAATTCGTAAGATTTTAAATATATCTCTACAATATACTTTCATGGATGATAATACGGAACCGAACATGAAAGCTGCATTAACAGAGAACCTTCGTAATCTGAAAGAGACTTTCCGTGACACTCCGAGTATGGAATATCTTCTTCAGATCGTTGCCACTTATCACGGACTTGAGCAGACAGAGCGGGGCATTGGCTTTGCAGAAGCTTTCCTGATGCAGATCGAAGATGAAAAGGAAAGGCTCTTGCAGACCTCCATGGTATTTGAAATGGTGGAAATGAATGAAGATGCTCTTACTTATCTTTCTGAGGCCAGTGAGAAGTTCCCGGAAGATGCACAGGTCAGAAATCATCATGGGATGCTTCTTAACAAACTGACAAGGTTCGAGGATGCACTCTCTATTTATGATGAACTGCTTGAAAGCACACCAGGGTCCCTTGAATCCCTTGCCGGCAAACTGATTGCCCTGGTGGGAATGGGTATGCAGGGTGATATCCTTAAACTCTACAAGACATCCATTGCGATCACTCCATCATCAGTTCAGGACTGGCACTTCAAGGGTGTTATCGATGGAATACTCAAAGACTATTTCGAACATGAGAAAGGAAGTTCTGTCACAGAAGGACAGGTTGAAAAATTGTCAAAGAGCTTTGACTCCATCGAGCATATAATAGATGGTCTTGGGCCCGAGGTTCGCCAGTATTATATGATGGGAAATTTTGCAGGAAAGGAAATATATCATGAAGTAATTGAAAATAAGGAGTGATCTCCTTCTTATTTTTTATGATGAACTCGTGAATTTATGGCCGTTTTGTATAATACTGCAGTATTATTTATCCGTATTTGGACTAAAACCTCTGGCAAGAGGGTAACTTTTATAATTGCTCTTTCCTCATTTGCAGTATGGACAAGTACAGTGTAAAATGCCTGCAATGTGGCGAAGTTCAGGATCCTTATTCATTAGCTTGTAGTCAGAGTGATGATTCTCTGATCCGTACTTATTATTCATCAGAACAATTGGAACCCACTGATATGCCAGGTATCTGGAGGTATTATAACTGGCTTCCTGTAGAAGATATTATCGAGGAAGGTTCTGGAAGAACTGTTACTTACAAAAGTGAGAAACTTGCTTCAGCTCTTGGTCTTACTAACCTGTGGGTCGCTTTTAACGGTTACTGGCCGGAGAAAGATGCATATCTTATGACCTGCACCTTCAAGGACCTTGAGTCATTTCCAACTATGCAGAGACTCCGCGAGCAGGATGAAAAAAGAGTAATGGTGGTCGCATCTGCAGGGAACACTGCCAGGGCATTTGCCCATGCATGCAGCATAACAGGTCAGCCTCTGCTTCTTGTGGTGCCGGAGGAAAGCGCTCACAGATTATGGACCACACATGACGATAACAGTTCAGTATGCCTTGTAACGGTGAAAGGTGACTATTTTGATGCGATTACCCTTGCAGGAAAGATAGCAGCAAGGGATGGTTTTGTTAACGAGGGCGGCGCAAAGAACGTTGCCAGACGTGATGGTATGGGTACAGTGATGCTCGATGCGGTATTGACATCAGGCAACCTCCCTGATCACTATTTCCAGGCTGTTGGGAGCGGTACTGGTGGAATATCCGCATGGGAAGCTTCCATGAGACTTGCCGCTGACGGTCGCTTCGGGAACACCGTACCAAAACTACATCTTGGACAGAGCCTTCCATGTGCTCCACTTTATTCTCTCTGGAAAGGTTCAGATGCAGTCGATGCTGCATGTCCTGATGGGATCTATGATGATGTTCTCTTTAACAGGAAACCACCTTTTGCTGTAAAAGGTGGTGTAAAGGATGCTCTTGAAGCAACAGATGGTGACATCTATGCAGTAAGCAAGCAGGAAGCAGCCGATGCACAGGAACTCTTTGAAAGCTCAGAAGGTATAGACCTCATCCCTGCAGCAGCAGTTGCTGTTGCAACTCTTATGCAGGCTGTGGAAGCAGGTAAGGTAAAAGCTGATGACCGTATCGTCCTGAACATTACAGGTGGCGGTCAAAAACGTCTGGCTGAGGACTATGAGTTAAAACTACTGCCTGTGTTCCTTTCGGTCTCTGCAGATGATGAGGATGCAGAGGACAGGATAGTAACAGCTGTAATGGAAAAATTAGGCGCATAACCATGTCTCCCTCTTTATCAGGTGATCTGACACCTTCAGAATCCATATTCAAAGGAATAAAGGATGCAGAAATAGACTTCATCGTGAGTGTACCATGTGCAAATCTGGGCAAGCTCATTAACATGGTGGAGGAAGACCCTGATATCCTTCATTTGCCTGTGACCCGTGAGGAAGAAGGCGTGGGAGTGTGTGCCGGTGCCTACATGGGCGGTAAAAGACCTGCAATGCTCATGCAGAACTCAGGTCTGGGTAATTCCATCAATGCACTTGCATCGCTCAATATGCTCTACAAGATCCCGCTTCTGATGGTGATAAGTCACAGGGGTGTGCTGGGTGAACCTATAGTGGCACAGGTGCCAATGGGTGAGCTTACAACAAAGCTGTTCGACACCATGGATATTCCTTATTTCATACCTGAAAAGGACACTGATCCGGCAGATATGGTCTCAAAGGCATGGGAGCTGGCATCTGAGAAGAAGATGCCTGTAGCTGTACTTCTGCCTATACAGTTCTGGAGGAAGCAGTAATGAAGCGTATAGATGCTATCAACGAGATAGTTTCAAAGACAAAGGCAACGGACGCATTACTTGTGGCCAATATCGGAATTCCATGTAAGGAACTGCATCATGTCTGCGATATGCCAAATAATTTCTACATGCTGGGTTCCATGGGACTTGCTTCATCAATAGGACTTGGTCTTGCACTTTCAAGACCTGATAAGAAGGTCATAACAATAGATGGCGATGGCTCCGTTCTCATGAATATGGGAACCCTTGCGACAATAGCCTCCGTCCAGCCAGAGAACTACCTGCTGGTCATAGTTGATAATCGTGCCTATGGTTCCACAGGTAACCAGCCTACAGCAACTTCAAAGAACACTGACCTTGCAGAGGTTGCAAAAGGTGCAGGTAACAACGAGGTCTATGAGGTTGACACTTCCGAGACTCTCAGGGAAACCCTTAGCTCAGTGGATAATGGAATAATAGTTGTAAAAGCAGAGCCGGGGAACACCGATGCTCCGGTTATCGGCATGTCCCCGGAGACTATAATAAAGAGGTTTATGGATATATCCGCTCTGTAACTTTTCTAAACTCAGTATAATTCAAGTCAATAAAACATCTGTATGCTGGTAAGAATAGTGATTATTTTTGTAGGCACCAGCTACAGATAGTTATTTCTATGTATTTTCAATTATAATATCTGTGTACAGTTTAATCTGTGGCCATAATTATTTTATGTATTGGTAAATAATTTTGTACAATCGCATTGTACTAATGTGGAGTGGGATTCAAACTAAATATAACTTTTGAAAATTGGAATTTTGCTGTAGTAACTTGGGTGAGACCTTAGATCTCTCCCTTTTTTTATTACAAAAGAGGAAACATGTCATTGACAAAACAAGGTAAAACAATAATTGTGCTGTGCATACTACTTTTATCTTTACTTACAGTTGTATATATACACTCAGATACAATTAATGTATACATTGAAGTCTATTGTAGACACGCTTCTAGTGACCCAACTCCTCCAGAAGTTATGCTCTCTTGGTACATGCCACCTGATCTGGTAAATAAAGCAGTTCTTAACCAATCAACATATTTTCCTTCAATATCCAGACATTCGTGTTCAGTAAACTATACTAGAAGAACCATGATGACAGTATATTACTTTGATGATCATGATGATCTGAAAACTGGTGAGCAGGAGTTATACAATTATCTGGAAGAACACGGAAAGCTACAAGATGGAACAGTAGACATTACTGAGACGCTTAAAGATGTAGGTAATGACAACACCATATATGGTCCAACCGAGCTTAATGTCAGTATCTATGAAAGTAATGAAACATCGGGATATTTTGCAGTTATCATTGAGCCATTTATGCAGGATCAAAGCCAGTATTATGTGATATATTATGGCACAAATGGAAAACCGATCACTGAAGAAAACGAAACGATCAAAAAACTGATCTCAAAGGAATACTCAATGATAAATGAAAAGGGGTATGTCAGAGGCTTGAAGAGCTATAGATGACCTGATATTTGTATTATGGATCATTGCCGGTATGCAGAGAAAAAGTTGAGGGGAATTGATTCTTTTTCATCTTTTTGGAATGTGCCGGCTTCGCCGTGACGGTTCGATCAAACAAAGAATAATGCCACAATCACCCGCAGACGGTATGTTCCTTCACCATACTTCTAAGGATGACTGAAGCAGTGCTTATTGAAAAATGCTTTTCATTATTGCACTAATTATGGATATATCCTCTCAACCATCTCGTTGAGCTTGAACTCTCCATCTTCTATCTTCTTTTTCAGTTTTACGGCAAGTTCTTCTGATCGCTTGCGGTCAGTCTGCCTTAGAACGATAGGGATGTCGTATTTCTTATCATCCATCTCGAAATGGAGCTTACCAAGTTCTGCAGTGAACACATTGCCCGGACAGATCGTGGAACAAAGACCACAATTGAAGCACAGGTACCTGTCAAGCACCATTTTGTCATTTTTGTAATATATTGCATTCATTGGGCAATCCCTGGTAGGTTCGCAGGTATCACAATTGATACATGAATTCGGATGGAAGCCAACTGAACGGTCTGTACCTTTCCATGCATCTGCGTAGGTGCTACTGCTGATCATGGTTCTTTTATCAATGTCATTGACCACCATTGGGATATCTTTGTCCGTCTCCATTACGGCATCAAGTATTGACTGGCTGGTGACAGGTATCGCAATTGCCCAGGATGCTATACACTCCGGGCCTGCAGATGTCTTGAACCCTCCCATCAGAGCAGGGTCCATATCATGCATATCAGCAACTCCTGCAAGGTTTGGTTTTCCGGGACTGCTGCGTGTTCCATCACCAATGACAAAACCTTCTGCACCATTCATGAGCATGCGTGTGCCTACACCGATCGTTTCCATGTTCGGGTCGTTCTGTATGGGGTTTATCTCTCCTGAGCCGGAAAGTGTCGCTTCCTTCATATCCGGGTCGAAGCTGGCTGCATGGAATATGGTGTCCACTGGCTCTGAGGAACAATTGACAAAAGCTGCATAGTTCTTGAACGTATGGCGGGTTGCATAGAGCTTCGCATAGGGCATATCTTCAAGCCTGACATCACATTTGAAGGACACATTCTCATCTGTTTCCACAGCTACTTCAATGTTCTTTCCTTCTACCAGTTCCCTGAAAAGATGACCTGCTCCGTAGTTGTGTTCATATGTAGAGTGTGCCGTTCCGAAAACGATCAGGTCAAGAATTCCCAGTCTCTCATTAGGGCATGGTCCCACATGTGCAGGGATGCCGTTGAGAAGTACCTTTGAAGCTCGTTTGAAGTGAGCAGGTGAGTTCACAGGAAAAGAAAGTATGGCGTATGTTCCACTCATGATCGCCCTTGTTGCAGTTGTGACAACATCGACATCCATTGTACTGATGTCCTCTCCCTTTGCAACAAGCTCGGACACTTCCTGTGCTGTCATGACCACAGCTTCCTTTTTATCCAGTTTTTCCCTTATCTTGCTAACAGAACTTTCCACTTATATCCCTCGTTTCAGATTTTCATTGATAGATGAACGCAAACAGGTGCGTGATGATAAAAAGAAAAAAAAGTAAAGAAAAGAACAGGCTTTAATGTTCCTGCTCTCAGTCAACGCCAAGTATGCTTGCCAGTTCCAGTCCTTCGCTTCCAAGTTCAGCGAGCTGGTCAAAGGCTTCCTCCTTGGTGATGTATTTCTCAGTACGGGTTCCGTCTGATGCTTCGATCTTTATGGTGATCTCATTCTTGACATATCCTTTCTCAAGGGATTCCCTTACGATATCGCCGTATTGCTCGGCCACAAGCTTCAGACAGTCGAAGACCTCATTGTTGCGCACTGCATCCTTTCCGTCAAGCAGGATGTGTGTCAGAGTCTGGGACTTTATGAACATCTCCATGTACTTCTTGACGTCTTCCACAAGTGTTGCTATACTGTCCACGTTCAGGGACTTGAGCAAGGTCTCATCGGAAGTGATGTCAAGGTCACCGTGATATATCTGGTACGTATCATTATCGGAAACTACCTTGAACTTCTGTTCTCCCTTCTTGTTCTCGAAACTGACATCTATGTGTCTGTCCCCGTCAAAGTTCATGGAAGTTATCGTGTATTCGGAAACGTCTATGATCTTGAGCTTGTTCTCTTTGGAGAATAGGCTTTTTGTCCATGTTGGAAGTGAAAGGTTCCCGGATACTTCTCTGATCGTCAGTATGTCGTGGGCATATGTGAGGTCACATGTGTATTCCATGCCAGAGAATTCTGCTTTGAGCTCTCCTTTCAGTGACATGTCCTTCATTGCAATAGAATATGCCTTGTTGGAACCATAGATGCCGGACTCAAAAAGAGGGTTAAGATTGTTCAGCAGGTCCATTTCTATCTTATAGATACCACTCTCTGACTGGCGCTTGATCTGCTCCAGTTTGAGATTCAGGTCTTTGATACCACGGTTCGAAACCTCATTACAGACATCTATGACCGAATTGCGACACTCGAGTATCTCCTTGTCCTCAGCGCCTTTTGAGCGCTCATCCACATATTGCTGTACGTCCTTATTAAAAGCTTCGATCTCCTGAAGCCTTTTCTCAAGGGAAGATATCTCTTCTGACTCTTCCTCGCTGAGTTCAATTGCAGAATTTTCGAGTGGAAGGACCTTCTTCGCCATCTCTATGAAGTTATTAAGGTCCTGTATAAAGTCTCTTTGTAAAGGTAATTCTGTTGAGTCCTGAAATGTATATTTCATCCTGATCCCCATCGTTATTTTTTAATTGTATATTCTTTCGGACCTAATATATAAATTCCTATATGGGGAAAATATGTGGCTTATATCACACTTCTGACAACATCGAGTATCATGTTCATGTATTTTGCAGCACCGGTCTTCAGGTCCATTGGGTGAAGTTCGCCTGATGCGAATACCTGCTCAAGCTCCCCATAGCTTTTACATACGAGGTTACCGCCGAACTTCTCAGGTCTTTCAAAGACGATCTCCTCATACCTTGGACAGATGTGGTACTTGAAAAGCTCCATCACAGGGTTATCATTGATCTCTCCTGCAGGGCAGAAAGCTTTCTTCATCTTCTTCTTGATATCAGCTTCAGTGTCATCTACTGAAATGAAGTTATTGTTGGATGATGACATCTTCTCGCCGTCAAGTCCCAGAAGGATCGGGGTGTGGATACAAAGAGGTGCCTTAAAACCAAGTCCTGGAAGACCTTCTCTGCCAAGCATGTGGATCTTCCTCTGGTCGATACCACCAACTGCCACATCAACACCGAGCATTGCGATATCCACTGCCTGCATGATAGGGTAGACCATCTGGGATACTGATGGGTCTTCCATCTTACGTCCGACCTCGTCCATACTTCTTGTTGCCCTGTTCAGGGTTGTGGTACGTGTGAGCTTGAGGACGTTGAGGATGTATTCCTGTCCGAGCTGGTAGTCTGAACCATATACGAAATTCGTGTTCTCTTCATCAAGTCCCAGTGCAATGAAGCATCTCTTGTTGTAATCTGCAACTTCACGAACCTCTTCAAGTGTTCCTTTCTTGTTGAGGTATGCGTGGACATCTGCAAGAAGTACGGTGATCTTAAAACCAGCATTCTGGAGGTCAAGAAGCTTGTTGACCGTAAGGACGTGTCCCATATGGATCTTACCACTTGGCTCATATCCGACATAGGCTGTAGGATGTTCCTTTGTTTCCAGAAGTTGTTTAAGTTCGTCCTCAGTCACTATTTCCTGTACATTTCTTTTTATAAGCTCAAGTTTATCCATAGGTTCACCTTGTAGATCGTGGTTTGTATAAACACATCTCTCTTTAAATGCTTTTTCTTATTTCGCGCTTTATCCGAGAAATGCGATACTTTCCGGTCAAGACCTCTATGTCGGGAGAGGCTGGAGTTCAGAGTGATATTGTAATACTAAAAAAGTAAATGTCAATGACATTTACTCATATTCAGGACTTTCTACCTTTCCCATAAACAAAATGCATCCCGTTCTCTTGTCTTCTATGAAGAACATGAAGGGATGGTCTGCTTTGAATTCTCTTATGGGTTCTGGTTCTTCAACACTTTCACATTCGTCTATTACTACTGCCGTTGCTGCTGCAGCCTCTGTTCCTTCTTCTTGAACATCAACAAAAGCCTGATGAACTACTTCGGATATTTTTAACCTCTCATCCGATATTCCGGTAAAGGTTGCATTTTTATCATCAAAAGCATCTACCATCCCCATTTCTATAAGTGACTTTGATAGTTTGGTCTTAGTTTCAAATTTGAATTTTGGAAGCCATGTTCTTACTTCATACTTTGAATCCATATTTGATTTTAATTCATTGTAATCATTTAGTGAAAAAGAAGTTTCAAAATCTTCAATTGTATTCTCATTTGGAAGAACAAGATACATACAAAGGGCATCTCCCTTATATGGAAGTTCTAGGATCATTGCATTTGAGTTTTCACCATAGTTAAGATATCTTTGTGCATACATGGTTTCTGCACTTATTTCTTCATCTTTTGATGGATAGAAAGCCTGATCCTGCGTATTTTCTTTATCAAACTCATCCATCCATTTTCCGTTAAAGTAAATTGCATTTGTGAGAATTAACCGGGTGTATTTAGGCTTGATCACACCATCAGAAATTAGATCTTTTATTTTATCATTTGTCTTGCTTTCAACCCAATCATTTATCAGAACTCTCGAATTTTCAGGCTGGTTCTTAAAATCTACTTTTGCTACTTTCCCAGAATAGTAATTTACAGAATTGGAAATGTATTGTTGCTTTAGATCAAAGTCTTTCTGCACCCACAATGCATTTGCAGTTTCCAGTTCATATTCATCGCTTCCTGAATTTATCTCACTGATCACGTCCTTTGAGCTCATTCCTAGGACAGTCTTATTAAGTGGGAAATTGAACACATTTGCCATTTGTTCTTTTGTAGAGTTCTCTGCACCATCATAGCACATTGCCACTGCGGTGAAAATGCTGTATGGAGAAATGAAAACGTTTTGCTTATTTTCAACTATGACCATTGAATACATATCAAAGGCAAAAGCATTGTTTGCAGTTGCAATATCATAGGTTTCAACTGAATCTGCATTTATTGTAGAGTTAATATCGATCGTATTTTCATCAGTTACTGATCCGTTAATTTCTACAGGATCTATATTTGTCAGACCAGTTGAATTAGATGAAACATTTGGATCCATAGAAAAATTAGTGTTTGATGAATTATTTGTATTTGTGTCCTCAACACACCCCGCGCAGAGTAATACAAATAAACTTATCACAGAAATCAAAATTAATTTACTAAATTTCATGTAATATAGTAAATGTAATACTTATTTAACTCTTTTTAATTTTATTTCTAAGTAAAATCAGTAACAATTTACTTATTTTGCTCGTCTGCCTTTTTGGCAAGGAGTTTTTCAAGAAAAGCCTCTCCCTCTTCTGAACTGAAAAGGGGGATCTCGCGGTCAGAGAATACTTTTGTCCTGATGCTTGTCGTTCTGACATTGAGGTGTGGATCAAAACCTTCTATTTCGGTCTCTTTCCGGTGGATCATTATCCCACGTCTTTGCCATGCAGGCACTTTTGAAATATTGATGCCTCTCTCAAAAAGCAGTTCATGCATATCTGAAGCATTCTTATTCTTGAGGTTTCTGGCAGCTTCTTTTTCATTCATGCCTTCGGAAAGGAGGGTGTAATATGCATATGAGTTGATGCAATTACGCCATGCCTCATCTTGTCTCCAGATGAGGTATTCGCGAACGTCCTCCTCATGCAATGGTATTATCCTTGAATCAAAGGAAACCGGCTCCTCCGGGGCAATGGCTGTTGTAAAAGCACTGCTTATGTAAGATGGTATCACGGAATCGATCTTCTCTATCCTGCCATCGAAAGCATTATCTCTGAACAGGAAGCTGATCTCATCCGAAAAAGTATAAGCAAGAACAGGGCTCAATCCGCTTTTTCTGAAAAACAGCTCAATTGAATTGACAATTGCGGATGTGAACCTTTCATCATAGGGTTTTTCAAATCCCATGCGTGACAGCGCATTCTTAAAGTTCCTGCCATCAATGCGCACGATCACAGGCGGTATGCAACGCAGATCTGAATAGATCTCTCGCCTTTTCATAGATCAGTCTTCTTCTACTACTTTATTTGCCTTCTTGAACTTGTTCACTACATTCCTGATGAGAACGATATCACCTGAAGTGATGACCCATCTGTAAGGAATGATGATCCCTTTTGAAGTTACATCAAAAAGGTCTCTGTTAATGTCAGAAACAGCAAGTCCTCTGACAATTCTCTCGTCCACATCTAATACAAGGTCAGCAACTTTCCCTACGTATGTGCCTGTATCAGTATAAATGTTCAAACCGAAAAGTGAAGTTATGTCTGCACGCATGATATCCCTTCCCTCTTTTATTTTACTTATATATGAATATTTGTATGTAAGTCCGTTTTTTCAGAAGTAAATGCCCCATTTCAGCTTTTTTCAGGAGCGTATCTTTGAGATCCCTTCTCTGACCGCATCAGCGGACCTTTGCAGGGCTTCCATCTCCTGTTTGGTCAGTTCCAGCTCTATTATCTCTTCAACTCCATTCTTTCCGAGCTTCACAGGCACTCCAAGACATATGTCATGCTGTCCGTATTCTCCATTAAGGAATGCAGAAGCAGGGACTATTCTTTTGGTGTCATTGAGTATGGATTCCACCATGGTTGCTATGGCGGCAGAAGGTGCATAGAAGGCGCTTCCACTCTTCATATATGCCACTATCTCGGCACCTGCATTGATGGTCCTGTTAACTATCCTTTCGATAGTTGCTTCATCCATGAGCTTGCTCAATGGTACTCCTGATACTGTGGAGTATTCGGGAAGAGGGACCATGGAATCACCGTGTCCTCCAAGGACCATTGCACATACATCTTTTACAGAACAGTTCAGTTCCTTTGCAATGAATGATGCGAAGCGGCTGGAATCAAGCAATCCGCTCATTCCGAAAACTTTGTTCCTGTCGAACTGTGTACATCTCAGGGCGGCATATGTGATTATGTCCAGCGGGTTCGTTACTGTCATGATGATCGCGTCAGGAGCATACTGTTCTATACTTGCGCATATCTGCTGGGTGATCTTGATATTCGTTGCAAGCAGGTCATCTCTGCTCATGCCGGGCTTGCGTGCTATGCCTGCGGTGATCACAACAACATCAGATCCGGCGATATCTGCGTAGTCATTGGTTCCTTTTACGTCAACATCATATCCCATAAGTGGAGCTGCCTGGAGTATGTCCAGTGCTTTTCCCTGTGGCAGACCCTCGACGATATCTACCATCACAATATCTGCAATATTAAGCTCTGCCAGTCTCTGGACTGTGGTAGCGCCTACATTGCCTGATCCTATCACTGCAACTTTGTTCATATCAATCTCCTGAATCTCGTCCATATAAAAAGTACTTTGTTGTTGGTGCAGGGAGTAGATCCAACATATATATATCGGACTTTCTTTTATTTAGCACTTGCAGGTAGTAAATATAGTTATCAACCTCCTCACTCTATTATACTAGTAAAAAGAGGAATATAATGCTTACAAGTACATACATTCACATGCCGCGGATCGGTACTACCGTGGAAAAACGGATATGGTCCAATGGGATAAGGACCTGGGATGAGTTCATGGCCAGAAGGGATGAGCTCCTTATCTCCCCCGCAAAGAAAGATATGATCATGACAGGTATCAGGGAATCGGTAGAAAGACTGGAGTCCCGGGATTTTGAGTTCTTTGCAAGTTCCCTTCCTAAAGCAGAGCACTGGCGTGCCTTCAGGGAGTTCTCTGATAAGGTCGCTTACGTGGATATAGAGACCACGGGTCTCTCTCCGTCAAGTTCCTCTATCACTGTTGTAGGTATCTATGACGGGAAAGAGGCAAAGACCTTTGTGAAAGGCATTGATATGGATGATATAGTGGATATACTTCCAGAATATGAGTTCCTTGTGACCTTTAACGGAGCAAGGTTCGATCTTCCTTTCATCAAACGTGAGTATCCTGAAATTGAGTTCAACCAGCTTCATGCCGATCTGATGTATCCTCTTCGCCGTATCGGTCTTACAGGTGGTTTGAAGAAGATAGAATGTGAACTGGGTATCTCACGAGCCGAGGAAACTGTAGGAATAAGCGGATTCGATGCTGTCCGTCTCTGGTATCAGTATGAGCGTGGGGATGAGGATGCACTTGACCTGTTGTTGAAGTATAACTGTGAGGATATTGTAAACCTTAAGACAATAATCGACCTGACACTTTCCCGATTTATAGATGACAAATTCTCAGAATGTATCTGATATGAAGTTCGACCTGAAAACACTCCCTGCACTTCCTGGCGTCTACCTGATGAAAGACAATTCAGGTGATGTGATATACGTAGGTAAGGCCAAATCCCTTGATAAGAGGGTACGCCAGTATTTTCAGTCCAAGAGGAACCTGCCTCCAAGAACGGTGACCCTCGTAAATCATATCGATGATATTGAGTACATAGTTACTGATTCTGAGATCGATGCTCTTGTGCTCGAGGCCAATCTCATCAAGAAATATCGTCCTCGTTATAATGTACGTCTGAAGGACGACAAACGCTATCCTTATGTCAAGGTCACTGTCAATTCCGCATTTCCACGTATCTTCCTTACCCGTAGAAGGCTCATGGACGGTGCAATCTATTTTGGTCCTTATACTAACGTAAAGGCTATCCGCACAACACTTGACCTGATATCGCGGGCCTACATGCTCCGTCAGTGCAAGAAGCGGATCGAGCCCGGCAAGACGAGGCCATGTCTCAATTATCATATAAAGCGCTGTATGGCTCCCTGTAGGGTTGGGATTGACAAGGAAGAGTATCGCAGAAGGGTCATGGAAGCAATAAGGTTCCTGAAAGGTGATACATCAGGCATCCTGAAGCTACTTGAAAAAAAGATGAGGTCACTGGCAGAAGCTCAGGAGTACGAGGCTGCTGCCGAGGTAAGGGACCAGATCGATTCTGTGAAATATCTCTCGGAACATCAGATAGCGAGTTCAGGGACCGATGACCGTGATGTGATCGCAGCGGTTGCTGATGAGAAAGCTGTATACATCCAGATCTTCTATGTGCGCCATGGGAGTATGGTGGGCAAGGCCGATCTCACGCTGATCGGAGCTGAAGCTTCGGAAAGTATCGAAGAGTCAATGGCCCAGTTCGTGAAACAATATTATCAGGATTCTCCCATTCCTCCTGAGGTTCTGGTCCAATATGAGCTTCCCGAAAAGGATCTTATCGTCAGATGGCTTTGTCAGCGTTCCGGCAGGGATGTGAAGGTGCATGTTCCTTTAAGGGGTGAGAAGAAGAAGCTCATCGAGATGGCTGCAAGAAATGCCGAAATGTCCCGCAGGATGGCAAAATTGAAGCCAGCGAGGTCTGAGGCTGCAATGGAGGCACTTGGTGATCTGCAAAAGGTATTATCGCTGGATGCTTTGCCTCTGCACATAGAAGGTTTTGATATCTCTAATATATCAGGTACCAATGCAGTTGGATCAATGGTTTATTTTGAGAATGGCAGACCTGCAAACAGCAAGTATCGCCAGCATAATATCAGAACTGTAAAAGGAATAGATGATTTTGCCATGATGGCAGAGACAGTACACAGACGCTATTCAAGGCTACTTAAGAACAATGAACCAATGCCTGATCTTATCCTCATAGACGGAGGTCCGGGTCAGGTGGGTGCTGCAAAGTCCTCCCTTGATTCTCTGGGACTTGACATACCTATGATAGGTCTTGCCAAGAGGTTCGAGCATATAATCACAACAAAAAAAGGTCCTGAGGAAGTGATAATTCTTCCGCATACTTCACCTGCACTGAAACTCCTGATGCAGATACGCGATGAAGCTCATCGTTTTGCGGTAAGTTCCCACCGGCGCAGGAGATCTGCAAGTCTGACACATTCTGAACTTGATCCTATTCCTGGTGTCGGACCTAACAGAAAACGCCTTCTGCTTGAGAGTTTTGGTTCGGTAGATAAGATACGTTCTGCATCTGTGGATGAGATATCGGGTCTGGATGGTATAAGCAGACAACTTGCGCAAAGGATACTCGATCATCTGGGTAAATAGAGTGATCTTATTGATCACTTTCCGGCAAAAATAAATACTGTGTTGCGGATATTACCTACTATACGTGATTTTGGTGAAATGGTGAAGTGTGATCATATGGGTAATGAATTGGATTTTTATGGGAATGTCCACACTCCTGATATCAGGATGCTACATGATATGGACGAAGTGGTCCATGATCAGGCATGGCTGCGCTCACAGGAAAATATTGAGCTTTATTACATGTATCGTGACCTTTCAAAGAACGGGTCCGACCATCAAAAGATAGTTGAGCATGGTCTTCGGTACGATATCACTATAATCCCTCCGGCAATGCTTGGTGACGAGTATGTCAAGACTGCCGGTCATTATCATCCAGTGGTTCCTGGTCATGATGTCTCATACGCTGAGGTATATCAGGTACTTGAGGGCGAGGCTGTATATCTTTTGCAGAAAGCTGAAGGTGACAGGGTGGTCGACGTCATTGTCTGCGAAGCAAAGGCAGGGGATATTGCACTTGTTCCTCCGGGATATGGGCACATTACGATAAACAGGTCAGATTCAACACTTAAGATGGCCAACTGGGTATGTCGTGACTTCTCTTCACTTTATGAGCCTATTAAGAAGCTCTTTGGTGGTGCATATTATCTTCTGACCGCCGGCTTTGTAAAGAACTCTGATTATCCGGAAGTTCCTGAGATCAGGTTCGTAAAGCCAATGGACTATCCTGAAGCAGGTCTTTTCTGTGGAAAGGATATGTACGATATTGTAAATGATATTGATAAGCTTGATTTTCTGGTGAATCCGCAGGACCATCCAGAGGTGTTCGGAAAGATTACTGCTCCATGAGCTCTTGAGCATTTATGCGAAACTATAAATGTCTGGCAGTTACTAGTTCCTACCAGTTACAAAACGGTTCAGAGGTATATCTTTGCAAAGGAATCAGCGTATTCAGTTCACATCATCTAAAATAGAGGACCTGATGTTCAGGACGACCTTCAACCCCCGGACAATGGAGGGAGATGTGATTGTCAATCTTTCTCTCATAGACAAGCAGGACTATGATGATGTTCTCAAGATCTTCAGTATGGCCATTAACAGTGGACTCTCTGTCAGTCCTCTGCTCAAGATCCTCCATGAAGGGGATTCTATTGGCGAAAGGAAGATCGGCAAGGATGAGGTTGGCTTTGCGACCGTCTGTAGTATCACTATCGATGGTCTTCTCCTGAAGGCCGGTGTTATGGTAAAACCAAGATTTGGCGGTCTCGTTGAGATCCGTGATGGTGAACCTGTCCGTTTTACGAATGTCCTCACTTATCAGAGTACTACCATAGACCCTCTTGAGGTATTGATGTCACAGGAGCTAACATCCGTGATGAGTATGCTCAAAACAGGCTCTGGAAAGATACTTGCCAATCTGCGCGAGGCGCCTATGGTTGCAAGGGATATAATAGACAGTACTCTTTCTGATATGGTCGATGCCGGAATAAATGGGATTCTTGAGGTTGGCGAACCAAATACCAGAATACTGGATGTGCCGGTTGAACGTGATCATCTTGGCATTGTTGTCATTGGCGGTACAAATCCAATGGCTATCGTCCAGGAACATGGTATTCCGATACGCACCAATGCAATGTCAACACTTATTGATATCAACGAACTTTCCCACATCAACGATATCGTGTGATGTGGCTCATTTTCTCATTAATTGTGTAGCGATAGTTGAATTGAGTTTCTGGATAAATTCTTCTTTTTTACCAAACGGTACGGTGGCTCCGGCTGCAATGTCATGACCTCCGCCAGCTCCTCCAAGCTCCTGGCAGACGATGCTAAGTGCTTCAGCAAGGTTGAGTCCTCTGTTGACAAGTTCCTGTGTACCTCTTGCGGATACTTTGTGGCCGTCATCCTTGTCAGCGAATGCTACGATGGGTAATTTACGGTTCCCTGCAGATGAGTGGCTCATGCCTGCCACAATACCTACAATGGTCTCAGGTATAACACTGCCTGCATCGAAATACTGGAGATGCGAGAGTTCAGTGATACCGTTATCCTTGACGAAGTTCAGCCCATCTACAAGGTTCTTGCGATGAGTGTTCAAAAGGTCCTGGGCTTCATTATAGGCTTCTCCGCGGTCACCCATGCATACCTGCATCCCTACCTCAGCTCTCATATACCGGCCTGTAGCGTTGAGGAGTGTGGAATATTCTGTTGCATCTCTCATCTCTGTCCCTTCCTGTTCTGATCGAAGTATGTAGCCTTCTGCTACCAGTCTTCCGATGTTGTATGATGACATTCCGCTTTGCATGGAATGTTGCAGAAGGGATGATGTGACCTTCATCTTTTCCTCTTCAGTAAGATCGATCCATCTTCTCCATTTCTCATCATTAGAGAATTGAAGTCCTATCCTTGCAAGGAAATCGATGCATGCATCTTCATTACCTGTAAGTCCCGGGATGAATGGGTCAGATGAGAACTGTAACATCTTGTACACAGGTCTTGTCTGCTTTCCGAAGAGGGATATGTCCTTTTTAGCAACAATGTACTCCGGGTTGGCATCGAGTATCATTCTGTTAAGGCTGACAAGCTGCCCATGCTTACGATACTGCATGTCTCCAACACAGCCCACGATCGCAAGGTCTGAAAGGTCACGGTTGTCTCCAAGTTGTGTAGCAAGTATGAATGTGGTGCCTGATCCGCTTATCTCATATGAGCCGTTGGCGCCAAAAAGATGAGGGTTCAGATGGAGCTTTGTCTCTCCTTGTGGGCGGTGATGGTCCGAGACTATCGCATGTAATCCGTAATTATTGATATGTTCCAGTTGTCCGCTACCAAGGTCAGTGAAGATGGTAAGTTCAGGGTTCATGTCTGCCAGTTGTTCCACTATGGCCTCATCCAGCTGTTTCACGAACATCATATTATAGCCGATACCTGCTCTTTCCAGTGCCTTTGCAATGATGGCCCCGGACGTGATACCATCGGCATCTATATGGGATACAAGCTGTATCTCGTCGTACTTTCTGATCTCTTCAGCACATTCCTTTGCACGTTCTGCCATCATGGCCATGGTTTCAGACATTTCTCCTCCTCTTATTCTATCAACCTGAGTTTCTTCCAGCCCTTTGGATCGATTAGGTACTTGTTCTTCTCTCTTTCTATCTGTGGATACTCCCTTATCTCATCCACTGTGATCTTTGGGGTACCTTCTTCGTTGTACTTTCTGTACAGCTCTGTCCAGGGTATCATGTAAGCTTCCCTTGACCTTCCAACTCCCATTCTCAGTTCTACTGCAAGGAATCCTGTCCTGCCAGACCTTAGCAGGAAATCTGATATTCTCTCTATCTGGTGTGCCCCGTGCTTATCTGTTGTAAAATGCTGCGTGAAATACAGTGCTTTTGCACCTTTGTCAACAGAGATGCTCTTACATTCGATGCCCATATAATAATCAGGGTCCAGTGAATCAACAAGTACGTCAAGGAACTGCGGGGTGAATCTGTGCTGTTTCAAACGGTAAGCGATCCCTTTGAAATTCTTCTCTTCGAATAATGCATTAAATGACTGGACAAGTACCCTTTCAAATTCTGTCATAGCATGATCTCGTTTTTGAAAATATATTATTCTGAGGTTATATTAAATATTGCATTTTGTGTTTTCTCTTCATATTCGATAGATTGATGTACCTGTTAGCTCAATTAGCAATGATGAATAAGAAAAACTTAGAGATCGTATCTTCAGTAGGTTCTGTAGTATTACTTATCCTGTTATTTGGTGTCGCACATCAACTTAAAGATTCCTTTTCACAGGAGTATGGTTTCATCGGTGCACTTGCTGTATTCATAATAGTGATCTCAGTAGTTGGGCTGAAGCTTAACGAAATGCAGTGAGGTTATAGCGGCCCATGGTGGTCTTCAGGGGAGAGTTCAAGGTAGATACATCCGGGAATTCGGATATCATAGATATCACTCCGCAGGTAAGGGAGCTTGTTGCCCTGTCTGGAATGAGCGATGGCATTCTACTTGTATATGTTCCGGGTTCCACTGCGGCGATAACTACCATCGAGTTCGAACCTGGCCTGATCCGTGATATGAAAGCAGCGCTGGAAAGACTTGCTCCTGAGAATATTACTTACTACCATAACGAAAGATGGCATGATGGCAATGGCCATTCTCATATAAGGGCTTCTTTTTTGGGACAGAGCGGATCATTCCCGTTGACCGATGGGTCTATCCTGCTAGGCACCTGGCAACAGATAATCCTTATTGATCTTGATAATCGCCCACGTTCAAGAGTTGTCCTTGTCCAGATGTACGGGGAATAACAGGCTGGCATCACCAGATAAAGTGATGGCTAAAAGGAAAATAATAGAAAAGATCCCGGCCTGGGCCAGGAGTCGTTTTTGATTGTTTTATGATTGTTTAACGAGGAACTTGACAAAGTCAGGGCTGAGCCTTGTCTCTCTGATCATCTTGTCCTCTACTTCCTCTTCGGACATTCCTTCCTGCTTGTACTGTGCGATACGGTCGTAGACGCTCTGTGAAACCTCAGAGTATTCATTGATGTCCTTTCTGTGTCCCCATACATCTCCTTCGAGAAGCTCGATGCCCTGCATCTCAAGGTACATCTTTGCAGAGTTTGAGATAGTTCTCTTGTAGGAACTTGGAATGTGGAGTGCTTTTACATTAGGGCACTTCATGATAAGTGAAAAGATATCTGTGTTGGATGGTCTGAATGCAAGGTGTATGATCTCTTCATTCGGGCCAAGTGTGTTTATCTCTTCTTTTGAACTTACTACTCTTATTTTCATGTTTTACCTTCCTTTATATTGTTCGTTTTTCACTCAATTTTTGTAATCATTAAGTGAGATTTTTTTCTCTCTAAAAATTAGTGTATATACAAACTTTTATTTAAGGGTAACTGGTATAACATTATATTCATAATATAAATTAGTTTAATGGTATAATTCTTTAATTTATTAATACAGTTTGGTTTGCATTGAAAACAGTATGCTATGGGCGATTATAATTTTATTTATTCTGTACGCTTCTCTTATTTTTATAGTTGTCTATACATTTTTTTATGGCAAAAATAAAAATAAAAATTCTATATTTCTCCATTTATTAAATTTATGCTGGGATGCCCGCAAAAATATTTCGTTCTAATGTAGACATTCAATGTTATCTGTATTGCTTAGATGTCATACACATAAGACCTGGTCAGGTAAGATACTTATTATGTATATACAATGTTTCCTACTATTTTTTAGATGGATTTAAAAAATAAACCGATGGATGCCAATTTTAGTAGACTTGAGTCTCTCTAAATGTAAAGCTTTATATAAACATGTCTCCAATCTAAGGGACGTGTTTCCAAAACTATTGCCAAAACTAAGAGTAAAAAATGATGTAAAAGTAGTTTACATTATATTTGGTATAGTTTTGACGTATTTTTCAATATATATGCCGGATTTCATGAATGTGGCAGGTATCGAATCTACTCGTATAAGCTCTATAGTCTCGTTCGGTGCGTTGAATGGTATGCTCTTCGGTCCATTCTGGGGCTCTATCGTATCCGCAACAGGTTTTTTCCTGTATGAGATAACAAGTGGAAAATATATGTCAATGAACGCGTTCTCACTGGCATCTCCATTGTTCATTGCACTTAGCTCGATAGTTGCCGGTCTGGTTGTCAACAGGGAGCACAAGGCAGCTAAGACTATATTTATTTCACTTATTGTACTATGGTATATGCTGGATGTTGGCAGGGAAGCTTATTCCTATCCATGGTACCATTTGCTGGTATTAGGTATATTCATCTACTTTGAGAGATCGATCCTTGTGAAGACCGTCACTTCCAAGATATACATTTTCGCATCATTATTTATCGCTTCTTTAATGGGCGTCCTGTCCGATCATATGGCGGGCAGCATCACATATTATCTCCTATATGATCTTCCGGCCGATATGTACAGTTCTGTGGTCTTCGTCTATCCGATCGAAAGGACCATACTGGCATTCTTCCCTGCATTCCTTGTATACGTACTTGTTGTCATCTTCAAGGACATACTGATCTCATCTGATACGATAGAACAGGATATAGAGGAAAAAAGGTCAAAGGAACTGGACACATACCTCCATGAGGATGTCCTGAAAATAATGAATGAAAATAAGTAATTGAAGCAGACAATTCTCATTGCATAGCTTCAATTTTATCTCTGATCGCCATTATGCTCTTTGAGAACAGGTGTTCAGGTTCTGTGTGGACAAGTATCTCATCCTTTCCTCTTGTAGCTATCTCGCACATACATGGAATTGTCGCAAGAACGGGTGCCCCGTACCTGCTCTTCTCTATAACATCAAGACAGTTTCCATGATGCATGTTATCAACGATCGCGCATTTCTTGTCAAGCAGGCTGTAAACACCATTTATAAGTTGTTCTGTACAGTTGGTGCAGGCATGTGTATCATTGTGGACTATGACAACTATATCTGATGCAGCAACAGCATTTATGGATTCGTACTCAACTCCGGGGCTGGTGTCGAATATGATCACATCCAGATCCTTCTCTGCCAGTTCCTTCTTGCCGTTCATCAGTGCTTTGAGTGCTCCTGCCTGCCAGTTCCTGTCCTTGCTCACAAGGTCCCTGATCTCTGCGATATCGGGGTTCGAGAAACTAAGATAAAGCTGACCATTGGTTCCAAGTTCTCCTCCTACATCGGTCAGTGTATCCTTCAGGCTGCATTTGCCTGATAAGAAATCATTGATCCAGAAACGGCTTTTTGGCCTGAACATCGTACAAAGTGATGGCCCTCTAAGGTCCAGGTCTATAAGGCATGTGTCCTTTCCTTCTGCTGCAAATGCAACAGCCAGATTCACAGCAATGCTGGTTTTTCCTGTTCCACCTTTTGAGGAGTGGATAGCTAGTGTATGTGTCATAGTTCTATCATCGGTTATTTTTTATTGCGTATTCTCAAATGATCACTATATACAGAAGAAGCATTTATAGTGTGCTATTTTATTTTTTCTTTAAGCTCTCATTAATGCGGAAGTATACCTTCCTTCCTTCTCTGTATTTCCTTACGTGATTCATCCTTACGAGTTGGTTCAGGTAGTTGCTTTCCACAGCTCGTTCCTTGTTCGTAACACTGGCTATCTCATCGGCAGTAGCCGGTCCTATTTCGAACAGTGTTGTTGCTGTGGTCCTCAGGTGATCTGGGAGTGATAATAATGTGATCACGTCTAGGGAATCTGCCACCATCCTGTCCTTTTCACTTACCTGCTCATCTCTGGCCTCTACCTGGACGACAAGCCTGTCAAGTTTGGAATTGATCTCTTTTAAGTTGTTGACTATTTGTTCAAGCAGCTCTGAGTCCACTATCCTGTCTCCTGTCTCGATCATTGTAATCGGTGATCTTTCTAATTATATATTGTATTTATTATTACCTTCCGCCACCATGACTTATAAAACTTTCTAGACCAGTCTCATGACAAGATCTTTGTCATGTAGGCCTTTTCAAGCTCATAACCTGACTTCCGGTAATATTGGCGTACACCAATTCCGCTTATTATAGCAACTTTCCCGTATCCAGAACCCAGAGATAACTCTTCAGCATGGGATATAAGTTCTCTGCCATATCCCTTATGTTGCCAGTCATCTTTTCCTGCACTCTTTCCAACAGCTACGGTGGATCCGAATATATGGAGCTCTCTTACAAGGGCAGTATTCTGAAGCTCTTCTCTATGCGGTTCATTAGGGAACCGGAGCCTGAGGAATCCTATCAGTATGTCTTTTTCTACATCTTCAAAAGCGATGAAATGCTCCTTTCCTCCACAGCATTCATACGTTTCAGTTGTAAGTTCTATATTCTCAATATCTGGTTCATTCCCTTTTAATATATTGTGCCCTACTTCGCGGCACCTTATACAACGACACCTGCCACCATGTTGTTCCAGATGGTCATGTGCAAGTTGTCTGATATTGCTTTTACGAACTCCTGCGAGTATCTGTGGTGATGGTATATCTCTTTGTATACGCTGTAACCTGACCCATTTTGGAATGAATGACTTGATCTCTGAAAGAAGCAAAGTTGCTTCATCATCTGTCATAGCTTCGTATTTGCCCTGTTCCCACATCTTGTGAAGTTCGGTCCCTTCTGTTACAAGGGTAGGATATATCTTCAGGTAATCAGGTCTGAACCTGGGATCCTCAAAAAGTCTCTTGAAGTTCCTGATATCTGTCTCTACATCGGCTCCGGGAAGACCTGGCATCATGTGGAACCCAACTTTCAGTGCACTATCCCTGAGGATCCGGTTCGCTTCAACACTGTCGGCAACGCTGTGTCCACGTCTCATTCTCTCAAGAACGAAGTCGTAGGTGCTCTGAACCCCTATCTCTACCTTGGTGGCTCCAAGCTCAAGCATCTTGTCTATATGTGCCTTCTTTGTCCAGTCAGGACGTGTCTCAAAGGTGATGCCGGTATTTCTGACCTCTGAGGTCTCATTTGCTTTCTGCACGTCCTCGATAGTATAGTATGGGATGGTCTTTCCTATGGGGTTTGCTTTTTGTCTCCATGAATCGCCATAGAAATCGTTCATGGCTTCAAGACAGCGTTTAGTGTACCATTCCTGGTAGTCAATGGACCTTGCAGAGAATGTTCCTCCCATGATTATGAGCTCTGCCTTCTTCACTTCGTGTCCTATCTGCTTCAACTGGGTAAGGCGGTTCGTAACTATTCTGTAAGGGTCATATTCGAACTGTATGGCCCGCATGGTGGAAGGTTCCCTTCCCATGTAGCTCTGTGGGGAGTGGAACTCTGAATCCGGTCCACCTGGACATGGGACACATATGCCATGGGGGCATGGTGCAGGTGATGTCATTGCAGCTATCACTGCAACTCCGGATATGGTGCGTACTGGTTTACGCTGAAGTATGGCTCTGACCTTTTCCTGTTCCTGATCATTGCCTGATATTATGATGTCAGCATTCTTTGGAAGGGTAGAAAGCCGAAAGTTCTTGGCAACTTTCTTCTTTGCCACATTCAATTGCTTCTCATCTGTTATTTTGCCTTCCAGTACCATGTCCATTATTTCCCGGCATGCTATCTGGAAGTCAGTTGTGTTATTATCGTTCATGAAAGATCAGTATAATGTAAATATGGATCAAAAATAAAATATGCAACAGGATATGCCTTACTGGCAGAATCCTGCAACAAGGGCTTCAAGTTGTATTCTGTCATTTGCACTTTCTGTCAGGTAAAGGTCTGTATCAGCTATCTTTGTGACCCACCTGGCGATCAGATCATCAGGCTCATTTGATGCGATTACGGTCTTATGCAACTGCAGAAGTATCTCCTGTCCTGACAATCCTTCTTCAAGGATCAGGGCATCAATGTATTTTCTGGCCTCAAGTACATTCTTCGACGTGATAGAGTCGAAGAGCATTGCCACATTCTCTGAGCTTTCTCCCAGTGTGGCATCATATATCTGCTGTGGGCCGATATTATCGCTTCCTGGCTGTATCGATGCGATCTGAAGGGTATTGAGTGCTCTTGCAATGTTACCTCTTGCATGGTAGACAAGTGCATCTATGCCATCAGATGTTACAGTGAGCCCTTCATTCTCTATCACCTTGGCAATGAACTCTGCGAGCTTTGCATCTGAGACATGGGTAAAGAAAAGCTGTAAACCTCTGGACCTCAGGGGTGTTATCAGTTTTGAAGGTTGGGTGGTGGAAAGTATGAAACGACATGTTGTCGTGTATTTTTCCATTATCCTCCTGAGTGCATGCTGTGAATCTGAATTCAGAGATTCGGCATTATCTATGAATATGATCTTGAAATCAGCATCCATTGGTGCCATGCTCGCATATTCATTGATAACTTCCTTGAAGACGTTGATCACACTGCTTGATATCTTCTTAGGGTCATCGGTCCCAAGTATGCGCAGGAATCTCTTGTCACGTACAAGGTAGCTCTTTCCCTGTTCGAAGAAATCCGATGCATTGAAGTATGCAAGGTTGCGCTCATAGTCATCTCCATATAGATCAAAGGCAAGTGCAAAGGCTGTGCTTGACTTGCCTGAGTTCTCCGGTCCGTGGAAGACAAGGTGTGGAAGGTTGTTGGACCTTGCCAGTCTGATGATCATGTCCAGTGATTGCTCATTGCCAATGATCTCATCAAATGTGTTCGGGCGGTATTTTACAGTCCACAGGTCCTTCAATCTATCACTTCCTTCTCTTATTCTTCTGCAGCTTCTGCTGCAAGTACTTCATGGATCACTTTTCCGTACACTGGTCTTGCGATCAGTATTCCTATAAGCACACCTACGATGGTTGTTATTGCGAATCCCTTAAGGGCTCCGAATCCCATGACCACCAGTGGTGACATTGCGATTATAGTTGTTGCTGATGCTGCAAATATTATACCGAATGCTTTTGTTATCCTTGAAAGATATACCTTTCTTGGAGGCAGCTTTCCTTCGTATAGTACCTCATCTGTAATGATCACAAGGTGATCGATACCTGTTCCTATGGCAGCGATGATACCTGCAATACTTGCAAGGTCAAGTTGCCATCCGATCGCGGCTGCGAAACCCAGTATCATTATTACTTCACTGATAGAGGTTCCTACCATTGGTATGAGGATCGCTGGTTTGTGGTATTTACTGAATATCACAAAGGCAACAGCAAGCAGCGCAAGAAGACCTGCGATAACTGCCTGTGTCTTGAACTGCTGTCCAAGGGTAGCATCAACATGTCCTGATCCCATAAGTTCTACATTTACAGGTAATGCACCTGCACGCAAGTGGATCTGTAGTTCTTCAGCCTGTGCTTTGCTATCATCGTCAGGGCCGGTGGATGCCTGCCATGAGTATATGGGTGTAGTTGCAAGCCTTTCAGCTGCAGAGTAACTAAGAGGTGCACTGTATACCTCATTCTCATCAAGATACATCACAAGGTTATGTGACATTGGGTCCTGTGTTGCACCTGTCTCGATAGCAACTCTCTGAAGTGCAAGGGCTCCTTCGTCTGTAAGTGTAAAAGGTACGTACCATTGTCCGCCATCTTCCTGATATCCTACAATGCTGACAGATTCGATCTCATCACCGTAGAGGACATGTTCTGACTCGTTACCCTGTGTTATGATCCTTATCTCGAACTTACCTGGCTTCTCAGCGATGTTCTTGGCCGTTGCAAGGTCTATGCCTGCAAAGTCAATGAGTATGTAATCATCACCTACTGTTTTCACGGGTATGTCCTTAAGGCCGAGGGAATTGAGCTTGTCACTGAGGATATCTTTTGTCATATCCCTTGTCTCAGTGGTGACCCCTTCCTTGTAGATCGCATTACCATTGAGATCAGTGACTATTGATCCGCCGACCTTTGCCATAAGCTCTTCAAGTTCTTCTTCTGTAATGGCAGTTCTAATCTCGTATTCCACTCCGTCTGATATGAGTGTAGGCAGTACCTCGGCTTTAAGTGAGTCACCGATATATGTACTTATAAGAGTCTCCTTAGAGGAGTGTAGTATCACTGTTGTGACGTTATTGCTTCGTGAGATGGTCGTCTGGCCAAGGCCAAGCTGGTCCATCTGATTATTTGTAAGTATCTGTTCTGATGTGAAGGTCACAGCAATGTCATCGTCGGTCTCATCAACAGATGCTATCTCAACATCCTGTGCAAGATTGATATTGACGATCTCCTTTACCAGAAGGCCACTTTCCGCATCAAGCTGGGCAACTGCGCCCTGCAGTTTCAACTGGAGCCATGATCCTCCTTCAAGGTCAAGTCCATAGTTGAGATTCGTGGTGAATCCTTCTTCAGAAGAATACCCCGGGTGTATGAATATAATAGAGCCAAGGATCGCAAGGATGAAGACTATCACTCTTATGTCCTTGAAAATACTCTGTTTCTCATCATCTCTCATGCTTTGCGCCTCCTTGTACCGACGCTTGTAACATGCCATCTGAGTATGGATGTGTTAAGCATCCAGGTGTTCATCATATCCGCTACCAGTCCAAAGATAAGGACAATGGATATGTTCGATAGAAGGGTGATCTGTGAAAGAGATGAGCTAAGTAAATATGCGTATGTAGATACCAGGTACATCACCACAAGTGCCGCAAGGGTCGTTGTGGTCATTGTCACTCCTGTATGCATCGCATTGGTAATATTCTCCTGAGGGCTTCCACGTCTTTTGAGCACTCTTGTAGTGAGCAATATATCGCTGTCAACGGAATAACCAATGAGCATCAAAAGTGCTGCTACGGTTCCCAGGGACAGTTCGATACCAACGATGTTCATGAATGCGGCTGCGATAACAATGTCCGATAATGCTGATACTACTACTGCAAGTGATGGCACGAATGTCTTGAATATCAAAAAGACCACTATTGCCATTCCAATGAATGATATGATAACTGCTTTGACAGCCTGTTTCTGAAGGCTTTCTCCGTATACGGGTCCTATCTGGCTTATCTCTACGCTCTCGTAGGAATCTATCACATCAGTTACCAGTTCCTGTTGCAGTTCATCGTTCATAGGTCCGAACTGTATAATAACTCTTGATCCGGCCTGTCTGACGTCTGTTATCGGGTAATCTGTATACTTCTGCTCAATGAATGACACACTTTCTTCAGTTGCCACAGAGACCATTGTCCCGCCTTTGAATTCCATTCCAAGCTTTACAGGTGCACCGCTAGTTGCAAAGACAAATGCAAGTATCAACAGGGATATCACAAATATTGCAATAGGGACAGCTGCAAGCTGACGATCGTTATGTTTTCTAACAAAAGAATCTAAACGTTCAGTCAAACCGACTTCCATGCTTCTATACTCCAGAATAATAAGTTCTCAATTCCGGCTACAAATTATTGAATTGATGAATACACTCTTACACTATAACTTATATATACCACTTACTGCTTCTCTTAAGCAATGACTGACAGGCCAAGTATAGATGAATATTTGCTTGAGATCGCTACAGTTGTGGCCAAGCGCTCCACATGTCTTAGAAATAAAGTAGGCGCCGTGATCGCCAGGGATAAACGTATACTTTCCACCGGTTATAATGGTGCACCGAGACACATGGAACATTGTCTCGATATAGGTTGTATCAGACAGCAGAATAATATCGCTTCAGGGACCCACCACGAGAAATGCCGTGCGGTCCATGCAGAACAAAATGCTATAATCCAGGCTGCACTTCATGGTGTGAGCACGGATGGCGCGACAGTTTACTGTACCCACCAGCCATGCATCCTGTGTGCCAAGATGATAATCAATTCCAATATCAAAAGGGTTGTTTATATTCAACCTTATCCTGATACTGATGCACTGGATTTCTTCTCGGAATCAGGTGTTGAGGTAGTAAATCTCGAGATATCAGACTTTGCTTAAAGAGCGAAGTCCTTTTTTTATTATATCTTCCCGCTCACTGCGGTACATCTCTTTTATTGAACCTTCTTGCGACCTTAGTTCAAGTCCTCTTACAATAACAACAGGGTATCCACCGTCCCCTTCACCCATAAGGAGGTTTGCAGCTCCTGCTATCTCGTCAGCTATGGCTTCCTCTGTGACCTCCAGTATGTTACCGAAAAGGTCTTTCTCTCCTTTCCAGTTCCTGATGGGGTGGATCTGGTATACGCCCACAGCAATACCGGTCTGTCCGATCTTGAATGCTCTGCCGTTGGTGTCGGTGACTATCACACTGATATTCTTGCCGGTGATCTCTTCAATTCTCTCTCCTATGTCCCCTGCACTTTTGTCCGGGTCAGTAGGGAGGTCTGCAAGATAGCCTTCATCCACATTTGAGTCATCTATTCCCGCTTTGATACAGACATGTCCGTTGTCAGTTTCAACCAGGAGGATCGGGAACTCTACAAGTACTTCGTGGCTGCGGTCAAGAACTGCCTGTACGAATCTGGGATCAAGTCGAAGTTTATCTGCTATCCGTTTTGCATCTTCTGTTGCTACCAAATCTTCAAGTCTGAACATCCTTCCTTCTGCTTTTGAGACTATTGTGGAGGCAATGACTACGATATCATTATTCTCTATGTCTGTTCTTTCACAGATGAACGATGCGATATCATCCCCTTCTTTTATCATGGGGATGTTCTCAACAGTGAATGCATTCATTTTCAATCAGGACCCTCCGAGGATATGTGTTATTATCTTGATATTGGCTGGATCAAAGAGTTGATCTTAAGTATGGTGAAATCCAACATTATATATAAGGGAGCGGGTGTTCGAGGCAAATATAAAGTTTCAGCAGTTTATACTTTAACCAACCGATCAGTAATAACATTGAAACCATAATTGAGTATGCCTAAAGTTTGCCTCCCCTCCTGTTTTTTGTAAAGTGCATGTATGTGGTTAGCAAGCTTGTATTGTATGGTTCCTGTGAAGAAGAATAATATACTATATTTGCATAGTATTTCCTGCGGCGATGATGACAGTTACCCCGACTGAGCAAAGGATGATGATATCTCTAACTGATGCCGCAAATAGCAATGACGGGTAATAAAAAGATAGTAACGTCCTTTTGGACGTTAATTGAAAACAGGTTCTACTCGATCATTATCCTGTGCTTTTCTTCGATCTCTGCTTTTGGAATTGTTATGGTCAGTACACCATCTTCAAGTTTTGCACTTGCTGCATCCTCATCGACCGATGATGGCAGATTGAATGCACGTGCAAATCTGCTGTAGGTACGTTCACGCATAAGGTATCCTTCCTGCTCTTCTTTGGATTCTTTATGTGTGTTTGCACTGATCCATACCCTGTCGTTCTTGATATCTATGTTGATATCATCCTTGCTGACTCCAGGGAGGTCTGTAGTGACAACTATCTTGTCATCCTTTTCCTCTATGTCTACAAGAGGGGAGAGTGTATCCATATCCATCATCTCTGATGGAGAACTTTCATCCCCGAACATATTGTAGAGGCGTTCCTGCATGTGCCTCATTTCATCAAAGGGGTCCCATCTCGAAGCCGAAGATGGCCTCCATGGTGTTAATCCAAACTTCATTTACCTCACTCCTGTGGTATATAGTTGGAACTATCTCAAATATTGGATATTCCCACTAATTATTAGTTATGTGCGTTGTTCTATTTATATATGGTGAGTCTGAACAGCGCTCAAAAAAAGGAATCAGTGGACCTATATTGTCCACTTGTTATTGATCAGCATTCCAACAAGGTCTGCTGCATACACTGTTCCAAGAGCACCTTTCTTCACAGATTCCTCGTTAAAGGCATCTGCCTCATCTGCATTCTCTTCTGAGGTGCAGTATATGGCTACAGGTATGGGCACAGATGTATGTGTCCTTAATGCAATAGGTGTCGGATGGTCAGGAAGTACCATTATGGTAACGTCATCATCCATCTCTTTTGCTGCTTTGAGAACAGTGCCAACGACCTTCTCATCGAAATCCTCGATAGCCTGTATCTTGGCGTTCATATCGCCCATATGGCCTGCCTCATCAGGTGCTTCAACATGCACAAAGACAAAATCATGGTCCTTGAGTGCTTCCATGGCATATTCTGCCTTGCCGATGTAATTGGTATCAAGGTATCCTGTTGCTCCTGGTACTTCTATTACATCCAGTCCTGCATAGATGCCTATTCCCTTCACAAGGTCCACTGCTGAGATGATAGCGCCACGGAGTCCGTAAAGTTCGCCAAATGCTGTGAATGCAGGGGCAAAACCCTGTCCCCAGAGCCAGATGGAATTGCCGGGATTCTTTCCTTCTGCGATCCTCTTGTTGTTGACCGGATGGTCTGCGAGGATCTTCATTGAACTTTCTATGAGTTCGGAGATAACCTCGCTGTCCTCTCCTTTTGGCATATGCTCATGTCTGTTCTCATCGATCACATCATGTGGTGGAACACATTCTGTATTTGCTCCGAGGGAATTCTTTGAGACCATAAGATGTCTGTAACTGATCCCCGGATGGAAACTGAACCTTTCATCACCGAGTTCAGCATCTACTGTCTCAATGATCTCCTTTGCTTCATTATTGGTTATATGGCCTGAACTGTAGTCGGTTATCAGGTCATCTTTGATGGTTATCAGGTTGCATCGGAACGCAACATCATCTTTTTCGAGTTCCACGCCCATGCTTGCAGCTTCAAGCGGAGCTCTTCCCGAGTAGTACTTCTTAGGGTCATAACCTACAATGGACATATTGGCTACATCACTTCCAGGAGCTAATCCTTCGGGAACGGTCTGTGCAAGTCCTGCCCTTCCGTAAGTTGTGATGTAATCCATGTTGGATGTGTTGGCTTTCTGGAGGACCGTCATACCTCCTATCTCTTCAAGAGGCTCATCTGCCATGCCATCTCCGATAAGTACCACATATTTCATATTTTCACCTATATTAATAGAAATCAATAAAAACCATAAGACATTAATAATGCTTGCGAAGTAGCATAGCATCCTGTCATTTTTAACCGGTCCTATGATGTGAGGTTTCGATGAAATATATACATTTTGTAATCGTCTGTGTTTGTCTGTTTGTTCTGTGTATCTCCCCTGCTGCAGGTGTGAGAACAGAGGCAATGATACATTATTCGGAACCTGCTGTAGCTGTGGGTGATGAGCTCTTCCTTGAGCAGGGTTATTCCTTCAAGGTAGTGGATATGAACACCAGGAGCGGTGCTATCATGATAGAGCTCTACCTTAATGGTGAAGAGATCGACCTAGATGATACTCTTGCAAAAGAGGATGAGCCACTTGAATATGTGCGGACTGTGGTAGAGGACGAGGATGATGAAGATGAAATTGACTATTTCATTCTTCGTATAACTCCAAAGGGTTCTGTAAAAGAGTCTGATGATGTTTATCGTTCGACTGTCTACATAGAGCAGTATCTTGATCCCATGGAAGATGTTGGTGACTATCTGATACTGGACAAGAGCTTTTCCTTTGATGATGACTCTGAGCTTGAGCTTGCAGGGCTTTATACTCTTAAGGTCATGGACGTGGAAGATGGTGAGATCTCTCTGGAACTCAGGCTGAATGGTGGGTTACTGAAACAGGATGATCTGGAGGAGGAGAACTACTTCTACTATACGGTTTACTCTGATGAACAGCCGGATGTTATTTTCCTGGCCTATTTAGAGACTTTCTTTGAATCAGATGATGAGGTCACAGTCTTCCTCAAACATGTCTCTCTCAAACAAAGCACTACCTCTGATAACGATGATGAAGTCCCTGATGAGGTGGATATCGATGTTGAGTCTCCGGTGGATGGGGGCTTAAAGGCAGGCAGGGCAGCTATTATCAATTATTATGTGGATGATTCTTTTTCAGAGGTCCGTATACTTGTTGACGGTGATGTTATCGATACGCGAAAGGATGTAGATGCAGGTGTCTACAAAGCGGTCACCGATGAACTGGGTGCAGGTGTGCACAAAGCAACATTGATAATGATGGACGATGACGATGATTTCATATCCTATTCAGAGGAGTTCTCAGTATCTGTTAACATAAAGGAAAATATAACAGAATCCCTGGCAGGATTTGCCAGTTCTGCTGCGGAAAGCCTGAGTAAGGATAATAGTTCATCTGGGAATGATTCTTCCAGTCTGTCTGTTCCGTCACTGCCTTCAGGTTCAAGTATTTCAAATGCTGTATCTTTCATTATAACTGCAGGTGTATTCATATTATTCTTCATGTTCTTCAAGAAGTTCAGATGATATTGTATTTTTCTGAACTTTGTATTTTGTTTTACACATAATCTTTATATTAGTCTGCACTGTTTATACACGTCATTAGCTGACAAACTAAACGTGGTTGTATCATGAGAATCGTAATGAAGTTCGGCGGGACTTCCGTGGAAAACGGCGAAAAGATCCGTCATGTGGCAGAGCTTGTAAGGCAGTACCATATGAATGGAAATGAACTTGTAGCAGTGACCTCTGCACTCGGAGGTGTCACAGATGGCCTGTTGGGTACTGCAAAAGAGGTATCCCGGAATGGTAAAGTGACACAGGTCAAGGAATTCATAGCCGACCTAACTAAAAAACACTATGATGCGATCAATATTGCTATCTATGATGAGGAAATAAGGTCAGAGTGTGTAGAAGTAATAGACAGCAGGGTCGATGAACTTGAAAAGGCTCTGATAGGTATCTGTTATCTCGGTGAACTGACCAACCGTTCCATTGATTACATCTCTTCATATGGTGAGCGTCTTGCTGCACCTATTGTAAGCGGTTCTATCCGCTCCCTCGGCACTCCTTCAGTGGCTTTCACTGGTGGGGAAGCTGGTATTGTTACCGACTCCAATTATGGCGATGCAAAGCCACTTGAGGACAGCTACTCTCAGGTACATGAAAGGCTCTGTCCAATTATATCCGATCATATTCCTGTTGTCACAGGTTTCATTGCTCAGAACAAGCAGTCCATCATCACGACCCTTGGTCGTGGAGGTTCTGACTTCTCAGCATCTATAATAGGGGCTTCAATAGAAGCTGATGAGATATGGCTGTGGAAAGAGGTCCACGGTATCATGACCACCGATCCAAAGATCGTGCCGGAATCAAGACCTATTCCTCAGATATCATATATCGAGGCTATGGAGCTCTCATACTTCGGAGCCAAGGTACTTCATCCAAGGACCATTGAGCCTGCTATCAGGCATAAGATCCCTGTGCGTGTGAAGAACACTTTTGAGCCTGAATTCCCCGGTACTCTTATAGTTGCAGAACAGCAGCAGATACAGGATGTTGTCAAGGCGGTAACGCTCATCAACAAAGTTGCCCTTATCAATATATCCGGAGCTGGAATGGTAGGAGCCATTGGAACAGCAGCGAGAGTATTTTCTACACTTGCCAATGCAGGTGTCAATATTATTATGATCAGCCAGGGCTCGTCCGAAGCTAATATGTCCCTTGTGGTCAATGAGGACCATCTTGAGGCGGCAGTAGCAGCCGTAAGGTCAGAGTTCACCACCAATGTGGTTGGTGATGTTGCCTACGACCGCGATGTATGTGTTGTCGCAGTTGTCGGTGCAGGAATGGATGGTATTCCAGGGGTCGCAGGAAAAGTATTCTATTCCCTTGGAAGGGCCGGAATCAATATTATTATGATAAGTCAGGGTTCATCACAGCACAATATCTCCTTTGTAGTTAGTTCAAAGGAAGCACTCGATGCTGTTAAGACCTTACACAGTGAATTTGAACTTGATAAATAATGCAGGGATCCCAATGAAAGACAAGCACCTTACGTATGCAGAATCCGGTGTTGACATCGAAAAGGAAGAAGAGACCATAAAGGCTCTTACAAAGAGTATGGACTACAAGCGTGAAGGTCTGGGTGCTCCGCTGACCGGTATCGGTCACTATGCAGGGCTCATCGATTTTGGTGAGTATGCACTTGCTCTTGCAACAGATGGTGTTGGTTCCAAGGTCCTGATCGCAAATGAGATGAAGCGCTGGAACACAGTAGGTATCGACTGTATCGCAATGAACGTCAATGACCTGCTTGCTATCGGTGCTGAGCCTATATCATTTGTAGATTATCTTGCTCTTGAAAAGCATGACGAAGACTTTGCTGCCCAGATAGGGGAAGGCCTTAGAAAAGGTGCCGAGATATCCCGCATGTCCATTGTAGGTGGGGAAACTGCAACACTTCCTGATATTGTGAAGGGTTTTGATCTCGCTGGAACCTGTCTTGGAATGGTCAAAAAGGATATGATCATTACAGGAGAGGACGTTCAGCTGGGTGATGCTATCGTAGGTATTCCTGCTGACAGTGTTCACAGTAACGGTTATACCCTTGTGAGAAATATCATCGAACAGTCATCCTATTCCTATCATGATAAGTTCCCTTATGATGAGTCAACAACCATCGGAGATGAACTTCTGATCCCAACAAGGATATACATGGAGGTTCTTGATGTCATCAAGGAATGTGATGTCCATGGACTTGCACACATAACAGGCAGTGGACTTCTGAAACTCAAGAGGGTCACCTCACTTGGTTTCGATTTCTATGATCCTATCGAGCCAAATGCCATTTTCAAGTTCCTTCAGGAAGAAGGTAACGTGGCTGACCTTGAGATGTTCAGGACATTCAACATGGGAATGGGATTTGTTGTCATTCTTCCAGAGGACCAGGCTGAAAAAGCTGCCAGTATGACCGGCGGTAAGATAGTAGGTCGCATTGTGGAAAAAGGCATAAAGGTCAAGGACCTTGTAATAGTTGAATAATTTATAACGGTATTATCATGGCTTGTATCAATGACATTCCCTTTGAGATCCTGTTGAAAGGAGCGACTCCTGCTCAGTGCGAGGCTCTCATACAGGAAAAGTCTGATAAGGTGTATCACGTGATCGGTGGTTACCGACTACGTGGTGTAGCTCTTATGGGGGATAATGTCCCCGTAGGTGTGAAGGGAGATGAGGTATTCTTCCAGTTCATCAAGCCATGTTTTGGTCTTTTTGTTCTCAGGGTCCCTGATGCTGCAGATATTGTAGAGCAACTTAAGACTGATTTTGGTAATTAATTATAATTTACTTTTTTTTGCAGTATCATTTATCCATTTAAGGAATCTGCCAGATGGGAATTCATGGATGGTTGTAGCAATTATCCTGCCTTCTCCCAGTTCTTTGACTACCATGAGCGGTTTTCCCTCGTCACTTCTGAAAACCACTTCTCCATCTGTCTTTGAGAAATAACCATCGAATTCGACCTCAGAGCATGTATCTTCTACAAGACATTGTGCTTCATGGTCCTGTGCCATGCATATGGTGGTTACCTGCTGTTCCTGTTTGTATTCAAGTTCCATTGGGAGCCAGTTGTACTTATATTCCGGGACCATTGGACCAAACACCATAAGGTTGCCACCTGAGCGCACGAACTTCTCGAGGCTCTTTGCATTTCTCTCAATTCCTGGGAGGATCTTAGTGTATGCTTTGTTGGCAAAACCTGTTGGGATGACCACGCATTTGCATGGTGGGATAAAAGGTGTGCCTATTGAATCGGATACTATTCTCTGGCATTTGATATCATGCTCTTTGAAGAGTTTCTCGAACAACAAAGGAGTGTCCCATATAAGCATTGCCTCGGTCATGTTAGCTGATAGTATTTTTTTCTTTAATTAATTTGCTGCTGATATGACAGTTACTATTATTTGACTACTGGCATTATGTTGCAGTACTTCTGACAATTTATATGTTATAATGTTCAACAGTATATTTGGTGTTCATATGTACTATTTATGTACATGTGTAGCAGGTTGGGGAGTGGGGGCTCCTGACCATGCCTGCGGCTCTTTTTTTACAAGCATTTAAAAAAGAAAAAAAGAAAGCTGGCTTATACCAGCTTGTTGATAGGGTGGTTCTCGTCCATGATCTCAAGGCCGAGTTCCTTTGCAGTCTCTGCAAGCATAATGTCAACCATTGCTGTTGCAGGGAATACTTTGTCAGTGTTCTCGATAGGACCAAAGAGCTGGAAGTTTGATCCAAGTACCTGTGGTACAAGGTTTGTTCCGATATCAGCTGGCATGTAAATTGCCTGCTTCTCTTCTCTGGTTTCGAACTGCTTTTTGTATGCCTTCATCCAGTCCCATGCGGATGCCATGTTGTGGTATCCACCACCAACAGGAAGTCCGAGGTGTCCCTTGATCGCAATGACTGCTCTCATGGATGCACCGGAACCTGCTCCCAGTGGGGTTGCTGCTACGTCGATCAAAGGCTTTGTGATGCCACATTCCTTTGCGATCTCGAGCATACCTTTCTCCTGACCGGTACCACCGTTCTCAAGGATCTCAAGCTTTCCTTTTACGCTAGGGTCAGTTGCGTTGAATGCAAGCACAATGGATGCATTGATGTCGCTGTCCCTGATAGCTTCGATCTCTTCAGCATGGACACTTGCGTTGATGGAGTTGTAGATAGCTCTGTCAGCTACACCGATCTCTGTTACATACTCTGCTGCAGCTGCACGTACGTCACCTGCAGATGAGTCGATAAGGAATGGTGTCTTTTCATCGACTTCTATGAACCAGTCGATATACTTCTTGATAGCTTCCGGTGTTTCTCCGACGATCTGGTTAACTATTGGGTTTCCAGTGACTTCGCCCATGTCAACCATTGCCTGCCATAACTTGTTTGCAGCCTCTACATCGAAGACACCCTTGTCTTCATCTGTTACGATCTTGTGCCTGTTATAGAACATTGTTCCTATAAGCACGGTAGGGTACTGTCCTGGCTGGCCACCGAACTTGACGCCGCCGACATCGTATACCTCTTGTTTCTTGTCAAATTTGAACATATGAATAACCTCTTTGTTTAAATACCGAGCATAGGTGCAAGGAACAGTACGTAAAGCAGGAACATGATTATTCCGGCAACAGCTCCGTAAAGTATTCCTATGTCTCTTCCAACTTTCTTACCAATACGCTGTGCAATTTCACTGTTAACGAACTCGACCTTCTCATCTATGAGATTGAGTTTCTCAAGTACTGCGTTAAAGTCTTCCGGGTCTGTGACCACACTTGGTACCCTGTCACTTCTGTCGGTCATTTTACATCACCTTCCAGACGAACATAGGGATGATAACTACCATTACGATCGCGAATACCAATCCTGCAATGAATCCTGATACGCCTGTTGCAGATACACCAGAATCAAGTTTCTGGTTCCTTGCGATAAGCTGGGCTCTGTAACGGATGTCCTCAACTACGGTTTCAATGGGTCCCATCTGTGGGGTTATGACCATTGGTACGCCTTTTCCATATTCTTCTTCTGCCATATTATTGACCTCCGAACAGCAGCATTCCAAGCAGTGACAGTGTTATTGCCAGACCGATCATTATACCTTCGACCTTTCCTGCGTGAACACCAGAGTGGAACTTGTTAAGGTTACCGATAGCCATCATTTCCTTATTGATAGCCAGTATTCTGCTTCTAACGGTTGCAAGCTCAGCTGCCATTGGTTTAAGTCCGCCGGCCTCTTCTTCTCCTTCTCCAGCACCGTCTCCTACTTCAAGCACCATTGCATCTGCATCGAAAGCTCCAGGGTCCTTTCCTGCAAGTTCCTTGATCTTTCCAGTGATAGCACCCATGTCCTCTGTACCGATGAGATCGATACATTCGACCTGCTGCTGGAATCTTTCAATTGCTTCTTCTGACAGGTTCTCTACATAAGGGATAGCACCAGTTGCACCGACGATCCTGTTGTCTTTGACACCATTCTCGTGGATCTTGATAATTGCTTCACCTGTAATGTGACCCTTTACTTCAGAACCTGTTACAAGAAGGAATCTGATGTTAGGGTTTGATATTATGTGAGCAACTACTTTTTCAAGACCAAGGTTCTCGGTCTTACATGGACCTGTCAGACATGCGCCTGCATCCAACTGTGGGCCTGCTGCAAGGTGTGAACCACATGTTACAACTGCAACACAGTTGTTGACATCGCCAACATCGTATTCACCTTTAAGTATTGGCCATCCGACTGCTGGTTCTCTTTTATCTGCCATTTCACATCACTCCTAATGCGCTCATGACCAGGAGCATAAGTCCTGCAACTCCAAGACCTACTATTACTCCGTAGAATGTGTTACCATAGAAACCTGCACTGTATGATGTGTGCTCACGGCCTTCAAAGGTATTCATAAGTGGCTGGCTTGGTGCCAGAGAGTTGATGAGGTCATCGGCTATTTTGTCAAGTTCATCGAGCTGTTCCATTATAGGATCCATTGAATACTGGATGATATCCTCTCTTTCTGCTGCGAGAAGAGATGTAAGAGGATCCAGTACAAGGTGTGCCTCAGGGGCTACATGTACCATGCTCATTCCAATTCCTCCTTTGTAGGCAGAAGGCCTGTTCCGACAACAGCATATGCATCTCTCTTTACACGTTCATAGTATCCGCTGAATCCTATGTACCAGATAGCAAGTCCTATGAGGATCGTGAGTGCACCAGATGCACCTTCGTTAATGCTTGCTACAATTCCTGCAACTACCATTGCGATAGCACCCTTTTCCAATGCACACATGAGTGTTCTGTCCTGTGTCTCATCTGGACCAAGGCATGCGTTGAATGGGTGAAGGATCGCAAGTCCACCTGCAATGAAGATCACTGCAATGTATCCTGTGGTAATTACCTGACTGAGTACGACCGGGAAGTCAAATGTACCTGTCATTGCGATTGCAAGTCCAATAATAGTTATTGTACCAGCTGTTGCGATCTCTGTCATGGATATCTCCATGATAGGGATTCCCATCTTAAGGATCTTGTTTGCGAGGACACCGATCATAAGACCGATAATTGCTGCTGTTACAAGTGCGATCACAGGTCCTGCGACGCCACCAACAGCGAGTCCGAATGTTGCTGCAAGTACACCCATACCGAGTGCCAGCATACCAATTGAAGGTACACCAGTACCAAGACCGTAGCTTGCTACTCTTCTTACTGATGCTGCGCCCCATACCATACCGCATATTGCACCGAGTGCACCGATGAATGACATGTATGATCCAACGATATCCACAAGGAAATATGCTGCGTATATTCCGATAAGTCCGCCAACAACACCGAAAGCTATGATCTTATTCTGTGGAATTGCCTCTGCGGCTGCTCCACTTCCACCTGCTGACATTTACATACCTCCGATCGCTAATACGCTAATAAGTGCGCAGAAGAAAGTTGCTATAAGAGATGCGAGAACTGCTTTAGGGAATCTCTTGAACTTAGGGTCGTGGAAACCTTCGATAGTTCCTCCAATGTTGTATGATGGAATTACCGCGTTCACAAAGAAGATACCTACTGCGAATACACTGGCCATACCTACAAGGTCTGGAAGTGCGAGTCCGTTATTAATGCTCATGAGAGCGTAATATACAAGTGATCCACCGATACCACCAAGGGCACCACCGATCACACCACTTACATAAGAGACGGTTGGAAGTCCGTGTCCCTCAGTACCCTGTGATACATAGAGGTCCTGTCTGTCCTTTGTAATTGGGTCGTACTTTACTTTTGCTGATGCTGGAGGACATCCGACACCATATGCGTATACCCATGTTCCGACTATCATTGTCACAGACATCATGATCATTGCACCGACTGCGCCGGATGCAAGGACGAGTGCTGCGTTGTTTGTGATCTGCATCATGGCACCTGCTGTTACAAGTCCTGTAAGACCTGCACCAGCTGCAAGCTGCACAGTACCTGTTCCGATACCTGTTGCCTGAGCCATAGCTGCCGGAGCACCACCTACTGGTACGAAGTGGACACTCCATGAAATAAGTACTCCACCTAATGTGATAAGGATCACGTAGACGATGTTTGCCATTAAAATTCCTGCAATATCGATCATGCAGCCACCTCTGCTTCTGCCTCGTCCTCTTTGTATGGTCCATATGCAGCACGAGCAGCGACTTCAATGTTCCTGTTCCACAATATAAGCATAAGTACAATAATTACACCAGCGATGACTGAAACCCAGCCGATCGCATCTCCTTTTGTAGCATCGAAAACAGCTGTTACCCAGCCACTAAGGAAAACGGTCATTCCAAAAGCAAGACCTGTTACAGGTCCACCGAATTTTGCGCAGAACCAGGAGTTGTCAATACCATTTCTCAGACCAGACTCTGCTTTTCTCACGATATTACCGGAGTTTGCAGCGTTAAGGCCTGATCCATATTCAACGTTCTGGAATTGTCTTTCTGCACCGTAGTGTACGTCACCGGTTGAAGAACCGATAGCACCAACAGTGATTCCCCATATGAATGCCAGAAGTGGCAGTGGGAATGGGTGAGCCAGTGCGGTTACCATTAGATATGATACCACAAGGATACAGATCGTTGTGATAAATGCATACCCCATAATAACTGGTGTGTGACTTCTAATTACATCAAGATAAACTGGTTGTTTGAAACGTTTCTGACTTGCTGATCTGCCCATATACGCAGTAATTGAATAAGTGCCGTGTATAGCTGCAGCGACAATTGCTCCAATAGCGAGAGCAAGGACAGCAGATGCACCAGTGCTGATAAGTACGGATGCGGTTGTTCCACCGATAGCACACATAAGTGCGTTTGATGGTGGTTCTCCAGAAACAGCTTTACTGTGTATCCTGTGTGGATACATCATCTGGGGCGCTAACTGCACCTGGGAGTTCGGATTACTCTGTGACCCTACATCTGATTCAAGGTCTTCAGAGGCACCTGCAATAGTTGCGGCTGCTCCCATAAGTGCGAGTACGCCCATACCTGTGAGCGGTTCCATTCACATTTCCTCCTTTTTGTATTTGTATTAAATTAGCGTAGATCTGCCAAATTTACAACAATGATCATTTGAATATATTTTCATAATTGCTATGGCGTAGACTAACGTCAGGTGGTTTGCATTATATTAAATACTTCTTAAAGCTTTCGAATGGATCATATCAAAAGCGTTGTTTTTTAACCTTTGATATGAGAAAAGATCCGATAGCGACCAACGTTAAAAATATATATTTCAAAAAATATTGAAAAAACAGGTATTACTCTCTGCGTGTAAAGTTAAGTATATATATATCCGGCCTTGGCATCTTGCCGGTACCTCTGGCAAAATCCATGTAACATCTGTTACACAGTATTCTGCTGTTAAGTGAGGCTACTTCTGCCGTACCTGGGACAAGTCTTGCAAAAAGGAATGATGGCTCTACTTCGAGATCCTCTGATGTCTCTTTGAGATATTTATTGACATGTTCCTCGAATATCTCGATATCATCGTACTGTATACCTCTGGCGTTTATTGTGACCCCTTTACATCCGCATGGGAGTGCAAAGGCATCAAGTTCGATCAGGAAGACCGGTTTTGCCAGCAGGTTCCTTAGTTTGTTCTCAAGGTCACCACGGCTCTTTGCTAATGTATCTGTTATTGTCATTATTGTCCTCCTTCTGTCTTTAGGGGCTTAAGCACGTTATTGCCATCCTCTGTGGAGTAGACCTCTATTATCTTCTCTGCAAGTCTCTTACAGTATCCGCATTTGTTACATACTTTACCACATTGCTTCCACTGGGAAATGGCACCATCAAGTTCTTTGTTCGGTATGTTGAAAAGATCCCTTATGTCTCTGGGACAATCCAGCAGGTCCATAAGGTTTCCATCATATGACTCATTGGCGTATGCCTTCACATTGTTCAATATCCAATTGGGGAAATGTGTCCTTCCACCTATCTTGAAGATATCTGTTATGTGTTTGTACTCCTTGAGGTCCTCAGGTCTTATCCACGGGGATTTGATGAGTTGTTGTGGATCACTTATCCTGAGAGAGAGGCACTTATAATAGTAGTAGTCATCAAGCACGTTCAGTTTAGGTCCCGGTCCGTTGGCATGGGAGAAGAAATTGAAATGTGCATATCTGAATGGGCACTGGTAAAGGCATCCTTCGTTCACAAGCAGTTTCAGGTCAGTTGATACTGAATCCCTTATTGCTTCAAGTTTATCGAAGTCACGGTTGACCACCGGGTCTATTACTATAGTATCTGCTCCAAGTGCTTCATAGAACTCAGCTTTTTGTGGGGAATCCACGAATGAAAGGACAGATACAACGACCTCCATGTCGAAATCCTTTGCCAGCATTTCTACAAAATAAGGCTCTGCAACAGTTATGGAATCAATTCCTATGTTATTGAGCTCTCTAAAATACCAGTTGATCCTGTTGTATCCTTCTGCAGTGAGGTGTTGTCCACCCATGCAGGAACTGTTCAGGACCACTTCCATCTTTACGCCTTTATCGTGGGCATACTCGGTCTGTTCAGCTATCTCTTCCAGTCCGGGTGCACTGAGATTGGTCCTCCCGGTACCGACATAGTCTGGAGTGCCCGCCATGTAGATGCCGTAGATATCTTTGGAACCGGCAAGCAGCTCCTCCAGTCCTTCAAGGTGTCCCACGTGTGGAGCGTAAAGTTTCATCGCTTTGCTGGTACTCTTTAATTTAGATAAGTATTTTGGTTATTGTAATTTTGAAAAAGCAAAATCCTTATTAGATACTACCATTACCATTTAGTCATGATATTAGGTGCTTCATCTTTTGCAGGTAATTTCTCCGAGATCGCTTCAGAACTGGACTCAGTTGAGCTTTATATGCCAAAACTTGGTGTTTACAGGGAATCTGTTCTCCAAAAGGATATTCTGGATGCAATACTTGATGAGCTCTCGACGTTAGATCTTAAGACATCTCTCCATGCTCCTTATTTTGCCGATGTTCCCACATATCCGAAGGATGTGGTTGTAGACACTGCCAGTATGGGCGGTAGAGAATTCCGGCTCATCAGGGAATCTATTGAACTTGCTGCAAAGCTTGGTTCAAATGCAATAGTACTGCATCCGGGAAGGGTTGGCAATGACCGTGAGGCATGTTTCAACAGGATGGTATCGAATCTGAAGATACTTGCATCAGATGCAGAGGATAGCGGCGTGATGCTGGGACTTGAGAACAAGGAAGGCACGTCTACTGGCAACCTGTGCTGTGATGCCAATGAACTTGTGCGTGCAGTTGAAGAGGTGAATTCTGATAATCTCGGTGCAACTTTCGATATAGGTCATGCCAATCTGACATGTGCTGGTGATAGCACTAAGCTCCGTGAGTTTGCAAAGACAATGGCTCCTTATGTCATTCATGTGCATGTGCATGACAATGGTGGTGTCTGGACAAATGATTATGACGGGGATGAGCATCTTGCACCGGGTTCAGGAACTGTGGACTATACTGTGCTGAACGAGCTAAAAGGCTACAATGGCATCTTCAATATGGAAGTATTCTCTATCGATGATGTGCGTTCAGGAAAAGCTACAATGAAAAAAGCACTTGAAATTCGTTGATATGTGGACATCTCCACTATCATTCATCATTTATGTTATCGATATGAGCAGTGTATTTGGGCGGTACGACAAGTACCAGAACATCAGATATCTGTAATACTTTCTCAGTAACAGACCCCATCAGTTTCTTCAGGCCGTTCTTGCCATGTGTGCCAATGACTATGCGGTCCGCATTTTGTTTTCTGGCAACCTTGACGATCATCTCGGGTGCGTTACCGTCCTTTATTATAGACTCTATCCTTTCTATCTCGCAACCTGCCTTCACAAGTATGTCTGTGATGCCTGATATTGCATTCTCAGCACCTTCTTTCTGCCACTTTTTCCTTTTGAACCCTTTATCAGGGACCACGTGCAGAACAAGCAGCTTGTAATCGTGGCCAAGTGCTATTTTTGCAGCCACCTTTGCAGCATTTGAAGAGTATACCGAGCCATCTGTAGGGATGAGTATTTTCATTCAACCTGTGGAATTGTACAGGTTATTATTAAATATGTTGGAATGCAATTGTGTAATACAATGGCTGCAATACTAGCTCTGTGTATGCTTTGTTAAGGGTGAATGGCGATGAACAAGTATCAGAAATTCAAGAAAATGGACAATAAGAGTTACTCCGATGTAACTCGTTTTTTGAAAGAGACTACGCACCTTACGGCCAGGGAATGGGTGGTGTCAAGGATGTGTGCCGACTTCAAGAATCTCTCCAACCATTCAGAGATGACGTGGATAGGTGAGAACCTTCCAGAGCTCGTTCCGTTCATGGATGAGGCATATTCAAGGCAGGAAGTCTCCAATGCCCGCTCATCCTTTAAGAAAAAGGTGCAACGCAGTGGAACTACTTTCTTCTATGCATATTATGCAGGACTTATAACGCAGGAAGAGATGATAACTATGATCCACAAGATGGTCATCGATATCAAAAAGCTCATGGATACCGAGGGTAGTGAGGTCCCGGAGGAACATGCAACAGAGGTCCAGATGCTAGTTGCCGAAGTTCTCAGAAATATAAATGAATCACTGGATGAAGAATATTGATGAAGGGTACATCAGTACTCTTCAATACCGTTCCTTTCACAATAGTTAATGTATCCAAGGAGCATTCTCATCTCGATCTGCCTGATATATCTTGCCTGGACCTTTGATACGTGCAGTGTATTGTTCCCTATGCTCACTTTTATGTCGGAATCCTTTGGCTCGCTCATAGTTGTAGGAACTATGGCAGGTCCTCCACATGTGGTGCACAGGCGGAAGTCCTTTTTTGCTTTGAGGATGAAATCCTGTACGTCAGTTTCCACTGGTAGTTCTCTTGGTACATCGATCATGGATACAAGGCAGCATTCAGTGTACTTATATTTTATCCATTCTCCTGTATATCATACCTGATTGTTACGTGAATTTTCAGGGCAAATTTAAATTGAATGAGGTGTATTGTTAGACCCATGATGATGAAAGACAGGGGAAAACTGGTCATCTGGCCTGCATATATCGACAAGACAAAATCAAGGAGTCATGGTCGTATTGTTTCCAGAAGGACTTCTGTGGAGTCTCCAACTATCACTGAGATAAACAAAGCTGCACAAAAGCTTGGGCTCAACCCTGAGGTCGAAGCCGACAAGGCGTATCCTCGCAGCTGGTGGGAAGATAAAGGCAGAGTACTTATTGATAATACTGCACCAAAGACCCATCATTGCAGAAGGATCTGCGCAACTATCAAGGAAATGCGTTCCTGATAGTTACACTGTTTATTTTTAGTTATTTTAAAAAAGAATGGTTAGGTGTGACTATGTAGTTTATACTACTGGCCACATTCCAAAGTTTGCATCAAGTATGAGTATAATAAGACCTATGACAACACCAAAGGCTATTACTGTCTTAGGGTCTACGTGTATTGCTTTTTTGTCGGCTTCATAGTACCGCATAAGACCTGCTGATGACATCAGGCCGTTTCCGCCACTGGATTTCTTCTTTGACATGGTATCTCCGTATTTACTAATTATTAATTAGTTATAATTGGTTATTATTAATTTATTTGTTCCTCACATGAACTTCATGATTTAAAAGGATGTGCCTTCAGGCCAGTAGTTCATCCAGCAGGAACGGTGGATAGAACACTCCTTTTTCTGTAATGACGGCGGTCACATTCTCCATTGGTGTGGCATCGAATGCAGGGTTGTATACTTTGACATCTGCAGGTGCTATCTGTACATCTTTAAAGAAGCGAAGTTCATCTGCATCTCTCTCTTCGATCGTGACGGTATCTTCCCAGTTGTTCGGATCAAATGTGGATATTGGTGCTGCAACAAAGAATGGTATCTCATGTTCTCTTGCAAGGACCGAGTGGGTGTATGTGCCTATCTTGTTGAAGACCGCGTCTCCTGTTATCCTGTCAGCACCTACAATGACCTTGTCCACCATGCCCTTGCTCATAACATGTCCTGACATGGAGTCTGATATTAGTGTCACGTCTATATTGTCCTGCATGAGTTCCCATGTTGTGATCCTGCCACCCTGGTTCAGTGGTCTTGTCTCGCAGGAGATCACTTTGATATCTTTCCCTGCTTCTACGGCAGAGCGGATGACTCCCAGTGCGGTTCCCCAGTCAACACATGCCATCTTTCCTGCATTGCAATGTGTCATGACCGTGTCACCGTCCTCCAGCAATTTTGCTCCGTACTTTCCTAGCTTCTTGTTGGTTTCGACATCCTCGTCGGCGATGTTCTTTGCCTCGGCCAGTACTACATCCTTGATCCCATCAAGGTCGTATGCATCTGAGATCGCACTAATGGTCCTGTCAACACCCCATGCAAGGTTGACAGCTGTTGGGCGTGTTGCCTTTATGGTCTTTGCAGCTACATCGAGGTCTCTGATGAGTGCCTCCATGTCCTTTGCACTGCTGAGGGTTGCGGCAAGTGCGATACCATAGGCACCGGCAGCTCCCAATGCTGGAGCACCTCTGACACGAAGCGACCTTATTGCTTCACAAAGGGAAGCAAGGTTCTTGCATTCAATGACCTTGTACTCCATTGGCAGAAGTGTCTGGTCTATCATTACAATTGAATTAGAGTCATCATTCCAGTCTATGGTTCTCATGCTATCTGCCTCTTTAGATGTAAGAACCGGGATAAAAATGTAAAGGTTGGCGGGTCAGTCTTCGTAGGTAAGGGCAAAAGTATGATTTGAATTGTCGCTACACTGTCGCGATAATCTATTGCATGTATATATTCTTCCCGATTGGTCATTATCTCAAAATAACCAAGATCCATCTTTGGCTCTGTAGGGATTCTCATTGAAATTGCTCATACGATTGTATATGCCTGTCGTGGTTGTAGATTATCGATCTTATGGGATCAATTCTATTTTTTAATTTATCTGTATGCAGAAAACGAGTGGAAGCAACGTTTCATCTTATTCCTCTTTTTGGGATGTGCCGGCTTTGCCGGACCCTTCGGGATGATTTTAGTAATTTATAACTTCTGATCGATCTAAATTATTGTTCCTTGCAGCCTTGTGTTTCTAATTATATCTGTAAGGATCAGTGGCAGACAAAGAATGGTGCTACCATCCGCCGCAGGCGGCACTTTCCTTCGCCATCCTCCTGAAAACTATTGAAATCATGCAATTATTTAATGCTCATAAGAATTGCTGTGTTCAAAGTTGAAATTAACAGGCTTCTCACAGAAATCTACCTTTCCAACCTTTATATATCAAATACTCATTATTACTTCACAATGCAAAAACCCCTGATAATCCACGACCCTGTACACAAGACCATCATACTCGATGAGTTCGAACAGATGGTGCTTAATACAAGGCATGTTCAGAGGCTAAGGAATATCCAGCAGCTGGGACTTGTTGACCATGTATATCCCGGTGCCAACCACACTCGTTTTGAACACAGCATCGGAACCATGCACATGGCATCGGTGATCGGTCAGTCCCTGTCGCTTGAGGATGTGGAGATTTGCAAGATAAGGCTTGCAGGGCTTTTGCATGATGTGGGTCACTCTGCATTCTCGCATGCAGTAGAGAATGTGCTCAAACGTAATCCTCAGTTACAGCCAATGATCGATGGGAAGAGGTTCATCAAACATGAGGCCTTCTCAAAGGATATCATATCAAGGATACTTCCACAGGACAACTATATTGCAAGATATGTGGAGTCAGAGTTCGGCACAGATCCCTTCGACTTCTTTGCTGAGATATCAAAGATAGCCACCGGAGATGCACAGTCAATATCAAAACCATATCTTGCCCAGGTCATTGCAGGAGATGTGGATGCAGACAGGATAGATTTCCTTCTGCGTGATTCATATCATACAGGTGTCTCTTTTGGACTCATAGACGTTGACCAGATAATCGGGAGTCTCATAATAAAGAATGGGAACATCGTTCTGGGCAGTTCCGATGGTTCCGGTTATGGCAGTGATATGGCTCTCACAGCAGCGGAATCATTGTTAGTTTCCCGTGCTCATCATTACACTGCTATCATTCATAATCCAAAGACCCAGGCAGGCAGGGTCATGCTGCTCTATGCACTTGAGGATGCACTTGAACACTTCAGGTCAGTCTCTGGGAAAGATGCAGCAAAAGATGAGATCGTTCGTTTCTTCACCGAATATAATGATGGTGACCTTCTAAGTTTTATCAGGTCCAATGCATCCGATAAGTCCCTGGGATTACTGAACGACCTGCGTGATGGCAGGTTGTATGTGCCTGTTGCAAGGCTTAGTCAGAAGATACTCAGGCCATCGACCAGAATGGCACTTTCCACTATCGCACGTCATGGTGTAGCTACAAGGAGGCTCGAGACAAGACTTGCCGGGGAACTCGGTGATGTGCTTGTGGACCTTACTGTTGCTTCGGGAGTTCCAAAGAGCATGCGTATCGCCATGGATGAAGAAGATGGTTTCTTCTATGATGAGTCGGCACTTGCCAATGGTCTGGTGCGTGCGATCTCCCGGCAGATATCTCTCACTGCATTCTCTCATATTGATGTGGTCACTGAAAAGGATTCAACAGCTGTACTCTCTGAATTACGCAGGGTTGTGGATGATCTCTCCCCTCGGCTTCTGAATTTCACACGTGAGGACCAGTATCTTCCTATCGAGGGAATTATTCTTTTGTTCTACGCGGTCCACAGTCTCTTTGTCAATGAAAATAAAAAGGAAGGTTCCATATCGATCCCTCGTCTTCGTCATATCACATGGCTCTACCGTACCATCCTCGAGCTCAGTGGTTTCCCGAAGCTGAAGAATCTCTTTGATTATTCCTTCCATGAAAGGTATGGATTCCCGTACTGTGAGAAGGTATTCGAGGACATACAGGTACTTGTTGCAATGGGTATAGTGGATGAGGACCTTCGTTACTATGAAAAAGATGGTAGGTTCCGGCAGAGTTATGAATATGTGCTGACATGGGAAGGGGTTGAATATGCAGGGACACTTGCAGAAGCATACCGTTATGAGTTCGATGAGATGATGTCCCATCTGACCATGGTGAAGCACTCTATCAAAAGGGATATCGTAACGATACCCTCCAACAGGTATGTCTCTAAGAAACGTTCCACAGGTGTAAGATAATGATAACTGGTGAATTGGTTTTGCTGAAGACCTCCCACAGGGGTAAGGTCAGAGAGTTCATTGTGAAAGTTTCCGATGAGCAACTGCACACGGATTTTGGTATAATAGAACTCTCCACTCTTGCTGATAAGGTCCCCGGGGACACGGTCGTAGCTCATATGGGCCAGGAATTCACCATCCAGCGTCCGAAGATGCCTGACTTCTTCCGTCATGCAAAGAGGACCGGTGCTCCCATGATGCCAAAGGACATAGGCATGATAATAGCTTACACAGGTCTCAATAAGAATGATGTTGTCCTCGATGCAGGCACAGGATCGGGGGTATTGACAATGTATCTTGGTTCCATTGCAAAGAGGGTTGTCACCTATGAGGTAAAAGAGGACTTTGTCAAGGTCGCACGTAAGAATGTGGAAAACGCAGGTCTTGACAACGTGGAACTTCGCTGTGGCGATATAGTTGAGGAAATAAACAACATCGATGAGAAGTTCGATGTGGTCACACTTGACACTCAGAACACAAAGGATGTCATTCCGAATATAAGAAAAGTATTGCATCCTGGTGGATTCCTTGCAACTTATTCTCCTTTCTTCGAGCAGACAAAGGAGATACGTGATGCAATGGATGCTGAGGATTTCTATGATGTTATGACAATAGAATGTACTGAACGTGAGATATCATTCTCTGCAAGAGGTACTCGTCCATCAACTACAAAAGTAGGGCACACAGGCTTTATCACAATAGCAAGGGCCTGAATATCTCATTTTTATTTTTAATTCCGGTGTTCAGGATCGCTACTTACCTGACACCTTCATTGGTGATAGTGAACTCGCAGGTGCCACCTTCTGGAAGTGAACGATGTTTCCAGAGCTTTGCACGTCTTTTGCCATCTCCTCTCTTCTCGAGCTGGATGATGGTTTTCGATATGTGCTCTATCCCGCTGCCACCTATGGGTTTTGCATTCCCTGTTGTGATGTCGGTGTAGATCTGGTTGGTTATTACTGCCACTATTCTGTGTTTGCGTGCAATTGCATGTATAAAACCGATCTGATTCGAGAGTTCTCTCCTGGTCCTCATACTTGATTCTTCCTGGTCCAGTTCGAATCGGTAGAATGCAGTTGCCGAATCGATTATTATGAGTCCTATCTTATCGGATATCAGTTTCTCTATCTCTTTAACAGCAGCATATTGCTCTTCAAAATTATGAGGCTCGAAGATGACTATATGCTGTGCTATCTCCTTTGCATTCTCTCCTGCTATTTGTTTGAATCTTGCAGGTGAGATCGCTTCAGTATCAATATAAACGACCTTTTTCCCTTTCTTAACACATTCTACTGCAAGCTGGAGTGATAGGTTTGTCTTTCCACTTCCGGGTTCTCCGAATATCTGGGTAACGACCCCTGCTTCGAATCCTCCTCCCAGGAGGTCATCAATGGGTTTGCATCCGGAGCTTAGTTGTTCGGTTATATTTTACACCTCTTAACAGGATTATCTGCTATAGTGGGCTTAATAATATACATATTTTGGCAATGGTTGTCTATTTTTAACATATCTTTTCTGTTCATTTTGTTGTATCGCAGGTCTCTCAATATGGCTGTACTGTGAATGGTGGTATATCAAAAAGATCTGTTATTGGGTTGGGTAAATTTGGTCAGCAAGTATATTATCTTTTTAGTATACATATCTGATAACAATATATTATCATATGTGATATTAAATATGGTGTAATATTGTTCACTGTATATTCAAATGCAGTTTGAAAAACCATTATTAAGCTATAGGTTATTTGTATAATTTACCTTCTGGAGACAAAGGTAACTTTCATTGCAATGTCTATTGAATGTGTTTTTTTCAAAAGGCATTGTAGTTCCTCTTCAGAACTGTGCTAATATAAAAATTTAATTATATACTACATAGGGACGCGAGAAAATGGTTGAAGTGATAATATATACTACAAAGACTTGCCCGAAATGCGAGCAGCTCAAAAAGGTACTTGACTCAAAAGGAGTTTCTTTTGAAACTGCAGATATGTCTACTCCTGAAGCTTTGACCGAACTCAAATTCAATGGTGTTTTCACCATGACCGCCCCTGTACTCCAGATCGGCGATGAGTTTTTAACTCATAAGGAACTGTTCAGCGGTCCTGACGTGAATCTGGAATCATTGGGCAGTATACTTTAAGTGCAATAGAATTTCGAGGTGGGAATGATGGACGTATGTGCAACCAATATGAAAGATAAGACAGAACTTGAAAAGGCAGAGTTGGGAACTGACCTTCAGGTTCACGCAGAGGAAGACGAAAGGACAGATATTAGTATGACACCACTCACAAAACAGCATGCTATACAGAAAACACTCGATGGCCATGATATATCCATAATGCCAAAAGTGCGTACCACATCAGGGCACATGGTCGATTGGGATAGAAGTATCATAGTAGATCAGTTGATGAAGGAAACAAAGCTTGCTGAGAGGTTCCATGGCAAGCCCGGCATCGAGAAAGATGCAGCATTGGAGATCGCCAGGGATGTGGAGCGTCGTATCAGAAGTCTTGACCTTAAATTCCTTTCAGGTCCTCTTATCAGAGAGATCGTTAACATGGAACTCCTTCAGAGGGGACATGTCGAGTGGAGAAACGTTTCTACAAGGATAGGTACTCCTGTATATGATGCATGTGAGATCGATCTTGGAAGTGGTTTTGAAGCTAACGATAATGCAAATCTCCAGGAGAATGCAGAGACATCACATAAGAAGAAGGCAGACAAGATCTCTAAAGAACAATACCTTCTGCTGCTTCCTCCAAAGCTTGCTGACATGCACCTCAATGGTGATCTTCACATTCATGACCTTGAGTATCTTGGTACCCGTGCATTCTGCCAGGACTGGGATCTCAGGTATTTCTTCTATTATGGTCTCATGCCAGATGGCTCAGGTGCAAAGGCAAGTGTAGCCGGTCCTGCAATGAAGGCAGAGGTAGCAATTCTTCACGCAGTGAAAGCTCTGGGAAGTGCTCAGACCAATTTCGCAGGCGGTCAGGGATTCTACAATTTCCTTACATTCCTTGCTCCATACTTCGAGGGCAAGAATTACGGTGACATAAAGCAGCTTATGCAGATGTTCGTGTACGAAATGACCCAGATGATGGTAGCCCGTGGTGGACAGGTAGTGTTCTCCTCCGTTCAGCTATCCCCTGGCGTACCAAAGCTCTGGAAGGATAAGCCTGCTGTTTACAAGGGTCGTGTTCACGATGGTACCAATGGTACTCAGAAACGCACCTATAGCGAGTTCGAGCGCGAGGTACGTCTTGCATTCCAGGCACTCATGGACGTAATGATCGAAGGTGACAACTGGGGTAAACCTTTCAATTTCCCTAAGCCTGAGATATCCATAGAGCCGGATTTCATGAAAGAAGATGAGTTCTTTAACAAGGCACATCCTGATCTGCTAAGTTATGAAGAGCTCTATGACATGACATTCGAACTTGCAGCAAAGTTCGGAACTCCATATTTCGATAATCAGTTACCTGAATACAGAGGCGCAGGCGAGGGTATATCCTGCTATCAGTGTTGTGCATATCAGTTCTCAGCAAATGCTGATGCAGATGACAGTTTTGAGGACAAGCTCCTGTTCAAAGATGGAAAACATTTCTCAATGGGTTCCTGGCAGGTCGTGTCCCTTAACTGCCCACGAGCGGCATACAGGGCGAATGGGGATGATTCTGCTCTGTTTGCCGACCTCAAGAACCTCATGGATCAGTGTATAGATCTCTTTAAGACAAAGCGCAACTGGATGGAGAATATCATCGAGAACAACAGGATGCCATTCGCTACACAGAGACCAAAGGACCCTGTTACAGGTGAGAAAGGCTGTATCGCAGTCGATATCGATGCACTTGTCTGTACAATAGGTGTCATAGGTATCAATGAGATGGTCCAGTACCATGTTGGTTCTCAGTTGCATGAGTCAAAGGATGCATTCAAGTTCGCCATCAGGGCAATGACCGAGATGGAGATGTATGCTCATGAGCTCAGTCAGAAGCACGGTCTTGAGATAGCTCTTGCACGTACTCCTGCCGAGACAACAGGTCAGAGATTCTCAGTATCCGATATGCTCCACGAGGAGTACAGGGATTGTGTCCTTGAAGTTGTAAAGGGTGACAAAGAAGCTGCTCTTGCGAACCTGAGGAAGACAACAGATCTGCCTGTCTACTACACCAATGGTACTCATGTACCACCAGGTGCAAACATCTCACTTATTGACAGGATGAACATCGAACATGTGTTCTTCCCGATAGTTGACGGAGGTAACATCTGTCACATCTGGATGGGAGAAGGTGCACCTGATGCAAAGGGTCTCAAGGAATTTGCAATGAACATTGCAAAGAACACTCAGATCGGTTACTTTGCATTCACCAAGGACATGACCGTTTGTCTCAATGACTTCCACATGATGTCAGGTCTTAAGTGCTCATGTGAGAACTGTGGTTCAGAGAACGTCGAGCAGATGTCCAGGGTAACCGGATATGTGCAGGCAGTAGGCGGCTGGAACAACGGTAAGAGACAGGAGCTTGCGGACAGGATGCGTTACAGCTCCTCAGACATGATCTGAAGAATATGAAAGTGAACTATGGGAACGCTGTTCCCATATCAACTGTCGATTGGCACGGAAAAGTGTCGATCGTCTTCTTTTTACGAGGATGTCCTTACAGGTGTCCTTATTGCCAGAACCATGAGCTTCTTTTTGAAAGCAACATGGTCGAGGCTTCAGTTCTTGAAGCTGAGATGAAGAAGTCCCGACCCTTTGTCAGCAGTGTGGTTCTCTCAGGTGGTGAACCTTTGATGCAGAAGGATGCTGTAAAGCATATTGCAAGTTCTGCAAAGAAGATCGGCCTGCTGGTCGGTATCCATACCAATGGCTATTATCCTCACGTAATGGCCGAATTGATGGAAGAGGGGCTCGTGGACAAATTCTTCATCGATGTAAAAGCTCCTCTTGACGATGCAGAAAAGTATGCAAAGGCAATTGGATGCATGGATTATTCCGACATCCATCTTGATCCTAAAAGTGTAATGGAAAAAGTGGCTGGGTCCATTTCTATTGTTCTGGAAAATGATGTTGAACTTGAGCTGAGAACAACTATCATCAGAGGTTTCATGGGAAGTTCCGATGAAGTCTCAGAAATTGCAAGGTCCATTAATGAACTCACTGGTAGTCGTGAACCCGTATATGTTCTCCAGCAGGGATTTGCTGATAAGGCAATGCTGGGATCTCTCCGGGATATAGAACCTTTGAGCAGGGATGAACTTCTTGGACTTGCCGATGTTGCTCATGAGTTCCTTGACAATATATATGTAAGGAGCAAAGAGAAAGGCAACGAAAAGGTTAAGTTCGGATCAGTTTGAAGTTTAAACAATTTTTTAATACTTTCCGGTCAATCATTGATCATACTTAAAAAGGTGTGATGAAATGAAAGCAAAATTCAGTAGCATTATAGTAATGATGCTTTTACTTGTGGCTACTCTTGTTTCTGGCTGTGCCGGGGTCTATGAGGATAGTTATTCTCAGAAGTCAGCAGATTATGTTGTAATCGAAGATAGTAGTGATTCTTACGCAAGAAATGCAATTATGGATGAAGCCGTATACGATGGAGATTATGGTGGAGCCTCAACTGCTTCTGTGGACCGCAAGACAATAACGACCATCGACATGACGATACAGGTCGATGATGCCGCAGCAGGTATTGATGAGATATCGAAGATGGCAGTGGCCTCAGGTGGCTATGTTTCAAATTCCTACGTCTATGATTCTTATTACGATTCCAGTGAAGGTAAAGCGGGGTATATTACTGTAAGGGTTCCGGAATCTGAATATCCATCCTTCCTCGAGGAAGTTGCAGGTCTGGGTGAAGTAACATCAAAGAGTGTGAATTCCCAGGATGTTACGGAGGAGTACATAGATGTCAGTGCACGTCTGGATAATCTTGAAAGGCAGGAAACCCGTCTTCAGGAAATTCTCAATATGACCGAAACGGTCGATGATGTCCTTGCTGTGGAAAAAGAGCTTGAAAGGGTACGTGGTGAGATCGAGAGTCTTACTGGAAGGCTGAACTATCTTGACGACAGGACAGAGTTCTCAACGATCACTATAAATGTGAGAGAACCACGGCCGATCACTCGTTCATGGGGTATCAGGGATGCGTTGTCCGAGTCTGTTAATGGCTTTATCTCAATGGTCAATGCACTGATAATACTGGTTGGATATCTTCTGCCACTGTTAATTGTTATTGTATTCTTTGGAGGGGCCGCTGTGCTTGTAAGGAGAAGAATGCGCAGGTGACCTTTTCATTTTTGCGTTATTTGCTGATGCCTGTGCATCAGCAAGAACTATTTGTGATCTTATTGTTCTGTTTTCATCCTGTATATTATACTACTCTGTTGAGTAACTATATATGGTCACAAAAATAAGCAGATAAAATATGAAAGATCATACTCCTGTATCTGAGATCGGTGAACGCTCACTTATATCACGTTTATCCGGCATGCTCAATTGTGGTTGTGACCCGGAGGTCCGTATAGGCGCAGGAGGCGATGACTGCGCTGTCATTGATATCTCTGAAGAAGAGTACATGGTGATAACAACTGATATGTTGCATCGCAAAACGGACTTCCCTGTTCAGATGACCCCGTGGCAGATAGGATGGATGTCTGCTGCTGTTAATTTGAGTGATGTTGCATCCATGGGTGCACGTCCGGTGGGTTTCCTTTCTGCCATGGGATTTTCCAAAGAGACTGATATTTCCTTTGTAGAAGATATCTCAAAAGGGATGGATGATTGTGCCAGGTTCTGTGGTACTTCTGTCATAGGTGGGGATATCGATACCCATGATGAGCTCACCATTACAGGTACTGCTCTTGGGAAGGTCAAAAAGTCAGAACTGTTGACAAGAAAGGGTGCGAAAGTAGGTGACGTGGTCTGTGTTACAGGCTTTGCCGGTTCTGCCGGTGCGGCACTCCATGCAATTGAGAATGGCATAGATATCCCTGATAGTCTCTTGGACAAACTGCTGACACCGATCCCACGTATCATGGATGGGATGGCGCTTGCACATTCAGGTGCTGTTACCTGTATGATGGATACAAGTGATGGGCTTGCTATGTCCCTGTATGACCTTGCCGACCTCAATGAGGTTGGTTTTAGAATAGATGAGGATGCCCTTCCGATACAACCTGAGGTCTCACAATACATCACTTCTGATGAGACCACACTTACAGAATTAGCGCTCTATACAGGCGGGGATTTCGAACTGCTCTTTACGGTATCTCCTGATATGCTTGAGGCTGCACAAAGCGTATGTTATTTAAATGTTATAGGAGTTGTAGTTGAGCGGGAACTTGGTACTGGCATTACTTGTCGCAATGGGCAAAACCTGACGATAAATCGAAAAGGTTATCTACAATTGGGGGATTAAGATTAGGATATATAGTTTACGATATTGATATTTAATCTAAGGAATGTTTATAATGCGAAATAAATTCAAATTAATTTTAATTGCCTTTTCACTACTATTTCTTTGCAGTACGATAGCTTCGGCTGCAAATGTGACTGCTGATTTCAGTGCAAATGTAACTTCTGGTGATGAACCACTTACTGTTCAATTTACTGATGCTTCAACAAATGCTACTGAATGGGCTTGGGACTTTGACAATGACGGTACTAATGATTCTGCTGCATCAGATCCAATTTATACTTATAGTTCTGCTGGTACCTATACCGTAGTTCTTACAGCAATAAATGGTACTGAAAGTGACGTTCAGACCAAGACCAATTATATAACAGTTAATTCAGTTGCAGCTTCTTA
>NZ_FOUJ01000002.1:0-80088 GCF_900114835.1 Methanolobus profundi | reverse complement strand
TCCAGTTGCAGATTTCAGTGCAAATGTAACTTCTGGTGATGAACCACTTACTGTTCAGTTCACCGATGCTTCAACAAATGCTACTGAATGGGCCTGGGACTTTGACAATGACGGTATTAATGATTCCGCTGCACAAGATCCAATTTACACTTACAGTTCTGCTGGTACCTATACCGTAGTTCTTACAGCAATAAATGGTACTGAAAGTGATGTTCAGACCAAGACCAATTATATAACAGTCAATGCAGTTGTAGCTTCCAATCCACCAGTTGCTTCATTTGACACAAATGTAACTGAAGGTGAAGTTTCTCTCATAGTTCAGTTCAATGATACTTCAACCAACACACCAACATCTTGGGAATGGGACTTCGATGATGGCAGTGCTAATTCAACAGTTCAGGATCCAGTACATACCTTTGATTCTGTAGGCACATATAATGTCACTCTTACTGCAACTAACGCTGATGGGTCTGATTCTACAACTACGACAATTACTGTATATTCACAGAACTATTACACAGGTGATAGGATATGGGACGAGAACGCTGATCAGTCTGCAGACAAATATGTCTGGGATGCAAAATCATTCTCTGGTTTCTTCTATGATCTTGAATCAGGACTTAGCTCTGAGAACATGACGATCTTCAATATCGACCGTTCACTTAGTGAAGGAGATATTCTGTACCAGACAAGACCGGTGGATACAGATTTCGACCGTAGTGGCTGGGGATCATATCAGGTTATAGGTTTCATGGCAGAGAAATACTTTGCAGGATACACTGATGATACTGATATCGATGGTGTCGACGAGGTCAGCATGATGTCTGCTGGTCAGTTATCAAAGATCCTTATTGATGATGATGAAGAGGACTCTGTTTTCGCTGGTTCCTCACTTGAACTTGAGGAAGGTTATGCACTCAACATCGTTGAGGTCGATGTCAATGGTGAAAGTGTTTATGTGACACTCACAAAGGATGGCGATGATCTTGACAGTGGTGTTATTTCCAGCGGTGAGGATTACGTTTACACGGATGACCTTGGTGACGCCGATGATGTGGCGATCGTTATTGTACACTTCGATGATGTTTTCAGTGGAACTGAATCCAATGCTGTCTTCGTTCAGGGTATCTTCCAGATATCTGATGACTATCTGGAGCTTGATGACGGGGAAAGCTATGGTGAGATGGAGATAACATCCATCGGCGACGACCTGATAGAGATGGAGAATGAAGGTACGATCTCCCTTTCAAAAGGAAAGGAGATCAACCTCATGGGAAGTATCAATCTCATAGTTGCTGACAACAGTGATCTCAGGTTCGCACCATTTGTGGACATGACCGAACCAGGAACCTATGAACTTCGTGGAACAGTTGCAGAAACAACTGATCTTCTCACATGGACCCCACTGAACTTTGAAGGTTTCTATTATGATATCGATGAAGGTATATCAACAGAGGAACTTGAACTGACCGAGATATCAGGAAGGACCATCGATGATGGTAAGCTTGTTTACACAAGTACCGTTGCGTCAGTTGATTTCGAGCACTCCGAATGGGGTGAGTTCGAGGTCATTGGATTTATGGCAGAGAAATATTTCGCTGGTTACTCCGATGACACTGATATGGAAGATGTTGATGAAGTAAGTCTCATTTCCAATGGTCAGTTGTCTGAAGTCCTCATGGATGACGATGATGAGTTCTCAATTTATTCCGGACGTGCACTTGAACTGGAAGAGGGTTACACCCTGGACATAGTGGAAGTTGACACTGATGGTGATCGTGTCATGGTAGAATTGTATAAAGATGGGGATGAAGTAGACACAAGTATAGTAGCTTCTGATGATGACTATGTCTATGAGATCGATCTTGGAGATGCTGACGATGTACCTCTCATCGTAGTTCACTTCAACGATGTCTTTGCAGGTACTGAATCCAATGCTGTCTTCGTTCAGGGTATCTTCCAGATATCAGAAGATTATCTGAGCCTCGAAGATGGTGAGACATATGATGAGATGGAGATCACCAGCTATAGTGACACTTCCATTGTCATGAAGAATGAGGATTCTATCTCACTCAGCAAGGACAAGGATATCACTTTGATGGGTAAGGTCGGCATAAGGGTCGCAGACTCCAGTACACTCAGATATTATCCATATGTCGAAGAAACAGTAGGTACTTCAGAATCACTAAGCATTGAGCTCAGTGAGTCCACAGTTACAACAGATGAGGAAGTTACCATCGAAGTAACATCACGTGGTGCTTCAATAAGTGATGCAACTATCAAGGTAGACGGTACAACGATCGGTACTACTGACGACGAAGGTACATTGGAGTACACTCCTGATGAAGCAGGTGAATTTGAGATAACTGCTGAGAAGGATGGATACGGAACCGGTTCAGAGGACCTTGAAGTTATAGATGCAGATGATGAGACCCGCGCAATGAGCATTGAGGTCTCTCCTGATGATGTCTATGAAGGAACTTCAATGACCATCTTTGTGATGACATCGATCGGTGGCGACTCCATTTCAGGTGTAGAAGTAACCTTTGATGGCAAATCGATCGGTACCACCGGTAGTGATGGTACGGTTACCTACACATCTACAGAGGCAGGAACTCACAAGATAATCGCAACAAAATCAGGTATGAACGATGCTGAGCTGGACTTCAAGGTTCAGGAACTGGCAGCTAATTTCGAGTTCAGCAACCTTGAGATAAGTCCTCTTGAGATCCAACAGGGACAGGAAGCAACTATAAGTGTTGATGTCGAGAACAGCGGTACTGCCGATGGTTCATATACTGTTGAGCTCAAGGTAGATGATGTTGTTGTGGATTCACAGGTAGTGACCCTGTCCATGGGTAACTCTACATCCATCGAGTTCGAACACACCGAAGAAGAGATCGGTACCTATGAGGTCGAGGTTGGAGGTCTTACAACTACTTACGAAGTATTCGAGAAGTCAGGTACTATCTGGTATGTTCTCGGAGCAGTTGCATTAGCAGCAATTGGTGGAGCAGCTTATCTGTTCACAGCAGGTGGCTGGACCGTTGAGATAGCACAGGCAAAAGTAGCTGAAGCAATAGAGGCACTTAAAGAGTTGGTCGGAAATCTCCGATAAACTCTTTTTCTCTCTTTTTAATTCTTTTTTTATCTTAAAGATCAACTTATCTTCTTCAAGCCGATCTCAATAGCCTCTAAGAGACTGTTCTTTGGCATTATGGTTGCAACAGGTATCCTTAATATCTTCTCGATAGTAGGACTTACTATGGGAGCACATACCAGAGCTTTGGCCCCATCCCTTTCAGCACGCACTGCGGCTATTATTGCATCTTCCATGGTTGTTGCAGAATACTCTCTTATCGTGCAGAGGTTCCCACCGATCTTCCTTTTTGTTTCGCTTATATTGTCAAGTACCGGCCTTGCAGCGATCACAGCTATGAACTCTCCCTTCTCTGAGCCTTCAAGTCTCTTCACAGTTCTTATTATCTGTCTGAGCGTCTTGACATTTGGCTCCCTCTTGCCGGACATTATCTTATAGAGGGTACTTGCAGGTATCTCAGCATGCTCTGCAAATGCAGCCATGTTCATATTCAGTTCTTCTTTTATGGTCATCGAAAGGACCTTTCTGAAACTCTCATCAGATTCAAAAACAGCATCTATTATTTTGTCAGCAGCGTTCATCTCCACACACCATGTATATTTAATATCCTGTTTAGGATAAGCAATACATAAAATTAGCACTATTGGGTTATATTACTTGCGAAATGAGGAAATATATATAATATATAGGCTCGTGCATTCCATTTATCAGAATATTATAAAGGTGGTAATGTGAACTATAAACAGACACTAAAATTAGCTTCCACTTTATTTTTTGTAGTTGCTCTTATATCTGCAGTATTCATCTCCGGATGTACTGAGAAAGCAACCGACCAGGAAGAAGAACAGGCAGAGGCTATCACCGAACTTACTTTTGGTTACCAGCCAAGTACTCACCAGATAGCATATATCACTGCAAAGGAAAAAGGATGGTGGCTAGAGGATCTTGCTCCTTATGGAATTGAGTCAATAGATGACAATCTCTTCCCTACCGGTGCACCTGAGATGCAGTCCATGCTTGCAGGGGACATCGATGTCGCCTATGTTGGTGCAGCACCTGTTATCGCTGCTCTTGCAAGTGGTCTGGATGCAAAGATCGTAGCTGCTGTCCAGATACAGGGCTCAGATATCGTACTCAGCACTGACCTTCCATATGAGAGTCCGGAAGACCTCAGAGGGCTTAAGATCGCAACCTTCCCGCCGGGTACCATCCAGGATACTCTTCTTAAGAACTGGCTGAAAGAGAACGGTATTGACCCAGAAGAAGATGTCGAGATCCTTGGAATGGGTCCGGGAGATGCAATGACCGCTATTTCAGCAGGTCAGGTAGATGCAGTATTCCTTCCACACCCAGCACCAGTGATGATCGAGAGTGAAGGCACTGGCAGATCAGTAGTATCCTCTGGTGAGATGCTTCAGGACCATGCATGTTGTGTTGTGGCTGTAAGTGGTGATCTCATTAGAGAACATCCGGAAATAGTCCAGCAGATCGTTGAGACCCATGTGCGTGCAACTGATTATAACTCAGAGAATCTGGATGAAGCAGCACAGATATTCGCTGATGATCAGGATTGGGATATCGAACTTGTAACACAGTCACTGAACGAATGGGACGGTTCATGGATAGCAGATCCAAACCTTATCGTTAACTCAACCGTGGATTATGCACAGGTTCAGTATGAACTGGGATACATAAGCAGCCCACTTACACAGGATGATATATTCGATCTGAGCTTCTATGATGCTCTTGATCAATGATCATCTTTTTCTTTTTTTGATACTAACTTAAATAATAAGAAACATTTCTATAGTCTGTCAGGAGTTCTATCTCCAGTAACCGGAGGAGCTATGGTAAAAAAACATCTTCAGAAACTCAGCGGTAAAAGTGTAGAGATCGTCTCTATTTGTTCTGCGATAATTCTCTGGCAGCTTATCGCTGTCTATGTAGTACAGAATAAATTCTACCTGCCAAGTTTTACGGATGTCACCTTTGCATTCGTGGATATCCTGTCCCGGGATGCAAAACTTGATCTTCTGGGTTTAGACTATCAACTTCCGGTCTTATTGGTTGACCTCATTTACAGTCTTATGCACTTCTGGATCGGCATGCTATCTGCTCTTGCAATAGGTATTCCTGTGGGAATGATCATGGGATGGTTCCAGACCATTGACCGTATAGTTGATCCTCTTATCGAGATAATACGTCCGATCCCTCCACTTGCGTGGATACCGTTCGCGATCATATGGATCGGTCTTAATCCTCTGGCAGCAGGTTTTTTGATATTCATCGGTGCTGTGTTCCCTATAATAATCAACACTTTTACGGGTTTCAAGAACGTCTCACGTGTTTATGTTGAAGCTGCAAAGGTCCTTGGATGTAACACGGACCGCGAACTTATACGGTATGTTGCTCTTCCTTACGCTCTTCCTTCTATCGCAGCAGGTATCAGGATAGCTATGGGTGTAGGATGGATGTGCCTTGTAGCTGCGGAAATGTTCGGTGTCAGCAGGAATGGTCTTGGTTACAAGATATGGCATCACTATTATCTTCATAATATGGAATTCGTACTGGTCTACATGTTGCTCCTTGGTTTCCTTGGACTTTTCATTGACCGTGTGCTGAGGTATTATATCGATGGTAAGCTCCTCAAATGGCGTAAAGGAGTGGTGATCTGAAATGGGTGAAGTAAGAGTAAGCAATGTTTCCCGCAGGTTCACAAAGGATAATGATACTTCCACACTTGCACTGGACAATGTCAGTATGGAAGTCAATGACGGGGAATTCGTCTGTTTCATCGGTCCTTCAGGGTGTGGAAAGACAACTCTGCTCAGGATAATCTCAGGTCTGGATAAACCAGACAAAGGTGAAGTGTATCTTGACGACAGGGTGATCGATGCTCCTGGTCCTGACCGGGGAATGGTATTTCAGGAATATTCTCTCTTCCCGTGGAAGACCGTTATCGAGAACATTATCTTCGGTCCTCAGATGAGCGGGATCAAAAAGAAGGAAGCACTTGAAGATGCTGAGAAGTATCTTGAACTGGTGGGTCTCCAGCAGTTCAGGGACAGTTATCCATACGAGCTATCCGGTGGAATGAAGCAAAGGGTGGCTATAGCAAGAGCTCTTGCAAACGAGCCGTCTGTTCTGCTCATGGATGAACCATTTGGTGCACTGGATGCTCAGACACGTAATATCCTTCAGCAGGAATTGCTTGAGATATGGGAAAAGAACAATATCACTATACTTTTCGTTACACATAGTGTGGATGAGGCTGTTTTCCTTGCCGACAAGATTGTTCTGATGAGTGCACGTCCTGGTAAGATCAAAGAAGTTATCGATGTGGGTCTGCCAAGACCTCGTGACAGGACAAGCCTCGAGGCGAACACTCTCCGTGAAAGGATACTGAGATCCCTTGTCAGAGAGCAGAAAAAATAAGATATAAGGTGTGACCACTGCGTTCATTCCGAACGCACAATTACCTTAGTTCCTGATTCTATTTCTTTAATGCTGGTCTTTCCAACAAGTTCCATTGTCCTGCTGGCCTTTGCAAAGTTTATATCACAGCCGGGACGCACAAGCATCTCCTCTCCTGCAATAGCAGAGCCATCTATCTTAACTGCATCGAATATCTTCAGGTCACCTGCAACCTCTATGTTGCCGTTTATCTCCGACCTTGCACCTATTATGGCCCTGTCAGCAGTGATGTTCCCTTTTACAAATGTACCTTTTCCAATTTCAAGAACACCTTTTACATTGAGGTCCTTCCAAAAATTAGAGCCTGCTCCAACCATAAAATTTCCGTCAATATTGACGCTCTTTTCAAAGTAGGCTTTCTTACAGGCTATGTATGTATTGGAATCTTCGTGATATTTTATCGGGCTTTCACTCATCTAAGGTCACCATGCATACTCCAATAGTTTTTTGTGATTATAAATGCTACTCAAAGAACAGATATTTTTCTTCCTCTTTGTGTGTATTTGGTATATAATGGACCCATAATTTTCATTGTCCTATATAAATAAGAACTTATCAAATACTAAACATTATATATTATATGACTAATATAATTATATCTGCTGAAACTCCTCAGAGGAAGTTCCTTGTGGCACGCTTGCCACAGCCAAAGGTGTATAGATGGGTACCAAAGAAGAAACACTTGATCTTTTAGGACATGAAGATAACTCTCCTTCAGATACAGAAGGTCAGGTCAGGGCATCTGAAAGTGGCATCCCATTCTCTGATATGGATGAAGCACGGTTATTTTATGATCTTCTGGATTCGCTGGTGATCATCATTGATAAAAATAACCAGATACTCATGGCAAACAGTAAGGCGTTGAGGTATCTGGAACATGAAGGCCGTTCGATCATACATACGGACCTTACAGATCTCTGCCCTTCAGAGGAAGAAAAAGAGAAAGCTTCCTCATTTTTCTCATCGGTCCTTTCAGGGAAAGAGGAAATCGATGGTAAGTATGAGATGCCGGTTCTGATCAATGAAGATATCCAATATACATTTCTTATGAATACAAGTGTGCTGAAAGACAGTGAGTCCCCTAAAAAAGCTCTGATGCTTTCATGTATGGACATTCAGGAACGTAAGGTTCAGGAGAATGACCTGTTAATAGAGTTCGAGATGATCTACAGTCATCTTGACTCGATACCCTATGCTTTTGTCCTTTCAGATTACAGGGGTATCATTACTTTCTGGAATCAGCATGCTACCAGACTTTTTGGTTTTACGAGGGACGAGGTCATTGGACAGCCCATCAGTATCATCATGCCTAACAGGTATCGTAAGGCTCACGAAGGATGGGATGAGCTCATATCCATTGGTAAATCCCCTGTTGTTGGTAACATCATAGAGGTAACGGGATTACGCAAAGATGGTACTGAGTTCCCTATAGAGCTTGCTATTACAACTACCAGGATAAAGGGCAATAGATTCCACGGTGCCATCATCAATGATATCTCAAAGAGAAAGATGAAAGAAAGGCTGATGAGCATCTCCAAGAACAAATATCGTATGATGTTCGAGAAATCGCCTCTGGGTATATTCCACTTTGATGAGAATGGAGTAATAACCCAATGCAATGAGAATCTTGTGAAGATCCTGGATGTGCCTGTAGGGGATGTGATCTCAAAGGTTATTGGTTTCAACATAATTGAATCGTTCGATGATGAACATTCCATCAAAAAAGCTATCAAACAGGTTCTTGCAGGTATACCTTCCCGATATGAGGATGACTTCCATTCTCCTTTCTCTGAAAAGGTGGTCCCTATCAAAGCAGAGTTCAGCCCGGTGATATCAGATGAAGGTCGATTCATGGGTGGTGTATGTGTTGTGGAGGATTTCACAGAACGTAAGGCTGCAGAAGAGGAACTTAATCAGTATGCTCAGGATCTTGCCAAGGCCAATGAGGAACTAAAGTCCCTTGACAGGATGAAAGATGAGTTCATATCTAATCTCAGGCATGAGCTGAAAACTCCTCTTATCCCAATAAAGGGATATAGTGAACTGATGTATGATGGTGCTCTCGGAGAGCTAAATCAGAAGCAGAAAGATGCAGTTGAAAAGATGATGCTCAGCTCTGAAAGATTGAAGCGTCTGATCGATTCTCTCATATATGTAAGCATCACCGAGGGTGGCAATGTAGAATACAGCTTTGTTCCTCTCAGGATCGCCGAGGTCATTGATTCAGCAGTACATGACAGGTCCCCTGAACTTGCAAGCAAGGCCCATGAGGTCGAGGTGTCAATATCAAAGGACATACCACTGATAAACGGTGATCTGGATTATCTTGAAGAAGTATTCATAAATCTCATTGATAATTCTATTAAATTCATGCATCAGGGAGGCAATATCAAAATATCTGCTGTCCTTCAGGATGATCAGAAGATACACATCAAGATAATCGATAATGGTATTGGTATCGCCGAAGAGAATCTCCCTGATATATTCAACAGGTTCTATCAGGTGGATGGCTCATCCACGCGTAAGTATGGCGGGAACGGCCTTGGTCTTTACATATGTAAGAAGATAATAGAAGCCCATAATGGTGATATATGGGCTGAGAGCAAAAAAGGAAGTGGGACAACTATCCATATCTTGTTGCCTGCAAAATGAATTCTTATCTGTTCTATTCATTCTGTGTATTCGTGAATAGTGATGAGTGACAGGGATGTTGTGTTAATATCTCCGTTATCCTTGCCCCATGAACAGTTCTTGTTCATTTTCGATAGTATCCAGTTGAAGGGGCCCTCTGTTACCTCTTTGTATCCAGCAAGGATAAGTGCCTGGATAACAAGGTTGCTGGTAGCAAGTGTTTTCCATGCTCCATTCATCTCTCTTTGTGATATGATCCACTTTGCACGTTCATCGATAAAGCTGGCATACGAGTTTACATTTCCTGCTTCTGACTGCCTTATCAGTGCGTTTATTATGAGTGCTGTGGTTCCGGGATGTTCCCATTTAGGGCCATAATTGTCAACAAGCCACTGGCAGCCGTTAGCATCATAATGTCCCATGTCTCCAAGTGCAGCCAGTGCATATGTGGTATCATAGACATCGTCGTTCCATGAGCTACCTGTTCTTTTTGAGAGCAGCCATTCTCCAACTTCCGGGAAGACCATATCCGTAAGTGCAAGCGCTGAAACTGCACGTGAGGTATCCCTGAGGTCACAGTTCCATGAATCTCCTGTTCTCAGGTTCAGAAGTTCTTCAATGTAGTGTTTCTTCTCATTCCATAGGTGACTTGCCTGCACTATGCGTGCAAGATCCTTCACTTTCGCTATCTTCTGTGAATAAAGCCATTTGAACGATGCTTCACTCTTGAGGTCCATAATGTCCTGATGGTCCGGACACTTATCTATCTTTCCGGGTGGGATCGATCGTGTATCGATGGCGTTCCTGGTATTCCTTTATCTTACCTGGGTTCCAGTTGTTCACATGGCCGTAATATCCTGTGACCCTGGAGATATGATCGATGATCTCGCTCTGGCAATGTGGGCATATTTCCTGGATACCTCTTGAGCTGTGTCCTTTACTGCATATTGAAAGATCAGGCGAGAAACAGAAATATGCAATTTTTGTCCTTGTTATCTGTTCTACAAGATCAGAAAGACCCTTTGGGTCTGGATGACTTTCTCCCATCCAGATATGCGAGATGGTACCACCTGTAAACCAGGGGTGGAACTCGGATTCGATCTCTATGCGGTTGATAAGGGAAGTATTGCTCCTGTATGGTACATGTGTGGAATTGGTGTAGTATGGCGTCTCCTCTGTTCCCTGGATGCTGGCACCTTCTTTGTATTTCAGGCGGTCTATCAGGGCAAAACGATGGGCTGTACTTTCAGCAGGGGTCTGTTCCAGTGTATATTCGATCTTATCCTCTTTGGAATATTGTTCGATCCTCTCTGCAATGGAGCGTATTATCCTGATACCAAGAGCTTGTTGTTCAAGCAGTGTCTCTCCGGTGAGATTCATAAGGCATTCATTGAGTCCCACAACACCGAATGTAAGGTGTCGTTCCTCAAAATCGTAATATGGTAGTCCATCGTCTGTGACCATCTGAAGCCATGGAAGTATCTTCCATTCGTTCAATGCCCTCTCAATTATTCTGTTCCCATCGAGCAATGCCTGTCTGGCAATATCCATGGTCTTGTCAAGCTCTTCAAAGAACTCGTCCATATCTCTGGAACGTAGTGAGACTCCTGGAAGATTGATGGATACTACTTTGTTAGAACCACTTCCCATGCCACCTGCATTCCATATCCCTCCGCTGTGTTTAGCGAACAGGCGGCAGCACATGGCATGCACTGTCTTGTCAGAAAGGTAATCTGCCCTGAGGTTCAGGAAATATGGTGCTCCGGTGGATGCAGCTGCCTGCATGGTCAGTTCCCATAGCGGATCATCAAGGTCCAGATTATCTGTTATTGCTGTTGTTATCAGGGGGAATGTAAAAGGGCATCCCTGTCCGTCGCCATCTCTTGCGATCTCCATGATGGCCTTGTAAATTGTCCTTGCTTCATCTTCAAAATGGCTGTATGTCTCTTCAAGTTCCTTTCCTGCAAAGATGGCCTTCTGGTCTGCAATGAGCTTCGGACATGTTATCCTCAGTCCTATATTGGTGAATGCGCTTTGTGCACCTATACGGTTGGACTGGTTCATCTGGAACATGAATCCCTGAACTATTTGCCTGAGATGCTCTTCTGTGATATCATCAAAGTGAAGATGTGGTGCAAGCATCCAGTTGAGCATGTCAATAGCCTGTGCTCCTGCGAAGAATTGCTGTGAGTGGACCATAAAGGACATAGCATGGTAAAGTGCGGATTCAAAGCGCTTTGCTGGAAGGCTCACGGTATCCGGGAACCGAAGTCCGTCCTTGAGAAATATCCTGGCATCGATACCGTTGCAGTATGGTGTGAACGGGCTGTGAAGGTCATGGATGTGGATGAGCCCTTCAAGATGTGCCCAGGCACTTTCACCTGAGTATAATTTCTTGAGAGCATATTGTTTCTTGATCTGTGCCGCGATGTGGAGGTCTACAACGGAGGGACTCAGGCGTGTGTTAGAGTTCTCTTTCAATAGCCAGCTGTTGTTCAAAAGGACATCATCAACAAGTTCTATCGGGTCCCTGAAGTCAAGCCTGTCCACTTTCTTATGGATTCCCACTTCCATATAGAAATGTCTGTGTTTTTAGTATAAATATGAGGAGGTAATATCAAATTATCAAAGGATATTCTCTAAAGGATCCTGTGGAATAATAAAAAAAGAAGGCGGAAGAGTTCGATCTTCCTGAATATTGAGTTTCAAAACTCACTTTTTGAAGTTCTCAATAGAATCAACTATCTTTCCGAAGCCTTTGCCCCATATCATTTCTTCATTGATATCGGTGTGGACCTTTCCGCTGTCCTCGATCTCTGCGATCTTAGGGTCCATTGGCAGTTCACCAAGAACCGGGACGTTGAAATCTACGGATGCCTTCTCCACGCCACCTTTGCCGAAGAGGTCTATCATCTCGTCACAGTGTGGGCATATGATCCCGCTCATATTCTCGACAATACCGATCACAGGTACTTTAAGTATCTCTGCGAATTTGATGGATTTCCTTACACTGACAAGTGCTACGTCCTGTGGTGTTGTAACAACCACTGCACCTTCCATCTTCTCGATAAGCTGTGCGATACTGAGTGGTTCATCTCCGGTCCCTGGTGGGAGATCCACGATAAGGTAGTCCAGCTTTCCCCATGAAACGTCCTCAAGGAACTGTTTGATGGCTGCCATCTTTGCAGGACCTCTCCATATGACCGGTGCATCCTTGTCTTCGAGAAGAAGTGCAACTGACATCACAGAAAGGTTCTCTGTGACACTGATAGGAACGATACCATTCTCATCGACAGTTGGTCTGATATCTTCTATGCCGAACATCTTAGGGATACTTGGTCCGTGGATGTCAGCATCCAGAAGTCCCACTTTGTGTCCACGTTCTGCAAGCCTTGCAGCCAGGTTAGCTGCAACAGTGCTCTTGCCGACCCCACCTTTACCGCTCATTACCATTATCTTCTTCTTGATGGCTCTCATGTTCCTGATGAGCTTTGGTTCCTCTGCTTTCTTTAAAAGATCCTCAGGGCTCTGGATGTTCTGTGTCATATGAAATCTCCTTTAGAATTTTAGAATTGATGTAATGTGACGTGGCCGGCTCTGCAATGGTATGGGGATCATTCGATCTCACCAGGGTCTTTGCCAACTATCTCTATAGCTTTGCCTTCGATAAGTGCTAAAGCCACTTTCTTTCTTGCATTTTGAAGGTCCTGCCAGAAAGCTCTCCTTGATATTCCCATGCTGATGGCTGCTTCTTCCTGCTGCATTCCTTCAAGATCTGCCAGCCGCAGGGCTTCGAGCTCCTCAATAGCAAGGGATACGGTTTCAAGTTCTTTGAGCGGTACTCCTCTTGGTTTAAAATAAAGGACATCTGGTGAGCATTCCACTCTTCTGGGTGATCTGGGTCTTCCTCTGCAAGTCATTGTTATGCACTCATTACGTGATGTGCTATTTATACGTTTGCGGAAATGCTTATGTATTTATTCTCTTTTGTGGCAAAATGAAGTGATTCAGACGAAGTATGCCAGAATACTGAGTATTCCCAGTGCGATACAGAATTTCGAGAAATCGAACCTTTTAGCTGCTTTTATGAACAGGTCTATGGTCAGTATCCCGAAAAGGAATGCAAAGAAGAGTCCCAGTATGGAGTTCACATCAAAGCTCAGAAGTCCCATTGCTCCCATGCCTACATCCGCTGCAAGTACCGCGGGTATGCTCATAAGGAAACTTAGTCTGAGTGCCTGTGATGCTTCAATGTCCCTCAATAGTAATGTTGAAACAGTTATTCCTGATCTGCTGATGCCCGGAAGTGCAGCAAATCCCTGTGCCAGGCCAGCGATAACAGAATCAGCTATAACTGGCTGATCTCTTTTCTTTGTCCTTTTTGCAGCAGATATCTGTAAAAGACCTGTGATTATGAGAAGTCCTCCAATGACCGCTGTTGCGAGCTTTCCTGAGAAATCCTCGGCACCTGTGGCAAAAAGGATGAGTGGAAGTCCTATTATTCCTGTGATCCCGGTTGTGATGATCAGGAATGTTATTATGCTGCTCTTTTTCTCATTGATGTCCCTGCTCTTCAGGTACTGGGGTATCTCGGTCAGTATATTGCGGATATCTGTCCTGAAATAGACCACCGCGGATAGCAGTGTTCCTGTATGCAGCCATATGGCTATGGGTAGTGCATCTGCAAGTGTTCTGTCAAAAAAGTTCAGCATTACAAGGGTGGTCATTCCCTCACTGCTTATGGGAAGCCATTCTGCAATACCCTGAACCATTCCCAATACTATTGCTTCAAAAACCGTCAACATTCATCGTCACTTTGGCTTTATTTCTATATATATGGGGTGGTTTGTTCTTTTTTATTGCACAAATGTGTGTAAATATATATGAGTTACTAGTTAAGTTCTTATATTTTGTCTCATATGTGTGTATATTAGTTATTGCTCATATGGGAGAATTTCCATGAAAATATGTGTAACAGCAAAAGATACTGGTCTGGAAGCACCTGTTGACCCACATTTTGGCAGATGCAAATACTTTGTGATGGTCGATCCTGATACGATGGAAGTTCTATCAGTGGAAAATGGTGTAAGTTCAGCATCAGGTGGAGCAGGTGTGCAGGCAGCACAGCAAGTGATCGGTGAAGGTGTAGATGTACTCATCACTGGCAGTGTTGGTCCGAATGCATTCTCATTGCTCTCATCAGAGAATGTCGGGATGAGAATATTCTCTGCCGGCTCAGTAGGTGAGGCTATCGAAGCCTACAGGTCAGACTCATTGGAAACTATTGAGGAAGCGAACTCTCCGGGTAAACCAGGGAAGTAATAATGCTTCAAAATGGTACTTCAAGAACGATACAAAAATATCTAAATAATTACAAGAGGTCTAAAAGATGAAACTATGTATACCAGCAATGGGACAGAAAGGAATTGAAGAGACGGTCGGACAGCATTTTGGAAAAGTACCTTACTACACTTTGTATGATACAGAGACAAAGGAAGCTTCAGTTCTCTCAAACACAAGTGAACACAACGGTGGTACGGGACTTCCTCCTGAGATAATGGCAAAGGAATCAGTAGACATCATGCTCTGTGGTGGTCTTGGAAGGAAAGCTGTCGTGATGTTCGAGCAGTATGGTATCGATGTATTCATCGGTGCAACAGGTACGATACAGGAAGCTATCGCCGCATGGGAATCAAATTCTCTCTCAAAGGCAACTCAGGATAACTCCTGTGCAGGACATGGTCACGATGATGGTCATGAACATTGCCACTGATCATCCATAAGGTGTCTGATCAATGAGAATAGCTATCGCAAGTGGCAAAGGTGGTACCGGGAAGACCACGGTTGCCGTTAACCTTGCCCTTGCCCTTGGCAGTGCCCAGTTGCTGGATTGTGATGTTGAAGAACCGAACTGCAATCTATTCCTCGGGTTCGGGCTTGAAAAGCAGGAAGATGTCCTCATCTCATTTCCTGAGATAGATAAGGATAAATGTACTCTGTGTGGCAGATGTGCTGATATCTGCCAGTTCAATGCGATAGCTGCTCTCCCTAAAAGTGTGATGGTCTTCCCCAAACTATGCCATGGTTGTGGCGGATGTTCTCTGGTGTGTCCTGACGGTGCGATATCAGAAGCAGCACGCTCCATAGGTATGATCGAAAGGGGCATCGATGAAAGTTTCAATATCGAACTCTTTCAGGGTACTCTCGATATCAGTGAACCCATGGCCTCGCCGGTCATCAGGCAGTTACAAGAACACATTGATGACAGCACGGTTGCGATCATTGACTCTCCTCCGGGGACTGCATGTCCTGTCATAGCATCCGTTGCTGAAATGGATTATTGTGTTCTTGTAACTGAACCTACACCCTTTGGTCTCAATGATCTCGTTCTTGCAGTAGCTGTCGTAAAACAATTAGGTATCCCTTTTGGTGTCGTGATAAACCGCCATGGTGTGGGTGATGATGGTGTGGAACAATATTGCCAGAACGAAGCTATACCTGTTCTTATGAAGATCCCATTTGACCGGGATATCGCTGTCCTCTATTCAAAAGGAACTCCTTTTGTGAAGCAGATGCCTGAATGGGGAAGCAAGTTCCGGGAGATGTATCGCGATATATGTGAATGTGTCTCGTCTGGAGTTGGTGTCTGAATGGTAAAGCAGATCACTATCATCAGCGGCAAAGGCGGAACCGGTAAGACCACTATCACATCCTCATTCGCTGCACTTGCTGATAATGCTGTCATAGCAGATTGTGATGTGGATGCTGCTGATATGCATCTCATTTTGCAGCCGGACACGTTTGAAACACATGACTTTTACGGACTGAAGCTTGCACATATCAATAAGGACCTGTGCACTGGCTGTGATACTTGTGTTTTGAACTGCAGGTTCGATGCGATCCTCGAATCTCATATTGTGGATCCTTACAGGTGCGAGGGTTGTGGTGTCTGTGAATATGTCTGTCCTGAAACTGCTATTGTCATGAAAGAAAAAAAAGCAGGTGAGTACTATTGTTCTCACACACGTTTTGGTCCGCTCGTTCATGCGAAGCTCGGGATCGGGGAAGAAGCAAGCGGTAAACTCGTATCAAATGTGAGGCAAAGGGCTTCGGAAATTGCAGAAAGTTCCGGTAAGGGGCTTATCATAATAGACGGACCTCCGGGGACCGGATGCTCTGTAATAGCAGCAATGACCGGCACGGATCTTGTTCTGGTCGTTACCGAACCCACGGTATCAGGGATACATGATCTTGACAGGGTGCTCCAGGTGGCCCGGCATTTCAGGATCCCTGTTGCAGTGTGTATCAATAAATGTGATCTTAACCCGGAAATGTCACAGTTGATATTCGATCACTGTGCAGAAAATGGTGTAAATGTCGTGGGCAGGATCCCTTATAACAGGATGGTTATCGATGCCATGCTGGAAGGAAAGACAATTGTGGAAAATCCGGACAATGAACTGTCAGGGGAAATAGGTTCCATGTGGTCCGTTCTGTTGTCCATGCTTGGGGACAATAATGGATAAGTTGCTGATAAATTACGGATAATTACCAGATAAAAAAAGAAAAAAGATAGTAGCAATAAAATGATCGCTACTAAATGTTCACTTATTGTTCTCTCTTGCTGAAGATATAGGCAATGGCCAGCATTGATATCAGTACAGGTGCTTCGAATCCTGGTGTGCCTTTTGTATCATCATCTTCACTAGATGCTGATCCAGTATCGACCTCTTCTGCATCGGTTGATCCCTGGTCGGTCTCTTCTGATACTTCGTTTGTGGCATCATCACTCAGGCCTTTCACAACTATGGCGAAGGGTGAGAATCCAGGTGTTGAGGCTGTGAAATATACATATTCTTCGTCCTCTCCTGTGATGCTTGTATCAAGTTCATCCCACTGGGTCGTGTATCTCATCAACCTGATGTCTGCAGTATCTATGTCGTTCTCTTCGATCCATGCCATGTCAACAGCGAATGATATTTCGGGATCTTCTATATTATCCGAGCTTGCCCATCCGGTCTTTCCGACCCAGATGTTCATCTGGCTGTAGATCTTACCCTGTGGTTTTGTATCTGCAAAAGTGGACTTGTCATGCAGTACTTCAATGGTCGCATCAGTATAACCTGCATTGACCTTTGGCATGAATGATATGCCTGTTATCGGGTTGTCTCCTTCAGTGAACTCATACTCAGACCTGACCTCATTTTGAACGTACACTTTCTTTACGTCCTTAAAGGCAATGTTCTCGTACTCTTCACCTGTGGAACCGCCACCTCCTCCGCCACCGCCGCCACCACTGGCGGATGATGAACTGGAGCTGGATGCAGGACCTACCACGGATTCAGTTGTTGTCACACTGCCTCCGGGTATTGTGGAAGTAACAGTGAGTGTGAACGTATTGCTTGTGGAAGGGCTATCTGCTGTTACTGTCCATGAACCTGAACTTGATGCAGTAGGTGCGATGGTGCCAAGTGTAGCAGGTGTATTGCCACTGCTTAAGCTCCATCCGCTTGGAAGTGACAATGCCACCTTGACATTAGTGGCATCTGCAGCACCAGAGGAAGCACTGTTGGATACGACATAACTTATCACCACGTCATCTCCTGCACTTACAGATGATACGTCAGTGTCCGATGTAACTGTCAATACAGGTCTGTCCTTGACAGTTATCGCAGATGATGCGATCTTTGCTGTACTACTGCTGTCATCACCGTTCGCTGAAATGGTGAATGGTGATGAGCTGGTTCCGGTTGATGCAGCTGTAATTGTCCATGATACTGATTTTGTACCGTCGCTTGTGAATTGCACCTGTTGTGTGGGGCTTGGTACTGTGAACTGTCCGGAGTTGTCAGTAAGTGTGACATCAACGGTAAGTGTTCCTGATACGCTTGCAGCAGTAACGGTTGAAGTAACCGTTATGCTCTCATCCTTTACAACAGTGGTATCGTAGTTTATACTGCCCATACTAAGGGATGCGGTGGCAGAAGCAGTAGGGAGTGTTCCTACTGCAAGGAGAATGACTATGAGGATCAATAATATTTTTCTCACAGGTAGTCACCTCCCATGTCATCTTCGCCACCCATTGGACCTTCGCTACCCATAGGGCCTTCATCTTCGAACATATCCATCATTTCCTCGTTAACTCTGAAGAAGTTCATCTTAAGTGTCTCTGTTCCTCCTGAATCCTTCTGAACCGTCACAAAGGCTGTGAACTCGCCAAAGTCATAGTCGATACCGCTCATGTCCTCAGGTGCGATCTCAAGTGCGCCTTCACCATTGACAAGGGTAGTGTTGACCATTGCAGAGCTCATATCCCATGTTACCGGAAGGTCATCGGTAGGTCCTTCCATAAATGTGCCTCCAAACATCATCTTCAATGAATCGAGTTCGGCAGTACCATTGATGGCTGTTCCATCGAATTCCCTTGCAGTGATGTAGATGGTGATGCTCTCGTTCACATCTACCTCAAAGACAGGTGCGAATGACTTGAGGGTTGCTGTGTTCTCCCCTTCATCTATATTGAGTGTAGGGAATGCCAGTGGCCAGCTTTCCATGTTGCCGGTCCCAATGTCCCATGCCTGTCCTTCGGACATATTGATGGTCACAATGGACTCGCCGAAGAAGTCAGGTATGGCGTCTCCATATCCCTGTTCTTCTGTATACATGTCATAGATGGAGTTAAGGTCCATGTAGTTCTCCCAGTCACGTAGTGTGGTGAGGTCCTCGTCATCATCGTATATTGCTTCAGTTGGCATGTTAACTCCGTTAGCAAGCCTGTCTATGAGCAATATGTGATAACGGTCATCAGTATCGATAACACCGATACCTGGTGTTTCATCATCATCGAACTCACGTCCTGCAGTTGCAAGATCCATTCCGATATCCTCATCACTGAACTTTCCGGTGTAGAATACAGGTTCATCTGCGATCCATTCGGGGATCGGGTAGACCTGCGTGGCACTTCCGTTGAGAAGGACGAACTTTCCTCCCCAATTCGCAACTGATGCTGCATAGTAGCCATTGAAACCATCGATAGTCTCTCCGATGCGATATGTGTTCGCGTCACTGGAGTTGCTTGCATTCACCACAAGGATACTGTCCTTTGTTTCTGTGTATGCCTGCTCCATCTGGTCGTACATGGTCCCTGCCTGGTCCTCATAACCAATGATGTAGTAATCCTGGTCATTGAATGTAACCTGGGCAACAGATCCGAAGTAAGTACTGATCTCACCATTTTCGAGATCATCGTCCATAAGTGATCCTGCAGCATCGACAGAAGCGACGATGAGCGGATATCTCAGGGTTACTTCCGCACTGGTGTTGGTGATGTTGTTCACCTCGAAATCAAGGCCACCCATCCAGTACATCTGTCCTTCTGTGAACGATTGTATCTCAGGTCCTGGTCCCCATTCATCTCCTGGAAGGGTCCATGGCCATCCTACGTATGACATAGAGAGGGTCGCTGTTCCTCCGGATGATTCTGTAAGGGTGAAGTTCCACATATCCTCATAGAATGCTGTGCTTTCTCCAAGGTTAAGGACTATTGTATCGCCTGCATTGTTGATCGATGTTACATTGTATCCCATTGCAACGTTCGCGCCACTGGTATTGATCGTTGCACCGACACCCACGTCTCCCGGTTCAAGGGTGAAGCCCCAGTCCTCGGAATAGTTGAATGCTCCTGTAGTGCTGTTGTAGTACCAGTTGTTGAACGGCCAGTTAAGGTTGTATACATCTCCAGGTCCGTAATTGTAGGCAGCGATACCCTTTGTGAACTCAAGCTCCTCGCCGTATGCCAGGAGCATGTTATTTCCGGGTATTCCATCCTCGCTGTTACTGTCACTGAGCTCTATCAGGTCTATCTGGCCTGGTATTCCAAGTGCTCCTGCAACAACGAAGTTACGGATCTCGAAACGTGTCAGTTCCCAGAACATCTCCTCATTTGCAACAGCATACTCGTCGCCTATGGTCACATTGTAGTGTATCATCCATGAACCGGTAGGTATGTTGGCAGCTGCCGTATCGATCTCGATAAGTGCAAGTCCGCCTGAATCTGTGGTTGCACTGATATTATCAAGGATCTGCTTGTCCTTTGCCTCATCGATAAGATAGTCGATCCTGACCTCCTTTCCTGAAAGTGGATCTCCTGATGGTGTTGTAACAAGGAATGGTATCTTCATCACAGAACCGTTCTGGAATGTTCCGATATGCATACCGTTCCATCCTTCATTGTATGTGCTGAACTCCAGTGTATATGCAGAGGACTGATACTTGCTACTGAGCAGGTAGATCGGATCCCCTCCGAACTGGATAGGTTCTCCTGCACTTGCATCGATGTATCCTGCAGAGAAGTTGTAGGAATTACTGATGAGCACCTTGTCATATTTTCCTGCTGTAGTTGTATCTGCAAGCAGTATGATGTAGTTGTCATCGTAGTATTCACCATCTCCGTCCAGGTCGATGGATTGCCATTCTTCATCGTGGAAATTGCTCATGAGGAACTTTCCTGACTTGCTCATTGCCATGATGGTGTCATTCAGCAGAAGACCATTCTTGAGTGTGTTCTTTCCTTCCAGACCTATTGTTCCGTCTGAACGTATTGTTGTGATTTCCCATGTCCTTCCGGTGTAATCGGTGAATTCAGAACCAATTGACATGTTGAAGACCTGTGTTGTAGTTGTATTGGAGAGGTTACCTATTGGCCAGCCACCTTCCTGGTCCTCATACTCGATGTATATTGTGTCATATATGGAGTCTATCACTGCCATGGAGTATGCCGGTACAAAGCTGTGGTTCCATGAATCACCACCCATTATCTCATAACTGGTCTGCAGAGGTGTGATACTATCGCCACCAATGATGCTTCCACTTATCTTACCTGCTGTGACGTTACCAAGGCTCTCAAGCTGTTCCTGCTTTGTAAGTATGTCACTGGTCGCATTGATGGAGGTTGCATTGGTGTAATACTGGGCTGCATTCACAGTGATCCTCATTGGATTTGTGATGGAGACACTGGCGAGTTCGAGACGGAACCAGAAATCAGTGAATACTTCGCTTCCTTCATCGTCAACTGCCTTGAGTGTCATCATGTATGCACCCTGTCCCCATCCGGTCGTATCGATGGACACATCGATCTCATTTGGATTAAGTCCTGCTTCTGTGGTGGTTATGTTCGCCATCTGGGTCTTTGTCTTGTAACTGGACATCCACATTCCTTCCTGCATGACCTTCTCCACTGTTACATCAGTGAGGTTATGGGAACTGCTTCCCCACATCTGGTCATCGGATGCCTTTACTGTGAAATTGATGAATCCGTTCGTCGGGAACTCATATTCCCAGTTGGAATCTACCCATGCTACAAAGGCTGTTGTGTGTACCCATGCCCTTCCGACCTCAGTGGAATTTCCATCGGTCGCTTCGAATACGAATTCGAAATTACCGCCCCTTGGAAGTCCGGGATGTTCGTAATAGCCGCTTCCATTGATGGTTCCGATCTCTACGTCCGTATCATTGTACATGGTAGGTGGTGTCATCATATCCCAGTCACCCATTGCAATGATCTTAGTAAGGGTAACATTCACTTCCTTGTCCCCGAAACTGCTGTCAAAGGCATTAAGGGTAAAGTTGATCGGCTGGTTGATACCTGCATCCCATGATGTGGAATATGGGTAGAATATGAAATTACTGACCTCGAACCATCCGTTACCGTAGTCGACAACTCCGTCCTGTGTTGTCATCTTTATCCTGACGTTGTAGAATCCTGATTTAAGACTATCTTCCGGATCGATCTCAAGTGTAACATCTCCGTCGGAGTCTGTTGTAAATGAACTGGACGAGTCGGTAACAGGGATGTTCTCTCCTGTCATACTGTATCTGAGACTTTCAAGCTCGATCGATGCGGTGGATATATCATTTCCACTTATGTCCTGAACGTGTACTGCAAGTTCGATGTTCTCATCTGAACCAAATACCTTGAACATGCTGGAATTCTCATCGAACACCGGTTTTGCATTTATGCGATAGAGCTTCTCATCGAACCATGCATCACCGACTACCATTTTAGGTGTGCCATCCACAGTTGCATTTACCCAGAACCTGACATAGTGGAAGCCAAGGTATGAGTCTGTGACATTGAACTTAAGGACCTTCTTGTCTCCGACAAAAGGAACATTTATCGTTGTGATGGTCTGGTCTTCCATGTATTCTGTGACGACCTCTGAGGCACTGTCACTCCACACTTCTATGAGTCCTGCTTCGTGGATGTCTGATGCAGGTATCTCTGCACCTGTGGATGGATCGAATGCTGTGATCATTATCCTTGCAGTGGAATTAGGTGCCACTGTAGGACTGAACCATCCCATCTTGTTCACGGGCTCTCCGTGCACGAAGAGATCCTGTACTGTGATACTCCTTCTTGCTGTGTTCCAGCCGGAGATGTTGACCTTGAGGATCGTGTCATAGACGCCGTTCTCTGCAGGTGCTGTGAAATTAATGATCGTAAAGGAATCTCCAAGATCCTGTTCGATCTCGTCCTGTATGTCGGTCGGTACTTCCAGATACTGGTAGAAGGATGTAGCGTTCATCAATGACCAGCTGGTAGTATGGTCATCTCCTGTGCTGTCAGTGATGTTCAGCAGGAAATTTGCTGTGTCAAGTCCGGTAGTAGCTTCAAGATCAAGACTTTCTCCAGTGCTAAGGTCAGTTCCGGCAATTATAAGGAATGCTTCTTCGCCGGGTGCGAAACCGTCACTTTCTCCTTTGTTCTTGGATGCTACCTTCAAAAAGAGATCATATGCTTTGATGTTGTAATATGTGTATGCTTTCTGTGTCTGGCTGCCTGAAGAAGCTTCATATTCAATATAATATGTGTCTGTCTCAGCGCTGCCGGGAATAGTATAATTGGTAATGTATGCACCTATGCTACTGTCGTATGCAAGGTCGAGTTCATTGAGATATGAGCCGTTCTCCTTACTTGTTATGGTTGCAGTCACCGTTGCATCGTCCATTGGTGAGCCGGAACTGAGGTTGTTGAGGTATACAACAGGTACCATTACCTCTCCTCTGGCAAAGGTGTGTTTGGGAAGGTTCTCTGTGGATAATACGTCCCCGAACATTGTCATTGTATTAACAACGAATGATATGTGTCCTATGTCCTCTGCAACAAGGTGGTATGTTCCTCCGGTGCTTTGGATCTCGAACTCTGTTGTATTGATGCCATTGGCATCGGTCATAACTTCAGTTGTGGTCACTGCAGTACCGTTCTCTCTCAGATACTCGATACCTATGGTGTCCTGCACAGGATATCCTGTAGCGTTAAGTGTCATAACGGTGACATTGACCGTTTCTCCGCCTGCGAATGTGGGAGCTATTGTTCTGGCCAGGGTTATTCCGTTGTAATAATTGATATGGATCAATCTATAAGTGATATCATTGAGCTTTACCTTTGCCCCTTCTTCAAGGTTACCTATTACGGCCATGCCTGAATTGTCAGAGGTGATGTCCATTTCAGAGTCATCGTCCACGTAAGCTATGTTCTGTCCTGATACCAGGAAATAATAGGTGGTACTTCCAAGGAGCACACTTCCTCCGCTCTTGCTCTGGTTGAGGTTACCTGTGATCTCGTGGCTCTCTGAAAGTGGTATGTTGATGATGTCCCCTTCAGTGAATAGTACTTTTATGTTCTGGGTGTCGTTCATTCCCACAACGTCCATGTGCAAATATGGGGAGATCGCACCGGTCTCACTTTCAACAGCTATGATAGTATAATCGTCTGCTTCTTCAGGGGCCGTCATTGTTGTAGAAAAGCTTCCCTGGTTTGCAGTTATTGTTTTATTTGCCGTATCGTTCCCGGTGAACTCATCACCTTCGGGCCAGATAGTTATCTCGACATCTCCCGAGCTATTACCATCCAGTATCTCTCCGGTAATGGTTATTGTGTCTCCGGGACTGTATGTTCGTCCATCTATACTGAATTTCTGGATAGATGCCGCAGAACCTATGGAGGTTGTGAGCAACATTATCACAAAAAATACTAATAACAGGAGTTGGATCCTGTCGTTTTTAGAAAAGAAGTTATCATTATCTCTCATACTTTTTTCACATCCAGCATGTGATTTCATCTATTGAATTAGCAGCAAATATAGCTTGCAATATTATATAAATAATCTGTAAAATAGTAACATTTGCACAAAACCACTGCATGCCGGTTTCTTCCTCAAATTCTACAATGAATGGTGCAAAAAGATGATGTATCTTCGATGGGTCAGTACTAAGGCTTCATATCAGTATTTTCATAATAGATCGTTAAGGATCATGGTTATGTTTTTATTGAATGGTGTACGACATTTAATTGGGTAATAGCGTGGTACAGTCTGCAAACGGGAATATGAGCTCTTTTGCTCATCTGGTGCACTCACTTCCGGACTATTCGGAACTGATAATTGTGCTGTTGATACTTTTGTTGCTGCTGGTGTCTATCGATGATATCATAGATTTCTTCTATGTGGTCAAAGATATATTCAGTTACAAGGGAATGCCATTCAACTAAGAATGCGGAGGCTTGAGCTATAGCTTCATGCATGTCTTTAGCTGAGTTCATCTGTTTCTGAAAGGTGCCCATGGCAGGACACACATAGGACACTCTGGCCCGTATCCTGCGGCTGAATATCCTGTCATTCCTCCTGAAACATTCTTCACATCATTTGCTCCTTTCTGCAACAGGATACTGCATCCCATACTCGATCTCTGTCCAGACCCGCAGATGAGTATTGTTTCTAGCTCCTTGTCAAGTTCACTGTGGCGCTCCCTGAGCTCGTGGACCGGTATGTTGATCGCTCCTTCGAGATGCAGGTCCCTGTATTCCGAAGCAGATCTGACGTCAAGTATTATGGCTTCTTTTCCATCGGTGATCCGTGTGTGCAGTTCTGACGCAGATATCTGGGGTACATGTTTTGTAGGAAGTCCATCCGTGACCCATCCATACATGCCCCCTTCAAGATATCCTGTTATCCTGTCATGTCCTACTCTGTGTAGTTGCTTGCATGCTTCAAAAGCCTGTGAATAGCTGTCAGTAACGAGAAGTATGTCTTTTTCGGGTGGCAGCAGCCATCCTGCGTAGGTAGGGAAATTAGAGTTAAGGTCAATGTTGTATGCCTGTGGGATGTGCTGTCCTCCAAAGGATTCGAAACTGCGTACATCAAGGATAATTGAATCCTTCATCTTCTCTTTGAACCTGTCATTGTCCAGTGCATCAGGAAATGTAAGCTCTTTTACCATTTGCGGCCCTTTTCGGTTGATCTCGGTGCAGCGGCTGAAATGGTCCGGTGCATCTGGCATGTTAGTGGTCAGTGCCTCTATGAAACCTGCCCTGTCCTTTATTTCCAGTGCGTAGTTGTACTTCTTTTCATATCCCAGTATGCTGGTCCTTTTGGATGCCATTGCTCTTCCGCAAAGTGATCCTGCACCATGGGCGGGATGTATCTCACAGAAATCCGGTAGTCCCATCAGTTTGTCGTGAAGTGTGTCATAGAGTCCTGATGCAAGTTCTTCCGCTCTTCCGGGGAACAGGTCCGGTCTTCCTACATCTCCAACAAACATTGTGTCTCCACAGAAAAGTGCAACAGGCTCTTTTCCTCTGGATGTGTCGGTGACAACGTAGGAAATATGTTCAGGTGTGTGTCCGGGAGTCTCCAGTACCTTCAGTTCCATATCCTCTATAGTGAAAATATCTCCTTCTGACAGGGGGATGTACTCGATCTCGTAGTTAGCGGATCTTGGTCCGTATATCCTGGCACCGGTCCTTTGGGCAAGGTCCATGTGTCCTGAGATGAAATCTGCATGTAAATGTGTTTCAAGGATGTGAGTGATCCTTATTCCTAGTTCTCTTGTCATTTCCAGATAGATCTCGATATCTCTTCTTGGATCGATCACGGCACATGTTCTCTCTCCTGCCAGTATGTATGAACTGTGCGCTATCTTCTCAGTGAATATCTGTTGTATTAACATTCTGAACCCCTTTTTTGTTTTAGTCCGATTCAGTAATGTATCTTTTCATTCCTGTGTGGTCTTGTAGGGACCTGGTTTTAACTTTCTATTATTTGGTGTATATGCAAAAATATGGCCTAAAATCCGGTCAAATTGAAAACTAATATATACTTCCTGTTAATTATGAGGTAGCATGCAGGAGATCACAGGATTGGAGTTATCTCCAAAAAAGGTAGAATATCTGAAGTTCCTTTTGAAGAAAGGGGATCTTGTAAAGACAACTGACATCTCTAATGAGTTGCATGTGGATCCATCCACTACAACAAAGACCATTACCGATCTTTCGGAATCGGGGTATGTGGATCATGTTCCTTACAGGGGGGTCCGCCTGACCGCGACAGGCAGGGAGTATGCTGAGTTCTTCGTTAATCGTCACAATATACTGAGCCTGATGCTCAGTCATTATGGGCTTTCTTCCGAAGAGGCATGTAGCGAAGTGTCTCGTTTTGAGGCTTTTGTTTCTAAATCTGCTATCGATCGCATCTGTGGTTCTATGGGGCATCCTACTGTAGGTGTTTGTGGAAAGATCAAGCATTCTTCGTGTAGTTCTCTCTGATAATGTGTCTACATTTATTTTATCTCTAATCTTTGGTATGGCACCAAACAATTTGGATATATTACAAAACAATGTGGAGTTATTAAATGAATAAAAATATGATGGTTTTGATGTTGCTCCTTATAGCGGGTATCATTCTTACAGCCGGTTGTGTAGATGAAAGCGATCCTGTGGATGAGACCTCTGGAACAACTGGCATGGTGGTAGCTGTAAGTATACTTCCTCAGGCCGAGTTCGTAGAAAAGATCACAGGCGATAATATAGAGGTTATTGTGATGGTACCTCCGGGTTCTGATCCTCATTCCTATGAGCCGACACCGGGGCAGTTGAGAGATCTCAGCGATGCGAAGATGTATGCAATGGTGGGCTCAGGGATCACGATAGAGGATGTTATGATCGACAAGATCGCAGATCTGAATCCTGATATGATGATCATCGATTGCTCCGAGGGTATCACCCTGAGGGAAATGGAAGCTCATGAGCATGAAGAAGAGGAAGCAGATGAACATGAAGGAGAAGAAGAACATGATGAAAGTGGGCTCGATCCTCATATCTGGACATCACCGGACAATGTTGAGATAATGGTGGAGAATATCTATGAAGGTCTGGTTGAACTTGATCCTGAGAATGCTTCTGTCTATCTTGAGAACAAGGATGCATATCTTGCAGAGCTTGATGCACTGGACGAACAGATAAGGTCAACACTTTCTGATAATGAAGGATCCAGCTTTATGGTGTATCATCCTGCATGGGGTTATTTTGCAGATCAGTATGGTCTGACAGAGGTGCCGGTGGAGATAGAAGGCAAGGAACCAAGTGTCAGGGATATGCAGAATGTTATAGATGAAGCGAATGAAAAAGGCATAAAGGTGATCTTTGTCCAGTCCGGTTTCAGTACTGTTAGTGCACAGGCCATAGCAAATGAGATCGGCGGCGAGGTCGTAGAGATCGATCCGCTAGCAAAGGATTATATAGATAACCTTTCAAAGGTAGCAGAAGCATTTGAAAAAGGACTGGCTTGAAATGGAAGATGTGATCGATCTTAAGGATATATGGGTAAGCTATGATGGTGTCAGGGTACTGGAAGCTGTCACTTTGGCAGTGAAGGACAAGGACTTCCTGGCCATTATCGGCCCGAACGGAGGAGGCAAGAGCACTCTTCTAAAAGTTATCCTTGGATTGATCAAACCCGATAGGGGTACTGTTAAACTCCTGGGTGATACTCCTAAGAACATGCGGAAATATGTGGGCTATGTTCCGCAATATCATTCCTCAAATCTTGATTTTCCCATCACTGTGTGTGATGTTGTTCTCATGGGTCGTCTGAGCCATAAAGGTCCTCTTCAGAGATATAATGAGGAAGACCGTCAGGCTGCACGTGATGCTCTTGATACGGTTGGGATGCTGGAGTTCAAGGACCGTCAGATCGGTGAGCTCTCAGGTGGTCAGAAACAGAGGGTGTTCATTGCCCGCTCACTTGTTACAAAACCGAAACTGTTAATACTGGATGAACCGTCCACTGGTATAGATTCCAGGACCCAGAAGGAGTTCTATGAACTTCTCAACAAGCTCAAATCCCAGATCGCTATCGTAATGGTGACACATGACATAAGTGCCATTTCTGTATATGTGGATAAGGTCGGTTGTCTGAACCGTAAGTTCCACTATCATGATGACAAGGAATTGAGCCAGCATGACCTGGAAGTATCGTATCAGTGTCCTGTAGAACTGATTGCCCATGGTGTGCCACACAGGGTATTGAAGGAACACTGAGGGTGAACAGTATGCTTGAAATACTCCAGTATGACTTTATGAGGAATGCCATCTTTGCCGCTATTCTGGCAAGTATCGCATGTGGTATAATCGGCGTTTACGTGGTCGTCAAAAAGATCGTTTTTATCAGTGGCGGTATCACTCACGCTTCATTTGGTGGTATAGGTCTTGGATATTATCTTGGTATCAATCCTTTATATGGTCTGATTCCTTTCAGTTTGTTCTCGGCACTTGTTATGGGTCTTGTGAGCAAGAGGTCGAAAGTAGCAGAAGATACTGCAATTGGTATCCTCTGGTCCCTTGGAATGGCCATTGGTATTATTCTTATATACTGGACACCGGGCTATGCTCCTGATCTTATGACCTATCTTTTCGGTAATATTCTTACCGTTCCTATGTCAGATATCTATCTGATGCTGGCACTGGATGCTGTTATCATATTCACTGTATATGCATATTATAAGCAGTTCATGGCACTGTGCTTTGATGAAGAGTTCACAACAGTTGCGGGTCTTTCTGTGGAGAAGCTCTACTTGCTTCTGCTCTGTCTGATAGCACTGACGATCGTACTGCTGATAAAAGTTGTAGGTATTATCCTTATCATTGCACTTCTCACCATGCCTGCATCACTTAGCAGGCATTACACCAACAATTTTGCCAAAATGATGTATCTGGCAACATTCTTTGGTATATTCTTCAGTATCATAGGGCTATTTCTTTCATACCTGGCCGATGCTCCATCCGGTGCAACGATAATCCTGGTAATGTCCAGTGTGTATATCCTTCATTTCCTTTATGACGGGCTGAAGCCAAAAATAGCAAGCTGATCATTCATTTATGATCTGCCTGACCTTTTCAAGAACAAGAAGCGCATCGTCTCTTTTTACATCGCACTCGTTCTCTGTGCAGAACTTAAGAAGCTCTTTGGACCGTTCTTCAGGAAGTATGCCTTCTCTGTGAGCCTCTTTTGTGATACCAAAATAACTTCTTTCAGAATAGTGTGTTCTTTTAGCAAGTAGGGTTATGCTCGTGCATTCTTCCTCAGAGAGTATCCCTGTGTGGAATGCAGATCTAAGTGTCTCTCTTATATTCACCATGGGACTTGAAGCAGGTTCGAAAGTATCCGGGTATGTAGCCACTGCAACTTCATCGTCATCCTCTATGACCCCGTCCCTGTACCATTCATAGACCTTGCCGACACCGATCATCCCGTGGACATCAAGTTCTGATGCCCGGAGTGCTCCCATGCTACATCCACCAACAATGGTTGCTCCTCCCTTCATCGCTCTTATAACTTCTTTGTGGGCAACGGCTGCCCTGCTGAAGAATATGCCATCGATGATCCCTATGATATTATATCCCTGTTCCATGGCCCTGTCAAGGTCACCTCTGGATATTGGCGGCCAGTATGTGGCATCCAGCACCTTTGAGGCATCCTCGTGGCTGATACTGCTGCCTGCAAATATGAGCACTTTCTTTTCTTCGCTCATTTCCTGCGTCCTTTTCTCCATGGCCTGTCTTCCCTGGCAAGTTTCTTTCTCTGGCCTGACCTTGCTCTTTTACCCACACGTTCTCTGTCGAGTGTGTAAAGTTCAAAGGAAGGGATAACTACTCTTACAACAGGTACGGGTACACTCTCTCTGGACAGGTCCACAACAGCAGCACAGTCTGTCACGCCTTTGAGCTGTTCCAGTACAGCATCTATACTCTCTGCAGGTGTGCTCTTTGAGATATCTTTCAGGTCACTGGAGGATATCTTCTCTCCTTCCTCATACCAGTACCTGTTCATGCGCTTGATCCTTTCATAGCCAATATCTCTGACAAAGCTCTCACGTTCTGTATCCTCACGTGCACCGTGTATCTGGACGACCCTTGACTGTGCAGCTTCTGTCAGGGCTCTGCGGATAGCTATATCCGGGTTAAGATGTGCTCCTGCTCCCATCACAAGGAGTGCCGCATCTCTGAGCCTGGTGTCATCGGTTGCTGCAACCACTGTTGTGATATTTGTGTCATGCTGAAGTGCCCATATCTTTACCACGATCTCGTTATCCCTGAGCTTGCGCATAAGCTCATAGTTCTCCCCGTCATCCTCTGTGAGGATTATCTCTTTCCCGGGGTTGCGATTGAATTCTGCAATACTGAGGGCATCCCTCTCAATGACCTCGAGAAGTCCGTGGAAAATGGCTTCCTCTATGGTGTTCCCTGCTGCCAGTCCATTTGTATTGCTCCTGAAAAGCTTCTGTGTCCTTCCGGGGGCATCATAAGGGTGATATACAGCATTGGCGGGGACGAGTATCTCTTCATTCTTAATAAGGTCCCATCCACTTACCCACTCCACTAGTGATTGAGGGTCGTATTCCTCTGCAATAAGGAGTGATAGGGGGTCTACCACACTATGTTCGTATCTGGCGTTATCGTAACTTTCGATGAGATGCTCAGCCTTTATATCCTCTTCCACATCGTTGTTGGTCCCTCTCCTTTCTGCAAGACATCGTTCAAAAGCTTCCATCATGGAGGATATCCTTGCCTGGGTCTCAGTATTACCTTTTCCTGAATATACTGAGATAGCCCCATCTGCAGAACTGGGCCTGATACTTGAAAATACAGGTATGCCAACCCTGTCGAGGTCTGTGATGCTTGCGATCCTTGTAACTCCTATGGTTCCAAGTTCATCCTTTGTTCTCTCAAGGGTGCTCTTTTCATCAAGGACGCGCTGCGTACCTTCGATGTATTTGAGTGATCTGTCGATGTTTATCTCTGGCATGATTCGTGAAAGTCTCCTGCATATATTATATCTTTTACGACAAAGATGTCCGTGTATGTCTGCTCTATTTCCAGTTATTGTTATATAGTGAGCAGTAAGTGTCTTAATGGGGTTACTATATGATCAAGAAACTTATACTTTTACTGATAATATGTGTTATCGGTATTTCCGGTTGTGCGGATACAGCTACTGATGAAGGAACAATGGCCGAAGATACTGGTGCAGATGATGCAATGCAGGCGGAAGATATGGAAGAAGATATGGTTGAGGAGGAAAGCATGACTCCTGATGCCGCTGATCTTTTCTCTATGTTCGCTGAAGAGGACAGTTACAAGGAATGGAGTATCTGGCCGGGTGAAGTGGCTATGATGGATGGTAATGGTGTCCATGGTGACTTTGTCTCTATCTATGTTTCAGATAATGCGGTCTCAGCCGCTGAAACCGGTGGTGAGATAATGCCTTATGGAACAATGGTCGTCAAAGAAGGTTTCGATTCTGACAAGGAGTTGACCGGTATCTATCTAATGTACAAGGCCGAGGATTTTGATCCGGACAATAATGACTGGTTCTGGGCAGCCTACTCGCCGGATGGTGTCGTAAAGTCAGAAGGTAAGCTTGGGGGCTGTATTGGATGTCACGAAGGTAAGGCTGAGGCAGATTATATATTCACCAATGCGTGATCTTTCCTCCTTTCTTTTATTTTTATGTCTATATGATTAAATAGATATGTTTTTATACTATGTGTGACTACATAGTAGTTTAGCCCAATATCACTAATAAATATTCTTATTATGTGTATATAATTGGTGATCCCAGTATGGGCAGGAATCAATTAAAGAGAGACAGGAGGTAAAATTTTGAGAGACTCAAAGAAAAATAGAAAGGTCGATTCCTTCAATAACTACCATGCGGTAGTAGGTGGAGTGTCGGCAGACAAACTCGACGCCGAAGAAATGGAGCTTTATCGTTTCATGGTTGGCGGAGTGCAGGCAAAATAGCCTGCAAAACCTATTTTTATGTTCTTTGCATACTGGTTCCTATGTATGATGTCCTTACCCTCAGGGAAGACTTTCCAGTATTAAGCGATGTAATATATCTGGACAATGCAGCTACAACGCAGACGCCGAAGCCGGCTGTTTCTGCAATGCTCGATTACTTCTATAAGTATGCAGCGAACCACGGGCGAGGTGCCCATAGGCTTGCAAGGGAGACGACCGATCATTATGAGGATGCCAGGGAAATAGTGGCAGCGTTCTTCAATATGGGTGTCGAGAACACGATCTTTACAAAGAACGCAACTGAAAGTATCAATATCGTGTCGAGGGGTTTCCCCTGGAAAAAAGGTGACCATGTCATAGTCACACTTGTGGAGCATCATTCCAATCTGCTTCCGTGGATGAGGTTGAGGGACATGGGTATTGATGTCTCGGTTGTAACGCCTGATATTCAGGGCGTTGTAGATCCTGATGACATCCTTTCATCGATCAATGAGAATACAAAGCTCATAGCTGTAAATCATGTTTCCAATGTGTTCGGATCTATACAGGACATCGAACAGATCATTGGTATAGCAAAGGAACATGATGTGAAGATATTGATAGATGGCTCCCAGTCCGCAGGCAATATGTTCATAGACATAAATTTCCTTGATCCTGACTTCTTTGTATGTCCCGGTCACAAGGGCCTGCTTGGTCCTCAGGGTACGGGTGTGTTATACATAAAGGAACCCGAAACTATCGAACCTGTATTTCTGGGCGGTGGGATGGTAAGTTCTGTAACCTCAGATGATTTCAGGATGGAACCAAGTCCTGCTAAGTTCGAGGCCGGTACTCCGAACATCCCTGGTGTGATAGGTCTTGGACGTGCTGTAGAATATGTAAGTGAGATCGGTGTCGACCAGATAGAGAAGCATGAACTGTCCCTTGCAAAGGAAACAGCTACTCGTCTTGGTGAGATGGATGGTGTGGATGTCTATGGTCCAGAGGATCGGGCTGCTGTGGTATCCTTTAATGTGGTGGGAATGAACGCCCATGATGTAGCTATGATACTTGATCAGACGCGCAGCATCTGTGTAAGGAGCGGTTATCATTGTGCAATGCCGGGTATCGGTCATCTTGGTGTAAATGGCACTGTGAGGGCATCATTTGGATTGTACAATACCGAAGAAGAGGTCGAAACACTTGTCAGGACGGTTTCTGATATAACTTCACTTGTCTGATCATTCTGTGGCAGGTATCAGTTCCATGTGAGATCAAAAGCAAAAAGTTATTATGCGCAGATAATTATATTAGTGTTGCAAGCTGACCACTTGCAATTAATATTGTTTCCTTATGGTCATTATTACAGGTTTCAGTTAAATGCGGTAAAAGAGGGGATTAAAAAGTGAGCGATGATATGCTTCTGTGGGATGAGACTCTTTTTAATAACGGTGAGGTACTTGAGTTCGATCACCTGCCGGAGTATTTTGCACACAGGGAATCCCAGATGCAGGCTTTGCGCTTCAGTCTGAAACCAGCATTAAGAGGTATGCGACCTGTCAATTGCCTTGTGAAAGGTCCTCCTGGTACTGGAAAGACCACAGCGGTCATGAAAGTATTCAATGAGATGAAGGAATACACTGATAGTGTGGTCCTGGTCAAGGTAAACTGCCAGATGGAGTCCACAAGGTTCGCTGTCGTTTCTAGGATATATGAACAGCTCACCAGCATAGCTCCTCCTTCTTCAGGTATATCGTTCAGGAGACTTTTTGAGAAGGTCGTCAAATTCCTGATCGATTCGAACAAGACCCTTGTAGTGGCTCTTGATGATATCAACTATCTTTTCCCGGAAGGGCATGCTGATGAGGTTATGTACTCGCTCCTGAGGGCACATGAGCAGTATCCCGGAGCTAAGATATCCGTGATCGCTATCATCAGTGATGTGGGTATACCTTACAGTTTCGACCCTCGTGTAGGTTCGGTATTTTTGCCAGAGGAAGTGGCTTTTCCCAGATACGAGATCGGTGAGATCGCTGATATTATTGCCAATCGTGTGAAGCACGCTTTCTTCAAGGATGTAGTATCTGATGAAGCTCTGGACAAAGTTGTTACCTATGTGGACAGGACAGGCGATCTGAGAATAGGTATCGATCTTCTGAAGCGTTCTGCTCTCAATGCTGAGAGAAGGGCAAGCAGGACCGTTTCTGTGGAAGACGTGGACAAAGCCTATGAAGCTTCACGGCTGCTACATCTATGTCGTAATATCAGGTCACTTTCTGACAATGAGAAGACATTGCTAGGTCTGATCGCAAAGGACAGTAGTCTTCAGGCCGGGGAACTTTACAAGTCATTCCATGACATTACCGGACTTGGTTACACCCGTTTCTATGAGATGATCGAGAAGATGCACGTATCAAGGCTTATCGATGCAGATTTCTCTGGTAAGGGTATGCGTGGACGGACCAGGTATGTTGCTCCTGCATATGACTCAAATGATATACTCAAATGTCTTGAGTGAGTCAAATATCTCTTCTAATTTTGAATTTAACAATTAATTAGCAGTTAGCTAATTGAAAAAAAGAACATTTTTGCGCAGAGTTCAGGTGAACCTGCGCAAACGAGTTTGTGGTTTATATTTATTGTTTACAGGACATTTACATGTCCATTCCGCCCATCATTCCTGGTGGCATGCCGCCTGGAACCATGTCTTCTGCGGAAGGTCCTGCTGGTCCCTGCTTGGATGCGATGATGTCATCGATCCTGAGGATCATGACTGCGGATTCTGCTGCTGCATTGATAGCCTGGGTCTTTACCCTGAGTGGCTCTACTACGCCAGCTTCCCACATGTCGATTACCTTTCCTTCGTAGACGTTGAGGCCTGCTGTCTTTACGCCCTTCTCGTGGTGTGCACGGAGCTCCATGAGCATGTCTATTGGGTCAAGACCTGCGTTCTCTGCAAGGGTCCTTGGAATTACTTCAAGAGCCTCTGCGAATGCCTTGACTGCGAGCTGCTCTCTTCCGCTGAGTGTTGCTGCGTATTCCTGGAGTCTGAGTGCAACCTCTACTTCAGGGGATCCGCCACCAGCTACGAGCTTCTCGTCCTCGATAGCTACACCAACTACTCTGAGGGAGTCGTTAAGTCCTCTCTCGATGTTGTCGATAACGTGCTCTGTTCCGCCACGGAGGAGGATTGAAACTGCCTTTGGATTGTCACAGCCTGTTACGAAGGTCATTGGGTCGCCGCCGATCTTCTTCTCTTCTACAAGGTCTGCCTTACCCATGTCAGCATCGGATATCTCGTCAACGTTTGTGATGAGCTTTGCACCTGTTGCTCTTGCGAGCTTCTGCATGTCACTCTTCTTTACACGTCTGATTGCGAAGACGCCTGCCTTTGCAAGGTAGTGCTGTGCCATGTCATCGATTCCCTTCTGACAGAATACGACGTTTGCACCACTGTTGGTTACCTTGTCAACAAGGTCCTTGATCATCTTCTCTTCCTGGTCAAGGAAGGACTGGAGCATCTCAGGGGATGTAATTGATATCTCAGCATCGACCTCTGTGTCTTTGAGTTCGATAGCTGTGTTGATGAGTGCGATCTTTGCGTTCTCGACCTTCTTTGGCATGTTAGTGTGTACACGCTCTTTGTCGATGATCATACCCTCGATAAGTTCGGTCTCTTCGATACGTGCACCGACCTTCTTCTCTACCTTGATGTTGTCCATGTCGACCTTACCGTCTTCATCGACAATGCTTACGATAGCGTCAACTGTAACATTTGCAAGGACTTCCTTTGTTGCTTCTGCACCCTTTCCGGTCATTGCTGTTCCGGAGATGTTGATGAGTACGTCCCTGTCCTCTCTGGTGACTGACTTTGCGAGTGTCTGGATGATCTCTCCAGCCTTCTCTGAAGCCATTCTGTAACCAGATGCGATTATTGTTGGGTGTACGTCCTGCTCGATAAGCTCTTCTGCCTTCTTGAGGAGTTCTCCGGCAATTACAGCAGCTGAGGTTGTTCCGTCTCCGACCTCATCGTCCTGGGTCTTTGAAACTTCCACGATCATCTTTGCTGCAGGGTGCTCGATGTCCATCTCTTTAAGGATGGTTGCACCATCGTTTGTGATGACCACATCTCCGAGGCTGTCTACAAGCATCTTGTCCATTCCTTTTGGACCAAGTGTTGTTCTTACAGCTTCAGCGACTGCTTTAGCAGCCATGATGTTGTTGCTCTGTGCTTCTCTGCCTCTAGTTCTCTGGCTTCCTTCTCTTAATATGAAAATTGGCTGTCCTGCCATCTGTCCTGCCATAATTGTCTATCCTCCTATGTATATGAAATTAGAATGACATTTATTCTCAAGTCGTTTTTTAATGTTTGTAGTTCTATATAAACGTATCGGGACGTTCCTATTGCGAACAAAGAAAGAATAAGCTATTATGATAACTACAAAAAAAGCCAACCGGCTGTAAAAGAATAAAAAAAAGTAATTTAGGTAAAGTGAGTTAGATCACTTTACGAGTGCTTTTGCTGATCTGCGAAGGAATCTTCTCTTAGCACCAGATGATGTGTATCTCTGTGCTGGACCAGGGTGAGCCTTTCCTTCCTTGCACTTACGAACTTTAATTGTTCTTCCGTTACGTCCTTTTACCTTTACCCATTCAATGCTGCCTGTCTTACCCATGATATAATCCTCTTGAATAATTGTAATTTAATTAGTTTAAGTTTAACCTAGATATATAATTCTAGTCGTTGAGTTTACTTCTAGACGTAATGCTTATTATTAAAGCTTGCGGGGTGACCAGAGCAAAATTACTTGTAGACAGCAGAGTTTATGGCACTTATCATAACAGGAGTATATCATGGTTACATCGGCAATTGAGGATCAGCTTGGAACAGTGAACGAGGAGCTTGAAGGTGTGCAGGATTATCCAATGGATGGTCTGGTATCTATTATAAAGGAAGTTGGTTTTGAATGCGACTTTTGTGCACGTTGCTGCACCCGTCAGTTCAATGACCATGTTTTCCTTCTCACAGATGATGCCCTTCGAATGACAGAGATCTCATCTGATGTACTGGAACCTGCACCATACTATGAGCTATGTGATCAGAAAGGACGTTTCTATGTCTCAGGCTATGCACTCAAAGCGAAAGAGGACGGTTCCTGTATATTCCTCAAGGACAAGAGATGCACCATCTACGAGCAGCGTCCAATGATATGCAGTCTTTACCCCTACATGCTTCATCGTGAACCGGATGAGGACGGTAATGTGGACTGGAGGCAGATAAGTGGTCTGAACCAGCACGGTCTCTATCATACAGAGATAAGCGATGAAGAGGCTCAGGATATAGCTCAGCAGATAAAGACCTATGAGACCGCTTACCTCAGGCAACTGATAGCTTTCTACAAAAAGGCACAGGAACATTTCAGTAGAAATAAGCTCAAACATGTGCAGGGCGTTTACGACAGGGAGATGCGTAAGTTCAAAAAAGGAGAGGAGATCACGGTCCTTGTACTCTTCAATGGCGAGTTCATAGAACATAAGGTCAGAAAACAATGAATGGGAAACTAAACCTTCCATTGATCTGTCTGGTAGCATTCTTCGCGATGTCAGCAGGAGCTTTGCTTGGTCCGGTACTTCCCTTCATGGTGGAACCACTTAACACTACCCGCGAAGCAGTAGGTCTGATACTTGGAATGTACACATTTTCCACGGCACTGGCAATGATCGGTGTCAGTTTCATAACTGATCGGGTAGGTCGAAAAAAGATCCTTGTTCCATGTCTTCTCATAAACGGTATTGCAGGTCTGGCATGTTATTTCTCCACCGATATGACAACACTCCTTGCATTGAGATTCGTTCAGGGTATCGGAATAGCAGGGATGCTACCAATAGCCATGACAATGATCGGTGAACTGTACACAGGTCTTGACAGGGTCAATGCCATGGGAAAGATGAGCATGACAACAGGCATCGGTGCAGTATCCGCACCACTGATCGGCGGTATCCTCGCATCATTCGCATGGAATGTCCCGTTCCTTTTCTACGGCCTCAGTATTCCTCTTGCTATCATAGTTGCATTTGTCCTTCCAGAAACGAATCCTCATGAGAACAGGAGCAAAGGCAGGAACTCTATCTTGAAAGCACTAATGGAGTTTCGTATCCTTTACACAATAATACTAAGTTTTTCCATCTTCTTCCTGCTGTATACAATGGTCATCTATGTTCCGTTCATCCTGAAGGACACTTATGGTTTCACAGCGAGCCAGGCCGGTCTGGCACTTGGTATTCAGGGAGTAGCAATGGCAAGTATATCATCACGCGCCAGATCCCTTGCAGCAAAATATGGTAAGCAAAAGATACTCATGGCAGGTTTCTCTATAGCCGGTGTTTCTCTGGGGGGTCTTGTAGTTGCAGGTTCCCTCTATCAGGTACTCATCCTCATATTCATCTTTGGTATTGGCTTTGGTATGGTTCAGCCTCAGCTTAACACTCTTGCAACCCAGGTAGCTCCTCCGGGAATGATGGGAAGTATAGTCTCAGTTTTCAATATCATGAAATATGCAGGACAGACCGCAGCTCCGCTTATACTTGCGGTAATATTGTTCCATAGTGATCTGCATATGGTGTTTGCCACATCATGCGTATTCGCATTCGTTGTGGTAGTGACATCTTACTTCTTCAAGGGGGTATATGCAAACCTGGACGGCTAGTATATCAGCTCATTCCCATGAACCGGTAGCCTGACCTGTTAATGCCAGCTTTCCCATCACTCTCTTGTAACGCTTGCTCACAGGTGATGTTTCCACATCCTCATAAGGCGTACCTGGAAGTGGTGTCAGGTAATGTGAATGAACATTCCCGCCCTTCTTACATATCCACTGAATGAGCTCAAGGCTCATATCCTGTTCTTCCTCTGTCTCATCAGGGAAGCCTACCATGAAATCCACCATCGGTGTTATTCCGTGGTCAAAACAGAGTTCCAGACTTCTTACTACATCGTCTACGGTATGTCCCCTGAGTATCTCTCTCAGGATGCGGTCACTTCCGGATTGTGCCCCAAGGCTCACTTTTGTGTTAGTACAGTATTTTGTGATAAGTTCCAGTGACTCATCGGTAACGAATTCCGGTCTGACCTCTGAAGGGAAAGTTCCGAAGAAGATGTCTCTGGCTCCGGTATCCTTTAGTGCTGAAAGGAGTTTCTCCACTTTGTCCAGACGAGGATGAATTCCGTCACTTCCATAAGCAAGAGCATTTGAGGATGTGAACCTGAGGTCACGATAGTATTTTGCAAAATGGACGATATTATCTATGCTTCGATGTCTCATCTTGTTGCCAAAAAGGCGTGGGGTTTGACAGTACCTGCATCTGAAAGGACATCCCCTGCTTATCTCAAGGGGTGACATCACGATATTGGGGTCAAAGCAGGGATACTTATCGAGGTCAACAGGGTCGCGTTTTTCAGTGATCACTGTGCTTCCGTTCTCGTCCTTGTAGGCGATGCCTTTCACACAGGAAACATCCTTGCCTGCAACGATAGTATCTATAAGTTCGGGTAAGGTTTCCTCGCCCTCACCTATTACTACATAGTCGAAGTGCTCCAGTGTATCTTCAGGTGCTCCGGATGGATGGGGACCGCCTGCTATGAAAATAGAATCTGTGTCTGCCTTCTTAATTTCACTGAAGATCGGTTTAGCCTGCCTGGTGGCAAAGCTGTATATCATTATCCCGTCATGGGGTGCTTTGACCTTCAAAGCTCCCGGTACAAGCGGAGCCAGAGCTGCAAGACTGTAAGTGTTCTTCTTGTTCCAGCGAAAACAGACATCCATAATTAGTCTCTATTCTTACTCTTCCCTTTTGATCTCTACAAAAGCATCGGTGCTGTTAACAACAACAACGTCGCCATCTTTCAGCAATTCATAAGGGTCCTTCTCAAGCTTGTCAACAAGAGGGATCTCGGAAATTATCGCACCAACGGCCACGATCGGCTCGGAATCAAGATTGATCATTGCAACAGGTGCTACGCCATTCTTGAAAAGCTGATAGATGACATAGGAACCTACTGTTGATCCTTTTCCGTGTGGGAATACAAGGACCTTTCCGGCAATGGACTGTCCGTAGAGTTCGTGCTGAGGTTCAACGACCTCTCCTGTCTCAGGGTCAACGTTACCAAGGAATGATATGGCATCGTGAGTAAGGAGCACTTCTCCTTCTGCGACACCTCTGGATATTGTCCTGCATTTAATTTTCATCGATGACACCTGCCTCTTTGATACAGTCCTCGATACTCGCATATTTTGCAGCCACTTTGCACATGCTTGGTACATATGCAAGAGCCTTTCCTGAGTTCACTGTCATGGAAGCGTACTTGTTAGTTGCAGGTGAGACCACCATGCAGGTGTCGCACACGACCTTTGCACCGCTCTTCTCGATCCTCTGCACAAGGTCAGGATACCTTTCAGCAACTTCCCTTGCTGTGCAGACCCACATCTCTTTCAGGAGTTTCTTTCCTTTAACAAGGTCAGCTATCTCTTCCAGTTCCTCAGGTGAGCAATGTGGACATCCAACGGTTATTATCTCGCTGGATTGTATGTCCTTGTTAGTTTCATAGACCTCGTCTATCTGTGATCTCTCAACAGGGATCACTTCATCGGGTCTTGTAAATGTCTTTCTGGTAGCTTCAGGTGTTACACCATCTATATGATAGAGTGCCACAGCCCCGGATGCTGCAAGTGCTGCACCGAGGGATTTCATCTCGTTCTTTGAAGGTTCGTTCTTCATGTAGAATATTGGTACTCTGCTTCCGATGGTCTTGCCAACACTGTATCCGAGGGCTCCAAGGTCGGAGCCTGAAAGTTCGCAATCTACTTCCACTGCTACTACCGGTTCTCGCATTTCATCAAGGTGATAGCCGTAGTTTGCGGTCTTTCCTACGAGTGCTGCTGAGAGCGCAGAAGGTCCGCCTTCACGGTTGGTCCTTGCACCGATCACGGAATTAGCATATGAAACTGCTGATGATTCGCTCCATGCGATGTGGTCATCCAGTCCGATATCGAATCCTTCAAGATAATATGGAGTGCATGTGCATTTTGTCTGGATGCCGAGTTTTGCATAGGCTTCGATGATCTCCTGCTGTTTCTTTGCAAAAGCTGGTTCAATTCCCATTTCTTCCCATCTGGCAATGTCCATGCCAGCAGGGTTGAGAACAGAAGGTATCTTCACCTTTCCTTCGAGGTCGGAGATCCATTCAAGTCCGGCATCTCCCATTGTCTTATATGATACTCCGGCGATCTGTGCGCTTTTCACAGGTATGAGCCTGTCAGCACCGTAGATATCTCCAAGTGCAACAAGGATCTCTATGGCTTTCTGGAGACTTTCTCCGAATTCCCCATTCAGTGTCTTCTCTTCTTCAGGTGTGAGGTACATTTTTGTTCCGCCGTTTCCCTTTATTTCTCACTCTGGCATCTTTGCACGTTCGAAGTTATGAGCATCTTTCAGAACCTTGGTGGCATCGATTCCCATTTTGGTGGTGGTTCCGTCAGGCGCTCCTCTTGGATCGAGTGAACTTCCTCTCACATTTGGTATTATCATTACGTCCATGTCACCCTTCACTCTGGTGGCAATGGCAAATTCAACGTCATGCAGGTCAAAGATATCGATGTCATCATCAACTACGACCACATGCTTCAGGCTCGTGTGGGCTGCAAAGGCTGCCATGATGGCGTTCTTTCCGTCACCTTCTGTCTGTTTCTCTATCTGCACAACTGCATGCAGGTAACAGCATCCGCCTTCTGTGAGCACTACGTTCTTCACGGTGGTTACTTCGCTGACAGCGTTGAATATCCTTGGCTCGTATGGTACTCCCATCATGAGCAGGTGTTCAGGACCGGCAGGGAGTATCCCGTGATAGATCGGGTCCTTGCGGTGCAGTATCCTTGTAATATGTATGACAGGTTCCTGTCTCACAAGGTCGTAGGTTCCTGTGATGTCCACGAATGGTCCTTCATCTACTCTTTCGGTAGGGTCGATGTAACCTTCAAGGACTATCTCTGCATGAGGTACTTTTATCCCGTTGCTGCATTCAAAGAGTTCCACAGGTCTGCCACGAAGTGCTGCTGCATAGTGGAATTCCTTTCCGGCAGGCACTCTTGTGGTTGATGCGAATGTAACTGTAGGGTCTGCACCAAGAACGATAGCTATAGGGAGTTTCTCTCCTTTGTCGGATGCTTTCTTGTGCATGACGTAGCTATGCCTTGGTGCTACAAGACGTGCTGCAAGTCTTGTCTTATCGACTACAAGGAGCCTGTGGATAGCTGCATTCATGACACCGTCATATTCCGTAACAACAATACCTGCTGTGAGGTAGGGTCCTGCATCCTTCTCGAAGTGTGTCATTATAGGGAGTTTTGTCAGGTCAACATCATCCTCGATGACTTCCATTGTAGGTGAATCCTTAACAACAACGACCTCGCCATCAGGTGAGACCTCTGAAAGTCTCTTGATGATCTTATCCTTGTCCACACCGAACATCGTTGCAAGTTCATCCCTTGAACCGAGCACGTTCATGATGGCCTTGTTGCCGTCAATATCATGGAACAGCACCGGTCCGGGTGTCTTCTTTGCAATACGTGGTGCTTCGAACACCTTTGAAACAGGCTCTGTGATCTCAACGAGTTTCCCGTTCTTCCTGAGCTGGTCGATAAATTCCCTCATGGTATCATCCGTGTAAAAGTTGTAATATAATAGTGTAATCTCATTTTTGGGCTAGAATATGAGCCAATTATATTTGAATGCATATACTAAAAGGGGATTTTTAGAATTGCTCGTTTTCCTATTTTAGAGATTAAATAGGAAATTATCTTTCACAAATTATAGGATAGCATAAAAACAGATTTTGCATATAAAAAAGTTTTTTTTGATATGTTGTTGAAGATATCCTTTATTTGACAGTTTAGGAATATAAGATATCATCACCATCAATAAAAAAACTTATAAGTTTATGTTCGTTTAAAGTATTAATATAGTGTTATAAGTGGAGTAAGCACATGAATATTTTTAAGCTCGCAGGTTTATTGCTGTTTTCAATACTTATTTTGCCATATTCAGTCTCTTCAATCTCAAATGAAAGCAGCCTTTACAATAATACTGCGATAAATAATACTACAATGCTTCACTCTGGTATAGCTGTAAGTTCTTCTGGGAATGATTCGAATGTAATGGATGAACAGGATTGCTTAGTTCTTGCAAATCAAAATCTAGATCGTTCGTTGAATCTCTTAAATTCGATTCTTAATTCAATAATGCTGTTACTTGCATTAATCAGTATATTGGTAGTTGTTTTATCTGGTGCTGCTACTTATGTACTTAATGATTTCCGTAAAAAATTCAAAGAAGCAAGGACAGAAGCTCAAAAATCAATTAATGATGCAACAGAATCCAGTAAATCGTTAGATAAAATATTATTTTCTGCTAAAGAGAGATATGAAAAGGAAACTGCTGATATTGGTATTATTTCTATGGAAAAAACACCATCCAAAGATGTGTTGCAGAAAGTTAAAGAGTTCGATTCATCGGCAGAAACTGCAAATGTATTGGATACTTTTGGTATAAAGCTCAATTTTGATGATTATTTGAATTTTGCATCTTCTAATTATTACAAAGGTAATTACAAAAGAGCACTTGAATTTTCGAACAGAGCACTTGAAATTGACCCTGCTTCACCTCTTGGCTGGATCTATAAAGGAGCTTCTCTCGACGAGATGGGCAAGTATGGGGAAGCGATAAAGGCCTATGAAAAAGCACTTGAAATCGACCCTAAAAATGCTGATACCTGGAGCAATAAAGGAGTTTCTCTCAACAATCTCGGCAAGTATGAAGATGCGATGAAAGCTTACGAAAAAGCACTTGAAATCGACCCTGAAAATGCTGATACCTGGTACAATAAAGGAGTTTCTCTTGACGAGATGGGCAAGTATGAAGATGCGATAAAAGCTTACGAAAAAGCAATTGAAATATATCCCTATTATGCTGAAGCATGGAGCAATAAAGGAGTTTCTCTTGACAATATGGGCAAGTATGAAGGTGCGATAAAAGCTTACGAAAAAGCAATTGAAATAGATCCTGATGATGCTGACGTATGGTCCAATAAAGGATTATCTCTCACAAATCTTGGCAAGTATGAAGATTCGATAAAAGCTTACGAAAAAGCAATTAAAATAGACCCTGATTGTGCTGGTGCATGGTTCAATAATGCATGTATTTTTTCTTTAACAGGACAAACAGAAAATGCCATTAAATTCTTAAAGCGTTCAATAGAACTGGATATTTCATTTAAGGAAAAGGCACAAACAGATGAAGATTTCGATAATATTAAGGATGAGCCTGAATTCAGAAAATTGGTGTATGATGAGTGATTTTGTTTATTTTTAAGTATCAATAAAGAATGTTAAAATCAAGCATAAAGCAAATTTTTTACCGTCATTTGACGAGTATTCTCAAAGCAAAATACCCTCTCAAAAAACACTTATTTTCTTTTATTGACAAAAAAAGGATTTTGTTTAAAGCAAAGAATTATGGCAAAAGAAAATTAGTTCCAGGTTTGCATTTTTCTGACATTCAACTATGCATCAAAAAATGAATATTAGTGTTCTCAGCACCATGCATGATAATATCCTTTATCCTTACCAACCTCGACCGGAATGCCAAATAACTCCGTCAGTTTCTCAGCAGTGAGTATGTCCTCGATATTACCATCAGCAAATATCTTTCCATCTTTAACTAATACTACACGGTCGATCTCAGGGACGATATCCTCAAGGTCGTGGGTCACGAGGATCATGCTCTTTCCGGAAGCTGCGATCTTGCTTACAGTTTGTCTGAACTTATGCTTGCTTTTCAGGTCAAGACTGTTCGTTGGTTCATCCAGTACCAGTATCATTGGGTTATGGACCAGTGCTCTGCCGATAAGCACTCTTCTTGCTTCTCCGGTGGATAGTTCGGATATGTTCTTGTCAGCAAGATGTCTTATTTCCAGAAAATCAATGACATCGTCGGTAATTTCCAGCATATACGGTCTGACCCTGAGATTAGGGTAGATTCCAATACTGCTGAAGAAACCGGAAAGAACCACATCTGTTACTGTAATATCCCGCATATATTCAAGCTGGAGTTCTCCTGAAACTATTCCCATGAGCTTTTTCAGGTCTGAGACCACCCATCGGTCCTTTTCCATGAGCCTGAAGACCATATTCGGTGTATCTGCAATTGGGCGGTAGTCGCCTGTTATGGTCTTGATGATGGAGGACTTCCCGGAGCCGTTCGGTCCTATTATGGCGATATTCTCACCATTCCTTATTTTGAAATCTATGGAGTCAAGGATCGTCCTGTCATTCTTTCGAACTACTATATTCTCCATTTCGACAAGCAGACCGGCTTTGCCATCTTCTGTATTTTCTTTGTTTTTGTGCATCAACAGACCACGGAATTCCTTTTGAATATCTGCTTTCCGTTAATGGGTCAAGACTATTAATTCTTTCGTCAGTATGCTATTTGCTCATTAGCACACAGTTTTTCGATCTGTATAATGACATGGATTATATATGAGAAATTATTATAGAAATCTCGCTTACCAGATCATTGGACATGCTCGATGAATGACCGGAACGATATAGATGTGTTCTTCAAAAAAAATAATTAAAAAACTGTTTTTAACATTATTACTAGTCACTTCTTTGCTGTTCTCTTCTTCTTCGGTTTTCGGGGCTGAAAACACAGTTTTGGTCAGTTCTTCGTATTTTCATCAATATCAAAATGAGATACTTCTGATATTTGTCGCACTTATTGTCCAGTTCGCATTCATAGCTTTGCTTTTGATCAATCGTAGGGTCTTGAAGAACACTCAGGCAGAGTTGATCGTCGCAAAGGAGAAAGCAGAAGAAGCAGATCTACTTAAATCCCGTTTCCTTGCTAACATCAGCCATGAACTTCGAACTCCTCTCAATGGTATACTGGGCTTCTCTGATATAATCCAGTTCTCAGACGTTCCTGAGGAAAAATGCAGGCATTATGCCAGCCTTATCAAAAAAAGCGGAGAACAGTTATTACTGATCATCGATGACGTCCTGGATATCTCTAAGATAGAGGCAGACCAGTTGGTGATACACAACGAAGCATTCAATGTGAATCATATGCTTGATGATCTTTATTCTCTTTTCAAGGTGCAGTTCGACATGAAAGAGCCACCTGTAAACCTTGCTCTTGTGAAAGGACTTGATGACATTGATTCTTTCCTTTATTCCGATGAGCACAGAATAAGGCAGATCTTTAACAATATGGTTGGTAACGCTTTGAAATTCACTCATGAGGGCACAGTTGAATTTGGTTATTCACTCAATGATGAGTATATGGATTTCTATGTAAGGGATACAGGTATTGGTATCCCTGAAGAGAAGTTCGATTGTGTCTTCGGACGTTTCAGGCAGGTCAATGACTGCTCCACCAGAAAGTACAAAGGAACGGGACTGGGTATGTCTATATCCAAGTCTCTGGTCGAATTACTTGGTGGTGAGATCCGGTTTAAATCTGAAGTGGATGTAGGCACCACGTTCTATTTCTCTATACCCTATGTACCAGTTCCGGTGTAAATTTATTTTCCACTTGATCTGTTTTATTTCACTATAAATTTGATCGCAGATCAATATAACAATCTTTATATAATTATTAGTATATGGTTTCTATAACGTCATCCTGAGTTGTTTAAACAAAATGGTACATGGTGGTATTCATTGATCGGATGGCAAGGAGGGTTACTATGGACGACGAAGTGATCGGAATAGTTCCAAATATGAGAAAAAGCAAGATGTTAGGTCTGTCATACGATGCGTTCACGCTTGTTGCAACACCGGATACGACAATATTTGCCAAAGTGACAAATGATGTTATGAAACAGGTCGTAAAAGAATCACGTGATCAGGCCAAGGCCGAAGGAAAGGGGTTCTTAGGTCAGTGGGGTGCACAGATAAAAGGTTCTTTCAGATATGCTGAAAGGTATGCCGGAATGAGTGCACAGGCAGCACTGGCAGAGAACGAGGCAAACTTTGCGATCCCAAATGCAGGTATAAAATCAATTAAAGTAAAGAAAAAGAGCAGTTCAGATGATGACCAGGTCCAGAATATATGGGAGGTCAACATCCAGTCCAATTCAGGTAAATTGAAGTTCAAGACCGATTTTGACCCGAAGGACCATTTCAAAAAGATATATGGTGACAGGGTAAAATAGTCTGGTATTCTATGTTTTTGTTATTTCAGCCTCATCGGCTGAATTATTTTTATCCTATCTTAAAGCATCTCATGGAAACGGATGCATGCTGGAATCCTTCATGAGTGAACTCCAGAGTCTCACCTTTTTCCTGTAATGCGATCGTATATATCATGGGCAGATAGTGGTCCAGTGTCGGCACTGCCAGCTTTGCAGTCTCACCCATGTTCAGGTATTCGATAAGGTCCCTGTGGTTTCCGGACAGAAGGTTGGCCTTTACCTTCTCATCAAATTCTACAGCCCATTCATAGGGCTTTGCATTTACGTTCATGAAATCGATGAGGCCCAGGTTATGTACAATATTACCACTTCCGATAATAAGTACTCCCTGTTCCCTTAGTTCTCTGAGCTCGGTTGCCATGTCGTAGTGATGCTGCATCATCTTTGGATGCCATTCATTGAACGAGTAGTCAATGCTCATCTCAAAGACCGGAATGTCGGCTTCAGGATACATATGTCTGAGAACTGCCCATGATGCATGGTCCAGTCCCCACTGGTCACTGCACTCCACAGGTTCCTTTTTCACAGTTCTGCATGCCAGCTCAGCCTTCTCAGGTGAACCCGGGCTGGGGTAATCCACATTGTACAGTTCCCTTGGGAATCCATAGAAATCATAGATGGTCCTGGGTTTTTCATCGCACGTAACATATGTCCCATCGGTCATCCAGTGAGCTGAAACGACCATAATTGCTTCAGGTCTTGGAAGCTCCTTTCCCAGCTTTACAAGGCTTTGTGTGTAGCTGTTGTCCTGAATTATGTTCATTGGTGATCCGTGCCCGATGAATAGTACAGGCATCTTCCCGTTATCTGATGTTTCTCCACTCATGTTATCCTTTTCAAACTATGTTTTTAAGGGTATTAATCCTTTTTTTAGGACCGGGCATCTGTCTGGTCGAAGTTATTTGGTGCGTGAGATCATTACTTAAATTATATCAAAGAATTCACAATTGTAATTATAATAATATTTATATACTATTTTTGATGTATATACATCTGTTCGCACATAACATTGTGAACTATTGAAATTTATGAGAGATAGGGTCTGCACGTTAGTATATTTGAGTTTATTCTACTGTTTTTGTATATACACAAATGTTACTCGATATTGTAAATAACGTAACAGTCCATAAAACGAGGGACATCAATGTCAGATGAAAAAAACGATTTTGTGGAAATCAAGCAAAATAATTCCAATGCTGTTGAAGAGATACTCAGGCTTGTAGAAGCTGCACTTGAGGGTAAACTGGATACACGTGCCAGAGTTGATGGCTATGAAGGGACCGATAGGGAAATTCTGAAAGGTATCAACACTCTTCTTGATCTGCTGATCGGACCTTTGAATGTTTCTGCAGAATACATCTACCAGATCTCAAAAGGCGAGATCCCTGAAAAGATCACTGAAGACTACAAAGGCGATTTAAATGTGATCAAGAACAACATCAATGAATGTATTGATAGTCTTGGTGGCATGGCAGAAGTGAACACTGTGCTGCAAAGAATGGCAGTGAACGATCTCACAGTGAATGTAGAAGGGAACTACCAGGGTATCTATGCTGAAGTCGGTAGTGCGGTAAACGAGGTTCGTGACAGATTAATGCATGTTACAGATACTGCACAGAACATAGCAAGCGGGGATATCAGTGACCTTGAAAGATATCGTCAGATAGGGAATGGAACAGGCAGACGTTCAGAGAACGACAGACTGGTCCCTTCATTTATCAGGATGATGGAAAATGTCGAAGGCATGATAGATGCAACTGTTGAGTTGGCAAATGCGTCAAAAGAAGGAAAACTCGATTTTAGGGCGGATTCTTCCCAATATGAAGGTCAGTTCAAGCTTTTGATTGATGGTATCAATGAAACATTGGATTCCACGACAGGACCGCTTAATGTTTCTGCAGAATACGTGGACAGGATCTCAAAGGGTGATATTCCTGAGAAGATCACTGATGAATACAAAGGCGATTTCAATGAGATCAAGAACAACATCAATCAGCTCATAGACGAATTCAACACGTTCACAAGTGAAATGGCATACATGTCAGAACAGCACGATGCCGGTGATATCGATGTTGTCATTCAGGAAGACAAGTTCAATGGTGTCTATGCTGAAATGGCTAAAGGTGTCAACGATATGGTCAATGGTCACATCAGTGTCAAGAAGAAGGCAATGGCCTGTGTTGCCGAGTTCAGCAAGGGTAACTATGATGCTGAGCTTGAACAGTTCCCTGGCAAGAAAGCGTTCATCAATGAGACCATTGAGGAATTACGTGGCAATGTCAAGAGCTTTATCCATGAAATGAACAACATGTCCGCACAGCACGATGCTGGTGACATTGATGTTATTATACCACTGGACAAGTTCGAAGGTGCTTACTATGAAATGGCCGAGGGTGTCAACGACATGGTCAACGGTCACATCAGTGTCAAGAAGAAGGCAATGGCCTGTGTTGCTGAGTTCAGTAAGGGTAACTATGATGCTGAGCTTGAACAGTTCCCTGGCAAGAAAGCGTTCATCAATGACACCATTGAGGAATTGCGTGGTAATGTCAAGAGCTTCATCCATGAAATGAACAACATGTCCGTACAGCATGATCTGGGTGATATTGATGTTGTTATCCCGCTGGATAAGTTCGAAGGTGCTTACTACGAAATGGCCGAGGGGGTCAACAACATGGTCAATGGCCACATCAGCGTTAAGAAAAAGGCAATGGCATGTATCAAGGAATTCGGAGAAGGTAACTTCGATGCTGAGCTTGAACAGTTCCCTGGTAAGAAGGCTTTCATCAATGAGACCGTAGAGCAGGTCCGTTCAAATCTTAAATCCCTGATAGTTGATACCGATTCATTGATAGAGGCGGCTGTAGAAGGTCAGCTCCATTTCCGTGCAGATGCATCAAAGCATAAAGGTGACTTCGGAAAGATCGTAACAGGAATAAACGATACCCTTGATGCTGTCATCGGTCCGCTCAACGAGGCTGCAAGGGTCATCAATGCGTATGCAGACGGTGATCTCACCACAAGGTTCTCAATAGATGCGAAGGGAGAGTTCAGAGAACTCAGTGATACACTCAATGGTCTGGGTGATGAGCTTCAGAATGTTGTGGGTGTCATGCGTGAGAATGCCGAATTGATCGCTTCAACGGCACAGGAAATGTCTGCATCTACTGAGGAACTTGCAGCTACATCCGAGCAGGTGACCAGCACTGTAAATGAGATATCAAGAGGTATGCAGCTACAGTCTTCAAAGACCGAAGAGGTTTCATTATCAATGGCTGACATGAGTCGCACTGTTCAGGAAGTAGCGAGAAATTCCGATGAGGCTGCACAGAATGCTGTTGACTCTAACAATCTTATACAGAATCTTGGTACAATGTCGCAGGAGCTGCGCTTAAAGATGAACAGCATCAAATCTGCGGTGGATGATTCTTCAAATGTTATTCAGGACCTTGACGGTAAATCCAAACAGATCGGGGAGATCGTCAGTCTGATCACAAAGATAGCAGACCAGACCAACCTCCTTGCGCTGAATGCTGCTATTGAGGCTGCAAGGGCAGGTGAGCACGGACGCGGATTTGCTGTCGTGGCTGATGAAGTAAGAAAGCTCGCTGAGGATTCCGGTAAGGCTGCAAAGGAGATCGCACAGCTGATCCAGCAGATGCAGGAAGGAACACACAATGCAGTGTCATCCATGAAGAAAGGTACCGAAGAGGTTGAAACAGGAGCAGCTTCTCTGGAACAGTCTGTCTCTGCTATCGAAGAGGTTGTTAAGGCAGGAGATACCATCGTGAAGATGTCCCAGGAGATCGCCGCTGCTGCAGAGGAACAGTCCGCATCGATCGAACAGGTTACATCTGCCAGTGAAGAGGTATCTGCCATTGCAGAGCAATCCGCTGCAGGGGCACAGGAAGCAGTTGAGTCTGTCCAGTCCCAGGCAGACTCCATGCAGGAGCTATCCAGGTCCGCCCAGGAACTTGCTGCTGTCTCGACCAGTATGCAGGATGTAGTATCAAGGTTCCGTCTGGAAACCCAGAATTCCACTATGGCAAGGAGATCGTTCAGTCCTTCGAATATGAGATTGGTCTGATACGGTGGCTTCTATAATGACAGGATCAAGTACACAGGAAAGCAGCTCTTCTACAGAGCTGCTCCAGATGGTCATATGCCAGCTTTCCGATGAAGAGTTCGGTATTGAGATATACAAAGTAAAAGAGATCATTCGCATACCCTCTATCACTAAGATCCCGCAGATACCGGATCATGTGAAAGGGGTGATAAACCTTCGTGGAAGCATAATCCCGATCATCGACCTTGCAGCAAGGTTTGGGATGGTCCATAAGGATGCGAGTGAGAACTCACGTATTGTGGTACTGGAAATAGGTGACCTGACCGCAGGAGTGATCGTTGACTCGGTTAATGAGGTATTGAACATACCAGGTGAAAATATTGAACCTGCACCTGATATCCTTGTTTCCGGAATTGCCGGGAAATATGTACAGGGTGTAGGGAAGGTTGACGACAGACTGCTTATACTGCTTGATATTGACAGGATATTCAAAGATGAGCAGAAACTGCAACTGAGCCAGGTGGAAAATGCGGGTGCTGTACCCGCATGATCACTTTTTTATTTTTACGCTTTGGTCTGAAATAGCTTTACTTATATGCTGTCCTTCCATACTCTTATTGTGGATACTGAACTTACTTGAAGTTCCATGATATATTCATCGAGAAGTATGAATTTATTTTACATTATTCTTAATTGATAGCACCGGTTATTTATACCATAGGCCCGTCTTATGTACTAGTTCGATTGCTCAACGATTTAATAAAGGGTTACTCTATTTTTGCGTGCTTCTTTTAACAATTGCTGACAGTAAGAAGTAGCCGTATCGGAATGAGCGATTTGGTAAAAACAGGTAAAACTGTTCATGCGATAATTCTCAGTATCGGTTCTGCTGTGCGGACTATATAAATATATTAGGAGATAAACAAATGGGATACAATAACAGAGGCGGAAACAGTAGAGGCGGCGGCGGCGGTGGCGGCTTTAGGTCAAACAACGGTCCAAGAGAAATGCACAAGACAACATGCTCTGACTGTAAACAGGAGACCGAAGTACCTTTCAAGCCATCTGGTGACAGACCTGTATACTGCAGGGAATGCTTCCAGAAACACAGACCAGCCAGATACTAATTTCATATTACAATTCTGGAATATTTTATTAAGGCAGATACGACCGATCTTTTGATCGGCATCTGTCTGACCGACATCTGTCTGACCGACTTTTTCTTTGTCCTTATTTTTAGACGATCTATCTCGTAAGCTAAGCTAGAGAGGAATATATCTATGAAAATCGAAAATGTGTTATGTCCGGGGTGTGGAACTCCAATAATTGCAACAATACCTCTGGGACAGAGCATCGTATGTGTTTCAGTCACTTCCGGGAAACCGGTAGACTTCGGAGCAATTTATAAGTCCACTTCAAAATGTACAAGCTGTAATAAGAGTTTTGCATGCTATACTAAGAATTCCTGAAAAGGAACAAAGAATCTATTCACTCACCGGAGTGAATTTCCTTTACTCTTCCAACACGACCATCTTCCAGTTGAACTTTTATTCCGTGAGGATGGGATGAGGAATTTGTCAGGATCCTTTTGACAATACCTCTGGTGATCTTGCCATTTTTCTGATCCTGCTTCAGGACTATTCCCACGTCAAGTCCTATTTTGATGTTCTTTCTGGCACTGCCCGGGTTCATGGTGATAGGTGCGTGTGAGTTTATTTAAGGTTGTTTGTCCAGAGAATATTTGAACTAGCCACTGGTCAGCAGCTACAGATCCATTTCTATATTAATATGGTTTCGTTCACTATGTCTTTTCCAACCATTTGCTTCAGGACAGGTTTGAGTATAAGGCCAACTTTAATTCCCAATCTATCAGAAAGGTACTTCTCATGCTCAATGAATCCAAGCAATCCGGGCATTTCACTGTATTCTATAAGCAAGTCGAGGTCACTTTTTTTGTTCTCTTCATTTCTTACATAAGGACCAAATATCGCAAGAGAGCTCACATTGAACTTTTTCTCCAGCTCTGGTAATAGCTCGCGAAGCTGCTTGATATGCTCTTCTGTTGTAGTGTTATTTGTATTTTCCATGGGCATTTGTCCAATTCTCAGCAATCTTCAAAAACTCTTCGTATCCATTCTCTCTGATAAACTCAGTTGCCTGCCTGTATTTTCCATATTTGTACCCGTTCTTGCCGTAGAACTCATTGATCATCGGACATGACCCAATTTCAGGACAGTCAGCACAGGTCGTATAACCTTTCCCAATGCAGCATACCTTCATCTGGCATTTTGCTTTAATTATGTCCCTTTCACCGGTGTCATAGCCGAGTCTGCATCCCTTGCACGAGCCGGTGTTGAATGGTTTACAGGTTCTGCAGTATGCACCGCAGCAGCCGATATGATCGATGGACATGGATCAACCTCTATGTTCAGTTGATGAGTTTATTGTTAATAAACATCAACGAAAAAATGATCTGTCTTTGTAGGACACGATATATGAACAACTGTGAGGACCGTGTTCATCCATCGATAAATCATATATCTGTTCAGAATGATCGTTTGTTGATACTTCCAGGTGCAATTTTTTAAATATAATTGGGTCAGAATATTATCAATTGGATATGGGGGAGTTATCTGGCGAAATATGCTTATTTAGCACTGGGTGTAGTACTCATTTTAACTATGACATCCGTTGCAGGGCAACCTGAGGAATGTAAGAGCTGTCATTCTGGTATATACAATGCATGGAATATATCTGTACATGCTGGATCAGAAGCAACAATTGATCCTATATCATGTGAGGTGTGCCATGCTCCGCCATCAGGGGGCTATGATGTTCACATTGGTAGTCCTTTTGGTAACGTGCCGGAAGTGAACCTTTCTGCTGAGATATGCGGGACCTGCCACAGGGGTGACAGTCATCCTGTGATCGAGGAATGGGATGAGTTCGGGAAAGAAGGTTTCGACATAGATGGTGCGATGAGTCATTCAGAACCTGCCGACGTAGGAGAGCCGTTCATTCTCGAAATGGATAATTCATGTGTGTCATGCAAGTCCACAGACGGTGCAATTCCAAATCTGGCTGATGAAGATGTTTACGGGCTGAACCTTGATGAGGTTCCTGAAGCATCTGATGTTTCTGAATGGAGTATAACATGCGTCGCCTGCCATGACCCTCACTCTGCAGATTACCGGATAGAGGATGAGGTGTTGCTGTGTGGGAACTGTCACAATTCACAAAATGTATCACCTGATGGTATGACCACTTCAGTGCTTCATCCAAATTGGGAGATGTATAACAACTCTATCTATGACAATGGCGTGCATCCTGTGAACATAGGCTGTTCAGATTGTCATATGGCCACTCGTGAATTCAATGATACTTCAGGAGAAACTGCCATAACCGGACATACCTTTGATCTTGAACCGGAATTGTTGTTCAGTCCTGATTCTTCCAATGGCTGTTATGATTGCCATAAGGAATTCTTCACTCCGGTCCTCGAAGCAAAGCAGGGAATTGTTGCTGAAAGACTTGATGATCTTGAAACTCTGAAAGCAAATGCAAGCGTATCGCTTGAAAGGTTGAACGGTACTTCTGAATACAATGCTTCACTGGCAGATTACAACAATGCCATTTTCTATATGGAAGCGGTAAAGGGGGATGGAAGTTATGGGATACACAATAAGGAGCGTACCTATGAATATCTGGATAATTCCAGGATACTTTTCAATTCAGTAATAGGGCGCAAGTCAGCACCCTCACAACCAGGTTTTGAAGCGATCCTGGCCGTAGCCGGAACAATTGCAGCACTGACGTTCATAAGGAGGAGAGACTGATCTCTCTCCTTGATCCTATAAAATGAAGCAGCAAAGACATGGTTCCATAGGTATGTGCTACGATCATGATAAATGTCTGGAGAAAGCTGGTATTTATTTCTGAATGTACTGCTCAGTAACTGCTCCTGAACCAAGTTCATCAAGGATGGATGTCACAATTTCATTCAGGGAAGCTTGCACCCTGTCGGAGATGCAGAGTGATATATCATCTGTCCTGTCAACCTCAACAGCAAATATAATGAGTTCCTCTGGAATTTCCTGTATATGTTCAGCCATGCAGAGTACATCTGCAAGACATGTCCCATGGAGCGATAAATGACATCTTGATGTGGCTTTCCTTATGTCATCCATTACGAATCGATGTATCGATCCAATGTCTCCCACACCTTTTACCGAATCAACGATTATCAGTTTTTCAGCACCTTCCAGCAGACCAAGTGCATCAAATCCGCAGACTCCGGCATCTATAACTTCCACATTATCCGGAAGTTCTGCGTGCATCTGTTTCAAATGCTCGATCACATGGATGCCGATACCATCGTCCCCCATAAGGGGATTCCCAAATCCCAGTATGCGTATCGTAAGATCAGTCCTCAGAATTAGTTCCTTTCCGGGTGGCTTTAAAAAGAATATTCTTATGCTACCGTTCTTACTATTTTTTGTGTTCCTTATCCCTTAAACGATATCAAAGACACGTTCGCCTTTGCCATCTTTCTGTCTCAGGTCAATGGTATGCACGGCACATGCAATACAGGGGTCGTATGCTCTTGAAGTGTGCAATATACCTGTGGGATTCGAGTTGTCGATACCAAGCATATTTTCAGCCGCTGATACTTTTGTACCTATAAGGGCCTGTTCTATAGGACCCGGGATCCCGTTACTGTCCCTTGGGGATGCATTCCATGTGGTAGGCACAACCATCTGGTATTTTGAGACCTTAGAATCAGTGCCGGTCTTTATCCAATGGCCCAGGGCACCGCGGGCACCTTCCCAGAGCCCGACACCCTGAGAGTCCTTTGCCATGCTCATATCTATCGGAACACTGAACCTTCCATCAGGGTCAAGGTCAGATGTTACCCATTGGATAAGTCTTTCTAAAAGAATAAGCATCTCCTGCACTCTTGCCACCATCCTTATGTAAGTATTGACCGCAGGATGACCATTATCTGAAAACGTATTCATCAGACCCGTGGTCAGTGGCTCTTGCATTGCTATCATGCGGGCAATGGGGCCTACTTCACAGGGAACACCCTCGTATCGTGGTGCCTTTATCCACGTGTATTTGCTTTGACTACCGCCATGGTAATCTATCTCATCAGCATTTCTCACAGGTTCTGTGTCTCCATCGAAGGGATGATCATCACCCTCGCCTGTATAGAATGAGTGGGATACCTCTTCGGTTATTTTCATGTGGTCAAACTTTTTGTGTTCAAGTGAACCGGTAATAAAAGCAGCTTTATGAAAACTGTTCTGACCAAATTTCAGAGGATCATATCCATCTCCATTCTCCACGTCATAATAGGCACCATAGGACAGGAACCCTATATTCGCTGGATCACTGTAGGTTCCTGTTCTGTCAAATTTAAAACTGACAGGAAGGCCCAGGATATCTTCACCTATAGTCTCAGAACCAAATGCTAACAACATGTCAATGTCCCCCCATCCGGCAGAATATGAGAAGTCATTTGAGCTCATTGAACTCTCTGTGAGTTCCTGAAGGTGCCCGGTGACAAACTCCACCGCACGCTGGGGCGAAGATGCTCTGTAAGTGTTGTCCAGCCATGTACTGTGATCGATACCTAGCGTATATTTGTCAACAAAATCCATTAACTGTTGATGGTAGTAGGTGAGTTTTCCAATATCTGCGACCGTTGGCTTATAGGTGACACCTCCGAAAATGGTCGACATCTGGTGAGGCATCTTTCCGGCAATAAGAGCTATGGATCCATGAAGTCTTCTCTTTTCTTTGATAGCATTCACATATGCCTGACCCGGTGGTATGGATATACCGTCTATCTTGTAGCTTAAAGGAGCAAAACGATGAAGTAATTCCCTCCACAGCATAGTTCCCATATTGTCAGCAGTGGCAAAGACGTCCCTGTATGCAGGGTTCACCAGATCGGGTAGCCAGAGCGCATAGGTATGCGTGGCATGGCTGTCTATCATATTCAGGGACTGCATGATATTCCTTGTAACAAGGGCATCCTTTGGTATCTGGTCCGCGATCCCAAAAAGATCCTCCAGAGCATTTGCAGATGTTATTGCATGAGCTGTCGGACAGACACCACATACCCTTTGCGTGATACGTGCTGCATCCCTCGGGTCGCGGTTCACAAGTATGCGCTCAAGTCCCCTGAAGAGCATTCCTGAGCTCTGTGCATCTGTGATGACCCCATTCTCATTTACTTCAGTGGACAAACGAAAATGACCCTGAATACGTGTTAATGGGTCTATTGTGACATTGGTCATTGATCCATCTCCTTTTTGTTATCATCTTTTTGAACTATCCGGCGGGCGGCATAAGCTGCAGAACCGATGACTGTGGCCCCTGCTGTGGCACCCAGGCCAATTGCAGCTGGTGTGATCGTATCTTCGTTATTTTCATTGGAAGGAAATGAGCTGTCCGTTTCACTGTTAGAAGGAGCTACGGTCTGGACATTTTTATAGAAAGGAGTTGAATTATCGAAAAATCCGGGTTCACAGCAGGAAATACATGGAGACCCTGCCTGTGTGCACATATTCACTGAGCCGTTCCATTTTCGAAGAGCACAATCTGAATGAGTGTAGGGTCCTTTGCAACCAAGCTTCCATAGACATGCATCTCCTGAGAACTCAGTGTCGAACTGTCCAATATCATAATATCCTCTGCGTGGGCAGTTCCAGTGCAGAGTAACGTTTTCAGGGAAGAATACAAGGGGTCGTTTGAATTCATCCAGAATTGGATCAGGATCATTGATGTCGATCTTTCCAAGTATCACGGCGGCAAGTGTCAGAAGTACCCAGTCAGGGTTAGAAGGACATCCGGCTATATTTATCACCGGTCTGTCAATGCCAAGCTCTGTCAGCATTCCTTTTGAAGGGTCTCTTCTAAGGAACGCCACGCCCCTGAAGTCCATGAGGTCAACGATCTCACTGTTCGCTGAATTTATCCCGCCGTATGTGGCACACATCCCTATGGCCAGTACAAAAGTTGCGTTACTTGCAGCTTTGGTGAACAATTCCTTGAAAGTACGTTCTCCGTACATGCAATATTTTCCGGTGCCATCAGGTCCGTTGGCAATAGCACCCTCGACAACAAGTATGTAGCCGCCTTCCTCGATAGCTTCATCCAGCATGATCTCTGAGTTCAGCTCGGATGTGGATGCAAGTTCACCGTCAACAAAGATCCCTTGTTGTTGGATCAGCATTTCATGGTAGGCAATATCAACACTTAGTTTTTGTATCGCCTGGAAAATATCGGGATCCCTGCCATTCAGAACGGATTCGGAACAGCCGGTACATTCAGCCCCATGTATCCATATGACCCTGGTCTTTGATAGTTCAAGCGCTTTTGATATCTCTGAACGGTGCAGTCCCAGGAAAGCCGATGCTCCCATGGCACCCACGACCTTGAGAAATGTTCGACGGTCCATGCTCAAAAAGTCAGTATTCTCTAATTCACCCACGGATCAATTGCCCCCATGATACTATGATCATATGTATTTTATATTTGTTTGGACTGAATTTTTGCAGAACCCATTTGTACAGCCATCATCGATCATAGGGGAAAAAAGCTAAGCTGTACCTTTCGGTAGGATGTGAGGTCTTCCTTTTAGAGATGCACGCGATCTGTTGGAAGTTTCGTCATTCAGACATGGCAGTCGGTGAACTGATAGTAAGAGTATGATGCTTACTTTTTCAGCATTTCATTGATCTCGGCAAGGAGTTCATCCTCGTTCTTTCCCTTTGTATCAATGCCAAGGTTCAGGGCAGTTTGTTCTATTATGGATGTTTTCTCGCTCTCTGAGTCTGCATCCTTTATGGAGTTCTCAAAATCCCTTACTGATAGTTCTGATTCTTTCTTTGCTTTCTTGAACTCTCCCATGGAAGATCCCATGGAACGTGCCAGTTCAGGAAGTTTGCTTGCACCAAAAAGTAAGAGCAGTACTGCAAATATGATCAGAAGTTCACTGGGTCCCAGTCCACCTATCATTTTCCACCATCCACTTGTTCTTTATTTTTAGTTGTTTATCCTGTGATAATAGTTTAGTTTTCAATATAGTTAATTCTTCACATTATCTATATTTATTATAATATCAAAGGAGATCTTTATTCGAATGCATTGAGTGGAAGTCCCAGTGAATGAGCTTTTTCAGCTGCTCGAAACTTCCTTATCCTGATGTTCAGTTCGCTTGATCTCAATTCGAAAAGATCCTCTGATCCATTCGGCTGATCATCAGATCCCCACATACTGGCTCCTCTATTGGTGGAATATGTGAAATTCTTGAACCTTACAATTGGGGGAGACAGATAGTGGCCTAACAAATGCCGGTAGTGTGGCTGACCCGGTAGAGCAAAAATGATCCACGGGTCTTGTGCCGCTGCTTGTGTTATTGCATGTTCTTCAATATGCTCCATGGATATCTCAGATAATTGCGCTTCATCTTGTACATCGAGCATATTTGCCAGCTTCACAAATTTCCATAATACTTGCGCTTTTTCAAGATATTCGCTATATATAGGATGAGTTCCCAGTGTTCCTCTCTGAAGCACATCAAAGCCACTTGTATAAAGAGGTAAGTTCTTCTCTTCGATCGTTGGCAACACTATCTTATCCCAGGCAAATGTCCAGCTATTGATCCAGTCAAAGTTAATATTGCCGGAACGATGTTCCATTATCTCATTTGTTATATCTTCCTGTGTTGCACGTTCAAAACAACCAGTAAAAACACCGACAGGGTCAGGACTGCCAAAAGAAGCATGGGTTATTACTGGAAATAGGAGTGAGATCAGATAACTATTCCCTGATGCTCTGTCCAGCAACCATCTGTATGGTCGGGCATAAAGATGGGAATCCTCTCCTTTTTGCATTACTGTGTCATATTCTATCCATGAATAGGTGCCGAATGCTCCATTGTCATTATTCTCCGGGTCATCGGTCCCAATTCCTTCTTCCTGTATGATCCGTGCAGGACTGCGAGTATGTACGTCCCAATATCGAGCCCAGCATTCTGTAAGTTCATATGGTGAAAAAGGTCTGTCACCAGTACGACTGGTATAGTTATTTGAAAGGTCACTTTTCGGAAGTATCTCTTTATTTTGTTCAAAATGGTCCAGGCGCCTCCATTCATCACTGACCAGGTTGGCCAGGTAACCTGAGGCAAGTAATTGCCAGAAATGGATGGATTCATGATAGAGGACACGGCAGAGCATATCACCCCATTCATCGTTGTTGGGGTCTTCATAGAATGGGTCCAGTCCTTTTTTCTGCAAAATATCAGGCAGCGGTGCAGAAATATTTATGGATCCGCTCAGGTATTCAAAATTATTGCTCATTGGGCTTTGATCCCCTTATTGGTTCAATGCCAGGTTCAATACGGACATCATGGATCTCAATGCCTCATCATCGCCTTTATCGTACTCCACTTTATGGGTTGTGGCCTGTCCGTCCTTGTCAATGATCACAAGAAAACCAGTTGGTATGCCAGCAATACGGGATATAAGGGGTGGCACTTCTCTCAGGTCCATCATAACTCCCTGTTCCTTTTCTTTGAACCAATGGTCTATCATACGCTTTGCGAGGTACAGGACGGTTGCACCAACAAGCGCAGTTATCGGTTCCACAAAACGTGCTTCTTCCAGCGGTTCCCCTGGCAGACTTGTAATGGGTTCGATATTATCTATGTTGAATTCGTCTGTATCTCTGGAAAGTTCCTGCTCTGTTCTCAGGTCTTCTTTTGTTATATCCAGACGAAAATTGATCACACTACTCATTCTACTCCCTCCTCCCACTTTGATAATGAGCTATATGAAATTATGTGGTCGGCAGTATATAGCGTTTTTGAGTTTTCTGTATCACTTGAACAACAACTTCACTACAGCCATTATTCCCAGAACTATGATAGTGAATACGACAAGAAGATTCACAAAACTGAATGCCAGATGGTAAAATGCACCTATCAGGCCAAGGAAAGCATCCAGCAGGAAAAAAGCGGCCAGAATTATTACTATTACCAGAATGATCTCTTTAACATTCAATGCTATGCACCTGCAAGTTACTGTTTCATAGTTGCAGGATAACCTATATGAGATCTTGGTTATCAGAAGAATTAGAGTCATGAGCCCCGGGCGGGCTTAATGCACTCAGTGCAATGCCTACACGTTCACTGTATTACATTAAGACCTCATAGCACATATATTTAATTGCAGAATTAGTAATTGTGATTCTCAAATAGGCTTCTATTCACCAGGAAAATGCCGAGGTTGGGGGCCGGCAATATAGTTAAAAGCCTACATCGTAAAACAGGATTTTTGTTTATATATAAGTTGTGGGTAGAACAGACTGCTTTTTCCCTCAACAAAGTACTAATCATTTGACTAAAAACAAAGTAAAGTCTACAATTTAAAATGTGTTCGTACTTATATATGAGTTGTGGATTAAGCGATCTGCTTGCTTCCTTCAACAAAATACAGATGTTTTCTGTAAGGACAATACATGTCTAACTCGATCATCGGCTGCTGGATATCACAGCAATTAATTTTCTACTTTTGAAGAAAAAGCGGATAAATACATTTTCTGTAAATCACTAGGTACGCTGCCTATTGCATGATTGATAACACGTTGTATTCTAGAAGGGGTGCCTTGGATACCTACACGTTCTCCCTCTATATCTATGAAACCAGGCACTAATACCTTTAAGCTTTCAATAAGTGACTGTAATTCTTTCTTAGACAAAGAATTACCATTAATAGAGTTTACTTTTAGACGTACCGCTGCAAACTCCGGCGGCTCGGTATCATTTAGTTGTAAATCATAAATCGCTTCCAAGATATCTCCTATGGGGCCTATGGTTATTTCTTCAGATTCAACACTATCAATCCATTCAGTAACTTCTGCAGGAGTATGACATGTTTCAAATAAATCTCTTATTTTTAAAAGTCCAATCTGCTTAGGTACAGATAGCAATAAAAGTCTGCTCAAGTCCTGAACAGTCATAATAGTCACTTTTTGTTGTTTTGATTCTTTTGAAATAGCACTATTCGGATCGTTTCTACCTTCATAATCAATAGCAATTACAACAGAGTAGTCAGCATTATAATCAGTCTGATGTCTTTTTATCGAAGAAATCCTAGCAGTGCCTGCTGTAATTTTCTCTTTTGATGTGCTTTTTGCATCATATGTTAGAGAATAATTATTGTGCATAGTTTCATTTATATATCCAAGAACTGCATCGGCTTTACCATCAGGTTTTCCAGGACCACCTATTTTTGTAGACTCAAAACCCAATGAAAGAAATGCTCGATGTACCGCATCTTCAAGACCGGTTGAATCAACTTGTGCTTCTCTAAGCATCTGAGCTACCGCAGGGGCTCCTTCACGATCAGACAGTGATAGTCTTCTTAAAGTATTGTCTCTTCGCCTCATAATAGTATTTGCTATTGATTCGTCAACCCCAAGTTCATACAAATGAGCTTCAGTTAAGACCTCTGTAATGGCGACAAATTGAACGGGTAATGTATCTTTATAAGAATCACTATAGTTAGCAATATAGGGGTGGAGAAGATTTATTTTTAAATTTCCATTAGTCAAATCAAGTTTACCAATTGGGTCACCAGAACCTAAAATACTCCATTCGATGTTTTTGATGATTGACTCCTCACCGGATACATCTCTTTTAAGTTCTTCCAACAAAACTTCTTTTTTATCAAGAGGAGGCTTTTCTATGAGAATAGGATTTACTATTGCACCATCATAGAATTTTTCTGCAAATGTATAGAGAGGTCTCTTTGAAAGAGTCAGTGAAGTCTGAGATAGCCTATAAGAAATACTTTGTTCCTTCGACAAACGATTTTGCTCTTCAAAATGGTATTTCTTGACTTCGTTATTGAATTTCTTTTTAAGATACGCCTTTAATTGATCAAGGGGCAATGATTCTTTAATTGATTCACGAGTAGAAGTCAGATTATCATCCAACCCATCAGCATGTATCTCTATTCTTGATCTGTTAAATGGTCCATGGGAAAATGCTGGCATTCCCAAAAGTGGATCATCTATATTTACAAGACGGCCTCGGACGATTAAAAAAATACCATGACTTCTTCCCAACTCATTTGACTTACTGCGGTCCACTAGAGAATCTTCGTATAACTCTATTTTACCATTGACTCCTGTAAGATTATCAAAATCAACAAAAAAGTCTCCATTTTCTTGTCTTATAGATGCGAAATCTAATTCTTCTGCAGTCTGATCATCTTCGCCTATAATCCATGTTTTGCGTATAGGTCTCTTTATTTTTGATGATTCTATTAGATTACCATTATAGTGAAGTGAAAACCCGGGGTTAAGTGGTAAAGCTGTACTTAGAACCCATCTGAGGCGTCCTTCTTTGATATCATGTACTTTTGGTTTCAATTCAGTTAGAAGCGAAAATGTCCATGTTTCAACAGCATTATCTCCAAAAAGATCAAATGGTAGCAGATTAGTGTTAGATGAAGAGAGATAAGGGGCCAATACCATTTGCACTTCCTCTTCTGTAATTTCTCTTTCATCTAATTGTAGCTTCTCAACATTAGCAGTAATGTCCCCATAATCCATTGTAGTTGCCAGAAATTTACCATTCTTTTTACAAATATATGTTAATTTATGTGCTAAGATATATGTTGCTAATTTACCAATTCCAAATCTCCCTATTTGAAGACGCTTTTTATCAACAAATTCATTGTTTCTCTTTAGTGATTGACCTATGTTCCATAAATCTTTCAAACCTTGTTGATCCATACTTTCGCCGTTATCACACACCCATATATATGCACCATCCACATTTAGATCAGGAGGAACATAGACTGCAACCTCATCTGCAAAAGCATCATATGAATTACAGACGAGTTCTTCAAATGCTTTATTCGGACTTGAGTACAAGCCGCCAGAAAACAATTCGATAATTCGGTAGCTTATTTTTACATCAATGCTGTCAACTACATTCCCACAAGTTTCAATCGATTTCATTTTTTTCCAACCAGAATAAACTCTTCATTGTAAACTTTTCTACCATTCCCATCTGCAGTGAATCGACCCTTACTATCCCTGTAAGGAGTTAGTATTTTATTACTAATTTTACGTTTTGTAACAAGGATCTCATTGAATCCACTATTCTGGAGAGATTCCGCAAGATGACGTGCATTGTCTATCCTAACACCCTTATACTCAGTGTTTCCAATGATGAAGATTGCAAGACCATTTTCGGAAAGCATAGAGTGGCAGTTTTTAGCAACCTGTTGCATATCCAAGAAATATTTGGCAACTGAGTAGGCTTTTGATTTATACTGAGTTAATAGTTGTGTTACAATATGGGCGCCTACATTATTAAGATATTCTAACTCCCTATCAAAATCATAAACATGGTGAAGACTTCCTATCGAGCCGTCTCTCAATTCTCGATAATCTTCAGCAAATCCAAGCCAAAGGGATGACAATTGATGTAAATCTGCGTATTCATAAGAAGTTACATACGGAGGGCTTGTGATTATTACATCTACTTCAGGTTTAACAATACGATTATCTAAAAAATTCCCTTTTACAATGCAGGTTTTTGTTTTATTTAATGAATAGATTTCTTCGTTTGCAGCAAACATGAAACTGCATTGGTTTTCAAATGCTTCTAGGACATCAGACGGCTCTTTATCCGGATCAACTTGTGGTTTTATTGATTTTGTAAGCCAGCGAGACGTAGGTTTTAGAATATTTGAAAATGCACAAATGAAAAATGAACGGTATTGTCCTTTTGCAGGGGTACAACTTTCAATAGCAGCCTTCAACCGCAATAAATGCCCATAGTGAGATTCATCATACCAATATTTCAATCTCTCGTTTGCATAATCATAGGAATTGTATTCAATAATCGATGTTTTGTAAGTATCTATAATATCATCAAAATACCGTTGAAGTCTAGATACTTGGTACTTATGGCTTTTCGTTTTTGCAATCATGGTTGCTACAGGATTGATGTCACAACCCCAGAAATCAATTCCTGAACGTTTTGCTTCAAATGCAACGGTTCCACAGCCACAAAAAACGTCAGCTACTGTATTAACCTCGATAGAATTTTCTTTCGCATAATCGAATGCTTTGCTTGCTATAAATGCTGGGAACTTAGCAGGATATGTATGAATCTTATGCATTTTTAGCTCTTTTTCGTCACCAGTGTTCCAGAAAGGATCAATTGGTATTGAATCAAAATCAGTTTCTGTAACATTGGATATCGTCATCATAAAACAAATCACACCCTCTCAAAAAGAATCGTTTTCTAATCTGCTATAATCATGTGATATAATATTATCAAATTATATAAGTATGTACAAGAGCAACGCTAGTTTCTTTTTGAAGTGAATTCTTCCTCGGTCAATATAGACCATTACCGTCTGTGAGATCTATTCTGAGAGAGTACTTTTCGTCCATATTCGAATAAATATAAATTTTAAGTATTCATGTATTTATTTAGCTATCTTTGATATACTTTTTGTTTTTAATCACGCGGAAAAACATGGCTGTTAAAGAATATTCTCTGGTTCGCATCGTTTGAAAAAACTGGGGGGGGCAAAGTTCAATTTATTTAAATAGATATTTATACAACATTACTACTATACTATTATATGCATGATAACGATAGTCCATTTTCCCAGCTGCCTGAAGCATTAGTGGAAAATATGCTATCTGAATGCGAAAATATTAGTAGCCAGCTATTTACCTCATTTGACGAGCTTATAAGTAAGAAAGAAGATTATCGACAAATTCTGATCGATTCAGAGTTATTAAAACCTGATACTTACTATATCCAATCCCCTACTTATCCTACAGTTTGTGGAGTAGATGGTGCATATTCACTCGAGAAACTACTTTTTACTGATATTATTGCTGTGGCAGCAGTTGCTGTTGAAGGTTTAACTCCACCTACAGAAGAAAGGTATTGGCCTATTCCTAGGCATATTCCAAAAATACTAAACTTGTCTCACAGTGCAGCTACCGAAACTGTAGGGAGAGCTCTAATGATGTGTTTTGAATCATCACTTGCTAAAAATGCCCCTCATGACATTGTTTTACTCGATGGCTCATTCACTACTCCATTCATCCATATAAGCCAAGCATTTTATAGAATAAAGGATTCACCTGAGGCACTTTCACATGTTTTCTTGAAACAAATCGATGAGACCTTTGAAAACTACTATTCCATTTTATCCTCACGAAAAACAGACCAAATGTTCGTTAGCATTCCAAAGTACACTACAAGGAAGGAAGTCAGCAAGAAAATAAATATTCAGAATACTGAAGACAGAGGTATATTGTCTTTACTTCTGAATCCTGGAGAAGTGGTTGGACCTATGCCAATGGAAGTCCCTTCAAAGGGTTGGAATATTGAAAATTCGACTGAAAAAGTGGAGATGCTTAGAGAAAAGGTTGTTAAAGAACTTAAAGAGCTCCAAATTCTATATTATAAGCCTTACATACATTGTCCTGCAATTAGAATAGAAATATCGACTTCTATTGCAAAAAACAGGCATCGATTAGGTATACTCTTAGAGGGAATTAAGTCACAGTCTTCGATAGGACTTTTGGAACCTTATCCTCTTTATCTTGCAGATAGAATGGTAAAAAACTTAAATGTGGGTTTACCTGCGATACGCAAAACTGCTACTCAAAATATGGCAATTAATTGGGACGGTTCACTGGGTGATCTATATCTATCAATGCATGGGTATCGAACGGGGTGAGAAAAATGAGCAACGAATCAACAGTGGAAACAACGTTTGATAAAGCAGAAAGACTTGGGGTTGTCGGTTCCCCTTCGTCAACAAACGGATTTTTAATTGATATATTAGGTTCAGCTTCAAATAAAGGATTAGTTGGTTCTCTTTGTGTATTCAAATATGACCAAGATTCATTAAATCATTATGCACTTGGACAGATTACAGAAGTTCAGATGCAAAATATTTGGCTTCAGGATCCAACAATGAAAGGCCTAGTAAGGCAGAGAGGAAGAGTTGATCCGATTACAGAGCGACAGGATACTCACAATGCAAAAATGATGGTCAGTGCTGTATTTTCCACAGATACTTCACACAACGTCGAACAAAGTATGCTACGAACGGTGCCTCCCACTGGTACACCAATAAAGCAGATTGAAGAAGATTTTCTGAATATTATGCTAGATGAATTCAGTGAGGAACTATTTTATTTAGGTAATGCCTATGGGACAAATATACCTCTACCAATGTGGTTAAAACATTTTGGCAAGGGTCCTGATGGAGCCGGAGAAGCTTATCATATAGGTGTTTTTGGAAAGACAGGTTCAGGAAAATCAGTTGTTGCAAAAATGCTCCTTTCAGGTTATGCAAGACATAAAGATATGTCAATTCTGGTTTTAGATCCACAAGGTGAATTTTCAAAAGAAATAAGAGAGGGTGGAATTCTTAATAAGATTCTATCTTCATTAAACCGATCTGTAGAAGTAGTAAGTATTCAAAATCTTGTATTAAGTGGAAATGGCTATAATTTATTTAAGGAAGTTTTAATTGCATCTGGTTTTTTAAAAGAACGTATGAACATTGTAGCTGATGACAATCAAGAAAGAGCTGCTACAACTATTGTGAATATTCTTCAAAAAAGATCTTCAAATAAGCATCTCTTAAAACCTATTAAAATAGAGAAAGCCCATGAAAGAAAATCATTTGATCTCCTTCGTCTTGAACTTTTAGAGGAAAAACAGCTTGTCAAGATATATTCTGGTAAGGATGGGCAAGAAAAAGTTCGCAGTGCATTGGAATTAGACGAAGATGCCATTTATGAATCTTGGAGAAAAATTGCTAATTTGTTCAGTGATAGAAATAATAATAAATCAAAAAAAATTGAAACCCTTGTTTCTGAAATCACAAGCAATAATGAAGGAAAAATAGTAATTGTAGATCTCTCTGAAACAAGTGCACCATTAGATATTCTCTGGACAGAGAATATCAGATTTTTGGTAATCAGAGAGCTACTAAAAGAACTGACCATGCAGGCAGAAACAGAGTATAAGTCAAATAGACTTTTAAATACTTTAGTAATTGCAGACGAAGCTCATCGACTTGCACCAAAAGAAAAACCTGAAAATGACTTTTTAAGTGAAGTCCGGACAACATTTATTGATTCTGTAAGAACAACACGTAAATATGGTCTTGGATGGATGTTTGTGAGTCAAAGTCTGTACAGCTTGCACCGAGAAATTTTGAATCAGATGAGAATTAGTTTTTTTGGTTTTGGACTAGGTTGGGGTATAGAACTGTTGGCTCTAAAGGAGTTAATAGGTGGTGCTTCTGAAATGATTAAACTTTATCAACAGTTTCGTGACCCTCAAAGCAGCTTACATAAGAAAGAGTATCCATTTATGGCAGTTGGTCCAGTTTCTCCACTCTCCTTTGCAGGTACACCGTTATTTTTCATATCCTCAGACTATCTCTATGAGTTTCCCAAGTTGAATTTTGAGAGTAGTAATAAAGAGTAAAACAGCGTGAAGTATTGAATCTTTTCTTATTTTATTTAGGAAGTAACACTCCTGAAAACTAGAGAATTGGCTTAGTATCTAGTTGGAAAGCGACAGCCCTAGGAAACAGACAAAAATAAGCTTAAACTAACCTTATGGTTGATGTTCTGTATTTTATATTTCTTTCAGCCTGAAAGTTCACTCAATAATACATCTCAATATATGAGTACGACTTATCATAAACTTCCTTGTCTGTGATTTTATATTTGACACGTATTGTCTTGAGAAGGCTTTGTTTTACAGTCCTGACTCCTTCAGAAGTATTCTGCCATCCTGGGAAGCGTACTGCACGCACAATCTCATCAATATCATTAACAATCCTTTCTACAATCGCAGGTGTTTTTTCACATTTTGCCTCTATGAATAGTTCTGTAAGTGCGGATTTTGCTTTCTCCTGTTCATCTACAGGTTCTACTTTTTGTTCAGCAGCGACCACATCCTTGGCAAGTATCAGTAGTGATTTCAGAAACTCAATGCTGTTGAGCAAACCCTGTTCATGCTTTAACCGAAGCTTATCAAGTCGTTCTCCAAGTTCTATGAATACCGGATTCTGTGCATGTTTCCTCAAACGGGCAATGAGTACGATCTCTATCTCTCTGCCTTTCTTATCAGGGTTGCCAGAAAACATGCCTTCCAGCAAATCAGCGTCAACAATCATATTTTCAAGATCATCACGTACCTCGTCGATTACAACGTTTTTGTGGATTAGTTCGATGGTCTTTGCACCAAATGAATGCCAGAGCAGTGAACCCATGCCTGATACAGGTTTAAGTGATTCATAAACATGTGAAAGCCATTTGTAATCTGATTCATAGCTGGCAAGTATTGGGTCTGGAGAAAGGGCTTCCCATGCGTTGTGTAGTACTGAAAAATTTGCAGCAAAGGAATCTTTGACCTCATCAGTTTTCAAACAATTCTGAGCTTCTTCAAGAGCTTCATATCCTGATAAGGTGCGGTCTATGTCTGGGAAATAAGACAAGCATTTTACCACAAGTTCAGGTAACTTTTCTTTGATATCTGCAATGTCAGTGATTACCTTCTTCATTATTTGTTCATCAAACTGTAACGCAAATAGAGCGTTATCAAAGATGCCAAGGTAATCAACTATCAGACCGTGTGTCTTGTTCTTATAGATACGATTTGTTCGGCAGATAGCCTGTAACAGGCTGTGGTCCTTTATTGCCTTGTCCAAATACATGGTTTGCAATATTGGTGCATCAAAGCCTGTGAGAAGCTTGCTTGTTACGATAAGAAGCTGCAATGGATCTGAAGGATCCCTGAAACGGTCCAGCAGCTTCTCTTCCTCATCTTTGCTGAGTCTGTATTGAGCAAACTTATTTCCTTTGTCATTGTTTGTATGCATGACAATTGCAGAACTTTCAGGCCCTAACAGCTTGTCCAGTTCATTCTTGTACAAAACGCAGCATTCACGGTCAAAGGTAACAACCTGTCCTTTGAATGCATTTGGACGTACCTTTGTCTGGAAATGATTGGCAATGTGTCCACAGACTGCCTGTACTCTGTCAGGGGACTTGAGCAGAACTGCCATTTTTGCTGCTTTTTTTGTCAGTTCATCCTTATCATCGTCTGATAGCTGATCTGTCATAGCATCAAAAGCTTGGTCGATAGCATCACGTTTGATATGTAGTTTTGGTTCCACGGGTTCAAAATGCAGTGGCAGGGTTGCCCCATCTTTTATTGAATCAACATAGGTGTATCTGCTCATATATCCGCGCTCGTCTTCATCTGCACCGAAGGTTACGAATGTGTTCTTGTCAAGTTTATTAATCGGTGTACCTGTAAGACCGAACATGAATGCATTGGGAAGTGCAAGACGCATCTTTAATCCGAGATCACCTTCCTGTGTTCTGTGAGCTTCGTCTACCAGCACTATGATATTCTCACGTTCATTGAGTGTCTCTGTGACATCTCTGAACTTGAATATCGTTGTAATTAGTATCTTTCGTGTATCCTGCTTTAGATACTTAGTCAGCTCCGCTATTTTGCTTGCGCCTTGTATATTGGGTATGTCGACTGAATTGAACGTGGCTGTGATTTGTGTATCAAGGTTTGTGCGATCCACAACCACTATCACAGTGGGGTTCTTAAGTGCAGGGTGCATTCTTAGTTTCTGAGCTGCAAACACCATAAGTAGCGATTTTCCAGATCCTTGGAAATGCCAGATAAGTCCTTTCTTGGGCATTCCTGCTACTACACGGTCAACTATCATGTTTGCCCCTTCGTATTGCTGATAGCGAGCAATTATTTTTACTCTTTGGTGTTTCTTGTTGGTAGCAAAGGTCGTAAAGTTCATTGCCATATCGAGTATGACATCTGTTCTAATCATGGATGTTATGCTTCTTCTAACTGATTCAATGGTTCCTTCGCTATGGTCCTCATCAGAATACCATGGTCCCCAGTTCTTCAATGGCATCTTTATTGACCCATAACGGTAGCATTTGCCTTCTGTCCCAAAGTTGAACACGTTTGATACGAACATTTGTGGAATACTCTTTTCATAATTATTGATGTCCTCTGCTGCATCCACCCATGTTATTGCAGGTCGTACCGGGGTCTTGCATTCTCCTATCACCAATGGTATCCCATTGACCAATAGTGTGATGTCAAGACGTTTTCCGTTCTCCACTGCTGGATATACCCACTGGTTTGTGACTATGTACTGGTTATTGGAGTAATCCTCAAAATCAATAAGTTTGACAGGTGTGTGCTCCCCATTCTCACCAAAAGGCATTGTCTTTTCTCCCCGTAGCCATGATGTGAAGTGTTCATTTGCACGTACTATCCCTTCGCCTTCACAGGATAACAGAATAGCTCGCAAGCGATACAGAACTTCATCTGCTCTCTGTGGTTGTGCAGCTATCTCCGGATTTAATCGAATGAGTGCATCTGCAAGATATTGTTCCACCAGAACGTCACTGTACTTGCGTGGAAGCTTTTCTGCTTTAATATAGGTCCACCCATTGTTTTTTGCAGTGGCGATTATCATCTGTTCAGTTGTATTCTCTTCGTTAAACATTGGATGCGCATCCGTAGATTTTTTCAAACAAATGATTTAATAATAATTTACTTCCTAATATTTGTTGTTTTACTAGTGTCATATTTTCAGAAATATTATTAACTTTTGAAACAAAAGCTTTTTGTTCATCAAGTGAAGGAACATAACACTCATAGTCAGCTATTAATTTCCAGGACGTTCGTGGCATTTTTGTACCATATGACAAATGTGAATTATATTCTATGAATGAATTGCTTTGGATAATTTCATATAAATATTCAGGCATAATATTTTGATTTGCTCTTAGAACCAATATCTCCGAACATGCAATTCCCGTTTGAGATGCGAGCGTGTATTTTCGAAGATATGGTCGCAATTTACCAAATAATACGTCTCCTTTTGAAAATACATTGTATGAAGAAGCATTTTTATCTTTTTTGACAAAATATGTGATTTTTCCAGTATGAGGTTCTAAGCATTTTAATTCGACACAATTTTCTTCACTTTCATCTTTGCCATATTTAGTAGTGATATTGATACAATGTTCACTCAATTTTGATTTATTGGGCTTTGAATCAAAGTATGTATCCACAAATTTGCTTTTTAACGATGATAAATCATTGTAAATCAAATCATATGCTTCTATCATTTCATCTGCTGCCCATAGCAATTCAGCAATTCTCTGCTGTTCATCAAGAGGAGGGATTTCACAAACTGTACTTGCTAGTGCAGACCAGTTTAAAAATTTATTACATGATCCTGTTAAGCGTGATTTAATTTCTTGCTTAAACTTATTTGTCATCATCATGAATGGAATATACTCTTGAAGAATACATGACGAATCCTTTGTTCTCAATACAAATAATTTTTCTCCTGTAATCCCTTTTATCTCAGAGACAGCTAGTTTTTCTACGTTTCTAGAATGATACAACACATCATTTGGTAGGAATATTCTTTTAAATGTAGGAGGGATTTCATCAACTTCAGCAAAACTGGGTGTAGCATGTAAATTTCCTTCTGTAATTTCAGGTCCTGCAATGTATGGATATACTCCAGTATTGTTTCTATCAAAATACGAATTTATATTAGTGACCACATCACCAAATTGAACAGATTTCCATGATGATTTGTTAAACATTAAGATCATCTCCATCTATGGAATGTATTAACAAATCTATATCCTTTTTAATCAGATCTTTTTGGTATAACCAACGATGCAGTAGTATAGAATAATCTTGTTCAGAATATTCTTTTTTGTTTTGTGATTTTGGTTTGATATATTTTATTATGCTTAAATCCGAAGAGTTTTGAAGAATATCTGAAGTGTCTACAATCAATGAAAAAATGTTTTCTGATCTGAATTCATGATACACACTTGCGATTTTCAAAATATGCTCTTTATCTAAATATCTATATGTTCCATTTCTGGACACTTCTTTTTTAGCATCTATAAATAAGACTTTATTCCTTCGAATACTATCTTTATTTGACTTGCATATTACAATACATGCTTCCATTGCTGAATTAAAAAACAAGTTTGACCCAAGACCAATAACACACTCCACCAGATCCGTTTCTACAAGTTTCTTACGCATCTCCATTTCTTCCTTTCGGAAAAGAACGCCATGTGGGAACAATATTGCACATCGACCATTCTCTGGGTCAAGGCTTTTCAGAATATGCTGGAAAAAGGCATAATCAGCCCTTCCTTGAGGGGGAGTTCCAAGGAAATTACGACCATAAACATCGCTAGAAAAAGCATCTCTGTTCCACTGTTTTATTGAATACGGAGGATTTGCCAGAACAAGATCAAATTGCATTAGCTTATCATTTGCGATGAAATAAGGAGCCTTTAGTGTATCACCCTGCACTATTTTGAAGTTTTCAACACCATGCAGAAACAGGTTCATACGACCAATGGCAGATGTGAGCGGAGTTATCTCCTGTCCATAAAGTTTCACACTGCGCCACTCTTTGTTCTGTGATTTAAGATATGCAATGGAAGAAATTAGCATTCCAGCTGAACCGCATGTGGGATCATAGATTGACTCTCCTGGCTGAGGACGTAGAAGTTCCGTCATCAGGTGAACAATCGTACGGTTAGTGTAGAACTCCTGAGCAGTATGTCCACTATCATCTGCGAATTTGCCAATCAGATATTCGTAACCATTGCCAAGCTCATCTTCAGGACAGTTCTCAAGCGAGAGGACAAGAGAACTTAGATGCTCAATAAGCTCCTTTAGCAAATGATCTGGTAAACGGTCCTTATTTGTCCATGAAGCATTACCAAAGACACCTTCAAGCAATTTCCCATTAGCTTTTTCGAGATCTGATAATGCCTTCTTGATAGCACTGCCTATATTGCTGGTAGTCTCACGAATAATTTTCCAGTGAGCGTCTTTTGGAACCTGGAACCTATGATTTTCAGCGAACATAGCATAATCAACGTCACCATTAGATTCTTTTAAAGCATGTGCATACTCTTCATCATAGACATCGCATATGCGTTTGTAGAACAGCAATGGGAACAAATAGTGCTTATAACTTCCAGCAGCCATGCTTCCACGTAATATGACCGCAGAGTCCCATAGATATTTTTCAAGCTCAGCAACAGATATCCTACTCATTAAACAAACCCTCTCTCTTTAATAAACTAATGAACTTATCTTCTGCTGCATAAGCTGCTGCAACATTATCCTTTAGGTTCTTTATGGCTTCATTGATTGTTATACTATCTTCGGTTGTTATTTTTTCAACATAATGTGAAATATTCAGATTGTATTCATATTTCTTTATCTGATCAATAGACACTACCTTACATATACCTTCAACATCTTTCCAGTCGCTTGCCCACGCATAAAGTTTCTCGACATGCTCATCCTCTAGGAAATTTTGTGCTCTTCCAGCCTTGAAGATTGTTGAACCATCCACCATTATTGTCTTGCCTTTGTGCTCAGCCACTTTATTCCTATGTAATATCAGAATACAAGCAGCTAGATTTGTCCCATAGAACAGATTTCCAGCAAGACCTATGACACATTCTAGCATATCACTTTCAATGAGTTTCTGTCTAATTCTCCCTTCATTATCACCACGGAAAAGTACACCATGTGGCAGTACCACAGCCATACGTCCTGTATCAGAAGACATTGATTTAATCATATGCTGTATCCAAGCAAAATCTCCATTACTATCAGAAGGAACTCCAAATATATTCCTACCATACGGATCATTGACCCATATATCCTCTCCCCATAATTTAAGGGAAAAAGGAGGATTGGCAATAACACAATCAAAAGTTTTGAGTTCATCACTGGCAATGAACACCGGATTACGCAGGGTGTCTCCCTTTACTATCCTGAAATCGTTAGCACCATGCAGAAATAAGTTCATACGTGCAATAGCAGAAGTAGAGGGGTTCTTCTCCTGACCATATAATTTACCTAATGTCAGTTTCTGCTCTCCTATATGGTTTTTGGCCTCAATGAGCATACCACCAGTACCACAGGCTGGATCATATATTGTATCTCCTGCTTTTGGATCTAGTAATTTGACTAGCAGTTTTACAACAGCACGCGGAGTATAGAACTCTCCGGCACTGTCCTTTGTAAGGTCAGCAAACTTCTTAATCAAATACTCATAAGCCTGTCCCATTATATCAGCAGAGAATGAGTTATTATCTAATTTCAAAGACGAAAAATGCTCAATGAGGTCTTTTAACCTGTCATCGCTTAATTTTTCTTTATTGGTCCACTCTGCTTCATCAAAGCTGTCAAAGATACCAAACAAAGTGTCAGGGTTCTCTTTTTGAATGCCTCGCATTGCAAATTGTATAGCAGATCCAATGTTGCTGCTTTTTGCTCGTATGTCATCCCAGTGACAATCCTCAGGGATTATAAACCTGTGATTCTCGGGCATAAGAGCAAATTCTTCATCACCTTCAGATTCCTCCAGAGCTGTCCTTATTTCATCATCATACACATCAGAAAGGCGCTTAAAGAACATAATTGGAAATATGTATGTTTTGTACTCATCAGCAGATACAGGACCGCGCAGGATGTTGCATGCTTGGTATAGATGATTGAACAGAAAAGTCCCATCATCTTCAATAATCTCAGCTTTCTTTTTAGAATTGTGGTTTTTTTTGGTTTTTGCTATCTTTATGTGGTAGACACATCCATCTTCAAGGTGAATATGAGATACCTTGGAACTTACAATTGGAGTACAGGTATCAGAACATGTCCGAATTATCAGATTCTCATCATCTTTGCTGTATTCTATGCCTTCAGGAGTATTCTCTTCATTTATTCCTATCAATAGAACTCCGCCTTTGTTACCTGCAATTGAAGATATTGTACCCGCAAGTTCATTCACGTTCTTAGTCAATGAATATGATTTGAAAATTAATTTTTCATCCTCACCTTTTTTTATCAGGTTTAGTACAGCTTTTTGTGAGACCATGCACTATGAGAAAAGATAATATTGTATATATAATAAATGACACTGTACTTGCAACCACCAAGCAGACTACATTTTGTTATGTTAAAGATTGCAGTTATAATGCAAAAGATATAATTTTTAAAAGTGATTTTTTTGGACATTACCTATATCCCCTAATATGGTATGTAAAGGGCAAGATTCGAACCCCATAAATCAGTAATTTTTCATTAAACATAATACAAATGCTGCCTGTCCGGACAGTACATATCCATCTCTATCTTCAGTTGCTGGATAAGATCACAGCAATACTGTTCCAGAACACCGAACTTCTCCCTGAGGATCTTGCAGAGTTCATTAGTGGATATCCCATTGTACACATGGTCTGCCAGCACATGCAGAGCGGACCTTGCCAGTTCTTCAGGAGTGCATGTTTCAAGTACATCTATCCGGCGGATCTCTCGCTCAGATGAATCTGCTGTGATCGTCTGCTTCTCATATATCCTAAGATCGTGGAAAAGTGATTCTCCACATATTGGACAGTTCGTTTTGATGTACATGTTCCCTCCTTTATTCATATATGTGCTCTACAACGATAGGCTTATCACTTTTAGACGGCGATGAGAGCGATTCCCCGATAATTGATTTGATGAGAGCCTTGCCTTCAGGACTCTTCAGATATTCTTTGATTACACTTTCGACCATGTCCCCAGTATCTTCAACATATTCACGCGTCGATAAGAATTGCGTGTCACCATCGCGCTTTGCTTGATCGTACATTAAAATGAACTGGGACATCGCGGTCGAGATAACATCGGATACCGAACCAAATTCTTCAGCATCGACCATCGCTTTTGCCCTATTCACAAGATAGGAACTCATGGCTATTGATACCTTTTCTTTGTTTCTCTTAACTACCATGGTAGTTACTTAGTAGTAACAGCATATATACTTTTGTATAAGGCAATAGTAGGACAAAAACAAGAACATATAAATATCATGTAATTCTTATTTAGTGGTGCAATAGTAGTACCAAAGTACGGAGGTGAAATATGAGTGAAAATTATCCCACGAGTTTCCGCCTGGCACGTGCTGACAAAGAAGATCTCTGTGATCTTGTGAAAAGTGGCATTTTCACAAACGTCAGTGATGCTGGAAGAGGTGCAATGCGCAGGGGAATCCAAGCGATCAAAGAAGAAAGAGGAATGTGAATGAAAAAATGGAATATAATAGCAATTGCAGCCACACTAATGGCTGGAGAGGAGTGTTGACCAATGCCATCTGACTTTGCACGCGAGAAGGCATTGGCCGTCTATAACAAGGCACCTAAACAATGGGATGAGTTGGCGCTGATCCCTGGTGCCATGGGAGAATTGGCGTTGAGCGTTAAATTCCTTGCGGGGCTTGTGCATGGGCCGGTCTAGGAGCGGAGGCCATGCAGGCCGACCGATAGGATCCACAAAGGACAGGTTCTGGTTGAGTGAAGGTCACCAGGAACGCAGGTATAATCATGCCATGGATTTCTGTGAGCTAACGATCGGCCAGACCACAGAGTGTCCTGTCTGTAAATGTCCAACTGCAAAATGCATCCAGGCAGGTGTCACGAAAGCTCTGGGTGCAAGATCCTGGTGGAAATGTGAATGTGGTCATGAATTTACCAAATCAATCTCCCCTGAGAAGATGGCCGAATACTACTTGGAGGATCTCCAGAAGATGATTGATTCAAGAACACAAGAGGCCACAGCATGACCATTGATGATATGCCTCGTGCCCGAACAAGAATCGTCGCAGAGTGTATATGTGACCACTGTGGCCATATTTTCGATGTTGACTGGCAGTGCAAGAACCGGCCTGTCTACTGCCCGGAATGTAGTGAGGAGGTCAGACCATAAGGTCACCTCACACTCCGGGACAGCAGGGTCATCTTCGGGTTCGAGCCCCGACCGGAGCTTCGGCCTGCATAATAACTGCAGGCTTCTTCTATACAACAGTAAGGAAGTGAGATCAATGACAGAAGAAGTTGAAGTGTACATCGATTTCGACCGAGTGCCAAACGGCATAGGTCGCATGAAGGACGATCCCCTTAAACACATCGATAATGCGGACGTTGCCAGGATCCAGCAGTGGATACGGACAAAGGTCTCTGGAAATAACGAGGTGTTCGCGGTCATAACCGGCAAAGCATCCCGATTCGTGAACATGGTAGCAACTGCAGAGTTGGCATCATGCAAGAATGTCACCCGGATAGGATGGTCCCAGGCAGGGATGATACCCATTGTTGTGAAGGACCTGAGAAAGGAGGCGAACTGATGGAGCAGACCCAGACCATAACCTATGCCGAGCCCATCGAGATCTCAACAAAAGTAGGTGCAGATGTCGATTCAAAAGGCAATGTGAAACCGCATGCTGAGATCACCATCAAAAGGAAGCTGGAATCAGATTGTGATGTTTTTGCTATCATTTCAGATGATGTACACGAATGTATGGACAAGGTGCAACAAACAGTGTACGAGATGTTGGCCGGAGATGGGGTGTGAGCATGGAAGTGAAACTCGATAAGAACAAGCTTGTACCTATCCTTGAGATGATGGGATACAATACAATCAACGGTACAGATGTCTGGAAAAAGGCCAGTGAGAACCAGGACGAGTTCGTATTCTGGGGAGTGGACTTCAAGAAAAATGAGATTTTCAAATGGGTAGAGGACCACCGGGAATACGATGTGCCTGATGACCCTGCTTTCATGGAACTCAAGATGCTTGTGGAAAACTCAGTAGAACCGGGTGGTGAACCCAGCGCAGACGAACCTATCGCCGACCAAAGCAGAGAGGATTGTCAGGAAGGATTCACCAGTGAAAAGAACGCATCACCGTCTTATGAAAATGACGATACACCAGATGAAAAACCATCACAGATAATGGACCTTATCCACGGATATGTAGGGAATGACGTCCTCGAGGTATTCGGGGATACTGGTAGTGGAAAGTCAAAGTTCGCTTTGACTGTTGCAAAGGAAGCCATAGATTCCGGGAAGAAGGTGTTCTACCTCGATACCGAGAGGAATCTGACGGAAGCGGACATTGCTGGCCTGAAAGGCTGTGAGTACAAGTACACCCCGGTCATCGAGGAGATCGACACCATATGTCAGAAGCTTCCTGCGGTCGACGTGGTCATCGTGGATTCCATCGGTTTTCCTATTCTGACATCATATGCAAGACTTAGTGTCAAACAGAAGGGTGATGCTCTGCTGAAGCTTATCGCCATATTCGGGGACCTGAAGAACTGGGCCTACAAGAACAACGGAATAGTGGTCGTCACGAACCAGCCGGAGAG
>NZ_FOUJ01000005.1 GCF_900114835.1 Methanolobus profundi | reverse complement strand
GGTATCCGAATAACATTGCATGTATCCCGGTCAGAGTATTTGATGGAATCCTCTGTGACGGTCTTATCGGCAATCTTATTAGTCGGGACAACGACTAGAAAACGTTCCTCCCGATTCAGAGATTCGGCTACCAACGCTGTCGTACAACCGGCACGAGTGGTCTTATGCACCAGATACGATCCTTCCTGATATGCGTTCAGTAGATTGTATGCTGTTGCGATGCGCTTGTCCTGATTTGTGCGGGGAACGATAAGAGGGGTCTGGAACGGTGATGTCCGGGTGGTGCTTGACATCATGTTCTGCCCCCTTGCGATCGTTTACGTTTTATTGATATCACCTCACCGGTGGGGAACAAACTCACCGTTCACGAGATAATTTCTAACTGCCTGTGCTACCTTATTGTAGCGGGCTTCATTGTCACTATCCTTCGGTACTTCAAGGATATGGAATGCAAAACCTTCGCTGTTGTCAACCTTGAACGCTTGAAGGACCGTAACCGTCCTGTCATCGGTTTCTTTGAACATCTTCCTGAACCGAGGAGTCTTCTTGCAGAAGGCAACAGTTGGCAGAAATCCAAGTAACTCAAATCCAGCATTTGCATTTGTTCCTGGTTTGTACAAACTGTATTCCAAGAATCTGAATACATCCGGATGGCCGTACAACACAGCCCATCCTGTTTTCAGTTTATCAAGTGCAACGTCTTCTATCTGATCAGTACCTAACAGGATCATGCTTTCAGCTCCACGCCATTGCTACTGATCTTCATGTTCGTTATCTTGGTCCTGTGGCCAACGCTTCTGCTGCGGAAGGCACTGATGCGGATATTGGTGTACGCAGGTTTGCGGTCCACTATCTCCGTCTTCCAGATCTCCTTGGCAGCGAACTGACTCTTATCTCCAAAGGGTCTGAGAACGTGGTTCGGTGCCTTGTTGAACTCGCTCTCCGGCTGGTTCGTGACGACCACTATTCCGTTGTTCTTGTAGGCCCAGTTCTTCAGGTCCCCGAATATGGCGATAAGCTTCAGCAGAGCATCTCCTTTCTGCTTGACACTGAGCCTTGCGTAAGATGTAAGGATGGGGAAACCGATGGAATCCACGATGACCACGTCGACCGCAGGAAGCTTCTGGCATGTGCTGTCGATCTCCTCGATAACAGGGGTGTACTTGTACTCACAGCCTTTCAGGCCTGCAATGTCCGCTTCCGTCAGATTCCTCTCGGTGTCGAGGTAGAATACCTTCTTCCCGGAGGCAATTGCCTCCTTTGCAACGGTCAGAGCAAATTTTGATTTTCCACTACCTGTGTCCCCAAATACCTCAAGGACATCGTTCCCTACATATCCGTGGATAAGGTCCAGTATCTGTGATGGTTTTTCATCGGGTGTATCGCTATTTTCATAAGAATGTGATGCGTTCTCTTTACTGGTGGATCCTTCCTGACAATCCTCTCTGCTTTGGTCGGCGATAGGTTCGTCTGCGTTGGGTTCACCACCCGGTTCTACTGAGTTTTCCACAAGCATCTTGAGTTCCATGAAAACAAGGTCTTCAGGCACATCGTATTCCCGGTGGTCCTCTACCCATTTGAAGATCTCATTCTTCTTGAAGTCCACTCCCCAGAATACGAACTCGTCCTGGTTCTCACTGGCCTTTTTCCAAACATCGGTGCCGTTGATGGTGTTGTATCCCATCATCTCAAGGATAGGTACAAGCTTGTCCTTATCGAGTTTCACTTCCATGCTCACACCCCATCTCCGGCCAACATCTCGTACACTGTTTGTTGCACCTTGTCCATACATTCGTGTACATCATCGGAAATGATCGCGAAAACATCACAATCCGATTCCAGCTTCCTTTTGATGGTGATCTCAGCATGCGGTTTCACATTGCCTTTTGAATCGACATCTGCACCGACTTTCGTTGAAATCTCGATGGGCTCGGCATAGGTTATGGTCTGGGTCTGCTCCATCAGTTCGCCCCCTTTCTCAGGTCCTTCACAACAATGGGTATCATCCCTGCCTGGGACCATCCTATCCGGGTGACATTCTTGCATGATGCCAACTCTGCAGTTGCTACCATGTTCACGAATCGAGATGCTTTGCCTGTTATGACCGCAAACACCTCGTTATTTCCAGAGACCTTGGTCCGTATCCACTGCTGGATCCTGGCTACATCTGCATTGTCGATGTGCTTGAGGGGATCGTCCTTCATACGACCTATGCCGTTGGGCACTCGGTCGAAATCGATGTACACTTCAACTTCTTCTGTCATTGATCTCACTTCCTTTGTGTTGTATAGAAGAAGCCTGCAGCTATTGTGCAGGCCGAAGCTCCGTCCAGGGCTCGAACCCGGAAATGACCCAAGTGTCCCGGAGTGTGAGGTGACCTTATGGTCTGACCTCCTCATTGCATTCCGGGCAGTAGACCGGTCGGTTCTTACACTGCCAGTCCACATCGAAAATATGGCCACAATGGTCGCATATACACTCGGCGACGATTCGTGTCCGTGCAATTGGCATGTTGTCAATGGTCATGCAGTGGCCTCCGAAGCTCTGGAATCGATCATCTTCTGGAGGTCCTCTGAATAGTACTCGGCCATCTTCTCAGAGGATATCGATTTGGTAAACTGGTGACCACATTCACATCTCCACCAGGATCTTGCACCCAGGGCTTTCGTAACACCTGCCTGGATGCATTTTGCAGTTTGACATTTACAGACAGGACATTCTGTGATCTGGCCGATCGTTAGCTTGCAGAAATCCATGGCATGATTGTACCTGCGTTCTTGGTGACCTTCACTGAGCCAGAACCTGTCCTTTGTGGATCCTATGGGTCGACCTGCATGGCCTCCGCTCCTAGACCGACCCATGCACAAGCCCCGCAAGGAATTTAACGCTCAACGCCAATTCTCCCATGGCACCAGGGATCAGCGCCAACTCATCCCATTGTTTAGGTGCCTTGTTATAGACGGCCAATGCCTTCTCGCGTGCAAAGTCAGATGGCATTGGTCAACACTCCTTTCCAGCCATTGGTGTGGCTGCAATTGCTATTATATTCCATTTTTTCATTCACATTCCTCTTTCTTCTTTGATTGCTTGGATTCCCCTGCGCATTGCGCCTCTTCCAGCATCACTGACGTTTGTGAAAATGCCACTTTTCACAAGATCACAGAGATCTTCTTTGTCAGCACGTGCCAGGCGGAAACTCGTGGGATAATTTTCACTCATATTTCATCTCCGTACTTTGGTACTACTATTGCACCACTGAATAAGAATTGCATGATATTTATATGTTCTTGTTTTTGTCCTACTATTGCCTTATACAAAAGTATATATGCTGTTACTACTAAGTAACTACCATGGTAGTTAAGAGAAACAAAGAAAAGGTATCAATAGCCATGAGTTCCTATCTTGTGAATAGGGCAAAAGCGATGGTCGATGCTGAAGAATTCGGATCGGTGTCCGATGTTATCTCGACCGCGATGTCCCAGTTCATTTTAATGTATGATTACGCACAACGTGACGGTAGCATACAATTCCCATCTGCGCCTGAAAATGTTGCAGATACAGGGGACATGGTCGAAGGCGTGATAAAAGAATATCTAAAAAGCCCAGAGGGCAAGGCTCTTATTAAATCGATCATTGGGGAGTCACTTTCGTCGCCAGAAAACAACAAAACCGTGATATTTACAGAAAGTGGACGGTAACATTTTTCCATGATTCAAGTATAGACAGAATTAAATGAATTTGGGTGAATGAAAAATGTACATCAAAACAACATGCACAAAATGTGGAAATCCTGACTTCCACGATATCCATTGGTGGATAATCGGTGAAATCAAAAAAGACCAGACCACTGCAAGAGTAGATGAGATGGAAGTCTGTGACAGTGTGTCCGAAGAAGAGCTCGCCAGTCAAATTGTTTGTGAACTTAGGGGATTCATGTACAACGGAATAACTGTAGACGAGTTCTGTAGAATACTCAAAAAGTACTATGGTGTTGCATCAAAGTACTGCTGTGATCTGATCCAGAGGATGAAAAAAGAATTGGACATGTACTGTCCGGACAGGCAGCATTTGTATTATGTGGAAGCAAGGTCACAGTGAAGGTTGATGATATTATTCCCCAGCTGCTTCAAACAAAAAGTTCTTTTTTTCTTTCATCAGTTAAATAGAGACCAGCCATTGTAATTGGTTTTAATAATTTCACTGGAGTTTCATACTTCATTAAATTACTTAACTCCAAAACCAATGCTTTCTTTTCTTCTCTGCCTTCTGCATAGGCTTTTAAGTCTTCTTCAGTAACCATTGTCCTCTCTGGATAGGAATTCAATATAGAATCTAGGTCCAAATACTGACTTTTTTTAATGATGGCTTCTCCAATAATCGACTTTATTCCCCCTGATTCATAGATATATAGCTTCATCCCTTCCTGAATTATAGTATTTGTTTTTTTAGGCTGACGCGAAGTATATTTTACAAAAACATCCTTTTTATTTGAGAACATAAAATCAATCACATTTTTGTGAAGTGGAAAGACAACACCTATTATTGAGTCCATAAATACACCCTTATGAAAGTAATTATTGTTTGAAGCTATACTCAATTCAGCATCATTTAGAGATTTTGCTTCTACAAAATATGACAAATACATACATTCGATGTTATATTATTAGATTGTTGGCTTTGAATCGGTCGATGATTCAAGCATACAATAATTTGAAATGTATTGCACGATAGTGATGATAATTTCCTGCTTCGTCTTATTGATGTTTATTTTGATAGGTATTCTACATAGCAAAAATAATTTTCAGGATTGATTTTGTGATTAATCTCATCGAAGAATTTTCTAGCACATTCTATTTTTGTCTTCTTCTGGTGCTTTCGTAGTCTGTGAATAAACCTTTAGTGACATTAACACCATTCAGAACATCTTCAATTTCACAAATTACAAATTGACCTATTATTTTAGATTTATAAACATTTTTTAAAGAATGCAATGCAACCTTATTAGCATCTTCTTGATAAGCGATGACTTTCATTTCTAAGTTATTTAAAGAACAAATCTTCATAAGTGCTAGGTAATTACTTTTGTCATCTAAATAAGGTTTCCAGGAGTTTATATCTTCCTCTATTCTTTTTAATTCTATTATTAAAGATTTTCGTGGTATGATTATATCAAAATCATTAATTACCAAAAATCTAGAAAGATTATTACGTGTCCATGTCTGAAAGGTGTCATTTACTGATCTATTGACTTTTTTATAAATAGTGCCAACATTTTCAATCAGTTCAGGATGAATGCTTGCAAAGTATTCTTTCAAACCTAAATCATTTACTTTTGTAAATCTAACTAAATCATCAGAGACTGAAAATGATCCTTCATTATTGTTATCATAAAGAAGAACAGCAATTGGATAATTTAGCATGCCTGAAAGCATTCTAATTGTTGTTACCGTTTGTTCAGTTTTAACTATTTCTTTTTCAATATCATTCCACACATCAAGTGATGCTTGGATTGTTAAAAAATATCCATAAATTCGTCTCTGATTAGCTATAAATCTCAGGGATACATCAGCATCTGGTGTGATTTCAAGTGTTTTAGAAAAAGAACTATCACCAGAAATCAATACATCTTCATTAAATGATAAATTATCACGAAGCCAATCTTTTGTATTTGTATGTTCCTTCATAAAAGTACCTTATCCTGAACTTTTTGCTTTTTCTAACCTGTTTTAACTGATTGGCACACAGACTAATATACATTACTAATTTCTTCTATTAAAAGATTAGTTTCATTAAATATTGTATTATTAATTTTTGTTCTATCATGTAAAGAGAAGAATTTTGTTCCTTGATGGTGCATGTAGCAACAAAATCATTACAAAAATATTGGGTTAATATATATTTTTGCAGAATTTAACGATAAATTTACCCAAATGTATCCCTCTTTGATACCATTTTATAAAAAGTAGGGGAAGAGAAAGCATTTTAGCTCATCTCTTTCACATTAGGGTTTTTAAATTTTTAATAGTATTGTCAATATCTTTCTGTTCTTTAATGCGGGTTATGGTAATTTTGCCTGTTGAAAAAACTTCTGATGAAATCTTATTATCTCACAATTTCCATAAGCTTCCCATAACTGTCTACAACATCATATTTCACATTTTCAGGATTGATTTTGTGATTAATCTCATCGAAGAATTTTCTAGCGCATTCTATTTTTATCTTCTCAATTTCCCTTAATTGCATTGAACTCATTGAACCTTTTGTTTCAGCTACAAAATAAATATGCTTCACAGTTCCTTCTTTAAATGCAATTGCCCAATCTGGATTGTAATTGCCAACTGGAGTGGGAATCGAGAATCCTTTCGGAAGCTTTGCATATACAACCACTTCTGAACTGGTATCTAACTCTGTGACAAAGTTACGTTCTGTTTTTGAGTCAGTTATAACATAATCATAGATATGTCGTTTAAGCGGGTCTCCTGCCTTACTGAAATCCTGTTTGCTTTGACTATCTGTAAAGATATCTATGTCATGTGTTTCAGCAATTGTATCGTAACTTAAGTGTTCAATTATAACCGTTGCCTTCTGTTCATTTATCAAACGGATTGCTTGAGAAATGAAACTTTCAGGATTGGTCTTAAACTGTTCAAAAATAGAATCCTCAATACTGCTCAGAATATCGGTTACCGTTCTTCTTGTTAATTGGACACTTTCCGCGATTTTTCCAATCAAATCATATTTTACTGCTGAGTGAATTGATTTCGCACCGTATTCAGCATTAGATGTTTCAAGAATCTCAAAGCCATCTCCTGATTTAATTTTTTCATATTCAATTTCAGCAACCTGGATACCACGCTGCACTGTGTATTCAAGAGGAGTTACATGTAGTTCTTTGTTCAGAGCTTCTACACATTTATCAATCAGTTCTGAACTGTCAAATTTCACACTATAGACTGCTTTCCGATTAATTCTATTCCAGAGTCCCTTGAATTCCTGTTTTTCAAAGTTATCATTTAATGGATTTGTCTTAGCTCCCCGATCATTTTCAATCTCCAATACTTTAACATCACTATAAACACTGTCTATCAATTGAAAAATCTGATTATTGTATGGTTCTAGATCCTCGGGCAGTGGTGCAAGTGTTTCATTTTTGACGGCTTCATGATACTCTTGGGTAATGTGGTCATTATCATCTGAATAGTCATTTTTTAGGAGATATTTGTATATCTGCCGTGCCATTTGTGGAGTAACCTCTACATTTTCACCATCTACCGATAAGACTTTTCCGGTGAAATAAGCTTCATTTGCAATACGAGGTCTTTCCGAAAGGGATTCGCTGATATCACTTTGCAAAGCAGCTACAAAATCCTTATAGCTTTCACTGGCGACAACCGTCAGGACATTTGTTTGGTGAACGGTTGAAGGATTATCCTGTCTTTCACCAAGATGATTAACAGCAATGCGAAGTCCACGTCCAACTTCCTGTCTACGTGAAATAGTATTATCACTATGTTTCAATGTACAGATAACAAAAACATTAGGATTATCCCATCCCTCGCGAAGTGCAGAGTGAGAGAATATAAAGCGTGTGGGTTCTTTTAAAGAAAGTAGACGTTCTTTATCTTTCAGAATAAGATCGTATGCATCGACATCATCTGCTTCGGTTGATGTCTTTTTAGTGACAGGATCGACCATCCTTTTGCTCTTTTTGTCGATGGAAAAATATCCATTATGAGTAAGGGCAACAGAGATACTTTCCAGGTACTTTTTATAATCATCTTTGATAGATGAATCCTTTATTAATTCATTTAAAGCATCCAAATACTCTTCTTCAAAGATCCGGGCATATTCCCCACCTTCTTCTCCTTCATCAGTATAAACACGATATTTAGCAACTTCATCTATGAAAAAGAGGGTCAATACTTTAATTCCCTGGTGGAAAAGAACCTGCTCTTTTTCTAAATGTGCTTTGATGGCTTCTCTTATCTGAATACGTCTCAGGACAATTTCATTTACATCTCCTGTAGCTTCTCCAGCCTGTAGCTGAATACCATTTTTGAATTCAACCGTATCGGTTACAGCGTTGATATCGGAAATTACAAAACCTTTATACTGATCGAGTTCATTGGATTTATCGTAAAGATTATCACCTTTTCCAAGTCTGAGAATTTTCCTTTTTATTCTCTTGTCCTGCTTAATCTCCAGTTCTATTCTGGCAATTGGAGCCTGCCTGGATACTTCAATGGACTCCAGATAAAGATAGGCATTGGTACCTGATAGTCCTTTAACGGAAATACCTCTTACAGCTATTTTTTTGACAAGCTTTTGATTATATGCATCCAGCGCATCCAGTCTGTGAACTTTATTGTGTTGTGTTTTATGTGTTGCTGAATATCTCAGAACAAAAAGAGGATTAAACTCTTTAAGAGAATCAAGCGTCTTTTTACCTTCCATTTTTTGAGGTTCATCAAGAATCAGTATAGGACGATTGGCTTTAATCACATCAATTGGACGGCGACTCTGAAAATCATCAAGTTCTTCATATATACGGCGATTATCTTTTCCCCTAGCATTGAATGCCTGAACATTGATTACCATTACGTTGATACCTGCATCGGATGAAAAGCTCTCCAGATTATGAAGTTGTTTGGAGTTGTATATAAAGAATTTAGCTTTTTTGTTGTATATCTCCTGAAAGTGTTCGGCAGTAATCTCGAATGATTTGTAAACACCTTCGCGGATGGCAATACTGGGAACTACAACTATAAATTTATTCCATCCAAATCGCTTGTTCATATCAAAAATGGTTTTTATATAACAATAAGTTTTGCCGGTTCCGGTTTCCATCTCCACATCCAGATTAAGTGATGAAACATTTGTCTTAACAAGACTACTGGATTGTGGAAGATTCTGAAGGCGCTGAACCTCCTGTATGTTTTCAAGGAGCTGCTGCTCGTTGAGTGAAAGGTCGCTGTTCTTAAAACCCGAAATTTCATCTACCCATCCCTTGTGCAAAAAAGTTTCCTGATAAAGTTTACCATCTTTAGCTTTTTCAACGCCCGGGTCGATACGATAACCGATTCCTGCAGTATTGGGTTGCCCTTTAAAACAATTCACCACCGCATCTACAGCACGTGTTTGATAAGCCTGATTTTTGAACTTTAGTTTCATCTGTACCCTCCTTAGATTGTTTTCACGTCCGTGTGAGGACTCATGAGTTTGAAGATTTGTTCCACATTGATTTTTACACTGTCATCTGTAAATCCTGAGTCACAGAAAACCACGCGCAATGGTTCCCTTTTAGCCAGTTCTTTACATAAATCTTCAGAAATCCCTCCATCTTTGACAAAACAGGCAGCAAGAGCATTTCCATCTACAAAATAAACTTCTTTGTCAAGGATTTTTTCCTTTGAAATTGGAAGTGTAAGGTCTACACCCCAGTCCAGCAATACCTGGAAAAGCAGATCTTCAGAAGTACGGTCCTTTTTGATGTTGTCGGTATTTTTGAAAAGCAAGGTCTGTTTTGTATCATCAGGTGTGTAATAGACATCCTCCATATTGCTACTGTCAACTTTAAGGACGCGGAAACCTATATCTAGATTTACAGTGTTTTCAGGATTCTCTTCTTTGATTTTCTTTCCAGCAAGTCTGATACGTTCCTTACTGATTTCAGCAATGTTTTCATAACCTGCCTTAAATGCTTCTGATTTTTCATCGCACCCTTCAGGCAATTGCACCATAATGAATTTGCGATTTCCTTTATCCTCTGCATTAAGTTGCATTACTGAATGGGCAGTAGTAGAAGAACCAGCAAAGAAATCTAGAATTAAATCATCTTTTTTTGTTGCATGCTCCAAGCAGTATTTGATTAAACCTGTTGGTTTTGGTGTGTCAAAATAACGCTTTCCAAACAGTTCTTTTAGCTCCAAAGACCCTGCTTCATTTGCAAAATCCTTCCCATCCCATACTGTTTTAGGTTTAATTCTTTTTTCACCATTAATACCTTCAGCATAATCTATTTGAAAAACATCATAACGCCCTTCTTTTCCAACCCGATGTGATACAAGTTCATTAATTCGTTCTTGAGATGTTTCCTTTCCCCAGCGCCACCGCCCTTCTTCGCCATCAGAAAGAAATGGAAAAACTTCAATGCTATATTCATTGTTTTTCTGTAATGATACTTCAAGAGTTGCTGGATTTACGTAAAATGGGTAATACATATTTGGCCTATCAATTCTTCTTGCACTATCCCCACGTTTTCTTAAACCCTGTAAGCGATATTTGCGGCCTAAATTATCTACTTCCGGATAATCTTTTAAGTATTTATCAGGTAAAGGTACTCCTAGAGAAGTGAAGTCAAGTTTTTCATATGCAACCAAATAATTATGAGCTGTTGCATAATATTTGTCGTCGCTCCTACCTTTAAGGTTACTAACAACTGTAATGAGCCCAATTTTATTTTCTGCACCAAATATTTCATCGCATATTTTTGTGAGGTTATTTACTTCACCATCATCAATACTAATAAAAAGCACTCCATCGTCTTTAAGCAGGTTTCTTGCTAGTTTGACACGTGAATACATCATACTTAGCCAGTCGGAGTGAAAACGGCCGTTCGAATCTGTGTTAGCGACAAGTCGGTTACCTTCTTCGTCTTTTTGACCCGAATCTAGCAGATACTCTTCGGTGGACTCAGCAAAGTTGTCGGAGTAGATAAAATCCTTGCCTGTGTTATAAGGAGGATCGATATAAATCATCTTCACGTTACCAAGACATGTTTCCTGAAGCAGTTTGAGGACATCTAGATTGTCACCTTCAATAAACAGGTTCTCTGTTGTATCAAAATCCACGCTTTCTTCACGACACGGACGAAGAGTCTTGGAAATTGGAGCATTGGCAGTAAGCAGTGCCTCTCTTTTACCTGGCCAATTAAGTTGATAGCGTTCCTGTGGACCATCCACTATGTGTGTTGAAATTTCCTGTCTTAAAAGGTCAAAATCAATCGATTTTTTCATATCACCATTTTCATCCTTTGATTCGGTAACACAGTTGGGAAACATTGCCTCAAGTTTTGCAACATTTTCTTCAGCAAAGTTGGGGCTGTGCATTTTTAATTCATCCATTATAAGACTCCTTCATCCATCAACATTAATTAACACTTTAAATCTTCAATTTCCTGTTTTAACTCATTAAGAGATCTGTTTAGCTCAACCCTGCGATTGAATTGTTTTTCTTTTTTTATAAGGGAATCTATTCTTGCCGCTTCACGTTCTTTGACATTTAATGTATCCATTCTCTTCACCAGTTCTTCCAGAGTTTCACTTTTCCTGAAAGGAAGAGAGATAATGTCTTTGAGAATAGCCTGGTAGAGTGCACCCATGTTCAAAACAACAGGCAGTGCTGTTTTTTCAGAATTATCGTCCATCCATTCTGTTTCAAAGTAACTACTGACAACCCACTTATTACTATCAGCTTCACTGGGCCGTTTATAACCTGCCATATACTTGCTTTTTTCCCTGTAGTTAAGATGAAAAATAATATGTGAAGGGATAGCTTTGTCAATTGTCCTCAAAACATCTTCAGATATAATTCCTGTTCTGAGAATAATCGTAAAAATCTGTATTTCATTAACTCCGGTGCTGGCTGAAAGATTAATCGTTGAAGGAGACAGTTTATAGGTCCATGTAATCTTTTCCACTTCTTTGACAAACATATCCTTTACTCTGGAAGTCGGACTGGCATGCTCATAGATTTTGCTCTTAGGAAGTACACTTCCAAATTTCGCCTGTTCAGGAAAAGCATAAAGAACGTTCATGCCTGATTCTCCTGTATCACAAGGAAAGAGATCAGCTCAAAATCATCCAGTCCTTTGATATTATCCACCAGAGCTGTAGTATTGATGCTTGAAAAAAGACTGTCTATATCCTTATCCTCTTTAACTTCGATCATCGATCTGATAGCCAGTCCCAACAGATCAGAATAGTGTGACATTTCCCGTCCATCATTGGTATCGGAATTAAAACGTTTACAAACATCATAGACAGGACTATCAAGTCCTTTGCAGTTGCTTCTCACTAGATCGAGAAGTTGTTTAACCTCCGTATGATTGGTAATAACTTCTCCATCATCGCCAATATAGACAAGATAATATGGATGCAGCCTATTATGTTGATTAACATTTACATCCGAATTGTGATTACGAAGGGTGAAAATAGCACCAGGTAAAAGTCCTGCCTCCTTATTGGAGGGTACCACAGCATGCAAACCATTGGGTAAATTCCCTATGTCTCTATTTTCTTTAATATAATTCAGCAGATCCATCCGGAAATCATTCAATCCAAGGTCAGTTATATTGACTCCTGTTTTGAGGTCTTCCATTTCTATAACTTCATCCTGAAGCCTGCGAAGTTGTTCTTTTCTGTATGATACATCATTAGCCCGAGCAGAAAGAACATTATCGTCTCCGGTTCCAGTAAGGTCCACTATATGCATACGATTTTCCACTCGCTCTTTCAGGTTGATATATTCATCCAGTGAAATATCTGGCCAGTAGTTGACAAGCTGAATATGTTCATTAGAAGAACCAATCCTGTCGATACGTCCAAAACGCTGAATAATACGAACAGGGTTCCAGTGTATATCATAATTGATGAGATAATCACAGTCCTGGAGGTTCTGTCCCTCCGATATACAATCCGTTCCAATTAAAACGTCAATTTCATCCGGCTCATTTGGAAGTATAAGTGATTTTTCTTTAGATATTGGAGAAAATATTGTGAGCACCGATTGAAAATCATATCCTTTTTTCAGTGTTGTCTTTGGAGTATCACTTCCGGTTACTTTACCTGTGTGGAAACCCATGTTAAGAAGTTCCTCAGACAGACATGAATAAAGATAATCAGCTGTATCTGCAAACGCAGTAAAAATAAGAACTTTTTTATTTCCCGGATTTACAGGATTCTTTATTTTGTTCAGGATATGGTTTTTGATATGTTGAAGTTTTGAGTCATCCTCTTGAGTGATTTTTCTCATTTCAGCAAGAAGTTGCGATATAATAGTAAGGTCTGCTTTCAGATCGTGTTCCCATGATTGCAAATCCATATCTGCCAGGTTTATCTGAACTTTTCCTTTCGTCATAAATTCATCAAGTCCAGTCAGATCATCGTCTTCGGCTTCAAGTTCTCCCAGACAATCGCTTAAATCACGAATAGAAAGACTAGATCCTACACGTTTGAATTCTACTATTTTAGCAAGCATGTTTCTATTGTTTTCTTCCAAGGATCCTAGTGTCAATCTGAAAGCTTCAACCGAGCTTTCAAGACGTTTAAGAAGATTTGTCGTCATTAAGGACTGAAGGCTTTTTTCACGATCTGCTTGCCTAAGTTTACCTTTACCTCCTTCTACAGAAGTATCATACATCTCTTCATATTTTTTTAACCTGCTTGGAAGAATATAGTTTACAGGAGCATAAACAGATAGCTTAAGTAAGGATAGCTGATCATAAATTTCATTAAAACTCATCACATCGGAACGCTCAGTTAAAGGACTACGGAATGACAAAGGTTTGAGCCTTTGTGGAAACTTTCCAATATCACTAGTGTCATAAAATGTCTCAATATGCTTTCTTGAGCGAGCAATGGTTACACTATCAAGTAATTCAAAAAAATCAAAATCAAGGGAATCCAGTATAGTTTTTGCCGTTCTCTTTTCAGGAGGTAATTTTGACCATTGATTGAAAGCAGTCTGTGCGTTTTTAAATATTTCTTCGATAGTTTTAGTGGATTTAAGTTTTTCACTTAAATTTTCAGATTCACCTTCATAGGCAAGAGCTAATTGGTTACGAAGGTCAGTGAATCTGTTATTTACGGGAGTAGCAGAGAGCATCAAAACTTTTGTTTTAACCCCATCACGAATAACTAAATTCATCAATCTTTGGTATCTGGTCTCTTTATCTTTATAAGCATCATTGTTGCGGAAATTATGGGATTCGTCGATGACTACTAGATCATAGTTCCCCCAGTTGATCTTTTTCAAATCCATTCCAGATGACTCGCCTGATTTACGTGAAAGATCAGTGTGAAATAGCAGATCATAATTCAAGCGATCTTTAATCAGTATATTTGTTTTATAATTGTTTCTATATGTTTGCCAATTATCTTCCAACTTTTTAGGAGAAAGTACCAGTACTGAACGATTACGGAGTTCATAATATTTTATGACTGCTAGTGCAGTAAATGTCTTACCAAGACCAACACTGTCAGCAAGAATACATCCATTAAATTTCTCCAAGCGGTTAATAATTCCTGTGGCTGCATCTTTCTGGAAATTGAAAAGTTTATTCCATACAACACTATTCTTGTATCCAGTTAAATCATTGGGAAGCACGTCTTCGCTTATGTCTTCAAGAAATTCATTAAAAATGTTATAGAGCATTAGGAAATAGATTTTTTCGGGAGAATTTTCTTTGTATACAGATTCAATGTGAGCACATATATTATCTGTAACATTCTGTAACTTTGATTCATCATCCCATATCTGGTTGAAAAGTTCAAGCCATGTTTTAGTAGATGCAGCATCTTCAAATTTATTGATGAAATTTGAAACTGCGTCTCCCTGACTATATCCAAGATCAACAGCAGTAAATCCATGCAAAGGCATGTAGACCATACTTTCATCATCTGTACTCATACAGGCAAATTGTTGCATTGGAGCTTTCGTTGAATTGGAACAAAAAGTTGCTTTTCTACGTATCCAATCTGCACATTCTTTAGCAATAGCCCTTTGAGTAAGTTTATTTTTAAGCTGAATTTCAAACTCACTTCCATACAGATTTCTTTCGCGTTTTTGTTTAGGAATATGAAATTCTCTGCGTTCTTTAGACATTTTGTCTGTAACTTCATTTGCTACAAATGTTGGAGACGTAAAAATAAATTCAAGAGAGTCAATGCTTTCTAATTCTTTTTTCAATGCCTCATAAGCATAGATGGAAAAACAAGACGCTGCAATTTTCAATTTAGTGTTGGATTTAAGTGATTTTTTTAAATCATCTCCCCAGAGATCGGTCACATTATTTAGTATTTGCATCTTTTTAACACCTGTTTCCCAACTTGCAAGAATTCATGAGATTTAATATCTAAAACTACTAATGGAATTCCAATTTTATCATTATTTCCCGTTCACCCACTCACACACTGCCCCAAAATCACAATATCGGCATTCAGGATCCTCAAGCACCTCAAAGTCTTCGCGCAATATCCCTTTCACAACTTCCTTCACCCTTGCGACCACAGCATCGACCTCTTTCACTGCAACATCAACCAACACCATTTTAGCTTTGTCAGGGTGCACATAGAAATGCCCAGCCTGCATAGGCAGCTTCCCATACTTCTCCTTAACAGCCAGACAATAGAGAGCCAGCTGTACATCCTCTTTCATCTTCTTCTTGCTAAGAGTTGTCTTTCCGGTCTTGTAGTCGATGATTATATACTCATCATCAGGAGTTTTGTCTATGCGATCAATGGAACCAACAAAATGATTGCCCTCTAATTCCAGATCGAACCATTGTTCAACATCAATTGTTTCATTTGGATTGGTATTCTCATAATCGAACCAGATGTCTAGCATATTCTCCATCTTGTTCTTTTCCTGCTGTTCACGGGTTGTTGATGTGAAGGCAGAACCATTCCATGTATCGTTGAGCATGGTCTTGGCATCAGCAACGGAAGGGCTTTTACCCTGCATTTTCTGCCTTATCATTTCCTCGTATACAGCATGCACACTGGTACCTACGTTGAAGTATCCTTTCTGTGGAGTAGGTATACGAAGCACAGAATTATATTTGAATCTAAGAGGACAGTCCATATACTCCTTAATCTTCGAAGCCGAGAAACGCATATTCTGATCAACAAGCGGAGGGACCGTTCCATCCACCAGGTCATCCAGTTCAGCAGGCTCCAGAGGGGAAACCTTCAGGAAAGAACCAAGGTCAAAGGCTGAAAGATTGCCATTCATTTCCAGTTCCTTTAACTGTGCCAGCACGACAATAGACTCAAGGGCCTGATCCAGTTGTCCCTGTCTGGCATACATACTCACAAGGTTCTCGTACTCTTCCTTCTTCCTCTGAAGGATTGAAACACTAACAGTTCCATGATGAACTTCTGTTTTAGCTGCTTCAATGAATTCTATCAGCGGATTGTTCTCATAGTCTATCTCATCAAGGAACTGGCTTGGTTTGGAAGGCTTCACATTAGCAGCATATTTCTCAGGAAAGACCAGATACAGTTTTTCCTTTGCACGTGTCATGGCAACATATGCAAGCCTGCGTTCCTCTTCCAGATGTAGCTCTTTCTCATCAGCGTTCCTCTGAACGCCTTTTGCCATATCCGATGGTACTGTAAACGGCTTTCTTCTGTGTTGCAAAGGAAGATGCCGAGCTGCAAGGTCACACACAAAGACAACCTTCGTCTCCTTACCCTTGGACTGGTGGATTGTCATTACTTTTACAGTGTTGTCCTCACTGGCCTCTCCCTCATCAATATCCATGTTGAACACAAGGGCCAGATGTTCCATCACAGCCTCAAATTCTGAGCCTCCATCCACAAGCTCAAGGTCAGCTACCATTTGGACAAGTGAGTTTAGTAACTTGATGTTACGTCTAGAATGTTCATCATTCCTGGCAAGCTGAGAACGATAAAGGTCTGTTTTTTGGGTCAAAAGATACTTTACTGTATCAGAAGGAAGATGATTCTTCTTGTAACTTATGACTTCCTCAATACGAGAAAGGATGGATTTTACAAGCTCTGCCTGCGTTATATCAATATAATCTAAATCGTTTAGTAGAACAGAATATATCCCATCACCTTGAGTGGGATCTGTCTTCTTCACCTGGAGTGCCTGTATGTTTATTTTCTGCAGGTTATGCTCTGTAACACCCTCCCTGAAAAGGACCTTTGCGAAAGAAACACCATTATTGAAAGGATCTGCCAGCAGTTTCATATAAGCCAGAGCATCCTGGATGACCGGAAAATCACTTAACTGCAATGAGCCTACATATTCCACCGGAATCATCAATGCTTTCAAAGCATCGCTGAATTTCTCTCCATCTGCACGCTTCCTGGTGAGTATGTAGATGTCCTGATACTCAAGACCTTCTTCATTAGCAAGTCTCTTAATCTCATTAGCCACCCACTCAGCTTCGCTGTCATCATCTGGTGCCTTCACAACCTTAACAAGTTCTCCATCACTATTATGGGCCTTGAAGTCTTTGACTTCCCTTTCGGGATTGCAAGATACTAGTTGTTTGGATAGCTCGACTATCTGATTGGTAGAGCGGTAATTCACTTCTAGAGCTACTTTCTCAAGATTGGAATAATGATCATTCAATTGCTTGATATTGGAAAGGTATGCACCTCTGAAACGATAGATGCACTGGTCATCATCTGCAACGCATGTCAGGTTTCCACTGTCAGCAAGAAGGTGCACAAGATGCAATTGGGCATAATTTGTATCCTGGAACTCATCTACCAGAATGTAATCGTATCTGCTCTTCACTTCATTCTTGATAACATTGTTCTTCTCAAGAAGAGAGCAGGCCATGGCTATCATGTCATCATAATCCACAAAATTATTGTTCCATTTATACTCTTGATAATGCCTGTAGAATCTTTCAAGGTCAGCCATTTTCAGAAGCGTATCCTTCTCTTCATCATCAATTGAAGGATCTGAAAGTTTCTTATCAATATAGTCTTTAAGCTCATCATGGTCTATTAGATGGTCCTGGAATTGAGATACACCTTCCATCAGACTTGTTATCAGGTCATATGGAACCGGTGGTATGATAAGATTCTCAAATTCAAAGGTATCGATGTTCCTGATACCCCATACATGGGAATGCTCTTTTGAGATAAGCCTGGTTCCGTAGCTGATACCCATATCCAGCGGGAACTGTCGTATGAGTTCATTGCAGAATGAATGGAATGTAGAGACACTAATACCACTGCCAATGCCAATTTGTCTCTCGATCCTCTCTTGCATCTCACCGGCTGCCTTCTCTGAGAATGTCAGTGCCAGTATCCTCTCTGCTGAGATTCCATTGTCAATGAGATCAACTACCTTTTCGGTTATCGTAAGTGTCTTCCCTGAACCGGGACCAGCAAGAATAAGAAGTGGTCCTTCTGTGTAAGTCACTGCTTTTAATTGTCCATCATTAAGAGTGCCTGCGACCATTTTTCTCATCACCACTACACTAGAATTACTAATGTAAACGCGATTATTATATTTATGTACTTCTGTAATTTTTAAAATCAAATCAGAATTATTCTAGTTGATTACTTGTGCAACCGGTTGTTATTTTAAAAATAATAGAGATTACACGATAAATAAAAACAGAGAAGTGTAGCTTGCTGCTATAAGATATTATGTAGAAAATAATATCAATAACTTAACGACAAAATAAAATAACAATGTATTTATGTGAGGAAATATGTATTTTCTACAGTATACATATATTTACTGGGATTGCGAAATACAATAAAAAGAAAGTGTTGAGGGGATATCTAACAGAGGACTACCCACTCAACAAAATAAGCATCGGAAGAGATTAACAGATAATATCTTTCAAAAAACAGGATGATGATCATATGGATGGCGATGTAATCATAACAACTGAGGGTATAATTTCCACCCTCAAAAACAAATATACTGAAAAAACGTTCTATAAGGCCATCGCAGAATATATTTGGAACGGTTTTGATGCAGGTGCCACCAAAGTAGAAGTTTTATATGATATGTCTAACGGCGGTACTTTCAAGCTTCTAAAGATAATCGATAATGGACATGGAATAAATCAATCCCATCTGCCGCATACATTCAAGCCATTTCATGTTTCCGAAAAAAAGAAGGAATCTAATGATGACAGTGACATTATGCTAACAATGCATGGAAAGAATGGAGTAGGAAGGTTTTCCTTCTTCACGTTCGCAAGAGTGGCAACATGGGATACTGTATATCGTGAAGAATCTTCCAAATATAAATATCAAATAGAAATAGTGGATAACAAACTGGAACATTTCTCTGGGCTTGAGGCAATCCCTGAAGAAACAAATGATCCAGAAGGAACAACTGTCGTTTTTTCCCGCTTTAAGAGACCACCAAGAATAAAAAAGTCCAAGAAGGGAGGATCACGAGAAAAACAAATGTTAGACCATCTTAAAAATGAGTTTGGGTGGTTCATGGAATTAAAAAAGCCATTGGGATATAAGCTGCTGATAAATGGCGAAGAGCTTGATTATTCAGACCTCATAGGAGGAAAAGATGCCATTAAGATAGAGCACAACGGCATTGTTTTTGATGTGAGGTACATCCAGTGGGAAAACCAGTTGGATGAATATTCTAAATTCTACTTCCTTGACAATAACTACAAGTTAAGCTATAAAGAAAATACTACCTTTAATAACCAGGGCGATTATTTTTACCATAGCGTATTTATTTCTAGTGATTACTTCGAAGACTTCAGCATAGTAGACACTGGTAATACAACCCTCTCCGGCGGATGTCGTTCAGACGGCACCTTTAAACATCTGAAGGAAGAACTTGAAACATTTCTTCGAATTAAACGAAAGCCATTCTTGAAAGAACATGCTAAAACGGTAATACAGTCATTTGAGGAAGAAGGTATTATAGACCGAAAGAGCAAAAATGAATTCGAGTTAATTCAAATAGATGATCTTGAATGCGTACTTTCTGAGTTGTACACTACGCAACCAAAAGCGTTAAACGGCTTGAAGACAGAGCAAAAGAAAATCCTTGTGGGCTTATTTGCTAAAATATTGATTTCAGATGAGAGAGAGGAGGTTATATCAATAATAGAACAAGTAGTAAACCTAAGCCCTGAAGAAAAAAAGCAATGGGCTGAGATGCTGAAGTTAACAGATATGTCTCGCATAAACAAGATGCTTAATCTGCTGAGAGACCGTTATTATGTTATTAACTTCTTAAAACAGATTGTTTTTAACGAGAATCTTGGTGCAGATGAAATCCACCATCTCCAGAAGATTGTTGAAAATCATCCTTGGATATTTGGAGAAAAATATAGCTTAGTTGCAGCAGCAGAAGATAATTTTGAAAAGGCCCTTCAGAGTCATATTTACATCTTGAGAAAAGATGACAAAAAGGTCACTATAGATCACCCCAATAAACAAAAACAAGTAGATGTATTTTTGTGTAGGCAAACAAAGTATGGTAATGCTATCCACAATTTAATTATTGAGCTCAAACATCCATCAAAAAGAATTGGTATGAATGAACTCAACCAAGTTAAAATTTACATGGAAACAATAAGAGAAATCTCTCAATTCAATGGGGATAGTTATACATGGGATTTCATACTAGCAGGAACCAAGTTTACTACTAATAGATATATAGAAAAAGAAATAGAGAACAGTAGTGTAAAAGGTGAACCTGATCTTGCTTATAGTGTTGATAATTATAAGATATACGTAAAAAAATGGTGTGATATACTCAATGCATGTGAGTTAAGGCACAATTTTTTACAAGAAAAACTAGAGTTTGATAAAAACAAATTGTATCTTGAAGTTAGTTCTGCAGATGAAGCCGTTGAATTATCTAAACAAAATTCTGCTGGCATTTGCAGTTGGTAAAAATATGCCTTGCTTGTAATAATATCTTTGTCTGGTTGAAGCATTTGTATTTTGTGGAAAGAAACAAACAGGTTGCTTAATCCACAACTCATATATAAGTACAAACTCATGTTTAATTGTAGACTTTACTTTGTTTTTATCAAATGATTAGTACTTTGTTGAGGGTAAGAGAAATCCATTCTACCCACAACGCATATATAAACAAAAATCCTGTTTTACTATGTAGGCTTTTAACTATATTGCCGGCCCCCAACCTCGGCGTCAATAAAATATACGGACACAAATATCCACAATGGATAAGATATCTGCATATCTATTCTAACAGCCTTCTAATGGAACTACATCCAATATAAGAAGGAAGAGCATCATTAGTAAAATAATGATACCACCAAACTTATTAATATAAATGAGTACAAAAGGGAAATAGCATCAGCTATCCGGAGGTATATTGTTCCAAAATAATAGTTCAATATTATCAAAATTGGTCTAAAAGCGCAAATAACGTTGGTTGGGGAAGAACGCGGCGCTTGGTATACTATCATTTTCTGTGCAGTCCTTTTAGACAAATGGATGTTATAACCTACTTTAAGCAAAGATGATATCATTTTTTAGTCTTTGTGAGAAAAAAAGTATTAAAAATAAATGACACATCCATTATTGCCCGATAAATTAATATAATAATTAAGTAACGAGTTACATGAAAATGATCACAGAAAATGACAAAACAGTCGCTGAAAATGAGAACAAGGCACGTAATCCTACTAGAAAAGAGCTCAAAGAAAGGATTGCAGAACTGGAGAAACAGCTGGAGGTTTCCCAATCCAGATCAGAAGAGATCGAAGAATTCTATTCTGACAGGCTCAATAATCTCAACGACGTACTTTTTGCTGTTGATACTGGTGGCTATTTCACATACATCAATCCTGCTATCAAGAACATAACAGGTTACGATGTAGAAGAGGTCCTTGGAACACATTTTACCAGACATGTTCACCCGGATGACATACCAGGACTGCTTGAAGATATCGAAAAGACCGTTTCAGGGGAACATAAACCCTACATGTTCAGGATAGTGAAGAAAGATGGCACAATAAGCTACGTTCATACCACATCCCGCCCGATCATCAAGAATGGTGAGTTCAAAGGTATCAATGGACTGATGGTCGATATTGCAAGACTGAAACATGTTGAGTTCAAGCTCAAGGAAGAAAGGGACAGGGCACAGAAATACCTGGATATAGTCGGAGTCATCATCCTTGTTACCGACAGGGAAGGAAAGATCAAACTTATCAATAAGAAAGGATGTGAGCTTTTTGGACAAAAGGAACAGGAACTCATTTCAAAGAACTGGTTCGACATCTCATCCCCTGAAGAAAGCAGAGAAGGGACAAAGAGCGATTATTCAAAACTAATGGGTGGAAAGGTAACACTAAAACCATATTTTGAAGGAAACATTAAGATAAAGGATGAGAGCAGGATATTCGGCTGGCACAATATCCTCCTCAGAGATGAAAATGGAGAAATTACAGGAGTACTGTCATCAGGTAATGACATTACAGAGATGAAAACTGCTGAAAAGGCACTTGTTTTCGCAAAACTCATCACTGAGAATGCCAACCGTACCAAAAGACAGTTCCTATCCAATGTTAGCCATGAGCTAAGGACACCACTTAACCTGATCATCGGATACTCTGATCTGCTCCATGAAGATTACCTTGGTGAGACCAATGATGGACAAAAACAGTACCTGGACGTCATAAAAAGAAGTGGTAACCGCTTACTCCTACTTATCAATTCCATGATAGAGCTTTCCGCAGCAGGCGAGGGAAAGATAGAACTTGACAGAAAGAACTTCTCTGCACCGGTCATAATAGAGGACATAAAGAACTCAACACTACCAATGGCCAAAAAGAAGCACATAGAACTAAGCTTCGAGCTTGAGGACGACATCAGAACCATTTATGCAGATAAGAACAAGATAAAGACCGTCCTCTACAACCTGATAAATAATGCCATCAAATTCACTCCCGATTATGGAGATATCAAGGTCAGTATCCTTAAAGAAGGAGAGGTGCTGAAGATATCCGTAAAGGACACAGGTATTGGTATAGAAAAGGATGATATCAACAGATTATTCCAGCCCTTTACCCAGATAGATTCTGAACTTAACAGAAGGTTCGAAGGTGTTGGCCTTGGACTTATGATAGTGAAAGAGTTCGTGGAAATGCACGGTGGGAAGATACAAATTGAAAGTGAGATCGATAAAGGAAGTGAATTCACCTTCACGATACCCATTTCCAATAAGGAATGATCATACCTTTATTTTCACCGCAGTGCCATAGGCAAGTAATTCTGCAGCACCTGCCATTGTCTGAGAAGTAGTGAACCTGACATTCACTATAGCATCGGCACCTATCTCTTCCGCATTCCCTACCATACGATCATAGGCTTCTTTCCTTGCCTGTGTGAGCATATCTGAATAACCCTTGAGCTCACCGCCCACAATATTCGTCAGGCCGGCAACTATATCGTTTCCAATATGCTTTGCACGAACTGTGTTCCCGAACACAACTCCGAGTATCTCAAGTTCTTTTCCATCTATGCCATCTGTTGTCGTTACTATCATTCACTCACCTCATCCTGTTGTTTATCTAATGTAAAAGTGAACCTGCTACCCTTATCAGGTTCACTGGTGGCAGTTATAGTTCCACCCTGACCTTCGATTATACCCTTAACAATTGAAAGACCAAGACCACTTCCCCCAACTTTACGTGTGGAAGTACTGTCTATCTGGTAGAACTTATCGAATATCCTCTCAAGTTCCTCAGGACCCATACCAATGCCATTATCAATCACACTGATCTCGACATGATCATCTTTTTCCACAACATCAATTGTGATCATATCCCCTTCATTACTGAACTTAACAGCATTGTTGAGAAGATTTACGAACACCTGGACCAGTTTGTCCTTATCCGTATTGACCAGTGGCAGGCCATCCGGCAGGTTCACCTGTACTGTCATATCCTTTTTCTTCAGGGAACTGGCAAGGACCTCAAGTGATACTTTTATCGTATTCTCAATTTCCACAGGCTCCCGATGGAACTTCATACGATCAGATTCTATCCGGGAAATATCAAGAAGATCATCCACCATGCGGGACTGACGGTCTATATTCCTGATAATGATATCAAGCATCTTTTCCTTCAACTGAAGACCACATCCATCATTCTCAAGAAGGAACTCACTTGATGTCTTCATGGCAGTAAGAGGTGTCTTGAGCTCATGAGAAACAATTGAAAGGAATTCGGTCTTCAGCCTATCGAGTTCCTTGAGCTTACGGTTCGCAGCCCTCAGGGATTCATTGGATTCCTTGAGTTCCTGTGTCTTTTCATCAACCTCCTTCTCAAGGCTCTTGCTCCAATTGAAAAGAATAAGCACCAGGAAAGAGCTTACGAAAACGATAAAGAGTACAGACACAACAGCCACGATGAACAGTTTCAGGTAAACAGATACTATAAGCCGGTCAACATCGGAAGACGGACTGGTTATAGCAAGTGACCACTTCTGATTGTACCATTCTATAGGAGAATACGAAACAAGCCTTTCCTCGACCATAGTCCCATTATCAAGAACCAGATACTTGCCGGTCCCATCCCCACCTTTGGACTGTTCTTCTATGATATCACTAAGTCCTGAGGAAGTAGAGGCCGTTACTTCTGCATAGCTGGCACGCCTTGGATAATCCCCCTGGTCAGCATATAGCAACCTCCCCTTATCGTCTATCAGATATGCATAACTTGAAGAGTTAGATTCTGAAACATACCTGCTCTTAAGGTCAGATTCCTGAATGATCGCAATAAAAGCTCCCCTGAACTCATCACCCTCATAGACAGGGATCCATATGAAAGATCCATAATTGCCTTCCATGAGCTTCAATGGATCTGTAACATAGACTTCCCCGGTATCACGCACCATTTCAAAAGCACGGTACTGTTTTGAATCGTAGAGGTTCAGACCGATCGGCACATTATCCTCAGGATAACCAGAGACTATTGTACCTTCCTCTGAGACATATTCAACCACATAGAACATCCCTGCAACATCGTAGACACTCTTAAGATCGGACAGGTAATTATCAGGGGGGACACCCGTATCCTTTTTTGCAATGACCTCCAGCAACAGTACCCTCTCATTCAGGGACCTCTCGATGCTGCTGGCTATCTGACGGGTCAGTAATAATTGTTGATTCTGGTATTGTTCCTCAACAACAGAACGTACCTCCATATTTGTCTTCATCCAGAGGAAGAATATGGAGCTTATCAAAAGCAGAACTACTACGGCAAAGAGAATTAGATTCCATCTGCTTTTCCTGTTCCACATGTATCAAAAGAAAATATATCAATCCTGATTTCGTCTCAGGACCATCTTTATGCGTGCTTTCAGTTCTTTCAGGTTGAATGGCTTGGTAACATAATCATCGGCTCCCAGCTCGATACCCTCTACCTTATCATCCACCTCACCACGTGCAGTGAGCATTATTACGGGAATATGACTGTAGAGCGGATCAGACCTGAGTTGCTTACATACTTCAAACCCATCGATACCAGGGATCATGAGGTCAAGCAATATCACATCCGGCCTTTCTGAGTGCACTTTCTCTATGGCCTCATAGCCATCCTGTGCTTCCACAACATTATATCCTTCCGTTTCCAGAGCAACTTTTAAGGCTATCAGAGCATCCATCTCGTCATCGACAATGAGGACTTTCTGCCTTATATCGGACATACTTTCCAGTGTCTCTTTGACCTGAGATTCAGAAACAGATAATTTCTCAGAGATCTCCTTTGTAGTTATACCGGGGTTTTCCTCCATAAGAGAAAGAACCTTCCCGCTAATGTTTTCTCCATCCATGATAATTCGACCTGAAACAAGCTTATAAAATATAGAAGTACGATATTATTAAAACCTTTCTAAATATCAAAGAGTTTATGCTTTTGTAAACAGATCATCCAATAAAAGAAGATCTTATAAGCCATAACATAATATGTTACTTAGATATAAATGGACGCGCTGGAAGAGATCTTTGGAAAAACGGCCCAGATGACGGTTCTGAAAAACCTTATTGCACACAAGGATGAATCGACATATCTGTCCGGAATTGCAGATGAGACCGGATTATCACACTCCAGTGTTGCAAGAGTTATCACCCCGCTTATAAAAAGTGATATTGTTATCGAGAAACCTCTTGGAAAACAGATAAGAACATTCAGACTCAACCTCGATAACGAAAAGACAAAACTTATACTTGATTTCTACGACAGTATCAACACTATATCTGATTGAACCTTTGTCAATTTTAAAGCTGCTCTGAATATCGTCCGGAATTTCCCAGCATCTTTTTTGCAAATATACCTTCGATATGTGCCAGTATGTTCACTATATGAAGGGATACGAATACCATGAATACGCCGGATACTGAATAAAGTACCGAGCCTATGAAACTATGTGCTGGCCCCTCACCAAACAGATATGCCAACGGCGACATGATCAAAGCGATCGTAAATGCCACAAGGGAGATCATTGCTACAAGTGAGAATATCCCAAAAGGGAATTTAACTAAAAGAAATAGCAGGGCTTTCCATGTCACAGGACTCTTTATCCTGTACATAGCCTTTCCAAGTATACTTTTATCCTTAGAGTACTTCAGGGACATTGGAGGGATCTCGATCCCAAGTAACCATACTGCCATCTGGCGTTCAAATGATGCGATCTCCCACCATGCCAGAAATACAAGGATCAGAACAGGAATACCGATCCATACTATCAGAAGACCAAATCCCAATGAAAGACCGGTGACAAGGAATACAAAATAAGCGGTCCCAAGAGGGAAAGAGAACAAAAGATACAAAATGTTCAGATATGTCTGCTTCATGAAAGCTACCTTAATAAGATCCCACATAGCAGTCCTGATCTCAGCCATTTTATCCTCGTTTTTTAATGATGGCAGATACCTGCCACCTCTGAAGTCCTGATATTATCTAATAGTTACTGTCTACTGTTGTTTATTGATCAGTACCGATCATTTACCATGCATTTCAATACGTTTGGGCCGTCTCACAAGGAAATAGATAAGAGCACCCAACAAATGAGTGAATATTATCACGATGATCCATATCAGTTTGTCATTGCCTTCGGAAGGTTCCTTGGTCGCACAATCAATGAGCATCCATACCCAGAACAAAGTACCGAGTATTCCCACCCCAAAGAAAAGCAGGAATATGATAAATGGAATTATTCCAAACAATATCTCGTCGAACATTATAATTTCTCCGCCAGTCTCCTCTTATTTTTAGTGAATGATGCGATACATATTAAATTTATTCGTGTCTCAGAGCATCTACCGGATTCATCCTTGCAGCCTTATTCGCAGGATAGAGACCGGCAAGCAATCCAACTACGAGCGATACCAGCATACCTATAAGGATCATATCTACAGGGAACACGTAAGGAAGACCCATTGCATTATCTGCAAGATAGGCACCTAAGACACCCAGGATTATTCCCAGTACTCCACCTAAAAGACCTACGACCATAGATTCCACCATGAACAGGGACAGAACCTCATAGTTCTTGTATCCAAGAGATTTCATGATACCGATCTCACCTGTCCTTTCGGTAACTGTGACAAGCATGATGTTCATGATACCGATGGAACCCACGATAAGTGATATCAGAGCAACGGAAGTGAGCAAAGACCCAAGAGCCGCAGATAACTGGTCCACCTCTTCAAGTATCTCACCCTGGTTTACAAGTGAATACGGTTTTGCATCCTCATTATCAAGGTCCCTGAAAGGAACACCAAGATCCCGTGCAAGTCTCTTATCAAGCTCATCCGTCACCTCATCTATGGATTCAAGACTTGAAGCTGCAGCAAAGAAACCCCAGTAATAATCCTCCGCCATGATCTCATTCATGGTTGCAATAGGAATGAATATCCTGTCATCAGGCTCAATTCCACTCTGAACGAACGTGGTCTCGGGACTGTCAACAATGCCCTTTACCTTGAACTGCTTTGTAATGGTCTCGCCATCAGCTCTTGTAAATGTGAGCTCGATGGTGTTCTTGTCGGATATTTTTCGGTCGAACTTATCGTATGCCACATCGTGACCGATAACTGCCATGTACTTGTCCTTGTCATCGATGAAAGTACCGCTTTCCATCTGGATATTACCTACTTCCTCATAGTCCTCCGAGACACCCTGAACAGTGATCTGCCGCGTGGTTGAGATATACTTCACCTGGGCTACTTCCTGACTCAAAGGAGATACTCCCATAATACCAGGAGTGTTCTTGATGATCTCCATCTCATCATCGTGGAAGAGATTCGATGTCTTGCCTTCCACTATTATGAAATTATTACCTACAGAGCCTATCTCTTCGGTAAAGAACTGGTTGAAACTGGCTCCCAGAGATACATTGGCGATCACTGCTGCCACACCGATAACAATACCTAGTGTTGTCAGTGCGGACCTGAGCTTTGAACTGCTGATGCTGCTTACAGCCATCCTGAAGGAATGTTTCAGACTCAGCATTGTGAACACCTACTTCAGTTCTGTTTCCTGCGCTTCACGTAAACGACTGCAGGGATGCCAAGCAATGCGATCAGTATAACAGCTGTGACTGCAAGATTCCCACCGGTGCCCTCATCTTCACTGGTAAGTTCAAGATCACGGATACCTACCTCTGTGCTATGATCATTTATCCCATTCCTGTAATCCACTGTGATCGTAACAGGAACAGACTCAGCTTCAATATCGGCCTTTGCATCGATCTCTATGGTAAAGAGCTCATCTGAGTCCATTGAACCAACAAAGTATTCCTCAGGTGAGAGATCGACACCATCAGCACTAAGCTTTACACTGACAGAGCTAAGGGTATTCGGGTGCATATTTGCAACATCGAACTCAAGGGTTCCTTCACCATTGATCAGTTCCATCGGTTTGGATGGTATTACCTTAATAGAAGCGGAATCCACCTTTACAGGGATCCTCCAGTTGTTATTATAAGCATAGGAATTTCCTACCATTGAAAGGTCAAGGTAGTAGGTGCCATCCTGAGCATTGTCTGCTATTTCAACATTGTAGCTCAAACTTATTGAATCTCCAGGACCTATCACACCAGACCCGACATAGCTCTCACTTGTGACATCGACACCATCCACCCCATTCAGTACTGCAGACTGAACACGTGCATTGGTATCATATACCTCATCATCAAGAGTTACAGAGCTTTCTGTTGCTGTATTAGTAAGAGTGAAACTAACTGTTCCTGTATCCCCTGGCATGAATACCACAGGATCACAGGTGATCTCTGTAAGTTCTATGGTCCCTTTACTGTCAAATGAACTGGAACCGACGTTCAGGTCAAAGGATGACTTATACCATGAACCGTCTTCATGAACCTGATAATATATGTCAACTGTACCTGTTCCTACTTTTGCATTGGGATCAACGTAGAGGCGGAATTCATGAACGGCTGCGTCATCAGGAGAAAGTATGCCGATGAATTCCACCGCGTTGTTCTGTGAATCAAGAGAGAACGGGTATTCAGGATCCATCTTCAGGGATACAGCATCTGCACGACCATAGCCTATGTTCTCGATCTTTACCCGGACATCAACATATTCACCTATCTGTGCCGGGAAGGGATCATAGTCTATTATATCCACCGTCATCGTGGCGGCGGAATCTGCAGAAGCAGGTACCATGAAAGAAGTGCTTAACATCGCTACACAGAGCATTACATAAAATGCTCTTTCAATAATATTGATAATTTTCATTGCAAACCACCCAACTTAATTATTACCAACATAGCCATCCATGATATGAACAACTCTATCCACATACTGCTCCATTTCAGGATCGTGTGTGATCATCACTATGGTACGACCCTTCTTGTGAAGGTCAGAGAATATTCCCATTATCTCCGCACTTGTCTTTGAATCCAGATTCCCTGTAGGTTCATCGGCAAGTATGAGGGAGGGATCATTTATCAGTGACCTTGCTATTGCGACCCTCTGCCTCTGACCACCTGATAGTTCCGGTGGCCTGTGGCCCATGCGGTCATCGAGACCCACTAACTTTAGCAGGTCCCGTGCCCGAGTGGAGGTGTCCATTCCCTTTTTAGCATTGGAATAAGTTGGAAGCATTACGTTCTCATATGCGCTCAGGCGTGGAATGAGGTTGAAGTTCTGGAACACGAAACCGATCTCAAAACCACGAAGCTCAGCAAGCTCATTATCGGATATTACATTCGTGTCCTTTCCCATGAGCAAGACCTTACCATCGGTAGGTCTGTCAAGACAACCTATCATGTTCATCAGAGTGCTCTTTCCCGATCCGGAAGGACCCATGATGGCAACAAATTCACCCTTCTTTATACGCAGGTCTATACCATGCAGGATAGGTACTTCCATATCCCCAAGGAAGTAGCTCTTTTTAAGACCCGATATATCGATGACGTTTGCATCATCAGGGACAAATTCATTATAACCAGCCATTTGCATTCACCTCAACTTATACCAACTTGACTATTTATCGTCAGGTTAGTCAATGTGAAGAAAATACTTAAACGTTTCGATATATCGACTGGTTTGACCACATAGTTTTAGCTAGATTAACCAGAATTAACATAAAAACGTCAGGATATGGGTCATTATTCATGTCTAAGGGCATCCACCGGATCAAGGTTGGCAGCCTTGTTGGCCGGATACACACCTGCCACCAGACCCACAAGAACAGAGATGAAGAAACCAAGGAATATCAGATAGAACGGGAACACAGGAGGAATGTTCAGATAGATCTCTACTACATAGGACCCTACAAGACCCAGAAGTGTACCGAGTATACCACCAATAACTCCCACGATCATAGATTCCAGAATAAAGAGAGTGAGAATACCTCCTCTTGTATAACCAAGGGATTTCAAAAGACCGATCTCACGGGTCCTTTCAGTTACGGTGACAAGCATGATGTTCATGATACCTATAGAACCAACGATCAGAGCCACAACTGCTACAAGCGTTATCAGTATTGTCAATGACTGTGCAAGAGCATCAAGCTGCTCGATGATCTCTGCCTGATTGAAGATACGATAGGGTTTTGCATCATCATTGTCAAGGTCCCTTGAAGATACACCCAATGACCTTGCAAGTCTCTTATCCACCTCATCTGAGACCTCTTGAACCGACTCAGCATCCCCGGTCCTTGCAGAGAAACCGCCATAATCGGTCACATTCAGCATCTCGTTCAAGGTCGCTATTGGGACATAGATGATAGCGTCACGATCCGGACCACCTGTTACAAAGGTATTGTCCTCACTGGAAAGCACACCTTTCACACGGAACTTCTGGGTCACGCTGGTACCATCATCACGTTTGATAGTGATATCCACATAGTTCTTGATGGAAACATCCTTATCGAACTTCTCCTCAGCAACCTCTTTTCCCAGAACTGCCACATACTTATCCTTGTCCGACAGGAAATTACCTTCGTCCACGCCAAGATTCGATATGTACTGGGCATCTTCGCCCACCCCCTGCACATCTATCTGCCGGGTCGCAGAGAGATATGTAACAGCAGCAGTTTGCTGATTGAAAGGAGATACACCATCAATACCTGGTGTGTTCCTTATAAGTTCCAGTTCAGCATCATAGAAGATATTGACATCCTGACTGTATATGATAATAAAATTAGAACCCAGTGAACTTAGCTCATCTGTAAAATACTGATTGAAACTTGCACCCAGTGATACATTCGCTACAACTGCAGCTACGCCTATTATGATGCCAAGGGCAGTAAGTGTAGACCTCATCTTTGCACTGCTTATACTTCCAAGAGCAATAACAAATGAATGTCTCAGGCCTATCATGTTCACTCCTTCCTCAATGCTTCAACCGGGTTCATAAGTGCGGCCTTCCTTGCGGGATAGACACCTGCAACCAGACCCACAAGCAGAGATACAAAGAAACCAAGGAAGATAAGGCTCACTGGGAACACATCCGGAACATCAAGGATCTCATTTGCAACCAGGGCACCACCAATTCCCAGAGCAGTTCCAAGGATACCACCGATCAGACCGACTATTATAGACTCAATTATGAAAAGAGAGAGAATATCTTTCTCACTATAACCCAGTGACTTCAAAAGACCGATCTCACGAGTCCTTTCAGCAACTGTCACAAGCATAATGTTCATGATACCAATGGAACCCACCAGCAATGAGATGAGTGCAACCGAGGTCAGCAAAGAGGTGAGTGCGGCCGATAGCTGGTTGGTCTGTTCCAGTATCTCTATCTGATCGAACACAATATAGGGTTTGGCATCATCGTTCTCAAGGTCCCTGCTGGGAACCCCCAGTGCCCTTGCAAGGCGTTCATCCAGTTCATCCGCGGTCTCACTTACAATTTCAAGGCTCTGTGCCTTTATAAAGAAACCACCATAATCATCCTTGCCCAGTATCTCATTCATGGTGTCGATAGGAATGAAAACACGTATCTCAGGTTCAACACCGGTCTGGGCAAAAGTCGTGTTAGGGTCCTTTATTACACCTTTTACGGTGAAGGTACGGGTGACAACCCCACCGTCCTCCCGCCTGAAGGTAATATCGATAGGATTCTTGACCGATATCTTCTTGTCGAATTTCTCATAGGCAACCTCGGCACCAATTACAGCAACATAACGGTCCTTGTCCGTGAGAAATGTTCCCGAATCCATCTCGAAGTTCGCCACTTCATCATAATCCTCCGTGACCCCCTGGATATCGATCTGCCGCGAAGTGGACATGTAAGTGACCTTTGCCATTTGCTGATTTATAGGAGAAACACCCTCCACACCGGGAGTGTTCTCTATAATTTCCAGTTCCCTGTCAAAGAACACATCGATGTTCTGACTGTAGATCACAATGAAGTTCGACCCCACAGCCCCGATCTCATCATTGAAATACTGGTTGAAACTGGCTCCAAGTGATACGTTAGCTATCACTGCTGCAACACCTATGATGATCCCAAGGGTCGTAAGGGCAGATCTCATTTTGGAACTGCCTATACTACCCAGTGAGATCCGTATAGCCTGAGCCGGACTTAACATCAGAGGTCACTCTTGCTCTTTTTGAGCCCTGCGTTTGTAAAGGATGTAAGCGCCAGCCCCTATGATGATCAGAAGAAGAGCTGCAACATAGACGCCTGCTCCACCTTCATCCTCAACAACATTATGTTTTAGCTGACGGACATCGACCTGCTGGGTATGCTCATTCAATCCATTCCTGTAATTGGCATTGATGACAAGGTCCACAGGGAATGAAATATCCTCCGAGATGGTCTTTGCAGTTATCTCTATTGTGAAAAGCTCATCAGAGTCCATTGAACCGATGAAATATTCCGTTGGAGAGAACTCGATCCCTTCTGCCTCAAGCTGAACACTGACAGAAGAAAGAGCATTCGGATGGATGTTAGCAACATCGAATTCCAGTACAACCTCACCATTCTCAAGGGCAAGCGGCTTTGATGGGATAACCCTGACAGATGAACTGTCGACCTTTACAGGGATCCTCCAGTTATTATTATATGAGTGGGAACTTCCTACGATGGAGAAGTCAAGATAGTAAGTACCATCAGGAGTGTCCTCATCGACCTCAATATTGTATGTAAGGTCCACTGACTCACCCGGACCGATAACCCCATTTCCATAATATGTTTCGGTGGTCACCTTCAGTCCTTCCACCCCTGTAAGGGATGCAGACTGTATCCTGGCATTGGTATCATACTGCTCATCATCTATAGTAATAGTGTACTCAGTGGCACTGTTCCGGAGTGTGAATGAAACTGTACCAGTATCTCCCGGCATGAATACTTCAGGCTCTTTCACAGGCTCACCGGAAAGCTGGATAGTACCTTTACTGTCAAAGGTGTCCGAACCTACCCTTATCTCAAACTCTTTCTTGAACCATGTTCCACTGGAATCTTCCTGATACCATACTTCAATAGTACCGACACCCTGCTTTGCAGCTGCATCCGTATAGAGCCTGAAGTCCTCTACTGCCGCATTATCCGGGGAGAGTATACCTACATTTACCAGTTCGTTCTCACTGCTGTCGATGGAGAACGGATACTCAGGAACCATTTTTATGGAAAGGTCATCTGCCTTTGCATACCCCAGATTCTCCACTTTGACCCAGACCGTCACATACTCACCGATCTCCGCTGGAATGGGTTCATATTTCAACACACTCACTTTGAGATCTGCACCATCCGCAGCAGATGCATTCGATGGCAAGAAAAGTGACAACATCAATACAACCAGTATAACAAAAAAAGCCCTATCTTTCCCCAACATCATTTACCCTCGTGTTCCTTTCAATTACTAACAATTATGCCGTCCCTGATATTCACGACCCTGTCAGCATATTCTGCAAGCTCGGGATCGTGTGTGATCATAACTATTGTCCTTCCCTTTCGATGAAGATCTGAGAATATCTCCATGATGTCATTCCCGGTTACCGAATCAAGATTCCCGGTCGGCTCGTCAGCAAGGATAAGTGAAGGATCATTTATCAGTGCCCTTGCAATGGCAACCCTCTGCTGCTGACCACCTGACATCTCAGATGGCTTATAGTTCATGCGTTCCTCAAGTCCTACCATCTTCACAAGTTCCTTTGCCTTTTTTCTGGCATCGATACCTGCCTTCTTATTGGCATAGGTTGGGAGCTCCACATTCTGAAGAGTGGTCAGACGTGGAACAAGATTGAAGTTCTGAAAAACAAATCCGATCTCCATTCCACGGAGCTTTGCAAGTTCCGGGTCCGAAAGAGTATTGACATCCTTCCCCATCACCAGGACCTGACCACAGTTAGGTCGATCCAGACACCCGATCATATTCATCAACGTGCTTTTGCCGGATCCTGATGGACCCATAATGGCAACGAACTCACCCTGAGCCACCCTCAGGTCCACGCTTTTGAGTATGGGAACATCCATATCCCCAACATGATAGCTCTTACAAAGGTTGACAAGTTCAATTACCGGAACCTTATTATCTGAATCCTGACCTGGATATTTTTTCTCTATTACGATAGCCCCCTGGAAACCTGTTCATTTGTCTTATCGGACATCAAGAATCATGGTTTAAATAACTCTGACATGAACTTATAAAAATGTTATTCGGAGCCGTATACCTCTGCAGACAGACATAGCTCACATTTTGGCTATTTACGTTTAATCCAAATAATAAACTATAAATAACCATGGATCATTGAAGAGTTCGACTATATATCGACAGATTTGAGCATATAGCTTTTGACTTTGTGGTTGATGATCAAACTGGATGTGGAAGTTATGTTGGACGTATTAACTGACCCGAATGGGTTTTTCAAAAAAAGGATGAATGAAGGAACGCAGTGGAAAGATCCACTTATTATCATGATATTGATGGTAATTGTTGGAGCTATCACTACCTATACTACTATGTTGAGTACCCTTCAATCATTTGTGAGTACAGATATCTTTGGAAGCGTAGGTAAAATTATCATGGCGATCATCGTGATATTCGGTTCCATTATAGGAGTCGCCTTTTCATGGTTGCTGTACACAGCTATGTTCTATGTGATCTCAATAGTATTCAATGGAGAAGGAGACTTCAAAAAGCTAATGAACTTTGTAGCTTACGGATTCATACCAAATATCGTAAGCTCGATAATAGTGGCCTATTACACAAGAAGAGTATTTTCAAATATAGACTTTTCATCTATAACAGACCCTCAGGCAGTACAGGACATGATATTTGCAGACCCTTCTATGAAGATCGCGGCCGCGCTGGGAATCATCTTTACCCTATGGAGTGCGAACATCTGGATATTCGGACTGAAATATGCACGCAACCTCAGCCTGAAAAATTCCATAATAACAGTTGGCATACCGATCGGATTGTCCTTGCTTTATACAATACTGACAGTATTCGTGCTCAGATAAAATGAAAGCATAGAACGTGGGTGGAATGATGCTGGAAGTACTGACTGATCCCAATTCTTTTTTTGGAAAGAAGATACACGATAATATCGAGTGGAAAACACCGGTTGCGATCATTGCACTTGTGATCGCAGTAAAAATATTGAGCTCATTTATTGTTGCAGTGGGAGCAATTGGATTATTTGAAGATATGGCTATTGTGGATGGAATTGAGAACTTTGCATCCTTTATGATGATAATGTGGTTTGTTCTTACGGTCTTTACAACCATAGTTGGTACACTGTTATGGTGGCTCTTTTACAGTGCATTGTTCTACATCGTGTCTTCGATATTCAATGTAGAAGGAGAGTTCTCAAGAGTGATGGAATTCGTAGCCTATGGATTCCTGCCAAACATCTTCAGATCTGTCGTGACAGTATTCTACGGGAACGAACTGCTTTCAATGCTTGAGAACAGCATCAATGATCCTACAATTACAACTGGGACAATGTTGTCCGACCCTACAATGAAGATAATTCCACTATTGCTGATCATTTTCACATTATGGAGTGGTTACATATGGATGTACGGACTGAGCCATTCGAGGAATATAAGTGTAAAAAATGCAGCTATCGCAGTTGCAATTCCAGTGATATTCTCAATATTATACACATTGTTCGAATACAAAGATATTATAATGTGGTGAGAATATGATCAAAACATTCGTTCTGGCCATGATACTTCTGGTCACTTTCTCTTTACCCGGAGCTGCAATAACTGAAATAAGACCTACATTTACTGTTGATTACACCATCGAACCAGAGTATTTCATGCCCGGTGACATGGGAACAATAACTGTCACACTGGCCAACATGGCAACAGGTGAAAAATATGTATCAGAAGATGAGGAAACACTGGACATGAATGCGTATGTGGCCAGTGCCAGTCTTGCCGGGAACAGCAACCTTGAGATACTCGACAAGAGCTACACAGATGTCGGACTTCTTGGTCCGGGTGACACCCTCAAACTCACATTCACTGTAAAGGCCATGGAAAATGCTGCAACAGGAGTTCATTTCACAGATCTGACAATAGTAGGTGGTAGTGATATGAATGACTTCAATTATCGCATTCCCGTGAAAGTAGATGACAGGAATGTCAAAGTCATCGTATCGAATCTTCCGACAACCATGATGAACGAGGTATCTACTGTCAGTGTGGATATAGTCAACAGAAGACCGAACGATGTAACAAGCGTCATTGTCACCCCATATGCAGAAGACATGACATTCAGCCCTTCTGACTACTTCATTGGCAGCGTGCCTGAAGGAAACAAGTCAGCAGCTACATTCACACTCAATACCATGTCCTGTGAAGAAGGAAACAGCGACATCTCATTCACAGCCACATACTTCAACGGCGACAACCTTCACAACGCAGAGACTGAGACTAAGAACGTAAGGATCATAAAGCAATCACCCCTCATCTTCACAGGGATAGAGATCGAGAACATGGGAGGCAAGTACACCATATCAGGGGACCTGAACAACTTCGGGATCACAGATGCAAAGAATGTAATGGTCTCTATAGATGATATGGAAGGTGTGGAACCTGTACAGCCCTATGCTAATTATTTCATCGGCACACTGGAAGCAGATGATTTCAGCAGCTTCGATCTCAGTGCAATGGTGACATCAAAGAACGTTACTGCAATACCAGTACTCATCGAGTTCAGGGATCCGGATAATGCATATACCACCATTACCCAGGAGATAGACCTGGGATCAGGAAACACATATTTCAGCGATGATGAAGGTGGAAGTTCATGGGGAACATGGGTTATTGCAGGAATTATCGCAATTGGTGTTCTGGCCCTGATAGGATACTCATGGAAGAAGCGCAGGGATGAAGAAAGGACTGAAGAGATGGAAAATGATGAGCTCGTTCCTGAAGAGGAAGAGTTCATGGAATAAGCGGTGTCCTTATGCAAGACCTGCACCACCCGATAGTAGAACTGCAAGATGTGAAACGCATATACACACTCGGCACTAACAGGATATATGCCCTGAACGGTGTCAGCATTTCTATCGAAAAAGGGGACTTTGTAACCATTATGGGTTCTTCAGGGTCGGGGAAGAGTACTCTTCTGAACATGATAGGTTGTCTTGACCTACCAACATCCGGAAAGGTGAAGGTCAACAACGTGGACCTCTCCAGACTGGATGATGACGGGCTCACAGCCATCCGCAGGAACAATATCGGATTTATCTTCCAGCAGTTCAATCTCATACCGACGCTCACTGCCATTGAGAACGTGGAAATACCCATGATATTCAACGGTGCTTCTCCTGCAAAACGAAGAAAAAAAGCTATTGAGATGTTGAAGAAAGCAGACCTGCCATTGGAATTTGCAGAGCATAAGCCAAATGAGATGTCAGGCGGACAGCAACAGAGGGTCGCCATCGCAAGGGCACTGGCTAACGAGCCTCCCATCCTGCTTGCTGACGAACCTACAGGGAATCTGGATACGAGGACCGGACAGAACATAATGAAATTACTGAAGGAACTCAACTCTTCTGGGACAACTGTCATTGTAGTCACACACGACCCTAAGCTGGAAGAATATTCACACACGACCATTCGAATACAGGACGGGGAGGTCGTTGAGTGAAGCTTACAGAAAAGGTCCCGGCCTTTCTCAGGAACAATATGTACGCTGAACTGGCAAAGAGAAATCTGAAAAGACAGTCTGTTCGTACCATACTTGCAGCGATCGGCATCATTATCGGTGTTATCGCGATCTCCTCAATGGGAATTCTGGGTAACAGCCTGAAACTTTCAGTTACCGACTCTTTTGCAGACATAGGAGATAAGCTCATAGTATCTCCTGCTCCAGGAGAGGACTATGTGACTGACAGGCAGGTGGATCAGATCAATAAGGTAGGGAACATCGAAAGCGTGATACCGGTGATAGCCGACGGAGAGATGATCGAGCACCGGAAGGATGGGATAGATATCCTGTTATATGTTTCAGTTTATGACATCGAAAAAGACGATCTTGAGAAACTTGTGGAACTTGAAGAGGGCAGATATTTCAAACCGGGTTCCACAGACTGTGTAGTGGGTTCAAGTGTAGCTGAGAATCTGGAGATCACTCCCGGACAAAAAATAGAGATAGATGACACTAAACTCAGGGTGGTAGGGATCCTGAAAGAGAGGGGACTTGGGTTCGATATCAATACCGATAGCGGTGTTTTCACATCATCAGAGATGTATGAGAAACTGTACCCTGACGAAGATGAAGGTTATGATCAGGTCATTGTGATCGTTGAGGACATTGAAGAGATAGATAAAGTTGTAGATGAGATAGAGGAACGTATTAACAAGAAGGATGAACTTGTCACCGTATTTGCAACCAACTCGATCACTGAGAGCCTTGATGATGTATTCAGTTCGATCTCACTTTTCCTCATGGGAATCGGCTCTATATCACTGCTGGTTGCAGGTGTCAGTATACTCAACGTCATGCTCATGTCAACAATGGAACGTACAAAAGAGATCGGTATCATGAAAGCAGTTGGAGCTTCAAGAAAGGATATTCTGAAGATGTTCTTGCTGGAAGCATTATTCCTTGGAGTTATCGCCAGTACGGCAGGTGCGATACTCACAATTGGAGGAAGCTATCTTGTTATGGTGCTTGTTGTCAAGAACACCTCGTACCTGCTCACACTGTCCAGCATGTTCTATGTAATGGAAGGCTTCTTCTTTGGCATTGCTACAAGTCTTGTAGGTGGCATGTACCCCGCATGGAAAGCATCGAGGATGAAACCACTCGATGCATTGAGATACGAATGAGGCAGCTATTTTGATAGATAATATATACAGAACCCTATAAATACTATCAAAAATAAGTTTGCTTAGATACAGGAGCCATTATATGAGAACTGCCCTATTGTACCTGACAGCTATCCTGCTTATAGTCTCTATTACAGGAACTTCCTTTGCAGCAGATCGTGGATCAGATAACTATGATGTAAGTGTCGTGGATATCTATTCAGACCTCGATACATGTGATATCACATTACATAGCTCAGAGCAGGTCAGCGGACTTGAACTTGAGATGACAATGGAACATGAAGGCAGCACACTTGATAAGAGGAAATTCTCTATCGATATGATCACACCTGACTCGGACGTGACAAAAGCTTTCGAGTGGGACACTGATGACAAAGGAGATGGAAAATACACTGTCAACACCATGATCTCAAAAGATGGCTGCGTGATCTATGAGAATGCATATAATTTTGTGAACGGCAGGCAGACCATACCAAGAGCCACCGTTGACGACCTTGTCCCTAACTCACAGGGATTCAGTGTTATGATAACACCACAGGAAGCTGTTGTAGTTGATGTTGAATACATGCTGATCGATGGCTCGGATGTAATATATTCCGGAACAGAGAAGAAGATATCAGTACACACACAACCAATGGAAGTTACAAAGGACTGGAACGTACTTCTTGAGAACAACAAGGAATATACAGGAAGGATCAAGGTCAAAATGTACTCTCCTTCTGTGACCTACATTGCTCTTTCAGAGGACTTTGTGGCACAGGATGATGTGTTCATCAGTGATACATACGAAGATGACATTGGGGCCAGTGCAACTGTCGATGGTATTTCCCAGGTTCCTTTTGAAGGATCAGTAAGATTCACAGTCTCAAAACAGGACGATGATGGAGAAAATGTTATCGAGTCCGTAACCCAAAAGTCACCGATACTTCTCAATGAAGATGATGAGACCGTAGAGACAATATGGGAGGAACGTCTCACAACCGGGATCTATTCACTTGTTATAGAAGTAATCGGCAACGATGGAGATATACTGGATGTTGAAGAGAAGATCATCGAATCCGATCATGAGCCATCTACGCAGCAGACTAATAACACAGGCACTGAAGATGCAGAGGAGTCACCGGGATTCATGCTTTCTGGTTCACTGTTCCTGATCGCAATTGTTGCCCTGATGTCCAGAAAGAGATAACACTGAAAGGTGTGCCCGATGCGATATGAACTGTTCATTGCACTTCGTCATATAATAGCAAGGAAAAGACAGACAATTCTCTCAGTTGCAGCCATCGGGATCGCAGTTATGATACTAATGGTATCACAGGCCTTTATGGCAGGGTTCACACAGGAACTTTACAGTAAGACCGTTGATAACTTGCCACATGTTGTTGTTTCACCAGAGGATGGTGAGGATCACATATATCTTTACAAGAACATCGTCGATAAGATCAATAATATTGATGGTGTTGTAGCTTCATCACCTTACCTTACAGGAGAGGCTTCTTTCAAATACAAGGATAATACGAAGAATGCTGTCCTCAAAGGCATATTGCCGGCAGAGGAAGATGCTGTTGCACACACCCGGGACGACATAATACTGGGGGACTATGACGGACTGACGTATTCAGATAAAAGTATCATCATCGGGGACACGTTCGCAGAGGATATGGAACTTGAGCTGGGTGACAATGTGGAGGTATCATTCCCGAATGCAAACCCGGTTTCCCTGAAAGTTGTAGCGATATATGATACCGGGACCGCACTGGATGAAAGTCTCACATATACATCACTGAAGACAGCACAGGACTTCTACGATATCGAGGATGTGATCAACGGCATATCTCTGAGGCTTAACGATTTCAACAGGGACAGGGAAATAGCAGAGATCATCGAGAACAACGGCTACAATGCTGACGGATGGACCGTGAACAACCCGGAGATCCTGAGGACCATTGCTATAGAGACCGTTTCAAATAATATCACACTTGGATTCATTCTTCTTATCGCATCATTTGGTGTTGTGAGCACATTGAACATGGTCGTAATGGGAAAGGTAAAAGAGATCGGCATACTGCTGGCAATGGGTGCCACTAAGTCCAATATCCGTTTCATTTTCCTCATCGAGAGTGGGATACTTGGTCTTTCCGGTGCTGTTCTTGGAACTGCAGCAGGTATTGCTCTGGCATTGTCCATAGGGAGCTATCCACTTCCTGAAGGAGCCTATGGACTTGAGGTCATACCGGTGGTTGTCAGGATAGGTGATGTGCTGAGGATCATCACAATAGTGTTCTTACTGAACCTTATCGCAGGCATCTATCCTGCCCAGAGGGCAGCAAGTCTTGATCCTGTGGAAGCTATATCATCAAGATGAACAAGGGTAAGTGAACTCACTTATTTTTCAGACCCTTTACCATACCACTCGATACCAAGGAACCTGCAATGTGTTATCCTTTTTTTGAAAAGCAGGTAGTACATGACCTTGAAGGCTGCATAAAGGTGGAAGTAGAAATAGAAGAGCGGTTTTGAATAGAAGCCACCTGAACATATTATCTCTTTATTGTCCTCAAGTGAATCGTCAATGAACCTTACGACACCATCTATTTCAGAAACATCAAAAACGTGACCTTGTGGCATAGGTGGACCTATGACAACTACATCTTTTTCCATGCCATCGGCAGCAAGGCTCCCCTCGATAAAACCATAGTTGAAAATAGTAGGTATTGGAGAAAGGAACTCTTTGACAAAGACCTGGCCTTCTTTATGATATTTAAAGAAGCTGTACTTAGGTGTCTCTATCACGATCCTCATACCAGTCTATTGGTACGCCTGGATAATAAGAACATAGGTAAAAAAAATAGAAACATAGGGGGCGAACGGGTAAAGGGGGTTGAATGCACAGGTATGGTGACATTAGAGTGTATTGGAGAGGTACTAAAATCTAACCCGTTCGCAAACATACAAACGACTTATTAGAATATAAGCCTTTCGTACATATGCGAACGAACTCTCTGCTTTAAATAAGAGAGAAGTCGCCATCAATCACTTTCAATAGCTCCCACAGGATCTAATGATGCTGCTTTTCTTGCAGGATACACCCCGGCAACGATATTGATGAAGAAGGAGAAGATCACTGCATATACATAGTTCATTATATCCGCTTTTAGTGGAAGGGTTGTGAGACCGAAATACATCTCACTGGGAAGGTCGATCTGATAGGAGGACAGTGCAGAGGATGCTAAATATCCCAGTATGCACCCGAGCAACACGCCCATTGTTCCCAATATGAGGGATTCCTGCAGGAAGATCATTGTTATGTTCTTCTTAGAAGCACCCATTGCCATTAGCATGCCGATCTCCCTTTTTTTGTCCATGACAACTGTGAAGAGGGTATTAGCAATACCAAACCCTGCTATCATATAGATCAGACCGTAATAGATCCACACGATAAGTGTCTGGGTGTTGAGAAGGTTCAGTATCTCACTATTCGCCTCGATCCAGCTCTGTGCATCAAGACCTGTGTCCGCCTCGATCATGTCAGCCACCACATCTGCCTGGAAAGGATCTGTCACCCTTATGTTGATCCTGCTGGCAACACCATTCTCATCGAAAAAATCGAGAGCTGAGTCGAACCTGACGTATGCAACGGTCTCGTCACTGGATGTCCCGGTGTCAAATATGCCGATCACCTTGAAGGATGATTCTCCAAATCCCGGCATTACGACATCAACATGATCACCCATGACAACTTCCAGGTCCTCTGCAAGCTTGTCACCGATCACAATACCATTATTACTCCTCCCCAATGCGAACAGATCACCTGAGACCATGTCATCGGAGATCCTCATGACAGCATCTTGTGCCACCGGGTCGATACCATTGAGATTCACACCTTCGGCATTGTCCTTATGGCTGATGGCCGCCTGACCCACGAATACAGGAGATACAGCCTCCACACCATCCATTGAAGCTAGCTGCTCCGAATAATAACTATAGAAATGGACGTAATCCTCATCCTGGTCGGATGATGTCACAACGATATGCGGGGAATTCTCCACCGTGGAATCGATCAGCTCCTCTGTGAACCCTGTCATCATGGACATGAGTACTACGATGACAGCTATGGCAAGAGCTACTGCGAAGACTGCAAAGAATGTCAGACGTTTCCGCGCACTTATGTGTCTCAGGGCGATCTTCAGTTCGAACATGGCCAGTTCCCGATAGAATGGAGTTGACTGTTATAATTACTACAATATTACTATTCAATAAAGATACAAAAGAATAACCCGGACAACAAACACACTGGAACATATTATCGATCTAAATAAATAAGGAATGTATTAATAGTATACATTTTATTACATTGTGTCGGACTGTCAAACAATTTCAAGTCAACACTGCAATACCATTCGATCGTCAGGACTACAGAGCTAATAACATGACCCAACTCAACGAACACCAGAAAAAGTTCCTGAATTATATACTTGCAGCGATCGTACTCATTGGTATCCTCATAATAATAGGTCCGGAATATGTTGTGCCACAACCTGAAAAGGTATCATATCCATATGAGCGCAATATCAACTGTATCGAATTTTCGTCAGATAGCAAGCTTATTGCCGTTGGTTATTCTGAATCATACCTCCGTGTATGGGATATTGAGAATGGAGAGGATATCTATGACCCTGAGGGAACTATGGAACATGAAAGGCTCATGAGGGACTTTGGAAGTCATGTGTCAACCCCTGTTATTTCTATAGACTTTTCTCCCAATGATGAATACATAATAAGTGGGGGCAACCTCGATGTATATTTGTGGGATACACATAATGGGTCATTATTACAAAGACCTATAAGTAGTACTCCCGCAAATACTATCACTTTCTCACCTGATGGGAAAGCCTATGCATATCCATCTGAAAAAGACGGAAGAACTGATACCATCTCCATAGATATAAGAGATACAGATTCTGCAAAAGTACTAAATTCCTTAACAAGTTCAGATCATGCTGTAAAATCACTTGTCTTTACTCCTGATAGCAAATACCTGTTAGCAAGATACGATGACGGAAAGATAATACACTGGGACTGGAAGAATTCAACCGCATCCAGTATCATCTATACATCTGACGATCTCAAGAACTTCGATTTTTCCGATGATGCGAGCACCTGTGCAGGTCTGTCAGAAATTGGGTTGGTAACCGTATGGAACACCTCCACAGGAGATGTTGTAGACAGATCTTATTCATACCTGAGTTTGACTTCCCGTTCAAGCTCAATTTCATCGCGTGCAACAGACCTGGACCTATCCTCTGATGGGAAGTATCTTGCCGGATCGATGAATAGTGAATTAACCATATGGGACATCTCTTCCGGAAAAAAGATACTTGATGTAAGCATGTTAAACGAAATTATAAGAATCAACGATATTGAATTCTCGCCCGATACTAGATATCTGGCTGCAAGTGCGAGATTATCTACCAATGAGAAATATTATTTTAGCAGAGAAGAATTCTGGAATGCCATAAATGCTAGTGTTGATAGTGACCTGTTATTACACAGTATCGGAGGAGAGAATGTTGTTTATTTGTGGGATTTCCAGAAACTCAAAGATGGGAACTACTAATGGAAAAGATGAAAATCATATGCCATCGGAAAAACCACACTCACTGATGCGACAATGCAAGCTCTATCCCGATCACAGAATATATACCAGCCTTCGCCCAGTTTATCTTCTTACCCAAACCGGGCCTTTCCATGATACGGTTCCCAATCATACCGGCAAAGAACGAGACAATAAAGAAGACCACTATCGCCTGTAAGAAGAACACGGCACCAAGGAATACCATTTGCATGGGGATATTGCCGGAATCAACACTTACGAACTGTGGCAGGAAGGCAAGGAAGAACAGTGATACCTTGGGATTGAGGATATTCATGAAGATACCTCTCCTGTAGAGCAGAGGAAGTTCTGTTTCCCTTAATGAGCCCAGGGATGCAAGGGTACCCTCTTCACGAATTGCATTGTAGGCAAGATAGAGGAGATAGATAGCTCCTGCATATTTCAGGATGGAGAACGCCACTGCAGAACTGTACAGTATCGCAGAAACACCTAACGCTGCTGCAGTTGTATGGAACAGCAGACCTGTACACAGGCCGAATGCTATCGCCATGCCTGCTTTCTTTCCCTGTGATATGCTCTGGGTGAGCACGAAGAGAATATCTGGACCTGGCAGAAGTGTCAGAGCCACTGAGACTGCAATGAAGTACAGGAGTTGAGTGGTTTCTATCATATTCTAAAAAGAGAGAAGGGATACTGCTATAAGATACTTACCAGCAGTTCCCTTTGAACTAAATATCTGCCCTTTTATTGTTCCTCTTCATCCTTCCTCTTCTTCACAACGAAGAAAAGAGCAAGCATAGCAGCTACAAGTACAAAGACTACAGGAAGGATATTACTGCTGCCGGAGGTCTCTGATATTTCCTCTTCAGAGCTTACTTCGACATCGCTGCCCATATCAACATCACTGCTCATCCCAAGGTCAACTACAATAGCATCGTCATCACCCGTTCCACCAGTCGAACCCGGTGCTCCTACATCGGCCTCCGAACCCTCATCAAGAAGCTCTTGTTTGAGATAGGCAGGAAGATGTCCATCTGTAGATGAGGATGAAGAAGATGAACTATACTGATAGTTACATGTCACTGCAAATGGAGAGAATCCCGATACATCACGTACAATGAAGTATGAGTAAGTATCATCCTTTCCTGTAAGTTCCGGTGTATATGCTTCCCACTCAAGACTGTTCCAGTGTCTCAGGTATACCGTATTGATGATCAGTATGCCCCCATCCTTATTATTGAGGACGCGGAACTCAATATCACGACTGTTACTTCCTTCATTTGCAAGGGTCTCATTGTTAAAGCCAATATCAAGATACTGATATACCGAATCCCGTGGGAAAACTGCAGATGAATCATCCAATGAAGATGGGTCCAGTACCTCCACCTTTATCTGTATCCCATTGGTCTCATTGCTTGTGTTGAAAGAGACCATTTTGATGCTACATGGAACACCATCATCATCTGTCTTTTCATCATCTGTGGTATTGAAACGCAGGGTCTTGTTACCTCCAACTATCGTTATATCAGGAGTCTTATTGATCATGAACTCTATATCTTCACCATCATCGACTGAGGAGTTGGTGACAGTCCATGTCCATGAGAACACATCGGTGTTCCCAAGAGAGGAATTACTGACACTTACCGACACATTATAGATTCCCATGAAGAAATCGGCCTGATCGATATACTGACTGCTATTAATTAGACAATAGGATAGTTTGGATGAATCATCCGTATTATTATACAGTGTTACACCGGTACCATTGACCGGACTACCATCTATAGACCAGTTATAACTTGAAAAGATGCTGCTCTGAATACTGAAATTTACCTCATCACCATATTTAGTAATTTGATTGCTATCATCTGGAGATCGGACATAGGAAGGTGAAAACGCAGCAACGGTCCATTCCACAGTTGCCTGATTGGAAGTTATTGTTTCGCTACTGCTTCCAACAAAGCTTGCTTCTACTGTATCTGTACCGGCAGATGTACCAGTGTACGTGAATGTAGCCTCACCATTAGCATCGGTCGTGTCACTACCTGACGTGCCGGAATGAGGACCCGAAACCACTTCAAAGGTAACTTCCCTTCCTGCCACAGCATTTCCATCGTCGTCCTGTAACTTTGCAGTTAAGGTCTGTTCAGTATTCAGATCACATGAACTGTCGGAAGGGGACAGGATAGCACCTTCTCCAACCACTGCAGTTGTTGCCTGCATGAAGAAATAAGCAAAGAATATGTTATCATCATTAGAAGGATTTTGAGTAAAGACAGTGATGTTGCTATCTCCATTTGAAACAAAAGGAATGATGTCATACAATTCATCATCATATGTTATACTGGTAGCTGCCCCATATGGATCAGCAGGATTGGAATTACTATCATCCAGACCACCAACGGTTATAAGTCCACCGTTGCCGCTATATCCATCATCCTGACCTCCCGCAGATGACGTCAGGCGCTCGTCGTTCACATCCACATAACTTACCTGACTACCTGGCTGATAGCCAAAACTAATAGCAAGACCCATATTTATCAGAAGATTCGGGGTTGTTTTGTCTATAGGTTCTGACAAACCGATCTCGAAAGAATCACCTGTAGTCGCCTGGCCTCCAAAAAGCAATATAGCCGTATTGTCTTGTGTCTGGGAAGGATCATCGAAGATAACGATCAGGACTTCCCCCTCCACTGCAGCAGGACTTAACTCGGTTATCGTGAAATCTATCCTCCCACTAGGAGCACTGTTTATCTTAGACTCTACTATAGAAGTGACATCGGCCCAATTATTCCATCCATTTGAGTTCACTTCCAGTTCCCAGTTAACACCAGTTCCATCAATTGTTATCGAACCGTTTGGGATCTGGGTCCCTCCCCAGTTACTTGCTGCTGTCATGTAAGCACTTCTTACAGTAGCTCCTGCTGGTTTTTCTACCTGGATGATATCGGATCCTGCAGTCCCAAGACCATCCACGGAGATACTTATCTTACCATATTCCGTTACCACAGGAGTAAGAGAGGCAGCAGATGCATTCAGTGTCAATGAGAACACTATCAATACGAATAACAAAGGAAAAATACATTTGTTCAGTTTAAATACAATATTTTGATTCATGTTATCAGATCCCGACTTTATTTTGCTTAATTCAATTGAGCAAACACGGTAACCACATCCGAATAACCCATAAAATATAATAAGTAATATATAAAATCAATGATTTCACCGTCATGTCAGACAGTATTAATTAATGAATAACAGACCCACCCTTTTAAAAGATCGTAATAATAGATCTCCAAGAACAAAAATACTATAATCGAAGTCCCATATTAAAGACTACAAATTACAACATGATATTACCGAACGATCATTTCAGATCAACTTCTCACCCAATTTGGAGGAATTTCTATTAAAATACCGATCCCATATGGAAAAGAATTCGTAGACCTTGATGTGCAGATACCCCATGAGGTCATTGCACCCAATCAGGTCAAGGTTGGAGACGAATCCCAGATCATCACAGACTCATTGAACAACCCGGTTGGTACCGGATCACTTGATGAGTTCATACAGAACAGCGATAAAATATTGATACTTGTGAATGATGCCACCAGACCAACACCAACATCAAAGGTACTTGCTGAGATGGCGGATATCCTGAGAGAACATGAGGATGTCAGGTTCATGGTCGCAACAGGTGCTCACAGAGGACCAACAGAAGATGAATATAGATACATTTTCGGTGAGATCTATGAAGAGTTCAAGGACAGGATATTCGTCCACGATGCACGTAAGGATGAGGACATGGAATATCTCGGAGTGTCCAGCAATGGGACTGAGATGTACCTCAATAAGATGGTGAACGAATGTAAGAACATCATCGTCATAGGAAGTGTGGAACCTCACTATTTCGCAGGCTATACCGGTGGAAGAAAAGCATTCCTGCCAGGTGTTGCATCATATAAGACGATCGAGATGAACCATAAACATGCGCTATCCGATGCTGCGCAGCCCCTTGCGATCAAAGGTAACCCTGTTGCAGAGGACATGGAAGATGCAATGAAAGTACTCAAAGACCTGAACGTGTTCTCGATACAGACGGTGCTCACAGCAGACCACGGACTCTATGCCATGGTATCCGGTGACCTTTTCGAATCCTTCGATATTGCGATAGAGAGAGCTAATGAAGTATTCTGCTCAAAATGTACCCGCAAAGGGAACATCGTGCTAACCGCTGCACCATACCCTATGGACATCGACCTTTACCAGTCCCAGAAAGCTCTTGAGAACGGAAAGCTCGCACTTGAAGATGACGGGATCATCATCCTTGTATCAAAATGCAGGGACGGTGTTGGAGATGATACATTCCTTAACCTGCTCTGTTCTGCAAACACATGTGAAGATGTGATGTGCAAGATAGATGAAGGATACAAACTTGGATATCACAAGGCAGCCAAGATGGCACAGATAGGCGTCTACGCAGAGATGTGGGCAATATCTGACCTGCACCACGACACGATAAGAATGGCAAAGCTGGAACCATGTATGGACATTCAGGAAACCTTTGACAGGGCGATCGCAAAGATAAAAGAGCAAGGTAAGGAACCCTATGCTGTGATATTGCCACAGGGAAGCCTGACCGTCCCGCTGCTCGAGTAAAGAAAAGAAAGAATGGTTATGTGAGATACTGCTAATTGCAACTTTGAACACAGCAATATTCAATCGTCACATTAATTCAATAGTCTTCGAAACGACAGCAAAAGAACATGCTACCTGTGACTACTGGCTGCATTGTTCTTTGCCTGTCAACAATTTTTGCAGATCGAACTTATGAATTACTAAAAACATCCCGGAGGATCCGGCGAAGCCGGCACAATCCGAAAAAGTGGAATATCTGCTAACTTCATTTTTTTCTGGACGCCGGTAATTAAAAAACGTGATGGTGCCTATAAATTAATAGTCTACAATTATGAAAGATCCTTCTGGATCGCATTGGGATTCCTACAAAGCTGCGGATCCCAATATTCTTCAGGATGGTAATGAAGGAACTCGCCGCCTGCGGCGGATGGTCGTGTCGGTGTTTGTATTTCAGTATTTATTCCTGAACTATCGGAAACACTGATCAGGAACAACTATCTTTGCTTATCGCAAGTCACGAATTACTAAAACAACCCAGATGATCAGGCAAACACTGGATACTTCAAAAATATTGATACTAGATTAAAAAAGCAAAAAAGAGTAAAGCAAGTTTGAACTGGTGATCAGTTCAAATTTGCATGTAACGTGCTGCTTCACCAAGTTCCTCTTCAATCCTGAGGAGCTGGTTGTATTTTGCAGTACGGTCACTTCTTGCTGGTGCTCCTGTCTTGATGAGGTCTGCACCGATAGCAACTGAGATATCTGAGATAGTAGTATCCTCGGTCTCAGCGGAACGGTGGCTCACTACAACACTGTATCCGTTGCGGTTTGCCATGTTAGCTGCATCGAATGCCTCTGAAAGGGAACCGATCTGGTTGACCTTCAGCAAAAGTGAGTTTGCAGCGCCCATTTCCACACCCTTTACAAGACGGTCCACATTAGTAACGAAAAGATCGTCACCGACAATGATAGTGTCCCATGCCTCGTTGGTGAGGGTCACGAAGTCATCAAAAGCTTCCTCCTGGAATGGGTCTTCGATAAGGAGGATAGGATAGGTCTCAATAAGCTCAAGGTAGTAGTCCACAAGTTCAGCAGGTTTCAACATTTTTCCGTCAATGGAATAGTTGTTGCCGTCAAAGAACTCTGATGCTGCTGCATCAAGACCAATGCTGATCTCATTTTCAGAATAGCCTGCTTCCTCAATTGCACTTACAAGTGCATCGAGTGCATCTGCGGTCATTTCAAGGGCTGGTGCATATCCACCCTCATAACCTACATTGGTCGCTGCGCCGCCATATTTGGATTCGAGTATCTTACCAAGTGCATGGTATGTCTCTGCACCCATGCGGACTGCCTCTGTATATGAACTGGCACCCTTTGGCTGGATCATGAACTCCTGTATGGAAAGGTCATTCCCTGCATGCTTTCCACCATTAAGGACATTCATTGTAGGAACAGGAAGAGTGTATGCATTGATACCACCAAGATAGCGGTACAATGGAATGTTCAAAGAATCTGCTGCAGCCCTTGCAACAGCCATGGAAACACCAAGGATAGCATTAGCACCCAGTTCCATCTTGTTCTCGGTACCGTCCAGAGCGAGCATAAGACCATCGATCTCACGCTGCTTCCTGACATCCACACCAAGAAGTTCAGCTTCAATAGCTGTATTTACATTGTCCACTGCGTCAAGAACACCTTTTCCTCCGTAACGGTCCTCTTTATCGCGCAACTCAATTGCTTCGTGAGTACCTGTAGATGCACCGGAAGGTACACTTGCCCTGCCAAAGCCGGTAGAAGTATAGACGTCTACCTCAACTGTAGGGTTTCCTCTTGAGTCAAGTATCTCACGTGCGTGGATCTTTTTTATCTTGTAATTATTGTCATCATCAATGTACGGCATCCTATTCCACCTATGGCTTACTTAACACCTACTTTGCAATTACCGTATATATTGTTACCGTTCACTTTGTCATATCTTCTGCGATACCATATAATAGGATCAACTAAATTATAATAACATAAATTATATAAACTTAAAAGTATTATAGTAACCAAATGAAAAGCGGAGATACCGATCTTTTAAGTGGAAAAGGATATGAGATAATCGAACTTTTGCAGGGACTGGACGTACCCAGGACCGAAGCCATATCCATTGCCTGTCTGGTATGCGGAGAGGAGCTTACCTCCCAGAACATAGAGCAGGCATCAGGTCTGAGACAACCAGAGGTCAGCATCGCTATGCGTCCTCTTAGAGAAAGAGGATGGATCGAAGAAAGGAACGAGAAGAAGAACACTGACAAAGGAAGACCTGTAAAATACTACAAGCTCATTGTCCCTTTCGAAGAGATCGTCAAGACCTTCGAATCAAAAGCACTCAAAAAGAATATGGAAATGGTCGAAGCACTTGAACAGCTCAAAGAGCTAAGTGGGAACCATTAAAGAAATATCACTTGAACGTTATCGGAGCAAATCCCCTTGAAGGATCGAATATCCTGTCAGCGGATATACCGGTAATTTCCATGATGAACACTTCTACTACCATGAAAACCTCGCTTTCTCCACGCAAACAACCTGTTTTAACGGAGTCACCTCTTCCGGCAGCTGAATGAAGGTGGATCTTTGGTTTACCTTCCTCCCAAAAGATGTTACCAATACCAATGAGCTCATGTGCATCATTGAACTTTGCCCATTGTGGATCAGGAGGGACGTCATTGGTCTTTGGACCTACAACAAGACTTGCTTCTTTGACTGCTCCAAGCATCATGAACATCGCAGAACCTATATTCTCTGAAACCGCCAGACCTTCAAGTTCTGAAAGAATATCATCACCCTGGTCAAGTCGAACTGTAAATACCCTTCCGATATTACCTGTTGAATATTCCATTAATTCACCTTTTTTAGTTGGTAGTCTGTGAATCCATTGATATGCGACCATCGACTATCCGGATTATACGGTCTGTCTTTTTAGCCATTTCCTCATCATGAGTAACAAGAATAAAGGTCTGTCCCCTGTCACGATTGAGCTTGCGAAGCAGATCATATATCATGTCACTGGCCTTTGTATCAAGATTCCCGGTAGGTTCATCGCCTATGACTATCCCCGGGTCATTGGCAAGTGCCCTGGCAATAGCAACTCTCTGAGCCTGACCACCTGATAACTGATTGGGACGATGGTCCATACGGTCACCAAGCCCTACCTCCTCAAGCAGAACAGCGGCTTTCTTCTTTGCATCCTTGTTCTTCATGCCCCCTACCAGAAGAGGCATCATCACATTTTCAAGAGCATTGAAGTCAGGCATAAGATGATGGTACTGGAATATAAATCCAAGAACCTCATTGCGTACTTTGGACCGCTCCTTGTCAGACATCTCTGTCACAACCTTATCATCTATGGTTATGCTACCGGAAGTAGGAGTATCAAGAATACCTATCATATGAAGAAGAGTGCTTTTCCCGGAACCGGACGGACCGATTATAGAAAGGAACTCACCTCTTTTGATATCAAGGTCCACGTCATCAAGAGCACGTACCTCTACACCATTAGAATATATCTTAGAAAGTCCCCTAGCCTGTATGATATCGGACCCTTTGTCATCAGCCAAAATAAAACCTCTGATAGCTTTATTCGAGCTTAGACTATTTCAATGTATTTGAACTATCAAAGAAAAAAGAGAGAAACGAAATAGTTCAAAGAATAAAAATAAAGAATGAAGAACAGACCTCAATAGGACGGGTCCATTCCATCTATCTGAGAGAATGCGCGGTCAACTTCCTTAACGTTGGAAACACGCTCTTTCTTATCACGTTCGTACTTGATCGCATCGACAGCTATGGCGTAGAGGTTCTCAAGCTCAGAGGCAGATTCCAGTGTAAGTACAGCCAGTACCTGAGGAAGTTCCCCGTCCCTGACTATTATACCTTTGAAAACGTGACCTACTGCACTCGACAATTTCTCCACCTCAGTAGATATCTCATCAATGCTCAGACGTTCCCTGTCACCCCTTATGATGACCATTGCCCTGCTTGCCTCATCATAGACATCGGTCGAGAATAACAGACCGGATGGTGAAAGGGCTTTCTGTATCGCAGTTCTGACAGGCATATCCTCTTTGGCCTCATAGAAACCAATGGTTGCAAGTCCTGCACCACCACTCATAACGGTCTTGAAGTCACCAAGGTCAGTGACCATCATCATTTCACTGTCAAGTGCATCGAGAAGGAACAGTATACGCTTGGCGATCATATCATTGATGCCGTTGTAAGCTGATTCCACATTACCGCCCATCTGCTTGAGGTACTGATTATCAGCAAGGATGATACCATCAGCACCACTCTCACGAATATCCCTCAGACAGAAAGCAGCATTCTGGAGATAGAGTGTCCCCTCTTCCCTGAAAGGCAGGACAACTACAGAATAGACAGGAAAATCATGCTTTTCCTTGAGCTCTTTGACAAGCATCGGTGTGAAAGAAGAACCTGTTCCACCTGATGCGGATGTAATTACAAAACATACATCGAAGTTACCTCTCTCCTCGATCTGCCTCATAATATGGGTCTTATTGTCCTCAAAGACGTGTTTACCTACATTTCGGTTGGCTCCAACGCCATGCAAGTGAGGAATGTGTATCCTGTCCTTGGCCTTTGTGAACTTCATTTCTTTAAGGTCGTTCACTGCAGTATTGATAGCAATAGTTTCCACATTGCTTTTGTATTTTTGTTGGGACAGGTACTTGCCGAAGCGACTCTTTTTACCAAAAGCCTCTCTATTAATGGCATCCAGTATACGATTTCCGCACTGACCATTCCCAACGATGAGTATGTTGAGCAATTAATTCCTCCGGATGATAATATAATTATATTATAATAAATCTTGTGATTAATAAACCTTAGTTCTACATCTCATATCAGAACTTATATTGTTTGTGCCTGTAATAGATCCAACCAGCTATAGCTCCAATTATCACCAAAGGCACCACATAGATGTATATAGGCTGTTCCAGAAGATGATCATATTTCCCTTTGGTAACATAGATGCTGTTGGTAACCTGGTCGGATGTGACCTTTTGCAACTGGGCATCAATACCATTATCATAGAGATAACTGTTCTCAGTGGAAATAGTATAAGTACCTACTTCTGCAGCCTTCAATGTGAAAGTGAATTCCTTTTCCTGCTGGACGCCAAATGACTCAAGGTATATTGTTGGAACACCTGATATTGTCTCGACACCAGAACCACCTGTGAACTCAAGACCTTCAGGAACCTGTATATTTACAGTTACACCTGTAGCTGAAGTATCACCTGTGTTCTTTATCTTTATCGTACCCTGAATATCCTCGTTTCTGCTGACAGTATATTTATCAAGAGTTGTTGTGAATTCTATGTCCGCATTGACAAGATCCTCGCCCTTCTCCACTGTTATCACCGGAGAATTAGAGGATGCCTGCGGGAAATCTGCCCCTGCATTATTAGAGAATGTAGCTGTAGTAGGTGAAAGTGTATAAGTACCTTCTTCAGTTGCCTTTAATTGATACACAAATATGGTCTTGGACTCGCCAACCTCAACAGTGGTCTCACCGGTCTGACTTACAAATGACTCGTACAAGAGGAATTTAGCCTGCTGTGGTTCCTGGAATATTACATCAGTTGCTTTGTCATCACCAACATTCTCCACAGTAACGGTAACACGCACAAGGTCACCTGCACTGATATCGGACTTATCGATGGTCTTGGTTATCTTGAGTTCAGGGGTACCTGAATAGACTGCATACTTGTAGCCACCGTCGACAACACCGCTCTCAAAGACATCATTGAGAAGGTAGTTATTGAGCACAATAGAGACCCTTGCCACTGGAAGCGTACCACTGCTCACAGATAGCAAAGTCACCTCTATCGTTGCATCGTCCTCAAAATCGAACTCATATGAATCATCCTCATTAACAAGGAAATCATCTACTTCATTTCCATTATTGTACACATAGAAAGAAGCAGACTCAGCACTCGGAAAAGCATCTGTGAGTTCGATGACAAAATTATTTACCTGATATCCATCACCTGTGGTGATAGAACCATTATACAATTCAACTGCTGCAGAGGCATTACCAGCCATTGCGATGCAGAAAAATATCATACACAGAGTAAATGTTAACAAACGAGTGGTACGGACCATATTTCCCTCAAGGAATCAAAATTTGATTTTGTTTTTCAGTAAAATACGCAGTTTTTGATATAAATGTTATGATTATGATCATTATTAAAATTTTGTGTTGTGGCAGCTGTATTTCGACATTCATAGCCTGTCAGAAATTATTCTGTTATTTCAAGGCTGATATCTATCCATCTGGAACGATGTATGAGGGAACCCATAGATATCACATCTGCACCGGTCTTTGCATAATCATTAAGGTTCTCCATGTTGATACCACCGGATACCTCAATAATAACGTGCTCCGGGATATTCTCTTCCCTTAAACGGTCTATTGTATCTGTAACCTCTGAAGGCTCCATGTTATCGAGCATGATGATATCTGCACCTGACCTTGCAGCGTGGATGGCATCTGCAGTGGATTCTACCTCTACCTCTATTTTCTGGGTAAAACCTGCTTTCTGCTTTGCAGACATAATAGCACCTTCGACACCCATTAGCTTCACATGATTATCCTTGATCATAATAGTATCTGTGAGGTTGAACCTGTGAGGATCACCACCACCAGCTATTACCGCCATCTTCTCGTATCTGCGAATACCAGGAGTGGTTTTCCTGGTGCATGCTATCCTTACATCCGAATGCTTCCGGGCAATATCCACACACTTTCTTGTGTTCGTTGCAATACCACAGAGATGACCCAGGAAGTTAAGGGTCAGTCGCTCGGCCCGTAGTATCGAGAGAGAGCTGCCACTCAGAGAGAATATGATGCCTCCCTGAGAGAGCATTTCACCATCTTCATGTTCGGTACTATAGTTTATCCCGAAATACTCGAAAATAGCTGCTGCAATGTCCAGACCAGCAAGCGTACAATCCTCTTTAGCGAATATAGTAGCCTCTACATTCCTTTCAGGGACCAGTTTGCAGGAGACATCATTATATCCCAGGTCCTCTTCCAGGAAGCTCTCGATCTCATGTGTGAATATCATAATATCTGGATATTTACGATAAAGACATTTATAAGCTTTCAGCATTATAAGCAAAATCTACTTAACCGATCAATATAAGCAGTAATCAACAAATCTAATCGATCAGCTTACTTTTCAGGGATAGATAATGCTCAAGATAGGAATAATCGGCTGCGGCACCATAGGTACCAGCATATGCCAGGCCATTGATAATGGCACGATCGAAGCAGAGCTTTTTGCCATTTACGACAGGAATCAGGAAGATGTGGACAAGCTCCTTGCAACACTGGAGAATTCCAGACCAGAGTTCATGGAAACTGCCACAATGATAAAAGAGATAGACCTGCTTGTTGAATGCGCTTCACAGAAAGCGGTCTATGAGGTAATACCAGCAGCACTCCACGCACATTGTGATGCAATGATAATGAGTGTCGGCGCCTTTGCAGATGAGAAGTTCCACAAAATGATACGTGGGCTTGCAAAGGACAACAATTGTAAGGTATACCTCCCCTCAGGAGCGATCGTAGGGCTTGACGGACTCAGATCTGCCTCATCCGAAGAGATATATTCCGTAACACTCACAACACAGAAACCACCGAGAGGACTTGCTGGTGCACCTTACATCATAAGGAACAATATAGACCTTGACAAGATCAATGGCAAGACCATCCTTTTCGAAGGACCGGCAAGTGAAGCGGTCAAGGCATTCCCGGCAAATGTCAACGTTGCTGCAACCCTGAGCATCGCAGGCATAGGTTTTGAAAAGACAAAGGTCAAGATTGTGGCAAATCCGGCGCTGACACGTAATATACATGAGATCACAGTTGAAGGTGCATTCGGAGAGTTCACAACCAGGGTCGAGAACGTGCCATCTCCTTCTAATCCAAAGAGCAGCTACCTTGCATCCCTTTCTGCCATAGCGACCCTGAAAAAGATAACTGATCCTTTTCAGGTAGGCACATGAGCGAGTAGCTCCCTGACCCATGCTAAACCCCATTACATGGAATTTCAGGAAAAACATTTCACAAAGGTTATGATCCCATGCAGAATACTCAAGATATAATTGAAAGGATACTGGAGTTGAAAAAAGAACGTAATGCTGTGATCCTTGCACACAACTATGAGCGTGGGGAGATACAGGACATTGCTGATTTCACAGGTGACTCACTGGGCCTGAGCAAACAGGCAATGGAACAGGAAGCCGATGTAATAGTATTTTGCGGAGTACATTTCATGGCAGAGAGTGCAGCCATCCTCAGTCCTGAGAAGACCGTCCTTTTACCGGAGCTATATGCAGGCTGTCCTATGGCTTCCATGGTAACAGCAGATGCATTACGTGCAGAGAAGAAGAAATATCCTGATGCTGCTGTGGTCTGTTATGTTAACTCAACAGCAGATGTGAAAGCAGAATGTGATATATGCTGCACATCAGCAAATGCTGTTGAGGTCGTAAATTCACTCGAAGAGGATGAGATCCTTTTTGTGCCTGACAAGAACCTTGCTGACTATGTCTCAAGATACACAACAAAGAAGATCATCCCATGGGAAGGATACTGTCCTACACATAACCAGATACTTACAACAGATGTCATCAGGGCCAAAGAAGAGCACCCTGATGCAGAGGTACTGGCACATCCCGAATGCCGCAGAGATGTCATCGATCTTGCGGACAAGGTATTCAGCACCACCGGCATGGTCGAGTACGTGAAGACCGCCGGAGATGAGTTCATAATTGCTACTGAGAGAGGTATCCTTCACAAATTAAGAAAGGACAATCCTCAAAAGAGATTCTATGACGTTTCCGAATACACGGTATGTCCTGAAATGAAGGCCATCGACCTTGGATCACTGTTGCTCTCACTTGAGAACATGCAGCATGTGATAACAGTTCCTGAGGAAATAAGGAACAAGGCAAGGGTAGCACTTGACAGGATGCTTGAAGTGAAACGAAGCAGGTAAGCATATCATGCAGACATATCTGAAACTGATGCGTTCAGGCAACTGCCTTATGGCAGGAATTGCCGCTGTCGTGGGAGTGTTCATAGCATACAACATCGTTGCGTCCAATACATCCCTTCTCAGTTCAGACCTTATAGTATTCCCGGCATTAGATGCGTTGAAAGTATTCATGGTAGTGTTCTTTGTGACAGGCGCAGGGAATGCCATAAATGATTATTTCGATATTGATATTGACAGGATAAACAAACCTGAAAGACCTATTCCTTCGGGAAAGATAGGTCTCAGGACAGCATTATATTTCTCACTTGCACTTTTTGGCATCGGCACGATACTTGCAGCATCAATAAACCTGATATGCGGTGCTATTGCTCTTGTGAACTCATTGCTTCTGATATATTATGCAAGTACCCTGAAACGTACAGCACTGCTCGGGAACATTGCAGTTGGATACCTCACTGGCTCTACATTCCTTTTCGGAGGTGCAGTGTTCTTTGATAATGGAGGTATCAACGGAGTGTTCGTACTCTTCCTGCTGGCAACACTTGCAACTATTGCCAGAGAGATAGTCAAGGACATAGAGGACATTGAAGGTGACAGAGAAGATGGAGCTCATACACTGCCAATAATGATAGGAGCTAAGAAAGCAGCATACCTGGCATCGCTCATAGGCCTTATTGCCGTACTCGCAAGCCCGCTTCCATACCTGCAATCGCTCATGAGCGTACGATACCTCATGATCGTTGCCATAGCAGACATACTCTTTGCAGTAGCTGTCTACGAGATACTTGGAAAGGATGATCCTGCAAGATCATCAAAGATGTTCAAGATGGCTATGGCCTTTGCACTCATTTCCTTCATTGCAGGAGCCTGACTTAGCACACAGGGATCATTCCCCTGGCAAGCTGCATACAGAAGTCCTGTATATGCTCAAGCTCGAAGTCGATGACCTCTTCCACCTCTTTTGCCACGGAATCAACTGAGCCTTTTTTCATGACGATCTGAGCTGCTGCAACCTTTGGATGATCAATGGAAACACCAATATCACTAAGAAGCCACACATATGCCTCTTTGACATCGGGTACCTTCTCCACGATCCTGGCAGCTATATGATGCGAAAGCACATTGTATATCTTCCCTACATGGCTCACCGGATTCTTCCCTGCTGCTGCCTCACTGCTCACCGGACGGTTAAGAGGGATTATACCATTCACACGATTGCCTCTTCCCACCTGTCCGCAATCAGCATCTTCAGCCGATGTTCCCGTAACACTGGTATAGATACCTTCCATGCCACGCCCCTGGATGTCAAGATTATTGAATGAGATACAGGCATTCATCTGTACCCCTTTTTCTTCCATGTAATCTGTAAGGAACGCATTCATTTTTATGAAAATACTTTCCTTCATGTTGAAATAATGCTGTTCCGAGTCAACAAAGGAATCGATAAGTGGCATTGCAACTGTTACATCGAACTTATTCCCGCGCCTTATCCCCATGACCTTGACATCCTCGCCGGATTCCGGGTATTCGTCCTTGAAATCAGTTGAGTTGAGATGTCTTTCCATGTCCAGTATCGCCTGCTCTGTGAAAGATAGAGGAGCATAGCCCACTGCAGCCGAAGTGTCATTTGAACCAAGGATGCCTTTCTGTCTCCTGAAGATATCGGTGAGTTCTGCAGAACCGGGCTTTAGTTCGACCTGATATTCCACAAAATCCGGCTTTACAAAACGGAGATTCTCATCGAACCATCTTTTTGCCGTGTCAACTGCTATGTTGGCAACATCAACCTCAATATCATCAGCCTTGTACGTTGCACGGTCACCTATCACAAGAAGCATAGGATCGACCATGACACCCCCACCGAATATCCCTGCGGTCTCACCTGCAACAAGCAGACATTTATCGATATTATGATGCAGGATAGCATCGAACTTTTCAAGATATTCGGTACAAAGGTCCACGGAGATCCTATCCATGATGGCATCACATATGCTGTCAGGATGACCCAGCCCTTTTCTTTCAACGATCTCAAGATGTTGCTCAGGAGCACTTACAGACCTGAATTTCTCTACTGTGATATTTCGCAATTGAACCCCTCCCAAATTAATTACCCACTATTGGAAGTTATGATACGTGATATAAAGTACACCTGTATCGGATTAATAACTATTCATCTGATGACAATAATGAACCGGATGACTCCGCATGCTTCAGGTATTCCTGTAATATCATTGGGAATGTATGCGCAGGAACAAATCTCACACCAAGCTCCTCTGCCCACTTCTGGATCCCGAAATCACTTGCCACCACAGCAGCATCCAGTTCCTTTGCAAGTATGAGCACATCTATATCAGGAGCACTGTCAAGGATGCCGTAACGAAGTGCAGAACGATACTTGTTCCTGAACTTACCGATATGCCCTCCGATAACTCTTTTTTCCAGATCGAAGCTTATATCCTTCTTTGTCTCGGCCTTGGTATTTATGAGAAGGCATTCTGTAGAGGCATCCCATATTGTCTCCTCGGCTATCACCATGCCCTTGTTGATACGTTCCCTCATGTGAGAGACATACTCATGGAATACCTTGGAAGGGATCTGCACATTGTACCGATCAGGAGCTTTCTTAACAAGCCATGTATCGATCTTTGCAATAACATCGCTGTCACAAGTATTGTTCTTGGCGAACTCATGCAACTCTTTATACACAGAAGGAAAGGGAACATAACAACTTATGTCAAGATTCAGTCTGGAACTTGCTATAAGGTCCAGTACCTCTCTCATTCCATCACATATAGTGTCTTTACCAAGTTTCTCCCTGACTTGCAGGTCGGTCAGTGCAGTCGTATCCAGAACAAAACGCTGTCTTAGCATTTGATCACATTCACCCGGGCATCATGAGATATTTACCCTATATATAAAAGAGCAGAGTAGGTTTAAAGTATTTTTGGTAGTCCAGTTGATACATACTACTCTGAGATTCAACAAGATTAAATATAAAATTATATATCCTATGTTATTAAAGCACAATTGAACTGTATATAATAATTGAGGTTTCCTGCTCAAGCCACAACCATGGTCAAGATCTTATATATAGACATCTTCACGGCATTCTTGAAGAAATAAAAAATATTCATTGAGGGGTAGGATGAAAATACGCAGTAAGACACTGGTAATTCTTGGAACCACATTTTTCTGTTTGATATTATTACTGACATTAACTGTCGGACAAATAACAGAAGAGAGTTTCAAAGAGCTTGAAGAAAAAGAAGTATCAAAGAATATAGATCGTGTTAATGCTGCGATCGAATCACGTACCGAGAATCTGGTCATACTCTCTAACGACTGGGGACACTGGGATGATTCCTATTACTATCTACTTGGAGAAGATGAGTTCTACGTAGAGAACAATCTTGATACCTACTCCATGGAGAATCTGCAAATAGACATGATGCTCTTTTATGATGATAACAGGCAGCTTTACAGTGCTATCGGAGCTGATCTTGATTCCCATGTTGAGGAAGAGGTCTCTGAAGAAGTACTTGAAGAGATAGGCTCCAATGATATCCTGTTCTCCAGCTCTTCTGAGCCGTCATACGTGCAGGGTATAATAAACACACCCGAAGGACCGATGCTAGTATCCTCTAACCCCGTTACCAGAAGTACTGAATATGAACCGATCGCAGGTACCTTGATAGTAGGCAAGTATATCGATCAGAGAATTATTGAGGAACTGGAGCATAAAACAAAATTGTATCTGGATATCCAGCCGATCGGGACAGAAGGTCCTGATCACATGACTGATCAAACCCTGATATCACAGAATGGAAATAGCATTGATATCGAATATCTCAATGGCAACACGGTCAGAGGAACAGACATCCTGAATGACATAAATGGCGACCCCATGTTCACTCTTGAGATCGAGATGACCAGGGACATATATCAACAGGGACAGTCTGCCATTGCCTATCTTCTATATGCTATTCTGCTCCTTGGATTCATCTATGGACTGGTGCTTATTATTTCCCTTGAGAAATATGTGCTATCCCGCATATCTCTGATAAGTAAGAACCTCAAAGAGATAACAAAAAGCGGAACCCTGTCCTCACGAGTAGATATAACCGGCAGCGATGAACTATACGACCTCTCTGAGAACATAAATTATATGCTTGAGACCCTGGAAGATAACGAGAAGCAGATCCAAGAGGCTGAGCTCATAAGCAAGAAGAGAATGGAGTCCATTGTAGAGAACATCATTAGTGGAGTAATAGTCATTGATGAACACACACACCTGATCACCGATGTCAACCCTGTTGCAGAAGAGATAATAGGACTTCCTAAAAAGGATATCATTGGAAAGTTATGCCATGAGTTCGTGTGTCCGGCAGAAAAGGGAAAGTGCCCTATTAGTGATCTTGGAGATATAGTGAACCGCTCAGAGCGTATCCTCATCAATGCAAAGGGAGAGAACATACCCATCCTGAAATCGGTCGTAACTGTGACAATTGGAGAAAATAAGTATCTGATCGAGAGCTTTGTAGATATGACAAAGATCAAGGAAGCAGAAAATGACCTTATACAGGCAAAGATAGAAGCAGAATCTGCCAACCGCGCTAAAAGTGATTTCCTTGCCACCATGAGTCACGAGCTCCGTACTCCACTCAATTCCATAATAGGGTTCTCAGACCTGATAATCGAAGGTAATGCAGGAGAAATGACCACTCAGCAGGAAAGGTATCTCAGCAATATATCTGCAAGCGGTAAACATCTGCTATCACTTATCAATAATGTACTTGACCTTTCCAAAATAGAGGCAGGAAAGCTTGACCTCCATATAGAAACATTCCCTGTGGAAGAGGTATTCACTGAGGTCAGCCAGTTGGTAGCACCCCTTGCCAATAAGAAAGGCGTGATCATGTCCTACACTATAGATGAGAGCATAGTCAACATCTATGCTGACAAGATCAGGTTCAAGCAAATACTCTATAATCTTATTAGTAACGCCATCAAGTTCACACCCAAGGGTGGAAAGATCGAGGTAATTATCGAGAGAAGAGATGGAATGGACAGGATATATGTGAAGGATACTGGTATCGGTATCTCAGAGGAGAATATGCAAAAATTGTTCATCCCGTTCACACAACTTGACTCTGCGGCCAATCGCCAGTATGAAGGAACCGGGCTTGGACTTTCTCTTGTTAAGAAGTTCATAGCATTACATAACGGAAGTATCTGGGTTGAAAGTGAAGAAGGCAAAGGAACTACCTTCGTCTTCGAAATACCGGGCTCAGAAGATAACAATACTGTAGAAACACAGCCCTCACAAGTTGAAAATAAGCCTGTTAATGAAATAACAGAAACTTCATACGAGAATACAAAAGAACAAAACCTTGAGGGCGATGATAAGCTCATACTTGTGGTAGAGGATGACGACAATTCCAGGGAATTACTTGAAGCCACTCTGAGTACGGAGGGTTACAAGGTCGTATCCGTCAACAACGGAAAAGAAGCATTGGATATTGCAAGAGAACTAAAACCATTCGTGATCACCCTTGATGTGATGATGCCCGGAATGGATGGATGGGAAGTGTTGAGCCACTTGAAAGCAGACAAGGATACAAAGGACATACCTGTGATCATGATATCAATGATGGATGAGGGACATACAGGTATCGTCTGGGGTGCTGTGGAACATTTCCTGAAACCGGTTCAAAAGGACAAGCTTATCTCGGCTATCGACAGGATAAAGGAAGAAACAAAGAAGCATACCCTGAAGGTCCTTATAGCCGATGATGAAAAGGCTGCTGTGGAAGTCATATCTGAAATGGTATCGGGAATGGACCTTGAGATTATGACAGCCTATGGCGGACAGGAAGCTATTGACATTGCACTCAGGGAAAATCCAGATCTTGTGATACTTGATCTTATGATGCCGGAGGTCAGTGGATTTGATGTGGTCAATGCACTCCGAAGCCAGCCTACAACATCAGATATATCCATAGTGATCTGCACAGCCAAATATCTTGATAAAGAAGATGAAGAGGCACTTGATGGCCGCGTGCTCGGAGTAATGCAAAAGGGAGAGTTCAGTAAAGAGAAACTGGTCTCATACATCAGGGAGCTCTATAATAGAACCCAATAATTTGAAATTACAGGTCCACAGGAACCTGAAGTTAATTTCCTGTCACTTTCTTTTTTGATCTCTATTATCATAGGCAACCTGTGATCATTATAGTATCATGTATCAACGCTGATGCTCATCGGAAGGATCAGCAATAATAACTGTTGCTCTTCTTAGCAGTTGACTTAATAGCATCAACTGAAACAATTCCGGTCATTTTCACTACGCAGGAAGGAAAATACCAAGATCATATCTGAACGGAGAATTTGCTGAATGACCAATAATAAGGCAGACAACCAATAATTTTTAATAGTACTTGTGTCAGCAAATTTGCGCTTTTCCCAAAACAAGTAATATAAATATATTTCTCCTTGAATTCCATTACAATACTCAAAAAAAGCACATCCATCACCAGTAAGAGATTATAAACATACATAATATAGTTTGATTTAAATATTATAAATCAGTATTTATATTTTGTGTGACGGTGTTGCACTTATTCTGAAGTAGATAATAAAAATGGACGAGAAATATGAATTTCAACAAAATGAATATCAACACCAGATTGATCCTATATATCGTCATAAGCGTCACGATCCTTATGACCATAAGCACTTACGTGATCGTTGACAAGGTCACTGAGCAGGAGATAGACATGGCATACTCGGAAGCGGAGAGTGTTTCCAGAGGATATGCTTACCAGTACGACAGTGATATGCAATCCAACCAACTGCTTGCTAAGACCCTTGCGAACACAATGGAAAACTATGATACAGGCAACAGGAACGAGGTCAATGCTATCCTGAAGGAGCTTCTGGAAGATGACCAGGGACTGCTTGGAACATATGTGGCCTATGAAGCAAATGCATTCGATGGGAATGATGCAGAGTTCACAGATGCAGATGGACATGACTCTACAGGAAGGTTCGTCCCATACTGGAGCAGGATCGGTGGTTCTGTTTCACTTGATCCTCTTGCAGGATATGAGACCGATGATTATTACCAGTTGCCAAAAACACTGGAAGAAAGCGTAATTCTTGAACCTTTCATGTATGACGGTGTCATGATGATCAGCTACGTATCCCCAATAATGAAAGATGGGGAATTTGCAGGAATTGCAGGAGCAGATGTCTCACTTGACTATATTGATGACGAGGTATCACAGGTCACGGTCTTTGATACAGGGTATGCTTTCATGGTGAGCAATACAGGCATGTTCATGTCACATCCTGTTGAAAAGGACTGGATAGGAACTAAATACCTTACAGACCTGAACGACCCTGAGATAGATAAGATGGCAGTGGATATCGAGAAGGGAATAGGAGGGCACATCGAGGTTGTCGACCCCACCACCGGAAAAGAAGTTACCATGGTATATTACCCAATGGAAACCACGGATTTCTCATTTGTCCTGACCATCCCTCAGGAAGAGATCCTTGAAGGTGCCATGGAACTCAGGAACCAGCTTATCATCATATCCATCATTGCGATCATTGCCATGGCAGGAATAGCCTACATGATAGCACGTTCCATAACCAAACCCATAGAGGATATCGTGGAGGATTTCAAACACATATCAAGCGATGCCCTTGAAGGTAAACTTGACAGAAGGGCAGAGACAGATATCGGAGTAGATTTCGAGGCAATACCCAGAGGGCTCAATGATATAATGCAGACATTGAACAACATCATTACCGATATCACCAATAACTCCAACGTGATAGCAAGTACATCAGAGCAGATGTCTGCATCCATCGGCGAGATCGCAACCACATCTGAACAGGTCTCAAAGACCATTGGCGATATCGCAAGAGGTGCACATGAACAGTCCTCAAAAGCGGAGGATATCTCCAGAGCAATGAACGATATGTCTGCCAACGTACAGGATATCGCGGTCAATGCCCAGAGATCAGCTGAGATAGCCACGGATTCAAGTGAGAAGACCCGGTCTGTCGGTGACAGGTCAGAGGAACTGATGAGACAGATGGAAGATATCGAGAAGGCATCCATTGAGTCAGTAAACGCGATAAAGGAACTTGAAGCAAAATCCAAGCAGATCGGAGAGATCGTCAGTCTTATCACAAATATTGCAGACCAGACAAACCTCCTTGCACTGAATGCAGCTATTGAGGCAGCCCGTGCAGGAGAACACGGAAAGGGATTTGCTGTTGTTGCGGATGAAGTGAGAAAACTTGCAGAAGAATCTGGCGGAGCTGCTAAAGAGATATCAGATCTGATCAATGAGATCCAGATGGAAACCACTGTTGTTGTAGATTCTGTTGAGAGAGGCAATACGACAGTTTCCAGTGGAGTACAGGCACTTGATGAGACGGTCGCATCCATGCGAGAGATAGTTGAAGGCTCCATGAGAGTTGCTGAAATGGTACAGGATATTGCTGCTGCTGCTGAGGAACAGTCAGCTTCTATCGAGGAGATCACTGCCGCTGTGGAAGAGGTCACTTCAATATCACAGGAAGCAGCCGCAGGAACAGAGGAAACATCAGCATCTGTGGAACAGCAGGATGCATCTATGCATGAACTTGCACAGAGCTCACATGAACTTGCAGGAATGGCTGTTGCAATGCAGGAAATGGTAAGCAAATTCGTGCTAACTAATGAGGATACTGTGATGCATGAGAACGCACCGAAATTAGAGAACAATGGAAAGGGACTTTGATCGTCCCTTTTTCCTTTTTATTTTAGATTAAAATGAGATGAATGGTTACTTGAGATATCACTGATACGCCCTTTCATCATCCTCATCAACTTCCTTCTCTTCCTCGTTGGCTGCATACCTTGCAAAGGATTCAGCAGATTGCTCGTAGAAACTCATAGCACTTCTGGAAGTGGTCGGCCTTACACGCTTTTTGGCTTTAAGGAAGTGTTCGGCTGTGACCTTGATACCAGCAGCTTTCTCCATAGCTTCTTCCGGATCCATGCCAGGAGTTATCACTTCACGCAGTGCAAGCATTGAGGCTTCACGACAGATCGACTCGATGTCAGCACCCACATAGCCTTCGGTGATGTCGGCAAGTTCTTTGATGCTCACATCGTCAGCAAGTGGTTTGTCCTCAAGATGGATCCCAAATATCTTCTCACGGCTCTCCCTGTCAGGTGGACGGACATAGATGAGACGGTCGAACCTTCCCGGACGCAGCAGGGCAGGGTCTACTATATCAGGACGATTGGTGGCAGCGATTATCACTACATCCTTGAGTTCCTCGACACCATCGATCTCAGTGAGGATCTGGCTCACCACACGCTCGGTGGTGTGTGCATCCACACTGGAACCACGTTCTGATGCCATGGAATCGATCTCATCGAAGAATACGATGGTTGGAGCGGCTTGCTTTGCTTTTCTGAATGTCTCACGGACGGCACGTTCGGATTCACCGACGTAGCGACTGAGAAGTTCAGGACCTTTGATACTTATGAAATTAGCCTCGCTTTCCGTAGCAACGGCCTTTGCGAGCATGGTCTTACCGGTCCCCGGCGGACCAAAGAGCATGATACCTCTTGGTGGCTTTGTCTTGACAGCATCGAAAAGACCCGGATATTTCAGAGGCCATTCAACAGCCTCCACAAGCTCCTGCTTGGCGGCTTCAAGACCACCGATATCCTCCCAGCCCACATAGGGAACTTCCACGAAGACCTCCCTCATGGCTGATGGTTCGATGTTCTTCAATGCCTCATCGAAGTCCTTTCTGGTGACCTCAAGCTTTTCCATGAACTCTGCCGGGATCTCATCCTCTACATCATCGATCTTGAGTTCAGGCAGCATACGCCGCAGGGCATGCATTGCAGCTTCTTTACACAGGGAAGACAGGTCAGCACCTACAAAACCGTGAGTAACTGCTGCTATTTCCTTGAGCTCAAGTCCTTCTTCAAGAGGCATGCCCCTTGTGTGTACGTAAAGGACCTGCAATCTGCCATCTGAGTCAGGGATACCAACCTCGATCTCCCTGTCGAACCTGCCACCACGTCGGAGAGCCTCATCGATAGAGTTCGGGCGGTTGGTGGCGGCTATGACTATGACCTTGCCCCTTGATGCCAGACCGTCCATGAGAGAGAGCAACTGGGCAACGACCCTGCGCTCCATTTCCCCTACGACCTCGTCACGTTTTGGAGCTATGGAATCTATCTCATCAACGAAGATGATGGTTGGAGCGTTACGCTGAGCTTCCTCGAAGATCTCACGGAGCTTCTGTTCGCTCTCACCATAGTATTTGGAAACTATCTCCGGTCCGCTAACCGAAACGAAATTTGCATCGGTCTCACTTGCAACGGCTCTTGCGATAAGTGTCTTACCTGTTCCTGGCGGACCGAACAAGAGCACACCCTTGGGAGGGTCGATACCGAGTTTATTGAAGAGTTCGGGATGTTTGAGTGGAAGTTCGATCATCTCACGCACCAGTCCCAGTTCCCTCTGAAGACCTCCTATGTCCTCATAGGTGACCTGTCCGGCTGTGGTCTCGGCAATGGCTGCCTTCTCCCTGAGCTGTATCCTCGTGTTCCTTGTTACGACCACAGGACCTGAAGGTTTGCTGGAAAGTACGACAAAGGAAATAGGATTGTTAACGGTCTCCACACGGATGTTCTGTCCCTTGACAACCGGACGACCCTCCAGAATTCTCAGGATGAAACGTGCTCCGCCTACAAGATGTGTCTCCCTTGTGGGAGCAAGGCTCAGTGATTCAGCCTCTTCCACATGGACCTTTTTCATGGTCACTTTCTCATCGATACCCACTTTGGCGTTGTTCCTGAGGTTACCATCGATCCTTACAAGTTCCTTGCCCGAGTCCTCCACATACCCCGGCCAGACTATGGCGTAGCATTTCTCCTTACCCTTTATCTCAAGGATATCGCCACTAATAGCGCCTATCTGCTGCATGAGGGTCTTATCGAGCCTGGCAATTCCCCTGCCTGCATCACGGGGATACGCCTGACCAACGCTGACTGTGATCTCATCTGTCAAGCTGCATCACCAGAGAACTGTTCTTGAATACGGTATCGATGGTCGTCATTAATAATATATTCAGCAGAGGTTAGATTTAACGTTTCTGGGGTTTGAGTACTTTCGGTATATGTTGAATATTATCCCACTGCTATTGTCTGTGCTGTGCTCCTAATTGCTATGATTATAAAAGAAAAGGTGTAGAAGGGGTCAAAACCAGAACATAAACATCATTATTTGGTTTTGACTTTAACGCCGATAAAAGGAAGACTTAACATTGTAACGTTTCATAGTTGTGATTATGGAAATTGTAATTGATGCAGGTACAGGACTCCTTTTTTTTGGCGGTATTGTTATAGGTACAATTATGGGTATTCTTGGTAGCGAATCGGTGACATTGAAATATATGATTATTGATACCAAGAGATCACATAATGTAGATGATGATCAAGAGTCTTTCATAGAATCTTTGGAGTCGGATTATAAAAACGCCAATCTTCGACTGTATCTTGTACTTGGGATGGCAATTGCACTGTTTATTATAATGATGCTTTTTATTGAATTTGCCTAAGCTCTCAATCAAAGGAAAACTCCTAGCCGCCCATACCACAACAAAAGCAAAGCTAGACCAAAAAGAGACTGTCAAAAACAGAGATCGAAAATAGAGTAAAATATGAGAAGTGAAAGAAATTCACATCTCGTTCTTAAGCTTGTCGACAAGTTCTGCCTTGATACAGGATGTCCTGTCGCCGCCGTAGACCATGCCGCGCACACCGATGATATCTGGCTGAATGCACTTGAGCACTGGGAAATCCTTGACCTTGAGATGTGATATTCAAATTTCTCACTGATCAGTTCCAGCATACATAGAAGAGATTGCCGAGGGATTGAAACAAATCAAATTATCAGAAAATTACTGAAATGTACTGAATCGAAGAAAATCAGTAGTTTACTAAAAACAGGATATATCCCCAACTATAACCCTCAATGATGGAAGTGAGACGAATATAAAATATTTAACTATATAGCACAACTTTATTAAGAAGAGGGTTAATTATAAATTTGGTTTTAAATGTTGTACATTGCAATTCGAAAAAATAATTAGCATCGTTCTGTTGAAAACAATATATGAAAAGATGGGAAACAAAATGGTTGAACGGAAATTTCTTCGAATTATAATGTCATCTATAACATCTGAACAATTGTTTTATTCGCTAGGGTTATCAGTAATACTATTTCTCTTGGTTTTTGTTTCCGAAATTGTCTTTTTTGCATATACTGTGGTGCCCATTATCTATGGCTGGTTTTCAAGGGATAAGATCGGATCCATCATAGTTGGAGTAGTTCCAGTATTAGGGTTTTTATTATCTGGCATCTTGGTTTTGACAGGAACACATGATCAAGATACATCGCGGATCGGAATCGCTATTCTTTATTTTGGAACCCTGGCGATCATTGGCGGAATGGGAGGGTACTTTGGAGCAAAAAGAAAGAAAATGTATCTTATACCTGTCATCATTTTATCGTGCATATGGTTCATGATCTTCATCAGTGGACTTAATTGAAGATGAATGTTAAGAGAAAAATTCAGATATTCATAAACTCCTTAATAAAGTAAGATAATTTTCTATTACATTACTGATCGAAAGGATCTACTCGAGCATTTGTAAAATATCCCTGTTCTGCTTCGGCATAAATTACATTCCTGTAATTGCAACCCAGAAGCCCATACCACAACAAAAGCAAAGCTGGTGCAAAAAAGACTGTCAAAACCAGAGATAAAAAATAGAGTAAAATATGAGAAGTGAAATGAATTCACATCTCGTTCTTCAGCTTGTCGACAAGTTCTGCCTTGATGCAGGATGTCCTGTCGCCGCCGCAGACCATGCCGCGCACGCCGATGATATCTGGCTGGATGCGCTTGAGCACTGGAAGGTCCTCGAACTTGAGGGTTCCGGCAAGTGCGGACTGAAGACCTACAGCACGGATAGCTGATGTGAACTTTGTGAGCTCTTCCTCATCCATGAACTCGAATGTTGAGCGGCCGTCCTTGATACCTGTGTCAACCATAACTACATCCACGCCAGCCTTTGCGCCGATGGCAGGAAGAAGCTGTGGGTTTATGGAGTTGATGCGCTCGTAATCGGAATAACCTGATGCTACAACCTTCTTTGTAGGATCGTAGTTCTTTACTGACTTTGTGATGTTGGTGAGCATCTCAAGAGCCTGTTCTTCGGTCTGGACATCATAGAGACCGACCTTAATGTAATCTGCACCTGCAACTGCTGCGCCAAGTGCCGCAAGTGATGCAGTGCCCGGCTTGAAATTGAAATCACCTATAGTCGCGCTTATTGGTTTTCCAGCATTAATGGATTCCTTCACAGAGCTAATGATCCACGGGAAGTTTGCACCAAGTGAACCTTCTTTAGGATTCTTCACATCAACAATATCAGCACCACCTTCATATGCTGCAATTGCCTCTTCTGGGTTGATAGGACTAATGAGTAATTTCATCTTTTTAACCTCTTTTTTTATAGCATGACAGATGTATCAATTATATATGTTTCGTATCATCTTCGTACTTGATATATTCAACCGGACAGTAGTCCATGCGCAAGGCGGTACTCGCAGTGAATACAAGCCTATACACTTCTCAAGTCATATATGCAATAGCTCCGATGCCGTAAAGATAACAGAAGCCGTAAAACCAGCAGAAGTATACATCGCAGACCTCAACCTTCTCCAGGGTATCGGTAAAAGGGAAAAGAACTTCGATGTTATACAGGCAGTCTCTGAGAAGACAACGGTCATGCTCGACCCAGGGATCACATCCATCTCCGAGACAGAGGACGTCATGGAGATCGTACAGTCCGTAGTACTCGGAACTGAAACAGCATCCCTTGATATAATCAGGAAGGCAAGTGCACTATACCCGGGCAGGGTCAACGTCAGTATTGACAAAAAGAACGGAAAGATCCTCAGTAACGACCCCGAAATGCCCGATGACCCATTCAGGATAGTAGAACTGCTCAACGAGTGTGACCTCAACGACATAATCATACTTGACCTTGACAGAGTAGGCACATCAAGCGGCGTGGATTCACAATTCTTAAGTAAGATCGTTTCTATCTCGAAGCATAATGTGCTCCTCGGTGGCGGAGTCAGTAACGTGGAAGACATTGAGGTATTAAAAGATATAGGGATAAAGGGAGCACTTGTCGCAACAGCATTGCATAACGGCTCGATCCCACTCCAAATGGTTCAGCAATGATCCAGTTTTTATCTTATATGAACTAATAATATATTTGACATTTATTTGGTGTAATCATGGCAGACAATGAAGATAATGTAGAAATTGGCGAGAACTACGGAGAAATAAAGATGGGAGCAGGCTGGTTCCTGACCATCACACTCGCATCAAGTGAAAGATACGAGAACGAATACATCGAGATCGCAAAAGAGAGAGGCGGACAGAAAAAGGCACGCTTCAACCTTAATCCAAAGTACACCCGTACACTTGGAGAAGCTCTCATCAAATTCGCAGATGAGAACAAACTTGAGTAACCGGCAACGGTTACCTCACTACTCTTTTACATCGACCTTATTGAAGGTCACCCAGAAAACACTACCTTTTCCTTCAGGATCGTCAGCTACCCCGTAGTCACCACTATGTAGCTCCATTATTCGTTTTACAATAGCAAGTCCCAGACCTGTGCCCTTGATACCTTTCTTATCAGCACGTCTGAACCGCTCGAACAAAAATGGCTTATCCGTATCATCGATCCCACTTCCCTGGTCAGTGACCGCAACCTTCCAGACAGTCCCTTCATCAATGATATCAGCACTAATAACACCATTCTCTGGCCCGTACTTTATAGCATTGGATAAGAGATTGACAAATACCTCAGTTACAAAAGGATTCACGTATGAGTAACATGGGCCCTCAGAAGAGAGATCCACCGTAACTCCCTTACATTCCATCTCCCTAGAAAGACCAGTGATCGCAATCTTAAAAAGTGAAGCAAGGTCCATTTTCTCAAAATCGACCTCCTCAATAGAATTAAGCTTCTCATATCTGGAAGCACTTTCAAGAAGGCTCATAAGGTCAGCATTGCTCCCGGTGATCTTGTTCAGGAAGTAGAGCTTCCTCTCATCTGTTTCCATCTCCTCAAGAAGCTGTGCATAGGCATCAATAGCACTTGCAGGGTTGAGCAGGTCGTGTCTTATTATATCGGAGAAAAGGTCCTTGAGACTGTTCAACTGCTCGAGTTCCTCAGTACGTTTTTGCAATTCCCGTTCTGTATCTTTCAAATGAGTAATATCAAGTACCGCAAAAGTGACACCCTCTGACAGGGATTCGGAATCTATCGGTGTCGAACTCAGAATAACATCGATAACCTCCCCGCCCTTACAGACCATTCTTGTCTCTACAACCCCGATCCCCGTCTCATTGATCAGAGAATATTTCTCCGCACCTACATATTCATAAGATCGGTCATCGGGATATATCATCCTGGAACTCTGACCGATGAGCTCTCCTCTGGAATAACCAAGCATCTCACAAAGCTTGTCATTTACCTCCACGAATATCCTGTTTGAAGCAACACCGATACCTACAGGCGTTGCCCTGAATATGCTCTCGATATGCGCCTTACTTCGTTCAAGCTCCTTTTCCTTCATTTTCCTGTCAGTGATATCAAAGATTATACCATCATAACGGAAAGGGGCTTCTTCTCCATCCTCTGTGAGCAGGGATATCTCATTCACCCAGATGACATCTCCTTCCTTGCTTACCAGACGATAATCATCGGAAAAATATATCTGGTCCGTTCTTTCGAAAGCATCCACCTCAGACACCAGTTTTCCAACATCATCGGGATGAACTATGTCTATATATCTCAAGTCTCCCGATAAGAAATCATCTTTATTATAGCCAAGCTGGGAGATATTGTCGGAAACATATTGAACAGGCCACCCTTCCTGACCTGACCACCTAAAAGCAATAAAGGGTATATTCCTGTAAATTGATTCAAGATCCCTGAACTTATAGATCTCATCGATCAGGACCTTTTCTTTATAGTAGTGCTCGCTCACTTCTTCGACATAGGCAATTATCCCTTCATGGTCCCCATCCTCACTGAAAATAGGTACCATATGAACAGAAATGAAAATATGTTTACCTGCCGGTGTGGTCACAGACATACGCGACTTAAAAGATGATCTCAGAGATTTTTTAGTATCAACATATAATTGTCCCAGACCCTGATCATCCTCACGCATGAAGGCAGGAATATCACGGAAGGGATCCTTTCCTACCATATCCTTTTCAGCCACACCCAGAATGGCTGCCATGGATCTGTTCAATAGTGTCAGGTTATCGTTCCTGTCAAAAATGCATATACCGATCGGTGCATTCTGAACGACTACCGAATCGAATGTTGCCTGACTGGAAGCTGTTCTCACAGAATGTTGTGAAGGTAGATCCTACATATTCAATATGTATGTCAGCCAGCTATATAAAAATAGAGAGAACATACCCACTTACCGGATATGGCCTGTAAAAATACATATATTTTATGCAAACAAGGTACAAAGGTCAGATAATCATCTATCGCAAAAAAGAGGTGATCATGTCCAGAACATCAGCCTCGATATCATCGATATTCTTGTCAGTATATATCACCGCAAATCTTTCCGGATCTTGTCTGGCAAGACGCAGGTAATTCTCCCTTACTTCCTCAAGGAAGCCTATCTTCTCGAACTTGGTCTTATCTCCACGATTACCGCACCTCTCCACAGCGATCTTAGGATCGATATCAAAAAGTATGGTCAGGTCAGGAACCACTGTCCAGCCCTTGTGGATGTCCTGTATCCATTGCATAGGATCAGGGAACCTGTCCTTCAGAGTAACTGCCTGATATGCAAAACGGCTTCCTGAATAGCGATCGGAGATAACATTCTTCCCGCTCTCAAGCGCAGGAAGTATCAATTTGGAGATATGTTCCGCATGGTCTGCGGTGAAAAGCAACAGCTCTGCAAGTTCATCTGTATCGGAATGTATCGCACGGTTAACTGCCTCACCGATCCAGCCGGTGGTTGGTTCCCTTGTGAAAACAAAGTCGGAGAATTCCGGATTAGAGTTCAGCCGGGCTGTGATAGTCGACTTACCAGAACCGTCTATACCTTCCAGAGTAATGAGCTTACCTTTCATTGACATCAGGAAAGAAAGTAAAGGAATAGTATTTAGTTATTTGTTCCAGTTACAAAATATTTCCTTGCTCATGACCGTGAAACATTCTCACTGCCGCACTGTGGGCACATAACAGGGAAACGTTCCGGGTCTTCCATAAAAAGGAAGTCGCAGGTATTGCATCTGAAATATACTTTATTAGGGTCGTAATCGTCCATTGTCATTCCTCTAAACAATTAAGATGAATACTAATTAATATACTAATCGGTTGATAAATATATTGGAAACCGCCTTAATATCACCTCGATACATCCGGCAAAGCATATATGCAAAGGAAAATAACCCTGAAGGAGATAAAAAATGACAACTATCGGTGTTATCACCAGAGGAAAATACGGAAACCGCCTTATAGAGACCATCATATCCAGGACAGGTCTCAAGGTTGTCCGTACCTCAGTACCTGAACACCTGCCGGACTTCATCGATGAGCCGGAGGAATTCCTGGAAGGGATCGATATTGACAACTCTGTTTTTGATTCGGATATCATCATAACTTACTCGCTTCATCCAGACCTGACCGTAGCAATAGCGCACATGGCAGGGAAAGCCGGTGTTAAGGCACTCATCGTACCAGGCGGACCTTCAAAAGCACCTGTGTTCGAGCTTCAGGGTATTGCAAAGCAATATGACATGCTCATCGAGGTAGAGGACATCTGCTGTACCCTTGAAGCAAAGCCCGAAACTGAAGAACTTTGCTCATACCTCTCAATACCGGTCCTTGATATAGCCACGGACAAAGGAGTGATCGAGTCCGTAGAGGTACTGTGCGGAGCACCATGTGGAAGTACATGGCACATGGCAAGAGAACTCGTAGGAACAAAGGTAGAGGATGCACCTGCAAGAGCCGGACTGCTCATTCAACAATACCCATGCAGAGCCGTCAGGGGAAATGCAGGCGGGATACACGAATCCGGTGATATCCACAAAAAAGCTGTTGAAGAAGCCCTCAAAAAGAAAGAATAAAGCTGACAATTTTAAAGTACATGGTAAGAACATAGGGATGAACGGGGAAACATGGACAATATTCAGATAGCTGAGATGTTCAACCGGATGGCAAAACTTCTGGAGTTCAAAGGGGAGAATCAGTTCAAGACCAGGGCATATACCAATGCTGCAAGAAGTATCAAAGGGCTTGATGAAGAACTGAAAGTGCTGTACAAAGAAGGAGATCTCGACAGCATATCAGGAGTAGGCGAAGCTCTCAAAAGCAAGATCACAGAGATGCTTGAGACCGGTACATTCGATGCCTATGAGAAGACTATGAGCGAAATACCACAGGGCATCATAGATATCATGGATATTCCCGGGATCGGTCCTAAAATGGCAAGACTGTTCTACGAAAAACTTGGAGTGACATCAGTTGACGAACTGAGCAGGGCTGCCAGAGAACACAGGATACGCCGCCTGCCGCGCATGGGAGAGAAGCAGGAGGAGAAGATCCTCAGGTCCATAGTACGACTTCAGGGAGATAAGGACCATGGCAGACATCCAATGGCACTTGCCATGGAGATCGCAAAGGAGATAAGGAATGAACTGTGCTCCTGTCCACATATAGAGAAGGTCACGATCGCCGGAAGCCTGCGCAGGAAAAAGGACACTGTTGGGGATATCGATCTCATAGCTATATCCAGTGAACCTGAGAGAGCGATCGAATTTTTTGTCAATATGGAAAAGGTCGAAGAGATACTGAACTCCGGCACATCCAAAGGTTCAGTGATATATCCCGGAAATTACCATGTGGACCTAAGGGTTGTGGATAAAGAGCACTACGGATCCATGCTCCAGCACTTTACAGGTTCAAAGGAACACAACATCCACCTGAGAAAACTGGCACTTACAAAGGGTTACAGCCTGAACGAATACGGCCTCACCAATGAAAGTGGCAATATTACATCGTGCACCGGAGAGGAAGACATCTATGAGTTCCTTGGACTGGATCACCTGCCACCTGAAATAAGAGAGGACAGGGGAGAGATCGAGGCCAGTCTCACAGGGAATCTTCCCAGACTTATCGAAAGAAAGGATATCAAAGGTGACCTTCATGTCCATTCTAACTGGAGTGACGGTGCTAACACCATGGAAGAACTTGCAGAGGCTGCTATCCAGAGAGGATATGAATATATCGCGATCACGGACCATTCACATTCGACTGGAATAGCTAATGGTCTTTCTGACAGGAGATTGCAGGAACATATTGATGAGATAGACCGCCTCAATGAGAAGTTCGATGAAATAAAGATACTTTCAGGAACCGAGTGTGACATCAGAACAGATGGGAAACTGGATTACAGTAACGACCTGCTTGAGCAACTTGATATTGTGATCGTAGCGGTCCATGCAGGACTTGAACAGGACAGGAACAAGATGACAAAAAGAATAGTTGCTGCCCTTGAGAATGAGCACGTAGATATAATCGCCCACCCTACCGGACGGAAATTAGGTAAACGTCCTGCATATGACGTTGATATGGAGAAGGTCATCACAGTTGCAGCTGAGAACAAAAAAGCCCTGGAGATCAATTCTTCACCCTGGAGACTGGACCTTAACGACATCAACGCAAGGAAAGCAAAGGAGCATGGTGTCATGATAGCTATAAATACCGACACTCATACCCTTGACCATCTTGATAATATCACCTTTGGAATAGATGTTGCAAGAAGAGCATGGCTTGAAGCAGATGATGTGCTCAATACAATGAACCTGAAACAATTGTGTTCAAGACTTGGTATCCCAAAGGACTGACACAATAGCTCAAATCACAAAACCGATGCTATTGGTACAAATATTGCACAAACATATTAATTTAAAAATAAATATTTCCTCATTCTTTTTTCCATGCCGATCAAAAGCAAAAGTTATAAATTCCTGTCCTGCAAATCATTTTTCTGAACAACATAACAGAGGTAGGATCTCTCAAAGATTGAAAGACAATATACTATTTTTAGTTGCTTTATGCTTCGCCGGTAGTTGAACGCATTACTCAACACATTTTGAGGTGCAATTTTGAAAGGTACAAAAACCAACAGGCATGAAAGATCTGTAAAAAAACATGAGATCGAGTTCCAGAAAGAGATGAGAAGGCAGCAAAAAAGAAGAGTTTGATCATAGCCTTTTTCAGACCATAATATTCAAATTATCAAAGTGGCAGGAAAATACCTGCCAGTTCATATTCTTAAATTATTTCTATTATTACTTGTTCTGCAGTTTTACACGCTGACCAAGTATGCAGTTCCCTCCCCTGTGACCACCCAGCGGGTTGAATGTCGTACCAAGGGAATTCATACATCTTGCCATTACAGCAGCACCACGTGCAAGACCATCATCAACGAAAACCACACTCTCATCTACATTTCCATTGATACCTAGCTCATGCAGGTATTTCAGAATGAGCTTTGGCTTGTTTCCGGTAATTCCTGCCCTTCCGGTGATACCTATAGCACTGTCCTCGAAGACAAGACCTTCATCCTTTGCAACTTTTATCAGGCGCTGTACCACACGTGCCATTACCTCATCGATAACAGCGAAGAGTACCTTTACATTCTGTTTCTCATAGATCTCAGCACCAAGCTGTGCAAGTTTATCCATGTCAGAACCATTGTTACCTATATCACATCCGATGAGCACTACATTAATAGCATCAGCAGCCTCGGAATTCACAGGCACACTACCATATCTGCTACGGCCTTTTGGCACCTTTTCAATGATGATGTAGTTCAATATCTTCTCAGCATATTCGTTTATGACCTTGCTCTTGAGCTTCAGGGCAATTCCATCCAGTGACTTACCGTCGAAGATATCAAGTGCTGTACCTTTCTTGGAATCCACAGTACCTGTCCCTTTGATGATCGTATCAGGAATAGCACCGGCATAACCACAGAAGTTACCGATGGTCTTTGCATAAGGAAGGTCAGGACTGATTATCCTTCCATCAAGGGTTGTACCGAAGTCCATTGAGATACATGGGTTACGGAAATCCACATCAACCCATTTTGCACCCTCTTTGATACCGGCTGTTGCAAGTTCTCCTTCCATCTCATTAGCAACGATCTCAACACCGGTTGCACCTACAGGAGGGGTGACACTTGCCACAGCACCATCGAATATGACCTTCTCAAGCTTTGAATATTTCTGGAACCTGTCAGGGATGTTCGAAATGGACATTGGCGGGGTCATTCTGTTCGGTGGCACACCTGCCAGAAGACAGCCATCTGCAAGGGCCTTGATGAACTCACCTACTTCATCAGGGGAGTCAAAACCTGCAACAACACCCGTTGAACGAACTACGAAATGTACATCTGTCTTGATATCGAGGTTTGCCTCTTTTACCACACCAAGAAGAGTGTTCTTAACAAGTTCACCAACAGATTCCCTTGTAAGCTCCACACCGTTCAGTGTTCTTCCAAACACCTCTTCACCCGGTTTTGGAGGGCGTACATCCCTTGTCATACTGACCGTTTTCTTAACGAGCCTGGTCTTACCATCCTCCAGATTGGTTGCAGTAAGGATACATTTAGTAGTGGTATTGCCCACTTCCACAGATGCTACGATAAAATATGATTTTGATTTATCCTTCAGGTCAAGTAAACGTACAGAAGGACTTTCTGCAATTCTTGGTTTATGCGACATTTCTTTCCCTCACATGTAAGATTGAAGTTTCTGGATGATATTCTGTTTCGGGACGGCACCTATCAACTGGTCTACGAATTTCCCGTCCTTGAAGATAAGCATTGCAGGGATACTGGTAATTCCGAATTTGACCGCTGTCATCTTTTCGTCGTCCACGTTCAGCTTGCCAAAGACAACTTTTCCCTGCATCTCTGTTGCCAGTTCATCAAGAATTGGAGAGAGCATACGGCAAGGACCGCACCAGGGTGCCCAGCAGTCCACAAGGACAAGAGGGTATTTTGATACGAACTCATCGAACAAAGCATCGGAGATCGTTACCGTGCTTGATGGATACTGTTTCTGCTCAAGGGAATGCTGAAGTTCCTGCATTCTTTTTTGCCTGATAGACTCTAATTCATCCATAGAATTCACCCTTTTGAATAATATTATGTTTAAAGATATTTAACTGTGAACATTATCTGAGATGTGTATCAGATATTTTCTTACTATCTGGTCCCAACGCATTTAACTGTTTGTACGGTTATGCGCATACTGTGCATTACCACCTACATCTGGGAAAAAATGATAAGCTGACAGATACTAGATAAACAGGGATAAAATGGCAAAATGGACACTTGAAGAACTGCTGATAACCGACCCCCAGGACTTTGAGATACTTCTCTCCGGACTTTTTAAGAGTATGGGATACCGGACAGAACCCACGCAATACTCACGGGACAGAGGAGTTGACATCGTTATCAGCATCGAGAACTTCGGACTCTCACATACATGGCTGGTCCAGGCAAAACGTTACACAGGTTCAGTTGGCGTTAAAGAGGTTAGAGAATACAGCAGCCTGAGATACAGGGACCGTGTGGATGGTGTCATCATTGTCACAACCTCCACCTTCACAAGGGAAGCCATGCAGGAAGCAGCAGAACACAATGTCAAGCTCATAGATGGTAATCTGCTCACTGGAATGCTCAACCACTACCTACCGGATGGACAGACGGAGCTTTCAAAACATGATGGTAAACGAGGAGAACGTTCATCTGAAGAGATAGGGAGCGGAGCTATCCTGAAGAACGGAGAAGAGATCATCACCAGTGAAGTGGTGCTCATTGGGAACGAGAAGTTTGCGATCACGATCACGAACAGGAACATATTCCTGAAAAAGGAAAGTTCCGGCCTCTTCTCAAAGAGCTCACGGATAGAGGAAAGAATAGAGGTCAAAGAGATGATCGGCCTTCATACCGAACCTAACAAAGCGATACTCATCACAGGGAACAAGAAGCTCAAACTTTATCCGCTGAGTTCCAGAAAGCTCCCTGAGCTTATTGGAATATTTGACACCCTACAACCCGAATATCTCAGAGGAGAACACCTGATCCTTTCTTCAAGGAACGGGGACAGACTTACGATACTCACCAGTAAGCGCCTTGTAATCACAGACATCTCTGAAGGGATGCTCATGGAGATCCAAAATAAGAAGATCGTTGGTGCGGAAGTAACCGGTGGTTTCCTCAAAAAGGACCAGTTACATGTTCTGGAAGATTCAGGTGTTGTGACAAAGCACCCCGTGGATGTTGATGACCCTGTAAAATGGAAGGATCTAATCGGAGAATGCGTGAGAAGCTTTTAAACTTGCGACTTAACTTCACAAGCGTGAAGTCTATATAATTAGCATACCTTATGAAATGTAGGAGTTCCAAAAACTATGATCACAGAAATAATCAAAATAGAAGGCATGATGTGCGGACATTGTCAGGCAAACGTGGAGAAGTCCATTGCCGCAATTACAGGTGTCAGTGAAGTAAAGGTTGACCTTGAAGCAAAACAGGCAACTGTCACATTCGACCCTTCCGCTGCAGACCTTGATACGATCAAAGCAGCAGTAACAGAAGCAGGTTACACTGTAGTAGCCTGAAGTATAGTGAACAGAACTACTCTCTTTTTCTTTTTCCCGGCAACATGAAAGCAGATATCAAAGTCTATGGCATGACATGTATGCATTGTCACAAACGTGTCACTGATACCATATCAGCCCTTGAAGGTGTGAGCTCTGTAGAGGTCAGCCTTGAAGATGAGAAAGCATCTGTGGAATTCGATGCTGATATAGTAAGTATAGAGGACATAAAGAGGTCGGTCACCGATGCAGGATACGAAGTTGGTGAGGATATCTGTCCTGTACCAGATGAAGGAAACGCTGCATGTCCTATTGTGATCGATGGCCTGATGCAGGAAGAAGCAAAGCCGGAACCGGGTTCTGTTGCTGAGATAGCGTTCAAGGTATCCGGGATGCATTGTTCTGCATGCTCACAGAATGTCGAACGGACACTGAAGAAACAGGAAGGAGTGATATCCGCTTCTGTAAACCTGCCAACGGAAAGAGCTGCCGTCAGCTATGATCCGGCCCTGATCAAACCTGAGGATATGGAAAAGGCAATTGATGCTATCGGTTATCATGTTGTTAAGGACAGAGTGGTACTCGAAGTAGGCGGAATGAAATGTGCAGCCTGTTCTCAGAACGTTGAAAAGGTGCTCAACAGGATCAATGGAGTTAGCTCTGCGAACGTAAATATCACCACCGGAAGAGCACAGGTGGAGTACAATTCCTCGCAAACCTCAGTGGACGAGATGAGAAAGGCCATCGAAGGCATCGGATATTCTGCATCTCTCCCTGCTGACAGACAGGAAACAGAGGACAGGGAACGAAAGGAAAGAGAACAGGAGATCAGACAGCAGAGAAACAACCTGCTGATATCTGTAGCACTGTTGATCCCGATAATGCTCGGGAATATGAAAGGGATGTTCCCCGGAGTACTCGGTTTTACGCCTGACATCTTCTCGGACAGGAACGTACTGTTCCTCCTCACAACCATAGTGATGCTCTTCCCGGGAAGACAGTTCTTTGTTGGTACATACCGTGGTCTGAAACACGGCGTCACCGATATGAACCTGCTCATTGCCACCGGAACAGGTGCAGCCTATGTCATCAGTATAGCTGCAAGCTATCTTGACCTGGGACCTGGCTACGAGCATCTGTATTATGATACTGCAGTGATGCTTATCACATTCATAACCCTTGGAAGATACCTGGAAGCAAGGGCAAAGGGAAGGACATCTGAATCCATTAAGAAGCTCATCGGACTTCAGGCAAAGACAGCACGTATCATCGTTGGCGGGGAAGAGAAAGAAATTCCCGTTGAAGATGTACAGGTCGACGATATCGTCTTTGTAAGACCAGGAGAAAAGGTTCCTGTTGATGGTGTTGTCATCGAAGGCTCCTCTGCAATGGACGAGTCCATGATAACAGGTGAGAGCATACCTGTTGAAAAGAACGTTGACGATATGGTCATCGGTTCCACGCTCAACAAGAGTGGAGCACTGAAGTTCAGGGCTACCAATGTAGGAGTAGATACAGCCCTTGCAAGGATAATTGAACTTGTGGAGAATGCCCAGAACTCAAAAGCACCCATACAGAGAATAGCTGATGTCGTAGCAGGTCACTTCATCCTTGTAGTACACGTGCTTGCACTTGCTGCTTTCTTCTTCTGGTACTTCATCGGATACGAAAGATTTGACGTTGGGATAAATTCAGGAATAGCAAGCCCATTCCTGTTCTCACTGCTCATATCCATCACAGTGCTTGTGATATCATGCCCATGTGCGGTGGGACTTGCAACCCCTGCCGCTATCATGGTCGGTACAGGCAAAGGTGCTGAGAACGGCATTCTTATCAAAGGCGGTGAGGCCCTTGAGAGGACACTGAAGATAGATACTATCGTGTTCGACAAGACAGGTACTCTCACAAAAGGAAAACCTGAACTTACAGATATCATGATCACTTCCGGACACAGCGAAGATGAAGTGCTGGCCATTGCTGCCAGTGCAGAGAAAGGATCCGAACATCCGCTTGGTGAAGCCATCGTTAAAGCTGCCGAAGAGAAGGAACTTGATATAAAAAGTGTAGAGCATTTCAATTCCATAGCAGGACATGGTGTTGAAGCCACACTTGATGACAACAGGATACTTCTTGGGACCCGTAAGCTAATGGAAGACAATGATGTCGATATATCTTCCATCAATGCTGATATGGAAAGACTTGAGTATGAAGGCAAAACTGCCATGATAGTCACAATGAATGGACAGACCATCGGACTGGTAGCTGTTGCGGACACACTCAAGGAGAACTCCAAAGAAGCTGTGGAGAAGCTTCATAACATGGATATCGAAGTTGTGATGATAACCGGAGACAACCGCAGAACTGCTGATGCTATTGCCTCACAGCTTGGCATCAAAAGAGTGTTGTCACAGGTCCTTCCAGGAGACAAGGCTTCCGAGATAAAGAAGCTTCAGGAAGAAGGAAGGATAGTTGCAATGGTCGGTGATGGTATCAATGATGCTCCCGCACTCACACAATCCGACATTGGAATTGCCATGGGAGCAGGTACGGATGTTGCAATGGAATCCGCACAGATCGTACTGATAAAGAACGACCTCAGGGATGTACTGGCATCCATAAGACTGAGCCGTATGACAATGAACAAGATCAAGCAGAACCTGTTCTGGGCCTTTGGATATAACAGTCTGGGAATCCCACTGGCAGCAGGGATACTTTACCCTTTCATCACAAAGATAGTGATAAGTCCGGAACTGGCGGCAGCTTTCATGGCAATGAGCTCTATATCTGTCACGACGAATTCACTGCTAATGAAAAGAAGCAGGATTAAATAAAGGAGATACTAACATGGACATTACATCAGCAAATAAAGGGAAATATGCACTTGTTGCAAGCGTGCTCTCCTCGCTTGTACTTGTTGTTGTCTTTGCAATACTCTCCTTTGAAGTCAACAGTTCCAGAACGGTGCCATTATACAGCCAGGTCGATATCATTGCAGGAATGGTCTTTGTGTTCATCCTGAGTATGATAGTGGCAGCTTCGGTGTGGCCGGGGATAATTGAGAAGATCATGCACTGACATGAGGGTGTTTACGCATGGAAGATAATGATATTAAGATCGAAACTGATGAGTTCATACTGAGGCCATGGAAAGAAGAAGATGCCAAAAGACTTGCAGTTATTGCTAACAACAGGAAAATAGTAGATAATTTAAGAGACGGTATCCCCCATCCCTATTCTATTGATGATGCAAGACAGTTCATCACCCTTGCAAGCCAGAATTACACCAGTTCAAAAGTATTTGCTATCGAGATCAATGGCGAGGCCAGTGGTAGTATTGGTGCGTTCATAGAGGACAACGTGCATCGTAAAACTGCAGAACTTGGTTATTACCTTGCTGAAGAGTACTGGGGAAAGGGAATAATGACAAAAGTGTTAAGGTCTATGGCTAAATACCTGTTCGAGAATTTTGACCTCATCAGGGTTTATGCACAACCATTTGCCAATAACACAGGATCAAGGAGAGCTCTTGAAAAAGCAGGATTCAGGCTTGAAGGTACCCTGAAGAACAACGTGATCAAAAATGGCGTTGTTCAGGATGACTGCATCTACGCCATTCTCAAAGATGAGTTATGAATTCGGATCCTGTTTTTAGATTCAATCCTCGATATCCAGATGAGGATTGATGTCACAGCCAGTACATGGCAGACACATAGTATCGAACGTATCGGCGCGCAGACCATACTCGTCCAGTTTTTCCTTCAGGAAGAGGTTCAGATGCATCAGCCTTTCAGCAGTTGGCCTTTCCACTGTTACCTCACCCTTACGTAACGGATGCTGTGCAGCTGCCCTGAGGATCGGCACCACACCAATGGATACAAGTTCCTCTATACCTTTCTCTGCGGACTCATCTGTTTCTCCAAGACCGATTATGAAATTAGAGCAGACCTTGTTCTTTCCGAATACCTTTACACCTTCCCTGAGTGCATCAAGAAGGAACTCAAGGTCCTGGTCAGGACACAGTTCAGCATGGAGTTTACGGTCCATGGTCTCAACATTGTATTTTAGCTCGTCAGCACCTGCTGCTTTGAGCCGGAGGGTGGAATCTTCTGTAGGATAGACCGAGACACCTATAGGCACATCATACTTTTCCTTGAGCCTGCGGACAAGTTCCTCAGCCCTCTCAACCTCTTTCTCTGCAGATGTTTCAACACCGGAAGTAATGGAAATGGCTTTCATACTGCCTGTTTCATTGGCATCTGCTATCATCGTCAGCATCTGGTCCATGCTCTTGACCTTACCGCCAAGTTTTGGGACCGGACAGAACTTGCAGTCGAAGACACACTTCTCACACATCGTGATAAAAGCCTGATCAGGACAGTGGATGAGTTCTTCTTCGATGCTTCCTCTTGCTATCTCTACGCCATCTCTTCTGATGACAAGTTCTCCGTCCTCCATCTTAGCTTCCAGAGGGGATTCTTTTTTGACAGCAAGACGCACACGGTGACCACCGGAATTAAAGAAGAAAGCTATATTCCCGGCTCCAGGACCTGCTGTAGGAATAGTTAACCAATGGATAAGAGCAGGATCCATATTCACGGACCCTACTGAGATGAGTTGTGCTTTGGTTTCTGGTTTCATGGATTCTCCAATACCAAAAAGATGGGCATTTTTAGTAATGTATCTATACAGGTTATTTTTGCCGGGATCATTTAACGGTTTCCCCGAAACTATCCAGACCGCAACGGTCTATGACATCACCCAGACGCTCACCTTCAAGGGCATTCTCACGATAATAGTTTATGGTCCTCTCAAGGATATCGAACACCTCATCGCTGTCACATGTCCTGAGCAACATGTTACCCATGCGTGGCCTTTTACCTACCTTGCCACCCACGAATATTGTGAAACCCTTATCCTTTGTCCGCATAGCATCCTTTTTGCAGGCTCCGATGCAGCGGCCGCAGGCCACGCATTTATGCATATCCAGATAGAGACTTCCATCCTCTATTTTGATGGCAGAAACCTCGCAGGCTTTCTCACATTGCCTGCACATGACACAGTTCTCTTCAACGAAGACCGGTTCTTCAAATCCCATGATACCAAAGTCATTCTCCTGAACTTTCAGGCATGATGCGGGACATCCAGTCACTGCGATCTTGAACTTGTAGGGAACCGGAGCAGCAAAGTATAGTTCATCTATCTTCTCGCACATTTCCTGGCAGTCGATGAGACCACGTTTACAGACACGATCCCCCTGGCATGCCACAACTGCCCTTATCTTTTTCCCGGATGCTCCCGGACCGATACCTGCTGACAGCATGGTCTCACTGGCGGCTTCGGTATCATCAAGGTGAACAAAGGGTATCTCCACTCCCTGTCGGGAGGTTATGTGCACATAGCCTTTGCCGTATTTGTCTGCAGCATCAGCCACAGCCCGGAGATAGTCAGATGTTACGTTACCACCTGCTGCATGTAGACGCATAGCGAAATGGTCATCCTGCCTCTGGGAAAGAAAACCTTTCTCCTTGAGCAGGTCTTTATCTGTGTCTTTCTTTGCCATTTTGGTCACTTTCTGTTTCCAGTTGGTAGTTATTTTACTGAAATTACACATCTATAATAATTAAGAACAAGTAAATTTGATATAGGCTATATTGTAAAAACATTATGCCCCACATATTCTCATAATTAATAATTATAACTAATAATCATTATGCAGCGAACCATCACGATTATTAAATTCAAATGTTGTTTTATACTATAAGAACGATATTATCAATCCTGAAAGGACATCCGCGATCCTGGGAGAAATAAAATGTCTAGCGATCTTATCTGTAAAAACAACATGCAGAAAGATACTTCTCGTTCTATGGATAATGCCGGGGAAAAGTATCGATTCTGCTCTTATGAAGGTAATAATAAGTCAGATCCTCTGGAAAAGAGAGTTGTACGCCTTAAGAGGTCCATTGCTGAGCAGGAGAAGATATCTTTTGGAAAGCTCAGGAAGGATATTATCAAGCCTGGAATATGCACCCTTTGCGGAGCATGTACCGCATCATGTGAGTCTATTATTTTCAAAAATGAAGAGCCTACACTTGTAGACAAATGTACTGCATGTGGAGTTTGCTATAACCAGTGCCCAAGGACAATTACAACAGAGGACGGACTGGTAGGAAAACTTCGCAACGCCTATTCTGCAAAGTCAGCTCTACCGGGACTAAAAGGACAGGATGGTGGCGTTGTGACTGCCATGCTCGGCTATGCTCTGGATGCAGGGCTCATTGACTGTGCCATCGTTACGACCAGATCAGATGAAGAGCCATGGAAACCTGTGCCTATTGTTGCAAAGACCTACGAGGATATCCTTGAAGGCTCAGGAAGTATTTACAGCCACAGTATGACCCTCAGGGCTTTGATGGATGCTGTGAAGGAAGGCATGAGGAGTATTGCTTTTGTTGGACCGAGCTGTAATATCGATGCAGTTACGAAGATGCAGAAAAGTCCACAGGGATTCCTGCATTTGTTCATGAGAGCAAATATTCTTAAAATGGGACTGTTCTGTATGGACACTTTCTATTATGAAGGTATCAGAGAATTTGTAGAGAGCAGGGATATGAAACTTGCCGATATCGAGTCCATGAAGATCCGGAAAGGTAAGTTCGAGTTCCAGACACCTGATGAGCTCAGGGTTTTCCCGCTTGATGAATTAGACCAGTATAGAAGCAGTTCATGCAAATACTGTACAGACATGGCAGCTGAGAATGCAGATATTTCGTTTGGTGGCGTAGGCACACCTCAGGGCTGGACCACCGTTCTTGCACGTTCCAGAATTGGTTACGACATCTTCAACGAGGCAGTTGATGCAGGTTATGTTGATGCCCGTCTGCTTGAGCAAAAAGAGATGAAAGGTGCTCTTAATCTTGCCAAGATGAAGAAGATCCAGATGTATTCTCTTAACCGCAGGCAGAAGGTCTGAATTCAAATAACCTTATCTTTTTATTTTTTCTATGTCAGATAGTGACATCCATTTCATTTATATATTAGTTTCACATTAAACTAATTGGTTTCACATGAAACTATCTTGCATATATTAAGGAGTATCCATGAAGCAATCAGAGAGGATCGGCGCAAAAATTGGTTATATATTTTCACATAACCATTTTTACATTGAAAATGCCCTTGAGTCCTATAACCTGAAAGGACCTATGTTCGCGTTCCTGCTGACACTGTCCCACAAGGACGGTTGTTCCCAGGAAGGTCTGGCGCGTTATCTGAACCTGAGCAAAGCTACTGCAACAAGAGCCATTGTTGCCCTTGAAAAAGAAGGTTATGCATATCGGGAAAAGGATGATGATGACAGACGTATATACCGGGTCTTCATCTCTGATAAAGGCAGGGAAGTCATCCCTCTGATCAACAGAACGCTCCATGAGTGGAACCAGATACTCCTCTCTGAGTTCTCGGAAGAAGAAGAAGCCATCTTCAGGAAGCTTCTGGACAAGGCCAAAGATACCCTCATAGAATTCGACAGGGGCTCAGAGAATTAAAAAACGAACTATGTTTGAGATAAGGATAACGTCATGAACAACAAAAGTGAATTCTTGGGTACTGAAAGTATCAACAAGCTATTATGGAAACTGGCCACACCTGCCATAATAGGACTTCTCGTACAGGCATTCTACAATCTGGTGGACACTTTCTTTGTCGGAAGAGCACTGGGTGACCAGAGTGTCCTGGGAATTGCAGGAGTAGCTGTTGCTTTTCCTTTGCAGATGCTTATGATAGCAATATCTATTGGAATAGGTGTCGGAGGTTCGTCGGTAATTTCAAGAATGCTTGGTTCCAAAGATGTAGAAAAAGCAGAGAGGACTCTTGGGAACGTCTTTTCCTATACAATAATAATTAGTATCCTTTTCCAGATACTGTTCTTCTTCAATGTGGACACAATATTGAACCTGTTCGGTGCCACAGTTGATAATCAGATCTACGCAAAAGAATATGCTGTAGTTATATTGCAGGGTACACTTGCTTTCACATTCGGATTCGTATTGAACAATCTCGTCAGGGCCGAAGGCAATTCCAAGATCGCCATGAACAACATGGTGTTCTCAGGAGTTTTGAATATATTCCTTGATGCCATCCTGATGTTCGGATTTGGCATGGGAGTAAAGGGTGCAGCTCTTGCAACCGTACTCGCACAACTGGCAGGTACTATCTATCTGTTATACTATTACATTACAGGAAAAAGTCCTCTCAAACTGAAACTGGCAAATCTCACTCCAAAGTTCGATCTGATCAAAGAAATAACCGTTATTGGCTTTGGTTCCTTTGTAATGGGAGCATCGAACAGTTTCATGATGCTTGTACTGAACAACGTACTTGCCGTCTATGGAGGAGACCTCTCAATAGCTGTATTTGGTGTTTCGATAAAATTGATAATGCTTATACTCATGCCTATAATAGGGATATCACATGGTCTCCAACCCATTGTTGGCTATAACTATGGAGCTGAGAACTATGCAAGAGTGAATGAATCTGTCAGAACATCGCTTATCATCACAACTCTCTTCGGACTTGTTGGCGTGACATTGCTTTCAATATTCCCTGGGACATTCTTCAGCATGTTCAGCACTGATGCAGATCTGATCAGTAACGGAGCATCTGCCCTGAGGATAATGGTCCTGGCAAGTCCATTGATAGGTATGAACGTAATTGGAACGACACTGTTCCAGTCGCTTGGCAAAGCCAGGCCATCCTTCTTCCTGTCAATGTGCCGTCAGATATTGTTCCTGATACCTCTGGTGATCCTGCTCCCATATTACTTCGATCTCTCCGGAGTATGGATGGCATTTCCAATATCAGACCTCATGGCAGCGATCATAAGTATGTTCCTTGTCTGGAGAGAATACAAGTTCTTCCAGCACAGAAGTAGCAATTCATAAGCTTGCTACCATATTTTTATTCCACGACAACTATTTATATTTTTGGATCAGTGATTATTCATGGGAGGTACGAATGTCAGAAAGATCCTGGTTCTACGCATTAAAGGACAGTGACCTGAAAGAAGGAAGTATGGAGTTTGCCAGAGTGAAGGGAACACCTGTGCTTCTGATCAGAAAGAACGGAACTATCTATTCTCTTTTTGGTAAGTGTAAACATATGGGTTGTCGCCTTTCAAAAGGGACATTCAGTGATGAGTTCATACTGAAATGCCCGTGCCACGGATGGGAATATGATATCAGGTCCGGAAAATATCAGGGAGATGAGGATGAGGTCCTTGATATGTACGAGAACAAGGTGGAAGACGGCGAGATACTTGTCCTTTTATGAACAGTGATATTGAAGGGAGATCAAAATGTCCTCGTGGGCTATCGCTGCAGATGACAATGAAGTCAAAGAAGGTAAAATAGTACCTGTGAGTATCGGAGATCAGCAGATGATCCTTCTCCGTATCAACGGGGAGGTATTTGCCCTTGAGAACCGCTGCCCCCATATGAACTGTCAGCTTCAGGGCGGAACTCTGCAGGAATATTCTATCAAATGTCCATGTCATAGCTGGACCTTTGATGTTCGGACCGGGGCGTATATAGCATCCGATAAGATCCGGGTGAACGTATATGAAACACAGGTGAAGGATGGAAAGATCTCCATTCTTACATGATATACAACAGGAATGTGTTTATGGATCAAGAAAGCAAATGGATCATGGCAATTAAGGAAGATGAACTTCCTGAGGGTGAGAAGACAGCATTGTTACTGGAAGGTAACAAGGTTTTGCTCCTTAAGAAGGAAGGTGTCTTTTTTGCGATGTCCAACAAGTGTCCTCATATGGAATGTCCGTTGTCTAAAGGCACCCTGGAACAATACTTGATAGTATGTCCATGCCATGACTGGAAATTTGATATTCGAAATGGCGAGTTCCTTAATGCAAAGGAGATAAAGGTGCCTGTCTACCAGACAAAGGTCGAGGATGGAAATGTGTTTGTAAATATGGGAGGTGCCGGAGAATGAAGAAAGTAGTTATGTATACCCTCAGTACCTGCCCCTGGTGTATGAGGGCTAAGAAGTTCTTCAGGGAACATGATATTCCATTCGAATATATTGATTATGACAAAGCAGACGGAGACACTAAAAAGGCCATTAGGGAAGATTGCCTTGCCCATGGTTCTGAGATGTCGTTCCCGTTCGTGAAGGTCAATGATGATGTGGTTGTTGGGTACAACCCGGACAAGTATGCAAAATTACTAGGACTGTGATATAAAATGGATATGGAAAAGAGAAAGGAGAAGCTCAGGACTATGTTCTCAAAGGTCATCGAGCCTATGGGATACAAGTTCAGCCCTGACACAGAACTGGTTGATTTTCTTCTTGAACAGGAAGTTAACATCGAAAAGGAAAAGGGTAATCCATTCTGTCCATGCCAGGGTCTTACAGGAGAAAGGGAACACGATATGAAACTTGTCTGCCCCTGTATCCCTTTCCACAGAGAGCACTATGATGCCATGAAGCGTTGCTGGTGTGGCATGTATGTGCATAAGGATGTTGATGACCCTGACAGCCTGATGCAGATATCTTTACAAGAGTTCCTCGAATCAAAGAAATAGGGAGTGATTCCATGGGAGTGGAAAAAAATAGTGTAATTGAAAATATAAAGACACGAAGAAGTGTCATGGAATATATTGACAAGGAAGTAAGTGACGAAGACATCAAGACAATTATTGATGCAGGTATCCACGCACCTTCCGGTTTTGACATTCAGCCATGGTTCTTTGTTGTGGTAAAAAATCGTGAAATGATGAAAAGGATGTCAGATCATTGTAAACCACGTCTTCTTACAATGCTTGAGGAGGCCACCAATGATGCAGCGGTCGAATTCAAGAAGAAACTTTCAACTGATGACTTCCATATATTTTACGATGCACCGGTCCTCATAATAGTCCTTGGTAACAATGCAAGCGTAACTGCAGACATTGATTGTTCATTGTGTGCTGAGAATATGATGCTTGCAGCCCATTCCATGGGAATAGGTAGTTGCTGGATCGGTACAGCCTGTTTCATTCAGGATAATCCCGAGTTACTGGAAGAACTTGGAATAACTCCTGATTACAGAGTGGTTGCACCGATCGTTATGGGCTATCCGGTAACGGAACCTGGGGAGACCGATAAAAAGGAACCTGAGGTGGTCTGGGTGTATTAACCACCATTTACCAGGCACTCTTTTTTATTTTAAATTCAAATAAAAACACATATATAGTAGACTTCCTTCTAATATTCAGAAGGTGTCGCAATTAAGAGAAACATATTATTCCAAGTACTTGTAGCTATAGTTCTATTAGGAGCTCAATTCTATCCTGCTGTTGCAGCCAGCAATGAAGATCTGTTCAATAATGAAAATGAGACTTATATTCCTCAGGATACCATCGCAGCGCTTTCAATGGTCTCCCAGATAAAAATGCAAACTCCTGCATCTAATGGCCTGGATGTTCTTGAACTTATAAATGTAACAACCGATCCAACTGATACGGACGGCGATGGATTACCTGATGCCGTTGAATCGATACTTGGAACAAATATTAGTAACACAGATTCTGATCATGACCAGCTCGATGATTATAATGAATCCGTAGTTTACCTTTCTGATCCACTTGAGATGGATTCTAACTATGATGGCCTTTCTGATAATTTTGAAGTTACAGATGTCCTATCTCTTGACATCGACTCAGATGGTATATCTAACATCTGGGATTTTGACAACGATGATGACGGCGTAGAGGACAACGTTGACCCATCACCTTTTGCACGTTCAACCAGTTTAGATCATTTTAATTTTGATATTACTACCAATGGGAACCCTGTTTACATTGATTTCCAGCTTGTTCCACAAGCTTCCAGTCATGTCCGACTTGCCTATCAGGAACTGGACTGGCCTTTTGATAATAAAAGTACCATGCAGGACCTTGATGATTCTACAGAGGACCTGACGATAGTACCTCTTCTTGAACTCACAATGGACCAGATCCCGGACCAGTCAGATGTTGATGATTATGGTCTTGGTGTTTCCGGTGACAGAGTATATGTTCCACTGTTCCAGGTAAACGGCATCGGTGGAGAAACTGCACTTGCAGGAAAGATGTTCTATCCGGAGTCAAGTACTACTGACGTCAATATCAATGCAAGTCTTTTGTGGCTCGTTCAGGCAAAAACAGATAGTCTGGATGAAACTAATAACACAATTAGTACAGAATCCACGACCCTTATAACATACAGGGAAGATTTCACTCTTACAGGTCTAAGTGTAGAAGAGAGCTATGGAACCGATGTTGGGATCTTCTATACAGATAACCTGAATCAGAGCATTGGTACCAATTTCATGATGGCCTACTCATTCTTAAGAGATAACCGGTCAACTGTGCAGGATATGCCACTGGAACTCGCTGACCATAATATTACTATATCCTCTGATATTGATAGTTTTGAACATCAGGACCTCGGATTGCAGGCACTTACTACTGAAATGACACCTGATGCCCTGGATTCACTTCCTGATGACCGCATACTCCCTGTGATATCTGCGATCCAGAATAATTTCACAATATCTGACCTTTCTGATATGGGATCAGGTTCATACATTGTTGGCAATGATATTTTCGTAGATATGAGCAATGAACCCGTTATTTCTTTAAAGACACTGCAGACAAACTGGTACAATACCACGGATAATTCCCGCGTAGGTTCAGAATCTATGTTTGGTGAACTTGAGGACTGGGGTAATGAAGTGAGTATAGATGCAGACTCCCTTCAATCCGTCATGGCTTTGTCACTCGTATGGTCTGTGGGTGAATCAAAGGTCACAAAGATAGGTGGAACGCTTATGTCCTTTGAATATCCAGTGGCAATGGATATTCTCAACGACATCCAGTCATGGGCAGGAAATATCATCTTTGTCAGTTTTGCATTCATGGACCTTGTTGCAAATACAACAGAAATAGCTTATCGGGCCTTCTTTGCCACCAAATATGTACTTGAAACAGTAAAAGGGTTCTTAGGAATACTGCTGACCACCAGCCAGTCACTGAACAAGACCATTGGTGTGATCGGTAGCATTGCCAAAGGACTGAATGGTCTGGGAGAGGTACTTGGGGTGATAGGTATAATCACCATGGTAGCAGGATTTGTCTTTGATGTTGGCTTTGCATTGTGGGGCTTCTTTAATATAGCCATGAGCGAGGGCTGGTCAAATACCGGTACTTTCCAGGGTGCTGTTTATGCTACGATAATGATATTATATGCTTCTGCAATGCTTGCTATAGGTGTGCTTCTCCTGGCATGTGCAGCAATACCGACAGTAGGATGGATAATTGCTCTTGTTGGAGGTGTCATTATGGGACTTATAGGTCTGACCGATTTTATCCTTGGAATCTTCGGAATAGGCTTCTCTGACTTTGTGTCATGGCTTGTTGGTAAGTTCCATCAGACTTATCCGAACACTGAGTGCTCATTAGGCATGATAAATACATCACTTGATCTCAGGGATAACGAAAGTAACGGATTGGACCTGGGAGACCAGATCATTTTCAGGAGTTATATTAACGGAACGATCACGAGGACATCAGATGGTACCTGGCAGAATGTCCAGGATAGCTATATAGTTCCTCACTACAAGAACAGTAACTGGGGGAACGCACAGACACCATTTGCTTACTGGCAGGCAGACAAAGGTGACTACACCAATACTGTATCAGTACAAAATGTATATCCTGACCAGCAGAACACTACCTATGAGACTGTTGCATGGATCGAACCGGATACTGCCTACATTAATTTCCCTCTAAGACTATACTTCACAGCAGAGTATAAAATAATATACACTGACCGTAAGATAGAATGGGACTTCTGGAATGGTTACAAGTATACTACAGTGGAAGAAACAGGATCAACTTACACTGTAATGGACCCTATCTACTTTGATGTACTTCCTAATAGTTTAGATGGCTTTGTAAGATGGAGCGAGCTAGATGCACTGGATCATGACCATGATGGTCTTGCCAACGGTGATGACCCATACCCCTGGTCATGGGATGCAGACGGAGATGGTTTGAGCGATGCTTTTGAGCTGAATTCCATAGACTCTGATCCTGCAAAGTCCGATAAGGATGGAGATGGCCTGAATGACAGGATGGAACTTATCTACGGCACTAACATGTCAGCCTACGATACTGACAACGATAACATGTCAGATTATCTGGAGATCAGTGGATGGCAGATCAGTTTCAACTATGAAGGCAGTACTTTTAATATGACGGTCTACTCTGATCCCCTCTCACCCGATAGCGACAGAGATGGCCTTGGAGATGAGGCGGAATATCTGAACAACCTTAACCCGATGTCACCTACCAACAGTACCGATACTGATGGAGAGGGACTGATGGATGTGATTGAAACTGCCGGATGGGATGTGACCTTTACCAATGAGTCGGGTACTTACACAGTTCGTGTTGATAGTGAACCTCTAAATGAAGACACAGACTATGACGGTTTGAGTGACCTGGCAGAGTACAGTAATTCAACCGATCCAAGGGACACTGATTCAGATGATGACGGTCTGAGCGACCTTGTGGAACTAAGTCTGGGTACAAACCCTCTGAACTATGATAGTGATCGTGACCATTTGAGCGATAGCGCCGAGATCCTCTTTGGTTGTGATCCATGGAATGGTAATACAGATGATGATGGCTTAATGGATTGGGAAGAAATACGTTATGGTACAAATCCACTCAGCGCCGATACCGATGGTGACGGCCTTCCTGATGGTGAGGAATTCGAAAGCTGTACAAGTATGACGGATGCAGATTCTGATGATGACCTAATACCAGATGGTGAGGAATTTAGTTGGGATAATGATCATGCATGCAATCCTGATATTGATGGTGATGGACTGCTTGATGGCTACGAGATCTTCTATAATACCAGCATGTACCTCAACGATACCGACGGAGACGGTATTCTCGATGGTCAGGAAATAGATAACATGACAGATCCAAGGAGTAACGATACTGATGGTGACGGTCTTTCTGATCTGTTCGAGATCATGAACGGTACTGATCCTAATAATGGCGATACGGATGGAAATGGTTTGAATGATTCTGAGGATCCATATACATTTGTATCAAATGTTGAAAGGATATGGGCAAGCTATGATGAAGACGAAGATACCCTTAAGCTTATAGAGGATCTTGAGAAGTACACCAATGTAACCGTCTTCGATCCGGAGAATATCAGTAATTATTCTGATAAAGAGAATATCCTGTTCGTTGGAAGGCCAGGAACGGACAATACAACAGCAGGTAATATCACCATGAACATACTTGCTTCTGTAGCTCCGGATAAGCTTTCAGAAATGCAGAGGTCGGTCTATGACAGATTTGCAGTAGAATATGATGTCTGGTCAGATAACCAGACCGTGGTTATGCTCTCACATCCATATGCAAATGACCATTACAAGGTACTTGAACTGTTCAAGACAGGTTCCGATCTGGAGTACCTGACAACGGTAAGTCAGTTCAAGGCAGATTCTATCAGCGACCTGGGACTTTATGTGATGGTCGAGCTCAAGGAACCGGTCAGACCTTCAATGGAAATTAACCGGTATTATGAGGATGAACTTCCTCATAACCTGAGCTTTGGATTATCCACTGAGGATCTTGGTGTCAAGTATCTCGATATCAATGTCAGTGAGAATGTAATGAACGGAACTGTCAACAATATCCAGCGTGCATTGATCGTTATATATTATACAGGTCGTGATCTTGACAGAACAGGAGACCTTGATGGCAACGATGCTGGTGACGTTGATGAATCCACACTTTCAATGGTCTGGTACAACGAGACCAGCGGCCAGTGGGAAAAGATGAGCACTGACATGGACTGGGTCTATGAACTTGGAATAAACACCGAGAACGATATCATTGATGGCAATGAATACGAAGGTTACATGTGGGCCAACATATCTCACTTCAGTACTTACGGACTTTCCGGAGAAGTAAGAGTTGAGTCCGCTGTATCAGAAGACGGCAGCAACGATGATGACAGCCCGCTTGATTCTGATCGTGATGGCCTGTTCGATTTCGTAGAGAGAAGAATGGGCACTGATCCTTTCAACGCAGACACTGATAATGATGGCATTATTGACTCGAAAGACGATACACCCCTTGGATCAGAAGTATCAAGCGAAGAAGCAGTGGATACTCAGACAGATACGCCGATGTTATCAGATGATGAAGAAAGAAGTGTTCCTGCGGATGAGGGAAGATCAGATACATCAGGTTCATCTGCCTCATTCTGGATACCTACTATTAGTATAGTAGCACTGCTGGCTGGTATTGTAGTTCTGCGGAAAAACAAATAATAGGAATATCTGATCTATGTACACAAAGGTGATCTGATTGTCAGCAGAAGAAAAAGGAAGTAGTAACAAGCAGCTTTATGCTGGTCTTGTTATTATTTCTATTTTGATATTGTCCAGTGTTCATTATTATGCAGAGTACCGGGAGATAAATGATCCATATGATCTTGCAGGAAGAATTACACATGTATCAGAGGATATCGGATCATATAAGTTCAACATAAGCAATGAGATCACAATTCTCGGGGAAACAATTTCTCCTTTGAACGGAAGTGGTTACGTTGGTTATGCTGACAAAGAGATGGACATCAGTTTTTTCTCACCTGAAAAATCCATCAATATGATAGTAGTTGATGAGAAAGCATACATGAGAGAGGACAATGGTACATGGGAATCCAGAAAACTGGATGATGATACCTGGGAAAGCAATGACCAGTTATCCCGGAATGACTTCCTTATTGAAGATTCCACCAACCTCAGTATGGAAAGGACCGACAGAGGCATAGTGCTCACAGCAATTCCCGATAAAACAGCACTGATGCAGGAAGCTGACAAGGTAGGTCTTGATCTTCAGGGAACGGAGCAACTGCGTGATTATTACGTGAGATATCTCATTGATGAAGATACTTATTATATAGTCTCCATTGAAACTTACATCGATATACAGATGAAAGTTCAGGGGATGAACTCACCTGTCATAATACACAACACTGTCAATATTTACGACTATGACCAGGAGATCGATGTTGAATCTCCTCTTCAGGCATAATCATTGATCAGAGAAGATACTTACCAGTAAGGGATCAAGAATAGAAATAAAAAATGATGAAATCAAAGCAGGATATGGTATTCGTTTTTCTATCCTGCTTCAATGACTTAGATATTTTTTGCGTCGTCCTCACGCTTCTGCGGAGTGAAAGCTATTCTCGCCGAGCGGAACATAGCTTTCCGGTTCAGACCATTTCGCAGCTAATTCAGTATCCTCAACTTCCAAGATAGTGTTGGTTATCCTGTCAAGCATGCGCATTGCTCCCTTGTAACCAATTGTCAGAAGCCTCTGGGCACCTACACGATCGTGTATCGGGAACCCGAATCTGATCAATGGTATATTCATTTCCTTTGCGATGTACTTTCCATTGGAGTTTCCAATGAGCATCTGAGGCTTTGCCTTCTGGACAGCATCGTTGAATGTGTCAAAGTCAACATCCTCAAGGATGGTCACATCACAGTCAGGCTTGACCTGCTTGACCCTCTCCATGGCGTGCTCTGCAAATCTTGGTGACTTGCTTGAAGCAACCACAAGTATAGGATGCATGCCGTTCTCAAGTACCAGTGAAAGCATTCCAAGTACATTGTTGGGATCACCATAGATAGCGACCTTTGTTCCATACACATACTTGTGAGAGTCCACCATGGCATCGATAAGCCTTCCTCTTTCCTTCTGGAATTCATCCGGGATCTCTACTCCGGATATATTGGATAATGCGGCCAGTACCTTGTCAGTGTATTCAAGTCCGATCGGGAGGGGCAGGTTTTGTGAAGGGATATCAAACGTCTGCTCAAGATAGTTGACCGCTTTGTTGTCATTGGTAATACCTAATCCAATAGATGCAGCACTGTTCTTCATGTCTGCAATATCAGCGTGTGTAGTCCCCCCAGGTGGTATCTTGTGGAGGTCACCTGTCATAGGTGCATCAAAGGTCTCAGATATATCAGGCAGCAGTATGGAAGAATTGTGTCCTACAATACTGTTGAATATATGCTTGAGCTCCCTTGTGTCCTCAGGTGAGATGTTCTCTGAAAGAATGACATTCAACTTATTGTTGAATATATCCTTCTTTGAATTATCCAATGTAAAGGTCTTAACGATAGCCTCAACAGCCTTTATATATCCACTGTTGTGACTTTCCTCATAACTTGGAGTTGGTACAGGAATGATTATTCTCTCGTCACCAACACCTTCTTCGTCTCTGAACTCAGAAATGATACGATTGATGTCGTCTCCAATGGTCTCTGCGAGACATGTTGTTGCAACACCGATGACCTTTGGATCATAACGTGATATTAGATTCTTGAGTGCCTTCTTGAGGTTCTCGCTTCCACCGTAAACTGCTCCCTTCTCACTGAGTGAGCTTGAGCCGATATCCACAGGTTCTCTGAAATGATGTGCAAGGTGCAGTCTCATGTAGGTACTGCAGCCCTGAGAACCATGTAAAAGGACCATTGAATCTTCTATTCCCTTGAAAGCCATTACACTGCCAATTGGCTGGCACATTATACAGGGGTTGACAGTAGTATAATTGCGTTCGCTCATGCTACTGACTCCTCTTGTAATGTAATGGGATCGATATTTTGCATATTCCTTTCCCCTGTTATCCTGTTGGACATCTTTTGACTTTCCTCAGTTCCACAGCCCTTGTTTGCCCCGCTGCTTCCTGGATATGAGTCCTCTATCTTACTACCAACATACTTCCATACAGGACTGTTGACCGAAGTATCAAGTTCCCTTGCAAAGTTCAGGAAACCATCGTAACCTTCGAATTCAATTGTTCTGTCATGGTTAAAATCACAGAATGAAACACCAAGCTTGTAAGCCAGGAACCTTTCCTTGACACCTGCCACCATGAGATCTGCCTTCTGATTTCTAAGAAGGTCGGCAAGTTCCAGAGGATTTGCGTCATCAACAATGACCGTTCCGTCCTTTACCTGATAACTTATCTGCTTGTAGTCATCACGCTTTCCTGTTTGTGTTCCAATTATAACAACTTCCATACCGAGTTCTCGGAAGCCCTTTATCAATGTAAGTGCCTTGGCTGCCCCGCCCATGTAAATTGCTGCCGTCTTTCCTTCAAGCCTGCTTCTTATTGCCTTTATCTCAGGCATGATCCTGTTAGTTTCCTGCTCGATTATTTCTTCTGCAATGTTCATCATTTCTTCTGAACCGAAGAATTCAGCAGTTGTTCTCAATGCAATTGAAAGATCTTCTATTCCAAAGTAGCTGACCTTTGTGAAAGGAATTCCAAACTCCTTCTTCATCCACTTTGCGAGATATGTCATGGAACCTGAACATTGTACAAGGTTCAATTGTGCTCCATGTGACTTTGAGATACTGTCGACAGTTGAATCTCCTGTCATTGAAGTAATTACCTGTATTCCCATCTTCTCAAAGAGGGGCTTTACCAGCCAGACATCTCCAGCCACATTGTAGTCACCGAGTATATTTATCCTGTATTCAGATGTGAACTCCGGTTCCTTTGTTCCGACAAGTTCCATAAGCGCATTACATGCTGCCTTATATCCATCGGACTTTGTTCCCTTGAATCCTTCTGACTTTACAGGTAATACGGGTATTCCTACCCTTTCGGTCGCTTCCTTACAAATGGCTTCGAGATCATCGCCGATTATTCCGACAATACAGGTTGAATAGACAAAGATGGCAGGTGGGTTATACAACTCGACCAGTTCGTCAATGCTCTTTGAGAGTTTTTTCTCGCCACCGAATACAACATCTAGTTCCTTCATATCAGTTGAAAAACTGGTACGGAACGTCTCCTTATCACTTGATAGGCTACCTCTGATATCCCATGTGTAACTTGCACATCCAATGGGACCGTGTACGAGGTGAATTGCATCGGTTACGGGATTAAGTGCCACACGTGCTCCTGAATATACACAGGCCCTCTGGCTCATGGAACCGGCAATTGATGTATTATCGCATGCAAGTTCTCCTGACTTGTTTGCCTGCTTCAGTTCTATGTATGGCTTTCTTTCATCCAGCGTATCTACCACGCTTGTAATGTCTGGCATGTTCTCACTCCAAAAAATATATGTGAGGTCGTTACTGAACGACCTCGAGTTCTTATATATTGAGATCTTTACTGGACGATCTCTATTTCTTCTTCAGGAACGGTCTTGTCCTTGATGTCCAAGAACGTGTTTCCTATCCACTCGATCATGCGAGCTGCTCCTGCGTATCCCATGACAGGGAAGTGGTGCAGGTTCGCCCTGTCCATGATAGGGAACCCTACCCTGATCAGTGGGATATCCTCGGCAAGAGCGATGTGCTTACCATAGGTGTTACCGATCAGCATGTCTACTGGCTCGTTCTTTATGATCTGGTGGAGTGTGAAAAGGTCAGCTTCTGCAAGGATCTGTGCGTTAGGGTACAGTGGGTGTACCATTTCAGATACTCTTTCTACGAAAGCCTTGCTAACTGAACCTGAGAGAACCACAACAGGCTCCATTCCCATTTCAAGCACAAGGCTTGTGAGACCTTCTATTATGTCAGGGTCACCGAATATGGCTACCTTCTTACCATAGAAGTGTTGGTGAGCATCTGTCATCATGTCAACGACCCTTGCTCTTTCCTGTTCAAGTTCTGGTGGAATTGCAACATTTGCAAGTTCAGCTGCCTTCATGACAAACCTGTCTGTAAAGCGTACGCCTATTGGTGCAGGTCCTATCTGTACTGGCATCTTGAACTTGTTCTTGAATACATTTGCTGCTGCGCCTCCTGCCATTCCACAGAGTGCGATGGTACCCATGGAGTTTGCACTGTCCTCTACGTCACCGATAGGTGTTCCGCCATTTGCGAACAGTTCTCTTTCCATTCCGATTCCGGTATCCAGTACATCTGTCTGGTCAGGGAAGACGATCGTAGGGATATTCATGATGGAGAGCAATCTCTTGATCTCACGAATGTCTCCTGGGTCTACGAAACCAGGAATTATATTCAACTTTCCGTTTGGCTTTGTCTTCTGTGCAAAGGTTGTGACAAATGACTTTACCATGTTGTCGTAACCTGTCACGTGGGAACCCACATAACTTGGGGTTGATGCTGCACAAAGCTTGATGGATGGGTCGATGAGTTCTTCTTCCTTTACATCCTCGATCATTGAGCCTACATCGTCACCAATAGTCTCGGAAAGACATGTTGTGTGTATTGCAATGACCTCTGGGGTGTATACAGCTTCAATGTTCTCAAGTGACTTCTTGAGGTTTGATGCACCACCGAATACAGCAGTACCTTCATAGAAACTGCTGGTTGTACCGATGGTTGGTTCTCTGAAGTGCCTTGTAAGAGCCATTCTCAGGTATGAAAGACATCCCTGTGAACCATGGCTGTGTGGCATACAGTTGCGTATACCCAGTGCAGCATATGTTGCACCGATCGGCTGGCAGATCTTTGCAGGGTTTACGACCAGTGCATCTCTCTGCACTTCTTCCTTTGGTGTATAATCTAACATTTTTCAGGCCTCCTTTATTCTCCCTTCCATGGGGTCTTCTGGAGCTTCCAGCTTGGGTTGTTCACTGTCATGTCTACATCTCTTGCAAAGTTCAGTACACCACTGAATCCGGTGTAACGACCACTGTAGTCATATGAGTGTATCTGTCTGGATGGGACACCCATCTTCTGTGCCCAGTACTTGTCCTTGATACCTGAACAGAACAGGTCTGGCTTGAGTTCATTAATGAGGAATTCTGTCTCGTAGTGGTTAAGGTCGTCCACCATGATAGCACCATCATGCATTTCAGGAAGCATTCCTTCATAGCTCATGAGACCAACCTTATCCTTGAGCTCTGCCATACGTTCTGGACTGATGGCTGGTGTGAAGTCAGGATCTCTTTCGTAGTGGAGATCTTCAAGGATTCCACTTGATGCCTTTTCCTTCAGACCATCGAGGATCTGTCTACCTTCGTAGTCATCACGGTGAGCGAACTGGTATCCTGCAACAAGTACCTTCATTCCGAGATCCTCAAAGAGGTTCTGGTAGTGGTGTGACCTGGAGCCGCCAGCATAGATAAATGCTGTCTTGCCCTGGAGCTTGTTCCTGTACTTCTCAAGTTCAGGCTGGATCTTTGCTACTTCTTCTTCAATTATTTCCTCGGTCTTCTTTGTGAGTTCTTCATTATCGAAGTATTCAGCCATCTTCCTGAGTGACTTCTTTGTTCCTTCGATACCCACGTAATTGACCTTTAACCATGGAACTCCGTACTTCTCTTCCATCATACGGTTAGTGTAGTTAACTGACCTGTGACAGAGGAGGATACTGAGCTTTGCACGGTGTGCCTTTGAAAGATTGTGATAGGACCCGTCTCCTGTGAAGCTGGAAACGATACGGTATCCGATCTTCTCAAAGAGTGGCTTGATCTCCCAGAGGTCACCACCAATGTTGTATTCACCAAAGATGTTGATGTCAAATGGTGTTGGGTTCTCAAGTTCTTCAGTACCGATCAGCTGTTCCATGATCACGTTACTTGCAACGTGGTGTCCTGCTGACTGACTTACTCCTCTGTATCCTTCACAGCGAAGAGCCAGTACCTTTAAACCAGGATAATCCTTTTCTGCATTACGTGCTACAGATTCAATATCGTCACCGATAAGTCCTACTGGACATGTTGCATTGATGGAGATAGCTCCTGGCTTGAAGATCCTCATTGCATCGTCAATTGCTTCCTTGAGCTTCTTTTCACCACCGAATACAATGTCTGTTTCTTTCATGTCTGTTGAGAAACAGTATTGCAGGTAGTTGTCGCCGCCATCTTCTGCCTTTGCCATGTTTCTCCTGGTTCCCCAGGTGTAGTATCCACAGCCAATTGGTCCGTGTGTGATGTGAACCATATCCTTGATAGGTCCCATAACCACACCCTTTCCACCGGCATATGCACAACCACGGTTTGTCATTATACCAGGGACTGTCTTAGCGTTGGCTTCGATGTGCTGCTCGGTTTCGCAGGAGTCCTTTACGGTAAAGTGCTTCCTTCTATCCTTTTCAGTCTTTTTTGGATAGATCTTCATCATCTCATCGATGACTTGCTGTGACTTTTCGACTTCAGAACTCATTCTACATTCCTCCCTACAGTCTCTTCTCCAGATTCTCCGGTCCTTACTCTGTATACTTCTGGTATATCTGTGACAAAGATCTTTCCATCTCCAGCATGACCAGTTTGGTTGATGTCGATTATCTTCTTTATGACCTTGTCAGCTGCCTTGTCGTTCACAACGATCGTGAACATACGCTTTGGGACAAAAGGTACATGAGTAAACTCTGGCTCAGGCTGTTCAGGAAGTGGAGGATTGAACTCAAAGCACAATCCCTTTTGCTTACCTCGACCCATCACCTTCTCTACGGTGAATGAGGGGTAACCGCATCCATCAAGGGCATCGAGTGTCTTCTGCACCTTGTTCATGCGGATAATCGCAGTTATTTCCTTCATTTGGCATCCCTCTACGGATTTAAAGTCCGCTTGCGCCTGTACGGATCGTGTATGCGCTTTCGACCGGGTTTACGAAAACCTTACCGTCTCCGTACTTTCCTGTGTGAGCTGAAGACTTGATGATCTCAAGGACCTTGTCCTTGTCAGCATCCTCAACTACTAACATAAGCATTGTTTTTGGAAGTTCGTTGAACTGTAGATCTGCTGTGTGGATACCTCTCTGCTTTCCTCTACCGAATACATCGGTCTTGGTGAGGGATACAAAGTCTTCCTTTTCGAGTGCATCTACAACATCAACTACCTTCTCAGGTCTGATTATCGCACGAATCATCTGCATTGTTTTTTCACCTCTTATCCAATTTAAAGTTCTACAATTCCGAATTCTACCATCATTGCTTCGAGGTCATCCATGTCAAGTGGTGTTGGAACCACGAACAGGTCATTTTCCTCGATGTTCTTAGCAAGTGTCATGTATTCCTTTGCCTGGTCACATTCTGGGTCGAATTCGATTACAACCTTTCTGTTGATCTCAGCACGCTGGACAATGTTGTCTCTTGGTACGAAGTGGATCAACTTACTTCCAAGTCTTTCTGCAAATGCTTCAAGAAGTTCGCGTTCTCCATCTACATTTCTACTGTTACAAATGATTCCGCCAAGACGTGCCCCGCCCTTTGCGTACTTCTGGATACCCTTGCAGATGTTGTTTGCTGCATAGATAGCCATAAGTTCTCCACTAGCTACAATGTAGATCTCCTGTGCCTTTCCTTCTCTGATAGGCATTGCGAAACCTCCACATACTACGTCACCGAGTACGTCATAGAATACGTAGTCGAGATCATCTTCGTATGCACCAAGGTTCTCAAGGAGACCGATGGAAGTGATAATTCCTCTGCCTGCACAACCGACACCAGGTTCTGGTCCACCTGATTCTACACACTTGATCCCGCCAAATCCTGGCTGGAGAAGCTTGTCGAGTTCAATAGATTCGTCGCCTTCTGATCTAAGGGTGTCGAGTACTGTCTTCTGGTTAAGACCTCCGAGAAGCATTCTTGTAGAGTCTGCCTTTGGGTCACATCCTACTAACAGTATCTTTTTGCCCATGGTGGCGAGTGCTCCGGTCAAATTCTGAGTTGTAGTTGACTTTCCGATTCCGCCCTTTCCGTATATTGCTACTTGTCGCATGGTCTTTTCCTTCTGTGCTTAATTGATGTGTTTTTTTTATTGTATTCGTTGTACGATCGTGTGTTATTGGAGCTGCATTAAATTGCATCGTACAACGGAATCCTATGTACTATGTTCCCATATATAAGACTATTCCTTGTGACTTATTGAATAATATAAGGATTATAGAAGTAAACAAAATCAAGAGCCATTATACAGAAAGTTACTAAAAAAAGGCGAAATGTAGATGACATCCATCCCATTTTGCCTAAAATTGGCAATTTCTGCATTATTCAGATAAACCTTTATATACCTGAACGATCTGAACTCTTAATATCTTACTTCACTTTTCAGTTAAGGCAATAAATCCTATTTTTATACAATTTTTCAGATGAAATATAGATCAGGTTTCGTCAAGGACTCTTCCCGAAATATTTAGCTCACATCTGATTTTTTTCACAGTTCATAGATCATATCGACCATGAGAAGATAGTCCATGTATGTGTACCTATACCCATGTGGGATGTCGGCATCCTTTGTACCACTTAATATTATTTAAATAATTCGGTTAATGAAAAATAAAAACACAATAAATAAGAATAACAGGCATCAGTTGCACCTATACTATATGAGAACGGCCAATTGCTATCTAAAAAAAGAGAGTAGTTCGATGAATATCGTTTCTGGGATATTTAGTTCTAAAAAACGATACTTTAAAATAGAGTGATACCGGAAAAATAGCTTCATTTTTCATAGAAAAGGACATTATGGAAAAAAGAACTGTTAACCTATTAGAAATATCCAAATTATCAGCCATTTATCCAAATTACAGGCATATCACTTGACAAAGAAGAACATAGCTAGGACAGAGATCCCTTTAGAGGCCATTTACCTTAGAAGACAAGACCATAAGGAACTACAGAAATATTCAATATCCATTCGAACAGATCACATACAGCACCTGCAAGACATAGCCGGCAAAGAATACAAAAAAGTGATGTCAATGATGCACCACACAATGCACCATCTTTGATTGGACCTTATCTTTAGAAGCTCAAAGGTTCACAGAGCTTTTTTTACCGTGAACCAGAATATACTTCCTTTTCCTTCAGGATTATCATTAATTCCAATTCTTTCTTCATGCAATTCTATGATCCTTTTGACGATCGCAAGCCCTATCCCATTACCCTTGATGTTTTCCTTATGGAGCCTGTTAAAACGGTCAAATACGGCTTCTTTATCCTTGTCAGGTATGCCATCCCCCTGGTCTGTGACAGTTACCTTCCATTTGGTGCCCTGATCCTCCACACCTATAGTGATCCTGGTATCCTCAGGGCTGTATTTTATGGCATTGGAAATAAGATTTGAGAAAACTGCCTCGATCATAGGATTGGCAAGAGAGGGATAAGAACTGGTAGTATCCATGACAAGTTCAATGTTCTTTCCAGCCATGACAGGGGAGAAATTCTCACGCATACTCCGCAACAAATGCCCGATATCAGTCCTTACTATGACCATTTCCTCCATGGATTCAAGTTTAGCAAGTTGAGCAGCATCTTCAATGAGTTCGATAAGTTTTGAATTCGACCTTTTGATATTACCAATGATATGCGCCTGCTTGTCAGATATCTCCGTATCTTCAAGGAGCTCGGTGAACGATTTGATAAGTCCAGCAGGATTGAGCAGATCATGACGCAGAACATCTGTGAACAGATCTTTCAGTTCATTAGAATGCTGCAACTGTTTTGAGTATTCAATGAGCTTTATCTCATCTTTCCTTTTATCAGTTATATCTTCCCCGGATATCAGGATGCACTTTGCACCACAATTACCATCCTTGAGCAGGGAATCATACCATCTGAAAAGTCGTTCTTTCCGGGTAATGGTCATGACAGGATATTCATGGTAGTCCGATGCACCTGTACCATCCTTCAATAGCTTTTCATATCTGTTCTTTACATGATCAGCATAACTATCTGCAACGAACAGGTCCAGCCAGTCGCGATGGAGAATATTCTTCCTTGTATAGCCAAGCATATCAGATCCTTTCTTATTGATATGTATGAGCTTATACTCATGATCAAGAACAGCTACCAGATTACCTACATAATCAAGATATTCATATGCCTTGTTACGGTCCATTAAAAGTGAATCGTGCTGTTCTTTGATCCTGAGAAGAGCTGTTATCTTCTTCTCAAGTTCGAACTTGTCAGCAGGCTTTTTAAGAAAATCATCCGCACCAACCTCAATACCTTTCTGATGATCATCTTTGGACGTAAGTGCAGTGAGCATTATTATTGGTATGAAATCAAGTTTGTATTCATGCTTTATTACCCGGCAGACATCAAACCCATCCATCCCAGGCATAACTACATCCAGTAGTATGAGATCTGGCTCCTCCTCTTTTACGATCGGAAGCGCACGTTCACCATTCGATGCCGTAATGACATCATAATTTTCTGAAAGATAAGAAGTTAGAAGTGCTACATTGATCTTCTCATCATCAACTATCAATATCTTGTGTCTACCATCACCAGTCATTTGTTAAATATAAATCACAATAGTATATTATTGTTGCTATTTTTACAGACCTGTATATACAGCCAGCGTATGTGTATTTACTTAGCTATTATAACAGAAGCATCATCAAAAAACAAATAACATTTGAGAAAATAGCACATATAAAAAGCATTGATACTGAAATAACATTCCCACCGTGGCAGATGAGAGATGAGAACAGTAAGTAGTTAGGGAAGAGCCCCGGAAAACTATGGAAGTGCTATATTGTGACAACTGGACTGCAGAATCCTATTGTAATAGGTATGTTGAATTCCCGGGGCTCACTGTGAATATACAATTAAGTTCTAAAAAGAAGAAAGGAGAGCACTTAGAGTGCTTCTCCGTCTGTTTCTCCTGTACGGATCCTGATGATCTTGCTTACAGGGTATATGAAGATCTTACCATCACCAATGGAACCGGTTTCTGCGGTCTTAACAATGATGTCGACAACACTGTCAACATCCTCATCTTTGACTACCATTTCCATCTTTATCTTAGGCAACAGGTCAACGCAGTACTTACGTCCTCTCCACTGCTGCATAACGCCCTTTTGCTTACCTCTGCCTTTTACATCGGTTACGGTGACACTTTCAAATCCTGCTTCATCAAGTGCATCCTTGACTTCGTGGATCTTTGTTGGCCTTATGATTGCTTCTATCTTCATCATTTAAATCACTCCTCCTGGATCATGAATTCTGGATATGCGCTGATTCCATGTTCTACAATGTCCAGTCCTGCAATTTCATGTTCTTCAGAGACACGGAGTCCGATCACTACATCGAGGATCTTGAAGATCACGAATGAGATACCAAATGCCCATACGATACTGAGTATTACAGCTACGATCTGGATCATAAGGAGACCTACTCCTCCACCGTAGAAGAGACCTGCTGTCTCTGCAGTGTATGCTGCACCTTCAAGTATTGTACCATCTGTACCGAGTGCGAAGAGACCGACTGCGATAAGTCCCCAGCTACCTGTGTATCCGTGTACTGCAATTGCACCTACCGGATCATCGAGCTTAAGTACGTTCTCATTGAACATTACACCTGCGTATACCACTATACCACCGATGATACCGATGATAAGTGCACCAGTGTTGCTGACTGAGCCACAAGGTGCTGTGATAGCTACAAGACCTGCGAGAAGTCCGTTTGCTGTAAGGGATGGGTCTGGCTTTCCTGTCTTCATCCAGGTGATGAGCATGACAATGATACCACCAGATGCACCAGCTATGAATGTGTTTGCGATCACAAGGTTGACGAATGGGTCCATTGCATCAAGGGTACTACCACCGTTGAATCCTACCCAGCCGAATGCCAGTATAAGTGTACCGAGGAATGCGAGTGGAAGACTGTGACCTGGAATTGCCATTGGCTTTCCGTTCTTGAACTTACCGATCCTTGGACCTACAAGAAGAACACCAGCAAGAGCTGAGTATCCACCAATTGAGTGTACTACACCGGAACCTGCAAAGTCGTGGTGTCCGACACCAATTGCGTCAACAAGGAAACCGCTTGTAAGAATTCCTGCACCACTCCATACCCAGTGACCATATACTGGATAGATGAGTGCTACCATAAGTACTGTATAAATAAGATATGCCTTGAAGTCAGTCCTCTCAGCCATTGCACCGGAAACGATAGTTGCACCAGTTGCTGCGAAGACCATCTGGAACCACCAACTGTTCCATAATGCATTGTCAGCTCCTACAAGGAAGAACTGGTCAATACCAATAAGTCCTGCAAAGTCAGCACCATACATGATCCCCCAGCCGACTGCCCAGTATACAACTACACCAAGACAGATGGTCATGAAGTTCTTCATGAGGATGTTGGCTGTGTTCTTGGTCCTTGTCAGGCCGATCTCAACAAGTGAGAAACCTGCATGCATCAGGAACACTATTGCACCAGCGATGATCAGCCACATAAATGTGAGTGCTGTCTCGAGGTTTGCTATTGATTCGCTGTTCTCTTCAACTGTTCCAGCGGATGCCGGAACTATAAATAACATAAATATGACGCTCATTAGCAGTAAAGCCTGCCAGATCATCTTTGAATTGAGTTTCTGTGATATTCCATACATGAGTAACACCTTTGTTTCATCTTCATTAGGAAGACGGATGCTATGTGTAGACTTCATTCTATTTAAATATTCTGGTTTCTTCATCATACTTCATATATTAAGTGATAGAAAATGTTAATTTCCTATAAAAGTAACAGGCATTTAGAGCCCGAACTGGATCAAATATCAACAAATTCCACACATTATATATTTTTATATCTAAGTAATATAAAAAGAGTTGCATCATTTGCACACATCTTAGCCTTATTCACGAGTTGTGCGGGGGTAAAAGATTAATACAACTAAAAAAGCAGTTCTTTAGACTTATCGAATATCTTTATACATCATGTGGGCCCACGCACATAAGAATATAGGACCATATTACCCCAAATGATCACAGAAATGAATCAAAAGCAAAGCTAAGGATAAAATCAACCATCATTCAAGATCAACAGATATATTAAAAGAAATAAGTTTCAGAACCAAAAACGGTTCTTCAAAGCTTTTTCATCTTGCTGTATTCCATCACGGCTGAGACCGGATTGGTCTCTACATTAATACCTGCCTCTTCAACAGCAGCAACTGAATTAATTCCAACCATCACAGGAATACCGACCTTTCCACGCTCTATCGGAGCAAAAAGGACGTCATCTCCCGGATCCCCGATCGCCAGATGTCCGCTGATGTCATGTTTGCTTGCGATCTCCAGTAACTCCTCTGCTCTTTTAGTAGCAGATGCTGGTATCTGGCGGACATTTGCAAGCATTTTACCATTACCGGTCTCGATAGCTTCGAGTATAGAAGTTGCCTTACGCCTGAGGAAGATCTTGATGGGGTCAATGGATGTTCCATTATAGGAGATAAGGTCCAGGAAACCAGCAGGAGAATAATCCTGCATTTCCATTAATCCACCATATACCGGGACAACCGGTATACCATTATTCAAAAGAAGCCCGTCGAAAGTTATACTACATACAGTTGCAACAGCCACTTTACCTTCCGGGACATAGATGTCAAGATCAGTATCTTCTTCAATGACACCAACCCGGGGACTGATGGTCGCACCATGGTCCATTGCATACTTAATTATCTCAGTGGCATTGTCATAATCATCCTTGTCGATGTTGGTCACATTGACAATAACGTTGCCTTTGCCTGTTTCTATATTATAGTCAGCTTTATAGATGAGCTCTTCGATCTTTGTAATGACGAATCCGAACCTGTCACTTATAAGTGCATCATTGAGTTCCTTCTTACCACGCTCGGTGATAGTGCGCCCAATGTAACCATGCTTTTTAGTGAAGCCTCTCTCATCAAGTATCCGCAAATGATACCTTACGGCTCGCTCCCCTATCGCATAACCACGGTTATGAAGCTCATCAGCTATAAGGCGCGCACCTAGGGGCTTGTCGCTCTCACTGATAATTCGCATGATCTCAACAAGCTTTCTCTCAACATTTGGATCTGTCATTTTTTCACCCGAAGATGTTTGTCCGTGGACATCTCACCGGCCTGTAAGTTACATTCTATGTCTATTTAAGGTATACTGTTCGCATCAGATCCTTCCTGTGCGGAGTATATATATTACCAGCCACATACCAAAGAATCCTGCCACCAGGAATCCTATTACGCCAAGTAAAGGCACTCCCCATATATGTGGCTCCATCCCTGTCTGGATGATAAGCGACGAACCCACGATAATGGCAGAGATAATAAGACTGAACGAAAGACGGTTACTTGCTGCATCCAGCTCCGCAACGATCCGGTCAAAGCCATGCGAATCGAAACGTAATTTCAAATAGCCCCTCTCAGCGATCTCAAGAATATGGGATATCTGCATTGGTGCCTTGTGAAGGACGCGGGTCCAGTTATTATAATCCCGATACACACTGCTTGCGATATTTGTCAGACGCAGACGGTCCTTTATAGCCTGCTTTGCAAATGGTTCCGCAATAACTGTAAGATTTACATCAGGGTCCATTATGCTGCCAAAGCTCTCTGCGGTCATAGCACCTTTTGAGAGCAAAGCCACATTTGCGGGAACCCTTACCTTGTATTTTCTCAGAAGGTTTATCATTTCTTCAAGGATCAGAGCAGTGTTAAGTTGCCTTATTGGCCTTCCGTAATACTTGTACAAAAGATGGTCAATATCGACCTTCAATGAAGAAAGGTCCACATCATCACCGATAGAACCAAGGTCTCTAAGAAGCTCGATGTAGAGCACCGTGTCCCCCTTTGTTATTGCAATGAGGTCATCGATCAGAAGATTGCGCATATCCCTTGAAAGGAAGCCAGCCATTCCAAAATCAAGGAGAGCTATCATGCCATCTTTCATTATGAACACATTACCGGGGTGCAGGTCTGCATGGAAGAAACCATCATCATAGATCTGCTTCATGAAAGACTTCAGGACCTCAGTGGCCACTTCTGTCCTGTCAACTCCCATCCGTTCAAGTTCCCCAAAGGAATTGCTCTTTACCCCATCGATATATTCCAGTGTCAGCACTTTCATACTGGAATGGTCCCAGTAGACCTTTGGGATGTATATCCGTGGGTGATCACGGAAATTACGGGCAAAATGATCAGCGTTCCTGCCTTCCTGCGTGTAGTCCATCTCAGCCTTGATAGACCGTTCGAACTCCTCCACGATCTCGACAGGGCGATATAACTTTGCTTCAGGAAGATGCTCCTCTGCAAATGCCGCTATACTGTACATTATATCCAGATCGGCCTCTATTATCTTTTTGATACCGGGCCTCTGGACCTTGACAACAACATCCTCACCGGTCTTTAACTTCGCACGATGGACCTGACCAATAGAAGCAGCAGCAATAGGAGTGTTCTCGAAGCATTCAAAAATATCAGTGATATGCGAACCCAGTTCTTCCATTATGAGCCTTTCAACTTCCTCCATACCAAAAGGCTGCACTTCATCCTGGAGTTTTGAGAACTCATCGGCATACTCAGGAGGGATCAGGTCCTGACGCATACTAAGTATCTGACCGAGCTTTATGTAAGTAGGACCAAGTTCCTCAAGCATCAATCGTGCTTTCTTCGGGCCAGAATCCGTATCCTTATGCACCTTCTCCGGTTTCTTTATCCGTGACCGAAGAGGCCGGATACCTCCAATACCCATCCTGTCAGCTATATAGCCGAACTCATACTTGACAAGAGCATCAACGATCTTCCCATATCTTTTGATCATCGAATATCGGTGTATTTTCCGGGGTCTCATTGTGGTCCCTTTTATTTTGATTTTTTTTAGATGTATTGATCTATGACTGGATTTATTATTAATTTATCGTTGATATTCAATTCATACAATAAATATCAAAAGTTAGAGTAACAGTTAAATAAGTTCATGATCCAAATTATTGATAGCCATTTTTATGTGGCGCAGAGTTGGAGAATAGATAAGATAAGGAGTGAGAAAAGATGTTATTTTTTGATATAAGTTCATGGGAGCCAAGGGATACTGAGAAAGTAATTGAGCATTTCAAGAAATTGAAACCACCTGCCGGAATAAATGTGGTCAATCAGTGGGTAGACCTCAATGGAGGACGATATTTCATCCTTTATGAAGCAGACAGCGCAGAAGCATATGCTGAGTTCAACCTCCCATGGTCGGACATATGCATAATTGACAGTGTTCCTGTTATGGAATCGACAGATTTCATAAAGCTCATGGTTTCAAAGGGACTATAAAGCCCTTTTATTGAACCATTTCTCTTTTTTAATTCCCGGAAACTGAAGGCATCAGCTCGATGACCTTTTCAATGTCACCTATCTTTACAGTGAAATTACCCTCTGGAAGCGAGCTTGTATCATATTCATGATGGAAGTTGCCTTCTTCATCTGCCCTTATGGTCTGACTTGCAACAAAGTCCATTCTGACAGTTTTCTCCCCATCCTGAGCATTTCCCTCTACAACGATCTCATAGTTACCTGCAGGAACATTCTTTTCAAAAAATTCGGCAACTCCTTCCTCAGCATCAAAGCTTCGTTTAAAGTCTACGAACATACGAACTACAAAATTAAGGTCATCAACCTTCTGAGACCTTACCTGAAAACTATTGCTGCCACCTGGTATGTTGATATCCTGGAAGACATACCTGTATTCATTATCTATTACAGGGACATTCACTGTGAATGAAACGGTCATCCCGATCATCTCCCCGGGATCGGTCTGTCCATTTATATCCAGCACATCCCCTACAACAGGATTTTCAGGAAGGATGCTCCACTGGTCAAGCTGAACATCAGGATTGCTTTCTGCCTGATCAAAGATAAATGAGTAGAATATTTTAGAAAAAGTCAGAAAGAGGCTAGTGCTTTTACTAAAGATAACCCCCTCCTCATGAGTTTACATGTCTTTTTCTTCAGAACTGGTAAGCTTATCGATCTTCTCTTCGAGGCTCTTGATGATATCCTTGAGCTCACTGACCTCATCCTTTGTTGCTATATCAGCCTTGTTAATGGTCTCCTGAACCTTGGATGAGATCTTCTTCTCCATATCTTCCTTCTGCTTCTTCTGTTCCTCAACAACTTCGCGAACGAACTTCTTACCCTCTTCCTTTTTCATCTCCCCATTCTCGATAAGGTCATCTGCAATGTCCTGGACCTTTTCTTCAGTAAGTGCCCATAGACCAATTCCAAAAAGACCTACCTTTTTCATGATCTCTGCGATATCATTAGCATCTTTCATTATAAACCTCCAATGATTAATTATCATGTGTTACAATAAATATCTTATTCTGAACCAGTTCAAAGATGTGGTGATCTAAAGCTAGTACCGAAAAGAAATGAATGCCAGAATAAAGAACAGCTGGTAAAAAAGAAAAGGATATGATATTCAGTTCTCAATGAGGTCACTGATATCATGTTCGAGATAATCTGCATGAGACATCTCAATTAGCTTGTCACATACCTCATCAGGCTTACCGTCCATGATGATCTTTGCAGAATCAATAAGGATCGCCCTGTGAGCAGCCTCTTTCACAAAATCGGTGTGATGGCTGACAAAAACTATTGTGGTGCCGAACTTCCTGTTTATGTTCTTCAGGGAATTGGTTACATCCCTGAGAGTTACCGGATCGAGGTCACCGAACGGCTCATCCAGCATCAGTATCTCCGGGCGAGAGACCAGTGCCAGTGCAATGTATGCCCTTACGTGCTCGCCACCGCTTATCTGGTATGGTGTTTTATCCAGCACGGACATTGGAAGGTCCAGAGCTTCGAAAACCTCAGCAGCATGCTCATCAACTGTGTCTTTTGTTACGACAGGGAAGAGCTTTGAATAGATATCAAGAGAGAGGTTCATTTCCCTAAGGGACTTGTCCTTCTCCTCTTCAGTAACTTCTGTAAGTTTGTAAAGTGTATCGAGATACTCATCAGAGATACCAATCTCAGCAGCTTTTTCTCTTGCATATTCAAGTGAGCCTTCGCCCTTGAGACGGAGTTTGAACGCAAGCTGGTCCCTGATAGTAGAATGCGGAGAAAGCGTGAACTCCTGCTGCATCGTGCTCATCTTCCTGCGAAGGTCAAGACGCTGTAAGGTGAACTCAATGATATTCAGCCACTCGCCATTGTGCAGATATGTAATATCCCCTTCCTTTGGATACCTCAGACCCTCTATCATCTTAAGAAGAGTTGTCTTCCCGGAACCGGACGGTCCGATAAGTGCTGTGATCTCACCTTTATTGATATCAAGTGACAGATCTTCGAACTTCAGTACCTCTCCAACCCTCAGAAGTGAGAAACGATTGGAAAGACCCCTTACTTTTATGATAGGCTCCTTCCCTGACATCTCGGGAAGAGGTGCTTTTTCCACTATATCTTTAAGGAAATGTTTGAGTACCTGTTCGGCCTCGCCTGTCTCTACGACCTTTCCATCTTCAAGATAGACCACCCTGTCTGCAAGATACATGTGGATCTCAGGCAGGTGTGATACTACAATAATAGGAATGTTAAGCTCTTTTTTGATGTTCTTTATGACATCAAGCATCTCCTGTTTTGTACCGGGATCTGTCATGGTTACCGGTTCGTCAAGGAGAAGAAGTCTTGGTTTTGCTGCAAGCTGACGTGCAAGTATAAGCCTTTGTTTCTCGCCACCACTTAACAGGTTAGATGAATGCTGTGCTTTGTGTTCGAGCTTGACAAGACGCATATAGTACATTGCTTCTTCATGCAAGTCGTCATAATGGAAAGCTTCAGGTTCGGGTAATCCCTCGTGTCCTTCTGCCAGGAAATTAAGCCTGCGGACAATATTCTCCACAGCAGGGCCGTTCCAGAGTCCGAAGTTACGCTGAAGATGTATTGCGCTGTTGCGTACAAGGAATTTGAGCTTTTCCCTGTCTGCATCAGGTCCTATTCTCTCGCCATCCAGCTCGAAGTAGCCTGAATCAAGTTCCTCTATTCCTCTGAGGAGCTTGAGTATAGTGGTCTTTCCACTACCGCTTTTTCCAGTGATACCAAGTATTTCCCCGTCTGCGACAGTGAAATTTATGTTATCAAGGATCGTTCTTCTTTCGCCATTTAATTCGTACGTTTTTACGACATTGCATACTTCAAGCATGATCGAACCTCCATGGATGGCTACAGTTCAAAGGGATGTAAAGAAAAAAAAGGGAGTTCTTATTACTTCTTGATCGCAGAAACAAGTTCTTCTATCTTTGCAGTGACATTGGAACTTTCCTCAAGGATGGTCCCTGTGACTATCATGTCAGCACCTGCAAGAGCACAAAGCTTTGCAGTCTCACCATCACGTATTCCGCCACCAACGATAAGTTTGTTGTCCCCAAGGACATGTTTTACCGCACCTATCATCTCAGGGGTCACTGGTGCATCGGCACCGGAACCTGCCTCGAGGTAGGTGTAGTGCATACCAAGATATTTTCCTGCAAGTGCATATGCGACCGCAAGTTCAGGTTTGTGTTTTGGTATGAGCTTTGCATCACCGACCCATCCAACAGTTCCTCCAGGCTCTACTATAAGATATGCCATGGAGATGGGCTCTATACCGCTCTTGTAAACTACAGGAGCACCCATTGCCTGATTGGTGGTGATGAAATTTATGTCACGGGAATTGAGCAGGCTCATAAAGAAGATAGCATCTGCATATCTGCTGACACCTGATGCGTTGCCCGGGAACAATATTGTAGGTTTGTCTGTCTTCTCTTTGATCTTAAGGAGTGTCTGATCCAGTATCACTCCTCCGGCTCCGGTGGAACCCCCGACCATTATGGCATCCGTACCTCCGAGTGCAGCAGCATGAGCTATCTCTGCCGCCTCATCCGGGGTCTGGGATGCCGGGTCGATAAGTGTCAAGTGAACTGTACCCTCGCTTTCTGCGATCTTGTTAAGGTACTCTTCCACTTGCATGAGAACGATCAGCCTCTTGTTTCCTTGGATTTCATACGCAGGCCTTTGCTACCGCATTTCCTGCATCTTGTTGCACGTACTGCATTGCGTGCATTGCACTCCATACAGATCTTCTTGATCAGTATTCTGTTTTCAGCTTCTGGGAATCTTGCCATTATTTTCACCTAAATGATTGTAATATGTATTATTAGAATAATAGGCTGCTTACATGATGCTCAAAACATATAATTGTTTTGCCAAATCCATGCTCATTTTCACGTCCTATTGAATAATCCAGTCACTATCTTCTATGGTATAAACATTGTCATTCATCTAAGTTCATGCGGGACAAACTTTATAAGAAATATAATCATTAATAATGATTGATTGATATGAGCGATGATGATCAAATAAAGAGAAGACAGGAATGGTATGAGAAAGCAAAAAAAGAGGGGAAGCTCAACAGGGATCCTAAAGAGGACCATGATGCAAAACTGAAGACCCTGCAAAATCCTGTCAGAAGGAATATCATCAAAAGCCTTAATGAAAAGAAGATGACATTCGACGAGCTAAAGGCAGAGTTCGACCTTGATAACATGCCGCTGAAACTACATCTTGGAATGCTGGAGGATACTCTCTACATTGAAAAAGAAGATGAGAATACATATGTGATCACCCCACGTGGCGAGGAATACCTTGAGAGCATTGAAACCAAACCCGCATCAAAGGATGAAAAACTGGACGACCTGAAGAAAAGAAGGGACGAATGGTACGAGAAAGCAAAGAAAGAAGGCAAGCTCAAGAGAAACCCAACCGAGGACCACAGAGCAGGCCTGAAAGCCATGCAGAATCCTGTCCGCAGGCACATGCTTGAAGCTTTTGGTGAAGGGAAGATGAACTACGATGAGGTCAAGGAAAAGTTCGAACTGAATGATGTACAGACCAAACTGAATCTCGATATGCTCGAGGATACCCTATACATTGAGAAAGAGGGGGAGAGAACCTACGTAATCACTCCACGCGGTGAAGCATTCCTTGCGAATGTAGATGAACATCATCTGTAACCATGAAATGTTGTTGTGCTGATCACAATAATACCAATATCCACCTGAGTAGTAGATTTTAGTCAGATATAGAAAAAGATCGAAATGGGGTATAACCCCATTCTTTTTTAGTTTCAGTTCTTAATTCACTCATTGAGCTTTGCAAGCACTTTCTCTCTTGCTTCACGGGCGTCAGCTCTTCCCTTTGTTTTCTGCATGACCTTACCTACAATGAAGTTCAGGGATTTTTCCTTTCCTCCAAGATAATCTGCCACTGCTTCAGGGTTCTCAGCAATTGCCTCGTCCACTGCTGTTGCAACGATATCATCCTCTACCTTGAGAAGACCTTTCTTTTCGACGATCTCCTGTGGCTTGCCACCATCATCAAGGACTGTGCGTATGACATCAACAGCACTCTTTTCCGTGATCTTGTTAGCTGTTACAAGTTCGACAACAGCAACCATGTCCTCCACTGTGAAAGCATCAATGCTAAGTTCACGGTAGTTGAGCTCACCCTTGAGGATATCAGATACCCAGACAGCCGCATCCTTTGGATCGACCTTTTTTGCTACCTCTTCAAAGAAGTTAGCTACCTTTATCTCGGTGGTCAGTGCCCTTGCATGGGTCTCGCCAAGACTGTACTCCTCCATGAAACGTGCTCTCTTTGCATCAGGAAGTTCCGGCAGTGTCTCACGTACCTTTGGCACCCAGTCGGCAACTCGCATAGGTACAAGATCTGGCTCTGGGAAGTAACGGTAATCCTGTTCATCTTCCTTAGTACGCATGGAAATTGTCACACCTCTTGCCTCGTCGAAGTGCCTTGTTTCCATGACGATCTCTCCTCCACGTCTGATCTGGTTCTTCTGCCTCATGATCTCATAGAGCAGAGCCCTCTCGACACCCTTGAAGGATGATATGTTCTTGATCTCAACACGTTCGCCCCAGAATACGGAAACGTTCGCATCCGCTTTCATTGCACCTTCAAGATCACCATCGAACACGCCAAGATAATCAAGAATGCTTCTGAGCTTCTCAAGATAACGTCTTGCTTCCTTTGGGCTTCTCATATCAGGCTCACTGACGATCTCGATAAGTGTCATACCTGAACGGTTGTAGTTAATGAGCGTACCCTTGGACTTGTCAATGGTTCCCATGTGCTGCAACCTTGCAGGATCTTCTTCGATATGAGCACGGGTGATACCAACGTTATGTTCTCCATCCTCACCTTCGATGATGATCTTTCCCTCAGCTGCGATAGGATAATCGTACTGCGTTGTCTGGAAGTTCTTTGGAAGATCAGGATAGTAGTAATTCTTCCTGTGGAACTGGGTCTGCTCCACGATACTACAGTTAAGTGCAAGTCCTATCTTTATTGCAAATTCCACTGCCCTCTCGTTAAGAACTGGCAGTGAACCAGGAAGTCCCAGGCATATCGGACATACATGAGTGTTTGGTTCAGAGTCATGGTAGTCTGTGGAACAGCCACAGAACAGCTTTGTGTTAAGCTTGTTCAACTGAACGTGGACCTCAAGTCCGATCCTAATTCCGTCAGGGTTCTCGTAAACCATTATGCCACCTCCGGAGGTCTTCTGGTGTGATGATCGGTATTCTGCTCAAAGCTGTAAGCAGCTTTGATGATAGCATTCTCATCGAAGTGTTTACCTATTATCTGAAGTCCCACTGGCATATCACCTGAGAAGCCACATGGAACTGATATGGATGGTACACCTGCGAGGTTGATAGGTACTGTATTGACATCTGCCAGATACAGGGAAAGAGGATCATCTATCTTCTCACCGATCTTGAATGCAGGTGCAGGCATTGTTGGCGCCATGAGCACATCAACATTATCAAGTGCCCTGTCAAAGTCCTGTTTAACAAGAGTTCTGACCTTGAGTGCTTTCAGATAGTATTTGTCATGGTAACCTGCTGAAAGTGCATAGGTACCGAGCAATATCCTGCGTTTGACCTCTTCGCCAAAGCCTTGTGCACGGGTCCTTGATGCCATAACGTGCCAGTTCTCACCTTCTGCACGGTATCCGTATCTTGTACCGTCAAAGCGTGCAAGGTTCGATGATGCTTCGCTCATGGCTATAATATAATATGATGCAAGAGCATATTTTGTGTGTGGCATGGATACCTTCTCGTAAGTAGCTCCCATGTCCTCGAATTTAGATATCGCATCCCATACTGCCTTTTCGACCTTCTCATCGATACCCTCTCCGAAGTACTCTTCAGGCACACCGATCTTCAGTCCGTTCACATCGTCCTTCAGGGCATCGCTGTAAGTGTTCTCCCTGTTGATGGATGTGCTGTCCCTGCTGTCATATCCTGCTACAACGTCCATGATGGTTGCGATGTCTGCAACATTGGTTGCAAGAGGTCCGATCTGCTCCAGTGAGTTTGCATAAGAGATAAGTCCGTATCTTGAAATGCATCCGTAGGTTGGTTTAAGTCCAACCACACCACAGTATGCTGCCGGACACCTGACAGAACCACCTGTATCTGATCCAAGAGATACCGGCACTTCACCTGCTGCAACTACTGCTGCACTTCCACCGGATGAACCTCCCGGTACCCTGTCCATATCCCATGGGTTAAGTGTAGGTCCGTAGTAACTTGATTCGGTGGAAGTTCCCATGGCAAATTCGTCCATGTTGGTCTTTCCAAGAATTACCGCACCTGCTTCCCTGAGCCTTTCAATGACATGTGCATCGTATGGTGGCACATATCCCTGAAGTATCTTTGATGAACAAGTAGTGGAGAGTCCCTTTGTGGATATGTTCTCCTTGATCGCTATTGGTACACCTGCAAGAGGTCCTTCATGACCTTCAGAGTCGATCTCACGAGCTACATTGATAGCTTCGTCCCACATTGTTGTGAAACCGTTGATCTTGCTCTTGCCGATAGTCTCAATGTAAGAAGCAGTGACCTCTTCGGCTGAAGAGTCTGCAATTTTCTGTTTAATGCCTGAAATGTCTGTCCATGCTGCCATTTTGTACACCTCACATGATCCTTGGAGACTTGAAATTGCCTTCCTGTTTGTTCTCGGTGTTTGCCAGCACATCTTCCTGTGACATCGATTCGGTTACCTCGTCCTTCCTGAACACGTTAACAATGTCCGCAACGTGGTATGTTGGCTCTACGCCTTCGGTGTCGACCTCATCGAGCTGTCCGAAATAGTCCAGTACGGAGTTAAGCTTCTCTGCATAAGCATCGGATTCTTTTTCATCGATCTCGATACGTGCGAGCCAGCCTACGTGTTCTACTTCTTCTTTAGTGATCATCGTAAGTTCCTCTGATTTGAAATAGAGTATAGTTATAATATGTAATAATTTAAGTCTTAGAAAAGCAGGCGATTATATTAAAAATGTTGGTTAAGCAGTTCGTTCATGTCTGGCAGGATCGAGATATTATTTATCATGGGTCATGAATATACGGAGTGAGACCGAAGGGTCCGGCAAAGCCGGCGTTTTCCCACAAGAAGAAACAAGTGATCTGCATAATACCTTGTACTTTTGTCTCTGGAATTATATAATGCCAATTTCTAGTTCCGATCGATATATTAATTCTGAAAACTAATATTAGTTAATTAATTTCTGTAAAACAACCGGGAGCCAGATCAAGTGGGCATAATAACGTTCATCCTGAAAGCAATACTGAAGGAACGGTTCTACAAGCTGCAATTGCATACAAAGACATTATCCATTGCCAGCAAACGCTCCGACCTGCCGATCCATACAAGGTTGCTCGCAGCTTTTGTCACTATCTATATTCTTAGTCCCATTGACCTTATTCCGAGTTTTGTCCCTGTCATTGGCGTTATGGATGATATACTATTGATCCCCCTGGCATTGATACTTGCAATAAAGATGATCCCTAAGCCTATTATGAATGAGTGCAGGCATACGGCAGAATGTGAACTTTCTGCTAAGAGCTCACCAGGTTCTGCCTTATAAGACCATTTTTCGTCACCGATATCAAGGAGTACTGTGGGACCATGAATGAACATGAGAGAACGTGGATCGATGTGGTCGGCAAGGATATTCCTGCAACCATCGAACTTGACCCTGTCATCTTCAGGTACACAGATCCTGATGCCCGTATCCTTGATGTAGGATGTGCAACAGGTAAGGTGAGCATAGAACTAGCATCACATGAGTTTTCAGTCACAAGCATTGACATCAACCATGATGCTCTGAATATAACAGCAAAAGCTGCTACAGATAATGAACTCTCAACCCTCCCGTCATTTACAAGAGCTACAGCCGTTGCTCTCCCATTTTCAGATGAGAGTTTTGATGTAGTTATAATGCAGGCTTTTCTTACAGTAGTAGTCTCAAAAGAAGACCGCTCCCGCATCGTGCGTGAAGCCTGCCGCGTTCTTAAACCGGATGGTCATCTCTACATTGCAGATTTCGGACAGACATGGCATTCAGAGATCTATCGTGAACGTTATCTCAGGGATCTGCCGGTGACAAAGGAAGAGGGCTCATTTTTGGCTTATGATGAGAATACCGGCGAGGTTGCTTATACTGCTCATCACTTTACTGAGAAGGAACTGGTATTTCTGCTGATCAAGAATGGATTTGGGGTCGAGTTTTTCAAAAGGGATACTTTTGTGACGAGAACAGGGAATCGGGTCAATGGATTTGTGATCGTTGGGAAGAAAGTCTGAATTATGATGCCTGGTGTGATAGTGTCAAGTTTGCCAGATCATAGTTGCGCTAAATATTGTGCTTTTGTTACTGCGTTGTGCATCAAATGATATTAATTCGATAAAAATCCTTCAAAATGCCCTGACTACTTCTATATATTTTTAGTATTGCGTAATATAGTTCAGTAACTTTATTAAGTACATAATCTTTTTATTTTAAAAATACGCATATATTTTAATTTTTTTTGTATATACTCAATATAGATGAATATACTAGTACATAATTTTTATTAAAATCATATTTTATTTTACTGTATGATTATTATCAAAGACATAATTTCATGCACAATCGGTGCAATTATATATCAGGTTCATCCCTTTTTTATATAGGGAAAGTTTGAATGCCCTAAATTTAATTTTTGCATACGTGGGGTATGGAAGTGGGAAAAATTGCTACACATATAGCTTATGCTGTATATACACAAATTTCTTCGCCTCACTGATCGCAAAACCAAGAAAGAGGTGGTATGATGAATAGCAAGAAATTAAGATTCGGATCAACTATTACCACGATCCTGGTAATAGCTGTGTGTTTGTGTATGCTGGGTCAGTCAGCATCGGCCCTGCCAAGTTCTTCAAACGTTGCAATAATCGGAGGACCTACAGTGGTCAATGGAGGTACACTACCAACTACTGGTCCAACCTACGCTGCTTTTACATTCACAACTGTGGACCCTGCAACTGTCAATGCTGCGACCCTTGCACCATATGATACTGTTGTATTGAACATGGCAGGTAGTGTGGGGATGCTGTGTAACGCCAATGCTCTGAGCCCATCTCAGAAAGCAGACATCGTGGCTTTTGTTGGAAACGGGAACAAGCTCATAATCTATGACAGTGAATGTTCAGCGATCGATTATAGCTGGCTGCCATATCCATTCACAACAGCCAACCCTGGTGCACTTGGTGCAACTGGTACGCTTACCATAGTAGAGGAGAACACTTTGTCCACGGCCCTTCCAGGCCCATATTACATTGATGCAGCAACCCTTGCTTCAACTACGGATGCTGTTGGTGATATGAATGTCATGACAACCTACGATCCAAACTGGTGTCTTGATATGTCCGGTACAAATGCTATTGCAGCAACAGGCCCTGTTCATACATATGCAAAGTACCCTGCTGGAACTGATAATGGACTTATCATCTACAACGGACTTGATGTGGATTACATGGGATGGTCAATTACAGAGCTCGACCAGATCTGGCTCCAGGAACTGCAGCAGCCATTCAGCCCATCTAACCTCCCATGTGGTGTAACAGTAGTTGGTATTAGCCTTAGTCCGGCCTCTGATGTCAATCCTGTAGGCACACAGCACACAGTAACGGCAACAATTACTGATCTGCTTGGTACCCCTATACCCGGTATTGACGTAACATTCAATGTTACATCAGGACCTAATGCCGGGGAAAGTGGAATTGACACTACAGATGGAAGTGGAGAAGCAACATTTACCTACACAGGTGATGGCGGCGTTGGAACAGACCAGATCGTAGCTTCATTCTATGATTCACAAAGACAGACAACTGTTGAATCACAGACAGTTACTAAGGATTGGGAAGAAGGAGGAAACGGCGAGATCCCAGAATTCCCAACAATTGCAGTTCCGGTAATTGCAATAATTGGTCTGGCACTGTTCTTCCAGAGACGTAACTAAAAGTAAGGGATAACCTTACTTCTCTTTTTTTCTAATTTTATTTTTGAGATATCGGATGCACATGGCATTCAGCAGTTTACCGCGAACACTACATCAGAGACCTGCCGATGACAAAGGAAGAGGGTTCATTCTTTGCTTATGATGAGAAGACTGCCGAGAGAAGATGAAAGATCAATAGTAACTGGAAGGAACAGAATACCAATTATCAGGTGCGTTTCCTGTACCTGAACTTACATCAAGGCTGTATTCATTGTTATAATAATACCAGAGATATACCACAGAATAATTCTCATCCCGGAAGTGATCGAAGCCAATATCTTCGTAATTGTCAGGATAGACCACTTCCCCAAGGTCATCGTCATAGCGTGGACCTACTGTGGCATCCACAGGGAACCATTCCCCATCCTCGTAGACTTCGACCCATGCATGTCCGCCATTAACGTTACTGCTGGTCACCTGACCCATAACAACCCTTAAGGTATCTTCATCATATTCACCGGAGCCGATCAGTAACGATGCAAGAGTATTGGCCTGTTCGGTACAATCACTTACGATCTCACCTGGCACAGGGTTTGAATCGAAATCAGGAGTATCTTGCAGGAACTCCGCAGGAGTGAGCCAACCATCCGGCTGGTCGTTCAGGGTAGTATCAGACACCCATATCCATGAAATTGCAGTCTCATATATCTCATCTGTGTCATTAAGATCTTCTTCCTTAAGATAGTCCTGCACAGCATCAGCATATGGTGTTACATATTCCTGAACCCGTAAAACACCTGTCGTTTCAGGAGGATCCACCGGAATGAAATCTCTGATGTCTTTTTTGACAGCTATTTCCTGCTGTACCTGTGGAACCGGATCCATACTGATATTTTCAGAAAGATTTGAAGGAACAGCATTTATTGTATCTTCTAACCTCATAATGTATGAAATATTTTCCTTAAGAGAAACAGAAGAAAAAGATGTAGCTGGACCATCATCCTCATCAAATACAGCATAAACCGAGAACATCAGTATTGCTACCAGGAAAATAAGAAGTATCGATCTTTTCATAGTATTTAGCCCTATTTTGCCACATGAATTCTGTTTGGTATGTCACCTATAGTACTCTTCATTTTATATAATTTTAGTAGTCACCATAATAAATTAGTAACCAATAACTAAAATTGGTCATGTGAAGCGTTTTGCAGCTTCACATTCTACATCACCCATATCTGGAGGATTTCGGACACACATGGCATTTGCAGATTTGCCGTGAACGTTACATCAGAGACCCATCGGTAACAGAAGACTAGGGAAGTTGCTTACGTTGTCCACCATTTTACTGAGAAGGAGATTGTTTTTTTGCTAATCGATAATAGGTTCAGTTTTGATTTCTTCAAGTGGAGTGGATTTGTGACAAGGACTGTGAATCGGATGAATAGGTTTGTGATAGTGGGGAAGAATGTGTGGTCATTGATACTTTAATCTTAATTGCACCAGAATCCTTAAAAACAATGGATATTACCTAAATATATACTAAAAGTTTATGTTTGTGCAGGTGCAAAAATGATTTCTCTTTTTAAAAGCAAAGAACAGAAATTCTGGTCATGGTTCCAGAAGAACGAAGATAGATTACCGAATTTCGAACAGGGTCAAGAGGCAATTTTCAAGGAACTTCATTCCCAGATTATGCAGGTAAACAAAGATCTTGTTTTTGAATTTGGTCCAGTTGTTAATGGTAAAAGGGAGTTCATTTTAAGCGCAGGCGGAATTCTTTCGGTATTTCCTGATCTTGAAAAACTCTATTCAGCTGCGCCTCAACTGGATAAGTGGTCTGTTATTAAGTTCAGACCGAGAAGAGAACCATGCGATTTGGTGTATGGGGGAAAGAATGTCAAATTTGAAAATATCAATTATGTATTGATCAAAGACGAATCTCCTGACAAAGTAGGTATAGTTCTGTTCTTTAACGAGTTTAATGAAGCTGAATATGACCTCTGGCTGGGTGCAGGATTCCTGTTCCTCGATCAGGTTCTCGGTGAATATGATGTTGCCACAAAACTGGGAAATATACTGGTAACTTCTCCACAATCTGAGCACTTTTCAAATGCACGTCCTTTGAGAGAATTGACAGCTGATTTTGATAGCTATTTTCAGTGAATCTCTCTGAAAAATTACTAGAATAGGTGTTCACTCTTTCACAATACCATAAAGCACAAGCTCAATCTACTGCTCCAACACCTCACGCTGCACCTTTGGGTCACTTTCACGTGCAGCCATAAGAACAGGATCCATTAGTGCGAAGGAAACAATTGAACGTATAAGTTCCAGAGGATAGTCCCGGAGCAATCCTTATTATATTCCAATTAATCATACATTTCGTTTTTCAGAGATCTCAATAATCCATTCACATTTATAGTTTAAACATTGGCCATAATTTATATCTATTTTTAATAAAATATGCAATGTTATATGCAATCTGATAAAGAATAGATTTCTTTCTTTTTCTTTTCAGTGCTCTAAGCAAGCTTCTAATGTGGGGACCAATTATGAACCGGACGTTAAAAATCAGTCTTTTGATTATGTTATTCTTGGTGTCGATCATAGGTGTAGCCGGAACTTCGGCTGCATTAGAGGAACAAACAGTGAACTCTCTTGAGGTTTCAGATATAATTTCAATTTCCAACGTAACAGACATTTATTTTGATGAACTCGCCAGAGATGAGAATGTTTCTTATAACTACAGGTCTCTGCTTGAATGCTGGAATCCTGACGGCAGCAAGGTTCTGGTGCTGACAAGATACGCTCCATTAGGTGAGCCCGAACTGGATGCATTATATTTTTTGAACGCAGATGGTACTGAGCCCAGGGAGATCATAGCGACAAGAAATAACACAATGGAGCGGTCACTGGAATTAACAGCCAATGAACATTTCGAAATTGCCCGCTGGAACTCTGCAGGTGACCATTTTGCATTTTATGGAAATGTTGTTAATGTTAGTGATACTATGATGGTTGTAGGCGATGATACTTTTATAGGAGCTGCAGGGGTGAGTGTTGTCGGTATTGCTGATATCAATAGAAATTCAGTGGAAGTTATAGGTGTAAGGAACCTCTCCAATATTTCGATATGGAACTGGATCGATCATGAAAGAGAATTTGAATGGGAACCCAATGGAACGGATGCAATAATGATTCTCAATGGTGACATATGGGTGGTGCAGAAATATGATTCCTCTTCGAACCAAATTATCGACAGTGAAAAAGGTGTATCTGAATGTATGTGGAATCATAAAGGTGACCAGATCGCCTTCGTCGAAGATGGTCTCTGGACGACAGACAGGTATACTGGAGATGATCTGAAACAGCTTGCATCAAATGCAGACAGGCTCATTGGCTGGAGTCTGGATGATAGTATGATCTATTATTCGAGCTATGAGGATGAAAGCTGTTCACATTTTGTCGTGCAGCTGAATGACAGCAAAATAACAAAGATTAGTACCGGGAGTTTGAGTGATTATATGTCAATTGGTCCGGATGGAAGACTATTGTTCACGAACTCAACCTATCAAGATGGCAAGCTGATCTCTTCCTGTCTTAATATTGCGGATGCAGATGGTACACATATAAATATACTAGATGAGAATGCCTCTGAATACGCGTATCTGATATCAAAAGCTTCTTGGAGTCCCAAAGGCGATAAAATTGCAACTGCATTCAACATAATAGATGCCAATGGAAGTGAGAAACATGAGATCGTGCTTGGTGATACATTCTCATGGCATCCTTCTGGTGATTATATTGCATTTGAAGTTGATCATCCTGTAGGTGACATGTATGCCACCAAAGTATATGTTGCAAATTCAGATGGCAGTGGAGTCACTCAGGTATCTCCGGATGATAATTACAGCTATTCATTAAATGACTGGCTTCCTCATGGAAGTGTCTCAAATGACTGGAGTCCTGATGGAAGCAGGATGCTTATAAAACGAAACGGCCTGAACCATAGCTCGGAGGAATTGCTTGTTGTCAGATTCAGTGGATTTGATGAGATAATGTCTCTGGATTTTAAAGACTATACCACAGTTAGAAAGGATGTCCATATATCAGTCACGAGTATGTCACAACCTGTACAACATGCACTGATAACTCTGGATGGCAGGGAGATTGGTGTCACTGATGAAAATGGTTCCTTTACCTATTATATCATTGATGAACCGGGCACTCATATGCTGAATGCTTCAAAGGAAGGATATCTTGATTCTGGAAAAGAGTTGACAGTTTATGGTGATGCTTATTCCTCTGTGAAGGACGATGAGATTTCAGATCAAGTAGATGATACTGGAGGTTCAATGTCCACTATTCTAACTCCTATCTGGGATTGGTTGAATGGTATTACAGGGAATTGATCACTTCCCTCTTCTTTTTCTTTTAATGAGCACACAAGAAGTAATCTCTATCCTCTGATCGCGGATACATCATTCATTTACAATCCCATGAAGCACCAGCTCAATTGACTGCTTCAACACCTCGCGCTGTACCCTCGGGTCACTTTCACGTGCAGCCATAAGAACAGAATCCATTAGTGCGGAAGAAACAATTGAACGTATTAGTTCCGGAGGATAGTCCCGCAGCCATCCTTCTTTTATTCCTGTTCTTATCAGGTCGGTGAGAAATGCAAAGTTAGCGACTCCTTCTTCCTGGGCAGTAGAGGAGATGTATGGTGAATAGCAGAACTGCTGCATGAAATATATCTTCCGGGGATTATCGAGTCCCCAATCTGCGAGTGCATTGGATACATTATCAAGCTTTTCCCTGCAGCTATCTCCACAGCTGGCTGCATCTTCAAGCACTGATCCGGATTCTTTCTTTATTTCAAGATAAAGGGTGTCGATGAGTTCCTCTTTTGTCTTGAAATAATGGAAAAGCGTACCTGTGGCAACTCCTGCTTCCTTTGCGATCAGCGATGTGGGAGTGCCGTGAAACCCCCTATCTGTAAAGAGGATCAGGGACGCATCGAGGATCGTCTGTCTTTTGTTGCTCTGCTTCTCTGCCATGGAATCTCTTTTATTGTATCATTCTCTGTTATTTAAAATGTCCTTATGGCCCATTTTTAGCTTCTGTTTTTCAGCAGGCTGAATTGCCTTATCACAGGCAGGAAATTCCTCATTATCCTGGCGGTGAGCTTTGTCCTGGAGCTTTCGAACTGTGATTCCACTTCCTTGAGCTTTTCAGGTATGTCAATCTGCTGTGGGCATTTCTCCTTACATTTCCCGCAATTGACACAGAGCGAGGCAGACGAGTTCTTCCCCAGTACTCCCATCTGGTGCACAAGGTACCTGTATTGTGTGTCGTGGTCACTTATACCTTTGAATATTCGCTTGCTGTTGTAAAGGTCAAAGCATCCGGGGATATCCACGCCCACAGGACAGGGCATACAGTAATTGCATCCTGTGCAGGGAACTGCCATGAGATCTCTGTACTTTTCCGCTACTCGGTGCACTATATCCCGTTCTTTTTCTGTAAGTGAGTCAGGCTCTGCTTCGGATGCGGTGCGTATATTCTCATCAAGCTGGGACATCTCATTCATCCCTGAAAGGACGACAGTCACTTCTGGATGGTTCCATACCCACCTGAATGCCCATTCGGCAGGACTTCTTTTGACATCAGCCTCGTTCCATATGTCTTCGATTTCAGGCGGTACGTTCCTGACAAGATTCCCGCCACGGAGCGGTTCCATGACCATGACCGCAATATTCCTTTCGGCTGCATACTTCAAACCTTGAGTGCCTGCCTGATGATTCTCATCAAGGTAGTTGTACTGTATCAGGCACATGTCCCAGTCATAGGCACCGATGATCTCCTGGAATACCTCTGCTCTGTCATGAAATGAAAAACCGACATTCTTTATGCGTCCATCCTTCTTTGCCCTGTTAAGGAATTCCAGCACACCTTTATCCCTTATCTTTTTCCATCCACCTTCTGTCAGGGAATGGATTAGATAGTAGTCAATATGGTCGGTGTTCAGTCTTTTTAACTGGATCTCCAGGAACCTGTCCATATCGGTCTGGTCTTTGACAAGCCAGTGAGGCATTTTGGTAGCAAGCCTGATCTTTTCCCGGTATCCGCCAGATAGTGCTTCCCCAAGGAATACTTCACTCTTCTCATTATGGTATGGCCAGGCAGTGTCGACATAGTTCACTCCGTTGTCAATTGCATGGTGCAGAAGGGCTGTAGCTTTCTCATGATCAATGGTTCCGTCCTTTTCGGGAAGGCGCATGGCTCCCAGTCCCAACGCTGATAATTTGTCTCCTGTTTTGGGTACTTCTCTGTATTGCATAGTTATACTTCACTCTTTCAGCCACTAGACTGAGTAGTCAATCTATTAATCTATTTTAAAAGTATATAGTACTTTTGTAGATTCACCACATATTCAAGCTCATGACAATGTCCAGAGCTTGCTGGTGTGTATTCCAAAAGAAAAAGGTGTCTCTTATCTTTTGATATCTCATGACCTTGAAGTATTGATTCTGGGTTGTGTCAGGATTGCTTTTTTGGAGAAGGCAGGATTGTTAGGGTGAAAAATACTTAAAAGGAAAATGTATAATACCTTGAATAAATCAGGATTTAGTACTCATGACTCTTATTATTGTTGATAAAAACCTTTGCACAGGTTGTGGTATTTGCACAAAAGTATGTACAACGCGTATAATCGAGTTGGCTGAAGAATCAAATCTTCCACAGGTGCAGGAGGCAAACGTACTTCGCTGCATCAAATGCGGACACTGCGAGGTTTTCTGTCCTTCTCAGGCACTGCTTCTAAACCTGCTTCCGGATGAAAAAGTCATCCTGCCCGCCGGTGCCGGTGATATCTCTGCTGAAGATATAGATCTTTACCTTAAGAAACGCAGGTCAGTACGGCATTTTACAAAAGAACCCGTGCCACGGGAGAAGATCATGGAGATCCTCGACGTTGCCCGTTACGCTGCATCAGGAACCAATGGTCAGCCGGTTCAGTGGCTTGTTGTTCATGACCCGGAGAGAGTCCAGAAGATCGCAGGGCTCACGATCGAATGGATGAAGAGCCTTGTGAACACCCCTCACCCCATGAGTGGCTACGTACCTTCACTGATCGCAGCATGGGAGAGTGGAAATGATGTTATTTGTAGGGATGCTCCTCATTTGCTTTTCGCACACATTCCCGAAGATAGTCCGATCGCGCCTGTTGATGCCATAATTGCCCTCACCCACTTTGACATCACAGCACCTGCATATGGGATAGGCACTTGCTGGGCAGGCTTTGTTGCTGCTGCTGCCACATCCTATGAGCCACTTCAGCAAGAGCTCGGCTTGCCTGAAGGAAGAAAAACTGCTTATGCAATATTGTTCGGGAATCAAAAATATGAGATATACGGCATCCCCCGCAGAAAACCACTTGAAGTTATGTGGCAGTGATATTATCTTGAAATTATCCCCAATGCATTGAAAAGAACTTCTATTCCACAAATCGAACTGAGGATACAAAAAGAAGTAAGTCCTGCAATCATCTTGCAGGATAGTTCATTTAAGCAAATGGATGTGCTGCACTGTCCTTTTTAGCAAGTGCATCATCTACGGTAGGAGTTCCATCAACAGCACGCTTAATTGCAAGTTTTGTTGCTTCGTAGTTGAACTCGTAGATCTTGTCCTTGTCCTCTGCATCCCATTCGATGAACACTGATACAATGATCAGGAGATCTTCAGCTTCTTCTTTTGGAATAACTCCTTCTTCTACACTGTCCATCACAGCTTTTGCAATGGATGCCTGAGCAGGACCGAACATCAAGGAAGCCTGAGCTGCATTCTTCATTGTCACTTTGTTCACAAGTAATGTTGCAGGTTTTGGTGTAACATTTGGTTCAAGTACAGCAAGTAAAGGAGAGTGTCCCTGCCTTGGCATTGCAAGGGAATTCATAAATGCAGTTTCAACAGCACTTCCTTTTCTTCCGATCACAAGGTCTATGTGAGCAACTTCCGGTCCTTCACCAACCAGGGCTTCGCCTATCAGACTATTTACTATTTTTGTCATATGATAACCTCAATTTGAACTTTTCAGAAATGCCTGCATGATCTGAGTGTGCAGGACATTTCTACTGTTCATGATTTTCAATCCGATACATATCAGGAGAACACGTAAATACTTATTCTAACCATTTGGTAACCTGGTGAGATATCATGGGAGACCTGGAACACAGCCCTATAGACAGAGCAATAAAACTAATAAGCAAAAAATGGACGCTCAACATCATCAGGGATATGTTCTGTGGAAAGAAACAATTCAATGAGTTCCTGAAATGCAACCCGAACCTTAGCAGCAAAGTGCTGTCCGGGAAATTACGCCAACTTGAACAGGACGGGTTAATAGAGAAGATCATTGTATCCAAGACACCCGTGACTATAGAGTATCACCTGACCGGAAAAGGCAGGAACCTGAACAAGGTCCTTTATGAGCTTTCAGGATTTGCCTACAAGGAATGTGCGGACGAGTCTACTCCAACATGCACAGAACATAGCTATGAGCTGACCAAAGAACTGTTGAAGATAGATGATTGAAAAGAGATTCTCATCCTTAAAAAACAGATAGAAAATATTATGTCACGAAAACAGGAACACACGATATTAGATAGTCCCCTGCAACAAAGCTACTAAGGCAACGATCACAAAGACAACAAATGTAACTACCATTGCCGTAATGGCTCTTTTTTCATCTTTAGTATTCAAGTTCCGGGTATTTGGATCAGCTATAAGCAGTACCCATATTGGAAGGCTTAATGATATCATCCAGCCTAAATATCTTCCAGCTTCATAACTTATCATGCCAGTGGCATTAGCAGCAATCAGTGCAATGAATAACCAGCCAACGGCAAGAAAGGATGTTATTACTATTTTCTTGTTGATAGAAGGTAGCCACGATAAAGTAGGAGTTGACATTGGATATTAATTTAAATTATAACTATAAAATATTACCTGCATATTAACTCTGTTTCACAACAAATGGTTTCCATTTGGTCATCTAATGTAGATGTCAGATAGCAGTAAAAAAGAAAGAAGAGAGGAGAAGAAAAAGTGATTCAGTAACTGGATGGTGCATCATCCCAGTTATCCGGAGCATCACCTGTTCCAGAACTTGCATCAATGAAGTATTCTTTTGTAATAGTACTCTCGACCACTAAAGAATCCTCATTATGAGATTCTGATACAGCTATTACTGAGAACGTATCATCCTGCAGGAGATCCCTCAGTCCTTCTCTGTTTTAGTGAACCGGGATATTATCGACATACAAAGAATGAGCATGATAGAAGTGAAACCCGGTGTAGTGTGCGTATTTGATTCAGAGGACTCATCTATAGTGGAATTATCTTTAAGAGCGTATTTTCCATTTTCATCGATATAGACAGCATCTTTGTCTACATCAATATAAGTTCCATTTTCATCTTTTATAGTAACCAGACCACTATCACTAGTAGAATCGTCTGTTTCCAGGTCTATTTCTTCTTCATGTTCCCACATAAACACAGCAGGAACATCATTCACTCCCTCTTCTTGAGCTGCTTCATCTATTGTCTTGTATATTTCATCGATCACAGAATCATTTACTCTTTCCGGAGTGGCTGAATCAAGACCTACTTTCAAATAGCCATCAATATACGTCCCGAAACTACTCACGGGACCACCGGATGACACAAAATAATTGTCAATCTTGTCATTAGCACGACTACAATGGACTAGCAGATCGGTCCAGTCTCTTTTCTCAGTTGCATCTGTGATTATAGGCATGGTACCCCTGGCAGCTACAAACTCAGAACTATTTGCAGCTTTTTCAAACATCTCGTAACCGTAATCAGGCAATGCCATATCTTCTTCATCTTCATCCCACAAGAAAACTACCGGAACATCATTTATTCCACAGTTTTCTTCACAATAAGATCCAATATTCTGGTACATTTCATCGATTCTTGAATCGTTGATCTGTCCCTTATAAGCAGAACCAACATACACATTTAATATATTATTTCCCACTCCAATGTTATTAATGGAGCTGTCAAATTCAGAATAAGACGGACCAACTTTCTTTATAATATTTAGCCAGCAATCTCTTAATGCATTTTTCCATTCCTGATCAATAGTATCAGGTACGTTTCCTCTACTGGCGATATAGTGGGAGTCTTCTGCAAACTCTTCAAATACATCAGTTGCAGCACTTGCAAAACCTATTGATGTAGACAACAATGCTAATGCTAGCAAAAACAATATTCTATATTTGTACCATTTCCACATGCAATTTCCTCTTATTTTCTAAATCTTGCCAGTATAAGAATGCACATGACAAGCATAACGGAGGTGAAACCTGGCGTGGTTTGTGAAGATTCCTCATTGTCTGACACATTGGTATCTTCAGAATGATATTCTATTGGAGGTTCACCTATTGCCATTTCATCGATCTGTGGCACTTCCTCCCATACAAATACAACCGGAATATCAGTAATGCCTACTTCTTCATAGTGATTATAAACAATCTGGTAAATTTCATTAATAGAAGAATCATTCACTCTTTCTGGAGTATCTTTGTTGACTCCTACTTTTACATATCCTCCATATCTTTGGAAACTATAAGATATAAGAAGCGGTCCTTTCTGAGAAGTAAAATATGGACTTAACTCCTTGATGGAGCCTGCTTCAAAAACGTCATCTGTCCATTGCAATCTTTCATTTTCATCTGAAAATGTCGGTACGTTTCCTCGAGAAGCTACAAAGCTTGAACTGTTTTTTGCATTCTCAAATGCATCTGAATCATATACCATTATCAGGTCTTCCTCATCTTCTGCCCACATGAAAACAACAGGAACATTACCTACACCCACATTTTCTTCACAATAGGTTTCTATTTTCTGATACATCTGATCAATTCTTGAATCATTTACTTCTCCTTTGTAGGCAGAGCCCAAATACACGATTAATAATTCGCTGTTAGATCCAACGCTTTTTATCGACTTATCAAATTTGTAATAAGATGGTCCTGTGAGATTCAGCCAGCAATCTCTAATTGCATTCTTCCATTCCTGGTCAATAGTATCTGGTAGATTTCCTTTATATCCTATAAAATGAGAATCATTTCTAAACTCTTCTAAATATGAGTTATGACTATCGATTGATTCATTGTATTCGGCACTTGCGAATATGGGTATCAATGTATTCACAAGTATTATCAATATCAGTATTATTCTAATTCTTATTGTCCGATTCATTGCTCTTTAATCCTTTAATAATGCTTTATTATTCTTGATTAATGATGGTGCTATTTCCCATGTAGTAGTGAGTTTTTACTGAACAATTATATATTTAAAAAAAGAAAGCTGACAAATTAGAGATCACTAATTTGTCATTACTTTAAAATATCTGTTTAATATAAGGGAGTTATACCTAAATCTGCAATCACTCCGCTTATAGGGGAAAAGTATGTAGCTGTTCCTTGATGTCCCCAATGTACACCTACAATTTTAACTCCTCCTAGTGTCTTTTGGAATATGGGTGCACCACTATCGCCCCCATCAGCCTCATAATCAGCAGAGAACTGATAATAAAGATCCTGATCAAAGTACGGGTTATATTGAGTAATATAATCATCTGTTACGTATCCATAGTTTGTTTCAGACGTAATGCCTGAGATGTATACCTTTGCTCCTTGGCTAGTATCTCCATAACCAGTTACATCTTTTAGTACGTCGGTGTCCGCATAATATATGTCATCTGCAACATTGATATTAGTTGCTTCTACCCAAGCAGCATCTGCAAAGTAGGGGTCATAATAAGTAACTTCTCCGACTTGTACGTTGGTGTAATACTGTGCAATGAATGCACCAATACCTCCAGCGTCATCGACTGAATGTGCAGTCATCACAAATCCTTCGTTACCGTTGCTGTCTTCTGCAGCAAAGGATAGTGTTGAAGAATACCATAGATTATCATCTGTACTTCTATGTTTTAGTGCAATTCCTCCAACTAAATCACCTGAATAAACGGTTCGTGAGTCAAGAGTGGCTTCTTTATTTGTTCTATATACAATTGGAACATCATACAAGCCAATTTCTTTTGCATTTTTAGTAATCGTGTCGTATATATCATTCATGACAGATTTGTCTACTAAATCAATAGATTCCTCATCGAATTCTACAAAAATATATCCCTCATAGTTAGTTCCAAAACCGAGAAGAGGCCCACCATGTGATTTCATATAAGGTAGAAGATCTTCTTTAGAATTATTGATGCAAGGTCGGATAGTGGCTAACCAATCAACTTTTTCTTTATCGTCTGTAATTTCAGGTACAGTTCCCCAAGTTGCAATAATATTTGAATCTTGATTTAGTAATTCAAATGAATCCGGACCATAGTCTGGTAAGTAGTATTCGCCTTCAAACAACTCATATTTATCTGAATCAGTAGATTCAGCTCCCACAGTTCCTATGAGCATGATTGATACAACAAGCATACTAAGGAATATTTTGAAAATTTCTTTCATTTTATTCACTCCACATGCTAAAGTTTACTTACTTTAACACACATGCGTTTATACCCAGTCTAAAAAAGATATACAACCATATAAAAATAACTAACATCCAGAAGAATTATTTAATAAAATAAAAAAAGAAGAAAATACTCAGTTATAACTGGACGGTACATCGTCCCAGTTATCCGGAGCATCTCCTGTTCCTGAGCTTGCATCAATGAAATATTCATTGTTGTAATAGTACCATACTTCGACCACTGAGTAATCCTCATCCAGGAAATAATCAAAGTCTATATCCTCATAGTCATCAGGATAGATCACTTCTTCCTCGTCATCGTCGTAGTAAGGACCAACTGTAGCATCCACAGGGAACCATTCATCATCCTCATAGACCTCTACCCATGCATGTCCACCGGCGCTGCCATCGAAGTTCACAATACCTATGGCAACCCTTACATCGCTCTCGTCATATTCACCGGAGCCTATAAGCAGTGATGCCAGAGTATTGGCCTGATCCTCACAGTCACTTACGATCTCACCAGGAACCGGGTTTGAATCGTAATCCGGGGTTTCCTCAAGGAACTCGGTCGGGGTCAGCCATTCTTCCTGCTTGCCGATCAGGGTTATATCAGATACCCATATCCATTCGACTGCAGCCTCGTATATCTCATCTTCATCATCAAGGTCCTCATCATCAAGATAATCCTGAACCGCATCTGCGTATGGAGTTACATATTCCTGGAATTCAGAGATATCTGTTACAGAGAAAGTGTTCTCTTTAAGGAAATCTCTCAGTTCTTCCCTGTCAGTCATTTCCTGTTGCATCCTTGGGACAGGCCCAATGGGAACATTCTGGGCAGGCAAATTTGAAGGAGCTGTATTCATTTCTCCCTGCTGTCCCTGTTGTCTCATATTCTGCATATCGTTCTGTTGTAGGACTTGTGGTGTCTGCATGTTCTGAGCATTCTGCATTTGACCCTGACCAAAGCCTAATCTCTGGGCCATATTGGAACTCAGGAATTGCTGGCTGGCTGTAAAGGCCATCTGCTGAGCTTTTGCTCTCATGTTACCTGAAACACCATCCTCGATCAGAGAGGAAGAAAAAGATATATTCGCATCATCATTCCCATCGGCCACTGTATATGCCGAGAACATCAGTATCAATGCCATTATAGTAGACAGTACCAATTTTGTCATCGCATTTCACCTTATTTATTCTATACGATCCTCTATTCAATTGATCATCTTCCACCCACTTATTCTAAAGATAAAGGGATCATATGAAGCACTCCCACAGCTTCACATGAAACCTGCCAATTCCTTTCAGGAGAGGAATTTCGTTCGTTCTTTATTCGTATCTCAATGCATCCACTGGTCTCATCTTTGAAGCATTGTATGCCGGGATGATACCTGACAGCACTCCTATGAACACCGCAATGGCAATACCCATCACCATCAGAGATGGAGCAACGGTCATACCCATGGATGAACGTGTCATGGAAATTCCCAGATACGGCATCAACGACGTCAATGCAAGACTTAGCAATATACCAAGCACGCCTCCTACAAAGCCCACAAGTGCCGAGTTGAACAGGAATATCATGAGAATATCTCCGTTCTTAGCACCGATAGCCTTCATCGTACCGATCTCCTTGGTTTTCTCCATTACTGATGTAAGCATCGTATTTGCAATACCCACAGAACCCACAAGAAGTGAAACTCCTGCTATGGCTCCCAGGAATATTGTCATGGATTCCATCATCTCACTGGCAGATTCTGCCTGTGAAAGTGAATCTGAAACAGAGAAGTCCCTGTCATCTTCGTCCATGATACCTCTGGATAACATCAGACGTTCTTCGACATCTTCAACGACCGTTTCAACATAGTCGGTATCCGATGCCTTTACGACAATGGTATCGTAAACATCATCTTCTGCGTCTTCTACGATCTCGACTGCTGAATCTATCGGCATGATGATCGCGTTGTCACTTTCGTCCTCTGCCAGTATACCTACTACCCTGTATGATTTGCCTTCGATGGTCAACACACGGTTCAGGCCTACTTCATCATCAAACATATCGTGAGCTATACCATAACCTATAACCACAACGTTAGTGTCAGAGGCATCCAGCAATCTGCCGGATTCCAGTTCATAGGTTACTGTGTACTGCCAGACCTGTGGGTCAACTCCTGTCACTGAAAGATCCGCAGTCTCACCCATGAAATACACTTCCAGATCACTGCCGGATATCTGTCCATAGATGTAATCTATATTGTCAACCGCTTTTAGGGCCTGTATGTCCTTTTTGGTCAACTCAGGATCATCGTCATCAGAGGATGAAGAAGAACTTGAGGATCCACCTGAGCCTGGCGGACCTCCTCCTCCTCCTGGCCCTCCCATTGATGCATGGGAATAACCAGGAGTTACCTGGATCAATGTAAGGTCCATATCAGCAAATTGTTCTTCCATATCAGCAGACATACTGTCACTTAGTGCCATAATGGTGACAACTGATCCAACACCGATGACGATACCTATTATAGTGAGCCAGCTTCTGATCTTACTGTGGACCAGGATGTTAGTAGCGAGCTTAATATAGGTGCTTCGTCTCATTTTTAGTCCTTCTTCAATATTTTAGCCTTGAGATTTCTTAGCTCAACGTTAAGTGGAACATAGTTGCCTTCTTTGATCATCTTCTTCTTTCTGTAATTGAGTCCTACAACTACGACTACAAGTGCAACTGCACCGTACAACAGATAGCTGTTAGATGATGAGCTCTGACCTGGTCCGCCGGACATGTCTCCCATTGTGCCACCAGTCAATTCCTCGATCTGAACAGCCTTTTCCACGGTGTGTCTCTGACCTGCAGAGTCTGTGTATTCAATGTTGACAAGAAGTTCGGTCTTTGCTTCCATTTCTTCCTGCATGGCTTCCATGTCCTCTTCTGTCATCTCGGAAGGCTCTGCATCTGCTGTACCAGATGAACCTTCATCCATTGATGGCATTGAACTTGTCTGGCTTATTGAGAATGATGTGATAGTGTAATCGCCCTTCTCAAGGTTACCGACGATCGTAGAGGTACTTCCTGTAGCTTCAAAATTGTCCTGTTCAGGTATTGATACTTTCACAGAGTAAGCCTCATTATTACCTACATTCGCAAGGGACAGAGAAACCTCTCCTTCGTCACTTTCTGAGTAGCTCAGATCAAAGTCAGTGGTTCCTCCAACAAACATTCCAGCTTTGGTTTCTATCAAAGTTGTGTTGGAATTATAATCCTGGAACTCAAGTGTGATATCAAGTTGATATAATCCGGGATCTGCATCTACATCAGCCATTACAGAGTATACTACTGCGACTGATTCATCGACATCCAGAGAAGTTATGTACTTGGTGTTAGAGGAATATACAGGTAAGATCGTACCGGTTGATTCTTCCCATGAGACCGCCATGTTCTGTAGTGGTGATGAACCTGTATTGGTTATGACAAACTCAAGAGGTTCTACAGTTGCAACATCAATGCTGGAATCACTTATTGTGACGATCTGAGCATATTCCTTACCCTGTACTTCAACTTCAAGGGTTGTTACGGAGCTAGAGTCAGACTCACTGTCCTTTACAATAACATCTATGTCATAAGTTCCATCTGAAACATCAGAATCTACTTTTAACTTGAATTTTACAGTTGTTGCATCTTCCTCATCCTGACGAGCTTCCATGTAGGATATCGTCTTTGTCAGTGACTGTCCGGAGACCTGACTGAAAGGATAATCAGCATCTATACTTACAACGACATCAGAGAGGTCATTGCTTCCTTCGTTCTGGAGACTGAGAGTTAATTCTACGGTCTCACCAGGCCTTGCAGGATACGGACTCTGGGTCATCAGATCCACATTCACCCCTGATGCACCTGCATTCAAGCCTGCTGCTGCATTGGTTATTGGCAGCAGTAGTATTAACATTAATATCAATAATTTTCTCATATTATCACATTGCTTCACGCTTTATTATCTCTATATTATCGACCATTCCATCTTTGATATGAACCACACGATCTGCATATTTGGTTAGTTCCGGATCGTGGGTGATCATTATGATAGTTTTACCTTCCTTTTGGTGAAGGTTACTTAAGAATTCAAGAATGTAATTTCCTGTTTCACTGTCCAGATTACCTGTTGGTTCGTCCGCAAGGATGACCTTGGGATCAACTGCCAAAGATCTTGCGATCGCAACTCTTTGCCTCTGTCCACCAGACAATTGTGAAGGAAGATTGTATTTTTTATCACCGAGAGAGACTATATCGAGTAGTTGTTCTGCTCTCTTCCATGAATGATCGGGATCAGCTTCCTGAAATTCAAGAGGAAGCATTACGTTTTCTATTGTGTTCAGTGTCGGTAGCAGATTGAATGTCTGAAAAATGAAACCAATTAATTGACCTCTTATCTGGGCAAGCTCTGATTCCTTCATCTGAGCGATGTCCCTGTTGTTCAGTTCTACAACACCTTTGCTTGGTATGTCAAGACATCCAAGAAGGTTCATCATTGTACTCTTGCCACTTCCACTGGGTCCAAGTATTACTACGAACTCGCCATGGAGGATCTCCAGGTCAACGCCCTTCAATGCTGCAAACTCGACATCTCCCATTTTGTATATCTTCCATACGTCGGTCAGACGCATGAGAGTGTCAGGTCCGTCCCCTGCAAGTTCCTGTTCTACATTAGTGTGATTCTCGTCCATAATTCACCTCAATGATATTCCCCGGATAATTTGAATTCGTTTTTTATAGGCCGGTATTATATATATACTGGCTTATTGCGCCTATGAATAACTCATCTAACAACATCAACCCAGTCGGGATATGTGTGACAGACGGTTCATCTGTTCAGGACTCAATTTTCCTTCCAGAGCTGAAACAATGGAGATCGAACCTGATCTGCTTTCAGACGTCCTTTGCATGCTGCGAACCAGTGTTCCAACATATTTCTTCTTTGTATCGTTAATATCTGTCATTTTTTCTCCTCCTGTTTCGGATAAGAGACACCTGGTGGATAGGAAACAGGTGTCCCTTATACGAAGGGTTGGTTGTTGGTACATTGGTGACACCGGGCTGGATGTGGTTGGGGGTTGGTGCCACCAATTGGGTGGTACCTGTCAGAGCAGTAGTGCCGACAGGCAATTCCCTAATTCGTAGTTTTAAATAAAAGGATACTTATTATGAAAAGGCATAAAATAAGCCACAATTAAAAAATAAAGCTTTATAGAGACTTAAATAGTTATAAAATACCACATAAGTATCTTAAAAGCTTATTATCTAATTAATAGCAGAGATATCTTAAAAATAAAAGTCCATAAATAATATCCAAATAAAAAGATAGTTGCTCCTATTGACAAATAATTACTCTGTTAAACTTCGAAAAATAGAGATCAATAATAAAGGATCATTCATCAGGTTCCACAAGGAACAGAACATTCCCACGACCCTTCTTGAACTTCTGTATCTTGCCCCTCTTCTCAAGATCAAGCAGCATCAGGCTTACTTTTCCCTCGGAGTATTTGAGACGTTTACGCATGTCCTTCTGGGTCATCCTTCCACCCTGCGACTTAAGGATGTCAAGGATCTCCTGAAGATCAGCAGGCACCGGTTCATCTGAAGGTACCGGAGCAGGGGCAGGTTCTTCCTTTGTAATAGGCTCTGCAACAGGAACAAGGGGTTCAGATACCTCATCGAGAACCTCCTCTATTACTGACTCATCCTGAGGCTCTTCCTTTGAAGTAGCAGGAAGCTTTTCTGTAACTTCTGGTGTCACCGGTGGATGGGACATTGGTTTTGCCTTCCTGGAAGCAGCAGGAGCTTGTGGCCTTTGCTTCATCTGAAGTGCAAGAATAGCAAGAAGAACGACAACAACCAGCAATGCACCGATAATTAATGGATTACGGTCCTCTGTTGTAGAGGATGTAACATCCTCTGATGTAGTTGTAGCCGTTGTATTAACGGAACTGGAATACGAAGGCAAGAGTAAAATATCCAGAACATAGCTGCCTTCATCCGAGACAGTGATAAGGTCATCTGCATAATACGTAAGCTGATCATCCTCATAATAACTTGCAGTTATCTGATATGTGCCATTGGGCAATTCAAAGGAATAAACACCGTATTTTGCTACCATTGATTGTGCGGGGGTAGAGTTCACTGCTACAATTGCATTGTCCAGTGGTTCGAACGTACTCCATTCATAGGCTACGCCATGTACAGTTGCAATATCTGCCGCTGCAACTCCTGAGAACATCAGGATCATGGCAATAGGAACAATGATGGATATTAGTTTCATTTCACACAACCTGGTCCATTATATCAGTTATTATCAAATATTGGCCCTGCCCAGACATTTTCGTTTCCATCGGAAGAAACACCATCTAAATAGTAGGTCCCATTTCCGATCAGTTCAGCCTCACCTGTACCGGACACTGATATTTCCATATCTTCAGCCATGACTGCAATAGAGAATGCTGAACCGGACAAGGATACATTACCTGTGACCCCTACATATGAATACGTATTTTGGGGCTTAATAAGAGTTCCACTGGGAGCTCTGTCAGGCATAGCTTCCTGATCAAATTCATATTCCATATCTATCAGAAGGTCTCCTGAAAAGTCAACTGCAGAGAACTTGCCTGTTGAAATGAAAATACTGGCATCAAGGTCGCCAGACAATATAGCAATACCACTTCCTTGAGCTACCAGAACATCATTGTCACCAATAGGAACTGGCCCGGGAAGATGTGCCTTTATGATACCGAATATTGGCTTTAGCTCATCGTTTGCACGAATAATACTTTCCCTTGAGAGTTCAAGGTATTTCTGCCTGTCTGCTTCCGAAGAGGAACTTTCAGCCATTGTTATGTAGTCCCTTGCCTCAGCAACGAGAGCAGAGTAATTTGAAGCCTTCTGTTCAAGTTCAGAAACATCCTTACCTTCCTCATTCAGGCGAGCTATAACATCGGCAAGACGTAACACTATCTCTTCTGACTCTTCTATATTATTTTCAAGGAAAGTATCCACATCCGCAGATGGACCGGATACTATTGGAATTACAAGGATCTGCCCTTCATGTGGGCCTCTTGTATCAAGATGAGGAAAAATATCATTATGCTTATCCCTTTCATCAGGATATTGGGGCATATCCTCAGAACCCACCATGCCGGAAATAACAACAAGCAGCATGAGGAAGATCAATAATATAAGAGGCATACTTTTCATTGACGATCACATCTGAATAGATACATGATAAATATATCAGGTTCAAGACAGATTAACAGATATTAATGTATCTTAAACGTTTTCTTTGATTTAATGATATCAAATAATATATAAATTCATGCCTCTGATAATGATGAGAAGAGTTATTCAATGCTAATTTCACCGTATTGGTCACTGCCCATAGGACAAATTGGACCAATTACCATTTAAAATCAGTTTTAGAACATAACAATTTATTTCCAGAAGCTTCTGATAACTGCTCAATTTGCCCCGGGTCGAGTTTCCTGACAAGACCTGATGCAACATATAAGTTACTGGGACATAGTGCCTGAGACCGGATCGCTTCCTGAAGTCTTGAATCAATGAATTGTTTTAAAGAATCCCTTATATTTTCCATATTCTCACCTGTATCGATCAAGAGATGCCCAGGATAGGTTGGGCATCCCTTAAGCGAGAGGGGGTTGTTGGTACAGTGGTGGCACCTTAGGCTGGATGTGGTTGGGGGTTTAGGTGCCACCTAAGTGGGGTGGTACCCGTCAGAGCAGTATGACCGACGGGCAATTCACTAATTCGCTATTTCAAATAAAAGGATACTTACAGAAAAATAGATAAAGAATAGACTAAAACGATGAATGAAGCTTTATATTAGACATAATTCCTAAAAAAGAGCACATATTAATCTTTAAAACTTATTAAAGGCATTAAAACTTAATATATCTAAAAATATACCGTATTATCCGGTTTAAAATATACAGCATGAAAATAACTCGCAACCGGAGGTAGATGTCACTCATCTAGAAGAAAAATAATATTGCTCCGACCTTTTCTGGTCTTCCTTATCATACCACAATTCTCAAGCCCAAGTAGCATAACACTGACCTTACCTTCAGAATAGGTCAATAACTTACGAAGGTCCTTTTGTGTCATGGTCCCTCCATGAGACCTTATAATATCAATGATCTCCTGCTGCTCAGAGGACAATAGTAATTCACACTGCATTTCGTAAGCAACATCTGGAGTAATAGGATGATACCCCATTTCATGCATATCATCAGATGTCACCCCAGATGCAGAAGATACAAGGCATCCATCATTTGCCTTTTCTTCAACTGTATCCGAGGGCCTTTTTCTAAATTCATGCATCAATGAGATCAAAAGAATAAGGACAACTGAAAATGAGAATATGTAAAGATGGGTGAACGAGATATCATTCTGGTGGACAGCGGAAGTATCACTTACAGTATCCTGATAAACAGGCACAAGCAACATATCAACTACATAGTTACCTTCATCGGACACAGTGATAACCTCATCTCCATAGTATGAGAGACGATCATCCTCATAAGAACTGGCAGTAATGAGATATGTGCCATTTGGAAGGTCAAAGGAATATATACCATATTTTGCAACCATAGATTGCATAGGAGTAGAATTTACCTCGATCACAATGTTATCGAGTGGCTCGAACGTGTTCCATTCATATGCGACCCCATGGACAGTGGCAGTGCCCTCAGCAGCAGCAATATATGGAAAAAATAGAAGAATAGTAACGCAACCTGCATAATATGCCAGTCTCATGCCACATTACCATCGGATCATCATTTCATTTCAAATATAGATGGGATCCAGATACCTTCCTCTTGCGAACTGGAATTCTCAAGTGAATAGGTACCGTTACCGAACAGTTCAGCTTCACCTGTACCCTCCACAATGAGGGACAGATCATTGCCCATTACAGCTACAGTGATCAGTGAACCAGATACTGTCACATTACCACTTGCATCATTATATGATACCATATTGTGTGGTGACTCCTGAGAATCTGGAATTACTACTTGATCAGGCATTGTTTCATAGCTTGAAAGCTGATCTGCGTCGACCATCAGGTCACCTGAAAAATCAACTATCGAGAACTTGCCTTCAGACAGACCAAGGTCAACATCAATGTCACCTGAAAGTATCACGATACCATCACCTTCAAGAGTAAGGGTCTGATCCTCTGACAGTTCTACTGGTCCTGGAAGATATGAATGGATTATGTTGAATATATCCTTTAGTTCCTTATCAGCCAGAATTATCTTGTCCCTCGACATTGCAAGGTATTTTATCTCATCTGAACTGGATGATGAAGCATCTGCTTTGGAAAGGTAATCATTTGACTCAGATACAAGTGAAGCGTAATCATTTATCATCTGTTCCAGTTCCTGTACATCGTTCCCATCTCTTTCAAGAGCAGCAACTGTAACTTCCAGGCGCTCTACCATCTCAGTCGATTTTGCAATGTTCTCGCTCAGAAAGACCTTTTCATCCTTTGAGATATCGAGGTCGGACTGTGTTGGAGAAGGCTTGTCATCTGAGATATCTTTCTCACTTATATAGCTAGAGTACTGGGACAGGATGTCGTGTTGTTTTCCATGGACATCGGAATGCCTCACCTGATCCGCCATACCGGATATCAGTACGATCGCCACAAGGAACCCTATCAGTACAAGTGGTAGCTTTTTCATTATATATCACCTCACTCCGGGTGTTCCCATATAGCTTGACATATTATTGAAAATGAACATATTACATGCACCTTACGTTTTTATTACAAACCCAGAAAAGAGAGATTTAAATATAAACATACTTAGGGATAAGCCATTTTTCTGGCAAATAAAAAATAGATATAAATGGCTTTCAAACTTTATGAAGCTTTTTTAATGATTAAAATGATTAACAGAAGTATAAAAGCAAATAAAAGTTCTAAATAACTACGATATCAACTTTATTGTCTAATATAAACAGAAATAAGGCAAATTCAAAGTGATATTTTTACCGGCCAGAACCGCAATGTCAGAGAACTCCATAGTACGTATGGACCGATACCACCTGTACCTTATTGAACAGATAACTGATACGGGGATCTACCATATGAACATGTACAGAATTACTTGACCTTGGAGATCAGGTATGAGATAATCCATAAATGTCACATGAAAATAAGAGTATGATAGACTGTAATACCACATTTAAGGATTTCAAAGATTTCATCAGCAAATAAACCTTTATTGAAGTTTTATTTTTTAATTTGAAGCCATAATATCATCTTTTTTTGTTAAGTATGCTTATATTAAAGTCTGATAATCTTGGAATTGTCAGAGAGCGCTGACCAATATACCAGTGTGACCTGACTGAGAAAATAATGATGGAGAAAATGAATGAAACACAGATTCATGAAAGTTCTGGCCTGTCTTTCATTAGTAGTAATGGTACTTGGTGCTGTGACACCCGGTGCCCTTGCTGATGATGCAGGAACCACAGAAGATGCGAAAGAATTTGGTGATCATCCGATGATGCATGGGCCAAAGGGTGACCCGGGAATGAGCGATGACGGAACCATAGAAGCAATGGAGTTCGATTCAGAAGAAGAAGAACTGGCATTCTTTATAGAAAAGGGAACCGAGTCTATCAATAATAGGATCGAAATGCTTCAGGAGATGCTTGACAATATCGATGAGATAGAGGATGAGAACATCACAGAAGAAACGATCGAAGAAGAAATATCTGAACTTGAAGCACTTCTTGATGAGATAGAGAATGTAACTACAATGGATGAGCTCAAAGAGATCATGCAGGAAACAAGAGGATCCATGTCGGACATGAAGGGTGACAGACCTGAAATGGAGGAGATGGTATTCGATTCAGATGAAGAAGAGATGGCATTCCTTGTAGAAAGGGAAACAGAATCTATCAACAAGAAGATCGAAATGCTCAGTGAGATGCTTGAGAACATCGATGAGATAGAGGATGAGAACATCACAGAAGAGATCATCGAAGAGCAGATAACCAACCTTGAAACTTTGCTTGAGGACATCGAGAATGTAACAACACTTGATGAGCTCAAGGAGATACTGGAAGAGTACAGAGAAAGCAACCCTCAACCACGCGGACACAGAGGAGAGCACAGACCAGGGAGTGAGGGATCCGGGGAAGAGTGAACACAGAGTAGGCAACAGAGAGTTTCTGTAAACTATCCAATACCACCAACCACGAGATAGGATGATACATCCTATCTCACAAAACCTTGCTTACCGATTTTTAAGGAGATATATTATGAGAAGAGAGATCACGATATCATTCGCATTATTAATGATACTGTTCAGCACTGCAATACCAGGCGTTTATGCCCTGGAGGATGATAGCGGCATGGATATGCCTGAAATGAATGCTGACCAGATGAAAGAGATGACACTCGAAATGATCGAGAACAATATAGATTCACTGACCTCCCTGCAGTCAGAACTTGAAGATGAGGACGTACTTGATTCTGTTGACAGTCTTCTCGACCAGATGGAGACCTGGAAAACAGAACTTGAAGATACTGACGACGAAGATGAGATAACAGCGATCATGGAAGAGTTCAGAAGTTCAATGGAAGAAGCACCTGAAGAGGTTCGTGAAGCAATGATGCAGAACGGCCAGATGGAAGGAGAAGCTCGGGGCCCAATGGACGGGAACGGTACCATGATGGAAGGCAGCGAAGATATGCAGCCACATGAAGGCGACTTCCAGGGAAATGGAACTACGAACGGTGAAGCTCCCATGGACAGGACCACCGACAATGACGACACGACCCAGGTATCAGATGATACAAGTTCATCTGAAGAAAGTACAGGACTCCTTAGCAGTCTTATCAATATGATCAAAGGACTCTTTTGAGCCTTTGGACATTCACATTGACCCCTCCGGTCAAGCGGGCCAGAGCACACTGGTCCGCATCCTCTCTTTTACATATTATCAGCTCACTGGCAGCAGATAAATACTCCTTATTGCCATAGTAGATAAAAGGAGTTACTTTTTATACCATGACAATGATTAACACAGTCAAATATAACGTCAGCCACGGACGGAATATAATACCAAAAACGTTAACATACAATAGATTATCATAATCATCCTCACAGAGCAGGAGAAATGTCATGAAGATAGCAATACTTGGAGGCACAGGCAATATAGGCAAAGGCTTTGCACTTCGATGGGGCCAGAAACATGAGATCATCATCGGATCCCGAGATATTGATAAAGCCGAAGCTGTAGCTGCAGAATACAACGAAGTACTTGAGACACATGGATACAAACCGGTGATAACAGGTACTGATAACAGGACAGCTGCCGAAAAAGCCGAGATAATAGTTGTTGCTATCAGGTACAATCAACTCGCACCTGTTATGGAACTGATATATCCGGTGATCAGTGACAAAGTAGTTATCAGTGTAGTTGTTCCAATGGAAAAGAATTCATGTTACATCAGTCCCGGCAGCAACTATCCAAGAACACCTATCGAGAGTGAGGAATTCAATACCGAGTATTTCTGTTTCTCAATACCTGAAGCGGGAAGTGCAGCTCAGGAAATATTCACAATGATACCAGAGAGCACAGAGCTTGTTGCTGCTTTCCATACAGTTCCTGCTAAGAAGCTGGCGGATCTTGATATGGAACTGGATTATGACATAGGGGTCTGCGGCAACTCAATGCATTCCAAGGAACTGGTTTTCGGTCTTGTCAGGGACATATCCAACATGAGACCACTTGATATCGGACCTCTGGAAACTGCTGGTATGGTCGAATCCCTTACACCATTGTTGATCAATGTGGCTGCAAGGAATAAGATGAGAGACGTAAGTCTCAAGTTCATCTGACCTCAGGCCTAATTTTTTATTTCATACTTTTTTGATCGATCTAATTTTTGTTATTGACATTTTGATGATTTATCTTTATTTTTATAGCAAGCTTTAATTGCATGAACTTAGATAGCCTAAAATAATTTTGCATTTTCTGTGCAGAATATAGAGGAAGAATAGCAGGCGATCTAATGATAATATGCAATAAGGAAGACGTTATCAAAGCCATTGAAACCAATAACGTAAAATTCATACGTTTGCAGTTTACGGATATACAGGGAGTGGTCAAGGATGTTGAGATCCCGGTCACACAGATAGAAAAGGCCCTGACAACAGGAATATCCTTTGACGGATCATCCATAGAAGGGTTCGTGAGGATCGATGAATCTGATATGGTATTAAAACCGGATATCAGAACATTTGCGATACTCCCATGGAGCAAGGACAAAGGTGGTGTTGCAAGACTGATATGCGACATACACATGCCGGACGGAAGACAGTTCGAAGCGGACCCACGTTACGTCCTTAAGAAGGTCATGAAAGAAGCGGAAGAGATGGGATATACACTTAATGTGGGTCCTGAACTGGAATTCTTCCTTTTCGAAAAGGTAGATGGTAAAGCCACGACAACACCACATGACTACGGAAGATACTTCGAGTTCGCCCCCACTGACCTTGCAGAGGACATCAGAAGAGATATCGTCCTGACATTAACCGATCTTAATTTCGATATAGAGGCATCTCACCATGAAGTTGCTTTCGGACAGCATGAGATCGATTTCAAATACGGAGATGCACTGGCAACAGCAGATAATGTCATGACATTCAAATATGTCACAAGGACCATTGCAAAGCTTTACGGCCTGCATGCGACCTTCATGCCAAAACCCATTGCTGTTGAGAACGGTTCCGGAATGCACATTAACCTTTCACTTTCCAGAGGAGAGGAGAATGCATTCTATGATCCTGAAGCAGATATGGAAATAAGTGAGACTGCAAAACAGTTCATAGCCGGTGTATTAAAACACATCAAAGCTATTTCATGCATTTCAAATCCACTGGTTAACTCCTATAAGCGACTCATACCAGGATATGAGGCTCCGGTCTACATCACATGGTCAGGTGCAAACCGAAGCTCTCTGATACGTATACCTTCTGCAAGAGGAAAGAGCACAAGAGTGGAATTAAGAAGTCCTGATCCATCCTGCAATCCATACATAACCTTCGCAGCGATACTTGCTGCCGGACTTGATGGAATAAAGAACGGACTAGAACCGGGAAGGATAATGGACTACAATGTCTTCGACCTTAGCAAAAAGGAGCGTATCGAACGTGGGATCGATACACTGCCAGCGACCATCAGTGAAAGTGCTGACCATCTGGAGAACGATGAACTCCTCAAAGATACACTTGGAGAACATGTCCACGATAATATACTGAGGCTTGCAAGGGCAGAGTGGGATGCATACAGGACCCAGGTACATGACTGGGAGATACAGCGTTATCTGAATACCATTTGAGACATGAGTACGGAGTTCACTATAAAAGAAGCTAAAGGAACAGACTATCTACATGTGAAGAGATTCATTGAACTTGTAGATACAGATTTTTATCCTCCCCTGAGTGAAAGGGGAGGAGGAATCTCTGAGAGGATGCAGAGAGATCTTGATACACCTGAAGCTAATTATCTTATTGCCAGGTTAAGCGAACCAGATTCATCTGACCCTCTTTGTGGAATTATAGGAATGATCGGATGCACCAGGAACTGGAAAGGTAAGGACACTGCTTATGTGAATTTCCTTGCCACACATCCCGATCACAGAGGTCACGGAATTAGCAAAGAACTTACGATCAGGTATGAGAAATTACTGGCAGAACAGGGTATAAGACAAATATATCTTTGCACCTGGTCAAGTAACCCTGCTGCAATTAAGTTCTATGAAGACAGGGGATATTACGCATACTCGATAGTCCTTAATGATAGAGGAAACGGCGTTGATACTATATATTACAAAAAGAAAATTTAGTTAACTGTTATGCAAAACAATAATATATGATCAGAGTCTGGATTAGAGGGCTCTTCCTCAAATATCACTATCATAGCGGGATGAACTGAAGGATCCAATTCCTGAAGAAAGACCGCTTTGATTGAAAAAAGACAGGACACGAATGCCTATTACATGGTTAGGAAGAATAGAGGAAGTGGATAGGCACCGTGTCCATAAATATGATATTTCGTTTTTATTTACTCCTCTGGCATTCTTTCAAGCTTCTTTTTAGAGAGCTTTTCGATCAATTCCAGATTCACATCATTTTCAATTGACAACTTTCCATTGCTTACTGCACTGTTGACGAACTGTTTTCCGACAGGGTCGCGTATGATAAGGGTCGTGTATCCCTTTGCGCTTCCAATGGAACCTGCTGATACGTCTGCATCCAGAGCTGTGAGATCGGTACAGATATGACATCCAGGACGTACACAATCCTCTACATCTTTGAGTGAGATGACGGTCATGCTTCCATCCTTTAATGTGATCTCAAGTTTACCTTTTACATCAAAGTGGATGATGTCAAGAGGATCGATCTGACGCTCAGTGATGAGTTTGTCCTGCACAAGTTTCTCGTAGTCAAATGTCTCTGTACAGAAAAGTCCAACCACAAGGCGGATGTTCTTTCTGAACGGACGCAGAAGGTCAAGATCACTTGTTCGCATCTGTTTCATTGCCTGGGTGACACATGGAACACCTACAACTGCTATGTTGGTGAACTTGCGTGTCATGACAGCTTCCTTAAGTGATGCTACAAGTGGGACCCACCAGTTGTAACGGCTTCCTGCCTGATGAACAAGCACTTCAGAAGAGGTAATTACAGCAGATGATGGTCTGAGTGTCCATGGATCTTCCACAACAGTAACAACTGCATCGATCATGCCCTCATCAAGAGCATTGGTAAGTATTGCTGTCACAGCACCACCGCTCTGTTTTCTTGGAACATTCATATCTGCTTTTGCAGTTACGATCTCAATGTATTCTCCAAGAACATCAGATGATGGTTTTTCATTTCTTGGGCATACTTCATAGCATGCACCACAAGGAACTCCATCATTTACATCCTTACAGTAGCCACTGTTGAGAGGATGAGTGGAGTCCTCACCTAATTCAAAGTAAATAGCATCTGCCGGGCATACAGCTACACATGCACCACATGCTGCACATTTATCTGTTTCCCAGATCTCTGCTTTTAGATCAAGATAATTCTTACCTGCCATTATGATCACTCCCATGTGTATTTGCCTGCAAATGGTCTGGCGCTTGCAGGGATAATTCTTGAATAGTTCGTGTCTAAGAAGGGAGTTGGATCTATATCGAACCTACCACAGAACTCTTCTATCAAAGGAGATAGCCTTACCAGATCATCATCGGTAAACTCGACCTTCTTGGCTCCGACACCAAGCAGCTTATCATCCACATCGCCTCTTATGACGATCTCGCCACCGTGTATACCACTACCGATACCACGGTCCTCTACTGCTGGTTCATGACCAATGCCCAGAACAAGGATAATTCCGCCTGCCATATACTCGCCAAGGAACGCATGGGATGTACCGCCTATTGCAAGTATAGGACGTTTGCCCTCATACTCCTTCATGTGGATCCCGCCACGATAGCCGATGTTACCTTCTACGAAGACCTTTCCTCCACGCATACTGTGTGCAACTGCATCTCCAGCACTGCCGTGGATTATCAGTGATCCCCTGTCCATTGTGTTTCCAGGAGCATGTTCTGCATTTCCGAATACTTCGCATTCAGGACCGCTCATGAACATTCCGAGGTCTCCACCAGGAACACCATTGATGGTGATCTTTGCGTCGCCTCTTACTCCATTTCCAATGAAACGCTGTCCAAGGACATTATTGAGCACTATTTCCTTTACACCGGAAGCCACTGCTTCGCGGATCATTTTGTTCAATGGAGAATAGTGCATACCCTTTACATCTATAACCAAAGGTTCTGCCATCTTCAGGCCCCCATTGATTCAATTTGAAGTACATCAAGTAATCCCTGGTCAAGCATGTACCCTCTCAGACGTTCACGGTTGCCACGGAGACTCTCAATACTGTTAAGACCTGCTGCACCCATGAGCTCGCTCAGTTCAAGCGTCCAGCCATGAATAAGATTTGCAACATTCTCAGCACCGACATCAGAATCGATACGACTTACCAGTTCAGGCCTCTGGGTTGCGATACCCCATGGACAGAGCCCACGGTAGCAGTTACCACAGACACGGCATCCAAGTGCTATCAGTGCAGCGGTTCCTATGTAAATTGCATCAGCACCAAGTGCTATGGACTTTGCAAGGTCACCACTGTTGCGTATTCCTCCACTAGCTATAATGGATACTTCGTTCCTGATACCCTGGTCATTGAGCTTCTGGTCAACTGCAGCAATTGCTGCCTCGATCGGAATACCTACATTGTCCCTGAATACCTTTGGTGCAGCACCTGTACCACCCTTGAAACCGTCAATAACAACAGCATCAGCAGATGATTTTGCTATACCCGCAGCAATTGCAGCCACATTGTGTACTGCAGCGATCTTCACAAAGACAGGCTTCTCCCAGTTTGTGGCTTCCTTAAGACTGCGCACAAGCTGAGCAAGGTCTTCAATACTGTAAATATCATGATGAGGTGCAGGACTGATAGCATCTGAGCCCAGTGGGATCATACGGGTGCAGGATACATCTGCACACACTTTTTCTCCTGGAAGGTGGCCGCCAATACCTGGCTTTGCGCCCTGTCCTACCTTGATCTCAATAGCTGCACCGCGTTCCAGATAGTCGATATCGACACCGAAACGTCCTGATGCGATCTGGACTATTGAATGGTCCTGATATGGATAGATCGCCTCGTGCATTCCTCCCTCTCCAGTTCCCATGAATGTTCCGGTCTTTGCTACTGCCTTTGCAATACTGAGCTGTGCAGGAAGACTGATAGCACCATAGCTCATGTGACCTATCATGATAGGAGTGTCAAGTTTGAGATTAGGACTAAGTTTTGTCTTAAGATCAATGTCACCATTGTTCTTTGTAAATTCGAGTTTTGAAGGCTTCTTTCCAATGTATGTCCTCAGCTCCATTGGTTCTCTTAGAGGATCGATACTTGGATTTGTTACCTGACATGCATCAAGTAACAGCCTGTCAAATATAATTGGATAATCAACTGAATTGCCCATTCCCGCAAGGATGATCTTTCCTGTACGTGCCTGGTTAATGACATCTTCACGTGCCTCTACGGTCCATAGTGGGTGACTGCGATAATCCACAGGTCTTTCCTTAAGATTTATGGCATCCCTTGGACACATGGAAATACAACGGTGGCATGCAGTACACTTGCGTGAATCGATGAGGATCTTATCATCCTCTATACGATAAACACCATAGGAACAGTTGTCGACACAGCGCATACACTTCATACACTGGTCGCGGTCAATACTTATCTTGTATTTGAGTGGGACACTTCCGAGGCTCATTCTATAACCCTCCCTATGACAGGCTCGCCTGCCCGTGGCATGTAAATCGACTCTACATCAGGGTCCATTGTACGAATGGCTGCTTCTTCACTTGATATGTAAAGACGTGGTCCGTTCTCTCCTACTATGAGAGGACGCAGCTTTATCCTGTCTGTGAATCCAACGATCCCGTCCTTAGTTGCGACAACTATCGCAAAAGGACCATTCATCAGAGCAGAGCCGTATGTCAAACGCATTGTGCGCATGAACTCCTCTTCCTTCTCAGGCATCTGGTCAATAACATCCCAGAAAGGTGGAGCCAGTGCTTCTACAACCATCTCTGGTGGCATACCGTGCCTTCTTCCAAGAAGGTCGAACAGATATGCTACTACTTCAGTGTCAGTTAACATTGTACACTGATAACCGTGGCCTTCCACATAGCGACGGTTGGTTCCGTATGAGGTGATCTCACCATTGTGCACAACTGACCAGTCAAGTAGATTGAATGGGTGAGCTCCGCCCCACCATCCTGCTGTATTGGTTGGATAACGGTTGTGTGCAAGCCATATGTAACCCTTGTAATCCTCGATCCTGAAGAAGTTCGCTACATCCTCTGGCCATCCTGATGCCTTGAATACACCGAGATTGATACCTGATGAGAATACCAGTGCACCTTCCACATTTCCATTTATGTCCATCACAAGTTGCTTGACGTTATCATCGTCAGGGTTTGTGGTGCCCACCTTTTGGTCAGCAAATGGTTTAAAGAAATATCTCCAGGATATGTGTTCCTTCTTGAGACCTGGTTGCTCATATGTAGGGATCTCTTCCTGATGGATTATCTTTCCCCACTGTTTTAGTATTTCGTCAACCCTGGTCTTTGGTTCTAACAAATTATCAAAAAATACGTGGATAGCGTAGCAATCTGCATAATCAGGATATATGCCATAGGCTACGTATCCTGCGCCTTCTCCACTTCCTCTTTCATCCATCAGACTCAGGGCTTCCTTTATGCTGGAGCCATCCATTCTGGCCATGGTCCGATCGATTACGCCTATAATTCCGCACATGTTGATCACTATAAGTATTTAGTCTTGGGGCTATGAGATAGTATTTACCCAATATGAATTTAACCATGCAAAAATTCATTCAGGAAAAGCCCGGGTTCTCGTGAACAACCTCTATTCACGTTTTAACAGCCAAAAAAACGCTGTTTAGCTGAAATGATGTTGAAATGTATGAATTTGAAATATAAAGTGAAAGTAAGGGGAATTCCCCTTACAGTATGCTAAGGTATGTGTCAAGTTCCCACTGGTGAACCTGTGCCTTGTAGTCATCCCACTGAGCCTTCTTAGCCTCAATGTAGTTCTCAAAGACGTGTTCTCCAACAACACCCTTGATGAACTCACTTTCAGACATAAGGTCGATAGCTTCCTTAAGGTTGCCTGGGAGTGACTCAATTCCTCTTTCTTTCCTGTCTTCTTCAGAAAGCTTGAAGATGTTAACATCAGTTGATGCTGGTGCTTCCATTCCCTTCTCAATACCGTCAAGACCTGCACTGAGCATTGCAGAGAATGCAAGGTATGGGTTACATGCTGGGTCTGGGCATCTGAGCTCTACCCTTGTACCCTTTCCTCTTGATGCAGGGATCCTGATAAGGGAACTGCGGTTTGATGCAGACCATGTACAATAGATAGGTGCCTCATATCCAGGTACGAGCCTCTTGTATGAGTTGACTATTGAGTTTGTAATAGCAGCGAACTCACGAACGTGTGTGAGGAGACCTGCAATGTACTGCTTTGCAGTTGTTGAGAGCTGGTCAGGTGTGCTTGGGTCGTAGAATGCATTCTCTCCGTCCTTCATGAGGGACTGGTTGGAGTGCATACCTGAACCATTTACACCAAAGAGTGGTTTTGGCATGAATGTTGCGTAGTAGCCCATGTGTGCTGCAATGGACTTTACAACATATTTGAATGTTACAATGTTGTCACAGGTGGTAAGTACATCACCGAATCTGAAGTTGATCTCGTGCTGTGATGGAGCTACCTCGTGGTGGGATGCTTCGATCTTGAATCCCATTTCTTCGAGAGCGAAATCGATCGCCCTTCTGACATCCTGTGCTTTGTCAAGAGGTGCAAAGTCAAAGTATCCACCCATATCGGTTAGATTTGTGGTTGGGTGACCTTTCTCATCAAGTTCGAAAAGGAAGAACTCAAGCTCTGGGCCGATGTTCATTGTGTATCCCATTTCTGCTGCCTTTGCAATGGACTGCTTAAGGACATATCTTGGGTCGCCTTCGAATGGCTGGCCATTTGGTCTGTATACATCACCAATGATACGTGCAACAGCGCCTTCCTTTGGTCTCCATGGGAGTAGCCTGAAGGTGGTTGGGTCTGGCATAAGGATCATGTCGGACTCTTCGATTCTTGTGAATCCCTCGATGGATGAACCATCGAACATTACACCGTTCTCAAATGCACCCTCGAGATCTTCTGCAGGGATCGCCCAGCTTTTGATCATACCCATGGTGTCGGTGAATTGGATTCTTATGAATTTAACATCGTTCTCGGTTACAGCCTGTAACACGTCTTCCTTTGTTACTGGATTTGCGTTTGCCATTTTGAATACTCCTCTATTCACTAAGGGGTGTGGTATCCCATTACCTATCAAGCTTTATATATAGTTTTCTAATTTTGATGGATAGACACACCCACTTCCCAAAAGAGAATAAACAGCTTAGATAATTAACATTTGCCACCAAAATGATATAAAATTAGGAAAAAACAGGATTATGAATAATCCCTCCCAACATCTTCAAAATTTATAATTTGACACCAATAAATAAATGACATATATTACAAAGGCTTAAAGATGAAGAAGAAGGACACTTATGTCTAATGTTGCCGCAACTTCATAAGAATGATTGTGGACAATTCAGGATCATTAAAAAATAGCGATGACAGGTAACGAGATCATATATGATGTACACTGACCAGGAAACCACCCTTGACAACCTGAAAAGAGTTTCTGCCGAAGCACTCAGATGTATGCAATGCGGGATCTGCAGTAGTAGCTGCCCTTCAGGAAGGCATACCAGCCTGAACATACGAAAACTCGTGAAGATAGCAGGCAAGACCACTGACATCCTTAGCAATGAAGAGCTCTGGATGTGCACCACCTGTTATAATTGCCAGGAAAGGTGCCCCAGAGATATAGATATAGTAGACATACTGCTGGACATACGTGCCATATCCGTAAAGAACGGAAGGATCCATCCTGAGCACAGAAATATCTGCATGATGTTGATAGAACACGGACATGCGGTCCCAATAAATGAAGAGATCAGGAAGAAAAGGACAACTATAGGGCTAGAGGAGTTCCCGGAGACCGTACACAAATATAAGGACGGACTGAAAGAGGTCAAGGACCTGCTTGCATCCTGTGGTTTTGAGGAACTAATAATACAGACAGAACAAACTGAAAAGGATGGCAATATATGAAGGGACTATCACTCTTTCTGGGATGTGTTGTGCCAAACCGATACCCTGGCATTGAAATGGCAACCAAATTATGCCTAGCTAAACTTGATATCGACTGCGTAGACCTGGAAAGTGCTTCCTGCTGCCCTGCACCGGGAGTGTTTCGCTCATTCGACAGAACCACATGGCTTACACTGGCAAGCCGTAACATAGTACTGTCTGAACAAAAGGAGAGAGACATGCTCACTATCTGCAACGGTTGCTTCAGTACACTTGAAGATGCCAACCGTAGTATAAAGCATGACGAGGGATCGAAAGAAGAGGTTAACAAACACCTCCGGAAGATAGGCAGGGAAATAAAAGGAGACATTGATGTCCGGCATATTATTGAATACCTTTATCAGGAACATGGTCCTGAAAAGATAGCTTCGTTCGTTGAAAAGCAACTGGACATCAGGGTCGCGGTCCACTACGGTTGCCACCTCATAAAACCAACAAAGGACAGAGAACTGGGCAACTTTGAAAGACCCGCTTTCTTTGATGAACTGGTCACTGCACTTGGGGCAACTAGTGTTGATTACCCCGACAAGATGGCATGCTGCGGAGCAGGCGGAGGAGTACGCTCTGCTATGAAGGAGAAGTCCCTTGGAATGACCAGAGCAAAGCTTTCCAGGATCGAGGAGACAGGAGTGGATTGCATAGTCAACTCATGTCCATTCTGCCACATGCAACTGGATGCCGGCCAGACCGAGATAAAAGAGATGAACGGACCGGATTTCAACATACCTGTCCTGCATTATACTCAGCTTCTAGGACTTGCGCTGGGATTCCCGCCAGAGATGCTCGGAATTGATACGGACATTGAGAAGAACAGAACATTGACAGACCTCCTGGATCAGCAGAATTGATCCTTAAAGGTCTTTTTCCAATATAAATATGAGAATAGCTGCATTTTTGCAGAGGTATTAACAGAAATTACCGACAAGAAAGCTTTTCACCAATAACTTTAAGATATTGAATGTTATTACGTGAGTAGCACAACATGAGCGTGTGGCCTAGTCAGGATATGGCGGCAGCCTCCTAAGCTGCAAGCCGGGGGTTCAAATCCCTTCACGCTCGCTATTTCTCTTTTTAACAATTTCCGGAGATCGATAATTGATAATAAGAAAGGCTAATGTCAATGATATACCAGGGATAAAGAGTATCATAGACCACTATGCAAAGATCGAGAAGATGCTTCCGCGTTCATTGAGCGAACTATATGAATTCACACGCAGTTTCTATGTATGCGAGAAGGACGGCGAGATAATCGGATGCTGTGCACTTCAGGTTAGCTGGGAGGATATGGCAGAGGTAATGTCCTTCGCGGTCAGACCGGAGTACAGAGAGAAGGGCATTGGAACAGACCTCATCAAAGCCTGCCTTAAAGAAGCAAAGGACCTTGGTATCAACAACGTATTCACCCTGACCTACGCAGTTCCATTCTTTGAGAAACAGGGATTTGAGATAATTGACAAGCAATTGCTCCCTCATAAAGTATGGAGCGGATGTATAAAGTGTCCCAAGTTCCCTAATTGTGATGAAGTCGCCATGATGAAGAAGATATGAGACCACATATCATCCCCATCAAAGGACCTTTTCAAAATAAATTACCCCATTCTCTTCTTTTACGATCCTGAAGCCATTATTCAGATAAATTGAAATGGCCCTTTCAAGTGTGTGGTCGGTCTTGAGCCTGATACAAGAGAAGTTCTTTTTTGCATGCTCAAGAGCTTTACCGAACATTGCTGAGCCGATCCCTTTTCCACGACATTCGTTTTTAACATAAAGCCTTTTGATCTCACAGACACCGGAAACAAGGCCCTTTACAGCAGATGTCCCGACAACACTGCCATCATGAAGGTACATGAAAAAAGCCCCGCCTTTTTTAGAATATCTCCTCCCAATGTCATCAAGATCAGAATCCTTCAATGGATCATACTCAAAACCTTCACCTGCAAGAACGTCAAGTACGAAGGACTTTGCAGCAGATGCATATTCAGGAGAGAATGGAACAATGCTCATTCAAGATATGCTCCCGGACCTTTCAGGAAATCCACAGCTATAGAATAAAGCATGTCAACTCCCATAACAAGAATATCTTCATCTATATCGAAGCTTGAAGAATGATTTCCCTCTACGATACCTTTCTCAACATTCCGTGTCCCTATGACCATATACACACCAGGGACCTCCTGCAGATAATAGGCGAAATCCTCAGCACCGAATATCGGTTCAACATGTGTGTTCACTTTTTCGAACTTGTTTTTCAATAATCTGGATGCAGAGCCTGTGAAAACAGGATCATTGAAAAGGACAGGATAGCCGCGCTCTATATTAAGATCATATGAGGGAACTCCTTCAATGCCTTCGACAGAATAGGAATCCATCAGCGAATCGAGGATCGATGACATTGTCCCCTCTATTACATCAATATCACCATCATCGAATGTTCTGAAACTCCCTACAAGCTCAACCTCATCAGGAGACCTGTTGAACTGACCTGCTGCATTTATGGTACCAAAACCCAGTACGTGATCAGAAGGAGATACCTTTTGAGATACCAGTGGGTTGAGGGAAGATATGAACTCTGACATGACAAGGATCGGATCGATACACATATCAGGTGTCGAATGATGACCACCCTTCCCAGTGATATTTACGGTGAAGCGATTTGAATTGGCCATGAAAGGACCTGCAAGTATGTTAATGGTACCTACATCCACATCCCCGAATATATGAAGACCGATGATAGCATCCACACCCTCAAGACCACCTTCCTCTATTACCCTGACCGCACCCCCCGGAGGTATTTCTTCAGCAGGCTGGAAGATGAACCTTACCGACCCACAGAACTCCCTGCGCCTTTCCTTTATAAGTCGGGCAACTCCAAGAACGATAGCCATGTGACCGTCATGACCACATGCATGCATAACACCAGGTTTCTGTGAAATGTAATCCTCATTGAACTTTGTCAGAGACTCGTGTGCCGAAAGTGCATCCGTATCGGAACGTATGGCAATACATGGCCCGGGACCTCCGCCCCTTACCTCTGCGATAACTCCTGTATCTGCGATCTTCCTGCATTCTATCCCCAACCCTTCCAGAATAGAAATGATACGTGCCTGTGTCCCATATTCATGAAAACTCAGTTCAGGGTTGCGATGGAACTCACGCCGGATATCCCGTACCCAATTTTCAAATGATAACAATCATTTCACCTTGCAGCCTTTAATAAGCATAATAAGAACATGCTATTGTAAATATAATACCAATGCCAGAATACCAATAACACGTGTGCCGGACAGAACATTATCAGCACTATTTTTATGTAAAATGGCAGTTTACCTGTACAAATAATTACCGGCAAGCCATCAGAGAACTGCCGGATCAGCATCAGGAAGGCTAAACATGATAAAAACCAGACTCAGGGATTTCCTTGTTACAAAAGATGATTGGATCTTTGCAGTTTCCGATTATTTTCATCCGCATGGCATCAGGTCAACAATGAGATACGTGCCTGATGAGAATGGCGAGCGCGAACTTAACGGCAAACGCTACAAGAAATATGATTTTGATGTGGCTTTTGACTTCATGCGCCAGAACCGCCCTGAATGGGTAGAGGATGTCCACGTGGTGCCTGAGGACCAGATTAAGAAAGTACTCCCGCCCAACAGCGCCATTGAAGGACTGTACAACACAGACAGCAGAGTAAAGACCGTGGTAGATGTACTTGAGAAGGCAGGGATCCCAAGGGACATGATGGGCGTTACCGGTTCACTCCTCCCGGGACTTCAAAATGAAGGATCTGACATCGATTTTGTTGTATATGGAAAAGAATGGTTCATTGCAAGGGATGCCATTGCAAAAGCAAAGGCAGAGCCAGGACCCATAGAAGATATCGACATGAAGATGTGGGAAAAGATATACAACAAACGTATACCTGAGATATCATTCGAAGAGTTCATCCTTCATGAGAAGAGAAAAGGTAACCGTGGAATGGTTGAAGGAACATATTTCGATCTGCTCTTTGTACGTGACTGGGAACAGATAAAGGAACCAACTCTCAGAGGAGAGGATATCGGGACCATGAAAATAGAAGCAAAGGTCACAAATGCAGATCTTGCCTTTGATAGCCCTTCGGTATACAAAGTAGAACATGATGAGATAGACCATGTACTCTCCTATACTCACACCTACGCAGGACAGGCGCTTCCCGGAGAGATAATTGAAGCTCAGGGAGTTGTAGAACAGGTCGGAGACATAAAAAGACTCGTAGTGGGAACTTCCAGAGAACCAAAAGGAGAATGGATCCGCTCACTCACATTACTTGAAAAAGAAGGCTATATCTAAGTAATAACTTAACTTATTCTTTTTTTAAAAAGTTAAATATAGGCAGCTAGGCGGTTAGCCGCCGCCTGTAACCTGTCCGATGTCATATCCTGCTTCATCATCTGTAACATAGGTGCGCATATAGGATTCCGCATCCTCTGCAGATGTGCGAAGGGCCATCTCTTCCTTAAGATCACTTTCGTCAGCAGAGACAAGTGTTTCAGGTTTGTAGAAAAGCCCGTTACTGTCCAGCAGTACCCAGATACCGTCCTCATCCTCTTTGATATCGATGACACGGCCTACAGTGCCTGTGCTTATATACCTGACAACAGACCCCTTTTCGATAGGGTTGCCATCCATACCCAGAGCTTCGATCGTTACTGGCTCATCCATGACATAACTCCTGTTATTTCACTTCTGATGATTATATTGATCCGAACAGATTAATAGTTAAGCATCCTGTGAGATCTCAAGACGAAGATCACCAAGGCTTGCAATCCTTTCAGCAAAGGCATTGTGCCTGTGGATACTTTCCTCATTGATCTGCTTGATGGTAACAACTGCGGAATCAGGAAGATGTTCAAAGTCCTTGACAACATTCTTTGCCATTGTCCTTACACAGTCCTCTACGAACTTAGGATTATTGTGTGCGGTCTGGACCACCATTGCCTCATCTGAGCGCTTGAGGAGCTCAAATACACTGGAACTCATGGATTTCTCAATGATCTCAATGATAGTTTCAAGAGATACAAAGACATTGCCAACAACCTCAATAGAGATTATACCGCGTCCACGCTGGTTGTGAGTTGCCATTGGAACTCTGTGGAGGAATTCTGCAATGTGCTTGTCATCCACACCTATCTTTTCCAGTTCCTTCCTTGCGTTATCCCTCATGATCTCCTGTGCGCATGGGCATGCGGTCATTCCCACCACTTCTGCACCGATGAGCTTCTTGACGATCATGTTCTCGACATCCTCACGCATTGCGATCGCTTCAGCGAATATCTCAACGACTTCCTGGCACTCCATCTTTGTGGAAGGTGACTCCCTCTTGACGACATACTCGCTTTTGAGGATAACCTCTGCACGAGTTGCATATTCGTGGCGTTTCAGGAGACTCTGGGCAACATCGCTGCACAGTTGTTCGATCTCATATACAGGCATGTTGACAGCCTTTTCGAGTACCTCATCCACTGCCTCGAAGTTACGTGACAGATTAGCACCTTTCAGATGGGAAGGAAGGTCTACAAATATATCAAAAGTACAGATGAGGATGATCGGACGCTTGTCCCCCCTCTTGATCTGAACGAGTTTTTTGACATTGGTAACACCGACACGTGTCAGGTTAATAGGTATCTGCGGCTTGTTTGCCTGTATATCTGGTAGTTTAACAACAGGGACTTCCATTATAATAACCTCTAGAATTCAAAAGGTGATGAACCATTCAATAATGGCATCTAGTAATTATATCATGCTGAAAGGGAGTCATCACATGTAAATGTTGTGTTAAATAACTACAAAGATAAAACAAAACAAAGTATACATATAAGGAGATACAATGCGTAAATACAGTATCATATGCCACTAGAACCGCATATATAGTGCCATATAATAAATCAAGTTAACTTGACATGTTGCCACATGCCGCTCTCCGACATCAGGAGACAAAATGCAAATAATATAATAAATCATCCATATTGAGTATCAAATGTGGCCACAAATTGTGATATATCCTACAAAACAAGAACAAAAGACAACATTAAAAGAAAAATATATATACCTTATATACTAAATACGAATACCAGTGGTAATCGCATAATGATTACGAGGTGACATCATGTCTGAAGCAAGAAATTTTGTGTTAAGAGACAAGAAAGGAAATGAACACGGGGTATTCACAGGGAAACAGCCAAGACAGGCTGCTCTCAAAGTGGCAAACAGGAGTAAAGGAACAAAATCAAAGCCAGAGGAGATAAGACTCCGCGAGCGTGGAACCAAGAAGGTACACGTATTCAAAGGCTGGAAAGAAAAGGTTGCAGCACCTAAGAACAAGCCTGACTGGATGCCTGACAAGATCAATAAGCCTTTTGTAAAGAAGGTTGGCATTGAAAAGCTTGAAAAAGTCTGAATTTCATAAAGGACCCATCAAATGGGTCTTTTTGTTTTGTATCTGTTTTTCATCATTACTATTTACTGCACCTGAAATAACTTTTAAATCAATTGAGCATATTAACTAGTAGCTCCGGGCATCTAACCGAACAGATCACCGGACAATAGATCAACCGCAGGTATATATCATGACACTGAATCGCGAGAATGTGCTTATCGAGGCTTTACCATACATAAGAGAGTTCCATGACTCAATAATGGTGATCAAGGTCGGAGGCCATGCAATGGTCAATCCGGAAGTTATGAGTGACATCATGCAGGATGTCGTTCTCCTGAGATTTGTAGGGATACATCCCATCATAGTCCATGGTGGCGGCCCTGAAATATCAGAGAAGATGAAGCGCATGGGCAAAGAGTCCCAATTCGTAGGTGGCCTTCGTGTAACAGACGATGAGACACTTGAGATCGCGCGCATGGTCCTTGTAGGTAACATCAACACAGAGATAGTTGCCCTTCTCGGAAAACATGGTGCTAAAGGAGTAGGGCTTTCCGGGAAGGATGGAAAGACGATCATAGCAAAGAAAAAGCCATCTCAGAAGGTCATGATAGAGAACGTTGAGCACGAGGTAGATCTTGGATGGGTCGGCGATACAGAGATAATCAACACTGAGCTGATCAACATACTGATCAGGGAAGATTACATTCCAGTGATATCCCCGATAGCCATGGACATCAATGGGAAAGCACTCAACATCAACGCAGATACCGTAGCTGGCGATCTGGCAGCAGCATTAAAGGCCAAGAAGCTCATCCTCATGACCGATGTACCCGGACTTCTGAGAGATATCAATGACAGGAGCTCACGCATCTCAAGAGTACCTATCGATGAGATAGAAGATATGGTAGACAGCGGACTTATATCAGGCGGAATGATCCCCAAGATGAGAAGTGCCTCCATATCAGTCACAAGCGGTGTCGAGAAGATACATATCATAGACGGAAGCGTATCCCATTCAATATTACTGGAACTGTTCACAGATACCGGAATAGGCACAATGGTCTATAAAAAAGAAGATGAGTGAGAACTCATCTCAAAATTGATATTAACTTAAATTTAATTGTTCTATTAGTCAAGGATAGGACTGCCAAAGGTCAGGTCATCAAGTTCCAGAACCTGTTCCCACAGATCCTTACAGTCACATGACAGACGTTCAAGGCATGAAAGGTCCTGTGTAAGTGAGAACAAACGGATGGCATCTGCCACTGCATGGCTGCATTCTCTGCAGTTACGCGGTCCTCTTTTAGAACCAGCACCAACCGGATCGGACGTGATGATCATGTCCGGGAACTCCTTCTTTGTCCTTTGCAATATATCCACTATGCTCCAGAGCCATGGCGGACGATATTGTTTTCTGTCCCACAGATACTCTACGTAAGTACCGCGCTGGACATTACACAGGTTGATAGAGAACGTATCTGTATACGGTGCTGCATCGCGCACGGTCTTCACAATATCTTCCAGTGCTTCCTTCTCTGACAAAAATAGCGGCTTCAGCATCAGATATGATTTTACTGTTGCGCCATTGTTCCTTGCCGCAGTTGCGGCATCTGTGAAGTGCTTGAATGTGAACCCTTTATTGATGGAACGCTTGCGGATCTCATCAGAACTTGTCTCAAGACCCATTGCAACTTCAAAAGCAGTGTTCTGAAGGACATTCACACAATCCCTGACATTTTCCTCTGTCACGAACTCAGGGCGGGTCTCAGCAAGTACCTTAACGATACGCTCATCAGCATCAAGCTCTGAAAGTATCCTGTGCCTAACTTCAAGAGGGATCTCCCTTATATCAAGGAAACTACCTGAGGTGAAGATCTTGACCATGAACTTCTCGAACCCGGATGCTTTGCGCATTGCATTTGTAAGCTGAGCCATCAGGTCATCATCAGATGGTTCGGTCTGAGCACTGTCATAGACATAGCCGCACATGGTACAGCCGCCTGCCTTACCCCACCAGCATCCGGATGTTTTGAAGATGATGGTTATGGTGTCTATCTCTTCAGTACCCAGAAGGTCCTTACCGGTCCATGCTGCCGCAGGCCGGTCGGTAGGAGAGGGTTTTATCCTTTGGCGTTCACGAATATCAAGAACTGCTTTGTTAAGTGACATCTGCCTTGCTCTGAATTTAATTAAAGATCATTCGAACTCTATCGTTGCAGGTGGCTTAGGTGTGACATCATACAGGACCCTTGCAACAGATGGGATCTCTGCTGTGATCCTTGACTCGATCTTCCTGAGAACACTCCATGGAAGTTCCATTGCCTCTGCGGTCATACCATCCCTTGAACCTACTGCCCTTACAGCAACGATCCAGCCATGTACCCTGACATCGCCTTTGACACCGGTTCCTTTACCGACGATCGCAGCAAATGTCTGCCATGGTTTGAACTGCTCTACAAGCTCTTCCTCAACGATAGCATTAGCTTCCCTTACGGCATCCACAAGTTCCTCAGTTACCTCGCCTACGATCCTAACTGAAAGTCCAGGACCCGGGAAAGGCATCCTCTCTGATATCTCGTGTGGGAGCTCGAGTGCACGGGCAACCTCACGGACCTCGTCCTTGTACAGGTCCTCTATTGGCTCTACTATTGACTTGAAATCCATTACAGAAGGAAGACCACCTACGTTGTGGTGTGACTTGATGCCACCTTCGGATTCGATCCTGTCAGGATAGATGGTTCCCTGGATAAGGTACTCTGCTTTCAGAAGCTTTGCCTCTTCCTCAAAAACACGTATGAAAGCCTCGCCGACAGCCTTACGCTTCTCTTCAGGATCATCGATACCTGCGAGTGCTGAAAGGAAACGGTCCTTTGCATCCACTACTTCGAGGTTCATGTCGGAGAAGATCTCCTTTATCCTCTCGGTCTCGCCCTTACGCATGAGACCTGTGTCGATGTATATAGGCGTCAGTTTGTCACCAATTGCACGGTGCGCGAGGATAGCACATACTGAACTGTCCACACCTCCTGAAAGTGCGATGATAGCAGGACCATCTATCTGCTCTTTTATCTTATCTATTGCCTTAGGAATGAATTTGTCTACTTTTACCATGAATGAGAACTCCAAATATGAGATTATTATTAGGGATTTTACCCTGAGATAGTATTTCGTACATATTAATGCTCGCCCGGACATAAGAGCCTTGCCGGAGAAATATAATAAGGATATATGGACACAATAGCATCAAATACAGAACAGAAAGCAGGAAAGACATGGTTACGAATACTTTCACCCTGCATACATGACAATTAAATACTCCGGCAAGATATATGCATGAAAAACAAGTATGGTCTAAAGATGCACGACACGCTCCGGAAGTACTTTGGTTATTCTGAATTTCGTCCCCTCCAAGAGGACATAATAAATGACGTGCTAAACGACCGGGATACGTTTGTGCTGATGCCCACTGGTGGCGGTAAATCTCTTTGTTACCAACTCCCTGCCCTTCTTAAGGATGGCATCACGATCGTTGTATCACCCCTTATATCCCTCATGAAGGACCAGGTGGACAGCCTGCGGGAGAACGGTGTTGATGCCGCATACCTGAACAGTACTCTGAAACCTGCCGAATCAAAGCGGATATATGATGAGTTGAAAAGAGGCGAGATAAAACTCCTCTATGTTGCTCCTGAAAGGTTGGTAATGTCCAGTACGATCACTCTTCTGAAAGGTCTTAATGTATGTCTTTTCGCGATCGATGAAAGCCACTGTATATCAGAATGGGGGCATGATTTCAGGCCGGAGTATCGCAAGCTCAACATGTTGAAGAAAAAGTTCCCGAAAGTACCCATTATTGCACTTACGGCAACTGCCACACCGAAAGTAAGGGAAGATACAATTCAGCAGCTTGGGATCAAGGATTGCACAACATATGTTGCAAGTTTCAACCGTAAGAATCTGTTCTATCGCATCAGGGCAAAGAAGGACACCTATCATACTATGCTGAAATACCTGAGAAAGAAGAAAGGTGAGAGCGGCATAATCTACTGCCAGAGCCGCAGGACAGTGGACAGCCTTGCCACTAAGCTCAGGAAGGACGGGTTCAATGCATTACCTTACCATGCAGGGCTCACCGACCAGCAAAGAGCAAAGAACCAGGAAATGTTCATCAAGGACAGGACGGACATCATCGTTGCAACCATAGCGTTTGGAATGGGAATAGACAAACCCAATGTCCGTTTTGTTGTTCATTATGACCTACCTAAGAACCTCGAAGGATACTACCAGGAGACTGGAAGAGGAGGAAGGGACGGACTGGAATGTGAATGCGTACTTTTCTTCAGCCGTGGTGACAAATATAAGATAGAGTATTTCATCAAACAGAAAGGCAAGAAGGAAGAAAGGGACATCGCCCTGAAACAGCTCAATGACATGGTGGATTACTGTGAGAGCAACACCTGCCGCCGCAAGGTCCTTCTTGGATATTTCGGAGAAGAGGTTTTAGAAGATAATTGTGGGAAATGCGATGTATGCCTCCAGCCACGCATGGAAGTGGATGGAACACCTGAGGCCAGGGTGATGATAAATTGCATAAGGGAACTTGACCAGAGATTTGGAATGAACCATGTCATCGATGTGCTCACAGGCAGCAGAGCCAAGAAGATCACCGATAAGAAGCACCATCTTCTCAGAAACTACGGCCAGGGAGACATGCACACTAAAGATGCCTGGCTGGAGATGGCAAGGGAAATGGTCCGACAGGACGTTATCAAAGTTGAAGGTGCCCGTTATCCTTTGCTTAAACTGAACAGGAAGAGCGACGAGGTTCTAGATGGTAAAAGGATGGTGACCTTCACAAGATCGATCGATGAAGAATGTCAGGAAGACTATGAACCGGTTACAACATCCTCTTTCAAAGAAGAGTCTTTCGAATCACCTTCGGTCGTTCACAGGAAGATCAGCGATGACCCTGACAGAGCCCTGTTCGACAAATTGAAGGAACTACGTGTGAACCTTGCCCAGATGCAGGATGTGCCACCATACATAGTATTCGCTGATACCAGTCTTCGCCAGATGGCTGCCCGAAGACCAAAGACAAGGGAAGAGCTTCTGAAGATAACAGGTGTCGGAGAGTATAAGCTCAAAAAATACGGGGACAGGTTCCTCAAAGAGATAGCAGAGTATTTGGAGACACTGGAACCACAGCCTGCAAGCCGTGAACAAGCTGCACCCAAAAAAGCTCCTGCTAAAAAGAAAAGCGTTGCAAAAAATTCAGGAGCCATTGGCTCAAAACCAGCCCTTAAGAAAGAGATAGTACTGAGAGCACTGGATGAACTCGAAGATGACCTCATCAGAAGTATAAAAGATAAACTAGGTGGAACATATACTGATGATGAAATAAAAGAAGTATATAAGTCACTTATCAAAAATAAATGATAAATGACCGCTGTCCAAAAGACAATTATTCACAGGTATCCAGCAGGTGCCTCTTAGGGCGGACCCTCTGGTCCCCGGCATGAATAGGGTTTACCTTTGCTTCTTTGTCGTCGTCATCATGCTTTTTGCTATCTGGTTTCTTTTCTACCATTGACCCATCTCCAATTAATAGTTTATAATTAGAGATATTAAAATCTAATGAAGGGATTTGACTCTGTATGAAATATCAGAGCAAACTGTCAGATAGCTCCTGAATACAGGGAAGTCATACCAGTAGAATTACCACTGAGCATAATTATGCATTCTTCCCCATCGATAATAGTTGTTCCAAAAAGCTTGCTACGCCCATCTTCAAGGAATGAACCTTCCAAGATCAAGTTTCTATTGTCATCCACCAGATCAACCTTTGTTGCATACACTTCTCTATCATCCATAGACCACCAAACAATACCATAAGTTGCTTCACCAGATAGTTTTACAATCTCTTTTTGCTCAGCAAGGAAAATTGTACCTTCAAGAACAATGTAATTATTCTCATCAATTGTCCCGGAGAGATCAATGGCGGCAGGTTCCTCTGAGACAGGTTTGGAACGAACTGGTGGCTGTGTAATTACCTGCGATGCATAAGGAATATACACATATCCGGACATAACTGTAGTAACACGTTTTAACTCAGTATCCGGAACCGGATCATTTGTATAGACATAGCCAGAAGAGATGAATGAAATAAAAATTAAGCTCAACAATAGTAAGATCAATATGATCTTTGATTTTTGCATAAATAACTCCTATTTGGCCTTGCTCCGCCAAGTTCTAAAAGGATATACATCCACATCAACAGTCTAATAAAATAACTGCATTTGATAATTAAATTATGGCCATGTTCTCCAACTGATATTTTCAAAAAGCATACATATAACCGAAATGAATTGTCTTGACAAATTAAATAATATCTTGAAAGAAACAAAAAAGAAATAAGCAATTCACATCAACATGAATTGCATCGTTATGTAGAATATAAGGTCCCCGAATATCACTGCTGTAAGAAAACCCGCAGTAATAGGTATCATGAAAGGAAGACCAGGAGTTAGCCATACCCCATCTTTCACTTTACCCTCTTTCTGGAATGTCTTTAGTTCTGAGATCACATCGGATGTAAGCTCTGTTCCTGACCTTCTGAACCTGAACTCGACACCAGTTTTTGTCCTGCTATAGGAATCGATCATACGGAAATGCCCTTTTTCTAATTTTGATATCGGAGTAATGTAGCCGATGAACATATAGTATGGCCGTTTCAGGGATTCAGAGGGATTCTTTATCAGATTGTAAAAGAAGAGCCCCAGAGGAACTATCACTGTGAGGATCACAGAGTTTCCGAACACGCTGAATGCAAAGATATCAATGAAAGGCACCCCGTTCAACGGAAATAATGTTGAACCTACAGAGATCACAGGGAATGTCGGAATTATAAGCGATATGACCATGAGGACCTTGGCATCGGCACCACCGAAGGCTCCGAGCTGAAAGAGCACATATACGAAAGCGAAAATGAACAGGAAAGTAAGTACATTACGTATGAGATACGGTACACCATAGGTCACGAGGTCGTGCATAATGAAGATAAAACCAACACCGAACATCAATACCCATACTTCATTGGCAACGCGGCGTGTCTTGATGTCTGCGTAACATGCATAGAGCAAAAATGGCATGCATGCCAGAACTTTTAGTATTTCGATCATATCAGTGTTTCTCCCATTTTTTAAGTTGCATGACCTCTGACAGGGTCGAACCCCTGCGGATCTCCTCGAAAAGGCGTAGTTCGGTCTTTTCGACCTCCTTTGAGCGTCGTGCGATCTCATAGGCCCTTTCTTTTGGTATTACAACAACACCATTGTCATCTCCCACAATGTAATCACCAGGTCTTACGGTCTGGTTACCACATATTATCTCAGAGTTTATTTCGCCAAACCCTTTTGGTTCACCTGCATTAGGTACATAACATGTTGCAAAAACAGGCAGATCCATAGTTCTGATATCATCGATATCCCTGACAGCACCGTCTATAACGACACCTGCCACACCTTTGTTCAAAGCGCTCAGTGTTGCAAGTCCACCCCATGGAGCCACATGTCTGCTGCCATTATAAATGACAATGACATCGCCTTCTTTTGCCTCATCTATTGCCTCCACGGCCTTTGCCCAGTCACCTTTGAATGTCTGGACAGTTACCGCAGTACCTATCATCCTCTTTCCCGGAAGCATTGAAGAGATATCCTGCATAGCTCCTTTACGATGCATAGCATCGGATATGTTCGCAGTCGATATGCCTTCGAGTATGCTGCGGATCTCCGCATCAATGGACCTTTTCACTACAGGTGCACTGGAGGGGGAATCCACACTTTCCCTTATCACCTTTGCTGATGCTGTCACATCTGATGAACGGACTATGTTACCGCCAACTATCACAATGTCAGCACCCGCAGATACGGCATCCGAACATGAGCCTGAATCCAGACCACCTGCTATGGCAACCGGAATATTCACTTTATTGACGATCTGCTTCATCAATGCAAGTGAGTCCTGACCTGTCATCTGCTGATCGATCCCTGCATGAACATTGATGTAATCGACACCAAGGGATTCCAGTTCCGCACTACGGGAAACAGGTTCATTGGCAGATATCAGGTCTGCCATTATTCTCACACCATATTTCTTTGCGGCACGGACTGCCTCCTGAATTGTAGAATCATCTGCACTGGCAAGTATTACAATGATATCGGCACCGGCCTTAGCACCCATTTCAACTTCCATGGCACCAGTGTCTGCTATCTTCATATCTGCGACTATGGTCCTGTCAGGAAAGCTTTCCCTGAGCTTTCTTATGACGTTCATCCCCTCACTTTTTATCAGAGGGGTTCCGGCCTCAAGCCAGTCGGCACCACCTTCGATGGATTCCTTTGCTATCTGTATCGCCCTGTCCGTTTCTACAAGATCAAGAGCTACCTGAATGATTGGTCTTATACGATCACCTTTGCATGTACTTACACTACTAAAATACTTGAAAACCTATAAATTTAATCACGAGAAAGTCATAACTGTGGGTCAAATGGAAGAGAATAACGAGATATCTGAGCAGGAAAGACAAAGATTGCTCAACAGACTGCATAAAAGTCTGTTCTGGGTCGGAGAAGCTATACCCCGAAAAGTGAGGATAGAAGGAAATGATGTCGACCTTCATGAGATAGTATGGGAGATAGTCAACAGACCCAAACTTGATGAAAAAGATATTGACGATATAGACCTGTTCCTGGAAATGCTCTGCGAGAAAGAAAAGGAGTATGAGGAACGACTTGAGACAGAGCCTTTGAGCTGTGAGCAGGCAAAGGTCCTCTTTGATAAAGCAGCAGGTGTCAGAAGGGCAATGATGGACCTTAAGGAACTCACAACCCCATCTAAAAGAAAAGCTATTTTCAAGGACCGCCACATATGCAAAGATGTTGACACAGAAAAATGGGATGAGCTTTCCGAAACCATCAAGAAAAATGGATGTTGAGACAAATATGGTCCAGTATCAGGGAAATATTATATTCCATGCAATGCCTTTAGTAGTCGATGAAATTCAAGGATAATCACATCATTTCAAAAAAGGACTTTTCCAGGGAAATGATCGACCACATCCTCAATGCTGCTGAAAAGATGGAACCTATAGCACGCGGGGAACAGAGGTCTGACCTGCTTTCCGGGAAGATCCTTGCTATACTCTTTTTTGAACCAAGCACAAGAACAAGGATGTCCTTTGAGACAGCGATGTTGAGACTTGGCGGAGATGTACTGAACCTGGGATCGATCGATGCCAGTTCTATAGCAAAGGGAGAGACACTGGCAGATACCATTCGAGTCGTTGATGGATATGTAGATGCTATTGTGCTACGTCACCCTAAAGAAGGTGCAGCCCTGCTTGCGTCAGAGTTCTCCAGCGTACCAATACTAAATGCAGGAGATGGTGCAGGCCAGCATCCCACACAAACGCTCCTTGATCTCTACACGATCAAACGTGAGAGCCACCTTGAAGGACTGAAGATCGCCCTGGCAGGTGATCTGAAATATGGAAGGACCGTCCACTCACTATGTTATGCATTATCACTCTACGGAGCACAGATCACCCTGATCTCACCTAAGGAACTTCGCATGCCTGAAGAGATAATTAATGATATTACAGCAAAAGGAGCGAAGATAACAGAGTGCGATTCAATTGAAGAGGCCATATCTGATGTGGATGTTCTCTATATGACCCGCATACAGAAGGAAAGATTCCCGGACCCTGCTGAATACCACAAGGTTGCTAACAAATTGAAGATCACACCGGAAACACTAAAGAATGCAAAACAGGAGTTGAAGATAATGCATCCACTTCCAAGGGTGAACGAGATAGATACCAGGATAGATGATACTCCGCATGCATGCTACTTCAAACAGGCATTCTACGGAGTACCGGTCAGAATGGCACTTCTTGGACTTGTACTGGGGGCGATCGAATGAGCGATATAGAGACAGAGCTCAGGGTCCGCAGGATAGAGAACGGTACAGTTATAGACCACATAACAGCAGGCAAGGCACTGAATGTCCTGAAGATACTGGGATTGCCGGATTCCTCACATGGAGTTGTGAGCGTACTGATAAATTCCTATGGAAAATATGGGAAAAAAGATGTTGTCAAGATCGAGAACCGTGAACTTAAGGGTGAAGAGGTTGACAGGATCGCGCTTATCGCGCCAAATGCCACGATCAACATCATACGTAATTTCAACGTTACCAGAAAGAATAAGGTACAGATCCCCTCTTTTGTTGAAGGTGTTGTCGGATGTATCAATCCAAATTGCATATCTAACAGCAACGAACCTATAACATCCAAATTCAAAGTGACCACTGAAGATACCGGTCTTAAACTAAGATGTTCCTACTGTGGAAGAGTGATCTCAGAGAATATTGCAGAGCAATTGCTCTAAGCATCAAAAAAATAAAAAGGAAGAAACGTTTTTGGAGGTGGTAACAATGGCACAGATAACACATATGCTACAAACACAAATATATTGTGGCAAATATATAAAATCCATGTTCATTGAAACTGCCTCAATTCACAATGTTGTGTACACATAAAAGTAGAACTACGCCACAAATGAACATGTAGGGTCTAAAAAAAAGGTTTGGCTTTATAGCCCGAGAATATCCTGCATTGTATAAAGACCTGGATCTGCATTACCGATCCATGCGGCTGCCTTTACTGCACCGCCTGCGAATGCCTGTCTTGAATGTGCCTGGTGTTTTATCTCGATCCTTTCACCATCACCGGCGAAAAGAACTGTATGGTCACCTACAATGTCACCGCCACGAACTGCATGTATACCTATTTCTTTACCACGTGGAGCAAGACCTTCACGTCCGTAGACATATTCCTTGCCACCAAGAGCCTCGCTGATAACCTCAGCTGCACCCTTTGCAGTACCGCTTGGAGCATCCTTCTTCTGATTATGATGAGCTTCAATTATCTCGATATCAGTGTCACCGAGATACTTTGCAGCTTCTTTGAGTATCCTGAAGAAGACATTCACACCAACTGAATAGTTAGGGGAGATTATCCCTGATACTCCGTTCTCGAGAATTGAATCCTCGATCGCCTTTTTCTGTTCAGCTGTAAGACCGGTTGTACCTATAACAAGATCGACTCCGCTTGCTGCTGCCCTTGGAGCATTCACCGCTGTTGCGTTAGCAATTGTAAAATCGATCAGTACCTGAGTACCTGACTCTTTAAGGACCGGCTCCATATCATCGACATGGGATAATGGTACGTTCAAAGTACCGATCTGAGCTACCTCGCCGACATCCTTTCCGATATTAACAAGATCGAATGCTGATGTGAGACAGACATCTTCGGACCTGAGTATATTGTCAATGATGAGCCTGCCCATCCTTCCTGAAGCACCTGTTACTCCAACATTTATCATGCTATGCACCCCAGCTTGCGAAGAGCATTCTCCAGTGTAACACTGTTCTCTTCACTCAAAGGTGCAAGTGGAAGTCTCATGGTTCCGCCTGAAAGTCCTATAAGCTCTACTGCACGCTTTACAGGAATTGGATTGGTCTCTGTGAACAATGCACGTATAAGCGGGGATACTTCGAAATGGATCCTTCTTGCAGTCTCAAGGTCGCCTTCTTTTACAGCGTCATACATCTTGACCATCATTTCAGGAACGATGTTAGCAACTACAGAAATAACTCCTGCGCCGCCCATGGCAAGTATAGGGAATGTTAGTCCGTCCTCGCCTGAGAGAACCTCAAAGTCCTCATCCACGGTTTCCTCAAGGATCTGTGATAACTTAGCAAGATTGCCGCTTGCTTCCTTCACAGCAACTATGTTATCCACTTTAGAAAGCTCTACAATAACTTCCAGAGGCATGTCCTGTCCAGTACGGGAAGGAACATTATATAATATGATAGGTATGTCCGTAGACTCCGCTATCTTTTTAAAATGAGCTACCAGACCTTCATTGTTAGGTTTGGTATAATATGGGGATATTATGAGAGCGCCATCAGCTCCCGCATCCGCTGCGTGTTTAGTGAGCTCGACCGCTTCAGCCGTGTTGTTAGAACCTGTACCGGCAATGACAGGAACCTTCGCACAATCGATACAAAGGTTGATCAGTTCTTTATGCTCCCCTGTTGACAGGGTTGCAGATTCACCGGTCGTACCACAGACAACAACTCCGGAAACGCCACCTTCCTCAACAAAATTGACAATATTCTTAAAACTTTCTTTGTCAATTGAACCGTCATTTGAGAATGGCGTTACAAGAGCAGGTAAAACTCCTTCGAACATGGGAACAGCCCCCTCTCCAGAACTCTTACTCTCTTGGTCTGTGTGTCATCTTCCTTGTAACATAACCTGCTACACGGTTTCTGATAACCTTACTCTCTATTGTTGTGTACTTTGTTACAAGGTGCTTGTTGACGTCGAAGTCTGTTGTAAATACGTCACCGTGGTTCTCTGCTAAGCGAATTGCAATTCTCTTGATGTTTGTTTGTCTAATATTTCCCATGATAATTCTCCATTATGATATTCATTATAAGATGAAACTCTATAATAGTGCTGTTCGGGTATAATAAATACCCTTACATTTATACCTTTTGGATTACTGGAACTGCACCTGAAGTCATTATTGTATATCAGTCTTTCCCAGTAGACGGTCCATGGTATTAGCATCTTCGAAAACACGCTCTCTGGGACCTTTTTGATTGATGAACAGAGCGATCAGGACCAACAGGAGTCCGAAGCTCATGTTGATGTAGGTCACAAAGATCCCAACAAGGACGATAGTCGATGCAATGATTCCTTTGATAACTCCTTTTCGATAGGAAAGGAATCCTGTCCTCATATAAATGCGTATATCCCTCAAAGTGAGAAATAGAACAACAACATACGCCAACATGGCAATATATTCATACATACCTGCACCTTCACTCCTTCATCCGATAGTTGTTCAAGGTCAGTATCTTATATCAGAGTTCCGCAGACAACAAGCAGGCATAATTAGATAAATCCCCGAATATACATAGTGATCAAATGAAAAACTCGATCAGGGAAAGGATCACACTGCATCTTGACATGGATAGTTTTTACTCTTCCGTAGAGGTAAGGGACAGACCTGAACTTGAAGGCATGCCAGTGGTGGTGGGTTCTGACCCAAAGGGCGGCAGCGGAAGAGGAGTTGTCAGCACCTGCTCCTACGAGGCGAGGGAATTCGGACTACACTCCGGCATGCCAATATCAAAAGCATACAGACTGTGTCCCAATGCTGCATATCTCAAGGTGAACATGAAGCTCTACAAGCAGGTTTCCTCTGAGATCATGAACACCATACGTATCTTTGCTGACAAATTCCAACAGGTCAGCGTTGACGAGGCCTATCTCGACATAGGTGATTCGATCGATGATTATAGATCGGCCACACTACTTGCAAATAAGATCAAAAGCGAGGTCAAACGCCTCCACGGACTAACATGTTCCATTGGTGTTGCACCCAACAAGGTAATTGCAAAGATAGCTTCGGACTTCAACAAACCTGATGGGCTGACTGTGGTCAGGCCCGAGAACGTACAGGAGTTCCTGTTCCCCCTGCACATATCAAAGATACCAGGGATCGGTAAAAAGACACAGCCTATTCTCAAAGAGATGGGAATAGAGAACGTAGGACAGCTTGCAACCTGTGATGTCCAGCTTTTGATAGCAAAGTTCGGAAAATTTGGCGTGGTCATGCATCAGCTTGCAAATGGGATCGACATGCGGGAGGTAAAAGAGCGGGAAGAAGTGAAGTCCGTGAGCACAGAGGACACTTTTGATGAGGATATTTCCGACCCAAAAAGCATCGAGAAAGCCTTCATAGACCTCACAGAGAAAGTGCATTCAGCCATGATGAAGAAGCGATTCCGGTTCAGGACAGTGACTATAAAAGTTCGTTTTGAAGATTTCAGGACGTATACGCGGGCAAAGACACTTAACACAGCCACTACCGATAAAGATGCTATTCAGAGAACAGCACTCACCCTTATGGAAGAGTTCACTGGAAAAGGAAGGTTCAGGCTACTTGGAGTTGGAGTTACAAAGCTCGAGAAGATAGATGAGAGACAGACTTTTTTGAGTGATTTTCTTTGATCTTGCGGCTCTGTAGATATCCTGTCAATTCCAGTTTTGAAGTCAACACCTATTAATTCCGAATAAAACCAATTATTTTCAATTAGTGGAAATGGAACATGCCGCCTAAGGCGGATGGTCGTACTGTTCTTTGCTCCTAAATGATATTTTGCAGATACCATAAACACAAGGATACGATGGACAATAGTTTTGCTAATCGGAAGTCATGAGTAACTTCAACCATCCCGAAGGGTCCGGCGAAGCCGGCAAGATCCGAAAAGATGAAAATAATTGATTTGTTTGTTGATTGCCTTAAATTTATCTCTGTATTCAAATTAGGACCCTACAGAACCGATCTTGCAGGCATAATTACACAACTGCACCTCCACTAAAAATGTTTAATACCACCTGAAGACAATATTTCCATGGGAGAATTATGGGAAATATTAGAAAGATACGCAAGATACTGAAGAGTATGCCAACTGTAGAAGGTGCAGGAGTACACCTAAAGAGAGCATTTGGATTCAACCACGTACCGGAACTTGATCCATTCCTGTTGCTGGACGATTTTCATTCGAATGACCCGAAGAAATACATCATGGGTTTCCCCTGGCACCCTCACAGAGGAATGGAGACCATAACATACGTCCTTCAGGGAGATGTGGAACACGGAGACAGCATGGGCAATAAAGGAGCCACCGGTCCAGGGGACGTTCAATGGATGACCGCAGGCAGCGGTATTATCCACCAGGAAATGCCAAAAGGCGATGCTGACAAGAACCTGTGGGGATTCCAGTTATGGGCAAACCTGCCTGCCTCCCATAAAATGATGGACCCACGCTACCAGGAAGTGAAGAGCAGCCAGATCCCTGAGATAAGCATAGAGAACGGTACACGAATAAAGATCATCTGCGGCAATATAGATGGAGTCCAGGGACCTGTGAAGGACATAGTCACAGACCCGGAATACTTCGACATAACAATACCTGAAAATACCGTTTTTGAATATCCCACAAAACCCGGCTACACCGTACTGGCATACGTGATAGAAGGAGATGGATGTTTCGACCCCGAGAACGACCAGTATTCATACGAAGTTGATGGAGCAAAGTATTTCGACCTTGAAACCGGCTCATCCACCGGAAAAGAGAATCTGGTCATGTTCGATGACGGCGATAAGATAGTTGTCAGAGCCGGCAAAGATGGCGTCCGATTCCTGCTGATGACCGGAAAGCCAATAGGAGAGCCGGTCGCTTGGTATGGACCCATTGTCATGAACACTCAGGAAGAATTGCAGCAGGCCTTTGAGGATTACAGGAACGGGACTTTTGTGAAGTGAACTGGCAAAGCCGTAATCCCATTATATATACATCAATAGTAGCAGCGTCCCAACGATCACAGGCTGGTGAACCAGATAGATCAGCAATGATCTCTTCCCCAGATAGCCAAGCAATCTCACAGCCACATTTCCCTCACAATCACACATCCTGAAACTGCGTTTGTGATCTGGATACAGGCTATTCCCTGTGAAGATACCCAGAAGGACGAGCCCGAACCAGGGAATCAGTGGGAAGTAATCGAGAGTATAGAAGCTATAGGGTTTGATACCAAGCCAGAGGAGCCATGGAAAACCTGCATAGGCATTATCCATAAAGATACCTGCTAGCAGGAAAGCAAGACCAATAACGAGGTTCAATTTCCTGTATCTCAAAAATGGATATGCAAGGATAATAGAAGCACCTATCAGGTGCAGTATCCCAAAATATATTGTTCCTTGTTCAAGGAAAGTAGCTGTGACAACTGTAATAACAAGACCCCAGCCAAAGATACCTGCACCTCTTTTGAGATCATGGATGATCTTGTCCTGGTTATCAATTGAAAGCGCTTTTGCTCTTGAGTAGCTCAGCGTAAGAGATACCCCTACAAGGAAGATGAACATAATAGCAGCACTTCTGCCGATAACAAGCAACAGACCGGAATGTGTATCGAACTCACGGATACCTAGAAAATCAAGATCAAAAAAGAAATGGTATATTACCATCAGAAGGATAGCGATACCGCGGAAGGCGTCAACTTCAAAGAACCGTTCTTTTGGAATTTTATCCATTGCCTGTCCCGGAAAAGAGAAGTATCACTTTTTCTTCTTTTTCTTATCTTTTTTATCTTTATTGTCCTTGAAAACAGAACCAAGATGCAGAGCATATGCACCATCCTCTTTGATGGCCATGACGATCTCCTTGCGGTCAAGCAGGGAATCAAGGTTAAGCTCATACGAACCGGGACCAAGGATACGTACGGATTCTACCCTCTCACCATCTTCTTCAGTGACACTGGGCTTCTTTTCTTCAACACCAAGGATATCATCGATCTCACGAATAATAGGCTCGGACGAATCATCATCTGTCTTCTCATGCGAGGTCTCATCGATGATGTGTTCTTCCCCTGTCTCAGTAGTCTCAGCATCTTCAGAAGCAGGTTTCTCAACTTCCTCATCTTTTACGTAGAGGAACTTGTTCCAGCCACAATTAGGGCATCCGCTCAATATTACTGAAGCACCGTCTATAAAGATAGATTCGCATCGTGTGCACTTATGAGGCATTGGTCCACCGAATTAAATAAGCATCATGATATATTAAAACACTTGCGATAAGCCTGTAATTGATAGCAGGCTCATCACTCCTCAAGATACCTTCCGATCAAAGGATCAAGACGTTTCTTTGTCTCATATGGGATCATGGACTGAGCTGTGGTAATAGCACCCATGAGGGCATCCTTACACATACAGTTCTGCTCAAGGCTCAACTTATCCAGAGTTGATATGATAATATCCTTCACAGCAGCCTCGTTCTTCATTGCATTCTCAATGATAGCTTCGATGGTGACATCTTCCTCGTGCCATACGTCGTAGTCTGTAACTGTGGCTATCATGGAATAGCAGATCTCAGCTTCACGAGCAAGCTTTGCCTCAGGGATAGCGGTCATACCAATAATATCAAAACCAAGGGACTGATACACACGGGACTCTGCACGTGTTGAGAACTGCGGACCTTCCATACAGACATAGGTCCCACCTTCCTTGACACTGTAACCCTTTGAATTAGCAACATCAACTATGGCCTTTGAGGTCTCCGGACAGAACGGGTCTGCAAATCCCATGTGGACCACAATACCGTCCTCAAAGAATGTAGATGGTCTGGACTTTGTACGATCATATATCTGATCTGGAATGACAATATCCAGTGGCTTGAACTCTTCCTTCAGACTACCCACAGCAGATGCTGCGATTATACGTTTGACACCAAGCTTCTTGAGAGCAAAGATGTTTGCCCTTGAATTCAGTTCAGATGGAGATATCCTGTGTCCCACACCATGTCTTGGAAGGAAACATACGGTCATACCTCCATGCTCACCTATTGTAATGGAATCAGATGGTTTTCCAAAAGGAGTATCGATGTCCACATCACGGACATTATCCAGCAGAGCTGCATCATAGATGCCACTGCCGCCAATTATTGCAATATCAGCTTTTTCCTGCATATTATCACTTATCCAGATCAAGCGAGTTTCCAGTACTGCTTCCCATCCTCATTCACAGAGCATACTATACCTCTGCGATGCATCTCTTCCAGAACTTCAGGAAGCCTGCCAGGCTGAGCTATTTCAAATGCGAATGAATCAAGTGAATGATACATGTAGAGACCGTGCCTGATAGAAGCGATATCCCAGAGCTCCTTATCTTCTTTGGTCATTAGTGTTGAGATCAGGTCGGTCATATCCTCGATGAAGTTCCATGGGAAGACCACCCATGCCCACTCTTCAAGACGTTCGCCACAGTAATCTGGATCATATTCTGATGAATCAAGGTACTGGAGAGAAGCAGTCCTTACTTCCTGTGGAGCCTGCTCGTTCACATATTCAATTGAGTGCATGAGACTCTTACCGGTGTCTGCAATATCATCAACGATAAGGATCTTCTTTCCTGCAACTGCATTGTCAGCAAGAGGGTACTTGATCATAGGCTCATCACCTGCAAGTGCAGTTCCAAGATAGTGCTCGATCTTCAGACTGGTAAGATCATCAAGACCAAGGAAATCACATAATACACGTCCTGCGAACCAGCCACCCCTTGCAAGAGCAACTATCATATCAGGTTCGTATCCTGAAGCTTTTACTTCATTTGCAACTTCCCTGCACAGGTCATAGATATAATCCCAGTTCGTGACAACACATTTGAATTTATCAGGTAAGGCCATTTATCGTCTCTCCAATACAAATATAAACAGATGAATCACTATATTTAGAGAGATAACAGATATATTTTTGCCATAATTAATTTTGCCTATGGCGAAAATACCCCATTGTACGCAACCTTTATGTACAATTAAATCGTTCATGGGGGAGTACCCTTCCAAAATCAATAGCAATCTCCGAAGCGGGGTGGGGTAGCCAGGAGATCCCGACGGGCTCATAACCCGTAGACCGATAGTTCGAATCTATCCCCCGCTACTAATTCTAACATTAATATCTTGATCAATTATCAATTAGTGTGTTAGAGACGTATTTTGGAAATATACATATAGTATACAAACATAGAATGATTATCTTTTCAAATTAAACTTCGATCCCTGAAGCGGGGTGGGGTAGCCAGGAGATCCCGACGGGCTCATAACCCGTAGACCGATAGTTCGAATCTATCCCCCGCTACTTTTCTAATTTTATATCGATCATGAGTTATGCATATTGATACTGCCTGAATGGCAATGTTATTAATATTATTACCAGCTACAGTTTTCAAACGATCGAAGAGTGATGTCAGATGGAACCATCTATTATAATGTATGGACTTGCTGCAGCACTTTGCTGGGGAGCTGCAGATTTTAGCGGCGGTTTTGCCACAAAAAGGAATAAGGTCCTGATAGTTGCCATCGTATCCCAGACCATCGGTCTGATATTGCTTACTGCATCAGCAATTACTTTTTCCGAAAGCATCCCACCAACGACAGATATATTGTGGGGTGCATCTGCAGGACTTGCCGGAGGAATGGGACTTCTTGCACTGTACTATGCCTTATCCATAGAGAAGATGGGGGTCGTAGCACCGGTAACAGCCGTGATCAGTGCCCTTGTACCCATGTCCTTCGGGATGATAACAGAAGGACTGCCACCCACAAGCAAGCTCATAGGTTTTCTTTTTGCATTCATAGGAGTATGGCTCATCTCCAGAGACGAAGACAGTCCGAAGATAGAACTGCAAAAGCTCAAACTCCCGTTCCTGGCAGGAACAGGATTCGGTACTTTCATGATACTTATCGATCAGGTGCAGGCAGAGGGAATATACTGGCCGCTTGTAGGAGCCAGAGTAGCAAGCATCTCAGCATTCATTATCGCAGCCTGGTATATGAAACAGCTAAAGATAAGCGGGATCAGATACTTCCCACTCATACTTCTTGCCGGAGTGCTTGATACAGGAGGAAATGTATTCTACGTACTTGCAGCAAAGGCAGGAAGACTGGACATTGCTGCCATTCTTACCTCACTATACCCGGCCATAACCATACTCCTCGCATGGGCGCTCATGAAGGAAAGACTAAAGAGCAGACAATGGGCAGGAGTTATCTCTGTTATGCTGGCCGTGATACTGATATCCTGAAAGTGTACATTTCACAACAGAATTAAATATGAACTCCCCATTTAATACAACAAAAGAGAGAACTGAATAGGATGATCCTTAAATGGTAATGGATAAACTTGGGAATTCCCTGCAGGATGCCCTTAAAAAAATAGTGAAATCAGGACGCATCGATGAACGTACCGTAAACGAGGTAGTCAAAGATATCCAGAGAGCTTTGCTGCAGTCTGACGTTAACGTCAAACTGGTCATGCAAATGTCAAAGCAGATCAAAGAGCGTGCACTTAAAGAAGAAGTGCCTTCTGGAATGAGCCCCAGAGAACACGTTATAAGGATAGTCTACCAGGAACTTATCAATATAATCGGGAAGAGCACAGACATTCCCCTCAAACCACAGACCATCATGATGATAGGTCTGCAGGGTAGCGGTAAAACCACAACCACATCAAAACTTGCACGTTATTTCCAGAGAAAAGGACTGAAGCCAGCTGTAGTCTGTGCTGACACGTTCAGACCAGGAGCATATCAACAGCTCAGTACCCTCTGTACAAAGCTCAACGTTGCATTCTATGGAGAGGAAGGTAACCCTGATGCAGTAGGGATCGTGGAAAGAGGTCTCAAAGAGCTTCAAAAGAACGACGTACTCATCGTGGATACAGCAGGTCGCCACTCACTTGAAGGAGATCTCATCAAGGAAATGGAAGACATACACAGTGTGGCAAAACCTGATTACAAGTTGCTTGTACTTGATGGTGCTATTGGACAGCAGGCAAGCGAACAGGCACGTGCATTCAATGATTCCATAGGAATATCAGGTGTTGTAATATCCAAGCTCGACGGTACAGCAAAGGGTGGTGGTGCACTATCCGCAGTATCCGAGACAAACTCATCTATCGCATTCATTGGTGTTGGAGAGACACCGGAAGACCTTGAGAGGTTCGAACCGGACAGGTTCATCTCAAGACTCCTTGGAATGGGTGACATCAAGAGCCTTATAGAAAAGGCAGAGGAAGCCCTTGGAGAAGAGGACTTTGACATGGAAGCAATGCTCCGTGGCAGGTTCACGCTCAAGGACATGTACAAGCAACTTGAGAGCCTGAACAAGATGGGACCAATGAAGCAGATCATGCAGATGTTACCACTTGGCGGAATGGGTGCCAAGATACCTGAAGATGCATACCAGGTCACAGGTGACAAGCTCAGCCGTTATAGAGTTCTTATGGATTCCATGACGGAAGAAGAGATGCTCAACCCAAGGACCATTGGCAGCTCCCGTATCAAAAGGATCGCCAGAGGATCAGGGTCAAGTCCTGAAGATGTCAGGGAACTTTTGAAATATCATAAAATGATGCAGACCGCCATGAAAGGATTCCGTGGTGGAAAGTTCAATATGCAAAAAATGATGAAGAAAATGGGAATGTGAGACCAGCAGGTTTCACATAGAAGAATGCGAGACCTAATAGGTCTCACATATCTCGAAGAAATTAGTTAAAAGCTGTTCTCCTTTTTCGGTGTGTGCAACCTCAGGATGCCACTGCACACCAAATATCGGCCTGTCAATATGCCTCATTGCCTCATATTCACAGATGTTGGATCTTGCAAGCTGTATGAAATCCTCAGGAAGAGTTATAACCTCATCAGCGTGTGAAGCCCACACGGAGGTCTTAGGACCAAGTCCTTTTAGGATCTCATCCTCATCAACGATCTCAACTTCGATGTCTGCATAGCCACCTGCCATACCAGATGCCACTTCACCGCCAAATGTCTTGGCAATGACCTGATGACCAAGGCAGATACCAAGGATCGGAATATCGATGCTTTCCACATATTCAGCACATATACCTGCACGGTCCATTGTAGGTCCGCCACTAAGGATGATGCCATCCGGCTCTTCATTAAGTATGTCATCCACAGGTGTGGTGTTGGCAACTATCTTCGTATCCATATCCAGATCCCTTACTGCACGATGGATAAGATGACAGAACTGCCCATAGTTATTGATAACAAGGATCTTTAATTCTCTCATAGATCTTTCCTTTTATAGATTTGTTCGCGTATTTGTATATGATACTGCCCTAATAGTAATTAACCATATAAGAGGGTTTCATACTCATATTGTTCCATTACAATTATTTGTTCAAATGCTACTAAATAAAATACTTGTTATATCTGTTAATGAATAATGTTAAGTAAAAGTACAAACAAAACTAACTAAGGGAGAGGAAATTACATATAAATCCTGAGCGTAAGTGCTCTCCTTACATCCATATCACTTATTGGACGAGGTACTACATTGGAAAACAGATCAACGGGAATACCCGGTTTTGACGAGATACTCGGAGGAGGTCTTACTGCACCATCCACAACCCTGATCGCAGGTAACCCCGGGAGCGGAAGGACGATCCTCGGGATCCAGAGCTTATGCGAAGCTGTCAAGAACGGAGAGAAAGCACTTTACATCTGCATCACCACAAAATCTGAAAATGGTGTTAGAGAAGGACTTTCGAATTACAGTTTCTACGAAGAAGGGCTGGACATACGTGTATTCAACATTAGTTCCGTTGAAAGGGACCCACTGACAATGCTAGTTGAGCTTGGGAATGTTGTTGCTTCCCTTAAACCAGACCGTATACTTGTAGACTCGGTCACACCAATTGGATTCGGCTTCCCTGAAGCTGAAAGAAGAAGGTTCATCTATTCCCTCAGTTCTGCAATAGGAGAATGGAATGCCATAGTCTACCTTACAGGAACAATGGCAGAAGCCGATGTCTGGAGGTCTGTGATCAGCGATGTGGTAGAAGGAATAGTCTATCTCTCACAGAACATCCAGAGAAGAGGAAGCAGGCGTTCGATAAAGATAATGAAGATGAACAACTCCGACTACATGGAAGGAGAACACACCTTTGACATATCGAGTGAAGGCATCGCGATATATCCCAGGATCAATGCCCTGAACCTCGACCATACATCAGAACTGAAACGGATCGATGCAGGGATAACAAAATTCAACGAACTGAGCCGTGGAGGACTCTTCGAACTATCATCCACATTGATAGCAGGGAACACAGGTACGGGAAAGACATCCTTTGGGCTACACTTCATAGTGTATGGTGCAATGAACGGAGAGCCAGGGATAATAAGCAGTTTTGAGGATAATCCCACAGAACTGAGACGTTACGCTGCAAGCATTGGACTTGAACTCGAGGAACTTGAACAGAAAAACCTTATCAGGATCATATACACCCCACCTTCTGATATCAATTCCTGCAAACACACAGTAGAGCTCAGGAAGAATATCGAGGAGATAGGGGCAAAAAGAGTGCTCCTTGATGATATATCAGGATTTGACTACGTATTTGAAGAACCTGTTGCTAAAAGAGAACATATCGCCAATCTCCTGCGTTTTTTCAAGAACATGGGACTTACATCGATGCTCATAAGCGGGAACAGGGCTGCAGGCAACAATGTACTTGTGGCAGAGATACCAGTATCCTCCCTTGCAGATGTGTTGATACTCCTCAAACATGCCGAGATCGATAAGGAGATCAGGAAGACCATGTCCATCCTTAAGATGCATGGTAGTGACCATGAGAAACATCTTATCGGATATGACATAACTTCTGAAGGGATACAGATCGGCGAGTTCCTGAAAGATATCTGATACACCCTCCCTCTTTTTTCACTTTAGTAAGCTGCACAAAAAACTTTAAATAATAAACCGTGCTACTATGTCACATAGTAACACAGATAGTATAAATACAGTAATGTACATTAAAATACATTACTGCACAATTATTAACTTAACAGAAGGCTAAAGCAAATGTCAGATATTGGAAAGAAGATACGCATAGAAAGAATAATGCACAGAGACAGCAGGAACATTGTAATAATCCCTATGGACCACGGAATATCAGATGGACCTATCAAGGGCCTTATCGATGTTGCAGACACCATCAATAAGGTTGCAGAAGGCGGAGCAGATGCTGTTCTTATGCAGAAAGGAATCGTTACCCACGGACACAGAGGATACGGACACGATGTAGGGCTCATAGTTCACATGAGTGCATCGACCATCCTTGGGCCTGACCCAAATAACAAGGTACAAGTGTGCTCTGTTGAAGAAGTAATGAAAATGGGAGCAGATGCTGTATCCATTCATGTGAACGTTGGTTCAGAGACCGAATCGGACCAGCTCCAGAAACTTGGAAGCGTATCCGAGGAATGCAACTACTGGGGAATGCCACTTCTTGCAATGATGTACCCACGTGGTAAGGACATCAGTAACCCACATGACGCTGAACTTATAGGCCATGTTGCCAGAGTAGGTGCTGAACTCGGAGCAGATGTCGTAAAGACACTTTACACCGGTGATGTTGATACATTCAAGGATGTTGTTCAGGGATGTCCTGTACCAATAGTTATCGCTGGCGGACCAAAGACCAATACTGACGAGGAATTCCTTCAGATGATCGAGGGTGCAATGGAAGGCGGAGCAAGAGGTGTTGCAATTGGAAGGAACGTGTTCCAGCACGAGAACCCTACAAAAATTACAAGAGCAATAACAGAGATAGTGCACCATAAAAAGTCAGTAGAAGAAGCACTGGAAATGCTGAAATAAGGTCAGTTACTCCTCTGTGCTGCGGACGTGCTCATATGAATAATAAAATGATATGGATCAAAGCCGATGAAGGCAACTGGGATGAACGCAAGGCTATAATCACAACCGGAATGGAATCCGGAGTTGACGCCATACTGGTAGATGCTGCCGATGTCGGTAAAGTGAAGGAACTTGGAAAAACCAAGGTAGCTGCCTTTGCTTCAACTGATGTTGAGGATGCAGAGATAATCGTTGTTGGTAAAGGAGGAGAAGGAGACGGTACAAAGCCATTGCCACCAGATTACGCAGGATCCCTCGATATCACAACAGCTCTTCGTCTGAAAGAGAAGGGATTAAAGGTCGCAGGCTACGTCATCATTCGCAACAAGGACTATGAGAACTTTGCAGCAGAGATGGGAAGTGTCTGTGATTATCTTATCACCATAGGTACTGACTGGCAGGTCATTCCTCTTGAGAATCTCATTGCAGGATTGCAGAAGAAGGATGTAAAGCTCTTTTCCGGTGTCCAGAACTCAGAGCAGGCAAAGCTTGCATTCGAGACCATGGAACACGGTACCGATGGCGTAATGCTTGACACAAAGGACCTGAGCCAGATAAAGAAGACAGCCGAGGTCGCTGAAAGTGCAGGCGTCACAAGTCTTGACATAAAAACAGCCGTAGTCACAAATGTCGAATCCATCGGCATGGGCGACAGGGTCTGTGTGGACACATGCAACCTCATGGTAAAAGGCGAAGGAATGCTTGTAGGTTCACAGGCTAATGGAATGTTCCTTGTGCACTCAGAATCAGAGGAAAGTCCATACGTGGCTTCCCGGCCATTCAGAGTGAATGCAGGTGCAGTACATGCTTACATAAAGGTAGGAGAGAAGACACGCTACCTTTCAGAGCTCAAAGCCGGCGACCAGGTCACAATAGTTGACGGTGACGGAAAGCAGAGAACTGGTGTTGTCGGTCGGGTAAAGATCGAAAGAAGACCGCTTATCCTTGTGGAAGCTGACCTTGATGGCAAGATCATCAAGAACATACTGCAGAACGCAGAGACCATCAAGCTCGTCACAAAGGACAAGGAACCAATAGCAGTGACAGACATAAAGGTCGGCGACGAGATACTTGTCTACTCAGAGGATATTGGCCGTCACTTCGGTATGAAGATCGAAGAGACCATTATCGAGAAGTGACCGGAGAGTTGCTCATGGTTAAGATAGGTACTTTTGACCTTGACATGCGACCTGCTATCGTTTCAGTGATAGACGATGACCCCGCTGAGAATGCAAAGGCTGCAAACTGGCTGGGTGCGAACGTCCTTGAGCTGAGACTTGATCTTCTCAATTTCTCAGACCTTGAAGAGGCTAAGAAGACCATTGACAGGATCAAAGCGAATACCAGCCTTCCGTGTATTGCAACCAATAGATTACAATCTGATGGCGGCAAGTGGGAAGGTTCAGAAGATGACAGGATCAAACTTCTGATCGACATCATGCCTTACGTGGAAGCAGTTGACATAGAACTTAGCGCAGATGAAGATCAGCGTAACATGGTCATCGCAGCAGCAAAAGCAGCAGGAGTGACAGTTATTGTTTCTGCTCATGATTTTGACGGAACCCCTTCTGTCGAGATAATGAAAAAGATACTTGACAGCGCACACGAAGCTGGTGGCGATATCGCAAAACTTGCAGTCATGGCAAAGTCAAAACAGGATGTACTGGACGTATTGCAGGCAACCGCCGATATGGAAAAACCAGTATGCACCATTGCAATGGGAGAGATCGGCAAACATAGCCGCATCGTTGCACCATGTTACGGTTCACGTCTTACATACGGAGCAATAGCACAGGCAGTTGCACCCGGACAGATAAAGATACACGAACTAAAGTCAGCTCTGGAGATACTCTTTTGAGAACAGTTTTTGGCGTATTCGGTGACCCGATAGCACATTCAAAGTCCCCTGACATGCACAATGCAGCTTTCAGGGAACTTGACATGGAATGCACATACCATGCATTCAGGGTCAGCCCCGAGAACCTGAGGGATGCACTCCTTGGAGCAAAAGCAATGGGTTTTGGTGGTGTGAACCTCACCGTTCCGCTGAAACAGGAAGCATTGAAGATAGTGGATGCAGACCCACTTGCAGAAGGTATCGGTGCAGTGAACACCGTTGACTTCAAGGACGGCATGGTCGGTTACAATACTGACGGACTTGGTGCTAAACGCAGCCTTGAGGAAAAAGGAGTGAAGATAGATGGTTCCAATGTACTGATAGTAGGTGCAGGCGGAGCTTCAAGAGCTATCGCATTCCAGTTCGCAAAGGATGGAGCGGACATCACCATAGCCAACAGGACCGAAGAGAAAGCTGTTGAGCTTGCAGCCGGCGTGTCGGCAGTTGGCAGTGCCAGAGGTTGCGGACTTGACAATATTAGAGAACTGATAGCTGACAGTGATATACTCATCAATTGCACTACCCTCGGAATGCATCCAAAGACCGAGGGAACGATAGCAACAGCAGAGGACATGCACTCAGACCTTACTGTATTCGATATAGTGTACAACCCTCTGGAAACCACCCTCCTGAAAGAAGCAAAGAAAGCCGGTGCTAAAGCTGTCACCGGAGAGATGATGCTTGTCTACCAGGGTGCAGAGGCATTTAAGATCTGGACTGGCGTTGAGCCACCGATCGATGTTATGAAAAAAGCAGTTTTGGAGGGCTTCTGAGTTTGAAGGTCCTTATCATAGGCGGTACCGGCGAGATGGGACAGTGGTTCACTCCCTTTTTTAAGAACCACGGTTACGATGTTGTTGTCTGGGGCAGCAGCGGGAAAATTGAGGTTGCAGAGCGAATGGGAGTTGAGTTCGCCAGTGACCTTGATGCTGCAATTAGCACCAGCGACATTGTTATCGTAACAGTACCTATCAATATAACCGAGAGGGTCATCAGTGAGACTGCCCCTAAAATGAAGAGTGGAAGCCTGCTTATGGATTTCACATCACTTAAGGTCGGACCCACCGAGGCCATGAAGAAGTATGCTCCCGAAGGTGTGGAGATACTCGGTACCCACCCTATGTTCGGACCATCTATTCCAAGTCTGCACGGCCAGATATTCATTCTAACACCCATCGAAGGACGATGTGATAAATGGTTCCCGATCATGCACTCACTTTTTGAGGACAACGGCGCACACATCGAAGTTATCACCCCAGCAGAGCACGACAGGTTCGTTTCCGTTGTGCAGGGACTTACACACTTCGCATACATCACCATAGGAACCACCTTTGATGCCCTTGATTTCAGCGTGAACGAATCAAGAAGGTTCATGAGCCCGGTCTACGACATCATGCTTGATTTCGTTGGCAGGATAATCGGACAGAACCCATACCTCTACGCATACATCCAGATGGAGAACCCGGAAGTTCTCAAAGTTCATGATGCTTTCATGAATCAATGCAGCGAGATGTCCTCAATTGTCAGGAAAAAGGATGTTGAAGCCTTCACCAACAAAATGAAAGAGGCAGCAGTACATTTCGGAGATACTGCATCTGCACTTCGCCGCTCTGACAAGCTCATAAACTCAAAGATCGCTGAATTCGACAAGTTGCTGGATTCCATAGGACAGGAGATCGGTGTCAGACACATCTATTCAGGGATAGTCCATACTGGAATTGTCGAGAAAGTGACACCAAGAGATGTTGTTCTCGAATGTGGAAGCAGGATGATATCACTTAAAATAGAGAACATCCGTTTGCTGGATGAAGAGAAGATGCATGAGTGGAAACTCGACAACCTCGAACACCATCTAAGAGATATATCTGTACTTATCCCCGAGGGAGCTAATGCAGATGTTATCATGGAGCTTGTTTCCTGTAATGATGACATCGTTTCAATTGAGATCATTGACAGGTATGATGGCATTAAAGGTACTGAAAGGCTGAGTGTTACTTTCCGCGTGATGATCATGGGCGATCTTGAAGCTGAAAAGGTGCATCAGGAAGTGGAGAGGCAGCTTAAGGGCATTGGTTGCACTATTCGAGGAGAAGAGCAACTAATATGAAATCCCAAATGGTTTTTACTTATTTTAAAAAAAGAATAATCAGACCTTGCTTACAAGGTCTTCAAGTGCTGCTTTAGGATTAGCAGCTTTCACGATACCTGATGCCAGCAGAACGCCAACTGAACCAAGTTCAAGAGCTGCTGCAAGGTCTTCACCTTTTGAGATTCCTGCACCGCAGAGAACCTGTACTGCAGGGTTGATCCTCTTTACTGCATCAACTGAACCTGTGACTACTCCAGGGTCTGCTTTTGATACAGGGATGCCGGAGCCGATAAGCTCTGGCGGTTCTACTGCAACATAATCTGGACCGAGTGCTGCTGCTGCCGCTGAAGTTGCAACGTTGTTGGTGCAGACTATTGTTTTGAGAGCTGCGTTCTTTGCAGTTGTGATGGATGCATCGATGTTCGCAAGTGTGAGACGGCATTCGGAGTGGTTGATAAGGGTTCCAACTGCGCCTGCGTCTTTGATGGACTGGACGAATGCATGTCCTGTAAAGCTGCCTGCTCCGACCGGATCAAGACTCTGTGAGTAGACCGGCAGGTCAACCTGTGATGCAACGCGGTATATATCACAGAACTGTGGTGCAACACCAATTTCAATTCCGCTGTCATCTGCAACTTCTTTACATGCCTGTGCAACCTTTACGGCGCCTTCGCCTGTGCCCTCAAGGTATGTTTTGAGGTTAAGGACAATTAGTGTAGAACTCAATTAAATCTCTCCAATGATCATATGAATATCAGTATGCGCATCTTGTACGCAGCAATAGAGATGTAACTCCAACTATAAATATAAACGTGGGAGAATCTTGGGAGAAACGTAGGGAATAGTGAGAAGAGGTGAAAAGTGAGACTAAAAGTTAAGAAAAAAGAAGATAAGAGTGTGGAAATCCCACACGCTTAGAAGTCGGTCATAACTCTGAACTGGTCGATCTCAGGGTTGTTAAGACCTTCAATGAATTTCTCTGCGACCTGCCTTACATCCTTTGCGTTGGTGATAGCTCTTCCAACTACAAGGACATCTGCGCCTGCCTTAAGTGCAGCTGGCATAGTGTCGATACGTACACCACCAGCGACTGCCACCAGGATCTTTGGTGAGAGTGCCTTGATGTCGTCGATGTTGCCCCATGCGTGCTCTGTTTCCTCGATGTCAATTCCACGGTGGAGTTCAACTACATCAGGAAGTACATCGAGCTGCTTGAGTACTGCTACTGGGTCGTCACAGTTGAGTGTGTCCATGATAGCATAGATACCTGTCTTGTGAGCTTCCTCGATCGCCTTGTTAAGGGTTGCTACTGGTGCGAGTGCGGAGACAACAATTGCGTCTGCAGTTGCGTCAGCTACCATACGTGCCTCGAGGTTTCCTGTGTCCAGGGTCTTAAGGTCAGCAACTATGAATGCATCAGGACGGATCTCTCTGAGCTTGCTGATCACGTCAACACCATAGCGTTTGATAAGAGGTGTACCTGCTTCAAGAATAACGTGGTCGCTCTTAGGGATCTGCTTAACGATGTTCTGGATAACAGGAAGGTTTGGATTGTCAAGTGCAACCTGAAGGTATGGTGGGTTCCAGAGTCTGGATACCTTGAATCCCATGATAGCGTGACCCATTCTGTCCTTCTCCTTGAGTACTGTGTCAATGTCAGGGAAGCCATCTACTGCGCGCTTTACTGCCAATTTTGTAGCTCCGTAGTTGTATCTGTAGATCCTGTTGTAGTCAGTTGCCTCAGGGTGGATAAAGACACTTGCAACAACAACGATATCCTCAACATCGAGGTCACCGAATGCGCCTTCTTCAAGAGCATCTGCAACAGCCTTTGCAACAGCAGCCTGTGCAGGACCGAATATCTGGGATGCCTGGTCCATGTTCTTTACTGTTACCTTTGGCACGATAAGTGTTGCAGGTTTTGTTGGAAGGTTTGGACGGACAACTGAAAGCAGAGGTGTATGACCTGCTGAAAGCTGTGTTAATCCGTTTGCGAATGCCTGACCTACAGGACCGTCTTTGTTTCCGATCATAAGGTCAACGTGTGCGAGTTCTGGTGCCTCGCCGATTAATGCTTCTCCGATTAGTAACATGATTCTCACTCGTATAGATAGTGGATAAATAACTCATCCGTAGTTCGTAATTGCCTATAGTTTCTTAATTAAGCAATTATACTATTTATAACTATGAAATTTATCGACTCTCGTGCAAACCAGCGCTTTATATATTAGAGTTATGGCATGGTTCACGAGATTTCTGCTTTATATAGAATATATCAATAAATACTTTGTTGAAACTCCCATTTTTAGTTTGATGATGGTCAGATGATCTTAGGACAGATGTCATCCATAATACACTCATTACATTTTGGACCCACCGGCCTGCATACATTCTGTCCGAACAGCACCATGAGTCCGTTAATGTCCTTCCAGTCCTCTTTTGAGAGTACCTTCTCAAGCTCTTTCTCGGTCTCATCCGGCTCCGAGGTCTCAACCAGACCCATACGATTGGAGATCCTATGTACATGAGTATCCACTGCGATAACATCCTGCTCGAAACCATAACCAAGCACACAGTTAGCAGTCTTTCGACCAACTCCGGGAAGTTTCAGAAGTTCATCCATACTATCTGGAACAACTCCATCGTAGTCCTGTAGAATGATACGGGAAATATCAAGTATACGCTGCGCCTTCACCCTGTAGAAGCCCACATTCCTGATAAGCTCCTGTAACTCATCAACATCTGCTTGCGCCATTTCCTCAACCGTGCCGAACACACTGAAAAGTTTCTGGCTCGTTGGAATTGTCACATCATCACGTGTGCGCTGGGACAGCACAGTGGAGATCAGAAGATAGAAAGGGTCCTTATTGATGTGGAAATATCCACCAGGATACAATTCCCTGAGGCGTGCGACTACATCTTCGGCATACATGGAGTAATGATCGGACTCGAAATATAAAGTCCTTTTCAGAACTCCTGCCCCTACATTTATTTGATATTTGTCAAAATTTATTAATAATACATACTTCTTTCTTAAATTATGCATTCAAAGAAAATATTTTACATAGCCATGCTGATATTACTTGTCACAGCAGCAAGTGCACTCCTGCAAAGCGGAAAAGAGACTTCATACGACAATGAGATCAACCATATATCACATTCAACGGTCGCAACAAAAACAAACTCAATAGCATCGTTCTTTGAGATAGCATCTGCAGATGAAATGAGTGAGGATACAGAACTTACCGTATATAACCAGAATATTGCTCTTGTAAAAGATAAAAGGAACATAGACCTTAGAACAGGGATAAACCTGGTCGAGTTCGTGGATGTCGCTTCAGGCATAGATGCCACATCCGTAACTTTCGAGGATACCGAGAACCCGGATACTTTTGTCATTGAACAGAACTACCAGTATGACCTGGTCAGTAGCAGCAAGCTTCTGGACAAATACCTGGATGAAGAGATAATAGTCACCGATATGGAAGGGATAACATATAGCGGAAAACTGCTCAGCCATTCAGAGAACATTGTCCTCAAGACCAATGATGGAATTGTTACCCTCTCTGAAGTATCAAAGATAGAATATCCGGATGCTGCCGGACTACTCACAAAACCGACCCTCGTGTGGCAAGTATACTCTTCTGTTGACGGGGAAAGGGACGTACTCACCACCTATCTTACAGATGGTATCAACTGGAAAGCAAACTACATTGTCAAAATAAATGAAGATGACACAGAAGCAAACCTGGACGGATGGGTCACTGTTGACAATAAGGCCGGAACGACTTTTGAAAATGCAAAATTGAAACTGGTTGCAGGAGATATAAATCAGGTCAGCCAAGCATCCTACAAGATATATGATGGATATGAATCCATGGAAGTTGAAACTTTTGCAGGTTTCTTTGCAGACCTGTCGGTAGCTGAGGAATCTCTTTTTGATTATCACCTGTACACACTGGAAAGAACCACGACACTGAATAACAATGAAGTAAAGCAAATAGCTCTGCTGTCATCTGATGAGATACCGGTAAAGAAGAAATATCTGTATGAGAACGAAGATAAGATCAAAGTTATACTTGAGATCAACAATTCAGAAGAGAACGATCTTGGTACACCCCTTCCAAAAGGAGTTGTCAGGGTATACAAATCAGATTCTCAGGGGCAACTTCAATTCCTGGGAGAAGATGAAATAGATCACACACCAAAAGATGAAGAAGTTGAGATACTGGTAGGAAATGCATTTGATATCACCGGAGACAGAAGACAGAGCTATTACAAAAGAACAGGAGATACCTCGGAGAAAAGAACTTTTGTTATTGAACTGAAGAATCACAAGGAAGAAAGCGTAGAGATCAATGTGATAGAAACTTTCAGAGGAGATTGGGAAATTCTGAGTTCATCAGATAGCTTCACCGAAATTGACTCATCAACCATTGAATTTAAGGTCAAAGTACCAGCAGACGGTGAGAAAAAGATAACATACTCCGTGGAAACAGAATATTAAAGCGGTTTATGACCTGAATATAGGGAACCTGACATGAACCGTGGTTCCCTTACCTTCATCGCTCTCAACCCATATCTCCCCATTGTGTATCTCGGCTATGGTCTTACTGACATATAGTCCAAGGCCGCTTCCACCATACCTTCTGGACATGGAACCATCCACCTGATAGAAACGCCTGAAGATATTGGGAAGTTCATGTTTGGGTATTCCTATCCCGGAGTCAGTTACGGTTATATGGACCTTATCATCTTCAGAAAAAGCGCTTATAAGGACCTCAGAGCCAGACTGGCTGAATTTGATCGCATTGTCTATAATTGCCCTGAACAGGTAAGGCATATACTCTACATCACCTTTTATCAAAGGCAGATCATCCTCAATGTCGATCAGAAGGATAAGTGCCTTATCCTGTGACTGGAACTTGAAATAATCGATGACTTTGTTAAGGCTGTCCACCACCCTGATCGGATCCAGCCTGTAATGGACCTTACCGGATTTTACAATGCTCATGTATATCAGCGAGTCCATGAGGAAGCTAAGATGATCATATTTATCCAGAACCGTCTTCATGGCATTCTTCTGCCTGGAGTTAAGTGGACCCAGCACCTCATCATGAACTAGCTCACTGTAACCTTTTATAGAGATAAGAGGGGTCTTGAGCTCATGGCTCAGGTTAGAGATGAACTCATCCTTCATCCGGTCAAGGGATTTGAGTTCCTCATTCTTTTTAGCCAATTCTTCAGTATAATGATCGATCTCTTCTTCAGCCCTCTTCCTCTCCGAAATGTCACGGGAAACGCCAAGGAAGAACTGGAAGTTGCCTTCATCATCATATACAGGATTGGCAACTGTTTCGGTCCACACACGATGACCGTCCTTGTGATACTGCTCTATCTCAAATTTCTCAGAATAATTACCAGCTCCTGCTTCCAATTTCTCGTAGAAACGAGCTATTGCCCCTATTACCGTGTTCTTGTGTTCAGGAGGGAATATCTCATCGAATGTCTGTTCGGCAACTTCATCAGGAGTATAGCCACGTAGCTTGAAAACAGAAGGACTGGTATAGTTGAACCTGCCACTTTTATCTAGTGTCCATATCACATCATTGGCATTCTCGGCCAGCAGGCGGAACTTCTGTTCACTTTCCTTTAACACCTTCTCTGAGTTCTTGCGTTCGCTTACATCCCTTACATTGCTCAGAAGAGCGCTAATACCATTGTATTCGATCACCCTGACACCCATTTCAACAGGTATAAGGGTCCCATCCTTTTTCATGTAGGTGATCTCAAAGCGGTTGCATTTATCGTCCATCACATCTGCAACCTTTTCATCACATGTGCCATAGCTAGCAGGTGCCACGAGGTCATGTCTGGACATCTTGAGCAATTCATCCTCTTTATACCCAAGCATATCAAATGCAACTGAATTAACATCGATTATATTGCAGTCGGTATCAAAAATGATGATCGCATCAGCAGCATTCTCAAAAAGTATCCTGAACTTCTCTTCCGAAGCCTTCAGACGCATGGTAGCCATTCTTTCTTCGGTCACATCTGATCCGGAACTAAGGGTCCCTATGATATTGCCATCACTGTCCCTCATATAGGCATTGTTCCAGTGGATTATCCGTTTCTCACCATTCTTGGTAAGAACACTGTTCTCGAAGACAGACACCTCATCAATATTGCCCTTTACGACATTGCTGAATACAGATGATACACCATCCCGGTCCTCCGGAGGAACAATATCTCTGACCCAGTTCTTGCCGATGAGTTCTGATTCCTCATAACCAAGTACATGGCAGCACTTCTTATTTGCAAGTTTGACCGTTCCATCGCTATCGAAGGCAACGATCATACAACCGGATATATCAAGATAATCCTGTGCACGGTCCCTTTCGGATATTAGTTCATCATAAAGTTCCTTGCTATTCAAAAGTGTCTTCACACGAGTTATAACCTCGATCCGGTCAATGGGTTTAACAAGGAATTCATCAGCTCCTGCTTCAAGTCCCATTATCCGGTCATCCCTGGAAGAAAGAGCCGTGATCATTACTACCTGGATGAATTGTGTTGAACGTGATGATTTTATCCTGCGGCACACTTCATAACCGTCGATCCCAGGCATCATTATATCAAGAAGAACAAGATCCACTTCCTCCATGCCTATGATAGAAAGAGCATCTTCTCCACTATAGGCCTTGAGGATCTTATAGTCCTTTGATAGAAATGTCTCTAGAAGCTTGACATTGAGGGGATCATCATCAACTATCAATATTGAATGTGCAGGTTTTTTTTCCATGGTTAGATTAACCTTGTATATGATACGAGTAAACTATTGGTAAGATATAGAGGTCATACCGTATTAGTAGGGTACACCGGTAGAGGGAGACCGTTGCACATCAAATATACATCATATTAATATATAAATTTATGAGCACATTAACAAGATCAATTGAAGAACAGTTTTGAACAAGAGACTTAAAAATGATAGAACTTTTCACAGGATTCATAGAGGAACATGCATTTACAGGCCTGTTCATAGCAAGTTTTCTGGCCTCCACTATATTTCCACTTGGTTCAGAGGCCTTTGTTATATTGCTTATAAGCAAAGGTTTTGACCCCCTGTCCATAATCATGGTAGCGTCCATTGGCAATTATCTGGGAGCCTGTACTACATATTATATTGGGATACGAGGACGCACCGATGTGATCGAAAGATATTTCTCAATATCAAAAGAGCAACTTGAGAGAACAGATAGATTGTTCTCAAAATATGGTGCATTCCTCCTGATATTCACATGGTTACCTCTAATAGGCGATGCCATTGCAGCAACAGGAGGAGTTCTTAAGCTGGATTTCAAAATATTCTCATTTTATGTGTTCATTGGAAAACTTGCAAGATATGTTACAATCACATATATTACAATGAGTACAATGGTATTTTTTTAGTAACGATGTTATCAGATTTCTATTTTTAATTCATAATTGTTCAAACAATTAAAGCAAGAAGGAAAAATTATATATACCCTACACGAGCATATAAATAAATATATATTACCAAAGATAGCTAAACCTTTTTTAAAGGGATGAAAATGGCACAACTAGAAATCGATGAAAAGACACTAAAGAAAAACTCTTTGCTCATACCTGCCGCAGTTATCCTTGGAACTCTGCTGGCAATCATCGCATATACGTATCTGCCGCCTACAACTGCGCTAATAAGTATATTCGTAGGAACTATCGTTGTAGCATTGATAACCTATGTTGTACTAAAAAAAAAGTACAACCAATGACACAGTAGAAAGAGCAACTACAGATACACAGATCCAGTAGCCAATTCTATCCTATCCTTTAAAGGCTGTTGGCCTAGCTTGTCATGGCGTTGCAACTTCACCCGGCAGAGATCGGGTGTTGCAATATCCCCCATCTTAAAAGGCCTGTGTATTACATAACTAATTAATTTATTCTTCAGCCGTTCTTTCCAGATCCAGTCCCAAAGGCATTGAGAAATAGAATGTGCTACCCTCGCCAACCTTGCTATCAACCCATATTCTTCCATCATGAAGTTCAACGAACTTCTTTACAAGAGCAAGACCAAGACCTGTTCCTGCATACTCATCAGCAACATAGGACCTTAGTTGTTCAAATGGATGGAAAAGTTTGTCCTGATCCTCTTTAGAGAGACCAATTCCCGTATCCTTTACACTTACCACCAGGAAATTATCCGAACATTGTGCCTTAATAAGTACAGAACCTTTCTCAGGAGTGAACTTGATAGCATTACTTGCAAGGTTGTAGAGGATCTGCTTGAACTTTGTTCTGTCCGCGTTTACAGAAACAACGTCTGCATCGACATCTACCCCGATATTGATACGTTTATTCCTGGCTAAAGGAGACAACAACGTCTGAACCTCATTGACCGCAACACCAGCATGGAAAACCTCATATTGGAGTTCCATTTTTCCTGCTTCGACCTTTGACAGGTCCAACACATCATTGATAAGTTTCAATAAATGCTTTCCAGCATCTGCAATATGTTTTACATATCCAGCTTGCTTTTCCTCAAGACTCCCAAATGTTTCATCGAGAAGAACATCTGAGAAACCTATAACAGATGTAAGTGGAGTACGAAGTTCATGGCTCATAGTGGCCAGGAACTCATCCTTGCTCCTGTTAGCAGCTTCTGCGAGCATCTTTGCATGGAGCAGAGAATCTTCGGCCTTCTTGCGTTCAGTAATGTCCTCAATAGTACCTATGACCATATTCTTCTCATTACTATATTCCGCAACAACATGGACATCACGAATAGCCCCATCATTCGCTCTTTTTATCTTGAACTGAACATCATAGGTTGCATCATCCTCGATAAGAGCTCGCATGGACTCATTAAGATATGAGCGATATTCCGGCAATGCTATAGACTGTACTTCAGAAATTAAATAGCGTCCACCATCCAGACCATACCCATAGATTATCCTTGCCTCTTCTGAAGCATCTGCATCACCATTTTTAAGATCAAAGCTCCAGCTTCCAATATGCCCTATCTTTTGTGCGGTCCTCAATTGCATTTCCCTTGTCATCAATTCATCTTCGGCCTTCTTACGGTCCGTGATGTCATGAATTACCGAATATAGAAGATCTCTCGAATTGGCAATAACCGGGCTGCTGTACACTTCCACATCACGGACATTACCATCTGCAAGTCTATGTTTAAAAAGGAAATAATTCCTCTTTTCACTTACCGCATTCTGCATCTCATCTGATATCTTTTCAACGGAAAGAGTGTTGATCTCATGAATTTTCATACGAGTGATCACTTCCAGTGGCCAGCCATAGAAATCACAAGCTGCAACATTTGCATCGATTATATCAAAATTCACAGGATCGATCACAAGCATGATCGCTTTATTGTCTTTGAAAAGAGAATGATATAGGTCACCTTTGCCCGAAAAGAAACAGTCAGAACTTTCTGGATCAGGAGTGTTCTCCAGGATAAATACGAAGAAAGGTTCGGGATGGTCCACATATGTTGAACTCACCTTCATTTCAAGGAGGGCACCATCCTTTGTACGATGAACTACATCAAAACACCCTTTCTTTTGAGATATGATATCAAGAAGACCGTTGTCTTTTTTTTCTAAAAGAGTACCATCATCGAGATCTGATAAGGACATGCACAGAAGTTCTTCCCTGGAGTATCCGCTTGCCATGCTATATGCACCGTTTACGTCCAGAATTTTCCCATGGAGAGAGATACGGAGATAACCATTGACAAAGGAAGCATTACTGCCTGCATGAGCACTGGCATCTATGACCGGTCCGCAAGATGCATCTGACAGCATGTGCTCACCTGATACATCATCATACATGGACATATCATCAAGATAACTGGAATTATTACGAATTTCTTCCACCTACGCCATCAACCCCTGCACCCTTACTCCAATACACAATTTCAGCCTTCGGCTATTCCGAAAGGATAAAACGGCCAATAGAAAGACCACAGTATCATTAAATACTCCGAATATATTTTCCCCATTGTTAATGGTACATGATCATAATAAAGTGTTTCTGTCTGCACAGATCAAAGTGTTTCTGTTTGCACATATAATTATTTAGTGTCGTAAAAATAGTAGACCAAGATAAAAAAAGAGATGCATAAGACCAAAAAAATAAGCAAAAAAGAAGAGGAACCGATGATCAGTCCTCTATACTAAAATGCCATTGACACCCATCTGAGGTATTGTCATGTGCCTTTGGCATGAAGTCATCCTTGTAATGAGGAAGGTCTGCACTTACATATTTTGGAAAAACAAGAGAGATCTCTTTCTGGTAAGTGTTTCCATCGGGGTTTAAACTGACCCTGAACAACATTTCAGGCCTGCTCCCATACTTTACAAGATCCGTGCTACTCATATCATTCACTCCTATTAATTTACCTCTATTCTGTATTCGTCACGAATTTACAAACCCACCCCATATACAATATCAGGGAGGTGGGGTTGAAACCGCTCCAAACTCACCATACCATACATGCACAATAACACATATAAACTAATTGGTTTACAATAATATGCATTAATGCTAACATTGGCTTCCGGTATTTATTGCATGCCAAACAAATATATCAGATCAGAAAGACCTACAACCATGACCCTTCTATCAAGGAACGAGCTCAAAGCACTGATCAACAGTGAAACACCACTTGTAGAGAATACGATCGATACAGAGACACAACTACAGCCCAACAGCGTTGAACTCACCCTCAAAGGCATTGAGATGTATGACAGTGCAGGTGCAGTTGATTTTGATAACAGTGAAAGAGAGACTCCATCAACTGAACCAATAGAGTTCGATGACAACGGATGGGCACACCTTGACCAGGGAGTATACAAGATCACGTTCAATGAGATCGTCAACATCCCACTGGACCTTGCTGCCATAGCAAGACCAAGATCCACATTACTTAGATGCGGAGCGAACATAGGGACCGCCGTATGGGACTCAGGATACAGGGGAAGAAGCGAATCAATGCTTGTAGTACACAACCCTCACGGATTCAGACTTAAAAAAGATGCACGTGTCATGCAATTATTGTTCTTTGACCTTCACAGCGAGCTTACAGAAGGTTACTGTGGCAAATACCAGCATGAGAATCTGTGACACAGTGACCCGTTCACGTTAGGATTATCTACAATAAAAGCAATGATGCGAACATGAGTGAAATTGGCAAATCTGTCAGGATGGAAAGGATCTTCGACCGTACCACAGGTAATGCAATTATCATACCAATGGACCATGGGGTCGGAGCAGGACCGATAAAAGGAATTATAGACCTCCCAACTGCCGTTAACAAAGTTGCAGATGGCGGCGCGAATGCAGTTCTCGGACATATGGGACTTCCAAAGCACGGCCACCGTGGATACGGAAGGGATGTAGGACTCATCATTCACCTCTCAGCTTCAACATCACTTGGACCTGATCCAAACCACAAAGTTATCGTCACAGATATCGAAGAGGCTATCAAGGTCGGTGCAGATGCAGTATCTATCCACGTGAACGTGGGTGCAGATGATGAGGCAGAAATGCTTCAGGATATGGGATATGTAGCACGCAAGTGTGATGAATGGGGCATGCCACTTCTTGCTATGATGTACCCAAGAGGTCCAAAGGTCACTTCCGAACACGATGTTGAATATGTAAAGCACGCAGCAAGGATCGGTGCAGAGCTTGGTGCAGATATTGTTAAGACGAATTACACAGGTGACATTGACACTTTCAAAGAAGTAGTTGCAGGATGTCCAGTACCAGTTGTTATCGCAGGTGGTCCAAGAATGGACACTGAGAGAGAGCTCCTTGAAATGATCCATGATTCACTTGAAGCAGGTGGAAAAGGCGTAGCAATTGGAAGGAATGTATTCCAGTCAGACGACCCTACAAAGCTAGTCTCACACATCTCAAAGATCGCACACAAGGGAATGACTGCAGAAGAAGCACTCAATTCAGACTAATATTATATATAGAATAGATCTCCAGTGGAAATTAGGGGGTTTTGTCTAAACCCCACACACTCTTTTTTTTAAGTATACTATGTGAATATGAACAAAAGGCTGAATAGCTACGGCAATGGAATAATAGAGGTTTACCTGATCGGCCATTGATATTTATAGAAAAAGAATTCGATAGGAAGAGCAAGGTCAGTGTTGAAATGACCAATTGAATCATATAAGATGGTGGTACGATATGATATGATTTGATTGAGATTCGACCTTGCTCAACATACAAAATGTATGAACATGGATATAACCATAATGAAAGTGTTTCTCTCAAACAACTACATATATTGGCATTTTATGAACATGTGATGATAGAAGTACTTTCGTTACTATTAAATGTAATGGGCATATCGATGGATTCATAAAAATTCGTATATTCAGAGGATCATCTATGGATAAATATGAACAAGTTATAGAACTGGCCAAACGCCGGGGATTCTTATGGAACTCTTTTGAGCTTTATGGAGGTACCGCAGGATTTTACGATTACGGACCTCTCGGAAGTACATTGAAACGCAGAATAGAGCAGATCTGGCGTGAGACCTATGTCGTCCAGGAAGGTTACATGGAGATAGAGGCACCTACCATAGGGATAGAAGAGGTTTTCGTGGCATCAGGTCACGTAGGTGGTTTCTCAGATCCGCTCTGTGAATGTAAGAACTGTGGTGAAGCTTTCAGGGCAGATCACCTCGTAGAAAAATACGTAGCAATAGCAGATACTCTTAGTGACGAAGAACTTGACAGGGTCATCAAAGAGAACGAAGTGAAGTGCCCCGAATGTGAAGGCGACCTCGGAGAGACCTATGAGTTCAACCTCATGTTCAAGACTAACATCGGACCGGGAACAGGCAGACAGGGATACATGCGTCCTGAGACCGCACAGGGAATGTTCGTGGACTTCCTCAGACTTGCACGTTTCTATCGTGAAAAGCTTCCATTCGGTGCAACCCAGATAGGTAAATCATACCGTAATGAGATCTCACCAAGACAGGGTGTTATCAGACTCAGAGAGTTCACCCAGGCAGAGGCTGAGATATTCATCGACCCGAATGACAAGAAGCATGCAAACTTCAGCAGGTTCGCTGATACTGTGGTCAACCTCTACTCGGATGAGGCACAGGAAAGGCAAGAGATCGAGCAGATGACCCTTGGTGAAGCGGTCGAGAAAGGCACCATTGCCCATGAGTTCCTGGCATACCAGATAGGACTCACGAACCACTTCCTCCAGCGTGTTGGGATTGCAGCTGACAAACTAAGATTCAGACAGCACATGAAGGATGAGATGGCACACTACGCGATCGATTGCTGGGATGCTGAGATCGAGACAGACAGGTTCGGCTGGGTCGAGGTTGTCGGTATCGCAGACAGGACAGACTATGACCTGAAAGCACATGCAAGTGTCAGCAAGACCGAGCTCTCCATCTACAGAGAATACAGCGAGCCTAAGATGGTCACACAGTTCGTGGTCAAACCAAATATGGGCAAGCTTGGACCACTGTTCAAGGGCAAGGCAAAAGCGGTTGCAGATGCATTGAAGGCACTTGGACAGGAAGAACTTGAACAGGAGAACATCACAGTCACTGTTGATGGTGAAGAGTTCACAGTTCCGGGAGAGATAGTAGAGTTTGCAGAAGAGACCGTGAAGATCAGCGGTGAGAACATCATACCTCACGTTATCGAGCCATCATACGGTATCGACAGGATATTCTACTCAACAATGGAACATGCCTTTGAAGAGGAAATGGTCACCGGAAAGGAAGAATCTGATGAGGAAGATGCAAGGATAGTCATGAGACTCAGAAAGGAGGTAGCACCAGTACAGGTAGCGATCCTTCCACTTCTCACAAGAGAAGAACTCATCAACCCTGCGAGGAGCATCGAGGCCCAGTTAAAGCAGAAAGGCCTGCTGGTGTCCTATGATGATTCAGGTACCATCGGAAGAAGATACAGAAGGAACGATGAGATAGGAACACCATATTCCGTTACCATCGACTACGATACACTTGAGGACAACACCGTCACCATAAGGGACAGGGACAGCATGAAACAGATCCGCGCCCCAATGGATGGCATCGCAGACCTGCTCCATGAGCTTATCTACATGAACAGGGATTTTGAGAGTGCTGGAAAAGCACTCTGATCTCTTTTTTTAAATAATACTTTCACCCTGCTTAGCTCAGGTTTAAAAGTCTGAAGGGTGTATATATGGCAAACTAAGAGCCATAGACATGCCGGAATTCATAAAACACCCATTGATAAAAGCAGATTCCGTTGAGCAGAGGCTATATCAACTTGACCTGGCAGGCAAAGCACTTGACACATCTACTTTAGTAGTACTGCCCACGGGACTTGGCAAGACCATCATCTCGCTTCTTGTAATGGCATCAAGGCTGGAGAAATACGGCGGCAAGGTCATGGTACTCTCACCAACCAAACCACTGGTTGAACAACACGCTTCTTTTTTTAGAAATGTATTCAACCTCCCTGAAGAGGAGGTACTCACGTTCACAGGCAGCATCAGTCCAGATAAAAGGGCAGAGATGTGGAAACAAGGAAAAGTGATAGTTTCCACCCCGCAGGTGATCGAGAACGATATACTAACAAAGAGGATCAGCCTTGAGGACGTTACCCACATAACCTTTGATGAATCTCACAGGGCAGTTGGAAATTATGCTTACACCTACATTGCAGAGAAGTATTTTGAAACTGCAAAGAATCCCCTGTGTCTGGGAATTACCGCAAGTCCCGGGAGTTCCGATGAAAAGATAGCAGAAGTATGCCAGTCGCTACACATTGAATCGGTTGCTGTGAAAACTGAGTCTGACAAAGATGTGATACCATATATCCACAAGAAGGAGATCGAATGGAAGCGCATCACCCTGCCTGATGGGATGAAAGAGATAAAGGACCTTCTTAACAAGGTCCTTGAAGACAGATACAAGAAGCTCACAGAGCTTGGTTATCCCATCTACAACCAGAGATATGTCTCAAAAAAGGACCTTCTGGGATTACAGGCAAAGCTTCAGGGAGAATTGAGAGGTGGCATCCCGGAACCTTCTGTTTACAGCGCCATATCCATTCTTGCAGAGATAATGAAAGTAAATCATGCAGTAGAGATAACAGAGACACAGGGTATCGAGTCGCTGCGCATGTATATGGAAAGGCTGGACAATGAGGCATATTCCAAAAGTGGTAGTAAAGCATCAAAGCGTCTTGCTGAGGACCTATACATCAGACAGGTCGTCAGACGCCTGAAGGACTGTGATATTGAGCACCCTAAACTGGAATACGTGAAGAAGATAGTTCTTGGAGAGCTTGACGGAAAGCCGCATTCAAGGGTCATCGTATTCGCAAACTATCGTGACACGGCCGAGATGATCACAAACGAGCTTGCAGAGGTTGAAGGCATAAGACCGATACGTTTTGTTGGCCAGGCATCTAAATACAAGGATAAGGGGCTCACACAAAAACAGCAGGTAGAGATCATCGAGCAGTTCAAGGCTGGAGACTACAATGTACTTGTAGCAACCTCAGTTGCAGAAGAGGGACTGGATATCCCGTCAACTGACCTCGTTCTTTTCTACGAGCCGATCCCTTCTGAGATAAGAAGTATCCAGAGAAAAGGCAGGACAGGAAGAAAACACGAAGGTCGCGTGGTGGTGCTTGTAACAAAAGACACCCGTGATGAAGCCTATTACTGGAGCAGCCTTTCAAGAGAAAGGAAGATGCAGAGCAATATGAAAGAGCTTCAGGCATCCATGCCGGCGGTTAAGAACAATTCCATTACAGAGGAATTCGTATCTGAAACATCTGGTGAGGAACAAAAAAAGCTGTTCGAGTATGGCAACGATAGTGACAAGATAAGCATCGTTGTCGACCAGAGAGAGATACGCAGTTCAGTTGCCCGGAACCTTGACAGGAATGGAGCAGATATCATCGTTAAGACACTGGAGGTGGGAGATTACATCCTCAGTGACCGTATCGCCGTTGAAAGGAAAGAGACCCAGGACTTTGTGAGCTCACTCATCGAACAGAAACTTTTCGAACAGATATCGAACCTCTCCCGAGCCTATGAAAAACCTGTGCTGATAATTGAAGGAGAAAGCCTGTTCAATTGCAGAGGCATGAGCCCTAATGCCATTCATGGTGCAATATCCTCGATAGCCATTGATTTTGGAGTATCCATATTCTACACCCGTGATGCAGAGGACACAGCCTCCCTGTTGATGCAGATAGCTAAGAGGGAACAGGTGGATGAGAAGAGAGAGATAAATATGCATGGGCGAAAGGCTGCGCCAATGTTACCGCAACAACAGGAATACATCGTCTCTTCGATATCAGATATCGGTCCAAAGGCAGCACGCAATCTGCTACTACATTTCGGCTCTGTTGAAAATGTCATGAAAGCCAGCTACGAGGAACTGCTCGAGGTCGACAATATAGGCCCTAAGACAGCAGCGAAAATAAGAGAGATAGTTGGTAGCGAATACAAGAATTGAATATGAGAATTGTGGAGTGGATGTTCCCATCCACACCCGACCTATTGCCTCATTTTAGCAATTATATCCATGCTGCGATCGATAAGGTCCAGATACTCATCGACCCTTCGGGGATCGGTCTCAGCCTGCATCTCACGAGCCATGCTTGTCATCTTGCTGATAATAAGGGACTCGAGCTCTGAAAGTGAACCCTGGACCAATGGTCTGTCAGGAACTGTTGCGGGAGTTGCCCTGACAGGTGAAGGAACGGTTCCAGGACTTGCCGCAACTGGCACTTCTTTTTCTTTTGCAGGAGAACGTTCATCCACAGAAGATCTGGATGGAACTGCAGGAGAAGCTGCCTGAGCAGGAGAACGAGGGTCTCTAATATCTTCACAAACAGGGCATAGTACACGACCCTGATAGCGGAAGAGTGGAGCACCACAATTGCCACAATGTTGTGCAAGCATAGTGCCACCGATCTCAAGCATTTTAGATATCTTCTTTATAGTATCATCATCTGTATTTGACATATTATCTCCTTTTTCTCAAAAGCTATATACCAATGAAAGTCTTTTTATAGAATATAATTATTTAGGAATAAATTGAGCAACCCTATTTTGATTTTAAGCTTATCAAGGTGATCCTACATGTCAAATTTTGAACAAGTCATTGAAGAATGCAAACAGAAATTGGAATATATCGCAAACGATAATTCAGTACCTAGGAATATAAGGCGTTCTGCAAATGAAATCCTGGAAACATTAAGCAAAAAGGATGAACCACTCTTCCTGAGAACATCATCCAGCATATCCATTCTTGAAGATATCAGTAACGACCCTAACATCCCTGTCCACACAAGGACACTCATATGGGATGTTGCAAGCCAGCTCGAGACCATCCCGGTCGATGAGTAAAGAGCCGAACAAATACATTTTGTTCGTTCTTTAACCTTTTTTTACATACAACATTTACAGAATCTCATTTTTACATACCTTCACGTTTTAGCTATGCTTTTGAAAAACTGTTTATACAAAGCGGCAAATGAACTAAAGGATTGCAATGATCAATAACATATCCTGTGGTATCAAGAACAACTTCGAACAAAAAGACAAAGCCAGAGAAGGAGCTCTGGCAATATCCAGAGATGTTGTACGCAACTGCAGAGCAGCGATGTACAGGATACACAACAGAGACCCTGTCAAAGCACTCCAGATGATAGGAGAAGCAGGAGAAATGCTCCAGAGGATCGATGAACTGCTCCAGGGTCATCCTGACGTATATTTCTCAGGGTTCCTGGAACATGCGCAGCAGGAATATGTTGAGTGCATAGTAGTGCATCACATACTTAATGCAGAGGATGGAGCAATATTACCCGGCCCTGAAGTGTTGAAGGTCAGCGATATAGCATACCTGAACGGACTTGGTGATGTCAGCGGAGAGCTCAGAAGACATACACTGGACCTCATCAGAAAAGGCGTCCCGGAGGAAGGAGAAACATACCTCCAGTTGATGGAAGAGATCCATAACTGCCTTATGATGTTCGACTATCCCGATGCTATGACACACGGACTCAGGCACAAGACCGATGTGACAAGGTCGATCATTGAGAAGACCCGGGGAGACCTTACCAATGCCATACGTCAGCAACAGCTGGAAAAGGCTATGAAAGAGTTCGAAGAACGGATCAATTAGTTCACTTAGCGACATTAACATTGGAATTTACAATATTTCTTACTAATAATACGAGGAAAATACATGAAATTCGATCCTGATGATATTAAAAAAGCAGCGAATGAGGATTTTGATGCTGCATGGAACAAGGGAAAGGACTACATCAGTGAGACAAAACTGAATGACCAGTACCCACACATGACCATCAAATATGGTAAGCCACACCCTGTTTATGACACCATATCCAAGCTCCGTGACGCATACATGAGAATGGGATTCGAGGAAATGATGAACCCGCTCATAGTTGATGAGAGAGAGGTTCACAAGCAGTTCGGCCATGAGGCACTGGCGGTCCTTGACAGATGTTTCTATCTTGCAGGCCTCCCACGTCCTAACGTAGGCATCTCTGACGAACGTATTGCCAACATAAGGGAAATACTCGGTGATATCGATGATGAGGCAATAGAGACCATCAGGAAGGTCCTTCACGCATACAAGAAGGGAGATGTTGAAGGAGATGACCTCGTACAGGAGATCGCTGCAGGAATAGGAATATCAGACTCACTCATCGTTGAGATGATCGATCAGGTCTTCCCTGAGTTCAAAGAACTCATTCCACAGGCGATCAAGAAAACCCTGCGAAGCCACATGACATCAGGCTGGTTCATCAGTCTTGCATCAGTTATCGAGCGTGCTGAACCACCTTTCAATTTCTTCTCCATTGACCGCTGTTTCAGAAGAGAACAGGACGAGGATGCTGCACGTCTTATGACATACTACTCAGCATCATGTGTGATCATGGATGAGAATGTGACCGTAGACCACGGAATGGCAGTGGCTCAGGGATTATTATCACAGTTCGGTTTTGAGAAGTTCATGTTCAGACCGGATGACAAGCGCAGCAAGTACTACGTGCCTGATACACAGATAGAGGTATTTGCCTACCACCCTAACCTTGTGGGCTCCAATACGAAATACTCCGATGGCTGGATAGAGATAGCGACCTTTGGAATATACTCACCTACAGCACTTTCACAGTACGAGATACCATATCCTGTGATGAATCTCGGACTTGGCGTTGAAAGGCTCGCAATGATCCTCCACGACGCAACAGATATCCGCTCACTGACATATCCACAGATCGCACAGTACTCCGAGTGGAAGATGACCGATAATGAGCTTGCAAAGAATGTACGGGTAGCAAATGTTCCGGAGACCGCAGAAGGCATGGATATCGTAAAGGCGATCACCGCAATATGCGAAGAGCATTCAGCAACCCCAAGCCCATGCGAGTTCCCTGCATGGGAAGGAACGATCAACGGAAAAGTCGTAAAGGTATCAGTTATCGAACCTGAGGAAGAGACAAAGCTCTGTGGACCTGCCGTGTTCAACGAAGTAGTTGCATACGAGAATGATATACTTGGAGTACCTGACAACAAGAAATGGAAGAAAGTTCTTGAGAACCACTCTGCAAGAACTGGTGTCAGATTCCTTGATGCATTCGCCTGCCAGGCAGCAAAGGACATAGAAGATGCTGTTACAAACGGAGAGAGCGAAGTTGAGATAAGAGTAAGGATCGTGAAGGTCCCTTCAGAGATCAACATCCGCCTTGAACCACTTGCACAGCGTTTTATCACAAGCAACAAGAAGAAGATAGACATCCGTGGACCGGTCTTCACCACAGTGAGAGCAACTATTGAATAAGAGCGGGCCGGACCACCGGTTCGACCCCTCTTCACATACACCGGAGGGATTGTGATCCCTCCGGAACAAGGCCATCCAAAAGCTCAGTATTGAGGATGGCTTTGGTGTGAAGATACTTGATCTGTTTTTTGAGAGCTTGGCACAAGCCTGATATTATAACATTCTATCATTGAGATATTGACCACCACACACCAGCAGGAAATGAAATGATGAACTCACACAGATACCCCAATATCGAAGCGCTGATGGATGAAGGCGAGCCTGTATGCATCACACTGTGCCAGGATGAAGGTAAAACCTCAGATAGTCTCTACTGTGAGCTGATACATCTGGCAAGACATGGTGATTCTTTCCTTATAGAGGACCAGAGGTGCAGACCTGGAAAATTCGTTCTTGGTGTCAGTGAGAACAGTCCTGCAGACTACTATCTGAAGTCCAACAGATACATGGACAAGGAAACAGCAGAGAGAGCTGTGAGCTCACTTCCAAGGATACAGAGAGAATACAGGTCATTGAAGATAGAACCTCTTGGAATGAACAATGAGAAGTTCGATGTGCTCTTACTTTACCTCAAGCCTGAAAGTGCCATGAAGATAATACAGGCATATGCGTATCATCACGGAGAAGGGATAACATCAAGGTCCATTGGTGCAGCATCAATATGCGGAGATTGTACTGCAAGACCTCTCCATGAAGGCATAGGAATATCCTATGGATGCAAAGGTTCGAGAAAACATAGCGGATATGCCAATGGAGAAGTACCCATAGGTATTGGCTTCGAATTGTTAAAAGAAATAGAAGAGGGACTGAACAATATCCCTGCAACATTCGATTGAGAACTATAATTACCGTGCGTGATAGAGTGGGATCTCTTCGGCTTCCACCGTTGTGACCTCACCAATAGTATTGTTCAGCACTTTACGTACTCGAGCAACACATTTCGGGTCGAGCTGCAACCTGAGAGTTGTTGTCTCACGTTCCTCATAGTAAAGCTCATTGCTCTGCATCATACGATGAGTTGACACCTGATGCCTGAGTACCTTTGTAATTATACCCATGCTACCGCCAGTGACATCTTCAGGACTAGTATGGGTCAGAAATAACATATCACCAACATTCAGGCGTAGAGCTGCGAAAAAATTATGAGGGCTGCGGATCTCGATCGTCAAGAGCTTGCTCTGCCTCAATTCTGAGACGACACGTTCAGATATTCCTGTCAAAGCAACATATTCCACGTTAATCACCCATACATTGGGAACTCTTTCCTTGCCCCGGTTGGCTGTTCTGTTGTCCTTACATCTTCTGCAAGCCTCTGCATCTCAACCTCGATCTTCTCAGCCTGCTCAATGAGACCTTCAGTGTTGATGCCATATTCATAGAGAAGATTAAGTACATCGATCACCACTGCTGCAGCTCTTGGATCAGGATTCTGGCTCATGGTGGAACCAAGAAGACTTATTGCAGGCATCTCACGTACAAGACATTCTCCCATTATGCTGCCGGATATACCGGAAATGGTACCCATCTGGAAAAGCTCTACCTTATCCTTGATCCTCTCAAGCATGTCCATGTTGGTTGCAGCACCAAATACCTTGTTCTCCTCGCTCATGGTCGCAATGCCTGCCAGAGAGACGATCTCTTTGGCATTGATGGATTTCGCCCATGTCAGAAGGGCTTTGCTTATATCGTAAGCTACCACCGGATTGATAGGAATGTCCGAAACCACCATCACCATTTTGTGCTCTGTACTTTCGTAGATACGCACAGGCATGTTTATGAGCCCTTCATAGAGAACTGCAATTGGAGGAAAGTGCCGTGAGTCAATGGAACCTATATATTCCATTTTCAATTCATCGATTATCTGCTGGCTTGCAATGTTACCCACCAGACCTATTCCAGGAAAACCCTCGATCAATACTGGATTTTCGGATTGTACCTCTGTTGTAATGATCTTTACATTGTTATCATCATAATCTGTTTCAGCCAAACGATCACCTCATGAAATATAACTTGCCAAACTCCCTTATATTAATATAACTGCCGTCTTATAGATAAGCGCATCGTTTGCCACGATAAATTAAACTTATATGCAATAAGCAGAGCAATTGTTTACTCTTAAATTACATATCAAGATCAAAATTAAAGGTGAGAATATGGATAAGACGATCACGTACTTCGACGATGTCGGAAAAGCAAATACAGAAGAGGTTATGAAATTATCTGCAAAGAGAGCTGCAGAACTTGGGATCAAACACGTGGTACTTGCAAGCACAAGCGGTGAGACAGCACTCATAGCTGCAGAGGCGTTCAAGGACCAGGATGTAAAGATCATAGCAATGACCCACCAGTACGGACTGAAAGAACCTGGAGAATGGGAGGTCGATGAGGACAAGCTTGCAAAGCTCAATGAACTTGGCGTTGTAATGACCACACAGTCCCATATGTTCTCTGGTGTAGAACGTGCCATCCAGAAGCGTATTGGTGGTGCAAGCCGTGCAGATGTTATCTCCGACACACTCCGCGCAGTATTTGGAAAGGGCTTCAAGGTCGCGCTTGAATGTGTAATGATGGCAGCAGATTCAGGCCACATCCCTGTATCCGCAGATACAGAGATAATCGCAATTGGCGGGACAAGACAGGGAGCTGATGTATCTGTTGTGGTCAGACCTGCACATTCCTTTGATTTCTTTGCCATGCAGGTAAGGGAAATTATAGCAATGCCAAGAGCTAAGGAAGAGCCAAAATAAGACAATACGACCAGAAAAGACAACAAATAACCATAATATGCCGGATCTCCGGCCTATTATCCTATTTTATTGTATCCGAGTTCTTTGATTAATGATCGCAGATCACTTTTGCTCTTTTGATCCGGATGGATCAGATGCATCTTCATCGTCTGCAGAGCCATTGCTCTTAGCTGCTTTTTCCATAGAGTTCATGACAATATAGCTCTTGAGAAAATAAGCTGTGAAAAGAACAAATGCAACGAATAAAGCAATACCGATCAGTATCGCAGAAAGAGTATCCATAAAAAAGAAAATAGAAGTACCTTAGAGGTACTTACTGTGGCTTCTCGTAGAGAGCTGTCTTGGTCATCAGGTGGCCCTTCTTTGCGTGTGGCTGTCTGAAGACACTGTCGTTTGCTTTCTCGATCTCTCTTGCTTCGATAGCCAGCTGTGCTGCTGCGCGCATCATCTCGTGACCTGCTGCAGTTGTGAGGGTGACCTGCTCGATCTCCTTCATCATGAAGCATGCTGGGAAGTTGATCTTTGCGACCATATCAGCCATGTGCAGAGCTGCGAGACCCTTTGCCTTTGCGTATGGGTTGTTGAAACCTGCTCTCTCGATGCACTTCTCTGGCTTTGCGAGGATGTGTGGAAGTTCGAGTTCCTTACCTTCGTCTGCCATTGCAGCGACCTTGTCAAGCTCTTCCTGAATGAGTCTTACAACACCACAGGTTGAAAGGACCTTCATTGCGTCTGAGTTGAATGAAGCCATCTCTACAGGGTCAAGGAATTCGGTCTTTGCGCCGATAAGTGGGTCTACGGTCATGATGATGTAACCGAATCCTGCTTCCTCGAGTGCTGCACGGTCGTCCTTCTTTGTTGGACCGTCTGAGATGACGATACATGGAACGTCCTTGTATATCTCACGAGCTGCGGTTGGACCTGGTGCGCTTGAATTTGGGCTGATCATTACGTAGAAGTCAGCATCGAATTTCTTGAGTTCTTCTGTTGCTGCTGCTTCGTCTTTGCCCATTTTAGGACCGGTTCCGAAAGAACGAACGGTAATTCCTTCTCTTGCTGCGATCTCGTCCTGTACGAGGTCGACCACCTGGCTCATGCCTAAGTTACCTAGCTTTATGAATCCAATCTTTGCCATGTAAAATCACAGTAGTGCAATGTGCAGTGTAGCATATATTACTTTTGGAATGAGCCCGCTAGAATCCAAAAATGAGAAAATATACCAAAAGTGAAGTGAAAAATGAGAAAATATGATAGCGCCGCTCAACCTTACATGAAAAGTACTCGCTGCCGCACAGATACAGTAACATATAGCGCAAATATCCAAGATATCTTGATGATAATATTCGATTCTTTAATTCCTTACGCAACTTTCAGAAAATAGCACTGGTGTGAAACGTTCCTACCCGAAAACCTTAAAAGCAATGTAACGTATCTCACATCAATCTCGGCACTTAAATACTGTTTCAATACGGGATTCAAATTCCAGGTTTGATGAAGTGAATCGTACCAGCAATAATTCTGATAGAGTAAAGTTAGTGGTTTTTGATATGGACAGCACGCTTATCGATGCTGAGACCATTGACCAGCTAGCGCATGCCGCCGGAGTGGGAGACGAAGTGGCCGCTATCACTGAAAGAGCAATGCACGGAGAATTAGATTTTTCCGAAGCGCTTCTGGAAAGAGTTAGGCTGCTTAAAGGGCTTTCACTGGAAAAGGCACATGATGCACTTGACAGGATGCCTTTTATGCCCGGTGCGAAAGAACTGGTCTCTTACCTGAGATCCCGAGGATACAAGACTGCCATGATCTCCGGAGGATTCACCATAGCTGCAGAGCGTGTTGGTGAAACACTTGGAATGGATCATGTAGTGTCAAATGAGCTTCTTACAGACAATGGACATCTCACAGGAGAGGTCATAGGTCCCCTTAGAGATCAGGGTTCCAAGGAACACGTTCTTGAAGGGATCGCAAGCAAGTATGGGATCAAACCAAATGAATGTATAGTGGTTGGTGACGGCGCCAATGACATATGTATATTCAAAATGGCAAGGTATGCAATAGCATTCAATTCCAAACCGATCCTTCGCGAGTTTGCAGACATTGTCATAACTGAGAAGAACCTAGAAGCAGTTATACCGGTCATCCAGTCTCTGGATTCGGAATAATGCCAAGTATCGTGCATTAGAAATGCATGAAATGCCAGCTTTTTTGCTGGACCGGGAGGACAATAAGGAAATGATCAAAGAACTTAATGACAAGAAGACTGAGCTCAAAGCACAGTCCGAAGAATACAAGACAAAACGTAACGAGCTTAACGCAGAAGCAAGTGCACTTGCATCAAAGCGTAATGAGCTGAACAAGAAGACCAAGGACCTTATCAACGAAGCTCAGGAATACAAAGTACTCCGTGACGAGAACAATGAGAAGGTAAAGGAAAACAAGGCACTCCGTGACGAGGTCAACAACAAGGCAAACGACATATTTGCTAAGATAGACCAGATACGCAATGAGAACAACCTTGGCGGTCCTTCGATCAAAGACATACGCAAAGAGATCGACAGGCTTGAATTCGCACAGCAGACAGAAGTACTCACAACCAACAAGGAAAGAGAACTGGTTAACAAGATCACTGAACTCCAGAAGCAGTATGTTGTAAAGAAGCAGCAGCTTGAAGGAAATGAAGAGCTTAAGAACCTGCTTACAGATGCACAGGCTATCAGGGATGAAGCTTCAGAGTTCCATAATACACTTTCAGAATTTGCACAGAAAGCCCAGGAATATCATGACAAGATGATAACCACCTTCAAAGAGGCTGACAAAGTACGTGCAGAATCAGATTCAGCTCATAAAGAATTCGTTCAATTCCAGGAAAAGGCTGATGAACAGCACAAGCTATTCATAGCAGCGCAGAAAGAGATCCGCGATATCGATAAAGAACTCCGCAAGCTCAAGAGAGGAGACGTCGATGGAAAGAAGGAAGCTGCAAGAGCAGACGCACGCAAGGATGCAGAAGACATCATGGACAAGTTCAAGTCCGGCGAAAAGCTCACCATGGAAAACCTAATGGCGATCCAGAGATCAGGTTTCCTGAAATAATCAAATCAAAATTCAGAGGGTGGTTTTCACCCTCATTCAACTGTTTTTTTATAAACTAAAATTAGGACCAATAAGTGCATAACGCAGTTATTGTTCAAGTTTAAGGTGGATCTTTCTAAACTCAGTATCCCTCATAAGACATGGACCTGAGTTGAAAACAGGATCTTTGTATATCTTCTTCCATATAGCTGCCAGTTTCTCATAATGGATATTACCATATGGTTTTGGCATACATGCACATGGCAGAACATCTCCTTCAGGAGTGACATGGAGCCATTTCCTTCCTGCAAAACATCCCATTTTCCTGATTATCTGAGGTATAGGGAACACGCGGGGACCTTCGCCAGTAGAAGTACGTTCTACGAAATCATCGAACTTCTTCAGACCTTCGGGTGAAACTACCTCTTTCTCATGTTCCTGCCATCTTCCGGTAGGGACTATCTCATAGAAAGAGAGCTCATGTACACCAAGCTCTGTTGCAAGTTCATAGAAATCATCGAGCTCATCAACATTCCTCGGAGAAAGGACAACATAGATACCAACAAGAAGACCTGCATCAAGACCACATTTTATGGCATTGACAGCTTCCTTGAAGACTCCCGGCCTTCCACGCATATGATCATGACCTTCCTCGTTAGCACTATCAAGACTTATACTGAGCATTGAAAGACCTGCTCTTTTGAGACTCTGTGCACGTTCAGGGGTCATTCCCACACCAGAGGTGAAAAGACCTGGAATTGCCTTTGACTGGTCAACATAGCTTATCAGGTCCTCAAGCCCATCATACAACAAAGGCTCACCACCATCGAAGATGATAAGTGTGGTACCCATGTCCTGTGTCTGATCTATGACACTCTTCACAGCTTCAGGGTCGAGCTTTGCCTTGTTCTTAGTGTCCGGCAGGGCGCAGTGAAGGCACCTGTTAGGACATTCCTCTGTGATAGAGATGGTTATCTGCTCTGGAATGAACTTACCCCTCATAGCACTCATCTGGCTTGATACAAGCCTGTCAAATGCCTTGCTGGGGATAGGAGGCATCCATGTGGAATAGATGAGTTTATCATTTTCAACCTTTGATGGTTTCGTATCATCGAATATCTCCATCATATCCGAAACAAAAGAACCCATGACCGAAGATGCGATACCTGAGGTCTTCATCTTCACCCGATCGTTCTCGATCTGGGCATATACTTTGAACAATGGGTTCCGGTAAAAGTAATATTTCTTATTCATGGTTCATTTCGACCTGAATGCAGCTCTGTATGAAAGGATCGAAGAAGGATTGTTCTTCAGTATCATCTTTGATACTTGCAATGCCTGATTGAAAGGACTTCCGCTAAGTACCTTCAGGTCTTCACCTTCAAAGACCTCCATCATACCATCGATCTCCTTATCGGTCATTTTCCTGAGAGTTTCCATAGCGAACCTTCCAAGATAGTATTCTGTCCTGTAGGCATCGTTCCAGACCCTTCTGTACTCTGACAGTGACCTCTTAGAGGTGTCACCTTTCTTTATCGCATCTGCTGCGACATCGCCACACATCTGTCCTGCATGCATTCCATATCCAATACCAGACTGTGCTGCAGAACCTCCTACGATTATGACACCATCGGCCACGATCTCCCCGGGAATAGCAACTATGGGGTCACCCCCTGTGGACTTACTGATTATCTTAACCTCATCGAGCCCTTTCAGTGCCTTGAACTTCTCAAGCCATGCATCAAAGAAATCCGAGACATCCATTCCGTGCCTTCGTACATACATACCGAGAGTTGCCCTGTTACCGCCACATGGTGAATATGTGGATTTCCATCCTGGTGCATGATTACCCACATAATATTCGAAAAGGTCAGGTTCACCGATGCCTTCTGCCTCGATCTCAGCTTCCAGTGACCAGGCAATATCCTGTGGATGTTTGATAGGTTTCATTCCCAGAAGAGCACTTATCTTGGAATTGATACCATCGGAGACAATAACGAGTTTGCACTTTGCCTTGCCTTTGGAAGTGCTGACTATGAAACCGCCATCTTTCCTGAGAACATTTAGAACATCTATGCCGAAGCGAACATCCACACCTGCTTCCTTTGCCTGCTCGATGTAGAACTCATCGAACTTCTTACGGTCAAGGAAATAAGCATCGCCCTCGAAGATAACGTTCTTGCCAGAGGGTGCTATGATGTAGGCACCTTTGAGGTTCTTGATGACATAGCTCTGGTCCACTTCCTCTCCTGTACGGTCGAACATTCCTTTAAAGAATGTGTTGGCAGGGTGTGTTGGTACACCTGCAGCTTCCTTTTTGTCAAGAAGTATGACCTTGCAGCCTTTTCTTGATGCGTTCCTTGCTGCCATTACTCCTGCAGGGGAAGCTCCTATTACAATGATATCTGCATCCATGTTGAACCTCGTGAAGTTACCATAAGATACCGGAATATGCCGGTACGAGTATGCAAAGTATTACGTCAAGTATGAGAGAACCGAACATCAGGCCCCTATATCTGGAGCCCTGAAGGAACAGTTGTCCTCCACGTTGTTCTGTTGGGTTCTTTATAAAATCAAATGATTGGATAAGCATCCAGCCGCCTGCAAGCAGTGCACCTGCGAAGTATATAGGACCTATCTTTGCAGTGATCCCAATGGCTATGGAAGCTATAATTCCTACTGCCCACATGAAGGTCACAAATTTTGATGTTGCCGGAATACCGAATGTTACCGGAAATGTCGGTGCACCTCTTGCTCTGTCGCCTTCTACATCCCTTGCCACACCAGATAGTGTGAATCCCCAATCAGTGAAACACATCATAAGACCGAGGAAGATCGCAGGAAGCGGAAGGATAGAACCGTAGGAAGGTTCTTTGAGAATTCCGGCAGGGTCGAAAGCCAGCCAGATCCCAATTGGTACAAGTCCGTAAGCAATTCCCACAGGTACAAAACTAAGGAAGGTCATTCTCTTTGCGAGCTTTGAGTATACACTGATAGTTACTACAGCGATGACCAGAACAACGAATGATTCAGGATTTAGGTAAAGGGCTGCCGCACTGGCTATAAGGAAAAGTAGACCTGCGTACTTCAGTGCCTGATCCCTGCTGAGCTTGTTAGATACAAGTGGACGGTCCGGCAGGTTGATCGTGTCTATATCGACATCACAGCAGTCATTGAACACATAGGAACTTGTGATCGCTGCATAGCCTCCGATAACGGCTATTATGAACAGTATAGGATCTGGCAGTACCCCTATCGTGAGGTAAGAGGCCAATAAAGCACTTGCTGCAGGGAGAGCAAGATCCATATCCGCTATCTCCGGCCTCAACATTTCCAGATAGGGATTTCTCGTTTTTGAACCTGAAGTGGAAACCAAGTATATCACCAATAGATTATAGGTTCTAATCCCCGGTATTGTATATTAGTATTAGGGTTGTGCGCTAAAATCAACCCGGTTTCGGTTTTTAAAAAGAGAATTATCATTGAAGATAATTTTTACATATGCAGTACTCTAAGAAGCTTCCCCCTCCGCGATCTCCCTTATCCTCTTAATAATAGAGGCCAGGCCATTGGCCCTTGCAGGGGATAAGTTCGACTTCAGACCGACCTCTTCAATGAAATACAGATCAGTGTCAAGTATCTCCTGAGGATAGCGGTCGTTGAGCACTCTGAGTACAAGATATGTGATGCCTTTGGTTATCATTGCATCACTGTCGAACTCGAAGAGCAGTCTGCCGTTTTTAGTGTAGCTTCTGACCCATACTTTTGACTGGCAACCACTTATCGCGTTCTCTTCGGTCCTGAACTCTTCAGCCATGCTCCCGGCCTTTCTGGCAGAATTGATCAGAAGTTCATACTTATCGAACCACTCAAGCCCGTCGAACTCTTTTATGATCTCATCCTGAATGGGGTCGCTCATGAATACATCATCCTCACTTTTTCTATGCCTTCAATAAGCATGTCGGCATCTTCCTTTGTATTGTACATTGCAAAACTTGCCCTCACAGTGCCTTCAACACCCAATATCCTCATCAGTGGCTGAGCGCAGTGATGACCTGTCCTTACAGCGATTCCCATCTTATCCATTATCAGGCCTGCATCGTAATGATGGATCCCATCAAGGTTGAACGAAATAGCACCGCACATCTCATTCGTGTTTCCGTAAACGGCTACATCATCCATTTCCAGAAGCCTTTTCCTTGCATATGAATAGACCTCATTCTCATGCCTTTTGATATTGTCCATCCCTATTCTCTGCATATAATCGATGGCTGCACCAATGCTTATAGCTCCTGCAATATCAGGAGTTCCTGCTTCATATCGTAAAGGAGGATCCAGGTATGTCGTTCTTTCAATGGTCACTTTATCGACCATACCACCACCACCTCTTGCTGGCACCAGGTCTCTGAAACGCTCACCTGTATAAAGCACACCTACACCAGTGGATGCATACATCTTATGACCGGAGAAGGCAAGGAGATCACAACCTATATCCCTTACATCGATCGGCATATGCTGTATTGACTGGGCTGCATCCACAAGAACAGGAACATCATGTTCCTTTGCAATGCTGCAGATGGCTTTGATATCATTCACCGAACCAAGTACATTGGAAGCATGGCTGATAGCTACCAATTTCGTCCTGTCCGATATTTCAATGGAATCTATAAGCACATTGAGATCGTCATCCATAGGGATCACCTTTAATGTCGCTCCTGCCATCTGCCATGGAACGATATTTGAATGATGTTCCACACCCGTTACAATGACCTCATTTCCCCTCAAAGATGGCTCCAGGGACCGTGCCACCTGATTTATGGAATCTGTCGTACCTGCAGTGAATGCCACCTCTGCAGGATCACTGGCACCGATGAACTCACTGACCTTTTTCCTTGCATGCTCATACTTTTCACTTGAGACCTCGCTCAGGTAATGAACTCCCCTGTGGATATTACTATTATCGGACCTGTAGTACTCAGAAATAGCATCGATCACGCAGTTAGGTTTCTGGCTCGTTGCTGCGTTATCAAGATAGACCAGTCTTTTTCCATATACTTCTTTTTCAAGTATAGGAAAATCCTTTTTGACATCCATCATCTTTTCACCATTTCCACAAGTGAGAACCATTTTTTCTCATCAGTGAAGATCTCCTCCACATCAAGTCCACCGGCATCTGCCAGTTTCACGATATCATCAACGGAATATTTATGGGAATTCTCAGTATGGATCATCTCACCTTTTTCAATGATGATATGTTCATCCAACTCTGGTATCGTGATCTCCAGGTCCCTCTTTGCTCTCAGATGCATCTCTATCCGTGAATATTCCCTATTGAAAAAAGCAACATGTTCAAAATCAGCAGGGTTGATATCGGTTCCAAGATGGTCGTTAGTGACGTTCAGTATATTCCTGTTGAATTCAGCCGTGACACCCTGGTCATCATTATATGCCTTTTCAATGACACTGATATCCTTGACCATATCCATCCCAAGGATCAGCCGGTCATTTACATTCATGACCTCCCCAAGGTTTTCCATGAACTCCATTGACCTTGCATCACTGAGATTTCCAATTGTACTGCCAAAGAAACAGAAGAACCTTTTTCTGTTTCCGGGAATCTTCTCCATATGCTCAAGGAAGTCAGCTGTGATCCCATGTATCTTTATTTCAGGATATTTTTCATGGAGATTACATGCAGACTTCTCAATGGCCTCTTTGCATACATCAACCGGATAATAGGTCATTGTTGCACGGACATCTTCTGGTACTTCATCAAGGAAGACGGATATCTTTGAGCAGTCGCCACTCCCAAGCTCCACAATATCGCAGTTCTTAAGGTCCTGTTCCAATTTCCGGGCGGTCGAAGCAAGAAGTGGTATCTCTATCATGGGAGGGTAGTATTCCTCCAACTGTGTTATCTGCTCGAACAGCTCCGAACCACGATGGTCATAGAAGAACACGGAAGGGATCGTTTTTGGATCGGACCTCAATCCGGCCAACAGTTTATCCTTTACGGAACTTTCCCCGGTACGAGGCATGAGATCTTCAATTATCATTGCTCAGGCACCCCGGTCTCAAATGGAAGGTCATTATTACTCCATTCGAACCAGCCACCATCATAGACAGCTGCCTTGTCCCACCCCATAAGCCATGCGTTGAAGAAAGCCTCGCTGCCTCTCCAACCGGTCCCGCAGTAGAAGGCATTGTGAGTATCAGGAGTAATGCCTATCTTCTCCCAGCTTTCCATGACCTCATGATATTCACGCATGGTGTGGTCAAGATTCCTGTAGTTCTCCATGTGATACGCATCTGATCCACAGTCACCAAAGACCGAGCCTGGTATACGGCCTTTTTTCTCAATATAATTATAACCGCTTACCTCCCCGATATATTCCCTCCAGCTTCTGACACTCACCAGATTCTTATCAGGAGCTGCCAGAATAGCTTTTGCACCTTCCAGATCAACAGCTATCCCCGGATTTTGAGGGATATCAACACCAAAAGAGACACGAAAGTTGCTTACCGGAACTTTGGTAATATCATAGCCCGAATCAAGCCAGGACTGAAGACCTCCGTTAAGGATACGAACATCCTTTACACCAGCATAGAGCATTATGAAAGCACATCTCATTGCCCCCAGATGACCTGCACTGCTTCCTGGAAACGGGTCGTCATTGTTCGGAAAGGAGAATCTCCCGTAAACGATCACAGTAGAATCATGAGTTATACCTGCTTTTTCCAGAGTTTCCTTCAGTTCCTCAGGAGACCGACGGTTCCATGTTTCTGTGGATTCAAGAGAATTGGTATCCATAGATATTGCTCCTGGAATATGGCCTTCTTCATAATCGGAGGGATTCCTGTAGTGAGCATGACATAGGACAAATCTGTCATTGTCATATTCAGGAGCATTGTTCGTGGTGATCAACTGGTTCAGCCAGTCTGCTGAAACAAGCTGCCTGTATCTTTCAAGATCATCCATTGGATAATCTTTTTCCACCCATTCTGAAAAAGAGTTGAGAACAGAGACATCAGGATAGCCAGCCCTCTCAAATTGCCTGGCAACTTCCTCTGCCCTGGCCCGGTCATAACCATAGATCACCAAAGGATCATCAGGAAGAATATTTTTGTTCCTTACTATCTCGATCCAGTCAATATAATGTAACCACTTGTAAGGCAACAATCTGGCACCTTTTATGTGCCCGCCTTTTGCCTCCCCATTCTCCTTCCATCCATTATAAGCATCAACAGACCGTATATCGATCAATTGATATTTATCTATATTTTCCAATAGCTCATCAGTAAAAATAACTCCCATAAAATTACATTAGTTTTACACTTAAAAGATATTCGGTGCAGAAATTTCCAAATGTCTTTATTTTAAAATGAAAATGTCCCTGACATATAGTCAGGGTAACATGAAATAAAAATGATCAGTCGCTCTTTGGTGGAACAACTGTAAAGTTATCCATCGCTGCGAGTTTCTCAACCAGAGGATGCTCGAACGTGTCTTTCATAAGGAAAGTATAGGTTGCATCAGGGTTTAGCTCCACAAGCTTGATGGTGTTCTGATAAGCGGTCTCAAGTGATTCATAGTCAGGGGTCCTTACAACCTCTGCATTGAATGGATAGACCTCTGCAAGTTCCTGCGGATAGGAACCAAATGGCGGCTTGAACATCAGGACATTGTCATACTCTTTGTCTATTTTCGTAGGGTATGCTCTTATTAACACAGAACCTTCGATCGTTAGTCTTTCAAGCTGTTTATTGAAGCGCAGTACTTCAGGTCTCTTTGAGGATTCAGGTCCGCAGTAGAATAAGGTGGACTTGGATGAAGGGTCACACTCTTCCAGCCATTCGGAATATGTGTACATCTGTTTCAGTGCTTCCAGCATTCTTGGATGGGAACGGCAACGCTGTTCCACAAGCTCCAGAAGATTACCTTCCCATATAGCCTGCTTTACCTCACGCATCTCCTCAAATGTCACATAGAGGTTGTGCCTTGCAAGAAGATCGGTACAATTATGTGCCTTTTTCAGTTCTTCTGCTGTGTGAGCTATACATACAGGACAGGAACATGGTAGATACTTCAGTTTATCCACATGATAAGTACCCCTTGAAGTAATGTAGCGCCTGTCCTTTGCATAAAGTGCATAGGCTGCAGAGTCAAAGAGATCACATCCCAGAGCAACTGCAAGTGCGAACATCATTGGGTGTCCTGCACCGAAGAGATGTACTGGTGCTACCGGGTCAAGACCTTTCTTTGCAGATGCAATAACATCAACAAGGTCTGCATAGCGATAAGATTCCATTAATGGAACAACAGCACCGAATGGATAGACATCAAAACCAACATCTGAAAGCTCACGGGCACATTCCTCACGGAGGTCTTTGTAAGTTGCACCCTGTACAGGACCTGCCAGAAGCATGCCATCTTTTACAAGTTCCCTTGCAGCTTTCAGACGGCCTATAGTGATATCCATATCCTCCTTTGCTTTCTCATAGGAGACATCAGGATGTGTAGGGATATCCAGAGGAACACCGATATCTGTACCGATCTTTTGCTGGAAATCGATGATCATCTCGTTGGTAACCTCTACCTCACCATAGACTGATAACTGGAACGAACCGGAATCGGTCATTATGGGACCGTCAAAATCGAGCAATGCATGCAAACCGTCTTTCAGTGCCTTTTCCCTTAGTTCATCTTTACGGTAGATGATGTATGAATTAGTGATAAGTATCTCAGCACCAAAATCCCTCATCTCAGAGGGTTTTATGGTCTGGAGATTTGGATTGATAACAGGCATTACAGTAGGGGTCTCTACCACTCCGTGGGGAGTGGTCAGCTTACCGATACGCCCTGCTGCATCCTTATGGATTATATCGAATTGTGACATGAGCCAGTAGATGAGGTTAAGATATATTTAAGCTTCCTCCCGGGAAAACAAGGAAGAATATCTAAAGACAAAATAAGGGAAGGTCAAAGGGTCATTCACTATGTTGCACGATATAATTTATAATGTTTCAGTGAGCATTATTAGATATGTACGAGCTGCATACCCCTGTTGACACAAAGGCTGTGGCCAAGTACATGGGATATTATCTCATAGCTTTTACATTCGTGCTTATCGTACCAATGATAGCTGCACTTTTATTTTCCAACATTGAAGCTGCAATATATTATGGAGCTACCGCTGTTGCAGCGTTCGGTCTCGGATCAATAATATACAGAACCTTACCGGAGTATGAACTGGAAACAAAAGAAGCACTTGTTATCGTGGCCCTTGTGTTCCCTGTCTCTGCATTTCTCAGTGCTATACCAATGTCACTCTCAACTGGAATGACGTTATTCGACGCTTATTTTGAAAGTGTGTCAGCAGTGACAACTACCGGACTCAGTGTTGCGCCTGCTGATGTTGGACCGGTCTTCCTGTTCGCCCGTTCGTGGGGTCAGTGGGTCGGTGGAATAGGAATAATCCTTGTTGTGCTTTCAGTATTGATAAGCCCGGGAACAACAGCATACCGGATATACAAGGCCAATTATGGAGACATGAAGATCAAACCAACTGTTATATCCACAACACGAACACTTGGTAAGGTGTACATTGTCATAACATTAGTATCGATAATACTGCTACTTCTCAGCGGCATGTCACTCTTTGATTCAATATGTCATGCATTCTGCTGTGTTTCAACAGGTGGGTTCTCAACACAGGCCTCTAGCATTGGTGCGTATCAAGGGAATCTCATACCTGCTGCCATCAGCATATCGTGCCTTCTGGGTGCAGTGAGTTTCGTACTGTATCCATATCTGTTGAAAAAGCCGGAGAAGTTCTTCAGGAACAAGGAACTGAGATATTTTCTGGCACTTATCGCTATTGGTTCGGTCTTGTTTGCCTTTACGCTTTCAAAGGAGAACTTTGGATATAATGTCATCAAAGACAACCTTTTCCAGATAATATCCGCGGTCACAACTGCTGGTTTCTCTACATTTGACCTGTCCATATTATCAGAAGCATCGAAAGCTGTATTGATATTCATGATGTGGATAGGTGGGAATATGGGTTCAACTGCAGGAGGAATTAAGGTTTTCAGGGTTCTTCTGCTTTTTAAGGTGGTCCACAATGTCCTTCTAAGATTGTTCCTTCCAAAAGAGAACATTACTCCAATGAAGATAGAGGAACATGTAATAGAAAGTGATGAGATATACAACCTTGTGACCTTCATGTTACTTTATACTTTGATACTGGTCGTCTCAGCATTCATTTTCATGCTTCACGGAATTGATACAAGCAGCTCAGTGTTCGAGGTATCCAGCGCATTGAGCACTGTGGGTCTTTCGGCAGGGACTACAAGTGCTGCAATGCCATTTGTACTGAAAGCAGTATTGATAATAGACATGTTGTTCGGAAGGATCGAAATAATACCATTGATATTGATATTCATGCCTGGAACATGGTTCAAAAGGAAACGGACAAATAAGAGGATGGTGAAAATATGAGAGTTATCATAGTAGGTGCAGGTTCACTTGGAATACAGCTCACAAAGAACATGATAGAACAGGGAAGAGAGGTAATACTTATAGAGAAGGATGAGGCAATAGCTAAAGAGCTGGCAGAGACACTGGATTGTACAGTGATAAATGCGGAGGGGACAAGACCTGACATCCTTGAAAAAGCAGACCTTTCCAATGCCGATGCAATAGTTGCCTGTACGAGCAATGATCAGAACAATATTCTCATAGGATTGATCGCCAGGGATGCAAAGGTGGGTAAGATCATTCTCAAGATTGATGATAAACAGTTCATGGACGTTGCCAATAAACTTGGATTCTATTATATGATAAATCCATCAAGCATATCGTCCAGGTACATATCGGACGTGATAAGAGGAATAAATACGATCGAACTAAGTAATCTGGTCCGCTCCAATGTTCGTTTTATGGGCGTTATTATCACAGAAGATGTCATCAATATGAAACTATCAGAGATATCGCTGCCTGAAGATAGTGCATTCATAGGACTTTACCGTAAGAATGAATTCATCCTTGCAGAAAAAGACCCTAAGTTGAGGGAAAAAGATGAGGTAATAATTGTTACAAACGCAGATCTAATAAAGGATGTACATGAGGCACTAGGAAGAAAGAACGAAAATTGAGAAATTCAGGGAGGAAGGTGCCCTGAATTAAAACAAAACCTATTGGTCTAGAAAGACTCATTTATTTGTCATAAAACAATACCATTCGGTCAATTATCATTTTTCTACAACGTTCATTATATCTGCAAGTTCAAGACCTTCACTACCAATATCTGAGAGCTGACTGAAAATTTCTGCTTTTGCGATATATTTTTCTGTTCGGGTTTCATCCGGACGCTCGATCTTAATTGTGATCTCTTCCTTATTATAGCCTTTATCGAGACATTCATTGATCAAGTCACCATACTTTGAAGCGATGATCTTAAGGCAATCAAATACTCGGTTCTCAGATATTGCATCTTTACCGTCGATCAAAACCTTAGAAAGTACACGAGACTGAACAGCCACTAAAAAATATTGCTTCATTTTTTTTATAAGAAGCAGGACTTCTTCTTCTTCCAGAGATTGGACCAATTCCTCATCAACAGTTATGTCATGATCATTATGGAATATCATGAAGGTATTTTCATCAGCAACTATTCTGAAGACATGCTCGGAATCATCATCCTTTAGTAGGGCTTCAAGGTGTTCGTCACCATCATATTCCATGGAAATAATGCGGTGATCGGATAGATCCATGTTCTTCACCTTATTTTCCCGATGTAATAAGCCGCCTGAAACCCATATAGGTACATGGAATTTTTTATAAAAATGCTCTACTTTCAGCGAGGTTGAATTAAGATCCAAATCAAACCAGTATTCCATGTTCTCAGCAAATGAGATCTGCTTTCCACGGATACTTCCGTCTTCCTGTTCAAGTATATATGTGTCTGTTGAATTATAGATCGTGCCTTCAAAGAAAGAGTTTAGAAGAGACATAATTTTAGTGCTTAACTGATCAAGTTCAAAATCTGCGGTTTTCACATTATCTTCAAGCTTTTTTCCAAGTTCTGTTTTTCTCTTGGAACAAATAGAAGATATTGATGCGACCGACTCATCTATCACACCGGTAATATCAATTCCTTCAATATTTTTGTTTAGTTCCTGTATCGCTTTTGTGATACCGGTTTCAAACCCATCAAGGGCTTTGACCTCATTTTCAAACGATATAGTACCTTTTTTCTTCTCTTCATTGAGAAGACGGGATGCTTTCTCAAGTGGATGTACCTCTTTAGATAATTTAATAAATTCCTGTATATCCTTTATGAAGTCCCGTTGAATAGGCAATTCTGTAGAATCCTGAAATGTATATTTCATATAATTAACCCCATTTTACATGGGATGTCTATGGATAAATACTATTGTAAGTAATAAAGTGAATATTTTGAATGATGTATCTAAAAGTACGCCAAACTCACTGAGAACATGTCTATTTCAGATTTTACAAATGAATTAGGGAAAATATCTGAAAGAATACCGACTAAAAAGTAGAGTCTATGCAAAAGATAAAAACTACAAATTCAAAGCTCTTGATATTAAAAGTTGTAATCCAGAAAAAGAATAGATAAGGTTAAATGAGTGAGATGGCAGCGATCCAGAGTTCCCGAAGACTCTCGTACTTCAGTACAGTAAGGAACGCTGGCAGGCTTATCTTCTGTGTTCGGTATGGGTACAGGAATTGCCCTGCCGCTATGGCCGCCAAACTCACTCAAATGAATGTTGATGAAAGTAAAGCCAAGGTCCGGATTCGAACCGGAATGGAATCGCTCTGCAGGCGATTGCGTAGCCGCTCCGCCACCTTGGCAATGAGCGATTCACAAATGAATCCATTACATTTATACTTTACTT
>NZ_FOUJ01000004.1 GCF_900114835.1 Methanolobus profundi | reverse complement strand
AGAACATTTGACTCGCATGGCTTAGTCGAATACTGATAGCAGTGACCTCTGGCAGGATCAACCAGAATTGTTGATCACACACAAAGAATATGTTATTTTGGAAGTCATTTAGGAATCAGTCGGAAAGAACTCTCATTGAGAGAATATTTCCTATTTGCACATAGTTTGGTTAATTCCTTAATTGTTTGTAGTTATACACTACCGGTCAGAATTAACCGAACTGCCAAATCCAACGTCAGACAGAAAAAGCTTCTGTCTCCACTTGTTAAAGGCGGTGATTGTAAGTGTTTTCGCGCGATTTGCGCGGACTCCTTCAAAGGCTGCCATCGTATATATACCTTCCGGATCAAGAGATCCGAAGGCAAAGGATGGACCTTTGTAAACACCAGCCTGATGAAATGAAATTATTACTTCATCGAATGTTTCCCACGAGCAAGTTTTCCGATGCGAGCACCGCACCAGTGAGCTCCTCGCGAGCACCCTTACATAACAGACTTACTATAAAAGTGTTGCGGAGAACGTTGAAGAATTCAATAGAAATTTTGAGGATACAGACAATATTACATTATAGAAATTCACGGAAAGACTGATGTACTACGGAGGCTATTTATAACATAAGTTACAAGGCGATGTGATTAATATGAATTCAACCGTAGAACTGAGGGATCGCTTTTTACAGCGATAAACCACTTATAGATAAACACAAGACTATTTTTGACACGACACTGCGCGACGGTGAACAAACACCTGGCGTATCACTCACCAACGATCAAAAGCTTAAGATTGCCCGCCAACTGGACAAACTTGGCGTAGATGTGATCGAAGCTGGTTTCCCGGTCTCTTCGGAAGGCGAAAAGCAAAATGTAAGAGCCATAGCCAACGAAGGTCTGAGTCTCGATGTCTGTGGTCTTGCCCGCGTCCTAACCAAAGACCTGGATGCATGTATAGATTGTAATGTTGATATGGTACACACCTTTGTATCAACCTCTGACATCCAGAGGATACATACTATAAAGAAAAGCAGGGAAGAAGTACTTGCAATGGCAGTAGATGCCGTTGAATACATCAAGGACCATGGCGCAAAATGTATGTTCTCAGCCATGGACGCCACAAGGACCGACCTTGACTATCTAATAGAAGTGTACCAGGCCGTAGAAGGAGCAGGCTGTGACATAATAAACGTACCTGATACAGTAGGCGTAATGTCACCTTCGTCCATGTACGAGCTTGTAAAGAATATCAACACTCATGTGAACATACCAATTGACGTCCATTGCCACAATGACTTTGGAATAGCAGTTGCTAACAGCCTTATGGCAGCAGAAGCCGGTGCAAGCCAGATACAGGTAACTGTGAACGGCATCGGAGAACGTGCCGGTAACGCGAACCTTGCTGAGGTCGTGATGTGTCTTCAATCCATATATGGTGCAAAGACAAACATCAATACAGAGTATCTGCTTGAAACTGCAAAAATGGTGGAGAACTACACTGGCATACACATGCCTGCAAACACACCAATTGTCGGTGACAATGCATTCGCACACGAATCAGGCATACACACCCACGGCGTACTCGAAAAATCCGATACATTCGAGCCCGGCATCATGACCCCGGAAATGGTAGGTCACAAGCGCCGTATAGTCATAGGAAAACATGCAGGAAAGCATGCGGTCAAGAAGTCCCTTGAAGACATGGGAATCGAGACCACCGATGAGCAACTGAATGAGATACTTGCCCAGATCAAGGACATAGCGAACAAAGGTAAGCGCATATGTGATGCGGATCTCCATGCAGTCGCATCAGCCGTCCTTGGAAGGAACCTCGGAAACGAGACCATCATCCTGAAAGAGTTCTCTGTTATGACAGGCAACCTCACAACACCAACAGCCGTTGTCAGGGCCAGTATCGGAGACCAGGAAGCAGTTGCATCCAACTACGGAGTAGGACCCATCGATGCTGCCCTCAAAGCAGTAGAACTTATGATCGGCGAATACACGAAGGTAAAAGTACGCGACTTCGCTCTTGAAGCCATTACAGGCGGAAGTGACGCCCTTGCAGAGGTAACCATCTCTGTTGAGGACGAAGAAGGACGTGTGGCCAGTGCGCAATCTGCCAGCGCAGATATCGCAACCGCATCCGTGGACGCACTCATAACAGCCATCAACCTGCTTCTTGACAAAAAGAAGCTCTGGAGCATGGAATAACTTAAATTGGTAACCGAGGCCGTGGATACCACGGTTCTCAGATCCTTTCTTTTTTTATCGACCTTTGAACTCTGTTTTTGAACATGCCAGGATCACAGGTTCATATCTATATAATAAGTCCATAAATGAGTACACATGAAATATGAAGTAATAGATTCCCATTGCCACCTTGATTTTCCAAAATTCAACAAGGACAGGCATGAGACAATAGAGAGAGCAAGGGCCAGTGGTGTGGTCACAATGATAAATTCCGGCATAGACTACAAGACCAATGCAGATTCCCTTGAGCTCGCTAAAAGATACGATCATATCCATGCTACCCTGGGACTCAGTCCTCAGATGGTCCCTGAAGCCAACGAAGAAAAAATCAAGCAGATACTGGCACAGATGGAACGGAATGTCGATAAGGCCGTGGGGATAGGAGAAGCAGGACTTGATTTCTATTACTGTACAACAGATGCCGGAAGGAAAAGACAGGAAGAGGTCTTCAGCAAGGTCATCGATATTGCAGACAGATACAACAAGACCCTGGTCATACATGGCCGGGACGGAGAAGAACTTGCACTGGAAATGACAAAGGACCTGAACCGAGTTGTCTTTCACTGCTATGGCGGCTCAATTGAGACCATGAAGAACATAGTCGATGCAGGACACTATGTATCAGTACCAACACTTGTCTGCTTCTCAGAGCACCATAAAGAGATAGCAAAGAACCTGCCTCTTGAGCACATGCTCATAGAGACCGACAGCCCATACCTCTCACCACGGAAAGGCAGGAACGAACCGGCCTTTGTCCTCGATTCTGTACCGGTCATAGCCAGTCTCAAAGGAATAGATGAAACTGAAATAGCCATGGCGACAGTACAAAATACCCGCAGGGCATTTGAACTCTGAACCCATTCTTTTTTGACACAGGAGAAATTACATGCAGGTCAAACATTTCAACATAGGCCTTTACGATGCCAATTCATACCTCATCAATGGAAAGATACTGATAGATACAGGAATGAGCACAGAAGGACTCATCTCAGCCATTAGTGAGAATATAGATATCAAGGACCTTGAACTCATCATACTTACCCACTGCCACTATGACCATACAGCATCAGCACAGGAGATAGCGAACCAAAGTGGTGCAAAGATAGCTATTCACAAAGAAGATGCACCTTTTCTCAAGAATGACAGAGTAAGCGCCTCCGCAATGTTCGGATACAAGGCACCAGCTTTTGAGCCTGATATTCTCCTAAGTGAAGGTGACAAAATACCCGTAAGTGAGGAAGAGGAACTGGAAGTGATCCACACACCCGGACATACTCCGGGAGGCATCTGCCTCTACGAGACAAAGTCCAAAAGCCTCTTTTCAGGGGATACGGTGTTCCCTAACGGAAGTATCGGAAGGACCGACTTTGAAGGCGGCAGTCGTTCACAGCTGACCGATTCGATCAATAAACTTGTGCAACTTGATGTCAAAACACTTTACCCGGGACATGGAGAAGTGACAAGCAATGATGTCAACACACAAATACAATTCTCATTACGCATGTCCAAAAGCATGCTCCTATAAGGACCCAACATGAAACACAATAAAAAGAGCGGAAGAGCTGATACCTCAAAGTTCCTCCCGATGAGTATCGAAGAAGCCAAAAACAAAGGCTGGGATGAACTTGACGTTATAATCGTCACCGGTGATACCTACGTAGACCATCCAGGATTTGGAACAAGTATCATAGGTAGAGTACTGGAAGATGCAGGATACAGAGTAGGAGTGATCTCACAACCTAAATGGGATGATGTAGAGGATTTCAAGAAACTGGGAAAGCCACGCCTCTTCTTCGCCATCAGTGCAGGTAACACAGACTCCATGGTCAGCAACTACACCCCATCTAAGAGATTGCGCCATGATGATGCATATTCACCTGGAAATGAACCGGGACTCCGTCCTAACAGAGCCACGCTTGTGTATTCCAACCGCCTGAGAGAAGCATATCCAGATGTGCCAAGGATAGTTGGTGGAATTGAAGCCTCACTCCGCCGTTTCGCACAATACGATTACTGGTCCGACAAAGTGCGCCAGTCCATCCTTGCAGATGCACCTGCTGACCTCCTTGTTTACGGAATGGGAGAACTCCAGATACTGGAGATAGCAGACAGACTGAACAAAGGAACTCCCGTATCAGAGATAACTGACATTGAAGGAACAGCCTGGAAAATAGACATCAAGACATGGAAAGCCAAAAGAGAAGAACTCCTGAAGGACCGCATCGAGATCGCACCATATGTCGAGGTCTCTAAGGACAAGGAACTCTATGCAAAGACCTTCAAAACGGTATACCAGGAACAGGACCACATACGAGGTCATGATATCATACAGGTACATCCAAAGACAGTGGTAGTCCAGAACAAGCCAATGCGTCCTCTGACAACAGAGGAACTGGACCACGTCTATGAACTTCCATTCACACGTGAGACACATCCATCATACAAAGAGGAGGTCCCTGCCCTTGACATGGTGAAATTCTCAATTAACACCCACAGAGGATGCTTTGGAGCATGCTCTTTCTGTGCCATTGCCCTGCATCAGGGAAGAATGATACGCAGCCGCAGCATCGAATCAATACTCAGAGAAGCCGAAAGCTTCAGAGATATGAAAGGATTCAAAGGCACAATCAACGGACTTGGCGGACCATCTGCCAATATGTATGGAATGGACTGCAAGAACTGGGAGGAAAAGGGAGTATGTAAGGACAAGGTCTGCATCTACCCTAAGGCCTGCCCTTCCCTTGACACAAGTCACAAGAAGCTTATAGAGCTCATGCGCAGACTCAGGAACCTGCCAGGGATCAAAAAGGTATTCGTCGGTTATGGTGTCCGTTACGACCTCGCCCTGCTTGATGAAGAATACATGGAAGAACTATGTGCTCACCACGTAAGTGGACAACTGAAGGTCGCGCCGGAGCACTACACTGACCATGTGACAGATGTTATGAAGAAACCGGACAGGGAGATCTTTGAGAGATTTGAGGAGAAGTACAAGGAGATAAACAAGAAACTGGGGAAAGACCAGTACCTCGTTGCGTTCCTCATGTCAAGTCATCCTGGATGTACCCTCAAGGATATGATAGAGACCGCAGAATACATCAGGGACACCGGCAGATACACCAGACAGGTGCAGGATTTCACACCAACTCCTATGACATCTGCAACATGTATGTTCCACACTGGAATCGACCCATTCACCGGGAAGAAGATATATGTGGCAACATCAGCAAAGGAAAAGAGCATACAGAGAGCGATGCTGCACTACAAGGAGCCCGGGAACTACAACCTTGTCTATGAAGGATTGAAACGCGCTGACAGACTTGATCTTGTAGGCAATTCCTGGAACTGCCTCATAAGCAGGAAAAAAGGTGGAAAAAGAGGTTGGTGATCCGCAGAAGAAAATCGTAACCTTTTTAACACAGTTACGATTACTGTATTTCAAATTATACTTTATATAAAAAATAGAAGGTATGCTAATGAAATACAAATTGTTGGCCCTCATATTATTAACCCTATGCATCCTGACACAACTATCAATTGCAAGCCCCATAATAGGCATCGATGAAAATATCAGTGAGGATTCATTTTACTCCCACTCATACACAAATCCAGATAGTATTGAAGCCCACCAGATCATTGCCTATAGCGAGGATGGAGAGCACTCACAGATCAACTTAGCTCAGAAGTTCACTCCACGAACAACAACCAGCCCAGATGGCAATTATAGCGTTGTTTTGAGATGGATAGGTGCACATGACGAAGATTTTTTTATAAGCAATACAATAACTGGAAATGACACTAACATTAAGAACATAATTACCACAGGATACTATCCTGTTGCGTTCTCCCCTGACAGCAAAATGTATGCTGCTCCAAGAGTAGTCTTCTCAGAGGATTGTAGGAATGGACAATATGTCATAGACATATGCTCCGTGAACAACAATACAGTGCTGCACAGGGAATTGTTGCATTTTTATATCGAAAGTACCAGAGAAAACCCTATGGAATGGGACAGAGCAGCAATCTATGAAGTCTACTGGTCAAATGACGGAAACTCAATTGTCTACGAAGCACTTGGAGCAAATATTGATGGTGGAAGATACCCCACATACCTTATCATCAATAGATTGAACGTTGATTATACAGAGTTGAGAAGAATGAATGGATACGTGGAACTGGAACAAGACCCAGAACCCATCATAGTGCAAGAATACATCGAAGAGATAGATGAACCTAATGCAGTTGAGAGTTCCCCTACACCTGGATTTGAGCTGGCAGGTGCGCTTCTGGCACTGGCCTTGAACAGAAAGATGAAGAGAACATGAGCTGCATGCCCTTTTAATTCTTAAAATAAGCAACTATCAAAAAGAGAACTAAAATGGCTATTCCATAGCCATTTCTAACAGGTCGATAATATCCAGAACATCAACCCTCGGACCACCACGTTTGAGATTCGTGCGGCAAAGAGGACATGCAGTTACAAGATAGTCGACATCCTTAGGGATCTCTTCAAGCCTGTTCTTTGAAAGCTCAAGGGAGAGTTCAGGATAACCTTTGAGCACTCCACCACCTGCTCCACAGCATTTGGACTTTTCCCTGTTGCTCTTCATTTCCTCAAGATAGCATATTGACTTGATGATCTGTCTTGGTGCATCGAAGACACCATTGCACCTTCCAAGGTGACATGGGTCATGATATGTAACCTTTAGATCAAGTTTCTTCAGGTCCATCTCAGCAAGACGGTCTGCAAGGAACTCAGCCACATGGACGACTTCAATGTTGTCAGGATAATCATTCTTCAAAGTTGTGAAACATCCTGCGCAACCAGTGATTATCGTGTGCGCACCAATCTTGCGGATCTGCTCCAGATTCTTTGACATTAGTTCTGATGGATCAGAGCCGGTCCTCAGGAGCGGGGAACCACAACATACCTCTTCCTGTAATACGGTCACACCGAACTTCCTGAGTATGTCAAAAGTTCTCTTTGTGAGCTCAGGGTACCTGTATGAAGCAAGACAACCTGCGAAGAAGACATGATCAGCTTTTTCAGGGACATCATTTTTAGAATCTCCAAGCCATGCCATCCTGTCCTTTTCCTCACCAAGAGGATTACCTTTCTCAATGGCATCAGTACGAAGGAGCTTCTGGGCATCGGTCATCTTGCCCTGAAGTACAAGCTGGTGACGTACATCTTCTATGACCTTCACAGGAGATGCTCCGGAAGGACACATCTGTTCACATAGTCCGCATGTGGTACAGGTGTTGATACTATCAAAGACACCTTCATCAGCTTCCATTCCCTGGGAAAGCCCATGGGCAACAAGCATACGTCCTCTGGAACTGGCCGATTCCCAGCCGATAACATCAAAGACCGGGCATACCGAGCGGCATGTTCCACAACGGACACATTTCAGTATTGAACGCATATCTGAATCGTTCATTCTCAGACCCCCATCTTCCCGGGATTAAGTATTCCCTTGGGGTCAAGTGCATTCTTTATCAATATCATTACATCAAGGCCTTTGCCAAGTTCAAGTCCAAGGTACTCTGCCCTTGCACTTCCAACTCCATGTTCGGCAGTTACAGTTCCACCAATACTTATCGCTGTGAGATGGATCTTGTCTGCGGCCTTGGTCAGTTTGTCCCATTCCTTATCGCTGAGCATATCGATACACATTCCGGTATGGAGGTTCCCATCACCGATGTGACCGTATGTCATAATAGGGAGCTTGAACTCCTTTGATATCTCACCGACCTTGTGAAGCATACCAGGTAGTTCCTTTATCGGGACACCAATATCCTCACCTACATACACACGGGTACGCAATGGGTCAAGCCTTGACACCGCTGCACCTACAAGTCTCCTTGCAGCCCATATCTCATCCCTTTCCTTCTTGTCCGAGGCTGCCCTGATGCTTGTTGCAAGAGTGCTGCATGCATCCTTGATCATCTCTATACCTTCACGGACAGTGTTCTCAGTACCATCTACCTCGAACATGAGGATCGCACCTGCCTTTGGCAGACCGATGTGCGGGTCGTAGGTGTTGATGGCCTCTATAATGTTCCTGTCAAGGATCTCACATGCTGAAGGTACAATACCTGAGGAGAGCACTTTTACAACTGCTTCTCCTGCATGCTCGGGGTCCTCGAAAGAGGCAAGCAATACGGAACGCTCTTTTGGAAGCGCCCTTACCTTCAATGTAGCCTTTGTTATGATACCAAGAGTTCCTTCAGAACCTACGAATAGATCGGTCAATGAATAACCAGCAACCGATTTTGTTACTTTGGTACCTGTGTTTACCACAGTACCATCTGCCATAACAACTTCAAGTCCAAGTACATAATTCCTGGTAGTACCGTATTTAACAGACCTCATTCCACTTCCATTGTTAGCGATAAGTCCACCAAGGGTACACATCGCAGAACTTCCTGGGTCTGGCGGGAAAAAGAAACCGTATGGCTCAAGTGCATCATTCAGTTTTTCCTGAACAATCCCTGGCTCAATTGTGACCTGAAGGTTACCAAGGTCCATCTCAAGTATCCTGTTCATAGATGACATGTCAAGTACAATGCCACCCTCTACCGGCACAGCTCCACCGGCAAGTCCTGTCCCTGCACCTCTTGCGGTCACAGGGATCTCTTTCTCATTTGCAAGACTGACTATCTTTGAGATCTGTTCAGTATTTGCTGGCCTGATAACAAAATCAGGCATGCCCCTAACTTGAGAGGCGTCACATGAATAACAATAAAGCTCTGCAGCAGACGCGGAAACCCTTTCATTCCCCACGATATCCTGCAGCTTTTTAAGTAGATCGGATTTTTGCATGGAATCGTTTTTTAAGTGGGATAGTAAGATTTATACTTTTTGGTGAAGGCAAACATTTACATCTGACTACAACTATTAAGCACCAATGACACGATACTTTGAGGTACAGCAGCGAGATGGTGCTGCAAGGATAGGGAAATTTCTGCTTAGAACAACTATCCAGACGCCTTATATAATAGATACAAGAAGCCTTGGATCCCCTGACAGTCCAATAATTGACGGAGGTTCACTATGGAGATACGCAGACAGAGAAGAAGCAGTGAAGCAACTCCAGGAACTAAGGGAAAAAGCAGGTGACGACATATTGATAATACTCCCCCATCAGGACCTCACACCTGATGCACCACATGACCTTGCTCTGAAACTTGCAAATAATTCAGAGTTCTCAATTACCGGAGCAACAGGTACCATATACATTCCAGGTCAGGAAGTAGAAGACCATGACCTCTATGTAATGGAAGGCGCAGGATGCTTCGAGAACAATGCAAGGACCTTCCTTAGCACCATTATCGGGATGAGAGATACAGTAGCATCTGATACAGCGATCTACACACCTAATATCTGCACTCCTGAGAACCTGGCAATGCTTGTCTATCTGGGTGTCGATGTTCTTGATAATACAAAGGCGATCGTTGCAGCACATAACGATATATACCTCACAACAGCCGGACAGTTCTATCTGGACTCACTTGCCGAACTTCCATGCAGATGCAGTGCCTGTTCATCCACCAGCATATCAGATCTTATGAGTATGGATAAAAAGAGCAGGGCAAAGATAGTGGAACAGCACAATATCGCTGCAATGGAAGCTGAAGCAGCCCTTGTCAGAGAAAAGATACGTTCCGGGATGCTACGTGAGTATATAGAAGGACAATGTAGAGTTCGGACATGGCTTACTGGTCTGATGAGACTTGCTGATGAGGAATTCAAATATATGGAGGGCAAAGCACCTCTGGCCAGGAACAATTCCCTGATCGCAACCTGCGGCGAATCCCAGAACAGGGTTGAGATCGTCAGATTTGCAAAAAGGATACAGGAAAGATATACCCCACCTGAGACAGACATCTTATTGCTTCTGCCGTGTTCTGCCAAAAAACCATATTCCACATCCAATTCCCACTGGAAGTTCATCAATGCCCTTGGGAAGAGCAGAAAATTTGTACATGAAGTTATAATCACCTCACCCATGGGAATAGTCCCAAGAGAGCTCGAACTGACATACCCTGCAGCACATTATGATACGACAGTAACGGGATATTGGGATGCTGAAGAAATAAAATGGGTTGCATCCTGCCTTGAGAACTATCTTTTGCAACATAAATACACTTCAATAGTTGCACATGTAGAGGACGCATACAGACAGGTATGTGAGATGGTAGCGGAGAAGCTTAGTATAGATATAATATACACAAGTACCGGTAGCGTGACATCACCTGCATCACTGAAGAAGCTCAACACTACGGTATCCGAACTTACCACTGGAAGAAAAAGAAGCCATGAGCAGACCCAGAAGGACCTCATGAAAGCAGTTGCAGATTATCAGTTCGGAAAAGGTTCAGGACAGATACTTGTACCTGAAGGATCAACTATCAAAGGGCCTTTCCCGAAACATCAGGTCTTCGTCGGAAAGAAGCAACTAATTACATTGATACCACAATACGGGACCCTGGCGATCACCATTGAAGGTGCAAAGGCAATGCTGGACCAGGAAAGATACATTGTGAAGATAGATGATTTTGTTCCACGTGGTTCACTACTTGCACCAGGAGTGATAGATGCCGATCCATTGATAAGACCAAACGATGAGGTGCTGATCAGTGGAAAGAATGCTATCGCAGTAGGAAGAGCCAACATGAGCGGAGATGAGATGAGACGGTCCAACCGTGGAGTTGCAGTTGACCTGCGTCATGTAAAAAAGATAGAATGAGAGATAATTCAGTGGTCTATAGATGATAGTTATCAGGAACTTTGAACCTGGAGATTTCGAAGAGGTTCTGGAAATTGAGTCAGAAGCGTTTTCAGAACACAACCCTTTTCTCTATATGAACTTCTACGAAATGAACAGTGATGGGTTCCTTGTTGCCGAATATAATAAGTATATAGTAGGTTTTGTTGTGGGATATGCCCTGTCCTCGAACGAAGGAAGGATATTCTCGCTTGCCGTGAGAAGAGGGTACAGAAGTCTGGGGGTCGGAGCAAAGCTCATGAATTCGATCCTGACAGTATTCATGACAAAGTTACTTCAAAATGCGAGCCTTGAAGTAAGGATAACTAACATCAGAGCTCAGGAATTCTATAAACGTATGGATTTTTTACCATGCTGGATAGAGCATGGCTATTACTCTGATGGAGAGGACGGCATCATTATGAAGAAACGCCTGACACCGTTCACACCAGGGATCATAGGAACGAAAAAGGACTCAGACCTTTTGGGAAAGAGAAGTATTTTCAGATTCCTTGATCATATCTAATTTGTATTTGCTATATTCTCGCTTGCCCTTGTTGCAAGCTCGTGCATCCTTATAGATGTACGACCCATCCCTGAGACATCATCCTGTGATAATGCAGATGCAATGTCATTCCCAAGAACGAATATAGCATGCTTGTGTTCAGCCTTACTTCTGTGAACGTGTAAGGGACTAATTGATAACGAATCATATTCTCCGTAAGGAGATAGACCCATGTGTTCAAAATGTTTCCTTATCTGTGCCATTAATGTGTGCAATTGTATTAGTTCATCTTTGTGCATACCAACCAACCTTCGCTTAAAATCGAACAATAATTGTTCATTTGTGCACTGTTTAAAATAATGCACTACATGTAGTTGGGAAATTTCATAATAAAGGTATTTCCCACGGAAATGATTGCCGCATGTAGAGTTTATAAATTTTTCTGTTTAATTTAAATGATTAAACATTACAAATGAGCGAATAGTTTGTAAGAAAAGATAGAAAGCACATAAAAAAATATCAATAAAAAAGTAGAAATATATATGATGTGCGCAAGCGCACATTATATATTCACAGTGAAGCTGCAGTTAGAACTTTGACAGAAGCAGGTCGCTTGGTCACACTACCTACCTTTGCACCAATAAGACGCTCTATACCTTTATCAGCTGCAATGTCCAGTATCCTCTGGGTAACAACACCATCAAAGACAACGGTCTTAACCTCATCTTCGTAATCCTTAAGGGTGCTGACAAGATCGCGAACTGCGGTCTCATTGACCACATTATCCTTACTGTCAAGGAAGCGTGCACTGAAAGTACCTATAAGGTCACTTGCATGATCCTTGAACCTCTTGTTCTCAGGAGATGAAGGCTTCTTTGTCTTTTCCGCTACTGGTGCCTTTTCTACCTTTTGTGCTTCTCTTGGCTCTTTCTTCCTTGGGTCCCTTTCTCTTGTCTGTTCCCTGGAAGGTCTCTTGACCTGAGATGAAGGTACACGCTTGACATCTGCTACAGGTGCTGCAGGCGTTGTCCTTCTTTCCTTGCGCTTTGGAAGACGTGGAGCACGTCCACTGGATTCAGCAGGTCCTCCCTGATCCTTTATGACATACTTATCGATAACCTGCTCTACAGGAACCTTCTGCCTGAGGGACCTTACTATTTCCTTCTGTACAAGGTCCTCGACACTCTTTCCGTCAGGTGCCCTTGCAATGTAATCGATATTGGCTACCTGAACAAGTTCTTTGATGATGAGCTCTCCACCACGGTCACCGTCAGTGAAAGCAGTCACGGTATCCTTCTTCTTGGTCAACTCTGCAACCTCCGGAGGAACATTGGTGCCACCAACACAAATAGTGTTCTTTATACCGTACTTCAAAAGGTTAAGGACATCTGCACGTCCCTCTACCACAACGATCGCATCTGAATCGAACACTGCAGGTCCACATGGGATCTTGTTCTTACCGAAGTACTGCATTTCCTCGATCCTTACAGACTGGCGAACCTCATCAGCGATCTCCTGGGATTCAGGAAGGTTCTCATCGAACATACCTGTGAAAATGAACTTTGCCCTTTCGATTATCTGGTGACGCTTGGTTGCCCTTACATCCTCTATATGTGTGATCTCGATCTTGGCACTGCAAGGTCCGACCCTGTCTATAGTTTCCAGGGATGCTGCAAGTATGGAGGTCTCCACCTTGTCAAGACTTGAAGGAATAAGGATAGTACCTTTGGTCTTACCGCCCTTTGCACTGACAACGACCTCGATCCTGCCGATCCTTCCTGTCTTCTGAAGGTCACGAAGGTCAAGGTCAGAACCAAGCAATCCCTCGGTCTGGCCAAAGATCGCCCCTACTATATCAGGACGTTCGATTATTCCATCTGCACCTATCTTTGAATGAATTATATATTTAGTAGTATCTGCATTTTGCATGTAATGATCTCCGAAATTGGGTAATGAGCGATACCAGAACAATTCGGAATACAAAAAAGAGAATCAATAAGACTACCTGAATGGCACTCATACCGAAAGGCCAGTAGTATGTAGAACTAAAAACCAATGATTAAACATGAAGGTTTCCACTTGATCTGAACCAACGCCAAGCTGAGAACAGCAGTAAGCTACACTCTGCACAAAATGTAAATGTGCTATTTCAACTGTTTACTGGCTTGGTCATAAGCAGTATTTCCAAATCCCTCATTGAATACTTTTAGCTTTTGACCTTTAAGCATCTTTTTTATGATGTAATAGATGCTGTATCGATGATGATTCCTATTTTTAATAGGTAGTGATTATGAATGACTTAATTGTATTATTGAAAGATACCCTTGTTCGTAGTATCTGTATTATCTTGTTTTCAAGCATTAATATGACCATATCATAATGATCACATTAAGTAATAGAATTCAAAGTTTTATAAACTTATGGGTTGCCGCGATCCTTGTATATACCTGTTATGTTTGAGATTTCAAATGGAAAACACAACCCATCTTGATATAGCTCACCATAGGGAACAGGATTAATATCCAGACAGACCTCTAAAGGATTATGCAACAAAAAAATATACGCAGCAGTCAAAAGGTGATCATCATCGGCGCTGGTGCAACCGGAATGGCCATAGCTACAAGCCTTACCCGCCATAGCCACCATTCCATAACCATATTCTCCACAGACCGGCATACAGCCTATAGCCAGTGTGGAATGCCATTTGCAATAGGAGGACAGATAGATTCTCTTGATTCACTCGTCCTGAGAGAACCAAAGACCTTCAGGGACATGGGAATAGACCTGAGACTTGAGACCAGGGTGGACTCCATAGACATTGAACAAAAAACTGTGACATCTGCAGGAGAGAAATATCCCTATGATAAACTTGTCATAGCCACTGGGAGCAGTCCGATCATCCCACCGATCCCGGGCACTTCCCTTGAGAACGTCCTCACATTGAGAACTCTCTCTGATGCTAAAAGAATTGAAAAAGCACTTGAGAATACATCGAATGTTGTGATCATCGGAGGAGGGTCCATTGGTGCAGAGATGGCAGCTGCTACTTCCCAAAGGAATGTAGATACGACACTTATCAACAGAAGCACATCTATCCTCTCACATAATCTGGACCCGGACATGGCAGATATAGTACATGAACACCTTTCATCTCTTGGAGTAAAGGTCATAACAGGCTATGCACCAGGATCCATCAATGGGGAAAAAGAAGTTAACTCTGTCACTATAGCATCATCGGAGTTTCCCGCAGACCTAGTAATATTATCCACTGGAGTATCACCTGAAAATAAACTCGCTTCTGATGCAGGAATAGATATTGGGGAAACCGGAGGGATCATCGTAGATAATTACCTGCAGCCTTCTGTCAATGGGATGATCTGCAAGGATATCTACTGCGGAGGCGAATGTGTCGAGGTCCATGATACCATCACCGGAAAGGCTATGTTAAGCCAGGTAGCCAGCACCGCCAGAAGGATGGCAGGCATCATTACCAATAACCTGACATCAGTATCCACAGAATTTGGACCTATACTGAATCCATGGGTAGCTGTGATCGGAGAACTCCAGGTGGGAACAACAGGGATCACATCAAAGAAGGCCATGGAGAATGATATAAAGATAGTAACAGGACTGGCTACCGGATCTACACGTGCAGACTATTACCCCGGTGGAAAACAACTTTTCATAAAACTGATCTTCAGTGAGCAATATCTTGTGGGTGCGCAGGTCGTGGGAGGAGAAGGAGTGAAAGAACGAATAGATGCACTCACCCTTGCGATCAATAAGAAGACCACTGTTGAAGAACTGGCGAATATCGAGACCTGTTATGCACCTCCTGTATCAATGCTTATAGATCCTGTAAGCTTTGCTGCAAAAGGTGCACTGAAGAAAATGAGTAAGAGAAGGTCATGATCGAAATAGATGGTTCTTTTGGCGAAGGCGGGGGACAGATACTCAGAACAGCTGTTGCACTCTCTGCGATCACAAAAAAAGATGTCAAAATAAAGAATATAAGACAGAACCGACCAAAGGAAGGACTTAAACCCCAGCACCTAAAGTCTATAGAAACAGCCGCACTGATGTGCGATGCCAATGTCAAAGGACTTTTTCCCGGATCTACACAGATATGCTTTTCTCCATCGGAAATAAAGGGGTTTCAAAAAGATATCCACATTGGTACTGCTGGAAGTATACCCCTGCTACTGCAGTCGATAATGCCTGTTGCGGCCTACTCTTCAGGCAGAACGGAACTAAGGATCACAGGGGGGACCGATGTCGCATGGTCCCCATCGATAGACTACATCGAAAAGGTCACCTTAAAAGCCCTTTCTAAAATGGGTTACAAAGCCCGGATAGACATCATAGAACGTGGCTATTATCCAAAAGGAGGAGGTACCATAAAGATAGTGATCGAACCTTCTGATCTCAAAGGACATAATTTTGATAAAAGAACGAGTGCTAAGAACAAGGTACTCGGCGTATCACATTGCTCGAACCTGCCTGAACATGTTGCTAAGAGACAGGCGGATTCGGCCATCTCTATTCTCGAGGAGAACGAGATAATATCGGACATAAAGCTAGAGACAGAAAACTTCCTTTCCACCGGAAGCGGCATCACATTATGGTCGGATCATAAAGGAGCAGTAAGCATTGGTAAAAGAGGATTGCCTGCCGAAAAGGTAGGATCCCATGCTGCCAGGTTCCTTGTTGACGAACTGCTATCTCCGACATCAGTTGACATTCACCTTGCAGACCAGTTGATCCCGTACCTGGGACTTGCGGGAAAAGGCTCGTTCACAACAAGAGAGATAAGCCAGCATTGTCTGACCAACATCCATGTGACAGAGCAACTGCTCGATGTTAAGTTCAGTATAAATAAAAAAGATGAGGTTTTTGAAGTAGTCGTGGAATGAGCTTACTCATCCTCTACGACCGTAAGGTACTCAGGCGGAATACCTCTTGCAAGAACAATATCATCGTTCACAGTAACTATATCCACTCCGTCCTGCTGAGCTGCATTGGCATCGACCTCGATTATCACAGGGTTATCGGTGTGAACAGAAGCTGCTTCCATTGCTTTATCAAATAACGTGCTCAGATGAACATAACATTGCCTGATAGGATAGATACCATTATCAAGTAACATGTCTGCCTCTTCCTGGCTGACACCGTAATACAGGTAATCCAGCTCATTGGCAGGGTAATCCGAGATGAGGTCCACATCTACGGAATGACCGTATCTGGCCCTTATGTAGCCGTCATCTATCTCATAGCGTCCCTTTTTGTCAGATTCAACAAGTGAGACCAGACGTTCCATGGTTCCCCATTTATAACGTCTTTTCATGACTTCGCAGAGCTGATCCAGGTCGACCCATCCCTGTGGGTCCATCTCGATGCCCACATCATCCGGGAAATGTCTCAATGCACCGGAAACGAACCTTCCAAGGCGTTCCTCCCGATCATCATCCAACACATACCGTCCTTCTTCTCCACAATCAGGGCATTCCTCTCCCCTGAAATAGCCATGGTCTTTACATTTACGGATCATGATAACTGCAAATACTCTTCATAATTAATATATCTTATCAAAATGACGTGAGAACCATTCCAAGATCTTTAAAGGAGAGTATTGTAGGATATGATCATCTCTGTGAGATTAGAATAATTATATAAGGAATATTAGAGTACGTGGAAGAATAGATGGACGATCATTAGGACATTTGATCCAATTTTCAGGGTAATAATTATGGATGAGATCAACGAAGTATACGATAAACTTGGCGGCATCATCAGTAAAGATGATTTTACACGTAAGGTAGAAGAGAAAGTGGAACAAATGAGCGGACTCTGCGACACCAAGACCGCCGCTATGCTTGTGGCCCATGATCTTGGGGTCAGTGATGCCGGAGACAACCAGTTACAGAAGATATCAGGCATAACAGCTAACAGCGGTAATGTAAAGTTCATTGCAAAAGTGATGTCTGTATTCCCTGCAAAGGAATTCAACCGTAATGACGGTACAATTGGAAGGGTTGCAAATATTATGGTTGCAGATGAGACCGGATCTGTCCGCCTTACATTATGGGATGATAGAGCAGACCTCGTAAAGACAGGAGAGATCGAGGTCGGCCAGACATACCAGATAGCCGGCTATGTAAAAGAAGGATACTCAGGCGTAGAGGTCAACATCGGTAATAACGGAGTGTTCTGTCAGAGCGATGAGAACATAGAGGCACGCATCGATTCCAAGCAGATCAAGGACATACAGAACGGAATGGGTGACCTTAACATCCGTGCAAGGATCCTTGACATATCCGACATCAGGACCTTCAACAAGAAGGACGGCAGCACCGGAAAGGTCGCAAACATACTGATAGGTGATGAGACCGGAAAGATCAGAGTGACCCTCTGGGATGAGATGGCAGATCTCACAACAGAACTGGAGATCGATAATTCCGTTGAGATCATCAACGGGTATGCCAGAGAGAACAACTTCAACCAGCAGGTGGAAATGCAGGTTGGCAACCGCAGCACTATCAGCAAGATAGAGGATGAGGTAGAGTTCAAAGAGGATTTCACATCCATATCTGACATCATACCAGGAGAATCATATTCAATATCCGGCCAGGTATCAGGACTTGGAGAGATGAGAGAATTCAACCGTGACGACGGAACTGTCAACATGGTCTCCAATATCTATGTCTCGGATGATACCGGCAGAATAAGGATAGCTCTCTGGGGTGACCATGCACTTCTTGTCGATCAGCTTGACATTGATATGGCCGTAGAGATAATAGATGCGTTCTCTAAATCCGGGTTCAATGATGAGATAGAGCTCAGTGCAGGGAACCGTACAAAGATAAATATACGTTAAGCAACGGCAATTGTTCCAATAGAATATCCGGGAATTCCTGCATTACCAACATGCTGCATCCCGGATGATCCTTTTTTATAGGTCCTGACGACCATCATTCAATAAACAACCACAGTAGACATACTGGACAGCTTGTGGCCTATACCTGAAGAACCACGAACACCTATTTATACGATAAAAAATAACATTTTATTTAGTGGACTGTAATAAGTAATAGCTTCCTTTGATCCAGGATTCGGAGGTACGTCTTATGGTCTTGAGTATTCAGAACGACATGCAAGCCGATGTTTCAATTCTGGAGATCCAGAACGAGATGTTGGTCAGGGAAACAATGTCAAAGGATATTTTTGGCATCGATATCACTTCCAGTGTTCTTGAAGTTGCAAGGACAATGATGGAAAATGATACCGGCAGTATCATTGTCAAAGAAGATGGTGATAGTACCGGAATAATTACCGAGCATGACGTTATTGCTAAGACCGTTGTTAAAAATGTACTGCCTTCTGAGATGACAGCCAGGGAGATAATGTCGTCCCCTATCATAGCGATCAAGCCTTCGACAAGTATTATCGAAGCTGCTGAGATGATGGTCAGATCCAACATCCGCAGGCTTGCTGTGATGGAAGGTGACAGTATAGTGGGAATGATAACTGACAGAGATATCATAGCCATAGCTCCGGGCCTGACAACGATCCTGGAAGAACTAATAGAATTGCATCATGAGAACAATATCCAGCAGGAGACCGAGCTTGAACGTGGCATATGTCAGAGTTGTGGAAAGCTCGTTGACAGCCCGATGAATGTTAACGGATTGATGCTCTGTGAAGACTGCAAAGAGGAAGAAGGTTACTACGACTAGTTCTTTGACTGGTCAACTTATCAAGGACACTTCAAGTTGGTGAAATAAATGTCTGTCCCGATATATCTTAAAAAAAGAAATGTATCGACTTTCAAAGCAACACCTGAAATACATACGGGGAAAGTGATCCCTAAATGGAATTCTGTGTTTGCCGGACCCACTGTTACTGCAGACAGGCATTGTATATTATCTGCGTTTTGAAAGTGTTATGGAGCACTTTCAGGAAAAGATGTTGTTTGCCATGAGACTTGAATGTCTTTCGCAAACTTTCGGAGATCATATGACAAGACTTCCGTTAAATTTGTGATGTTGTGGAGTACAGTGGTTTATTTGAGAATAAAGGATCAGACCAGGGAACTTGAAAACAGAACTATGGAATTCCTGAAGAATTATCCACCATCAAAGGATGTGCCATTGACAGCTATGTCTGGCCCATGCATGGAAACCACAGCATACGGCACAGGAACAATGACAGAACAACTCTTTTTAACAGATGATAAAGAGCTGACCAGATCAGTGGTCATATCAGTCGACACTATCGGACCATCAGGAGGTGGAGACTAAAACCTGAGTACGATGAGAGCTGCTACAATGTGGTTCTCATAAAAGAGAAAAGGGATCTGTTTCCCGATAGCACGTAAAAGGTCCATGGACCAGTATATGAGTAAAATAAGAAGAGCCTTCGATCAATATGATAGAAAGATGAGCTCTAAGATGGATAATAAAAATATCCTGCAGGTCTGGTTCGTATTTCCAGACTTCAAGAAGGAGGAACAACATGAATGTGAAAGACATTATGAGTTCACCGGTCTTTACCATAGCACCGGAAGAAACCGTAGCACATGCAAGAAACCTTATGCTCAAGCATAAGATCAGTACCCTGGTGGTAGCTGAGAACAATGAAATGGTCGGAATTGTCACAAAGACAGATATTGGAAAGAGGCTTGCTCAAGCTGAGCCAATGTGGAGGAGAAGACCCATAGACAAAATTCCGGTGAGCATGGTGATGCATGAGAACCCTATCACAATATACCCTGGAGCTACCATTTCCCAGGCAAGTGAACTGATGATAGAGAATGGTATAAACGCACTTGCTGTTAAGAACAGAGAAGTGGAAGGGATCGTGACCGGAACGGACATCGTGAAGTACTTCGCAGAACAGGATATTAAGACAAAGGTAGCAGAGGTGATGAGCGAGGATATAGTTTTCGTACACAGACACCACACGATAAATCATGTTATCCACGAAATGGAAGAGAACGAGACGAACCGTGTTATCGTCAATGATGATGCTGACGAAGCTGTCGGAATTATCACAACTACCAACGTGGCATTCAATATGATGTCAGACAACGCAGGAAATCTTCCATCAAAGAGCATAAAGATGACCAGGCGGTCAAGCCCTGCAGGTCAGAAGGAATACCGTTACGTAAAGGAAGTTCCTCTTGTTGCTGAGGATATAATGTCAGATCTCCCACATTCCATAGATGTGAACAACAAGGCGGTGAACGCAGCAAAGATAATGCTTTCAGAACACACGATAGCTCTTCCTGTTGTCAATGGGGAAAAGATCATTGGCCTTATCAGCAGGAGAGAGATACTCAAAGCAGTGCAATGAACATCGAAAGACCAGGAATCAAAATAGATCAGAGGAATTATAATGGAAGTAAAGGATATAATGGCAGACCCACTGGTGATAGATAAGTCAGACACTATTTCCCATGCACTCGATGTTATGGAGAAGAAGGGAACAAGGCGTCTTCTGGTAAAACACGATGACAAACTGCTCGGAGTGCTCACGATGAGAAACCTTACAAAGGAGCTTGGAACACGTAAGAAGGGAAGCAAGCCAGCTTCTTCTCTGCATGTTGCAACTGCGATATCAGATAATTTCGTGAAAGTGCTCCCTGATACCAAGGTCACCGACACCATCACGCTCATGATAAAGAACGGTGGTGTGATAGTTGTCATGGAAAATGACAAAATAGTCGGATGGGTCACTCCGAACGAGATACTCAAGAACACCAGTTTCACAGGTTTCTCCGGCGAGATCATGCAGAAGAATCCTATCGTTGCAGGACCTGCTGACCGTGTAAGTCATGTAAGAAGGATGATGCTTGATAACAACATAGGGAGGATCCCTATCATCGAAGGTGACAAGCTTGTTGGAATGGTGACCGAGAAGGATATTGCAAAGGCAATGCGGTCATTCCGTGACCTTGTGGAAGGCAGCAAACAGGAATCACGTATCAAGAACCTCATCGTTGAGGACATCATGAAGATGGGTGTAAAGACGGTTTACACGAACACGCCCACAGTTGATGCAGCAAAGATGATGCTTGATCAGAATCTTGGAGGACTTCCTGTTGTCAACCTTGAAGGGCAGATGGTAGGACTTATCACCAGAAGAAGCATCATCAAGGGCATAGGTGAGTAGAACCAGGTGTCTGGTAATGAGATACTACCCACAGATAGAAATTGATATTGAGAAGGCGGCAGAGTTCATGGAACTCACGCCTTCCAAACTTGAAGAGATAATTGAGAAAAGGAACCTGAAAAGGAACTGGGACGAATACAATAATATCTATAGGTTCGAAGGACATGCACCACATATGGAAGATGGGACAGTGCTCATCGACCACCATGGATCCTTTGAACTTGTGAGAGGTTTTCCGAAGATCAAGAGGGCAATGCTCCTTGAACCTGCTGTAAAGGAAAGTTTCAGCGGGATAGACATTGTTGCTGTCGAGGAGAAGATGAACGGATATAACGTCCGTGTCATCGAATACAACGGAAAGCTTATCGCTTTTACACGTAGCGGGCATGTATGCCCCTATTCTACCGAAAGGGTACAGAACCTGCTGAAAATGGACATCTTCGCAGACCATCCTGATATTGTGATATATGGAGAGATGGTAGGACCGGAGAATCCGTATGTCCAGAAGCATGTATATGGCATCGATTCGCTGGAATTCTTCGTTTTTGATATAAGATACAAGGATACGGGACAGGCAATACCTGTGACCGAAAGAAGAGAACTTGCAGAGAGATATGGGTTCAAACAGGCAAGACTCTTTGGAGAATTCGCTATCAGTGAAGCATCAGAGAGGATAACTGAAATTATCAGGGAACTTGGTAAAAAAGGACGGGAAGGCGTCGTTATCAAAGATCCGAAGATGGTATTGCAACCAATAAAATACACATGTTCTGAAAGTAATTGTAATGATCTTCGTCAGGCATTCAAATTCTACAATGAAGCTGGAAGAGATTACCTTTTTTCAAGAGTTGTGCGTGAAGGCTTCCAGTCCTATGAATGGAAAGAAAGTGAAGAGGAGTTCAGGGAGCGTTGTCTGAGACTTGGTGAAAGCATACTCAGACCTATGAAAAGCACTATAGAACAGGTAGAGAGCGGCGTAAGGATATCCGATGAGTTCAGGATAAGGGTAAGAGACAGGAATATTATTGACAGGTTCAGGTCATACCTTGAAAGGCTCGGACTGTATGTGATCTTCGAAGAACCTGAAAAAGAAGGTGATGAATATGTCATCAACGTCAGGAAAATGAACAAGAGCACAAATGATAAGACCCTTGCAATGCTAGAAGGGCAGTTGTGGTCATGAAAAAGACATATATCTTAATAGATCGATCATAACACAAAAAGGGTGCCTATATGACAAAAATAGCGATCATCGGAAGTGAGAAGAGCGGTAAGACGACCCTTGCCGGAAAACTTGGAAAGAAAGGTAATGTCACTGACATAACAATGTATGATTTTGCTAAGAATGACAGAATACTCACAACCATAGATGCCACGGGTTATCCGGCATCTGTAAAATCACTGGTCACAGCACTCGATCTTTCTGATATTGCTCTTCTGTGCATCCCACCTGAAGGACTTGATCCCCAGGCTGCTGAATGTATAATCGCACTTGATGTAATGGGATACAAGCACGGTATCGTTGTCCTCACAAAATCAGATACATCATATCCTTTTGCCCTTGATGAGCTAAAAGAGAAGCTCCAGAAAGTAACAACTGGTACTGTCCTTGAGAACTGGGAATACATCACCATCTCCACAACTTCATTTGAAGGTATGGAAGAATTGAAGGAGCTCATATTCACAGTAGGTGACAGGGTCGACAAGGAACAGAGAGAGCTCGACAGCCTTCCTACCCGAACGGTAATAGACCAGTCATTCAATGTGACCGGGATCGGATGTGTTGTTCTTGGAGTTGTGATGCAGGGAACGCTCAATGCTAAAGATAAGATGGTGGCATACCCCGCAAAGAAGGAACTTGAGATCAGGTCCATACAGATGCATGATGTGGATACAAAGTCCGCACCTGCAGGTGCAAGAGTAGGACTTGCTCTTAAAGGAGTTCAATCAAAGGATATAGACAGAGGTTTCATACTCTCTGAGAAAGAGACCGTTGCTACAAATTTCACATTGAAATGTACTCTTTCCCCACTTGCAAGATCATTCAATGTTGATGACATGTTACACCTTTATGTTGGCCTGCAGTCCTCACCGGTCAGAGTGACCGAGATAACTGAAGGTAGTGAAAAGGTTGAAACTGCAGCACCAGGAAAAGAGTATATGCTCCAGCTTGAAGGTTCTAAGGAAATAGCTTACAGCAAAAATGACAGGTTCATCCTTTCAAATCTGGATGAAAAGCAGAGATTCATAGCCTTTGGCTATGAACAATAACTTATTTTGATCATAAACAAACACATCATTTCTTTTTTGGTGTCAGATGCTTGGCACCCTCAAGAAATGAAGGCCTTTCTATGACCTTTGCTCTTTCCACATTATTGGGCAGGTCCACAAGAGTTGGCTGCCGGGTCATATCTGAAGAACCACTGTATGTAGTGTCCAATTTTTTGTAACCGGAACCATTGTACACAGGTGCATCCTGCTTGAGCCTCTCAACTGTAATAGTTGATGGCTTCTCAGGTTTCTCCTTTCCTGTTACCTTGGAAATACCGGTCTTAGTATCACGGTCCTTGGCCTTTGACCCTTCCTCTTTGCCCAGGCTGTAATGGTCCTTTACGAAATCCCTGAGATCATACTCATCAGCGAACTTATAGATCTGCGTAAGTTTCTCCTGAACCCATCCGATCTCAGAATGACGGTGATAACCTACCTCAAACCCCAACCTACGACTTGCATCTGCAAGTTGTACCTTCCCATCTTCCGGAAGTATCTTCTTGTCCTCAGATCTTTTAAATATCTTTACCATATGGCACAACCATCATTCAAGATAACCTTCGATCATCAGTCCTTTCTCACTAAATGAGACGCTTCGCATGTTACAATCATGTTTTGTACCACGCATCTTGATAACCTGAATAGCCCTGGTCATTGTCTTATCATAAAGGAAATTATGCATGAAGATAACACCATGGGCAGCGAACTGCTCTGTAGAATACGCTGTGGGATCTGTCATCTCGGACAGGATCAGTGTCGTACAACCCAGTTTCTTAAGATTGCGTATGAACCTGCTCATCTCTTTTTCCTGCAAAGACAGATCCTTTGTTGTAAATCGGATAGCTGACACCGAGTCGATCACAAGTCTCTTTACATCATATTCCGCTACATAGGCAGCGATCTCTTTGAAAACAATGGAAGGAGAAGGTGCTTCGCTTTCGGTCGAGCTTTGGCCGACGTTATAATCTGTGGTAATGAACTCGTTGATCTCATCCATATAACCATATTCCATACGTGGACCAAGGTCAGCAAATAAGAGCTTCTTCATTTTGATCAATGTAGGAACATTCATGGCATAGTTGGACATGTCATCAATGATGTTCTGGGGACATTCCAATAAGGTCACATATAATCCTACTTCGCCTGTACTTGCTCCCTGAGCGAGGAACTGAACCCCGAATGTTGTTTTTCCACTGCCCGGTGGACCACTTAGAACATAAACCCTATCTGCCAGGAGACCGCCCTGAACCAGATCATCAAATCCATCTATTCCTGTAGGTATCCGCATTTATATACTTCCCAAATATAATGATAGTAATACAGTAATATAGTAATTTAATTATATTAACCTAAAGTATTTCAATGCATCGATATATATATCCAACAACAGCATAAGTGATCTGAATGACAGATGTAGAACAGAGAAATTATGATACATTAAAGGTCGGGACCAGAGATATAAAGTGGGTTACCCGGGTCTTCTTGCTATCGATGATATTTGCATTTACCCTGGGTATTGTCGCCTACATCCTTACACTGACATTTGCAGAACCTGAACCTGTAAGTGAGGCGATCGTAAGTACTGCATCTGCGGCAACTGCCAAGGTCGTTATAACGTCGAACTATATCGATCCAATGTGGGCAATATTCATCTTCAATAGCATTGCAGCTTCGGCCGCAGTTATCGGTAGCGGACTTTTCATAATGGTCCATCACCTGTTGATAGGGGATATTGCAATGAGACCATATCACCGGATATATACCCGTTTCTCCATCCTGTTCGAGCTTGCAATGAGACCATTGTACACCTTGCTTATCAAGATCACAGCCATTGTCGACAGGGACTTCCTGTCCATTAAAAATAGCTATGGAGAAGAAGAGGATACTATCTGGCAATATTGTGGTTATGGCAGGGATGAGTACAGGAAGTTCTCCTACATGCTCCCATTCACAGTTCCACTAATGATATTGATGGTCAATGGAGCCTTAATGGGAATACTCCTTGCGTTCTTCACTTTTAACGGGGCAATGACAGGCTTTGAACTATTTGGAAATAAAGGCATTATCGTTGGTCTGCTCTACAATGTGATCTATTTCTTCATCGCTATAGTCCCTCATGGAATAATAGAGATACCTGCAATTCTGCTGGCAACAGCTATTGGTTACAGATTTGCATATGTGCAGGCCCATGAGGTCATAGATAAAGGACTTTTCAACAAGGACGATATCGAAGAACTCAAAAAAGATGTAGCATACACTTCTGCAGCCGCAAGGGATTACATCCTCTCAAGGTACACATGGAAAATGCTAGGGGTTATTATTCTGATACTGCTTGTTGCAGCGTATATTGAGACATATGTAACATTGGGAATTGCAGATCATGTTATGCAGACAATAGATGAAAAGATAGCTTTTATGTTTGGAAAATGAGGGATACTAAAGGAAAATAGTGGTGATTACACCACTATTTCAAATTCTGGATCTACAGAGTCACGCTTGTTACATAAAAATCAAAGTATGTTGGCTGATAATCATCCTTGAAAGTAAAAACAGGGGATGTGAAAACAGCTGTACCAGCGTAATTTGTTGTTGCCTTGACCATTGTTGAGTCACTGATACCATCATAGATCCATTTTCCACTGACATTAGCTCCCGGAACAGGATCAGTGGTACCTTTATATGTAACATTGACTGTAGCTGTAGCCGACACAAACTTACCACCTGCTTGGCTGTCTTTATCAATATAGGGATCAGACGCTACAAGCTCAGAATCTGTACTGCCCATATCATCGTCTGACAAACTCAAACCGTCAAGTGCAGCACTAGCATCTACAATTCCATAGCCATATGATTCATTATGTTCCTCACCGGAAGCTATCATATAATCGTCTGCTGTGGCATTCAATCTATATCTTACTTCCTTAGGATCCCATTCACCATCTCCATCAAGATCAACACCCGTTCCTGAAGACACATTCGAACTCAGCAATAGTGCTACCACACCTGAAACGTGGGGTGTAGCCATGCTTGTACCCTGCATCTGCCCATATCCACCACCTAAATAAGTTGAAAGAATATTGACGCCTGGTGCTGCCAGTTCAACCTCAGGACCATAGTTAGAAAAATATGCAATATCATCTGCGCTGTCTGTAGCTGAAACAGCGATCACTGAACTGAGAGCAGCTGGATAACTAACAGAGCTGGCCTCATTTCCTGCTGCAGCAACTATCACTATACCGGCATCATATGCAGCCTGACATTCTTCTTCCTGAGATATCGTGTAGCCACCACCTATGCTCATCGAAATTACATCTATATTATTGTTAATAGCCCACTCAATAGCAGCATTTATGTCAGTCACATACCCACTTCCTGAACTATCCAGAGCTTTAAGTGAATAAAGGCTAACATTGGGTGCCACACCAATAACTCCTATTGTGTTATTTACAGCAGCTATTGTTCCAGCTACATGAGTCCCATGACCAGCATCATCTATGTAATCTGAAGTATAACGAACAAAACTCTTCCCACCTGCAACATTAAGATCAGGATGGTCATAATCAATTCCTGTATCAATAACAGCTACTCTTATTCCCGACCCATTGATTGTACTGGGAACTTCATCAGCCTCGATCCTATCAATTCCCCATGGCAAAGATTGAGGAGGTTGATCAGGAATTACCGGGTCATCTGGAATTACAGATGGTTTTTTGCTTACATAAACTTTTAGATCTTCCTCAATGTATGCAATATTAGGATTGTTATTTAGTACATTGATAGCTTCCTCAGGAAGACTTACTGCAATTGCAGGGATGTTATTATACTGATATTTTATGTCGCCACCATGTGCTTTCACAAGTGCAGCATCCGGCTTACCTTTGAAGCCGATGATAACGGGAATCTTTTCATTTGAAGACGATCCAGCAGTTGCCGGCACAATCACCATTGCGATTAAGATTAGCATAGCAACTGCTAGCTTGTATACCATTTTTGTCATATCGTATCACCATACCAACTTATAGTTGTAAGTATGTTCAAGTCGATACTATATACACTTTTTTAATTAGAGCCAAAATTATATAAAAATAAATTAAACTGATTTTATTTGAGATCATAACTAACTCTAAGATAAATAAGGTGGAAATGGTTCAAAGAACCACTGCACTGAATTTTGCTTTTTAACAGGATACCGGGCTTATTACATTGAATTTAAAGAAGCCATCCGGGATGAATCTCGCAGTCTCAAGACGTATCCTGTCAGATGTGAAAGTAACATTACCATCAAAACCTGTTACTCCTACCACTTCCTTATCCGGAACATCATCTATTACCCAGTTCCCACGAACAACAGTTGGAACAAGAATATCCTCACTGGCAACAGTGACCGTAACACTGGACCATGCAAACCTGCCTTTATAGTCAGACTCCGGCATAGGGTCCGAATTTGAACAGATCGGATCAAAAGGACTGAAGAAGAATAGAACCCACTCTATCATGATCCTGACCATGAAAAGAGTTCCACTAAGAGAAAACAAGGGAAGAATCCAGAAAACGAATCTGGATACTTACAAATGGATGATCGGTCTAAAATAATCCTTACAACCCTTTCCTGAAATCATCCATACCCTCTTTAACATTAGAGAATAACTGAGCTGCCATCTCCTGTGATGGCCATGAACCCAGACCACAGTCGGGACCTGCGTACTTTATACTCTCACCGAACATTGAGTAAGCCTTTGAAAGTCTCTTTGAGATGATCTCAGGAGTTTCCATATCATTGATGATCTCGGGGAAGTATTGGGTTTCCTTCCAGACATTGGTGTCATATTTATCGTTAAGCACTGCAACAAGGTTGAAGATATCCGTCCTTGCGATCCCGACCCTCATATAGGAATCACTGTCCTCAAGTTCCTTTTTATCGATAAGGTCAAGATAGGATGGAGTTGCTGCAGATTCGACACCGATGACGCTGATATTCTCGGTCTGGCATGCAAGTTTATAATGCAATGGTGAATGAAGATGGATCTCCACATCGCAACCGGCCTTTCTGGCAGAACTGCATGCAATGTCCATTGCTTTGATAAGGTCATTGTCAGAGAACATGACCTGAGGATTGATACCGATACTTGGCTCATCTATGGAAATTGTCTTTATATTGAAGTCCTTTGCATTTGAAAGTGAGTTCTTCACAAAACGGTCCACACTCTCTCCTAACAGGTTCAGTATATCGACATACTCGGTGCCGCCAAATTCCTTAAGATAGAGTTCAAGAGGACCGGTGACACATACACGGACATCAAGCTTTTCTCCATGTTCTTCCCTGTAGGTCCTGGCAACCTCTTCAATGGCTTCAAGCTCAAGGATACGGGCATCAGATGTCTTTACTTTGAATGGTTCCTCAGTACATTCAGGATCCCTGATAACTGACAGGAACTGCTCATTCATATCCTGATATTGCGGATATGTAGGAACCTCTACACCTGCTTCAACCTTCTTCAGGAAAGCATCATTGATGACCTTGAACAGGTCCTCATCATTTCTCTTCTCTGAGAACTTACCTGCCATCCACTCTTTGGATATACCTGCCGGAAGGGGAAAACTGCCAATATCGTCGAAGATGATCTCTGCCATGCCAGCATTATTGACATGTATTTAACTTATAGGTTTTGAGTGATGACATGTAATAGTAAAAGAAAATGAGAGTTTACACTACCAGAACAATTACCCAAAAAGAAAAGGGGATAAAAACGGCTAGTATACCGCTTTATTTCTTAAGTGCAGAGCTGATCTTTGACATGTAATAATTTATACATGTCTGGGAATAATCCAGTGACTTTGATGACATATGTGAGATGATATCATTTGGATCTCTCTCGGCCTTCCTGGTCTCTGCAGGAATACCATACATGTCCCGGTGGTTGGAAACCTTTTGGAGCATCACGTTCTGAAGTTCCACTACATCGAGCTTTTCTTCAGTGCTCAGCTTTTCAAAGTCTTCCTTCAATGATCGGATCTTATCTCTGTTCTCTTCAGTCATTTCAATGTTCAGTATAGGATTTTTGATTTCCATTGGTACCACATTTTATATTATGGAATTTGCCATAGATATAAGTTCTGAATATTATAGGTCCATAATATATATGAAGTAAATAAATATCTGAAAATGTTATTTATTTAACTCAAAATAAAATACAGAAGAAAAAATAGTTACTCCGGAACCTGTCCGGAGCTTAAGAACGAAACTATACTGGATCTCAGTTATCCCCTGATGGCAGGGTCATTAACAGACCGACATTTGCCAGTGCCTCTGCAACCTGCTTGAAGGCTATCAGGAATTCCTTGACACTAAGATCAAGATCTGAGGCCATTGGTTCTGCTGCGAACCAGAGTTCTTTCTCACTGTCACCACGGGTAAGTGAGACACATGCCAGCATATCTGCTTTTGTCAATCTGTAAACAGAGTCCTTTCCGGCTGGAGTTACCCATGATGGATGGATCTCCTTAAGCTCGGTAATGAACCTGTCCCAGTTTATAGTTGCAGATGCCTCTAGGTTCAACTTGACGATCGCACGGTCTCCTGTAACCTCCTTCTCAATTACATCAAGAAGCTTCTTGTACTCAAGATCGGACTCATCCACGATCATAGCCTCTTTCTCCAGTTTCTCTGCCTCATCAGGGAAGAACGGAGCAAGGTTTACAGTACTGGATGGTTTTGTTGCCAGTGACACACCGAAGAAAGCTATTCCACTTGCAAGCATTCCCACAATGACACCGTGGTTAGAGAGCACAGGGTGGATCGAATCAAGGTAGGCCAGTGCGAATGGCTCAGTATTTGCCAGGTCCACAGCTGTCAGACCGATCTGCACGATAGCACCAACGATAAGTCCTGCAAGAGCACCTTGCTTGGTTGCACGCTTCCAGTAAAGACCTCCCATGAGAGGGAAGAAATAGGATGCACTTGCAATGAAGGTTGCAATGTGGATAACATCGATTATACTGTCAATGTAGAAAGAAAGTACAGTTGCCAGTGCGACGATGATCAGGACACTTATCCTGTTTATTTTCATCATCTGTTTCATGGTTGCATCAGGTTTTATGTATCTCTGATAGATGTCACGTGAAAGACAGGAACCACCTGATGTTGCAAAGGTATCAGCAGAGGACATTGCAGCTGCTGCAAGACCGACTGCACAAAGACCGATCGCAATTGGTGAAAGAGTGCTTACAATGTAGACAAGAAGAGCGGGTTCTGCTGCCGCCATTGCACCCATTCCGATATCTGCAAATGAAGCCGGTATCTCAGGATAGATGTGGTTAAGACTTATCGCGATAGCAGTACATGCTACACCGAAGATAAGGAAAATGAGGAATGAACCAAGGACCATACCAAGCCTTGCTGACCTCTCATCCTTTGCTGCCCAGATCCTTTGCCATGGGTCCTGCTCTGTGATCCATCCTGGGATGATGGCGAATATAGCTATCAGGACCGCCGGGATACCTACAACGAACGGATTCCACCATCCTGAAGGTACATCACCGAAAAGATCGGATGTTGTCATAGCAGTTGCATCAGCAGAACCTGATGTTGCTGCAGTTACAAGTACAAAGGCGATTATGATCGAGAAGGTTGCAAGCATTATGAACTGGATCATATCTGTCCAGATAACTGCTGAGAAACCACCAAGGGTCACATATACTGAGATCGCAAGAGCGACGATGGCTGCTGCATAGATCGGTTCAAGACCGAAGAAGATACTGAGTACAAGTGAAAAACCTTTGATATCAGCAACCGCGAAAAGAGCCATTACTATTGCAATGATAATTGCTACAGGACCACGGATAGCACTGCTGAACCTCTGTTCCAGGAGTTCTGGCTGTGTGATCGCTGGCAGATGCTTTATCTTACCAACGAAAAGGGCGATAAGAAGCAATGCAAGGATATTAGGGGCTACAAAGCTCCATATGGAACCCATTCCAAGCACCATGTAAAGACCGATAACTGCCAGGATACCTCCTGCCGTCATCCACGATGATGCTGCCGAGAAACCAATTCCTACAGCACTTATTTTACGACCTGCGAGCCAGAAATCTGTCACAGACCTCTGACGTTTAGTGAAATACAATCCTATACCGATCAGCCCTAACAAGTAGACTGCCATCAATATAAGGAATATTTGATAACTTTCCATAACTACTACCTCTCTTTATAAATAAGAATGAAACTCCAATAGAAACACTATCGAAGAGCTTTATATATGTAACATAACTCTTATTGGATTACTATATAAGGGTTTTCAAAAAATATAGTTTACCTTTAATCAACTTTATTTAACCTTATATTCCAAACACACTCTTTCAGCACTTATTTAGTTTTCCGACTATTTTTGAAAGAAAAAATAAAATTGATTTCCATACATGAACACCACAGGATCATTTCAAATTGTGACCATCGATACAAAATAATATTATCATTCAGATACTATTCCATACCATGACCCTTGAACCGGTTCACATAAAAGAGATACATGAGATGGTCGATCGCATCGATGTCTGCTTCAAAAAGGATGACAACGATAATGACGATACTGAAAGGATATCCAATATCCTTGAGCGTCTCAGGAAACTGGAATATGATGGTAAGGTAGTCCTGAGATCGATCGGACCGGTGACACGCGGGAAAGCAAGTATCGAGAGGATGCTACAGGCAGAAGACCCTTTTCCATTAACATATTCATGCGACAGTGGAAGTACCACTGCAAAGACATTCGATAACGGACTTTATGTCGATCTCTGCCACTGTGCCATGGCAAGCACTCCTTCTGACCTCGATATACATGACAAGAGGACCATAGTGGCAGCAGCATACACTTCCAGCGAAAAAGTGTATATCAATACAAGCAAGGACTGGGAATCCTTTGATAACGGTTCAGGAAGAAAGAAGATAATCCGAATCCAGCCGGGCCTGCTTAAAAAGAAGGTAACGGATATCCTGCACGATGTGGCACTTTACCTGAGTGAGTCAGAGCACATACTCTGGATGCTTGAACGACTGGAAAGTGAGAGTTTCTTCATAATGGACGGTCCTATCTATCCTAAAAGGGTCATGTACTGGATGGTAGTGAATTCCGATGAGGTGGACATAAGAACGGACCCAAGTGGCAGAAAGATAATCCAGAACTATATCGATATAATGGACCATCATATCGAAAAGAAAAAGCCTCTGGTGGGATTTGTCAAGAACCCTGAGGACATCCAGATAATGCTGGCACTCAAAAAGCATGATCCCGGAATCGATATTCCATGGCTTGTAGATGCACAGTTCTTCAAGAATGCCCTGTCTCTTGAAAGAACGGGAATGGACCGAAGAGCAACTGGCAGATATATCACCTACACTAACTGGTTCGTTCAGCCAAACCAGTTCTACGAGAAGATGCTAAAGTCAACATCTCCACTGGTAGCAGATCTTGCTACCGGTAAATTCGACGCAGAGGATTATGCGCTCAGTTTCTTCATGGTATTTGTCCCCAAGCTCAACACAATGTTCAAGATCGAATCACCCTACGGACTTGTGAAGAACGACGACATGAGGAACATGATAACAAGGAAGGTGCTCTACGATCTGGCACTGAACGGCATACCAAAGACCCTGTCAAAAGCAGATACGATAGCAAAGATACCTGTCCCGGAAAGAAAACATATAATAGACAGGTTCAGGAACTCCAGAATAGATACAAATTATAATGATACCAGGTGGGATGAGAAATATGAGAGATGAGGATATACTTTCTTTTGCAAGGGACAGGGAAACTACAGATAACAAAGCTGAGAAAGAAGCAAAAGCTGATGTTGCTGCAGGTGTGGAAGAAGAAAAGGAGATGTTCGAGGATTTCGAACCGGGGCCTGCCGTTCCATCACAAAGTGAGAATGGTGTATCAGATGAGGCATTTGGAATAATAACAACTGGTATCGATCCCCTGGAGATCACTGAAGCAGGTGCAAGGATCACCGGATACATCACAACTTCCCATCGCCAGAAAGTGAGACTTGGAACCTATGTCATGGTCCCATACGGAGATGAGGACCTGTTCGCAAGGATATGGAAACTCCAGTACTTGCAGGAATTCGCAGTTGACGATGCTACAGAGATACATTCCAGAAGGATGCTGAAGTCCAATACCACCGATGAGGTGGATTACAAGTTCCTGGCATACCTTGACCCTACATGCATCCTTTACGAGCCCAATGGTAAAGGTACAGGGCTTTCCAGAAGAATGAGCGACAGGATACCACGTCCCAACACTCCGATACTACCAGTCACTGATAAGAAGAAGATACAGACAGGTCTCAATATACCGGAGGAAGGGATATTCATGGGACACCTGAGCGTTGGTGGTGAGCTTGTCAGGACACATGCAGTACCTCCTACAGTTCCATATTACATGAGAAATGACTACTCAATGGGTGATCCGCTGATATTCAGACACATGCTGGTCTGTGGTAGTACTGGTACAGGAAAGACCTTCCTGACAAAGAATATACTGCGTCAATTCATGAGCGAAGACAATCGCTACAAGCTTCGTGGCTCTGAGGAAAGGAGGAATCCATGTCTTGTGGTGATGGACCCGCAGGATGAGTATTCCCAGTTGTTCGAGGACAACCCAGAGATAACAGATGAGGATGATTTCAAATTCAGGGCTGAGAAGGTCAATTTCGGTGCCTGCAGGAATACGAAGACCTTTGTAGCCAAGATCAATGGTGAAGGCTACACAGGCAGGTCAAGGGCAGAACAGATAGAGTTCACTATCCCATTCGAGATGGTACGTAATAATTCATGGCTCATAGCACCTGTTGGTATGACAGAGCTGCAATATGTGGGCATAGATGTGCTTCTTGAGGATTACTTCAAAAAGGGCGGAAAACACACATACATTGGTTTTACTGACTTTATCGATGATGATATCACAAGGAACTATTACACTGAGGAAACACACAAGATACACGAATCATCGTATGATGGTATCGTACGCAGGGTAAAGAACCGTGCCCTTGCAAAAGTGTTCGACCAGCCTGCAAGACCGATCTCCGAGATGCTTGAGCAGATATTCAAACCGGGACAGGTCAGTGTGTTCCCCACAGAGTACATCACTAACACACGTATACGTGATATCATAACCCTCACTTTGATGAGCCTGATAGTTGATAACAAACTGAGCACTTCAGGTGAGGCTGCCGTAAAGGACACGCCTATCATTCTTGGACTTGATGAAGCACACCGCTATCTTGCAAAGGCAGGCGGAGAGCATTCAAGGAGGCTCATCTCCAAGTTCGCCGACGCTGCACGTCAGGGAAGAAAGGAAGGTCTGGGACTTTTCCTGATCACACAGGACCCACAGGACATTGATGACACGATCTTCAAGCAGATCAACACTCGAGTTATCCTCAATCTCAGCAACGATGCTGCGATCAGTACAATGAAGGTTAAAAAAGAGTTTGAGAAACGTATCCCATACCTCAAGAAAGGACAGATGATCATTCAGAGTCCTGATAACAGTGACATGGTCGAGATAATGGGACTTTCACGGTGTGTTGTGAAGCATATCTGAAATTACTGGGATCTGGCTGGGATAAAAAACAATAAAAAATAGTAGCTTCCATCATGGAAGCTTACTTATTATATACAACATAGGTCTGTGCTATCATATCATAGAGACCCTGCTTCTTTTCGGAGAAGATTATAGCAAAGTATCCAAGACCAAGCATGAGACCTGTTATGATCTTAGTTATATATCTGAGAATGGCCTTTCCAAACGATATTCTATTGCCCTCTATATCTACTACTTTGATCCCCAGAGCCTGCTTACCAAAGGTTGCCTGCTTTTCTGAGCTTTCAAGACCGGCAAAGTAAAGAATGCCTATTCCAAGGGACAGGGCATAGGATATTGCAATACCTGTAAAGACCGCATCTCCAAAAGCCATCATTACGGCTGTAGTAACAATGTATGTAACAATGTTCAATATGACCGCATCGACTATCGCTGCAGCAAGCCTTGGCCAGAAGCCAACATAAGGGAAGTCACCGGAAAGTGTGGAAGATATTCCTCCTCTCAGGCTATTACCACATGTACTGCATGAGACCGCAGTATCCTCGTTAAAATTACCACAATGGGGACAATACATTATAAAAACTCCAACAAACTGACTGCATTTATTTATACATAAGTGTTTCTATTTTAACAGGTATTTCCCTTAATTGAGAAAAAACTGATCCATAACTAAGATATCTGCTTCTGAATTGAAAAAAATATAGGAAATAACTCTTAAATGGAGGCAAAATATCTGCTTTTTACCTGTTTCACCGAAACGTATATATCAGGCTAGTACGTATGGGTGTCTCGCTCAACTGAGCAGAACAACGCGGGCCGGTAGCTTAGCCAGGCAGAGCGACGGACTCTTAATCCGTAGGCCAAGGGTTCAACTCCCTTCCGGCTCGCATCTTATAATATTACTGTTTCTAACTCTTTTATCCATCGAAATGTTTCTTACTTCTAAAAGATTAAATCCCATTAGACTAATCTATCTTCGTTCTCAAAGACGGAAGTATAACTATGCCAAAAGTGAGTGTTGATATCCCACAGGAGCTTCTTGATGACCTTAGCAGGCACATAGGAGATAACAAGAAGTTCGTTACACAGGCCGATGCCATAAGGACAGCATTACGAAAGATGCTGGACCAGCTTGACGATATAGACCGCAGGCATGGCAGACTGGATGAATAAAAAGAAAAATATACACCTTATTTTGTGATCAGTTCACACTTTCATGTTCGGTGATCAGAGACCTTTCAAAAACTCGATACACTGCCTACCCTCATCAAGACTACCCATCTCAGTAACAAGCCTGCCTTTGTAATCTGAGATACTACCCATGAACTTTTTCCAGTCGATGCTGCCCTGTCCAAGAGGAAGGTGCTCATCATGGGCTCCGTGGTTGTCATGGATGTGCATGTGCTTTATCTTACCGAGGCACTTCTCTACGAACTCATCCACAAGTCCCATTGTGTTGGCGTGTCCGACATCAAGGGTCATTCCAACATTTTCCCTGTCCACCTGTTCCATTATCTCAAGCATCTCATCAGGGACCTTTCCGTAGATCTTCGGGATATCCGGCATGTTCTCAACAGCAATGAGAATGCCTCTGTCCGATGCAAAGTCACATAGTCTCTGAACTGATCCGATGTTGACCTCCCAGGCCCTGTCAGGGACCTGATTGCCATATGGAGAAAGATAACCCGGGTGCAGCACTGCAAGCTCCACGATATCTGATGCCATTTCCAGATAATATTCCATCTGACGCATCACTTCATCGTGTATCCCTGTGTTAAGACCTGCCAGGTTCATATCTGAGAACGGCAGGTGCATTGTAAGAGTAAGGTTGGTTGTATCAGTTATGTCACGAACCTGCCGGATGTTCTCATCATTGAGGCATTGTGAGCCTTCCTGTACAATTTCCCAGCCGGTATATCCGATATCCTCAAGCTTGTAAGCCCAGTTGAACGGATCTTCCACCGCTGCACGTGATGAGAAGCTCAGGTTCCTGACATTCATATTCATACATCCTTTATATCCATTTCAAAATCAGGAACCCCCGCCTCTGTTGGAGGTGTAAGCCAGTCGAAGAACCTCTCCATTTCTGACGTATCATCTGCTTCGATGGTCACATCTATAGAGCCAAGGGGTTCTGCCTGAGCCGGATAGTTCAGGCGTCCAACAGTAGCTACCTGTTTACTGATGATGAAAGATGTTTCCAGACCATCCTCTGATAGACCCACATTGAGTCTTGTACGGGAGGTATCGATTATCTCTTCTTCCCTGATCATATGGTGGATGTTCTTAAGACCATAGATATCACTTTCACCTATGAACTGGCCACTCTTTTCTGGCATTTCCTCGTAATCGAAGTCGATATCAGGGAATAACTGGCTCAGAGCAGAGGAGACCTTATCCTTGCTCTCTGTGGGATTGACAACCACTGAAACTGTAACCTTTATCATAATAACTGGTCCTGCTACTTATTCCACAAGTGCTGTGATCTTTTTTCTGAACTCCTCAAGGGTGCTGTTGTTCTCGACAACAAGGTCAGCGATCTCCATGGCTTCACCCATACCCCATCCAAGTTCACGATCATCCCTGACCTTAAGCTCACTGATGTCCTTCATATCATCACATCTCTTACGTGCAAGAACACGATCGAACCTGATCTCAAGAGGAGAATCCACGGACACAAGTGTAAAATCATCTCCGAATGCCTCTTTAAAAAGCTCTACTTCGGGAACACTGCGAACACCATCTATTCCGATGAAATCCTCATCTGCATCCCTGATCTTTGGGATACATCTCTTTGCAACGGCATCTCTGCCTTCTTTCTCACGAAGGTCAGTTCCGACACCACCTGTATTGGCATCAGTAGGTTCCAGTCCCCTTCGGACGACCTCTTCCCTGATCACATCTCCCATATTGATAACAGTGATACCTGCGCGGCGAAGAACGGATGCTGCCTCTGATTTGCCCGAGGCCGGCATTCCAACAAAAGCTAAGATCTTAGTCATAGATGAACCTGTTCTATTTTGTGTATTTGTAGTTAAGGAATAAGAGTTACTTCAAGTAATTTCAATAGATTTTTCCATACATCCTACTTATATATTAGTATACCCTTCGATAGAACGATCCCTGTTAATATCACAAATATACCTACATCCAAAAAACACGTGCCATTGAACTGCTAATGGCACCAGCAACACGATCCCTATGAAAATTGCAGATCTTAAGATCCCCGGAAATATCCTGCTGGCTCCAATGGCAAACGTTACCAATCTGCCGTTCCGCCTTATGTGCAAAAGATATGGAGCATCTATTACATACTCAGAAATGATCAGTGCAGACGCTGTCATATACGAGAATGAAAAGACACTCAGTCGTGGTATGAGCTGTGAGGATGAGCGACCATTAGGGATCCAGATATTCGGAAACTCACCGGAAATTATGACAAAGGCTGCCCTTCGGATAGAGGAGATATACCAGCCTGAGATCATCGACATAAACTTTGGCTGCCCTGCAAGACTTCTTACAAAGGATGGTTGCGGATCTGCTCTTCTAAGATCCCCGGAACTGATACATGAGATCGTAAAGGAACTCTCAGATGATCTCTCCACTCCTGTCACTGCCAAGATACGCATCCTTGAGGATATGGAGAAGACACTGGAGATAGCTCATCTGATAGAGAGTGCAGGGGCTTCTGCGATCACTGTTCACGGAAGAACAAGGCAACAGCAATATTCAGGCAAGGCGAACCATGACTATGTGAGGAGGATAAAGCAGGAACTGAGCATACCTGTGATCGCCAATGGGGATGTCGTTGATGAGATATCTGCAAAGCAGATACTTGAATATACTGAGTGTGACGGTATAATGATCGGCAGAGCTGCAATGGGCAATCCTTTCCTTTTCAAGCGTATATCCCATTTCCTTGAGACCGGGGAAATGCTGGAATACAATAAATGTAGCCAGAGAATTACAGATCTCCGGGAATACTTCAGGCTTCTGGAAGAGTATGATCTGATGCATACGGTACACATAAAGGCGCAAGCACAATGGTTCACCCGTGGGATGAGAAATGGCAGACATATAAGGAGAAGTATTTCAGAGTCTGATACTATTGAAGATATCCTGCAAAGTCTGGATGAAATGTGTAAACATGCCGATTGATACTTTTTATTAGACCATCTGGCTTATTTTAATTTTTCACTTTTTATTAAAGTCTGTGTAATTAACGGTGTAAAATACCGAAAGACTAAATAGTAATTAATAGATTCTACACAATTAAACATTGCATTTAACGTCAGTTGACGAAAAATACGGTGCTTTTTAGGCACTATTCTTCGACACAGTACGGCAGTGTTACCGATAAAAACGTTTGCTATCGGAATAAATTGTTATATTTGTTATTTACACACGGTTTATGGAGAATTCTAGATGAAAGAAATACGAATACACGGTCGAGGTGGACAGGGCTCTGTCACAGCTGCTGAACTTTTGGCCGTTGCTGCTTTTGCAGACGGGAAATTCAGCCAGGCCTTCCCCGCATTCGGAGTGGAAAGGAGGGGAGCACCGGTCCAGGCATTCACAAGGATCAACGATGAACCCATCAGGCTCAGAAGCCAGATCTACGAACCAGACTATGTTATAGTACAGGACCCAACACTCCTTGAAGTCGTGGACGTTGCAAGTGGTCTTAAGGAAGACGGCATACTTATTATCAACAGTGATTTCGATGCTGACAAGTTCGACATCGACACAAAGGCAAAGATAATGACAGTGAATGCAACAAAGATCGCACTGGACATTATCGGCAGACCTATCGTTAATACCGTCCTTCTTGGTGCTTTTGCAGGTGCAACAGGCGAGATACAGCCTGAATCCATTATGGAAGCTGTAAAAGAAAGGTTCCCTGGCAAAGTCGGAGACAAGAACGCTGAAGCGATCCAGGAAGCATACAATATGATGAAGGAGGCTTAAGAAATGACTATCTTACCAGGCGGGGTCTGTGAAGCAGGCACCACAAGGGTCAACAAGACCGGTGGATGGAGAACTTTCAAGCCGGTTTATGACTACGATAAATGTATCAAATGTAAGTTATGCGAACTCCTGTGTCCAGACAGTTCAATAAACCCAAGGGATGACGGATTCTTTGAGTTCGACTATGATTTCTGCAAAGGATGTGGGATCTGTGCGAACGAATGTCCAAAGAGCGCAATTGAAATGGTCCTGGAGGAGAAATAAATGGCACCAGAGAACAAACTTGATAAGAGCAAGATGGTCGTTGTAGAAGGATCATACGCTGTTGCACACGCTGCTAAGGTCTGCAGACCAAACGTTATCTCAGCATATCCTATCACACCACAGACCCACATTGTAGAGGATCTCTCACAATTCATGGCAGACGGTGAGATACCAAACTGTGAATACATCAATGTAGAATCTGAGTTCTCAGCACTCTCTGCACTTGTAGGTTCTTCAGCAGCCGGTGCAAGATGTTATTCAGCAACAACCTCACAGGGTCTTGAACTTATGCATGAGGTACTGTTCAACATCTCAGGTATGAGACTCCCTGTTGTGATGACCATCGCTAACAGAGCTGTCAGTGCTCCTATCAGCATATGGAATGACCACCAGGATGCGATCTCCCAGAGAGACACCGGATGGTTACAGCTCTATGCAGAGAACACACAGGAAATATCAGATATGACCGCACAGGCATACAAGATATCAGAGGACAAGGACATCCTCATGCCTTCAATGACCTGTATGGACGGTTTTATCCTTTCACACGTTTACGAACCTGTTGTACTTCTTGAACAGGACCTCACAGATGAATTCCTGCCTGCATACGAGCCAGAGCACGTTCTTGATCCAAAGAACCCACTGAGCTTCGGAGCATTCGCAGACCCTAACTACTACACAGAGTTCAGGTACCTGCAGGAACAGGCAATGCAGAAAGCCCTTAAGAAGATAGAGGATGTAGCAAATGAATTCTACGACGTATACGGAAGATACTACGGAGGACTTATTGACGAGTATCGAACAGATGATGCAGACATCATCATCATGGCAATGGGATCCATTGTCGGAACCATTAAGGACGTCATTGATAAACTCAGAGACAGGAATGTAAAGGTCGGTCTTCTGAAGGTCAGATCATTTAGACCATTCCCTGTTGAAGCTATCAAGAATGTTGTCAAGGATGCAAAGGTAGTTGTTGTGCTTGACAAGAACATCTCACTCGGACTTAACGAAGGTGCACTCTTCACCGAAACAAAGTCCTCACTCTACAACACTGACATCAGAGTACCTGTCGTAGGCTATATGATAGGACACGGTGGACGTGACATCAAGATCGACACGATCGAGAAGATCATTGATGAAGCAGAAGAGGTCATGAAGACAGGTATCAAGATCGAGAGCCAGTTCACTGATGTGAAGGAGGAACTACTATGAAATCACTTCTAGCCCCGGGACACAGAGGATGTGCAGGTTGCTGTGACGCAATGGCTGCAAAGTTCGCACTTATGGGCGCCGGAGAGGACTGTATAGTCATCAACCCTACCGGATGTCTTGAAGTTATGACCACCCCATACCCAGAAACTGCATGGGATGTACCATGGGTACACTCACTTTTCGAGAATGCAGCTGCTGTAGGCTCCGGTGTTGAGGCTGCTCTTAAGGCACTCGGCAAAGCGGATAAAGCCAAGGTACTTGTTATGGGAGGAGATGGTGCAACACTTGATATCGGTATGCGTTCCATCTCAGGAGCCTTCGAGAGAGGTCACGACCTCACTTACGTCTGTATCGACAACGAGGCTTACATGAACACTGGTGTGCAGAGAAGTGGTGCAACACCTTTCAATGCATCAACCACAACAAGCCCTGCTGGAAAGGTTTCCTTCGGAAACGACAGACCAAAGAAGAACATGCCTGCTATTATGGTAGCACACGGTGCACCATATGTTGCAACCACATCCATAGGATATCCAAAGGACATGATCAACAAGGTGAAGAAGGCTGTAGACATCGAAGGTCCAACCTATGTTCACGCACATGCTCCATGTACCACAGGATGGGGATTCGACACTTCAAAGACCGTAGAGGTCGCCAAGATGGCAGTACAGACAGGTCTCTGGCCACTGTACGAAGTTGAAGAAGGCGAAGTTACCAAGGTCAGAAAGATCGGCAAGAACATCAGACCGGTCGAGGACTACCTTAAGATGCAGCGTCGTTTCAAGCACCTTTTCACCATGGAAGGTGGAGCTGAAGAGATCGCTAAGATCCAGGCACTCGCTAACAAGAACATTGAAGTTTACGGGCTCTAAACCCGTATCTTTTCTTCTTTTTATTTTTCAAGACAGTTTTCTATTCGTTAGCTTTATATCCTAATACTCACTTTCAGAGAGTCCTCACTTTTATTGCTTTGGGATATGAGAATTATTCCGTCAACTTATATTTACGATAAAATATTATCACCTATTTATTCATCGTAAAATATTGTTCATGTTATTATTTTTAGTTCTAGTGGAAACAATGGGGTACTCAATAAAGCTAAGAAGTATCATACCATAATCCATTTCATGCCTATGAATTCCGCTGTTCCTGACAATCGAGATAATTTCAACCAGATATTCAAACTTCTGCAAGGCGAGTATCCCAATGCTGAGCCTATGCTTCATTTTAAGAATCCACTGGAACTGCTGGTCGCAACGATCCTCTCAGCCCAGTGTACTGATAAACAGGTGAACAAGGTAACACAGGTGCTGTTCAAAAGGTACAGGAACGTGGAGGATTTTGCTGAAGCTGACCTTACAGAGCTTGGAAAGGATATCTACACAACAGGATTCTACCACCAGAAGGCAAAGCACATCATAGGAAGTGCACAGCTGATCCTGACAGAGTTCGGTGGAAAGGTCCCTGACACAATGGAGAACTTGTTGAAACTGCCCGGAGTTGGCAGAAAAACAGCGAATATCGTACTTGCAAGAGGATACGATATAATCGAAGGTATTGCAGTGGACACCCATGTGACCCGCCTTTCACAGAAACTCGGGTTCACAACTAACACTGATCCGAAGAAGATAGAAATTGACCTCATGGAACTTGCAGAAAAGAAAGACCTTGAGAACCTTTCCATGACATTGATCCTTCATGGCAGGAATGTATGCATTGCCAGACGTCCGAAGTGCGGCATCTGCGTTGTGAGCGGTCTGTGTCCTTCAAGTGAAGCTTAATATCACATTATTTCTCTATTATTTTAGTCTGTTCTATTTAATTTGATATGCTCAGTTGAACATCCTGACAAAGCCAGTGGGCATACAAAACTATTCTTCTGTACATTAGAGTTTAGTGCACAAATGATATCCTTCATTTTCACAGTATAACATAGGAAATATTCACATGGTGTACTGTATTTGATCACAAAAGTACTATTTTAAATAGCATAAAATATATTATTCGTGCATATACAAACAAAACGTAATAATTATTCTAACTTTTCATTGAGGTTCCATGACAGCAAAATTCCAGCATACTCTCCCGTTTATCTCAATCCTGAAAAAGTTCTTTGCTCCATGGAACATGGCTTCCAGATTTAAGAACAGTGTATATACTTGCCTGTTCGTCCTGTCTATGATAGTCCTCAGTATTAGCATTGCTTCGGCAGGAACCCTCAATGTGACCACTGTTGCAGGACCCGGGAACTATACTACCATACAGGCAGCAGTAGATAATTCCAGCTCCGGAGATACCATATTTGTATATCCAGATACATACACTGAGAATGTCATTGTAAATAAGTCCGGTATAAACATCATCTCAACAGAGGGAGCATCTGCAACAAATATCGTTGCACCAGCTTCAGGTAACGTATTCTATGTAGCGGACACCTACGATGTACTGATAGACGGATTCAACGTGAGCGGACCTCTTCCTTTGAAAAGTATCTATCTGTACAATACAAGCAGTTCCACTGTATCCAATATAACAGCCATCTCCGGCACCTACGGTATCTACCTTGAGGAAGCAGATAACAATACACTGGCTGACAATGATCTTCAAAATAATTCAGATAGTGGAATCAGACTGAATAGTGCGGATAATAACTCGATCACAGACAACACTGCGATCTCGAACATCAGAGGTTTCTATATATCAGATTCAGTTAGCAACACACTTTCAGGGAACATAGCTAATCTGAGCACCCAGTTCGGTTTCCATCTGAAGAACACCAGCAGCAATACGATCACAGATAACAAGGCCTACTCAAATGGTTTTGATGGTATCACCCTGAACACTTCAACCAACAGCATAATAATGGACAATGAAGCCGGTTCTAATGCTCACTATGGTATCTATCTTGATGCTTCGAGCAATAATACCGTCACTGGGAACACGGTCAATTCCAATGTGGAAATAGGTATCTGGCTGGATGCTTCGCACAATTGTACGGTCACAGGGAACACGGCCAACCTCAATCCTGATTATGGTATAGCACTGGAGTATGCAGATGATAATACACTGGCGAACAATAGTGCCGCTTCCAATGGTGTGGGATTTGCCCTTGGTGTCTCAAATACCAACACTGTGACAAATAATACCGCAGAGAGCAATGGATACGGTTTCACACTGGCATACGCCAGTAACGGGAACGTGCTGACAGAGAACGCTGCAAATAGCAGTGCCGTTGCAGGGTTCCTTATACTTTCATCCGGCAGCAATACACTTACAGGCAACACAGCTCATCTGAACGCCAACGGTATCCGTCTGATAAGTGCAGCCAGCAATCTGATCTACAATAATCTCTTCAACAATTCGATCAATTTCGTTGATGGAGGAGGGAACTCCGGCAATACATGGAATACCACGCTGCAAGTAGGCACTAATATCATTGGTGGAACCTATCTGGGAGGGAATTACTGGGCCACACCAACAGGAACAGGGTTCAGTGAGGTAAACCCTGATATCAATGGTGACGGAATAGCCGATGAAAGCTATACACTTATGACAAGCAATGTGGACCAGCTCCCATTGGCCGTGCCAAGTCCGATACTCAGTCTCGGAAATATTGCAAACCTCAGTTATGACTGGGGAACTTTCGATCTTAACCACTCTGTCACTGTAACAAATCAAACTGCTGACAATGTGACCATTTCCTATAATGTTTCATGGATAAGTGACGGTAATCCTGGTACTATAACAGATGGTGAGACAAAATGGCTGAACCAGACAGTAACAAATGACACGATACAGACCATCAGTGTCCTTGTTCACGCTAATAATACAAACCCTGCTGAAAATGATTCGGCTGTCTTTACAATAGATATCACACCAAGGGATATTGTTATGGTCTCCAGCCCCTCTTCAGGAACTATGGGCAAGGGAGAGGATTTCTGGATCAATGCCAGTGTCACTGGAGAATATAGTGAGACATTCATCGGAAATGCAGACCTTATAAGTGACGGGATAGTAACAGACACCATCGCTGTTACCGATGGGAATGCAAGCTTCCAGCACAACAGATCAGCAACTGGTACCTATACATTTGCGGTCAGATTCTACAACACATCACATTATTACAACACTACCTCTTCCAGTTCCGTTATTACAATACCTGGTACAACATCGGGCAGTAGCGAGGATACAGGAAGAACCACGTACATGGGAGGAAGCTTCCGGTCCGAGAATACCACTGCAACCGACACTTCAGTAACATACGTACAGAACGGATCCAATAGGATCGTATTCGATGATCCACAGGGTCCTGTAGTAAGTATGGAGTTCACAGCTGACCGGAACATAGGTTTTGTAGCTGCAAGGGTCCAGATACTGAAGAATGATACAGGTAAAATATCTGAGTATCCTGACAGACCTCAGGGACCTGCTATCAGCATTACCATCGGAACAGAGGAAACACTAAGCAATGCCAATGTTGATGAGATCGACATCGATCTGAGAGTTAGCCAGGAATGGATAGACGATAACAATGTTGACCCATCTACAATACGTCTGGCAACATACCGTGATGAAGAGTGGACAGACCTCTCCACAGAACAGAGTTGGGAGAGTGCCGGGTTCGTATATTTCAGTACTAAGGCAGACATGCTTGGAACTTTCCGTATAGTTGGAGATGAAGTATCAGAAGCACCTGCTTATGAAGAAAAAGAGATCATCGGGGAAGATAACGATATACCCTCACCTGAGGAACAATATGATAGTAATGTTCTCCCGGTGGCTGTAACTATCCTGATCGTGGCGCTACTGGCAGGAGCATTGTTCCTGCTGGCAAAGCATCGGAAAGATGAAGAAGAATAAATGGAAGGATGATCTGCATCCTTATCATTTTTCCAGTTCATCCAGAATATTCTGAGTATACTGCTTCACTGCTTCAAGATACACGTCCCGTGTCATCAGTTCACGACTGACAGTGTCCAGTGTTCCCTGTGACATACGGCCTTCATTTACCAATTGACTGCCTGCTTCCTTTGCAGCCTCGAATATGTCACCCAGTGGTGCACCCATCTTGAGCATTTCTGCCATCATCACACCATGAGGACGTAGTAGAGCTCCTGAATACTGCAGCGATGCGTTCTCACAGACCGCCTGCATGTGAGTGACCAGCGGGTCGAAGTTCTCCTTTTCCCAGAAACCACAATTTGAGACCAGAACCATCTTACGCTCTTTTTGTGTTCCCCGTACCGGATGACGGCAACGGCCATCACGTAATTCGATGTGAGGTTCCACCCTTGGGAGCATGCGATCTATCACATTCTTCATTGGACCGTTGACCCCATCCACATAGAGCGGGGATGCGAACACGAACACATCAGCTTCGTTTATTACCGGGTAAAGCAGTTGCATATCATCTTTCTGAAGACACTTTCCGGGTGTCCTGTACCAGCAATTGAACTCACCCATACATGGATTGATATCCATTTCCCTGGTATAGAACAGATCGACATCTGCCCCTGCCTCTTCCATTCCTTCGATGAATGGATCCAATATCATTGCAGTATTGCCCTTTTCCATACTTGGACTTGAATTGATAGCTAAGACTTTCATTTCCTTCATCACCTGTTAATGTTATGAATTTCAATGGAAACATGGAAAGTACGATAAATGGCAAAATGGAAAAGTCGTTATACCTCAAAAAATACAGAAATCAGTTAGTTTGCCAGAACTCCCACTCTTAATTATCCCATATAACAGATCGACCTTAGAAGATATATTATTTTCTCTGTGAAATATTATTACTATCCCTTAGTCTATCGAGATTTTCAGTATGTAACGGCGTTATCCATAGCATAGTACATTGCGAAACTTATTAATAGATAAATAAAAGACTATACTATATATTGAAAATTCTGGGTCTTACATCATGAATTTTTAAATTTGAAAGAATGTGAGACCTCAAAAAGCACATCCGGGTCTCACAAGAAAGTAATGGGGGTTACTTATGACACTACTGAGACCTTTCGTTGAAGAGGATAACAGCGATCTGCTGGAAATTGAGAGATCATGTCCTCAGGGAAATGAGAAAATAGCTGAAGCAATGGACAAAAGTCCTAATGCAGTGGCAAGATACGACATGTATGACAACTGGAAAGTCTTTGTCGCTGTGGAAGATAATCAAACGGCCGGATGGGTAGGATGGACACTGAAAGAGGATCCGGCTGGAAAAAAGTATGGATATCTCACAGAAGTGATAGTTCATCCTCGTTTTCAAAGACATGGAATTGCAACAGAACTTGTGAAGAAAGTAGAAAGTGATCTGCGTGAGAATGGTGCTTCTTACGTATACTGCTATATCTTTGAAGAAAATACGGCTTCAAATGCTGTTTTTTCTGAAGCGGGATATCAGAAAATGGGTATTACGCAGCTTCAGGCAAGCTCTGTTTACAAAAAAGCAGACATTGCTCCTGAATTTCAAGTTCGCACCGCTGAGAAAAGTGAGATACCTCAAATAGTTGAACTCATTAATAGCTACAATAAAGATAGAGCCCATTTTGTTCCATTTACTTTAGAGAGCTTTATGTATCATCTTGAAAAGATCCCGGATTATGATCAGGATAATCTCTGGGTGGCCTTATCAGATGGCAAGATCGTTGCATGTACCGGACTCTGGGACCTGTCTGTGATCGCAAAAGTATACTATGCAAGAGAACCTGCTTCCATGAGAATACTTGGTAGTGTAATGAATTTCATTGATCACTTCACAAGGATGCCAAAAATCCCTGCAGAAAATGAACTTTTTGAGATATATTACCTGACAGACTATGCATTCACTCCAAATGAAGATGAAGCAATGTTAAACCTGCTGAAACGTCTGAACAATTTTGTGCTGGAAGAGAACAGATACTATCTTACATCGCTTATAACACCTGATGACCCTCTTGTTCCGGTGTTCAAGAAGTGTAAACCTCTTGTGGAGAACTGGAACATATATGCAAAGTCATTGGATGATGGAACTGTCGATCTTGAACCATTGTATCTGGATATCAGGGATTTTGTCATGTGAAGTAATAAGAACTGAGCTAAAAACGATCCATTATTTTTCCATAGCCTTAGCTCTCAGTTCCTTCGGCATCTTCTCAATAGCATACCTGAGAGCAGTCCGTGGCATTACATCCTTTTTCGCCACCACGTAATCAAATACTTCCTGTTGATGCTGCTTGCTTGCTTCCTTGAGCACCCACCCATATCCTTTCTGCACAAGGTCATCCTCATCGATAAGCAACATGTCAGCGATCTCAAAGATATCATCAAGGAATTCTCCCCTGCGAGCCGCTAAAATGAGAGTTACTGCAGCAGCACGCCTGTACCAGCGATTCTCAGAAGCCGTCCACTTTTTGAGCGGATCAATGAACTGAGGATACATGTCGATGAACGTACCTATGCTGTGATTGCAGAGAGTATCGCATTTTGCCCAGTTGTTGACATATTCCCCTACCCACCTCTCGAACATGACAAAATCCTCAGGTTCATACTGCTTTCTCAGGTTGTACGACCATTCGAATGCAATGAACGCTTCCTCCATGTAATCAGAACTCAGGAGTTCCTCACAAAGCGCAAATATCTCCTGCTTGCTCTGGTTGGATACTTGCTTGTAATAGGCTTTTGCTATTTTTCTGGCAACTGGTGTCTTCATGCCATAGCATTTTATTGGTTCTTTGAAGAAGCGGTTCGAGCTGGCTTTGGCTTCTTCGTCAGAGTTTTGTTCAAGCTCGGCTCGGAGTTGAGTGATCATGGGGTTCATGGGAGTTTATTGGGGGGATGGGGAGATAATTTAGAGGGATGTTATGAATTATTTTAAAAACTATGGTTATTTTGTCTATTGAATAAATAGATTCAATAAAGGCATTATAATGTTACTGCACTGCTGCTGTATTTCAAAAGAAATTGGTTTTTCCAATTATGATACGTTGTTTCATTATCAGTTGACCGAACATCTATTGTGTAGGCTATTCCATTGTCCACTTTTACAACAACTGTTTCATCTCCCCTGCTATACATAATGCTACTAGTAGTAGGAATATTAATTTCATTCATCAATAATCCATTGGGATGATAAACTTCCAAACTATCATTTATATTAAAACCAAAACTTTCATGGTCCTTTTCATGTGTCGAATCTATCGTGAGGAAAAAAGGAATTTCCTGAGGGCTATCACCTGGAATTACTGGTACAGGAAATGGTAGGCCTTCTATAGAATAGGTATAACCAGGTGGGAAAGAAAAATTCTGCTGTATGAGGACTTCACCACTACTGTTATCTACAATATAGATGACACCCACACCTAAATCAGGTATTCGAGCTGTTTTCATTATGTTTTTGGGTTTAACTAAAGCAATATCATCAGATTGAGCAGAATTATAAACTCTTGCTAAATTTAAAAATGAAAACTTTGTAGCTGTTTCATTTATTTGATAAATATACAGCTTTACATAATAAGAATCAACTAAACTGACATCTGGTTGATGATAACCATATTCTTGTGCGGTAACATTTGCTAGAATCTTGTTTGAATCTGAAATCTCATTTTCAAGATTCATTTGCTGAAACGCTACCCAGAACAATAAAAAAGCTATGACCACTGAACAAAGTGTTAATCTAAAAATCCACTTATTGTTTTTATCTTGATTCAAAGACTGATCTTCAAGCAAAATAATAAGTCTCTCATAAAACTTTTTTTCTTCAAACCTTTTTTTAGTTTCATGTGATTTGTTCATTGCAAGACTATTAACTGAGTTTCATTTAAATTTTATGTATTGATATTGTTAATTATTTTTTAATTTTTACGTTCAAAAATATAGAAAATACCATTTTTCATAATTTCCAATAACATTTGTAACTTATTTTCATTATCGATCGATTTTATATATTTACTCTCACTTCTACCCACCATCAAAACATCTTTGACGCGGGTCAGCTGGCTTTTCTATGGAAAATGAAAATAAAGTCTTACAATATCTCAAAGAATCGTTTACGAGTGATCTAAAGGCCGGATTCATCACGGCTGTTGTGGCGTTGCCACTTGCTATTGCTTTTGCCATTGCATCGGGTGTGGAACCTCAGATGGGGTTATACACGGCCATCATTGCGGGAATGATGGTATCGGCAACCGGAGGCTCACGGTATTCCATCACCGGACCCACCGGTGCGATGACCGTTATCATACTTTCAACACTGCACAGCTTCGGGCTGGAAGGACTACTCCTTGCAGGCTTCCTGGCTGGTGCATTTCAGATACTGTTCGGGATCCTGAAACTTGGGAAAGTTGTCAAATACATCCCTCTACCCGTCATATCAGGATTCACGAGCGGTATCGGTGCTATTATTCTCATAGGTCAGATACCAAACGCACTGGGAATTACAATACCCTCAAAAGAACACGTATGGGATACACTATACGCCATCATCTCCAACCTTGATCATGTCAGTACCACAGCAATAACGATATGTTTTGCCACTATCCTGCTTCTCTTATATCTCCCCGGACTAATGGCAAGAATAAGATACATCAACAGTCTTCCCTCTTCCATAATAGCTCTTGCACTATCGGTCCTCATGGTCTTTTACCTCAAGATCGACATACCACTTGTAGGAAGCATACCTGCCGGACTCCCGCAGATACAGATGCTCAATTTCAACCTGGACCTTCTCATGAACGTCCTCCCGGCAGCTCTCACAATAGCACTTCTCGGAGCCATCGAAGCACTGCTCTGTGCAGTTGTCTGTGACGGAATGACCAACAGCAAGCACGACAGCAACAGAGAACTCGTAGGTCAGGGAATCGCTAACATGGCACTACCTTTCTTCTCAGGAATACCCTGTACAGCAGCCATTGCAAGAAGTGCCGTCAACATCAGGGAAGGCGCAAAGACCCGTGTCTCAGGTATCATCCACGCCCTGATACTACTCATCATATTACTTTTCCTGGGTCCGGTCGCTGCTTTCATTCCCAAGGCATACCTCGCCGGTGTACTTATCCTCGTTTCCCTGAGGATGATCAACATAACTGAGTTCAGGACCACCATGAACATCAGCAAAATGGACACAATGGTCCTGCTTGCCACCTTCCTGCTAACCGTACTCACCGACCTCGTGTTCGCTGTCCAGATGGGTATGTTCCTGTCCATCATCCTGCTCTTCATCAGACTGACAAATGTCATCGACGTCCAGACAATGGAGAACTACGACAGGACAAAAGGTATCAACGCTACCATCTTTGCTGACCCTTACCTTGAAAAGAACGTCTCGGTCTACACGATAAACGGTCCTTTCTTCTTCGGAGCCATGAACGTTTTCGAAAGCAAGATAAACGAGCACATGACAATCAGTAAGCCTCACATAATCATGCGCATGAGATACGTTCCGTTCATCGACACCACCGGTATCGAGCGCCTTAAGAGCTTCATTAAGTCCAGCCGTAAATTACACCAGAAGATCTATCTCACCTCCATCCAGCCCGAGGTCATGAAAAGAATAGAAAGCGACCTGGAACTCACCGAGCTCATGGAAAAACAGCATGTGCATATTTGTGAGAGCACTCAGGATGCACTGGTATTTCTCAAAAAGAAATACGAAAAAAAGTGAGCCTTGATCATCCATGTTGAGAATATATATGTGATCGTTCCCCATTACTCTATCAGATATCTCTGATACAGAGCAGCTGGCTTTCATATGGAAATACAGAACAGGGTCTCAAAATATCTTAAAGGTTCATTCGCAAGTGATCTTAAGGCCGGATCGATAACAGCAATTGTGGGATTGCCACTGGCCATTGCTTTTGCCATTGCTTCAGGCGTGGAACCCCAGATGGGCTTATACACGGCCATCATTGCGGGTATGCTGGTATCCGCCACCGGTGGATCGAAGTACTCCATAAGCGGGCCAAGTGGAGCCATGACCGTCATCACACTTTCAACCCTTCACAGCTTCGGCCTCGAAGGAATTCTCCTCGCAGGCTTCATTGCAGGCATATTTCAGGTATCGTTCGGAATACTGAGACTTGGCAAGTTCGTCAAGTACATCCCTCTGCCCGTAATTACAGGGTTCACAAGCGGTATCGGTGCAATGCTGCTCATAGGACAGATACCAAATGCCCTCGGACTTGTCATACCTTCAAAGGAGCAAGCATGGGAAACGATCTATGCTGTCATGACCAATATCGACCACATAAGCAACACAGCAATAATGATCTGTATCAGCACGGTACTGCTTCTCTTTTATCTTCCCGGCCTTATTTCAGAGATCAGGATCATCAGGAATTTTCCTCCATCCATCCTCGCACTTGTACTTTCGATCCTTACGGTCCTTTATTTACAGATCGATATACCACTTGTAGGAAGCATCCCTTCAGGACTTCCAACGGTTCAGATGCTGAATTTCGATACAGAGCTGCTCATCGATATCCTCCCGGCAGCTTTCACTATCGCACTGCTCGGAACGATCCAGTCACTGCTCTGTGCTGTTGTCTGTGACGGAATGACCAACAACAAGCATGACAGCAACAAAGAACTGATAGGCCAGGGAATAGCCAATATCACATTGCCTTTCTTTTCAGGAATACCCAGTACAGCAGCCATTGCAAGAAGCGCTATCAATATACGGGAAGGGGCAAGGACACAGATGTCAGGTATCTTCCAGTCCCTAATACTTCTTACGATCCTGCTCTACCTCGGACCTGTTGCAGCCTTTATCCCAAAGGCATACCTTGCAGGTGTTCTCATCGTGGTCTCCCTGAGAATGATAAACATCACTGAGTTCAAAACCACCATGAACATAAGTAAGATGGATACCGCGGTCCTCCTTGTCACCTTTCTGCTGACAGTGCTCACTAACCTTGTATTTGCCGTCCAGATGGGAATGTTCCTCTCGATAGTGCTTCTCTTCGTAAGGCTCACGAATGTGATCGATATACAGACAATAGAGAACTACGACAAGGCCAGCGGGATCAATGCAACCATCTTCGCCGACCCCTATCTCAAAGATAATGTCCAGGTATACACCATAAACGGACCCTTCTTCTTCGGGGCAATGAGCGTATTCGAAAGCAAGATAAACGAGCACATGAGCATCAGTGAACCTCATATAATCCTGCGAATGCGTTATGTTCCATTCATTGACACAACAGGTGTAGAACGCCTTAAAAGCTTCATCAGGTCCAGCAGAAAACTGGATCAGAAGATATATCTTACATCCGTACAACCCAATGTCATGAGAATAATTGAGAACGATGTTGAGCTTACAGGGCTTATGGAAAAGCAGCATGTGCATGTATTTGACAGCACACAGGAAGCTCTGGCTTTTGTGAGAAATGAATATGAAAATAACAAAATACAAAAACGTATAGAGTAATATTATCTGAGTTAGAGGTGTAGTTATGGGTCTTCAGGATGAATTGAACAGAATTGCACTGGAAAACGGAGTACAGTATTTCGGAGTAGCTGACCTCTCAGGTCCCAGGGAGTTTATCGTTGATCAGGGTGGTGAGGAACTGTCTGCATATCCATACGCCATCTCAATTGGGATAAGACTGATGGACCCCATCGTTGACAAAATAACACACAGAAATGAGAGGTCTGCATTGTTGAATTATAAACATCATGCATACGACGTTATCAACTCAAGGCTCGACATGACAACTTCGATCCTCAGCAGCCATATTCAGGATAATAGCTATTCAGCACTTCCGATCCCTGCATCGAAAAGGATCGATGATGAGAGGATATGCGCCCAGTTCTCCCACAAACTGGCCGCTCACATGTCAGGACTTGGCTGGATAGGAAAGAGCTGCCTGCTGATAACCCCCGACAACGGACCAAGGGTCAGGTGGGCCACGATACTGACAGATGCACCCCTCCAGCCTACTGGAAGCAGTATGGAAAACAGATGTGGAACCTGCAATAAATGTGTAAATATATGTCCGGTCAATGCCTTTACCGGAAGGAACTTTGTAGAAAGTGAGAGCCGGGAAATGAGATATGATGCAAAGAAATGTGAGGAACATTTCAAGGAGATGGAGAACAGCGGACAGATACCTGTGTGTGGATTGTGTGTTTATGTGTGTCCTCATGGGAAGAAAAAAGGTTAAGACAGGTTTTTGCAATGGATTCTGCTCTTTAATACTCATCAATACAGAGATACAGGTTTTCTGTAGAGATCCTGTAAATTTTAGCTTTGGAGTCAACAACTTTCCAATACCGAATAAAATCACTTTTTCAATTAGTGGCAATGGAACGTGCCGCCTGCGGCGGGTGGTTGTACTGATATTTTTCCCCAATGATCTTTGCAGAACTATCAGAAACACAAAGCAAGGTAACAATAAGTTTTGCTGATAAGAAGGCGTGAATAACTAAAACCATCCCGGAGGGTCCGTCGAAGCCGGCACAATCCGAAAAGAAAAACTGTTGTCTTTAACTCTTTTTCTGAATACCGCAATTAAACCGCGCTGTTTACCATAAAATCGATATTCTGCAATAACAACATGAATGTACGATCTTATGATACATTCAATGAGGAATTTACAGAGGCAAGTTGTTACAATTAAATATGAAATTGAGGGAAACAAAGCACTTCCCTAATTAATTTTTGACATCGTCACTCAATTAACAGCTGTCATCAGCGAACAACTTCTTCGCAAAGGCGATCCTCTCTTCAAGATCTGGACCCTCGAATTCCTCTGCAACCTTTTCAAGCATATCCTGTATCAGGATGTGCTGTGGGCATTCATCCAGACATTTGCCACATTGGATACACTGTGAAGCAAAGTTTGTCTCAGCACCTCTGAGAATTCCACCCATCTTCGCAGCGTACATCATCTTCAGCCTGTCTCCGCCACCGAACATATGCAGGTTATTGTAGACATCGAAACATGCAGGGATATCCACACCTGCTGGACATGGCATACAGTATCTGCATCCGGTACAGTTGATCTTCATCAACTCACCGTACTTCTCCGCTACCCTGCTCACAAGTCCCAGTTCCTTCTCTGTAAGTGAATTTGCATGACCTTCGTCTGCTATCCTCAGATTCTCCTCCACATGTGCAGGTTCGCTCATACCTGAAAGTACTACAGTGACCTCTGGATGGTTCCATACCCATCTCAGGGCCCATGCCACAGGACTGCGTTTCACATCAGCCTCGTTCCAGATATCAAGTACTTCCTCTGGAACAGGGTCTGCAAGACTTCCACCACGCAGAGGCTCCATAATCACAACACCAAGTCCTTTTGATGCAGCGTACTCAAGTCCTGCTGTTCCTGCCTGAACATTGGTATCCAGGAAATTATACTGGATCTGGCAGAAATCCCAGTCATAAGCATCAACGATCGGTGCAAAGTCCTCAGGAGCACCATGATAGGAAAAACCTGCATTGATGATGCGACCATCGGCCTTTGCCCTGTCAAGGAAATCAAGGATCCCGAGGTCACTGCTGGTCTCCCAGCTACTTTTCACGAGACTGTGTATCAGATAGTAATCGATATGGTCGGTGTTCAGCTTCTCAAGCTGGGCATTGAGGAACCTGTCCATATCCTCGGGTGTTTTCACCATCCACTGAGGTAGTTTTGTTGCAAGTTTCACCTTCTCCCTGTAACCGTCAGCAAGTGCACGGGCAAGGAAAGGCTCACTTTCTCCCATATGATATGGCCAGGCAGTATCCACATAGTTAACACCACTGTCTATCGAGTGGCGGACCATCTGCGTTGCCTTTTCCTCATCGATGCTTCCATCTTCTTTCACCGGCAGGCGCATTGCACCAAAACCGAGTATCGAAAGCTCATCTGCATTTTTTGGCATTTTTCTGTATAGCATCTATGGATCTCCTTTCTCTGAATAAGTGAGAACACCAATTAAATATCATTCTCTGAAAAACATCATTTTTACCATCTTCACCCTTTCATCAAGGTCATCCCCCTCAAGGTCCCTGACCACCTCTTCCAGAAGATCGGGTATAGGCAGATCCTGAGGACACCTTTCAAGACATTCCCCACATTTTACACACTGGGAAGCGAAATGGGGTTCATCCAAACTCACTACACCTGCCAGCCTCATGGCATACATCATCTTTGACGACATTTCATCTTTGAACATATGCAGGTTGTTATATGTCTCAAGACATGTCGGAATATCCACTGATGCAGGACATGGCATACAATATCTGCAACCCGTACATCCTGCTTTCATCATCTCGCGATATTTGCTTTCGACATTTCCAACAAGCTGCAGCTCACTCTCTGTAAGCATATTCGGCTCTGCTTCATCTGCTATCCTGAGGTTCTCTTTGATCTGTGACAGCTCATTCATTCCTGAGAGGACAACCGTAACCTCAGGATGGTCCCATACCCAGCGCAAACCCCATTCAGCCGCACTTCGTTCTGTCTGGGCCTCATTCCATATACATTCAACCTCAGGAGGAACTGGACTTGCAAGATTTCCACCACGCAAAGGCTCCATTATAACCACACCAAGACCTTTTGATGCAGCATATTCGAGTCCTTCGGTACCTGCCTGGTTCCGCTCGTCCATATAGTTGTACTGGATCTGGCAGAAGTCCCAGTCATAGTCATCGACTATTACCGGGAAATCCTTACCATTCCCATGAAAAGAAAAACCAGCATTTATGATCCTGCCATCAGCCTTTGCACTGTCAAGAAAAACTGTAACGCCAAGTTCCTTCATCTTCTCCCAGCTTCCCCCGTTCAGACCGTGTATAAGATAGTAATCTATATGGTCAGTGTTCAGTCTCTCAAGCTGGGCATTGAGAAATCTGTCCATATCCTCACGACTGTTGACAAGCCATGTAGGTAATTTGGTGGCTAACCTGACCTTTTCCCTGTATCCGTCCGCAAGCGCACTGGCAAGGAAAGGCTCACTAGCTCCCATATGATACGGCCAGGCAGTATCAACATAATTGACACCATTGTCTATTGCATAACGAAGCTGTTCTGTGGCCTTTGCTTCATCTATGCTCATATCCTCTTTCATCGGCAGGCGCATGGCACCAAAGCCGAGTATTGAGAGCTCATCTCCATTCTTTGGATTGTTCCTGTATAACATCCTCTTATACTCCATATCCATTTCTAAAAATGACTAATCAGTCATTTGACACTAAGACTACTTAAAGGCTCTGCAAAGAAAATATAAAGAATAAAATGGTCCAGTTTCCTATATGCCTTCTGACGAAGTTCCTGAAAACAAAACCCCTCATCTTCCAGAGGATTACGATTCCAAAATATCTGCTGTCCTTCCTTATTATAGATCATTCCACGATGAAACGATCTATCTTGTCAGATCCCTACCTGAAGCCCCAAATATCTGGATGGATACCGGATGCGGAACAGGAACATTCGTTTCAAAGGCCATTGAGCACTTTCCTGATACAAGGTTCCTCATGGTCGACCCGTCAGAAGGAATGCTAGAACAGGCAATGGAAAAACTCTCAACATATCCCTGTAACAAAATAGAGATACTCGAAGCTTCTGCAACTCAGGATATCACCAAGGAACTCAGCGAACAGCCGGATGTTATCACTGCTATCCAGTGTCACCATTACCTTGACATGGAGAACAGGAAAAGAGCGGTTGGAAAATGTTATGAACTGCTTAAAGAAGGTGGTATTTTCATAACTTTCGAGAACATCAGCCCTCTTACTGAAGAAGGCATCGATGTTGGAAAAAGATACTGGGGAGATTTCCAGTCCAGACACGGCAGGACCGAAGAAGAGATAGAGATCCATCTTGAACGTTTTGGAACTGAATATTTCCCGATCACAGTTGAAGAGCATCTCGAACTGCTGAGGGAAACAGGATTCAGGACCGTTGAACTGTTCTGGTATTCCTACATGCAGGCTGGTTTCTATTGTATAAAATGACCTGAAAGATCAGCAGATCACTTAACCTGTTCATCTTCACATGATACTGATATGGAACCCGGACATTCGAATGGAGGGAACTTTACAGCGATCGCACGCACGATACCCAGTACCAGGATCAATGCTGCAAACACAAGCAGGGTATCATTTTCGAATTCGTGACCATATATAAGAACGGTGATCTCACGCATGACTATCAAAATGGTTGCGTCGGTCACATATGTGAGCCGGATCCTTTCATGGACCTGGTAATCTGCAAAAGCCTTGAAAAAATCGATAAGCACAAAGATCGTCAGGACACTATACACTACCTGACTGAAGCCACCTTTTTTCAGCCATACAAGACCGATATTCTGGAAAACATTGAACACACCTATTATTATGGCCAGCAGAAGTATGTACAGGACGATAACTGTCACTAAATTGATAACTTTCCTGAATATCTTCTCGTGTGTCGACATATCAAATACCATAACAACCCCATAACCCATGCTGTAAGTGAACTAGTTCACTAATTCACTATATGTATATCATGTATTTCTTTTCTACCATGTATGATCATCTGAATGATACTGCATACATAATAGTTCATATTCAGTATCTCAGCAGCGCACCCACAACATCATCAGAGTCCAGGAAGTCCTCTTTTTCCACGAACACGACCTTTGCACCACTGCGCTGGGCAAGCTCATAGAGTTCTTCGACCACATCCACAGCAGATGTCGGTCCGCCACACCTGTCACATTCTTTTGGTGGTTTTGCATTGGCCTGAAGGTTCTGACACCTCTCGCACAGCCAGCCGGGAACAGATGAATCTTCCAGTATCAGAAGAGTATTCGCCCTTGCCTGTTCCAGTGCATCCCGGACATCTTCAACTCCATTCACAGCCAGTCCACCTTTTAAGATAGCACTTTTCAGTTCTTCAGCAGCATGTCTGGACCCTGAATGCTCACTTTCGTGAAGCACAGCATCCCCGGCTTCCACAAGTTCATCCCTTGGAATATCGATCGGAACGTCGATAACACCCAATACCTTCTGCTGCACATCCTGTGGCAGCATTTCCATAAGCTGTTGTTTTGCCTCCCCTGGTCCTGCAAGTACCAGACCTCTTGTCTGTAACTGGTCACATGTGCCCTGAACATTTTCAGCAACCTCGGAAAGGAAGGACTTTATGGCACCTTTTCTCAGGTGGTTGAAGCGCATCTGGCTCCAGCCTCCCTTTTTATGCTTGTTCATAAGGTCAGTAGAAAGGCGTTTCTTCTCCTCTGCAAGGTCTGAACGTATGCACGTGAACTTAGCTTCCTGTGAGTCAACAAGCAATACACCGTAGTCCTCATAATCTGCCCTCAATTTTGCCAGTGGAAGCAGGTATGGTGAGGTATCGATAACCAGTGATCGCTCCGGTTCCACAGCCAGTCGATATACGTTCAAAAATGAGTTTGATGAACATGCAAATATTATCCTTCCCTTCTCACCTGAGATGGGAGGCTCAGAAATATAGGATCCTGCCATTTCAAAAGTACTTTCGAACTCAGACCTCAATTCCGGGGAAAGGGACTTCCTGATCGCACTTACCCTTGAATCTGTGAAGATCCTGTTCAGGTGTTCATTCTCCCTTCCGGACACAGGCAGGTAGACAGAAAGATAAACGTCCTTCTCATCATAGATCTCAGCCAGTGCCCTGATATTGATATCAGTAACAGGCAGCAGTTCTTCACTTATTATCCGTTCCATATCCTCGGGCATTTGCATAAAATGTCTAATATCGGTTTCTATTTAAATTTATTTAAATGACAGAGCTTCGATGTGAAAGCAGGAATCTTCAATAGCAGTTTAGAGGAAAGAATTGCAGGTATCAAAAAGGGTATATAATTACCGTGACAGAATTCTATGTATGTCCCCTGAGAAACGGCCTGATGAAAGCGCAGACATCATTTCACGTTCACGCGAGTACATTGGCTCCGTTCTTGATAGCATACCTGATTCCCTGAAAGATGCCAGTAGCGAGGTATTAGTAGAATTCGTATGCGATGAATTACGGAAGATACCGGTCCCATTGCTGGGTTCTATACTTGCAAAGGCTGTTGAGAAAAGATATGGGGGAGAGAAAGCCAACGATAACGCTCTTTATGAACTTGGGGAAATGCTCCAGAGCATGAAAGACTCAGATGATGATCTCCAGAGAGAGCTTGAGAAAATCAATATCTTCCTGCCTGAGATCATGGAAGCCATAGCTGCACAGGGGCAGAGGATCCAGGATAGGGATACACCTGACCTTCAGGTGCTCAATTCGACTCTGGACCTGAAGTATCCTATGAATGACAATGAACTTCGCATCATTCTCTCTAACACAGGAGGCAGCTCTGTCATGGTGGACGAGATATTCCTTGAGATAGAGGACTGGTCACCTGACACCAATATAGACTTCAGTATGCCTGCAGCTCCGATGCAGATCTTATTCCTGAAGGCAGAACTTACAGTGGAAAAAAGTGAGTATCCGCTTTTCAGCCTGAACTCCGCCCAGCCACGTATATTCGGAGAAAGGGGAGATGGTACCGAGATGATCGTTATACAGCTCTCATCCCTCAATAATGCAGGATATAATTTTAGATTGAAAATACCCTGGCAGGATCTCTCCACTGGAAATAAGGGGGTATTAGAACACCCTGCTTCAGGAGAAAAACCCTTTGAACTCACTTTCCCCTATTCGCCGGGATGGAACCAGGACATAAAGATAGATTCCCTTCTTGAAAGAGAGAAGATATTCTATCAGATGGAACTCAAATTCAGAAAGATATTGTCCATACTGAAAGATGTCTATCATTCTGACGAGAACAACACGGACCGAACCAATAAAGAATTGTTCGATATAGGATTGAGTACAGGTGTCAATACATATCCGAACCTGGACTCCATGCTATCGGTGTTCGGACCAGTATTTACAGAACTGGCTCCCTCTGATTCTAAAAAAGAAGCAGAGAAGCTCATAGAAGAAATAGGGACAATGCTTCCGCAGGAGCTCCAAAGCTTTTAAATGTGATTATAATCGATCATTATGTGGGATCATTGAAAGTGGGTAATTGAAGAAAGTTCCAGGCTTTTTGGAATGATATATAGAATGCAGAAAAAGAGAGCTTTGAGAGGTCAATTGTGTTAACGGTGTTAACACCATAAAGATACATAGAAATTCACAGTAAAGATGGGATAAACATGGACAAAACATTAGCACCAGAACAAAAAAGATGTACGATACTGGATTCCATGATCGACAACAGATACCGGGAAGAGATACCTGATATAGTGGACCTTGTGGTCAACAGTTGTTCTGATAAAGGCTGTTTTGACCATCTGGATTCTGCCGTGATACCATCAAAGGAAGCCCTGACAGAGATCATCGACCTGATAAGGGATATCCTCTTCCCCGGCTACTTCGGGGATCAGACCGTTGACAGGAACACTCTCTCGTATCATGTCGGAAATGAGATAACAGAACTCTTCAACAAGCTCTCAGAACAGATAACCAACAGCATCATACACGAGTGTAAACGCTATGAAGAGGAGTGCACCGAGTGTGTGGACCGTGGACAGGAAGAGACACTGATGTTCCTGAAAAAGATACCTGAGATCAGATCCATGCTGGCATCGGATATCATTGCCACATACGAGGGAGACCCGGCAGCCAAGAACTATGATGAGATAATCTTCAGCTATCCGGGGATATTCGCAATGACCGTCTACAGGGCAGCTCATGAGCTGCACAGACAGGGAATCTCCATCATCCCGAGAATAATGACAGAATATGCACACAGCGCAGTGGGAATAGATATCCACCCAGGTGCGAAGATCGGCAAAGGATTCTTCATCGACCACGGGACAGGTGTGGTTATAGGAGAAACATGCGAGATCGGGAACAATGTCCGTATCTATCAGGGTGTTACCCTTGGTTCCCTGAGCTTCCCAAAAGATGAGTCAGGAAGGATCATAAGGGACCAGAAAAGACATCCGACCATCGAAGATGATGTTATAATATACTCTAACGCAACCATCCTCGGAGGAGATACGGTCATAGGAGCAAGGTCGGTTATCGGTGGTAATGTGTGGATAACCGAGTCCGTGCCAGCAGACACAAAGGTCATCATCGAGGAACCAAGGCTCATTTTCAAAGAAAAGAAGCATTGATGTTCTTTATTTTCATCAAATAACGACAAATACCGCAAACAGAACAATATACAGGAGTTGGGAAGATCAATATCTATGAAGACATAACAAAGACAGTCGGTAACACACCACTTGTACGCCTGAACAGGATAACTGAAGGATGCCATGCAACAGTTGTTGGAAAGGTCGAATCCTTCAATCCCCTGAGCTCGGTGAAGGACCGTATTGCTCTTAATATGATAGAATCGGCTGAAAAGGATGGATGCCTGAATAAGGATGCGGTCATCATAGAGCCAACTTCAGGAAACACCGGTATCGGCTTAGCCTTTGTCTGTGCAGCAAAAGGATATCGACTGATCCTGACGATGCCTGATACAATGAGCATCGAAAGAAGGAAGATACTCAGATTACTTGGTGCCGAGATAGTATTAACTCCTGGCAGTAAAGGAATGAACGGCGCGATAGTTGAAGCTGAGGAAATGGCAAAAAGAACTGAGAACTCATTTGTTCCTCACCAGTTCATGAACCCTGCAAATCCTGATATCCACCGTCGTACAACAGCCGAGGAGATATGGAATGATACGGATGGTGAAGTGGATATCCTTGTTGCAGGTGTTGGGACCGGAGGTACCATTACCGGAGTTGCAGAGGTTATCAAGTCCAGAAAACCATCTTTCAAAGCAATAGCCGTTGAGCCTGAAGATTCACCTGTACTTTCAGGAGGTAACCCCGGACCTCATAAGATACAGGGTATTGGTGCGGGTTTTGTTCCTGATGTCCTGAACACCGATGTGATAGATGAAGTGGTAAAGGTCAGCAACGATGATGCATTCGAGACTGCAAGACAGATGGCAAAGAAAGAAGGTATACTGGTTGGTATTTCATGTGGTGCAGCCGTCCATGCAGCCCTTGAGGTAGCAAAAAGAGAGGAAAATGCCGGAAAGATGATAGTTGTGATACTCCCTGATACTGGTGAGAGGTATCTCAGCACAGCGCTTGCAGACTTCGATGACTGATATGTGAGAGATCATTTTCAGATGTGGTTATCGTGGGGATAACTGCCACATCCTTTGTTTTTACTTAGCTGAATAGCTTTTTTTCTTTTTCACAGATACTATATCCAAAAATTATATATCCGATCAACTTCAAGATCTATTTGGGAGTATATAAAATAGAGATATTTGGCGCAGAGTAACAACCCTGCTTTTCCGGGATTTTTTTCTTTCCGGTAACATGGAACCAATGAAGGAGACTTTGGGGTGATGGAATGGTTAACATCAGACCTTTTAAAGAACAAGACAACGAGACCCTGTTGAATATCGAAAGAATGTGCCCTCAGGGAAATGAAGAATGTGCAATGGTGATAGACAAAGGACCGGATATCACAGCAAGGTATGATCTTTACGATAACTGGGAGATACGTGTTGCAGAGGTAGATGATGAAGCTGTGGGCTGGATAGGGTGGACCCTGAAAGGAGAGCCAGAGCAGAGATACATGTACATAGCAGAAGTTATGGTGCATCCTGAGCACCGGAGAAAAGGAATTGCCGTAGAGCTCATAAGAGAAGCCGAAAAAGCTGCACATGAAGCTAAGGCCTCACATATTTACTGCTATGCATACGGACCCAATGAAGCATTCCTGAAACTTTGTGAGAAACTTGGATGTATCCGGGAGAAAGAGATACAGATCCTTGCAATGTCCGCATACAAGAAAGAGCACTCTGAGAGGGAGTATGACCTTGAGAGGATCGATCCCAAAGACCTTCCTGAAGCTGTAAAGCTGATCAATAGTTATTACGAAGGAAGAACTCATTTCGTCCCGTTCACCACAAGCAGTTTCAAAACATATGTGAATCGTGTGCTCGGATACGGTCTTGAGAACTTCCTTGTAGCTAAATGGAGAGATAAAATAGTCGCATGTGGTGGTTTCTGGGACTCCTCTGTCCTGATGGAAATGACATACACAAAGGAACCAATGATGTGGAAGATCATGGCAAATGCCTACGGAATACTCAGGCACTTCACCAGCATGCCAAAGGTCCCTACAGAGAATGAGTTCTTCAAGTTCCATTCGGTTGTGGACCATGCATTCGAACCCGAACATGAACTTGCAATGGAAGAGATACTGAACTACTGCAACAATCTCATGTTCGATACGAAATGTGATTTCTTTGGAATGTATACAGACCCTGACGACCCGGTGATAAAAGTGGTCAGGAAGTTCAAACCACTTAAAGAGAACATGTACCTGTATGCCAAACCAATTGCAGGAAAGGTTCCCGGCCTTGGCAATATCTACGTGGATTGCAGGGATACCATCCTCTGAAAATGGGCTGATAGTATCCCTGAAAGGAGGGAGAGAGTGTCAGAACAGCAACCCTGTTCTTCTGCAGACAGCACATGTCCGGATAAGAGAGAGCAGGAACTGGAGAACTTCAAAAGTATAAGATCTCCTGTTATGAGGTGGACGCTCTATCTTTTACCTCCAGGTATCTTCATAACGATATTATTCATAATATCATACTACGATATGCATGCCGGCAGGGTCATGTATACCACCGGTCTGTTCACTGCAGCAATGAGCCTTATCGCTTTCCGGATACTCATGAGAAAGATCCCGGAGACCTTTGCAATAATATGGGACCGCAAGGTGATCATCGACTGCAGGAGAAATTCAGGTCCAGAAGGGAGACTCGGAAGTGTTCCTGATGAACATGATGCAAGCTCTGTTGATGAACAGGAAGAACTTGAACGGGAATACCTTGGTTTCATCCAAAGACTTGAAGGAAGGATCAACAGCCCATTCCAGATCTTATCAGGGATAGTCTTCTCACTTTTTGTCCTCGCATGGAATTACAGTTCAGTGGCTGAGTTCTTTATTGCTTTTGTTATCGGTATAATGGCATGGAAAATGACAGTCACTGCTGTTTATGTGTGGAAGATGGGAAAGGACTTCTGTTTTGAACCTCAGCTCGGGCATGCTGACAGATGTGGAGGATTGTCACCACTTGGAGATCTCTGCCTCTGGAATGCAATTATAGTCACAATACCTGCGGTATATCTTGGTTCTTGGATCATCATCGGTATGATAACAGAGCCTCAAAGCTCATATTTCCTCAAGTCTGCCGAATATGCCAGCCTTTTCTCTGAACTGTTGTTCGTGCCTGTGTTCTTTGCACTGATAGCGTTCTTTCTTCCTCTGTGGAGCACACATCAGCTCATGCTGAAGTGGAGAGAAAAGAAACGTTCCCAGATGGACCATCTGGAACAATGCATTAACAAACTGGAATGCAGGATACTGGAGGAAGCTGACAGTATGGATGAGAAGGAGTATGGATCTGTCTTCAGGGAACGTGAACTGATGGAAAAAGTATACAGGCAGCACAGAACAATACCTGTGTGGCCGTTCAACATCAGTATCATCACAAGATTCCTGCTCTCACAGAGCATACCTGTTTTCGGTATCGCATCACAGGTCCTGAACTTCATAAGAAGGATGCCTTGAGATAGATGAGAAACGTAGGTATCAGTTAATCATAAAAGGTAACTGAACCTTGTTACTTGATAATGGAACGTGTGATCATTCATGTGGACATGGACTATTTCTATGCTGCAATAGAAGAGAGGGAAGACCCCTCGCTTAAAGGAAAAGCTGTTGTTGTCTGCATGTATTCCAACAGAGGGGAATCGGGTGGAGCTGTAAGTACATCCAACTATATCGCAAGGGAAGCTGGAATACGTTCTGCAATGCCCTGCAAGCTTGCAAGATCAAAAGATCCTGATGCTGTGTTTCTTCCTGTACGTAAGCCGTTCTATGAAGATGTCTCGGCAAATGTAATGGAGATCCTCAGATCAAATGCCGATAGTGAGGAAGCCTTCGAAAAGATAAGCATCGATGAGGCTTTCCTGGATATAACTGAGTCCTGTAAAGGTGACTATGAGACCGCGAAGGAAATAGGTCTGAGAATTAAAGAAGAGGTAAAGGAAAAGGAAAGGATCACCTGCTCTGTAGGTATCGGTCCCAACAAGCTGATAGCCAAGATGGCATCCTCTTTCCGCAAACCTGATGGTATCACTGTGATCGGACCGGAGGATGCGGAAGGATTCCTGAAACCAATGCCCGTGAAGAAATTATGGGGTATCGGCAAGGTCACTGAAGATAAATTATCTGAAATGGGGATCAGCACCGTTGAAGAACTTGCTGCATTCGATGTTATGGAACTTATATCCACTTTTGGAAAGAACAAGGGTATGTGGCTCAAACAGGCTGCTTCGGGTATTGATGACAGCCCGGTGAAAGAGAGAACTGCAACTGACCAGATAGGCAGGATGGCATCTCTGAAACATGACAGCAGGAATGAGAATATGATATTCTCGCTTCTTGAAGAGCTCATGGATGATGTCATGGAAAAAGTGAGAACTAGAAAAGTATCTTTCCGCTCAGTAACAGTAACTGTTATATTCTCTAACTTCAAAACTTCAACAAAGAGTCGTACATTGAACCACGCTGTCAATGACAGGGATATCCTGAGCCAGAATGCAAGAGAGATGATGAGCCAGTTCCTTGAGGAAAGCGAGATCAACTTCAGACGTATCGGTGTCAGAGTAGATAACCTGCATGAAAATACAGGTCAAAAGAGCCTTTTTGATTTTTGAGGGAAACACATGGCTGTATATGAGGACAAATATTCTGACAACAGACCTGAAGTAAAGAACTGGAGAGGACGTCTCTACGATGTTATATTTGAGGCGGATACTCCCGCCGGAAAGAATTTCGATATTATTCTTATAATCAGCATATTGGCAAGCGTGCTGGCTGTCATGCTTGACAGTGTCAGTTCATTCAGAACCGCACATGGAGTCCTGCTCTATAATATCGAATGGTTCTTTACGATAATCTTTACGATCGAATATGCACTCCGTCTGATCTGTGTCAAAAGCAAGATCAGGTATGCTACAAGTCTTTTTGGGATCGTGGATCTGTTGCTATAATCCCTACATATCTTAGTCTGTTCCTTCCGGGAAGCCAGTTCCTGCTTGTTATCAGGATACTCAGGGTACTGAGGATATTCCGTATCCTCAAATTGGTCAAGTACCTGAACGAAGCCGAAATGCTAATTGATGCTTTGAAAGCAAGTAGCAGGAAGATAACTGTCTTCCTTTTCACGGTACTTACACTTGTGGTGGTCCTCGGGTCGCTCATGTACCTGATAGAAGGAGAGAAGAACGGATTCACAAGCATACCACTAAGCATATACTGGGCCATCGTGACCCTGACAACTGTTGGTTTTGGGGATCTGGTACCTCAGACCACACTTGGAAGGACACTTGCTTCTGTTGTAATGATACTTGGTTACAGTATCATCGCCGTTCCTACAGGAATTGTTACGGCTGAGATGAGCCTTGCATCTATTGACGCAAGGGAGAAAGCAAGACCAAAGATCGTCTGCGAGCATTGCGGCAGTAAGGATAACGATACAGACGCCATATTTTGCAAGCATTGTGGCACAAAATTATTGATGTAATATCATATCTTCATTTTTTTTAAATATTTGATATTGGATATATTAAACTTTTATAATTTTAGCACAGCTCTTCATGCAGATTTTGCACTTGTCCATCCTATAAGTCCTGGATAAAACAGGTTGCTGTAAACGTCATCATCATCATCATATCGATTTTTTCAGGATACATATAAATACGAGAATCCAAGAGTGCTTTCAATCATTAATTAGTATAATATTATACTGGTAGTATAATTGCCTTCAAAAAAAAAGTGTGATACTACCTGCAAAAAAGGACCGTGTTTCGATGTGTGAAGAAAAAAACGATGAGCAAATGAACCACCAGCTCAACCTTCTAAAAAAGACCTTTTCATCGATACAGGACCTTATAGTTGTCATCGACCGTGATATGAGGATCGTCACCAGCAACTGGAAGAACTGTGACTCGATACCGGCGAATGAAAAGAAGAGCAATCCTTTATGCTACAGTTGTCTGATGCAGCGTAGCGAGCCATGCGGATCATGCAAACTGCTTGAGGTCTTCGCAACAGGAGCATGCAGGAAATTCGAAATAGAGGACCCTCTTGATAACAGGACAAAACTTATCGAACTATCACCTGTTTTTGATGATGATGACAATGTCATCTTTGTGGTAAGACATGCAAAGGATATCAGTGAACGCAAGTCTGTCGAGAATATTCTCCAGATGAGAGAAAAACAACAGGCTGCTGTCGCAAAACTTGGACAGGAAGGACTTGCCGGTGCAGACCTTGATGAACTGATGCAGGAATCCGTTAAACTCGTTGCAGCCACTCTCAACATTGAATATTGCAGGATAATGAAGAACGAGGATGGTAAACCCTCCATGGTGGCAGGGGTCGGCTGGGAAGAAAAATACGAAAGAGAAACTGAGGCCGAAAAGAACGATATTGTCTGCTATACTCTCTATTCATGCGAAGCTGATATGATCCAGGATAATGACTCGCAGGAAAGGTTCGATAATCTCTCCATGCTCAAAGGCAAGGGGATCCTCAGTGGAATGGATGTGCTCATCGGTAGCAAGGAAAAACCCTTTGGGACCATGAACGTGCACACCACACAGAAAAGAGTGTTCACAAAGGATGACATGAACTTCGTTCAATCAGTGGCAAACGTCCTTGCAGAAGCACTCAGCCGGAAACAGACTGAAGAGAACCTCAAAAAGTATACTAGGGAACTTGAGGATGCGAACTACCTCAAAGTCCTGTTCACCGATATACTGACCCATGACCTGCTCAACCCTGCAAACATCATCAGGGGATTCACAGAGCAACTGATCATAATCGAAGATGAAAGTAGTAAGAAGAACCTGCTCGATAAGATCCATAAGAACAATGAGAAGCTTATCTATATGATAGAATCGGCATCCAAGTTCATCAAACTGGAATCAATAGACGATATCAGATTTGAAGAACAGGACCTTTTGCCTCTTATGAAGAAGGTTATCAGGAACTTCGAACCTGAGGCTGACAAAAAGGATATAGAACTGAGCTTTGTTCATGCTTTGGAATATCCTTCCCTCATAAACCCGCTCATTGAAGAGGTTGTTCTGAACCTGCTTTCAAATGCGGTCAAATATAGCCCACCGGGAGGAAAGATCAGCATCAATGTCTCGGATATGGCAGATAAATGGAAGATCCATGTAGCAGATATCGGTCCTGGGATCACTGATGATGATAAGACCATGATATTCGAACGTTTCAGACAGGCCGACAAGGGAAGCGTTAAAGGAAGCGGTCTCGGTCTTGCGATCGTCAAGAGGATCGTGGAACTTCATGGCGGAGAGGTCGGTGTCGATGATAATCCGATCGGCAGGGGAAGTGTGTTCTGGTTCACTGTGAAAAAGTCACTTTGCAACCCATAAATGAAGTTTCAAGCTATCTCTTCTTCTTTTTACTGAGCTCAATATCGACTTTGACCTTCCTGACAGCAAGATCTGTTGAAAGACCACGCAGCATCCACCTGAGTGCAGAAGCCTGCTGGCTGCTGTTGCCCTTGAACTCCTTTTCAACTATAGAGGAGGCCTTTGGACCTGCTTCTTTCTGCAAAGTATCCAGTTTCTTTCTGGAAAATGAGTCAAACCCACCGACCTTGAGATTCGCGAATGACTTGAAACCAGGTGAAGGTTCTGTATTCAATTCATTTATCTTCAATCTCAAATTAGAAGAGACAGATGTCGAGTTCACATCAGCCACGAACTTTCTGTCAGATGGCTTCACAGATGATGCTTGTGAGGGGCTGCTAGATGACTTGGTCTGCCTTGACCTGGGTAGTGCCAGACGGTCAGCTGTTGTGTTCTGCTCCCTTGGGACCCAGGTGAACTTTACCTTGAGCTCGTTCTTCTTAATGATAGCTGCCGTATCCTCTTTGATCTTTGCAAGGTTCTGGTTCTTGACCTTCCATTTCCCTGACATCTGGCTGATGACAAGTTTGCTGTCCCCGTAGACCTGAAGAGGACCTTTCCCACCAAGTTTCAGGTAATTGGTAATACCCTCTTTCAATGCAGTATATTCAGCAACATTATTGGTGTTCGAAGGAGATGGTTCCTTTTCCTTACTTCCCTCTGTTGGAGCCTTTCCGCTACTCCAGTTGATAACCCAGCCAAAGCCCATTATGCCTCCCGGATTGGGGTCGCAGGAGCCATCGAAGTTCAAAGTGTCCATTTTTCCCATATCTCTGCTTGAAAGCTGGTCATTGTTCTTGTATCTGGTGGGAGAAATAAAAAAGAAGAAAAGATCATGAGCTTCTGTTGACCTTTCCGAAGCTCAGCGCATCCTTGGGACATACATCGATACACCTTCCACATTTGATGCAGTCAGGATTGTGTGTTATATCAACGATATTCAGGTACATGGGACATACTTTCTCGCACTTGTGGCATTTGATGCATTTTTCCATGTCAACCTGAAGAGGATACTTGTTAACTCCGACTATGCTCTGCAGGGTTCCCATTGGACAGAAGGTACACCATGTCCTCGGGGCGATGGTAACACCCAGCAGCACTGCAATGGATGACGTGGTCAGACACATGATGACCAGCACCATACCTATCTGGTTGATGATACCGTGTGTGTTGATCAGCCTGTAACCCATGAACACCATCATTAAAAGGAAAAGAGGTACTCTTATCCAGTAGCTCTTGAGGGATCTGGGGATCTTCTTCTTAGTGGAGATCTTCCCGACCCAGAAATCCATGAAACTTCCCCTTGGACAGAGATTTCCACAGAACCAGCGACCTCTGAAAGGTGCTATAAGGAAGATGGCACCGAACACAAGCAACATGAAGTAACCAAGTATCGGATACCATAGTCCTGCTATTGAGACTATTATGACCAGAGGGCCCATATATGGTGTTATCTTTAGCACAAGTTCACCTTTATGATATTTTTATACACTTTTTTATATTCTTGTGCTTATAAATGCTTATTGGTTTCCATGTCTGAAATTTCCAAAGAGTTTTTATTATTTTATCTCTCACATCTATATGGGTTCGATCAGTGCAAAGAACAAATGTGCACTTATGATCTGAAAAAGAAGGGAGAAGTATGGATAACAAGGATAGCGTGCAGCATAGTGGTGAACATTCCATGCATGAGCATGATGCAAGACACGAAGGAACCACAAAAGAACATCCTGATATGAACCATGAAATCACAGAAAAAGATCATGGTGAACACAGTTCTCATGAAGAACACATGGATCATACTGAACATCAGGGTCATGAAGGACACGGAGGTCATCAGGGACATTCGAACCACCATGCAATGATGGTACAGGATTTCAGGAAGAGGTTCTGGATAGCTCTCGTACTGACAATCCCTATCTTACTGCTTTCCCCTATCATACAACAGTTCCTTGATCCAACATTTGGTATCATTATACCCTCATTTACAGGTGATATATACCTTCTCTTTGCCTTTTCCACTCTGGTATTCTTCTACGGCGGATGGCCTTTCCTCAAAGGTATAAGGGACGAGCTCACAGCAAAGGATCCCGGTATGATGACACTTATCGCAGTGGCGATCACAGTAGCATACGGTTACAGCAGCCTTGTTGTCTTCGGACTTGAAGGCAAGCTCTTCTTCTGGGAACTGGCGACCCTTATAGATATCATGCTTCTGGGACACTGGATGGAAATGAGATCTGTAATGGGAGCATCAATGGCATTGCAGGAACTTGTAAAGCTCATGCCATCGGATGCACATCTGATAAGAACTGATGGAAAGCTAGATGACGTCCCTGTGGATGAACTCAAAAAAGAGGATAAGGTCCTTGTGAAACCGGGTGAGAAGATACCAGTTGATGGTGTTGTCATTGAAGGGAAGAGCTCTGTGAACGAGGCAATGCTCACAGGTGAATCTAACCCGGTTCCAAAGGAAACAGGGGACGAGGTCATAGCCGGAGCTGTTAATGGAGAAGGATCCCTTACAATTGAGGTTCAGAAAATAGGAAAGGATTCTTTCCTGGCACAGATGCTCGACCTTGTGACACAGGCGCAGGAAAGCAAGTCCAGAACACAGGACCTTGCCAACCGGGCAGCCCTCTGGTTGACGATAATAGCCCTGACAGCTGGAACAATAACTTTCTTTGCATGGATGAGACTGGCTAACACCGACCTGGCCTTCTCTCTTGAAAGAGCTGTCACAGTTATGGTTATCACCTGCCCACATGCCCTTGGTCTTGCAATTCCTCTGGTGGTGGCTGTCTCCGCTGCCATAGGAGCAAGGAATGGACTGCTTATCAGGAACAGGACAGCATTCGAGAGAGCAAGGAACATTGATGCCATCGTTTTCGATAAGACAGGAACCCTCACAAAAGGAGAGTTTGGTGTCAGCGATATCATTCCATTTGATAAGGGAATAAAAAATGAGGATATTCTGAGATATGCAGCCTCTATTGAATCAAATTCTGAACATCCCATAGCTAAAGGTATCATTGAAGCAGCGGAGCAGACATATCAGGTAGAGAAGTTCAGTGCCATTCCAGGAAAGGGGGCACAGGGAACTGTGAATGGGAAGGATGTAAAGGTCGTCAGTCCCGGATACCTGGAAGAAGAAGGGATCAGTTATCCAAAGGAAGAACTAAAAGAGATAAACGGACAGGGAAAGACAGTGGTCTTCGTTCTTCTCGGTGGAAAGGCTGTGGGAGCTATTGCGCTCGAGGATGTGGTCAGACCTGAATCAAAGGAGGCTGTTGGCAAGCTCAGGGAAATGGGTATCAAATGCATCATGCTTACAGGTGACCAGAAACAGGTTGCTGAACGCGTTGCAGAACAGATAGGTCTTGACGAGTATTTTGCAGGAGTGCTGCCGGGAGAGAAGGCCTCAAGGATAAAAGAGGTTCAAGATAGAGGAAGTGTGGTAGCGATGGTAGGTGATGGTATAAACGATGCACCTGCACTTGCACAGGCTGATATCGGAGTTGCCATTGGAGCAGGTACCGATGTTGCAGTGGAAACAGCGGACATCGTACTTGTAAAGAGCAATCCTCTTGATGTACTGGCGATACTGAGCCTTTCCAGGGCAACTTACGGCAAAATGGTACAGAACCTTTTCTGGGCAACGGGTTACAATGCACTGGCAATACCTCTTGCTGCAGGAGTGCTGTACCAACAAGGAATATTGCTTTCACCTGCAGCCGGCGCAGTGCTTATGTCAATGAGTACGATCATAGTCGCTATAAATGCCAGGATGCTTTCCATTGAACAATAGCAGCATGGCGTAACAGGTCGTTTAATTTCAATATATATATAAATAAACATGTACAATATATCTCCATGCAGATCCTGATACCAGATATCGTTGACACAGCCCTTATAAGTGGAGTTATATCGGTCTTTCTTATTGCAGACATTTTGGTAAAGAACTACCTTAAGATCAATCTCAGGGATGTCGGAGCTGATCTTGCCATTGGAGCACTGGTTATCCAGTTAGGGTTCATTGCAACGATACTAAAAGGACAGCAGATGGATCTCTTCTGGAGCAATATCGTTCTTGCGATCTGTTTTATGATATTCTGGGTGACATGTCTCTGGCTTGCAGGAAAGAGGGATGCTCTGACCGATATGTTCTCCTACACGATCGGTACATTTGCCCTTGCTGCATCTATCATGCATTTTCTGGGAACGTTCAGACCTACCGGTATGATCATCCTTCTGGCATATTCTTTCATTCTCTCAGTATTAGCTTTCCTTCTGGCTGATCACCTGAGGACAGAAACGGTGAAACAGAATTATGAGAAGTTCACAAAGGACCTGCAGATCTACGACATGAATGAGAGCTACAGGAAGCTGGAATCAGGAAAAGGGAACATGGACCCTCTTCAGCCAGTTATAGATCTTACACGTGGCGCTATCAGGAACAGGGATAATTTTGTAGCCACCGTGGGTATCAGGATAATTCCTGAGATATGCTCAAAGGTCCTTGCTTCCAGTGGGAACAAAGCGCTCATCATAAAACACCTGAACATACACCTCTACCAGCTTGCGATCCTTTCAGGAGAGGAAAAAGAGAGGTTTGCATTAATGGAGGTCATCGACTCCTTTGGTTCCATTGGAGAACAGTGTGCTGAAGCTGATATGGAAAGCTTCGTGCTACATACGATGGACAGCATGAACGACTTCTTCGATATGTACAGTGAAAGATATCATTTTCCACCGCTGGATAAACTCTCACTTATCAAACGTTCAAAGGGTCCAAATGACCTTGTTGACATAGTTACCAATAAAGTGGTATCCACACCTATACACGAACTTGCTATCGCTACCGGTAATGTTGGAATAATGGCTGCCAAAAAAGAGATGCTGGAACCTACTGAGAATGCAGTGATACTACTGAAGAAGATAGCACTTGAAGCTGCTGCAAGCAGGGATACTGCTACCCTTGAGAATATCAGGAAAGTGCTCCTTGAATTCGCCAGGACCGTGGACAGCAAAGGTCAGGACCATCTGAAGAAACTGATAGTCTATGCTTTGAGAGATATCGGTATCAAGACCATTCATGAATCACCCGACCTGAAAAAGCATGATTGCCTTGATAAGGTTATCGAGACACTGAGGGAAGTGGGGGAGATATTCGGTAAGGATTCTATTCTTGATGTGACAGCAGCTCTGAAGGATATAGGGATCGTTGCCGCAAGGAAGCATTCAGATGTGAAGGTATCCAGAGTGATCCCTGTTATGGAACACTTCTGTACAGTTGCCGCAGAGAGCCATCATGAGGATCAGGCTTCGAATGCTGTCAATGCGATACTTGAGGTATGCGAGATCTCTATTCGGGAGCAGATGGTGGAATCTACTGCCAGTTCATCAAAGAGCCTGGCAAAACTTTCGAACATAGAATCTGTTTCTGTCTTTGTCAATGAAGCTGTCTTTGAACTGGGCAAGTACAGGGAGATCGACAGGGAGATGTTCGCACTTTTTGACAAGACATATCGCAAGTCGGGTGGAAGGTAACCGACTTTTCGAAGAGTATATGTATTGTAATTGTCTTGTATTACTGCAATAGTTATAGTGACATCCAGATGTTCACTATTATGATTTAATTTCAACTTTAGAGGTATTATTATGGAAATCAATGGAGTAGAAATCGAAGATACTTTCGCAGAAGCGTTCCCGATCAAGATCTCAAGAGTACTTATCACCGCAGCAACAAAACGCTGGGCAGAGATAGCTGCACTTGAAGCAACAGGATTCGGTACCTCTGTTATTATGTGCCCTGCAGAAGCAGGTATTGAGAAGTTCGTAGGTCCTGATGAGACCCCTGACGGAAGACCTGGTGTATACATCCAGATCTGTACCTTCGGATACGAGTCACTTGAACACCAGTTACTTGAGCGCCTCGGTCAGTGTGTACTTACAGCTCCAACAACAGCTGTTTTCAACGGTATGCCAGAAGCTGAGAAGCAGTTCAACGTAGGTTTCAAACTCAAGTTCTTCGGTGACGGAATGGAATCCGAGACAGAAGTAGACGGTCGCAAGATGTTCAGCATCCCTATCATGGAGGGTGACTTCCTTGTAGAAGAGAACATCGGCGCTGTAGCAGGTATTGCAGGCGGTAACTTCTTTATCTTCGGTGACAGCCAGATGACAGCACTCACAGCAGCAGAGGTTGCAGTAGAGGCTATCAAGGACCTTGACGGTACTATCACTCCATTCCCAGGCGGAATCGTTGCAAGTGGTTCCAAGGCTGGTTTTAACAACTACAAGTTCATGAAGGCAACTGCAAACGAGAAGTTCTGCCCATCCATCAGGGACAAGGTAGAAGGAACCGAGATCCCAGAAGGTGTAAAGGCAGTTTACGAACTTGTCATCAACGGTGTCGACGAGGATGCAATCCAGAAGGCAATGAAGGCAGGTATCGAAGCAGCTATCGCAGTTCCTGGTGTATCAAAGATCACCGCAGGAAACTACGGCGGCAAACTCGGTAAGTACCAGTTCCACCTGAAAGACCTTTGCTAAAAGGCTCTTTCATTTTTCATATTTTTTGTTCTTTAGTCATATTATGAGTTCGAGCTTGAGCTTTCTTAAATTGTATTTTTTCAGAACTGAAAATACCAGCGTTGTACCAGTAAATTAAAAATATCACTTCAAGTCAATTTCTATTGCCCCAGAACCGATTACTTCCCACATTCCTTCGCCATGTTTTGGCCATGGATAGTCATAATATCTTTTTGAACAAACTTCGGTTCTTACATGATGGATTCTATCATCTTTCAGCTCTAGTTCATTACTATACAGGTATGGTTGTGAAAAATCTAAAACGAACGTATCCTCAGTTAGTGGTTTATGATCTCCCACTGTACCTGCCGGATTGAGGATCAATGAACTGATCTGGACTTTTACTGGCAAATAATTGCTTCTTTCATTGTCAGGAACAATAAGGGATACTGAATCTTTGTATACATAATTGAGTTCCATGTCGATAAGAACGTTCTCAGATTCATTATTCTGGGATGGACCAGTATCAAAATTAATATTTTCCACTTCAACATTATAATAGGGTAAAGATGGAGAGAAGAGAACAAGATAAATTGCCATAATGGAGAACAAGAAAGTAAAGATCAGGAATGATCCAATTAACCCTTTTAAAAGGTATCCTTTTTTATTCATATAGTACAAAATGCTCAGTAGCAGCAAGCAAATAGCTCCCCATGCGAGATATTGGAATGGGAAGGAATCTTTTATTGTATTGGAATGTATGTCATTTCCAGAACTGCTTTCTACATTAATTGCTTTATTGTTCTTGATTATTTTATTATTTTTGACAACTGATCCATAAGCCTCATTGAAAAAAATTCCTTCATCATTGGATTTTATGGTATTATTTTCGATTATGTCATCCTCTGTTTCCCAAAAGACAAGACCAATATGTGAATTTTCACTTATGGTATTTTCTTTTATTTTATTGTATAAAGATGAAGTAAAGCAAATTCCATATTCATTTTTTGTCACATCGTTATCTTCAATGACAATGCTGTTTGATTCAAATAGAGCGATCCCATAACCATCGTTAGATGTGACGTTGTTTTTCTCAATTGTGTTAGAATCACATTCCTGGGTATATATGCCAAACCTATTGTCGAAAATATTGTTCTTTTTAATTATGTTATTATTAGAATCTGTCATGACGATGCCATGCAGAATGTTTGATGACAGGTTATTCATCATTATGTTACATTCATGAGATTCCTGCAAAATTATCGAGTCTTGCGTATTGGAAATAGCATTAAAGGAAATACTGCAATTATCCACATTGTCAAGATATATGCCGGATAGTGGTTTACTGTCCTTATACCCAGCTAAATTAAACCCAGTGACAATGGTATCTGGTGCAGTGATATGAATTATATGACCTGAAGAATTATCTGAATAGATAACTACGTTTGACTGGTCACCTTTTGCAGGAATCAGAACTACAGATCTATCTATCAAAATGTTTTCATAATACACACCGTCCTGAACCCAAATTATAGTAGATTCATTTGCACTATCTATAGCAGCCTGGATAGAAGTAAAATCTGCATTTTCCTCCCCTACAATAATTAATGTAGAGGAAGAAAGATCTGTTAACGAAAATGTAGCAGAAGCATGACCTGTTAATGCAATTAAGATCACTATCCAGATAATCATCTTGAAATTCATTTGATCCTCTATACCAATATTTATCTCAGTGTTTTCTGTTAAAGTTCCCTGTATACAAAAAAATGCTAAATTGTATTTTTTAGATGTGACAATCTGACAAAATATAGCTCTCTTATGATTAATTTTCCAGTTATTTCAATAGAACCACTCAGAGTATCTATCAGAGAAATAGCTTTCAATTCCCGGTTCATCAGGAGTGTAATAGACACCATCAACCTTAACATGATAATTATTGCTAACAATAAACGTTGATATCAGGTGACTTTCATCGTAGAATTTGACTGCATACCTCCATCCTTTACGCCCTTCCAGAGAAGAATTCTCTGTATATGAAAATCCAGAGACATGCTTTGTCAAAGAACTTATTTCATCTTTATTACTTATTTCAATTAGATCACCGTTGAATCCATTCCGAATGGACATTTTGGTTATATCCAAATAGCTACCATTTATCGTCTCCAGACTACCATTAGCATTAACACTAAGAATCATTGGACCTTCTTCAATCCCATTTTTTCCTGATTCATACTGGATATACTGTATGAAACTGACCACTCCAATTACAAAAATGGCTAAAACTAAAATATATCTTATTTTACCCATAAATATCATCTAAAATCTGATCATCTTAAATCTACTTTCTCACTATATCCTCCAAGAGAAAGCCAATGCATCTCTCCATATGATGGACGGGGATATGACCACACATCTAACATTTGTACATCAACATGTAGATAATACTCCATTCCATCTTCTAGAACAAACGTACATTTATGTGGATTCTCTTCCAAATAGTTCAGAACAACCTCTTCTTCGTATTCTACTCTCTCTACGTCTTCAGAATCCAAAGATAGCACTTGTACACGTACCGGCAAATCATCAATCATTTCCCCTCGATTATTTCCCTGAGCAAATGCCTCTTTGTAGAGATAATTCAAGTTCATTGAAAGTGTTACCATTGAATGTGTTTCATTTGTAGGAGTGGAATTGATAACTATAGGAGAGGAATTGATAACTAAATCTTCAACATAAACATTATTTCCAGGCAGATCTGATTCGAATGGGAAATACCATACAATGAGTAAAATGACTGATAGTACTATTAGTATTGCTAAACCAAAGAGACCTTTTTTCAACCAGGATATTTTAAAGATTATTGAAATCAAGGAAATCAGTAGGAACATGAGTACAAACAAAACAACCTGCTTCCAAAATTCTATCTTTTTGTTTTCAGAAGCATTATCCTGAAAAGTATTTCCTTCGATAGTATTTTCATTTTTACTACTAAGATGAAAAATACCATAATTATCATTCGATTCAAAAGTATTATTCAGAATTAAATTGTCATTCGCAGTTATTGAAATACCATTGAAGTTATTCAAAAATTTATTTTCAGTAATGGTATTATTCGTAGAAAATACAAAAAGACACACACCAGAGTCTTTATTGTCTATCAGAATATTATTTTTGATATTATTTGAATTCGATTGGAATAAGAAAAAACCATACTGCTTATTGTAACTGGCATTATTACTATTGACATTATTTTTTTCTGAATTTGTAAGAGTTATACCGAATTCATTCAGAAATAAGGTATTGTTCGTAACATCATTATTGTTGGCTTCTAGCAAAGCGATTCCATAATGCGAATTATAATAAAAGTTATTATTCCTCAAAACATTCCTATCAGAATTATTCAGATACACTCCACGTTCATTCTTGTAAATACCATTTTCTTCCAAATAGTTAGCAGTTGAATTTAAAAGATAGACTCCATGAAAAGCGTTTGATGATAACATATTGTATTGGATAATATTGTCAGAAACATCTTGTCCCAAAATACCATCAGTAACATTCGTGATCTCATTATTGATCAATAAACAATTATTAACACCATCCAAAAAGATTCCTGATGACACTCTCTCATCTTCCCCTGTTACTGTCAGTCCCCTAATCTCAACATTATCTGAAATCACATGAATAACAGGTAGTTGTAAATTACCAGAACTAATAATCACATCTCCTTTCTCTCCAGAAGCAGATCGAATTTTCAATTGTTTATCAACAACAAGATTTTCAGAATAAATGCCCTCACTAATAATTATTAGATCATTATCTTGGGAATAATTTAAAGCATCCTGTATAGAACTGAAAGAGAGATCTGTATTGCTGTTGTCACCTACTGTTAGCGTAGTTGCAGAGACACAACTAACAGTAAGGAAAAGAAAGAGCATAACTGCAATGATCTTGAAGTTCACAATATTTGTCCTTTAAGTTCAGATAGTAGCAAAAATTCAATTTAACTTTGTACTAATTTTTTAGTAAACTATATATTTTTTATGGCCAATGGCTCCAACTAATGTGATCTTTCAGTCCTGACCTACATATCAAAAATGTCAGTTGGATTGTATGACCATAAATAATAAATAAATTACATTTAATTTTTAATTAATTTATGAACTAATTCTCGAATATAGTAATTTGTAAAAAATATAGAGTGATCAAATGGCAGAAAACCGAGGAAGATACCTGGCAATAATTGGTGGAGTTCTGGGTATCTTTGTGAGTTTAGGACTATACGGCTTAATTGAAGGGATAATACCCACCAATGGTATAGCTATAGGCTTTATTTATGGTGCGACACCAGTACTTGGAATATCTGACCCAAAAACAGTGTTGGCAATCCATACATTTTCAGCAACAGCACTTGCAGTTATTGGAATCATAGCGGCTTACAAATTATCGGAAAATGTTCGTAATTCTGCACTCATCATAATTGCATCGGGTGTAGTTGGATTCATATTCATGGGAATTTTATGGATTCCAACCGATATTTTGCTTGTACTTGGCGGGATACTATTAATGAGAGATAAGAAAGTTGGTACCCCAGTTTAGCATTATACAAATTGAGAACTGCTTGTGAACCAGAGTGATATTAATGTCAATTGAAAAAAGAAAAATCGATGATAATAAGCAAAATCCATATGCTTCAATAGCAAAATCCCTTGGATTGTTGATCGTTGTGTTTTTCCTGCTCTTTGCAGCCTTCTTTACATGGGGTGCTTACAACCACATGCATTCGAAAGAGATAGATGCCAGACTACTGGATACTGTTCCCGATGAGTTCGTCATAGTTACGGAAGAAGAACTAAATGACTATCCTGAACTGGAAGAAGCGATCAAGATCCAAAGTAGCATAAAGACAGACCCTGATGAATGGCTCGAAACATTAGATTTTCTTAAAGATAAGGGTTCTTTTGTAGTCAAGTTCGAGGACGAATACTACGAAATTGGGTTTCTGACTGCTTAAGGAGACTAGAGATGAAACAGAATATAAATCTAAAGACCATTGCAGGAATTTTTGTATTTTTAGCTGTGTTCTTGCTGGCCATCTTTTTTTCAATGATATATCTTTCAGGACCAGGTCTCTATGTATATGCAGAACAACTCTCAGAGGAACCGGACAATTTTATGGAACTTGGTCGATCTGAACTGGAAAACTATCCATATATACAGAAAGCTGTGTCCTCTCCTGGAACAGAGATCAAAGTCCCTTATAAGGATGTAGAAGTTATGAAAAACATTGATGAATTTGGTGAGCTTCTTCAGAGCAATGAAACCTATTTCCTGAAAGTTGGAGATGACTACTATAATATTCACGTTGAGTGGGCAGACTGAAATGCTGGATCAGAGGATGGTTTGAAGTGAGCATGAAAATCAGTAACAATAGATTGTTGCTATTGGTAGCAATATTAGTTGTCGTATGCATGGCCTTTGTATTCACAGTAACTTCGTACTCAGGAAACACCAAGTACGAGCATCCTGAAGGGTATATACAAAGCTTCGATCCGGCATCTTACGAAGAAAGCAGCATTGACATTCCATCAATAATTACAAAATACGAACTGATCACAATAGATGCCGTAGATTTCAAACAAACCGCAGACACAGGGATAATGGAACTCAACCTTGCAGGTACAAGTTTCATTTTAGAAATGGAACCCGGTATCTGGGTAAACGAAGACATAAAAGAATACTTTGACGATGAAAATGGAACCACTCTTGAAAGAGAAATGGAACCTATGTACCAATACAATGGAATAGTCATGGACCAACAAGAAACAAGTAATGTTCTTTTTGTTGTGGACAACCAAACTGTTCTGGGAACCATTGATTCAAAGAATGAACGATATGTGATCGAACAAATTGGATGGGTAATGGACAACAATACTAAAAGAACAGTATATGTAGCCTATAAAGAATCAGATATCAAATACACGATCAATTCATACCCTTCTGAAAAAGAATTCCCTCTGGAATTTTCAGTCAGCAATCATGACAAATATGCACATACGATCTCAGTTGAATTATTTGATTCAACAGGAACACTAATTTTCACGAATACGTATTCCCTAGATCCTCGTGAACGTATACGTCCTCCTGAGATGGAAAATACTGATGAGAATTACATATTCAAAGTAACCCTTGATAATAATATAACCGCTACGTATAATTTCACACCTGATACCTATGATTATTCTGCAGCTGATATAGACATCATTAACGACTCAGATAACGGAGAAGCATTCATAGAATTTGGCATGGTGATAGCTTGAATTTCGAGATAATCCATTCTTTGAAAGAAAATATACTCAACACCAGCTATTAACATTGATTTTGTTAAAAGAATATCTCGGTGAGAATTATAAGGATATCGACAAAACCGATATCCTCTTTCTTCAAATAACTGTTATCCGTCTATTCTCCACTGGAGAACTTATCCCAGCATGTCAGAAGGAACCTTATAATGAGGGTCTTCCCAGTGATTTACCTCGATTATGGCAGATGCATTGTCCAGCAACATCTGGCAATCTTCGCTTAAATGGCGCAGATGAACCGTTTTACCCACCTTTGCATAACGTTCAGTGATCTTATTTAATGCTTCAATTGCAGAATGGTCTGTAACTCTTGATTCTTTGAGATCGATAATTATCTCTTCCGGATCATTTAGTACATCAAATCTATTTTGGAACTCTCTAACTGAACCAAAGAATAACGGACCAAAGAATTCGTAATGCTTTATTCCGTTGTCATCAACTGTTTCTCTTGAACGCACCAGTTTGGCATTGTCCCATGCAAAAGCCAATGCGGAAATGATAACACCTGCGATCACCGCTACTGCAAGGTTGTGGAATATGACAGTTATAGTTGCCACGAGCACCATCACAACAACATCTGTTGTGGGTACTTTACGGAATATCTTTAACGAAGCCCATTCGAACGTTCCAATGGAAACTACAAACATTACTCCTACTAATGCTGCCATTGGTATCATTTCGATAAGTGGGGCACCTACCAGCACAATAAGTAATAGACCAACAGCTGCAACGATACTTGATATTCTGCTTCTTGCACCTGAATTTATATTAATGAGGCTCTGTCCTATCATAGCACAGCCGCCCATTCCTCCAAATAGACCACAGACAAAATTAGCAACACCCTGTGCGACACTCTCTCTATTTGCTCTGCCTCTTGTTTCTGTCATTTCATCTATCACGGTCAAAGTCAGCAGACTTTCTATCAGACCTACCAGTGCCATGATGATTGAATATGGGAACACTATCCTAAGTGTTTCCAAATTGAGTGGGACCTGAGGTAGGTGGAACTGCGGTAAACCGCCTGCAATAGATGCAATATCTCCAACGGTTCTGGTCTGTATCTGGAATGAGATCACAATTGCTGAGACAACTATAATTGCAGTTAGTGAAGCAGGAACTGCTTTTGTCAATCTGGGCATCAGATAGATGATAGCCATTGTAAGGCCAACAAATCCCAGCATGGTCATGAGTGCCTGTCCGCCTAACCAGTGTTCTATCCCATTGGTGTCAATGAATTTGAACTGGGCAAGCTGGGCCATGAAAATAACGATAGCCAGTCCGTTCACAAATCCAAACATTACTGCATGTGGCACAAGTCGGATGAACTTACCTAATTTCAAGGCTCCAATAGTGATCTGGATAATACCCATCAGGACTACAGCAGCAAAAAGATACTCAACCCCGTGTCGAACTACCAGAGCAACTACCACGACCGCTATTGCACCTGTGGCACCGGAGATCATCCCCGGCCTGCCGCCTAGAACTGCTGTTATTAATCCAATGATAAAGGCAGAATAGAGTCCAACCAATGGACTGACATTTGCTATTATTGAGAAGGCCACAGCTTCAGGCACAAGTGCCAGTGAAACGGTCAGGCCGGATAAAACCTCATTTTTGAAGTTTATATCATCGTTTTTTAAATTTTCTATAAATACCATATTTATCCTGTTTTTTAAAAATTGTTATACAACCGTAAGTCCTGTCAACGCTCAAAAATGAAGCTACACTAATGATCGTAGGACACTTCGCTAAAAACGTGACTTCGGATGAAGTTACTTTGTAACTATTCATCTTGGAGTGAATGCTTCGAATTATCGGTGTACAAAGCAATAAGGCATACACCGTATATTTTAACGGAGCACCATAGAGGTATCTATCACTATTTAAATATGTAGTATGTTCAAGATATATAGAAAAACCATCAAAAACAACAGTAATAGGTTGAAATTATGACAGGAATGCAGGATCATCTAAAACCAACACCCATTATCGACTTCGACCACCCCGCAGTCCTGAAAAAAGCAAAGGAACTCGCAGGGAAAAGCCAGGACCAAACAGAGATAGCCAGAAGCTGTTTCGAGTTCGTCAGGGATGAGATCAAACACAGCTACGACCACCGTATGAACCCTGTAACCCTGAAAGCATCCGAGGTCCTTGAACATAGAACAGGCTACTGCTATGCTAAAAGCCATCTCCTTGCAGCACTTCTCAGGGCAAGCTCGATTCCGGCAGGGATCTGTTACCAGCGCCTGAGCAGGGATGACAATGCAGAAGAAGGACCATTCTGTCTGCACGCCCTGAATGCTGTTCATCTGGAAGACATCGGATGGTACCGGATAGATGCAAGAGGAAATAAGGAAGGGGTGAATGCCCAGTTCAACCCACCTCATGAGAAACTTGCATACGAAATACGAATAGAAGGTGAAGCAGACCTCCCTGAGATCTGGGCTAATCCACTTCCAATCGTTGTTGAAGTTCTGAGAAAGTACAAGAGCTACGATGAGGTCTACGAGAACCTGCCGGATGTTCTGTTGATCAGCAAAAAATGAGGGTTACAGGAGCTAGAGATTATGCGTCCAAAGGAAATTATACAAAAATGGGTTGAAGCCTTCAACAAAGCAGATTCAGACGAACTTGCTGAGATGTATAGTGAGGATGCTGTCAACCATCAGGTTCCTGAAGAACCAGTTGAAGGTAAAGAAAACATCAGAAAGATGTTCCAAGAAGAGTTTGCTCGTGCTGAAATGGTCTGCATAGTAGAGAACATCTTTGAGGATGGGGAATGGGGAATCCTGGAGTGGAAAGACCCCCTTGGACTTCGTGGATGTGGATTTTTCCACGTTGTGGAAGATAAGATAATCTTTCAGAGAGGATATTGGGATAAACTCTCATTTTTGAGACAACATGGACTTCCGATACCGGAAGAATAGGTAAATTCATTACATTTACTTGAGATAGTATTCAAAAGAAAAGTAATGGAACCAATAGACAAACTCAGCAAGCTACTCAAAAGCACACCACTTAACGCATTTGCTGGCTGGATAATGGTTCTGGTGCTCTTTTTACTGGGTATCGGAAATCTGGTCTATGGCCGGTTCATGTGGACCATACTCATCTTTTCGGTTATATGGATAATAATAGCTCCTGCAATCATATTACGAAAACTGTCACTGATGCCATCGTGGTACTTTATAGTAGCAGCTATACTGCCACTTGTGGGAAGCTCAACAGCTTACTATTTCTTTTCCACCAGTATACCATATTACATTTCAGTGGCCACCATCGCACTGCTGGCAGCGGCTGAGATCCACTGGTTCACCTCGGTGAAGATGAACTACAAGTTCGCAATACTGCTTGTCATAGTCACCACCCTTGCAATATCAGGTCTGAGACATCTTCTGGAATGGTTGATGGATACCGGCCTTGGAACAGCTTACCTCCCCTTCGGACCAGGTACTGATGCGATAAATGACATCGTTATGTTAGAATTCATCTATGCCCTCATAGCAGGGACCATTGCCGGGATAGTCTTTGGATGGTACTTCAGGTCCACCGGAGCCCGTGATATGTTCGAGATCCATCCCCTGGAGACCATTGAAACTGAGGACTACATTACACACAGACCACCAGCCCCTATACGCAGGCTACTTGGAATATCCGACGAGAAGCAGAAACTTGCAGCAAGGATAATGCAGGTCGGACTTGTCATATTACTGACTTTCGGGATAATTCAAAAGGACCTGTCCACCACTGTGAATGCAACTACAGGACTGGCACTCACTTTTGTACCATACCTCATAACACAAAAGTACAATATCCCTCATGATACCGGACTTGTCCTCTGGCTTACCCTGGCTATTTTTCTGCATACAGCAGGAACCTTTGCATTCTACGATGACATCGCAAAATGGGACCATGTTACCCATGCACTCTCAGCCAGTGTGGTTGCTGCTGCCGGATATACATTGATAAGAGCAATAGACATCTATGTCGATGAGATCTATATACCGCCAAAAGTGCTCTTCCTTTTCATTCTGCTCTTCGTACTTGCAATGGGAGTTATCTGGGAAATAATAGAGTTCCTGAGCGATGAACTGACATTCAGACTTGGTTATCAGGCCATACTGGCACAGCACGGGATAGGTGACACTATGATGGACCTTGTGTTCGACCTCTTCGGTGCTATCATTGCAGCTACCTGGGGAACTGCATATCTTTCTGACATATCCTACCGTCTTGCGGATAAGTTCGGGGATATGAATGGTAGAAAAGATATGTAATAACCTTAAGATCTGTAAAAAAAGAGAAGAAACGGGAATTATCCCATTCCAAGAACTGCAAGTCCGGCACTGATACCATTTCTTATCATTTCCTGGGGGTCGATACCTGTGACCTGAAGCATGACATATACTCCAAGAAATGTACCGATCATACTTCCAAGATTTGCCAGAGCTGCAACCATCACAACACGGAAGAGGTTATTCTGCATCATATCCGAGGTTGTCTCGATCTCCACCAGTTCCTTGAAGTCATCAGTGGTAGGACTGCGGTATTTAGCCTCTGTAAGACCTGCGAACCATCCTGCTGCCATCATAGGGTTAAGGGAAGTAAGCCATGCCACCGAGAAAGCGGTCAGCACAGAATACGGATGTCCTCTTGCAATAATGGCTCCGGCAGCGCTGAGCACTCCGTTTATTATGAACCACCAGCCAAATGCGATAGCAAGGGTTTCCAGTGGAACTCCTGAAAGGATAAGCAATGCGAATGTACCTATCGCAATAGCAACTACAACCACTCCGAAGAGCTTCATTATATTGAACTTCTTCTTTGGTGCTTCCACTGCATAATTAGTACTTGGGATGGTCTTCGGGTTCTCAAGATATTTCTGAATACCTGCCCTGTGGCCTGCACCTACAACAGCAACGATCTTCTTGTTGCCGCCAACAGCAGCCCGTACAAGATTATTGGCCATGTATGCATCTCTTTCATCGATCAGGACCTTCACAGCATTAGGTGAGGAGTCCCTGAACTCTTCCACAAGCATAGAGACCATATCCTGATTGGTTATGGTATCCATGTCGATCTCCTGAGTTCCACCAATACCAAGAACAGCAGCTATCAGACCACCAAGCATCTTCAGTTTCTCGACAAAACCCATCTTGCTCCAGAAACGCTGCAGTGTGACCTGCACATCCCTGTCGATCAGAAGAACCTGTGCACCATTGGCCTCAGCAGCCTCAATGGCACTTATCATCTCAGCACCTGGCTGGACACCCATCTCATCAGCGAACTTCTTCTGGATATGGGCCAGCAACATATGTACAAGATAGAAATAGACCTTGCCTTCCTTTAGAAGCTCCTTTACAGGGATGTCAGCATTTTTGACATTACCCTTTATAGCTTCATATCTGGGTCTGCAAAGTTCAACAGCAACTATATCCGGCCTTTCCCTTTCAATAGTTTCATTGACTTCTCTGACACTCTTCTCAGATACATGGGCCGTACCTACGAGTATTATCTCGCTTGGCCTGTCCGTTTCCTCAGTACTTTCTCCCAGTTTTGGTTTTTCAGATGGTATTAACTCTTTGACCACCTGTATCTCAGTTGGGCCTGAGCTTGAAAAAGATGATCCTTCAGAGACCTCTTCCGAATATATCCCAGCGCCTGAGCTGGTGTGATCATAATCCGGAACTTTCTCCTGTGAATCACTTAGATTATCACGTTTCAATGTAGGTCCTCTTTTCAGAATACTTGAACTCTAGAACTACTCGTTCGATAACATCAACAAACGCATTAGGTCCGTTCTGGACAGGATACCTTTAACAGTATCGTCATCCACTACCAATATACGACCTATGTTGTTGACTGTCATGGTTTTGAAAGCTTCTGCCGCATTGGAGCTTGAAGGCACTGAAATGACATCCTTTGTCATTACATCGGAAACAAGGGATGCATAACGTTCATGCGGAAGAATATTTCGTATGTCTGTAAAGGTCACGATCCCTTTTAAAGAATTGCCCTTCATGACAGGATAACCCAGATGTTTGTTCTCGAACATGAAATGTGAGAGATCCTCTACTGTCATTTCAGGTGGAACCGAAAGAACATCTTTTGTCATTACATCAGCTATTATGTATTTTTCGAGACTTATGGTAACTGTTGTTGCCTTATCTTCCTCAGAAGCACCGATGTAGACAAAGAACGCTATCAATATCAGCCATGCATTGTAGAACAGACCGATAACTCCCATTATGAAAGCGAACATCTTACCGAATGATGCAGCATAATGGGTAGCCTTCACGTAGCTCATCCTCTTTGCATACCATGCACGAAGAAGTCTTCCACCATCCATTGGGAAGGCTGGTATGAGATTGAAGAGAGCCAGTATGATATTAATGGACGCCAGAATACTGACCATCAGGTAGAGAGAGGTAGCTTCGTATGCAGGCATCACTATAACTGCAGCTATGTTAAGTCCCACAAGACCAAAACCGATGACAAGGCTCACCAGTGGACCTGCAAAGGCCATCTTGAATTCCTGGGAAGGGTCCCTTGGTATCTCTTCCATGGAGGATACGCCTCCAAATAACAATAGAGTTATGTCCTTTATCTCAACACCATAGCTCTTGGCGATATAGGAATGCCCCAGCTCATGAAGAAGGATACATGCAAACAACAATATCGTTGTCAGAAGCGAAAGACCATAGCTCTTTGTCGTTGAGCCAATGTCTGCAAAACCATAAGGTTGCGGATTCGTTGCGAACACAAGAGCAAAAACGGGAAGGATAAGCAAAAAAGTGATATGTAGCTTTATAGGGATTCCCATTATGCTTCCGATCTTTAATGAGCTGTTCATGACAGGATGTTAGATGGATTAATATTTATTTTTATCTTATTTTTAGAAGTTCTGCTAGTTGAAATGCCCTTATGAATACTTTCACCCCGCTTGGCTCAAGAGTATATGTACCGAAGTAGTATCTTCAATTACGACAGGCAAGATGAACACACGCCTTACACGCTTCAAGGCCAGGTGTCATCAAGCCTTATTCCCTCACTTTTTTGCTATGAGCACAAAGACAGAACTGAGAAAAAAAGGATATATTCAAAGTGTGTCAAGAACTTTTTTCAGGTCCTGCACAAATGAATCCAGCATCTCGATGGTCACGTGTGGCATGATAACAAGACGGAGCCCATGAGGATTCTGGGTAATAGATACCTGCCAGTTGAATTCTTTCGCCAGCCTGCTTCTCACAAGATCAGCTTCAGGGATCTCCAGTGCAACTACGTTCATAACAGGTTCTATCAAAGGATAGACACCAATCTCAGCGAGTCTATCTAATAGATAGTGTGTGGTACTCATGCAGTCAGAAACAACTTTTCTATAACCTTCTTTTCCAAGCCGGTTCATAACTGCCCAGGTCGCTGCAACCGCAGCCCCACTTCTTGTTCCCGTGAGAGTGTACTGAGTAGAAACAGTAAGATAAGGGGTATCTGCCTTAAGACTTTCAAGCTGATCCGGGCTGCGGAAAAGAAGAACACCTGCAGGGATCGTGCTCAGCCCCATCTTATGAGGATCGATGGCTATCGAGGTCACACCCGGCAAACTGAAATCGAATTCCTGAGAATCTTCAAGGAAAGGAAGAACAAAGCCACCAAATGCAGCATCCACATGTAAAAAGATATTGTTCTTTATCGCTATATCAGAAAGAACATCTATCTGGTCCACCTGACCGAACTCCGTTGACCCTGCTATCGCAACCAGACCTATGGTATTCTCATCAATGAGAGACATAACAGACTCGATAGACACCTTAAGGTCTTTATCCAGAGAAGCTTTTCGAAGTTCGATATCAAGGATATCGGATACCTTATCAAATGAAAAATGAGCTGAATCCGGAACTACAAGATTAGGTCTATGACATTTATCCTTTCTCTGGAAGATATTACGCATGGAACGTATTGCCTGGATATTGGATTCTGTTCCACCGGTGGTCATGTAACCTGAAGCTTCAGAATGATGAAGAAGATCACCAAGAGATCCCAGAATTTCATTTTCAAGATTATATGTTCCCCTGAAAAGACCAAAATCACCCATGTTCGACTCTATGAACTGCATGTGCGCTTCGACAGCTATCTCATGTGGATAGGTGCACATGGAACTCAGCACACGTCCGTATTTCAGGTCCTGCCCTTTCGAGTCGTTCAGAACGTTCCGTATTTGCTCTTCAGATAGACCAGTTTCATTCATTTGCTATATGAATAATAGAAGATGCTTAAAACAATTGTGTTGTGAACTGAAATTCAGGCAGGTACCGGAAGGATAAGATATGGGATCATGAGATACCCTTGTATATCTTAAGACCTTGATCGGAAACCGTAACCACCCACGGATCCATGCTATGAGTAGCAGCACGCATCTTAAGTACCCTTATGAAACGATAGGAAACGTTCTGCTTTGAAGAGATACCCAGCTCAATGATACCATCTGCCAGATAACCTTCAATACCTGCACCTGACTGGCTCTGGTCAAGTGTGTTGAAACTCTCGAATATGACAAATGATGTCAGGTTCTCCCTGCGCAGTGGCTCGAAAAGATGATACAGGCGTTTACGTATCTCATCCTCACCTTCATCCATCAAAGAGTAAAGAGCACCCAGAGAATCAAGGGCTACACATGTGAACTTCGCACCCCATTTCCTCTTGTATTGCATTATCTGGGTCTCGATCGTACTTATCAGGTCCTGGGAATACTCATCGAACTGCAAACGATAATCACTATAATCAAGGATCCCAAGATTTTCTGTAAGTTTGACACCCATGTGCTCCATATTCCTTATATGATTAGCCTTGCTTTCCTCAAGGGTTATGTAAAGACCATATTCATCGGCCGCTTTGAGATAACTGGAAAGCATTGAGAATGTAAAACCGGATTTTAGAGTACCGGGAGCTCCTGTTATCAATACAACACTGTTCTTTGGGATATCAGTAAGGAAGACCTTGTTCAATCCCTCTATCGTATCTATAAACCTCAAATCTCATCACCCAATCTATCCATCATCTTCTTTTTAGCATAGTTCATTTCAAATTCCCTGAGCCTTTCAGATTCAAAAGTACCTTCTAATGAAGAGCATCTCATCTTTTCATTGATGTATTTTCTGATCATGGCTATGGACTTTGGCAACAAATTAAATTCATCATCAATAAACTCTGTCTGTCTCATATGCTCAAGCTTTGACTCAACAGCAAATGAGTCAAGGCCACATAGATAAACAAAGCCTGGTCTTTCCTTTACTCCAAGATAGACAGCACTTATGAGCTTAAAAACACTGTCTTCTCCGGGATCCAGACATACATAGAGAGCCAGAGCTATCGATCTCTCTATGGATTCAAGAGTTACAATGACATCATATTTTGTCTTGATAATAAGGCTCAATGCACCAATATCGGTCTCTTCTATCTTTACAGAGCTTATCTGCTTGACAGGAAGGAAACGCCATATATTCTCAGTGCTCACATGTCCTACAATAGAAGAACTTTCAAATTTCCATATGAGCTTGTTCATCTTCTCTGTGGCTCTGAAGCTAGTCGTGCGGCTCCAGCTTTTCGAGATATTACTAAAAGAGGTCTTGAGGTCCTTACCAAGTGAACCCTCTCCTTTGCCTTTAAGCCCTTCTACCAATGCAAGTCCGGTAGGAGTAACAAGAGCGAACTCATCTACAAGTTTTCTCTTTCTAAGTACATTGAATGCATGTTTTAGCAATAGTTTGTCTCTGTCGAACATGGGTAGCAATACATCTACATCCTTGATGCCTGTTGAAAGCAGAAAAAGCAATCTTACCTGTGCCGGTTCGAGCTGACCATACATGGCATCCACACTAAAACCAAGTAATGTCATCAGATACGACTTGAATTTTTCAATATTCTTCTTATCACCGGTGAAAATCATCGCAGTGGTTACATATCCTGTTCCGAACAGTGATAATTTCTTGTAGTCCACAACTATGTAACTTGAGTTCTTGCTTGAAGAGATGATCTTATTAACAACAGATTTTGGAAGCTTTCTGTCAACAAGTTCCACTGCCTTTAAAGGAATAGTATCCCATCCACCTTCTTTAGGTAGCCATATATCCTGATCACTTATTCCTACAGACCCATGGGCCCACTGGGAATTGGAAATAGCTATATTGGTCACAAGTTGAGGGATATCTGTGATATAGTCCAGTTCAACCTCTGAATAGTTCATTCACAATATGTCCTTATTTATGTGTTCCACTATCAGTCTAAATGCACTTTATCGGTTTCATCCAGCGTGTCATAAGATAGAAGTCCTTCGTATCCAGCGCAAGAGAATTAACATGTATTATCATGCTCGAGTTTGAATCCATAACTGAATCGTTCACTTCTTCAACTGCTTTGATAACGGATCTTATATCATTGTCCAGGCTCAGATATTCGAGACCATCCAGGAAAACTACTCCACTGTCAACCTTCTCAATGAAATTTAAAATTGTAGGCTGCAATTTGTAAAGCTCGCTGGAGTCGATAAATGGAATATCACCTGTCTGGTTCTTTGTGAACCATATGAAAGGTGTTTTGAGAAGGCCATATGTCTTGCGCACCCTAGCAGGGTTCTGTCTTGTTATACAAAGACCCGGCGCCCCACTTTTGACCATATTGGAGAACAAGCGATATGTCTCATCTGTATTGACATCATCTATAAAGTAGACATTTCCAGGCTCCAGATCTATATATTTATCATCGTGGACAGATTCCTGTTCAATGGATTCTTCCTGCAAAGGATCCACAAAAATACCTCTCAGATCAGACAGAGCCTGTAAGGTCACAACAGTCTTTTCATCCATTCCTTCTTTATCTATCAATGATTGTGAAACGTTGGCAACAATTGATGTCCCCGCTTTTGTAACAAACTCCAGTACAAGTGATCTTTCAGAACCCTGCACGAATTTTTCAGGTTTTGATATAAGACCAATAAAAGGAGCACCTATAAGCTCGTCGAGATCATAGCCCAGCATATCTATAGCTTTCTGATTTACAGTGGTTATCCTTTGCTGGGCATCAAGGGATACAGTTGCTATAGGTGTGAGCTCCATGAGATTGCGGATATAATCATATGTCTGCTCCAACTCATTCCTTGATATCTTCAGGCTATCCTCTGATATCTTCTGGTCAGTGATATCACGACTTAAGCCAACGATGCCTTCAATTTCTCCGTCGTCTCCAATAATTGGTGTTTTAATTGTTTCGAGGAATTTCTTATTACCCTGGGGATCAATAAAATCTGCTGAGGTTCGAACTGCTTTTTTAGTTCTCATCACTTCGTCGTCAGACTCTTGGAAAGAACTTGCCAGGAAATCGGAAAAAAGCTCTCTGTCGGTCTTTCCTATAATATCTTTTTTCTCCAGGCCAATAAAATTTTCAAATGCTTTGTTGGCAACTATATTTTTGCCATGTGAGTCTTTAAAATAAACTATCTCAGGAATTGTCTCTATCAAAGTATTGAACGTTAACTGTGACTCACGAAGCTCATTTTCAATATGGATCCTTTCCATGACCTCGGCTTGTAATTCTTCGTTAACTGCAATAAGGTCATCTGTTCTTTCAGCAATAAGGACCTCAAGATTTGCCGGTTCATATTCTTCTGAAAAACAAGCCTTATCGTATTTAAAAAAACGAATATATCCAATGATATATTCTATTTCACCTTCTGAGTTGTAGACAAAAGATGATTTTAGATGAATATTGTTACCGGAATCATCAAGATAGCTCTTGTATTCAAAAGATGGTTCTTTTTGTTCTATGGACCTGCGACAATTTTCGCAAGGAGAAGTTCTTCCTATCATCTCATAGCATTTTCTGTTAAGTGGTTCCGTTCTTTTAAAACCGGTGAACTCATATCCACTTTTGTTCAGGAACAAAATATTGTAATGTTTGTCATAGATAGCAGCTACGTAGGGAAACGTATCAAATGCATTTCTAAGAATAGGATTATTTATTATTTCATCAATGGTATACTGGGTAACTGCTAAAGATGATTCATTATTTCCTTTTTCTTTTTTCATGCTCCCATTCACCACATTGATCAGATAGGAGTATTATATTGTTTATTCTATATATTAATTTACAAAAATAAAAACACTTTTTCAGTTTTCAGATTCCCATTTTTTATTTGGTGATATTTAAAAGATATTTACTACTGTGAGAGACCCCTTTGTTTCGACTGGATAATAAAAGATCTTACAAAATGCATTTTTCCAGATATCAGGATTTTTTCATGTTTACTTCTTTGATATCTTTACAACTGTGAGTGACCCCATTGTTTCAACTGGAACCTTAGCAAAAACAATCATCTTTCGATTTTAGCGCTTAACTTTTTATTTATTTTTTAATTTTTACAAAGTTTTCTTACTTGATTACGAGATAATTTTATATACTATATTGTTGATACTTACACCGCCATCTTTTTTTCAAAATTTAAAAAAAAAGTAGTTCTATCTTTTTTCTAGCTTCCAGTCGAGATCATAGGGTCTCTGTGGTTTATAAACTTTCCAGTTGAAATAAAGGGGTTTAACTCCATAGGAAACCAGTTTGCTTATAACCTTAAGATGAAATCAATAAACAACAATGTTTCTTGTATCTTTTTTTAATGCTTCTTTTTAATTTTATATTGAACTCCAGTTGAAACAAAGGGGTCTAAACCACAAACATTAATAACCTCACCTTCCATTGTATCATCTGGAATAGAGAGAACATGATGATCTGATGGATGGGGATCATCATTAAAAAAGCGTTATTGTGAGTTTCGTTATCTTACAGGAAAGGGTGAAAGAAGTAAATGCAAAATAAATCATTAGATGGATTATTCCAGGAACTACTGGAAAATGAACCTATTTTCAAAAATAAAGAGGTTTTAAGACATTCATATACTCCTGATTCTCTTGTACATCGTGATGATCAGATCAACAGTCTGGCATCTATCCTTGTTTCAGCGCTTAGAGGAGACACACCTTCAAATATCCTTATCTATGGAAAGACAGGAACAGGTAAAACTGCTGTCACAAGACATGTTGGTATCGAACTTGAGAGAAAAGGTGAATCACTTGGTCTTTCCTGTAAAGTTGTCTATCTGAACTGTGAGGTCATTGACACTCAGTACAGGCTTCTTGCAAACCTGACACGTCAGTTCGGTGAAGATGTCCCGATGACCGGTTGGCCAACTGATCAGGTATTTTTCAAATTTAAAGAGACGATCGACAATGAGAGACAGGTTGTTATCATTATTCTTGATGAGATCGATAAGCTCATCAAAAAAGGCGATGACGTTCTTTACAATCTTTCAAGGATAAATACGGATCTTGCGAATGCTAAGGTAAGTATGATCGGCGTTTCGAATGACCTGAAATTCACAGAGTTCCTTGATCCAAGAGTAAAAAGCTCCCTTGGAGAAGAAGAAATTATTTTCCCTCCTTATGATGCTGATCAGATAAGTGATATCCTTCATGAAAGAGCTCAGATAGCCTACAAGCCAGATGCTCTTGATGAAATGGTCATTCCTCTTTGTGCTGCATTTGCAGCTCAGGAACATGGTGATGCAAGACGTGCACTTGACCTTCTAAGAGTTGCAGGTGAGATCGCTGAAAGAGAGAATAAGTCCCGTGTTGAAGAACAGCATGTAAAAGGCGCTCAGGAAAAGATCGAGATCGACCGTGTCATAGAGGTTGTACGCACACTTCCGACCCAGTCAAAACTTGCACTTTACAGCGTCATGCTCCTGAGGAACAATGGTTACAAGAACGTAACTACAGGCGAGGTCTACAATGTCTATCGTCAGTTATGTCTGCATGTGGATATGGATATCCTTACACAGCGCAGGGTCACTGATCTCATGTCCGAGCTGGACATGCTTGGTATCGTGAATGCTGTTGTAGTAAGTAAAGGAAGATACGGCAGGACAAAAGAGATCGTTCTGAGCGTTCCTATCAACAGTACCAGAAAAGTGCTTTTCGAGGACTACAGACTTAAACCGCTTGAGAACTTCAAGCCGGTCCTCACCACTCAACTACATCTTTAAATTAAAAAAGTAAAAAAAAAGTTAGAAGCTTGGAAGCATCAATCTAAGGTAGCCGACATATGGTACCTTGTAACGTGCGATGCCTATTATCCATTCTTCCTTGACCGGCATCAGGTAACTCACCCGACCTTGCTGGTCATAGTATTGGTTCGTCACTGTATTATCGCCTTTTGTGATATATCCTGCATGAGGAGCAGCGGGCCCGCCATCCCACATTGGCTCTCCTGCTTCAACATAGTACATTGCACGATGGATGATAGGGGTAACACCTTCCTGGCCATAGGGTCTGTAAAGTATAACGTTGCCGTAATTTTCGAATGTCGAATAGGAATTATTGTTGCCTTCCTCATAGGTCACAACATCTGTCCTGTCAATGCTCTGGATGAAGATTATATCACCGATGTTCATATGAGGTTCCATACTTCCGGATTCCACAGCCACCATAGGCGCCCACATCCCGAAGACCACCTGGGAGAAAGATGCGAATATCAGTACAGCTGCCAGAACGGTCAAAATGTCGCGCGCGAGCGAAACAAAGAAATCATCGCTTTCTTTGAAAGCATGGAATGCTTCTTTTAAGTTCATTGTTCATACCTGCGTTATTCCGAATGAAAGAATGTATTTATGAGTTAAGGAATATATTTGCACAAAATAAAATGTTAACGGCATCAGATAATTTTGTAAGTTATTTTATTGTACCATAATTTCCATTTAGACCTGCTATTGATATGAATGAGATCGATGTTCTAACGGCCTTCATCGAGGAAGGTTATCAGATAAGTCCCGAAGCAGTGGACCTCATATGTTCCCATTGTTCCCCGAAGGAACTTGTAGCATATGTACTTGAAAATATAGACCTCTCAGTTCTTGTCATCGATGTTGAACATATTGATCTTGAGAGTTTCAGTTCTCTGACCCATGTGAATGAAGAGAGCTTTCATCTGTCAGATGAGCTTACTTCTGGAGCTGACAGCTCTTATGAACATTCCTACCAGGCACCTTCCATGCCTGAAGGGTTCCAGAGCAATTACTGTAATGTTGAAAGTCCCATAGCTATTCTTTCTGATATCACTGACAATTCTACATGTGTAGGTGAATACATGGAGTTCGTGCAGTTCTTCAGGAACCGTTACACCAGGCTAAGTGATATTATACGTAGCAGGATAACAGCCCGTCCTATCGAGAGCCTGAAAAAAGGAAAAGGTACTAATTTCAGGGGAAGCAAAGATGCCAGTGAGATATCAATAATCGGTATGATATCTGATATGAAGAGCACCAGTAATGGACATAAGATCATTGAGGTGGAAGACCCCACTGGTTCGTTCTCCGTCCTTATACGTATGGCTGATAAGGAACTGTTCGAGCAGGCAAGTCACTTCGTACTGGATGAGGTTGTTGGGTTCACAGGGAATCTGACGAACGACGGAAATCTTATGATAGTGCAGAAGATAACCCTCCCCGATCTTCCGGCAGTAAATCCTAAAAGGACCAAAACATCTGGAAAGGCTGTCCTAACATCTGATATTCACATAGGAAGCAATACATTTCTTGAAGAACCATGGGAAAGGTTCCTTGATTTCCTTAATGGTGACACTGACAACGAAGCTCTGGCTGCTATCTCAAAGGAGATCCGTTATCTTCTTGTTGCAGGAGATCTTGTTGACGGTGTAGGTATCTATCCCGGACAGGACGAGGAACTCTCGATCCTGGATGTGTATGATCAATATAAAAAGGCCGGCGAGTATTTCTCAATGATCCCAAAGCACATCAAGATCATTATTTCTCCTGGAAACCACGATGCAGTACGTCAGGCTGAACCACAGCCCAGATTGCCGGAGTCGATCAGGGATTATTTCCCTGAGAATGTCACTTTTGTGGGTAATCCATCTATTGTGGATCTGGATGGCGTTAAAGTGATGCTCTATCACGGTCGTTCCATTGATGATCTGGTAGCAGCAGTTCCCGGTGTATCATATGCTGATCCTACAAAAGCAATGGTAGAGATGATGAAGTTCAGGCATCTTTCACCGATATATGGAAGCCGTGTTTCCATTGCACCGGAAAAGAAGGATTATTTTGTTATTGGAAATGTACCTGATATTCTTCATTGTGGCCACGTACATACCGTGGGTGTGGAATGGTACAAGAACGTCCTGTTGATAAATTCGGGTACCTGGCAGGACCAGACCGAGTTCCAGAAAAGGGTAAATGTCGTTCCGACACCTGCACAGGTGCCGGTAGTGGACCTTGAGACCCTGAAAACAACTATTTTGAAGTTCAATGAATGACCAAATAACCCGTTGGTTTCCACTGGAACTCCAATGATTAATCATTATATATCTTTTATCTTGAGCAGTGAATGGTTCATGGTCTGCTCAGGACAGATCGTCACACAACGCCTGCAGCTTGTACCAAGGCAATGCTGACTGTCTATGTAGACAGACTTCTGTCCATCCATTTCTACGATCTCCACTGCATCCTCGGGACACTCTTCCACACACTGATGACAGAGTGTACATTTCTCCACCGGAGCTTCAAGTGTTATTCCGATATCCGTTACAATATCAAGACCAAGGTATCCAACATCATCTATATCCCTGGACACTCTTCTTTCGATCTCAACCTCTTCAAGGTCCTGTGGAAATACCGGGATACCGTACATTTCCAGCATCTGAGCATACATCTCAGCAGGCATTCCCTGCTGCCAGGTGGAAAGTTCGCAGACGTAAATATCCTTGAAGGTCTCACTGGTTGCCATCATCAGATGGTCTGCATGTATCCTTTTGGCCACCGCAATGACCTCATCCAGTTTTGAGACATCTATAGCGATCTTCCTTGCAAGTCCAATGGAAGTGTTACCGAATTGAATTATTCCCTTTGAGAAACCGGGAACTGAACCTATATGCCGTGCTTTGTTCGCATCAACATAGGTGCCTGTGGCCCCTGACATGTATGAGTATCTCAGGTCCTCATACTTCAATCCCGATTCCACCATTAGTGTCATGTGGGCGGCACGGATGGCGCCAATAGCCTTACCGACCTCTTCTACGTCCTGGTCAGTGATGATTATACTGTCCCCAAGTATCAGTTTTCCATTGGGCAGTTTCGGGAGTTTCTCGATAAGTCCTTCCTTGATGGCCAGTGCCATTGTGGAAATGACCCCTGTACCTGTTATTCCTTTAGGGACAAGTTCTCCTTCCTCGATGGTCTCCCCGCTTACCGGATCTACAAGAGGCCCTTTTCCGGGGTTCATTGTACTGTCAAGAACAGTAAGTCTCCAGTGTCCGCTCTCTACATTGATATCACTGATAGCTCCGGGACCGGCAAGTATACCACATGCTATTCCCTGTCCTTCTATTGCAGGGCCGGCAGCAGCACTTGCAGTTATTATCCTCTCGCCGATCTTGAGTGCCATTTCGGCATTGGTCCCGTAATCTGTTACAAGACAGGGTTCTGTCTGGTGAATGAAATCGGTTTCAAGCATCATTGCAAGGGCATCAGCACCTATCTCATGTTTGATCGCTGGCGGGATGACTATCTCGCAGTTATCCATTGGATAGATATCCCCGAAGAGTTCGTTTGCGGGAAATATCCTTGCATCCCTTTTCACATCCCTGACGCCAAGTGATTCCTGCTTGTTCTCACCTGCAAATGCAAGGTCCCTTATCTCCATGTTCTGGAAAAGTGAGAGTTGTATCGGATTTCCGCAGACCGCTATACGCTGTATCTTCTCAGGTTCAACATCGAACTTGTCCAGTATTTCCTTTACAGTTTCGATGATAAGTCTGTGGGCAACATCCGTTCCGGTGCTCATTGCAAAATCGAGGTGGTCCATTACATTACCACCAGGGAGTGGATGCCCCATTGTGATAACGGTCTTTACGGTCTCATTCTTCTCAAGGTCGATGAGCTGTGACCTGAAACCGCTTGTTCCAAGGTCCAGGGAAATAACATACATTCTCTCAACACTCCATTTTCAATTTCTGATGTTAGTTCTGTATCACAGAATACAGCATTGAAGCCACTCCAATAACAAGGGGCTCCATCACAAGGTCAACACGATACTTCTTACCGATCTCAGGTGGGAGTCCGCATGGTATCCCGGGAGTTGAGACAAGACATCTCTCCTCGATCATTCCTTCTGATATGGTGTCGGCATTTGGTGTCGCTTCAAAGACCATGGAGAACTTCTTCCTGTCATCGCTGCAGTAGGGATTGATCCCAAGTTCATCAACAGCCTTCTGGAGAAATTCCTTGTTCGGATCACAGGCATAGACATTGAATCCCTTGTTCACAAGATGACAGGCTCCGGCATAGCCGACCCTTCCAAGTCCGATGACAAGTATGTCCTTTGAACTTGCTTCCTGGAACCTTGATGCGATATCTGCATATACTACACCTGTTGCAACGTGATTGCTCACTATCTTCTCATTTCTCAGGTTGTGGGCAGTGAAGATGTGGTCATCTGCCATCATTATGATATCAGCACCCCTGGAAACAGCTTCATAGTAGCCAGTTACATCAGGATGTTCTGTTATGAATCCTTCAAAACCGAAATATTCGACTATGTACAGGAGGGATGATGTGAAATTGCCGATGATGCCGTTACCAGCAGTTATCGGGATAATACCAACTTTTTCAGAGCCTGGTTCGGTTCCGTAAAGTGATTCGCATATTCCTCTTATATCAAGACCTGTGACCCTTCTTGCGATCTCATCGTTCTCTTCAAGCTGCATTGAAAGGTTCTCAAGGTCCTCTGGTGTTAAAAGTGCCATTTTTATTCCTCCTGTTCATTACTGAAATGACCGATGATCATTTCCATTGCGTTCTGTCTTACTTTTTCCGTCTCTTCTCTGTCAGTTCCCCAGCTTATAAGGGTGAAAACACTGTTCTTGTTCTCTCCCCTGGACTCGAATATCTCAAGCCCTTCAGAAGCATGGAACTGTACGTATTCATCTCCCTGAGAGAGCACATGCTCTCCAACAGGTTTCAGGATATCATTTTCAAGTAGCAGATGCTCGTAGATGCAGTAATTTAGTTCAGAAACACTGTCCATTTCCTGAACCTCTCCTGAGAATGCCTGCATGAGCAATTCCACGAGGTTCACACCTGTGGAATGGTAGACTGCTGTTGGTGTCTGGCTCGGGAACCTTGCATCTATCTCCAGAACCTTCAGTCCTTTAGGGCTGTCTATTGCTTCGACATCCATTATCCCGCGAAGGTTGATGTTCTTTGCAAGCTCATAGCTGATCTTCCTGAACTCAGGATAGTTATCAATAGGTGTCACCATATGGCAGTCGTAGGTTTCATCGATATGTATCTTCGTTTCCTTTACAACTGCAAAGTGAGTGCCATCCCCTATCACTTCAAGGGAGATCACGTCACCCTCTACGTATTCCTCGATGAGCATTGAAGGGTCAAGTCCCTCAAGTCCTGCATTATCATATATTATAGAGGTCCCGATACTGCTGCTCTCACAAGGTGGCTTCACAAAATATGGTGGACTGGAGGGCTTATCAGCAGGTGTGGGGATATTGATGGAATTGAAGTAGTCCTTTGAACGCTTCTTATCCATACTGATGTGGTAGGCATCGAAATCAAAGAGTACAGGACATGAAAGCTGATCCTTTATGCTTCTGAGGAACTCTATGGTCTCGAGGTTCTCGTTCACAGGGATGATGGCGTCCACATCTTCTGAGAGTTCTCTCAGTTTTTTGGGTTCCTTTACCACATCAAAACACTGGAAACTATCAACCACATTGCGTATGAGAGGCTTTTCCCTGCGGTCTACAAGTACGACATCCATGCCTGCTTTGTGTGCAAGATAAGTGACCTCAAAACCCTGTAGCTTGCCACCGATAATGCAGATAGTTGTCATGCTACCACCGGGATTCTGGCAGGCTTTGTTCTCCTCTTCTCTATTATACTATTGAACTCGGCCTGGCTTGCAGGTTCCATGCCCATGGACCTCAGGCGCTTGATGACGCTCTTTGAGTCCCTGTCCCTTTCCTCAAGCTCCCTGTCATAGTTGACAACGCCTTCGAGTGAGGAATCTGCAGATATGATGGATGTGACAACATTTGCACCAGCGTTCAGGCGATGGACCATACCATCTATTCCTTCAAGGTCAAGGGATGCCGGTATGAGCTTATCAGGGAACATCAGTCTGAGCACTGATATTATCTTCAGTTCAGAGAGACTGGATTCCTGGTCAACTTCTTCAAGGGGGGTTCCTTCCTGTGGAACAAAGGTCATGACACGCACCATGTCAGGCTGTCCGTTCTCCATGCCACGAAGTGAGACGATGGTTGACTCGATATCGTTACCAACACCTGTGAGTATTCCATCCTCGACACAGTAGCCGATATTCTTTGCGAATTGTCTGGCGTGGTTCCTTTCATCAAAGGATTGCCCGACCCTCAGTTTCCGGTAGAGGTCCTTATCGTGTGTTTCTTGATAGAGGGCAAGGAAATTAGCTCCGTTCTCATGGAGCTTTGTAAGGGTTGTATCGTCCATTACACCGGGAGATATCATAATTGGAAGTCCGGTCTCTTCCTTCACTGCCTTTACAACGTCAACGAACTTTTCAGGTTCATTGTGGAAATATGGATCTTCTCCCATGGTAAGGTCTACCATGTGGATGGTCTCGTTCTTAACTGCCCTTGCTATACTGCGTATCTCGTCCATGTCCAGACGGTAGCGCTGTATATCGTTGCACCTGTTGTAGTAACAGAAGGCACAATTGTTCTTGCAGTGGGTTGAGAAATAAACGAAGCTGTAGAGGAAGACCCTGTTGCCGAAAAAGTGATCCCTCACTTTCCTTGCAACATAGTTCAGTTTCTGTATGTCCTCTTCTTCTGTCAGGGAAAGAAGCTCCCTCAGGTTATCGTCTGTGAGCTTACGACCTCTTATAATACTATCTGCTACAGCATCGAGGTCCCAGTAATTGATATTACTTATCATGATGGCACCTCAGAGGTTGATACTTACTCCGTTGTAGTAGGATTCTGATCTTCCAGCACGCTTGATGTTCTTGAAATCGTGCTTTGCCTTGAGCAATCTCTCAAGACCGAAACCTGCTCCTATCCAGGGTTTGTTAACTCCCCAGTCCATGTCCATTGGAACAGGACCTACAACAGCGGATGAGAGTTCCATCTTTTTGTGCATCACATCGATCGTGTCACCATAGACCATGCAACTGTCAGCTACTATCTCGTACTCTATGCCAAGGAAATCCAGTAGTTCCTTAATGAGATACTCAAGTTCTTCTCTTGTGCAGTTGGATCCCATCTGGCAGAAGTTGAGCATGGTGAACTCTTCAAGGTGGCTGTTACCATCTGATTCCTTACGGTAGCATGGACCGATCTCGAATATCCTGACAGGGTCAGGGAGTACATTATCGAACTTTCTCAGGTGGTTGTATAATCCTGGAGCAAGCATTGGGCGCAGACACATATTGTCGCCAACCCTGAATATCTGCTCTGATAGCTTCTTGTCCTCACCAACTCCCATTCTTTCCATGTATTCGAATGGTATGAGTATTGGGGACTTGACCTCAAGGAAGCCCATGTCGACTAAGAACTCTGTAATTGTTCTCTCGAGTTTTCCCAGATAGTTCTCGCGACTGTTCTCGTAAATACCTCTGATATCCTTCTTGCGCTCTAAGGTCAGGGTGGATTCCAGCTCGGCAAAGGAGCGCTTCTCCTTTGAGAATGATATCATTTCACCAGGTCCTAAAAGTGAGAGTATCCTGTTCTTCTGCAGGGGAGTGAACTCAGTTTTCCTGGACTTTGGTTGTTGTGGCTGGGAAGTCTTCTTTGTATTAGATGTGGAAGGGCTGGAATTGCTCTTACTGGTTTTCGGAGCTGATCTGTGGTTGGTGGAACTATCGGCAGTTATTCCAGCCCGTGGTTCATTATGAATGTGAGTTGAAGGTGTATTAGTTTGAATTACCTGTTCTGGTTTTGCTGTAACAGGTTCAGCTGGCTTTTCAGGTTGCAGCCTGAAAGAGCGTACGATCTTGACCTCAGCTTCGGTCTTTCTTGAGATCTTCTTTGAGAATTCGTTGATCCTGTCATCTGACAGGCGACAGTGCTTACAGGGTTTCTGGAACTTATGGTTCCTGAGGGCCCTTGCAGACCTGCTTGTTCTGGAGTTGCGTATAGTAACAATATCTCCGCAATCCATCTCTATTCTTATATACTTCTGTGATGTCTCGCACTTCTTCACTCCGTGAAGACGTCCGTTACGGGACACCCATAATCCGTTCTTGCTAATAAGTGTATCAAGTGGTTTTCTTTCCATGCTAACAGCTCCTGGATCTTAACCTTTTTTCGTACTAATTCCTAGAATCCCAGGTATGCCAGCATCCAGTTGTGGTTCTTGGTGTTGAGTATCATTGGTTCTCTTCCTTTTGTTGATCTTAGGTTGTTTTACTGATATATTGTATCGATTATAACAACAAAGTAGTCTTTGTCGTCGACATATATATATATTACTCAGTTTCAGCAGTATTTATATTTTTTGGGAAGCTGCAACAATTAGCAATATTTATACTTTTCTATCAGTTATTAAGCGGCAAATTCAAAGGTGTATGCAGAACTTTTCTGAAAACCTGATTTTGCTGTTGAAAATAGAAGCGTTTGTCTGTATTTATCCTAAACCTGATGTAAGATTACAACAGCGTTGTAATGCTACAAGAACAATCAAATCTTGTCTCCTGCTAACAAATTCATGTAGGGCGGATGTATTTTGCTGAGTTTATGATATATATGCTTTCTCCATATGAAATGGTACAACTGATTGTCCTTCAAGCTCAAACCCTTGTTGATAGATTGAAGGCAAAATATGTAGGAGGTATAATTATTAGCAAAGAAGAAATGTTCAAAGAACTCTCAGACGCTGTGATCACATGCAAGAAAGATGTTGTAACTGCAGCAGTCGAGAAGGCAAAGGGCGAAGGCATTCCTGCCCCAGAGATCATTGAGATGGGTCTTGCAGTCGGAATGAACGAAGTAGGTGTCCTTTTTGAGAGAGGAAAATTATTCCTTCCTCACGTAATGATGGCAGCAGGCGCAATGGAAGAAGGTGTCAAGCTCCTTGAAGCAGACATGCCAAAAGATGCTGTAAGCAAGAAGCTCGGTGTAATTGTCAACGGTACCGTTGAAGGTGACGTTCACGACATCGGAAAGGCAATTGTATCAACCATGCTCCAGTCCGCTGGTTTTGAAGTTCATGACATTGGAAGAGATGTTCCACTGCAGAATTTCATCGACAAGATCAAAGAGACCAACGCAGACATGGTCGGTCTTTCAGCACTTATGACAACCACCCTCCAGGGCCAGAAGGATGTCATCGAGATGCTCAAGGAACAGGGCATGAGAGACGATATTAAGGTCATGGTCGGCGGTGCTCCTGCAACCCAGGCATGGGCTGACAAGATCGGTGCAGACTGCTATGCAGAAAATGCAAGTGAAGCTGTTGTAAAAGCCAAGGAACTTCTGGTTTAAGTGAGGCATCATCATGACAGAATATAAATTGAGAATGGGAGATGGAAAGCGCATCTTCATGACAAAGGAGCAGATCATCGCTGACCTCAAAGAAGGTATGGCAGATGCAGCAGACCTTGGAAGCATTCCAGACCTTAGTGAAGATGAGATCGACAAGCTTGTGGACATTCTTACCATGCCTTCAAGGATGGTAGGTGTCGAACAGGGTATGGAAGTTCCTGTTACTCACGATATCGGTACTATCAGAATTGATGGTGATCAGGGTAACAGTGGTGTAGGAATTCCATCCAGCAGACTTGTCGGTGCAATGATGCACGAGCGTGCATTTGGTGCTGACACAATGGAACTCGGTCACATCGACTACAGTTTCAAGCCAGCAAAACCTGTTATCGCACAGGAAATGCAGACAATGGAAGTCTGCCAGCAGAACATGGTCGTTCCTCTTCTTTACGGCGCAATGCCTAACATGGGTCTTTACTACACACCAGACGGTCCTTTCGAGAACCCTGGCGACCTCATGAAAGCATTCAAGATCGACGAGGCAAGGCAGTCCATGGAACACTCTGCAGAACACCTCACAAGGGATATTATCTGGATCATGCAGAAAATGATGGCATCCGGTTCTGACGGTGTCAACTTCGATACAGTTGGTGCTGCAGGTGACGGTGACATGTTCGCATCACTCCATGCTATCGAAGCACTCAGAAAGCAGTTCCCTGATATCTATATTGAAGCAGGTATGGCAGGAGAGCTTATGCTTGGAATGCACGGTGAGCTTGAATATGATGGAGTTACTCTCGCAGGTCTCTGGCCACATGAGCAGGCAGCACTTGTTGCAAAGGCAGGAGCAAACGTTTTCGGTCCTGTAGTAAACACTAACACCAGCAAGAGTGCAGCATGGAACCTTGGAAGAGCTGTTACATTCATCAAGCAGGCTGTTAAGGATTCACCAATACCATGTCATGTGAACATGGGAATGGGTGTCGGCGGTATCCCAATGCTCGAGACCCCAACAATAGATGCAGTATCAAGAGCTAGCAAGGCGATGGTCGAAATTGCTGGCGTGGATGGTATATAGGTAGGGGTCGGCGACCCGATGGGTATGCCGATCTCCCACATAATGACCTCCGGAATGAGCGGGATCAGAGCTGCTGGTGACCTTGTTGCAAGGATGCAGCTTTCAAAGAGCATGAGAGTTGGAGAAGCAAAGGATTACGTTGCAAAGAAACTCGACGTAACCACAGATGACCTCAGTGACGAATATGTAATGAGGGAACTGAGAGAAGATCTTGGTATCGGTGTTATCACTTCAGTTGCAGGTGCTCCAAAAGGAATTGCAGCAAAGATGAACATCGAGAAGCTTCTCGACCTTAACATCAACTGCTGTGACAAATTCAGAAAGCAGATCGCTTAAATAAATACATAATGAGGTGATCACTTTGAGTAATAAGTCAAATGAAGCACCAGGCATTGACTGGGAACATGGTGCACAGTGTGCTAAGAATATATGCGACCCGCAGGAACTTGAAAGGTCCATTGACTGGAAACAGGGTCTTGCAATAGCACTGGGTGTTCCTCTGCTTATCCTGCCTTCAATAGGATATCTTACAAGTTATGTCTGGTCCTTCGCGATAGTAATATGGGGAGCCACTGTGCTCCTTGGTTTTTTACAGAACTTTGCATTCGGAGAACTGGCAACGGTTTTCCCAAAGGCATCAGGTCTTCCTGGATATACGCAAACGGTCTTTGGTTCAGACAAGGACAAGAACAACCAGGGAAAGTTCAAATTCGGTAAGTTCATAGGTGGTTTCAGTGCCTGGAGCTACTGGTTCGGATGGAGTCCTGTACTTGCGATCTACGCAATACTGATATCCAGCTACGTTCAGGGAATGGTCCCGTCCCTAGCAGGTATCAACTCAACACTTATGGCATTGGTAGTAGGAGGTTTCATCTTCGGTTCCCTTGCGATCATCAATGCAAAGGGACTTAAGAACGGAGCAGCCGCTGGAATGATCTTAGCTGCTATTTCCCTGGTACCTCTTCTGGTCATCACCATTGCACCATTCTTCACTGGTGATTTCCACATGGAGAACATCACAAATTCATGGTTCCCTACAGACTGGAGCTGGGACTGGGAGCACATTCTGATCCTTCTCGGACTTCTGGCAATGGCTGAATGGAGTGCTGCTGCATGGGAAACTGCTGCTATCTATGGTCCTGAATACAAGAAGCCAAATTCAGATATACCAAAGGCACTGCTTGTTTGTGGAGCTATCTGTCTTATTCTCTACGTACTTGTACAGACATCTGTAATTGGTGCTCTTGGAGTTGACGGAGTTCTTGCAGAACCTATCTCACCAATGCTTCCACTGGCAAACATGGCACTTGGTCCTGTTGGTGCATCCATTTCAATTATAATGTTGATAGGTGCAATGCTTCTGATCATTCAGACAGCTTTCCTTTCATCTGCACGTTCCATCTATTCAATGTCAGTCGAAGGTAACCTGCCTTCAGTTCTGAGTAAGTTGAACAAGCATGGACATCCAATGAACGCAATGCTTGCTGATGCAGGATTCAACATGTTCCTTATTCTTCTTGGAACACCAACAGCTATCCTGGCTGCTTCTGCGATCGGTTACATCTGCGCCAACGGTATAAGTCTTTACACCTATGTGAAGGTCAGGAACGACCCTGAGCTCTCAAAGCTGGAAAGACCATTCAAGGCTCCAAGAGGATGGAAAAAGGTCGCTCTTGCAACTACTATCCTTAACACACCATTCTTCCTGGTAGGTATCATCTACCTTAACAGTCTTGAACTTGGATGGGCAACAACAGGTGTTGGTTTCTTCATGCTCTGTCTCTTTATTCCTCTGTGGTTCTACTCACAGCGTGAGAACAGGAATAAAATGGCTGCTGCTAGTGCAGCACACAGAGAACATGGTCTATTTGGTGAACCTGAAGCTGTTCCAGTCGAAGAATAAGATAAAAATTAAATGAGTAACACAAGCCTGGTACTTTTGTACCAGAATCCTTTTTTTTGGTTTAAGACCGGAAGTCCTTAACCAGACAAATAAAAAGAAATATCTATTGATCAGTCGATGATCTCTGATCTCTCTTTATAGTACTCGAACAACTCTTCACTCCATTGTAAAGCGTTGCTGTCAAAGCTCATGAGTATTGTATGATCATATTGACCCTGTTCATTAAAGAAACACAGGAAAAGAAAACGATCACTGCTCACCAGAGTAGCAAGTCCTGTCATCTCGTCAGATCTTCTTAATTCAGTAGTTTCAAAACTGTTGAACTTCTCTATATCCTCTGTAAAATCCTGTTTCATTCTTTCATAGACAGCATCTGTGAGAATTAGTGAGATATCAATACCCTTCTCAGCCAGTCTTGAATACATAGCAGGATACTCCGGGTGGAAATAAGCGTTGTAAACCATAATGTATTCAGATTTTGCTATATTCTCAGTAAATTCCCTTGGGAATTCGAACAGGTAGTTAAGATCAGGTTCTATGATAAGACAATTTCCGAGTTCTCCAAACCTCTTCAGGAGTGATTTAGGTATTCCGTTAAGGTTGCGGTTCTTCCAATAAGTTCTGTTCTCCTCGAAAACTTCCACTACATTCAACAATGGAAGCATGTTCTCAACAAGTACCTCTCCCATATTTGTCAGGGTGTAGTAGTCTCCGTTCTGTATGACGAGTCCATTCTCCTTAAGTATCTTGATCTGGGGAATAAGAGCAGTTGAAGTTACATTCAGGCTTGTTTTTATTTCTTCACGGCTCTTTTGCCCTTCGATAAGGAGTAAAAGGACATTCTTCCTTTTGTCAGAATTAAAGATTACATCAGTCAATGAGTTGTTCATCTGAACCAATCCCTGTATTTTCTTAAATTGAAAATTTCCGTTTTGTAATTGAATCTCATGGCGGTTCATTCAGCACTATTTGGCTTGTCCATACCAAATCTGTAAAGAGCAACCTCAATATTGCTTTTGAGGTCATTTGCCTTAAAAGGTTTGACTATATATCCGTAAGGTTCCGTCTTTTTTGCTCTTTCGAGTACTTTATCATCTGAGTATGCGGTCAGGAAAATAATGGGGATATCGAATTTCTTGCGTATCTCTGCAGCTGTCTGTATACCATCCATTTCACCTTTTAACCTCACATCCATAAGAATAAGGTCCGGGAACGTGATCTCTGCCATTTTGATGGCATCTTCTCCTGTAGTAGCCATTGCCGGGACAGTATATCCGAAACTCTTTAGCTTCTTTTTTATATTTAAAGCAATAATACTTTCGTCTTCAACGACAAGTATCTTTATATCTTTTGAATCTTCCACGGTTGATCACCTGTTATAATATTATTTTAATCTGATCTTGAATTTTGTACCTTTATTTCTGTCAAGTTCAATGGTCCCGTTGATCTGAGCAGTCAATGTTGTTACGAGTTGGAGTCCCAGGGATTCTGTCTGAGTGAAGTCCATTCCCTCAGGGAAACCACGCCCGTTGTCACCGACCGTCAAAGTAAGTTTTCCATTGGTCAGATCAAGATATACAAATATCTCCCCTTCTTCCTCGGGAGCAAATGCGTGTTTCAATGAGTTTGAAATGATCTCATTCACTATCATTCCCAGCGGGATCGCAGTTTCCATATCAATGAAGACAATATCAAGATCCAGTTTGACCTTGATATTTTCTTTTTCCATCATATAGGAATAGGATAATTCGTTTACGAGTTTCATCAGGTAATCTGAGAAGTCGATACTTTCCATATCCTGGGACTTGTAAAGTTCTTCATGTACAAGTGCCATGGAAACCACACGGTTCTGGCTTTCCCTGAAAGCTTCGATCACGGCATCATCGTCGAATTTCTCAGATTCAAGATCCAGTAAACTTGAAATGACCTGCAGATTGTTCTTGATACGGTGATGGATCTCTTTCTTCCTTACTTCTTCCAGCTTCTTGCGCTCATCCATTATCTGTGCAAGGGTGATCCTCGTTTTCTCGATACCTTCTGTAAGTTTGCCGAAGTCTCCTTCACCGTGAACCTCGATCTTCTGTGAGAAATCATTGTGCTGGAAGGCAGTCAGCACCCTGTTCGAATCTTCTATCATGGTATCAAGTGATTCTGCGAGAGTATCCAGTGTATTTGCCAATTGTTTGAACTCTCCCTTTGCTTCAAGCTTGGAGCGATCTGAGAGTTTACCTCTGGAAAGTGATTTTGTAAGGCGGATAGTATCACGTACCGGTGTGACCACGGCCTCAAGGATCTCGTTAAGTCCAATGGGTATTTCTTTGAAATCCTTTTCAACATTGGTTTCAGCTCGTGTACTGAGGTTTCCCTTGACAGCATCCTTTGAGATCGTCTTGAAATCATGGACTATATCTGTAATTGTCTTGTTGAAAGACAATGCGATCAGGTATGAAAATCCGCCCATGAAAAGTACAGCTGCAAGAGATATCAACAAAAGTTTATTGCTGAGGTTCTGCACACCTGCAAATATCTCATCTTTTGGTATCACAAGTATAAAGGAAAAGTTGCCTGTAGTGACCGGTTCATAGAACATCACAACATCTTCTCCGGTTGTAGGGTCGATGGTCTCTACGTGTCCACTATTTCCACTGAGTATATCCTCACTTACTGTTGAGAGCTCTTCGATACCAAAATCATAAAGGGTTTTTTCCCCTATCAGTTCCTTGTTGTAAGGATAGGCAACAAGAACACCTCTGTCATCTACCATGAATGCGTAGCCTGTGTCAAATGCTTTGACCGTGCTTATCTCATCATTTAGATAGTTCAGTGAGACATCCACACCTGAGATTCCCTGGAACTCGTTATCTTTCATGATGGGGGAGACGAAACTCACCATAAAGACACCCTCATAGTAGTAGGGTTGAGTTATTGCGGTTCTTTTGGTCTCTTTTGGCAACTGGTAATAATCAAGTTTATCATAATTCACCAGAGGATTAAGTTGTATATCTCCACCAATTTTGTTCCAGTAAGGAACGAACCTGCCTGTGGCATCATGACCTGATGAATTTACATAAAGTTCATCCTCGCCATCAAAAGCGTTTGGCTCATAGGCAACGTATGTACCAAGGAGATCCGGATGCTCAACTAACAGATCGTAAAGCATATTGCTTGTTTCCTCTCTGCTAAGGGAATCATAGCTGGACATACTAACGGCAATTGTCTCTGCAATGGCCATGTTCTTTTCCATATCACCGTTGAATTCACTGGCGTAGTTCTTGGCCATCTCAGTTGCCTGTTTATATGCAAGATTTTCTTCCTGAGTTGTGACAGTTGAGATCGTCATTGCAGTACTGATCAAAAGGACAGCTAGTGTTCCTATAACTATATAGAGGATCAATTTTGCCTTCAATGACATGTTTTCGAGTTTCATTTTATACCTTATCATTGCTCTTGATATTGTTTTTATTGTAATAAAGAGACGATGTTACCCTTATGGTATTTTATTAGTTTAAAATGCACGTCTGTTAACATTACAATGCTGTTGTAATCTTGTAATGTTAGTATAATTCTGTAAAGTGCTCTAATAATTTGCTCCCTAATGATTAATTCAAGATCAATGGACATATTGCATTGAGTTTATGATATATGCAGTCTGACCTTTATGGATTCTATCAGCCGGTTCAAACAATGTGCGAAAAACGGACAATTGCTAGGAACCATTACGGAGGCTAAATATGTCAAATCAGGAAATGTTAGACACACTCAGAGACACTATCGTTACACAGAACATCAACGGTTGTGCCGAAGCTACTCAGACAGCCCTTGATGCAGGACTTACTGCAGTTGAGATAATCAATGATGGACTTTCACCAGGCATGAAAATTGTAGGAGACAAGTTCGAAGCAGCAGAGATCTACCTCCCACAGATCATGATGTCTGCAAAAGCAATGAACGCAGCAATGGAACTTCTCTTACCTGTACTTGAAGAGGAAAAGGGAGCAGAAGATGAAGGTGTAGGCACTGCTATCACCTACGTACAGGAAGGCGACATTCACGATATCGGTCACCGTCTCGTTACAACAATGCTTGAAGCAAACGGTTTCAAGATCGTAGACATGGGCGTAGATGTCCAGAATGAGAAGGTCATGGAAGAAGTTGAGAAGAACAAGGGTAAGAAGCTTCTGCTCGTTGGTTCAGCACTCATGACAACATCAATGCTCGGACAGAAGGACACAGTAGCCATGCTTGCAGAAGAAGGTCTTAGAGACTCTGTTAAGATCATGTTCGGTGGAGCACCAGTATCAGATGCATGGATCGCAGAGATCGGAGCAGACGCAACAGCAGAGAATGCAGCAGATGCAGCTCGTGTAGCACTCAACCTTATGCAGTAAGTAATAATTGAGGTGAATAACAATGACATTTGCAAGATCACTTGATTGTTTTGAATTCTATGAGAGAGCAAAGAAGGGAGAGAAGACAACCCAGGATGACTGGGACCTTATGAAGATCCCAATGAAGGCAATGGAACTCAAGCAGAAATATAATCTTGATTTCAAGGGCGAGTTCGTCCCAACCGACAAGGACATGATGGAAAGCCTGTTCAAGGCAGGTTTCGAGATGCTCCTTGACTGTGGTATCTTCTGTACAGATACAAGCCGTGTAGTAAAGTACACAGAGGACGAGATCTGGGACGCTATCAACAACGTCCAGAAGGAATTTACACTGGGAACCGGCAGAGAAGCTGTCAGGGTCCAGAAGAGAAGTGTTGGTGACAAGAGAAAGCCAATAGTACAGGGTGGTCCAACAGGTTCCCCAATTTCCGAAGATGTATTCATGCCAGTTCACATGAGCTACGCTCTTGAAAAGGAAGTTGACACAATTGTTAACGGTGTCATGATGACAGTCCGTGGCAAACCACCAATTCCAAAGAGCCCATATGAGGTCCTTGCAGCAAAGACCGAGACCAGGCTCATCAAGACAGCAGCAGCAATGGCCGGAAGGCCAGGCATGGGCATATAGGGACCAGAGACTTCCCTGTCCGCTCAGGGAAATATCGCTTCAGACTGTGCCGGTGGTATGGTTTGCAGTGACAGTCACGAAGTATCACAGCTCAATGAGCTTAAGATCGACCTTGACGCTATCAGTGTGATGGCACACTATCAGGGTAACAGTGACATTATCATGGATGAACAGATGCCTATCTTTGGTGGTTACGCCGGTGGCGTAGAAGAGACCACAATTGTAGATATCGCAACTCACATCAATGCATTTGTAATGAGCAATGCAAGCTGGCACCTTGATGGTCCGGTCCACATCCGCTGGGGATCCACCAACACCCGTGAGACCCTCCAGATCGCTGGATGGGCATGTGCAACTATCTCAGAGTTCACAGACATGCTTTCCGGTAACCAGTACTATCCATGTGCAGGTCCATGTACCGAGATGTGTCTGCTCGAAGCATCCGCTCAGTCTATCACTGACACAGCATCCGGCCGTGAGATCCTCTCCGGTGTAGCATCTGCAAAGGGTGTTGTACAGGACAAGACAACCGGTATGGAAGCAAGGATGATGGGAGAAGTTGCAAGAGCAACAGCAGGAATGAACATCGAAGATGTGAACAAGGTCCTTGATCTTCTTGTAAGCTCTTACGAGGGCAACTATGCAAATGCACCACAGGGTAAGACCTTCCAGGAATGTTACGATGTAGCTACTGTAACACCAACTGATGAGTACATGAAGGTTTACGACGGCGCACGCAAGAAGCTCGAAGAGTTCGGACTTACATTCTAAGATAAAAGAATCCCTGTGATAACATAGTTTATCACTTCCCTAGCAGCCAGCGACCCATCATCGCTGGCTCACCTTCTATACATTTGTCTCGACAAGACAGAAAATTACCTCCAAAATCTGGATGGCTGGTTTCCAATCTCCAGTCATCTCTTCTTCAGGAGCCTAAGATCATGACAGAATATACCCCAAAAGAAAGATTATCCCGTGCACTTACAGGCCAGTCTGTTGACAGGATGCCTGCTGTTTGTGTTACCCAGACAGGCACTGTGGAACAGATGGAAGCTTGTGGCGCTTTCTGGCCAGAGGCTAACAATGATGCAGAAAAGATGGCAACACTTGCCGAAGCAGGTCATACCGTAGTTGGATTCGAGGCTGTCCGTGTGCCTTTCGATATAACTGCAGAAGCTGAGTTCTTCGGCTGTGAGATAAAAGATGGTACAATGGAGCAGCAACCATCCGTTGTCGGCCATGTTGTAAAAACAGTAGAGGACATCGAGAAGCTCAAAGGCTATGATCTTAGCCAGAGCAGGATCGGTGTTGTCTGCGATGCTATCAAGATACTGGCAGATAAGTATGGTGATGAACTTCCTATTATGGGCAGTATGATCGGTCCTTTCTCACTTGCACAGCACATCAATGGTGATGAATGGTTCATGGCTATCTTCACAGACGAGGCATTCGGCCTTGCTCTTATGGAATTCACAACTGATTTCTGTGTTGGTTACGCACAAAAGATGGTTGAGAACGGTGCCGATACCATGGTCATTATCGATCCTACAGCAAGTTACCAGCTGATAGGTGCTGAGTTCTACGAGAAGTTCGTGGTTCCTTTCCACAAAAAGATAATAGATGCAATGCACGAGGTCAATGTACCTGTAGTATTGCACATCTGTGGTGATACAACCCAGGGTCTTGCACTTATGGAATCATGTGGTGTTGATGCCATTAGTGTAGACCAGAATGTTGATGCAGCAGCAGCTGTAGCTAATGTCGAAAAAGCTGTCATTGTAGGGAACCTCGACCCTGTGAACATGCTCTGGAACCAGACCCCTGAGACCATCAAAGAGCAGTCACAGCAGGTCCTCGATGCAGGAATAGGTTTGCTTGGACCCGGATGTGGTACTGTGAGCAAAACACCTACTGTGAATCTCCAGGCAATGATAGAAATGGCAAAGAGCCACAGATATTGAAACAAACCAAAACTAGAAAAGTCGCTTATTTCTCCGGGCCAAAATCCTTCTGATGAATTGTCCCCCTTTCCCGGAGATCCTTTTTTTTATTTCAGGGGTACAGGATTAAGTATTCTGAGGATCTATTAATCTATCATTATGCCAGATAGAAGATAAAAGAGATCTTTTAATAATGTGATCTCATGAGAGAGATGGTAAATATGGATTATATGGATCATATCAGCGATTTTTTCGGATTTATGAAAAAGGCCACAACAGCAGTTCAGACAGTTGATACTATAAAGGAACGTCTGGATGGCGAAGGCTTTATGGAACTGGATCTGAATGAGCCATGGACTTTGGACCTGTCAGGTAAATACTATCTGGCTCCTTTCCCTTCCATGCTTGTGGCTTTCACTATTGGAAGCAGTAAGGATCAGACACAGAAACTGAAGATCATTGCAGCTCATACGGATAATCCGGGTTTCAGGATAAAACCCTGTCCTGAGGTGGACAGTGAAGGGATGCTGACACTGAATGTGGAGCGCTACGGTGGTCCTATCCTGAATACATGGTTCGACCGTCCTTTATCCATCGCCGGAAGAATAGCAGTGAGATCGGATGAGGTGCTGAAGCCAAAAGTGATCCATCTGGACCTTCAGAGACCTATACTTATCATTCCTAATCTGGCTATCCACATGAACAATGAGGTCAACAAAGGTGTGGAGATCAAGGTCCAGAAAGAGATGCAACCTCTCCTGACCCAATTGATAGAGGATGAGGTCAAGGATGATCATCTTCTGAATCTGATCGCAAAGGAAGCCGGGGTCGACCGTGAGGACATTCTGGATATGGACCTCAATGTCTATTGTAGTGAAGAGGGTATCCTTGTAGGGGCTAAAGAGGAGTTCATTTCCTGTCCGAGGATCGATGATCTTTCAATGGTCTATGCTGCTATGGAAGCTCTTGTAGGGTCCAAAAGTGAGGAAGGGATCAACATGATTGCCTTCATGGACAATGAAGAGATCGGTTCCATGACCCGCCAGGGTGCTGATTCTGTGACCTTGAGCACAATTCTGAAAAAGATCCGCATGGGAATGGTTGCAACAAAAGAGTTACCTTCCGGGCAGATGACGGATTGTTTTGTGATATCAGCTGATGGTGCCCATGGACTCCATCCAAATTATGCTGAAAAGAATGATATCACCAATAAGCCGATAATGAACAAAGGTATGACCATTAAGATCAGCGGAAATCGTTCCTATGCATCAGAAGTAGAGACCATTGCAGCTTTTCAGCAACTTTGTGACAGGACCGGTGTGAAATATCAGAAATTTGTGAACCATTCCGATCAGAGGGGTGGAACAACATTAGGTCCATTGCTAAGTAAATATATACCTGTTCGTGTGGTGGATGTAGGGGTCCCAATGCTGGCAATGCATTCGACCAGGGAACTGATGGGTAAACAGGACTTTCTGGATTCCATCGAGATATTCAGGACATTCTTCCAGCTGGAAGAATGATACTATTTTTTCCAGGATCGGACTGGAATATATCGTAAACTAGAGGATCAGAAACAAAAGAAAAAAAGATCTTGTCATTATGTGAACGTATCACACAATGAAACACATATGGCGGAAACCTCGGGAATTTAACCCGACTGAACGGATTTAGAGTCCATTCGATCAACATGATCTGATTTCCATGATGATTGGTTGAATCTAACTCTTAGTAGGAAGTATTACTACTTATATTTTTCGGGTATCTATTGAACTATAGTTATTATAATGTCTTATGCTATTGTTATTCAATTTTACCATATTATCAATTAACACAATATACATATACTATGAAACTTTTCGGTAAGTAACTCTGTTCTAATGTGGATGCCTCTATTGTTTGCAAATTTATTCTCCAGCCATTCCAATTTGTAGATAAATAATGGCGCTTGTTCTCATTTTCTCTCATTTGTTCTCATGGCAAATATTATAAACTATAATGAACAATTATTATAATTGTTATTTCAACGACGTGGAGTGCCATACTGGGTTTTTTTCGGATGTGGCAAAAGCGAACAAAATCATATAAGGGGATAAATAATGTTAGATCTGGTTCTATTAAGCAGAATACAGTTTGCCGTAACAGTGGCATTTCATTTCCTGTTCGTCCCGCTGACGCTGGGACTTGCACTGTTGGTAGCTGTAATGGAAACAGCCTTCTACAAGACCAGGGATGAGACCTGGCGAAAGATGGCTGATTTCTGGGGTAGGATATTCAAAATAAACTTTGCGATCGGACTTGTCACGGGGTTTGCTATGACATTCCAGTTCGGCACAAATTGGGGTGCTTATTCCGAATTCATGGGAGATGTTTTTGGATCGCCTCTGGCAGTGGAAGCACTGATGGCCTTTTTCCTTGAAGGTACATTCTTTGGTGTATGGCTCTTCCTTGACCGTAACAGGCAGAAGCTCAAGGCATTCTCCATGTGGATGGTCGCCCTGGGAACGAACATATCTGCACTGTGGATCATCACAGCCAACGGTTTCATGCAGAACCCGGTAGGTTATGAACTTCTTGCTGATGGAAGCAAGGTCATTATGACGGATTTCCTTGCCCTGCTCACTAATAGTTATGTTTGGTATATGCTGGTCCACACGCTGCTCTCAGCTTACCTTCTCACTGCATTTGTCGTAGTGGGAATATGTTCATACCATTTCCTGAAGAAGAATGACAATGAAGTGTTCAGAAGATCATTCAGGATAGCAATTGTCCTTGCACTTGTGACATCTATTCTGCTTCCTGTTCTCGGACACGGATATGCACAGTACGTTGTTGATATCCAGCCTGCAAAGGGAGCTTCTATGGATGCGATATGGGAAACAGGTTCCTCGGTACCCATGTATCTTATCCAGATACCTGATGCAAGTACAGGCTCCAATAGTGTTGAGCTTCTGGGCATCCCGGGTCTTGCAAGTTTCCTTTATACTGGAAGTTTTAGCGGGACAATTACTGGTCTCAACCAGATGCCTGCAGAGGACCTTCCTCCTGTAGGAATGGTATTCTGGAACTTCAAATTGATGACAATGCTGGGCTTCCTCTTCATTGCAGAGGCACTTGCAGGTCTTTATTTGCAGAGGACAGGAAAGCTGTATGAGTCACGTCTATACCTTAAATTGATGCAATGGTCTATTCCGCTACCATTTATTGCTATAATTGCAGGATGGAACGTAACTGAGATAGGGAGACAGCCATGGATAGTATATGGGCTTCTCAGGACCGAAAGTGGTGTTTCACTGGTCCCTACATCAGAAGTACTGGTGAGCATACTGCTGATAAGCAGTGTCTATCTCATGCTTTTCGCCCTGGAATTCTATCTTATCAGAAAGACAGTGGTCAATGCTACAGGAGCTGAGTGAAATGCTGGAAATCCTGACACATGATACTCTCGCAGTTATCTGGTTCGTTCTCTGGTGTGTTATATGGGGAGTTTACTTCATGGTGGACTCGTTCTCACTTGGAGCAGGTCTTCTTATACCGTTCATTGCAAAGGATAAGACACAGAGAATACAGGTCCAGAAGGCAGTAGGTCCTTTCTGGGGCGGGAACGAGGTATGGCTCATACTGGCTGCAGGTGGCACATTTGCCGCTTTCCCGCTGGTGTTCTCAAAGATGTTCACATTCCTGTATCTTCCAATGATGCTGTTGCTCATCGGACTGATAATAAGGGGGATCTCAGTTGAGTATCTCCACAAGGATGAGAGCCCGAAGATACAGAACATCCTCAAATGGGGATGGTTCACAGGTAGCCTTCTAATTTCACTGGTGCTTGGTGTCGCTTTCGCTAATTTCTTCAAGGGACTTGCCATTGCAGCAGGCGGAGTTTACGAAGGTACACTTCTGGGTCTCTTCAGTCCGTATGCATTGATCGGAGGTATATTGTTCGTGCTCATCAGTGCAACTTCCGGTGCCCTGTGGATAAGGTTCAAGACGAAAGGTCCACTGGGAAAAACAGCTGTAAATTTCGCAAAGATAAGCTCCATAGTGGTACTTGTACTTGCTCTGGTATACCTTGCATACTCATTTGCAGGTATCGAAGGCTTCACCAGGAACTACTCTGCCACACCGGTACTGTATCTGTTCCCGGCCGTAGCTGTCATAGTTGCCATCCTTGCAGTGGTGCTTGCAAGACAGGAAAAGGCATTCATGGCATTCTGCTGCAACCTCGGAACGATACTCTTCATAGTTGAGAGCGGGCTGGTAAGCATCTATCCTTACATGCTCAGATCTTCTATCGCACTTGAGAATGGTATCGATATCTTCCAGGCAGCATCAAGCCAGCTCACCCTGACAATAATGCTGGGCGGAGCACTTGTGTTCGTTCCGCTGGTCATCATATACCAGTTGTGGGCCTACACATTGTTCAAAGAAAAGATAAAAGAGACAGAGACGGTCGATTACTGACCGTTCTCATTTTTTGTATTTTTTTAACCTTCACTTTTTCTGTGGCAATGCTGTTCCAAGGAAAATGAACTTTGTCTCTATAGGAGCACCGCCATCATCTGTCATTGTGATATCCTCTCTCTTGATCTCGATGCTGACATCCTTCGGATCGATATCCGCACTTTCCATATATTGCATTATGAGTTCCTTCCCGTGCTCGGTTGCGTATTCAAGGGCTTCTGAATAAGTAGAGAACTCCCTTCTTTCCACTGGAGAGAACACCAGAATGGTCCTTTCTGTCTTCTTATAGAATGACTTGACAAGTATCTCTATGCTCTTGACACCTTTTCCTACAAGAGCACCCACAGCGTTTCCAACCTCTGCATGTTCGGGAACTATGATATCGGCGATCAGCAGCCTGTTGAGTTCTTCAACATAGGAGTGAACCGGTCCTCCGAGAAGCACCACAGGAACATTCATCTTGAACTGCGAGAGGAAATCTCCACGTATCATCTTCTCGATCTCAGGCTTTGATACTCCTTTGTACATGAAGCTCATCAGGTCAAGTGCCATATTGATGGCAACTTCCTTCTTGATATGCATGCAAAGTTCGGTCTCATCCATGGGCGTAAGTCTTGCAAGTATCTTAGCACCGACAAGTGAGGCTTCACGGTCCCATTTCGTGTACTCTCCGAGAACATGGAGCACGTCGGTTGGTGTGAATCCTATCGCCTGGACAAGCCTTTTCTGTATCAGTGAATCAACACTGTCGGGAGATATGGGCTTTCCGATCTTCCAGAAGATATCATTGAGTGAAACAGGTTCCTCTCCTATTATCTCCATAAGCTCCTTCTCAAATGAGCTAAGATTGCTGGCTTCCTTGCCTGTACTTACAAAGAACTTTGTAGGCTGGACATTCTCTGCAAGCTGTACCCTGGAAGGTGTTCTTCCTGATCTTAACTGGTCCATGAATCCGGGATACTTTACAGCAGCAAGACATAGTGGCACTACCCTGCGTGGTCCGATATTGACATTCCGGTTCTTGATCCAGACATGGCTGTCACCACCCATTGCTGATGTTTCCATACGTATGGCCTTGACCTTCGTATGCCATCCGCCGACCACGGCTCCTGTATCAACAAGTTCAGGCAGTCCGTTGTAGTTCAGTGAGACATCGGTGCTCGTCCCTCCAACATCGATAACGGCACATGTATCATTCCCGGAGAGGAAGGATGCTCCCATAAGACTTGCAGCAGGTCCTGAGAATATTGATTCTATAGGTCTTTCCATTGCCTCATGAATACCTATCACAGAACCATCACATTTGAGCATCATGAGCTTTGCTTCGATACCCCTTTTCTTAATATCAGTAAGAATTGCGTGGATGAACTGGTCTGCTATTGGAAGCAGTTGTGCGTTAAGGTATGCTGTGACCCCTCTTTCATATGCACCAAGGTCCTGTGACAGTTCATGTCCGCAGACGATCGGCAGTCCTGTGAGTTCAACAAGCATATCCCTCACTTTTATCTCATGTTCCGGGTTACGGATGCTGAAATATGAGGAAACGGCAAAAGCTGAAACCCTGTCCTTGACCTTCATGGCATATTCTCTGACAGCTTCCAGGTCTAGAACCTCATCTTCAAGTCCGGCTACATTATGTCCACCTTTCACTACGATGTAGTCCTCAATGGGCATGCTTGAGGGAAGGGTGTGTTTCCCTATGAGGATAAGAGCTACAGGATAACCTGTCTTCTCAAGTATAGTATTGGTTGCAAGGGTGGTTGATACTGATACGAGTTTAATGTCCGGTATGTATTTGCTGTCAAGTCCGTCGATGGCGTTCTCTATACCTGTCAGCAGGTTAGGATATGTTGTGAGTGCCTTGTTCGAAGCCACCACCTTTCTGTCCGGATCACTTACTATGACCGCATCGGTGTATGTTCCACCGGCATCTATTCCAAGACTGTATTGCATTTATTCTACCTCTGTTTTTGGATCGTTCGATAAAAGAGGACCATTTGAGTTTATAATACACGCGTGATAAAATTACAATGGTATTGTAATAGTGTGATCATGCTCCATTTCTGTTGAGATCCCTTACTATGGCCGCATCGGTGTATGTCTCACCGGCATCTATTCCAGGATTGTATTGCATCATTCAACCTCCATTTTCCTGTTCCTTTCGGCCTCGCCAATACCGGAGAAAGTGAGCCTTGTTTCCACAGGAAGTCCGCCTTCGTGTGTAACGATGTCATTCCGAAGCATATCGATGCTGACCTCAGTGCTGTCCAGACCTGCATCGCTCATATAGTTCATGATAAGCTTGCTGCCGATCTCTTCTCCGAACTCAAGAGCTTCTTGATATGATGCGAACTCTTCCCTGCCTCCGGGGAAGAAAGTAACAAAAGATGATGTTTTCAGATTGTATTTCGATTCGGTGTAGTTGGCCTTTATGAGGACCTCCAGCTTCCTTGCACCTTTTCCTGCTACTGCTCCAACGGCATTTCCCACACTACAGTGTTCAGGTACGATGATCTCTGCATCTATGAACTCTGCAAGCTCTTCTGCATAGGCTCTGACAGGTCCGCCCAGCAGGACCACCGGGAGGTCCACCTTGAATCCGGCAAAGAATTTTCTTTTAAGCACTTTCTCTATCTCTTCCCTGCTCACATCCTCAAGCAGGAATGCTATCAGGTTCAATGCCATATTCCTGGCTACGTCTTTCTTTATTTGTAAGCAAAGCTCATCTTCGTCCGTTCCTGAAAGTGCCGCCAGTATACCGGCTCCAAGAACTGAGGCTTCCCTGTTCCATTGGGTGTATTCACCAAGGACATGGAGTGCATCTGTGGGTGTGAATCCTATTGCTTTGATGAGCCTTTTCTGTATGAGCAGGTCAAGTGTTCCGGGGTTTGGAAGTCTGTTCTCGTTCCAGTATATCTCGCTAACAGTAAGTGGTCTGTCACCTATCCTTGAGAGCAGTTCCTCTTCAGCAGAACTGATATCAGTGGTCTCAAGTCCTGACCTTATAAAGAACTTGGTGGGCTGAAGGTTCTCTCCTATCTGGTTACGAAGGATAACCTGATTTTGTTTCAGCTTTTCAATTATCTCTGGATATTCCACAGCAGCAAGGCAGAGTGGTATGACCCTTCTTGGTCCGATGTTGATGACATGGTTCCTGACCCATACATGGCTGTCACCGCCCATTGCGGATGTTTCCATGCGTATGGCCTTTACTTTTGTCTGCCAGCCGCCGACCACAGCACCCGCTTCGCTAAGTTCCGGTAATCCGCGGTATATAAGGGAGACATCGGTACTTGTTCCTCCGACATCGATAACAGTACAATTCTCATTTCCAGAAAGATGTGCTGCTCCTACAAGACTTGCAGCAGGTCCTGAGAACACGGATTCGATTGGTCTTTTGAGAGCTTCGTTGATGCCTACAACAGAACCATCACATTTGAGCATCATGAGCTTTGCATCGATGTTCCTTCTTTTTAGTTCGGAACTGACGGCTTCCATGAAGTGGCTGGATATAGGGATAAGTCTGGCATTCAGGTATGCTGTGACCCCTCTTTCGTATGCACCAAGGTCCTGTGAAAGTTCATGTCCGCAGACAACCGGAAGTCCGGTCAGTTCGTTGATGACCTCTTTAATCCTCAGTTCATGGTCAGGGTTACGTACACTGAAATAGGATGAGATAGCGAATGCAGATACCTTATCTTTTACTCTAAGGACAAATTCCTTGACCGGTTCAAGGTCCAGGGGACAAACCTCATTTCCTGCACTGTTGTGTCCTCCTTTTACAAGGGTGAAATGTTCTATCTTCGCACTGTTGGGTATGTCTGTGCCATTGGCAAGGATAAGTGCCACAGGATAACCTGTCCTTTCCAGTACGCTATTAGTTGCAAGGGTCGTAGAAACAGATACGTAATGGACCTTTTCAAGGTATTGCTGATCCAGTCCATCCAGGGTATTCCTGATACCTGTTAAGATATCAGGATAGGTGGTAAGTGATTTATTGGAATCTATTATGCTTCCGTCAGAGTCCCTGATCAACACAGCATCGGTATAAGTGCCTCCGGCATCTATTCCAAGACTGTACTGCATCAGAGCACCTCCTAGGTGCTTTTCGCCTTCAGTATATTATTCTTAAGAACAGTACTTTGTATCGCAGGTCCGTTACCTTCAAAACCAGGGATCTCAACATTGATCATTCTTGATAAAAACATCTGTAGACCTCAAAAAATAAATCGATAATCAGGAAATTCCCGCTCCTTTCTGTTCTAGTGGAGATAGAACGAAGGAGCAATTGAAGGAGGTAGAATTTCTGCAGAGATTGATGCCGTGATATAGACCCATTTTAAATCAAGGCAATTTGTTTTATCTCTATTTTCTAGTATGGGTGTACTATTATTTATATTTTTCCTACACTCTGTTCAGTAAATCTGTATTTTTATTAAAGAAATAGTGTCTATTGATGCTGTTTATTTTGTGAAGTACTTAATACTTTATCAAAAACAGCAAGAGGAAACATATATATAGTTGATTTAGAAACCAAGGAACATATATTGATTTTTTAACCAGTATTCACTATTCTGTTCGTTCTTTATAACATCTTCTTTATATTAGGGGTCACAACGGCTGCCGGGTTAATCTATATATATTTTCTGTATATGCGATAGTTCTAATAATCAGATTCAAGATGCTTTTTTTCTGTACTAATAATGCTTAATGTGAATGGTATCTTGCACAATCTTTATATACTATTGTCAAAACAGTTTTATCGTTACTATTATATAGTCGTAAACTACTTCCAGTGTCAAACAATAAAATGATCAATATCCGAACCGATCAATGGCGTTCTCAGCTTCGTTTCCTGAAGCTAACGCTGGATAGGATGAATGCAAGTTCGGGAGTGATGAATATATCAGATGCTAGAATACCAGGAAAAAATGAAGTTCATGTGAGTACTGTGGTTGCTCCTGCTTCTATAGACAAGAAGCTTGAAGCGGTTTATAACAGTAGTCCCGTAATATCTTTCCTCTGGAAAGCAGAGGGTGAATGGCCTGTGGAATATGTGTCTGGTAACATAACACAATTAGGCTATTCGACGGATGATTTCCTTTCTGGAAAATTGCTCTATGGGGACATAGTACACCCTGATGACCTTGACAGGATCCACCTAGAGGTCAGGAAGCATTCTGAGAAAAAGAACACATCCTATTTCTCACTTAATTATCGCATTCTTACAAAGTCAAATGAGGTCCGCTGGGTCACTGAGAGGTCTTTCATAAAGAGAGATGAAAATGGGAACATCACTCATTTCCAGGGTATAATCATCGACAACACTGAACTCGAGAAGACCGAAAAAGAGCTGTTAGAGACCGGCAAGAAATACCAGATAATATTTGAGAGGTCTCCTGTAGGTATCCTCTATTTTGATGAGAACGGTATAATCACTCACTGTAACAAGAGCTGTTCCGATATCATCGGTGCCCCTGTAAAGAAAATAGTTGGTTTCAGCGTATTATCCTCTCTGAACGATGAGAATCTGAAAGAAGCAATAGATGTCGTTTTTCTTGGCAATGCCGGATATTATGAAGGAGGATACATTTCCAGCATAAGCGGAAAAAGGATAATGGTAAGGGCAAGTTTCACTCCGGTCATGGATGACGATGGCTCTTTGCTGGGTGGTATAGGGATACTTGAGGATATATCCACCAATAAAGAGGACAAAGAACTGCTGGCCCTTAATGAGATGCGTCTGGAAGCCCTGCTGAAACTGTATCAGATGCAGGATTATCCTATGAGTGAGATATCCGAGTATGCTATACAGAAGGCTGCTGAACTTACTAACAGTACGACAGGTTATCTTGAATTCCTCAATGAGGATGAGAATGTACTGGAAACCTATCATTGGCCTGTTGCTGCTGAAGACGTACTCATGAGCAGTGAAGAACCTTTTGTCCATCCTGTGAAATCCACTGGTTTCTGGGGTGAGGCAATACGTGAGCGAAAACCGGTGATAGTCAATACTCAATATGATTCTGATAGTGTCGACGATATCTATCCCGGGAAAAAAGAGCGGATGGTCCGACACATAACGGTTCCTGTGTTCGAGAACGAACAGATAGTTGCAGTTGCCAGCGTTGCCAACAAGTCAAAGGATTATGATGAATCCGATGTACGCCAGTTGACACTTCTTATGGAAGGAATGTGGAAGCTTGTACAGTACAAGAACACAAGTGAGGTTCTCTATGAAGCATTGAGAATGCGCAGGATGCTGGAATCTATAATGAGCTCAAGCCCTGCAATAGTCTTCCTCTGGAAACCTGAACAGGACTGGCCTGTAGAGTTCGTATCTGAGAATATTGAACAGTTCGGGTATACTGTTGCTGATTTCATTACAGGAAAGATCATCTATGGTGATATTATCCATCCATCTGATCTGGGAAGGGTAAGGAACGAAGTGGAAAGAGCCGCTAGAGAAGGTTTCTCTGATTTCAGCCACGAGTACAGGATACTTACCAGATCAGGTGAGGTCAGATGGGTCGATGAGAGGACCATGCTTCATTATGATGGGGCTGGTATGGTAGATTACATGCAGGGTATCATTGTTGACATAACAGAGCGCAAGCAAGCTAATAACTTCATGCGTATAGAATGTGATCTTGACAATGTACTTGGTGAGACCGGCGGACTTGAGGAAACATTCGAGAAACTCCTTGACTTCACACTCGAAGGAAAGGCAATAGATTCCGGTATAATGTACGTGGTCGATGAACTGACAGGAGAGTTCGATGCCATATCCTATCGTGGTCTTTCAGAAAGCTTTGTCACCTCCCTGGCACACTTTGGACCAAACACACTACTAGCACGTCTTTTCACTACTGGTTTCCCGGTCTACAAGTACTTCTCCGAGATCAATATGATGATGCCAGCGGTAGATCTTGATCATGAAGGATTACAGGCCATGGCGTTCATACCTGTAAAGTTCAATGATAATCTGGTTGCAGCTATTATTCTTGGTTCTCATACGGAACTTGAGATCCCGGCAAATTCAAGGAACCTTGCGGAGACCATAGCCAATCAGGTTGGTATAATTATATCCCGGATGAAGAAGGATTCGGGTATGCAGAAGAGCAAGAACAACATGAATTCCCTTCTTGATGCACTTGATGAGATAGTGTTCATCATGGATATGGAAGGACAGGTCCTTCACATAAATGAGACACTGGTACAGAGCCTTAATTATACGCCAAGGGACCTTGAGATGAAGGATTTCCTTATGCTCTATCCTGATGACTGGGAGGATGATGTTCTCTCGACCCTCGATGAGATCATGGCCGGTAAGTTGTCTACCTGCGATATTCCGCTGGTGAGCAAAGAAGGTATCCTTGTTCCTGTCAAGTCTAAATTCACGATCGGTGACTGGGGAGGACAGGATGTTCTCATTTCGATATCATACCCAATAAAGGAGCCAGGGAAGTAAAAGTGCTTATCAGTTGTCCCTGTCCCCTACACCCAGCACTACAAGTTTCGTTTCCATTGGTGTTTTCCAGCCTACTGGAATTACCTCTTCTTTTTTGATATCTATTTTTATGTGGCTTGGGTCAAGTCCGGCATCCTTCATGTAACTGAGCACGGTGGTCTCTCCAAGGTTCACAGCATAGTCCAGAGCTTCCTTGTATTCATAGAAATTGCTTTTTCCCTGTTCAGAAAATACCAGGAATTCCCAGTCAGGGGCAGCCATAGATGCGGGTCTTATAAGTACCTCGAATCTCCTTATCCCCTTAGCAGCCAGTGCCCCGGCAGCGTTTCCGACACTTGAATATTCAGGAAGGACTATATCGGCATCCAGTATATCCTGCATTTCTTCCACGAAGGCCGTTACAGGTCCTCCTATCAATACAACAGGGACTTCGATCTTGAACTTTGCAGGTGACTGAATATCGAATATCTTTCTGATCTCGGTCTTTTCGACACCATCAAGGAAGAATGATACAAGGTCACATGCCATGTTCTTTGCGAACTCTCTCTTGATATATCGGGCAAATTCATATCTGTCCATGTTAACAAGTGAACCGAGCCTATCAGCACCGACCTCAGCTGCTTCTACATTCCTTTCCGTGTACTCACCGAGTACGTGGAGTGCATCTGTCAATGTGAAACCAATGGGCTGCAAGAGCCTTTTCTGTATGAGAGTATCAAATACGTTACTTGTAGGGTACTTCTTTATTCGGTTGAATATCTCGGTGGTTGATGTGGGGTGCTTCTTTACAGCTTCCAGTACTTCTTTTTCTTCAGGGCTTGCTTCCAGTACCTCATAATCCGTTCTCAGGTAGAACTTTGTTGGCTGGTAGTTGACACCAATTCTCATTTTTGAGGGGATTGGGTTTGCTTTGAGCTGTTCAAGAAAATCGGGATAGAGTACAGCAGCCCTGCATAGGGGTATGACTCTCCTCGGGCCGATATTGATCTTCTCTCCTTTGACCCATACATGGCTATCTCCTCCCATTGCAGATGTTTCCATCTTTATTGCTTTGACCCTTGTCTTCCATCCTCCTACAACAGCTCCTGCATCGCTCATTTCAGGAACCCCATTGTATATCACTGAGATATCGGTGCTTGTACCGCCTACATCTATGACCGCGCATGTTTCTCTTTCTGCAAGGAATGAGGCACCAACGAGACTTCCTGCTGGTCCTGAGAATATGGATTCAATGGGTTTTTTCAGAGCACTCTGTATGCCGATCACGGATCCGTCACATTTGAGCATGAATATCTTCGCATCGATGCCTCTGGACCTGATCTCTGATTCGACGGTGGTCATGAACCTTTCAGTTACAGGTATCAGTTGAGCATTCAGGAATGCCGTGACAGCTCTTTCAAATGCTCCCAGGTCCTGTGACAGCTCATAGCTGCAGACCACTGGTCTTCCGGTAAGGTCCATAATAATATCTTTTGCGCGGAGTTCATGGTCGTGGTTCCTCACACTAAAATATGAGGATATTGCGAAGGCTGAGACCTTATCTTTTACCTGTAGCACGAAATCTCTGATAGAATCCTCATCCAGGTCATTGGTCTCAACTCCGTTATGGTCATGTCCGCCTTTTACTTGCAGGAAATGTCTTGTGGGGAGTTCTTGCTTGATATCATAGTTGCCGATAAGTATCATGGCTACCGGGGAACCGGTCCCTTCAAGTATGCTGTTGGTGGAGAGTGTAGTGGACACCGATACTACTTTTACATCCATGAAGCGCACAGGGTCCAGGCCATCTATTGCTTCTGTGATCCCTTCCAGTGGGTCAGGATAGCTTGTAAGTGCTTTATTCGACTGTATTATCGTGTTGTTCTCATCATTTAAGAGGACTGCATCGGTGTATGTTCCTCCTGCATCTATTCCAAGACTGTAACTCATTTTTGTGAACTCCCTTATTTTATCTTATCAATGGTCTGGATGTTCAAGAATCAAGTTATATATATTTTGTGCATGAGGAATTAACGCTGTTAACACAAAAAACGCAATCTATCAGCTTGTTTTACTTATTTGTTGATTTGATAGACACATAATGAGGAAGAATCTTTATATGTGATTATTCAGTATGAGATACTTTGCTGTATGGATAATCGGTGGAAAATTGAATAATATCTTTTCATTTTTCCATGGTATTTTTCAGCTATTTATATACTACCAGTGCCTTTCGTTATATTTATATACTACATTGGAACGGTGGCATCTAGTAATCTATATATACTAGAAAAGAAACACAGACATTTCATATGTCTGTAGTTGTTTATCGTATTATTGGGAATCAGTATCAATAACTCTTTTGTAACTTGTTTCTTTTGCGGATATTGGGTTATCTTTTTATACTGGATATCGATAAGCCTGCATAGCAAAATATAAATACTAGATTACCAAGAAACATTTATATACTAGTATCTTCTACGTAATCTACAGGAACAAACTGCTTCAACGCATGTTCAATCCTTTCGGGAAAATTTTGGAGTAATCCCGAATTATAATTTAAATTGGAGGCTAAAGAAAATGGTAAACCACTTTTACCCAGGTAAGAGTCCATTGGAAGGTGTAAGTCTTGAGCTCTTCTCAGAAGATGATCTCAGAGCACTTCACTATGCTACAATGGACGTTTTTATAAACACTGGTATCCAGGTATCAGATGCTGAAGCTAGAGCGATCTTCAAAGAAGGTGGCTGTTTAGTAGATGAAAAAACACAGATCGTAAAGATCCCTGAATTTGTAGTTAACAGGGCTCTGCGTGACTGTCCTTCTAAGTTCGTTCTCTGGGGACGTGACAAGGCGAAGAATGTCAAGCAGGAGCACAAAGGAAAGGTACACTGGACCTGTTTCGGTACTGGTGTCAAGATGTGCAACTACGAGGGACCAGGAAAGTACACAACTGTTGATTCAACAGACAAGGACCTCGCAGACACAGCAAAGCTCTGTGACTGGGCAGAGAACATCGACTACTATTCACTTGCAGTTTCCGCAAGAGACTGGGCAGGAAAGGGTGCACAGGATGTTCACGAGACACTCACACCTTTGATGAACACAACAAAGCACTTCCACCACATCGACCCTGTAGGCGAGAACGTAGAATACTACCAGCAGATCGCTACTGCATACTATGGCGGAGATGCTGACGAAGCAGCAAAGAAACCTCTTTTCTCAACACTTACATGCCCAACAAGTCCACTTGAACTTGGTGACAATGCATGTCAGGTTATCATGAAGGGCGCAAGATTTGGCACACCTGTTAATGTACTTAGTATGGCAATGGCTGGAGGTTCATCACCAGTACACCTTGCAGGTACACTCGTTACACACAACGCTGAGGTACTCTCAGGTATTGTACTCGCACAATTGGTCAAGCCAGGTGCACCAGTATGGTACGGTAGCTCAACCACAACATTCGATCTTAAGAAAGGAACAGCACCAGTAGGTTCACCAGAACTCGGACTTATCAGTGCAGCTGTTGCAAAGCTCGGTCAGTACTACGGTCTGCCAACATTCGTTGCTGGTTCGTAGGCAGATGCCAAGATACCTGATGGCCAGGCTGGTCATGAGAAGACAATGACAACAATTCTTCCATCCTTTGCAGGTGCAAACACCCTGTACGGAGCAGGTATGCTTGAGCTCGGTATGACATTCTCACTCGAACAGCTCGTTCTTGACAATGATATGATCTCCATGACAAAGAAGGCAATGCAGGGAATCCCTGTAACCGAGGAGACCATGGCAGTTGACTCCATTGACCAGGTTGGTATTGGAAACAACTTCCTTGCACACAAGACAACAAGACAGAACATCGATCTCCCATCCAGCCCAATGCTCATTGACAGACTCATGTACGGAGACTGGGAAATGGCAGGTGCAAAGGACATCGCAACGGTTGCTCATGAAAAGGTCGTTGACATCATGAAGAACCACGAGGTCACACCAATAGACGCTGACCTGCTCAAGGATATGAAGGCAGTTGTAGAGAAGGCCGACAAGGCATTCAGGGCTAGCATGTAAAACAGGAGGTTTAGAAATGGCAACAAAAGAAGAAATTATTTCAAAAGCAAAAGCAGCTATCCTTGATTTTGATGATGAAGCAGCAGCAGCAGCAGCCCAGGAAGGGCTTGATGCAGATGTAGATCCTGTTGATCTTATTCAGGATGGATTCACAGCAGCTATGAACGAGGTTGGTGACCAGTTCGAAGCAGGTACTCTATTCCTTCCACACGTCATTGCAGCATCAGAGGCAATGAGTGCAGGAGTGGCTGTACTTACACCAGCACTTGAAGCAAAGGGCGCAGAGACAGCAAGCAAAGGAACTATCGTTATCGGTACAATTGAGGGAGATATCCACTCCATCGGTAAGGATATTGTCGCAACAATGCTCAAGATCGCAGGCTTCAAGGTCGTCGACCTTGGAAGGGATGTAGCGATCGGCAAATACGTTGAAGCAGTAAAGGCAAACAGTGCTGATGTAGTTGCTTCATCCGCTCTTATGACCACAACAATGGTCAGTCAGATACAGATCGAAGAACAACTCAAGGAAGCAGGAGTTCGCGATTCCGTCAAGACAATGGTCGGCGGCGCACCTGTGACCCAGGACTGGGCAACCAAGATCGGAGCAGACGTCTATGGCGAGAACGCCACTGATGTGGTTTCCAAGCTTAACGCAATGTTCTAAGACAAAAAGAAAATTGAGAGAATTAGTTGTGAGGATGTATATCGAGTACAACCTCACAACCTGAAGACAATTTTTGTGTTTATTGTCTTCCACCAATTGGTGCTACATGGATATCATTTTTCCGTTGTAGCCTCCTCAAAAGAGGATGATGGCTGCCAGACTGATAAGGAATGGCAGTGCTTCACCTTTTTTTGAGTATTAGTTCCGGTAATGTCCGGAATTATCAATATGCCATGCAATGGCATATCTTATTCAAGAAGGTTTGAAATTGGAGGTATTGACTTTGGATCTAAAAGCTTTAAAAAAGCAAGAACACAAGAAAAGGGTTAAGTATGGTTATATGTGGGCTCTTTTCTGTGCAGTTCTCTGGGGTATGTGGTATATACCAGGTACAACGGTATGGGTATTGAACCCGTTCGATGAGATGTACGGTGAGATCGCTGCAGGAAGTGGCGATGGAATGGCACTAGTAATAGTGGCCGTACTAATTACAGCATTCAATGCATTAACAGTTATTCTGGCTCTTGCCGTCTGGAATGGTGTCCTTGGTAAGTTCGGAGAGATGAAGAGAACGGTGAAGGAATTCCATCCCTGTTCAAAATGGTTCTTCCTGGCGTCTATTTTTGGTGGTCCTATGGCCATATTGGGTTCTTTTATAGCTATGGGTTTCATTGGAGGTGCTTTTGCAGCAGTTGCAGCACTCATGTATCCTGTAGTTGGTTCCATACTTGCACAAAAGTGGTATGGTGAAAAGATATCCAAGCGTGCTTATCTGGGTATTGCTTTCATCATTCTCGGTGGTATCACCATATTCGGTGGTGGACTGATTACTGAGATCGGAAGTGGAAATGTTGCATGGATCGGTTACCTTGGTGGTCTTATGGCAGCAGCAGGATGGGGAATTGAAGGTGCGATCGCAGGAAAGGGTCTTGACATCGCAGAACCTGATGTAGGTCTTACACTGAGGTTCCTTGGTGAGAACATCATCTGGTGGATCCTTATTGTTCCAGCACTTGCAATTGCAGGATTCCCAATGTTCAAGTATGCACTTCTTGCATTCGAGCCACTCACACTTCTGGTACTTATCTTTGCAGGTATAACATTTGGTTTCTGTTATGTTGCCTGGTACAAGTCCTTCCCGCTCATCGGTGTGGGCAGGGGACAGGGTATCGGTAACCTGTACGGTCTGTTCGCTGTGATATTCATTTTCCTCTTCTTCGGAGATGTTCCTGCATGGACCATTCTTCTGGGAGGCGCTCTTTGTCTTGGAGGTAGTTCTATCATGTTCTCCGAGGACACAGGTGAAATGGAATCTCTGAGAGGTGATTAAAATGGCAGGAAACCGTCCGGTCAAATTCAGGATACTTGAATTGTGTAACAGTGGTAAATGGAACTATGAGATCGTTGCGCAGATCCAGAAAGAGTACCCTGGCCTCAAAGGAAATTTCCACAGGGATTCCATCAATTTTGATATTATCGAACTTGCATCAGGTGGAATGCTTGAAGATATAGAGACCAAGGTCGATGAAGAAGGGATCTACAAGAAAGGTTTCCTTCTGCACAAGTACAAATTGACGGATTTCGGAAAGATAAGGGCTTCAGATGCCTGTTTAATGTATGTATAAGGAGTGATGAAAATGGTACAGACACAAGCTGCAATGGAAGCTTACAATGCTTACTGGGTGAACTCACCTTTGCCAGCTGCTGATGTTATGTGGATGGTTGCCATCCTGCTCGTAGCATTACTGGCACTCTGGCAGGCGAGAACGTTCGTTTCACAGTTCTAAGGAGAATCCTGAAAAGAATCTCTTTAAGATCAGTTGAGTAGATGGACACGGTAAGTTTACAGGTCTTCATCCCATGGTTGGACCTGTGGATCAACCGTGTCCGTTGATATTTATTTTAGTCTACTTGCCTGAAGGTTCTGTAAGTCAATATAATAGAAAAATATAAATACTAGACACTAAGGAGATGCATGAGTAACATTTATATAGTGTGGTAAATGGCAACATATATATCTATCGTATAACTATGCAGTTTAACCTTCGGGTTATACCCCAACTTCAAACCAGAATAAAATTAGAATCGTTTAAAATTATCAAAAATCAACGAGGTGTACAAATGAGCAAAGAAGAAATGTTCAAAGAACTCTCAGATGCTGTAGTTACATGCAAGAAAGATGTTGTAATAGCAGCAGTTGAGAAGGCAAAGGGCGAAGGCATCCCTGCCCCAGAGATCATAGAGAAGGGTCTTGCAGCAGGAATGAACGAAGTCGGTGTCCGTTTTGAAAGAGGAAAGTTATTCCTTCCTCATGTAATGATGGCTGCAGGCGCAATGGAAGAAGGTGTCAAGCTTCTTGAAGCAGACATGCCAAAGGATGCTGTCAGCAAGAAACTCGGTGTAATCGTGAACGGTACCGTTGAAGGTGACGTACACGACATCGGAAAGGCAATCGTATCAACCATGCTCCAGTCCGCTGGCTTTGAAGTTCACGACATTGGAAGAGATGTTCCACTGCAGAATTTCATTGACAAGATCAAAGAGACGAATGCGGACATGGTCGGTCTTTCAGCACTTATGACAACCACCCTCCAGGGCCAGAAGGATGTTATCGAGATGCTCAAAGAAAATGGCATGAGAGATGATGTCAAGGTCATGGTCGGCGGTGCTCCTGCAACCCAGGCATGGGCTGACAAGATCGGTGCAGACTGCTACGCAGAGAATGCAAGTGAAGCTGTTGTAAAAGCCAAGGAACTTCTTGTTTAAGTGAGGAATCATCATGACAACAGAATATAAATTGAGAATGGGCGACGGAAAGCGCATTTTCATGACAAAGGAGCAGATCGTTGCTGACCTTAAAGAGGGTATGGCAGACGCTGCAGACCTTGGAAGCATTCCAGATCTTAGTGCAGATGAGATCGACAAGCTCGTGGACATTATCACCATGCCTTCAAGGATGGTTGGTGTCGAGCAGGGTATGGAAGTCCCAGTGACCCACGATATCGGTACTATCAGAATTGATGGTGACCAGGGTAACAGTGGTGTCGGAATTCCATCCAGCAGACTTGTCGGTGCAATGATGCACGAGCGCGCATTTGGTGCAGACACAATGGAACTTGGTCACATCGACTACAGTTACAAGCCTGCAAAGCCAGTAATTGCACAGGAAATGCAGACAATGGAAATCTGCCAGCAGAATATGATCGTTCCTCTTCTTTACGGTGCAATGCCAAACATGGGTCTTTACTACACACCAGATGGTCCTTTCGAGAACCCAGGTGACCTTATGAAGGCATTCAAGATCGACGAAGCAAGACAATCCATGGAACACTCTGCAGAACACCTCACAAGGGATATTGTCTGGATCATGCAGAAAATGATGGCATCAGGTTCTGACGGTGTCAACTTCGATACTATCGGTGCTGCAGGTGACGGTGACATGTATGCATCACTCCACGCGATCGAAGCACTCAGAAAGCAGTTCCCTGATATCTATATTGAAGCAGGTATGGCAGGAGAACTTATGCTTGGAATGCACGGTGAGCTTGAGTACGATGGCACAACCCTTGCAGGTCTGTGGCCACATGAGCAGGCTCCACTTGTTGCAAAGGCAGGAGCAAACGTTTTCGGTCCTGTTGTTAACACAAACACCAGCAAGAGTGCAGCATGGAACCTTGGAAGAGCTGTTACATTCATCAAAGCAGCTGTTGAAGCTTCAACACTACCATGCCATGTGAACATGGGAATGGGTGTTGGTGGTATTCCAATGCTCGAAACCCCTACAATTGACGCTGTATCAAGAGCCAGCAAGGCGATGGTCGAAATTGCTGGCGTGGATGGTATATAGATAGGGGTCGGCGACCCGATGGGTATGCCGATCTCCCACATAATGACCTCCGGAATGAGCGGAATTAGAGCTGCCGGTGACCTTGTTGCAAGAATGGAATTTGCAAAGGGAATGAGAATTGGAGAAGCAAAGGATTACGTTGCAAAGAAACTTGACGTAACCACAGATGACCTCAGTGATGAGTATGTAATGAGGGAACTGAGAGAAGAGCTCGGTATCGGTGTCATCACTTCAGTTGCAGGTGCTCCAAAGGGAATCGCAGCTAAGATGAATATCGAGAAACTGCTCGATCTTAAGATCAACAGCTGTGAGAAATTCAGGGGACAGATCGCCTGAATTCATAGTGGTTCACTGTGATCGCCTGGGACGGTGTTCCAGGCCTCAACAGTTTTCCACTTTTTAATTTCAATATACTACTAATAAAACAAGGTGAAATTATGTCAAATCAGGAAATGTTAGACAAGCTCAGAGACACTATCGTTACACAGAACATCAACGGTTGTGCCGAAGCTACCCAGGAAGCTCTGGATTCTGGAATGACCGCTGTTGAGATCATTAACGATGGTCTTTCAGTAGGTATGAAGATAATCGGTGACAAGTTCGAAGCAGCAGAGGTATACCTTCCGCAGATCATGATGTCTGCAAAGGCAATGAACGCTGCTATGGAGATCCTTGTCCCTGTACTTGCAGAAGAGAAGGGAGCAGACGATGAAGGTGTCGGACTTGCTGTAACCTACGTACAGGAAGGCGACATCCACGATATCGGTCACCGCCTCGTAACAACAATGCTTGAAGCAAACGGTTTCAGGATAATTGACATGGGCGTTGACGTACCAAATGACAATATTGTTGAAGAGATTGCAAAGCACAAGGGTAAGAAGGTCATCCTCGTTGGTTCAGCACTGATGACAACATCAATGCTCGGACAGAAGGACACTGTATCAATGCTTGCAGAAGAAGGGCTTCGTGACTCTGTCAAGATCATGTTCGGTGGAGCACCAGTATCAGATGCATGGATCGCAGAGATTGGAGCAGATGCAACAGCAGAGAACGCAGCAGATGCAGCTCGCGTAGCTCTTGAGATTATGAAATAAGAGGTGTTCAAAGATGACATTCGCAAGATCAATGGATTGTTTCGAGTTCTATGAGAGAGCAAAGAAGGGAGAGAAGATGACCCAGGACGACTGGGACCTCATGACCATCCCTATGAAGGCAATGGAACTCAAACAGAAATATAACCTTGACTTCAAGAACGAATTTGTTCCAACTGACAAGGACATGATGGAAAACCTGTTCAAAGCAGGTTTTGAGATGTTACTTGAATGTGGTATTTTCTGCACCGACACAAGCCGTGTGGTAAAATATACCGAGGATGAGATATGGGATGCTCTTAACAACGTCCAGAAAGGGTTCACACTCGGAACTGGCAGAGACTCCGTCAACGTCAGGAAAAGAAATGTTGGCGACAAGAGAAAGCCAATAGTTCAGGGTGGTCCAACAGGTTCCCCAATTTCCGAAGACATGTTCATGCCAGTTCACATGAGCTATGCTCTTGAAAAGGAAGTCGACACAATTGTCAACGGTGTCATGATGACAGTCCGTGGCAAACCACCAATTCCAAAGAGTCCTTATGAGATCCTTGCAGCCAAGACCGAAACAAGGCTGATCAAGAATGCAGCTGCAATGGCCGGAAGGCCAGGCATGGGCATATAGGGACCAGAGACTTCCCTGTCCGCTCAGGGAAATATCGCTTCAGACTGCGTCGGTGGCCAGGTCTGCAGTGACAGTCACGAAGTATCACAGCTCAACGAGCTTAAGATCGACCTCGATGCTATCAGTGTGATGGCACACTATCAGGGTAACAGTGACATTATCATGGATGAACAGATGCCTATCTTTGGAGGATATGCCGGTGGCATAGAAGAAACCACTATCGTAGATATCGCAACTCACATCAATGCATTTGTAATGAGCAATGCAAGCTGGCATCTTGACGGTCCGGTCCACATTCGCTGGGGCTCTACAAACACTCGTGAAACCCTCCAGATCGCTGGATGGGCATGTGCAACTATCTCAGAATTCACTGACATAATATCCGGTAACCAGTACTATCCATGTGCAGGTCCATGTACCGAGATGTGTCTTTTGGAAGCATCCGCCCAGTCCATAACTGACACAGCATCCGGCCGTGAGATCCTCTCCGGTGTGGCAGCTGCAAAGGGTGTTGTCCAGGACAAGACCACAGGTATGGAAGCAAGGATGATGGGAGAGGTTGCAAGAGCAACAGCAGGAATGAACATCGATGATGTCAACAAGGTCCTCGACCTCCTTGTAAGCTCCTACGAGGGCAACTATGCAAATGCACCAGAGGGTAAGACCTTCCAGGAATGTTACGATGTAGCTACCGTAACACCAACTGATGAATACATGAAGGTCTACGACGGCGCACGCAAGAAGCTCGAAGAGTTCGGACTTGTATTCTAAGATTAAAAAATCCCTGTGATAACATAGTTTATCACTTCCCTAACGGGCCAGCGACTTATCACCGCTGGCTCACCTAACTTTTTTGATAATTCAGGTTTAACTAATTTTTTGAATCCTACCTATAAACATATCTACAAGAAAACTACTTTTTATTTATATGAAAAATGAAGAGATTCATAATCCCATTTTTTTGAATATAACAATCAACGTTGCAATTGTTTCTATTGTTCAATATATAATGGATAAGCAACTCGGTTCTGGGTATTCCTCTCTTCTTTCTGATTATTATAGCTTATCGATAGTTGCATTCGTTTTTATTTATGTTTTTATTGAATCTAATTTGCTAACTGTTCCAAGAAAAGTAATTGAAGCAGCAAAAAGTTATTTTTTGTTAAATCTTTTCATTGCTGGGATTCTGCTATTATTAAGTAAGTATGCAAGTTCGTTCATTATCTACAATAAATCAATTTTTGTATTGGTTACATCACTATTGATTGCTGCTAATATTGCAATACCTCTTGTTTTTTGTGTGCTAATATTTGTATTAGGATTATTTTGGAATACAATAGCAAAAATAGGGAAATCTTTTTTAGAATCAGATGAAAAAAGAGAATATTTTTTGACAAAAGTTATTATTTCATTTATAATATCTTCGTATTGTTTTTTGATTCTCATTCAATTTGAGCAAAGTATGATTTTATCGATTACTTTTTCACTTTTAATCCTTGTTTTTATAAATGTGTGCACCTATTTACGCATGCCTCATTCAGATAATTAAAAATTGTTGATTGGTTTATTTGATATTTTCTCAAACGGGCTCACCAGGAATATCGCCCATGATTTCATAAGATATCTTCCTGTAGAGTGACAGGTATTCCTCGGTGGGTTCCATATCGTATTCGGAGCGGATATTATAGCACTTGTTGAATGGTTTGCCTTCAGGTGGATTTCTGATGCGATCAGCGTATTTGGAATATATCTTGGATACCAGTTTGTTAGCTTCTGTGAGTGTCAACTGTGTTGCTAATTGCGCCATCTCGCCCATGAATCTTGATTCAATTCCTGAGGAGTGATCGGCAGTACTTCCCAGACGCCCTGTTGGTCCAAGTAGCATATTCCTGCCGCAGACAGTATCGCCGATCGCCTGTGCAGCGGTCTCGTAGAACATCATGTCGGTGCAGATACCGGCAGAGTTCCAGTAGTATCTTGCAGTGTAATAGTTCATATTTCTGGAAACGGCAAGCGATGCCAGATTTGATGCCCACATTATCTCCTTTGTACTCGATGATCCGGTTTCAGCATGTACTGCACCAGATGCATGTATACTGGAGTGAGCCAGTACCTTGGATTGAAGTGTCTCTGCCACATCTATGATAGCAAGTCCTTTAGGAGAACCGATACATGGCCCGCCAAAAACAGGTACCTGCCCTGATATGTAGTGATTACCATGTTCCTGATGATAGATGCACTTTGAGAGCGTGTCGTAATCCACCTTGAGGTCGTCCATATAGACTTCCTGTGGATCTGCACTTGAGTAAAGTTCATCAGATGAGACAAGTAAAGATGATGTTGTTAGCGTTGAGGTGCTCGGCCCCATAAGTGTAAGTCCTTCCCTGCCTGCGATCTTCGTTGCCAGTCTTTCATTTCTGGACGCTTTCAGTACAGCAAGCATCTCCAGTGGACTTCTTGGTTGTATGTATTCTCCTCCAAACTGTTTCATGGCTCCACTGTATATTCCCTGCACAACGTTCTCTTGCACAGAACTCAGGTTAACATAAAGGAAATTGTCTTCGGATACGCTTCCTCCCATGGGTCCACCTATGATGACAGGTGGAAAAGAGACCATAGGATAGCGATGTGGAACTGCCACCTTCTCTTTAAGCCTCCCGATCTCAAGAGGATTTGTTGTGTTCAGAGCCTTCAGGATATCCTCTTCATCTATATGGATAACTCTCTTGGTGCTTTTACAGAATATACCTGTGGAATGGAGAAGTTCAATACCTGCCTCAAAGACAGCATCTGCAAGTTCAAGGTCATCAGGAACGAAGGTCTCGGGGTCATATTCTATACCATATTTGAAAGCCAGCTCTTCTGATTTTTTGAATATAAGGATGTCATGCTCTCTTTCTGTTCGTTTTTCCCCTGCAATTGCGTACTTGAGGTATTTGTAGATGTTCTGCATGACAATTCTCCTGTTTTTTAGAAAAGAACATTCTGTCAAATGACAGTAGATGATCGCCTGTGGATTATTTCTTTAATAGAAAGTAGTCAATTGCTTCTTATATTTATATTTTTCCACCAGTTTTTGATCAGATCCCAATATATTGGAATAAAGTATGCCTGCTTATGTTGTTTTTTTAATATTTTCATCTGCCAGTATTCAATTTTTTTTAGTAAGCCTTATATGTATACTTCTTTTCAGGCAATATGATCAAATGAAATCCCTGTATACTTTATTCTGCCAATAATACCGGTATTCATTTTCTGGACCTTTCTCATTTATAATGAGGTGCGCACCTTGCTTAAATTATATTTATATTTTTTGCATATCTGCTCTCCTCCATCAGTCTGTTATTATTTAAGAACTATCATATATAATTAAGGATGTATTGGCTTTGAACAAATATCATACATCAACTATTATTTGCAATAAACACTATCAATAAAGGCATATATCCCTATGTTCTCTTCTTGTTGGTAAAATAGGTATTCGTGCTCATAATCTGCTATTTATATCTTTCCGGCAGTTTCTGTTTGAATGTCATATTTAACTTTAACTGCGCACCTATCGAAAAATATATATTCCAGTGAACCAAATTCGAACATAATCACACTATGGAGATCATATCTATGGCAGAATATACACCTAAAGAAAGATTAGCAAGAGCACTTACCGGCCAGTCTGTTGACAGGATGCCAGCAGTCTCAGTAACACAGACAGGAACAGTAGACCAGATGGAAGCTTGTGGCGCTTCCTGGCCAGAAGCAAACTACGATGCCCAGCAGATGGCAACACTCGCTGAAGCAGGTCACACTGTAGTAGGTTTTGAAGCTGTTCGTGTTCCTTTCGACATCACCGCAGAAGCTGAGTTCTTCGGCTGTGAGATCAAGGACGGTACAAAAGAACAGCAGCCATCCGTAATTGGTCATGTTGTATCAAGCATGGAAGATATCGAAAAGCTCAAGGGCTACGATCTTAACAACGGCAGGATCAACGTTGTATGTGATGCGATCAAGATCCTTGCAGACAAATACGGAGACGAACTTCCTATTATGGGCAGTATGATCGGTCCTTTTTCCCTTGCTCAGCACGTCAATGGTGACAACTGGTTCATGGAGATCATGACAAATGAGGAATTTGGTCTTGCACTCATGGAATTCACAACCGATTTCAGTGTCGCATATGCAAAGAAGATGGTAGAGAACGGTGCAGATACAATGGTCATCATTGACCCAACCGCAAGTCCACAGCTTATCGGTAATGAGTTCTACGAGAAGTTCGTGGTGCCTTTCCACAAGAAGGTCTGTGATGCAATGCGTGAGCTTAATGTTGCAACAGTGCTTCATGTCTGTGGTGACACGACCAAGGGTCTTGGAGTCATGGAAACATGTGGTGTGGATGCCATCAGTGTTGACCAGAATGTGGATGCTGCAACTGCTGTAGGAAATGTGAAAAATGCTATCATCATCGGCAATCTCGATCCTGTGAACATGCTCTGGAACCAGACCCCTGAGGCTATCAAGGAGCAGTCACAGAAGGTCCTTGATGCAGGTATTGGTCTGCTTGCACCAGGTTGTGGCATTGTCAGTAAGACACCTACCGAGAACCTCCAGGCAATGGTAGAGATGGCAAAGAGCCATAAATACTGAGAGAAACTGAGATAATAACTAATATTTTTCCCCCACCCTCCGTAGCACCGGTCCTTTTACTGCATTTCAGGACCGGTGTCTGCTACTTTTCCTTCGAATTCCTGTTTTCCACACATTTATATATTCTGAAATTCTACTAGAGCCAGAGATGTCCCGCAGAAGAAAGAAAGATATTGAGATCACGGATTTTAAAAGCCTGTTAAAGAAGCAGGGCTATAGTCTCGCAGGCAAACACAGTGCTGTTAAGACATGTCTCTGGCTTCGTCGTTCTATCAAGGATGAAGGTGAATGCTACAAATCCATCTTCTATGGGATAACTTCGCATCGATGTCTTCAGATGACACCGACCCTTATCTGTAATCAGAAATGCCTGCACTGCTGGAGGCCTACTGACATAGATGTCACTATGCCTGTTGGCTATGATTCTCCAGAGGAAATAGTGAGGTCTGCAATTGAGTCCCAGAGAAGATTGCTGACAGGATTCGGACATTCCGCTCCTCCTCATCTCTGGAAGGAAGGCAACGATCCAAAACATGTGGCCATCTCACTTTCCGGTGAACCAACACTTTTCCCTCATCTTCCTGAGCTCATCGAGGAATTCAAAGAACAGGACTTTACGACCTTTGTTGTAAGCAACGGTACAGTGCCTGAAATGATGGAAAGGATCGATCCTGCACAATTATATATGAGCCTTGATGCTCCTGACAGGGAAACCTACGAAAAGGTCTGTGTTCCTGATTCTCCAAAGCTATGGGATAGGATTCTAAGATCACTGGAGATCCTCAGGGACAAGGAAACAAGAACTGTCATTCGTATTACCCTTATCAAGGATGTCAATATGTTCAGCCCGGAAGCCTATGCGGAGCTCATAAAGATAGCAGAACCGGATTATATAGAGGTCAAAGCGTACATGCACCTTGGTTTCTCCAGGAAAAGACTTCCACGTGAAGCAATGCCTTCTCCTGAAGAGGTTCTGGAATTCTCAGAAGAGCTGGCAGAACACCTTGGATATAAGGTTGCAGGGAATGTTGAGGTCAGCAGGGTAGTACTCCTGTCAAAAGATGGTTCTGTAACGCATCTTGTATGACAGATACTAATAATATTTTATAGGTGAACCCCAATGATACCGACCATTCAGGAACTCTTCTATACTCTCTGTCACAATCTATATTTATAACAAGGCATACATAAGCAACCAAAATAATCGAAGATATAGCTTATCTCTTTATTCAAATGGAGTATTCACAAAATGTCAGAACAATCTGCTCATTCAAAATATGAATTCAAAAAATCATTGGAGGAGCTCCGTACCAAAAAAGGACGTGGTACAGAACTGATCTCCTTGTATATCCCTCCCACAAAGCAAATATCAGATGTTACATCCCAGCTTAAGAACGAACACGGACAGGCTGCTAACATCAAATCCAAAGTAACACGTGATAATGTGCAGGGTGCACTGGAATCCCTGCTTTCAAGGCTCAGATATGTGGAAGTTCCCGAAAATGGTATTGTATTCTTTACAGGTGCTGTTGACATAGGTGCCAACAAGACCAATATGGAAACACGCATAGTAGAGCCACCACAGCCTATTATCACATACAGGTATCACTGTGATTCATCTTTCTTCATTGAACCATTGGAGGAGATGCTAAAGGACGCAAAGACATACGGTCTTCTGGTACTGGACAGGAGGGAGGCAACAGTAGGTCTTCTTGTGGGCAAGCGTATCGAGACCTTCAGAAATCTGACCTCAACGGTTCCCGGAAAACAGAGAAAAGGAGGACAGAGTGCACACAGGTTCCAGCAACTCAGACTTATCGCTATCCATGAGTTCTATAAGCGTATCGGTGACGCTGCAAGTGATGTATTCCTTACGGTAGATCACAAGGATTTCCAGGGAGTGCTTATTGGTGGTCCTTCCCCTACAAAGGAAGAGTTCGAGTCAGGAGAGTTCCTGCACCACGAGCTCCAGAGGAAGATCCTTGGTCTCTTCGATGTTGCATACACTGATGAATCCGGTCTTTCAGAACTTGTGAACTCTGCAAGTGAAAGACTTTCAGACCTTGACCTCATGGTCGAAAAGAAACTCATGCAGCGCTTCTTTACAGAACTGGTATCTGATTCAGGTAAGGTTGCATACGGTGAGTCACAGGTCCGTGATAACCTGAACATCGGTGCAGTGGAAGTGCTTCTGATATCCGAAGGCCTGAGGGCTGAAAGACTTAATCTTAAGTGTCCGAACGGAGATTATGAGAACGCTATTACCCGTAATTTCAAACCTGGAGAGGAAGATACTTCCGCTATTCCATGTCCGGTATGTGGAACAGGTGTCGAGGTCGTTGAAAGGGTTGACATAGTCGATGAACTCTCAGAACTTGCTGACCAGATGGCAACACAGGTAGAGTTCATATCAACGGACTTCGATGAAGGTTCCCAGCTCCTGAACGCATTCGGTGGTATAGTCGCCATCCTCAGATTCAGTACCGGTGTCTGAACAGGACCGGTATCATTTTGTTTTTATTTTTTGATCTAATAATGTAGGTGTTATCTTTGTTCCTTGAATTTAAAAGACAGGTTACAGAGGCTCTTGAGAATGCCCTTGCGTCCCTTGGATATGAAACGGACGATATGGGACTTGAGCCATCACAGCATGCGGATATTGCTTCAAAGGTCGCTTTCAGGCTGGCTGCACAGGCAAAGAGCAATCCAAAAGAGCTTGCTGAGAAAATAGTCGCTGCTATCGAACTGCCTGAAGGATCCCTGATCGGCAATATCAAGACCGTCGGTCCTTATATCAACATAGAGGCAGGACGCAATTATGTTGACGATACGGTTAACAGGATACTTGAAGAAAAGGAAGCCTTTGGTGGCAATTTCTGTGAGGGCAAAATATTGCTCGAGCACACTTCTGCCAACCCCAACGGTCCGCTTCACGTAGGTCACATCCGTAACTCAATTATCGGTGACACACTTGTGCGTATCCTGAAAAAGGCAGGATATGAGGTCGAGACCCAGTACTATGTCAATGACATGGGTCGTCAGATCGCTATCGTCTCATGGGCACTTTCACTTTTCGATTTCGATACATCCAGAAAACCCGATCATGCGATAGCGGATGTTTACATCAAGGCAAATGCGATCCTCAATGAGGAACCTGAAAAGGTCGCTGAGATCGATAAACGTATGCAGCTTGTGGAAAGCGGTGATGAGGAGACCATCAAGAGCTTCGATGAGGCTGTAAGCCTGGCAGTAACAGGTATCAAGCAGACCCTCTTACGCATGAATGTCAGTCATGACAGTTTCCCGCACGAGTCCAGTTACATCCGTTCAGGTGCAGTTTCCAGAATAGTTGAGGAAATAAAGGCTACCGGAAGAACAGAGGATGATAATGGTGCTCTGGTTGTCGATCTTTCTGATTATGGTTTTGAAAAGACACTTGTCATCCAGCGTAGTGACGGAACCTCACTTTACACAACACGTGACCTTGCATACCACGAGTGGAAGGGAGAACGCGCAGACAGGCTGATCGATGTACTTGGTGCAGACCACAAATTGATCTCTGGTCAGCTCAAAGCAACTCTCAATGCAATAGGTAAGAAGGAACCTGAGATCGTTATCTTCGAGTTCGTTTCACTTCCTGAAGGTTCCATGAGCACACGCCGTGGAAAGTTCATCTCAGCTGATGACCTTCTCGAACAGATAGAGGAGAGCGCATATGCAGAGGTCCAGAAACGCAGACCTGAGATGGAAGACGAGTTCAAGAAGGACGTTGCCAGCATGGTAGGTATCGGTGCTGTGAGGTATGATATCGTGAAGGTCTCACCTGAGAAGTCCACGGTCTTCAACTGGGAAGAGGCACTTGACTTCGAAAAGCAGGGTGCACCTTTCATCCAGTATTCACATGCAAGGGCATGTAATATCCTTAAAAAGGCAGAAGAGGAAGGCAAATGGGACCCTGCAGGAAAGATAGACCCATCACTTCTGACAGAGGATACCGAGGTCGACCTTATCAAGAAGATGGCAGCCTTTGACAGTATCATCGATATCTGTGCAAGGGACCTCAAACCGCATACAATAGCAATATATTCAAGAGAACTTGCAGACGCCTTCAATCAGTTCTACAGGTTCGTGCCTGTTGTAAGTGCTGAAGAGGACGACATAAGGGCAAGCAGACTGGCCCTTGTGAACTGTGCAAGGATAGTTCTTGCAAATGCTCTCGATACACTTGGTATCGGTGCACCTGAATCAATGTGAGAGGGCGGGAGCTTTCTCATCTCTTTTCTTTTATCTGAATAAGATATCTCTTTTTCTAAGATCGAAAACCCATCTGCTTATGCCCGGAGCAACATTCCCGCATCTGCGGTAGAACTCAACCTCAAATCCCATTCCTTCATACTTCTCGATGAGCTCTGGAATTTCCTCTTTAGGTTTGAAAGTATAGAAATGAACATATCCTCCGGTTCTAACAAGTGAGGAAATGCTTTCAAGAAAATGGTCCATGCCGTATGGTGTCGGAATTATCGCCCTGTCAAATTCCATATTGAGCATATTTGGGATGCAGTTTGCATCGGCGTTGATGATATGGACGTTCTTTTCCACTTTGTTGAGTTTACAGTTCTTTGTAAAGGACTTGCATGCGTTGCCGTTCATTTCCACTGCAACGATCTTTGCACCAGCCGCAGCAGCAGGTATGGCAAAAGGTCCAACACCACTGAAAGGTACAAGCACATCCTCCCCGGCTTTCACAAGGGAAGCGATCCTTTTCCTTTCATATGATAGCCTGCCATTGAAAAAAGAGTTCTTCAGGTCTATCCTGTAAGAGAGGCCGAATTCCCTGTGAACAGTTTCCGTACTGTTACCTGCAATTATTTCAAAGTCTGCCACACGCTTGTTGCCTTCAAGCTTTGATACCTTGTTAAGCACGGTCCTGATGTTCTGCATCATTCCCATGATAATGCGAGCTATGTCCTCATTGTATATTTTCATCTCATCAGGGACCGATACAACAGCAATATCCCCGATGATATCAAAACGGTTAGGCAACCTGTGCAGCTCTTCTGCTGGAATAATGCCTTTCAATTCATCCTTAAAACTCATTTTCGTGTCTGTTTTTGCCTTATGCAATAAAGCAATAAATCATTGATGCATAGATGATTCAGGAGATAAAATGTCAGAAATTGTGGTCGAGGTCGTCAAGTTCAGGCTCATTACCGGAGTAAATGAGAATGAATTCCTTGCAGCATCAAATATCATGATGAAGGAACTTGGTTCACTTGATGGTTTCATTGACCGTGAACTTTTAAAAAAGGAAGATGGCACCTGGATGGATGTTCTGCACTGGGAGAACATGGACGATGCGCTCAAAGCATTTGGTCTGGTCCTCAAGCTTCCACTATGTCTTGAATACTTTAAGCTCATAGATGAATCAAGCATGGAAATGGGTCATTACAGGCTCACACAGCATTTCGGTATATGATATTTCAACCTGTTCTTTTTACTCTTTAACATATCCGGGAGTAACTTTCCTTTCAAGCATTGTGAATGAGACATCTATCAGTACTGCAAGCATGATAGCAGGTATTGCACCTGCCAGAAGGGTACGGGTATTGTAACCTATAAGTCCCTGGAATATTATTTCTCCAAGTCCTCCGCTTCCAATAAAAGCGGTCAGTACTGCAATGCTGTTAGCAAGTATCCCGGCAAACTTGATACCTGCGAACATTGCCGGATATGCATTTGGTAATCTAATATGCCTGTGGATCTGCCACTGGCTTAAACCCACACCTTCTGCGTAATCTATCAGCGCAGGGTCAACATTGCTCAGACCGATATAGGTATTCTTGATTATAGGCAGCAGAGCACGCAGCATTATTGCCACCACAGCAGGTGTGAAGCCTATCCCAAGGAAAGGGACCATGATAGCCACAACCGCAAAACTTGGAACTGCCTGTACGAGATTCGCGAACTTCATCACAGCGAACTCTATCTTTTTACTGTAAAGTGCCGCAAAAGCAAGTGGTAAGGAAACAGCTATGCTGACAAGCAGTGTAGTGTAAACGAGGACGATATGTTCCCATGTGGCTTCAAGCACCGTTTCAAGAATTACCATGTTCCATACCTCTCGTGGAGCTTCTTCTCGATAATGCCTGCAAAACCGTCCAATATCACTGCCAGAAGGCCAGTCCATATCCCTGCAACCAGAATTGCATCTTTCTGATAGAGCTGGATCCCGTTCTGCAGCACCGTTCCAAGTCCTCCGGCAGCTACCAGTCCTCCAAGTGTCACCACACCCATGCAGAACACAAGAGCTATCCTTATACCACCTGCTATAAGCGGTAATGACATGGGGATCCTTACTTTGAACAATGCTTCTCTTGGAGAGAGTCCTATGGCATGTGCAACGTAGGTGTATTGCTCATCCACACCCTTCAGTCCTGTATATGTGTTCCTTGCAACCGGAAGTATGGAATAGAGCACACATGCTGCAATGGTGGGACCAGCACCGAGTTTGAGTATTGGTAGTAGAAGGACGATGAGAGCCAGGTCAGGTATCGTCTCAACGATGTTCAGGAAATTGAGGACCGGATCAGCGGTCTTTGGTCTCATATATATGAAGACACCCACAGAGACACCGATCATTATCGACAGCATTAGGGCTATGCTGAACATATGCAGGTGCTCAATGGTTCGCATGGTCATAAGATGTCTTTCCCAGACATCTGCTATGACCCGTATCGTCAACATATTCTCCATCAGGTATCTCCCCTTTAGATAAGTTTCAGCAGCACCTCGTCAGAAATGAGGATACCTATCGGATCGTTCGAGTTCATAACGATCGCAAGATATTCTCCAGTGCTCTTCATTTCAGAGAGTGCGAAAGCAACTGAATCGGTCGGCTGGAATATTTTAACGGGTCTTGCAACATCACTCAGTTTCTGTGATCTGGTCCTGCATTTCATCAGTTCCACCATAGTGACCTGCCCTATCAGTCTCTCACCCTCGAACACAAAAGCAGTTTCAAGGTCTCTTTCGGTCATCACGTCTACTGCATCACAGGTCTCAGTTCTACCTTCAAGTACGTATTTCTCATCGAAAGGTGACATCAGGTCTTTGACCTTGAGAGTATCCATGTGTTTGAATTTCCTCTGGGTATCAACTATATCTGCAACAAGCTCATTTGCAGGGTTGAAGATCAACTCTTCAGGGGGACCGACCTGTACAAGCTCTCCCTGGTTCATTATTGCTATCCTGTCACCGAGTACAAGAGCTTCCTCTATATCGTGGGTAACGAAAACTATCGTACGGTTGATCTCGTTCTTTATCTTGAGGAACTCCTTCTGGAGCTGTTTTCTTAAAATAGGGTCAAGTGCACCGAAGGGTTCGTCCATCAGGAACAGGGGAGGGTCCATTGCCATAGCCCTGGCAAGACCTACTCTTTGCTGTTGTCCGCCACTGAGTTGCCTTGGATACCTATCCATGAACATGTCAGGTGGCAACGATACAAATTCAAGGAGGGTACGTACTCTTTCCTTTATCCTTTCCTTATCCCATCCCTCAAGCTTCGGTACAAGACCGATATTCTCCCCAATGGTCATGTGAGGAAAGAGACCTATGTTCTGTATCACATAACCCATATTGCGACGCAGACGGACCGGGTCTGCATCCTTTGTGTTTATCCCGTTGATAGTAACGGTTCCTGCATCCTGCTCGATCATACGGTTGATCATTCTCAGTGCAGTGGTCTTTCCTGAACCACTGGGTCCGATCAGGATAAGGAGTTCTCCACCCTGTATCTCAAGGTCAAGGTCCTTCACTGCAAATCCGTGACCATACTTCTTTGTTATCCCTTCCAGGTGGATGGAATCTATTCTCTCGAACAGCCTTTCGGTTTGCATGACATGCACCCTGGGTTGTTTCGTGTTTAAAAATAAGAGAGAAAAGAATATCTGTTCTTTATCCCTCTATGATGCCTTCAGCGACAAGGAACTCATATGCGATATCCCTTGGTTCCTTCTGCTCGATATCGAACTGATAGTTCAGCTGTCTCATTGTATCGGTATCTATTGCACCGTCGAGCTTCTTCATAGCAGCAATAGCCTCAGGATTCTCATCTGCGAATTCCTCTGTGACTATCAGGATAGCATCGTAAGGTGGCAGTGCGTTCTTATCATCCTCAAGCACTCTGAGGTCGAATACCTCATTTCTTGTATCGGTAGTGTATGCTGATATTGCATTGACCTCGTCGTTCCTGATGGCTTCGTACATGACGGTAGCGACTGCCTGCTTGTAGTCCATGAACTCAAATCCGTACACTTCAGTGATACGTGGAAGTCCATCTTCACGTGTGGCAAATTCCGGATCTGTACCGATGGTCATTTCTGCTGCGTATGGTTCGAGATCACTTATCTTTGTGACATTGTTCTCAGCAGCCCATTCTTCCTGTACTGCAATAGCATATGCATCCTCAAAACCAAGGTTGCTGACTATCATTACACCGTCCTGTTCCATGAGACCTTCTTCTGTCATGTTATACACGACCTGCCTGTCCCAGTTGTCAAGCTGTTCAAGGCTGAGTATCTGGCTGTAAGCAGTACCGGTATATTCAGCATATGTGTGTATCTGACCTGCTTTCAAAGCCTCATAATTGACAAATGTCCCACCAAGACCTTGTTTAACATCAGTGTCATACCCCGCATCCTCAAGAACAAGAGCTGTCATGTGAGCAAGGATATATGATTCCTGGAAAAGCTTGGACCCTATCACAATGGTCTCTTCCTTCATCTGCTGGTCAGTAGCATCTTCCATATCAGTATTATCTGCCATGTCTGAGGTCTGGTCTGTGCAACCAGCGGCAAAAAGAGCCATAATTACAACTAAAAGTATCAGAATTGTCTTTTTCATAGTTAAACACCCCGAGATCGCTTGTTATCAGTAACTGTAATTCGATAACGACTTCCCTATAAGATACATGATGTACACTTTTTATAAATGTATCATCAGGGATATTTTTGTAATGTACTCTCCCGATCACTTGATAAGTTCGATCGCATCGACAGGACATTTCTCATAACAATTTCCACATTTCAGGCATATAGAGGCGTTTATTGTGTAAATCTCCCCTTCTATGATGGCTCCTACAGGACAGGCATCTTTGCAAACACCACAGGCAATGCAGTTATCATTGATCAGGTAACCACTTTTTTCCACTGTAGCTCCTCCGAAGGCGAACTTTTCACGTTCAGGAGGGACAACTGAAAGGTCGAATACTTCCCCTGTCCCTTTTGAAAGACAGAATACCTCAAGTATCTCTCTGGTATCACCGGGATACAGTTCTTTCATTGCAGGATTCTGGTCGAATATCCTTTCAAGAAGTTCCTGGCCCACGAACTCTATCCTGCCTTTGACCCTGACCATAACATAATTCTTGTCCATGGCAACTATGGCGATCTCAGGATCATCTTTCAGTTGCCTGTAGTATGCTTTTCCGCGTGCTGTCAGAAAATAGAGTTTTCCATTTTCATGAAGCATCACATCGGTCATTCTTACAGCCGGTCTTCCGTCATCAATAGTTGCAATTGCTACTGATCTGACAGTTCTCAGGAACTCAAGCGGATCATGCATTATATCACTCCCATCAAAGATCATGTTCCATACCATAAAGTGATCTGCGGTCAATGGAGAGGGGACAGAAATACTGTGATGCTTTCAGGCTCTTCACATGAGAATATATACTAATTCTTCCATGCACACTCTTTTAAACTGTAAAGAACAAATATACAGATGGAGTGGTCAATATGGCAAAAGCTACATGGAACGGAGTTACTCTTGCAGAGAGCAATGAAACGATAATGATCGAAGGCAATCATTATTTTCCGCCGGATTCTGTTAATATGGAATACTTCAGGAAAAGTGACTATCAGACTACCTGTCCCTGGAAAGGGCTTGCAAATTATTATGACGTCGTTGTTGATGGAGATGTCAATACTGATGCTGCATGGTATTATCCTGAACCCAAAGCAGGTTCGCCTGAAAAGGTGGGCAAGGATTTCAGGGACTATGTTGCATTCTGGAAAGATGTGGATGTAAGGGATTAACCCTTATTCTCACAATTCACAGAAGTTGTTCTTCAGTTTCTCTGTAAGTTTGATATTCTCAGAATAGTCAACCGGCACATCCAGAAGCCAGACACCACCTGCACTTAGTGCTTCCTCTAGTCTTGGTCTCAACTCTTCCGCACCTTCAAGTTTAACACCTTTTGCACCAAAGCTCTGTGCAAGCATAACAAAATCAGGGTTAGTGAAATCGATACCTATGGTCTCGTTGAACGCTTTTCTCTCATGCCATTCGATGAGTCCGTACTTCGAGTCATTGAAGATCACTACAACAAAGTTGCATCCAAGTCTTACAGCAGTTTCAAGGTCCTGGAGGTTCATGAGGAAACCACCATCTCCTGCTATTGCCACAACCTTCTTCTCAGGTTTGATAAGGCTTGCTGCGATCGCACCGGGAAGTGCAAATCCCATGGTAGCAAGTCCGTTGGATATGAAAACAGTATTAGGTTCGTAGGCAGGGAAAAGACGCCCGATCCACAATTTGTGGGCTCCTACATCGCTTATCAGGATGTCATCTCTTCCAAGCGCTTCCCTCACATCGCTCAGTATCCTCTGTGGTTTCATAGGGAATGACAAGTCCTCTGCATAGTCCTCTATCTCTGCTCTCATCCTTGAGCGGACCTTCGTGAACCTGTCCGGCATCTCTCTTGTAAACTCACACTGCTGTCTCAGGCTGAAAAGTGCCTGTTTGATACTTCCGATAAGCATGATGTCCGGGACATAGTTCTCATCTATTTCCGGGTGGTCATTATGAATGTGTATTATCTTCTTTGACTTGTCAGGATTCCAGAATTTTGGTGTGTACTCAACGTAATCGAACCCTATACATATCACAAGGTCAGCCATTTCAAACCCACACATAATGTGGTCGCGGTCCTTGATACCCATTGAACCAAGGTAGTGCTCATCATCAGCAGGTATCGCGCCTTTTCCCATGAATGTTGTAGCTACAGGAAGTCCTGTGAACTGGACCAGTTTCCTGAGCTCGATCGCTGCATCTTCCCTGAACACACCATTTCCTGCAAGTATCATTGGCATGGAGCTTTCTCTTATCATTTCAGCAGCTCTTTTGAGCTCTCTCTCATCGTGGAGACTGATATGAGGATACACTTTCCTGGCGATAGGCTCCTTTGATGTCTCTTCCTTGGCAACATCTTCGGGAAGCTCTATATGTGTTGCTCCCGGACGGTCAGCAGCGATATCGAATGCCTTGTGAACTATCTCAGGGATGAAATCAGGACGTGTGACCTTAGAGTTCCAGGTTGTGAATTGTTTGAAAGCAGTAACAATATCGATGTATTGATGTGATTCCTTGTGAGTCTTTTCAAGGGCTGACTGACCTGTTATTGCTACCAGTGGTGCTCTGTCAAGTTGTGCGTCAGCAACACCTGTTATGAGATTAGTGGCTCCGGGACCAAGTGTTGCAAGACATACGCCAGGCCTGTGAGTGAGCCTTCCGTGCATATCTGCCATGAAAGCGGCACTCTGCTCATGTCTGGTAGGGATGAATTTTATCTTTGACTTCCGGAGCGATTCGGTAAGGTCTATGGTCTCCTCCCCTGGGACACCGAATATATATTCAACACCTTCATTTTCAAGACATTTGACAAAGAGATCACTAGCTTTCATTTTTTAATACACCTTCATTGATTTGACAGTCATAAATTCAAGCATTCCTATACGATACAGTTCTCTTCCAACACCACTTTTCTTCATTCCCCCAAATGGTAGTCGTGGGTCGGAAGCTACTATGTTGTTAACAGCAATAATACCAGCCTCTATGTGCCGTGTCATTCTCATAGCTCTCTGGCTCTCTTTGCTCCAGATGCTGGCACCAAGTCCGTATTCTGTGCTGTTAGCGATCTCAATGGCTTCTTCTTCATTGCTGAATGTTATTATAGGTGCTACAGGTCCGAAGGTCTCCTCAATGACAACAGGCGCTTCCTTTGCAATATTGCTGAGAACCGTTGGCATGTAGAAGTATCCATCTCCTTCCTGAGGTCCGCCTTGTGCCAGTACGTTAGCTCCCATTTTAATGCTCTTATCTACCTGATCTTTGATGAGCTCCATCTGTCCTTTACTTGAAAGTGGTCCCATATCGGTCTCGGGATCCATTGGGTCACCTATCCTGAGTTTGCTGACATTGTCAAGGAAAAGGTCTGTGAAATTTTCCACGATAGTCTCGTCAATTAGTAAACGTTTGGCTGCAATACAGCTTTGTCCACAGTTCTGGAACCGGGCTGAAACCGCTGCTTTGGCCACTTTTTCGATATCTGCATCGTCCAGAACGATAAGCGGATCACTCCCACCAAGTTCCAGGACGACCTTTTTGATATTTCTTCCTGCTGCCTCTGCTACCTTTTCTCCAGCTGGTTTGCTTCCAGTGAAGGTCACGGCACTGATCTCATTCCTCGATATTAGTGAGGAAGCTGTGGGGCCATCCACGAGAAGTGTCTGATAGACACCTTCAGGAACACCGGCCTCTATAAAGATCTTCTCTATCTCCAGGGCACACATGGGAACGTTACTTGCATGTTTCAGAAGTACTGTATTTCCACCAGCAAGTGCAGGTATTCCGAATCTTAGTGCCTGCCAGAACGGGAAGTTCCATGGCATTATGCTCAGAACTGTCCCAACAGGCTCGTAGACAAAACCTGATGTTTCAGCATCTGTTTCCACGAATTCAGCTGCAAGGAAAGTGTCTGCCTTCTCTGCAAAATAATCGCACGTCCATGCACATTTATCGATCTCTGCAAGGGATTCCTTGATGGGCTTTCCCATTTCCTTTGTTATGGTCTCTGCAAGTTCTTCTCTCCTGCTTCTCAGGACCTCAGCAACGCATTCGATGGAAAATGTCCTTTCTACTATGGGTTCTTTCTTCCACTCATCGAATGCTTTTCTTGAATTCTCTATCTTCTGGTCCACCATTTGCTGAGAATAGAGATCGAACTCTCCATTCAGTTCCCCTGTTGCAGGATTGACAGAACGTATCTTACCCAATTATAATTCCCCTGTTGTATTATATGAAGTACGGGAGCTTTCACTCCTTTCTTTTATTTAATAGTTGATATGATATATAATTGATTTAGGAGTAGTTCAAAAAAGAGAGAAAAAAGGAAAATGAGAATTATATTTTGAATTGATGTGTACTTACATTAATTTCACAGACTTGATATTCATGAACTCAAGGAACCCATGCCTTGAAAGCTCTCTGCCCATTCCGCTTTTCTTGACACCACCAAAAGGCAGGCATGCCTGTGGTGTGCAGAATGAGTTGATCCCTACCATTCCTGTCTCAAGTTCTGATGCGATCTTCATGGCCCTGTCACGGTCCTGACTCCAGACACTTGCTCCCAGACCGAACTCGGAATCGTTGGCAAGTTCGATGGCTTCTTCCTCAATTTTCACAGTGATTATCGGTGCCACAGGTCCGAATGTCTCCTCACTCATGACCTTCATATCCCGGGTCACATTACTGAGGACAGTTGGTGAGTACATGTAACCTTTACCTGCCATTCTTCCACCGGGGACAATTGCCTTTGCACCCTTTGATATTGCATCGTTGACCTGCGCCTCGAGCGCCAGTATCTGTTCATCCCTGACCATTGGACCGATATCTGTCTCAGGGTCCATCGGGTCACCGATGTTCAGTTTATTCGTCCCTTCAACGAACCTTTCCGTGAATTCCTCTGCACCCTCTTCCATGACGATGAAACGTTTGGCAGCTATGCAGGTCTGTCCGGTATTGATGAAACGGCTCGGAACAGCTACCTTTGCAGCCATTTCCACATTGGCATCATCGAGTATCAGGAATGGATCACTTCCACCAAGTTCCAGCACGAACTTCTTCATATTGTGGGCTGAAAGTTCAGCAACCTTCTGTCCGGCATCGAACCCCCCGGTGAATGATACGGCTTTGATCTCATCCCTTGGGATAAGTGAGGATGCGGTCTTTCCATCGATAAGCATTGTCTGGAAGACCCCCTCAGGGAATCCGGCCTCAAGGAAGATGTTCTCGATCTCAAGTGCACACATTGGCACATAGCTGGAATGCTTGAGAAGCATGACATTACCGCCTGCAAGTACATGAGCGGCTGCACTGAGAACCTGCCAGAACGGGAAGTTCCATGGTTTGATAGCAAGAACGGTTCCCATTGGTTCATAATGTATTGTAGAGTCGCATAATTCCTCTGCAGGCTCGGGTTCAAGCATCCTCTCTGCGTTGTCAGCAAAATAGTCGAACATGGTGGCACATTTCACAACCTCAGGAACAGCCTGCTTGATGACCTTTCCCATCTCTGCCGTGATAAGTTCACCATACTGTTGCTTGTTCTTCCTCAACAGATCTGCGAAGTTCTTCAGGAGCTCATTACGCTCTGAGATATCGGTTCGTTTCCATTCCCTGAAGGTGTCTGCAGACTTTTTGAGCATCCTGCTCACCTGCTCGTCAGTATGCATTTCAACTTCACCTATTACTGTGCCTGTTGTGGGGTTAATGGATGGGATGGTGGTCATGATCTTTCCTCGATATAATTGATATAATTACAATGTCCCATATTTGGTATTATTGATTGGATAAAAAGTGAGAGTATTCCAAGATTTTATCTCATAGCTATCTGTACAACAGTCGGATATTTCCTCATGATAGAATAAGCAATGGACTTGCCGACCCACATCTTTCCCTGTTGCATCTGCCTCATCTCACTCAGTTCTTCAAGTATCTGTAATGCAGAAAGTGCGTTAGGGTCGTTCAGGTAACAACTGTCAGGTACTTTTGTGTCCGAAAAAAAGATCACAGGCAGTTTTAGTTTATCGTGCAGGTCCGGTGGAAGTCTTTCACTTAGCTCCTTCAGTGCAGAGCTATCAAAGACATGTTCTTTTCCTGATCTTGTTCTTGAGACCGGTCTTTCTCCCGTCAGAAGCTGTGCCAGGCTCTTACGCTCAGAAACGATACCGTCGTTCAGCTTTCCCATTTCTAGTCTCATCCATCTTGTGAGGATGGGATCATCGGCTATTGGATACCTTCCGGACATATTCCTCAGTTCTATCTATGATGTTTTACTTGAAATCGATTTTGAGTAGAGGATATCTGATAAATAATTTAAAGCTGTAATCTGATAAAGTAGATAGAGATCCTAATTACATGAAAGGAACCAGAAAATGCCTGATATATCACAAGTCTTTGAAACCTCTATCCGAAAAGTGAAGGCTGCGGTCCTTCAGACATTTGAGGACGATGATGTAAAAATAGTTCTTTTCGGTTCAAGGGCAAGGGGAAATGCCCACTGTACATCGGACATTGACATAGGTATCCTACCACAGGATAGTTGTGACAGAAAAAAGATAACTGCATTAAGAGCAGATCTGGAGGAAATGAACATCCCCTATACAGTGGATCTGGTGGACCTTTCTACCGTTTCCGGGGATTTCAGACAAAAAGTGCTGGATGAGGGAGAAGTATGGAAAGACAGTATAAGCTGCAAATGAAGGCAAGGGTTGCAAAAAGAGCCCTTGGAACGCTGCAGGAGATCATGGACGAGCCATACTCCGTCATAATCAGGGATGCTGCTATCCAGCGTTTCGAGTATACGTTCGAAGCTATCTGGAAAATGATCAAAGAATATCTCATTGAAAGGGAAGGTATTGTATGCAACTCCCCTAAATCATGTTTCCGTGAAGCTTTCAAAATGGATCTGATAAATGAAACTGAAAGCATGCAGGCACTCTATATGACCGATGACAGGAACATGACGACCCACACTTATCATGAGGATGTGGCAGAAGAGATATACAAAGAACTTTCAGGATACTATGGTCTCATGGATAAGATCTACAATAATATAGTCCGTGATTCCGGTCTGGAGTGAACTCTCATTTTCATATAAGTTCATCCAGATGGTCGTATCTGAGCTTGTAGTAGGTTCCTCTTCCTGTTCTTCCGACCTGCACGAATATCTTTTTCTTAACCAGTTCCTGAAGGTCACGCTTTGCTGTTGAGGCACCAAGGTCACACAGTTTCTGGTATTCTTTGTTGGTGATCTTCCCCATCTCACGGGCGAAGCGTATGGCTTTGACCTGTCGGTCCTTCAGTCCTGTCTGTATATATTTACCCACCGTGCCGTAGTCACGGCTTATGTTCAGTACGGCGTTCTCAACTCTTGAGACTTTCAATGCAAGACCATAGAGATAATATTCCAGCCATTCGTTCAAATTTGGTTCTTCTCTATTCCAGCCTTCGAGTTTTTCAAAATAATCCTTCTTTCGCTGATTGAAGAATTCCTCAAGGGTGAACAGTTTCTTTGCTTCCCTGAAGTTCTTGCTAAGCAGGTATGAAGAGATGCTCGTGGCAATGGTACCGCTTGCCTTCTCGAACGGATGCATACGATATAGTTCATAGTGGACGATACCTGCTACAAGTGCTGGCATGATCTCTGAGGCTTCTTCACCATATATCCAGTCAATGAGGTCCCGGACACAGTATCTAACCCTTTCCGGTTCCATGAACCCTTCAGCAACCGTCGTTCTGTATCTGCCCAGTTCATCCTCAGGTAGTATATCCTTTGTGGCAATTCTATGCAGATCGAGCACCATTTCCTCGGAGATATCTCCGTCACTTCCCTGAAGATATTCGTTCAATTCCAGGAAGTTCAGTACCTGTTTCTTGTCGGTCTCGTCCCCGAATATGTCCTGTCCGTTGACCAGTTTGGTAACCTGTCGAATGGAAAGCCCATTCTCTTCAAGACTTGTTGCATGATAGGCAAGCCTGAAAAGGTTGTTGATCTGTAGTCGTCTTTCCCATGCAGGAGGCACGTGAGTATTAAGAATTATCTCCCTTGCTGCCTGTATCCTTGCCAGGAGGCGTACTATTCTGTCATTGTACTGGAAATCCGGCTGGTACATATTCTCTCTCTTCTGACTGGCTAAATATAAATTCTTTAAGTACGACTTATAATTATGGATGACCTGAACACTACTGCAGAGAAGATAAGAACTATGGAGATCAGGGGAGCGGGAAGGATCGCCGTTGCAGCGTCTGCCGCTTTAAGGGACCATGCAAAGAAACTGAAGTCCCTTCCAATGAAAGAGTTCGAGATCAAGCTCGAAGAGGCTGCAAAGACACTTGTGGATACCAGACCAACGGCGGTCTCTCTCCCAAATGCAGTTGCTCTTACAAAGAGACACAGTTCAACTAATGTATATGCTGCCATCGATGAGATCGACTCCAATGCAGAGAAGTTCATCAAGAATGCAGAAGAGGCATTGGATAAGATCGGCAGGATAGGTGCTGAGCGTATCCATGACGGTGATGTCATAATGACACACTGTAATTCACATGCAGCAATATCAATTATCAAGACCGCTTTTGATCAGGGCAAGGACATCTCTGTCATCGCAACAGAATCCCGGCCAAGAAGACAGGGTTTCATCACTATCAGGGAACTGAACGACTATGGTATCCCCACAACACTCATCGTTGATTCCGCTGTGAGACTCACTATGAAGAAAGTCGACCTTGTGGTAGTTGGTGCAGATTCGATATCTGTCAACGGAGCTTTGATCAACAAGATAGGTACTTCACAGCTTGCAATGGCAGCACAGGAAGCTCGCAGGAATGTGATCGTTGCTGCAGAGACCTATAAATTCAGTCCTCGCACCCTCCTTGGTGAGATGGTGGAGATAGAGGACCGTTCCAGTGAGGAGGTCATCGATCCTGAGATACTCAAGGAGCTTCCAAATGTGAAGGTCAGCAATCCTGCTTTCGATGTGACACCGGCAGAATATATCGACCTGATAATCACTGAGGTTGGAGCTTTCCCTCCAGCTATGGCATTCACGGTAATACGGGATTATCTTGGGCTGGAAATTGCCGATATCTGATCGATCATTCCTTTCTTTTTTCCATGTTCTTATCGGACCAGTTCCACCATTTTAGAAGTTCTGGGTCGTGTTCTTCATTAGATGCAAAATAGACGGCACACCTGAATACGTAGAGCATGCATCTGTCCACCTGAGTTCCCTGAATGTCACATAATTGGAGATAGAGCTCTTCAGGATCCCTGTCCATGAGGTCTTTAATGCTGCGAATACCCATGTTCCACAGGTCATCAGCTATATTCTTCCCAATTCCCGGGATCTGCATAAGTTCCTTTTTCACGGTTCTGTGATCATCAAACCCGGTTTTTGTCCTGTCCCTCATTTTTTACCCACGGTTGCCACGTATATCACGAACTCGTTCTCCCCGTCAACACCGATAACGGGATTTATCTCTTCATCAAGGAATGCAGCTATGGCACAGACACCACAGCCTACAGACCCTGCACTGAGATAGAGATTCTGACATGTATGTCCTGCATCCAGATGCAGATACCTGTAGCCCCTCTGTCCGTATCTCCATGCCATCCTGTATGGTACTGCTGTCCAGATGAATGTCACCGCGCTGCTCTTTACAAATGGCTGGTCAAGACATCCACGCATTACCCTGTCGGCAATATCTTCACTCATATCGATCTCAACAAGCTTATGTTCGATCGGGAGGAAGCGATAGAGACCTTTTTCAAGTCCATGTACATTGTTCACAAGAATATAGGTCTCCAGTGCGTGTCTGGCTCCTGCTGAGGGGACGTTCCTGAATGTCACGACATCCCGGACAACTTCTTTGACACCCTGTGTGCACCAGAGAAGGTATGATAGCTCCTCAATGGGAAGTGGTTCTGAACTATAGTTCCTGACACTCGATCTCTTTTCGATAGCCTGTCTCAATCCGATATCCTCAATTTCGATATCCTTTGGCAGAGGAAGGTCCACTATACTGTCGCTATCCTCTGTTCCCAGTTCAAGTTCCGGCTGAGGATACCCGCTGGCCTGGTCCGACATACCAAGATATCCGTACTGTGTCTTTTCCATGAACTCTTTGCCTGTTCCACTCATGTTAATAACCCCGATATTTCCTTAAGGAGAATTTCACCTGTTCATACTAGTCCTTTATGCTTCCTGATATTGTATGTGAATAAAAAGAAGAAATATAATGTTTGATAGCTCATTTAAGAATATGAGTGAACGATGCCAGTGGTCTGAGGTCAACGAACACGAGATAAAGTATCATGATACTGAATGGGGTGTGCCTGAACACGATGACAGGAAGTTGTTCGAGTTCCTGATACTAGAGGGAGCGCAGGCAGGACTTAGCTGGGACACCATCCTCAAAAGAAGGGAGAACTACAGGAAAGTCTTCGATGGGTTTGACTACAACAAGGTCGCTGATTACGATGGTGCAAAGATCGAGGAACTTCTTCAGGATGCCGGTATCATAAGGAACAAGCTGAAAATACGTTCATCGGTCAGCAATGCAAAGGCTTTCATCAAGGTACGAGGTGAGTTTGGCTCGTTCGATAATTACTTGAGATCATTCCTGCCGGACGGAAAACCAATACAGAACTCATGGAAGTCCATGTCAGATATACCTGCAAAAACCGAGCTTTCCGAAAGGATAAGCAAGGATATGAAGAAAAGGGGCTTCAACTTTGTTGGCCCAACTATAGTCTATGCTTTCATGCAGGCTGTAGGAATGGTCAACGATCATGTGACCGGATGTTTCAGGTATCAGGAATGCAGGGATATGGAATAGTTCTATTGGACCTGCTCAGGCTCTTTTCCAGTATCTGTAGGTAAACATCACAATAGCTGGCAGGAAAGAGATCACGCATAGTGTGTATATCGTTCCTGATCCAACCATTCCAAGAAGAGGATTGGCAGAGAGTGGCCAGAAAGGAATGATATCTGTATAAAGGAAAGAGTCCAGGAATACGTGGCTCCACGTTCCAATTATCGAACCTGCAATTATGGAAATGAAAGAATATGTTTGTTCTATTCTCAGTTTATCGGTAACTCTTGTCAGCCAGTTTCTCTGTGAGAACAGTATCCATGAGATAAGCAACGCTATAAGTGTTGCAGTCAGGAAATTATGGAGCGGTCCGTGAAGAGGGCGACAACCTGTGAACAGGCAATAGGTAGCCCTTACATCGATAATGACGCTGCCAAGTAAAATAGAAAAGAGGTTGACCTTTCTCTCGAATATCTCTCCGAGAAGAAAGGCAGGTCCGAAATGAAAAGGTGTGAATGGCATTCACATCAGTTTATGGATCCGTAAGGGTTTCCTTCGTAATAGTAAAGGAATTCTTCAGACGTCACATCAACACCAGTCTCTGAGCTAAAAAGAAGGCTTGAGAGAGTTGGTTTGTTCATGTAGACTACGGTTGGTTCACCTTCGATACCACTGATATCTGCTGCCATGTCTATGGCATCATAGAGATTGCCCAGCTCGTCCACAAGACCAAGTTCTTTTGCCTCGGTTCCGATGTAGATCCTACCATCTGCAAGGCTTTTGACCTCACTGGTGCTCATATCCCTGCCTTCAGCGACATCTTCGATGAACTGCCCGTAAACTTGTGCAACTACCTTGTTAGCATATTCCTTTTCATCATCTGAAAGTCCTCTCCAGGCATATCCCATATCCTTGAACTCTCCGGATTTTACGACGTAGTATTCCACACCTTCAGCATCGTAGTATTCTGAGAGGTTCTGGAATGTCCATATGGTTCCTATGCTTCCGGTCATTGTTGTTGGGTTTGCCACGATAAGGTCTGCCGAAGCTGAAAGGTGATATGCTGCACTGGCTGCCGTACTTCCCATTGACACAACAACCGGTACACCGCTCTCACTTGCTTTTTTGACCTCGGAGTATACTTCCTCGCCTGCCGTGGATGCTCCACCGCCGCTATTGACCCTCAGAACAATGGCTTTCACGTTATCATCGTTCAGAGCTTTTCTGATGTTGTCTGAGATCTCTTCGGAGCTTGCATAGCCAAATCCTCCGGGGACACTGCTGGTGACAAGGGTTCCCTGAATGTATATGACAGCTATCTTATCATCTGAGGAATAGAGATCGCCATTGAATGTCTGGTAGATGACCGCGAAGCTTGCACCTATTATGAAAAGAAGTACTGCGACAATTGTGATATATTGCCATTTGCGGCCTTTCTTCTTAGTGACCGGTGGTTGCTGTGCTGGTTCTGCATAGCTTTTCCTGGCTTCCATTTGGGGCTGTGGCCTTTGCTGTTCTCCCACATGTCCGGGGGCAATATATGCAGGTTCACCACTTGCGATATCGCTCTTATTGTCCTGCTGGGCAACGGCCTCGGTGGAAGTTGCGTCTGCAGGTTCACTTGTAACAGGGGTCGCATCTTCAGTTGTTCCTGTTTCAGTTCCATCTGACGGGACGGAGTTCAGGATATCCTCACTCTCGTTTTTGTCGTAACTATAAGGGTAAAGATGATATTCAGCATCATCCTCTGGTTTTTTATCCATATTGTCTCCTTTCATCTCATTATCCATCCCGGATATAAAATGTATTTGAACATTCAAAAACCTTGCCTTATGACCGGCGAGCGAAATATATTTTATAATTGCACGCAATGCAACATCAGAGCTATTGAACAATTTCCAATGGAGAAAATAAATGTCAACTATTCCTTCTGATAAACCGGTGCTAGTAACATGCGGTCTTCCATACGCGAACGGTAAAGCGCATGTAGGGCACCTTAGAACCTATATTCCCGCAGATATCTTTGTGAGGTCCCTGAATAAGAACTCACAGGAAACTACATTTGTCTGTGGTTCCGATACCCACGGAACTCCTATTGTTGTGAATGCAGAGGAGCTTGGTATCACACCTAAAGAACTCATGCAGAAGTATCATGTCCACTTCGACGAGGTATTCAAGAAGATGGGTGTGGGCTTCGATGCTTATGGCACAACTGATGATGAGACCAATCACAACCGTACACTTGAGATCGTTAATAAGCTGATAGATAAGGGTTATGTATATCCTAAAGTGATCGAGATCGCATATTGTTCACAATGTGACCGTTTCCTCCCTGACAGGTACGTTGCCGGTACGTGTCCTCACTGTGGTGAGAAGGCACGTGGTGATGAGTGTGACCAGGGATGTGGCAAGCATCTGGAACCTGGAGAGCTCAAGGAACCACTATGTACCATATGTAATGGTCCTGCTGAGTACAAGGAACAGGAACACTTCTTCTTCAAGCTCTCAGAGTTCAACGATTTCCTTATGGACCATCTGGAGCACCTTGGAGGAACACTGAACGCACGTAACTATGCAATGGGATGGATCAAACAGGAACTTACTGACTGGTGTATCACAAGGAACCTTGAATGGGGTGTAAAGTTCCCCGGACACGATGATCTTGTGGTCTATGTCTGGGTGGATGCTCCTATCGGTTATATGGCATTCACGGAGCAGTGGGCAGAAGCAACCGGCGGTGACTGGGAGAAGTTCTGGAAAGGCGATTGTCCGATAGTCCATTTCATCGGTGGGGACATCATTTACCATCACTGTATCTTCTGGCCTGCAATGCTTAAAGGTGCAGATTACAGCCAGCCTTCAGCAGTTGTAGCATCAGGTATGCTGAAGATCCAGGACAAGACGTTCTCCAAGAGCCGTGGTTACGTTGTATGGGTCGAAGAGGATTACCTTGATCATGGTTTCCATCCTGACCTTCTCAGATACTATCTTGTAAGTTACACCTCCCATACAAAAGAGGTCAATTTCTCATGGAAGATCTTCCAGGATAAGATCAACACCGAGCTTGTAGGCGTGCTGGGTAATTTCCTGTACAGGAACCTGCTTTTCACATTCAAGAACTTCGGCGAGATCCCGGAGGGAGATATCGACCCTGAGGTTATAGAGAAGATCAACTCCACCATTGAAGAGGTCATCAGAGCTAACTCCGAGTACGAGTTCAAGAAGGCTGCTGACACAGCAATGGCCCTTGCATCATACGGAAATTCATACTTCCAGTCAAATGAACCCTGGAAGCTCATTAAAGAAGATAAGGCCGCCTGCGGAAAGGTTGTTAAGAACTGTATACAGCTTGCCAAGGCACTCATTCTGCTGTTCGAACCAATGGCACCGGGCAGTATGGCAGTCGCATGGAAGCAGATCGGTATGGATTCAGATGTCCATGCAGTTACATATGAAGAAGCAACCGTTCCTGTTGTAAGTGGAACAAAGCTCGCAAAGCCAGGTATCCTTTTCACCAAGCTTGAGGATGATAAGATCGATGAGATGGAAGAGATATCATCAATGCGTGTAAAGGCTGCTATGGATAAGGAAGCAGGCATAAAGGAAGAAGAAAAGATGGAATTCAAAGACGAAATAGAATATGATGATTTTGCAAAGCTTGATATCAGGGTTGGTAAGATCCTTACCGCTGAGAAGGTCAAGAAATCAAAGAAACTCCTGCGTCTTGAGGTTGACATAGGAGATGAAGCACCAAGACAGGTCGTTGCAGGTCTTGCAGAACACTACGAGCCTGAAGAGATGATAGGCAAGACAGTGAACGTGCTTGTTAACCTGAAGCCTGTAAAGCTCTGTGGTGTCGAGTCACAGGGAATGCTCCTGGCAGCAGATGCAGGTGAAAAGGTATCCCTGCTTTCAACAGACAAGGATATGGACCCCGGGTCCAGCATTTGCTGATTTTCATCCCAGCTATTTTTGACGATGGGCTGTGAGGCCCATCATTTTTGATTTTTCATTTATTATTAGATAGTTGAATTATCCGATATCAATTTCCAGGCCACCTATAAGTCCTGCTATTCCATTGAATATTGCTGCAATGATCACACCGCTGACGTATCCGACCATTCCATAGAATATGGGTATCGCTATTATCGCTCCTAACCCGGACATAAGTCCTGAGCTAAGACCTGCTCCACCCATCATTAGCCCCATTCTAAGGGTCATAAGACTCATAATAACTCCAGCTATAAGTCCAAGTATTCCGTAGATAGCTGCAAGGATCTTTCCAAATGAGAAGACCCCAACCTTGTTAATGTATTGTATTGCCATAAAAACTCCTTCTCAATGTATATAAGTATCACATAATTTATATAAAAACATTTGCGAAGTATTTCTTATATGGGATGGTTTGACAGACAAAGAAAAGATCTCTAACAGCATGCACCAGATGTCGTCATATAGCTATCCAAATCCGCTACTATTTCATATCACGCTGAAAACAGGAAGTTCGATTAATTCTCAGAATTGAAGGGCCGCTTCAAACATAAAGGATTGGTATACCTTCTTTTTATGCTGAAATATAAGCTATACGATGACAAACTGCCTTCAGAAAAGTAAAATCTACTAAAAACAGAGCAAACATAGATGCTGGCATTTTTGAAAGCAAAGCAAAATGCTATATTAATTATAGGAGCTACATGTTTTTGAGGGGATCATGCGCCAGCATCTATATGGATAACCCGTTATCAGACGGGTCTTTTATCCGGCTCTATTCTCTGGATATGTATGAACACGTACATAAATTGTCGGTGATCATTTGTTGAAAAATGTATGTATTTTAGTCCTGTATGTAGTTAAAATGGGTAGTGATGTACACGGGCTTCTGAGAATGAACTTCCTCCCCAAACCAACAAATTTACAAATAACCACCTGTTAATGTATATAACTGACCAGATTCACTGTGATCTCCAGTATGTAAAAAACAGGAAGTAAGTCCAATGCTCAGTATATCAGGATTGAAGAACTGGTTTAAAGATCTGATCTCCCTTCTTTTTATGCGCAACTATGAGCTATACGAAGGTATGATGACAAACTGCTGTGAAGAAAACTGCTTGTCATGGGATAGTAATAACAATAAGTGCATTTTGTACACACCTGAAGACCTGCTGAATAAGGGACAATGAATTAAATAAAGTTAAGACTCCTTTTTCAAACGCATCTCAAGATAATTTCCAGTTGTTTTCTTCATTGTCTGCGGGTTGCTACTGGTATCTTTGAACCTTATATTATTCTGGAGTATGATATATTTATATAAGATATGTTTATATAATTTAATTGTTAATAAGGAACAATTACAAAGTTGCTTTTTTTGCTTCTTTTATTATTCACAATCGCTTAGTCCGGGTCATCAAAAATGGAAATGGAAAAAAAGGACATCTTCCTACATTCAATACTGTTTGTAATTACGGTGTTCCTGATGATCATCTTCAGTTACCTTCTCTTCTCATCAAGTCTTCATGGTATTGAAGAAGAATATGCTATCCATAACACCCATATGCTGATCGATGAGATAGAAGATGATGAGATAAGAGTTGTCAGTTCAAGCGCTTCAAATCTGGCATTGTACGCACAATATGAAAGTGAGGATAGAAATTCAAATGATCTATATCGGGTCTTATCCGATGACCAGTTACTCAGGTCACATAGTATTGAATCCATTCTTATCTATAACCTTTCAACAGCATCTCTTATCTTTGAGCATACGATAACCGGTTATCCATCATCTGATGATATTGAAAGCTATATCATTTCCAATCCTGAGGTTTTTTCAAAGTGTATCACTGAAGGTTCTCTCTCAGGTCTGGTCTTTCTCCCTGAAAGGACCGTGGTAGTTGCAATGGAGTGCTTCAGTTCAGGAAGCGGGGAAAATGAGAGCATCTCTGTAATTGTAGTATCCCATATGATCGATCTAAATGAGATAGGGGATGCATCAGATGACAAAATGCCGATGGTTCTGGAGGACATAGGTTATGGTTACACTGCCATTGATGATGTGGACCGGATAGCAGGTAATGCTTCACCTAGCTCATTTGAAGAAGGTCTCCCTGCCGGAGTTGTTCCATTGTATGACATAATGGGAAACCCGGTCAAATTAATGAAGGTAGGAACAATGGGGCAGACCACTTCAGAAGGACTGAGGATGCTGCTCTATCTTGCAGTTATAATAGTGTTCCTGAGTTCCATAGAATTGTTCATCCATATATTCCTGGCAAAGAACGTTAATTATGCCAAGTTCAATCTTCTCGTTCATGGACTTGGGAATATACAGAGAAGTGGTGATCTCTCGTCCAGGATAGCGATCGAAGGTGACGATGAGGTCAACTGGCTGGCAGATAACATCAATGAGATGCTGGGATCACTTGAAGACAAGGAAGGTAAATATCATTCCCTCTTTGAACAGTCAAATGATGCCATTATGCTTTTAGGCTCTGGTGCTTCTCTGGTCGATACGAACAGCAAGACCTCTGAGCTTCTTGGATATACACATTCTGCACTTAGCACTATGGATATCAGGTGCTTATCACCTGAAGGTTATTCACCGAACCTTGTGGATATCTATAAGGATACAATAAAGGAAGGCTCTGTCAGGTCTGAGATCAAGTTAAGTCTCTTCAGCAAAAGGGAGATCTATGCGGATATAAGTTCCTCAGTGATCGATAAAGAAAAGGGTACGGTCCAGTTGATCATACGTGATATAACTGAAAAGAAGATCTATGAGGATGCTTTGCTGAATTCAAAGATCGAAGCTGATACCGCCAGTCGTGCAAAGAGCGAGTTCCTTGCCAATATGAGCCATGAACTGCGTACCCCTCTGAATTCTATTATCGGCTTCTCGGATATGTTACTTTTAAAAACATTTGGCAGTATCAACGAAAAGCAGGAACGTTATCTCAATAATGTCTCTAATAGCGGGAAACATCTTCTGAATATCATTAATGATATACTTGATCTTTCCAAGATAGAGGCAGGGATGATGGAAGCCGATATGAAGGAAGTATCGGTCACAGAACTAGTGGATGAGGCAATAGGAACGATATCTTCGCTGGCATCGAAAAAGGAACTATCTGTGACATATCATATCGACGATGATCTGCTCTCCATCAATGCTGACAGGAACAAGATCAAACAGACCCTTTTGAACCTCCTTAGCAATGCTGTCAAGTTCACTCCTGAGAATGGAAGTGTTGATATCAGGGTTGAGAAACGTGGTAATATGGCCCGGTTCATTGTAACAGATACGGGTATAGGTATATCTGCTGATGACCAGAAATATCTGTTCTATGAATTCACCCAGGTGGATTCTGCTCATAACCGCAGTTATGAAGGAACAGGTCTGGGACTTGCTCTGGTAAAGAAGTTCGTGGAAATGCATGAAGGAAAAGTATGGGTTGAAAGTGAATTAGGTCAGGGCTCAAGTTTCTACTTTGAGATCCCTATAGACCTGAAATAAAGCATTTCACCCTTTTTTTTCTTCACATTGTTCGGATATATTGTTTAAGAGCACCATCTCAAGATAGGATGTCCTGATGGAATCCTCTTCTCCAATACCCAATTTAGCCAAAAATAAGAATATATCTTTTGTGTGGATCTCAACGTCTGATTCAGCTGTGATCTCTACTTCAATGAATTCTCCGAGGCTTCCTACATTGTCAAGACAGATGGTCATATTCTCATATCTGAACACTTCTCTTGTCTTCTTAACAACGCCGGCTTCATAGAAACCCAGTGCAAGAAGGATGCTTCGTGTATTTCCGCCATCAATTTCGGTCTCGAATTCCTCACGTGTCTTGGATACTGTATCCAGTTTCTTGCCTTTGTAGGTCATTACGGACCTGCCATCCACAGAGCGTATCCTCAACGCTTCGTCAGTTTCTCCAAAATCCCTGTGAGGGGCATTAAAATAGGTGTCGCAGTGATGCTGGACACCTATAAGAACAGCACCCATGCCTGTCAGCAGTTCCTTTACTTGCTGATGCTCAGCACGGGCTTTAACTTCTATCTCTATCATTTATCCGGAACGAACTTTGTACCGTAGTAGATCATACCACGTTCTCCGCCCTGTCCAAGTTTTCTGAACACTGGCTTTACCTTCATGCCTATGCTCACTTCTTCAGGTTCGCATATGATCTGGCTTGTGAGACTTGGTCCCTCTTCCAGCTTGATGATCGCAAGGACATAAGGTGTCTGGTTCTCGAAACCTTCGGCAGCGGTGTGAATTACAGTGTATGTAACTACCTCACCTTTTCCACTGAATTTGAAATCCTCTATCTCTCCCTCACGCCTGCACGCAGGACACATGTTACGTGGTGGATAGAAGTATTCATCGCATTTCTTACAGTGAGTACCTACAAGGTTGTATCTTGCGATCTGCTTTCTCCAAAATCTTGGTACCGACATGATGATCACCTGTTCCTCGAGAATATGTGTACAACAGCAGTAGCTCCTGAACCTCCCACATTGTGGGTCATTCCAACCTCTGCTCCGTCAACCTGTCTCTTTCCAGCTTCACCACGAAGCTGCTCGACTATCTCAACAGCCTGCTTTACGCCGGTCGCACCTACTGGGTGTCCACATGATTTGAGTCCACCTGAAGTGTTTACAGGTATCCTGCCGCCAATTGCGGTCTCACCGTTCTGTGTTACGATACCGCCCTCACCTTTCTTTGCAAAGCCGAGGTCTTCAATTGCGCATATCTCTGCAATGGTGAAACAGTCATGAACCTCAACAAGGTCAATGTTCTTTGGCTGCATCTTTGCCATCTCATATGCTCTCTTTCCGGCTGCTACACTTGCATCGAGGGTAGTAATATCCCTGCGGTCGTGAAGTGCAATGGTATCTGAGGCCTGTGCGGTCGCCTTTACATAGATCGGTGTGTCAGTATACTCATGAGCTACATCGGCTGGTGCAAGCACCACAGCGGATGCACCATCTGTGATAGGGGAACAATCGAATATGTGTAATGGGTCTGCTACCATTATTGAGTTAAGGACCGATTCGACTGTGATCGGGCTCTTATACTGGGCTATTGGATTGTGCTGACCATTGTGGTGGTTCTTTACAGCAACCTCTGCAAGCTGTTCACTTGTGGTCCCGTATTTGTGCATATGGAGCTTTGCTACCATTGAATAAAGTCCCGGGAACGTTGCACCCATGATACCTTCCCATTCCCTGTCAGCTGCTGCTGCAAGGGCTGATGATGCCTTTGGTGAAGGTACATCTGTCATCTTCTCTGCTCCGGCAGCGATAACGATATCATCCATTCCTGAAGCCACAGCATATATTCCCTGTCTGAGGGCAAGTCCACCTGAAGCACAGGCAGCCTCAACACGTGTGGAAGGTACATGGATATCCTTTGCAAGGCCGGAATAATCAGCAATAAGTGCACCGATGTGTTCCTGCTCGACGAACTGTCCACCGCTCATGTTACCGACGAACATTGAGTCGATCTTCTCGCCCACAACGCCAGCATCACTGACAGCACCTACGCCTGCTTCAACTACTACATCTCTGAAAGAGCGGTCCCACAATTCTCCGAATTTTGTATTCTTAACACCTATGATTGCTACATCTCTCATTTTTCACACCTCATGCGATCTTTATCTTACCCTTGTGTCTGGCATACTGGGCATAGTCCATGTAGATCGGGTTTTCGAGTAGTTCCTCTACCTTTGGTGCTTTGTCGCGTATCTCTTCTATCTTGTCGGTCACAGTAATGCTGAATGCATCTCCACCTGCTCCTGAACCGAATGCTGTTGCGAATATACGGTCTCCTGGTTTAGCCTGGTCAAGTGTTGCTGCAATTCCCATCATGCATGATCCTGAGTATGTGTTTCCAAGTCTTGGTACGACAAGTCCGGGTTTTATCTGCTCTTTGCTGAATCCCAGCATCTTTGCTACACGGCTTGGGAACTTTCCATTTGGCTGGTGGAACACTGCGTAATCATAGTCCTCAGGCTTTGTGTCTATCTTTGCCATAAGTCCCTTTGCGGCGTTTGTAACATGTTTGAAATAACCTGGTTCTCCTGTGAACCTTCCACCATGCTCAGGGTATGGCATTCCTTCACGTCTCCAGAAGTCAGGAGTGTCGGTTGTAAATGAATATGTGTCCTCGATAATTGCTGCGAGTTCTGATTCTTTGTTACCGATGACAAATGCAACACCGCCGGCTGCTGCTGTATATTCAAGTGCATCTTCCGGTGCACCCTGTGCCACATCAGATCCAATGGCAAGTCCGAGGTCTATCATGCCTGAGGAAACAAGTCCCATACATGCCTGGACCGCTGCAGTACCTGCTTTACATGCAAATTCAAAATCAGCTGCAGTAAGTACCGGAGTTGCTCCGGTCGCCTCTGCGACTATAGTACTGGTAGGCTTGACAGCATAAGGATGGCTTTCTGAACCGGTGTATACGGCACCTATTCTCTGCGCATCTATGTCTGACCTAGTAACGGCAGCTCTTGCAGCCTCCACTGCAATTGTAGCTGCATCTTCATCAACATCAGGAACTGCTTTCTCGTTGACCATCAGTCCTGATCTGAGTATGTCTGCATCGTCTCCCCATACGCGGGCGATGTCTTCGATCTTTATTCTATATCTGGGTACATAGGCACCATATGAGACTATCCCTACACTCATCTTAACACCGTTCAAATGTGTATCTAATGTAAAATATTATTCCATTACATGGTATTCGCTGTATTTCTTCAGCGCTTCTACCATTTCGTCAATATCCATTGTCGTTGCAAGAAGGGGTATCCTGTCGATCTCAGCCATTTTCTTTGCCATCAGGTGAACCTCACTTCCACGCAGTCCGTGCATCACAACAGCGCCTGGTTTCAGGTTCGTGACCCTTATGGCTACCATTGGTGACTTGCCGGTTGTGACCTTGGTGAATATCATTGCACGTTCCGTACTCCATCCGTAGAGTTTCTGGAACTCATGGGAAGAAAGTTCGAGAATAGCCTTTTTACTGTCTACAACAGTAAAACCGTAAAGTGGTTTTTCTACCCCTTTATTAACTATATCTGCTTCAATGATATTGGCAAGCTTTGCAACCTGCATTGGAAATGTGTATTCGTAGGTGGCGTAAATGGCCTTTGATTTCTTATCTGCGAAAAGGATCCCCTCATAAGCATGAATCTTCTGCCCTCCTCTCTGTGAATCGATCTCAAGGAGCGCATCGACTATCCTGCTCACAATGAGCGTGCCTGGAGATTTTCTCCTGCCACTCTCATAGTCACTGATGACCGAAGGAGAAACGCTCAGATACCCCGAAAGGTCTGTCTGCGCGATCTCGAAGTTCAATCGCCATTTTTTAAGGGCCTCGCCAGGTTTTTCAGATAGCGTAATCTCGCCTGCCATCTTTTCTGCAAGACGCTGGCGAACCATGTCATGCGATTCGTCTTCACTCATGCTTTATATTCCTAAGGGTAGATTACCATATATATTTAACGAATACAAGTTCGTCTATTGTCGATTCTGCTGAATGCCTACTATCTACTTATTTATAATATGGTATATATTCTCTATTAAAATATGTTTCTCCGAAAAGAAAAAATACAGATAACGGTTTCCGAATTATCTCTTTATTTTTCCTGTGCAAGGAAATTATATTACTCATGCCGCGGCTACGAGCCTGTATCTTCCTCTTCTTCTTACTATATAGAACATCTTATATTAAAGGAAATGGCCATGTCCTATTCTCATTTGTTGAACGGCTCTTCGTCAAAAGACGATGTGTCATCTGCAGAGGTCGAAGGGTTGTTTACACAGGCGCTGGAGAATATCCCTATGATCTATCCTGTTGAGATGGAAGGTGTCACAGAGGAAATGATAGCTGAGGTATCAGGAACTATAATGGAATACTTGCCGGAGATACAACAGGCTCTTTCATCTCACTTAAAGGATCCCGAACTTCTCGATCTAAGTGAAAGGCTCTCAATTCTGGATGAGGAGCCATTCCTTCGTTCTGAAAAGCTAAATATTACAGGGATCCCTTACAGGCTGTTGGAGAGCGAAGGTTCTTTCGAGCCTATTCTCATCAAAACAGGAAAAGCTCCTGAAAATGGTGTATGGATGAACGACAGGTTACATGTGGCATCGTTTGCCATGCTTGCAGAGGAAATGCACGGCATTCCGGTCAGGGCAGGTCACATTATCTATGCAAGGTCCGGACTTTTCAGGAATGTGAAAATACGTTCCACTGACCGCAGACAGGTCTTGCAGGCAATTGGGCGTGTCAGAAAGATAAAGGAAGGAACTATGCCTGATAAAAAGGAAAGTCCTTTGTGTGACACCTGTGCTTATTCAGAAATGTGCAACGTAAAACCCTCCCTTGCATCTAAGTTCTTTTAATGTATATGAGTTGCCAAAAAGCATTTAAAACTTCAATATCTAGGTTGACAGAATGTCCAAACCTCTTTATCTTGGTGAACTGCTCCTTTACTGGTGCCCTTCATGTAATGTTCCTGTTCTTGGGAAAGAATGTTCCTGTGGTGCTGCTACCAGCCAGGTTACTATAACTCCTCCGGGAGACATCCGTCCTGCTTTCAAATATGAACTGGATCTCATAAACAAGCTTTCGATCCAACAGTTCAATGCTCCGCTACTGACCGATGAGCGTGTGGTGGTCATGAACAAATCCCCATACGATGACCGTATGGATGAGGTCATAGTTGACGGTGAGGTCATAGCTACTATCCGCTTTGAGCTTGAACAACTGAAATGGGTCCTTCTTTTAAGATTGAACGGTGCACGCCGGATCTTTGATAATGCTGATCATAAGACCCTCAAGAGCTGGGTCTCCATAGATGCAGGTGCTGAGAAGTTCATCCTGGGTGGTGCAAGTGTACTTGCTCCTGGCATAAATGATGCAGATCCTTCTATCAATGTTATGGACGAGGTTGTCGTTCTGACACATGACGGCAAAGTGCTTGGTACCGGACGCTCTCGTATGAGCGGGGAAAAGATGCTTGAGAAGGGCAAGGGTGTTGGTGTCAAGGTAAGGTTCAAGGAAGACCCTGCTGAGATCACAGTTCCTGAGGGCGGACAGACCTGGGATGATGTGGTGAAGGCCAACGAGAATTATATGAACGACTTTATCGAGCGTTCTCACAAGTTCATCAAAAATGTATCTTCCTCAGTTGACAGGCCGGCAACAGTATCCTATTCAGGAGGAAAGGACAGTCTTGCAGTGCTTCACCTGGTGAGTGAATGTCTTGATGATTATGAGCTTCTCTTCGCAGACACTGGTATCGAGTTCCCTGAAACCGTGCAGAATGTCCATGATGTTGTGGAATTCTACGGCAAACCTCTGAACATCATAAGTTCAGGTGATGCTTTCTGGGATTCTGTTGACAGTTTCGGTCCTCCAAGTGTTGAGGTACGCTGGTGCTGTAAGGTTTGTAAACTTGGTCCGATAACCCAGATAATAAATGACAATTACGAGAACGGATGTCTAACTTTCATAGGTCAGAGAAAGTATGAATCCAGTACAAGGGCAAAGAGTGAGCGTGTCTGGAAGAACCCATGGGTCGGTAATCAGGTAGCTGCTGCTCCTATCCAGAACTGGACCGCAATGCATGTCTGGCTCTATATATTCAAGAACGATCTGTTGTACAATCCACTATACGAGGAAGGATTTGACAGGATAGGATGCTGGTTGTGTCCTTCATGCTCAGTGTCTGACCTTGTGAGGCTTAAGGAAACCCACCCTGAGATGGAAAAGAGGCTCAATGACCACCTGCTCTCGTACGCAGAGCGTATGGGCCTGTCAGAGGAATGGGTAAAGCACGGTTTCTGGAGATGGAAGGACCTGCCTGCTCAGCTGAAGGAGATCGCAAAGAAAAAGGGCATAGATATCATTCCAAAGGGCAGCAATGAGAATGATCTGAATTTCGCCGTGACATCCGGCTATCGCCCATGTAAACAGGGTGGTATCTCCGCAGAGGGTGGATTCGATGGTCCAGTGGACCTTGGAAGACTTGAGCTCACAGGGATGCTGGAAGCAGTTGGAAAGGCGTCTTACATGGAAGGCGTTGCCATGGTGACAATAGGTGAGGACAGGGCGCAGGTATTTGCTTCAGGAAGTGTCACAGCAAGGAGTGATTCTGACAGGGATGCCCGAAGGCTCATGAAAAAGATGGAACTCTCAGTTAGGAGAGCTCTCTTCTGCAGTGGATGTGGTGTTTGTGTTGGAAAATGTCCTCAGGGCCTTATCAGAATGAAAAAAGGTCTTGCCATCATCAAAGAAGGATGTACTCACTGTGGTAAATGTATCGAGGTGTGTCCGGTTGTCAAATTCAACTCATGATCCTGACCAGAAACCTTTTAGTGTATATCCGCCAATTTCATACGGTGATTTTTTGGTAAAGAGAGCACTGCTCAGCGTTTCTGATAAGACCGGAATTGTAGATTTTGCTCGTGGACTCGAAAAACTGGATATACAGATCATATCTACTGGCGGGACTGCCCGCTTACTCCGTGACTCAGATATTGAGGTCACTGATGTAGCGGATGTTACAGGCTTCCCGGAAATGATGGGCGGTAGGGTTAAAACTCTTCATCCTAAGATCCATGGAGGCATCCTTTGTATAAGGGATGACCATGATCATATGGGAGAGGCCCAGAAAGCAGAAGTAGAAATGATAGACCTTGTAGTGGTCAATCTTTATCCATTCGAGATAACAGTTTCAAAAGAAGGCGTATTGCTTGAAGAAGCCATAGAGAACATCGATATCGGTGGACCAGCTATGCTTCGTTCAGCAGCAAAGAACTATCGCTCTGTAAGCGTAGTATGTGACCCTGATGATTATGGTCATATCCTTAAAGAAATTCGTTCCACAGGCGTTGTTTCCCAGGAAACAAGAGAACTGCTTGCTGTGAAGGCTTTCAGGCACACAGCAGATTACGATGCAACGATCGATACGTATCTAAGTAAAGAACTACTTGGACAGGATGTCCTTCGTATGAGCTTCAAAGATGGTGTAACTCTCAGATATGGAGAGAACTGGCATCAGGAAGCTAAATTCTATAAGGAGGACGGAATAACCGGTCCATCCCTTGCAAATGCAAAACAACTCCATGGAAAAGAACTTTCATATAACAATTATATCGATGCGGACAACGCACTCCAGACAGTTAAGGAACTTTCTTGTTCCAAACCTGCTGTGAACATCGTTAAACACAACAATCCATGTGGACTCGCCACAGGTAACACTCTTCTACAGGCACTTCAGGCAGCATGGGACGGCGACCCGATCTCAGCTTATGGAAGTATCATCTGTACGAACACTGTTTTTGACCTTCAGGCAGCAGAGTTCCTGAATGGTAAGTTCGTGGAGATCATCCTTGCTCCCGGATTTGAGCCTGATGCTCTTGAATACCTGAAGAATAAGAGCGCGAATCTCCGTTTGCTCGACCTTCCGGAATTGAATGAGCCGTTCGAAGTGGAAGATACATACAAGTATGTTATCGGTGGTGTCCTGAAGCAGTCAAGGAACATTGGAATATACGACAAGTGGGAATGCGTAACCGATATGGCATATCCTGAAGAGCTCCGTTCAGTCTCTGAGTTCTCCATGCATGCATGCAAGTGCGTTAAGTCCAATGCAGTGACACTTGCCTATGAATATGAGGATGGTTGCTACATGATGCTCTCAATGGGGGCAGGACAGCCTAACAGGGTTGATTCCATCAGGAAGCTTGCTGTGACAAAGGCACGTGAGAACCTCCAGGTCATGTATGATCGTGCTGCTCCTGATATGTCCTTTGATGATTATGTCAGTGATGTATTCTCAAAGTGTGTCATGGCATCCGATGCGTTCTTCCCGTTCGATGATAGTGTAGTATATGCATCTGAAGCAGGAATTAAGTATATCCTGTCACCAGGCGGCTCCATACGGGATGATGAGGTAATTGCAACGGCCAATAAACTTGGCGTTTCACTTGTGTTCACTGGAATGCGGCATTTCTTACACTGAAGTTCTTCATTTCCAGAAGAACTTCCTATTTTATTTTTGAGTACTTATATAAAGTCTGCTTGACTTAGCTTGATCTTTTGACTGAGATGTATATTTTTTGTACTCTGCTGTCACTGTTTAGAAAACACTTATAAGCGAGTAATTAACTTTTATATAATTAATTAGTTTCTACTGGTTGGTTGGATACATAACTCAATATAAATTGATGTGGTTGTTGTGAAATCAAAGGGACTTTTAAGTATATTGACCTTTTCGGAAAAAAGAAAGGACATATTATTCCTGCTTGAGGAAAAGCCATGTACTCTGTCTGATATCAAAGACTACTTTAATGTATCCTCTCCGGAGATATCTCCAAGAATAAAAGAGATGCTGGCTTGTAATCTGATAGCGAAGACTGATAAGAACTACCAGATAACTCCCATAGGACGGGCCATAATCACTCATTTCAGGCCATTTCTGGAAATTATAGAGACCATTGAGAACAATGAGTCTTTTTGGGAAGATCACTATCTGGGAGACATACCTCAAAAAATGCTGGATGATCTCCGTGATCTGAAGGACTGTAAAGTGTTATCAGGAAGTATTGAGAACATCTATGAATCTCATAAGATATTCACTGAAAATATCTCACGCTCATCTCATCTAAAGGGTGTATCTTCTATATTCATTCCAACATACCCTGATTTTGTAGTAGGGATGGCTGAAAGGAATGTACCTACTTCTTTGATACTTACTGAAAAGGTCTTTAATAAAGTAAGGGATGAACACCGCGATAAACTTGAGTTCTACCTGAAGTCTCCAAATACGGAACTATTTGTGGTCGATGATGTAAAGATCGCATTTGTAGTGACGGATGTTTTCTTTTCTATGTCTCTTTTCTTCAACCCTGAGGCATATGACCCAAGGGATGATCTTGTAGGGTACGACCCATCTGCCCTTAAATGGGGAAGTGATCTTTTTGATCATTATAAGGAGATGTCAACAAAGATCACTTCGATCTGATCATCTCTCAGGCTACTATTCCGCTTAGAATAGTTCTTAATCCTACAATTGAGGTTGATTCTCCATCTATCATGAACAGCCTCTTTGTCAGTCTGCTCTTTGTTTCAATATCGACTTGCTCTGCGAATGTCTTGATATACAATAGTCCGACGGCAAGACTATAGATTATTATCACCGGTTCGAATGCTATTATTCCTGTGATAATGGCCGCTACAAGCATCAAATGGGCCAGCAGGTGAAGACTGAACAGCATCATCTTTGCCTTTCTCTCTCCAAGGATCACCGGTAATGTATTGATCCCGGCCATTGTATCTCCTTTTATGTCCTTGAAATCGTATATTGTGGAGTTGATGAATAGTTTCATTCCAAAGTAGAGGAAAACAATAAGTGGAGCAATTATGGTAGTGGCATCTATGCCTGCTATGCCTGCGATGAAAGCTCCCCATGTGCTTCCCACAACAAGGTTCTTCATACCGCGCCCACCTTTTAGTCTAAGGTTGAAGTTTCGTATTTTAATTCCCTTGGTGTAGAGATAACCGGTTATTAGTGGTAGAAAAGCGAAGAATATTAGTCCATTGGAGGTGAGGATAGCAGCTCCTATTAAAAAACAGATAAGCGATATTATCAGGGCAAACTTGTTCGACGCTCCTCTTAATTCAGGTCGGTTCTCAAGATCCTCTTCTGCATCCATGGCTCTGTCAAGTGTGTAGACCGCATAGATTATCAGCCCTCCTGCAAGACAGTTGAAAAAGGCAGAACTGATGTGCATAAGAAGAAATGCTATGTGTATCCTTAGTGCACCTGAAAATGAGACAAGAACAGAACTTTTTAATAGATGCAGTGTTGGCAACACTGTGTTACTTATCTCATTATATTTGTATTCGTATTTCTTTGCTATTAGACCCGGAAGACTTATAGTGCAATTCGAGCTCATAAACTAAAAGGCATATGACTATCTCATATTATTTTCCCAGTATAATATTATACGATTAAACTACTTCTAAAGATCTATCTAATGCTGGTCTGCAACTCCATGCACGGTGGAAATTGCGGCCTGTATAAAAATAGGTATGTACCCCTTGTTTACTGAACATAGCCACTATATTCAGCCCAACTTTCTTAATTATTACTTAGGATGATTATTTATGCATATATAATTTTTGTTACCTATTGTTATACCCATAGGCATAATTAGACTATAGGCTATCTTTAGCAAATAGTGCATATGTATACAGACAACCCCGGAATTCGAGGTTTTGTATATACTATCTCCTTAATCTTCTTCTTTCACGGTAGAGCTGTTTTTATCCGAAACAAGAAGCAGATACCCGAAAGCCAGGAAGAAGAACGGTGCAATAGGCAATGTTTTGAAACTGCTGTTCCATACTGCAATTGAACTGATGAATGTCAGTATCCCACATAGTATGAGTATATGTGCGGTGGTCCTTGTTTCCAGTTCCAGCTCAATATTCTCCTTTGAAAGTTCATAGATCGCCAGTGCTATACATAGTATCGCTGCGAATATCCATCCGAGTGTTCTTACAGATGGCAAAAACCCTCCGTAGGAGAGCAGTGAGCTCTGCTGGATCAGGTCTACAAAGATCGTACCGTAGATATCATCAAAGTTTGCGTAAAAGACCGAGAACTTGATACCCCATCCGGTCGAATAATTAGAATAGAAATATATCTCCCATGGTATTGACAGACAAATTACAGGCATGAGCTTTTTAAGCGTGTCAAGTTCATGAGGTTTGATATCAAGTGCTTTCATACACTTTCTTTCTATATGGCATCAGATATATATTTTTATTCACAGGGAAGTATCTATATATTACCTGATATTCTATATATCCAGATATTTCCATAACATAATATGAGGGATTTTCATAGAGACCAGAAAAGTTCAGCAAACAGGCGGTTCTACTTATATTATATCTCTTCCAAAAACATGGGCAGACAAGGTTGGGATACAGACAGGTAGCAGAGTTTCCTTACAACCTCAGCCAGATGGTAAATTGGTTATAGATCCTATACATGATGCTCCTCCTATAAGGCGAATACAGATCGATGTGAGTGGGAGGATGGGAGATGCTCTTACCAGGGATATGATCGCAGCATATCTTGCAGGTTCTGATATTATAGAGGTAAAGGCTGACAGGATAGTTGCTGAGCAGAAGAACGTTATCAGAGGCATGTGTTACAAACTCATAGGTCCGGAGATCATAGAGGAGACTGCTAAGAAAGTGGTCATTCAGGATCTTCTGAACCCTGATGAGATATCGATCAAAAAAAGTGTTCGCAGGATGTACCTGATATCCAATTCCATGCATATGGATGCAATAAAGGCGATAAAAACGCTAGATTCCGATCTTGCTCTGGATGTTGACCAGAGGGACGATGATGTGGATCGTCTGTTCCTTCTTATAGCAAAACAGTTCCGCTCCATATTGCGCGGGGCAAGGCTGCCGGATGCAGCTGAGACATCTATCGATGAGTACCACGATCTGAGGATGGCTGCAGGTCCTATCGAACGTATAGCTGACCATGCACGTAAGATCGCAAAGATAACAGGCTATCTGGAAGGGCCTATTCCTGATGATATCATGGAAATGATCGAGAAGACCTCTGAGATATCAAGGAAGATAGTTGAGGATTCAATAGATGCTCTTTACAATTTTGACGTAGACCTTGCTAATCAGGTGATCGACAGGGTGGAAAAGCTCTCCCCTATGATCAACAAGCTTAATGGTGTTATACTGAAGCTGGATACTTATGGGTCAGTGGTTGCCCTTGGGACCGTGGTGGACAGTATTGACAGAACGGCCGATTATGGGTCGAACATTGCTGAGATAGCAATAAACTCTGCAATGACAAAGGACATATGATTATACAACCTGCCTGTTAGCAGATCAAGATAATAAAAATTATATGCTAATGGGTGTTTATACTACTAAAATTATCCATAATTAAATATAAATGCTATTTCACGGAGGGAATGAATGGGCGTAATTAGAGCATTCAAGAGGAATTTTTCGGACCTTTTCAAAAAACTGTTTAAAAAACAGAATGCCCGTATAGGGATATATGGACCGCCAAACGCGGGTAAGACAACTCTTGCTAACAGGATAGTAAGGGACTGGACAGGAGACGCTATGGGCTCTGTCTCACATATTGCGCATGAGACAAGAAGAGCAAGACGAAGGGAAGGAGTTACTATCAACACTAACGGTAGCTCAATAACCCTCGATATCATTGATACGCCGGGACTTGCTACAAAGATCGATTTCCATGAGTTCATGGAGCAGGGCATGGATGAAGCTGAATCCAAGAGGCGTGCAAAGGAAGCCACAGAAGGTGTCATAGAAGCTGTGAAATGGCTCGAGAACCTTGATGGTGTCATCCTTGTAATGGATGCTACCGAGGATCCTTTCACTCAGGTCAATGTGACCGTTATCGGTAATATGGAAGCAAGGAGCCTTCCTCTTCTTATTGTTGCCAATAAGGTTGACCTTGCAGAGGCTTCACCATCGACCATCAGAGATGCTTTCCCACAACACCCAATGGTGTCAATTTCAGCTCTGGAAGGAAAGAACATAGAAACGTTCTATGAAGAGCTTGCAAAGAGGTTCGGGTGATACCAATGCAGGGCTTCCAGATGGATCTTGTATCAGAACACAGGTTGTCTACAATGTCTCCTGTGGAAAAGGTCAGGTTTATTATCGATGAGGTTAAAAGCGGGAAGATACTTGTCCTTGAAAAGGGCCTGAGTCCTGAAGAAGAGGCACATCTTATAGAGATGACAATGACGCTCATTGAACCGGATGGTTTCTCAGGTATAGAAATGGAAAGTTATCCTTCAGAGGTGGACACTTCGTTCATTGGTAAGATCCTTAAAAAGAATGCTCTTAAGTCAAGGCTTACTGTCATTGGACCGGCTGATCAGCTTAAGACCCTAAAGAAGGATCGTGATATGATCAGTGCTCTCATTTCTACAACTAAATAAAGTATTTGCGTGAAGCAAATGGGTCAAAAAGAAAACAGAGATAATCTTATTTCACCTGATTCCTCCCTTTCTTCTTTCGAGATGGGGAGGGATGATGTGAATGTAGTCTGCACATATGGTAAGATTTCCGTATGGTTTGGACGACAGGTACCAGATGTAGTGGTTGGGCAGATACTTCTGGGTATTTCCAATATCGATAATTCTGCTGTTCACGAACTGGAACTGATATGTGATTTTGATGATATAATGGAGTACGAGAGCAATGGTTATGTTCTTGTTTCCTATGCAAGGTCAAGTTCCGGGTACAGGACTACTTTTAATATTCCTTTTTCCAGCAAGAAAGCTCTTTTTCGCCTTGCAGGTTCTATTACCGAAGACCTTAAAGACAAGGACACTGTGTTAGACTGCTATTGGACCGGAGATGACTCTGACATCATGCGTTTGTATGAGGAATTGAGCAATATCGATGGCTGGGGCCTAAAGAGCATCAATTATAAGGACGATGCAAAAGAAAAACAAAATGATTCTGTAATTTTCGATCGATAATATGAGGAGATCAGATGAAAGAGATCCACTTAACTGAATGTAAATACTTGACTTCTTCTATTTTATTAATGGCTGAGCACCTTGAAAATGTAGCTAACAAGCTTGATAAGGACTCTGTTAAACAGATGCTTGAAGATATAATGGGTGCGAATAGGATCTTCGTGATGGGCGCAGGACGTTCCGGCCTTGTTGGAAGGGCATTTGCCATGAGACTTATGCACCTTGGACTTTCTTCTCACGTTGTAGGTGAGACAACAACCCCTGCAGTAAGAAAGGATGACCTCGTTATTGCTATATCAGGTTCAGGACAGACACGTTCTATATCAAATCTTGGACGTGTGGCCAAGGAGATCGGTGCCAAACTTGTCACAATAACCTCGAACAAGGAATCAACATTAGGTGAGCTGTCCGACACAGTTATCGCTCTTCCCGGAAGGACAAAGGACGATGCAGGCGGATATGTTGAACGTCACATGCGTGGTGAATACACATATCTTACTCCGCTGGGTACTTCTTTTGAGACATCATCAAGCGTTTTCCTTGATGCTGTGATCGCAGAGCTTATCTTCATCACAGGTGCTTCCGAGGAAGACCTCAAATCAAGACACACAAATATTGAATAAAACAAATTGAAGTGATAACTATGGCTGGCTCGAAGTTTGCACAAAGGGTTCTGGATATAGACATTTCCGGGATAAGGAAGATGTTCGAAGGCGCCGGTCCGAATTCCATAAATCTTGGTATCGGACAACCTGACTTTGATACTCCGCAGCACATAAAACAGGCTGCTATCAATGCTATCAATGAGGGTTTCACCGGTTATACGGCTGGTCCGGGTATTCCTGAACTTCGAGAGGCTTTGAGTTCAAAGTTCAAGACAGAGAACAATTTCGAGGTCTCAACGGATGAGATCATTGTGACATCCGGAGCATCGGAGGCTCTTGAACTTGCTATCGCTTCTCTTGTGGATCCCGGGGACGAGGTACTGATCGCAGATCCTGGTTTTGTATCCTACAATTCCCTGGTTCACTTAATGGGTGGTCGTGTTACTCCACTTCCTCTCTCTGATGACCTTACAATAAGTCCTGAGAGTGTACTTGAGAATCTCTCTCCGAAGACCAAGGCTATGATAATCAACTCTCCTGCCAATCCTACTGGTGCGGTACAGAGCAAGGCTGATATGAAGGCCTTTGCTCAGATCGCTGATGATCACGACATAACTATTATCTCTGATGAGGTCTACGAGCATTTCATCTATGAGGGTGAACAGGTCAGCCCTGCTCAGTTCTCTGATAATGTTATTACCGTGAATGCAGTTTCCAAGACCTTCTCCATGACCGGATGGCGTCTTGGCTATGTAGCCGCCAGAAAAGAATACACTGATCAGATGATCAAGGTGCATCAGTATGTGCAGGCATGTGCCAATTCCATTGCACAGAAAGCGGCATTAGCAGCTGTTACGGGTCCAATGGATTCTGTATTTGCAATGCGCGATGAGTTCAAGGCTCGCAGGGACATGCTTGTAGAGGGCCTGAACGCTGCAGGTCTGAACTGTGCTTCTCCAAAAGGTGCATTCTATGCTTTCCCTGAGATCCCTGAAGGTATGACCTCTGGTGAGGTAGCATCAAAAATGATCTCTAATGGCGTTATAGTTGTGCCAGGAACTGCTTTTGGTGCCCGTGGTGAAGGACATATACGCCTTTCTTACGCTTCATCAATGGATGATCTAAGAAATGCACTTGATATAATGAAAAAAGTATTGTGATGACCTTAAAGGTCATCCCATGGCATCTTTTCTTCTTTTTCTTCCTTTGGCCCTTTTTCTTCAATGGCCTTTTTTACCATTTCTATAAGGGTTGAGGTTACTTCCTCGATACCTTCGCCGGTTGCTGTGGACATTTTCATGTCTACAAAGTCCAGTTCTCTGAACTGTGGAAGGTCTGCTTTGTTACCGACCACAAGGACTGGAAGCTTGAATCCACTGCGAACCTCTTCAAGCATGCGTTTCTGATCCTCGATCTCGTATCCGCATGTTTCAGTGGCATCTATGATGAAAAGTACTACTGCATCCAGGTTCTTCAGTGCTGTTATGGCCTGGAGCTCTATCTCATTACGTTCTGACATAGGTCTGTCAAGAAGACCGGGTGTATCCATTACCTGATACCTGTCATTACCAACGAAGAAGTGTCCTATGGATACTCCTTTTGTAGTGAATGGATAGGATGCTATCTCAGGTGTTGCACCTGTTACCTTTGTAACGAAACTGGACTTTCCGATGTTCGGATAGCCTGCTACTACAATGGTCGGTTCATCATGGACCGATGGCAGTTTTCTAAGCTTGTTACGGGCTTCATTTAAGAATAGAAGGTCCTTGCTGATCGAACCTATGATGGATGAAAGACGTCCGAAACACTGTTTTCTCACAGGTAGCGGGTCTCTGCTCTTTCTCATCTTTCCTACATGTTCCCTTGCAACCTCATGTATCTTCGCACTGGCCCAGTCAAGCCTGCTAAGGGACTTCCTCATATCATCTACACCTACCATTACGTCTGCCAGTTCATAGTAGAACGGTGGCAAATTCTCAAAGGTAGGGAATCTTCTTACTATATTCTTTAGATTATCTGTAAGTATGTTAGCAGCGGTCAGCACCATTGACTCGTTTGCCTCAAGAGCCGTTTTCCTTCCGGTGATGGTCTTTCCTGCCATTGCCCTGGTAGCTCTTCTGAATGATTTATCCAGTAATTCATCCGAAGTAGGGACTGTATTTATTTTTTCAAAGATCATATTCCTTCCTGTTGCGCTTCAAATCACTTTAATCTATAAAGCCCTGTTCCTATAAATATAAACCTTTTCTAGTATCCTCAGGAGGAGATACTATATTTATATATATCTCCTTTGAGTATGTATAAACTAGATTTGAGTTTATGGACCGGTGATTTAGTGGAACTGACTCCCATACAAAAAGATATTCTCATTGCATTGATCAATCTCCAGAGAGAAAAGGATCGTGCTGTAAAAGGCGAAGAGATCGCTGAGCTTATTAGCCGTAATCCTGGCACTGTCAGGAACCAGATGCAATCTTTGAAAGTCCTTGGCCTGGTTGAAGGTGTCCCCGGTCCCAAAGGGGGATATAAAGCAACTGGCGACGCTTATGAAGCTTTAAGCATCACTGCCATGGACCACGAGGCCAGTGTTCCTATCTACAGGAACGATGATCTTGTGGAAGGTGCAACAGTAGCGGAGATAAGCTTCACTACAGTAAGGCATCCTGACCTATGTCATGGCATGATCAAGGTCCTTGGTAATATCAAGGGTTTTGAGCAGGGTGACCTTGTACAGATGGGTCCTACTCCTGTGAACAAACTGGTTGTTCGTGGAGAGATCGTGGGAAGGGATGATACCCAGAACACGCTCGTTTTCGCAATAAATGAAATGATCTCGCTTCCAAAGAAGCCTGTTAAGAACTATGCTAAGACCGATATGATATCTATCAGTGGAAATGCTTCCATTCAGGAAACAGCACGTCTCCTTGTTGACAATAGTATTCACGGTGCACCAGTGATGGACGCTGATATGATCCTTGGCGTTGTCACTTTTACAGATATAGGTGATGCAGTGGCAAGTGGAAAAATGACTGCAAAGGTCAAGGATATAATGACCCGCGACCTTATCACGGTGGATTCAGAAACATCACTCTATGATGCAGTGAAGGTCTTTGACACTCACAATATAGGGTTCATACTTGTATCCTATGATGGTGTGCCAAAGGGTATACTGTCCAAAAAGGACGTTTTCCACGAATTAGTATATTAAAAATAAGCTATTGAGAATGATCATTGATCATTTTCTTCTTTTCTTAAGCTCAGTGGCGATCTCTTCAAGGGATATTCCCTTTGCCACGAACATAACCATAAGATGGAATAAAAGGTCTGATGATTCGTATATCATCTCTTCCTTGTTCTCGCTCTTCACAGCAAGTATTGTCTCGATAGATTCCTCGCCCACCTTTTCAAGTATCTTGTCTATACCCTTTCTATGGTTGAGCAAAGAACATACATATGAGTCCTCGGAAGGGTTCTCTTTTCTGTCCTTAATGATGTCGTAAAGTTCGGTAAGTATTGAGAGGTCGGTTTCAGTCATGCTCTATCCTTTCCAGATATAAGGTAATCCTATTACATCTTTATGGTGTAAAGGTCGCCACAGCCTAAGCTAAGAGTTTAGAACATATGAAAAAAGGTTTTAGTGACGTTGGTTTGTAATCCACACAAAATATGACGGGTAGTGTTGGTTAGACCAACGTCCGAACTATCATATTAATTTGTAAAATATATCTTTTGTGGTCTCAGAGTTAAAAAAAGAAAGAAAAGGTGAGATATCAGATCTTTCTCGGATCTGTGATCTCTCCGGTAAGTGCGGATGCTGCTGCTGTTGCAGGTGAGCTGAGGTATACGAAGGACTGTGGGCTTCCTTCACGTCCCTTGAAGTTACGGTTGGATGTTGCAAGTCCTACCTCTCCGTCACCGAGGAGTCCGAATGAACCTCCCATACATGGACCACAGCATGGTGACTCTACCATTGCACCTGCTTCCATGAACTGCTCGATATATCCTGCTCTGAGCACCTTCATGTATTCTGTCCTTGATGCAGGGATGATAAGGAGTCTGACATCCTTTGCAACAGGCTCATCGCCCATCATCTTTGCAACGACCTCTATATCCTCGAACCTTCCGTTGGTACAGGAACCTACAAAGATCTGGTCTACCTTTGTTCCCTCAACTTCAGTTACAGGCTTTACATTGTCCACGTTGTGTGGGCATGCGACCTGTGGCTCAAGGTTGCTGATGTCATACTTGTGAAGTTCGCATTCTGCGCCTTCATCTGACTTCCAGTATGGGTCAAATTCATAGTCAGGTATGCGCTCCTTGAGATATGCTTCTGTAGTCTTGTCAGCCTCGATGATACCTGCCTTTCCACCCATCTCGATAGCCATGTTGGAAATGGTCATACGCTCTGACATTGAAAGTGCTTCGATAGCTGAACCTGCATATTCTGCTGCCTTGTATCTTGCACCTTCTGCACCTACATCTCCGATGAGGTGGAGGATGATGTCCTTTGAATAGACGTGTTCAGGAAGTTTTCCTTCGACTTCGAACCTGATGGTCTCAGGTACCTTGAACCAGAGCTTTCCTGATGCAAAGACCGCTGCCATATCAGTTGAACCGATACCTGTTGAGAATGCACCGAGTGAACCGTATGCACAGGTGTGTGAGTCGGAACCTACTACAAGGTCTCCTGGTTTGACATGCCCCTTCTCAGGCATTACCTGGTGGCAGACACCTTCATAAACATCATAGTTGATTATGCCCTGTTCCTTAGCGAACTTTCTGAGCATGATGTGGTTCTGTGCAGCATTGAGGGAGTCTGCAGGAACCTGGTGGTCAAAGAGGATCACTATCTTGCTTGGGTCCCAGACCTTCTTCTCTTCCTTGTCCCTCATGATCTCGTAGAAACCTTCTACAGCAAGAGGTCCTGTGATGTCGTGGGTCATTGCCCTGTCTATATCAGCCAGTACGAATTCTCCAGCTTTTACCGTTTTACCGGCAGCCTTTGAAAAGATCTTCTCAGAGATCGTCATAGGTTCATTATTAGTGGACATGTTTATTCCTGCATAATGTTTATTCATTATAAATCGATCGATAAGATGAAATTCAGATATTCTTTGTGATCTTACAAGTTCCCTCACTATTATGGACGACGTAATTTAAGTAGCCTTGCTTCAGGTTGGACATGGCTTTTTCCCTGCTTTTTTCATCGGTCTCGAATCCTTCATAGTTCCTGTAGGTGAGAATGGTATCCTGCAGCTCTCCAAGGTATCTGTTGATCAGCATCTCTGAGAGTTTCTTACTGTCATGCTCGCTGATGTTCTCTCCCAATCCTTCGCATTCAGATGTCTGGAGCTTAAGATCTTCCATATAGAAGGGGTATGTGCTACATAGTAAGGGTCGTAGTTCGTATATGTTACAGCGGTTATTTTTGACTTCGTCGGGTATGAATGAGCAATCTCTGTTCTCCTTTCTGTGAAGCATCCATCCAAATGTGTGGATGTTCCCATACTCATCTATCATCCCTGATCCTGCCTGAAGGTAACACTCTTCCTCTGGTGTGTCTGCCTCTATGTTCAAAGGTTCTGCTATGTCATTCCATTCCAGATCGCTGTTATTTTGTATCCTGTGGATCTCATCAGGGATCACAACGACCCTATTATCTCCAAATTCCCTGCGACAACATTTGCCACACATTATACACTTGAACCCGATCTCCTTAATTTGCTTTGCAAGCTCTTGCGGGTCTATCAGCTTTGCAGCTTTTATCTCTTCTTCAAGCTCATTGATCAGTATTTCTTTGAATTTGACATTCATCTTTTTGCCGTTCGATCTGAATTGTGCTATCTTTGATGCTAGTATATTATATAAGTTCTGATCAGTTGTCCTGGCTGATCCGAACTAAAAAATATATTATAAATTATCTACTTTCTTTGGTATGCCATTTTAAAACAGGTTGCATGCAGCCGGTGGGCTGCTTTTTTTATTGTATGGGATAATTGGATAATTGGATATGTCCTTTTGAGGGCGAATGTACCGGTCAATTGGCATTATATCTTCTTAGTTTCGTCCCATATCTATTGGCACTATATGATGATCATTCTGGTCCGGGCTTTGCATTCGTGGAACTTGTGGAGCAGAGCTGCCATATAATTCAATATGTTATGTATGAGGGTGTACTCTCTTACTTATTATGTGTAATGTTTACGTAAGTCTATGTACTCTTTTTTCGTATTGTTGTTGTAGGCTCCAGTATGATTTATCAGTGAATTATATACTAGTAAGTCCTATTATTGCATATTATGTATGAATAGCTTTGTTGATGCTGTTTTATGTGTGTATTGTTTCATTAATCTTTCATACTCTACTCGATGCCATTGCAGCTAGCTGGTTATTGTCGCTCGTTTATATGGCAGTGCATCTAAAAGGGGTCGGCTTCTGTTGTTCTATCTTGTTCAAAAGTATCATACTAAAAAGTATATAATTAATTATATTTGTTAGATAATAGACTATATTACATGTAGTACATAATATGTATATTCTATTTTAAAACTCAAAAAAAAAGACTCAGTAGAGACTATTCGTCAGTCTCTTCCACGCCAACGGCAGACAGGAATCTCTTTACAACTGCTTCGTTAACAAGTCTTAGAAGGGTCTGACGATCCTTTGAGGCACTGAAGACACCCAGTGGGATCTGTGCTGCTGCTGCTGTTGCATGACCTCCTCCGGCCTCTTCTCCAAAAGCGCGTTTCATTACGTCACCCAGGTTCACTCTGATATCATTGCTGCGTCCGGAGATGTATATCTTCTCATCTGTAACTCCGAATACGATAGAAGTTGAGATACCTTCGAGGTTAAGGAGATAATCTGCAGCCTGTGGTAATGTATCCCTGTTACGTATGCTTCCCACATTTGAGAGCAGGTAGCTTCCTATCACCTGTCGGCTGTTGATAGCTTCACCGAGGACATCCAGTGTCTCGATAGACATGGAAGGACGTTCCAGTTGCTCCAGTATATCGTGGTCTGATAGTGGATACAGGTATGAAGCTGCTGAAAGATCCGCAGAATCAGTGTTCCTCTTAAAGTCAAGAGTATCGGTCCTGATACCATAGAGCAGAGCAGTGGCCAGTTCACTGTCAATATCCACATTGAGCTCCTGGAGGTACTTTGTCAGTATGGTGGCTGAAGCACCCACGTTCGGACGTATATCAATGAAGTCTGCATCAAGCTCCGCATCGGGGAGGGGATGATGATCTATGATCATATTCACATGTGTCTCAGGTGGAAGTGAGTTATTTGCACCCGGCATTGAACAATCGACAAGTGCAAGGTTCTCATAGCTGGTGAACCCTACATCCTCTGATCTGTAGAGGTCGATACCCAGCAGGTTGACAAAAGCCTTGTTCTCCTGATGTCCGATCTCTCCGTGGTATATGATGTCTGAAAGTACATTGAATGACGTTGCTATCCTCTGCAATGCAAGGGCACTGGATATTGCATCAGGGTCAGGGTTGTCATGAACAACGATCGCAAGTTTCTTATCTTTATTAGCTTCGAACCATTGGGTCAGTTTATTTCCCCTACGCATGGCCTCTGCACGTTCAAGTGATCTTGATAGTGACTTGGCTACCATCCTTGGGGGCATAATAACAAGGTCTGCTCCCATGGTCTCCATTTCCTGCATGTTGATGACATCAGGTGCTCTCACAACACAATATATTTCCTGGGAAACCTTGTTCCTGACATTATTGAGAGCTGTCTTGTTAGCTTTGGGGTCTGAGCTCAGGATCAGTATTCCTGCAAGGTTCTTCGTATTGATATTGTCAAAAAGGTTAGGGTCACTGACATCACCTACCATGGCCTCATATGCTTCCTCACGAAGTGTTTCAACCTTCTGGGAGTCCTTATCCACGATTATAAGTTCTTTATCAAGCTCCCTCAGTTCCTTGGCCAAAGCAAAACCAAAGCTGCCACTTCCAAGAATAAGGTATGTGGGCTTCACCTTTGATCTGTCAGTTGCGCCAATCTCTTTTGCAACGTTGTTAATAGAAAAGACCTCCATTTTGTATAAGAGTTATATTAGCATAAAATGATTTTGAATATTATTTAACAGAAATGATATATCAACTGATAAATACAATGCAAACTAAGGAATAAATAGGTAACTATGTTCTCTATCACTTCTTCAAAGATGCGTTCGATCGATGCTAATTGCGCATATCTTGGACTGGATCCTCTCCAGTTGATGGAAAATGCAGGTGCGGCTATAGCCCGGGAAATAATGTCTAAGATAAGTTCCGGAAAGGTGCTCTTTGTTGCCGGCAGGGGCAACAATGGAGGTGATGCATTCGTTGCTGCACGACATCTTGCATTATATGAGAGTTACGATGTCAGAATTATACTTCTGGGCCATTCATCACGTATAAGGACCCGGGAATCGAAGCATAACTTCTCCCTTTTGAAGAACAGTGGTATTGGAGAGATCAGAGAAATATCGGATTCCAGTGAACTGGTCAGCTATCCTTGCTGGAATGATATGGATATCATTGTTGATGGTGTCCTTGGCTCCGGCATAAAAGGTATACCAAGGGAACCAGAATCCACTGCGATCGATCTGATTAATTCTTCCGGTTCTTATATTATATCTATAGATTCTCCTTCAGGATACGACCTTGATGGTGGAGATGTAACAAAGAGTGTGATCGCCAGTCTGACAGTAACTTTCCACAGGATGAAGACCGGTCTTGAGATCCCTGGCTGTGAAAGGTATACAGGTGCAGTAAAAGTGGTTCCTATAGGTGTCTGCAGAGATGCTGAGGAATATGTTGGTCCGGGTGATCTGATGGTATTGGGCCAGCGGAGAAATGATGCTCATAAAGGTAATTCAGGTCGTATCCTCATCATTGGTGGAGGCGCCTACTATGGTGCTCCTGCACTTTCGTCAATGGCAGCACTCCGCACGGGTGCCGATATCGTCACCGTGGCGGTTCCTGAGAATGTAGCTGATACAGTTTCCTCATTTTCCCCTGACCTGATAGTTGTTCCATTGATGGGGAACAGGTTGAACCCTGATAATATTCCTGAACTGAAAGGCCTTATCACTTCACATGATGTCACTGTCATAGGTCCGGGCCTTGGAAGGGATCAGGGAACGCTTGCAACAGTGGAACAGCTTGTTCCTTTATGCAAAAAGGCAGTGATCGATGCAGATGCACTTTATGGTCTGACATTGCCCGTAAAAAGTGGGGGCAAGATCATCCTGACACCGCATTCTGCAGAGTTCTCACGTCTTTGTGGTGAGGAAGTTCCCCGTGGACTTGATGAAAAGAAGGATATTGTCAGCAGGTTCGCAGGAGATAAAAGTGTCACTGTGGCCCTTAAAGGTAATATCGATGTCATCTCAGATGGCCTGTACACACGGCTTAACCGGACAGGCAATGCCGGAATGACCGTTGGAGGCACCGGTGATGTTCTTACGGGTATTACAGGTGCACTGTTCGCTATGAACGATGCAATGGAGGCAGCATCATGTGCTGTGTTCATAAGTGGTGCGGCAGGTGATCTTGCCTTTGAGGAGAAAGGCTTCGGTCTGCTTGCGACAGATATAATTGACCGGATAACAGATGTTATATTGAAGGTGTTTTGATATGGAGCGGGAAAACAGAAAGATCAATGTTGATATCGAAAGGAAGTGGGTTCGTATAACCATCAGTCATGGAAAGGACGAGGAGATCATCAAGCTAAGTCTTAATGAGGCCACCCACCTGAAAGAACAACTAAATAGTACTATTGAGGATTACCTGCAAAGACAGAATATCAGAATTGACTGAAAAACGGTGAGATCCATTGGAAGCTACATTCACGCATATTGAGAACGACCGCGCGGTCATGGTAGACATCAGCAGCAAGGATATAATTATAAGGAAGGCGATAGCTTCCGGTGAGATAGTTCTTAGTGACGCAACTGTCAACAAGATACGCACCGGAACCGTCGAGAAGGGTAATGTTCTTTCCACAGCCCGAGTGGCCTCCATTCTTGCGGTCAAAAAGACCCCGGAACTCATTCCAATGTGCCACCAGATCCCGATCACATCGGTGGATGTGGACTTCGAAATTGAGGATAATATAGTTCGGGCTATAGTAGAGGTGCGTTCAGTTGGAAAGACCGGCGTTGAGATGGAAGCCCTGACCGGGGTTTCAGTCGCGCTGCTCACTGTGTGGGATATGGTCAAGTCTGCAGAGAAGGATGAGACCGGCAACTATCCTGCTACTGGTATTCAGAATATCAAGGTTCTTGAGAAAGTCAAAATGAACCAAAACTAATGTATTATAAGGGTACATTAGGAAGCATCCAAATTATCCATTAATCAACTTTTAACGAGGTACATTATTTGAAAATTATAGGAGGACCAGCATCCCAGGCTCTTTCATCAAGGGTCGCAAGAGAGCTCAATATAGAGCCTACAGTGTGTGATTATACAAGATTCCCTGACGGGGAGATGTACTCACGCATCCTTGATGAGGACGTGGATGAAGTTACCATTATCCAGAGTACGACCACGGACTCTGATCTTATTGCATTATTGCAGTTGATAGATGCCTGTGAGGATTCGCCTGTCATCAATGTTGTTATACCATACATGGGGTATGCAAGACAGGACAAGAAGTTCAAAACAGGTGAGCCTATCACTGCAAGGGCAATTGCCAGAACGATAAACGCAGACAGGATATTCACAGTGAACATCCATGAGGCAAGCGTACTGAACTATTTCAATGCTGATGCCTTCGACCTTGACGCATCACGTCTGATAGGTTATCATATAAGGTCCCTGAACCTGGATAATCCGTTGATAGTCTCTCCTGATAAGGGTGCTATCAGTCTTGCAGAGAATACTGCGGCGGATGTCGGACTGGAATTCGATTATCTGGAAAAGACCCGTCATTCTGGTGACACTGTTACCATCAAAGCAAAGAATGTCGATGTAATGGACAGGGATATCATCATAATCGATGACATGATCGCCACAGGCGGTACTATGGCGGAGTCCATAAAGCTCCTCAAGTCACAGGGTGCAAAGGATGTCTATCTTGCATGTGTCCATCCGGTACTTGCAAGGAATGCAGTATTGCGCCTGTTCAATGCAGGGGTAAAAGATATTATTGCTACTGATACAATAGAAAAGGCACAGAGTTCTGTCAGTGTGGCACCTCTGATAGCCAATGCTTTAAGAAGTATCTGAACATTAATATATTGAGGATTGATCATGACGTTACCCGATGTTTGCCCCAGGGACGGAGTTTCCCAGTGTAAGAAGAAAGACTGCCATCTTTACGTAGTAGAATGGCGGACAGGGGACGAACAATGTGTCATCGGGTATAGCTCGACCCATAAGGAGTTCTCTCAGTCAACATCGCTGGAAGATACCTATGCTGAGACCACTCGTATAAGGCTTGAGAAGCGGGAACCACGTGAAAGGAAACCCTGGCCGGATACTACCGGTCCATTAGGAAGGGGTCATCTCAAAAGGGAAGCTACTGACGCAGAGGTTGTGTCTGAACCAGTTTCCAGGAATGTGGTTGAGACCTGTGACAGCTATATCGAGGCGTGTGTTGGGAAACCGGTCTCTGAAACACCGGTAAAGCCTTTAACTCCTGAAAGAGAGGAAGAGGTCGTGGTCAATGACAAAAATACTACTGTTATTGAATCAAAGAGCAGTGATGAAGGCAAGGCTAAGGACCCAAGGAAGAGAAAGTCACTGGATGAACTGATGGACCTTGACCTTCCAGAGGGCTATGAAGAAGAGTTCTGGAAATAGTCCTATTGTGATATTTGTGATATATGAAAGTCGGGATACTTTGCAGAGTATATGATCTGTTGCTGGATGAACTGGGGCCGCAACACTGGTGGCCTGCAGACACAGCCTTTGAGGTCGTTGTGGGTGCTATGCTCACCCAGCAGACAAAATGGACCAATGTTGAAAAGGCAATAGAAGGTCTCAAAGAGAATGATCTTCTGGAAGTTGATCCGCTTTCCAGGGCCGATCCCGGGTTGCTTGAAGAGCTTGTAAGATGCTGCGGTTTCTATCGTCAGAAAGCTTCCCGCCTGAAGGGAATAGCTGGTTTTTTTGCGGAGCATGGTATGGAGAACGTTTTCTCGATGCCCGTTGATGAACTTCGCAGGACCTTGCTGTCACTCAAAGGTGTCGGGAACGAGACCGCTGATAGCATTGTGCTCTACGCAGCTGAAAAACCGAAGTTCGTTATCGATGCCTACACTACTCGTATGATGAAGTGTATAGGTATTGAAGGGGACTATATGCAATTACAGGGCATGTTCGAGGAACAACTCCCTAAAGACGTCGGTATCTATAAGGAATACCATGCACTCATAGTTGAGTATTCAAAAGCCTATTGCGGCAGGAACCGATGCAATGAATGTATTCTTAAGGATTTGAATGAGAATGGATATTGAAACCTATAATGAGATATATGCAAGTCTGGACGATGTCGATGATGTAAGAAGAGCTGCTGAACAGTTCTCAGAGCCTATAGGTACTATTCATTCCATACTAAACCAGAAGACCGTTACAAAGGTCAAAAGGAATTTTTCCAAGGTCAAAAGCAAGGGTCCAAGACATCTGAGGCAATGGAAGAAGGGTAAGAGCATTATTGAAATTGCCAGGAAGAACGACATACCTGCTACTCTTATGGTCTCAATGCTTCTCAAGGAGATGGGTATTCCTAAGAAAGGCTTTATCAGGAATCTGGAAGACCAGCCAGATGGTCGCCTGAAAAGGGAAGTTATCGCTGCAATGGATTCTGATTTTTTCTTCTCCCCCAAGGCACATGCATTACATGCTGAGAAAGGAGAGATGGGTGAATACATACTTGCTGAATGGCTCAGTGAAAGGGGCCTTACCTATCGCTCAGAGGATGACCTGAGAGATGAGGGTTTTACAAAGACACCTGACTTCCTGCTGGACGAGGAACTTGATGTGGACGGTGTCAAAATATCATGGATAGAGAGCAAGGCGCTCTTCGGTGATGAAAAAGAGCATGATTATTACATCAAGAAACAGTTCAGGGAATACGAGGAGATCTACGGTGTCGGTATGATAGTGTACTGGTACGGTTATATCGACACTATCAGTTACAATGGAAATCTAATAAAGGATTACAGGTTCTTTGGAAAGGACTGGGATATTGTAGAGGAACTTCTGAACTTCAAGACCTACTGGTAGTCCTTTAGCTACTTTTTTATTCCTTCTTTACCTTTGGCATGACATTTTTCGTATATACCTGGAACACACCTTCTTCATCATAGATCACAGATTCATTGTTGATGGTGGCATGGTTCCCGTGGACAACAAGGAAAGGCCATAGCTCGTTGGATTCAGGATCACGCTGGTTCTTCATATTGAAAATGTCCTGTGAAGTGCTTAATGGGATCCTGTGCATATTGTCGGTTATACGTGTCATATTTTTATGAAGACCACTGTTTATTAATAGCTTTCGTATTGAAATTATATGAGGTCTTTTCTGTCCTCAAAAGGACAAGGATCGCAGTTCAAATTCCTGATCGTCCATCTTCAATAGGCAAAGATTATAATAGGAACGATCGTCTAAGGTTACTGGATTCGGAGTCATCCGGGTATTATAATTTTCATATCATATCGGTGAAATCATGGCAGATATTACACACTGGGCGGATGTCATCGCAGACGAGGTGCTGGCAAAAGGCAAGAAGCATCTTGTTGCAACAGGCATCACACCCTCAGGTCACATTCATATTGGTAACATGCGCGAGGTCGTAACTGCAGATGTAGCATACAGGGCCCTTATTGACAAAGGAGCAGAGGCTGAGTTCATCTACATTGCAGATACCTACGACCCTTTAAGAAAGGTATATCCTTTCCTGGATGAGAGCTATGCTGAACATGTAGGGAAACCTCTTTCTGAGATACCATGTCCCTGTGGTGAGCACAAGAACTACTCAGAGCACTTCCTTGAACCATTCCTTGCAGCACTTGAACATCTTGGTATCCATCCTAAGGTTTACAGGGCAGATGAGCTTTACAAAGAGGGTGCCTATGTTGAGGCTATCAAACAGGCACTACTGAAGAAAGATGAGATCGCAGCGATCCTTCAGAAGAGATCAGGCAAGACCCCTGTTGACACATGGAACCCATTCAATCCTATCTGTAACGAGTGTGGAAAGGTTAACACTACTATTGTTACAGGTTTTGACATTGATGCAGAGACCGTGGACTATGAATGTTCATGCGGCAGCAATGACACAGTACCAATGAAGGGTGGCGGAAAGCTCACCTGGCGTGTGGACTGGCCTGCAAGATGGAAGGCACTCGGTGTCACTGTGGAACCATTCGGTAAGGACCATGCTTCAAGAGGTGGATCTTATGATACCGGTGTTGAGATCGCAAAGGAGATATTCGGCTATGAGGCTCCACATCCAATAGTCTATGAGTGGATCATGCTCGGACAGAAGGGTGCAATGTCATCATCAACCGGAGTTGTTGTTTCCATTTCAGACATGCTTAAGGTAGTACCCCCTGAGGTGCTCCGTTACCTTATCATCCGTACAAAGCCTGAAAAGCATATCAGATTTGACCCTGCACTGCCACTTCTCACACTTGTGGATGAGTTCGAACGTCTGCACTCAAGCGACAAGGCAACAGATTACGATAAGAGAATGATCGAGCTTTCACATGCAGCAGGTCTCTGTCACACTGATATTCCATTCAAGCACATGACAACCATATACCAGGTTGCAGCAGGTGACCTCGATAAGATACTGAACATTGTGAAGAGAGCAGGATATGATGTTTCCAATGAGAAATGTATACGTGAGCTCACTGACAATGTTGGTAACTGGCTTGAGATGTATGCTCCTGATAATGCAAAGTTCAGCGTGCAGGAAGAGCTTCCTGTAAGCACTTCACAGCTCACCGATCTCCAGAGGGTTTTCCTGAGCAATTTCTCTGCTATCCTTGATAAGAGCGGTGAACTCAACGGTGAGGATTATCACAATCTTGTATATTCTGCAAAGGAAGCAGGCACTGAACTGAATACAAATATTGCTGCTGCACTGGAAGTAGCTCCTGAATCACTGGAGGTCAATCCAAAGGAGCTTTTCAAGGCGGTCTATGTATCCGTACTCGGACAGCCTTCAGGTCCAAAGGCAGGATGGTTCCTTTCATCACTTGAGAAGGACTTCCTAGCACAGCGCTTCAAGGAAGCAGCAGAATACAGACCCTGAACATGGAACCGAATTCTTTCCCGGGCAATAATTCAGATAAGTCTCATTTCCTTGCCTGGGAAGAAGAATACAAACATGTGACCTGGGGGGGTCCCAGGTCAATATCAATGCTCGAAGGATTGGTCTCACCATCATCCCGGGTACTTGATCTTGGTTGCGGGAACGGAAGGTTCCTTCTCCCGCTTTCCAGAAAATACGAGTCCGTCGGAACTGATGTTTCATCGACTGCTGTTAGCAGGGCCCGATCATATCTTTTTAAGAACAACTCGCAGGCAGAGTGCCTTGTTTCGAGTATAACCTCACTTCCCTTTTCTGAGAGTTCTTTTGATGTCATTCTGTGTCTTGGTGTCTTGCAGCATCTGCTGGAAGATGAGAGACAGATGGCAATAACTGAGATAAAGAGAGTAATGAGAACAGGTGCTGTCTTTGTAATGGAGGTCTTTGGGACCGAAGATATGAGGTATGGCGGAGAGCCAATAGAAAAGGACACATTCCGCAGGAAGAATGGCATCATATACCACTATTTCACACAGGAAGAGCTGTCATCTCTGCTTTCTGGCTTTGAGATAATAGAAATGAAAGATGTAGTTTCAGAAAAAATGTTCAGTGGCAAACCACACAGGCGCCACCAGATCAGGGCAATAGTTCGTCTTTAGAATGCAATTCCGAGATAGTTCAGAACTACAATGAGCAATGCGCCTACAACTCCTGCGATAGCGCATACAAGTATAACTACCCACGTGTAAGCTATTTCCAGACCCAACACAAGGTTTGCAAGGACAAGTACAATAAGTCCCACAATTGTGTTAATGACCATATTCTTTACAGTCTTCAGCACTTTCCACAGAAGGAATGCAGCTATAAGAGCTACTATAAGGATTACTATTTCAGTTACCATGCTTTCCCGTTTAATATTACTATGATAAGTATTTAATGATTACTAAAAAATTAGGGTTTGTTGACAGAGTTCAGGAAATCGTCGATCTCTTTTTTCATAGACCCAATACTGTCATATTCCCTGCAGATAATTCTCTCATCACCAAGTATCATTGCGGAGACATTTGCCTCAGGTGTGTAAAGACACATCACTGGCATATCTCTGTGTAATGCGCTGCAGACCTCGTAACCAACACCAATAGAAGGTGTGCTCACTTCAGCTATCATACAGTCGCTCTTCTCAAGGAACTCCATGTCACGTATGTATATCTCCTGCTCGGTGAGAAGGGATTCTGTCTTCTCAAGTTCAGGGTCGGCCACATGCCAGCTAGGTACCTGATATCCGCTTTCCTGAAGATACGCGCACATCTCGATATAGGTGGAGAGCATCTGTCTTCCTCCTCTTATGGATGCTGAAAGGAATACCTTCATTGTACTCCCCTGTGGTAATGTCCTCTTGTATGGAATTCACAAATATCGCTGCCCTGCCAGAGGTGTTTTGTGTTTCCTGTATACAGGGCATCTATTCCAACTCTATAGGCACGGGTCACCATTTGCACACGTTCCTCATCAAGAGTTCTTGCATCTATCCTGAGTCTTGAAACGCCTGCTTTGATAAGGTGGGGTACATCGTCAAGCAGGCACATCTCTCTCGAATTGAAAATATGTGTTCTGCAATCAGAGTCTGTCTTAACAGGGAACTCGAACCCTTTTTCATCAGCTATTTCAAAACTGCCACTTTTACACTGTGAGCCACAATTGAATCCAGAGTCATCTTTTTCTCCCATCAAGCCACCGATAAGGCAGTGTTCTGATTCCATTATCTGTATCTTGCCATGAACGATGTATTCGCAATTCCCATACCTTGTTATCTCTGTGATCTGTCCAAGGTTCATTTCAGTTGAAAGGGTAACTGTGTCCACACCTTTTGCCAAAAGGAATTCAAGGGTATGCCTGTTGAAAACGTTCATAGGACTGTCGGTTATGATCTTGATATCATTTCCTGATCCGGTTATTACCTTGAGAACTCCTGCGTTGGCGGCTATTATTCCTGCAAGTTCGCTCTCTTTTGCAAACTCTATCATTTCTCTGACGAGCGGCATCTTTGCATCCTTTACTATGATCGGAGTGTGAAGGTATACCGGAATGTCCTTTTCAGAAGCTATGGTAAGAGCAGACTTCCATCCTCCATTTTTAAGGCCGGTCTTGTCAGTGTCGATGTATACAATATCTGCTCCACCTTTGATAGCGGACATGAGAGCATCAGGGCTGTCAACACTTACTGATAGTTTTGTTCTCTCTTCAGGAACTGGTCGGGCCTTTTCTTCTTCTAGTGCAATATCCTCAGTTTCTCTGATATGTGGAGCTCTCCTCCACTGCTCAACTCTCTTTATCTCAAGTTCAGATATTGCCTGGGTCCTTGCGTTATTCAGTTCCTTTATGGGTATGAACGCATCATCGGAAAGATCCATAGTGATATCTGCAGGTTCAAAGACTGTGTTACCGGTCTTGGAGAGTTGTTTTTCCACATCTTCTGCAGTCGTTGGTCTTTTCTGTGACTTTTCCACAACATAATCAGAGACCACGACAGAAGTGTTATTCTCATTATCAGAAACTGAGACTTCCATTCTCTCTCCGATATTTGCCTTCATATTGATGGAGACGGGGACCTTGCGTATTGGTGCAGGAGATGTGAATGAACTCTGTAGCTCTTTCATCAGGGATTCATCCAGTGTCCTGTAAACAACTGTTCCGGTCTTCAGAGCTTCCTCGAAGTTCATCGAGATGATATCACCGGTCCTTGCAATTTTGACCGGTTCATTGTCGACGAACATTCCTCTGATAATGGCACCTGAATCCCGGTAACCTTCAAATCCAATACCGTCACCTAATTCAAGCTGTCCTGTGACCTCGATTATAATACTCTCATATTTGCGGTTGTAGCCCACAACTTTTCCGGCAACTATGCCCTGGTTGTGTGGTCTTTCACGGCTCATCAGGTCAGCAGCAGGGTCACCTTCAAAGTATCCTGTGGTGAACTCACGGTTGAAAAGTTGTTCAAGCTCTGTAGCTTCTTCCTCAGTTACAGAATAGTTCTCCGGGTCTTCCACAAATCTGTCTATCAGGCGGCGATATATTCTCACGACCCCTGCAACGTATTCAGGACGTTTCATGCGACCTTCGATCTTGAATGAATCGATACCTGCCTCTATGAGCTCGGGAAGTATTGCTGATGTGTTCAGGTCCTTTGGGCTAAGAAGATAGCTACCTTCTGTCTTGATCTCCTTGCCATTTTTCAGTAATCTGTATTGTTTACGGCATGGCTGGGCACAGTATCCACGGTTACCACTTCGGCCACCTATCATACTGCTCATGAGACACTGACCGGAATAACAGATACAGAGAGCACCGTGAACAAAGGCCTCGATCTCGGCACCTGTCTCAGACTTGATCTTGATGATCTCCTCAAGTGAGAGTTCTCTGGAAAGGACTATCCTTTTCACACCCATCTCTTTCAGGAACATTACGCCTTCTGTATTGTGTATTGTCATCTGGGTGCTTGCATGCACCGGAAGTGTGGGGACCATTTCCCTTGCAAGTGTGAGCAGTCCAATATCCTGCACGATGATAGCATCAGTGCCAAGTTCATCAAGGGTGTACATGAGCTCAAGTGCCTGCTCCATTTCGTTGTCCTTGATAAGCGTGTTCAGAGTGACATAGACCTTCACACCTCTGAGGTGAGCAAAGTCAAGTGCTTCCCTGAATTCCTCTATGGTGAAATTGCCTGCGTATGCCCTGGCGCTGAAATCCTTGATGCCAAGATAGACTGCATCCGCTCCATTCTCTACGGCAGCGATGAGTGATTCCATGTTTCCGGCAGGGGCTAAAAGTTCAGGAATATTAAGCATAATAATCGCTCAGATGAGGTAAGAGTATATAAAAGCCCCCTTTAATCTATCATCTTTAAATTTGATGCCATGTATCTGGAAATAGGTTATAAAGTAAGCAGGTGATCATACTTGAACAGACAGGAATTCAGGAAAATGCTTCTCATAATTTCGTTCTTTATGTTCCCGCTCACTATCTTCTATTTCTCTCCTTATATTATCGTTGAGGCAGCATCAAAGGGAATAGCTTCAGGAAGTATGCTTGTGTTTGCATTACTTTTTCTGTCATCACTTGTTGTCGGAAGACTGTGGTGTGGATGGCTTTGTCCCTCAGGAGGATGTCAGTCAATATTGATTCAGGTCAACGGAAAAGATGCAAAGGGTGGAAGGCATGACCTAATAAAATATCTGATATGGACGGTCTGGATCTTCACTATCGTTTTTCTAGCAGCCTCAGCTGGTGGTCTGCATACTATTAATTTCTTCTACCACACAGAGAACGTGATATCAATTGACAACCCCATGAAGTTCATTGTTTATTATGTGGTGATAACTATACTGGCAGTTCTTTCACTGGCATTTGGTAAAAGGGCAGGCTGTCACTACATTTGCTGGATGGCACCATTCATGGTCATCGGAAGGAAGATAAGGAACATGCTGAAGTACCCTTCCCTGAGGCTTAGAGCGAATAAGGATGATTGTATCAACTGCAGGAAGTGCAGCAGAGCCTGTCCCATGAGCCTTGATGTCAATGCAATGGTGAGCAACGGAAAAATGGAGAATTCGGAGTGCATCCTCTGCGGGGAATGTGTTGATACCTGCCCGAAGGATGTGATAAGTTATTCCTTCAGTTCAGGCGTTGAGTGAATCTCAAATCTTAACGCACAGGTAGGTTGCCATGAAACCCTTTTTGTGTACATATTCCTCAATTTTGAAACCTGCCTGTTCTATAAGGCCTTTCATGGTCCATTCAAAGGTTGAGTATTCCTCCTTGATGTGTAGTTTCATTTCCTCCACAACCTTATCATCTGCTTCAGGTGGCATATTCTGGAATAACTGAGAGAAATATTCATCAAAATCCTGTATTTCTGACGAAAAAACTACATCTTTCAGGAAGAATTTTCCACCACTTTTAAGCATTGAGTTGATGTTCTTCAGGGCGATAAGTTTCCAGAAATCAGGCAGGTGATGCAGTACCAACTGTGTGACAACAGCATCATATTTTGTCTGGCTGGAATCAAATGTCAGAAAACCTGCTTTGATAAATCTGATATTGTCTCTCAGTCTTGAATTTGCTTTCTTTTCTGCAAAATCAAGCATATTCTGTGAAATGTCCAGTGCAGTTACTTGTTTGCAATGCGTCGAAAGCTCTATTGAGAACTCACCGGTTCCACATCCGATCTCAAGTACATTATGACCGGGCTGAAGGTCAATGAGCTTTATCATGGTCGCAGCCTCTTCGGCTATGTTCCTGATAGTTGTCATTTTTCTGTCGTAGTTCATGACCTCTTCTTCGCTTGCGTAATCAGTTCCTATCTGGATGAGCTCATCATAGTACCAATCTGGTAATTCTTTCATATAGATCCCTCTGTCTGGACAGATTCAGTATCTTTCATAAAAATAAGTAATTATTGGGTTGGTAGGAAAAGATCGATATTGTGAAAAAAGTGAGGATAAAAATGGAAAAAGGAAAATGGAAAAGATGGATCACTTCTTTTCCTTAACCAACAGATATCTCTTGAGGATGAACAGTCCGATTCCTATCACAAACAGGTAGTACACTGACCTGAAGATAGGTCTGTACTGGTATTCGAACCATGTAGTTATTATGTTATCAACAGAGAAGTATAACTGTAGCGTCGAAAGAGCAATTATGATGCCCACAAGCAGAAGCATTCCGCTTCTGAAATAATCCTCGTTGGTCCTTTCCTTCTTCTCTTTCTCCGACTTTGCGTCCACTTTTGGAGGGACAGTGACCTGTTCATCTTTCGTTTCTCCGATGTCCTTCTCATCGTTCATTGTGCTCTCCTCCTTATGATGTATAGTGCTGTTATCAGTGATGTTGCCGTGAATATTGCTGTGAATCCCGGACTTTCTTCTGCTGCTGTTTCTTCAGCATAATCGTCATATGCCCAGTCAAAGTCATCCTCTACAACAAAGTCTGCTGTATCTACATTCTTGTTCTGTACCATCTGGTCCCTGTCAATTACTTTCTCAGGGTTCAGTTGCACATAATCCTCGCCTGTCTGGACAACGGTATTGCCATCCCATATGCTGACCTCCACAACGTAATTGTAGTTGTCAGGTACAGTGAGGTTGACACTTCTGATGATGGTATCCTCAGGCTGTATCTCACCAGAACTTGTCCATTCCTTGTCTGCAATGAGCCTTGCATCCATTTCCCTGGCCTTTACGAGTATGCGGTAATCTTCAGTGGTCTCCACACCCTCGTTCTTGAGATAGATATCATTCTCGATCACAATTCCATTGGAACTTGCTTCCCTTGCTATGAAATCGATGCCTTCTATCTGGATCCCTGTTTCCTGCTGGTCGGTTGGAAGATTCTCTAAGCCGGAAAGCGTCATCCAGAGGTCATAGCCCATCTCTCCATCATTGATAATGGTGGCACTTATACGATAACTGCCGCTCTTTGGAAGATGTATTGTCTGGCTTACGGTCTTTGTCTCATCGCTCTTTATAGGTCCGATATCTGCTTCCTGTTTCAGTTCAAGCAGTCCGGTCTGTTGGTTGAAGACCTTCAGCATAACCGTTGCATTATCGTCGCTGTCAGCTCCCCAGTTCTCTACATATGTTGTCACATTGAACCACGCATAGGTGCTTTTGACACTTTCTGATGCTATTTCAATGTCCCTTATTCCCATGTGTGCTTCCTGTTCCTCGAACTCCCGCAGACATCCGCTGGATACTGTAGAGCACAGGATGAAAAGAACTACCAGGAAAGAATAGATAGTACGTCTATGTATCATTATATCCCCGAACAAATAGAAGTGAGGATATTATATATACATTATGAATTAATTTGTATATACACAAATTTAGTGAACAGAGTATAATTAGTGAATTGAAATTTAATCCGTACAGATGCACGGATTCTTTTTGCAGGTTGGACACATGTCAGGATACTTTTCCAGAAAAGCAGCTTCAAGGTCTATATCATAGAGATTTGCAATGGCGCCTATCCAGGCAAAACAATCAGCAAGTTCCTCTCTGAGATTTTCCATGTCCTCCCTGCGGACAGCTTCTGCAAGTTCACCGATCTCTTCCACAAGCCAGAGGGTAGTGGCTGCTGCACCTCTCCTTCTGTCATTGTGGGCATAGAGGTCATACATCCTTTTCTGGAATTCAGATATTTCCATGTTCTTACTTCCTCTGGAATTGTTGATGATCAGAGTCTTACAGGAATGTCTTTCTCTCTGAGATGTTCCTTGACATCCTTCACGGTGTACTCACCAAAGTGGAATATGCTTGCTGCAAGTGCTGCATCGGCCTTTCCGTTTGTGAACCCTTCGAACATGTGTTCGGGATTGCCTACGCCACCTGATGCGATGATAGGTATCTCAAGTTCCTCTGAGAGCCTCTTTGTGATAGGGATGTCAAAACCGTCATAGGTTCCGTCCCTGTCCATACTGGTGAGCAGTATCTCGCCGGAACCAAGTTCTTCGACCTTCTTTGCCCACTGAACGGCATCTAATCCTGTTGGCTGCCTGCCACCGTAGATAACGACCTCATACCATGCAGGTGTTCCGTCCTCAAGTTCAAGGATCGTCTTGTCAGGATTGTTCTCTACATCGAAGTTCCTTTTACAATCGATCGCTGTAACGATACACTGGGCACCAAATATCTCTGATGATTCTTTAATAAGATCTGGATTCTTGACAGCAGCAGTGTTTATGGAAACCTTGTCTGCACCTGCTCTGAGTATTTGGCGTATGTCCTCGATGGAGTTGATCCCGCCACCAACGGTTAGAGGGATGAAAACCTCATCAGCAGTCCTTTCAATGACCTTTACCATTGTCCCCCTGCCCTCATGGGATGCTGTTATGTCAAGGAATACAAGTTCATCTGCACCCTGTTCGTTATACTGTTTGGCAAGTTCCACAGGGTCCCCTGCCTTTCTCAGGTCTACGAATTCTATTCCCTTGACAACAGTTCCGCCTTCTTCATCAAGCGTAACATCAAGACATGGTATGATCCTTTTTGTGAGCATGTGATATTGTCCCTTTCACTGCATTTGATTATCTGATCTGCAAGGCTAGCTGGCAGATGGTAGTTTGATAAGAAGATATCGAGTTTTTATTTAATACTTGTTGTGGGGACAAGTGATAATGCGTTTAAAAACTGAGATTAAAATATAACAAATGAGGTTTTAGCTTGAACAACACAAAAAGGATACCTGAGAAACTCTGGCTTTATGTAATGGGATCCTTTATCATCCTGCTCTATCTCTTTTTTTTGTTCTCTTACCCTGCTCCGGATGCTGAAGGCCTTGTAACAACTCTTTTTGTGGCGCTCATATATCTGGTGTTTATCTCAGGGTTGATAACTCTCTGGCTGATGGCTGTGCATCAAATGTGGTACTCTGACAGCACCGTTTTGAAGGTCCTGGCTGTTGTCGTTGGTGGATTGCCTGCTGTGCTGGTTGTTATTTTCATCCAGTTTGTTCATGAGAATGTAATTCTGGAAAGAAAAGTGAGTTAAAGAGTTCCAAAAATGTTTGTCATCATCTATATTTCAAATCAATTATTTCTATTGGAAACTCTATACTTTTATTATGCAGTTCTAACGATATACTGGTCGAGATTCCTGGTTCAAAATCCGTGGAAAATTCATATTCCTCTAAAGTTAATATATACGCGTATTCTGATGGGGAGTGGAATATCTCTGCTTCTCCTCTAAAAGGGTTAAGCCATTTAATTACAAGGCTGAGAGGTTTTTTAACCTCTATTGTTTCTCCTGGCCCAAGTTTATAATATTCCTGCCATGAATATTCATCATTATAACTGGAAATACTGATATTGATCTCGTGTGTATGATCGTCAGCATTGGTGATGGTGTAAAAAGGCTCTATGCTTGGAAATGCGAAATATATCAGTACAATTATCACATAAATTATTGGAATGATATCCATCCTGTCCTTTTCGATCAATCTCTCACCTGAGGGTTTGTTATGAGTCCGGTCGTTAGTATCTTTCAGGAACTTCGGAGTATCTGGTAATCCCCGCTTTCATTGGTCAGTTCGAATTCAATACAGGTGGAAAGACAGGGAGTGATGTAGATGAATTTCTCTTTTTCCTCGGATGTGATATGATATTCGTAGTCCATGGCAGAATAGAAAATATCTCCTTCTTTGAAGGGGTTGAACCATTTCAACATCAATCCATACGGTTTTTCCAGTTGGGCAGATCCTCCCGGTTCAAGTTGATAGGACTCGTGTTTGAAGTATTCTCCATCATTCCCACTGATAACGATGCTCACACTATGTGAATACTGGTCATTGTTAGTTATGGTGTAGAAAGGCCCTGCTGATGCCAAAGTGATAACTACTCCAAGTATAAGGGTAAGGCCAATTGCTGCATATAGTTTCGTTTTTTTGGATAAGTTCATTTTTCTGCCACCATGTAGTCCTTGATATATACTACAATGGCAAGTGTTAAAATAATTTTCAATTTCTTTATTTTTATTTAAATTGTTGAAAATGCATTGCCAGAATTCGCATATTTTCTGATTTATGCAGATTTGATCTTTGATGCAAGTTCCAGCTCATACCAACAAAACCGCAATAACCCCTGCCAGAAAAACCCCATCGAAAGTCCCTGCGCCTCCAATACTCACAACAGGAGCACCCAGTTTTGTAATGGCTCTCATGTTAAGCAGGTCGGCTCCTATCAGGGTGCCCAGGGTGCCACTGGTATAGGCTACGGCGAAGATAAGGTCGTGATGTACCTGGGTCGTGTAGACAACGATGATCGAGCAAATGGCAGCAGCTATAGGAGGGAGAAGTGCAGGGGATACGATGCCCACACCTTTGACCGGTCTGGCAACAGCCTTCGTGATAAGTGCAACCATGAAAGTGGCGTAGAGTGCATAGACAGCAGCCTCAGGAAAGAGACTTAGCAGGTAGAGGGAAACTATTGTCGGGATAAGTGCTCCGCCTACATTGATGGCCACCGTTGTTTTAGTTATGTGTGTCTTCTTGAAAGGAACTCTGTATGAAACTCCAAAGACCTTCACATACTTGTGGTCCTCTATCGGTACCTTTGACTCGATAGTTCTCAAGGGCACATTGATATTGCTCCCTATAAGTGAGGCAAGGAGCAGAATGAGTGCATCGTTCCATGAGAAGCCGATCTTTGCAAAGGCAGTGCTGACAAAGCCGAAGAAAAGCACTGATATGCTGAATGCCAGCACAAAAGTGAGTATCAGCGTAAAGATGAAATTAAAAGGATTGTAAAATATCCGATGCCTCATAGAGTAAAGTCCTGAATCTCTCTATATTACTTTTTTGGGTCAAAGTTGCGCAGAAAACTCAATGGAACATGAATGCCATGTTCATGTAAAGCCTGTGATAGCTTTGGAGCCCATGAAATTCTCCTTGCTTATCGCATCACCTTTGAAGACATCTTCACTGATAAGTATCGAGGCATTGTTCCTCAGGGCAATAGCGATACAATCACTTGGTCTGGCATCGAAATCCATGCTGGTACCTTCCCTCTTCAAAGTGATCCGTGCATAGTAGATATTATCCACTTTATCATCTATCAGAACCCTGTCCACCTTGGCTCCAAGCCTTTCAAGCATGGAGACCACAAGGTCATGTGTCATCGGTCTTGGCATGGTCTCGTTCTTCAGAACCGAATTTATTGAAAGGGCTTCTGACTGACCAATATGTATGGGCATCATCATTCCCTCGTCATCCTCAAGCATCACCGCAGGCACAGCCCTTCCGAAGATGTTGATCATGAACACACCTTTAACAGTGACTTCCTTGATATTATTCCCCGGGTCTATATTCTCGTCTACAGGATCTTCCATTCTTTATAGCCTCTATCTCGTCCACAGATGCTTTGGTGAAAGCATTACTTAACACTTTTTGTTTTATTTTTATCAGGGATGCCAAATCCGCCTGCTCCGGGGGTCTCTACAACGAACATTTCCCCTGCATCTATCTCTACAAGCGCCCTTCCTTCAAGCTCCTCAACATTTCCGTCAGTTCTTACAATGTAATTGTGTCCGGTCTTTCCATCCTCTCCGCCGTTCAAACCTTTTGGAGCGAACTTCCTGTGGCTGGAAATAATAGCAGCTCTCATCGGTTTCAGGAACCGTATCTTACGCACGACCCCGCTGCCTCCGGTATAAGCACCTTTGCCACCACTACCTTTTCTGACAGAGAACTCCTCAAGTCTCACAGGGAATCTCCATTCCAGAACCTCCGGGTCGGTTATCCTTGAATTTGTCATATGGGTCTGCACAGCATCGGTACCAGCAAAACCATTGCCTGCACCAGAACCACCACAGATGGTCTCATAATACTGGAATTCCTCATCTCCGAATGTGAAGTTGTTCATGGTTCCCTGAGACCCAGCCATAACTCCCAGCGCTCCGAAAAGAGCATCAACTATGTATTGCGAGGTCTCAACATTCCCTGCCACAACAGCAGCAGGATATTCCGGGTCGAGTATACTTCTTTTGGGTATAGTTATCTCAAGGGGTTGCAGGCATCCTTCATTGAGTGGTATGTCCTTATCCACAAGTGATCTGAACACATACAGCACAGCAGCTTTGCAGACCGCCACAGGAGCGTTCAGGTTTCCAGAATGTTGTTCCGATGTTCCGGTGAAGTCTACATGTGCTGTTCTTCTTTCACGGTCAATGCTGACCTTTACATGGATAATAGTCCCATCATCGAAGGAAAGTGAGTATTCCCCATCTTTCAGAACCTCTATAACCCTTCTAACGGACTCTTCCGCATTGTCCATAACATGCTTCATATAAGCCTGAACAGTTTCCATGCTAAAGTGTTCGACAAGTTTCCTTAGTTCTGTAACGCCTTTCTCATTGGCAGCTACCTGTGCCTTTAGATCAGCAATGTTCTGGAAAGGATTTCGTGCGGGATACTTACCAGAGCTTAACCACTTAGAAACATCCTCTTCAAGGAACTTTCCTCCGGAAATTATCTTTTGCCCGCTGGTCAGCGCCCCTTCTTCCTCTATATGCCTGCTCTCAGGGGGGATCGATCCCGGTGTTACCCCGCCGATATCTGCATGATGTCCTCTGGATGCAACATAGAATGCGACCTTCTCTTCATGGAAAACAGGAGTGATAACTGTAATGTCCGGTAGATGTGTTCCACCCTCGAATGGAGAATTGAGCATGAATACATCTCCCTCTTCCATATACGGGAATTTTCTGATGATGGCCCTTACACTCTCCCCCATGGACCCAAGATGAACAGGGATGTGGGGTGCGTTGGCAATGAGATCTCCTTCACGGTCGAAAAGAGCACATGAGAAGTCAAGTCTCTCCTTGATATTAACAGAATAAGCTGTATTCTGGAGAGTATGTCCCATCTGCTGTGCAATGGACATGAACCTGTTATTGAATATCTCAAGCATCACAGGATCAGCTTCAGTACCTATCGATTCCCTCTTTGGCAATGGTACTATTCTTTCAAGGACAAGTTCCCGCTCATTAGTGATCTCTGCCTGCCATCCAGGTTCGATATTGATTGTAGTATTTGCTTCAACAATTATTGCAGATCCACTTATCTTCCTTCCAGCTAATGTTTCCCTTTTGAGAACAGGGGTCCTGTGGAACTCTCCACAGGTGAAGACAGTTGTATCCGGCAGTTCACCAGCCACAACTTTCGAATTCTCTGCCATGCTGAAATGGTGCATCTCTTCACCAGAACCTATGATCTCTGTAGATATTGCCTCGATGACAAGTTCCTTGTTCTCCATGATGAAACCAAAACGATTTTTGTGCTCGATCTCGAAATCTTCTCTGATCTCATTTTCATCCCCAAGGTCAACAATGATGGAGGTCCCGGCATCCCTATACTTTACATGGACCTTATGCAGTGCACTTATCTCCTTCTCTGGCACACCCTGTACAAGCATCTCTTGGCGACCGCTCTTTTCCATTTCAACCGCAATATCCCTTAGTTCTGGAACAAGTTCTTTTCCGAGCTTCTTCTCTACAGCAGATTCTTTCATTATACGCTGGTCAGCAAGTCCCATTCCGTATGCAGAAAGCACTCCTGCCAGCGGATGTATCAGTATCTTCTTTATGCTCAGGGAATCTGCAACACCACAGGCATGTTGTGCTCCTGCCCCGCCAAAACAGCAAAGCACGTATTCCTTGGTATCATATCCACGCTGGATGGATATCTTTTTGATAGCATTGGCCATGTTCTCGATGGCTATCTTCAGAAATCCCTCAGCAACCTGCTCAGCACTGTGCTTTTCTCCTGTGGAAGTGCTTACTTCCTCCGCAAGTATTGAGAATCTCTCCTTGACAACATCAGCATCCAGTGGCATATCTGCGCTGTGTCCGAAAACATGCGGGAAATATTGTGGGTCTATTTTCCCAAGCATCAGGTTACAATCAGTGATAGTGAGTGGTCCACCCTTGCGATAACATGCAGGTCCGGGGTCAGAACCGGCAGAATCAGGTCCCACTGTGAATCTCCCCGCCTCAAAATGAAGTATCGATCCGCCACCAGCAGCTACCGTATGAATGTAAAGCATAGGTGAGCGCAGGTGAACTCCTGCGATCTCTGTCTCGAAGCTTCTCTCATATTCGCCACTATAATGGGCCACATCGGTGGAAGTTCCTCCCATATCGAAGGTTACCACTTTATCAAAACCAGCCATCTTCGAGGTTTCCACAGCTCCTACGATCCCACCGGCAGGGCCTGAGAGGATACAGTCCTTGCCCCGGAACTGTGTAGCTTCAACCAGCCCTCCGTTGGACTGCATGAACATGAGCTTTGTATTTCCTCCGCCTGCTTCAAGGGTGGCTGCTATCATATCGATATATCTTCGCAGCACGGGAGACAGATAGGCATCCACAACGGTTGTCTCACCGCTGCTTATCAGTTTCATCAGAGGGCTTGCTTCATGAGAAAGGGATATCTGGGTAAATCCGATCTCCTCTGCTATTCTGCGAACTTGAAGCTCATGCTCTGGATAACGATAGGCGTGCATCAGTACGATCGCAATAGAACGTATCCCCTTTGAATAGATAATCTCAAGTTCCTTTCGGGCGCTCTCTCTATCCAGTGAAACCAGTTCTTCTCCCTGCGCACTGTAACGTTCCTCTATCTCAATGACCTCATCGTATAGCAGGTCCGGAAGTTCGATGTTCAGGGCAAATATGTCAGGCCGGTTCTGGTAGCCGATTCTCAGTGCATCCTTGAACCCTTTTGTGATGACAAGCGCAGTTGGTTCACCTTTGCGTTCAAGCAGTGCATTGGTACCAACAGTCGTTCCCATCTTTATAGAGGATATGATATCAGTGGGAAGTACGTCCTCAGGCTCAATTCCCAGTATCTTTCTTATCCCGTGCATTGCAGCATCGGTATAATGTTCAGGGTCAACCGACAGGAGCTTGTGGGCAAGCAGTTGTCCGTCAGGTTTGCGGGCAACTATATCGGTAAATGTGCCTCCCCTGTCTATCCAGAATTGCCATTTCTCATCTTTTGAGGACATCGTTCTTTCACGCCATGAATAGGTCAATATAAGATATGCTACGCTCAATGTCCATAATATTAAAAGTAGTTTCGCAGTTGGCAGCCTTTACTTTTTTCCCCTCTTGCTGTCGTATGGGTTGAAACCATGATGCCCTACCAGCGGGACAAATATAACGCCTCCCCAGTCCTGCTTTGTGACCTCACCATCAGGGGATTTTCTAATGATATACAGGCGCTGATAGCCTTCCCCTTCGGGAATGACCATGATGCCACCGGGTTTCAGTTGTTCGATAAGTGGATGTGGTGTGTCCGGTGCTGATGCTGTAACACATATCCTGTCATAAGGTGCATTGTCAGGCCAGCCAAGGGAACCGTCCCCAAGTATAACCTCTACGTTGGAGTATCCGGCATTTTCCAGATTCTCATGTGCAAATACCGCCAGTTTTTCAAGGCGTTCAATAGAATAGATCTGCCCCTTCTTCCCGATGATCTCTGCCATAACTGCTGCATTGTAGCCAGAGCCGGCACCGATCTCAAGTATCTTTTGTCCTTCCTTCAGTTCAAGGAGGTCACACATCATGGCAACCATATGAGGGGCTGATATGGTCTGAGCATGACCTATGGGCAGTGGACTGTCCACATAGGCCCTTGATGCGTGTATAGAAGGTACGAACAGATGTCTGGGTACCTTCTTCATTGCTTTAAGGGTTCTTTCACTTACCCCTTGTTCTGCTAGTGATCTGATCAGAAGCGTCCTTTCCCTTTCATACTCCATTGGGTTCTTCCATCTCCCCATCCCTTACTGACGATCTCTTCTGCGAATATCCTTTTGATGAACTTTGCAGGAACAGCAATACCTGTTCGAGATTCAAGGCTCCCATCCCTTATCTTGATCTTCTTTATCCTTACTTTTGTCCTGTCAATGTTCTCTTCTTTGCCTATAATGAACTCATACCCGCCGGGTACTCTCTTATGAAGGGCATCCGTATTCTTGCCATGGTGGACCGCTACTTTTACAACAACTTCATCAATAGCCCTGCCCCATATCGTATCGATCTCTGAGGCATTTGCTATTTCCGGCCTCTTATCTCCAGCCTCTATTGCTGTGACAAGGATCGGGAACACTTCATCAGATTCTCCGTCATCAACGATGATCTCATCTTCAATGGTCACATCATCTTCTGATGCCAACTGTGTGTATTTCGTAAAGGATTCCTCTCCTTTACTGATAATTACCTTAACATTGAAAGTCTTCGTTTTTTCTATCTTTGCAGGGTGGACATTTCCACATTCCTGGCACTGAACGACAGTATTCTGTCCTGATTTCAGAACATCATGCAGTACACTCATTTTTGGTGAGCATGATGGACATACTACTTCAATTTCATCGTACATATTCTCATTTGTGTCATTGTCTGGAGTAGGTAAATAATTATCTGTGTTCAGGTGATTTTTAAGTTCTCTCCCTGAACACAATGAAAAACTTAATCTACTCTATCTGTAATATTTTCTGTGAGTATGTAGAATTGTTAAATAAGTATCAATTGCATTTTTATATATGATGCAGATATAAAATATACTATCTCTTTAGATTCAATTAATGTGGGAATGATCATTCATTGGGACCAGTAGTATTTGTAGCTAAGAACGGGTCTGGTAACAAAAGCCTGTTCAACAGTATGATCGAGAACGATCTCGATGTGGTAGAGGTCACTCCATGTACTTCTGTCCTGACAATGCTTGAGACAACAATACCGGACATAATTGTGATCGATGAGGATATCAATGACCCGGAGGCCTATAGGGTATGTCAGCAGATCAAGTTCTCCGAAAAATATCATTTCATACCAGTGATCTTCATCGGTGTTTCCTCTTTTTCCGGTGACCATAAATTGAGACTGATCGGGTCAGGAGCCGATGACTATTTTGAAGGGCCGTTCGATAATACTTCAATAGTCACTTATTTGAATGCTCATCTGGAAAAGAGACGCAATTTCCCCTGGATGATCGATAAGCATAACAAGCTTAAAGAAGAAGTTGAAAAGAATGGGTCAATTGAACCTACATGTCTGGATCCTGAAGATGAGGAACTTTTCAAAGCGACTTTTCAGCAATCTGCAGTAGGTATCGCTCAAATGACATTGGAAGGTAATTTCCAGAAGGTCAACGAACGTTTTTGTGAAATAGTTGGCTATACAAGGGAAGAGCTGCTTTCAATGAATTTTCTGGACATTACATACCCTGATCGCAGTGGAGCTGAATCTAAAATGGTAAATAAGCTCCTGGAAGGGGAGCTCGATTCATTTGAGATCGAAAAGAGATATATCCACAAAAAGGGCCATCTTGTCTGGGTCAAGTTATATACAAGTGTATCCAGAGATGGATCAGGGAATATAACAAGTGCTTTTGCTATAGTGGCTGATATTTCCAAACAAAAGAAGGCAGAATCATTGCTCTATGAAAGTGAGTCCATCTTCAGGATAATGTATGAGTCAAGTGGTATTGGTATTGTCAGAATGTCCTTTAACGACAAAGTGATCGAACAGGCCAATGGGGCATTTTGTAAAATGCTCGGGTACACCGAGGACGAGCTCATAGGTAAGCATCTTCGTGATATAAGCTATTTTGAAGATCTTCCTGCTAATATCGATCAGCAGAACCAGTTAATTGCAGGGGAGATAAGTTCTATCCAGATGGAAAAGAGGTATCTTCACAAAGATGGTTCTCCGGTATGGGCATTGCTTAATTCTAATATAATATTTGATGAACAGGGCACTCCTCTGTACTATGTGGGCAATATCCTGGATATCACGGAGATCAAGAGGTCGCAGAAACTCCTGAAGGAAAGTGAAGCTAAATACCGTAAATATGTGGATAATTCCCCATATCCCATCTTTGTAGCAAATTCCACTGGCAGATTCATTGATTCAAATCCTGCAGCCTCTTATGTTATGGGTTACACCAAAGAGGAAATTGCATCGATGTCCATCCCTGATATCTGCGCCCCGGAATCTGTAGATAAGGCAGTGAATCATTTCAATAAAGTGAAAAGCGGGGAGCTTGCATTCGATGAGTTCCTTTTTATGAAGAAGGATGGGACCCGGTTCTATATGCAGGTTGAAGCTGTGAAGCTCGACGAGGATACTTTCCTTGGGATATGTGTAGATACAACTGAGCGTAAACAGACCGAAAAGATGCTGGTACAGGCAAAATTGCTGGCAGAGGATGCCTCTAAATCAAAGAGCGAGTTCGTTGCGAACATCAGTCATGAACTGCGCACACCCCTGAACATTGTGATAGGTTACTCTGATGTCCTGTTGAGTGATATGTCAGGTGAGCTCAATGAGAAACAGAGGAAATATGCAAATAATGTTAAGAATGCAGGTTCCAATCTTCTGGAAATAGTGAATTCACTGATATATATTGCAGAGATCGAGGCAGGTGACTGGGATATCCATCTCTCCAAATTTGATATGCTACCTGTGATAGAGGATATGAAGAAGCTTACAAGGGCCACCGCATTTAAAAAAGGTGTATCTCTCGATTTTGATGTAGGGTACGATATCGATGGGACCATTGCGGATAAATCCAAGTTCATGATACTTCTTCATCATATCATAGGTAACTCCATAAAGTTCACTCCCAGCGGTGGTTCAATAAAGGTCAGGATCGAGCGTTCAGGTACTTACGTGCTTGTAACAGTTACAGATACCGGTATTGGTATTCCTGAAGAGAAACAGGAACAGTTGTTCGATCCCTTCGTCCAGCTTGACTGGTCACATGCCCGGAGCTATAGTGGTATGGGTATCGGCCTGGCTCTGGTCAAAGAGCTTATTGACATGCATGGTGGCAAGATCTTTCTGGAGAGCAGGGTAGGTGAAGGTACTACGATAAGTTTTACGATCCCTCAGGACAGATAGTTATTTTTCAGTTACATTGATCTGTATTTCTTTTTTTATCTCTCCAATTGTTCGAAGTGTGTATTAATATTCGATGGCTGTACCAGAATCGTTAATATAGACCAGCCCAATTTTTATTTAACACGTTTTTCTTTCCGGAAGAGAAAATTGGAGGTTTGGTATGAAATATAAAATGTTTAAGAATATTTTAGTGCTTCTGATCGGAATGGCACTTGTACTTGTATCCGGGTGTGCCGACACATCATATTCAGAGGACACACCTGATGAGCAGGTGCAGGAGGAAGCAGCTGATATGGTAGATATGGATGCACAAGAGCCTGTGGATATGATGGATGATACTATGGCAGAGGATACTGACGAAGGATCAGATGCTATAATTGACCCGGCAGATTTCACAGATCCGGTTGGAAATCCATATTTCCCACTGGAAGCAGGTACAACCTTTATCCTTGAGGGTGAATCCGATGGCGAGGATATCAGGGTGGAGATGTATGTCACCGATCAGACAAAGGAGATAATGGGTGTAACGACCATGGTCATCAGGGAAAGAGAGTGGGAAGATGGTGAACTAGTGGAAGATACATTCGACTGGTATGCCAATGATAACGAAGGCAATGTCTGGTATTTCGGTGAGGATTCCAAAGAGTATGATGACGGTGAGCTGGTAGGCACAGCAGGCTCATGGGAAGCTGGTGTTGATGGAGCAGAACCTGGTATCCTGATGAAAGCAGACCCGCAGATAGGTGATGTCTATCAGCAGGAATACTATGAAGGTGAAGCTGAGGACATGGCTGAAGTATTGAGCCTTGATGCGTCTGTAACGGTGGAATACGGTTCATTCGATAACTGTCTCCAGACAAAGGAGTGGACACCACTTGAACCGGGAATAGAGGAACACAAGTATTATGCCAGCGGCGTTGGTCTCCTCAAAGAGGAATCAGTGACCGAAGGTGATGAGATGCTGGAACTTGTGGATATCACAACTGAGTGAGAGGAAGCAGATCTTCCTTTCTCATCTTTTCAGGAGGTGACTTACTTATATGGAAATGGAAATCGATAATGTGATAGTCCTGATTTCAAGTGTCCTGGCATTTGTCCTTTTCACTATATCCCTCGCTTCATATCTGAGGGAGCGCAGAAGAAAATTGTTATTGGTCACTGCTGCATTCTTTGCTTATTTCTTAATGGGTTTCCTGGATTCCACAGAGTCATTTTTCCCATCTATAGGAGATAGTCTTGAAGTGTGGGGAAGTATCCTCAATTTTGTAGTATTGCTGTTGTTCTTCTTTGCCATGATGACAAAAGAGAAGGTCTGAAATGGAATTTGAGCTTGAGGGCCGGAAAAGGATATTTGAAACTATCCAGAGTTCACCCGGGATCCACCTGCGTGAACTTGAACGCGTTCTTGGTATGGCTGTAGGGAACCTGCAGTATCATCTTCACTACATGGAGAAGAAGAACCTGATATACTCAATTAAGGATGAGCAGTTCATCCGCTATTTTGTCAGGGACAAAGAACTGAGTGCAGATGAGCGCATGATACTTTCATTCCTGAGGAAAAAGGCCTGCAGGCATATTCTTATAATTCTCATGGAAGCCCCCGGGGCTAACAACAAGGCAATTTCATCAAGTGTAGGTCTTTCACCTTCCACAGTTTCATGGCATCTTAATAAAATGGTAGCATCAGGTGTCGTCAGCAGGGTGGTCCATGGCAGAGAGAGCAATTTTAATGTTCCTGATCCGGAAACTGCTGCAGGGCTGATGATACGCTACAAAGGCAGCTTTTTTGACAGGCTTCTCGATAACTTCATCGAGATGTGGGACCTTGGATCACAAAAGGACAAATGACAAAAGGCCGGATGATGTTCAGATGATCTTTCTCATCACAATAGCATCTGAATTGTTATCGTCATGGAAGAATCCGGATATCGTCTGTATACGTTCGAAACCATTCTTCTCATAGATCCTTCTTGCAGCGGTCCAGTTCTCAGAAACGATCAGTATAATGCTATTGATCCCGTAGTTGTAGATCATCTTTTTTTCCAGTTCTGAGACCAGTATCTTGCCATATCCGCTTCCACGGTATTCTTCAAGTATTCCAATAGATGAAATGTAAAGCTCTGAACCGTTACTTCTGTGAGTGTCCATAATGCTGTGTTCGAGCTGGAACTGTCTTACATCGATGTCTTCTGAATATTCCCAGAGTTCCGAGGAAATGTAGCCGATCACCCTTCCATTGACCATCAATACCAGAAAGCCATCTGGAAATACTTCGGTCCTTTCAAGAAAGGTTTCCCTGCTCTCTGCTATGTTCTCGTGGAATGAACTATTTTCGATAAGCATTATGGCTTCGATATCCTTCCTTTCAGCATTCCTGATCGATATTTCCAGAAGACCACCGGCATATTAAGAATTAGAAAATGAAGTGCAGCAGATATCTGATATTATCTGCAGTAGTTAAAAATAAGGTTATCTCTCACTTGCAGCATGTGCTGCGATGAACTCCCTGAGAAGTTTCGTTCCAAGCAGTGCGCTTATGCCGTTGTCGTATTCCGGAGCTATCTCAACAACATCGAAACCAACGGATATCGGGGCTAATGCACGTATGATCTCACGGACATCGATATCTGTAAGTCCGAAAGGTTCGGGTGTGCCAAGGCCGGGTGCATATGCGGGATCAAGAGCATCCATATCAAGTGACAGGTATATCTTTTTGCATCCAAGGTATTCCTTAACCTCAGCAATTACCTGCTTGATGCCCATTTCACGTACATCGTCGGAAGTGTAGTATTTGAGGCCGTTCTCCTTTGCGTAGACCCATTCTTCCTTTGGTCCGCTTCGAACGCCTATGGTAACGTAAGTGTCAGTAATATCATCCCGGACATGTCTGGAAACGCATGCATGGCTGTTCCTGATACCTCCGTATTCCTCACGAAGATCGAAATGTGCATCCATAACAACGAATCCGATATCTTCGTCTGCTTCTTCTGCACATGCTTTCACGCATGGGTAAGTGAGTGAGTGCTCTCCGCCAAGCATGATCGGTATCTTACCATCCCTTGCTATAGGCTTAACAGCAAGGTGAAGTTCTTCCAGTGTTTCATCTACGGAAGAATATGGTTCAAGGTTGCCGGCATCATGTATGAGCAGGTCCTCAAAATCGATATCAAAGAACTCATTATATGTCTCAAAGTTTGCAGAGGCTTTCCTCATAGCATCAGGGGCCCAGCGGCTTCCCGGTCTGTAGGAAGAGGTTGCATCAAAAGGAACACCGAATATAACATACCTTGCAGCATCATAATCTGCCAGGGCATCCATCATATCAGGTTTGTAGAACATAAATTTAATAATGAAAAATAAGAAGAAAAGGTTTGAGGTCCGATCATCTAAGATCGAACTTCATCTTGCCCATTGCGGTGAGGTAGGATACCTCTTCACCCTCAACGATCCTGTCCTTGTACTCTTCAGGGACCTTCATTTCGAAGGTTGAGAAGTCGCCCATATCCATGAGCTGTGCAACATCGCCAGCAAGTGAAAGTACCTGTGCGTTCTTTCTCTCGACAACTGGTACGTAGGTCTTATCGGAAACTGGTCCGATGATGGATCTCTTCTGTCCGTCAAAAAGTCCTATTACATCGATCCTTGCTTTTGCTGAACCGTGTTTTCCTGGCTTTGATTTGGATATACTCTTAATGGTACAGGGTTCATCATCTACAATGACGTACTTACCCTCTTTAAGTTCTTTAATTTCAACTTGTATTTTCACTTAAAATCCTCCATAATCGTAACAATTATTTATGAGCTTAAAAGGTCTAATGGGTATAATTCCCAATGCTATATAAGAAGTTAACCTTTGAGTCTGCTATAATGGAATGTAATAATAGAAGAAACTAATATAAATGTATTTATAATTTCATATTCTGCAGAAATATCGGTCATTTCACATCCCTGCTGATCCCAAGACCTTTCAATGTATCTTCAGCTGGTATGCCATTGTCGTCCCAACCTCTGAAATGATAATAATCTGATATCGCTTTCTCAAATTCTTCCCTGTCAATTCCTTCATCACCAAAGAACCTCTCCGGGAGCATATCATCTTTCCATGTGAACCCTGCTCTAAGGTTGAACATCCTCTCCTGGTTGAATATTCTCTCACCTGCTTTCAGCACATCTTCGGCAGAATACTCTTTTCCGGTCACATGGCTGAGCATTGCAGCAATTTCAACCTCTCCCATAGCAAGCATGGAAAAAGGGCACATGACCATGGAGTCGATAGATGCGGTAAGGTTCTGGAAATGCCTCACAAGGGCAGCCTTGCCATCGAACGATCTCCTGTCAAGCAGCATGGGTTTACCCATTATTTCAGGTGCTACCATGAATGCACTGAGGTGTGACCCGCCAGTGTTGGATGTTGCATAGGCAATAGCCATTCCTGCCATCTCCCTCGGGTCATAGCCCGGAAGCTCCAGACCTTTGACCGATGTGCTGTATTCCTCTTTGTCTACAGAACACAGATAGGCATGTGATCCTTTACAGGCATCATGCTTCCCATTTCCTATCTCAAGGACCATCCCTTTCACTTCGTCCATTTCCATCCATGGATTGACCTCCATGTATGCTGCAATCGAAGCACCACATGACAGAGGGTCCAGTCCATAGTCGAAGCAGAGCCTGTCCATCTCCCTTATCAGTTCCATGTCATCGTTGCCGATATTTGGTCCGAATGCCCATATGGAATCAAAATCAGGTATCGGTTCTCCATCCTCTGCAATTCTTCTGCATCCGATGGGACAGGCATAGCAGGGTTGCTGCTGTATCTTGTAATTCCTACTGATGTTCTCTCCTGAGATCTTCTCTGCACCATGAAATCTTTTCTCACTGAAATTACGGGCCGGAAGTGTTCCAGTGTGATCAAGCAGGTCGGATATGACTGAGCTACCGTATTTCTTCAGTCCTTTCGATGCCGGTGGGTTTGCTACCAGCAGTTTTTTTACCTTTTCAACATCCCTTTCAAAGGCATCGGGTTCTGCTATCTGGACCTTGTTCGTCCCTTTGACCACGATCGCCTTCAGGTTCTTTGAGCCTGCAACTGCCCCGTGTCCTCCGCGACCACTGGAATAGATACTGTCATTGACAATGTTGGCCATGCTGACAAGCTTCTCCCCTGCTTTGCCAATGCATGCAACCTTTCCTTTATTTTCAAGTAATGCTGTTGTTTCTGAGGTGCTCTTTCCCCAGAGATGTTCGGCAGGAACTATCTCCACATCTTCGTCATATATACTGAGATAGACTGGGCTTTCAGCTTTTCCTGTTATAATAAGTGCATCGATCCCTGCTAATTTTAGCTCTGCTCCGAACTGTCCTCCTGCGTTGGAACTGAATATCGTTGAGGTAAGGGGCGACCGACATGTAACAGCAAAGTGTCCTGACATCGGGGCAGATGTTCCTGTAAGTGGTCCGGTAGTGAAGATGAGTGGATTCTCAGGGCCCAGCGGGTCGACATCCGGTGCTGCAAATTCGTCCATCAGTCTGCATCCAAGTCCCCGACCACCAATGAACTGCTCTGCAAATGCCTTTCTGGTCCTGGTCTCGGTGATCGCTTTGCTTTCAAGGTCTACAATTACTGTTCTTCCTGTCCATCCGAACATGCTCTCATCTCTTTATGAATATCTGTCGTAGTATTATTCATCTTTTTCCTTAGCACTGGCTTCCATTTCCAGCATCCTTCTTTTCAGTTCCACCTTCTCACCACAGGTCTCTCCGCAAAAACCTCCTATTCCATTAGATGAGACCACCCGGTGACAGGGTATTATTATTGGATACGGGTTTTTGGAAACAGCAGTTCCAACAGCTCTGGCAGCACCATCTTTTCCTATCCTGCAGGCCAGTTCCTGATACGTCAGGGTTTCCCCGTAAGGTATCTTCCTTACTTCCTCAAGGACCATTCGCTGAAATTCGGTCAGGTCTGAGAGATCAACCTTGTGATCAGAGAAGTCTATCATTTCTCCGGCAAAGTATCTCAGGATCGCCTGATAGATCGTTCTCTCACTCATTCCTTTCCTCTTCGTTCATATCACTGAATATATCATCTTCGAGGTTCTTTCTCTTTTTCCTGTAGTGAAGCCAGCCGGTTCCGTGATACGAGATGATAGTAACTGCTGCGATGATCAGAAGCAAAAGTACAGGCCATGTAGAATGGAGCAGCAGAGGGTTCAGATTCTCTCTGCGGTCATATGTAGGGTACATGATGTCATCCCTGTCACTGCTGTGTCCCAGTCCCAGTGCATGTCCAAGTTCATGCGTAGCTATGTCCTTCATGGCAATATCACCGTACTGAACCCATGAATATCCCTGGTAGTTCCCGGTCTCAAGTACAATGTCAATACGCTCAAAACGTCCGTTCACGATATATGGTCTGGCAAATCCCGCAACACCATTATCCACACCAGCATCTTCCTCAAGGTTATCCACCCACATTACCAGTATGTCCGCATTATCAACATCGACGATCTCGAAGTCTGCTTCATATGTGAGCTGCCCGTTGCCACCACTCTCCCAGTATTCCAGTGCTTTCTCTACATCTTCCCTGTAACTCGGACTATAATGTTCAGGAACATCTTTGTCATCTATATATACGGTGATAGGACTGTGGTCCCAGGGTTCTGAGAGTATGATACTGTCCTCAGTTTCCGAATGTTTCATACCCTCAAAGGCGAATGACAGTGCGATAAGTATTATCAAGGCAATTATTATCCGGTTGGTTCTGGTCATGGCACCCCGGTGAGAATTGTAGTTGTTTGCATTTAGTTATTTGGCCGTCTTTTTTCAGAAGCTATGACTAAACATATATCTGATTAATACCGATCATGCTCTATGAAAAAACGTGTTGCTGTTGTCTTTGACAGTGCCGGGACACTGTTGCATATGTATCGTGTTGCAAAGGAAATGAGCACAGGCTCGATCCTTGAGGATATACAGACAACACTTCTGGTGGCGCAGAAGGCAGACAGGGCACTTGTGGTTCTTCGCACACGTTTTGACGAACTGGCTAATTGCGACCCGGGTATGGAACTTCATAATTTCATTGAAAAATATGATATCGACCTTGGTATAAGCTGTTCAAGCAGTCCTTTTCATATTGATGATGTATACGGTATAATCAGGCAGAACCGTACAAAGGTAAGTGACATCAATGATGTTGTCAGCCTTGTCAGGGGACGCTGTCCACATGTGTTCTATATTGCCGCAGGGTTGATAGTGGACTCTCAGGAAAATGTCGTGCCTTATGTTCTTAGTACGGGAGGGCAGATGTATTCCAGTACTTCTGATACTGTCAGGGCTCTCAGGGAGCTTGGTACTGATATATACATAGCCTCAGGTGATGATGCCCATAACCTCAGTACACTTGCGTCTTTTCTGGATATTCCAATGGAATATGTTTTTCCGGTTGCCACAACCCATGATAAGGAGCGTATAGTCAAAGATCTCAAAAAGAGCTATGATAATGTTCTCATGGTGGGTGACGGCATGAACGATATACTGGCTTTGAGGGCGGCTGATGTGGGAATACTTACATCCCAGCAAGGTGATGAAAGACCTCAGGTACTAATGGATGCAGCAGATATTAACATAAGCAATATCGTTGATGTTGTGGACATAGTAAAGAAAATAAGTAACGGCGTTACTCTGTAAAATCACTATGCTCCTCCCTTTTTTAGAAGTTAACACCGCGAAGCAGATGCGTTATGTTTATGTATTGAGTTCAATAATCCAACAGTAATTCTTTAAAAAGATCGCTAAAAACTTGTTATCAGGTCTGCATGGGCTCCAGCAGGGCTAGTTTTGTGCGCAATCTGCAAAACCGTTAAGTAATTTGAGTAGATATGCATATCATTATTAGTGCAAAAGGACTCCTATGCACCCCTGGGCGGAGGAAATCAAATGGCATTATTCATTGAAGTCAAAAACCTGACACTTGAATTTGATGGTGTCAAAGTTCTTAAAGATATAAACCTGACGATCGAAGAGGGACAAGTTCTCGGTATCCTTGGTAGAAGCGGTTCAGGGAAAACAGTATTGATGCACGTCCTGCGTGGTGTTGAAGAGTATGAAGGTATCAGTGGTGAAGTAATATACCACCTCGCAAGATGCGAGAAATGTGGACACATAGAACCACCAAGCAAAGTAGGACAGGAATGTTCTGCATGTGGTCAGGATACCCTCAAGGCCTTTGATGCTGATTTCATCAAATTGTCATTGCATGACAATGAGAGGCGTGAGATAACCAAGAGGATCGCTATCATGCTCCAGCGTACATTCGCTCTCTATGGAGATGACAGGGTCATTACCAATGTGGTAAATTCCCTCACTGAGATCGGCGTGAGCAGCGAGAACGCTCTTGCCCGTGCAGTGGAACTTCTGGAAAAGGTCCAGCTCTCACACCGTATGATGCACGTGGCCCGTGATCTTAGTGGTGGTGAGAAACAGAGAGTAGTACTTGCCCGTCAGCTTGTAAGGGACCCAATGCTCCTTATTGCCGATGAGCCTACAGGTACGCTTGATCCAAGGACCGCTGATGTGGTCCACAGTGTGATCGCAAAGGCTGTCAAGGACTACAACATGACAATGGTCATCACTTCACATTGGTCTGAGGTAGTAGAGGATCTTGCTGACAAGGCTATCATTCTTGAGGATGGTGCAATTACCAGAGAGGGCGCACCTTCAGAGGTAGCAAAAGAGTTCATGGAGATGATCTGCTCTGTTGAAAAGAAATGTGACGTTGTTGTCGGTGACCCGCTGATCAAAGTGGACAATCTTGTCAAAAAGTATATATCCGTAAGCAGGGGTGTTGTTTACGCCGTTAATGATGTCTCCTTTGATGTGAAAGAAGGAGAGATATTCGGTCTTGCAGGTACAAGTGGTGCAGGAAAGACCACTACATCCGAGGTCCTTATGGGCATCGTACAGCCAACAAGTGGCGATATCCAGGTACGTGTCGGTGATGAATGGATCGACATGAGGAAACCAGGACCTGAATGCAGGGGCCGTGCTGTCAAATATATGGGTATACTCCATCAGGAATATGGACTCTATACTCACAGGACCATCATTGACAATCTCACAGAATCAATAGGTATAGACCTTCCATACGAACTTGCTGTCAGAAAGGCAATAAATACCCTTCAAGCAACAGGATTCACTGATGAGAAGGCAAAATCTATATTATCGAAGATGTCAGATGAGATTAGTGAAGGTGAAAGGCACAGGGTTGCTCTGGCTCAGATATTGATGAAGGAGCCTAATATCATTATAATGGATGAACCAACGGGTACCATGGACCCGTTCACAAAGAAAGAGGTCACAAAGTCGATCCTGGAAGCACGTGAGAAGATGGGCGACACATTCGTCATCGTGTCACATGATATGGATTTCCTTGAAGAGATATGTGATCGTGTAGCTCTTATGAGAAATGGTAAGGTTGTCAGTGTTGGAGAACCAGCTGCCGTTCTGTCACAGCTTACCGATGAAGAGCGCATGGAGGCGGCAGCAGAAACATGATGTCTTGATAAGTTACGGAGGAGTTTGACACGAGTGGCGAAATAACGGTAGAGATCAACGGACAGGAATTGAAATTACCACAAGGTTCTATCCTTGAGGACGCCATCAAGGTGTCAAACGCACCTTATAAGAAAGGCTCAGCAGTTGGAATACTCATTGAAAGGGAGGACACGAGATCCCAGGCTTCTGTGGAATATGTCGTGAAGACCTCTAAGGGTGAGTTCAAGATCGAACTGCTGGACGAATCATCCCCATCTTCAAAGAGATGGGTATCTGTTTTTAAAGAGCTTACTGATGTACCTGTTCGCTGGACAAGCAGGGACGCGCTTGCTTTTGGACCATTTGCCACAGACATGGAACCAGTACGTGGAAGTACTGATATGGAGAGGTTCACCATGCTGTTTGGAGCAGGTGGTGGCGATGCGGCAAATACGCATATCATTATCAGTAAGACCAAACATGCTTCTGAATATGGTGCTCCTGAGGAAGGGGTCTTTGCCAGGCTCATAAGCAGCAAACACGTTCTTTCTGATCTCGTAAAATGCGACAGGATATTGTCCGTGGAGCCAGTTGTCGAATGGGAAAAGGCAGGAGATCATATTTCCACGACCGATCTCTCTCTTAAGCTTGAGGATGGTTCAAAGATCTTCACTTATGTGGAGATAGAGATGGACCCACTTGCACCGGAAGGCGCTGAGTTCTTCTTTGCAGTGACCAGGGACGGAACTTTCCACACTGATCTTAGTTCCACATCATTCATATCTGACCACAGGTTCCAGGGTGAACTTGTACCTTACGAGAATTTCGAAGCACGATCAACAGGTTCTGTCTTTGTAAGGACCGTTGGCTATGGTGCCGGTAAGTTGTATATCTCAACGGATAGCCGCACATCATCTATCATGCATTCTGTCATTGGTCATGTGGTAAAAGGTATTGAGCTTGCCAGGATGGTGGAGAATGGACAGAAGATCATGGTCGAATCCATTCCAGATCAGGTAATGCTTCTTGGAATGACCAACAGTGAAGCACAGGAAGCAATGAGCGCTGAAGGTATCGAGATCATAAGGGAAGGTTATACTGAGGACGATGGCTACATAGTCAGGCAATCCCCTTCCACGACCATAGAGATCCTTCAGGAAAGGAAGGTCACAGTGCAGGGTGTTGACCCGGATATGCTTGTGACAATAGAGCTTTACGATGATCTTGCTCCCAAGACCCTTGACTTCTTCAGACATGCAGTTGGCTTGCAGTATAATCCTGTGGGCGTACTTCCTGTGATGATGACCTATGAGAACACCTATATATTCAAGGCAGAGAAACCGGCGGAATCATACAAGGAGATCTTCCCTGAGAACACACCTAAGATGACCATTGCAGGTGAGATCGGTGTTACCAATCAGGCAGCAAAAAGGGCTGGTATGGTAGGTGTCAAGACCACAGATGATGATCTTTTCGGGCCGACAGGAGAGAGGTTCTCAAATACCAACATCATAGGAAAGATACTTGATGTCGAGAAACTCAGGCATTTCAAGGATGGTGACATAGTGTATATCTTAGAACGCAGCAAGGAGGAATGAAGATGGCCGAAGGAAATGAGGATGTTATAACAAAACTCGTTGTCACAAGTTCAGATAGCGTGCTGCCGATCGACGCTGCTATGAGGATATACGAATCAAGTACTGATATAGTTATCAAGGAAACATGTTTTGGAACCATGGTCACAGGCCCAAGGGAGTCTGTGAACAAAGTGGTAAAGGAGATCGTCGACCTCGACAAGAACCATATATTCGTAAAGGAGCGAGGTTTCCCTCCTGGTGATGACAGGCGATGCCGTGCATCCCGTGGAGGAGGATCACGACCCGGTTTCTATTTCCTGAAGGAAGAGGCAATGATGCTTCCAATGATCGGGAACGCCCTCGATAAATACGACAAACATGTTCCTCTCAAGGAAGTAGAACGCAAGAAAAAATATGAAGTGAAAGAGCTTCAGGATCTGATAGAATCCACCCAATGAGGCAATACAATGGCTAAAGTTATCATATACCCTACAAACAGTCTGATCCTTTCTGACCTGGTCCAGAGGTTCGGTCACACACCTATAGCAATGATGGAAAAGATAAAGGAAAAGGTTACTACCGTAGGTGTGGATTCCCCGCCCATGAACATCACTGCGGAGGAACCAAAACACGGTCTGAAGTATGCAGCTGTTGAAGTTCCGGCAGGTGTAAGAGGAAGGATGGCTCTTGTGGGCCCGATGATCGAGCAGGCAGATGCTGGTATTATTGTAGGTGAATCACCTATGGCATTTGGTTGCATGGGTTGTGCACGTACCAACGAGCTTACCAAATACCTCATAAGAAGCCGTGAGATGCCTCTCCTCGAACTTGAATTCCCTCACTCCGATGATGAAGGACAGGAATTCGTGTATAAGATCGCGGAGTTCCTGAAGACATTGCCTGATGGTGAGGAGGCAACAGAATGAGCGAAGAAGCTGTTGTAAAAGTTGCTCTGGTATCATGTGGTTCTGAATATGCAGGTGTCCACGGAGAACTTGAGTCTGTAGCATCAAGTGTCAATGCCAAACTGGTGTATCCTGAGATCGAGATCGATATACTCGACGATATCGGCAAGGATTTCGGAATTGAGGCTGCAAGTCCTGATCTTCGTCTCATGATGGCAAGGGCAAAGGCTGTTGTAGAGGGTATCACGGATGTTGATGGAGTATTCATTACCTCATGTTTCAGATGTGCCGAGGCTGCTATTGTCAGGAACGAGGTGCGCCGTTACATCAACAAACATTCCGAACTTCCGGTTATCAGTTATTCATTCACAGAGCGTACAACGGCAGCTACACTGCTGACCCGTATGGAAGCTCTTACAACTATCGCAAGGAGAAGACATCTGCTCGCAAGGGAAAAACAGAGCGGACTTACTGCAGGTATAGACTCAGGTTCTACAACTACAAAAGCAGTTGTAATGAGGGACAACGAGATAATCGGGTCCGGCTGGGTACCAACCATCAAGGTTATTGATAGTGCAACAGAGGCTTTCAACCAGGCTCTTGAAGAGGCAGGTGTGAAGCAGGAAGATATTCAGGCAATAGGCACAACAGGATATGGTCGTTTCCTTATTGGCGAGCACTTCGATGCCAAACTTATCCAGGAAGAGATCACTGTCAACTCAAAGGGTGCTGTCTATCTTGCAGATACCCAGAAAGGACATGCTACGGTCATTGATATTGGTGGAATGGACAACAAGGCTATCTCTGTAGATGATGGTATCCCCGGAATGTTCACAATGGGAGGTATCTGTGCAGGTGCTTCAGGTCGTTTCCTTGATATGACCGCAAAGAGACTTGGTGTCGATATCACAGAGCTCGGTGCCCTTGCAGTTAAAGGAATGGAGCAGAATGTGGATATGAACAGTTACTGTATCGTTTTTGGTATCCAGTCACTTGTCAACTCACTCGCAAAGGGCTCAACTCCTGAGGATGTTGCTGCTGCTGCATGTCATAGTGTTGTAGAGCAGATATTCGAACAGCAGCTTCAGGAGGTCGATGTGAAGGAACCATTGATCCTTGTAGGCGGTTCATCACTTATCGAAGGTGTCCCGAAGGCTCTTGGAGAGTTGCTCAAGATCAATGTTCTCGTACCACCTAATTCCCACCTTATAGGTGCGGTAGGAAGTGCTTTACTGGCATCAGGATACGTGGAGGAGTAATTCTATGGAAGCTCTTGAGACTTTCGTTGTAGAGTCCCCTGTCCAGTCAGAAGGAGATGCGTACAAGAGCATAGTTGCTGATATCATTACTGAGCTTGTACTTGGTGGTTCCATAGGTCGCATAAAGGTCATAGTAAGACCAGAGGAATCCCTTTACCTGATGGCTGTGATCCTCAGAGGTAGCCAGCCAAGGGTAAAAGTTTCTGATATGGCCAGTGTAGATATAAGCAATCATTTGAAGAAAGAGATCACGATATCCGTTGAACAGGAGAAATACCTGCCTGAACTTCTTGAGAAGCTCTGGGCGAAATATGGTCGTGCAAAGGTCTACCAGCCGGAGAGGAAAACTCTTATCATGACGGCTCAAGATGTGGATGCCGAGAAAAAGTTCCTTGCAGATATGGTAGTTGCAGACCCGCAAAGTACACTCCAGTCAAGGCTTGTGGAAATGGCAATAAGGGCAACCCCGGAAGGTTTCAGAGTGCGTTATCACTCAATGGATGGTCACAGGTTCGTTTTCGCAGCCAGTGAGGATATACTTAAACCTGAATGGATACAGGAAGCACGTGATCTTGCAGAAGAGCTAATGGAGGGTGAATAATGGCAGCGATACTGGAACCCTATATCTATGAGGGTGGTGTGCATCAGCATACTCTGATAACCGAACTTCTGGAGGACCTTGGAGGTTACCTTATCCAGAAAGTACCTGCTGCTACAGAGGTCACTCTTGTTATGCTCATACCAAGGGATGATGTCCATCTCATCGAAGCACTGGGAACCAAACTTCTTGGTAAGCTCACCCGTGCTCCGCTTACGGGTACTGAGATAGCTGTTGTCTCCCCTACACTTGCATCACACCACCTGCCACATTCAGCATGTGATGTCGCAGAATTTATGCGCAGGGGCGGTGCCAATACCAATATGATCGGTCTTGCAAGGGGAATGGGCAGAAGGGTCTCACTTTCCGATAACTACGAGAGGAAGCTCATCAATGAACATGACCTTGCTGTATTCTCTTTCGGTACTTTCAGTGATTGTATAAAGAACAAGAAGCCAAAGCTCCTTGAAGGCGTTACCATTCCTAAGATCGTCACCGGCGGTCCTCTGGACGTTAAGACAGAGGATGTTGAGAATGCTGACCTGTATGTTGGCGGCGTTGGAAGGGTCGCTCACCGTATGAGGAAAAGTGGTGAACTGAGTGCTCTCGATATTCTCCTGGAGAACGTCGTTAAAGTGGTGGAGAAGATGCGTGAAGATCTTGCAAAGGACCCACTGGCCGTATTGCCTGCCAGGGTCATGAAAGAGATCCATGAGCAGATCCCTGAGATATTCGATGTGTTCTCGCCTGCTCCGGTTACGCTCCAGCTTGACGGTCTGCGTGTGAAGCTTCCATATGAGGAGTTCCATGAAAAGGTGGAGAACCTTGAGTTCGATGAGGGTGTAAGGCTTTCTGATATGGCCGATGTCACGCTTTCCAAGATGAAAAATTATATATTGATCAAGATCAAACGTGAATCTGAAGTAGGGTTCACAGCCTGATCTTCTGCTGAAAACAAAGCCATGAGGTTATTATGGAACTTGATAAAATAAAAGAGATCCTTGATAAGGAGCCGGAAGAGGCCGTGGAAGATATTCTGGCCGATGTTGAGAAACGCTATGGTGAGGTTCCTTACATAATTAACTTCATGAAGGATATGCCTGAACTTTTCGTATCGCGTATGATCTACGAGAACAGCGTTATGAGAGAGTTCAAACGTATGGACCCAAAGACCGTGGAACTCATTTGCATAGCAGTGGCATCAGCATTGCGCTGTGAACATTGTATGAAGACCCATGTCAGGGTTGCTAAGAGACTTGGTGTCTCAAAGGAAGAGATATTCGATTCCATTCTCATAGCAAGCACTATCTCAACCGCTGCTGTACTTGCAGAAGGCACACGTTCTGTGGATGCAGAGTTCAACGAGTCGAATTCAGGTCTGTCCAATTCCAACTGTGCTATATGCAATATCAATTCCGAGCTTCCGGAAGAGGATTAAAAAAAGAAATTTGATATTCGTTTTTTCTTATTTTAAAAAAGGATCAGTAGAAGGGTGTTCCGGCCCCTGAGGCCAGTACCCCTACTATGTATCCAAGTATAACACCACTGTTCAGGAATGGTAATCCTGCCTGTGGCTTTCCTCTCATTACCAGTACGCTGAGTGCTATGAATCCTATGATAGTTCCTATCATTGCACCAAGGGCCGGGTAGGATATGAACCCAATATAGCTCAATGCATCAGTTTTCTGCACCAGGAACACATTTGCAGATACTACAAGGATCGTTGGCATTATGGCATCTCCAAGACCCATGAAGAAAGCTTCTTTCTCCTTGCCTTCTTCCTTATTGAAAGAATCCTCGATGAATGAGTACCTCAGATGTTTTGGGATCACAAAGAGGATGGGTAAACGCAGGTCCATCACTCCTTCTGCCAGATCGATCATGTGCTTTGTCTTGTACACGGATATAGCGTCATATATTGCAAGCAATCCGAGCAGCACGATAACAGGTAGTATTGACAGGGATATTCCAAATATCGCACTTGCTCCTGCTCCTATTATGAGTCCTACTGTATCGATCACATACCACTCAGGGAACTTATAGAGCAGTATGGTGAGCACGGCAGCTACCACAGTGGATATGATGTTGTTTGTCATCTCTGTGATGTTCGCAAGGGAGAGCAGGGCGAAGAATACATAGAACATGGTGGCTCCCACGGCAAGCAATATGACCAGTTGTATGATCCATTCCATGTTCTTCTTGATCGCCATCAACAGGAAGAACGTGAATACAAGGATGATCCCTATGTAATAGATGCTGTTAGCAGTTGAATCAGGATCCTCGAATGCCTGCATGCCGCTATCATTCATTGGTGTGGCTAAAAGCAGTGCTGTGATCTGTACTATCAGTATTATACCTGCCATCACAAGCATTGGTATATAGTCCTTTATTCCCGTCTCCGAACTCAATGGTTCAACTCCAATTATATAAATTAACGAATATTATATAAATATAGTAAAGGTATGGTTCAGTATTTAAGTGATTCTCTTTTAAAAAAATAGAGTTAAATAATATAAATAGCAAAACAGCCCTTATCTAAGTAGAGAGGGATCAGAATGGAAATCAGAGATATATTATTCTCAGTTGTAATGGTAGTTTCTTCATTTGTGCTGACCTATGAGTGGCTTGGAAGGTTTAAATACAGTCCGGCAAATGCTTTGATAATATTGGCTGCCATGGTCATGGTGGGTGCACTGGCAGGAATGATCCTTTCAGTTGACATGCGTCTGCGTAAGCTTGATAACATGCTTGAGGCAAAGGAACGTTCATTGAGAATAAATATTCAGAGTGTAGAGAACAATATTGATTCAAGAGTTCATGAGGTCCTTTTGAGAATGGATGATGTAATTGCATCACTGGACAGGACCAGATACAGATAATTTTTTACATTATAATATTTATTGTTCCATTCAAAACCCGAAAACCATATTAACTAGTCTGTTGTAGGATACTGAGTAATATCTCTATCTATAAGAGGTGCGTACATGCGCATTAATTTAGAACCGATAGGAATAATAAAAAAAGCCGGTAAATGCTCTGAGATCCTTATCTATTCCGACTTTGAACAACTTGTGAAGAACATGATGTCAAAGTTAGGTAAGAATGATGGTGATCAGCATAACCTTGTGGTGATCCACAAAAATAGAGAATCGGGTGATCTGCATCAGGTGCAGATAACCAAAACACATCTTATTGACAGGGTAGGAAATATCCTTAAGGTGGGAAAGATAGATGCGAATGACGATTCTGTCATTGATGTAAGACTTGAATGCAATGGACTTATAACAAGTGAGGCCTAAAGGCTGAACTGATCCACATATTTTCTATATGATGCGATATGGGTGTTGATATAGGAGAGCTTCTTAGGAGAAGCACGATCGAGGTATCTGACCTTTCTTTAGATATAGTGGCGATAGACGCCTACAATACACTTTACCAGTTCTTAAGTATCATCCGACAAAGAGATGGAACTCCCCTGAAGGATTCACAGGGTAATGTAACATCCCATTTGTCCGGTATCCTTTACAGGATGACCAATATTGTTGAAGCAGGAGTGAAACCTGTCTTTGTTTTTGATGGCAAGCCACCAGAATGGAAATCAGCTACTATCCGGAAGCGCACTGAGTCCCGTGAGAATGCAAAGGTAAAATGGGATGAGGCCCGGGAAAAGGGGCTTGCAGAAGAGGCATATAAGTATGCTCAGGCATCTGCAAAGGTAGATGCGACAATAGTTGAGGATTCAAAGAAATTGTTAACTGCCATGGGTATTCCTTTTGTCGATGCACCCTCAGAAGGGGAAGCGCAGGCTGCTTACATGGTCAAGAAAGGTGATGCTGACAAGATAGCATCACAGGATTATGATTCTTTTCTTTTTGGTTCTCCTCTGGTTGTCAGGAACCTTACTGTCTCAGGCAAAAGGAAACTTCCAAAGAAGAATATCTATGTGGATGTAAAACCTGAGGTCATCGACCTGAAAGAGAACCTTGATGAACTTGGGATCGATCGTTCACAGCTTATAGATATCGCTCTTTGTGTGGGTACGGATTACAATGAAGGTCTTGAGGGAGTAGGTCCAAAAACAGCCCTTAAGCTCATAAAGGACCATGGAAGCATTGAAAAGGTATTGGAAGTAAAAGGACTTGATATCCCGAACCTTGAGGATATCAAAGAGTTCTTCAAATCTCCTGATGTCACAGATGATTATTCTCTAAAATGGGACAAACCTGATGCTCAGGCAGTTGTCTCTTTCCTCTGTGGGGAACATGATTTCTCAGAGGACAGGGTCACAAAGGCTCTGGAGCGCCTGAAGGCTTCTTCAGGAAGCGGCCAGAGCACACTGGACAAGTGGTTCTGAAAAGCAAATATTCCTTTTATTTTGTTATTAACGACATTCCTGTCATTTTCTCAGGCTTATCGATACCAAGTATCTCCAGCATTGTAGGTGCAAGGTCTGAGAGTTTTCCATCCTGCAATCCAATTCCTTCCTTTCCGTTCACAAGAACACATCTTACAGGGTTGGAAGTATGCGCAGTGTGTGGCTTTCCGGTATTGTAGTCTATCATCTTCTCAGCGTTGCCATGGTCTGCTGTTATGAGCGCTGCTCCATCTTTCTCGATAATAGCATCGACTATCTTTCCAACACACTTATCAACGGATTCGATCGCCTTTATGGCTGCATCGACGATGCCGGTATGGCCTACCATATCCATGTTAGCAAAATTGAGTATTATAACATCATAATTGTCAGAACGTATCTTTGCTACGAGTTCATCGGTTACTTCGTATGCGCTCATCTCAGGTTTGAGATCATAGGTAGCAACGTCAGGTGATCGTACAAGACACCTGTCCTCACCTTCATTCTCCTTTTCAACACCACCGTTGAAGAAGAATGTCACATGGGCGTACTTCTCGGTCTCAGCTATTCGAAGCTGCTTTTTGTTATTCTTGCTCAGAACCTCTCCAAGAGTATCCTCAATGCACTCCGGTGGGAATGCTATTGGAACATCCAGTTTTTCATCATACTCGGCCATGCAGACATAATGGACATTTGGTCTGAGCTTTCTCTCAAAACCATCAAAAGCATCATCCACAAATGCGTATGTCATCTGTCTTGCCCTGTCAGGACGGAAGTTGAAGAAAATAACTGAATCTCCGTCCTTTACAGTTGCAACAGGTTTACCTTCCTCATCTGTAACAACAGTAGGCTTGACGAACTCATCATTCTCTCCTCTGTCATATGCCTGGCTGACCGCAGAGACAGCATCATCTGCAAGGATGCCTTCTCCAAGTGTGAGTGCATCGTAAGCCAGTTCTGTTCTATCCCAGCGTTTGTCACGGTCCATTGCATAGTACCTGCCGGAGACAGTTGTAGTCTTTGCTATACCTGTGCTCTTGCAGAATTCCTCATGAGCTTTCATGTCCTCAAGAGCTGTCTGTGGTGGAACATCCCTGCCATCGAGGAATGCGTGGATGTAGACCTTTTCAACTCCTTCTTTCTTTGCCATTTCCACAAGGGCTCTCATGTGGTCCATATGACTGTGGACGCCGCCGTATGAAAAAAGTCCCATAAGATGAAGTGAGGAATCATTTTCCTTTACGTTCTCCATTGCCTTAAGAAAAACCTGATTTTCGAAGAAGGAGCCTTCTCTGATGTCCTTGTTGATGCGTGTAAGGTCCTGATAGACGATCCTGCCTGCACCTATGTTAAGATGTCCTACTTCTGAGTTCCCCATCTGTCCTTCAGGAAGCCCGACGCCTTCTCCTGAGACCTGAAGTAAGCATGAAGGATATTTCTCTACCAGAGAGTCAAGTACGGGGGTATTTGCAGCCGTTATTGCGTTACCCTGATCTTCGGTGGTGTAGCCCCAACCGTCAAGTATCATCAGTAAAAGTGGTCCGTTCTCATATGACATGAATCCTAGAATTGTCCTGATGCTTTTTAAATGCGTTGTATTATGGCTATCAGGGTGATTACTAGGCGATCGTTTCGCCCATTCCTGAGAGTACTTTGAACTCTCTGATAACCATTACAAGAGTGAGCATGAAGGATAGACTGTCAGATAACGGGAAAGCCATCCATACACCTGTCAACTGGAAGAAATGTGGCAGTATCAATACCAGAGGTATCAGGAATAGTAATTGGCGGCTCATTGCCAGCAGGAACGATGGTCGTGCCTTTCCTATGGCCTGGTATAGTGAGGCACCAACTACCTGGAAACCTACCAGTGGCAATGCAAGTACCATGATGCGTGTTGCGTATTTGCCGGATGAGATAAGCTGTTGATCGGTGGTGAATATTCGGAACAATTGTTCCGGGAAGGCAATGAGAACTATGAATCCAATGATCGCCATGGTGGTCGTAACGAACATAGAGAGCTTCACCGATTCCATTACACGGGAGAACTTCCTTGCACCGTAGTTGAATCCCACAATGGGTTGTAATCCCTGAACGATCCCATACATTGGCATGAATGTGAACATGAACAGGCGGTTGGCAACACCGAAGATGGCAATTGCGATATCTCCTCCGCCATAGGCAATGAGTATATTGTTCAGTACGATCACAACCAGACTACTGGATGCGTTCCTTGCAAGTGGTCCCATTCCTATTGAGATACTCTCCTTTGCGATGTCCCATTTTGGTATAAGATATCTTGTGTGGAATCTGAGACTTGAATTTCCGGATGCAAAATACCATACCAGGAATATTGCTCCTGTGGTCTGGGCAAGTACGGTTGCAATTGCCGCTCCTTTCACTCCCAGTCCAAACCCATACACATACAGTGGCTGGATAACGATCCCTAACTTGTCAGCAAGGAAATTGAACTCGATATATCCTGAGTTGAATATGAAAAAAGGATCAAGTATGATATTCACCAGAGCTGAGATAAGCATGGTGTACATTGCTACCTTTGCATTTCCTTCTGAGCGCACGACATTGTTCATTGCCAGAGCGAACATGAAGAACACTGATCCGTACAATATGATGCTGAGATAATCTGTAGCATAAGGCAGGATCGTATCAGTAGCCCCGAAGAGCCTCAATATGGGCGTTATGAATATACTTCCCAGCACGCAGATGAGCACGCTTATTATCAGTACCATGGACAGTACGTTTCCCATTACGTTCTCGGCCCTGTCCTGGTCTTTTTTACCAAGGCTGCGCGAGATCATGGATGCTCCACCGATACCGATGGCAAGAGCTGTTGCCATGACTATCATCATAACAGGGAAAGCCACCGCGATACCTCCTATGGCTGGTATACTGTTCTCACCAAGTGCCTGTCCTACAAAAGCAGTATCTACCAGGTTATAGAGAGCCTGAACTAACATTCCCACAGTGGCGGGAGCAGAAAGTTTGAAAAGGAGCTTACCTATGCTTTCGTCAGCTAAGAGTTTACTTCGGTCCTGCAATGAATCTGCCTTCTTCCCTGAAAAAAGGGATGGAACTAATAGGCCAGATAGGTATATTTATCTCTTTCTTTCATCCTGCCCGGTACACTTTTTACACGGTTATTAATGTGGTTTTAGCTTATGCTGCTCTTATATGTTTAAGCATAAGGTTGAAAAGAAGCAGGAGATTGCTCTCAAATAGTATGATGTCGCTGCTGTTCCTGTCCTTTCCGGTTGCAGTAAGCAGTGTGAACTCAAGGTCCCTTTCTGCTTCCATGCGTATCCTCGAATAAGGATCCAGACTTTCCTTTCTTTCAATAGATATGGTCCTTGCAACGGAAAATGGATCAAGGTATTTGTTGACCCAGCAACTTAGCTCTTTCCTGTATCCTGGAGAAAGGGCCATGTTCTTTATTCTCTTCAATGCACTTAGTTTGTTGTCTTCATAGTATGTGATCCAATCCGACATTCAAATTCCCCTTTGAATTGACAGAAGTCAATATTTCATATTTCTCAATTATTCTCCCAAATAATTGAACTAATCCCGTTTGTTTATTTGTAAGTTAAACAATATTAAATCTCTCATAAACAATATTTATATTTATCTGTATATTTAAATGAACGATGTTCCTTTTTTGATCTGTCAACACGTCACCTATTTATCACAATATGATCCACTTTTCATGGGGAGACCGAACGTGAAAGAAACAAAGGGAACAGAAAAGCAGGATGCTCCTGCAGAGAAGTCCGAAGAACAATGGAAAGAAGTATTGAGCAAGGACCAGTACATAGTGCTGCGTCAGAAAGGCACAGAGGCTCCATTCACAGGGAAATACTATGCTAACAAGGAGAAAGGTACCTATCTTTGTGCTGCATGTGGGCAGGAGCTCTTTAGTTCAGATACCAAATATGATTCCGGTTCAGGATGGCCAAGTTTCTTCAAACCCCTTGCTGACGATAAGGTAACCCTCAAAGAGGACCACAGTCACTTCATGGAAAGAACTGAGGTTGTCTGCAGTCGATGTGGAAGCCACCTTGGTCATGTTTTCGATGACGGACCCAAACCAACAGGTAAGAGGTTCTGCATGAATTCCATATCAATGGACTTTAAAAAAGAGGAATGACATTTAAATTAAAATGGATGAGGCATTGAGCCTCATTAATTGACAGTGACCGTGAGTGTCATGTCAGGAGTATCTATTACACTGAATGTGTAAGTTCCGCTTTCAGTGAATGTATATGAGTATGCATCGTTGGAATCCATCTCCTGATCCTCAAAGAGCCCATCGTCACTTACAAGGACATAGGTTCCCTGCGGTTTGTAATTTCTCCAGGCTATGGTGTCCCCTCTGTTAAGTTCAAGCTCAGAAGGTTTCATCATTCCGTAGTATTCCATTCTTACCGCGAAATCCTGTCCGTCACCAATAGGTGCAACGTCTTCTTCTACATCCTCTGCCACTGTTTCTTCGATCTCTTCTTCTACAACTGTATCTTCTGCATTATCAGCGCATCCACTAACCAGTACGCCTGCAAGCATCAATATTGTTATCAATATCAGCCATTTTTTTGTCATATTAACCACCCAATTATGATTACCAATCATTCCAGACAACCACTTCCCGGCTGGACCACAATAAGTATGATCCCTCATTTTTGACCGGGAAAAATTTATACGGTATCTGGTGAAATAAGGGCTATGGATACAACCTTTATATTCTTTGCGTATTTGCTGCTTGTGAATATAGTGGCTTTTTCCCTTATGGGGCTCGACAAGAATAAAGCAAAAAAGAACAAGTACAGGATACCTGAGAAGACACTTTTTATGTGGGCTATTGCAGGTGGAAGTATCGGGTCGATACTGGGTATGCAGCTTTTCCGTCACAAGACAAGACATCCAAGTTTCCAGATAGGAATGCCTCTGATCCTCGTGATACACATATATATTCTGATAAGGTTCCTTCTTCCATTATATGTAATGAGATAAGGTGGAGTTCAGAACTCCAGCCTTTCCATTTCTTCCAGTATCTTTGGTGTGAAAGTTGTAAAATTCTGTATCCCGCCGGTCCATGCAGCCAGCATCATGACATCTTTTATCTCCTGTGCAGTTGCATCGTACTTCTTCAGTCTCTGAAGGATCTTCACGGCACTGCTTGTCTTCTGGCTGGCGCAGGCAATAGCGAATACCATCAAATGCTTCTGCTTCTTAGAAAGGCCACCTTCTTTCTCTTCCCATACGGAACTATAGAATTGTGCCACAGCTTCTGAGAAGTCATCATCCAGTTTCTTTGCATAGACAACAGCCCTTGGCTTGAAACCTTTCACATCTTTTGCATCCTTCATTTCTTCTGGCATAGTTATCAATATGAGTTTGACAGGAAATGATTTAATGCTTTCTTTGGAGAGTATATCCTATGCAGGACAAAAGCAACTTTCCAGATATAACTGAGAAAGGGGTATACTGTCTCATATTCAAAAATAAGGACTCATCTCTTGATACGGGAAGGTTTCAGGGGGTGGTTTTTAGTTCTGGTTATCATGTATATGTTGGATCAGCACTGGGTTCAGGTGGTCTTAAAAGACTGAAACGCCATGTACTGTTCTCATTGATGAAGGATAAAAAGCCACGTTGGCATGTGGACCACCTTTCAGTATCTTCAAAGTTCGATCTGGTCTGCGTAGTATATGCTCTGGTGGATGAAGCGGTTGAATGCCAGCTTGCAGGAAAGCTCAACGAGGCATTGGATGGTGATATTATCCGAGGGTTTGGATCGAGTGACTGTAATTGTCCATCTCATCTGTTCCATAACGATACCTGCCCACGGAATATCATTGGAAACGTGTTCAATGATATGGGTCTGGAACCGAATGCCATCTGTTTCAAATGAACACGTTCTTTCATAATAGAAAACTTTTAATTCAGGAGCAGAGTAAGTTTCATCATGTCTCTTGAAAATTACGGGGTATTAAAGGGCAAACCCAAGGATTGTAAATGTGGAAAGGGCAAGAGTGCCCATTATCAGATACTTGTACATGATGGAAAGAACGAGCATCGTGTGGCTGTCAATATCAATTCCAAGATCCCTCCGTCAGAACTGCTTTATTTTGTAGATGACAACTTCACTCATCCTATCACAGAAAAGCTTGAAAATCTTGGAATGGGTTATAAGAGACTTGATAATACTTCACGTGAGATACGTCTTGATTATGTTCGTGGCGGGCTCTTTGACATATCAAAGATGCTTCCTCTGCCATGTGATGTCCCCGGTCCTTCTAATGATCTGAACGACCTTATCCAGAAACATGTAAAAAAAGCCGTAAGTTCAAGTGACAGTATCATCTATGCTTTCGGTGAAAGATGGGGTCCGGAATCCTTCCTTCCTGACAGTTTCTTTGGATTCAGACCCGGTAGTGGTATTCACGATATACATATGAATCAGGGGAATTCTCCAAAGTGGCAGGGTGATGATGCACCTAACCAGGATGGTGCCCTTCTTATCCATTTGCCTGAAGAGAACAGGTGGATAGCTATTTTCCTTGCTTTCCAGTCGCAGTGTTTCAATACAGATGCTTCAACAGGTCATTGTATGCCAGATGGTCACAAGATCCCATCGCAAAAATGTGATGATACAGATGATGCTTCTGAGGCCGCTGTTCCTGCAGGTTCTGTAAAAATAGTAGGTGCACTTGTAAATCCGACAGGTGTTGATGTAGGTAAAGAGGCTATAACACTTTTCAATGCCTCTCCAGAGGATATCGATCTTGATGGCTGGTTCATTCAGGATGGTCCTGGAAGAAAGTCCGTACTCAAAGGTGGCATTAATGCAGGCTCAGGAACCCGCATACTTCTTTCCGGCAAAGGTGTAATGCTTGCAAATAATGGAGGGGTGATCACACTCTATAATGCACAGGGCAAACTGATGCATGAGGTTAAATATACAGGAAAAGAGGTCAGGTCCGGCTGGACCATCGTATTCTGACCATCTTTTTTCTTTTGTTCTTAGTTTTCTCCGGTCCTTGTGTATAGTTCCAGGACGTTCGGGTAGTGGAGATATCGGTCTGAATACACTAGTTACCACAATGATCGTGGTACTAACATTCTGTTAATATTTTATGGTCCGATATTCAAAATATCCGACACAGTTTTATATTTAATAAGATATATTCAGGAAGTGCAGACAACTATTATTTTTGGATATATTATTCAATGAAAATAAAGATGTCTGGTTGATATTTCCGTTGCAGTTTGGTACAGGGTTGGGCAAGGAGAGATAAAAATGAGTGAACAAATAGAGAATGCAAATATGACTGGAATGATGAACTCTGTGCATAATGACATAATGGGGCATATCGGGATAAACGATGCTCAGTTGAAGAAACTGATCGCACTATCCCAGGAAGAGGTCCTTCTTGGTGGTACCAAAGATATCACTTTCAAGCTTCCGGTCAAGAATGGAAAGGGTCATCAGTCAGTTTCCCAGACAACAGCATGGGTGACCATCTCAGGCAATTTCGAGATAACTTCTCCAGATGAAGGAACATGGGATATCGTTGTCAAGGACGGCAGCAGCACCATCCTGAATAAAAAAGGAGTAAAAAAAGGGCAGAAGGTCGATTTCAAGCATAAGACCGGTTTTAAGGCCAATATCTCCCTTGATGCTAAATGGAGCGAGTCCAAAGATACAACATTGGAAGCAAAGATACACGCAAGCTATTGAGGATACAGGATCCTTATCCTCTCTTTTTATTCCATCATCGATCTACCTTTTTTCTATTTTTTTTTACGTTGTCAGTCTCTTATACAACAGCGGCAGTGTTTCAGGCAGCATAAGAGCATCATCGATTATGGTGTATCCTACATCGGAAAAAACACTGTCTGTTTTATGTCCTTATAGAGTCATATATTGTCAAAATTCTATAATATTATTCCTAAAAATTAATGATTTGACAAAATTTATATTGTATGTTTGTTTATTTCTCACCACGTTATTATAGGTGGTACTGTGGTGAAACTAAAAACATTATTTATTGGGTTAATCCTCATCATGTCATTATTTGGTGTGGGTGTTGCGAATGCAATAGAGATCAATACAAGCAATGTAAAAGATATTAGGGGTCCTATCATATCGGGAATCTCCGGTGTAGTTATAACACCAACTGATTTTTCCGGCTTCTGGTATGATATTGATGAGGGTATCGGTTCTGAGGTTCTGACTATTTATAATATGTATGGCAGAACGATCCCTGAAGTATCTCTTTTCTATAGATCATCGATCGTGCAGATAGGGTATGAAGCTGACTTTGCAAGCGACGATTCCTCTATTTATAGTGATACTTATCCTGTGATCGGTCTTTTTGGGAAAGATTATGTTGCAACGGACGATGATGATGCAGGAGAACTTGTCCCTCTTCTTCTTGACACAGGTGATAAATATACACTCAGGACCGATTCTGTACTTGAGCTCCCGGATGGATATGAGCTTACTGCAAAGCAGATCGATGTTGAAGGTGACAAGGTCCTGATGGAGTTCTCCAAAGATGGTGAACTTATTGAGAATGAAATTCTTGATGTGACCTCTGGTGAAGTAACCTGGGATTATGCCAGAGACGTTGGAAATCAGGATGATGTCATCGTCTTCAGAGTACTTATAACTGATATTTTCCAGGGTCAGGTTGATGATCTTGTAGTCATAGAAGGTCTTTGGCTTCTGGATTTTGAAGATATCCTTGAAGTAGAACCATCTGATGAATTCGGTGAACTTGAGGTTGACAGTGTTTCTGATACTATTGTAATGTACAATCAAAGGTCTTTGGCATTGTCCATGGGAGATACTGTGGACATAGCAGAAAATATGAAGATCAAGATCGCAGATGACAATGATCTTAGGTTCTATCTGATGAAGGAATGTACGGAACAGGGAATGCATGAGCTCAGAGGAACTGTTGTAACTGGTCCTTCTGCCTGGAACGGCCTTAATTTTTCAGGATTTATGTATGACCTTGATAACAATATTTATTCTGAAGGACTTGAGATCATAGACATTTACAGCAGATCCATTGCTGCAGGATCACTCGTCTATACAACTTCTGTAGTGCAGGCAGATTATAATGGCGAGTTCAACGATGAGGACACTGTTCTCTACAATACCACCTACCCTGTGGTCGGTCTTTTTGGCGAAAAATATGTTTCTCTTTCGGATACCGACCCTGATGAACTTGTGAAGTTACTTGTTGATGATGGTGGCAATTATTCCCTCAGGACCGATTCAATAATTACCCTTCCTGAAGGCTTTGAACTGACCGTAAAGCAGATCGATGTGGCAGATGATACGGTCTTGATGGAACTCTCAAAGGATGGTGTGTTCATTGAGGATAAAGTAATTGATACTACAGCAAGCCCGGTGACCTGGGACTATTCTACTGCTGTTGGAGGGCAGGCAGAGGTCATTGTTCTCAGGGTCCATGTCAGTGATGTTTCAGAGGATGCTACCGGCGGTTTCGCTATAGTTGACGGTCTTTATCTGCTAGACTATAAGGATATACTTTCCGTAGGGTCTGGTGATGAGTTTGAATGGCTTGTGGTCGATACTATCCTGGATGGCACTATCACAATGTATAATTCCGATACAATTATTCTCAATGAAGGAAACACTATTGAATTTGCTCCTGGTATGAATCTACAGGTAGCAGATGATCCTGCATTGAGGTATTATCCTTTTGTTGAAAGCTATAATGAGCAAGAGACTCTGATGTTTGTATCTTTCAGTCCATCAAAGACCATTGAAGGCTCAGAGAGTACATCCCAGCTTTTCAGGATAAATTTGAATCAGGCTGCAAATATTACATGGTTCCTTGATGATGTAAATGTACAGTCCACTCTTTCTTCAACAAATTCTTCATACTACGCCCTGCCACCTTCATACGGAGAACATGCTGTGAAAGTGGTTGCTTCAAATGAGAATGGCAGTGCAACAACGGAATGGGAATGGCTCATTAAAAAAGACCCAAGGACAGTTGATGAGTTTGAGTTCCGAAGCTCTGTTATTTCAACTGTATCTGATATAATAATCAGGCCAACTGATTTTTCAGGATTCTGGTATGATGTCGATAACGGCATTGGTTCAGAGTGTATCACAATTTACAATATTTATGGCAGGTCAATACCTCAGGGAGAATTGTGGTATAATGTGTCTATTGTGCAGATGGGATACGAAGCTGACTTTGCAAGTGAAGATGCCTCTGTTCATAATGATACTTACCCCGTGCTCGGTCTTTTTGGGAATAAATATGTTGCAACGGCTGATGATGATGCAGGAGAACTTGTCCGGCTCCTTGTTGACACAGACGACAAGTACACACTTAGGGCCGGTTCTACGCTTGATCTTGCCAATGGATATGAATTGACTGCACAGCAGATCGATGTAGAAGGAGATAAAGTCTTGATGGAACTCTCCAGAGATGGAGAATTCATTGAAGATCATGTTATTGATATCACGGTAGGGGAAGCAACATGGGATTATAAAAGAGATGTGGGCGATCAGAATGATGTCATCGTCTTCAGGTTGCTCATTACTGATATCTTTCAGGGAAGTGTTGATGATCTTGTAGTCGTGGAAGGTCTTTGGCTCCTGGATTTTGACAACATTCTTGAAGTGGACCCATCTGATAAATTCGGTGAACTTGAAGTTGACAGTATTTCCGATTCGATCACAATGCTCAATCACAGATCATTAACACTGAACAGGAGTGATACTGTGAATATAGCAGAAGGTCTGGAATTCAAGGTCGCGGATGATGATGACCTTCGGTTCTATCTGATGGAGGAATGCACAGAACAGGGAGTTCACCAGTTAAGGGGGGCTGTTGCAACCGGTTCTTCTTCATGGACGGCTCTCAACTTTGCAGGATTTATGTATGATCTCGATAATGATATTCGCTCAGAAGAACTGACGATCATAAACAGTGGTCCGGTTCTTCCTGATGAAGGAGGGCTCAGTTATACAACCTCGATCGTACAGGCAGAGTATGCTGCAGAGTTCAATGTTGAGGATACTGTTCTCTACAATACCACATATCCTGTAATAGGTCTCTTTGGTGAGGAATATGTCTCCCTTTCGGATACAGATCCCGGAGAGCTTGCGAAGTTGCTTGTCGATAGCAGTTATAATTATACACTAAGGACCGGTTCCGTCCTTGATCTTCCGAATGGATATGAACTGACTGCAAAGCAGATCGATGTAGAAGAAGATAAGGTCTGGATGGATCTTTCCAAAGATGGTGTATTCGTTGAAGATGAAGTTATCGATGTAACAGGCGGTGAAGCAACCTGGGATTATGATCCGAATGTTGGAAGCCAGAATGATGTTATAGTATCCAGAGTACATATCAATGAAGTTTCTGAGGATGGAGATGGTAGTTTTGTGGTAGTCGATGGTCTCTATCTGATAGATCATCAGGATATAGTTTCAGTTGATGCAGGCGATGAGTTCGGGGAGCTTTTTGTTGATACTACCTGGGGTGGTACTATAAAAATGTATAATTCCCGTACACTTTTGCTCAGCGAAGGAGATATAATTGAATTTGCCCCTGGAATGTATCTACAGGTCGCGGATGATCCTTATCTGAGATACTATCCTTTTGTAGAATGTAAAATTGAGGGGACAATACCCAATGAAATGCCTGTGGCAACAATATCATCTATGTCTCCCAATCCAGCCAGTGAAAATGAATACGTTTCATTTACAGGTCTCGGAAATGATGTAGATGGTATAGTTACTGGTTATAATTGGAGGTCCAGTATCGATGGTTACTTGAATAATTCAGCAAGTTTTAGTACCAATGCTCTTTCTCCAGGAGTTCACACCATCTACTTTAAGGTTCAGGATGATGATGATGCGTGGTCTGAAGAGGTATCATCTATCTTGACCATAAATGAAGGTCTCAATGGAAAACCTCTTGCGATCATTGATTCTATTTCCCCTGACCCATCTAATATTAGTGAGGTCGTTGATTTTGCAGGTTCAGGTACTGATATTGATGGTTATGTTGTTGCATATAACTGGAGATCAGATATAGATGGCCAATTGAATACCAGTTCAGATTTTTCAACATCGTCCCTTTCTGCAGGAGAGCATACTATCTATTTCAAGGTTCAGGACAATGATGGCGCCTGGTCATCTGAAGTAAGTGATACAATTGTAGTTGATGATGGTGATCCTTTAGTCGGCATAAGTGTTGGTTTTGAGAGTAATATCAGTGTGAACAATCCAGTTGACATAACACTCAATAGCAGTGATATGTATCTTCTGAAAAGTGAGTTTCAGATAGTGAACAGTTCAGGACATGTGGTTTTCACCCAGGATCTGACCAATCACATAGTTTCAGGTGAATACAGTTTGACATTGTACTGGAATACAAGTGATTCTCTTGGTAAAGCTGTGCCAAGCGGAACTTACACTATGAGCTTGATAAGCTATGATGAACTCGGGAATTCAGCATCAAAAGATGTTATTGTTGTTGTAGACAACACAGTTCCTGTGATCAGCATTGATGAGATCATCGGGCATGTTACTCAGGGAAGCTATGTTTATAGTAGTTCCAGTCTTGTAGTGAACACATCAGTGTCTGAAGATGTGAACTTTGTAGGATACACACTTGACCTGGTCCCCACTGATAATGGCGTTAGTATAAATGCAGAACTTATCAATAACAAGTGGAGTGCAGAGTTCGACCTTTCATCACTGGATGAAGGGCACTATAACCTGAGTGCTACTGCAAGTGATCCTGCAATGAATACTAATTCCACAATTTCTGAAACGCTGGTAGTAGTTGATCACACATCTCCTGCCTTTTCCTCAATAACTTCTCAGTACAACGAAACCCATAGGAATGTCACAGTAAGTGTTTCTGAAAACCTTACTGAAACTCCTCAGGTTGCAGTGAACTCCGATTCCATCACAGTCTATCAGGATGGTAGTAAATGGACAGGATATTTCCCGCGTGGTACTGACATTGTGTTCTACGTGAATGTAAAAGGTACTGACCTTGCCGGTAACATTGGTGAGAGCACTTCAGTGATGTACTTTGAAACAATGGTCTATGGCAATGGAACAGGAATATTCAACAGTAGTGAATTTGGTATGTCCATTATTTTTAATGGAACTAATGATACCACTGGTTCCATAATAGTAACAGAAAGTACTCAACCAATGGAAGATCTGAACGATGGATCGATCGGCCTTTATTTCTTTAATGTTGAACTGGATGAAGCTCTTGCGGAGAACATGTCAGGCGCTTTGATCGCAATACCTACAGATCCAGTGGTTTTACCTGATGGAATGACCAAAGAGGATGTTTCCATTCGTTATTACAATGAGACCTCATACAAATGGGATAATTGTTCAACTTCAATAGATATCATCAATGGTAAAGAATGCTGGACAGCTTATGTGTCTCACTTCTCTACATATGGAATTACTGTATTTGATATTCCAGAGTCCGATGATCCGATTGATATCGGTAGCAGTGTTTCATCCAGTGGAAGTGGCTCCTCTGGTGGTGGAGGCGGTGGCGGGGGTACCACTGGCGAAAAGTATGAGAATATTCTTGTAAAGGATGTGCTGAACATCTTTGTAAATAAGGACTCACATGTCAATTACGAGTTCACGAAAGATGGCAATGCTATCTCATCAGTTCAGTTCGATTCCCTGAAGAACTCTGGTAAGATATCAACAATTGTTGAAGTATTGAAAGGTCGGTCATCATTTGCAGACCTTGATGCACCAGGTACTGTCTACCAGCAGATGAATATCTGGGTTGGTAAATCCGGGTTTGTAACTCCGGAGAATGTTGAGAACCTGTTGATCACTTTCAAGGTTGAAAGATCATGGCTTGAAGAAAACAATATCGTAGCAAGCACAGTGCATCTCTATAGGTATACAGATGGTTCATGGAATGCACTTCCTACTTCTGTGACCGAGGAAGACGATGAATTTGTTCACTTTGAGAGCGAGACTCCAGGATTCTCTCCATTCGTGATAGGTTCAGAGGCCGAGGTGACCGATATCGTTGAAGAGGATACTAAGATGTCTGTAGGTGATGAAAGTACGGAAGATATAACAGTTGAAGGAGATTCAGAAACTTCCGGAAGTTCTACGGGTATTCTTGCAATACTGGGAGGAATATCGGTCCTGCTAGTAGGTGCATATGTAATGTACAGTAAACGGAGCTAAAGCTCCGTTTTACCTTTTTATTTATTCTTAGGCAGATAGTTCACGTTGTCAGTCTCTTATACAACAATGGCAGTGTTTCAGGCAGCATAAGAGCATCATCGATTATGGTGTATCCCACATCGGAAAAGATATTATCCAGGTAATCTCCTGGGTTCTTATCAACTGTAATGCAGAAGAAATGCATACCCCTGTTCTTTCCCTCAGCAATTGCCACTCTCGTATCTTCCTGTGCGATATCTCCCTGATATGAGTCCTCTCCCTTTGACCTGTCATAGGGTTCACCATCAGAGAGCAGCACCAGCATCTTTGTACTTGCACCTGCGTGTTCCAGTTTCTTTATGGAATGGCGGATGGCTGGTCCAAGACGGGTGTTGGACGCAGGTTGTAGAATACTTATCCTCCGTGCTACATCATCAGAGAGTTTTTCATCGAATTCCTTGATAACAAAATACTCAACAGCTTCCCTGCTCTTGCCGGAAAAAGCGTATATTGCATAATTATCCCCTATGCTCTCAAGTGCCTGGCTCATTATTATCAGTGCATCTTTTTCAACTTCCAGTATGCTTCTGCCATCTGCACCAAGTACCTTACGTGTGGAAGCGCTCACATCCATCAGGAATAGGGTTGCTACATCCCTTTCGTGTTTATCCCACCTGATGTAGAGTCCTTCGTCAGGATTGACACCGCATTTCTTTGCGATAAGTGACTCCGTGAAGGCATCGATGTCGATCTCAGTACCATCGTTCTGCTGTTTCAACCTGTGGAATACCTCGGGTTTCATCAGACCAAATGTATGCTTTAGTAGTGATATTTCATTGGAATAACGTTCCATTGCCTTGTTATAGTAGGCTGTGGACCCTCCCACAGGTTCTATTTCATTTATGGTGCTCCACTCTGACCTGTAGTCATTGATCGTACTGTCCCACTCATCATATTTGTATCTGCCAAGAAGCTTCCAGTTCTTTTCCATTGCCTGCGTGGGTCTGTCAGTGGCCTGCTCTTTAGGTCTATCCTCCTCAGCTGTGAGGTCAGTTTCAGTTTCAGGGATGAAGTTCTTGATGACATTCTCATAGGGTTTTGTCATCATAGGGTCGATAGGTCCGGCAGCACCTACGTCCATTCCACGATAACCTATATTTTTGATCATCATGTACTTGATCTGTTCAAGTGGTCCAAAGACTTCCTCGATCATGGAATATATACCAAAGGCAAGTTCAAGAGAGGAAAAGGTGCTTGACTCCTGGTTGAATATATTTTCATTTAGTTCTTCCCTGACCCTGTCAAGGGTGGATCTGACAGTTTCTTCCAGTTCGAACTCAGGTTCATGTCCTGTAGTGACCCATAAAAGTGCCTCCATGAACCTTTCCAGTCCCTCCTCCGGTACAGGTCTCATGAGAAGCATCCTGTGTCTTACATCTTCAAGGTCTGAACGCACTCCTTTGTAGTGGTCCATTATCACGTATTCGACACGTGCATCTTCCAGCACTCCGAATATGGTCGCAGCAAGTATCTGGTTCGGGAAAAGTGAGAGCAGATCAACAGGGTCGATGTCTTCGTTGTTCTGGTCAGGTTCTGTTGCTTCTTCATTGGTTGGAGCTGGATATTTTCCTCGTATCCTCTCTGCAAGTGCATTCACGTTCTCCTGTGGCACATCCAGTGATGTGAAACGTACATGTCCTACCTCGTGCATCACACTGAGCTTGTATATCTTGAAATTATCCTCTGTATCCTGATAGATCCCCATCCCCGGTGCAAGGTAAATGGTATTGCCTGCTATGATAGGGTTCATGCCCTCTGCTTCTATCTGGAGAGGTAATGCTGCCATAGAACGTATAACAAAATTACTACCAGAAAGTCCAAGGGCATAGTATCTAAGTACGTTTGCCACTTTTTTGAGGGCAACAGCACCGGTGAGCTCTTCTACCAGTTCTCTGGAACTCTTCGATTCAAGTGAGAAATATGCCTTTCCTGCAGTTTTCTTTTCCTCTGCAGCTTCAAGTCCTTTCAGTGTCCACTCTTCCAATTCTCCAATATCCAGTTTCTCAAGCAGTGAAGGTGAGTGAGAGAAATAATCCAATGCAAGCTTCCTGTCCTTAGAGTATACTTTCAGTCCGATCTCAGCCCACTTTGCTGTATTCTCTGTTCCTGCCCTGTCAACAAAAGGACCGAGGAATTCAAAGAAAGTGCTGCTAAGGGCTCCTTCTTTTTTAAGAAGAGTATTTGCGATACTGAATATCTCCTCATGTTCTTTTGATTCAATTTTACTTAATGTCAGAACAGAATTCCTGTAATAGCTGGAACCCAATTCAGGTCCCTGTATGGCTATCCCTTCTCCTGTTCCTATCCATTCCTCGAACATATCAGAGCTTAGGATATTGTATGCAAGGGAAGCATTTTCAAAATAACTGAGGATACATTCCGGCTGGATATCTGCAAGCTGGATGCCTTTGTCTATCAGTATCGATCTTGCATCCTTATTTGTATCATCATAGTGATCTCCAAGTGCAAGGCTCGATGGGATCACATTTCTGAGTGCTGTTTTGTTAGCAGGGAATGCGGATATGGCTTTATCCTTCCATTCCTCTACTTCTTTTAGTTCCAATATGTCAAGGTATTGTGGGATCGTATCAAGGAATACCTTTGCACTTTCACTGTCAGTGGTTGCAATATCCATTGTAATTGTGACGAGTGTTTCCAGATCGTTCTCATTTGCTTTTTCCAGGATAGGTCCTGCATTCCTTAACAGTGCTATTGCGGGGGCTTCCCCCATCTCAAGGATATTTTCCATTGATGAGAGGAGTTCTTCTCTTCTCGATGGTCGGACAGCAGGCAATGTCTTTACTGCTATGTTTATGAGTTCGATCGCTGTGAGCCAGTGGACCTTGATAATGTGTCCTGTTATATGGCAGAACAAGGCAAAATTCTCAGTAGTAAGCAGTGAGTGAAGCAGCCACAGATGTTCAAAATAGGCTTCGGCAACTTTCACATTGACCTTGCCTATGATCTCTCCTTTTCCGACGAGTTCCTGGAACCTTGCAGGTTCGGTTGATATCACTACTTTTCCAGTGTGTTTGAAGTAGGCTATTGCCATCCATTTGTTCTGTTCGGACAGGGCTATGCCTGTTTTCGTCCAATTCTCCAGTAGTTCCAGACCACCTTTCTCTATGATCGCAAGTGAGGAATCAAAGAAACCTTCACAGCAGGATACGCTTAGTTTTGAGATATCTCTAGCAAGGGCAAGCCAGTTCTCAAATTCATTCTCCCCGAGGGTTCTGTAAACATAGGGGGCAGCACCAAGGTATGCTATAAGCACTCTCATTCCACGTCTGAGTGCTCCTTTACCAGCGTGAAGAACTGCTTCCAGCTCTTTGTCATCTAAGTTCTCAAAGCCTGCTGCTAATTCGGTAATTTCGGAACTGTCAAGTTTTGGAAAATGGCCTGCTATCAGTTCTTCGATCTTCCCGGTTGTGGCAGGTACTTGTTTACCTGTGTCTTCTGCCACGTATCAGTTCACTCCATTATGGCTGCAATGATCTCATCGATACTCTTCTGGAGGTCAGGATTATCAGTTATTGGCTTTGCCATTGCTATCCTGCAGGCTTCCTTCGACTCGATACCTTCCTGGATAAGCTTTCCTGCGTATATCAACAGACGTGTACTGACCCCTTCTTCAAGACCATGGTGTTTGAAGTTCCTGATACTCTGCCCTATTTCCACAAGCTGGGTGGCTGTGTTCTCGTCGACCTTGCTCTCATGGGCAACGATCTGCTTTTCCAGTTCAGCAGGCGGGTAATCAAAATCAATAGCAACGAATCGCTGTCTTGTGCTCTGTTTCATGTCCTTGACAATGCTCTGGTATCCGGGGTTGTATGAGACAGAAAGCATGAACTCATCTGGTGCCTTAACAACTATTCCAAGCTTGTCAATAGGGATTATACGCCTGTCGTCAGTAAGTGGGTGAATAACAACTATGGTATCTTTCCTGGCCTCAACAACTTCATCAAGGTAGCAGATAGCTCCTGCCCTGACAGCTTTTGTGAGAGGTCCGTCACTCCACTCGACACTCTCTCCTTTTATCAGAAAACGTCCCACAAGGTCAGTGGCGGTGAGGTCCTCATGACAGGCAATTGTTATCAGAGGCCGCTGTAATTTCCATGCCATGTACTCCATGAACCGTGTCTTCCCACAGCCGGTAGGTCCTTTGAGATTCACCGGAAGCAGGTTCTTGTAAGCGGCTGTGAATATCTCCACCTCATTGCCAACTGGTACATAGTAAGGCTCTTCGGTTATCAGGTATTCATCGACTGGAAGTTCCTCGGATAAAGCGCATTTCATTGCCATAGCTACTCCTCTTATGATAGTACTCTATCCTTTTCTGGTTTAAATGTGCTGTGCAGGGGGAATTTATATTTTCTGTCCATGTTTTTTCAGTGGGATTACTTTTTATTTAATCAAGTCTTTACTTCTTAAAGATTAAGCAAAAGGAAACCTCTATTTTAAAATATAGGTGGAATGATTTAATGTCTAAAGTAAACTTACATCCTTATTCTATAACAATTCGAGAGAAAAGGTCAAAAGAAGACCAAGATATCAATAATCTATTTGGAACAAATAAATCTCTTATTGATGTAATTTCTAATGCGATATCAACCTATAATAAAAAACCGTTTTTGCAAAAATCAAGCAAAAAAGCATTAAAATTCGAAAAGTCTCCGAAGGTTACCAAAGATAAAGAAATGGATATACTTCAATCTTTAGTTTACTATGGAGAATATGGGATTATAAGAAAAATAATGGATACTAATACTGGTGAAATTGACGAAAAGTCTATTGATCGTGAGAAAACTCCAGTGTTTGATTTGACTTTTACTTATTTTCAAGATAAACTGATAGAAAATAAGGCTTATTTAATAGCTCAAACCTATTCTAGGAATGGATATAAAACAATTTTAAGTGAAATGTTAAAAAAAGAATTGAATGAAATGTTAAAAAAGGAATTGGGCGACGAAAATGAAATAAATGCCATTATATCTGTCAATCCTTTAGTTAGCAAAGAACTTATTGATATTATGAACCATGGTGACCGAATAACAGAAATAGAATTTATTTCTCACGATGTTTCAAAAGATAATGCAAGCAAGATTTTATCAACAACAGATGATGGTGTAAATCTTAATAACAATGAATTGATTGAAATTGACAACTTGAATAGTGTAAACCTGTCTATAACCTCTTCTAAAAACGAAAGTTTGGTTCCATATGCGAAAGTAAAAGAACTAACCACCTTTCTAAAAAAGATGATTTTAAATTCAAAAGACACTGTATTTTATGAAGTAACGAATTCAGAAATGAACGGGGTAAAAGTAACGGTGACAACTCCTCTTAGAGAGTTCATAGTTAAGATTGATTCAGATGACCTTAAATTTAGAGAATCTTACCCTCTTATGGATAAAGATGTTATAAAAAAAGATGGAACAATAGCACACAATTATGTTATGAGCGAAGCACGTGAGTATGCAGCCAGTGTTGCAAGGAAATACAGATCGCTATGACAAATAACGAAAGTCCAATGATTTTTGATGTCTCACATATTATAAGGGATAATTACTCAAAATTAGAAAGAGATGCCCACCTTTCTCACATAATCTTTTGGATAATATTTGTTCCTTATATAATTGCAGTAGTGCTTTCTGTGTTTCCTTTGTTTGTAGCTTCCTGTAAATTAGAACAATCTAACTACGTTATTTCTTTTTCATCAATCATAATTGGTTTTCTTATAAATTCTGCTGTTATGTTAAAAGCAGTGGATACAAGGTCTTCATTGGGTAGTGCATTGAAAGAAAGAGCATTTGCAAATATATTCTATACTATTTTAATAGGTATAGTGTTAGTTATTGTGGTAATTGGTGGAACTTGGATTGATCCTACAATTGTTTATTCTACTAAATTTTCGTTTTTCATAACCGTTCTTTTGATATTTTATATTATTACAATGTATTTTTTATTTTTCCATTTTATACTCATGATTTTTGTAGTTATGAAAGCATTTTATGCAGTTTGCAGATAATTATTTTTATCATTCAGTTTGAACTCTGGCCAAAACACTTTTTATGATCTATGTATAACATTACAAAGTACTGACAGTCTAGTTGGGATATGTGGTTATCATGGATCTTAAAAAAAGCTCTATAAGGGCTATGGTTTTGTTGCTTATATCTTTAGCATGCGTATCGCTGATAGTGCCTTCTCTGGCGCAATCGAACATTGGGTCCGACTATATGAATATCGATGTCAATATACACGATGGTTATGCCATTACCACCGTTGAGGAAAAGCTTGACAACACGGGTAATTCATCTGTAACGGACAAATTCCAGTTCCTGATACCTGAGGGCGCTTTCATGTCGGCATTCTCCATAACGATAGATGGAGAAGAATATCAGGCTGACATCCTTGAGAATGAAGAGGCACAGCAGAAGTTCGCAGAGGCGGTATCAAGTGGAAGAACAGCAGGTCTGCTGGAAACAAGAGATACCGAGCTTTTCTCATACTCACTGAACTTCGAGGCTAACCAGAGCATCATAGTGAAACTCACCTATGAGCAGGCTCTTGCAAGAACAATGGATGAGTACGAATATCTGCAATATCTTCAGAGCAACCATGTTGTGGAAGACCTGAGCGTTACTGTGGATATCAGTTCATCCACCGATATTCTGAGTGTTGAGACACCGGGCCTTGAAACAGATATTTCCTATCCGTCCACAGACAGTGCAAAGGTGGAATATTCTTCAGAAGGTCTGCAGGATTCGGATATGACCATTGTGTTCAAAACTGAGAATACAGATTCTGACGGTGAGATGCTGTTCTATGAGATCAATGGAACAGGTTATTTCATGCATATATTCTCACCCACTGCCGATGAACTTGGGACTTCTCCTCTGAACAAGGATATCATTTTTGTGATAGATAAGTCCGGTTCAATGGATGGCATGAAGATAGAGCAGGTGCGAGAAGCATTCTCAAGTATCATCACAGATTTGCCTGAAAATGACCGTTTCAATATAGTATTCTTTGATTCGGATGACATGCCATATAGTGACGAGATCCTGATGGCAAACGAGGACAACAAGGCTCAAGCAGCATCAGAGGTGCTTGGTACAGATTCATGGGGAGGTACGAATATCAATGATGCACTGGTGGAAGCACTTGAAATGTTCTACGCAAAGAGTGACAATGTACCAGTCATAGTGTTCCTGACAGATGGTGAACCTACAGAAGGGGTCACATCAACTGCGGTGATCAGGCAGAACGTGCTGGAAGCTAACAATGTGGATGCAGCTATATTCTCCATAGCCTTTGGAAATGAATATAGTTATGATTTTAATTTCCTTCAGGCACTGAGCCTTGAAAACAAAGGCATAGCGGTCTATTTTGAGGAGAACTCCGAAGCATCGGCAGGTATAAGTGATTTCTATGAGACCATCTCAACACCACTTGTGACAGACCTGGTGTTTACCTATGATGAAGGCACGAATGTGGTTATCACAGGTAAGGATCATCTTTTTGCAGGTTCTGAGGCAATTATCCTGGGTAACTATGATGAGGGTGCATCGGTCATTACTGCAGTGGCAGATGGCAGCACCGGAGATGGAGATTATACCTCTGAGCATAAGTTCTCTGTTCAGACCATGGATGATAACAGTTTCATTCCACGCCTATGGGCTTACAATACTATCAGGGATAAACTCGATATGATGAAGGTCGAAGGCGAGACCGATGAACTTGTCTCCGAGGTAACTGCTCTGTCATTAGTATATGGTTTTGTGACTCCATACACATCATTCTTTGTGGAGATACCACAAGTAGAAGAACCAGAGGTAGATGATTCAGATATGGAAGATTTCGATTCCCTAGGATCTGATGAGGAAATGGTAGTGGATATGGTTGTGAATGAAGTCGAGGAAGCAATGGATGAATCAATGCCACTTGAGGAACCCTCAGAGGACTATGCGGAAGAGGAGTCCCCTGGATTCGGTATGATACTTGCATTGTCAATGTTCGGATTTGCTATGTTTTGTTCCAAAATAAAAAGGCAGTAGTTAACTTAGATATTGGAAGTCTTTGTGGCTTCCATTTGTTTATTTTTGCTTTCAAATAGAAAATAAGAACGATAGTAGCAACTCAGTATGCTGATAATTAGCCAGTTAGTAGAATGGCTGTCTATAATACTGCTATCATTTGAGATTCATATATCCTGCAGCTAACCCCATGACAAATATCATTGCTACATATAAGAGAATCACAAGCATTATTCTCATAGTGCTTGAAGAACTTCCACTGTCATTCATACGTACCATATAAATGGAAGAGTACGTTGTATAAATATTTTGTGAAATTTTTTCTATTTCGTCAGGCTGATATTTCGTATCACAAACATCTTTATAGATGCCAGTCAGAATTTCCAATAAGGGATATGTCGATAAATGACCGAACAGGGAGTGGTAACTATGGTCACAGAGAAAGAAGTAATAGATGTCCTGCGGGAGTGTTATGACCCTGAAATACCTGTCAATATAGTTGACCTGGGTTTTGTCAGGGGAATAGATATAGAAGGGGATAGTGTCCACATCAAACTCACACTGACGACTCCGGGCTGTCCCATGCACCAGAGGATCGGTGATGATGTAAGGGACAAGGTCCTGGGTATTGAGGGTGTAAAGGATGTTGAGGTAGAGTTCGTATTCGATTCCCCGTGGACCCCGGATGAGATGTCAGACGAGGCAAAGAAGAAACTGGGTATTGATGATAGGTAATGTTTAGGAACTATGTTCGATCCAATTTTAATTAAGGGACAGAAAAAAGAGAGATAGGATCGGATCAATAAAAATTAGAAGAAAGGTCGTTCCGGAATGTTACCGGAACGATGTGACATCTTTCTGATCATCTTCTTCTTTTCAGGTATGCAGCTGATGCTATTCCTGCAATTGCAAAGACCATTTCAAATCCTGGAGATTGATTACCAGATGTTTCTTCGCTTGCAGCCTCCTCTTCCATAGGCTCCATGTCCTCTGCTTCTTCTTCCATTTCATCCATCATGGTCTCAGGATAATCTTCGGCATCTCCCGGAAATGTCAGGGCATTGATCTCTTCTATATTTGTGAAGCCATCTTCATCAGAGTCGGTCTCTTCTGTTGCTGCAAAATCCAGTCCGCTTGCCAGAACATCCATTCCATAAGGTGTCAGGGCATCTTCCGTGTGACATGTAGCACATGAATCAAGTACTGTCCCCTCTACGCTATATGTTTGGTTGAAGGCCCCGAGAGCATCGGGTGTTGCTGACGTGACAGTTATACCTGCCAAAGTTATCGTTACCAATAGCAATACACTAGTAATTAGTTTATACCTCATGTTCTAACCCCATTTGTTATACTATTAATAGGCTGATCATCTCTTATTTATTATTTGTCATACATTCGTCAGAATTCATTAATGCTATACTTTTTGTTAATGGATATTCAAGGCTAGGTAGGATCAACCGTTATATCCATATTGTATGGGTCATTATGTGCACCAGAGCTGTCAATTGTTGTCGTTTATAGTTTCCAATGTGGGTGGATGGAATTCGGCATGGAGGCAGGAAGTGAAGGCTAGAAATAAGAATTATAGTTCTGCCACTTTGAATGTCGGATCATGTTCTTTGGCTATGTAGCAGCCTTGTTAAAATAAATATCCGGAAACTGGAACTGGCAACTTTGTTCAACGACATGCGCACTTTTAAAATAATTACGTAGCTCCACTCGAGTCTGAATGTTAAGTATCTTTACACGGCTGAAGATCGGTCGCTGGAGTACAGATCACGAACTTGTTAGTTCAAATATATGAGGTGAAAAAATGGAAATAACGACGCAATGCAAAACACTTAGCCCCATTGCTGAAGATATTCTTGGTAAAAGGTATTACCATGAAGGGGAGGATTGGAGAGGATTATGTGAAAGGGTCTCATTCGTAATAGCAAATGGTGACAAGGAATTAGCTGAGGACTTCTTTAACATAATGTACAACCTTGATTTCCTGCCAAATTCCCCTACATTGGCAAACGCAGGTAAAGACGGTGACAGGCAACAGCTTTCAGCATGTTTCATACTGCCTGTTGAAGATGATATCGTTGAAATAATGGAAACCGTCAAGAACACTGCAATTGTCCATAAAAGCGGTGGAGGAACTGGTTTTGACTTCTCTTCGACCAGACCAAAAGGATCCCCTGTATCATCAACAAATGGTGTTGCATCCGGTCCTCTAAGCTGGATGAAGATCATCAATGCAACTACAGAAGAGGTCAAACAGGGTGGCATGAGGCGTGGTGCTAACATGGGCACTCTCCGTGTGGACCATCCGGATATTCTTGACTTCATCCTTTGTAAGAAGAATGACAAAACCATGACAAACTTCAATTTGTCCGTTGCTGTATCTGATGTTTTCATGGCTGCTGTTGAGAAGGGCGATAATTTTGAACTGGTGAATCCTCATAATAAGGAAACTGTCCTTATGGATGCACGTGAGATATTCGATATCATATGCGAGAACGCCTGGGAATCCGGCGAACCCGGAATGATATTCATTGATGCAGTGAATTCCACAAATCCTGTTCCTCATCTTGGTGCGATAAGATCATCGAACCCATGTGGTGAGTTCTATTTCATTCCATTCGGTGTATGTAACCTCGGTTCAATAAACCTGGTCAATATGCTAAAAGCTACAGAAGACGGCAGCTATGAAATTGACTTTGACCGTCTCAGGAAGATCACTGAAATTGCAGTCACATTCCTCGATAAGGTCATAGATGTGAACCATTTCCCATTAACTGAGATCCATGATATGGCACACAAGACCAGACCCATTGGATTAGGTGTCATGGGACTTGCAGACATGTTGTTGTACATGAAATTACCGTATGACAGTGATGCAGGTCGTGAAATGGTCGGAGAGGTAATGAAGTTCATTGATGAGGTTGGATGGGAAACATCAAACATGCTTGGCCGTGAATTCGGCACATTCCCCGAGTTCCAGCAAGGATCTCTTCCTTCACAGAAGACGCCAAGAAATTGTCAGATCACAACAATTGCACCTACAGGTACGCTTGCAACATTCGCCGGCGTGTCATTTGGAATTGAACCTAACTTCAATTATGTGTATAAGAGAAAGATCGTTGATAGCGAGTTCATTCAGGTCCATCCTCTCTTTGAGCAGGTAGCAAAGGAAGAGGACTTCTATTCTGAAGAACTGATGGAAAAGCTCAGAACAACTCCCTCTCTGAAGATTAGGGACCTGGACGAGGTCCCGGACCATGTGAAAGAATACTTTGTCACAGCTTTCGATATTTCACCAGAAGACCATGTGAAGATGCAGGCTACAGTTCAGAAGTATGTTGACAATGCTGTCTCAAAGACCATCAATCTACCTTATGATGCTACATCTGAGCAGATCGGGGAACTGTATATGATGGCCTGGAAGCTCGGTTGCAAGGGTCTCACAGTTTATCGTGATGGTTCAAGGGATGACCAGGTTATCGTTGCTGCAAAGGAATCAGGCAAGGATGATATAAAACTCCTTGAAATATGTGGAGATACGGATGCCGAAGAAGCTGATATTGCAGAGGATATCGCTCCTACCCAGATCGACATAATGAACCCTGATACTCTTGCTTCTGCAATGGTGGATCTCTCTCCTGAAGAGAAGTGTGAGCTTCTTCAGAGGGTGAATCTCTTCAGACTGGATTACAATACCAAAATTGACCTGCATCCAAAGGAAACTGTGAACGGTAAAAGGACAAAGTTCACAACCGGGTGTGGTGAACTATATTGTAAATCGTTCGAGAATCCAATAAATGATGGTGACGATGCGATCCTCTGGGAGTTGTTCATGACCACAGTAGGCGGTGGATGTAAGGCTCATTCTGCTGCACTTGCAATCACCGTCTCACTTGCATTGCAGGGAAGAGCGAATATCAAGAGTCTGACACATCACTGGAGTAAGATCCAATGTGATGCATGTAAAGGCCGTGATACCGATGGTAAGTCATGTCCTTCGATCGTGGCCAATTATATCAGGTCGTTGACACAAGATCCTGCTTCAGGCAATGTGAGAAAAGCAATTGCAGCACCAAAAAGTGCTCAAAAGACAATTAAAGTACAGACCTCATTGAAGGGTGTTTGCCCGGAATGTGGTGAAGCCATAAGACGTATCGATGGATGTAGAAGTTGTTCAGCATGTGGCTGGACAAGGTGTGATTAACTTCACACCATTTCTATTTTTAGCAACTCTTTGATCATCTTATTGTTTTTGAATGTTAAACTTTGGATGTATCTGACATAGTTCAACTGAACATTGAATTCACTCTACTCAACAATTTCACTCTGGTATAGGGGTCTGTATTCATATAGGGCAGTTCATGGCAAGAATAATCAATAAGGTAACCTGAGCAGATACAGAAAATTGGTAGTACACTGAATTAACACACATTATGAGCAAGTAGGCCTCATGTCTATTCTGGTTTGAGGGCACCATGGATCATACTATAATGTAACGATTAATTGTCCTTCACTACAGTATTCCAGAAGCATTTCTGCTATCTCCTGCGATTCGATGAGCTCAATACCAGGGATAAGCTCTTCCTCTTTCATTCCTATAATGGATGCTCCAAGTTTGCAGCACTTGAATTGTACACCCATTTCCATACATTCCCTTATCTTGTCATCGTAGGCAGGAACTCCGCATTTATCTGCTTTTCCAAGGATGACACCCATTGGACCGAATATGATGATCACTACATCAAGGTCTTTATTGCAATAGTAATTCGCAAACCGAAGGATTTCCATGGGGCTGGTACTTTCGTAGACCATGTCCTTGAGAAGCAGTAATACTTTTGTAACTTCTCTCATATATGCCTCGTACCTGTGTGCTTCATCAATGATCAATTTGCAACCAATTCATATATAATTAAATAAATGAGGATTGTTTGTGGTTGTTTTTAATGCCCTTATACATCATAGGTATGCACAAAGCCAATTCCTTCAATGTAAGTTAGTATTTACTGATCAATATTTAATAACTTTGCTAAGTATGGTTTATGATCCAAAACTACCAATGAATATTGTTAAATAAAAATAATAGTCCCGGCCGAATTCGAATCAGCGTCTTCGGCTCCAAAGGCCGAAAGGATTGACCACTACCCTACGGGACTATTGTGATTAGCAGAATAAATGCATAATAATACTTATTTGTTATGCAGGATAGGCAGTTAACTCATCATTTTGCAATGATAAGTGTTAACAGATCCTTATCCTTGAGCACATGGTCAAGTCCTGCTCTCTGACCGGGGTGTTTTGCGGAAGCTCCCCATACCTGTGAATATCTGAACTTCCTCCTGAAATCACGGTGCAGGTGGTCACATATATCGCCTACAGTAACGCCGTTACGGACGATAAGTGGCTCTTCCAGATCCGCAGGTCCTCCCTGTGGTTTGAGATATATACGGATAAAGTCAAGAGCTTCATATATAACTTCCTTAACAGCTTCAAGGTTCTGCTCTTTGTCAGCTGAAATATATGTTGCATCAGGGTATTCTTCTCTGCATTTTTGCAGTACGAACTCATCTGCCATGTCCACCTTGTTGACCACAATAACAGCAGGTATGAAGACCCTGTTACCCATGATGGCATCGATGAGCTGGTCCACATTGATATTATCCCTGATAAGTACGTGGGCGTTGTGTATCTTGTAGTCATTAAGTACGGCTTTGATAAGATCTTCTGACAACTCAAGGTCCATGGTACTGCTGATAGTGACTCCGCCACGGTCCTGTCTTTTAATTACTACATCTGGTTCCTTCTGGTTAAGACGGATACCTGCATCATACAGTTCCTGTGTAAGAACGTCATGATGATAATTCTGGAACACATCAAGAATGAATACTACAAGGTCACAGTTCCTGACAACCGCTATAACCTCTCTTCCACGGCCTCTGCCACTGGCAGCTCCCTTGACCAATCCAGGTACATCAAGTATCTGAATGGTAGCATTGTTATATTCAAGTACACCAGGGATGACATCAAGAGTAGTGAATTCATAGGCACCGACCTCAGACTCGGCACCAGTAAGCTTGTTTAGCAGGGTGGATTTACCAACGGAAGGGAAACCTACAAGTGTTACTGTGGCGTCCCCTGATTTTCTAACAGAGTATCCATCTCCACCTCCTTTACTTGAGGCTTTCTTGACAACCTCATCACGCAGACGTGCAAGTTTTGCCTTCAATCTACCTATGTGGTGTGATGTCGCTTTGTTGTAGGGAGTCTTTCTGATCTCCTCTTCAACTTCCTGTATATCCTCATGTAATCCCATTTGTAACCTACCATAACGTCAAAATAAAAAAGCTCTTCTCGAATTTCTCAGTCTCAGTAGGACTTAACGTCAAAAGGAGGATATTATACTACCGGTCAGTTCGTATGTATACATTCCCTGTGGAAGTCTTTTTGAGAAGTCCTCAGAGCTAAGTGTTTCAAGGAACATTTGTACTTCTTTTATCTCCAGAAGGTCTTTCCTTATTACAAAATCAAACTCATCCTCTGCAACCGGAATGAATTCAAGTCCTGCTTCCTCTGCCGCAGCCCTAATGCCAAAGGCAACATCCGCCTTTCCGCTCTTCACAGCATCACAGGCCGACCGGTGGGTCTTGGAACCTGAATTATATCCTTTGAGATCTTTGATAAGCTCGCTTTTAGATGTTCCTTTCACTTCTGCCAGCAGTCCGAGTTCCCTGTCCAAAAGTGCCCTTGTACCTGAACCCCGGTTCCTGTTGATGATCTGGAGATTTACAATATCCTCAAGTCCATAGACATGGTTGTCAGGGCTGAATATCAATCCCTGCTCTCGTCTGTATCCTTTTACCAGCACTACATCCTTAAGGTTCATTTTCTCCAGAACTGATGAATTGTAATTTCCATCTGCATCCACCATATTCACGCATGCTATGTCAGCAGTCCCGCCGGACATTGCTGTGAATCCTGCACTCGACCCCATGTTCAATGTCCTGAACATAAGTCCTGTCATCTCTTCAAGCAGGTCTATTCCAGGACACTGCCCTCCTATGAGCATCAGGTCAGGACTCCTTACGTTTCCGAACATGGTGACCTCAACTTCGGATCCCGGTTCGATATACTCGGTATGTGCCCTGATCTCAATTATTCCGTCAGCATCAGATAGTGTGGTTATAGCCCCTGATGTTTTGTCAGCAGGGTATACCTTCCCTCTCACAACACCGACGGGGAATAGCTCTTCTCTGCCTCCGGAACGTATGCCGGTTCCCATTACAGCGGTAACCTTTGTCTTAAACGATGGCTTAAGGCCAAGTGAATTGTAAATTATCGGTGCCACGAACTCGTTGAAAATACTGAGGGCAGATGTAGGGTTTCCTGGCAGTCCTATGGTGGGTGTGCCATCTATCATGCCGATAACAACAGGTTTTCCGGGTTTGATGGCAATGCCATGTGTGAGTGTCTCTCCCTTTTCCTCAATGATCATATACATTATGTCACCAGCACCTGCTGAGGTGCTTCCTGATGTGAGGACTATATCACATTCATCGATGGCGGTTTCAAGTGTTCTTTCCATGACCTCTTCTTCGTCAGGAACGATACCATATATCTTCGGAGTTCCGCCGCATTCCTCGATCGCTGCTGCGATGGCATAGGAATTCGCATCATATATCTTGCTAAGCCCCAATACTTCTCCGGGCTTTATCAACTCGCTGCCTGTTGATATAATTCCCACGATAAGTCTCTTCACCGGAGCCTTATCCATTCCGATAGAAGCCAGCACTCCTATCTCACGGGATCCCATGCGTGTGTTCTTCCGCAGGATCCTTTCACCTTTCATGATATCGGTCCCTGCGCGCATGATGTTCTCACCGATATGCACAGGCTGGTAGATCAGCACGGAATTCTCTTTTTGTTTTGTGTTCTCGACCATTATAACCGCATCAGCACCATCGGGGATCGGTGCTCCAGTGGATATCTCTATGGCCTCTCCGTCATCAACAAAAAAGCTGTCTGAACAGCCGGCAGGTATGGCACCTATGAGCTTAAGTTCCTGTGGCTCTGGTTCACTTGCCTGATAACTATCCTTTGCACGGATGGCATATCCGTCCTTTATAGAACGGTTGAAAGCAGGTACATTGACACCTGAGAGTATATCTTCTGCCAGTATCTGCCCTGCTGTTCCTTCAATTGGTAAAATAGTAGTTTCCGGTTGGACCCTGATCTTGTCAACCAGTGTCCTTGCATCCTCAACGGATGTCAGTTCTCTGAATTCTTTACGTTCCATTCTGGTCGGTCTACTTTTCGTCAATATACTCTATAAGCGTTTTGTTAAGCCTGAATATCCTTGAAGCGACATACCACAATCCCATCAGGTATACAATCCATGTTGCGATTGAGATCCATTGCAGATTTCCTGTCTCATCAAGTGCCTCAAAGATGATAACAAGGGTAACCGGCATCAGAAGTAAGATCGCAAGCACTGAATCATTAAGATACTTCAGGTTCTTCACTATTATTTTATCCTTTTCTCCCTCAGTTTCCATTTTAAAACCTCATTTATGGAACACCATCTCCACCTGGTATTTCATGATAATATTATTTTTATTCAATATATAAATGAAGTTATCACTAATTAATGTTTTGAAGAAATAAAAAAGAAGAAAAGGTATGAAGAGTCAGCTCTTCATGTAAGGTTCTAAGGATTGATCGGTGTACCTGTAGTGGTTGTGGCCTTCTCGAAAGCTTCGACCATCTTTCCAGTGATAGGTCCTGGCTTTCCATCACCTATAGGACGACCATCTACCTTTACAAGAGGTGCAGCTTCTGCTGCTGTTCCTGTGACGAATATCTCGTCAGCGGTGTAGAGGTCGAACATTCCAAGGTTCTCAACGTGGGTCTCGATGCCCATGTCCGCAAGAAGCTCAATTGCTGTTGCTCTTGTGATACCTTTGAGGTTGTTGATGGTAGGTGGTGTGTATACCTTACCGTTCTTGATGATGAATATGTTATCTCCTGATCCTTCTGAGAGGTAACCGTTCTGGTCGAAGAATATAGCTTCATCTCCGCCCTTCTCGTTAGCCTCGATCTTTGCGAGGATGTTGTTCAGGTAGTTAAGTGACTTGATGTTCGGTGAAAGTGCATCGCAGGAGTTTCTCCTTACTGAGACTGTGACACCTGTCAGGCCAACTTCATAGAGGTCACCGTACATTGCACCCCATTCCTGTGAGATGATGAATATGTTCGGTTTAGGGCATTTCCTTGGGTCCAGTCCAAGGTCTCCGACACCTCTTGATACGATAGGTCTGATATACGCATCCGTAAGGTTGTTCTTTCGGAGCGTTTCCAGAATAGCCTCTTCCATCTCTTCTCTTGTCATTGGTATTTCAAGAGCGATAGCCTTTGCAGAGTCGTAGAGCCTGTCAACGTGCTCACGTAATTTGAAGACACGTCCGTTGTAAGCTCTTATTCCCTCAAAGACACCGTCACCGTACAGAAATCCATGATCATAGACAGATGTTGTGGCCTGTGATTTTGGGACAAAGTCACCATTGTAATATATCAAAAGTTCACTCATGTATAAAGCCTCAGTATTAATAGATAGTTGCTAGTGTTGATGTCAAACTATTATTTATTTGTATTCACATACACACTTTATGTAATTAGGAGAAGTAGTGCATTCCTTACAAAAGGCTTTTATGCTAGAAAACCTATTTCACAATCCAGCCAATCCACAGCGGTCCCGTGGCTTAGCCAGGATATAGCATCGGGCTTCTAACCCGAGGGTCAGGGGTTCAAATCCCTTCGGGATCGCTTTTTATTTTCCATAATCCTATTATTGTGTAATTTTTTGTCCAAGTAAAAACAGAACTAACGAGATTACTGTCCTTCTTTACGCAATCATCGTGTTATTTGGGTGTGGATGCACGCTACTAAAAAAGAGTTATTAGCAAATCATCAACCAGATTAACAGCCATAGAGGGCCATATAATATTTTTTCATGTCCAGGTATAGCGGAACGGTAATATCAAGATTTAGAACATTATCTGCTTGCTTCAACCAATCACGAATGCCCTCATGGTTTTGTCGTGTGTTGAAGTTATCAAGAGTAATTTTTGGTTTGTTGTTTTCAAAAGTCAGTTTAATCTTTGAATTGCAGTCGGTGAATATGGTTATTGTTTCGCATAAATCATTAAAAATGTCTTTAACATGTGCTATTAGTATTTTCTCACTGTTCTTTTTTAATGATTCTAATTCCCCTTCCACACTCAACACAAACTCAATTGGATGGCCCTCTACCAAGCGCTTATTCAATTTCTCGATAATATGTGATTCTATACATTGCTCTATTCTTTCTGTCAATTCAGAATACAACACTGTGAACAATGGATTACCAAGATACCAAGATACCGACATTGGGCTTGCATCAACATAAAGAAACCTTGCTGCCACTTCACCGTCTCGATATGCATTCATTATGATGTCGTTAATTACTCCCCTTCCAATTCCACTTCGCTGATATTTTTTATCTACTGCAAAGCGAGTTAAAAATAGTGCAGGGTAGCTTTTTAAGGAACGGTATTGATCATCAACATCGATTTTTTTTCCATTAATAGCATTCATAGATAAACTATAATATGCAGCACATTTACCATCTTCATGGTATATGTTGGTTCTAGAAAAATGATCTTGGTTGTACTCCAACGCCCGTTCCTTCAGAAACGCGTTTAATTTATCAAAATCAGAGTGCTGTGAGCTACCACAATCAAAATCACCAATAAGGGGGAGACAATCAGCAGTAAGCACCGATTTTGTAAATCTTTTAAGAGGCATTGAAAAAAATTAGTCTTTGAATTGATATGTCGTGCAGAGTGCCCATTTGCGGACCTCACTAGCTTCTTCTGCAGTAATATCCTGATTTAGCCGCTCGATAAATATATCAAAATCGACCCCTTTTAGCTCAGGAATGTGTTCTACTACCTCAGACATTTTATTGCACCTACAATTAGTTATCAGACTTTTTAGTTCATATTAAACGAATATATTTAAATTTGGCGATTTGAAATTCGCAATACTCGTGAGTAAGACTACAATTAATATAATTATCCGTAATATATTATTGTATCGCTTTGACCCCCACATGATCTTAAGCTATAATTATATGTTGTATTCCTTTTTTCAAATACTTTTCTATCCAATTATGAAAAAGAGAACAAAGAAAAGTGTATAATAGAAAGTTAAAATATTACTCATCTCTTTTCTCAAGTGAGTACTTTAATTTCTGAATCCTAACTTCTACTCAGAGTGCGTACAAAACAAAAACGGCAGCTCCATAATAAAGTTTCTTAGTAAACTCATTTACACTCAGAGAGTGAATTCCAAAAAAACCACTTGCTATTGCTACAATGACAACTACACCAGCTGCAAAATTAGTAACGTCAGTTTTCTCCCAATCAAATCCTACATTACCATCTCCATCCACGCATTGAAACCCATGCAGCAACTATAAACGAAACACCAATTGCCCTCGATGTTGAAAAGTCAGCACTTGTCAGAGAAGTTATTTCTGGTAAAAGTACAAAAAAAGCATAGTAGATGATAATGGTTAGTATTAGCAGACCTTTAACATCGTAGAAATAACGCATATGACAAGATTCATACAATGTTATTAAAAAATGTTGAATTGTTTATGATGCGGATACCACTGACAGCATTAACAACAATGCAATCTTTACGTATCGCAATAAAATATTTATTATCATCGGCCAGTTGGTATATGTGCAATTTAAAAAAAGAATGCCAATTATGCAGTCGTGCATAAGAAACAAAAAGCAATTAGTCCTTCTTTTTCTAGTGTTAGTGTTTTCTCTATTTGTTCTGTGTTATGAATCCAACCAATGTTATCAATATTATCAAGATAAGGTAAAACCTCGCATTGAATATCATAATTATGTGCAGAATGAAAAGCCATCTATCGATGCATATCTAAACAAAACAAGTGAGAGCATTTTACTTGAGTCATCAAATGACACAGAAATTGTACAAAATATAATCGAATGGGAAAACGGTTTAGGTTTACAACGGTTCAATTCAAACGAAACAAATCTTAGGATAACCGACGATGCTGGATGGTACATGTACATTCAACGAGCAAATTGTGGGGAACGTGCTACAATTTTTGAAGAGATGGCAAACAGAACAGGTCTGACATACAGAAGAGTAAGTATTGACGGACATATTGATTCAAGTGGCGACATTGATAACCACGCGTGGTCTGAAGTATTTATCGAAGACATAGGTTGGGTGGTTGCAGATTCGGGATTTAGACTTGCTCCACCACAAAACAATTTCGCAGCGTATAGTAATATCTGGTTATTTGGTCCAGTATATGCATTTGAAAATGAAAGCCAAAACGAGGACAGAACAATAGATTATATCCTAAATACAGAAGAAATAGTTATCAAATCAACACGTAATGGAGAAACAATTCCAAATTGTAGTATTGATATTTCGTTGAATTATAACGGAACCGCGCTAAAAGTAGTTGGTTACAATATCAAATTAAATACCAACGAATCTGGAATCTGCCCAGTTACATTAGGTGCTTATGAACATGTGTCTTATACCATAAACATACGTGATGAAAAAACATTTTATCAGTATGTAGGGGAAGAGGACATAACATTGAACAATAGCACCAAAGAAATTGAAGTGGAAGTCAATGACCTCAAAGCAACTACTACTCTTTTATTTTTGCTTTTGCTGATAAGTATTATTTGTTTGATTTATTCCCTGAATAAAATATTCTCTAATAAAAAGAGTGACAAAAAGAAACATGATATATTGTAAATAAATTTATATCCATATACTTCGTCTTATATTCATGTTACTTCCAGCTGACTTCAGCAGCTTTATTCTTGTATTGGCATTAATCGGATTTCTTGTAAAAGATGCTTTCTATTTACCACGAAGATTGTTTTTTCATGAATTATATGATATTAAAGACAGTACGGAAAAAGTGTTTTCAAACGTTGCAGTAGTTGTCTTAATAGTATGTGTTTTGTGGTACTCTTTTATGAATTCCATAGCTACGAATCCAGAACCGTTCAATATATTTGCTAGTTCAGTAGATGGTTTAGTCCAGAATTTAACTTATTCTGGTGCACTAACAACAGAGGAAGTGGGATCTATGAACAAAGCTGTGATTCAGGGATCTATTTCCCTCTCATTCATATCTATTCTGTACTTAATATCATTTATAGCCATATTTTCTATTGGTTTCGTGTGGGAAGTAGTTAATAAAAGCGCAGTTTGCCTGACATTGAAGGGAGAAAAAAGGTTGTATAAACGCATTGTTTTTGAATCAAGTGATTTGATATATCTTCAAAAACACCAGAATCTGGCTGAATGGGAAGCATTAAAAAAAGAAGATATAACATCTATAGAAAGCACAATTGCTGATTCGTTGTTTCAAAAATCTCTCTCAAGGGTATACCATCGGATTATGAAAAAATAGATTTGATATTTATAAAGGATCAAAAGTGAATCGAATACACGGTGTAGGGATATGTTTGAATATTTAATGGATGGAGCCACCATTGCAGTAACTGGCTGTATAATGGCTCTGCTAGGTGGAATTGCTTTATATAATACAAATGATTACTCGTTTGTTTTCGGTGGAAGATTCGTAAGCAAAGACATGGCAACGCTTGTTCTGATATTTTCCTTTATAGTTGTATCATCCATTTCAATAGAAATAGAAAATACGGTGCGAGATTTAATTAGTACAATGTCAGTAGCCAATATGTTTGGTGTAACATTACTAATCAGTAGAGCAACAGTGAATACTCTTGTAGACAATTGGAATTACTTTGATGAGGGGTCAATTATAGTGTATTTTGTCAGCTTTGCCTTAATTATGGTGTAGAAGTAAACCTGTGGTTTATGTTACATTTAACTAGTGTTTTATGTAATCACTGGATATCCACATAGATAATGGTCACGTTTTATTCTAAAAAACAGTTTTTAAATCGAGTGTTCTCTGTATTTTTCTTAAATACCACCACCCAAGAGGAGCACCAACACCGAACCATATTGAAGTCACAGCCCCACCAAGGGCTCTAATTGGATCCTCATAGTTCTCAAAGTGGATATCCTTGTGCACTTTGTATGCTGCAGATGTATCGTTTTCCATCTTTTTCAATGTCAATGGGATGTTGGTACTTCATTCCAAAAATGAGAGCTCTGAACTACTTTTTCTTCTAGAGAACTAAGGTACAAAATATGTTTCTGATGAAGAGGGTGTACCCGTGGGTATTGGGAAGATAGGAAAATACGGTCATGATCATACAGTGACCTTCAAGTAGTGGAAATAAAAAATGAGAATTAGTCATTAAGGCCAAGGATATTCCGCTTGTCCTTCTTCTTCTCTTCCTTCTTTTCACTCTTTTTTGTCTTTACGAATTCATCGACTTCCTTGAGTCTGTGAATATTGGTTTCATCGTGTCCCATGTTTTTCATCTCCTGATAGGATCATTTTAGTATTCTATCTCACTGTCCTTGCCAAAGACCGATCTTACATTCGAGAGAAGGGCTGACCTTGCCATCTCCATCTCATCTTTAAGGCTGTACAGGTGCCTGCTCTCTGAATCTATGTCGTTATTGGCAGAACTCACAAGGCTTCGATGTTTACCCATCTCCTTCTCAAGTTCCTCTTTCTCCCTGTAGATACTAAGGCCGTTCAGTTCATCTGTAAGCTCTTCTTTTTCTGCAAGATATTCTTTCCTTTGTTCAACAAGCGATGATATTATTTTCTTGTCATTGAGGACCTGTATCTGCTTAAGAGCCTTGTCGCACATCTGATCCTTCAGCCCAAGCTCTCCGCTCTCTATTCTGTTCGTAAGCTCTGAGAGGAATGGTCCAAGGTCCTGTTCTATCGCATTAGCAGGCTCTTCCCTGATCGATCTGAGTACGTTCCTGTTCTCAGGTGAGAGTACACATCTATCATTCTCGTCCTGTTTCTCCATTCTGGATATCGCTTTTGAGAGTGGTGTGAACAATCTCCTTGCTTCAGAAGCAGTATCTGCTATTTTTGTATCAAGTTTTTTGATCTCAGTTTCCAGTTGCTTTGCCCTTTCGAACTCCTTGCTGTTCTCAAGTTCTGTAAGTTTTGAATCGTCCCTGGAAAGTTTCTCTTTTGCGGACTCGTATCTGGAATCCAGTTCACGCATCTTCTTTGTGCTTTTCTCCATCTCCTCATCGATCCTTCTGACATCATCTGTTCCGGATGCTATCTTCTGCAGGTCATCAAGTCTTTTGATCCCCTGCATTATCGAGGAATAGAGTTCGTCAAGTGAATCCTCAAGCTCTGCAAGACCATGGTTGATCTTCTGATGTTCCTGCGGGTAAAGTGCTTTGATGTACATCAGGCTTCGGTTCGTGTTCTCCATGACCGTTCTAAGAGTGGATTTCGCTTCCATGTAGAATTCGGATGCAGCTGTCGGTGATGTGTTCCCTGGAGTTTTGACCTTATCACGTATGAGCTTCAGGTTGTTTGCAACATTATCCCTGTTGGAATCGCCCAGCTTCTCTCCTCTTTTACTTGCACCCTCAATAGGCTCTGCTGCAAGCAGCTCTTTCTTTAAGGTGTCAAGTTCTTTCAAAGCCAGCTTTATTGTCTCATATCCATCTTTAACAACGGGTTTGAGATCCTCTTCCTCTTCTCTGGACTTATCTTTCACTACAACGGCAAGTTCCCTGAACTCAAAAACAGCTGAATGAGATTCTTCTTTTTCCTGCTTTTTTCCAAAAAGCCTTTCAATGAACTTCATCTCTTCGAATACAAAACGCCATGCAACTTTAAAAGTTTATTGGATATTTCAGTTTGGTATGAAATGATCTGTTCTGTCAGCAATATGTATATAGTAATCATGTAGTATTCTAGCAATATAAGCTCACAGGTCTAACTTATATCAAAAGTATATCTGATGGTCACAATGGCTAAAAAAAGAGAAATGACTGATGAACAGCGTGGTCGCCATATCAATATACAGCGGATCAGGTTCTATTTTTTTGTAATATTCAGAACGTTACTGATAGTTGCAGGTGCCAGTGCCTTGCTCCGTGATGACCTGCTCAACTTCTCTTTATGCCTGTTCGCTCTGGTATTGACCTTTTTACCGACCATTATCAGAAAAAAATGGGAATTCCAGTTCCCTTCATTGTTCGAGATCTTGATACTGATCTTCATCTACCTGTCAGTATTCCCCGAAATAATGGCTCCGGTGATCAAAGAACTATGGTGGGGTGACTTCATATTGAATGCTCTTTCAACTGTGGTAGTAGGAGCTATAGCTTTCTCACTCGTGTATCTACTTTTCTGGGAGAAGAGGACACACACAGTTATGACCCCGGCTATCATTGCAGTTTTCTCTTTTTGTCTTTCGTTCACCACTGCTACAATTATGGAAATATCGATCGTTGCACTGGTCAATATCTTTGGATATGATGCATCAAGGTACGATATGGGGATCACCGCACCGAACATGGCATCAAACCTGTTCATTGATCTCTTGATCTCATTTTTGATATCTGTTGCCGGATTTGTATACATCCATCATCAAAGGGGAAATATGCTTGACAAAATGGTTACAGGCTTTGTTCAAAAGAACCCTTATTTTTTCAAACAGGACAGCGAACCAATGTCTCCCTCGGATGAACTGCTAAAATTGATCTCCAATGGAGAAGGGAATACATTAGAGTTCAAATCAACACTCAGGACCAACCTGCACACCTCTAAAGCCGATAAACGCATTGAACATGCAGTTGCAAAGACCATTGTAGCCTATTTGAACTCAGATGGAGGATGTCTGCTGGTAGGTGTTTCAGACGATGGAAGCATTCTGGGAATTGAAGCCGATGCTTTTCAGAGCAATGATAAGTTCAATCAGCACTTTTCCAACATAGTGGGTCATAATATTGGCAATGAATTCCTTCCATACATAAGCTCTGAGCTCGTCGATGTCCATGGCAAGCATGTTATGAAAGTAGAATGCGACCCCAGCGATAAACCAGTGTTCCTGAAGGAAGGTGAGAAAGAGGAATTCTATATTCGTTCCTCAGCAGCAAGTCTTGAGATATCAGGAAGTAAACTTATAGAATACATTGACAGCAGGTTCAAGAATAACAATCAGTGATCATTTTTAGAAAAGAACTATCCTGTCCCTTTCGATGCGTATCAGGCACTCATCTTCGGTCTTAATATCCATATTTTCAAAGGACTGATTACCTATCTCGGCTATCAGGAGCTTGCTGTGCTCCTTTACACTAAGAGCAAGGACCTTGCTAGATCCCTTGTTAACTATGCTCTTAACCAGAGCCGGGAATGTGTTCTCCTCGGAGCTGTTCTTATCTGTCAGCGGGAGTATACGCATATTCTCCGGCCTGATGCCCCAGGATATCTTCTCTTTGATATCACAGTCAGGTCGGTTTGCAGTGACTTTCATATGTTCACATCCGATCGTAATGGTCCCTGCCATCTCGTCCTCGTCCACCAACATCGAATCCTCAAAGATATTGGTCAATCCTACAAGTTCTGCAACATGCTCATTCTTAGGATGGTAGAACACATCTTCCGATGTTCCTATCTGCTGAACACGACCGTCATGGAATATAACTATCTTGTCAGCTATCGTGAAAGCTTCCACATGGTTGTGAGTGATAAAGAGCACAGGTATCTTCAGTTCTCTCTGGATCTCCTTGATTTTCTCCCTGAGCTTCATACGAACGACCCTGTCAAGTGCGGAGAATGGTTCGTCAAGTAAAAGTATACTGGGTTTAGGTGCCAGTGCACGTGCCAGTGCAACTCTCTGCTTCTGACCGCCTGATAATTGTGAGGGGAAGTTGTTCTCCAGTCCCTTTATCTCAAGCATCTGGAGCATCTCATCTACTCTTTCCTCCTTGTCCTTCTCATTCCAGCCTTTAAGTCCGTATGCGATGTTCTTCTTGACATCCATGTGCGGAAAAAGGGCATAGCTCTGGAATACGTATCCAAGGCTGCGTTTTTGTACCGGCAGGTTGATCCTCTTGTGGCAATCGAAATAGACATCTCCATTGACAACGATCTTTCCGCCATTTGGTTCCAACAAGCCTGAGATGCACTGGAGGGCAGTTGTCTTTCCCGATCCGGAGCGACCGAAGAACACGACAAGTTCATCGCCGACCTCGAACTGAGCATCAAGTGTGAAAGCAGCTTCCACTCCCTTCTTCTTGTCGTTCTTATCTCTATAGTACCGTTTTCTGAAATCTGCTTTAATGCCCATGATCGCACCTCATATCTTCCAGTCATTTATGATCTTTGCAGTTATGGCCATGGAAAGGAGGGACATTACTATGAGTATCACGACCAGCATATTGGCAAGGTCATTGTTCCCTGCCTGGAATGCGCTGTAAATTGAAATTGACATTGTGTTCGTTCTTCCAGGAATGTTCCCTGCGAACATCAGTGTTGCACCGAATTCTCCTACAGCTCTTGCAAAACTGAGGACAATACCTGCGAGTATTCCTTTTTTAGCCAGGGGAAGAGTGATGAAAAGTGCGGTATCCAGTTCCTTTCTTCCAAGTGTGAAGGCCGCATATTCGTATTCCCTGTCCACGGCCTCGATCGCTGCTGTGGTGGTCTTGACCATAAGTGGCAGTGAAACAACAAAGGCTGCAATGACCGCTGCCTGCCATGTGAAAACTATACTCCAGCCAGTGAGGCTGTAAAGAATGCTTCCAAGCACTCCATTCTTTCCAAGCAACACTACCAGAAGGTATCCTGTTACTGTTGGCGGGAGTACAAGGGGTAAAGTGACAAGTACGTCGGCCAGCCATTTCCCCTTGAAATCACGTCTTGCAAGTATGTATGATATGATCATACCTGTGATCGCCACTATCAGGGTGGACAGGCCGGCGATCTTCAAAGTGATTATCAGGGGAAATCCTATCTGGTCGAGCATTATTTTTCCTTTTAAGCTGTGAATCCGTAGGAGTCCAGTATTGTTGTTCCTTCTTCAGAAGTTATAAAATCAACAAATACCTGTGCTTCGTTCTGGTGTTCTGATGATGAAACAATTGCTATTGGGTAGCTGATAGGTGTTACTGTTGGTATGGTTGCTTTTATATCTATAGTACCGTCATCTGCAGTTGCTGCGTCTGTACTGTATACAAACCCTGCATCAACTTCTCCTCTCTCAACATAGACAAGGACCTGTTTTACATTTTCTGCAAGCAATGTCTTTGATGCAAGCTCATCCCAGAGGCCTGCTTCTTCAAGGGCTTCGACAGTGTACTTTCCTACTGGTGCTGTCTCAGGGTTTCCTATGCTTATTGTTCCAACGTCGTCTGATATCAGGTCCTCAGGTCCTGTGATGTCCAGTTCACTATCAACAGGTGTTATCAGGACAACAGTATTTGCTGCAAAGTCCTTTCTTGAATCTTCCACTATCAATGACTGGTTACTTAATAAATCCATATGGCTCTGTGATGCTGATGCGAACACGTCGATCGGAGCACCACCTTCTATCTGCATTCTGAGAGTTCCTGATCCTGCAAAGTTGTAATTGATATCAATGTCCGGGTTCTCGGTCTCAAAAGCAGTTTCGATCTCAGTGAATGCTTCTGTAAGGCTTGCTGCTGCGGATACTGTTATTGTTGTAACTTCACCTGTGTCGGTATCCATATCAGTTGCAACATCTTCTGTGTTAGTATCGGTACAACCGCTTACAAAGACCACAAGTGCCAGTATGGCTGCAATAGCCAGAATCAGTTTTTTGTTCAGTCTCATAATTACTACCTTCTTACTACTGTCACTCGGACCCAACAGTAACTATCAATCCGTTATGTCCGGTGGCACATAACGCTAACCTCCCACTTTCTTGTATAAATATTTTTCCTGATAGTGGTACTGTTAAGTTCAGGAGTAGTTTGAATGGATAAAAGGATTTGCTCTTATTTTAGGAAATGGCGTAGTTGTGGATGGATAAGAATATGAAAGAAGACACATTCATGGCATTGGTTTTAATTGGTATATCAACAAGTATGGCAATTCCTCCGTATACTGGAAGGGGTCTTTTTGATTTAGCAGCCACATTGTTTTTTGGTATACTAAGCACATTATACTCTATTCCAGTATTGAAACGATGGATTAGAGAATCAAACGACTCAGATAATTACAATAAATGAACATGGAATAATTTTTTGTGATTTTTTTTGAAAAACGTAAAAAACAGAACAAAAGATATTCCTTTTATACTATGCCTTTTTTAAGATGAGTTATGGGGTTTAGAAAAAAACATGACACGTTTAGTATGTCACTATTTTTTTTAATACTATTATTGTCAGTGTTTTTATTCAGCGGTTACACCAACATATATGTCGACGAAGATGATATGTTTGAATATGCAGATATATTTTTAAAACAATATAAAGAAATAGTTGGTGAGTCAGTTTTAACTTCCGACGACACTGAAACATATTCATTTTACCAAGGATATCCATATTCTGTAAACATAGCCATTTCTAATTCACGTGGGACAGCAGTTGTTTTTGTTCCGAACAGTACCGATGAAAACACAGTGGTTGAACTAACTTATCCAATAGAAAATTATATCCCTGAAATTACTGACGACGAAAAAGAAAATATGGTAATCGGACTTGCCGGAGAGGGAACAAATTCAACATTTAATAACATAAACCTCCACGGTTCATGGATTTATATAGAAAATTCTACTGACAGTGTGTATTGTAACATTGATGATAATTCACCCATTTTATTAGCTGATGGAATTCATTTCAATGGAGTATCTTACATTGATGCAAAAACAATATGGAGAGAAGGAAACATTACACTTAACGGTAAATTGGTATTGGACAAAACTGTAATTTTGAAAAGCAGCAATCTGAAAACAGAATGGACTAACGAAAAAGCAGTAGACGATTCTATTGATTTGATATACAAAGAAGCGATTGATGATATTTATTACAAAAGCAAATTAACTGGTATAGGTTACTATGAATTGGAAGAACTAATAACTGAATATAGAGAAAATGAAATCAGTGGGTTTTATAAGGTACATGTTAATGATAAATGGGAAGATAGGAATAAAATATTTAACAAGGCAGATGAATACGGAATTTCACAAGGATCGGTTGCATTGGAGCTTTCGCAGTCAATTAATGAAAAAACCCAATTTGAAAAATTTTTAGCTTACATGGGTGATATTATGACAATACGTTCGTTGATTTTATCACTAGTTGCATTTGTTATATGGGTGAAAGGAATAAAATTATTGAAAAGTTAACATTTAATCTTCCAAATCATCAAACTTGGTTAGCCCTTTAACAACATCTAACTTCTCACGCAACTTGTTCTCCCATTCTTCGTATTCCAGTACACCCTTTTCTTCCAACAATTCAACTAAGGAAGTAATCATCTTATCCAAGTGATAAATTTCACCTTCTATATCTTTTGTCATTGCTTTACAACCTAAATTGTAATTTTCTTATCTTCCATTTTCCACATGAACTTATCGCCTTTATTGAGGTCAAGGAGATTAACTAAATCAGTGGGTATAGGAGCAGTATATTTCCCACTTGATTCTTGAACTGTCGTTTTTAACCCTTTGCTCATGTTGTCATACTCCATTTTGTTGCTTGGTCTATAAGTGATTTCCATTTGTTAGATACATCAATGTCTATTCCTGCCGCCTGTACAGGAGTTTTACCTTTCAATGATGTGGTCTAAAGAAATTGTAATGAATAAACCAACCTTTCAGAAGCAACTCTGTCTTTTCCATTGAATCAAGTCCACGTCTTGCTCTGAGCATATCTTTGAGAGTTCCATGTAGCCTTTCAACAATATTGTTTGTCTTTCTGCTGTTGATACCTACGTTCTGTATCAGTTTTGTAGGTTCTCCGTATTCCCAAAATACCTTATTGAATGGTTTCCTGTATGCAAAACAATCATCAGCAAATATGAACTTAGGTTTGCTTATGGCTCTGTCTGCAGCATCTTTAAACAAAATAGTACAATCTCTCTGAGTTCTTGTCTTGGATAGATGTTTGGCAACCATGAAACGAGTATCTTCATCTATCATTTCCCTAAAAAATGTTGTTTTCCCTTAATTTTAATTGCTGTTTCATCAATATGCCAATTGTGACCACATTCAACTTTAAGGCTACTTGTATAATCATAAACAAGATTGGAGTATTTTGAATTGATAAAATGATTTGCTTAGAAAATAGTGAATTTGAGACCCTGTAGACTTCCTACTATCATCATTTCTCAGAGATTAAGAATAACTTTAATAATTCAGAAGGTCCTGGATAAGCCTCGTTTTCCTTAAATCTAAAATAAAAAAACTGCAAATATATTCTAAATTCATATCTGGTCATCTGTAGAATTATCAGTATAGCTGCAGTTCTCTACTATTCTGGAAAGCAGCATAGGAATACGCTGCTTTTGGTGGATGGTTACTTTGTATTTAGTTTACAAGTTGTTTTTCTAAACAAAAATGAGCAGATTTTGTGTTGCTCATATTTACATTATTTATACCAGAACCAAACACATTCAATAGTATAAATAAAGAGAAGTAATTACCTTCTCTTAAAGAACAATGCCAATCCTACAATTGCTATCAGGGGTAGAGCGATTGTTGGGAATTCAGGAACCTCTGCATTCGATAGACATGACTGTTCTTTGGCCAATGGGTAGTGATCAACGCCTATTATGGAGGATCCATACTCATTGTATATTTCATATTCTTCATCACAGAATCCGTCACCATCATTATCTGGGTGTGTCTGGCTGAACCCGGTTCCATCCGGTTTAGCCCAGTAATTGCCACCGATCGAAGGACCACCTACTATGTTAGGTCCCGTGGATATAGTTCCATTTAAGATTGTATTATAATATATCCCTTCAGTATTAATAGTATTGTTCAGATAATTGTTAATAATCGGTACTCGTCCAGTAACGGCTACATAAATCCCTAGATTATTATCGTAAATCTTGTTGTTTATTAGTTTTGATCCACTTGTCATCAAAACGATAGCTTGGTTGTTAGTGTATAACCGATTATTAGATATTGTAACTGAATTATCATTGGATTCAATACCTATATCATTTTCAGTCAGTGTGTTGTTTCTGATTTCATAATCATAGATAGTACATCTTTTGATTTTCATCCCAATATCATTGTTCTGAAAAACATTATCATGAATATCAACTTCTATCTGCTCTCTCATTAAAATACCGTGCTCGTTGTCATCGAACACGTTATTATAGATACTGTAGTATGCTTGTTCTTTTTCAGCAGACACCCCGCATCCGGCACCAGTGACTGTAAAACCGTCCAATACAAAAACCGTCCTCTTATACCCTGGCCGAGTATAAACATCGAAAACAGTTCCGCCGTCCCCATTGATAACAGTGTCCTCTGGATTTCCTGAATATGATCTTATAGTAACTTTGTCATGATACACCTCAATGTTTTCTGTGTAGGTTCCTGGATAAACTATGATCTCATTGACTCCCAATGAATCAATCGGGATTGCATCCACTGCCTCTTTTATTGTTAAAAAATCTTTACCGCCGTCATCATCTACTGTATATATTGCTTTTTGTGATGAATTAGCAGGTATCCAGTCTGCCAGTGGATAATAATCAATCCCTACTAATATCTCACTATATATTCCGAGTCCGTATATCTCAAACTGTTCATCACAGAATCCATCACTGTTAGTGTCAGAATGTGTCTGACTGAATCCTGTTCCATCAGGCTTGGCCCAATAATTGCCACCAATAGAGGGACCACCAATGATGTTAGGTCCAGAAGAAACAGGAACTGAAAAAGTATGTGGTGTCAATATCGCCAAACCTTCAGTATTAATTGTATTGTTGAAATAATTATTATAAATGACGTTCTCTACAGAATTTCCTCCAGCTATCCCGATATCATTATCATATATTTTGTTGCTAACTAAATTAATTCCAGCGTAATTAATTCGTATGGCTACGTTGTTGTGTGAGAATTCATTATTTTCAACGTTCATTTGACTACAATCTTTGGAATTCAGAGCAATTGAACAATTGTAGAAATGGTTACCAACAATTTCAGTTGCAGAGGGTGATGCTCTATATAGAGAAACACCCTTTCCCTCAAACACATTATCATAGATTTTTACACTACTAGCGTAGTTCTCAAATCCTCCATTTATCTCAGAAGATATTAGAATATTATTTTTAATCTCACACATATTTGGTATTATTTTATAGTTGTTGATAGTGAATCCTGATAGGAGTATGCTTTCTCCGCCTAGTAAACTGCCATCGACTGAAAATCTTCCATATGAACCATTGTATTCTATTATTGTATCGCTAGGGTCACCAGAGTATGATACAATTGAATAGATTTTGTATATATCAAAATCATTTTCTGAATAAATTCCAGGGTACACAATGATCCTATCTCCCCAGTCAGCAGATGTAACTGCTTCTCCTATCGTTGTAAAATCCTGTCCGCCATCGTCATCTACTGTATATGTAACTGCTGCTGAAGCAGTTCCTGTAAACAATATAGCCACCGCTACTATCAACATTAATTTTATCATTTTAACCACACCACTCTTTAAATTAGGCAGTAATATTATGATGATGCCTTATAATAAGTTTGTGATTTTATTCACAAATAATACATATGGGCTCAATATATTGTATAAGTTGCCAAATAAAAACATTTTCAAATCTGTATACATTTAACTTCAGTTAGCATTTTGGAAAATTGTATTTATCCTCACATTCTCCAGACTCCTATAGTCCATTTTCTCCCATGAACTTAAAAAGTGGTGCTATTCATCAAATGTCAAACTCTTCTATGACGTAGTCATGCAGATTAAATATAAGAGCATCTAAAAAATAGAACGTAGCAGCACAAAAGCTGCCAAAACAAAATAATTACTCTTCGACAACAGTGACCTTTGTCATCTTGTCTTTTGGCTTGATCTTGTTGACTACATCCTGACCCTCGATAACCTGACCGAAGACGGTGTGTACGCCATCAAGATGTGGCTGTGGTGAGTGTGTGATGAAGAACTGGCTTCCACCTGTGTCCTTTCCTGCATGTGCCATTGAAAGTGCACCTGTTCCGTGTTTGCGTGGGTTGCCCTTTGTTTCACATTTGATGGAGTATCCTGGTCCACCTGTTCCGTCTCCTCTTGGACATCCGCCCTGGATCACGAAGTTTGGAATGACCCTGTGGAAAGTAAGTCCGTCATAGAATCCTTCCTTGATGAGTTTCTCAAAGTTTGCCACTGTCTTTGGTGCATCCTTATCGAACAGTTCAATAGTAATAGTTCCTTTACCGGTTTCGATGATTGCTTTCTTCATGAATTTCACCTTATGAGATTGATTAATGGATGTGCCGGATTTAAGTGTTTCTGTGGGTCTGCAGCTCGTGTTAATTCTCTTCAAAAATTATACGACACTTGCTTCCAGGTCGCTGCTAGTTATATGCAGGTATGCGATATTACCACTTGAATCATATACAAGGGTGTATTCTGAATCTTCTTCCTTGATCTTTTCATTATTATTTTGTGACCACGAGCAAACGATAAGTCCATCCGATGCCAGGAGTTTCATATAGTGATTAGTCACGTTGTAAAGGGGGTAAACATCTCCGGTTGTAATAGAAACATTAGGTAACATTGTAGTGCTGCTCACTTCATCCCATGAGAACTCAGCATCAGCTTGATTATCATATTCTAGCATGTAGGTCGTACTTAGAAGGTCGAAGGTGCTGTTCGCCATCTTAACATGCAAGGGATCTTCATATATTGGGAATTCACTTCCTCCCGATGTGGCCCATTTTTCCTTATTCGTTCCATAAGATGAATCTGTATATTCTATTGTAGTGATCTCATTCTTCTTGATCTCATAATAAAGGGTCTTGGTGCCTGCTGTTGCCGTGATATATGTTCTTACAGGATTGAAGTTCGAAGCATCTCCTTCCGTATCTTCAAAGTAGAATGAGAAGTTATACATCGGGTCCGGATTAGATTCATTCAATTTTATTATCTTAAAAGAACTGGAAAGAGGGAATGTGCCCATAGGAGGGACTGTTCCCAGTTGTATTATGGTGGTCTGGTTCTGATGGTCAAGTGTGACCTCAGATGCAGTTAGTGTTTCTGCATATTTTGCCCACCCATCGTAGAACTCACTGTTGATATAGATAAATAGATCATCTGCTCTTATCGGATTTGTAAAGTTTATGTCGATAGTAGTGTTAGGGAACAGTACCTGTGGTGTGTTGGTGGAACGGACCATAATATCTGTTTCAGTTGTTCCGGATATGGACGTATTTCCTGTGATCTTCATAATAGGCAGTGTAAGCGTCTGGGTATTGAAGTGGAATTCAGGTGGTGATATCATCACAGAACCGCCATCTCCATATCTGGACCAGACCCCTCCTCCTTCGTAAGCGATCGTCCTGTCCCCGGTGGTATAGATGATCTTTCCCATGGGTATCGTCGAACTATACCCTGAGAAGTCTGATTCGTTCTCGTAATCTTTCCATGAGTTCCACTGGTCGCTCTTGTTAAGAAAATCGTCATACCATGATGATGAACTGGAGACTGCAAGTATCATTATCTGGCTCTCATTATAGGCTTCAGCATCGCCCCTCACTTCCAGTGTACCTCCCATAAGGGATACTCTGGTGGTTTGAAGAGGTGATTCGCCTAAGGATGCTTTACTTGCCCTTGAGTCAGCTACTGTAAAAGCCTGCTCTATCTTCTGTGCTTTGGCAAGGTCCTGCATGTCATCTATTGTTGGTATCGTATAAAGGATGATTATGGATATGGATAGCAATGTGATCAACAGGAGGATAATGATGCCTACTACGGATGAAACTGCACGATCGTTCTCGTATCTCTTCCATTTCTTCATATTCATCATATTCCTTTTAATTGAGAGTGATGTGCATCGGGGATTCGATGATGTACACATCTATGTCCTGGGTATAGGTTCTGCCCAAATGGACCGTATTGTTCGCAGCGTCCCTTGATACAATCGGCATATCTATCTTTTCGCTCAGGTGTTCTCCCCATGCCTCATGGTACTCACTGGTTATCGATATATCCACCTGTGACACGTTATGATAGCTTTCTATGGTTCTCCTTCCTCCATCTGTAGTGACCCTTACAAGACCGGAACCGGAGAGACTTGATATTCCGGACAGGGATGAATATGGAATAAAAAGTACATTATTGGAGTAGGTAAAAAGTGGTTCAAGTTTCATTACCGAATTACCTCTGTCATATATTGCCCATATGCCGGTATTCTCGTATGCTACGGAAGTCCCATAGTAGTCGTTCTCTATCATTCCCATATGTTTTCCGTAGGTTTCGGTATCATAGGAACCATTGGAACTGTTCCATACTTTCATGCTCACTTCCATGTAGCTGTCACTTGTGACCGATAATATCCCTCCGTACATTTTCAGTTCAATGGACTGCGATGGTGATGTTCCTTTGACCACTTTATTGATGTTCGGGGCCAGTACCTGGAAACTCTGCACGATGTTCTGGGAATACTGACTCTCTTGTGTATGTTTAATAATAGGGATGCCTGCAACTACGATGACCGCGGTGGCAAGAAGGATTATACTCAGTATGATGCTAAAATCCACAAGTTCTGATACAGCATCATCCGTCATCGGGTCTTTGATCCGCATACCTCTCCTTCTTTCAGACATTGCGTACCTCTATGAGGTTCGAATCAGGATTATAGTAGAATTCAAAGTTATCGGGTCCGCTGAACAGGGTAGTAGATGCTACATCTACCTCCGAGGTCACATATGATACCTTTACCTGATTGTTGTATCCTCTTTTTGATTCGAATATTATCTCGTTCGTATCGTTCTTGAACTCTATCGAGTACTGCTCATCCACTATCGTTTGAGGCAGTGAGAAACGGAAGCTGACATTCTCGACCTTACCTCCGCTATTGTTAACTATCTGGACAGTGGTATCAATATTCGATATCTGTAGTGCGAGGTCATTACCATGGATCTCGAACTGGTTCCTCATGACCATATCTCCTTCCCTGTCTATCATTGTATAGAACGAGCTAATGACAATGATCATGGTTGTCACTGTGATTGCGAATATCAGCATTGTACCTACCGATATGGATACCGCTCTCTCGTCATTGATCAGTCTTTTAGTCATGCAGTCCCTTTTGGTAATAGGACGGGTATAACTACGTTAGCTTTGAGCTTTCCGTCCTTGTTCATTCTTATACTGGCCTCGATCACATCGATCCTTTCGATCTTAAAACCCTTTCCATTGATCTTATCTCCTGATATAAGGGTTGTACCTGTGGCAAGATCACCGTTCTTTATCAGGAGACTATATGTCTTTCCTGTTGTTCTGTTATTGAAATAGTATTGGAATGGTGTACTCCCATCCATGAGGTCTGATGTAATGTTCAGTTCACCACTGGAACTGTTCTGTGTATTAAGGACGGTCACTCCATCTGTTACGGTCACGTTCACGTTGCTTCCTGACCTGAAGAAGCTTGCAGACCATATTGTTCCTGAGGTATCCACAGCCTCGATCACAAACCTGTCGGACTGGTTAGCTGTAAGAGATGTATTGATGGCCATCAGAAAAGTGTCAGTGTGGTTCACTCTTTCTATCACTGTCCAATCATCTCTCCCGTCGACCAATCCGTTCTTAGTGAAGTATGGTTCCATGAAAGTCCCAGTCTCAAGGATGTAAATAGTGCCAGAGAATGCTGAAGATTCTGCCATCTTGGTCGAGAATGAATTCATATAGTCATTGAACCTTGCCTGGTCGAAAGACCCGTTATCTGCATCTTCATATGCTTTTTCATAGGCATGGCTGGTCAGATGGATAGCATTAGAGAACTCGAAGACATTAGTCTCTATGTTCGATTCCGATGCAGTGTTACTGGCATAGATGATATTGTTGAGCATAAGTGTCAGGACAACAATACTCAGACCGATGGCAAAACTGGCTATCAATATCATTTGTGCAGAATCATCATCCTTTTTCATATGCAATTGCCACATATTACATCCTCCACAAAGTAAGCTTCACATCTATAATGCTATAGAAGTCAGTATTTGTATCGATATCCTCGATCCCGGTGTCTGATACGAATTGTGAAGGATCTGTAATATCCGAATTAGAAAGAAGTACTTTTTTAGAAACGATCACGGCATTGTTCGAAGCCTGCCCATTATATATGTATGGAAGAGTGACAGTGTTGCCTTTGTTGTCTATCCACGTGAACTCGACGTTATGGGCTATTCCCTTTGTAACGATCATCTTTCCAAGCATATCAGCTGTATTACTATTGTTCAGGGTCTTGTTAGATGTGGAATATGTCACACTGTTCCAGTTATAGCTGTCACCATCCCAGCTAAGGATGTCATTCATCAGATCTGATCTTCCTTCGTACTGGGAATAGTCAAGTGAGTTCAGTATATCCTGCCCAAGGATAAAAAGCTGGGTTTCCACGTGTGCATTGGCGGTTGAGGACGTAAGTGGTGTCAGGGATGTAGCCTGTACTGAGAATACGATAATGCCGAGTATTATGGAGATCGCGACCAAAGCTTCAAGTGTGTATATCTGTGCTGTATCTTTTGTGTCATTGCCAGATATCATTTCTCTTATACCCATTACCACACCCTCACAGAAAGAGTAGCTGTTGACACATTTCCTGTACTATCATCCCTTATCAGTACTATTCTTTTTGTCTGACCTATATTCATGTTCTGTGGCAGCGTTCTCCCTGCCGCATACATGGTATCTGTCTCATTCTCAATGGTCATATTAAGGTCATAGCGCAGATACGTTCCATTAAGCCCGAAATGATCGATAGTATCTTCATAGTTTAAAGTGAACTGTGCAAAGAAATCACTTACCTTTACACCATCAAGGAGGTTTGTTGTTCCTGTTTCTTCCGCACTTAATGTTTGTTCGACCATGTTAGTTGAGATCCTGTCCGCGATAAGCGTGATCTCATCTGAGTTCGATTGGAACGGGACAAACATTCCTGAAGTATATGAGAATACAAAGATTATTCCCATCAGGAATATTGATATTCCTATTATATAGTCAATATTCATTTGTCCCTGGTCATCCATAGGCAATCCTCTGTCTGTATATATTAAGGTGCATTATATATATTTATTTTTGTAATAATCCGATTAATTTAATATGCTTCGTCTGTCCTGTCTATTTGATGAGTATGGGCTTTACATGCTGAAGAAGCGGTGAAGAGCAGAGATATCTATATAATTGGACCTTGTGTTTCACTCATCAATTTTGTGAAATATGGCATGCAGCGATACTCTAAACAGAAATCGTTTTATACTACACGAACGTATATGGGCGGATATTATATTATAAATCATATACTAGTCTCTGGTCGATAACAGAGAGGGGGTTTGGATTCTCTATGTCTATCTTAAAAACGATACTATATGCTATCGCAGTTCTTTGCTTACTATCTTCAACTGCCTTTGCACTGGATGTGGAGATCCTCACGAAGGATCAACAAAGCAACGCAGGCACCCCTGTGAACCTGAGCGTTCAGGTCACGTATGCTGGTAATGGCACGCCCGTCAATAATGCACTGGTGGATCTTACAACTGATATGGAGCTCTCTGGTCCTTATTCGGCCTTTTCTGACCTCTCTGGTATTGCCGAGTTCTCACTAAACTCTACACAAGCGGGGACATCAGAAATTAATATCAGTGTTGATGGTGGCTATGATCTTACAAATATAACCTTCATTCCTCTGGAAATTGCTTCCCTTCTTGCTGAAACAGACAATAGCGTCAATGAGGCGGGTAATATTACCAATATCTCCTTCTATCCTGTCGATATTTTTGGGAATATCAATTCAAGCGAGGATGTGCTCCTGACAGTCCTCATCAATGATACTTTTGGAGCAATTGTTAACAGCACATCTTTATCTGTCCCTGTTGGCAGCATTTCCCTGCTTGATGTAAATATATCAACCCTTTCAGTCTCATCCACCTCGGGACCATCCAATCGTGCCATCCTTAGTATCAATTCCACTGTTGCAGGTGATATCCTTGTTAGTTCGGCAGTTTCTTCTGTTTCGAACAGTAGCTCTGTTCAGATAGTTCCTGGTGCACCGAAAAGAATGAGCATTTATTCTAATGACGAATACTCTGTAGACACAAGTGCAGCTTTCTATCTCTATGTATATGATAAGTATTCCAATCCTGTAGAGAATGCAGATATCAATTTCAGTGTAACTCCTCCTGAGAACAATGACCAGAACAGTCCAATTACCTATAACTCCGCTTATGTTTCTGCAAGTAGCGGATCGACCAATGCCAGTGGTTATTTCTACAATGTGTTCAGGACCGACAAGCGGGCTGGTGTGAACACTATTACGATAAGTGTTGTGAACTCTTCATTGGAATATGATCTTACAATTACCGGTATAGCTGGTGAGGCTGAGCAGTTCTTCATGATACATTCCCCGGAAAATGCCCTGGCAAACTATCTTGATATCTATACAGTTTCAGCCTGTCCGGTAGACCAGTTCATAAACCCTATAGTTCCGCTCACGACAACTGTCAATGAAATGGTACGTTTTATAACTGACAGTGAAACATACCTTGTCCCCCTTGATAGCAGGGGCCGCGCAAATATCGAAGTGGGTCCGACCCCCTATGTAGAATCTGTTCCAATATCTGCTACTTACAGAAATGCATCAGGTTACACAAGTCTGGTCAACAGCACTGTAGTCAATTTCACCGCTGATATACTGGATTCCATGGATGTTTATGCAGTTCCCACAGCCGTTCTGGACCAGACAATAAGCGGAAACCATAATTCTACCATCACGGTGGTAGCACTGGATCAATGGGGTCACCCGTTGCCAGATGTAGATATTACTCTTAACAACACCAATACCACTGTTGGAACACTGTTGGCTGATGCTAATTCCTCAGTTGACCATATCACTCTTACTACCAATTCTATTGGACGTGTATATGCCACGTTCACAGGCAATGTTTCGGGTAATGCTCATATAACAGCTACAAGCAGTGATATGAACACTTCTATCAATGTCTCGGTCAGGGATGAACCTTTTATGAGCATATCCCTTGAAGTTGATCCGCCATCCATTGAGACCGGTGCCATTGTAAATGTAACAACTGTTATCTCAATAGAAGGTGATCTCCCTCTCACTAGACCGGCAGCAAGTGCCATGCTTGTCCTTGACCGTTCAGGAAGTATGGATCCGGACTCCTATGCGGGAGATCCTATTGATGTAGTACTTGTCCTTGACCGTTCAGGAAGTATGCACGGGCAGGCAATGTACGACTCTAAGAGTGCATCCAAGACATTTGCAAAGAACCTTGTTTCAAATTCCAGGATCGGTGTTGTTTCCTTTGCATGGACACCTGCTGATATCAGTAGAACGGATATGGACCTCACATTGCTAAACACATCTGAATCCTTCCTTATATTCAATAGTTCCATAGATAAGATCGATGCGATAGGCGGTACTGCAATGGGAGAGGGTATGTCAGATGGTATCGACCTCCTTATCAATGATGGGAGAACTGGTTCCAGCAAGGCTATGATCGTTCTTACTGATGGTCTGACGAATCAGGGTAATGACCAACAGGGGACGAACACTGTATCTCTTGCAAAAGCAAATGATATCCCGATCTATACAATAGGACTTGGTGACCAGATCGATGAATCCCTTCTAAGATCGATCGCTCAGGAAACGGGAGGAAAGTATTATTCTGCACCTGACAGTTCCGATCTCGTCGAGATATACAATACGATCGCTCAGGATATCTCTGACTATGATGTAACAGAGATCGTATATGGTGAAGAAGGTTTTACACCTTATCCTTATACATTTAGTGACACAATAACAATACAGGATACATACACTCTGGAGATCGAGGGTTATGACTTCGATGATGTCATTTATGCAGCTCCTTATTTTGGTGGCGATGGTGCAGGTGAGAACCTTATACAGATCAATACGGAGAACTTTGTAACCGTTCCATCTTCGAGCACCCCTGCAAATTCTGCTATCTGGACTGGCTTTAGTTATGATATTACCAATTCCATCCATTCCGGTGAGAATACCATAACTTTCTATGACTATTATGATTATCTTCTGGGCCCCTATTATGACTACTATGACAGGGAACTCCATTTTGCAGGCTTCGAAGATCCAAATCCTTCTGGTGTTGGTAACAACAAGATAAGGAATGTTGTGATAAGGAAGAATGGAGTTGCGATCAAGTCGTTAAGTCCCGAGACATCGCTCTCTGGGTCAGGATATGATCTTACTTTCGACACATCCCTTTCCAGTGACTATTTCGAAGATACGTTTGTGATCAATGAATCCCTGAACGATCTGAAAGTAGAGCTTCAGTGGCAGAACGATCATACGGATCTGGACCTGCAACTGATAAGTCCTTCCGGCAGGATATATGGTATCGGATATGATGAAACAGGTTATTATCCGGGGAATGACGGTACATCAGAATATATATGGATCGATCCGCTTCCTGATGTCTATCCGGACAGTGATGATGATCCTGTAGAAGAGGGAACATGGACAGTTCGTGTGACAGGCATGGCTGCTGAGGGTACAGGCACCTGGGATGAGGACTTCACAGTTTCTACCTATATTGATAAGAAAAGTGCTGCACAACTTTCATCTCATGCATTCGTATCAGGTCTGAATGAAAGCGATGGTGACAGGGCAGGCCTTGCGCTTTACAGTTATGATGGGGGTGTACTGACCGATTCCCAGACTAGTTATGTGTCAGGTAGCAGTTCATGGATGGGTTATTTCTCTCCGGAAACAGATGGCCTTTATTATTTCAATGTAACATGGGAAGATCCCTCTGGAATGACCATTGCTCTCTATGATGGGATAGAACTTCTTTCATCATCTGACGGTACCGGTCAGTGTACTGTCTCAGCAGTCCTCAGCACAGGCGATACATATTACATTGAAGTTGAAAAGGGTGGGACCTACCTGGAAGATACGCAGTTTACCATCGATGTTTCACTTATGGAGATAAATAATATCATCACTGCATATTCCGAGTCCGGGGTAGATAGGCCACGCTACAGGACATGGAATGAACATACATCTCAGTGGATAAGTGAACTATCTGCAAAACAATTGTCTGAAGAACCTTACAATATTGTCATTGAAGGAAATCCAGTAGGCTCTGAGATAATAATGTTAACTAGTGACAGTCTTGGTAATGTAGAGGCTCAGGTAAAGGATTATACATGGGGTTTTGTCACCACGTTGAACAGTGGTGTATTGAACTCGAATACAAAGAGAGGGTTTGATGTAAAATATGAGCATTTGTCCGGAGATGCGGTGGCTGTCTATATCGATTCTGGTCAAAGCTCATCATATCCTCAGTACCGTATATGGGACGGCTCATCATGGAGTTCGGCTTCACCTGTGACAAGCACCGGTTCAAGACCAGTGGAATGGATAGAACTCGCAGCAGATCCCAATTCTGACAAGATGTTCCTTGTAACAAAGGATGATGAAGGAACAGTACGTGGATATGAATGGGACGGTTCCGACTGGGGAAGTTCTAATTATTTCACATCTGATGCAGACGGTGATTATCAGTCCTTTGATGTAGTATATGATAATAAGGGCAGAGCAACTGTAGTTCTCGCAGAATGGAACATCTACGAAGAGACGCACATTGACATGTTCCCTTATCCTCACGAAGTATCTGATGGATATACATGTAAGGTCACAATTCAATCATATGTATGGGATGGGAGCACAATGACCAAAAGGTCAATTGGGTACTATTATCCTTACCAGCGTTCATCAAGCACCACCTATGATTGCTGGGTAGTAGCAGAAGCTGATCCTAATTCAAATGATATACTGATGGCCCTTGAAGATGATCATAAGGTAATTGTAGGTGCATGGACCGGTTCATCATGGTCTGCTTATATTGTTACGAGCCACAGTCTGAATTCAGATCACAGGTCGATCGATGTTGCTTATACTTCAAACTCAGGTACTGGGATCCTTATGTGGGGTGATGGCACCAGCTATCCTCAATATAGGACCACATCTGATGGTATCACATGGGGTATGCAGTCATCTGCATCAGATATCGGCGCTGCCACAAAGGATATTCAACTGGAATCTGACCCTGCATCTGATACGCTGTTCCTGCTGACCTCAGATAATGACAATGATCTCAATTATCAGATATGGGATGGGACAACATGGGGCAGTGCCACAGAGCTGGAAGATGCTCTGGGCGATCATGGAAGCTTTGACCTGGCCTACTATATGGATTCGGCCTCAGAAGGAGCACCGCTCCTATGGAGTGAGTGGACTGCAGATGTAGTATCTTCTTTCAGCAATGATTCACTTTCCCATCTTGAAAGTATGGTTGACGCAATGACAGCAGATGGTCTGACCGCTATAGATGAAGGTCTGTTCTCAGCGAACAATGAACTCTCATCGGTAGAAGGCAATTCCACTATCGTTCTAATGACAGATGGAATTGACAATGCAGGTCATCATTCACTACTTGAAGAGGCACAGAAGGCTGCAGCTAATAATACAGTGATCCACACGATCGGATTTGCCAGCAATGAAGCAGAGGTGGACCCTATACTTGAAGAAATTGCAAATATGACCGGAGGTACATATTATTTTGCACCGAACTCCAGTGTATTGAAGGATATCTTTGCAGGGATAGCTTTGCAACTGACCAACTTCTCAGCAGCCGGTCCTGTACTGGAAATGCATATCCCTGATAATTATGCCGGTTCTCTGTCCGCTACAACGGCGTTGTATGTCAACGGAAGCAGCAATTCAACATCCGGTAATGATACAACCTTTGTGATCCCGATAGCATCTGCAACAGGCAATGCTGAACCTGTCATCAATTCATCCACAGGTGAGAAGATACTTACCTGGCAGTTACCAACAATGAGCTCTGGTGATAAATGGGGTGTATGGTATCAGATGCAGGTTTACGGTTCAGGGTATGTACCGGTCATTCTGCCAACATCCTCGATAACATATATGGATCTGGGTAGCGATAATATCACTATCGTTCTGCCGGAATCGGGTACTACAAGTGTAAGTGGTGGTTTTGCCAGTACGAGTGTACCTCAGTTAGGTTCTTTTGATATTGTACCGGATGAACCGATCATACTGGTGGATGATTCTACAGAAATTGAGATAACAGTAAGGGATGAGACAGGTAATCTATCCCTTGCATATGTTTATCTGTATGCGGATATGGGTTACTTCGATAATTATCAGAATCCAATAAACCTGACCGTAAATGGTGTGAACACTATTGATTTCCACAGTGCTACTGCTGCAAGGGCGCATATTACCGCTTATGCATATAATGTGAACAATGCAAGCGATATCCTTACTGCAAAGGATATGATAGTTGTACGTCCGGCAGGAATGATCACTATAAGTTAAAAGGATACTTTGTATCTAACGGAGCATCCTTTAGTATTTCTTTTTAATTTATCCTGTTCTTACGGAACGTTTTGAATGTATGCTCATAATGCATGAGCCAGCCAAAAAAAAGAATATAATAATATTTTTATATATCTTGCCTCATACTCCTATAAAAATATCATCTTTATTATATATTAGATTGGTAGGTCAATGGGAGAATTGAGTTTTTATGGTACACTTCAAAACAGTTCTATTATCATTTGTGATATTTTATATGTTGTCGGTCTCTGCTCTTGCACTAGATATTCAATTCCTGGATACTGATCAGCAGGGACAAGCGGGAGGCCCTGTCAGTATAGATGTTATGGTCCAGGATATGGGTTTACCGGTGAACAATACACTGGTGTATTTCACAACGGACCATGGAGTTCTGATACCTTCTTCAGCCTATACTAATATATCAGGGATGGTGTCGGTATCGCTCAACTCGACGGTTGCAGGGACAGCGCATGTTAATGCGAGTTCAGGAAGTTCATACAATGTTTCAAATATCACATTCTCCCCATTATCAATATCTACTCTTCTTACTGTAACGAATGATACGGTCACTTCTGCAGGAAATGCAGCCAACCTATCTTTCATACCACAGGATGACTTCAGCAATGTGAATTCCAGTCTGCCTGTTAGTCTTAGTGTGACCATAGATGACCAGTTCGGGACACAGGTACACGATGTTGACCTGTCTGTGGCAGTCGGTCAGATCGCACTATTGGATGCAAATTGGACAAACACCGTTATTTCATACTCCAGTGGTCCTTCTGACCGCGCAGTTCTTCTCCTGAACTCGACAGTTGCAGGTGACATATTCATTCACTCAGAAGCAGGACCCGCTTCGAACAGTAGTTCCATTAAGGTCGTTCCAGGCTCACCAGGGTCGATGAGGGTATCGTATGATGATGATCACACCGTGGATACCAGTTCTCTTATCAATGTTATCCTCTATGATCATTACTCCAATCCTATAAGCGATGCCAATGTCACTTTCAATGTAACATCTCCTGAGGATACGGTCTTCAACAGTCCTGTCACCTATAATTCAGCTTTTGTCGATCATGAATATGTATTGACCGATGCCTATGGACAGGTATCCAATGTGTTCACAGCAGACAGAAGATCAGGCGATAATATAGTGAATATATCTGTAGTGAACAGTTCACTGCAGCACAATATTACAATAACCGGGATTGCTGATGGGATCGACCAGTTATTTCTGACCTATGCTCCGGAACATGCTATAGCCAATAACATAGACCATTACACATTATCCGGAAGGCCGGTGGATAGATTCCTGAATCCTATAATACCTCTTTCAAGTGCCATTACTGAACAGGTCCGATTCGAGACAAATGAAAGTACACTGTTGCTTCCCCTTAATAGCCAGGGAAGTGCCAATATTGAAGTTGGGCCTACTCCGTATGTGAGCTCTATTTCCATAAATGCCACTTACAAGGATGCATCCGGCTATACGGAATTTACTAATAGCACTGTATTGAACTTCACAGCAGATGTACTGGATTCCCTTGACCTGTATGCCGTTCCAAATGCTGTCCTGGACAATACGCAGAATGGTAATCACAATGCCACTATAACCGTTGTTGCACTGGACCAATGGGGTCATTCTCTGCCATATGTACCAATTAACATTAGCAATACAAATGTCACAACAGGGACACTATGGATGGAAGGCGGTGCTACTACCAATAATATAAGTGCGTTCACTAATTCTGATGGCAGACTATATGCAACATTTACCGGTAATATATCAGGCAATACCAGTATTGTAGCTGAGAGCGAGGATCTTGTACTGACAACCAACGTGAGCATAAAGGACGAACCATTCCTGAGCATATCAATATCCGTTAGTCCTCCTTCCGTGACAAGCGGCTCACTTGTGAATGTTACAACAGTTATCTCCGTAGAGGGTGAGCTCCCTATAGTAAGACCCACAGCAAGTGCAATGCTTGTTCTTGACCGTTCCGGAAGTATGGACCCTGATTACTATGCAGGTGACCCTCTTGATGTTGTTCTTGTCATGGATCGCTCAGGCAGTATGTCCGGTACTCCCATAGCTGATGCAAAAACAGCTGCAAAGGAGTTCATGGATAATCTTGCTTCAAATTCAGAGGCAAGTCTTGTGTCATTTGCAAGTTCAAGTTCTACTGATCTTGGTCTGATCCCCCTTGATTCATACACCAACCTTTCTCTTGCAAAGAATGCAGTAGATTCGATCCAGGATGGAGGTTCAACTGCAATGGGTGAAGGTATGGGAGATGCGAACGACCAGCTGATCTATCATGGTCGTGATGATTCCAAAAAGGCAATGGTGGTCCTTACTGATGGTAATACTAATGCAGGTGAGGACCAGCAGGGTGACAATGCGATCGAAACCGCTCTGGACAACGGCATTGTGATCTATACGATAGGTCTTGGAAACAACCTTGATGAATCATTGCTGATGCATATAGCATCTGAGACCGGTGGGAAATATTACAACGCACCTACCAGTTCGGACCTGAAGGCCATATATGCCAGCATAGCTCAGGATCTCAGTGATTATGATATGACAGATGTTGAGTTCGGTGTTGATGGTTTCACTCCTTATGATCACGTATTCAGTGATTCACTGGAAATGGATACTCCATTGGATCAGGATGTTCTGCTCAGCTTTGAGGGATATGACCTTGATACGGTCTTCAATGCCGGTACCGAGTATGGAGGGGCAGCTGCAGGAGAATGTCTTATACAGATCAACGGGGATAATTTCACATTGATACCTTCTGCTAATATGCCAGCTTACAACGGAAAATGGGTGGATTATGAATACGATCTGACCGGTCATCTTGACCCCGTTTCTAATACAATTACATTCTACGAATATCGTGCATATCTCGGTATGTCAGCTTATGACAATCAGGGACGGAACATAGAGATAACCTGGAACAATTACTCTGTAGCTTCTCTCATGGAAACATTCCCTCTGGACGCCAACCCTTATGATCTGTCCTGGGATATGCCAAATATGGCTACCTATAACAACACTTTCCAGATCGACGAGACAATTAATGATCTCAAAGTTCAACTTGACTGGGAGAACAGTGATAACGAACTTCACCTTCAACTGACGAGTCCGTCAGGAGAGGTCTACAGTATTGTAGATGACAGTCATGGATACTATGCAGAGAGCAATACTTCAGAGTATATCTGGATCAGGCCGGTATTCACTACCTATCCTGATGATGATATGGACTCCGTTGAAATGGGGAACTGGACCGTTGAGGTAATTGGTTTTGGGTCGGGCACAGAGGACTTCACAATTACTACATATATCGATAAGAAGAGTGCAACACAACTGTCTTCCCATGCTTTTATTTCCAGTTTCGATGAAACAAGGGGCGACCGTGCAGGACTTGTGCTCTACAGTTTCGAAGGCATGGAACTAAGCGATACCCAAACAAGTTATATTCCTGATAACAGCACATGGGTGGGCTATTTCACTGCTCAGGAAGATGGCTTCTACACTTTTGATGTAAGCTGGGATGATGGCTCTCTCATGGACGTTGATCTCTATAGTGGAGCGGACATAATTGCATCTTCAAGCGGAACATCTGCATGTGAGCTATCCAAAACCCTCACAGGAGGAAATACATATCATCTGGATGTGGCCAAGGGTGAAGGTTCCTTTACAGATACCAGGTTCACAATAGATGTAGAAACATCTGTTCTGGACAATATCATGGTAGGTTACTATGATGCCAGTGGGGATGGTTCCACTCCCAAGTACCGTACACTTGAGGAAGGTTCTTCATGGTCTGCTGAAAAGTATGCCAATTATGTTGGAGGATGGCCATATTATCTGGAACTTGAATCAAACCCTCTGAATTCAGAGATGATCATGTGCACAGCAGATGATTTCCTTGACCTTAATGCACAGGTCTGGGACGGTTCCTCCTGGGGTGATGTGGAAGAACTATCACATTCACTGGGTTCTGCTCCTTATCTTGATGCTAACATCGATTATTATACAAGGGACTTTGATCTGAAGTATGAGCAGACATCCGGTGACGCTATCCTTGTTTACATGGATGCTAGTATGAACAGTTCCATCCCAATGTATCGTGTATGGGATGGTTCTTCCTGGAGCTTTGCATCTCTTGTTGATGATTTTAATCCTTCCGGTAATGGCAGTATATCATGGGTCCAGCTTGCATCTGATCCGGATTCCGATGAACTGGTCCTTGCAGTGCTTGATGATTCAGGTTATCTTTACGGCACTGTCTGGGATGGTTCATCCTGGGCAGAGTTCACGGAGCTTTCAAACAATGCATCTCAGGCCGGATACCAGTGCTTTGATGTGGTCTATGAACAGGATTCAGGAAGGGCCATGGTCTCATGGTATGACAGGTCCGGTTATGTCAAGTACAGTATATGGAATGGGAATAACAAGTGGTTGCCTGAGGACACTGTTTACACTTCTGCTGAAGATGTGTATTGGGTCAAGATGGGAGGAAACCCGAATTCTGATGAGGTGCTCCTTGTCACACAGGATGAGCATAAAGATGTTCATGTGACCGTCTGGGATGGTTTCTCGTGGGAAACTCCTCTGGAGGTCGGGGTGAACGTATATGAGAGTAACAGAAGGTCGATCAATGTGGTCTTTGAGGACTCCAGTGGTGAAGGTATGGTAGTATGGGGCGATGGTTCATATCTGCCTAAATATCGCACATGGGATGGTTCGGCGTGGAGTGCTCAGTCCTCTGCATTAAGCCTTGGAAGCGGTTATACACGCTGGGTCCAGCTAACACCAGTTCCGGAAACAGATGAGGTCTTCCTCATGACATCGGATGGTGGACACGATATCAATATTCAGAAATGGAATGGTTCTTCCTGGGTATATATCTATGAAGTAGAGACATCATCGACCAGAATATTCGAGTGTTTTGATATGGCCCTTGATGATAAAGATAATATTGTAGAGGATACACCTGTGCTCTGGAACCAGTGGACTGCCAATGCAGCATCTACTTTTGAGAATGACACTCTTACCCATCTTGGAAATGTGATCGATACTATAACTGCAGATGGCCTGACAGCGATAGATGAGGGTCTGTTCATTGCTAACAACGAGCTTTCATCAGTAGAAGGTAATTCTACGATCGTTATCATGTCAGATGGACTGGACAATGCAGGTTATCATTCCTTGCTTGAAGAGGCTTACAGGGCAAGGGATAACAATTCAGTGATCTACACTGTAGGATTTGGTAATGATGTCTCAGATGTCGATCCAATGCTTGAAGAAATTGCAAATATGACAGGAGGTACCTATTATTTTGCACCGAACTCAAGTGTACTGAAGGCGATCTTCACAGGTATTGCTGCGGATATCACTAATTTCTCAGCAAGCGGAACAGCAATGAACATAGATATTCCTTATAACTACATTACTCCCTTATCCGTTGCAAAGACCACCTATGTATCAGGGAGCAGTAATTCTACCATAGGCAATGAGTCATTCTTTGAAACACCTAAAGGTCCGTCTACGGGCAATGCAGAACCTGACCCGACCTCACTAAGCGACAGGACCCGGCTTAAGTGGTACCTGCCGAACATGGAGTCTGGTGACAAATGGGGTGTATGGTACCAACTGAAAGTAGACGGTATAGGCTATATACCGGTCATCATGTCCACATCTTCGGTGACATACACAGATATCAGTTCGGAGATCATAGATGTTAATATACCTTCTTCGGGTGGTACAAGTGTAGGCGGTGGTTTTGCAAATGTGAGTTCCTACATACTTGGATCTCTTGATGTGGAACCTGAAAGGCCATTGATATTGGTCGATGATACCACGGTCATTGATCTGACGGTCAGGGACATAACCGGGAACCACAGTGCTGCTTATGTCTATCTCTATTCTGATGTAGGGTATTTCGGGAATTGCGAGAACCCAATAAATGTGACCGTTGTAGGTTCAGATAGTGTGGATTTCAGCAGTGCAGTAGCAAGTAATGCCCATATTACTGCATATGCCTATAATGTCAACAATGCAAGTGATATCATATCAGCAACCGAGATCATAATTGTCAGACCAAAGGGAATGATAACCATAAGTTAAGAAAAGATGCTTCATTATCCGTAGTATCGATCCGGGGTCAGTATCTGTGTACTGGCCTTTTTTTATTTCAGACACTATGCCTGAACGATCACTTTTCCTTGCGTACAGTTCTTTTTATGCAGGCACTGCCTATTTTTCAATAATATCTTATTTCTGGGTTACTAAGGTCCTGAAAAACAAGTGTCATGCCTGTATCTATGTAATATTGATGCTGGCCGAGCTTTAAGTACCAGCTAAAAAACTCTGCTAAAAAAAGGAACATCCATTGATGATCTATCAATGGAGCGTATTATGATATATCTACATCAACAACATGTCTGCTGAGGATAAGCATTGTGTTGTTCCTGGTTGCAGTGACCGATGAATCGGTGGTTCCGGTTATAGAGAATCCGATATCTTCAAGATATTGCTCCCATTTTTGAGCATGAGTACTATTTATCTGAATATCCACGGTCGTTGGTGCGGATGTTGTATCCATAATACTTGAATTATGCTTGAGGGTCAGTACTGTTATACCTTTTCCAGATGCCTGGTCGTTACCATTGACAGAGATAAGTCCTATGGTGGTCACAGTAGTGTTGTCGATCGTGCTGACGTAGATAGGTGGTTCTGAGACCATTACACTTCCCGAAGCCGGGTATGATTTTAATACACTTCCCATCTCATATGTTATGGTCTTATCATCTTTTTCAAAGACGACCTCTCCGGTAGATATGTAAAGTGGCGGATTTCCATCATATGTTATGGTCATCGACGATCCCTGGCTCACAGCAACAGAAGAGCTTTGAAGGTTGATCTTAAGGATCTTCACAGGGGTCTGGTCAAAGGCCACCCTGTTCATATTGCTTTGAAGTACGATAAAGCTCTGCTCGGCACTTTCGAATATGTTAGCGTCGATATTTGATTGCAGTGCAGGATATCCTATGGCATATATCACTCCCATTGAAAGTGTCACTATTGCGAACAACAGGATGTATCCAATGGTTTCAGATACTGCTGCATCTCTTCTATTTTCTTGAGTCATAGCTGATCTTATGGTCTGTGGAACTGCTGAATGCAGTACCGTTGATCGGCATTGTCGTTGCAATACCACCGATCGTTACTCTTACTTTCTTTCCGGATGATGGTGAAATGACCTCAATTATCTGGTCGGAGTATGCAATATCCGCATCTATCACATATTCTTCCCTTCCTGCTCTTTGAGGGATCCTGTATTCAGTATCGATATATCCATTGTCAGGAAGGATCAGATACATGTCTGTTATCATTGTGCTCATCATGTTCCCCACATCGCTCATTTCCCGTTCCATCACTACATTATTCGGATTCTGGATGAACACTGCATCTGAGTTCATAGCTATGATCATAAAGAATCCCACACATATCAGGGAGAAAAGTACGTATTCCAGAACAAGGGATACTCCCTCTTCATTTTCCCTTATCCCCCTCATTTTCTCACCTCAATGATCTCAGGTTGGGACACATAATATGTGTCTCCATCGTTGTATGTTATATTCACAAAAACAATATCAATATCGCTACTATTGTATGTTCCTGAGCTTGTGTTCAAAGATACAAGCGATACATCTACGGTTTCTCCATGCATTGCATATAGTGTCTCTATCTGACTACTATAATCAGCAAAAAGTTGTTCATAGATGACCGGCACAGAATTATTACTTGTACTGTTGAGCTCAAGCGACAGACATCTTATGATCATTGCATTGTCCCTTGTATGTGAATTGAGTTCCCGGATATTCTCTTTAGGGAATTCCAGTACTGCATTCGATGAATAGTATCCTGCGACCATTGACTGGTTGGCAAGTGCTGCAAGACCGATCACTATAAGTGATATGACCAGACCGGATAATGCTATCCATTGTCCTTTTGTATCCTTTCTCAGACTGTCCATGTTGTCATCCTCACTTCAACCACCTTTATCTCATCATCTGCAAGTCCCCAGCTCCCGTTCATACTCTGTACGGTCTGATTTGTGAGGGTTACAAAATGCCTTACAACGACAGCATTCTCTTTTGGCTGTCCTTTGATTATCACCTTGCTTACCTCAAGATCCCCATTGTCAACATATGCCAGGTCCACATTGTATAGTATTCCGGGTATGAGGTTCCCAATGCTGCTATCAAGGATGATCAGATTATTTGCAGGATAGGTGGCTTCTGTCATGTCCCAGCTGGCAACACATTGTGTCAGGTTGTAACGAATAGAGGTATTCGAGGCTCTATCAAGTACAGTAAGTGTATCTGCCCCCATCTGCTCAAGCTGGACGTCTATAGCCAGTTCGTTCTGGGGAGAGACTATAGTAGTGCTCTGGGTGATCATGAGTACTGTAAGGGTCATCAAAATGGCAGCCAACAGTCCTTCAAGGGTATGTAGCTGTGCCCTGTCGTTCATTGCCATACCTCTACAGTAAGATATGCAGGTTCGTAGTACACTTCGATCCCATCCCTGTAATCTACAAATGGAGGTGCTATTTTTGTGAATGTTATGTCTTTGAGATTAATCTCAAGCTGATAGGTCTGTGAATGGTTCAAAAGTCCAGGTTCAAGGTAAAAACGAATGATATCTGTGTCTATTATCTTACCTGTGCTTGTAAGCGTTGATATTGTCCCGTTTATATCCACCTTATATGATGTGTAGTCTATTCCTTCATTGAGGTTGACCCCATCCAGGGTCAGTTTCTTGAAACTGGGATCGATACCTGTTATGTTCAATCCGTTGATCTGTATCGCTATAGTATTTTCAAGAGGTCCTGTTATGTTCAGTATAGTGTCTTCAACACTTGCTGTATATGGGTCTATAGGAAGGTCATCTGCATCAAAATTGGCTACTGTCCCGGCTTCCACCAGAACTATCCTTGTGATCTTGGATGTTTCCCTGTCAGATGGTGCCGTTTCCCCAAGCATTACGGGTCTTCCATCAAGGACCATCGGACCATTGTTCTTTGTTATTGAGATATTGTATCCATAAGAGAAACGTGTTCCATCTATATTGTTGTACAGACCCAGTATCTCAATGAGATCCTCATCGTTCATCTGCATCAGTTGGACAGTTTTGTTCATTGACAGCACATTGGGGGTATTTGTGAGCCTTGAACTTGTATCATCATCTACTGCAAGCCCGACCCTCATTGCATTAGCTGGATGTTCTTCCCAATCAGTTCCACTACTTGTACTGTTTCCCCACCATCCAGTGTCTTCTACAAGGATAGTAGCAGTTCGATATGCTGTGTAGTCCAGACTGCTCTCTCTGGCAGACCCCGCCATGAACATGCCTGGAATGAACTGCACTGTGAAGATCAGAGCAATAAGGAATAAGGATATCCCCAGAAGGAAATCTACTGCGATCTGTCCTCTATCATCCGCCATTCTCTGAATATATATGCAATGTAATATAAAAATATTTGTAAATATATCCGTTTATATGTTGCGCAAAATCGATCAATTTTCTGATTTTTCAGTAAGAGCCAGTTTCTGATCATAAAACGGTCCGAAAAAGCTCAATGATATAATAAGCATCTTATATCATTAATAATATAATACTATTAAATATATTATAAAATATGGCCGAAGATATTTGGGAATGATAATGGGGTGGTATAAAAAGTGATCCAGAGGTATTTCTATGGGGTATTTGAAAAAACTGTTCTATGCTGTTCTTGTTCTGATCTTTATTGCAGACCCATCTTTAGCTTATAATTTAGACCATCAGGAAACAGATATCCTGTGCAATGCAGGACGATCGGCCACTATAAGTGTGCTGTTATCCAATAATGGGACCCCTGTGAACAATACAATGGTGAACTTCACCACAGACCTTGGTTCTCTTAGTTCTTCTTCTGCTTTGACAAATTCTTCCGGCTTTGCTGAGGTCATTCTTGATTCAACAGTTGCAGGGGTAGCCCATATCAATGCAAGTTATGGAAGTGTATACAACCTGACAAATGTAACGTTCCTTCCTACTGAGGTCTCTTCTATCATCATAGATGTTGACCCTCTTTCCAATATGGCTGGAGAGGTCACTAACATAACATTCTCGCCGGTTGACGTATTTGGTAATATCAATTCAAGCGTTACCGTGGATCTGGATATTGTCATCACAGATCTCCTGGGAAATACATTACCTGATATCGACCTGTCAGTTGCTCCATACAATGTTACAGCTCTGGATGTGAACAGGACCAATTCAGTTCAGACCTATGCTGTCAATCCTTCAGGCAGTGCGATATTGAACTTTAACTCTACTATTGCAGGGAACATCTCTATAAACTCCACAGTTGGTACTGTATCGAACCTCACGTATCTGGACATCTCATCCCGTTCTCCCGGTCTGATGAGGGTTGTGTACAATGATGATTACACTGTGAATACGAGCTCAAGTATCTATGTGACAGTTCTTGACAGATATGAGAATCCGGTTGAGGGTGTTAATGTCACTTTCACAGTAAGCTCTCCTGAAAATACCAATTATAACAGTCCGATCGACTACAACTCCGCTTTTATCTATATTGATGAAGGAACCACTGATAGCACCGGTAAGGTATCAAATGTATTCACCACTGACAAAAAGGCAGGTGATAATACCGTAGGCATCAGCGCAGTGAACACCTCTCTGGACCTTAACGTCACAATAACAGGTCTTGCAGATGTTATCGACAATCTGTTCATGAGCTATAGTCCTGAACATGTTATAGCTGACAATCAGGGGTCATATGTATTATCGGCCAGACCGGTAGACCAGTTCTCCAATCCAATATTACCTTTGACATCTCCTATTAAGGAGCAGGTCAGATTCACTACAGATAGTGGGGCTATTGTCCTGGTGCCTTTGAACACTCAGGGACAGGCGAACACTCTAGTCGGCCCAACACCATATATAGAGTCCCTGTCAGTGACAGCCACTTATAGGAACGAGACCGGATATACTAATTTTTCCAATAGCACTACACTTGATTTTATAGCCGGGTCCCTGGACATGATGGACCTTTATTCAGTTCCAAATGCGGTTCTTGCACAGGGCCTTAACGGTAACCATGAGTCAGAAGTAACTCTTGTTGCACTGGATGAATGGGGGCATTCACTGGCTGATATCAATGTCACTTTCAATAATACCAATACAACGGTGGGAACGTTTACTGTTGATGGGATAAATGCTTCTGATATATTCAATGCAACGACAGATCTGGAAGGCAGGATATATGGGAAATTCACAGGCAATATCTCAGGGAACACTTCAATTATCGCTACAAGTGGCAATATAACTCTTTCAACTAATATCAGTGTCAAGTCCGAACCTTTTATGAGCGTGTATCTGGGTGTATCACCTTCATCTGTGAGCTCGGGCTCGCTTGTGAATGTCACAACTGTCATCTCTGTAGAAGGTGAACTACCAATAACAAGGCCAGCTGCCAGTGCAATGCTTGTCCTTGACCGCTCGGGAAGTATGGACCCTGATTACTATGCTGGTACACCTCTTGATGTTGTTCTTGTCCTTGACCGTTCGGGGAGTATGAGCGGGACTGCCCTTTCAGATGCAAAGGAGGCTGCCAAAGGATTTGCTGATAACCTTGTATCCAATTCGGAAGTTGGTGTGGTATCTTTCTCTACAACAAGTAGTGTGGACCTTGGGATGACACTGATGAATGCTTACGCTAACAGGACACCGGTCCATAATGCGATCGATTCACTGGTGGCAGGTGGTTATACTGCAATGGGTGAAGGAATGGGCGATGCCAATGATATGTTGATAAACGATGGTCGTTCCGATACCACAAAAGTAATGGTTGTCCTTACAGATGGTGAGACCAATACAGGTGATGATCAGGATGGGGAAGAGGCCATTGAATTTGCCAATGATAATAAGATCACTATCTATACCATTGGTCTGGGCTCAAGTCTTGATGAAGCTCTTTTAAGGCATATTGCTTCAGAGACAGGAGGTGCATACTATAATGCTCCTGACAGTTCCGATCTTGATGAGATATATAATAGTATAGCTCAGGAAATAAGTGACTATGATATATCTGAGGTGGAATATGGTACAGAGGGATTCACTCCGTATGATCACCGGTTCCAGGATTCTCTGGCATTACCCGATTCCTATGGTGCCACATTCCTGATAAATGAGACATTGAACGATCTTAAAGTGCAGCTTGACTGGTCGGATAGTTCAGATGAGCTCCATCTTCAACTTACAAGTCCATCAGGTGTGATCTATGGACTTTACGATGATACTACGGGTTACTACCCTAATGGCGACACATCGGAATTCATATGGATAGAGCCATTGTCATATCTGTATCCGGATAATGACGATGATACTGTAGAAACAGGGAACTGGACCGTCAATGTGACAGGTACCGGATCAGGTACCGAGCCGTTCACAATATCAACATATATCGATAAGAAGAGCGCAGCAAAGATATCATCTCATTCGTTCATATCAAGCTTCGATGAGAGCAGAGGCGACACTGCGGGTCTTGCACTTTATAGTTTTGAAGGTATAGTATCGAGTGACAACCAGACCAGTTATGTTCTTGATAATAGTTCGTGGGTGGGTTATTTCATCCCTGATATGACTGGTTTCTACACATTCAATGTAACATGGGATGACACATCATTCATGGATGTCCATCTCTATGAAGGTATAGATGTAGTTTCATCTTCTAATGGCACTGGCAGTTGTGATGTATCATATATGCTTTCAGCTGGTGATCCTTATTATCTGGAAGTTCTCAAGGGGTCAGGCAATGGTTCAGATACAAAGTTCACTGTAAATGTATCAACATCTGATATCGATACCATCATGACCGCATACTATGATAGCAGTGGAGGAGGTGGAACTCCAAGGTACAGGACCTGGGATGGAATAGAATGGTCTTCCGAGGGATCTGCAAATTATGTTGGTGGAAGTCCTTATTATGTACTGCTCGAGTCCGATCCTCTTAGTTCAGAAGTGATAATGGCCACTTCGGATAACAATTACGATCTTAATGTACAGATATGGGATGGCTCCTCATGGGGCAGCGTTGACCAGTTCACATCTCATCTCGATTCCTACAGTAGAAGAGGCTTTGACCTTAAGTATGAACAGACATCAGGTGATGCTGTTGTTGTATATGTGGATACGGATATAGATGGCAGGATCCCAATGTATCGTATATGGGATGGCAGTTCCTGGAGCTCAGGTTCAGCAGTAGATGGTAGCAGTCCTGGAGCGGGAGATGTTGGATGGGTAAGACTGGAAACTGATCCTTCATCCGATGAGATGGTACTTGTGACACTTGATGACCAGAGGGATATAAGGGCACAGGTCTGGGATGGCTCTTCCTGGGCTGATCCGGTAATTATCACGAACAATGCCAGAGCAACAGGTTATCAATGCTTTGACCTTGCCTATGAACATGGGACAGGCAGGGCAATTGTCACATGGTCCGATCTGAGCACGGGTTATGTGATGTATCGTATATGGGATGGCAGTTCCTGGAGTTCTGCAAACAACCTGTATGAACCTGATGAACGTGTCTACTGGATAAAGATGGGTTCTGATCCCAATTCCGATAATATCCTCCTTGCAGCACTGGATAACAAATATGATATTCATGTCACATCATGGAATGGTTCATCCTGGTCATCACCACTGGAGATAGAGACCGATGTGTACGAATATAGCAGAAGGTCCATGGATGTTGCTTTTGAACAGTCCAGTGGAACAGGTATGGTGGTATGGGGTACAAGTGACCTTATCCCAAGATACCGTATATGGAATGGTAGTTCCTGGGGTCCGGAATCGCTGGCATCAGGGCTTGGTGGCAGTGGCTATACACGATGGGTACAGCTAACCCCTGACCCGGATTCTGATGCAATGTTCCTGATGACCTCTGACGGTAACAATGATCTGAACGTACAGAGGTGGGACGGTAGTTCCTGGAGCATTGTCTCTGAGGTTGAGACATCCTCTACAAGGTACTATGAATGTTTCGATATAGTGTTCAATGACGTCGACCCTGTCTCAGAAAGTACTCCGGTATCCTGGAACCAGTGGACAGCCAGTGTGACATCGACCCTTGAGAATGACTCTCTGTCACATCTGGAGAATGCAATTGATACAATAACTGCCGATGGGCTGACAGCTATCGACGAAGGTCTTTTTGTTGCTAACACTGAGCTATCTTCAGCAGATGGGAACTCTACCATAGTCATAATGACCGATGGTATGGACAATGCAGGTTATCACTCTCTGCTTGAGGAAGCATACAGGGCACGGGATAACAATACTGTGATCTATACGGTGGGGTTCGGTAACAATGAATCCGAGGTTGACCCTGTACTTGAGGAAATTGCAAACATAACCGGTGGTGAATACTACTTTGCACCTAATTCCAGTGTTCTAAAGGATATCTTCAGGGGGATCGCCTCCCAGATAACGAACTTCTCTGCAGGTGGGCCTGTGCTGGATATCCATGTACCTTACAACTATGTGACCTCATCATCTGTTGCAAAGGCAAGTTATATAGCAGGCAGTAGCAATGCCACCACAGGCAATGCAACCGTCTTCAACAACCCTGTGGCACCAGCTACCGGGAATGCTGAACCTTCTATCAATATATCCAGTAGTATGTCCACACTTGAATGGCAGTTGCCAAATATGGGTGCCGGCGATAAATGGGGTATATGGTACCAGATGAGGATCGATGGTGCAGGGTATGTTCCTATAATAATGCCAACTTCCACCGTCACATATACAGACCTCAGCGGTGAGAACATCACTGTTTACATACCAAGCGGAGGAACGGCGAGTGTTGGTGGGGGTGCGGCCAGTGTCCTGTCCTATTCACTGGGAAGCCTGGATATGGTACCTGACAAGACCACTCTGCCAATAGCCAGCACTTCTAACATACAGTTGACACTCACAGATACAATGGGTAATTCAAGTTTTGCGTATGTGCATCTTTACAGTAGCATTGGTTACTTTGACAATTATGAGAACCCCATCAATCTGACAGTTGTAGGTTCTGATTCAGTTGATTTCTCCAGTCTTACGGCCGGTAAGGCATACATCACTGCTTATGCATATAATGTGAACAATGCAAGTGATGTACTGGTGGCTGAAGAAGTGATATATGTCAGACCAAAAGGTACCATCTGTATATGTTAATGACTTAAAGGAGAATGTTCTGGGAAGATGGGTTTATGGTCTCTTCTTATCTTTTTCAGGATATATCCACATCTATCTCATGCAGACTCAGGATCAGGATAGTATTGTTCTTACTTGCATGGACGGAGGAAGATGTGATATTTGTTACTGAGAACCCGTTGTCTTCAAGATATTCTGCCCATCTTGGTGCATAGGGGCTGTTAATTTGTATATCTACATTTGTAGGTGATGTTGTGCGCTCCATGGTGCTGGATCCATGTTCGATAGTGAGGGTAGCTATACCTCTTCCAGAGACATAATCGCTGCCTTTGAGTGAAACGATCCCTATAGTTGTCACTTCCACATTGTCACTGGTGATCGCATATATGGGAGGCTGTGATACCATTACAGTTGAATCAGGTGGATATGATTTGAAGACCCCTCCCAGCTCATAGCTTATCTTCTTTCCTGCTTTTTCAAAAACAAGATCGCCGGTTGTTATATTCAATGGCGGGTTCCCATCATATGTAATGGTGACCGATGATGTGTTACTTATGGCCAAAGATGACCCCTGCAACTTCATTTTAAGTATCTTCAAAGGTACCTGGTCAAAGGCTACACGGTCCATTCCACTCTGGAGTACGATGAAACTCTGCTCTGCACTTTCAAATATATTGGAGTCCATGTTACTTTGCAGTACGGGATAGCCCACCGTATAGATCACTCCCATGGACAGGGTGACAATACCGAACAAAAGTATGTATCCAAGTGTCTCCGAAACAGCTGAATCTTTTCTATCTTGTTGAATCATAACTGATCATGTGGTATGTGGAACTGCTTGAGACCGTTCCGTTGATAGGCATTGTAGTAGCGATCCCGCCGATGGTCACCCTTACTGTCTTTCCTGATGATGAGACCACTTCTATTATCTGGTCCGTATAAGCGATATCCGCGTTGATGATGTACGTCTCTTTTCCAACTTTCTCAGGGATCCTGTACTCTGTTTCTATTTTACCGTTATCTGGAAGTATCAGATATATGTCAGTGATCAGTGTGCTCATCATATTCCCTATATCGCTCATCTCATCCTCCATTACAACCTCATTTGGTCTCTGGATGAAGATCTCATTGGAATTGATACTCACTACCATGAAAAAGCCAATGCATATCAGGGAGAACAATATGTATTCGAATAGTAGTGAACTTCCGGACTCATCTTTGAGCATCTTCATTCATTCACCTCGATTATCTCGGGTCTTGAAGAATAGTATGTGTTACCGTCGAAATATGTGATATTGACAAATATCATGTCGATGTCAGATGTGTTGACCGTTCCATTAGTGGAATTAACAGATACCAGTGTAAGGTCTGCGGTTTCCCCATGGAGTGCATAAAGGCCCTCTATCTGTTCACTATAATTTTTGAAAAGACCTTCATAGATAAACGGTACAGTATCATTACTGGTGCTGTTGATATGGAGTGTGAGGTCCTTTATTATCCTTGCATTGTCCCTGGTATGTGAATTTAGTTCCCTGATGCTCTCTTTGGGAAACTCAAGAGCGGCATTGGATGAATGATATCCTGCTATAACTGCCTGGTTGGCCAGGGTGGCAAGTCCTATAAGTATAAGTGATATGACTAGTCCAGAAAGAATGATCCATTGTCCGTTCGTATTATCTTTCATACTTTCCATGTTGTCATCCTCACTTCTACGACCCTCAATTCATCTTCTTTCAGGTTCCAGCCACCTCCGGCATCATTTACTGTCTCGTTGGTAATTGTTACAAATCTCCTTACAACAACAGAGTTCTCACCGGGTGGACCATTGATTATAACCTTCTTCACATTGAGGTTCTGGTCCTTGAAGTACGCAAGTTCGATGTTGTACAGTACACCAGGCAACAGGTAAGAAAGTTCATCATCAAGATCACAGAGGCTACTTGCAGGATATGTTGCTTCCATCATGTTCCAGCTTGAAACACATTCTGTAAGGTCATGTTCTACTGAACCGGAGTCTGCGGTATCAATGACCGCAAGAGCATCTGAACTGAGCTGCTCAAGATGGACGTTCACAGCCAGCTCATTCTGTGGGGTTACCATCATGGTACTTTGTGATATCACAAGCACTGTCATCGTTATCATCAGAGCTGCTGCCAGTCCTTCCAGGGTATGCAACTGCCCCTTCTCGTTCATTGCCACACCTCCACTGTGAGGTAAGCAGGTTCGTAGAGCGGGCTGCTGATATTATTGTAATTTACAAAAGATGTTCCTGTATTGTTGAATGTAACGTTACTGAACTCCAGGTCGATCCTGTATTCAGTACCCATATTGAAAAGTGAGTTGTCGATGTTAAAACAGATCACATCTGTACCGTTCAGGCTTCCACTAAATGGTGAATGATCCCATCCTTCCAGTCTGTAGATGGTCATATCAGCAGGTTGTGTCAGTATTGCTCCGTCAAGGCTGGCATTCACAAAAGCAGGACCTACTCCACTGATATTTAAATTCTGGAGCTGTATTGTTATGTTCTCTTCAAAAGGTCCTGTTATGTTAACAGTTGCCTTTGATGAGGATGAACTGGTAATACTATCTCCTTTAAGGACAGCAGTTGTTCCATGTTCTATCAGTACTATCCTTGAGATCTTTGCGATCTCCTGGTCGTCCGGGACTGTTGTTCCACGGGTAATGGCCGTGTTATTGACGTTAATGATTGCTCCTTTCTTTGTGATCGATATATTGTACCCGTAGGCAAAACGCGACCCATCAACATTATTGTATAATCCGAGCACCTCGACCATAATGCTTTCATCAAGTAGCATGAACTGTCCGATCTTATCTTTTGAGATGAGGTTGGGTACGTTGGTGAGCCTTGTTCCCGGTTCATCGTCAACAGCAAGGCCGATCCTCATCAGATCAGAGGTGTGTGTCTCCCAGTCAGTTCCATTCCCGGTGCTGTGCTCCCACCAGCCAGTGTCCTCTACAAGGATCGTGGCTGTGCGGTAAGCTGTATAGTCTAAACTACTCTCCCCTGCTGAACCTGACGTAAAAAGCCCTGGGACGAACTGCATTGTGAAAGAAAGAGCAATGAGGACCAGGGATATGCCCAACAGGAAATCAACGGCTATCTGTCCGCTCTCATCTTTCATTCAGTCTGTATATATGACCATCTCAATATAAAAAAGATTTGTTAAATATGAGTGATATTTTGTTACACAGAGAGGTCTTACTGATTATAGTACAGTCTTAGTTCAATGTCGCTACAAGGTCATTTCTGCTCACATGAAGATAAGTGATACTTCCAGGCATTCCATCATAGTACAAAGTAAGGGTTGATTCATCATAGTCCACTGGATCGGAATTTCCTGGTTGCTGCAGGTTGAACACAACAGATCCTTCCATCGTCAGAAGTTTCAGGTAATGTTGTGTCAGATCATATAATGCAACATCTTCCCCACCGGTGTATTCAATATCAGGAGTTATACTGATCGATGTATTGTTCGCCCATGAGAAATCGCTGCTCTCTTCATATTCCAGGGTCAATGTTGTTGAAAGCAGGTCCACATTTGCAGATTGGTCTTCTTTCGTGCCACTTACGGGAAATTCAGTATTACCTTCCCATGTTTCAATTCCTCCGCCCGGGGCAACATCCTCATAGATAACTCCTATTTCAAGCTGGTTGGCACCACCTTTCTTTGCAAGTGTATAGGTCAGTGTCTTTGTTCCTGAGGTGGCAGTGATCTGGTAGTTACTCGGGTTCAAACCTTGTGATGCCCTTGCTTCGAGGTCGAATGAGAAATTGTATATGGGTGCCGGATTATCCTGATTGACAGCACCGATCTTGAAAGCAGTTTTAAGAGTGTCCTTACCCATTGCAGGAATAACTTCAAGTTCTATGACTGCTGTCTTGTTTGTGTCATCTGTTACAGCACTGGCATATGCAAGGGAATTTGCGTAATCTGCCCAGGCATTATAGAACTCGCTCTTGATGTAAATGATGACCTTATCCGATGTAAGAGGATTCGTTCTTCTGGAATCAGTTGCAGGGTCCGGATACATTATGGTAGGCATATTGTCTGAGCTGATCGTTACTGCGACATCAGATACTCCACCAGATGCAGCATCTCCTTCAATTCTCATTATTGGCAGGGTAAGAGTTTCTCCATTATAGTGGAATTCAGGAGGTGAGATCATCACTGATCTTCCATTAGGGTATCTGGACCATACTCCTCCACCCTCATAACCGATGACCCTGTCATCATTGGTGAAAACAATACTTCCCATTGAAGAATTGAACTCGTTCATACCGGGATTACTGGTGTAGTTCTTCCACCCCTCCCATCTGTATCTTTTCTGTTTGAAACTATTGTACCATGCGGCATCTATATCAACAGAAATAACAACGATCTTACTCTCTTCGTATGATGCATTATTCCCGTTCACCTGTATGTCCCCATCCATCATTGAGAATGATGTGGTCTGACTTGGTGACTCACCTAAAGCCACCTTACTGGTCCTTGAGTCGAATACCGTGAAGGCCTGCTCCACTTTCTGGGCATTTGCCATATCTTCCATCTTGTATATAGTTGGAACACCATACAGGAAGATCACGCTGATCGATGTGATCGTAAGTGCAAGTATCACTATTACTCCTACTACTGCAGAGACAGCTTTTTCTGATCCTATGAAGTTTTTCATGATATAACACCTTTAAATTATATTGTTCACTCTACGGTCACACTCATTGGCGATACTGTTACGAAAACATCGATATTCTGGCTGTAGTTCTTTTCCATGATCGCGGTCCTGCTGCTTGAATTAAGATCGATCATCTGCATGCCTACGGAATTGTCCAGATATCTTGCCCATGCATCATAATATTCACTGGATATCTCGATCCGGACCCTGGATACATTCTCGTATTTTTCTACTGCGAGCTGTCCGCCCTCTGAGATAACTCTGATAAGCCCGGAACCAGAGATCCCTTTTGTTCCTGTGATGGTCACCATGGGGATGATCATTGAACTGTCGTCATATGCGAACATCGGTTTTGTTACCATGACCGATCCGCCAGGGGGATATCTTGCCCATGCACCTGTATTCTCATAGGCTATTGTCGTATACTTGTAGTCATTCTGTATCATACGCAATTGTCTTTCGAAGGAAATAGTATCAATTGAGGACGAGGAGTCATTCCACTTGTCCATGGTGATGTTCATATAACTGCTTCCTGTGATGAACACGCCTCCTCCATACATCTTCAGTTCTACGGATTGTGAAGGGGCCTTGCCCGAGACGATCTTGTTCATGTTAGGGGTAAGAACGGAAAAGCTCTGCTTGATATTCTCTATATGTCCTGATTCCTTCATGTGTTCGATAAGAGGATAGCCCACCAGGCCTATGATGCTTATTGCCAGGAGCATTATTCCAAGGGTGATACTGAAATCGACAACTTCTGATACAGCATCATCTGAAGTGAATATTTTATATCTTCCTGTCATTTTCCTTTCCCTCAGGATATTATTATGGCATTAGCGCCGGGGTCGTACCTGATAATGTACTCTCCCTTCGGGCTATGTAATGTAGTTGAATGGACCACCGTATTCTTGGTGTAGTATGGGACAATGATCTTTGTTTCTTCCCTTTCCTCTGACATAAAGACGATACCTTTGCTGCTGTTAACGATCTCTATGGAATATGTTTTCCCCGCTATTCGCTCGGGAAGCGACAGCTCATATCTGAGCTCTCCTACGTCAGAGCCTGCATTGGTCGCAGTTCCGATCATGGTGTCGATGGTTGCGATACGAACTGCAATATCATTTCCATGTATCTCGAACTCATCTCGCATAACGGTCTGTTCTGCTCTGTCCATAAGAGAATAGAACGAGCTGAGTATAGTTACAAGTATTATCACAGTTATCGAAAATGTAAGTATGAATCCTATTGTTATCGATACTGCATTATCGTCCTCATTCAGGTTACGTAATTTCATGATACCCTCCCTGGTAAGGATGTTGGGATTTCGCGTGTTATGCTCATCTCCCTGGAATGCATTGTGATCGTGGGTTTAGCTACGAAATATCTTGCAAAAGTGAAAGGCTCCCCGGTAGTAAGAGTGCCATTTAAAGTGCAGTAAGCAATGACATTGCTTCCATTGACGATGTTTATTGAATAGTCATTTCCTGACGTATGGGAATCGAATTGGAAAGATGCTGGGACGGTATAATCTTTCATGTCCCCTGTCACATTGATCTGTGAGGTGGCAACGTGTTGTTCAATAACAGATGACTGGTCGGTTACGGTGATATTTATATTCCCACTGGAATTGTACAGTTCCACAGACCATAGAAGTCCTGTGCTGTTAGTTATCGTGATCATGAAACTGTTGGAACTGTTCCCAAGCGTAGAGGTATCGTTGACCTCGAAAAGGAAAACATCCGTTGTATTGACGTTCCTGACGATGGTCCAGTCATCTTCGCCATCGAAAAGTCCGTTCTTTGTCATATATGCTTCATGCAGTGTGTTATTATCAAGGTTGAATGTAAGGCCTGCTATGGCATAGTTCCTTGCTGCCATTTCCTCGTATCCGTTCAGATATTGTTCAAAAATAGTATTATTGAAGGGTCCTGCCTCTGTTGCCGATCTGTATGCATCTTCATATGCTTCTGTGGTCATACTGATGGCATTCTCGATATCGTTGCGTGAAGTATCAATGCTTGATTCAGATGCGATGTTGCTGGCATATATCACATTGTTCAGCATTATGGTAAGAACTACAATGCCTACGCCCACTGCAAATCCTGCAAGGATAAGTAACTGTGCACTATCATCGAACCTTTTCATTGTTTCACGCCCCAGTTCTCTCACATTCTCCAGAGTGTCATCTTGACGTTGACTATGTTGTAGAATTCGCTACTATTATCTGCATCTGGTATGCCTGTATCTACTATGAAGGTCGATGTGTTCCCAACTTCGTAATCGGAAAGCACAACCTTCTTTGAAACTATCACCGCATTGTCAGATGGGTCCCCATTATAGATGTAAGGTCTGGAAATGGTAATTCCATTCTCATTGACCCATGTGAAATGGACATTGTGGGCAATTCCTCTTGGGATAGCTATGAATTCAAATATCTCTCCAAGTGAACTGTTCACCAGTGTAATATTATTGGAGTCTCTTGAGTCGTATCCTGTCCCGTTCCACACATATTCTGTCCCGTTCCAGTTCAGTATGTCATTCTTAAGATCAGAGTTATGCTCGTGACCTGTGTAGGACAATGTATTCAACATATCCTGTCCCATTGTCTGCAATTGTGCCTCTATGTGTGCATTTGCAGTTGATGATGTAAGGGGTGTCAGAGAAGTAGCCTCTACTGCGAAGACTATTATTCCGATCATTATCAGTGATGCCATCAATGCTTCCAGGGAATGCATCTGGCCGTGTGTATCCATTTCATCCGGGAATATCCATATGACCATGTTACCACACCCTGAATGACATGATGGCCGTCTCTCTGTTCCCCGTGTCGGTATATCTGAGAAGAACTATTCTTTTCGTCTGTCCGATATTTACTCCGGATGGCATTTCCTTGCCAGCCATACGGATGATGCCTGTCTCATTTTCGAGTGTTACATTGAGGTCATATCTGACATATGAGCCGGTCATACCCAGGTCATCGATAGTTGTTTCGTAACTATTGTTGAGGTCTGTAAGGAATGTATCTACCTTCGAACTGTTCACCATGTTAGGGACGTTTCCATCTCCTTCGGTCAGGGTCATTTCTACAAGGACTGTTGAGACCCTGTCAGCGACAAGAGTAACTTCATCAGAATTCGAGATAAAAGGTGTGAATATGCCTGAAGTGTAGTTGAATACAAAAGCAACTGCAAACAGGAAAATAGTGACGCTGATAAGATAATCTATAGTGATCTGTCCTTTACTATCCATGATGCCCGTTGTATTATTAGGTATTTATTATATAAAAAAGAATTGTAATATCAAAACAATACAATTAGGCTGTGGCAATGTCTATTTCTCTATCCGCCCCAAACAATTAAAAATCACAAAAACATATGATAATCCCTGATGGATGAGATAAGGATACTTCACACAGGGGATACGCATCTTGGGTATCGGCAGTATCACAGTGATGTGCGCCGAAAGGATTTTCTCAATGCTTTTTCCAATGTGGTGGATGATGCTATTGATATGAGTGTGGATGCTGTAGTTCATGCAGGAGACCTGTTCGATTCCAGGAACCCTACACTTGATGATATTCTTGATGCCATGGGCCTTTTCTCAAGATTGAAGACTGCAGGTATTCCTTTGCTTGCTATTGTTGGTAACCATGAGAGCAAACAGAGTACCCAATGGCTTGATCTTTACGGTAGTCTTGGTCTTGTGACCCGCCTTGGGGCCGAGCCTTACCGACTGGGAGATGTGGCAATATATGGTATCGACAGTGTTGCAAAGACAAAGATACCATTGTTCGATTATTCTACATTCAATGGCAAAGGGACAGATGCACGTTATAATCTGCTTGTGATGCATCAGCTCGTAAAACCATTCGCATTTGGTGAATGGGATATCAAAGAAGTGATCGATTCAATACCGTTCGATATTCATGCTGTACTTCTTGGAGATAATCACAAGTATGAGATCACAAAAGTGGATGATGTATGGGTCACATATGCCGGGAGCACCGAAAGGAACAGTACCGCTGAGCGTGAGCCCCGGTCATATAATATAGTCACTATTGGTAAAAGTGGCATAGAGATAAGTAAACGGACAATATCGACCCGTGAATTTGTTTTCATACCAGTTGCTCTCACAGAAGGTTCGAATGCTCTGGATGATGTTTTTTCCGCTATAAAGGAATACGACCTGACCGATAAGGTGGCCTTTGTAGAACTATCCGGTGATGTTATGTCCAAAATGGACCTCAGTGAGGTTGAGAGGTTCCTTCTTTCAAGAGGTGCACTGGTTCCGGGGATAAAGGACCTTCGTACAGGTGTTGATACGCTTGCAGATCCATCTTTAAATGTCTCTTTCTCTGATCCGGATGATGTTGTCAAGGAAGAGATCAGGAAGATGAACCTGACTTCCGGTGGTCTGCTGCTTGATGATATCATAAGGGACCCTCATGTTGTAAAGACCAAGGTTGGTGATGAGGCGGAGAACAAACTGGGTGAACTGCTTGATAAGATCGATTTCTCTGTATCCGTACCTGTTGAGTCCCTTAGTACTCCTGTACCTTCCGTGGATGTTGAAACGGATAGGTCTGAAGAGATTCCTGAAATTGAAGTTGATAATATTGGTGAAGAGTCCCCGGTCGAGGTCATGGTAGACCATGATGTAGAAGAGACCTTGCCTGGAAAAGATGTACCTGATCAGCACAATGCTGAAGTTGCTGATACTTCTGATGATGCCGTATCAGATGTGTCGGTCAATGAGAAAGAGGTGCATGATACTGATAATATCTCAGGTTTAGAGGGAGATAAGGAAGAGCTTCCAGAAAAAGCTCTTGATGATCTCCCTGAAGAAAAACCCTCTTCAGAGGAAGAGAAAAAAGAGAATGGTTCTGTGAAACCCCGTCAATATAATCTGGGTGATTACCTGTGATGCTAAAACGCCTGAAGGTTGAGAATATAAGGAGCTATAAGGAGCTTGACATCTCCTTCAAGAATGGTGTGACAGTCGTCTCAGGTGTGAATGGCAGTGGAAAGTCCAGTCTTCTTGAAGCATGTTTTACGGGACTTTTCGGAAGTAAGACACTGGACAAGGAGTTCGTGCTTTCTGATATCATCACAAAAGGGGCTTCAAAGGCATCTATATTTCTGGAGTTCGAGCAGAACGGTCATACCTATTCTGTTGAGCAGTCCTTCAGGAACGATCCTGAAAAGGGGCGTGCATCCAATACAAGATCCGTCTTTAAGAAGGACGGGGAAATAATATTCGATCAGGCAACACGGACCTATGAGGCAGTTCATTCTCTTCTCAATATGGATGAAGAGGCTTACAGGAACTGTGTTTATATTCGTCAGGGAGAGATCGATGTTCTGATCAACTCGAAACCCAAGGACCGGCAGAAGATGATCGATGACCTTCTCCAACTGGGTAAACTGGAGGAATATCGTGAAAGGGCTTCAAGTGCCAGGGTGGGAGTCGGTCGTCATCAGAGAGATAATGAAAGACGTATCAAGGAAGTTACCAGTGAGATCCTTCTGGTAGAGGACAGTGATCCAAGTGGCAGACTGGCTGCTTTGAGGACGAGGTCCAATGAGATCGATGGGGAAATTTCATCTTTGAACGAGAAGAGGGATCGCACTCTTTCCAGAATGGACGAGGTAACAAAGAAGATGTCCGAACTGGGAGAACTTGCCAGCAAGAAAGAGGCTGTGCAACAGCAGATCAGGGAATTGGTTGAAAGGCGTTCAAAATCCTTCCTTTCCATTGACTCTCTTTTAAAGGATATCAGGTCACGTAAGGAGCTTCTTGAGGTAAAAAGGTCCAGGGTCTCAGAGATCGGGGGAAAGCTGGAAGCATCTCCTGAAAACATTGATGCGGTCGTTTCAAAGCTGGATGAGGATGAGCGTTCTTTGCGTGATGATATCAGCGAGACCAAAAGCAAAAAGGCTGTACTGGAAAAAGATGTTCTCAATACTGTCCGGTCAGTGAAGGATATTGAGAAACAGGTAAGTTCTCTTGAGAATTCAGGAAAGGACGTTGAGTCTAAGATCAAAGCCATCAAGGATGGCATTGAGAAACACAGACTTAGTATCGGAGAGCTTGACAACAAGCGCAAGGACGTTGTTGCTAAGATCGAGTCTCTTGGTCTGAGCCTTGAAAAACTGGAGAATATCGATGAGGTACTTGATCTTGTCAATGACCAGCAGAAGATGTTCCATGCTAAGGAAGCAGAACTCAAGGTGAAGGTCTCTGAGATAAAGAATCGCCTTCAACGCTCAAAGCAGCTCCTTGATGCAGGAAAATGTCCTACGTGTGGTCAGGAGCTCAAAGGTTCATGTGTGGAAGAATCAACTGTCTCTGATAATGAAGAGTTAATTGAACTGGGCACGGAACTTTCAGAACTCAGGATAAAGAAGAGTGAAGCTGAGGGAAGGGTCGAAAAGGTCAGAACAGCCCGTGGTCATAGGTCGGAAATTGAGTCCGTCATCAGGGATATCGGGTCTGCTAAAGAAGCGATCGAGAGAGATGAGAAACGTATTGAAGAGTATGGGTTACGTATCAGGGAAGATGAGGTTAGGGTAAAAGAACTGATATCCGGTAAAGAGGTTCTTGAAACGACTCTTGCTGAGACCAGAGAAAAGGTTCAGCAGATAAAGCAGGGAGAAGAGTCTGTCCTGAAAGAACATTCCGTCCTTCTTGGAAAGCTTGGACTTGCTCGTGAGATGCAAAAGTTACTTGGTGAGTTCGATAAGATCGATTCAGAGATCAGGCAGATGGACGAAAAGATAAAGAGCATCCAGGAAATGATCTCTCTCTTTGATGGTCAGATAGGGGAGAAAAAGGGATCTCTGGAAGATATCGAGAAGAAGATGGGTGAGTTCGATAAGAAGGAGCTCGAGTCACTTAACAGGGACTATGGATCTGCTTTCAAGTTCATCAATTCCGAGTTAGATAAGTTGAAGGCCGAGAAGGATGATGTGATGAAAAAGGCAGGTATGGCTGAAAATGACCGGAAACGACTTGCAGATCTTAAAAAGAACCTGATCATGCTGAAGAATCGCGGGGAATATCTGAGTGCAGTATATTCCGATGCAGAGGAACTTGAAAGCATGTATGTACGTATCCGTGCACATCTGCGTTCCAGTAACATACAGACCCTTGATATGTTGATAAATGAGATATTCTCATTCATGTATTCCAACAATGCATATTCTCATGTGATGCTTGATCCTGATTACAATCTCACAGTTTTCGAGAAGGATGGTACTGCCCTTGAGCCGAAGCTTCTAAGTGGTGGAGAACGTGCTTTGTTCAATCTCGTGCTCCGGTGTGCTATATACCGGTTGTTGTCACTTGGAACATCATCCAATGATGGTGCAGGGCTCCCATCTCTTATAATGGATGAACCTACTGTTTTCCTTGACCGGGGACATATACACCAGTTGATAAAGCTCATTGACATGATGAGGGATATAGGGGTGGCACAGATCCTTATCGTATCTCATGATGAATCTCTCATTGATTCTGCTGACCACGTATTTGCAGTTGAGAAAGACCCGGTCACAAACAATTCCAGCATCTATGCCCGGTGAGGCGAATTAAATACTTATTTATTGGTTGAAAAAAATACATGAGCTGACCATAAGGTATATTATACTTTTGTTCATATATTAACGTAGTATTTTCGCATAACAGCGATGAGGGACTGAATGGATTTGCGAGGCTTTTCATGAATACAGAGAACCGGGACTTTGTAATTGAACGCCTTGAGCGGCAGCTCAAGGAAAAAGAATCAGAGATAGATGATATCAAGACCAATCTCCGTGAGTCGATACTCCGTGAGATAAGAAGTGACCTTAAGAACGACCTCGATTTTCACAACCGTATTGTGCAGCTCGAACGTAAGGTCCAGTCCCTGAGCAGTAATCTTAATGGTATCATGGATGAGCTCCTTGACCAGAAATCAATGCTTCGCGCCCTAAAAGAGTCCTCTGTGCCAAAAGCACCGGTAGTAGAGAAGGTAGTGGAAAAAAGGCAGTCTGCAGAGCCTCCTGTGAAAGAGGCACCAGAGCCAGAACCAACCCCGGTCCCTGTAGCAATTCCTAAGTTGTACAGGCCGGAAACAAAACCTGTCGCTCCATTCACATCTCAGACAGAAAGCGCTTCAGTTCCGCCCTCTCCTGTAGCTTCCTCTGCTGTCCCTAACGCAAGACCGGTTCCTAAAGGCCCTATTCCAACAGCAAGACCTGTTAGTTCAAGGGTCTCTGTCAGGTCCGACGGACAGGATCCAGAGGAACGATCATCGATCGCTCCTTCCTCAAATGTACGTTTCAATGTAAGGGAAGTCCCTTCGGTGAAGCAGCCTGAAATGCCTGAACCCGAACACCGGTCAGAGTATATTATTGCAGAGACCGATGATGAACGCCAGCTCAGACTTGCCGGGAATACACGCAGGCAGACCGAATCCTGTAATTATATAGTTGCAGAAGAGGACACACCATCATCCTGTAATGACGAAGATTCCGAATACGAGACCGTTGAGGCTCGTGAAGATGAAGATGCAGTAGTGGTCACCACACGAAGAAAATAATCTTTTTCATAAAAACAGAGGAATCGCGTGTATATCAAGGAACTTGAGTTTATAAACTTCAAATCCTTCGGGAAAAAGGTAAAAATACCTTTTTTTGATGGTTTCACCACTATCTCCGGTCCGAATGGTAGTGGTAAATCTAACATAATAGATGGGATCCTCTTCGTGCTTGGTCTTTCCAGTTCAAGGACAATGAGGGCTGAAAAGCTCACCGATCTTATCTACAATGGCGAAGGTTCTAAAAAACCGGATTTTGCACAGGTAACTATCCGTTTTGATAATGTTGACCGTGAAATGCCGTTCGATGCTGATGAGATCACTATTACAAGGAAGATCCGTGAGACAGACTCCGGATATTACAGTTATTTCTATTTCAATGGCAAGGCTGCGAGCCTTACTGAGGTTCATACTTATCTTGCCAAGGCCCGCGTGACCCCTGAGGGCTATAACGTTGTGATGCAGGGAGATGTTACTCGCATCATCAATATGACCCCCACCGAGAGACGTAAGATCATCGATGAGATCGCCGGTGTTGCCGAGTTCGATAGTAAAAGGGACAGGGCACTCAGTGAGCTTGAGATAGTACGTGAAAGAGTGGAAAGGGTAGACATAATCATAGAAGAGGTAGGTCAGCAGCTTGGAAAGCTCAAAACAGAGCGTGATCAGGCTCTCAAATATCAGTCCCTTAAAGAAGAGAAGATGAAGTTCGAGGGTTTTGTATTGCTTGCAAAGCTCAAGGATGCAAAGACCGAACTTCTGTCAGTTGCTGATGATATCGTTGCCAAGGAAGAGGTCCTTGGTAAACTGGAACTTGGTCTTGAGACCAAACGTCTTGATGTGGAGAAGCTCGAACAGGAACTCGAGGAAATGACCATCAACATCCAGAGGATGGGTGAGGATGAACAGATACAGATCAAGAAGGACATCGAAGGTATCAGAGGTGAAGTTTCGAGGTGTGTTGACACCATCGAGCTTTCTGAAAAGGAAATGGAAGATGTCGAATCAAGACGAAGGAAGATATTTGTTGAGATCGATGAGATCAAAGGCAAACTTGAGGAGCTTGATTCTAATATCTCTGAAGAGACAATGAGGAAGGAGAGCATCCTTGCCGAAATGTCCGAGCGCAAGACCGAGCGCATGATCCTTCAGAGCAAGATCGCTGATGTGGATGCTAAATTTGCTCAGACAAGGGATGAGCTCAGCACTCTTAAGTCCAGACTTGAGACCATCAAGGATGAGAAAAATGAACTGATGCGTCAGGAGGACCGTCTTCTCGATTCCCTGAGGAGAAAGTCTGCAGAGGTCAGGGATATCGAAAGTGAGATCGCTGATGCAAGGTCGAAGGCTGAATCTTCTGATAGTGATACAAAGTCGGTTGAATATGATATTGAGAAGCTCAATGAAAAGATAGATGCCCTGACAAAGGATATCGATGACCTTGAGAACAACCGTTCCCAGCTAAAGACCATTGTAAAGGAATTCGAGGAAGAGCTTCGAAAGCACCAGAATGATTATGCAAGGATCGAGATGCGTGTGCGTGCTGCAGAGGACCACAGTAAGTATTCCAAAGCAGTTGACATGGTGATGAACGAGAAGAAACATCACGGTCTTCCGGGAATATACGGTACTATCGCAGAACTTGGTAGTGTGGACCAGAAGTATTCCAATGCACTTGGTATAGCTGCCGGTGGACGTATGCAATCTATTGTTGTTGAAAATGACGAGGATGCCTCACGTGCCATATCTTTCCTTAAACAGAGGCGTGGCGGACGAGCTACATTCCTTCCATTGAACAAGATGGAAGCCCGCAGGCCATATAAGGATCTTTCTGACAGAGAGGGTGTAATTGGATACGCCATGGATCTGGTCGATTTTGACAGGAAGTTCGAGGCTGCGTTCTGGAATGTCTTCAGGGATACTCTTGTCGTTGATACACTTACCAATGCACGTCGCCTGATGGGAGGCTTAAGGATGGTCACCCTTGAAGGTGAGGTCATTGAGAAAAGTGGTGCAATGGTCGGTGGTTCCCAGCCACAGAGTTCCGGTCTTTCATTCGCTGCTTCCGAAAAGGACAAGCTGGTGAAAATAGCTGAGAAGATAACCGAACTCGACTCAAAGCGTGCCAATGCCATCAAGAAACTTGATCAGGTGGAAGGCCACATCTCACAGATAAACCGTGAGATCCATGAGCATGACAAGGATATCTCCAAGAAGCAGATGCAACTTGATGAGATCGAAGGCAGGGGCGAGCGTCTTGCTCAGCTTATCGAGGCCAAGGGTCAGGAGCTTATCGAGATAGAGGAGTCCCGTAAGGAACTCAGGGACGAGATGGACAGGACCGTCACCCAGAAGCAGGAAAAGGAAGAGCTTGTTATCTCTCTTGAGAAGGACATCGAGGTCCTTGAAAAGAAACTTGCAGGTTCCGAGGTCCCTGAACTCAACAGGCAGGCAGAGCAGCTTGATGAAGAGATCAGGCGTCTGGATGGTCGTGTAAGGGATATCGATTCCACATTGAATGCACTCAATCTTGACCGTGATTATGCAAACACGAAGATCGAGGATAACAGGGAACTCATCAAGTCCATGGATGAGAACAAGGCCAATCATAAACAGCGTGTAGCTGACCTTAAGGCAAAGATCACTGAGCTTGAGGAAACCCTTAAAGAGAAACAGCAGCGTGAGAATGAACTTGCTGATGAACTGAAGGAATTACAGCAGGAACGTGTCCGCTTGCATGATGAGCATGTAGCTGTGAAGAAGGAATACGATAAGATAAGGGTCAGATTCGATGACAGCACCAGACAGATGATGGCTCTCAAAGCTACTAAGGAAGCCCTTGATGAACAGGTCACAGAACTGGCAGAGGAGATCCAGAGACGTGGTATCGAGGAGTCCGAGGAAGTCCCTAATTATGAGACCGTACGCACCAGGATCGGTTCTATCGAGAAAGCAATGGAGCGTCTTGAGCCTGTGAACATGCGTGCTATCGATGAGTACGATGAGGTAGAGGCAAGACTTGATGACCTCGTTACAAGACGTGATACCCTATCATCTGAAAGGGAGCAGATCCTTGAGCGTATATCACAGTATGAGCAGCTTAAGAAAGATACTTTCATGGAGACCTATGATGGTATCAATGAACCTTTCAGAGAGATATTCAATGAACTTTCTGATGGTATCGGTGAGCTTGTTCTTGATAATTATGATGATCCTTTTGCAGGTGGCCTGACATTGAAGGCACAGCCAAAGGAAAAGACCTTGCAGCGTCTGGAAGCTATGTCAGGAGGAGAGAAGAGTCTCACTGCCCTTTCATTTGTTTTCGCTATCCAGCAATACAGGCCAGCACCGTTCTATGCATTCGATGAGATCGATATGTTCCTTGACGGTGCCAATGCAGGAAAGGTTGCCCAGCGTGTCAAGAAGGCAGTTGCCAATGCACAGTTCATTGTCGTCTCCCTGAGAAAACCAATGATCGAGGCTGCAGAGCGTACCATTGGTGTTGCCATGCAGGAAAATAACATTACAAGTATTACAGGTGTGAAATTACGTTGAACGAAATAGCAGAGGACATGGAAATGGTCCAGGTGATCGATGTCGTTCCGGCAACGGGTGTTTCATTACCATGCACCATCGACCCGGCATTTGTTGAGACTTTAAGAGATATGGGTGTTGATGAGGCTCTTCTCGAGTTCCCGGAGGATGTGCTTAGTGAGCCTGTCGAGATCCTTATGAACCTTGCAAAGGATGGTGCCATCAATCCCTGGGAGATCGATATTGTCAATGTGACCGACATGTTCCTCGAACGTATTGAAGTGATGCAGATGCTTGACCTGCGCATATCCGGTAGGACGCTTCTCTATGCAGCTATCCTTTTGCGTATGAAGTCCACCGGAATAGTTCAGGAAGAGGAGGAAGAGGATGTCTTTGACATGTTCGAGGATGAACTTGATCTCTATGAGGTCGATGAATATCCTATCCCTAAACTTCCGATAAGGCGCAGGGCCACCCGTCCTGTTACGCTTCAGGAACTTATAGTCGAGCTGCGAAAGGCCGAGAAGGTCGAGACCCGAAGGAAGGACCGTAGTGTCCACCGCAAGCTGGAAGAGAGGTCTGCGGTAACCACTGACGAGGTTCTTGGTATTGCCCACGAGGAGGATATCCTTGGGCGTGTCAGGGATATGGGTGAGATGTTGACCGAGTCGTTCAAAGAACATGAATGTGTTATGCTCTCCGACCTGATGACAGATGACCGGTCTGAGAATATCATGACGTATGTATCATTGCTTTTCCTTGCAACGGACAAGAAGGTCTGGCTTACACAGAAGGAACTGTTCGGTGAACTGTATGTTTACCCTGCTGAACATGATATCAGGGCTGTTTAAGAGGTGTTTTCCGGCTTATGAGTGGAAATATGAGTGATAAGGAAGTCATCGAAGCAGTGCTTTTTGCTGCCGGGGGCGCGATCGATGCGGCAACCCTGGCCAAGCTTACAGGTAAGAAGAAAAAACAGGTCATAACTATTGCCACTGATCTGGTGAATGAGTATGCCTCAAGGGAGTCTGGTATCGAGGTGATCGACCTAGGTGAACGGTATGTGATGCAGGTCAAGCCTAAGTATACTGATATGGTGAGACCATTTGCTCCAAAGGAACTGAGTGCTCCGATGTTGCGCACACTTTCTATGATCGCCTACCATCAGCCGCTTATCCAGTCCGATCTTGTGGATATGAGAGGTAACTCTGCCTATGATCACATCAGGGAACTGAAGGAGAGAGGTTTTGTTGAAGCTTTGCCTCATGGCAGGACCAAGCTACTTCGTACTACTTCTCTGTTCGCTGATTATTTCGGTCTTGAATCCAATGACCCTGAACTTGTGAAGAAGAAGATCGTTGAGCTTTCCCGTCTTCAGAGCGGGCAGAGCGGCCTTAACAAGTGGCTTGGAAGAAGGTTCATCGGTGTCACGCCTATGTATGAATCCCTCATGGACCTTTGTGGCATCAGGGAGTACAAGGTCATCAATGCCTATGATCCTACCGAGGACGAACTGGATGAGCTTGAGGATGTTTACAAGCTTGTGATCTCAAAAGGCTATGTTGAAAAGGTCAGCAAATACTATGACGGGGAGATCATTGAGGCGAGTTCTACAACATTCGATGACCTCATTGATTCTATCAGGCTTCTTGAGAACGTTGGGGATAGTGAGAAGGCTGAGTCAAGTATCGAATTTATCGCGGACCTCAAGGAAAGGTATGCTTCAAAGGCACTTGTGATCAGCAAGAAGGTCCAGCCTGCAACAGAGATGGTTGCGCGCATTGTCAGTGATCTAAGGCTGGGAGTGTCCTCTACAGGGGTGGTCATAGCTCCGGATTATGGTACATCCACCGAAGGAGTTGAGGTTTCAGAAGGCGCAGACATTCTGATCCCGACCCACAAGAACCTTGAAAGTAACCTGCTGGAAAGGGTTTGCAGCAAATATGATGCTGTCATAGATGGACTTAAGAAGTTAGAGGATAGTTGAACGAAAGTGCAGTTAATAGTAAAATTCCTGCTACTTTCATCATTTTATGAGTTTTCTTAAAAACCTATATAAACAAGAGGGTATAAGTTTATATACTGAATTGTTGAATATTAGCCCGCTTTAAATATGAGGATTATACTATGTCAGATTACAACATCAAAATTGAAAATGTGGTCGCATCTACCAAGCTTGCAGAGGAGTTCGATCTTACCAAGATAGAAGCTGAATTCGAGGGCGCGGAATATAACAAGCAGAAGTTCCCAGGGCTTGTGTATCGTGTCTCTGACCCAAAAGCAGCATTCCTTGTCTTTACTTCCGGTAAAGTAGTATGTACTGGTGCAAAGAACGTGGCTGATGTTCATACTGTCATAGGCAACATGGCAAAGAAGCTCAATGGTATTGGAATTAAGACCATCGAGGATCCAGAGATCACTGTGCAGAACATCGTTGCATCAGCAGACCTTCAGGCAGTACTGAACCTTAACGCAATTGCTATCGGTCTTGGTCTTGAGAACATCGAGTATGAACCAGAACAGTTCCCTGGTCTTGTTTACCGTATCGATGATCCTAAGGTCGTAGTTCTGATCTTCAGTTCCGGAAAGCTTGTGGTCACCGGCGGAAAATCCCCTGAGAACTGTGAGCAGGGTGTTGAGGTCGTAAGACAGCAGCTTGACAGCATGGGTCTGCTTTAAGACCTTTCATTTCTATTTTCTATCAATGACAAACGAGAATGTCTGTATTCTGTTGCCTACTCTTAACGAAGAGGCTACCGTAGGTCAGGTCATCAGGGACTTTCGCTCAGAAGGCTTTGACAATATACTTGTTATAGATGGTAACAGCAAGGACCGGACGCGTGAGATCGCTGAGGCTGAAGGAGCCAGGGTCATTGTCCAGACCGGGAAGGGCAAAGGGCAGGCTATTAAGCAGGCCTTTGATCTTATCGAAGAGGACTATGTTGTAATGGCCGATGGTGATGGTACTAATCTTGCAAAGGATGTCCATGCAGTGCTTGGTCCTGTACTTGAAGGAAAGGCCGATCATGTAATGGGTAACAGGTTGGTCGACTATGAGAAAGGGGCATTCACCAGGCTCAATCTTCTGGGTAACAAGCTGATCAACAAGATGTTCGGTATGGCCTATGGTGTGTGGCTCAACGATATTCTCACAGGCTACCGTGCTTTTAATAAAAAGGCTATCAAGTCCTTTGAATTGAAGAAACTGGGGTTCGAGGTAGAGTCCGAGATAACTATCGAGAGTGTTAAGAAAGATCTGCGTATCGAGGAAGTTCCAACGACATATCTGGCACGACATTCGGAGGGTGCTACCAAACTGAATCCTCTAAAAGATGGAATGAGGATAGGTTCTACTATCTATAAGATGGCCAGGCTTCACAATCCGATGTTCTATTTTGGTCTGATCGGTGGTGCATTTATCATGGCAGGGCTCTTTACCGGCACTTATGTTGTTGTCGAGTGGTTCCATGGTGTCACGCGCATTCCTATGACCATCCTCACGACCTTGCTTATCATTGCAGGTTTCCAGATGTTCGTTTTCGGAATGCTGAGCGATCTTATGGTTACTCTTCACAGGGAGAATATGCGTTTTTTAAGGAAGATAAGCGAAGAAAAGAATGAATGAGCTTTTGGTTCATTTCATGTGCTCTTTCTTTTTTATATAATAATGTGTATTTTGCTATCCTAAAAAACAAATTAATTTGTCCTCTGTCTGTTCTATATTTGTGTATTTGTCTCTGTCTTTTCTTTAAATGAACTCACTGTATTACATTATTGTCTGATGGAATTGTTCCGGTTCTAAATTATTTCATTAAATATCAGCACCTATAAAGTTAACTTGACTTTATCTAAAGTTTATTTTTTGACAAACATTATATACGATCTAGTTATTGTAAGTTACATCTACTCTTGAGGTATAAACATGACAATAGTTACAGATGCAAAAAATGGTAAGATCACAGAAGAGATGAAGATCGTTGCCCAGAATGAAGGCAGAGACCCAGAGTTCATTAGACGTGGTATCGCGTCAGGAAGGATCGTAATCCCAATGACCCCTTACAGGGACATAAAGATCTGTGGTATGGGTGAAGGCCTTACAACCAAGGTAAATGCATCCATTGGTGCATCATCAGATATCGTTGACCTTGACATGGAAGTCAAGAAAGCAAAGGCTGCTGAAGCTGCAGGTGCAGACACACTTATGGAGCTCGGTACCGGTGGAGACTTCCTTGGTATCAGGAAAGCTGTATGTGACGCAGTATCCCTTCCAGTCGGTTCAGTTCCACTCTACCAGGCATTCATCACAGCAGCAAAGAGGGACGGTTCCATTGTCCACATGACAGAGGACGATCTCTGGCACGCAACCGAGGAACAGGCAAAGCTCGGTACAAACTTCATGGCTATCCACACAGGTATCAACAACATTGTCCTTGACAGGTTGAAGGCACACGGTAGATTCGGTGGTCTCTGTTCCCGTGGCGGTGCATTCATGAGCACATGGATGCTGCACAACGAGAAGGAAAACCCACTTTACGCAGAGTTCGATTATCTTTGTGAGATCCTCAAGGAACACGAAGTTACCCTTTCAACCGGTAACGGAATGCGTGCAGGTGCAGTAGCAGACGCAACTGACAGAGCACAGGTACAGGAACTCATCATCAACTCCGAATGTGCACAGATAGCACACGACAAATACGACCTTCAGGTAATCGTAGAAGGACCAGGTCACGTACCACTTGACCAGGTAGAGATGAACGTCAAGCTCATGAAAGCAATGAGCGGTGGAAAACCATTCTACATGCTCGGTCCACTGGTATCTGACATCGGTGCAGGCCGTGACCACATCGTAACAGCTATCGGCGCATCAGCTTCTGCAGCAGCAGGCTGTGACTTCCTCTGTTACGTAACACCAGCAGAGCACCTTGCACTTCCAAACCTTGAAGACGTTATTGAAGGTGTCAAGACCTCAAAGATCGCTGCTCACGTCGGTGACATGGTCAAATACCCAGAAACAGCTCGTGAAGTTGACCTCGCAATGGGCAGAGCACGCGCAAAACTCGACTGGGAAGCACAGTACAAACTCGCACTTGACCCAGAACTTGCAAGAGCAACCCGTGACAGCAGATCACCAGGCGACGAAGATGCATGTACCATGTGCGGTGACTTCTGCGCTCTTAAGATCGTTAACGCTAACTACGACCTTTGTAAGTAATGCCGAAAGGCATTATCTTTCTTCTTTTTCTTTTTATTCCTTATCTCAAATTACCTGTTCTGCAAGTTTCTCTCGGTATTTTTCCTTAATATGGACTAATGGCTTTATTAATAGATGGCTATAATGTTCTATGGGAAGGTTTGGTTACGATCAGCTGATGTTTCTTCATGGGACTACAAAAGCTAGGGTCTTGTCCTCATATGATGTTATATGACATTGTTCTACGTGTGATGGGGAAATTGGGCGATCTCCTTCTATTGACCACTGTTCTATGGTATGGATGAACAAAGGGACTAAAAATGGGACCTTCAGATGAAGATGACAGGATGCATAACCTTAGAAAAGGTATAATCGGACTGGGTGAGGCATCGCACCGCAAGAGCTACTATCCTCAGTTGCAGAAGCAGATCCAGGAACTTAACACGACCATGCAGGCATTGCGTGAAAGTGAGGAAAAGTACAGGACATATGTGACAGTTTCTCCTTATCCTATTTTTGTAATGGACCTCGATGGCAACTTCATCGATGTGAACCCTGCCTCATGCAAACAGACCGGATATTCCAGGGAGGAGATGCTGCAAATGAATGTCACTGACCTTGTGCTTTCAGAAAGATATGAAATATATGTCAGGGTCTTTAAGCAGTTACATGATGAAGGCAAATTGTCAGGTGAGTTCCCCTACAGGAAAAAAGATGGCGGGGTATTCTATATGGAACTTCATGCTGTGCGCATTCCGGGTGATCGGTTCCTTGTCATATCAATGGATATCACTGAGAAGAAAAAAGCTGAGGATGAGATGCTAAAGGCAAAGATCGCTGCAGAGAATGCTAATAGGACAAAGAGCGAGTTCCTTGCTAATATGAGTCATGAATTGCGGACACCTTTGAACTCTATAATTGGTTTTTCTGATGCAATGCTTGATGGTATCTCTGGAGAGATAAATGACATGCAATATAAGTACCTCAACAATATCTCTCAAAGTGGGAAACATCTGCTAAGTATCATTAACGAGATACTGGATATTTCCAGGATCGAGTCCGGGCAAATGAGATTGTACAGGGAGGAGGTCTTTATTATGGATCTCTATAATGAGTTTCTCTTTACTTTCAAACATGCGTTGGAGGATAAAAATATCAGATTAAAGACATCGGTCGATCATGGTGCAGGGTGTGTATTCGCAGATAGGGCAAAGCTCACACAAATAATTTACAACCTTGTCAGCAATGCTATAAAATTTACAGATAACGGGGGAACTGTATCGATCGATACGACCATCAAAGGCGATCATGTCCATATATCTGTAACCGATAATGGGATCGGTATTGACAATGAAGGTCTCAAAAAGCTTTTTACTCCGTTCACCCAGCTCGATTCATCTGAATCAAGAAAACACGAGGGTACAGGTCTTGGACTTGCTCTGTCAAAAGAGCTTGTAGAGCTTCATAGTGGAACTATATGGGCAGAAAGTGAGCCCGGAAAAGGAAGCATCTTCACTTTTACATTGCCTTTATGTAGATAATTCTTCAACTCTTTCTTCTAAAAGCTATCTCTTTATAATATCACAATATAATATATTATTGGGGTTTGGTATGGAAGAATATTCATTATTGATACTTTATGTGAACAGTAACAGGCAATTTGTGTGGAAGGTTGTGGTTTCATGGCCATGAAAGGGGTAGATGATAATGGCAGTGTGATGCATGGAACACTGATGACCAGAAAATTCCTGGCACCTGAGATCATATTAGGGGATGATTCACGCGAACTTATAGGCCAGTATGCTCTCAGTCTCTCAGGAAAGAATATCTTTCTGGTAAGTGATCCCGGTGTTGTCAAAGCAGGCTGGACCGGTGAAGTCGCAGACAATCTTGCATCAGCAGGTCTGGATGTAGTGACCTACGATAAGGTAACCCCTAATCCTCGTTCTAAGGAGGTTATGCAGGGGGCTGATGTCTATATTGATGAAGGATGCGACCTTATCGTTGCAGTGGGCGGTGGGAGTCCCATGGACTGTGGTAAGGCCATAGGCGCAGTGGCATCCAATCATTGTCATGTCCTGGAGCTGGAAGGTGTGGACGAGGTACAATTCCCTGCTCCGCCTATCATATGCATCCCAACAACAGCTGGTTCCTCTGCTGATGTCTCACAATTCGCTATCATCACCGATGAAGAAAAGAAACGGAAATTCGCCATAATCAGTAAGGCCATGCTGGCAGACCTTGCGCTTATTGATCCGGTGATCACTACTTCCATGAGCCTGGAACTGATAGCAGATACGGGTATGGATGCTCTGTGTCATGCTTTTGAGTCCTATGTGTCGAATGCCTCATCTGTCATTACGGACATGTTCGCACTGGAAGCTACGCGACTGGTAAGTGAGTATCTTCCAAAGGCATATGATGATCCTGACGACATTGTGGTAAGGGAGAAGGTCATGTTGGGAAGTATGTATGCAGGCCTGGCATTTTCCAACGCAAGTCTGGGTCTGGTCCATGCAATGGCACACAGCCTGGGTGGCTATCTGGATTCAGCCCATGGGGAATGCAATGCTCAGCTTCTGGAACATGTGGTCGCTTATAATTATCCTCAGGTTCCTGATAGGTACAGGGACCTTGAAGCCGCAATGTCAGGAAATAGCTCATCAACGGACAGTGGTCCAGACAGTCTTGTAGGTATGATAAGGGGTCTGAACGAACATCTGGAAATTGAACCAGGTTTGTCCAATATAGGCGTGAAGGAAGAAGATATTGATTTCCTTAGTCATAATGCATTACTGGATCCATGTCTGGCAACAAACCCGCGTCCTGCCACCTTAGAGGATATAGAGGAACTTTATCATGGAGCCCTCTGAGAATGCTGACCGGATGGCTGCGTTCAGGAACAAGATAATTGGTCTGGGCGAGACATCTCACAGGAAGAGCTACTATCCTCAGTTAAGGGATCAGATACGTGAACTAAATCAGGCAATGCTTGCATTGCAGGAAAGTGAGAATAAGTATCGTTCTCTGGTAGAGAATGTAAATATTGGGATAATCCAGACTGAACCATGGGACGATGGTCGTGTGATCCAGGCAAATCCTGCATTTTGCAGGATGTTGGGTGTTAATGATGAGGATGAACTTCTGGACAGACCAGCTGTAGATATGTACCTTTATCCGGAAGCAAGGCTTGAGTTACTGAAAGAACTGGAACGCGAAGGCAGGATAAAGGACCGTAATGTGGTTTTCAAAGTAAAGGACGGAAGTACTATCATGTGTTCGGTCAGTCTTTCGGCACAGTATGATATCAATGGTAATATGATATTGGTCGATGTGGTTGCAGAGGATATAACTGAAAAAGAGCAGAGGTCGGAAGCACTCAGGCAGGCGAACAATAAGCTCAATCTCTTAAGTTCTATAACTCGCCATGATATAACTAATCAGGTAATGATACTGGAGGGATATCTGTATCTGGTAATGGAGAGGGTGGAAGATCCGGATATTCTCATGCTACTGGAAAGAATGAAAGTTAATGTGAAGTCCATTGACAGGCATGTTATGTTCGCCAAGGACTATCAGGAGATAGGTATCCAGGCTCCTCAGTGGGTCGATCTGATGGATACTCTTACCGGGGCCATGGTGTCGATAGACCGGACATTGATCGACCTTCACATAGATGTAATGGATTACTCTGTTTTCACAGACCCTATGATAAAGAAAGTGTTCTATAATCTGGCCAGCAACGTGATAAAACATAGCAATGCCACAAATCTTACTATTACTACCGAAGAGGAAGGCAACAATCTTCTAGTAGTGTTCCAGGATGATGGTATCGGTATTGCCGATAAAAAGAGATTGTTCAAGAAAGGCAGTTCCAGTTCAGGATACGGACTTTTCCTTTCTAAAGAGATCCTGTCTATTACGGGGATAGGAATAAGGGAGACCGGTGTTCCTGGTGAAGGTGCAAGGTTCGAGATCGTTTTCTCTCCGGGTCAATATAAGACTTCAGTCTGATGTCTATCTCGACCATGTAGGTCAATAAATGATATTTGTATCAGAATTTCCTAAGCACATATTTATATTAGGATAAACAAAATTCTTTTTATGTCAATAATTACCCTGACCACGGACTTTGGATCGCTCTATCCTGCATCCATGAAAGGTGTTATACTCAGTATTGCTCCTGATACTACTATTGTTGACGTTACTCATTCGATCCCGCCAACTGATATCCATGCAGGTGCTCTTGCTTTGTACTCAGTTGTAAAGTATTATCCTCCGGGGACAATTCATGTTGCTGTGATCGACCCGGGAGTGGGTACTGATAGGAAAGCAATAGCTATCCGTGCAGGGGGACAATTCCTTGTAGGGCCTGATAATGGTCTGCTTATCCCTGCAGCCAACCTCCTCGGGGACCCGGAGGTCTATGAGATAAGTTCCGATAACATTCCGGATGAGGTCTCATCAACATTTCATGGTAGGGATATCTTTGCCCCGGTGGCCGCACAGATATCAAAAGGGATCTATCTTGATGATCTTGGAAGCAAGACTGATGAATATGTAGGGCTGGACCTGTCAGAATATATCATAGAGAAGGATTTTATCAGTGCAAAAGTGGTGTACATAGATGAGTTCGGTAATATCGTCACCAATATTCCGGGTGCAGAACTCACCAAAGCAATTCTGCAGGGTACTATATTGTCCATTGCGGGAAGGCAGATGCCTTTCCTCCGCACATATGGTGAGGTGTCCAGAGGGAAGATGCTCTCCCTTATAGGCAGTCATGGTTTCTTCGAGATATCCGTGAATCAGGGAAGTGCATCAAAGTTGTTACGTCTGAACAATGGTAATGATGTAAAGATCGGGATAATTAGTACCAAATGATCTCTACATCTTTTGTTCTTATTTTCTTTTGATAAAGTACAGGGACATCAAAGCGAATATGACCGGTATAAGGGTATTCTGTCCTGTTTGTTTCTCCTCTGCTCCAATTTCGATATCTTCCTGTTCTTCTGCAACTGTCTCCACATCGCCAATGGTCAGTGTTGCCTTTTTGATGTTCACTGGTAGTTTCTCACCTGCAGAATTTGTTATGATGACATTCTTCAGACCCATTTCAGTGATCCCTGCGTTTCCCTTTGAGCTAAGTGTAATGGTTGCAAAGGTTCCCGGGTTGAGTTGCAGATCATCACCAATGATGGCACAATATATGCCGGTAGCAGTGCCTGCATCATTGTCAATTGTTCCCTGTGAGAATATAGTACTCTTTCCACTCTGCTTGAAAAAATCCCCTTCGGTGATCGATGTTATACTGACAAGCCCGGGGTCATAGGAAAGCTCAAGTTCACAACCTGATACACTATCATCTGATGTTATTATAATATCAAGTGTGAACTCCTCATTCTCTTCTACATTGAGTTGCGAGGGGGAGAGTCCGATGGCCGACTCTGCACTTGCAAGGCCGGTCAATGATAGTATGATACAAGTGAACAGGACAATAGATATTAATGAACTGGACTTCAGGATTTCAGACATTATACACCACCTCTTAATTATTATTTGGTGGTGTTATCTTATTAAATGTATTGCTTTATAGGATGCAAATATTTCACATCCATTCATAGTGTTGTGCAACTTCGAGATTAAAATTATACATAAGACTGTTCTCAACATAACCAAAGAAAAGGCATTTATTACAGTTATGTGCTATGTCCTTTCTAAGCTTTTTTGTGCTTTTCCATACATTGGCTATCCCATCATCGATGTGGCCGATCGGTTTGCGGTGTACTCTGCAGTTCTCGATGCTGCCATCTGCCGTTACATCCAGTATTATGTCATTGGCATGACATGTGAACTCGGTCCTCAGGTCACGGACCATTTCCAGGTATGTGTATGAGTTGATGATCGGGTAGCCTTCCTTTTTCATCTCTATTATCCTGTCCACTGTCCTGTGGTATTTGTCCATGTCCCTTATGCCCATATCGTTCCATGTATTGTTCTCTATTCCCTGGAACTCGTACATGGGTTCGAATGATATTTTTACATCAAGGTCTTTTGCCATTGTGATGAGTTCTTCTATATCATCAAGGTTCTTTCCGCTGATGACGCAGTTCAGCAGAAGTGGATTTTTGATTATACTTTTAGCTTTCAGGATACCCGGCATTATCCTGTCAAGGCTGATCCCTCGTATATCCTTATAACTGGTGGTCCCGTCAACTGAAACTGAGAGATAGTCAAGGTCTTTCAGTTCATCTATCCTTTTCTCCAGCAGTAGTCCATTGGTAATGAGCGAGGTCACCATTCCAAGCTGTTTCGCATGGGCTAATATCTCGGGCAGGTCCTCTCTTAGCAATGGTTCAACGGTCCATGCATTATAGACGAGTATCCCAAATGCCCGTGCTTCTTCAAGAAGCCTGAATATGTCACTTAGTGCCATTTCCTCACCCTCTGCTTTCCAGTATTCGCAAAAAGAGCATTTCATGTTACATCTGGAATTGATGGCATGTGACAGTACGAAGGGACGTTTTCTTATCCGCATCTGCCAGACAGCCTTTGCTGCAATGAATGGTGAGTATTTAGCCATGGTATTCTCTTGGTTCTATCACTTTCTCTTTTATATATCTTGGTTTTGTACAGTCCAGGTTGTACAAAAATTGAGTAATACGTTTTCTAATAATGTTAGTTCAGTAAGTATATATACATCCTATTACGTATCCACAAGTGTTACTAAATACTATTATTTTCATATCACTACTTATAACATCATGAGGATTAAAAATGCATATACCTGATTCATTTATACCCATGGGGCAGGCGATCATCTACTGGGTAATAGCTCTGCCTTTCATATTTATGTCCCTTAAATGGGCAAGAAAAGAACTCGATGACATGAAAGTACCTATCCTTGCTGCACTTGCTGCAGGTATCTTTGCTATACAGGCACTTAACATTCCTATAGGAATGGGAACTAGCGGACACATGGTCGGTGCTGCACTGGTTGCTATCATATTTGGAAGTCCTATGGCCGGAGTTCTTGTGCTCACACTTGTATTACTTGTTCAGGGCTTTGTCTTTGGAGACGGCGGAATAACAACAATGGGTGCAAATATCGTGAACATGGGAGTTATCTCTGGTTTTGTCGGGTATTATACGTTTGCCGCTCTGAAGAACAAGACTGGGATCAAAGCTGCATCCTTTGTAGGTGCATGGCTGGGATTGCTCGTATCCTCTGTGGCATGTGCTGTTGAGATGTATGTTGCAGGAACCTTCCCTCTGGAAGCAGGACTTGCAGCAATGGGTCTTTACCATCTTATAATTGGATTCATCGGTGAAGGTCTCATCACTGCTATAGTTATCATTGCAATAGAAAAAGCAAGACCTGACCTGCTGGATTCATCCGTCACCAGTGTCAATGGGGTGGGGGCATGAACGTGAGTGTCAGTAAGGGTATGAATATGAAATTCCTGTACGCAGGAATAATAATTGCTCTGCTCGTAGCTATTGCTGCACCATTCCTTGCATCTTCTGATCCGGATGGTCTGGAAAGTGCTGCAGGAAATGTTATAGATGAAGCAAAATTAGCTGAGATGGAAGAGTCTGAACCTTTCATGGAATCCCCAATGCCTGACTACGCGATCGAGGGTCAGGGTAAGACCGGCGAGGTCCTTGCCATAGTTATTGGTACTCTTCTGGTGCTAGGCATTAGCTTTGGACTAGGAAAACTTGCAAAGAAATAATTTCTTTGCTCTTCTTTTTTTATTTCTATTTTTTAAATCAGGCTGTAAAAGCCAGCAATAATACTCCGATCGTTATTATTGCAAAAAGAATATCTGTATTTTTTATCTTGTTCTTGTGGACATATACTTTCTGAGCACTGGAATATCCTCTGCAGAGCATGCTGATGTATGTTCTTTCTCCCTGTTCGTAGGAGCGGATGAAAAGTGAGCTTATGGTGTAAGCCACCTGTTCAAGTATCCATCTGTGTGGTACGCCCTTGTTCCATATGTAGAACAGACGTGTTTTCTGGGCTACTCTTATGCGTTTGAGTATTATCCAGAATACGAACAGATATCTTACCATCATTGAAAGTATCAGGGTAAACTCTGCCGGCATTCCAAGACGCCTGGCCGAGGTCACCATATCGTTCATCTTCATTGTGGAGGACATTAGTACAATGGCAGTTATGCAGACCGCATATTTTGCAAGAAGGACCATTCCAAAGAAAATACCTTCGTAGGTCAGGGTGATCCCAAGTGGCAGGTCAACAGGGTATACGGTAAATGACTCGATGAAAGGTTGTCTCACAAATGGCTGGATCAGCACAATGGCAAGCCCGAAAGGAAGTATAGAAAGGAATCTCATGATGGTGTACAGGGGATTTAACCTTGCAATTACCATCAGTGATATGAGATATATCTCAAGGATGGCGAGTTTCATGAAATTCGTCTCATCCATGCGTGGCAGGCTGACTGCGAAGACAATGATCGCGATTGTTGCGAGGATCTTTGCTCTTCCGTCAAGTCTGTGGACAGGGCTGTCCTTGTATGCTTCCCTTTCAATATCAGTGAGTGTGATCTCCATGGGCAGACCTTTTATTTCCTGTTATCCACCAGTCGGATTATCTCATCCCTTGCATCGTGTGGTGTGATCATTATGTCGGCATCCATGCCGGATTCCTGCAGTAGTTCGAAAACCTCTGCAATACGTGGCATTCTCAGATGTGCATTCTCAAGAACTTCGTGCTTTTTGAATATCTCTCTGGCAGTTCCACTGGCTTCTATTCTGCCGTGGTGCATGATGTAGACAATATCTGCAAAAAGAGGAACGATGTCCACATCATGGGTTGAGAGGATGACAGTGATACCGAACTTCTTGTTCATGCCATCTATTATCTTCATGATATTCTCAGCACTCAATGGGTCAAGTCCTGCTGTGGGCTCGTCCAATACGACAACTTCCGGCTGCATTGCAAGTACTCCTGCAATGGCAACAAGCTTCTTCTGACCGCCGCTGAGGTGGTGGGGTGAACGCTCCTCAAAACCTGAAAGGTTGACAAGTTCCAGTGCTTTCTTTACTCTTTTTTCAACCTCTTCCTCATCAAGTCCCATGTTTATCGGACCGAATGCAACATCCTGCTCGATCGTAGGTGCAAGTATCTGGTCATCAGGGTTCTGGAACACTATCCCTACTGTCTGGCGTACTGTCCTGATGTTCTTCTTTGATATTGGCTCACCCTTTACGAGTATGTCTCCAGCTGCAGGTTTGAGTATGCCGTTGAGATGTTTGAAAAGAGTGGATTTGCCGGCACCATTAGCTCCAAGGATCGCGATCTTCTTTCCAGCATAGATGTCAAGATCGATGTTGTCGAGAGCTTTTGTCTTGCTGCTTGCGTAAAAATAGGATACTCCTTTTAACTGGACGATAGGTTTTTCGGTCATTGTGGTCACGTACAGGTATCTCAACCGGCCAAAAAGCCTGTTTTTGACAGGGAGCTTTTTCATTCTACATAAGGATCTTGTTATAAATACTTGTTTGGTGTTACTGAACACTAATATTTTTTTATTTATTCTATTAAATGGGAATTTGCTTCAGAACAAAGAAATTCTGTCTTCTGGTCATGTGGAATTAAGAATTATTAGAATGAAGCCAATCTATATCTAGTACAAGAGTCAACATAGTAACGATGCTCCGGAAGATCCGCAGGTATATAACTATTCTTAGGGTATTCTCAAAATATAATCTATTCAGTCTTCTGTATAGCGAAGTAAATCAATATTATATCTCCAACAGGAGAAATCCCTGTGTAATTGATTCTAAGAATCGGGAAAAGGCAGTTAAGCTCAGAAAAGCCTTAGAGGAACTCGGTCCTACATTTATAAAGCTGGGCCAGATACTGAGCAAAAGGCCTGATATAGTCCCTGCGATCTATATAGAGGAACTTGGTAATCTTCAGGATAATGTAAATCCTCTTGGATTCGATACGATGAAAGTAGCATTTGATGGCTTTAGCTGCAGTATCGGTCCTGAAGAGATAAATGAGACACTTTCAAGTTCGAATATCGATGTTCTTGATATATTCGATGAGTTCAACACTGAACCTATAGCATGTGCTTCTATTGCTCAGGTATATGAGGCGAAGCTCAATGGGAAGAGGGTTGCTGTAAAGATAACAAGGCCTGATCTACTAGATACCATCAACCTTGATCTTGCTATACTAAGGGACATCAAACCTCTTATTGTAAAGGCTATTGGCCTTGGGAAGAATTTCGATATTGATGGCTTCCTTTATGAATTCAGTGAGCTTCTGAACCGTGAACTTGATCTGAGCAATGAGGCAAGGAATATAAGGCGCTTCGAAGAGAATTTTGCAGATGTTGATGAGGTTCATGTTCCACATATATATGATGATTTTTCAAACGAGAACATTCTCATCATGGATTATATGGAAGGTGTCACCATCAGAAAGCTTTCAGAAGTATCTCCTGAAAGGAAGAAGTGGTATGCAGACATTATCAGTAAAAGTTATCTAAAGCAGGTTTATATTGATGGTTTCTATCATGCTGATCCTCATAGTTCGAACATAATACTGCAGGAAGATGGAATTGCCTATATCGACTTTGGTGCAGTGGGCACTATCGATGATGAGCTCCGGCGTAATATGCTCAATCTTTTCTATGGTATTTACAAGAAGAGACTGGATGTTGTCTTTGAATCATTTATGAAGATCACCGGTGTCAATAAAGAAGATATCAACATACGCCGCTTTAAGCTGGACCTTGATGACATCATATCGAAACAGAATTATTCATCCGGTGAACGCCAGAGTGATAATTATGCGACCCTTGGTCTGAAGTATGACCTGTCCCTTCCAACTGAGTTCTCAACACTGGAAAGGGCTCTGATTCTCATCGAAGCTAATTGTCTTGAGCTCGATCCAAAGTTCAATCTGCTGGAAAATGCTAAACCTGTCATCATGAAGGTTCTGATGAAAAGGTATTCTCCATTCGAGGCATTCGAGTATCTGCAACTGGAAGGTGACCGGTATCTGGAGATCATCAAGGAACTTCCTCAGGGCGTAAATGATGTAATTGAAACTATCCGTGGTTACAAGATCGAGAGGTTCGAGAAGAAGACCGATGAGATCCGGAAATACAGGACGATAGATTCTATTGCAAAGTACACATTCCTGCTGGGAATTCTGTTATCCTCTTCATACTTTGTTATTAATGGGGATGGCTACCTGCCTGTGATGGGTATTATTGGGTTTACAAGTGCCATTTTCCTGTTCGCTGTGATGTTTGTGAAGAATTCCTGATTCATAAATATGTCTCTGGAATGGTTGCAAAATATATGTAGGGTTAGAATCATATTATTTATTGGGAGTTAGACGGGTGCATGTTTATTGCTTCTGCTGATCATCTGTATTATGGGGGGTTTGGAGATCAATCACAAAAAAGGAAATAATTTTGGTTGGTTCTTTGGTGGGAAGCATTATGATCTCTTTGCAACAATGCTTGGCTTTGGTCGTACTTATTATGAGCAGGTAGCTGCTGCTCTTCCTCTCCAAAAGGGGATGTCTGTCCTTGATCTGGGCTGTGGGACCGAATCAGTAGGTCTGGCGGTTTCCAGGAGGCTTGAAAACGATGTTAGTATACATGGGTTGGATCTTTCCAGTACCCAGCTTGGTTATGCATTCTCTAAGGGCGCAAGGGCAGATATATCGCTTAATCTTTACAAAGGGACGATGGACATGCTTCCATTTGCTGATTCTTCCTTTGACCTTGTAGTGACGTCTGTGGCCTTCTGTGAGACGACTTCGGATGTGCGTAAAGGTGCTATCAGGGAAGTCTCCAGGATACTAAAAGATGATTCCTACTTTGCTATAGTCGATTGTGCAAAGCCTATACTTGGATTGGATACTGTAATGATGCTTCCTTTTTTTATGTTCAAGGAAACTCCGGAGAGCTGGAACAACCACTATCCTGATATTTGCAGAGAAAGTGATCTGGTCCTTGAAAATGAGGAATATATCAAATCATATGTAAAATGCCAGCTTTTCAGGAAAGCTGATTAAAAAAAGAATGTTTTGTCCGCACAAAGGCGGACAAGAAATAGGTTGTTTATCCGAAGAGTGCTCCGAGACCAGCCATGCCGCTCTCTTCAGCTGCTTCTTCTTCTTCAGCTGCTTCTTCTTCTGCTGGTGCTGCCTCAGCTGCTGCTGGTGCTGCTGCTGCTGCTGGTGCTGCTGCGACTGCTGCGGTTGCCATTGCTTCCTCGATGTCTACGCCATCAAGAGCTGCAACGAGTGCCTTTGCACGTGCGTCGTCAACGTCTACGCCTGCTGCCTGAAGTACTGCTGTAACTGCTTCTTCTGTAATGTCTTTACCTGCTTTGTAGAGTAAAAGTGCTGCATATATGTATTCCATGTGAAATCACCTTTTATTTTATCAATGTAAATTCTGTAGTTCGTAAATTATGATCATCCAAAGAGAGCTCCAAGACCGGCCATTCCGTCCTCTTCTGCTGACTCTTCTTCCTCTTCTTCTTCCTTCTCGTCAACTGCTTCTTCTACAGTCTCTGTTGCAACGGCTGCTGCACTTGCTGCTGCGCCGAGTGCTTCTTTCAGTTCATCGTCAACTGCTTCTTCATTGTTAGAAGATGCAATGGATGCAACTGAAAGCATTTCTGACTGTGCTTTTCCAAGAAGTATATCGACAATACCTGGTTCCAGTACCACTGCGTTGACACCGAGGTTGCGTGACTCTGTTGTTGCCTTTGCAATAAGTGTCTTGATGTTCTCTGCAGTTGGATATGCTGCGAACACGGACATGTTGAATGCCTGCTGCGTTGCCAGTACGATATCGGAGAAGAATTTGTCCTCATCGATCGCGAGTACATCTGGTGTGAAGACCAGTCCGTTCTCTAAGGCTGCTCTGAGGTCAAGACCTACTTCCATTGGGTAGATCTCAAGCCTTGTAAGCATTGCAGCGAGTTTCTGTGAAACTGCTTCGCCTTCCTTTGCTACGGCTTTTGTCTCTTTGATTACCACTTTGCCCTTGTCGATAGCTGCAGGTATACCTGCTGCCTGTAGATCTCCAAGTATTGGGCCTGGTGGGAATGATGTTTCGCATTTCTCGACAATGATGTCACGAGGTGCTATAGCACCTGCTTTGATAGGAGATGGGCTCTTGCTCTTTTCCAGTGTCTTGAATAACTTGAAAGGATTCTGTTCTGTGAACACAAGGGCAGTCTGTACATCGACATACTGGTCCATTTCCTTTACATCGTCACTGGATTGATCAATTGCTCTTCTGATAAGAGTGTTCCTTGCGACTTTCAAAACAGCCTTGCCTTTAAGGTCCCTTCTCATCTTCTGAAGTTGCTTTGCAGGAATTCCACCAATACCTATGACTCCCATGATGGGGTATTCATTGATGAGTTCCTTTATCTCTTCAACTTCGTCCTTTTTCCATTGTGGGATGTGGCTGCTGTGGTGATCTTCTTCCATTATAGCACCCTCACTGACTTACCCATGGTGGAAGTAATATAAATAGACTTTACGTTGTGCTTACCTTTTTCAAGGGCACCTTCCACTCTGCTAAGGACTGTTTCTATGTTCTCTGCAAGTTTCTGGATATCCATGTCCCTGCGGCCAACGGATACGTGGAAAGTGAGCTTGTCCTTTGATCTTACCCTTATTGAGCTTCTTGCGCTGTTGATAAGATCTCCCACGTTCTTTCCTGGTGGCAATGGGGTTGGCATCTTTCCTCTAGGACCTAAGATAGCACCAAGTGCCTTACCGATCTGTGCCATGTACTGGACTTCTGCAATGAAGAAGTCGAATTCATTTGCAACTGATCTTGCGCGTGCTTTGTCCTCTGCCATCTCTGCAAGATCCTCTTCGGAGAAAACACTTTCTGCACCAGCTTCTTTAGCCTGGAGACCAACCTCACCTTTCGCAAATACTGCGATCTTGAGGTCTTTACCTAGTCCGTGTGGAAGTAATATCTCTTCATCAACACGGTTCTTAGGCTGACTCATATCCAGATTCTTTAAGTTAATAGCAAGTTCCACACCTTCAGGGAATTTCCTTTCTGGTGATTCAGCTAATAACTTTTTTATAGCTTCTACTGTTGTTTCGTCTGCCATTCTTTACCTCCCGTAGTGTGAACTCTAGGTTCAGGCAGGACCGTTACGGTCTACTACGGATCTGTTTAGAGTATCAGGCCAGTTGGCCATCTCTCTGTCTATAGTGGCACTCCAATAACCAGTATTTATATTAAAGTTATTGGTTAAAGCATGGTATTACCATGCTTCCTGTGCTAATACATCGTCAAACTGTCCCTCGTCGATAGCTTTCTGGCATTCCTTTGCGGTCATGCCTTCAGCGGTTACGCCCATAGGGACACAGGAACCGAGGACTTCTTTCACAGCAGCCTTAAGGTCGTATGAGAGGATATCGTCCTTCTTCATGCGTGCGATCTTTGCTGCCTGTGCAATTGTTATGTTTCCTACGGTTACAGTGTTTGGTTCGCCGGATCCTTTCTGGATTCCAGCTTCCTGTAATACGAGTGCTGATGTTGGTGGAGTTCCGACTTCTATTTCGAAGCTCTTATCATCTGCTACTATTACTTTGACCGGGACTTGCATCCCATTGTAATCTTTTGTCTTTTCATTGATCTTGTCGATCACGTCTTTTATGTTAATTCCAAGAGGGCCAAGTGCAGGGCCAAGTGGTGGACCTGGATTTGCTTTTCCTCCTGGGACCAATGCTTCAACAACATTTGCCATTTGAATATCACCATTGAATTGTATAAATATTATATAAGGAAATTAGGTTCTCAGACGTTTCCTTCCTCGTCTTTCCTGAGGACTCTTACAGTATCACCGCGAATAGTTATAGGTATCGGTACAACTGCATCGAACAGTTCTACAGTTATCTCCTCGTGGCCTTCATCCACTCTCTTAACACGAGCCTTCTCGCCCTTGAACGGACCAGATGTTATCTCAATGATAGCACCTTCTGATATGCCTGTTACTGTTGGTTTTGGAGTGAGGAAGTGTGATATCTCCTCGATCGAGGATTGTCCTTTGACCAGTGCTCTGGCATGAGGGACTGTCTGTATTGCCTGCTCTACATCACCAGGTGAAACTGCCTCGATCAGTACATATCCTTTTAGCTCGTCAGGAGCAAGGATCGCTCTGAGGTCCAGGTGTTCTTTCCTAGCTGATAATGTGATCATATTTGCTACAGAACGTTCCTGATTCGCGGTGGTCTTTACTACGAATATTGCAGACTCTGTGGTCATAATTACACCCATTTAGGCATCTCTACCAATAACACATATGTAATGAATCCTAAAAAACCGATAGCGAGGATACCAAGCCCAGCGACTTTGGCTATGGTGATAAATTCCTCTCTTGATGGTTTCTTTGTAAGTTTGAGGACCCTTAGATATGTCTTAAGGGATTGGTTTATGCTAGCGCTATTGATTTTACTTAGATCGAATGAATCTTCTGCCAAAGTACTTCACAACCGGTTATGATCGTTTATATTACATTCGTATATTTTGAAGCCGTAAGTTATGTCAGAATTTACTATTAGGTAATCTGTAGAGCCTTCAAAACAACGTCTTTAATAAAATACCTTTCGATTGGACCCTGGCAAAATAATGCAGGGTACAATCAACAGGTCTCATGTTAAAAAAGGGATGTATTCTATTTAACGAAATCGATTCCGTATTTCCTTGTTACGTTCTTGGCTCCGCCATGGCCGTATATCTGAGGTGACTTTACCCCGGTTACTACTATCATGGTACGGACGGTCTGCTCAAGGTCATCATTGACCTGTGCTCCCCAGATGAGCCTTGCTTCGGGATCGATCCTGTTGTATACTTCCTGAACGACACTTTCTGCTTCTGAGATCGTCATGTCAGGTCCGCCTATTACATTGACAAGTGCGGATGTTGCACCTGATATGTCTACATCAAGAAGTGGGCTGCGAAGTGCTTTCTGCACAGATTCTACAGCTTTCATCTCACCATCAGACTCGCCAAGGCCTATCATTGCGACACCACCATTCTGCATGACGGTCCTTACATCAGCGAAATCAAGGTTAACAAGTCCTGGTTTTGTGATAAGCTCGGTGATACCTTTGACCGCTCTCATGAGCACTTCATCGGATACTTTGAATGCAGCCTGTAATGGGAGTCTTGGAACAACTTCAAGAAGTTTGTCATTAGGAACTACTATAACAGTATCAGCAACATCTCTCAGTCTTTCAAGACCTGCTTCTGCGTTTGTCCTTCTGACCTGTCCTTCTACACTGAATGGTAATGTGACCACTGCTATGGTGAGTGCTCCTGCGTCCCTTGCAGCTTCTGCAACAACAGGTGCTGATCCTGTACCGGTTCCTCCGCCAAGTCCGCATGTAATGAATACCATATCGCTGCCGTTCACAACTTCTGCTATCTCATCAACGCTTTCCAGTGCAGCATCTTCTCCTATTTGTGGAAGACTGCCTGCTCCAAGACCTCTTGTCTTCTTCTTTCCAATGAGTATCTTCTGGTCAGCCTTGATGTTCAGGAGGTGTTGAGCATCTGTGTTAATGGCAATGAACTCTGCGCCCTTGATACCTTCATCGACCATTCTCTGTGTGCTGTTGGAACCGCCACCTCCACAGCCGATGACCTTTATATTGGTATGTAACTGGCGCAGCATTTCCTCTAATTCTGCGTTTATATCTTTATGCTCCGGATTCTGTGTGGCCTGGCCGCGGAGGTTTGCCTCCTGTTCAGACCTTGCAAGTGCCTCTTCTACTATGGATCTCATTCTTTTTCTCCCTCAAATGAAAATCGTATATTGGATTACAGGTATGATTATATATATTTAATTGGACAGTAAGATTTCCTTGATCTTTCTTTTATGGACCATTTCTGGATCGATCATCTTTCCGTCCACAACAACAGAATTACCCTTTGCCAGTTCGCCCAACATTGGTCCTGGTGGTATGCCCAATTCCTTTGCTGCATTTGGATCGAATCTTTTACTTATTATCTGAAGTATATTCTCATCAGGAATATATTTAATTTCATAATGCTCTTTTAGTATTTTAATGCATTCATTTGTGACGTTCTGCATAGCAGTTTTTGCATCTTTGCCGATGCCCAGGACATAGTTTGAAATGGTTCCATTCTTCTTCTCCATGTATATTGGTGCATTCTGCTCTAAAACGTCGATCGTTCTGCTTTTATCTGCTTTTATGCACCCATGAAGAAGTTCCTCGTTCAGAATACAAACAGAAATGTCCGGATGCTGCATATATTCTGTGTTGCAGGCCATCTTTTCAAAAGTATATCTGAAAAGTTGAGTTATTCTGGGCCGGCATTCAGGGTCGATCTCTTCACATTTTCTCTTGATCCTGGCGAAGAGGTCCCATGGAAGTCCTTTGATCTCTTTGATCTCGTTCTCTCTTAATAATGTGTATCCAAGGTCAGTTATGATCTCTGTGAGTCTTTTTCTTTCCTTTGAGCTCATTGACTTCCTGTCGAAATAGACAAAATCTGCATTTGTTTTCTCAAATGCCTGGATGATCATGTCCTTGTCTACGTGTGGGAGCTGGTGGTCAGGGAAATTATGTCCGAAAGTAACGTTTGCTTCAAGTATCAGCTCGGTCTGCCTTGCAGCATAGTGTCCTCCTCCAAATCCTATTGCTACCGGGAGCTCCTGTGGTCTTGCTTTCAATATGGCTCTGGCAACGATATCTCCTGCTACAGGGTCTGACCATTGTTCTTCTCCGCTTCCGATCTCCGCATACACCATTGGTGTGGTCATATCTGTAGGTCCATGATGTGTGGATTCCATGTTAATGGCATATTTAGTTCCCTTTGCCATTTTTTCCATGTTCTTCAGGATCGAGCACATGGTCTTTGGTGCCGGGACCGACAGTTCCCGTGGTCTTCCTCCAAAATCTGCCGAATTAGGGTTTCCTGTGAAATGTGCAGTAAGGACGGATCTTCCATCTTTGCTCCTGTGTTTTGAGGCCACTATAATAAGGTCTGTGTCATATCCAGCATTCCTCATCTTCTCATCGATCCTGTCTTCGTATATGTGGTGCCCTTTGATCTCTATTATTCTGTGATCTATGCCCTCATAGACAGTTAGCAGGTCTTTCCAGTCTTTTGGAAGTTCAGAGGTCGCCTGCCAATCCTCTTTCCTGAGCAAATGCTCTTTTATGTTCTGGCTGGCTGCATCGGCAGCTGAACAAAGTATGTTGATCTTCTTCTCTTTCATGTTCCCTTAATCCCTTATCCTTGGTACATTTAGTTCTTTTTGTCCGGGCTGAGCAGTTATTTCCTCATGTATCTGTTACTTTATTTGTCTGGATGTTCAATGCACATTATTTATGCTATCATCAATTAGATATGGGTCTAGTCTCATTTGTGTATTCATTGAACAGGGATGTGATATCTTGGACAGCACAACGATTGATGGTGTTTTTATAAAAAAGATTGGCAATGCAGGATTTATGATAAAAGCGGATGATATGGTGGTCTATATTGATCCTTCCGGAATAGAGGGTAATGTCTCTGAAGATGATATGGCAGACCTTCTTCTTATCACTCATGAGAGGTTCGGTCACTGTGATCCCGATTCAATTCGTAAGGTCAGAAAGTCTGACTGTACGACCCTTATTCCTGAACAAATGGGTCTGCAGTTCAGGGGAGATGCACGAAGAGTGATGGAAGATGATTCCCTCACAGGTGAACTAAGCATCAAGGGCGTTGACATAGAAGTGGTTGCAGCATATGACTCCTGCAATGACAAGCTTTCATCTGGTCCTGGTGTAGGATATGTGTTTGTACTGGGTGGTCTTACCTTCTACCATGCCGGCCATACATGTGCTGTTCCTGAACTAGGGGGCAGTTCAATTGATGTTGCACTTCTTCCAGTAGGTGGAAATGGTACAATGGATGCTATGGTTGCAGCGGATGCAGTATCTTTAATGTCTCCTCAGATAGTTGTTCCAATAGGATATTCTCAGGACGATGGGCCTGTTGTTCCGGTAGATCAATTTAAAACACTGGTAAATGATAAGTCTCCTGGTACGAGAATTCTGTCACTCATATAATAGTGGATGTAATGATCATGGCAAAATCCAGAAAGAAGAACAAGGCAGTGGCCAGAAACATTGCCATGGAACGTATAGAGTATCTCTTTACTCTTGCAAAAGAAGAGTTTCCTGCCTCTCCTAATAGAAGTAAAAGATATGTCTCTCTTGCAAGGAAGATAGGGATGAGGCATCGAGTGAGCATACCTGCTGATCTTAAAAGGAATTTCTGCAGGAATTGTGGTTCGTTGCTGGTTCCAGGCAGTAATTCACGGACCCGTCTCAAGAATGGTTATATTCTTATGACCTGTCTTGAATGCGGGAGTATCAAAAGGTATCCTTTTACTGCATCAAACGAAGATCTATCATCCGCTGATCCATGCCATGATCCTTGTGATTAGGTAGGCGACAGTGAACATTATTACTCCCATGGCCGTGTAAAGGAATATGTTCCTGAACACCACATCTTTTTCGGAGCCTGCCTTTATCCCAAAACCGCCGCAACATCCTCCGCTACCACAGGAAGTGCATGCGCTCTGGTTACCTTGAGGTTCAGTTTCCTCTTTGTTCAATAAAGGGATAATTGTTTTTTCTGACATCATTGTTCTATTTGCCCCTTATCATTATTAGGTTCTTTGTCGAAGGATGCATTAGTAATATGGTGGTCACTGGAATTTGTTACTTTATTTGAAAAAGAGTACGACGAGAGGGGGATTCGAACCCCCGAGGCGCAAAGCACCACAGGATTAGCAATCCTGCGCCATACCGGGCTTGGCTATCTCGTCACAGTCGTGTTCATCCCTAAACGCAATTCAGGTATTTAACGTTTTCCTGATTTAAGTGACAGGCACGCCCAGAGTCGTTATCTTTCACACTTCCAGGTGGTCTGCAGTCTCTTCTCCACCCCGCAGCCCTCCAAGCGACGATTGTCTATGGTAGGCCTGCTCCCTTCCGGGCCTCGGCTGGTTCCCACAGTTAAGGTATAAGAACAAGTTCTCCAACAAGCACTTATATCAACGTCATCCAAGCAGGACGGGGCTTCTTAGTTGAAATTACAGGTTTGAAAGTGATCCAAACATCTTCTCCAGGCTTCGTCCCCCGCATATCGGCGATTTCGGGTTACAGGTAACGCCGGCCTACCCGGACTAGCCTGCCACCCTTACATATGCATTACTGGTTATAAAAGTATCCTTTGTACAGATGCCCGCGGTCCATGTTTATCTTTCCGATATGCTATGGACATGTAAAAGTAATATATATCATGCGACCCAATTATCTATTGAGGCAGATTATGGAAGAATTGATCGGATTTGTGACTGGCAATAAGAACCGCCAGAAATTGCTTGCACTTTTGGGCTCCAAACATCAACTGGATGCTGTGAAACTGGCAAAGAACATGCATATAGCCCAGCCTTCTGTGAAGAGGATAGTCGACGAGCTAATTGAAAAAGAGTTAGTTGAACAGGAATGCGATATCTATAAACTGACCGATCTGGGTGAGTCTTTAGAACGCAGAGTTCAGAGCATCTGAACTCCTCTTATATTTCTTTTTTGACAATTTATATCAAAGTGTCTGTTCTGAGTTTTATCCCACTTTCAGCGATAGCATACTCTTTTACAGAGCGTTTATGCTTTGTACCCCTTGACTTGGTAACACACATATATCTGCGGTCCCTTGCTTTGGAATTATGTAATATGAGCACAGAGTCCATTATGGCTGCAACATCTATTTTTTCGTTCCCGGGGCATTCTGATGCAGGTATGTCTGTTGTGAACAGGGATGTTATGTTCCTGCTTTTCAGATAACTTGTGATCGAGTACAGGTATCCTCTTAGCTCCAGTTCATCAGGTATCGATAATTGCAAGTGGTTCGTTCCATCGAAGAAAAGCCTTTGGATCATCTTTTTCTCAACAAGTTCTTTGATACGGGACACATGTTCTGCCGGGTATGTCTCGCTTGGATTGCTACATATGAAGTAGAGCGATCCATCATCAATATATGATTGGAGGTCCCATCCCATCCTTTTTGCATCAAGTATCATCTGATGCGGTGTATCCTCAAAGGTGACAACGACTGCTGGCTCTTTGTTCTCCAATCCCTGAAGTATGAATTGTAATCCAAATGTTTTCTTCCCTGTGCCAGGTACTCCTGCTACCAGAAGGCTGTTGTATTTGAAGAGTCCTCCTTCGAACATACTATCCAGGCCAGGTATTCCTGTTTCCACTCTTGTATCATCCAGCTCGATGTTCTCTTCTGGTCTCAGGTGTGGGTATACTGTGAATCCTGTAGAATTTATGTCGTAGAGGTACTTGCGAGATGTGATCTCTGACCGCTTTCCAGGGTCGATCCCTCTCATTTTAATGAATTCCATGCGGTGGTCTGCCCTTGAGTTCCTATCCTCTCTGGTGAGGTATACGATCCCATCTGACAGGTGGCTAATAACTGAATTGTGTATCTCTGGTTTCAATAACTCTCCTACAAGGAATGAGAGCATGTTCCTTTCCTGTAGCATTGAATCAAGTGTGTAGAAGAACCTTCTTTTTTCCTGTTCGATAAATCCGAATCCAAGCGGTGTGACCGGGTCTATAACTAATCTGTCAGGTTTTACAGATTCTATTATGTTCCCTATTTCAATGAGGGTCGTTAAAGGGTCCTTTTCTGCAAGTTGTCTGTTAATTGGATGGACCTCAAAAGAATCGTCGAAGAAATCGAGTGTGGAATTGTACATGCTGAGCTTTTCAGGATTCTCTGTCGTGATGGGTATATAAAGTGCCTTTTCCCCGTTCTTAGATGCACTTGAAAGCATCTGAAGTGACATGATGGTCTTTCCTACTCCTGCTGATCCTGCTATCAGTATGGTTGATGGTGACATCATACCTCCGAGTATGGTGTCAAGTCCTTTAATGCCACATGAGATATTTTTAAGCTGGTCCATTCTATCTTCTTTTGTAATTTTACTTCGATATGTCGGATAATATTCTATTCGTTAATTTAATATACATTTTTATATAATTAACTGTTGGTGATATCAATGAACTACAGATGTCCTATATGTGATGGAAAAATGAATCGTTGGAGATATCCGGCTATAAAGAGGCAGGATCAGTATGGCCGGGCACTTGTAGTGCACAAGTGCGTTGAATGTGGCCATGAGGAAATGTTCCCTGATCTTTGATTTCTGCGGTATCTTTTAGAACATGGAGTATACTTCTTCGTGTGGATGGATTACAAATCCGCCTGGAGTTATGTCGTATGGGTGGATCTTCTTACTGTGGTCCGATCCTCTCATCTTGTATATCTCCATACTTCTCATCCTGACATTCTCGTGTCTCTTGTAGTATAATACTATAGTACCATCAGTAACGAAGTTCTCCACTCCGAATCTGGATGGTTTGGTCTCGTCTATCAGTTCACATGTCATCATTGATGTCAGGCCTATGACTTCAAGCGTTGTGCTGAGCTTCAGAAGCTCTATCCTTATCTTTGCAGGATCTTGTAAGTAGAAACTGACAGATGTTGTTGAATCGATAAGTGCACGTTTTGCATTGATCTCTTCCTGGGTGGCTATTATCTGGTCCATCATTGATCTGATGTCGAATGGACGTACGTCTACGTATTTCTCCTGTGATGGAATACCTATCTTAGTAGAACATGCATCTATTATCACAAGCTTGTTCTCATCTTCGAGTTCCTGCAGGTCCCATCCGAACTTGAGCACATTCTCTCTTATCTGCTCCGGTCTTTCCTCAGTGGCGACAATTATGCCATTTTCTCCATATTTGGTAATCCCATTATAGATGAATTGTATTGAAAAGTTGGTTTTTCCAGCACCCGATGTGCCCGATATGAGGTATGTCCTGTCACGGATCAGTCCTCCGCCGCATAGCTCATCAAACCCCGGTATGCCCGTTTTAACACGATTTGCTTCATCGTCCATTGATATTTCTTCAGAAACTGCACCATCAAACATCTTATTATTCACTCCTTGTGACCATTAGTAATTACCTGATAAAGCGGATCGAAAAATTTATGCGCCCTGTTAGACTTTTATTTTATGTCCATTTTATGTTATCATATATATAAATATGTTGAATTATTCCTGTTGCAATGGCCTAATTTGTCATTTTGAGCTGTTTTTTGGATATGGATCAGTATATTATACACATCGACAATCTATAAACATTACTTCTGTTTTCGCCTGTTTTTTCTTTTTGACCGACGAACAAGTTCGACATTTACCGTCAATTGCATCGATGTTTGCCATTGCAATGCGATAATTGTTTGATATTGGACCACAAAAGCTTTAATACGGCAATTGGTTAATAGAACACTTGTAATCCAATATGACGGGATTAGGAGGGTGATGAAGTCTCCTTCGGCAATGGACGAATCTCAATGATTGTCTTTGTCAGAAGATGATAGGGCGTTAATTCGCTTTATTCTTTGATTCTCACTCTTACTTACTTAAGAATAAATTCGGAGGAAAATAATGAAAAGATTTACAACTATCGCATTAGTTGCTCTTCTTGCTCTTGCAGCATTAGTAGTGCCTGCAACAGCTATTGAGGAGTCAATCGAAGTGCGCAGTACTATTATCAACGGTACTGATTTTGCTGATGTTCTCTCCAGTGGAGACATCGAATTCAATACCACTAACTTTGCAGGTTTCTGGTATGACATAGACGAAGACCTTTCAAGCGAGACCCTTACAATCGTGAACAACTCTGCTATTGTTAGTGGAGAGGCAATCGGTGAAGATGGTCTTGTATACAACGCAACAATCGTACAGAATGAGTACGAAGGTGACTTTGCTGGTGAGACAGATGTAACCGGCGATGACAACATGACATACCCACTCATTGGTCTCTTTGCAGACAAGTATGTGCCAACTGCAGATGATGATGCAGGCGAGCTTGTAAAGCTCCTTCTCGACACCGATGACAAGTACACACTCAGAACTGGCTCCGCACTCGAGCTTGTAGGCGGCTATGAACTTACCGCAAAGCAGATCGATGTCGAGGGTGACAAGGTCTGGATGGAACTCTCCAAGGACGGAGAATTCGTAGAGGACGAAGTCATTGATGTAACAGATGGCGAAGCAACCTGGGACTATGATGTCGATGTTGGTGACCAGTCTGATGTAATCGTCTTCAGAGTACTCATCACCGATGTATTCCAGGGTCAGGTAGACAGCCTTGCTGTTGTCGAAGGTCTCTGGCTCATTGACTACGAGAACATTCTTGAGATTGAATCATCAGATGAGTTTGGTGAACTTGAAGTCGATTCAGTTTCCAACACCATCACAATGTACAACTCAGGTACAATTTCCCTGACATCCGACAAGGAAATCGAACTTGCAGAAGACTTTATGCTCAAGACCGCAGACAACACCTCTGTACTCAGATACTACCCATTCATCGAGAGAACAATCGGTGAAGAGATGGCAGTCGATGATACAGATGCAGGCGACTCTGACGAAGAGATGCCAGCTGATGATGTTGTAGAAGGTAACGAGTCTGAAGCAGTAGACATGCCTGAAGATGACATGGCTGAAGATGATATGCCTGCTGAAGAAGAGGACGAAGAGCCTGCTGACGAAACAGCTGAAGAAGAATCCCCTGGATTTGAAGCAGTATTCGCAGTAGCTGGTCTCCTTGCAGTAGCATACCTCGTTAGAAGAGACTAAATTTTAAAATAAAGAAGGGTTGATCCCTTCTTACTTATCTTTTTTTAATATTGATGTTTTATCAAAGAGGTGTAACCATGATAAAAAAGATATTTTTGGTTTTACTAATAAGCATTCTAATGTTATCTATCTCCGGTTGCACGGATGAAGTAATTGAAGAAACTCCTGCTGACGCGGATGTTGATGATGTTGGAAACACTACTGATGTAATCGCTACAATTCCTGCTGATGCAGGCACTTCTGATCTTGTACCATCTGAAGACCTTCCAGCAAGTTATGAATTCCTTGGGGTTCGTGAACTCTCTGCTGAATATGTAGGCGAAGAATACGTTTCTATCTCTGGTGTGATTGGGGCTTCAGAAGGTCTTTATATGTATCAGGATTCCACAGATGTATATATTGATGTCATCGAGATGGAGGACACGACATCTGCAGAAGCGTTCATTTCTGAATACCGATCAGGGTTTAGTTCTCTGTCTGTAGGTGAAAGTAGATTTACTGATGTTTCACTCAATGGTCATTCTGCTGTAAGGATACTCCAATACATTACTATGGAGACCAGCAATGTAAAAAGATACACTTACGTATGGAACAATGGTGAGTATGTCTTTATCGTTGGTGGAGCAACAGATGATTATGCTGTTCTTAGTGGACTGGCTGAAGCAACCGGGTACTGATCCCGGCAAACTTTTTTTTGATACTCCTCTAAATGTGTGTACCGTTCCTTTTTCAATCGATACTCTTTAATATAACTTTGTCCTTTTAGGTGCTGCACTGCCCGGATAGCCTAGTTGGTTGGGGCGCCAGACTCATAGGGAATAAAATTCCGTGCGTCCAAAATCTCCTGAGATATCTGGAGGTCGCGTGTTCGAGTCACGCTCCGGGCATTCTTTTCCTTATTTTATTATCAACGCAAAGCATATATGCTGCAAACCTGTAAGATATGTCATGAACTTTCAGATACTGGACGCTGATTACATAGGCACCCATGATGGGCCTGTCGTTCGTCTTTTCGGCAGAGCTGAAGGCGGCGAGAGCGTCTGTTGTTTTGTACCTGGATTTGAGCCTTATTTCTATCTCAATGCTGAAGGGGAACTCGACAAACTTTCCACTATGCTCAGGGAGCGATTTGATGTTATCAAAAAGGTGGATATAGTTCCTAAGTTCGAGCCGGTTGGTTATCAGGTATCTAAGAAGCCAATGTTGAAGGTCACGACCATGGAACCACGTAATGTTCCTGAGATCCGTGATGATGTTCTGACACTTCCTGGTGTGAAGGAAGTATACGAAACAGACATACTTTTCAGAAATCGCTTTTTGATCGATAAAGACCTTCATGGGATGGGATGGGTGACTGCTACTCCATCTTCGAACGAACCTGTGTCTGAAGGGCGGATATATTGCGATTCTGTATTTACTGCTGATTCTCTGGAAGAGATTGAGAAATTGTCCATCGCTCCTTTGAAGTATCTGGCATTTGATATTGAATGTCTTCCTATCGGTGGCTCTATGCCTGTGCCTGAAACCTCTCCTGTTATCATGGTGAGTATGTCCTTCAGTCCTGCATATAATGGTCACGAGACCGTAGTCCTCGTAGCAAAAAAGGTTGAAGGTATCGGTGAGGATGTAGAATGTTTCGATTCAGAGGCTCAGATGTTAAGCCGATTTTTTGAGATATTCCAGGAATATGATGCAGATGTCATATCAGGATACAACATAAATGATTTTGATGTTCCATATATTGCTGACAGGGTGAACATACTTACTGATTCCGGGGAAAATGTCAGGTCATCTGTGGGGCGTGACGGAAGATTATTGAGTTACCGTAAGATCGGTAACCGAACCATGGTATCAATTCCTGGAAGGGTCGTTGTAGATGCTCTGCCTCTTATCCGAAGTCAGTATAGTCTTAAACGTTATACTTTGAGAAATGTGGCAAAAGAGCTCCTTGATAGTGAGAAGCTTGATGTTGCACCTTCTGAGATGGAGGAATACTGGAATGACTCGGGCGAGAGGATACTTAAGTTCATAGATTATGCCCGAAGGGACTCTGAGCTTGCAATGGAACTTATCCTGAAACTCAGGCTTCTGGACAAACATATAGCAATATCCCAGGTGAGCGGTTCGATCCTGCAGGAAGTGGTCGATGGTGGCCAGACCTCTATGGTGGATAATCTTCTTCTCAGGGAGTATGGCAGGGCGGACAGGGTTATCCCTCCAAAGCCTAACGATGAACTTGTAGCAATGAGGAATCGCAGTAGTGAAGGACTCAAAGGTGGTGAGGTCCTTGAGCCAAAGCGTGGTCTCCTTGAGGATGTTGTAATTCTCGATTATAAATCACTTTATCCAACTATTATGATGGCGCATAATCTCTGTTATACCACTGTAGTGGAGCAGGACCGCCCGGATGGTGATACGATAAAGCCTCCCTCTGGAGGAGAGTTCGTATCTGCTGGTGTGTCCAAGGGTATAATGCCGTCTATTCTTGAGAGTTTGTTGCAGCGAAGAACTGAGACAAAGCGGAAGATGAAAGCCACATCTGATGAGACTGAGCATCGTGTTCTTGATGCAACTCAGCTAGCTCTTAAGATATTGCTCAATAGTTTTTACGGATATTCCGGTTACACAAGGGCCAGGTTATACAGTCTTGCCCTTGCAAATGCTGTAACAAGTTTTGGAAGGAATAATATCCTCGATACTCGTGCTCTCATAAATGGCAGCATCAGCAAGGTGATCCTGAGGGATGATTCTGCATATTTTACAGAAGAATTATCTTCGATCGATCCAAATGATGAAGTTGTATCTTTGTCTGTGGTCTATGGTGATACTGACAGTGTATTCGTCCAGTGTGCTTCTAAAAAAGATGTTTCTCTTGATGGTCTGGGACTTGTAGGTAGCAAGATCGCTGCTACTGTATCGGACTCGCTTCCTGACCCGATGGAACTTGAGTTCGAATCTATTGCAAGGCGTGCACTTTTCATTGCTAAGAAACGTTATGCTATATGGGTCTTTGAGCGCTCCGGTGATGGATGGGAAGATGGCATTAAGGTAAAGGGAATGGAAACTGTCCGAAGGGACTGGTGTGGTCTCACTTCAAAGACCCTTAACAGGGTTCTGGAGCTGGTCCTTAAGGAGGGTAATGTAGAGTCTGCCGTTCAGCATGTACGTAGTGTAGTGGATGGTGTAAGGAATATTGATGTAAGGACTGATTCTGCCATTATTGAAGACCTGACGATGACCCGTATGTTCTCCAAGAAAGCTACCAGTTATAAGAACAAACAACCTCATCTGACCGTAGCAGAAAAGATCGAAGAAAGGACAGGTACTCCTCCTCCTGTAGGGGAGCGTATTCCATTCGTGATCGTGGCTGGAAAGGACCTGTTCGTAAATCGTGCTGAGGATCCTGAATATGTCAGGGAGAACAATATTCCTATCGATGTGGACTATTACATCAAAAAACAACTGTTGCCGCCTGTAGAGCGTATTCTGGGCGTTTTTGGTGTGGATATGGCCAACCTTGACTATGACTCAAAGCAGAAAGGATTGTTCGACTTCTCAGACAAACCGCAAACAAACGCTGTTGAATTCAAGAAAAAAGAAGTGGATGTTCAGCCACAACAGCAAACATCGACCGATAAGAAGTCCCAGAGTTCCTTATTTGATTTCTAAGTTCGATCGTGGCCAGTTGGATATCCTGATCAGTTGAGGTCCTCTCTCTGGCCTTCTACAATGTAGACTATGCTTTCACATATGTTGCATGCATGGTCTCCTATCCTCTCAATATAGCGCAATACGAACAAAAGATGTGATGCATTGATGATTATACTCTCATCAGCTCTCATCATGTCAATTAGCTCTTTTTCTATTGAATAGAAAGCCCTGTCGATCTTATCATCTTCTTTTGCAGTATCCTCTGCCATCTTTGCATCATTGTTTGCAAAAGCTATCATTGACTGCTCAAGCATATTCCTGGCATCCTCTGCCATTATTGGTATATCTACAAGGGGTTTGATATGCTCTCCTTCCATGTCTCTTGCGATCTCTGCGATGTTCACTGCAAGATCGCTCATCCTCTCAATATCAATTGCGATTTTAAGACAGGAGGTTACAAGTCTCATATCTTTTGCAGTAGGACTCTGAAGTGCTATTATCTGGGATATTGCCTTCTCGATCTTCATCTCGTAATCATCGATCTCCTGATCTCCATCGATGACGGTTCTTGCAAGTTCTTTGTCAAGTTCTTTAAGAGCTAGTATCGATCGGTCAATTGCCTCATATGCCAGTTTTCCCATGTGTGTAATATCATTTTTCAAAATATCAAGAGTTTCATGGTATCTTGTACGCGTCATTTTTTTCACCCAATCCTTTTATTGTCTTGTATAGCTCTCTTTGAGAGTTGCCAACTATTTACCCATTAACTATTTACCCATTATTAGTGAAATCTGCAAGCGCTTAATTCTTTCATTTTCGTATCTTTGCTTACAGGATATATTCATATTATTGTGATATTTCTGTCAACTGAATTTTAGTCGATGATTCATATATTAGATTTGCGTATGTATCTTCTTAGAACTGCATATTTATATATCCAATCCTATTAAATATGTCTGATAATTTTTCATCTAATTTTGATAGATGTCTCTGGATCATCAGCTATGTTGCTAAAAATAGTAGTGGAGGTAGTTTCCTCCTTTGACAAATATGGCCTGATGCCAACTATTCTTTTGTATCTATGATCAGGCTTTATATTGTTTGTTTCTGGTCAATTGAGTTTGACCCTTTGCCCTGATGCTATGTAAACAATACTTTCGCATATATTGCATGTATGATCTCCACATCTTTCAAGGTAACGAAGTACTAGCAGGAGGTGGGAAGCACTGGTTATGATGGACTTGTCCCCGATCATCTTTTCAATGAGCTGACTTTGTGTTTTGTAAAAGAGTCTATCGATCTCATCATCCTTTGTGGCAGTTTCATAGGCCATTTCCTTATCAAGTGTCTCAAAGGCTTTGATAGAACGTTGTAGCATCTTATCACATAGTTCGGCCATTTTTAAAATATTCTCCAATGCTTCTTGATCATTTTTTTCCATGCATTTTGCAACATTGGCGATATCGACGGCAAGATCGCTCATTCTTTCGAGATCAATTGCTATCTTGAAGCAGGATACTACAAGTCTCATATCTCCTGCAGTTGGATTTTGGCGTGATATCAGTTGTGTGGAACATTTCTCTATCTTTAGTTCATATTCGTCGATCAGCTCATCGCCCTGGAATATCTTCTCTGCAAGTTCTGCATCTTGTGTCCTCAGGACCTGCATTGAGTCAACAATTGCGTTGCGGGCTAATTCTCCCATTTCAATAACGAATCCTTTAAGAGTTTCCATGTTCTGTTGAAATTGATCTCGTGCCATTTGATCTCACCCGAATCTGCCAGTTATATAATCTTCCGTTTCCTTCTCCTGCGGATTTTCAAATATCTGGTTCGTCTTTCCGAATTCTATAAGATCACCCAGTAGGAAAAAAGCTGTATGGTCGGATATTCTGGCTGCCTGTTGCATATTATGTGTTACAATGACAATTGTGTAATCTTTTTTCAGTTCAAGGATCAGGTCTTCTATCTTGCTTGTCGATATGGGGTCAAGTGCACTGCATGGTTCATCAAATAGGATCACTTCAGGCTTTACTGCAAGTGTTCTTGCTATGCACAATCTTTGTTGCTGACCTCCACTAAGATCAAGGGCTGATACATCAAGTCTGTCTGAGACCTCTTTCCAGAGTGCTCCGGACTGCAGTGCATTCTCAACAATTTCTGGCATTTCCTTTTTACTCATGCCATGGATGCGGGGACCGTATGCAATATTATCGAATATCGACATAGGGAATGGGTTTGGCTTCTGGAATACCATTCCTACTCTCTTCCTAAGGTCTACTACATCTGTTTCTTTTGCATATATGTCCTCTCCACTGATGTTGACCTGACCTTCGATCCTGCAGTTTGGTATAAGGTCATTCATCCTGTTAAGGCATCTGAGGAATGTGGATTTTCCGCATCCTGATGGTCCTATAAATGCTGTCACACTGTTCTTTGGGATATCTATCGAGATATCGTGGAGGGCATGGTTGTCTCCATACCAGAGATTAAGGTCTTTGACCTCAATTTCAGTACCGTTCTCATAAGTTTCTGGCATATGTTATCCTCTGATCTCATGTAAAAATGGACGTGATCTTATTATCTTTTAAGCTTTTTCCGATAGTGTGATCTAACGCTTACTGCGACGATATTCACACACAGTACTATTATAAGCAGTATCAATGCTGTACCATATTGGATCGGTCTTGTCTGGGCAATACTGGTTCCTGAGGTTGCCAGGACATAGAGGTGATATGGGAGTGCCATAAATTGTGAATATATGGAGTCTGGGAGCCTTGGTAGGAAATATGCTGCTCCTGTGAGCAGGATCGGTGCGGTTTCACCGGCAACTCTTCCGATACTTAATATTGCTCCGGTTATCATTCCTGGTATCGCAGACGGAAGAACTACTTTCCTTATAGTTTCCCACTTTGTCACTCCAAGTGCCAGTGATGCTTCCCTGTACTCTTTAGGTACTGTGAGGAGTGCTTCCTGACTTGCCCTGATTATCACGGGTAGTATGAGTAGTGCAAGTGTTAATGATGCTGAAAGAATTGAGGCCCCAAAGCCCAGATATTTTACGAACATTGCAAGTCCGAACAGTCCGAACACGACCGACGGAGTACCTGCAAGGTTGTTGATCGCCATTTCTATTGCCCATGTTGTTTTTCCTGGCTTTGAGTATTCTGTGAGGTAGATCGCAGCCAGCATACCAAGTGGCATTGCAACAGCTATGGATCCAATGATGAGGTATAATGTTCCTACTATGGCCGGATAGATGCCTCCCTCTGTCATTCTGCTCCTTGGCATCTCAGTGATAAATTCAATACTGATGGCACTGTATCCGTTGGATACTATATAGTACAGAATTACCAGTACAAAGGCAACAACCATTCCCGTTGCGATCTTCAATAACCCAAAGGCTATTTTTTCATTGAGTTTTGCATTGGAGAACATGGTTATTACAGGTTGAACCTGTACCTCCTTTTTATGTAGTTGGCTATTATGTTGATTATAAATGTAGTAATGAAAAGTACAGAACCTATCGCAAACAGTGCGTGGAAGTGGTCACTTCCCTGTGGCACTTCGCCCATTTCAAGTGCAATTGTGGCTGTCATGGTCCTTACGGGTGCAAAAAGACCTGATGGGAATCCTGGTATCACGGCTGAGTTTCCTGTTACCATCATGACCGTCATTGTCTCACCGATCGCTCTTCCAACACCAAGCATAACTGCGGCTGATATTCCAGAGAGGGCTGCAGGGACTGTAACTTTGTATATTGTCTGCCACTTTGTGGAGCCAAGTGCCAGTGAACCTTCTTTTATGGACCTTGGTACTGAGCTGATGGCATCCTCTGATATGGATATTATTGTTGGGAGCGCCATTATTCCAAGCATTATGGATCCCGTAAGTGCCGTTTGGCCAGTTGGTATCTGTAGTGTTTTCTGGACGATAGGTACCAGTATGACGAGGCCAAAGAAACCATATACCACAGATGGGATCCCTGCTAGTATTTCTGTTACTGGTTTCAATATGTTGGATATTTTTGGGTCTGCAAGTTCAGATATGTATATCGCAGTTGCTATTCCCAGTGGTACGGAGAACAATATTGCTCCTACGGTCACTATCAATGATCCAAGAAGCAATGGTAAAAGCCCGAAGTGTTCTGGCTCTGATGTCGGATACCATTTAGTATCGGTCAGAAAACTACTGATCGGATAATTTTCAAATAATAGTAATCCGTCTTTGAATAAAAATATACAAAGGAGGAAAAGGGCTAATACAGCTGCTGCTCCTGCGGCAAAGAGCAGAGACTCGATACCCTTTTCCTTTAATTGTCTGTTCAACATCTATTCCTCAAGATACTGTGTATCCTTAGTTTACCGGGAAATATCCGACATCTGAGACGATATCCTGGCCTGTGGAACTCATTACGTAGTCAATGTATTCCTTTGCAAGCCCTGTTGGTTCACCATCCGTGTAGTAGTGAAGTGGTCTTGCAAGTGGGTAGGTTCCTGCTATGATATTCTCAGGTGTTGCTTCTACTGATCCCTCGCCTGCATCGAGTGCAAGTGCAGTTATGCTGTCATCAAGGTATGCGTAGCCGATGTATCCGATCGCTCCTGTGTTCTGTGCAACTTCCTGTACTATAGCACCAGTTGCTGGCTGTACAAGTGCGTCTGCACGGTATTCTTCGTCAAGGAGTACTTCTTCCTGGAAGTATCCGTATGTTCCTGAACTGCTGTCACGGGTGATCACTGTTATTGTCAGGTCTTCTCCGCCAACGTCTGCCCAGTTGCTTACACTACCATCATAGATGCTCTTGAGCTGGTCGAATGTCAGCTCTGTTACAGGGTTCTCTGGGTTTACTACAACTGCAATTCCATCCCATGCGATATCATACTCCACAGGGTCAATGCCATTAGCCTGTGCATTTTCGATCTCTGAGTCTTTGATCTGCCTTGAAGCCATTGCGATATCAACCTCTCCATCAATGAGTGCAGCAATTCCTACTCCTGAACCGCCACCGATGACGGTGATGCTTGCTTCAGGGTTTGCATACATGAACTCTTCAGATTCTGCCTGTGAGAGTGGAAGTACTGTGTCTGACCCTTTGATCATAATGGACTGTGATCCTGTGACTTCTTCTCCAGTATCGTCGCCAGTTGTGGTCTTTTCCTGGTCAACGCAACCAATTCCTATGAATGCGGCTGCAACTATCAATAGAACAACAGAACAGATCGATATGTTCTTTAATAACTTTCCTGATATCATTTTATGATTCACCATTGAGTTTTTAAATTCAATTTACTTGTCAGTGAACCATAACAAAATCGATACATAAGGGTTGTGTCCTTACAATATATATCAATATAATATCTACGACTCACTATAGTTTCTATATATTATCTACATACCTATATATACAGATTCTCTATGGATATTCTTGCTCTGTCATAAAACGCATATAGTCTTACTGGGATATAGGGAAATATGCCGGATATTCTTATCAAGAACACAAAAGTGTTCTACAATAATTATCTTCAGCCAGCTGAGGTCCTGATAGAGGATGGTAAGATAAAACAGATCTCCCGGGAGATCGATGTTCAAAGTTTGAATCAGATCATTGATGCAAAAGGGGCATTGACATTACCTGCAGGTATCGATGTACATGTTCATTTCAGAGATCCGGGTCTTACTGAGAAAGAGGACTGGTATACTGGTTCCTGTTCAGCTGCAGCAGGTGGTATAACTACTGTTATTGATCATCCGAACACCATTCCTCCAACTATCGATAAAAAGTCCTTTAAGGATAAAATGAAGATCGCGAATCGTAATTCGGTTGTTGACTTCGGACTTTATGGTGGTGTTACGGGCAATATAAGCAAGCTTCCTGAACTATGGGAACTTGGTGCCACTGCTTTTGGTGAGATCTTCATGGCAGAGTCTACAGGTGCTCTTAATATTGATGAGAAGTGTCTTGATGAGGCACTCGGAGTGTTAAAACAGTTAGGTGCATTGCCATGTATACATGCTGAAGATGATAAGATAAGGCTTGAATGTGAGGCTTACTTGAAAAATGACATGTCTCCTGAGTCTCATTCCAGGGCAAGGCCGAATCACTGTGAGGCATTTGCTGTTGAAAAGGCTATACAGTTGATAAAGAAGAATGCTACAAAGGCTCATTTCTGCCATATCAGTGCATTTGAATCAGTGGGACTTTTGCGTAAGGAAAGGTATCAGGATATCAAGGATGGTGTTCCTCCTATGATCACCAGTGAGGCTGCACCGCATCATCTGTTCCTTTCTACAAAGGACTGGGAACGATTGGGTTCTTATGGCCGGATGAATCCTCCTCTCCGGGATCGCCGGAGTGTCAAGATGCTTCTTAATGCGTTGAATGATGGTACTATAGATATGGTGGCTTCTGACCACGCTCCTCATACTGAAGCTGAGAAAGATGCAGATATCAAGAGTGCTCCATCTGGTGTACCTGGTGTTGAAACACTGATGCCTTTGATGCTTGTTGCTGTGAAGAGGAATCTGATTCCGTTAGGCCGTATGATCGATGTGACCAGTAAGAATCCTGCCAGGATATTCAAACTGGATCGCTTTTCAAAGGGTTCGTTCGCAGAAGGTTATGATGCTGATCTTATCGTGGTCGATCCGGGGCATGTTCAGGAAATAAAGGGCGACAATCTGCATAGTAAGGCAGGATGGACACCTTATGAGGGTATGGATGGTATCTTCCCTGAGTACACGATAGCGCGAGGAGAAGTGGTATGGGATGGCGAACTGATGGCTTCAAGAGGTCGTGGTAACTTCCTGCCTGGAAAAGGTCTCAGGTCCGAGGATGAGGAATGACATGTTCATAATATCCGGAATATGTCCATATTACCATAACATTTTAAATATATAATCACATATTATGTACACATGGTGGTGTGATGAAAACCAAATTCCCCATTCATACTACATTAAGTGCAGATGCGATAAAAGTTCTTGAGAGATATGAGAAGGAGCTTGGGGCTAAGAATATTGTCCTTGAAAAGGCCCTTCTTAATCTTGATTCTACACGCTTTAAGGCCAAACTTGATACCCAGAACATAGACCGTATCATCAAAAGAGTGTCCACGGGCATTCCTGGTATGGATGATTTTCTGGAAGGTGGCTTTCCTAAAGGATTTGCCATAATTGTGACCGGACCTCCGGGAACCGGTAAAACCACATTTTCCATGCAGTATCTGATGGAGGGTGTCAAGAATGGTGAAAGATGTATCTTCTTCTCTTTTGAGGAGAGGGCACAACAGCTTGTGCAGCACTTTGCAAGGTTTGGATGGGACGTAGGCAAATATATTGATGATGGATACCTTGAGATCTTCGGGATCTCTATGCTAACATCTGAAGAGATGATGGAAATAATAGATTCCCATAAACCTGAGCGGATAGTTTTCGATTCCCTTAATGTATTAACTGCTCCGGGGGACTTCCGTACTTCTGCATCATGGAGGGGTCTTCACAGGTTATTGAAGAAGAATATGACAACTGCTATTCTTGTGACAGAGAAATCTCATGGGATCGAGACAAAAGAGTATGATGATTTTGATTTCCTTGGGGATGGTGTCATCTTCCTTGATTTTATCCAGACAAATGATATCGATACGACTCCTATGCCTGTGATGGCAGTTCAGAAGATGAGGGCAACACGTGTCGATCATACGCCTCAGCCATTCCGTTTCACTAACAATGGTATAGCTAAATACAGGGCTCTCAATATTCCTTCAAAGGTCTTGCAGGACAGGATCGAAAAAAGAAGGGCAGAGAGACTTGGTATGTCAGACGACGAAATGTGATATCAGGGTGGCAACGATAGTTGTCACGTATATCGCTTTAAAACTTCCTGCACCGCCGATGCTTATGAAGGCGCTGCCGGTCCTTTCCTTATTAAAGGTTGCAACAGAGATTATGTTACCTGCAAGGATGCCTCCTACACCTGCAATGAACATTATTGTTGCTGCATTCTCAGGTTCAACTATGAGTGCAAAAGGGAGTGCTATGATCCCGATATACTCATGGATCACTGTACCTATTCCTCCCATCATCTCTGATAGCATGGTAACTGCTACAACAACGATCAGCATTATCTCAAGGGCAGTGTTGTTGGGTTGTGTCAATAACAGGTATATGACTGCGAGAGATGGTATGATGGCTCCGCCAAAGTTGATTGTGAGTGTTGTGTTGAACACCCTTTGCTTCCCAATGGGTAGTTCCTTTACGATGGGTACTGAGTATATGTCCTCAAGGATAGGTGCATACTTGAAAAGCTGTTCCGGTTTTTTGGACCGTATCTTTGCAAAAGGTATCTCTATAATGGAGCCTGCAAGCATAGCAAAAAGAATAATGGCCAGTGGTATGGGGCCTATTGTCCCGAGGGCAAGTTGTCCTTTGTAGCAAAGCGCTGCTGTGGGGAGCAGGATCAACACAAAGGCTGCATACATCCTGATCTCGGAACTGTTGGTATATCCTCTCATCTATCCACCGTAATGAGATAGGGTCTCAGAGTATTAATATTTTTGGCGAAATATACAATGAGTCCCTTAAGTCTTTCTTGTATCAATAGTAGTCGAGTTGTGACTGGAGCAGATCCTGTCTCTTCTTTTCCAGATAACTGTAGACACTTCCGTGGTTCGCTCCTTCTATGAGCATCTCTATGGCTGTCCTTGCTATCTGGTTCTGTTCTGGAGTTCCAATTACACTTACTGTCTTTCCGTAGACTGACATCTTTATTCCTATCAGTCTTTCGGTTATCTCTCTGGTCTTTCCGCCTTTCCCGATGATCCTGCCTTTGAGGCGTAGTAGTTCTTTCTGTGTGCCAGTGTGTTTTGAGATGTCTATTACCTCGAGCATGAGCATATCATCATCGAACATTGCGAATGTTTTGTCCGGGTTGAATCCTCTTGCTATGCCGTTGATAACGTCCTCTGCCTTCATGGCACCTACCGGGTCATCTCCTGGGATGATCTCTACGATGCCTTCTTCACTGTCAATATCCAGTGTTGATGTTGATTTTTCTTCGATTATCTGCTTGACGCGGCCCTTTGGTCCGATTATTGCGCCAATTCTGTCTTTTGGAACTTTGATATGTGTCATTTGATCTACCTATAATTATGAATCTTTTATTTCCGTTTTTTCTTCTTTATCCCGGATCGCCGAGTAAATTTCATGTGGGTCTTCGTTGATGCCGTATTTTTTGAAATACCGAACAATGTTCTCGATATCCCTTATCATGAAATCTCTTGAACGAGGATGTTCCTTTGTTACTGACTGTCCCATGTCTATGATGATAGGCTCTTTGGTGTCAGGTATTATGAGTATGTTGTATTCACTAAGGTCTCCATGTACAAGGTTCGCCTCGTTGTACAACAGATCAAGGTAATTGATTATTGTGTCATATACGGGTCTTGCAGTTTCTTTGTCAAGCCGTATGTCCTTTAGTTGTGGGTATGGTCTTTCATCCTCTCCCATGAATTCCATTACGAGAATATTACGTTCGGCAACTATGGGCTCAGGTACCCGGATGCCTGCCTCTTTTGCACGTATTAGGTTGCGCTGTTCTTTTTTTGTCCATGCAAAAATGATGTCTCGTTTTGAATGTCTCACATTCCTGAAACGAGGATCTCCCAGGATGTAGTCTTCCATTGAATTGAAAGTGCTTGAAGATATTCTGTATATCTTGATAGCAATGTCTTTTTCTTCTTCTCCTTCTGCCAGGAATACATTTGCTTCTTTTCCTGTACTGATAGATCCTCCGATGGCCTGAACTATTCCTTTATTAGATAAGGTGTACAACGTTTTAAGGGTAGGTTCGTCGAAGACATTCTCTTTGACCTTGAGAGTATCGGTATCTTTCCGTCTCATTCTAGATCTGTCGACCTCGGTATCGATACGCTTTACTTTATTTGTTACTTCTTTTTTCATAGTTGTTTTACCTTTTCAGGTACCCTTCTCATTTGGGCTATTTCACTTGCGAATAGGTATATTTCCATATGATCTTTGATCGTTCATTCTGGAAATTTAGGGAATAGCGATAATGATGTTTCCCTCTGGTAGCCATGTTCTATTATATGAGTAATTTCCCCATTCTATTTTTAAGTCCATCGATCTCAGTTTTGTGTGGTCTGGATCATGCATGGTTCTTGTTGTTACTTCATTGTTCTCTATATGAGTAACTCGGACCATTGCAACCTAAGTATGAGCATAATGGTCATCTGCAGCTTTTACTGTGGATGTACTCTTTTCCTTCTTTTATATGGGGGTTGAGTATTGCTATGTCACTTATATTGTTAAAGCTTGCGTACCTCTCTTTTATTGGTATATGAGGTGCCTTTATTTATATAATCTAAAATAATTAAATACGTTATGTTTATGTACTATGCTTGGTATGTATGAAATCCCTCTGAGGTATTTTGGAGGGCTTTCAACTGCTTTCTATCAGAAAGTTCTTGAAAGATGGCATTGCCGAAAAATCCATATAGGATTAAAACCTAAAAGTAAAATCCGAGTGGAATATAGGGGTGTCAGATATTCTCCAAAGGTTCATCCTTTACCTTCGAATCTCTTGATCCGGAAGGTATATATACGATGGCAGCCTTTGAAGGAGTCCGCGCAAATCGCGCGAAAACACTTACAATCACCGCCTTTAACAAGTGGAGACAGAAGCTTTTTCTGTCTGACGTTGGATTTGGCAGTTCGGTTAATTCTGACCGGTAGTGTATAACTACAAACAATTAAGGAATTAACCAAACTATGTGCAAATAGGAAATATTCTCTCAATGAGAGTTCTTTCCGACTGATTCCTAAATGACTTCCAAAATAACATATTCTTTGTGTGTGATCAACAATTCTGGTTGATCCTGCCAGAGGTCACTGCTATCAGTATTCGACTAAGCCATGCGAGTCAAATGTTCT
>NZ_FOUJ01000012.1 GCF_900114835.1 Methanolobus profundi | reverse complement strand
AGAAGCCTGGCAAGTGTCTGCACCTGCTCAAGGAAGTTGACCTTACTGGACCATCGCTCAAAATCTTTAATAATCTTGGAACCGGTTCCATCAAATTGCATGCCTTTTACCAGGGAAAGTGCCAGCTTGTTCAGGGATGTGGAAACATGTGGAGTGCAGGTTGAAAGCTGCTGGTAATATTTGAACCGGCTATCAGTGTCAAAGTTCTGGTATCCTCCAAACTTGGTAGATGTGTCTGTTCGTTTGATACCTGCGGATGCCATGAGAGTAATCGGCTTATTATGTGGGTCATTGATTGTGGCATTCAGACGGACCATGGATGCCTCACAGGTGTTTTTTGAGTAGAGCCTTCGCTTCTACAGTGGTGATTTTACCATCTTCCAGTGACTGCAGAATCTCGTAGACGAAGGATTTTCGTTCTTCTGCGGTCTTGTTCTTCCACCAAAGCTTTACCCTTATGACTATGCCTGCACCAATTCCTATCAGAAAAGTAGCTGCTTCAGTTGCATATGATTCTATCATGGTTTTCTGCTCCTGGGTTCATGTTGACCACACCACTCATTTGAGGGAACTACCGGAAAACCTGCCTTCGCAACAGGAGACTCGCGTCTGCAAAAACCATATGTAATTGCCGTTGGTTTAAAAAATGTGCATGTAGAACAGGTATCACTCATGCAGTGGAATCAGAATGCTGCAACTATATAAATTTAATACACTTTCCATAGGAGAAGAACTTACATATCGTCATTCTCTATGAGTTCAGAAAAGTTAGGATCAACTACAAACAAAGCACCGCATGTTTTGCAATAGTATGATTGCCTTCCAGAAGGAAGGCGGATAAGATTAGGATGATTGTATTCACATCTTGCAAAGAATTTGTCGCCTTCAATCTCTACGGTTGCTATCCAGGACATGTTGTTGCCTCGTAATTATTCTGTAAAAACAGTACGCTCCGACCTTATATATATTGTGTGATGCGGGTAATCAATGCGCTTCAATGCGATTTTGTTTTTGAAGGATTATTTTTTGTTTCCTGCATGTAGAAAAGTTTAAATGTTATCCTATTCATTAAAGTTGTACAGTAACAAGATTAAAAAAACAACAAAAATTAATTCATGTAACTGCATCCACATCCTTATTCTATTTTGTGGCAAGCACAGCGTAGAATTAGAATGTAGATATGGATAGATGAATTAATTTTTCTTGCTTTTTTCTTTTTGTTGCGAAATCCAAGAAAAGAGGCAATTAAAATGGATATTGCAACACACAGACTTACATGTATAGAGCAGACTATCGATTATGTTTTTAATAATCGAGATTTGTTAGAAGAAGCTTTCACTCACAGTTCATACAATCCAACAAAGAACAATGAAAGATTAGAGTTCGTGGGTGACAAAGTTCAGAATACCATAATTGGAGTTCATCTATTTGAAAACTACAATGTAGATGAAGGAATCCTTTCAAAGCTGACAAGTTATTTTGTAGACAACAAGCGTGTTCTTCCAAGATTATGCGTCAGTTATGGATTCGATAAACTGATAAAAATCACCGATTATGAAAAAAACACAAAGAATAGTCGGAAAAACTGGGTTCCTTCCCTTTGGGAAGCATTGATTGGTGCAGTCTTTATTGATAGTGGTAAGGACTGGTCTACCACTGAAAAAGTTATTCTTCACCTTTATGGGGAAGAACTGATTCTAGATGACGAAAGAATAAAGGACATTCTCCGCACTGATCCCGTCACTGTTGTAAAAGAACATTGTGATGAATTTGGATATTTCCTTGAATTTGATGAAAAAAGAGTCGGTGGTTTTGATCATGACCCCGAACATGTTGGATATGTTTGGATTAATGGCGAAGAGTATCAGGGAGATGTTGCGAGAGGCAGTAAACAGAAAGCTAGAGAAAATGCATGTGAAAAAGTGATATCTATCCTTGGATTGAATTAAGCTATAAGAAGATTGATATAATCTTCTTTTTCAATTTTTAAGGCTATTTTGACCAATGCCTGCTATATTTACTTAATCATCATATCGTTTCCGGTAACAATGGTTTCTCCATTTTTTTAGATTTAAAAGAGAAATTAATTATCTATATATAAAGGTATTTAAACTCAAATGTTGTAATATATTTAATGAAAAAAAATATAGGTGTTTTAATAACCATCGTAATTTCTTTCCTATTCATGAATATCGTTTCGCTGTCAACAGATGCACCAACAAGTGAAGTTGAAATTGCAGAATTTACTATAGACAGCATACATGAAAATACACCGAAAGCGTCTGGAGAATGGGGTCAAATCCAAGAAAGCACCTATTTTAATGCAAAGTTATCTATTGGACTTATAGGAGCTACACTAGGAATTGTAGGTTTCTTAGATTTTTGCATTAAAGTGAAAGATGTTTTTTCATGATTTAAGTTATATTTTCATATTATTGAGCATTTCTTTTCTTTATTTACTTTTTAATCATAAGTTCTGCAGTCTTGAAAATAGTACCTAACGACATTATATATATATATAGATGGTGTGATGCGTATTTGAAACTAAACAAATATAATAAGACACATCTACACCAGAACTAAATAGCTCATAGAATTATGGTTTTAAGCAAGGATATAGTTTACAATGATATCTTTTATTTCTTTTGAATCAATACCACCGTCTGGTTTGTCTTTTGTCGTGATGAGAATTTTATCATCTTCATCTTTAGCTTCGTCTAAAGGAACTATACCGTTATCACGATACCAGGATTCCTTTAATTTCCATTTATTTCGATAATTTTCTTTAGTTAGTAACCCGAGATGTTCCCAATAAAACACTCTGCCTGTATCAGGGTCTTCAATAGTGAAATCAGGTTTGATTTCACGTCCATTTTCATCTCTCAAAATTTGTTCATATGCATAATTCACTTTATTGTAGAATAGATGATCAGCTATGATGACTTCTGATTTAGAAATCATAAATTCTCCCTTTGCTGATATCTGAACATGGTTTGTATCATAAATTACATTATCGATTTCTTTCAAATCAGGCATTTCAAATAAATCAGTTATTCTCTTGGCAGTCTCAGAGAATCTGTCCGATGTATATTTTTTGTAATCTTTTAAATCTCCTTGGAATAGGATGATTACTTTATTTTCCTGCCTTGTAAATGCTGTATAAAGCAATTCTCTAGAAAGTAACGGACATGGATTCGGCAAAATTAAGATAACGGTTTTGAAGCCACTACCCTGTGATTTATGTACAGTTATACTATAAGCGAGCTCCAGCTGGGATTCATTCTCATTTTCAAAATCCCTACTTTTAAAAATATATGAATATCCAGGCTGAGATGAAAATGTAATTTGTGCTGGAAATTCACCCTTCCATTTCTTTGTAAATGGTCCTGTATGAACTCCTATTTCGCCATTTGCAATATAGCGTAAACTTACATTGGATTTTGATTCTGGATATAACCTATTCCATGGTTTATCCCAACGCTTATTTCTTACATTGATTACTTTGTCGCCATAAACAATATTATCGATTCCCATAGGCTTTGCTGTTAGTCTTTTTTTCCTCTCTAGATTTAACGCTTTATCAATTACACCTTGTTTGAATGTTTTCTGAATGAATCGATTAATCTCTTTTGTACCATATCCATAGCCTCTTTGAGGAGAAAGGATTTGCCAATTTTCTATTTTTTCTGCTGCACCAATATTGAAATAAGTGAAATTGCCATCTTTTATTGCTCCCAAAGAGAGATCAAAACCAATATGATCATCCTGGCTTTCAAGATGAAGCTCTTCTTTCAGCTCTTCTAATAATATTTGGTGAAGCTCACCTACCTGATACCAACTTCTAAGCTTAAGGTGCTTCCAATGTTTTTGCTTATCTGCTAAAATATCAAAGATATCCTCATCTTCTTTTCGAATGGAAGATGAACTAAACCAGCTTGCTAGCCTAACATCTATGCGTTCGTCTCCGTCTGCATGTCCTTCAAGCTCGTTCTGTCTAAAAATAACTTCTAACTCAGCAAATCCTTTAGCTACTCTCGGTTTACCGGAATCAAAGTGTTTAGGCTTTAAATGCTCTACGATATCGACAAAAGGTCTTCCACTGCCAATTGGAGGCAGCTGCCTAGTATCGCCCACAAGGATAAATCGTTCGACTCCCACAATTGTATCGATTATTGCAGATAATTGTTCTTCTGTTAACATTGACGCTTCGTCAATTATAACAGTTTTACATTCACCATATTGGCAAGCATCTGGATTTAAATAATATCTTCCAGTCTCGACATCATATCGATCATGTTTATATAAAAATTGGGCAACAGTTTGAGCATCGCTCCCCAATTTAACCCTTGCTTTCCCTGTAGGAGCAAGTTTTAAAATGCCTTTATTCTTGACTTCAGGTAAGTCACATAGTATATCTAAGAGTTTTGTTTTTCCCGTTCCTGCAGGACCTACTAAGACAGAAAACCTAGATCTTGCAAGTTCTCTTAACGCTGCTGATTTTTCGTTCAGAGCTTTATTTTCTTTTTCAAGGAGAACTGTTGTAGTTCTATCACCTTTGATTTTCTGTTTGATGATGGCTTCCCAATCTTTTTCAATATCAATACATTTGCCTTTGATTCTTCTAGAAACGAACTTGTGTATTGTGTCTCTGACATCTGTCAATCTTTTCAATTTATAATAGTTATCCTCGTCTGATTCAATGACTACTATCTCATCTTCAAACGAAGACGCAATTATTGACATGATATCTCTTGTTACCGAGCACTTGGGTTCGATGTTCTTTTCATCCAAAAGAGTGATTATCTTGGATTCCGGTAACAGTGTGTTTCCAATATCTGCATTTCCCTCTAAAATATCAACCAATAAAGCTCTCACTCTTCGTGGGTCAATAGAATCTTCAATATGTGAAGGTTTTTCAATGGGGAATACATCTTCTATTTTCTTGCTGGGCAAGAAAGCTTTGTCAACAGTGGTGAACTCTATCGCGTGTGGAGTATAACGACTCTTTTCATAAAAAAGATAAGGATTTTGTATTAAATCATTTTCAGAGCAATCCAACCTATTCTTCTTCATTGAACGATCGTCATAGAACATTATTGCTTGTTCATTATTTAATTCCATCCTGCTCATCAGATTCAAATACTTCTTTCGCGCATCTGGTATTTGCTCCCATATTCGCTTAAAGGTGGAACCAATATTTTTCGTTACATTTGAAGGCAGTATGCGATCATTGCCAGTAAAAATCTGATCTAATACATCCCATGGGTCTGTTTTAAGTTGGTCTCCGTCCATTTCAAAAATCTTCTTTTCCAACTCAAAAGCCACTAAGTTGCCTTGGTTTATTTTCATAGCAGATAGAACAGCACCTATTCCAGGGAAAGCTCCTCTCATGCTCCATAGTTCTGATATCCTATCGTCTATCCATTTTAGATACGCTTCATAATTTTTGTCAAGTACGTGTCCTATCTTTTCCAGAGATTGCCTAAGTTCTAAAAGTGCATCAATTGCGGTGTCGTGAGTTACGTGCTCAGAACCATAAGAAAACTGTTCTCTGTTAGGAGCAATCGCAATTAAACTGGCAAGATCAATTGTTTCATCGGTCTTTGACCTTTCAAGAATCTCATGATAAGGCAAAATGAATCCGTCGTATCCTTTCTCTCTAATTGAATGATAAACTGGTCTCTCCCATATGTAACTTTCATGAGAGGGATTTTTTATGGCAGAGTTGTATTTTTTAATCTCCCCAATACCTGTTACCCTTCCAACACCAATTAAGACCCTGTCTGCTAAATCTGATAACGGAGTATGCTTTGCATATATAAATACTAAGGATTTTTCAACCTCTAAAGAACTGGCAAATGCATCTAATAGTACCTTTTGGTTATGATCGTTTTGTACCCATATTGAAAAGAAATCTAACTTTGGTTCCAAAGATGGTTCATAATAAAGTTCTAATTCTTTTGCTTTTTCCGACTCATGTTTTTTTGGATCTTTCATCATCCACAGAAAAGGAACTACTGAAAAACTGTATGGGGGGATTTTAAGAGGAGTATCCTTGTAATGAGCATACAAATCGACACTTTCTTTATATGGATGATTCACTACCCTGGTGATTTCTTCTTTTGACATAAAAGTCGCTTTTTCTGCTACACAGGGTGGCAAATCTTTGTAAGAGAGTTCACTGAAATGTTTGCCTTTACATTTTTCTTCAAACTCAACATTTTTTTCTTTGATTCTTGGCAGAAACATGCAAGATGCATTATCTCGGGGATTATTACAGACCGTCCCATCCCACAAACTATCATGCCATGGAACTCTCACTGAAAGATGTCTTATTGGCAGTTTCATCTGACTCTCTCCAAAAATCATAATACCTTATGACATTTCAATTATTTATTAGAAGGTTATATGTATAACGGCATACAGTACTTTAAACAGAAAACGTGAATATCCTTAAAATCGATAAAACATGTGGATTTAGCTCTGCTCTTTTATGTTTACGAGGGAAGTCTTCTACCGGGACAAATCTGAAAATTAATATAAACGAACAACTAAAAAAAGGTAAAGTGGAAGTAGTACAATGGCAAAACCTGATCCCCTTTCGGAAGAACAAGTTGACAATATATTAAGCCGAGCTGATGATGAATTATGCAGTCTTTATGATATTTATGAAGCTGCCATACTGCATCCAGATGACTTAGTAATAGGTGTAGACGATGAGGAAACTATATTTTCAGAAATGCCAAACGAAGAAAAAGAAGATTTTATTGATTCTTTAGAAGAACAGCTTGGAATTACTCGATACTTCAAAAATGTAACACTACTAAGAAAACTAAATATTTGCATTATAAAAGAAGATACTTTTGAATTACTTGAATCACATAAAAGTGGAGATTTTTTCAAGCTAAGAGACGCAAAGGGAAATATTTTCACATATTATGAAAGAAATAAGTTCTAACTTGAGCAACTACACCAACTTCTTCAGTTTAAGCTTCTCAATCACAAGTTCTGCAGTCTCTTCCACTTGCTTCTCCCTGAGATCGTTCTGCATTTTAGAATAATACTCCGCAATAAAGTCCACTGCCTGGCTCTTGTTACAGTCCTGCTCCTTCATCACCCGGTGAAGTACTGCGGTCGTATTCTTACTAACAGTTGCATAGAGTTTTGGTCTCATAATTACCTCGGTCTTGTTTTGATAAGTGATGACATGTTCAGTTTCTGCGGTCCGTACCTTGATTTACTAAGCTCTGACAACGCCCATACAAGTGCATCCATCCTATCCGGACTACTTCCTTCTCCTGGAATCCAATCACACATCTGGTCCTCAAGAGCCGGGAAGGATCCCACATGATGTACCTTACCCTGCTCATACAGAGCACTGATAGGCTCGGCCCTGGTCTGCTTTCCTCTGCTGGCCCTTACTGATCTGTAGGAAACATTAGGATCGATTGTCCTGAGCGTATATTCCACAAGCTCTCCACCGTTGTTCACTTCCCCAATTACCCGGTCTGCAGAGTGCTTGTAGTAGGCTGCAATAATCTCCTGGGCCCACTTCTTCGGCGTTGCATGGATAGTGTAGTCCCCCAGGACATAGTACTCTCCGCGTTCATCCACAGCTGCAACAACTATGCCTGTGTCTGCTGAAGCTTCATTGGACGTAACAGCTGGATCCACACCAACCACAATGCGTAGGAGATTGGGAACTTTTGACAACCTTGCATCCTCTATCATCTGCCTTGTCCAGAGTGCATCAGGATTGTCATCTAGTATCTCTGCATTGAGCTCCTGTCTACCCAGCCGGGTTCCTTCGTATCTGCTAATGATCACATCGATGAAGGCAGGTGCCAGGTTGGACAGATTCTCGTAGGTGGATCCTCTTGTTACGTGGGTACTGGTATCGTTCAGGATGTTCTTGACAAGCGGAATAGGCCGAGGGGTTGTTGTGATGGCTGCCCTTGGATCATCACCAATCCTTAAACCGAACTGCAGCATGTCCCAGGTTTTTTCCGGGTACTTCCAGGCTGCAATCTCGTCACACCAAGCAGTGTCGTGCTGGGGACCTCTCAACCTGTCCGGCTCCTCGGCACTGAAAAGCAAAGCAATCGCACCGTTAGGCCAGGTGAGCCTGCGTTTTGATGGCTCGTAGACCGGTCGGCTCCATGGCGGACAGACCGACAGTATTCCGGATTCCCCTTCCACCATCGTGTCCCTGGCATCTGCAGCTGTAGGGGCTACGAGTGCTATCCTCCTGGATTTGCCTGACTCTACCCTTTCCCGGATCCATTCAGCCCCCGTTCGTGACTTGCCATATCCCCTACCTGCGAGTACCAACCAGTACTGCCAGTCACCTGCAGGAGGGAGTTGATTGGGACGGGCCCAGAACTTCCAGTCGTATTCCAGCTGCTGGATCTCGTCATCGCTAAGATCACTCAGGATCTTCTGCCACTCTGACTCTGGCAGCAATGCTATTGATTCTGCCATTGATCTTGTCTCGTGTTTCATCAATGTTTATCTCAACGTTGTTCTGGGTCATATTGATCTCAACTTCCCGCTTAGCAAACTCTGCAGGACAGCTGCGCTCGAGCCACCATGCTGCAGCTTGCCAGGAATGGGCAGCTGCTTTCTGGATAATGGCAACGTTCCTGGCAACAGCCTCTGCCCTAGCCTTCTTCACCGCATGGTAGAACTCGAAATACTGGCCGGACTTTGCAGTCTCGCCTTTTTTCATCCAGTCGTAGTAGGTGACAGATGCTATTCCCACGGCATCACAGGCATGGATCACAGGAACCCCGGACTTGAGGAGCTTGATCAGCGGTTCGGATATGTCTACCATCTTTATGCTTCCCTTTTTTCTTCCCATGTGAAGTCCTCTCCGTTTCTTTTCAGTTCACGATTGCCGGTCAGATTGACATATCTCTGAATTATGACATCGGCATACCGAGGGTCTAGCTCGCTTGTGTAACAGACGCGATTGAGTTGATGTGACGCAATTAGTGTCGTGCCGGAGCCACCGAACAGGTCCAGCACAATCCCCTTCTGCCGAGAGGAGTTACTGATGGCATTTGCAACAAGGGCCACCGGCTTTGTGGTCGGATGAAGCTCAGATGCAGAGGGTCTTTCAAACTCCCAGAGGTCGGACTGTTTCCTGTCCTCCACCTGGCATAACCTTGGAGCACCGTCCTTCCAACCGTACCATATGGGCTCGTACTGGGTGTGATAATCCTTCCTGGAGAGGACAAGCCTGTCCTTGGCCCAGATTATCGTGCTGCTCCAGTGGTAGTTGTTTTCCTTCAGGGAAAGCATCATGTTCCCCCATTCCTGGGCCGACATCACTACATAGGTCGGACATCCGTCCTTTGAGAACTGGTTCATACAGCTGAAGCTTGCCATCATGAACTCTCTGAAGTCCTCTGTTTCCATTGCATCATTGAGAATGCTTCTCTGCTTCCAGCGAGGATTCTTTGTAGCTCCGTAGTTCACATTCCATGGCGGGTCCGTGAACACCATATCGGCTTTGTCCTCTCCCAGAAGCTTTGCCACCTGGTCCGGATCGGTGCTGTCCCCACAGATCAAGCGGTGATTGCCCAGCTCCCAGACATCTCCAAAAACCGTCACAGCCTCCTCCGGAACCTCCGGGGGTTCGTCCTCCATGACTTCCATAGGTGTTATCGATTCAAGCAGACCATCCACATCATCCAGAGTGTAACCGATTGCTTCAAAGTCGAAGTCCGGGATCTCCGCTATTTCCTGCAGCAGCTTTGCCAGGGTTTCAGTATCCGTCTCTGCCAGCTCAGCCAGCCTGTTATCGGCGATGACGTAGGCCACAGCCTTCTCGTATGGCAGGTCGAGGGTTATTACGGGAACCTCGGTAAAGCCCAGCTCAAG
>NZ_FOUJ01000008.1 GCF_900114835.1 Methanolobus profundi | reverse complement strand
TACTGCAGAAGACGGATCAACAGAACAATATACAGTAACGGTAGATATCGAACCGAATACTGAAAAGGAAATAACAAGTTTCAAGTTCACAAGTCCTGCTGTAACGGGAACGATCGATCAGACAGCTAAGACCATTGAAATAACAGTACCATATGGAACAGATGTAACAACACTAACTCCAACGATCAGCCATACAGGGCAAACGATAGCACCATTGAGCGGAGCGGTGCAGGACTTCACAAACCCAGTGACATACACAGTTACTGCAGAAGACGGATCAACAGAACAATATACAGTAACGGTAGATATCGAACCAAATACTGAAAAGGAAATAACAAGTTTCAAGCTCACAAGTCCTGCTGTGACTGGACTGATAAACGAAACAGCAAAGACTATTGATCTAACCGCCCCATATGGAACAGATGAGACAGCATTAACCCCTACCATAATACACACTGGGAAAACGATAGTACCTGAGAATGGAACTACACAGGATTTCACAAACCCAGTGACATACACAGTCACTGCAGAAGATGGTACGACACAACCATACATAGTAACAGTTTACATTGCATCGAGCACCGCTAAGGAAATTACAAGTTTCAGGTTTGAAGAACCAGTGGCGGAAGGAATTATAAACGAAACAGAAAAGATAATCGATCTGACAGTGCCACATGAAACTAATGTTACAGCTTTAGTGCCAATAATTGGATTTACAGGACAGAAACTCTCCCCTGATACAGGAATCGCACAAAATTTCACAGAACCGGTTGTATATAATGTAACTGCAGGGGATGGAACAAGTAAAGAATACGTAGTGACAGTCAAAGTTGCTGAAGCTACCAGTACACCAGTCTCTTCATCATCCTCCGGCGGAGGCGGCGGTGGAGGAGGTGGTGGTGGAGGCACCTCAGGCGAAGAGTATGAGAACATTGCAGTCAAGGATGTCAGCTCTGTCTTCGTAGGGACAGGTAACGTCAAGTTCGATTTCTACAGAGATGGGAACGATATACAGTATATCACATATGAATCACTGAAGAACTCAGGAACTATCTCTGCGACCATCGAGGTGCTGAGAGACAAGTCGACATTTGTATATTCACTACCATCAGGCGAGGTCTACAAGAACATCAACATCTGGGTAGGTAAGGTCGGATATGCAACCGATGCCAACATAGCAGATCCAGTTGTCGGATTCAGGGTCTCAAGGAACTGGATAAAGGAGAACAATGTCGATGAAGACAGCATTGTGCTTAACAGGTATGAGAGTGGCTGGAGTAGGCTCACAACCACACAGACCGGTTCAGATGATGAGTACCTGTACTTTGAAGCCAGGACACCGGGATTCTCAACATTCGTTATCACTGGTGACGTCGACGAGAAACTCAGATCAGTATCCGATGACCAGAGTTCTGTTGCTGACCAGGTCGATGAAAGTATCAATGCTTCGACAGAAAGCGAGATACAGGAAGAAAGAACCACGAATGCACTTTCTGCACTTATAAGCGGATTGATAATATCTTTTGCCTGCTTCCTCATAAGGAAGCAGTAATTCTTTTTTTGTCTCAACTGGCATGAATCATATGCGATAGAGACATCCACATTTTTATGCCACAGAAGATATAAATATATTTGTGATAATATAGTGTCATTTATAATATAATCTGCGGATGACACTCCATGCGTACTAAAAACATACTCCCGATCTTGTTCATACTTATCATTGCGATCGCCACAGCCAGTGCAGGCACTGAAAATACTAATGATGACAGCCTGATCCTTCTAAAAACAGGATATATCGATACTGACAACACCGACATGACCATTCAGGATATTTCAACAATATCCACTGACACCACGGAAGGTTACTACATAGTACAGTTCACCGGTCCCGTGAAAGATATCTGGAAGCAGGAAATGGCATATGCAGGAGCTAGCATCCAGGGTTATGTTCCAAACAACGCATTCATATTCATGATGACTAATGAAGTCAAGGACCAGATAGGATCTTTTGAATTTGTCAAATGGGTCGGCGAATACAGACCATCATACAAATATGATCCACAATTAACACAAACCAACAGTATTCAGACATCAAGCACCGATGTTGATACTGAGAACATATATTTTGTATTACTTTTCTCATCAGATGACTACGAAAGTACAGCTAGTTCGATCGAACTACTTGGTGGAAACATCCTTTCAGGATCAGAGGACATACTGAAAGTGCAGGTCACCACAGACATAATACCAGAAATTGCAGCAATGACCAGTGTCAGCTGGATAGAGGAATACGTCCAGCCAACCATAAGCAATGATATCGCAGCAGACATTATTAATGCAACTACGACCCACGAGACCTATGGATTGAACGGAAGTGGACAGATAATAGCAGTTGCTGACTCCGGACTTGATACCGGTGTGAATGATAGTTCCATGCATGCAGACATCAGAGGAAGGATAGTAAGTATAATTCAAACATATGCTGATGGGAGTTCAGCTGATTACAACGGACATGGAACCCATGTAGCAGGTTCAGTTCTTGGAAATGGTTCACTTTCTGATGGACAATACAGTGGAATAGCACCAGAGGCCAGACTGGTATTCCAGGCACTTGGCGACAATGCTGGTAGTAGTCTTATATATGTTCCAAGTGACCTTAAGGATCTTTTTCAGGAAGCATACAATGAGGGAGCAAAGATCCATACCAATAGTTGGGGTGGTGCTTCTAATGGAGCATACACCACCTTATCATTACAAGTTGACCAGTTCGTATGGGAACATCCTGATATGCTGATACTTTTTGCAGCAGGTAATTCAGGAGTAGACCCAAATGAAGATGGGGTTATAGATGAATACTCAATAGATTATCCTGCAACTGCTAAGAACTGCCTTACTGTAGGTGCCTCAGAGAACGAAAGAGGAGACACTTTCTCAATTGGAACATATTCGACCTGGGGATTAAAATGGCCCGCATATTATCCGGCATCTCCAATATATGAGGACTACATGGCTGATGACAGTCAGGGAATTGCCGCCTTTAGTAGCCGTGGACCAACACAGGATGGAAGGATCAAACCAGATGTTGTTGCACCGGGCACATTTATCATTTCTACAAGATCAAGCCTTGGAAGTGCAACAGGATGGGGGATCGTTGATGATAATTACCTGTATATGGGTGGTACAAGTATGGCCACACCAATAACTGCAGGCTCTGCTGCCCTTATAAGACAATACTACACTGACGTAGAGAACCTTACAAGCCCAAGTGCTGCATTGTTGAAAGCAACGATAATAAATGGCGCAATGAATATCACACCTGGACAATACGGAACCGGAGCAACACAGGAAATAAATGGAATACCTGATAATTCGTCCGGATGGGGACGTGTTGATATTGAGAACTCCATATACCCACAATATCCTGATGTTATCGAATATTTTGACAACCCGCAACAATTGAACCTATCAGACTCATGGAATGTCAGCTACAATGTAACTGAAGGTTCAGATACCTTAAAGGCAACGCTTGTCTGGACAGACCACTATAATCTATCTGAATCTGCGGAAAAAGCACTAATTAACGATCTTGATCTCATAATAGTTGCACCGGATGACACATATTATGGAAATAACGGGCCTGACACAGTGAACAATGTCGAAGGTATCGAATTAGCAGATCCTACCCCAGGAACATACACTATCAAGGTCAACGGAACAGCAGTCCAGATAGGACCTCAGAACTTCTCGCTTGTCATCTATTCAACATTCGATATTAACGAATATCCATCGAATGGTAGCTATACTACCAACGGCTCTACTGCTGTTTCCCTCAACCTTAGCCATCCTTATGGCATCAACCAGAGCACGATCAATATGACCATCGATAGCTCTGAAGTGATCCACTCCCTTGAAAGTATAACAGGTGGATATAAGGTAGAGAATGTGACAGCACAGCCATATATTGAAGGATATCACAATGTATCTGTCACTGCACTGACGAACCAGAGTGAAGAGATATCCTATGACTGGCAGTTCTATGCCAGCGTTGAGGACAATATCATCACCATAGATGGACTGGCTGAGAATTCCGTGCTACAGGAAGAGACATTCGAGATCAACATCAGCAATAACAAATATTGTGATCTCTGGTACAATATTGACAATGGAAATAATTCATCTATCGAAACAGGATTCTCGTTCAACACCACCCTTAACCTGACAGAAGGACAGTACAACCTTACAGTCTTTGCTGAAGATATTACAGGATATGTCAACTCGACAACTGTGAACTTTACGGTGTTCACTACCCAGCCAACTATTGATTTACCTGATACCGGAACCATCTATTATCATCCAGACGACAATTTCTCACTGAATGGAACTGCAGGAATTGCAACTAACGTCTCGGTCTATATCAATGGCAATCTTACCAACGGATCATGGCCTGTTTCGAACGGTGTGTTCAATTTGACGAACATCCCGCTTTCAAACGGAACGAATACCGTCAACGTGACATCCATCTTCAATAATTCAGAGACCGATCATCTTAGTTCCAACACAACCATCTATCTAAGTCTTGGAGAAACATTCGATACTACAGGATACGATGAGGTCACTTTCAATTTACAGGGACTTGCAACAAATGTCAGCGATCCGGCCTTTAACTTCAACATTACAGGCACACCTTCCAATCCGGGAAACATCTCTGCTGCTGTTGTAAGAGGAAATGAGCCTGGTAATGGTTCGGTACTTACGGGAAGTGCAATCGACATCAGAGTGATAAATGAGTCTGACCCTGAATATTCATACCAGTTCGGCAGGAATGTATCCCTTACACTCGGTTATGACCATATCCTTGTGAACGATACCGACAAACTGGCTGTTGCATGGTATGACCCTGATGAAGGAATGTGGATACCATTCAGAAGCACGGTAAATATCACCGCACATACAGTTACCACAAATATCACTCACCTGAGCATCTATGCACCTGTCGAGGACAATACTGCACCGGTGATCAGCGATCTTGAAAATTCCAGAACATCATCATCCATAACACTCTCATGGAACGGGTCCGATGACACCGACCATGTGGAAGTCTGGAAGAACGGAGTATTCCTTAATAACGTATCCGACCAGCAGATATCAGACACAGGACTATCTGCCAGTACAAGTTACAGCTACGGACTCAGACCTATAGACTTCACAGGAAATATCGGAAACTGGACAAACACAACGGTAGCAACTACTGCAAGTACAACTACTTCATCATCCGGCGGAGGCGGCGGTGGTGGAGGCGGAGGCGGCTCTAGCGGTGAAGAGTATGAGAACATCGGGTTTAAGGATGTACTTACAGTTTATGCCGGCAAGGATGACATAGTGAACTTCGATTTCGATGATGAGAAGAACGATATCGATTATGTCCGCTATCTTTCCCTGAAGAACGCAGGAAAGATCAGCACAACCATAGAGATACTGAAGGACACATCAGCACTTGTTGATGATCCAGTTCCTGGAAAGGTTTACAGGAACCTGAACATATGGGTCGGCAAGACCGGTTATGCCATCGAAGCTAATATCCAGGATCCAATCATAGGTTTCAGGGTCAGTAAAGAATGGATACAGAACAACAATATCGATGTCGACACAATAGCCCTGAACAGGTACAGTGATGATACCTGGGGAAAGCTCAGCACCGAACAAAGTGGTTCTGATGATGAATATATCTACTTTGAAGCAAGCACGCCAGGGTTTTCTCCTTTCGCAATAACAGCAGATGAACCTGATGTCATTGAAGACGATGAAGCAGAGCAAGTAGCAGACATATCTGATGCATCCACAGAGACAGAAGATACGGATACAACTACTTCGGATGAGAGTGGAAAGCTCCCAGCTCTATCCGGCATTGTAACAATTGCCATACTTGCGGTCACTTGTGTACTCATCAGGAAACAGCAAAATTAATATTCAACTGCACCCCTTTTAGCGTCGGAGATATCAAGTTGAAAGGAACAGTGCTTGGCATTGAGGGAACCGCATGGAACCTCAGTGCTGCTATCGTTAATGAGAACGACGTTATTGCTGAGGTCTCTGATATGTACCGCCCTCCCACAGGCGGGATACACCCAAGGGAAGCAGCCCAGCATCATGCAAAATATGCATCCTATGTTGTAAGAGGAGTACTCGAAGAAGCAAAGAAGAACGGAGTGGATGCTTCACAGATAGATGCGATCTCATTCTCACAGGGACCAGGACTTGGAGCATGTCTGCGTACTGTGGCAACTGCGGCAAGGATGCTTGCCATAAGCCTTGATGTACCACTTGTGGGCGTGAACCACTGTCTTGCACATGTAGAGGTCGGACGCTGGAAGACACCTGCAACAGACCCTGTAACTCTTTACGTCAGCGGTGCCAACTCACAGGTACTGGCCTATCGTATGGGAAGATACAGAGTGTTCGGAGAAACACTGGATATCGGACTGGGAAATGCATTCGATAAGTTCGCAAGGAGTGCAGGTCTTGGACACCCCGGCGGACCACAGATAGAACAATTTGCCAGGAATGCAGCGAACTACATTCCTCTTCCTTATGTGGTCAAAGGAATGGATCTCTCATTTTCCGGATTATCTACAGCTGCCACCGAGGCTCTGAAAAAGCATTCTATGGAAGATGTCTGCTATTCTTTCCAGGAAACCGCCTTTGCAATGGTTGTTGAGGTCACAGAACGTGCCCTTGCCCACACAGGAAAGAACGAGGTTCTCCTTGCAGGCGGGGTCGGAGCGAATATGAGGCTCAGGGAAATGCTGGAAATAATGTGCACAGAACGTGGGGCTTCTTTCTATGTACCTGAGAAACGTTTCATGGGAGACAATGGTGCTATGATCGCATATCTCGGACTTCTCATGTATGATTCAGGCAATGTGATCGATGTAGAGAATTCACACGTCAACCCTAATTTCAGACCAGATGAGGTTGATGTCACATGGCTTTCTGAGGATCTTGAGGAAGGGAGGCAGAGATGTATCTGACAAGTGGTGCCGAAGCAACGGTAAAGTTAGAAGATGGCATCATCATCAAAGAAAGAGTACCTAAAAGCTACAGGGTAAGAGAACTCGATGAAAGGATACGCAAAGAAAGGACAAAAGCAGAGGCAAGATTGCTATCTGAGGCAAGAAGGGCAGGAGTTCCTACACCTGTCATCTATGACATAGAGAATTCCACCATCAAAATGCAGTACCTCGACGGAACTGCAATGAAATATGTTATCGATGAGAAGCTCAGTGAACAGATAGGGATACTTATAGCTGACCTGCATGGCGCAGGAATAGTTCACGGAGACCTTACAACATCAAATCTTATACTTTTCAATGATCGCGTATACATGATAGATTTCGGACTCTCATTCTTTGACAGCAGCACCGAAGCACGTGGTGTGGATGTACATGTCCTGTTCCAGACATTCGAGAGTACACACAAAGATCATGAGAAACTTATAGAAGCATTCTGCAGAGGCTACAGGCAGGACTTCGAACAGGCAGATGAAGTGCTCGAAAGAGTCAAAGATATAGAAAAACGAGGAAGATATGCGTAAAATAGTATTTGTAACAGGCAACAAGGGAAAGTTCAGAGAAGTGAAGGACATACTTGCAGACAGAGGATACGAGGTAATTCAGAATACCGATGGCTATCCGGAACTTCAGGAAGATGAACTTGAACCTATTGCTGCATACGGTGCAAAATTATCGGCTGAGAGACTTGGAATGCCTGTTATGGTGGATGATTCCGGACTCTTTATCGAAGTGCTCAATGGTTTTCCAGGACCTTACTCTGCCTTTGTTGAAAAGAACCTCGGAAATCAGAGGATACTCAAGATAATGGAAGATGAGACCGATAGAAAAGCGGTCTTCAGGTCGGTCATCGGATATTGTGAACCTGGAAGTGAACCCCTCACATTCACTGGAAATGTTGAAGGCAAGATCGCTTTTGAGGAACTGGGGACCGGCGGTTTCGGTTATGATCCGATATTCGATTACAACGGAAAGACATTCGGAGAACTTGGTGACGATTTCAAGAACACGGTCTCACACCGAAGAAGAGCACTTGATAAGTTCCTGGAATGGCTGGAATAGAACAATAATACAGTGAACAAGGGGTAGTAACGTGGTGGGGGTTAAAGGAACTTCTTTTATGGAGGATACACGTGGTGCTGATACAATACCCTTGAAAATGGTATTCTATCTTGTGATCACCGGAGCTGTCATCTTCCTAATGGCCTTTTCGTGGAACAGTCTTTCCCCGATATATTCAGGCACACAGGACAGTAAGCAGATAGATAGTGCCCGTGTCGAATTGATGGCGATACAGAACGGATATGCGAGGGACCTTTCAGACCAGAATGGCCCTGACGGATCGACATGTACTATAGAACTCTCGCTGCCGCATGTAAGCTATATTGCATTCGGTGTGGACCCTGATACTGATATGAATGGGAATCTCAGTGATACATACTGGGCCCTGGAAAATAATACGATCATCTGTCAATATGAGAATGGTGCCAGGGACAGATACCTTATTGAGAATGATAACACGATCCTATTCAGAAAAGGAACATTTGACAACACCACTGGTAAGTGGGTGCTCAACAATGATCCGGACCAGAATAGAAGTTCAGGAATAGTTCTTGAAGGACCAATAGAAGGTAACTTCGATCTGGAACTTGTTCTGGATGATAAAAAATATACTTTATCCCACTTTTAGTATCGTTCAATACCTGAGCAGGATGTACTTCTCATCGAAATAAGCACCAGGAGTTGTAAAGTCGAACACGACAAGAGCACCGGCTTCCGGCCTTACCTGGAAGGAAACTTCAGTTCTTGGTGAAAGGCCTTCGTATTCCTCATCGTCTGCCTGGAATACGCGTCTTATATCCACCACCACTTCCATGATATCACCTGTTCGAAGCACAGGTTGTGTGGCTTTGAAGACGGTCTGGTCACGGGTCCTTATAGGGCTTACAGAGAAATATTCATCAGTAGGCAAATGGATCTCATCATCTGTATCTCCAGTATCATATCTCACATTAGCAACGTGTGAACCATCTGAAAGATAGATGATAAGCTGTGAAAGATCAACATCCTCACTACCAGGACCAAGTGATACGGAGATATGTAATTTTGTGATCTCACCATAGTCAACTGCATTGCTTGTAGTGATAGAACCAGTAGTACTACCTGCAGTACCTGTCACAGTAAAGTTATGAGAACCAGCTGTTGAAAAACGATGTTCATAATAAGAATACTCATCTACTTCAACCTCATCTTCTCCATCTACGGATATATTGAAGGCTCCTGAATCAGAGATCCATTCTATCATTCCACCTTTCGAAGAAGTTAGATTAGTTGCAGAAGGAGTACCATCCGTTACCGTTACCGTAGTATACGTAGCACGGGCACCTTCTACACGATCGATACGCATATTGGAAGCTACTTCACGTGTCGTTTCCTGGCCTGTCTGTGACGCTTTTTGCTGTAGCACACCTGATGTCTTGATCAAAAGAGCTGAGGCTACTGCTGCCACAAGTACCATGGATATGAATATGATAAGGGTACCTATACCTACCTGTGCACGGTCATCCCTGTGCATTGAGTGCTTCTGATTTGCTTTCGTGCGATCCCTCATGAAACGTTTTAGCAATCGTGTAACAGTATTATATTGCTGGTTATACTATATTAATCCTGTTATTTAATATTTTTGAATCGTTAGTATTACCATTATAATATCTATAACGAATTATACATCGGAATATAACATACTTGGTATTTAAATTAACCTATGCAACAGCATAGCTGAACATGCCGATAACTAGCCAAAATCAGGCTATTTGATCAAAATTACACGAGCAGGAGCACCATCACACCCGATAACCTTTAGCGGAAGGCATATGAAATAGTACAACCCTTCAATTACTTCGGACAAGTGCAAATACTCAACAATATGAATCTCATTCTTTAAAAAAAGTGAATGATTGGGCAGAGAAGGTTCAGAATCAACGCTAAGAGTATCAACTCCTACTACCGAAAATCCATGATCCATTATCCATTTACCTGCGCTTGACGTAAGAAATCTTTCCTGGTCCGTCATAATATGTGAAGATGAAACTCGTTTGGTACGTATCAAAAGGACAGGAATATCATCTCCGCATGCAAAGGACAGGTAATTAGTTTCAAGTTCTTCTGATGTTATGGGACCTTCACCTGAAGACAGGTCAAGCATGATAGCTTCACCCATAAGCGAACTGGGTTCGATCTTATCGACAGAGGGACCATCCTTTAGAATATGAGAAGGAGCATCCACATGTGTCCCTGTATGAGTACCAATACTGATCAGTGATACCGCAAAACCATCTTCCTCAATTGAGGACACCTTCTCGACCACAGGGACCGGATCACCATCATAGACTGGCGTATCAACAGAGATCCCAGTGGTGATGTCTATTATCTTCCCTTTCATTTCAAAACAAAAATGATTCACTCAATGAATTTGAGTGAATTGTTCAGGACAGCTTCTGCCTGCTTTTCTGTAAGACCCGCACCCATAGCCACTTTTAGTGCAAAGTCCCGTGTGATAAGGTTGCCCGGACTGTGAGTATCAGTATCAACAACTAGTGTTGCACCGGCTTCCATACCTATCTTTGCAACATGTCCATTGGTCCTGTTGTGCCCATTCCTTGCAGTGATCTCAAGGCAAACATCATTCTCCTTTGCGATCTCGGCTTCCTCGAGGGTGATAAAACCAGGATGTGCAAGAATATCAACATCTGCAAGTTCAACTGATGCAGCGTTAGTACCTGGCATGACAGGCTCATTTATGGTCTCACCATGGACCACAACGATCTCTGCACCCAGGTCCTTTGCCATCTTTGCAAGGGGAGCGATCTTTCGTGGCGGAACATGGGTGATCTCCACACCTACCTTTACCTGGATATCGAGCTCATCCTCAAGGTACTTTGCCTTGCTTACGTTTTTAAGAATATGTTCCACGTTTGAGAAATCAGCATGGTCGGTGATACCTATTGCCCTGTATCCGTGGACAACTGCCCTTCTGACCAGCTCACTGGGGATAAGTTCACCATCACTGAAAATAGTATGAGTATGCATATCGATCATAAGAATACCTCATGGATATTGAGAATGACTCCTTTTATGTTCTGAAATTAGATAAAACCATTCCATAGGAAAACAAAAATAATATAATGTTCTATATGCAATGTTCATGTACTTATAATAGAATACGGCTTTCTAATAAGGAAGGATGAAAAATTGACAGGAATTAGAAGATTGGTTCTGGATGTGCTTAAACCCCATCATCCATCAATTGTTGAATTGTCTAAGACCCTTAGTATACTCCCAGGAGTACACGGAGTTAATCTCAGTCTCTATGAGGTCGATCAGCAGACAGAAACGGTGAAGATAACTGTTGAAGGCGAGGAACTGGATTACGAAGAGATAAAACTGGCCATTGAGAATCTTGGAGCTGTAGTGCACAGCATAGATGAGATCGCAGCCGGAAAACGTCTGGTTGAAGAGGTCCAGACACTCCAGGAAAGATAAGGTCCGATCATCCTTATCAAATACTTCTTTTTTAATTTACATAACCTTTTGATCACAGACTTCTGTAAGCCTTTGCAATATTATAGATGACACCATCATGTGCATCAGGGAACAGACTGATGGTGAAGACTTTCAATGCCTCATTGTATGCGTTCACAGCCAGTTCCACATTGCTTTCCTTGTTCTCGATCTCTGAAAGTGCGAAATAGGCATTTCCAAGATTGTTCTGGACAGTTGCATACTCCACCGGACGGGTCTCGAGAGTATACACCTCCAGTGCATTATTAAAAGAAACTATAGCATTGTTGATATTGTTCTTTTGATCACTGTATGCAGACAGCTCGATATACAGGTTACCAAGGTTGTTCTGGACACCTGCATACTCAAGAGGATATATATCTGCCCTGAATACCCTCAAAGCCTCTGTGTATTCATCAAGTGAATTTCCAAGGGCACTTGCATCCCCTTCAAAATTGCCTTTCTTACGCCAGGCGTTTCCCAGCTTGTTATGGATAGAAGCAAAATATACAGGATCAACAGCTATGGAATAATGGTCAAGTGCAATATTATAATATTCGATCGAGGCACTTAGTGTCCCTTCATCACCATTGAAAGCATATAATTTCAGGTATGAGTCACCCATACTATACTGTACCCTGGCATATTCTGCAGGGTACTCATCTTCGGTAATGAACTTCAGAGAAGAATCATAAGCGTATATGCTGCTCTGCAGATAGCTGGAACCATTCGTAGTGTCCACTGAAGAGATCTCCTCATATGCCCTCCCTCTGTAGTAATGATTCATGCCATATTCAAGAGGATACTCATTGGAAGAGATAAGACCAAAGACAGAATTGTATAACTGTAATGCCTCCTCATAGCTGCCAGCTTCCCGAAGGTCTGATGCATCATCCCATATGGAATTGACCTCATATAATGTCCGCTGCTCTTCTATATAACCACCAAGAAGCCCATAGACCCCTACAAGAACCACTATTACGGCAATGATCAAACGCATTTGCCGGGAGTTTTTATCTGGAGCAGGGACTTCATCATTCATAGGAGCATATTCCTGGATCGTTACATACACGTTACAAAAAGAACGAATATCTTATTCAGAAAGTACCAAAGGTACAACTGCAGATCATATATAAAAAATATATTACTTAAATATATAAGTATATATTAGTAGTAATCCTGGCAGATCATAGACCCAGATCAAATGATCATTTTAGCTCACTTATGACTTCCGCAAAAGCAAAATTGGGTTTAACATCCTGTATCTTTATCCTTACATGGTCCCCAAGTTCAACTCCTTTTACAAAGACCACGAAATCATCTATAAGCACAGCACCGTCACCACTTGAACCAAGTTTCTCTATTGTAACATCGAACTCATCATTACGCCTGAGAGGTGCTGTCAGGAACTTCTTACCAACAACATAGATCTCAGCACTCTGGGACCTTGATGCTTTTGGGGAATAGGAACGTACGAATGTGAAATTATCCCTTACCTCATCGAGGAAAGAATTGAACATATCACCCTGGAATACCTTGACAACAAAATGACCACTTGGTTTCAGGATCTTCTTTGCACAGCTCAGAGCTGAACGTGTAAGATCGATCGACCTTGCATGATCGTAACTCCAATTACCACTAAGGTTTGGTGCAGCATCACATATTACAACATCTGCCCCACCTGCACCCACAAGTTCGAATATCTTCTTGATGGTCCTGTCGGAAGTTATGTCACCAACGATCGTCTCGACGCCTTCTATTGGAGATATCTTTCTCAGGTCAACACCTACAACACGCCCGCCGGATATCTCCTTTGCAACCTCCAGCCAGCCACCGGGAGCAGCACCAAGGTCCACCACAGTGTCACCTTCATTGATAATATGGTGCTTACTATTGATCTGGAAAAGCTTGTATGATGCACGTGAACGATAACCTTCGTCCTTGGCTTTCCAGTAATACTTGTCTCGTCTATCTCTTGCCATATTGATTCCTGATACTACCTAAAGGTCAAATACCTTGTGCCGACCTGAGAGCCTCGATCCGGTTGCTGAGCTCACCAATTTCACCCTCAAGCTCCGACATATCTTCAGAAAGCCAGAAGTTATAATCATAATACTGATTTAAGATATCACTATACCTATGCTCAAGATTCTCCAGGTCGTGAGGATGGACCTTACCTTTGCAGACTGAGTCGATCTTGTTCTCAAGGTTGTTTATCCTTTTGTGGAGATTCCTGTTAAGACGTAATGCCACTTTACTGAGATCGACCCCCCTCTTTGAGAGTACCAGAATGTCAATGACCTCGCTCAGTTCAAAAGGCACTTCAGGAAATGCATTAGGACCGGATATGTAGTAGAGGTCCTCGGTTTCCTTCACCCCTTCCACCTCTTCCCAGGAAACAGAAACTATAAGGTGCTCTTTCTCAGCCTCTTCACAGATACTTTTTACCTCAGGAATGCTCAAAGGAGTATCACCCCTCAGCAAGGACAGCTCTTTGATGACCGAACTTATCTCGTCCTGTGTCAGAGCACCAATGGCATCGATGACACCGCATATCTCTTCTTTGCTCACCATACAACCACCTTTTTACAACCTGTACCTGCGACATGCCAATAACTGTTTGAGAATATCAGAGATATTATGTTTCTCTATACGAACATCGGTTGATGAGAATATCTGATCGATGTCCAGAGGAACATCAGTTGTGATCTCTCTTGCCAGCTGCGGATCGCCTGCTATGATAAGATGATCGATGCTACCTGCGAACTCCTGCAGCATGTCCTTAAGAGCTAATTTTACCTTGTCTATATGATGAGCGATATCCTCATCTCTCAGGCGTTCGAACCTTCTCTGGCTGAAACCACCCTTTGCATGCTTGGCCTTTACACTACTTCTTATCACCTGGAATGAATCGAATTCTTCCGGACCAAGGGAATATCCTACAAAGGATTCACCGGCATGTGCCACAAGTACACATAGACCAAGTTCTTTTTCCAGCAGGGAAATAAGAGGGACGGTATCAAATGTTTCACCTGTACTCCAGCCGGATATCGTCACCGGCAAAGGAGGAACTATCATCTCATTCACAATATGATCTGGAGAGTAGAACAATACGTAGCCTGTTGCTGAGACAACTTTATCGATGAGTGCAATTGTCCCCACATCTATCTGCTCTTTAAGAGACTCGCTGTCCTTTATACCGTCAAGTGATTCACCCGCAGCAACATGGACTGTTATCAATGGACCGGACGACTGTTTGAAAGATGACAGAGCATGCAGGAACTCTATTGTCCTTTGCCTGCTGAAATGATCAACGCGGTTGAATGACAGTTCTCCCGGAGCATCCTCCCTTTGCTTCTCAAGTTCATGCTCAAGGGTCAGGAGCCTGACCTCTGCAGCCTTCAGAGACTCTTCTGCTTCCTGTTTGGCTGCAACTGCCTTCTTTTCAGACTCTGTGCTCTTCTCATACCTTATATTGGCAGTCCGAACATCAAGCTCAAGCTCAACTATATGTGAACGTAACTTATTGATCTCGTGTTCCATCTCCTCTTTACCTGAGTACCTGTTGAAAATGGAACTTATATTATCAACGATCTTTTCCTTCTCTATCATTTTATAACAGAAATAGAAACTTACTGAATATATAACCTGTCTATTCATTTCCACATAAAGTGGGACTTTATGAAAAAAGAAAAGAAAAAAAGAATATCAGGCATCCATCACAAGACGGAAGCCGATCGCAGAGTCACCATCGCGTGGGTCCTGCTTTCTTCTGTATGCAGTGTAGAGTGCATTTTCTTTACTTGAGTAACTGCCACCTCTGGCAACTCTCAGGGAACCTTCTCCTTTGTCCATTGCACTGCCATCCTCACTTGCACTGCCGTAGTTATCTACCCAGCTGTCCTGTACAAGTTCTGCCACATTACCGTGCACATCATAGAGTCCCCACTGGTTTGGAAGTTTCTCGCCTACACTGTGGGTTCTCTCATATGAGTTCTCCTGATACCATGCATAGTCCTTAAGGAACGGGCCTTCATCCTCATCTATTTCGCCAAATGAGTAGAGTGTGTTTGTTCCGGCTGCTGCAGCATATTCCCACTCAGCCTCGGTTGGAAGTCTGTATTTTGTAGTTTCTTCAATCTCATTGAGCTTGTCTATGAATTCCTGAATATCATCCCATGAGACACTTTCCACAGGATAATCATCGCCCTGGAACTCAGATGGATCACTGCCCATTACCTCTTCCCACTGTGCCTGTGTTACCTCATATGTACCGATGTAGAATGCATCAGAGATCCTTACCTCATGTACAGGCTGGGAGTAAGCATACTTTGATGTACCCATGTCGAAACTGCCAGCTTCGATACGCTGGAACTCAATACCTATTGAGTTGGTATACTCATCCCCAAGGTCACCACCACTTACGGCAGAACTGCTGCCTTCATTATCATTACCACCATCTTCTGAGGTACATCCTGTCACTGATATAGCGAGCAAGAGCACTGCCAGAATTACTACTGCTTTTTTTATACCGATCCGCATAAAAAGTCCTCTCTGTGAGATTCCTCGGGTATTATGATATTAATAGGTATCTATTTGTGACCATATGCACATGACAGCATAACCTTGAAGCAATGACCATCCTGACAGATCACTGATCATCTTCAAAATACTCGAAAGCATCTATAATATCAAGATACACACCATCAAATCCTGCATCCATTATCATATCCAGGTATGCATCCTCATTTCCATAGATGAGAGACTGCCACTCCTCATCCCAATAGCGTACCTTGTAGTTCCCTTCCCAGTCAGGATTCTCAGCATCAAGCCACTCAGGTGACCCTATACGCCATGAATCATCCCAGTAGTAGCGATAGCTTTCACTTTCACCGATGCTCATGTAAGCGATCACCAACCGTGAACCACCATTGGATCTGACTTTCAAAGAGGAAATATCATCAGAAGTAAGAGGAAGATCATAATAGAAGAGATCGACAAGGATCACATCGTAATCAGTTTCCTGAAGGCTTTCCAGAAACTCTGCCTTACTGTCAAATACCTCAGGGTTGATGATATACAGGAAATTACTCGCATCATCGAGAGCATAGATGTCATCATCGTTGACATTGAATGGCTCTGCCGGATAGTCAGGAATAGTGTCAAGGTCCCTGCTGTCAGCAGCAAAGGAAATGTAACCTCGGTCTGTATTCTTTTGATAGGAAGCATCTACGTAAGATCGGGTCCAGCAGTAATCAGTTACCATCACTACTACACCGTTGTCCTTTGCTATATCCAGCAATGAGGTCATATATTCTGTATCTTCTTCATCTGTAGCCACATTGTCATCATCATAACCAAAGAACAGGTCTTCCCTGCCGACCCCGTCTATGGCTTCAATGTAATCCTGTGCTATCAGGTCATCCGGCTCTCCACCGGATGTCAATAGTTCCTGACCGTTCTGAGGGATGATTATGAAGTCAGGGTCTTTTTGTTTTGAGTAGGTGCTGATGTCAATGACAAAATCACGCATTTGCTGGCGGTAGTCTGTTTCTGAAACAGATTTATCATTATTATCAGGGACATCGGAATCAGTGATTTTGGAAACATTATCGTTTTCAATATTATAAGGAGTATCTGCTTCGTTTTCCAGACAGCCGGATGTCAGGAGGAGTGTTATGAGGAGTGTGCAGAGCAGGAAACGAGAGGTCATAGTTGCCAGTTATATATGGAATGTGATAAATCTTCTTTTGTATCACAGAGTACGATACCTACAAAAAATCCTACTGATTTATTCTCACGTCGAGCAGAAAATATATATCCCTTATAACAGCCCTTCTAGGATTTTTCGGATCAATCCGAAGCACAACTTCATCTCCTTCACTAAAGCCATATTTACGAAAGGAAGAGGCTGTTAATGTATTCCCTCTCCAGTACTTTTCACCTTGATATTCATATTTGTATTCCACCCTTGATCCACCTCTTTTGAATGCCTGAGCAGAATCAATACGGCCTGTAACATCAACACCCTTCACGTACAATTCATGGAAGAAATGTCTCCTCCAAGCCAGAAAAAGTATTCCTGCCAAACTTGAAAAAACTGCTATTTTAATCCAAGATAGAAACTGTGTTTCAAAACCAATAAAATAAAAGAAAGCACAGGATACCAAAGGTACTATCGTTGCACCGGATGCAAAATCAGAAGTATAATCTATTGATCGAATCCTGTAATAATCAAACTCTTTTGCCATGGCACTCAGTTTTTTAAATTATTAAGGATACTACTGAAAAGAATAGAATAAATATTTTTGGATTTTTGATACAAATATCCAGTAGCCATTAGAAGAGTAATGAAGGAACGTGCCGCCTGCGGCGGATGGTCGTGCGTTCTTTGTTTGTCAATAATTTTTGCAGAACTATCAGAAACGCAAGGTTGTGATGGACAATAAGTTTGACTAACTGGAAGTTATGAATAACTTAGGTCATCCCGAAGGGTCCGGCGAAGCCGGCACAATCCTAAAAGCCGAATAATATATATTCCACAACTCTTTTGCTTCATACGACATTTAAAAAGTCTATGTTCCCATGAAATTGATAGTCTGTAACCATGACAGATAATTCTGGATCGTATGAGCCATTCAAACAGGATTTCTACAGAGTCAAAAACTAAAATATAATGAAAGTCCTCATACTAATCCAGATGGATTGGAAAAGGGCACTACTGATATTCCTTGGCATCATTCTGACAATACACGGACTAAATGAACCAATGAACCTGATATTTCCAATGTGGATATTCACATATCTGTTCAAAGAGAGACTAAGTGCTCTTCTCGAAAAATATCCATTGAGGACATCCTTTATTGGAGCGGGAGTGCTGTTTGGGCTTTTGACCGAAGTATTTGCAATTATAGATAACCTTCCAAAACCTGCTGAGCAGAGGATCCTTCTAAGCCCGGATCCAGTAAATGATATTATATTTGGTTTTGCGTACTATCTTTTTGTGATCTCTGCATGGTACCTGGTCCTGAGGAGATTTAAATACACAGGCAGGGATGTTTTTCTGATAACAGGAATTTACGGCATATTCGCAGAAGAAACTGGGCAGGTATTCCTGAGGATATTCACTGAGACCGTGTTTGGATTACTGTATGCGATCATTGTCATGTTCGTTTATGGCATCTTCCCCATGCTGGCACATATGCTCAATGAGAAGAGATTCTCAGGTGTGAGCACGAGCATAATTAGACGATACTCACTTGCCTTTGCAGCATTGTTTATCCAGTATGTAGCCTATGGACTGTTCATGCTTCCCATCCTGAGGTCGATATTCAGGTAAGTGACAACTCTTCAGAGTGGTATTCAGAAAAGTGTCCGTAAAAAATAGAGAATAAGGCAACGAAGCCTTATTCCTTCGAAAGTAAGATCAAAGAGATGTTCAGTTCACTTTTACTGTATCCCTGTGAGCTGTCACAACATCATCCAGCTTCATGACGATATTTCCGTCCGATATCGTGTATGGGATATTCTCCTTTGGATAGGCCACACAGCCTCCCATTATCCCGTCGCCTGTAGCTGCATCAAATACCGTGGCACATGCATCACATATCAAAACCTCATCCTTAAGTGTGAATCCTATAGAACCACATGGAGGACATACATTGGACCTGACGACCACCTCATCATCCAGCATGTAGGCCATAATAGCAACCTCACCAATTTCCGTGTTCACTTTTGAATGGACATTAGTGTATAGCTCCACCGAGCTGACCGGTATGGACACCGTATCCCCGCTCACCTTAGATTCGATCCATGTTCCTTTCACTGGTTCAGACGAACCTGCGGATGCAGGATCGTTGGAACCTATACATCCCAGAGCTGAAAGGGAAACTAGAATTGCCAACAAAGACACAAATACCATTTTTCGATTCATATTATTGCTCCCTATATTCTTTTTTAAATTGATATCTTTACGTAGCCGTCCTGTAATTCAATAATTCTATCAGAATGATCTGCAAGTTCCCTGTTATGCGTCACCATGATCACCGTCATCTCACCGGCCAGCGACTTGAGCAGGGACATGATCTTAGCACCAGTAACCGCATCCAGAGCACCTGTAGGTTCATCAGCAAGCAGTATCTGTGGCTGCATGACAACAGCTCTTGCAATAGCCACACGCTGCTGTTCTCCTCCACTCATTTCTGATGGTCTGTGATGCATCCTGTGATGAAGACCTACTTTCTCCATTGCCTTTGCCACAGCACCTTCATCTTTCTCACCGGCAAATACCAGTGGCAGAGCAACGTTCTCGTAAGCGGTCAGTGAAGGGATGAGGTGGAACTGCTGGAAAATAAAGCCTGCAGTCTTTCGCCTCATCTGAACAAGCTCTTTCTGAGAACGACCTGTGATCTCAGTGCCATTTATACTGATACTTCCGTCTGTAGGACTGTCCAGCATTCCGATAAGATTCATCAAAGTGGTCTTCCCTGAACCGGATTGACCCATAATGGAAACGAACTCGCCTTTTTTGACGGACATGTTGATACCGTGCAAGACCTCTACTTCACCGGAGCCGAGACTATAGTTCTTTGTCACATCCGTGACCCGGATCATATCCTGCTCATGAACCTGACCAATAACATTATTCTCATCAGACACTTCTCAACACCTCTGCTGGATCGATACCCAGAGCCCTTTTTGCGGGAACAAGGGAGGCAAGCATTCCTGTGAATATACAGACACCTACAACAGGTAGCAGTATATTCCACATTGGATCAGGAGTTTCCGAGACCAGCATAGGGGCTGCAATGAACGATGCCAGTGTACCGACAAAGAAACCAATGAAACCTCCAACAGCTCCGATAAGTGCACCTTCAAAGAAGAGCATGGAAACTATCTGAATATCACTGGCGCCGATGGCACGCATGATACCTATCTCTTTCATTTTCTCATTGATGGAAGCAAGCATTGTGGAAGCGACTGTCAGGGTGCTTACAAGCAGGGTGATAATAGAAACTGCCATGGCTGAGGATCTTGTGTGATCTACTATCGCCATCTCGTTCTGGACTATCTGGCTCATGGCCCTTGCCTCTATACCCGGAAGAACGCCTTCTATCTGCTGGCTCATCTCTTCCACAGGACAGGCGTTACATAATGCCCTCACTTCCAGACTGCTGACCTTTCCTTCCTGTGAGAGCAGGTACTGGGAGGTGGCAAGCGGAAGTATCACGTATCCGTCCTCGTTATCACCTGTGCTTTCTATCACACCTGCAACCCGAACATCGATCGAGATATTTTCCCTGGAAAGTGAGATCATTGAACCTTCCGTCAGACCCAGAGGTACAGCAATATCCGAACCCAGCAATGCCTCTGGTACTTCAGTATCCTCGTCTGTGAGCCAGTGTCCCCTGACCATCCACCATGGTTTGAGGTTTCTTTCCTGCTCCGGATCAATACCCATAACAACAACAGAAGAACCTTCGAGTTCTGCAATGCCGTACAGCCGTGGTGCTACAACTGAAAGACTGGCATTGTCCCTGATCGTGTAGATCTTCTGAATATCGGATTCATCTATGTAATTGTTCCCGGCATAGAGTGAGCCCATGGTTGAATATCCATCAACGAGTGGAATTGACTCGATGGCAGGTCTGACCACTACATTGGCACCAAACTTGTTGGTTGCCTCGTGGAAACTTTCCTCTGCCACTGAGAATGTGGTAATGACAGCGACAATTGCAGCCGCAGCAACTACAACACCCAACACCGCCACCATCAGTTTTGTTTTTCTTCTGAAAAGGTCCTTCAATACAAAAGAGTGTAAATGCATCCTTTTTCCCCTGTCCTTGTCCTCTGTTTCTTCTTCTAATAACTTATCATACCACTATACAGTAAGTGTAAAGTGACTACTTTACAACAAGTGTAAAAGCAGATTAACTTTACGGCTGATGTAAAGTATACGAAGAACAAAGATCCCAGAAAAACCGACAAGATATATATGGTTTTACAACAGTTGTAAAGTCATGGTGAAACTGGACAGAATAAACCTCTCAAATGAAGGATTGACAAAGTTCTTCAGTCCCATTGAATCACAGATAATGCAGGTCCTATGGGAGAACGAAGAGCTGACAACTTCCATGATCACAGAAAAGACGGACATCCCATTATCCAGCGTTGCCGGTACCCTTGACAGACTTGTAAAAGCAGGTTATGCGAACCGGGAACTTGACAAGAGCGGAAACAAGGTCAGATATATCTATTCTGCATCTGATTCTATGGATAACACGGCAAACCATATCACGCAAAAGGTGCTGGACAGTCTTGTGGACACCTTTGGTAAAGTGGCGATCGAGAATTTTCACACATACAATAAAAAGAAGTGAACTTTTCCGGCGGGTATAACATGTTCAACATCAGGGACGAGTTGCAATGTTATGTTACATGCATCAGCGATTCAGGCCTTCTGCCATTGATAGGAGTTGTGCTTCTGGCAGCCACACTGATGTTTGGCCTGTACCTGAAAAGCACAGATACCAAAAACAGACTTATCTCACTTGTTCTGGGACAACTGTCCATTCTCGCTGCCATAGCACTGATCATCCATGCCATGAATTGCAGTCAGATGCTAAGCCTTGAGATATATATGGCCTATGTGATACTATCGACCTCAATTATCCTTCTCCTCCCGAGAGTCTATTATAAGGTACTTATCAAAAGATACAAAGCCAGACCAATAACAGAGATAATGGACTGGCCACAGGAATTTGTTGATGAGCTTGACATAAAGGCAACAGTGTATTACTATGATTCTGCAGTACCCGGAGCTTTTGCTTCGGGAAAAGCTATTTTCCTGTCCATCGGAATGCTGGAACTTACAGATACACCGGAACTAAAAGCTATCCTTGCACATGAGGTATGGCATCTTCGCCACAATAACAAAACCCCGATACTAAGACAACTGGCCCTCATGAGCTTTACAGGGAACCATTCCCAGGATGAACTGGAGATACTTGCAGACAGGTTTGCAGAAAAGACTGTTGGAAAAGCTGCTCTGGAATCTGCAAGAGCAAAGTTGGTTTAGGTGAAGGGATCATCCTGCCTGAATTTGCTGAAAATTGAATGAAGTATCCTGCAAGAAATTTAATAAGAATGATAGCTAATAATAATGCGAAATAAGATGTAACCACAGTTCTTAAGCAGGAAATGAAGATAAAAAAGATAATACTCCACCTAAAAGAGAAGAACACATGGAAATCAACGACATATTCGATCTTGTAAAATCCCTTGGCCTTGACAGGAGCGTAGGGGAAGATGTAATGGAACTTTGCAGGAAGAATGACATAGTTTCCCTTGGGCTTTTTGGTTCTTTTTCAAGAGGAGAACAAACCGGGAACAGTGACATTGATCTTCTGGTAACATTCTCTAAAGGCAAGAGTCTTATCGATCACATTAAGATCGAGAACGAGTTTGAAGAACTGCTGGGAACAAAAATAGACATGGTAACTGAAAAAGCATTGAGCCCACACATTTCGCCCATGGTAAAAAATGAACTGAGGAGCATCTATTGTGAAGGATGATTCTGTTTTTCTTAATCACATCCTGGATGCAACTGAGCAAATAGAAGAATATACTTCTGAAATGAGCTTTGAGGATTTTATTGAAAAAAGACTTGTACAGGATGCTGTTATCAGGCAACTGGAAATAATTGGTGAAGCCACAAAGAATCTATCATCCAATACGACAGATAAATATCCCCTGATCCCCTGGAAAGAGATAGCAGGAATGAGAGATAAACTGATACATGTCTATTTTGGTGTTGATCTTGAAGAAGTCTGGAACACTGCCAAGAAAGATATTCCTGAATTGAATAGAGTAGTAAACGTAATCCTCTCAGAGTAATAGATCCCACCTCCGCATATAAATACCAAAGATCCACTAATCCACTTATTCATCAAATAAGGACAGAATATGCCTCAAATCCCAAATGAACACCCGACACTCTGGATCAGATCCACAAGATCAGATTCATTGAAAGGAAAGACCATCGTGCTTGCGGTCACAGGCAGCATCGCTGCTGTAAGGACAGTGGAACTTGCCCGTGAATTTATCCGCAGAGGAGCTGACGTACATGCAGTGATGAGCGAGGCTGCCGGATGGATAATCACCCCGATGGCCCTGCAATATGCAACAGGAAATGAGGTTATCACTGCAATTACAGGGAAAGTAGAGCATGTGGAGTTCTTTGGCAATCTTGGCAGGGCTGACCTTTTACTTATAGCACCTGCAACCGCCAATACACTCGGGAAGATCGCAGCAGGCATAGACGACACACCTGTGACAACCTTTGCGACAACGGCCATCGGTGCAGGCAAACCTGTAATGATAGTACCTGCGATGCATGAGGACATGTATGATCATCCGGCTGTCGGAGAGAATATAGAGAAGATGAAGAGTTGGGGAATTAACTTTGTCGGGCCCAAGGTCGAGGAAGGAATAGCCAAGATAGCCGGTAATGATGAGATCGTGCTTGAGGTTGAGCGGACAGTTGGTCAGGATAGCCTCAGAGGTAAGAAGATACTCATTACAAGCGGTTCCACTGCAGAACCCATCGACCCAATACGTATCCTTACAAACAGGGCATCCGGAAAGACCGGAAATGAACTGGCCCTTGAAGCATATCGCAGGGGTGCTGATGTGACCATTGTCCATAGGAACAAATTAGGAGTTACAGGCATTAACGAGATACATGCCGAAACAGCAGCACAGATGACAGATGCAGTTCTTGGTGAACTGGCAAAAGGATACGACATGCTGATAAGTGCTGCTGCTATTGCTGATTATACACTGGATGCCAGTGAGCAGAAGATAAGTTCCGGCAAGGGTCTTGAACTCTCTTTCAGGACCACACGCAAGCTTATAAAAGAAGCAAAAGAAGCATATCCACAAACAAAGATAGTCGGCTTCAAGGCGGAGGCCGGAGTTGACAGTGGTGAACTGCTAAAAAGAGCCAGGCATACCCTGAAAGATTCCCGGCTTGATATGATAGTTGCCAACGAGGTCAGCAAGGGTGGCATTGGAACTGACAACAACAATGTTACTATATTATACTCCGATGAAAAAGAGGATCTGAACATTGAAGGTCCCAAAAGTCTTATTGCAAATGTCCTAATGGATGAAATAACATTACTGCTTGAAGCACAGGACGAAGAATAGATGCAATGCGGATCGTGCAAAGATAAATTTACAGCCAGGGCTTTTGCACCTGCTCATATTACAGGTTTTTTTCAGATACATGACCATAAGGAGCCAATGAAAAAAGGTTCTACCGGATGTGGAGTAGTACTTGACAGAGGAGTTCATACCACCGTGACAATAGGCGATGATATCGAGAGCACCGACATATATCTCAACGGAGAGAAGGTTGCCGGAGATACCAGCAGGGCAGTTGTAAGTTCCATGACAGAGATTCCGGTCACGGTAGAGAGCACATCAGAGATACCGATCGGATGCGGATTTGGAGCTTCAGGAGCAGGAGCACTCGGGACTGCATACGCACTTGACCATGCACTTTCACTTGGACATACTGCAAGCCAGCTAAATGATATTGCACATGTGGCAGAGGTCAGCAATGGAAGCGGACTTGGTGATGTTACAGGACAGGCTCACGGAGGCATTCTCATCAGAAAAACACCGGGCGCACCATCCGTAGCTTCTGTGGATCAGATCCCATCGAAGGAAAATGATGTCTACTGCGTGGTCCTGGGTGAGCTGTCCACAAGTTCAGTATTAAGCGATCAAGAAATGGTAAATGACATCAATAATGCCGGAAAAGAAGCTATGAAGAAGCTAATGCAAAAGCCTTCGGTAGAGAACTTCATGCATTGTTCCAGAGATTTCACAATACAGAGTATGCTGGCCAGTGAAAAGGTCATGGATGCCATTGAAGCTGCTGATACTATTGGAGTTACGGCATCACAGGCAATGCTTGGTAATGCGGTGTTCTCTATGCCTTCCCAGAAAGATAGTAATGAACTTGAGAACATATTCTCCGAATTCGGAACGGTGCTCAGGTTCAAAGTAAGGACAGGAACTATCCGCATCAACTGAGTGAAAACATATTTAACAGTTCCATTTATAGATGAATGGAAGGTCATTATCGACCTGGGAGATATGAAAATATGGTTGTTGAAGGTGAATGGGAACCAGAACCCCAGAAACGGGTTCCTGATATTCCACTGGGTGCGATACCACCTATATTTAGTAAACTAGCTCGTATAATACCTATCATTTTTGTAATTCTAATATTGTTCTCAATAATGTTCGGCTCGATCTTCGTGTCGGTAGGAGCAGGAGAGGTTGGTGTGAAATTCAACCAGTTCGGCGGTGTTGAAGAGGATGAACTTGGAGAAGGACTACACATCGTTCCACCATGGGTCAGTGTAACAAAATACTCTGTCAGAAGTGAAACGTACACCATGAGCGGAATTGAAGGCGAGGGTCAGGTCACAGGAGACGACCAGATCAAAGCCCTTACAGTAGAAGGACTTACTCTGGGACTTGACATCACAGTAAGGTACAGACTAATGTCCGATGAGGTCAGTACCGTACATCAGAACCTGGGAACCAACTACGCAGAGAAGATAATACGTCCTACGATAAGATCATCGATACGCGAGGTCGTATCCACTAAGACCGCATTACAGGTCTATGGTGAAGAAAGGCAACTGGTTGCAGGAGAAATGCTCACGAACATTGATCAGGCACTGGGAAGCGATGGGATCATTGTAGAAGAGGTCCTGGTAAGGAACGTTGTATTACCAACAAGAGTTGCTGAGGCTATCGAAGCAAAGCTACAGGCAGACCAGGAAGCTCAGAGAATGATATTCGTTAAGGAAAAAGAACAGCTTGAGGCAGAGAGAAAGATAATCGAGGCCAACGGTGTTGCAAATGCTACTATCGCAGAAGCACACGGTGAAGCTGAAGCTCTTAGAATAATAAATGAACAACTGGCAAAGAACCCTGATCTTATAAATTACAAATACATACAGATGTTGCAGGGACAGGACATCCAGACAATGCTGGTGCCTACCGACCAGGGAATAATACTTGATGCCAGCAACAGTTAAAAGTAAACAATAAGGAGAAAACAACTGAATGACAGACATCCCTAAAGACCATCCAAGGTATGAATCCCTCATTACAAGGGAAAAGATAGTCAACGGAGTGAATATTGGGATCACCAGCAAGCAGGGGCTTGTAGCCCAGGGACGTGGTGAGGCCTTTGATTATCTTATTGGGGAAAAGACAATTGAATCTGCAGCCATTGCCGAAAGGGCAGCTGTTGCCCACATACTTCTTGCAAGGAACCCTATAATATCAGTGAATGGGAACACGGCTGCACTTGTACCTGACCTGATGGTAGCTCTTGCTGATGTCACAGGTGCAAGGCTGGAAGTGAATCTGTTCCACAGGAGCGATGCAAGGGTTCACAAGATAACAGAGCATCTCCGCTCACAGGGTGCTGATGTCGTCCTCGGAGGAAAGGGAGATAAGAGACTTGACCTTTCCCACGACAGGGCCATCGTCGATGAGGACGGGATATTCAGTGCCGATGTAGTGCTGGTACCTCTTGAGGATGGAGATCGCTGCCAGAAGCTTGTGGAAATGAGAAAGACCGTTATATCGATAGATCTCAACCCACTTTCCAGAACGACACTCACTGCCACAGTATCCATAATAGATAACGTGACCCGGGCACTGAGCAATATGGTGCAGTTCACAAAGGACATGAAAAATAAAAGTAATGACTCGCTCCTTGATGTTATCGATGCATACGACAATGATAAGGTCATATCCGATACACTCTACTCCATGCAGGAGAACCTGAAGAACAAGGCGGAAGAGAGAGGTATCAAATGGATCTGATAGATATAACAAGAGAGTTCGTTGCAGAGATCCTTGAAGGTGAACCCAGCACCCATGATATGTCACATATCAACCGCGTGGAGAATAACTGTATGAAGATACAGGAAACTGAAGGTGGTGACCTTAAAGTCCTTCGTCTTGCAGCCCTGTTACATGATGTTGGTATTGTCAGGGAGCATGAAGAAGGTGGCAATCATGCAGAATACAGTGCAGAGATCGCACGCGATTTTTTGAACAAGAACGGTGCAGATACAAAGCTCATAGACCATGTTACATCATGCATCCTCACACACCGCTTCAGTCGTGGCATGAAAGCAGAGACCATCGAAGCTCAGATACTTCAGGATGCTGACAGAATTGACGCACTCGGAGCCGTGGGGATCTTTCGCTCCCTTGTCTCAATGGGAGCATTAAGAGCCCTGAAGCAGACCATAGGCACTGTAAAAGAGACATCTATGAACGCTTACACAGAGGACCCTTTTGATGGATTCTATGATTATATGGAAAGAAAACCATTCAAAATACCAGAAAAGCTGAACACTGAAACTGCCAGGGTGATCGCAGAGCAGAGACTTGAGATCATGCGTATGTACCTGGAAGAACTAAAACAGGAAACGGTCTGATAACATTAATTGAACATTACCATACTAGAGAATTGGAGAGAGATAATGGCTGATATCATAATAAAGAATGCATATATACTCACTATGGACCCGGATGCAGGTGACATCGAGAACGGGGTCGTTGTGATAGAGAACAGCACGATAAAGGAGATAGGTACTTCAACTGAATGTAGTGCTGATAAGATCATCGACGCAAAGGGTTCTGTCCTTATGCCAGGACTGGTAAATACACACTGCCATGCAGGAATGACAATATTCCGTGGCTATGCGGATGATATGCAATTACAGGACTGGCTTGAGAACCATATCTGGCCTGCCGAGGCAAAGCTCACGGATGAGGACATCTACGCAGGTACAAGGCTTGCTTGCCTTGAGATGATCCGCTCCGGCACTATCGCCTTTGCAGACATGTACATCCACGAGAACAGAGTGGCCCAGGCCGTTGACGAGGCAGGCATACGTGCTGCACTTTCCTACGGGATGATAGACTTCGGAGATAAGGAAAAGGCAGACAAGGAGCTTGAAGTAGGCACCGCCTTTGTCAAAGAGTTCAACGGGAAGGGAGATGGCAGGATAACGACCATGTACGGTCCACATGCACCTAACACATGTTCCAGAGATTTCCTGATCAGGGTAAAGGAACAGGCTGTAAAGGACAACGTAAAACTGCATATCCACGTGCTTGAGACCGAAGCTGAGCTAAACTATATGAAAGAGAACTTCGGCATGTGTTCCATACATTTCCTCAAAGGGATCGACTTCTGGGGCACCGACGTACTTGCAGCACACTGTGTCTGGCTGTCTGACGGAGACATAAAGATACTGGCCGAATACGGCGTCAATATTTCCCACAATCCTATAAGCAATATGAAACTGGCATCAGGCATATGCCCGGTATCCAAACTCATTGACGCAGGAGCGAATGTGTGCCTTGGGACAGATGGCTGTGCATCCAATAATAACCTTGACATGTTCGAGGAAATGAGGACAGCAGCACTTCTGCAGAAGGTCAGTACAATGGACCCCACAGTACTTCCTGCACGCAAGGTCCTTGAGATGGCAACCATCAACGGTGCAAAAGCGCTTGGTATCAACAGCGGAATGCTCAAGGAAGGATACAATGCCGATATGATCATAGTGGACATGAACAGGGCACATCTGACACCTGTCTATGACGTGGCATCCCATCTTGTATATGCTGCAAGTGGTAAGGATGTGAGCGCCACCATTGTGAACGGAAAGGTACTGATGGAAGATGGAAAGGTACTCTCAATGGATGAGCAGGAAGTAATTGATATAGCTGTCAAAAGCTCAAAAGACCTTATATCGAAGATCAACAATTGAGACACTAATTATTATTAAATTCAACTTTAACACAACTGGAGAGATTAAATGAGCGATACTGAGATGATAGGATCCGGCAACATGAAGATAGACTGGGTCCTTAACCATATGCCAGTTCTCAATATTATCAGAGAACAGTTCGAAAAAGAAAAACCACTTGCAGGTCACAGAGTAGGTATGGCATTACACGTAGAGGCAAAGACCGCAGCATTGGTCGAGACACTTGCTATCGGCGGAGCGGAAGTAGCTATTGCAGGCTGTAATCCGTTAAGTACACAGGATGATGTTTCCCTTGCACTTCACCAGAAGGACAACATCCAGTGCTTTGCAAAGTATGACTGCTGCACAGAGGAGTACTATGAGGCTATTGACAAGGTCCTTGACTTCGAACCTGATATCACAATAGATGATGGTGCTGACCTTATATTCAAGCTTCACACCGAACGCACAGACCTTCTGCCATCAATACTCGGTGGCTGTGAGGAGACCACAACCGGAATTCACAGACTTAAGGCAATGGAACGTGACGGTGCGCTCAAGATGCCGGTCATTGCAGTGAATGATGCAATGACAAAATTCCTTTTCGATAACAGGTACGGAACAGGCCAGTCAGCATGGGACGGAATCATGAGAACTACCAATCTCCTTGTGGCAGGTAAGAACGTTGTTATCGGTGGATACGGATGGTGTGGTAAAGGAGCTGCAATGCGTGCAAGCGGACTTGGAGCAAACGTCATTGTCACCGAGATCGACCCCATAAGAGCACTGGAAGCACGTATGGACGGTAACAGTGTCATGCCTATGAAAGAGGCTGCAAAGATAGGTGACATATTCCTTACAACAACCGGTAACAGAGATATCCTTAAGAGAGAGGACTTCGAGGTCATCAAGGATGGTGCCATACTGGCAAATGCAGGTCACTTCAATGTTGAGATCAACCTCGAGGACCTTACTGCAATGGCAAGCTCCATAAAGACTGTCAGGAACAATATCAAGGAATACAAGCTCACAGACAAGCGTGTCTATGTACTTGCAGACGGAAGACTTGTGAACCTTGCAGCAGGTGACGGACATCCTGCAGAGGTCATGGACATGAGCTTTGCGAATCAGGCACTCTGTGTCAAATACATAGCAGAGAACAAGCTGCCTGATGGAGTACACACAGTACCAAGCGAGCTTGACATCGGTGTTGCAGAGATGAAACTCATGTCAATGGGCATCAGTATTGATAAGCTATCAGAGGAACAATCAGCCTACATGAGCGGCTGGGAATGTGGGACATAAGTCCCCTTCTTTTTTCAAAAAGCGATACATCAAGTCGCTACACCATTAAATATCACTTTTTTCAGCAGGGATCTGGAGCAGTGGAGTGAGAAATCCACGTCTACTTTGTAAAAAGCAGAAATAATATGATATAAACATTCTGTTTTTCACCAGTTTAAATCTACTTTAATAAAAAACCTATAAGTACCAGTAGATCATTGTAAATTATAGTAGTTTGAAGATACTGGGAAAGCACAAAAGAATTATATACTATAAGTGCCTCTATCACCCGCTACACCGAAGTCGATGAACGTGAAGCAGCCTCAGCAAACCCACCCAACAACATATTGGGCTCGTAGCTCAGTCAGGCAGAGCGTCTGGCTTTTAACCAGACGGCCTAGGGTTCAAATCCCTACGAGCCCGCCACACTTTGCACAGGAGTGTTCACGTTCACATTTTTGAGGGAGGAGTAATAATAGTGAGAAAATTTAGCCTGCTCGACCACCAGTTAATCCCGAAACATGAGATCATGCCGGAAGATGAACTTAGATCTGTTTTAAAGCAATATGCAATTGAGAAGGAACAACTACCCAAGATAAAGGTCGTTGATCCGATAATACAGGAAATTGGGGCACAAGTTGGGGAAGTTGTCAAAATTACCCGTAACAGTCAGACTGCCGATGAGGCATTCTATTACAGACTAGTGATCGCTTAAAGGGAGCGATCAGCACATAGAGACCATTTGTCATGGCTTTTTTTACCATTTTATAATAATACAAATCACACAAAGAAGGTGCTATCATAGCGTTAACTAAAGGACAGATCCCACGTTCGTTCTTCACGAAAGATAAGATCGTACAGCATCATATCGATTCCTATAATAAGTTTCTGGAGAGCGGTCTGCAAAAGATCATCGATGAACAGCAGATCATCGAAACTGACCTCGAAGATACATACATCAAACTGGGTACTATCAGAGTAGAGAACCCAGTGGTAAAAGAGGCAGATGGTGCTATTGAGAACCTCTATCCAAATGAGGCAAGGCTCAGGAACCTCTCATACTCAGCGCCACTCTACCTTCAGATGAGTGTAGTTGAGAATGATGAGGAAAAAGAACCACAGGAAGCAAAGATCGGACAGCTCCCGGTGATGATCAAATCCAACATCTGTAACCTCACAGAGCTCACCGAGGAAGAGATGGTCAAATTCGGAGAGGACCCACTGGACCCAGGAGGATATTTCATCATCAACGGAACAGAGCGTGTGGTCATGACACTGGAAGACCTCGCTCCGAACAAGATACTCACTGAATTCGGTGAAAGATATGGCGACACCATCGAAGTATCAAAGGTATTCTCACAGAGAAGAGGATACAGGGCACTTGTGGTCGTAGAGAGAGGTAGAAAATCACTTCTCGAAGTATCATTCCCTTCAATTTCAGGACGTATCAATTTTATCACACTTATGAGAGCGCTCGGTGTGGAGACTGACGAAGAGCTTGTAAAAGCGGTATCCACAGACCCTGAGATCATGAAGTTCATGTTCGAGAACCTTGAAGAAGCAGAGGTCGACAACATCGAGGATGCAATGGAGAAGATCGGGTCAAGAGTTGCCTCAGGACAGGCAAGGGACTACCAGATCAAACGTGCGAACTACGTTATTGACAGATACCTTTTACCACATCTTGGGAACGAACCAACTGACAGAGCTGCAAAGGCAAACTTCCTTGGAAGGATGGCAGAATCCTGTTTCGAGCTGGCACTTGGAAGGCGTAATCCGGATGATAAGGACCATTACTCGAACAAGAGATTAAAGCTCACAGGTGACCTTATGGAAGACCTGTTCAGGGTTGCATTCAACAGGCTCTCAAGAGATATCAAATATCAGCTAGAGAGAGCTAATATGAGGAACCGTGAGCTCAATGTGATCACCCTTGTAAGAGCAGACGTACTCACAGACAGACTGCAGCACCCACTTGCAACTGGTAACTGGGTAGGCGGCAGAACTGGTGTATCACAATTGCTTGACAGAACAGACTACATATCAACACTTTCTCACCTCAGGCGTGTAATTTCCCCACTTTCAAGGGCACAGCCACACTTCGAAGCTCGTGATCTTCACCCTACACAATGGGGAAGACTTTGTCCATCAGAGACTCCGGAAGGTCCGAATTGTGGTCTTGTGAAGAACTTTGCACAGATGGTAGAACTTTCAACCGGTTCAGATGAAGAAAAGAAGCTCAAGAATGTGCTTTATGACCTTGGCGTCGTGAAGACAGTACTCAATTCATCACTGAAAGCACTTCCTGAATATGATGAAGAGCTTGATGATTTCATTGAAGAGCTTGAAGTTAAGACCGTAGTGGAAGAAGATGTGAAGCCAGAACCGATCGGGTATACGAACTATTCTGATTCATTAGATGACATGGGAGGACTTCTCGATGAATGAAGCTAAAGTTTTCCTGAATGGAGAACTCATAGGAACCCATACTGACCCTGTTGAACTGATACATGACCTCAGAGAACAGCGCAGAACAGGAATGATCTCAAAGCAGATCAATATCACATATTACGAAGACATACATGAAGTGCTCATTAACACTGATATGGGCCGTGCAAGAAGGCCGCTCATCATCGTGAGCAATGGAGAAGCACTCATGACGGAAGAAGAGGAGGCACTCCTTGCTGAGGGCAAGATGTCCTATGACGACCTGACAAAGGCCGGTAAGGTAGAGTACCTCGATTCCGAAGAAGAAGAAAATGCATTTATTGCCCTTTACAGGGAACACATCACAGACAAGCACACCCACATGGAGATCAATCCGGGACTTATGTTAGGTATCTGTACAGGAATGGTACCTTATCCGGAACACAACGCATCCCCACGTAACACAATGGGTGCAGCGATGGTCAAGCAATGTATCGGTGTATCAACATCCAACACCAAGCTTAGACCGGACACCCGTGCACACCTCCTGCATTACCCACAGAGAGCAATGGTAAGGACACAGACCTGTGAATCTATCCATTTCGATGACAGGCCTGCAGGACAGAACTTTGTTGTAGCTGTCATGTCCTACGAAGGACACAATATTGAAGATGCACTGGTCTTCAACAAGGGCTCTATTGAGAGAGGACTTGGAAGAAGTCACTTCATCAGGACCTTTGAGGGTGAGGAAAGACGTTACCCTGGAGGACAGGAAGACAAGTTCGAGATCCCTGACTCCGAGTTCAGAGGAGCACGTAGCCCGGAGGCATACGCAAACCTTGATATCGATGGTCTTGTGAACCCTGAGACAAAGGTCGGTCCAAATGATGTGCTTATCGGAAAGACAAGTCCGCCACGTTTCCTTGAAGAACAGTCCGACTTCGGAATAACAGTTGAGCAGCGCAGAGAAAGTGCTATCACAATGCGCTCCAACGAAAAAGGAGTCGTTGACACAGTAATAATCACAGAATCAATAAACGGAACACGTCTTGCAAAGGTAAAGATAAGAGACCAGAGGATCCCAGAGATCGGTGACAAGTTTGCATCAAGACACGGTCAGAAGGGAGTTATCGGACTTATTGTACCTTTTGCCGACATGCCGTTCACAGAGAAAGGACTGGTCCCTGACCTTGTTATCAACCCTCACGCGATCCCTTCACGTATGACCGTCGGTCACGTGCTTGAGATGATCGGAGGTAAGGTCGGTTCCATGGAAGGAAGAAGGATCAATGCAACTGCATTCTCAGGAGAGAATGAAGATGACCTGCGTGCAGGCCTTAAAGAGCATGGATTTGCACACACAGGAAAGGAAGTCTTCTTTGATGGTGTAACCGGAAAGAAGATACAGGCAGATGTGTTCGTAGGAGTTATCCTTTACCAGAAACTGCACCACATGGTCGCATCAAAGATGCATGCAAGGTCCCGTGGACCTGTACAGGTGCTTACAAGGCAGCCAACTGAAGGTCGTGCCCGTGAAGGAGGTCTTCGTTTCGGAGAAATGGAGCGTGATGTCCTTATCGGACACGGTGCTGCAATGACACTGAAAGAAAGACTTCTCGATGAGTCAGATAAAGTAACAGAACTTGTCTGCGGACACTGTGGAATGGTAGCAACCTTCGACAGGAAGAGGAATGTCAGATACTGCGCTAACTGTGGTGCTGAGACGGACATCCACCCTGTAGACATGAGTTACGCATTCAAACTACTGCTTGATGAGATCAAGTCCCTTGGTGTAGCTCCAAGACTGCAACTAGAGGATGCTGTATGAGGAGTGATCAAGGATGAACAATGATATACCATCAATTCCAAAAAGGGTCGGCGCGATAAAATTCGGTCTGCTCTCACCCAGAGAAGTCAGGAAAATGAGTGTGACAGCGATCATTACCGCTGACACTTATGATGACGACGGTTATCCAATAGACATGGGTCTTATGGACCTTCGTCTTGGAGTTATTGACCCAGGTCTTAAATGTAAGACCTGTGGAAGCCGTGCAGGAGAATGTCCGGGACACTTCGGACACATCGATCTGGTCGCCCCGGTAATTCACGTAGGATTCAACAAGACAATACGCAAGACACTGCGTTCGGTCTGCCGCAACTGTAGCAGGCTTCTCCTTGATGCAAGTAAGAAACAAGAATTCCTTGACCAGTTAAGCACAGCAAAGGAAATGGGACACCTCCCTGACAGCATCATCAACGAAGTATTCAAGGAAGCACGTAAGTCCAAATCATGCCCATACTGTTCTACAGACCAGCTTGAGATCAAATTCGAGAAACCAAGCGACTACGTAGAGGATGGACACAAACTCACACCTACCGAGATCCGTGACCGCTTCGAGAACATCCCTGATGAGGATGTGAAGGTACTGGGAATGGACCCATCAAGCGCAAGGCCTGAATGGATGATCCTTACAGTACTTCCGGTACCACCGGTAACTGTCAGACCTTCAATTACCCTTGAATCCGGTCAGCGCAGTGAAGATGACCTGACCCACAAACTTGTAGATATTATCAGGATCAACCAGAGATTCCAGGAGAACAGGGATGCTGGTGCTCCACAACTTATTATAGAGGACCTGTGGGAACTGCTCCAGTACCATGTTACAACATTCTTCGATAATGAAGTATCAGGTGTACCTCCTGCCAGACACAGATCAGGAAGGCCACTGAAGACACTCACACAGCGTCTTAAGGGTAAAGAAGGACGTTTCAGAGGAAGTCTGTCAGGTAAGCGTGTGAACTTCTCTGCACGTACTGTAGTATCACCTGACCCTAACCTTAGTATCAACGAAGTTGGTGTACCTTTTGCAATTGCCAAGCAGATGACAATTCCTGAAAAGGTCACATCAAGGAACCTTGAGCTCCTCCGTATGTATGTACAGCGTGGTAAAGAGGTCCACCCTGGTGCAAACTATGCAATACGTGATGACGGTAGGCGTATCAGAGTATCTGAGATCAACAAGGAAGAACTCGCTGAGAAGATCGAGGTAGGATGGACTGTCGAGAGACAGCTCATGGATGGAGACATCGTTCTCTTTAACAGACAGCCTTCACTTCACAAGATGAGTATCATGGCTCACAGGGTCAAGGTACTTCCATTCAAGACATTCAGACTTAACCCTGCAGTATGTGCACCATACAACGCTGACTTTGACGGTGACGAAATGAACATGCACGTTCTGCAGACCGAGGAGTCAAGGGCAGAGGCCAGCATCCTCATGCAGGTCCAGGAGAACATCCTTTCCCCACGTTTCGGAGGACCTATCATTGGTGGTATACACGACCACATCTCAGGTCTTTTCCTTCTTACAAGGAACGAGAACGCGATCACAAAGAACGCTGCTCTGGAACTGCTCAGGAAATCCGATATCAGAGTCCTGCCGGAGCCGGCAAGTTACTCTGAGGACGGAGAACCACTCTGGAACGGTAAGCAGATCTTCAGTCAGATCCTCCCTAAAGGACTCTATCTGGAATTCCCTGCACAGGCTTGTTTCAAGTGTGATACCTGTAAGAAGAGAGACTGCGAATACAATGCATATGTTGTCATAGAAGATGGAGAGATGCTCCAGGGTACTATTGACGAACAGTCCATTGGTGCATTCAAGGGCAAGATCCTCGATAAGGTCGTGAAGGAATACAGTCCTGAAGCAGGAGCTAATTTCGTAGATGACTTTACCAGACTTGCTATCCGTGGTGTGATGAAGACGGGTCTTAGTTTCGGTATAAGTGATGAAGATATTCCAACTACTGCAAAGATCCAGATCGGAAATCTCCTGAATGAAGCTGAAGAGAGAGTTTCAAAGCTCATTGAAGCTTATGAAGCAAAGGAACTCGAACCATTGCCAGGACGTACCCTTCAGGAAACGATCGAAATGAAGATCATGCAGGAACTCGGTAAGGCCAGGGACCAGACCGGTAATATTGCAGGTCAGCAGCTTGGTCTTGAGAACTCTGCTGTGTTGATGGCAAAGTCAGGAGCAAGAGGTTCAATGCTTAACCTTACCCAGATGGCTGCCTGTGTCGGACAGCAAGCGGTTCGTGGTGAAAGGATCAGAAGAGGTTATGCAGGAAGGACACTCCCACACTTCGATAAGGGTGACCTTGGTGCAGATGCTCACGGATTCGTAAAAGCAAGTTATAAGAGCGGACTGAACCCGACCGAATACTTCTTCCACGCAATTGGTGGTCGTGAAGGTCTTGTAGATACTGCGGTCCGTACTTCCCAGTCAGGTTACCTGCAGAGAAGACTTGTTAACGCATTGCAGGACCTTGAGGTCCAGTATGACGGATCGGTACGTGAAACACGTGGAGTTATTGTCCAGTTCAAGTATGGAGAGGACGGTATTGACTCCACAAAGAGTGACTATAGTAAACCTGAGGCTATTCACCGTATCGTCAGGAGAGTCACCGGGAAGGAGGTGAACTAAAATGACAATCAGTGAAGCTACTATTGATGCAATGATCAGCGGACTTGATCTGCCAAAGAACATCATGAAGACCTTAAAGGACGACGTGATGAAAGTAGGAGTCTCAAAGAAAGAGCTTGAAGAGATCGTTGAGCAGGTGATGGCCAGTTACGAATATGCATGTGTGGAACCCTGTGAAGCAGTAGGTGTCGTTGCAGGACAATCCATTGGTGAACCGGGTACTCAGATGACCATGCGTACCTTCCACTACGCTGGTGTCGCTGAAATTAACGTTACACTTGGTCTGCCACGTCTCATTGAGATCGTGGATGCAAGGAAACAACCAAGCACACCAATGATGACGATCGCACTGGAAGAAGATTATGCAAATGACAGGGATAAGGCACGTAGTCTTGCATGGGAGATAGAGGCAACTCATATCGAACATCTTGCAGACATCACAACGGACCTTGCCAACATGCAGCTTATCATTGATCTTCACGAGAAAACATTGATGCAGAGAGCACTCTCCGCTGATGACATTGCAGACAAGCTTCGAGAGGAGCTCGATGTAATGGTAAATGTATCAGGCAGTGTTGCGAACCAGGTCATTGTGACCCCTAACGCGCCATCATACCGTGAACTTCTCCAGCTTGCAAAGAACATTCATTCAATTACACTGAAAGGTATCGAAGGTATCAAAAGGGTCGTTATCAGAAAAGATGGCGAGGAATACACCCTTTATACTGAAGGATCACAATTGAAAGAAGTACTCCAGATAGAGGGAGTAGATGTTACAAGGACATCCACGAACAATATCGGAGAGATATACGAGGTATTCGGTGTCGAGGCTGCAAGGAACTCGATCATCACAGAAGCTATCAACACACTTTCAGAACAAGGTCTTACTGTTGATATCAGACACATAATGCTCGTATCTGATATTATGTGCTGTGATGGTGAAGTGAAGCAAATCGGTAGGCACGGTATTTCCGGAGAGAAAGCCAGTGTGTTCGCGCGTGCAGCGTTCGAAGTTACTGTGAACCACTTGCTTGATGCTGGAATGCGTGGAGACCGCGATGAGCTCAACGGTGTAACGGAGAACATTATCGTGGGCCAGCCTATAAAGCTGGGAACCGGAGACGTACATCTAATTACCAGATAATTGGTTCATTATATAGAGATATATAAAGAACAACCAGAAAGTAAATATACGGAATCACTTATTAATACAAATCTCAAACTGACGTTATAAATGAGTTGATATAAATGGACATTAACATTGACAAAGCACTGATCAAAGTGATCAGGACCGGAAAGGTGATCATTGGTTCCAACAGGACTATCGATGCTGCCACAAGTAATGAAGCTAAAATGGTAGTACTCGCTGCAAACTGTCCTGCAGAAGTAAGGGCCAAGATAGAAAGCACCAACGTACCGATACTCAACTACCCAGGCACAGGAACAGAACTCGGACCTGCATGCGGAAAACCATTCCTCATCGCTGCAATGGCGATCATTGACAGCGGCGAGTCCGATATTCTGGCTGCCGCTTAAAGGAGTTGCGATATTTGGGCGAGATCAAGCTATCCACCGAAGGTATCCGATACATCGCATTATTTGAAAAACTTACAGGGGCAACTGTCAAAGACTGTATTATTGACGATGGCAGGATAATATATGTGATAAAGGCAGGCGACATGGGCGCCGCCATTGGGAAAAAAGGAGACCACATCAACCGGATGAAAAAGACGGTGGACAAGCAGATCGATCTCGTCGAATACTCGGACGAACCTGTTGCATTCGTAAAGAACGCATTCAGTCCGGTATCTGTCAGATCGGTGAACATTACAAGCAGGAACAATAAGCGATTGGCTTATGTAGAAGTATCCAATAAGGACAAAGGTCTTGCCATAGGACGTAATGGGAAAAACATTGAAAAGGTCAAACTTGTTGCAAAGCGACATCACGATATAGATGATGTCATCCTGCAATGATTCATCGAATAATATCATACTCATCAAAGACATAAATTGGAGGACATAATATATGCCAAATGGAAAATATGCAGCTCACACTATCCAGCGCATGCGAAAGGATGCAAGATGGAAGGACTCACGCTATAACAGACGTACACTCGGACTTGACATCAAAGCAGATCCACTCAGTGGTGCACCTCAGGGAAGAGGCATTGTGCTTGAGAAGGTGGGCATAGAGGCTAAACAGCCAAACTCAGCTATCAGAAAGTGTGTAAGAATACAGTTGATCAAGAACGGTCGTCAGGTATCAGCATTCTGCCCTGGAGACGGAGCTATCAACTTTATCGACGAGCACGACGAAGTTACAGTAGAGAGAATTGGTGGCCGTATGGGTGGTGCAATGGGTGATATTCCCGGTGTGCGCTTCAAGGTCACTGCTGTAAACAACGTATGTTTAAGAGAAATGGTCATTGGCCGTAAAGAGAAACCAAGGAGATAATCATATGTATAAATTATTTGGGAAATGGGATCTCACTGAAGTTGAGGTCGCTGACCAGGGAATTATAAGGTACGTTAACCTTGACCCTGTGATCATCCCTCACACAAACGGAAAGCATGCAAGACAGCAGTTCAACAAGTCAGACATCTGCATCGTTGAGCGTCTTGTCAACAATGTTATGCGCAACGAACAGAACACTGGAAAGAAGCAGAGAGCTATGATGATAGTCTCTGAAGCTTTTGATGTGATCAACACAAGAACAAAGAAGAACCCTGTACAGGTACTGGTAGAGGCTATCTCCAACGCAGGTCCAAGGGAAGAAGTTGTCAGGCTTAAGTACGGTGGAATATCTGTACCAAAGGCAGTGGACACTGCTCCACAGAGACGTGTTGACAGCGCACTCAGGTACATCACAATGGGCGCAAACAAGGCTGCTTTCAAATCAAAGAGAAGTGCAGCAGAATGCCTCGCATCAGAACTTATCGCAGCTTCTAACCGCGATGCAAAATGCTTCTCCATCAACAGGAAAGATGCGAAGGAAAGAGTCGCAAAGGCAGCACGTTAATCAAGCCTTGGCATTTAGTAAATTAAGATCAGGTAGTAAATATGGCTAGAAATGATAAAATGGTGGACCGTGTAGCAGCGCTCATGAGTCAGCCAAAGATGATACGTAACATCGGTATTGTTGCGCACATCGATCACGGAAAGACAACTTTATCAGATAACCTTCTTGCAGGCGCCGGCATGCTCTCAAAAGAGCTTGCAGGTAACGCATGCTGGACAGATTCTGATGAAGAGGAACAAGAGAGAGGTATTACAATTGATTCCGCAAACGTTTCAATGGTCCACGAGTATGAGGACCAGGAATATCTCATCAACCTTATCGACACACCAGGCCACGTAGACTTTGGTGGTGACGTTACACGTGCAATGCGTGCAGTAGATGGTGCTGTAGTAGTAATTGATGCTGTAGAAGGTACAATGCCACAGACAGAGACCGTTCTCAGGCAGGCATTGAAGGAACACGTCAAGCCGGTTCTTTTCATCAACAAGGTTGACCGTCTCATCAATGAGTTGCAGGTCGACGGACAGGAAATGCAGATCAGACTCGGTAAGCTTATTGACCACGTCAACAAGCTCATCAAAGGTATGAACGAAGAACGCTACAAGGCAGGATGGAGAGTAGACGCAGCAGAAGGTACTGTGGCTTTCGGTTCAGCATTGTACAACTGGGCTATCAGCGTACCAATGATGCAGAAGACCGGAGTAACTTTCCAGCAGATCTATGATTATAATAAAGCAGATGATCCTGAAAAGATAAGGGAACTTGCAGACAAGTGCCCACTCCACGAAGTTCTCAACGACATGGTTATCAGGTTCCTTCCATCCCCACTTCAGGCACAGGAAGGCAGAGTTAACGCTATCTGGCATGGAGACAAGGAAACAAAGATCGCAAAGTCAATGGCAAGTGCAGATCCACAGGGAGACCTTGCTTTCATGGTTACAGACATTACCATGGACCCACATGCAGGTGAAGTTGCAACCGGAAGGTTGTTCAGCGGATCACTCAAACGTGGTATGGAAGTTTATGTATCCGGTACATCAAGGACCAACAGGATCCAGCAGGTCGGTGTTTTCATGGGTCCAAAGAGACTTGAAGTAGAGAACATCCCTGCAGGAAACATTGCAGCTGTAACAGGACTTAGAGATGCTATTGTCGGTTCAACAGTAACCACCCTTGAAGGCATGGAGCCTTTCGAGAGTATCACTCACGCAAGTGAGCCTGTAGTTACCGTTGCTGTCGAAGCTAAGCACATGAAGGATCTTCCAAAGCTTGTTGAAGTATTGAGACAGGTCGCAAAGGAAGACCCAACACTTAAGATCACACTGGACGAAGAGACCGGTGAGCACTTAATGGCTGGTATGGGTGAACTTCACCTCGAAGTTATTGCTCACAGGATCGAGCGTGACAAGGGTGTAGAGATCACAACAACACCACCTATTGTAGTTTACCGTGAGACCATTCGTGGCCACGCCGGACCAGTAGAAGGAAAGTCCCCGAACAGACACAACAGGTTCTATGTTGAGGTCGAGCCACTCGAGGAAGGCGTCAGAGACCTTATCAAGGCTGGCGAGATATCCATGCGTATGCCTGAGGTAGAGCGCAGAGAGAAGCTCATGGCAGCAGGTCTTGACAAAGATGAAGCTAAGGGTATTGTGGACATCTTCGAGAGCAATGTTTACATTGATGTCACAAAAGGTATCCAGCACCTCAATGAAACCATGGAACTTATCCTTGAAGGATTCCAGGAAGTAATGAAAGCAGGACCTCTTTCAAAGGAACCATGTATGGGCGTAAAGGTCAAGCTCGTTGACGCAAAGTTACACGAGGATGCTGTCCACAGAGGACCAGCACAGGTAATACCTGCATCCAGACAGGGTATCCAGGCAGCAATGTTAATGGCTGATGACACACTCCTTGAACCATACCAGAAGGTATTCATCCAGGTACCACAGAATAACATGGGTGGTGCAACCAAGGAGATCCAGGGACGTCGTGGAATTATCATTGACATGACCTCAGAAGGAGACATGACAATAATCGAGTCCAGGGCACCAGTATCCGAACTTTTCGGATTTGCAGGAGACATCAGATCTGCAACTGAAGGCCGTGCAATGTGGAGCACAGAGTTCTCAGGATTTGACACACTTCCAACTAACCTTACCGCAGAGATAGTCAGCGGAATAAGAGAAAGGAAGGGACTCAAGAAGGAGCTTCCACAAGCATCTGACTACCTTAGCATGTAATTGCCAGGATTTTTGCAGTAAAATACTGCAAAAACCCTATTTCGTCAGAAAGGTTTAAACGTAAAAAGACCTATTATGGCAAATCAAACTGATATATTGTAATTAAACTATAGGAGATATGAAAATGGCAGCTGAGAAACCACACTTAAACTTAGCAGTTATCGGTCACGTTGACCACGGCAAATCAACATTTGTCGGAAGATTGATGTTCGAAACAGGAGCAGTACCTGCACACCTTATCGAGAAATACAGAGCAGAAGCAAAAGAGAAAGGAAAAGAATCCTTTGCTTTCGCATGGGTTATGGACTCACTTAAGGAAGAGCGTGAGAGAGGAGTAACCATCGATATCTCCCACAAGAGATTCGACACAGACAAGTACTACTTTACAGTAGTAGACTGCCCAGGTCACCGTGACTTCGTAAAGAACATGATCACCGGTGCATCCCAGGCTGATGCAGCTGTTCTTGTCGTAGCAGCACCTGATGGTGTAATGGCTCAGACAAAAGAGCACGTGTTCCTTTCAAGGACCCTTGGTATCAACCAGCTTATCGTTGCTGTCAACAAGATGGACGCAGCTGAATACAGCGAAGAAAGATACAACCAGGTCAAGGAAGATGTTAGCCAGCTTCTCGGTATGGTAGGATTCAAGGCATCAGAAGTACCATTTGTCCCAACATCCGCATTCGAGGGTGACAACATCACAAAGTCAAGCGAGAACACACCATGGTACACAGGACCATCACTTCTTGACTGCCTCAACGAGCTTAAGGAACCAGAAAAGCCAGACAAACTTCCACTCCGTATCCCTGTACAGGATGCATACACCATCTCCGGTATCGGAACCGTACCAGTAGGTAGGGTCGAGACCGGTGTAATGAAGAAGGGTCAGACAGTAACCTTCAACCCAAGTGGCGTAAGCGGAGAAGTAAAGTCCATTGAAATGCACCACGAAGAAGCTCCTGAAGCAGTACCTGGTGACAACATTGGATGGAACGTACGTGGTGTCGGAAAGAACGACGTACGCAGAGGAGATGTCTGTGGCCCAGCTGACAACCCACCTTCAGTAGCAGAAGAGTTCACAGGACAGATCGTTGTCCTTCAGCACCCATCCGCTATCACAGCAGGATACACACCTGTATTCCACTGCCACACAACCCAGACCGCATGTACCCTCATGTCCATTGACAAGAAGCTTGATCCAAAGACAGGCCAGGTCAAGGAAGAGAATGCAACATTCATCAAGGCAGGCGATGCAGCTATCGTAACCATCAGACCAACAAGGCCAATGGTTATCGAGCCAGTAAAGGAAATTCCACAGCTCGGAAGATTCGCTATCCGTGATATGGGAATGACCATTGCAGCTGGCATGTGCATGAGTGTCAAACAGAAACAGTAAGACACTCAAATTTTCCTTTTTTTAGGAGATAAACATGTCACAGAAAGCAAGAATAAGATTATCAGGAATCAGTCCTGTAAACCTCGATGGTGTTTGCGATCAGGTAAAAGCTATTGCAGACAGAACAGGTGTAAGTATCTCAGGACCAGTTCCACTACCAACCAAGAAAATGGTAGTACCTGTCCGTAAGAGTCCAAGTGGCGACGGAACTGCTACATGGGACCACTGGGAAATGCGTGTACATAAGAGACTTATTGACATCGCAGCAGATGAGCGTGCACTCAGGCAGCTTATGCGTATCCAGGTTCCTAAGGACATCAACATTGAGATAGTACTCCAGAACTAAACCTATAGTTATTGCCAGCAATAACTATAACCTTTAAGTTACAGATCACATCTGTAACCTTCTCTACTTCTCATCTTTCACTAGCCAGCCAGTGCTGGCTATGGAAGATTTTTGCATAGAACTGCAAAAAAGTATCTTTTTTAATAGGTTCTTCCATTTGTTTAAATACTACTGAGGAAGAGTATCAGTACCGAAATTTTTATCTGAACAGATAACTCATTCAAAATTGGGGTTTAGTAATGAAAGAAAAGGTACTGATCATAGGAGCAGGCTATGCAGGTTCTGTGGTAGCCAATAAACTTGCAAGGGAGTTCAGGAAGAAGATCGCCAGAGATGAACTGGAGATCACTATTCTTGACAGGGACGATACTAGCATAAATCAGGGAGGCTTCACTTTCCTTCCATTCGGACTATACACGCCCGAAGACATCGTCAGGAAGAGAAGGAAACTTATAAGTCCCCGAGTTAACACAGCATTTGGAGATGCAGGAGAAGTCACATCTATTGACCTTAACAGTAAGGAAGTAGGTGTCAAAAGTGGAAAGAGATACAATTATGACTATCTTGTTATCGCCATGGGAGCACGTGCTGATGCTGATGCCGTGCCCGGACTTGCAGATGAGCTCAATACATTCTATACATCGATCGAAGGAGCTACACAGGTTGGCGAAAAGATACGAAGCATGGACAAAGGAGATATTGTTGTTTCCGTTGCCGCAATGCCGATCCCATGCCCTGGTGCACCGGTCAAATTCACATTCCTGCTTGATAGTTACCTCAGAAATGTACTGAAGAACAGGGAACAGTTCAACCTTACACTACTCTGGCCAATGGAACCTATCGGGCCACCTGAGTTCAATAAACTTGTGAGTGGGCTTCTCAAGGAAAAGAATATCGAAGTAAAGAGAAGCTTCCCTCTTGGACAGGTCGATGCTGCCAAAAAAGAACTTAGCTCAAAGGAAGGAGAAACGGTTAACTATGATCTTTTGATAGCAGTTCCTCCACACAAACCCCAGAAAGTACTTAGTGATTCCGGCATCACTGATGAAAAGGGATGGGTACCCTGTGACAGAACAACATTACAATACCGTGGTCCTGCAGGCAACCATGATAACGTTTACATCCTTGGTGACAACGGACCTGCCGACATACTAAAAACAGGAATAGGGGCTCACTATCAGGCACTTGTTGTCAGTCAGAACCTTATCAATGACATATATGGCAACAATACAAAAGCACCATATGAAGGAGAGACAGGTTGTCCTATAATCACAGAGATGGAAACACCTTCTTCCGCAGGCCAGGCATACATAGCTACCTGGAACTATGGCGTTATGCCTGCACCGTTCAAACCCACTAAAATGGGTTGGTACATGTATCGTATGTATTACTACCTGCACTGGGACATGAGTGTAAAGGGGTTGTTCTAAGGAGGGATGAATATGGAAAATGATAATACACCAACAAGCATTCCGGTAGGACCTGAGGACATGGAAGCTTTCCTGGACCTTGTAAGAACAGCAAGGATAATGCAGGACTACATGAACGACCAGACAGCCCATGGGATAGCCGAGATCATGGCTACCGTGCTCAAACTGACCAATGCAGTAATAAGCACAGATCTTATCGACGTGCTTGAAAGAGGAATGCAAGACCCTGAACTTGACAAAGCTCTTCTTGATCCTCCAAAGATCGGCCTTGGCGGCCTTATCAAACAGATGGGGGACGAAGACTTCCAGAAAGGTATGGGAGTCATGCTTACACTTGTTAAGGCCATTGGAAGAGCCACGGAAGAGTAGAACAGGAACACCCACTCATGTGGGTATCTCTTTTTTATTTAGAGGATCATTACTTAGCTTCTTTTTCTTCATTTACCGGATAATTGTGATAGAACTTCAGTACAAATGTCGCACCCGAAGGAACATTATCCTCCAGAGATATCTCGCCATATCTCTCTACGATCTGCTTCACTATATACAGACCCAGACCAGTATGCCCGGAAGGACCATACTTGAAGCCTTCCTCAAAAACACGTTCTTTTATCTTATCAGGGATCCCACTCCCATTATCTGATATTCGCATCTCACAATGATCATCTTGTGAGCTCATTGATATATCCACCTTATCCGCCTTGCCGTGGACCATTGCATTCAGGATGATATTACCAATAACAGAATGGAGACCACTATCCGCTTTTACAGAACAGGTACCATGTACATCCACATCAATTGGGAATTCCTGTGCGATCTCCATTGTAAGAGTACGAAGATCGATCGTCTTCATATCTCTTATATACATCAGTGATTCCATATCTTTCATCTCCCTGATAATTTGCAGACTATGCCTCACAGCTTTCTCGGACAGATCAAGCTCTCTTTCATTCATTCTTTCTTTGAGATTATCAACTGACAGAGAAATGATATTGAGATCATTGAGAATATCATGACGAAGGATCTGGTTAACAAGACCCAGAGTTTCCAGAAGACGCTCTTGTGCTTCCTTCTTCTTCACAAGTTCATATTCCCTCATCTTAAGTTCCCTGTAAAGAAGGTCATATGGTCTTGTAAGACTTGTAACGACTATAGCTTTGTATATCAGATAGAATGAAAGTAATTTAAAATAATGTCCTACAAGATTTGAAAAGCCATAGACATCGATGTAGAATGTAAATGCCAGCTCTGCCAAAATGGTCAGGATGATCGCACCAGATAGTAAATTATAGACCTTTATATCAAACTCTTCTTTATGCTGGCGGAGAATAATGAATGAAGCCAGCAGGATCAAGGAGATCACATATTCACTTATTATCTTGAATTGAGTTAGCCCGCTTCCTTCAATGAAGCATTTCGGGAAATAACCATGATATATTGATGCTAAAATAGAGATGGTCACCACAGAGTATATAGAAAATATCTTATGTACATTCAATACTTTTCCCAACATGAAAGGGGCTATCAAAAAAGAAATTGCCTGTAAATATCTTGCAGCGATCCATAACTGGGTTGGGAGATCTGCCCCACCATCAGCGAATATATTCATCCCCTTATAGCTCATCACATGGATAAGATCGATACCAGCCACAAAAAGTAAACTTACTCCAAGAAAAAGAAGATAGGAATTCTTCAGGTAATGTCTCGAGTTCCAGGTAATTAGAAAAACAGCCGATATTACCACAACACTTGCTATTTCAACAATGCTATGAAAAAGAAGGAAACTTTTCAGGCTTACAAAGTACAGACATACAAGAATAAAAAATATGAATATGGTTTCAGAATAACGATTATATGAATGTGTTTCCCCCAATTCCAGACCCCTTAGATGTACTCCATAAATTTATATCCATTACATAATGGACAGTCATAACATATAATGATAGGCTTGCAATACACAACTATTCACTATCATGCACAGGATTACCAAAAAATCATTTAATCAGAAGGCTGTTAATGTATTCTGGCAGGCTTCAGCCCTATGACAAATGTTGAACCTACCGGATCATTGTCTTCCACATGTATTGACCCACTATAGCGCTCAATTGTCTTTTTCGCAATATAGAGACCAAAACCTGTGTGACCGGTCTTTCCATACTTGTACCCCTCATCAAATATCTTTGGCTTCACACTGTCAGGAATACCTACACCATTATCAGATATAGATATCTTACAGGAAGTATCATCATTCTGCATCACAATATCGATCTTGCTGGCATCCCCGTGAACTATGGCATTACTGATAATATTATCAAGAACTGATGACAGAGCTTTGTCACCCATTACAGCACAGTTCCCGACCATATTGAATTCCACCGAATGCTTACCCATTATGCTCTCCATAAGCTCTTTAACATTCAGGATCTCTAACTGATCAACACCGACTGACAATTGATCGAGTTCTTTCATATTCTCAATAAGTGAAGCACTTTTGTTAGCAGCCTTCCTTATCATTAGGAGGAACTTCTCATCATAGTTCTCTTCGAGCAGGTCCAGTGCTCCCAGCACTATCTGGAGGTCATTTGCTATATCATGTCTCAGAATACGATTAGTTGTCCTGAGAGTCTCTGTGAGCTTTACATGCTCTTCTCTGGAGCGGAATAGCTCATGATACCGCCTTATGTTAGAGATCGCAAGTCCTGATGCCTTTGCCAGATCATAACCTACACTGAGATATTCATCCAGATATTCGGGAAAAGCCACCCCATGTATCTCGATAATACCAAGAAGGTCCTCTGCCGCCAATATCTTTATGGCGAAACCATCCTCCTTATCAAAAACAACATAATTGGAATCCGAATCCCTCAAATTCATTATGAGTTCCTTTTCAGATTCAGGTGACTTACAATACTTAAGCTCGATCTCATTTTCATGAAAAGAATAATAGACAACGTTCTTAGGAGCGAACATAGTGCTGAACAACTTACATATAGAATCTATAGCAGTTGCTTCATCAGTAAGATCTGCAATGGTCTTTATGAAATCAATTGACATCGCATATGAAGCTGCCTTACGGTTACATACTTTCAACTGATCCTGCTTCTTCTCAATACTCCATTGAAGTACCATGTTGTCAAATTCAAGTTTGAAATGCTCGATACCCACATCCATAATACTGAAAGGAACACCTACCTGCTCTGAAAATCTCTTTGCGATCAAAGGCATGCCGGGATACAGACCAGTATCCAGGATCAGGATGGAAGAGTATCTCTCTGAGAAAGAACCATCTAAGAGCATAGAAGAAAGCATACCATCGGGATCGTGTTGCCAGCTTTCAAGCCATCCGGGTATCGTGATAAAAGCGCCTGCATCCTTGTGTTCCTGAAGTCTTCGATCCCCGGCGAACATATTATAGAGATCCACAGGTCTGCTGACCTTCAACGAGCCGCAGTAATCGTCCGGGACAGATACCGGGGGGCAGGATGCATCACAAAGAAGCAATATATCGTTGTCACATTTCATTTCCTTGATCGCATCAAAGATAAGACATTCATTATCTTTATCGCTGGAAGGGAGAAAAAAAGAGGTCTTTATCCCCTGCAACTGAGTGTTACCCTCCACCAGGGATCCGATCTCTCTTCTGATGAATTCCGGTGCAATTACATAATGATCATAGAACATAATAACTACCTGTATTGACCCCATTTTATTGCGGATGAGGATAGATCCATGAGAACTTCAGAAGATACACCATAAGGGATATCACCGTGGTTGTCTGACAGGATGAATCCTCCGTCATCAGCTGCTTCCTCAATTGCTGATCGGACATTATCTTCAGTTTCCTGAGGCGACCAATGTCTCATTTCCAGCCCATTAAGATTGCCAGCTACTGTGACTTTACCCTTACATGCGGCCTTTATATCTGAAAGAGGTTCAAGTGAACTTGTGCTGATCGCTACCGTACCGGTGTCCATGATATCATCAATGACAGGAAGGCACCTTCCCGAAGCCATGTGGGTGACAGTAGGAGCTTTTATTTGAGAGATGGTCTTTCTGGCCACCTTGAAGCCCGTTCTCCTGTAAAGCTCAGGAGGGATCATAGTCGATGAAGATACAGGGTCAAAGTAACATATTGCAGTTGCGCCTGCTTCTACCTGCAAATTAGCCCACTGAACACAGAATTCTTCGTTCACGTTCATCAGTTCCCGGAAAGCCTCTGGTTCATCATAAATAAGATCAAGATAAGGGCCGAACCCCATCTGCATAGTGGGAAGGGAAAAAGGCGACATCACAACACCAATTATAGGTATATCATTCCCAGAATTCTGTTTTAAGACCTCTATGGTCCTCAATACGTTCTTCAGTATAGCTGAGCCCGCAACATCAGGCACTTCCAGAGAATGGATATCCTCAAAGTGATCTATGATAGGTCTGCCCGAATTAGGAGGTGCATCCGGGTAAAAGATAGAATTGCCTCCCCATGCCTCAGCCTCCAGAGAAGCATAGTAGAACGCATAATAACAGTCATGTCCATATTTCTGCTGCATCCTTATCTGGGCCTCTGCCACCATTTCAGGATTCGAGAAATATTTCTCGATGGAAACATTGAACTCGTCAGCACCATGTGTGGTCAGCAACAAGAAGAATGGTACCCTGTCAGGCACTTCATGTCCAAGCGTTGCGGATACCCTCTCCATAGGTGTCATTTCATCACTGCTCACCGGCTTACCCCCATAACCTCACGTATCTTCTCTACAGACTCCATAGCATCGACTGCCATAGCATCAGCACCCACCTCTTTCCAGAGATCACGATCAAAAAGGAAAGGTGCCCCTCCGACTATGATCTTCGTACCGATATTCTCCCTGTCGAGCATCTCTCTGAGCTTTTTGACCTCAAGAGCAAGATTAAGCATTAATGTAGAGACCATAAGGACCTCTATCCCATCATCCCGGATCTTTCTGAGAACCATTTCCACACCCATATCACCATAATCATGGATATTGAACCCATTTGCCTTGAGAAATGACGTGACTATACGTTTCCCAAGCATATGTTCATCCCCAAGGGTTGTGATACCTATTGAAGGAATATCCTTCCTTACAGGGCTTTCAGCAGGGAGCAAAGATTCCACTATTTCTTCACACATTTTACTGGCCATGTATTCCTGGGACAATGCAATATCACCATTCGACCAACTCTCGCCAATATTCTGAAGTGCAGGAGAGATAATTTCATTTATCAGTTCAAACGCATTGTTGCCATTGAACTCACTGAGTATCATATTCTTAGCAGCAACCCTGTTCATGGTCAGGAGTGCTTCTTCGAACTCCCCCGGATGAAAGCTTTCCCTACCCATAGTTCAGCCATTTTTTCGTAAATATATTCATAGTGTACAAATTATAAAGATGATACTAAAAAATAGATAGTATCATTCAAAAAGGTGATGATACAACCAATACAAGCTCTTAAACTCCATTACATCATCTAATATATAGGGACTATATGACCAGTATATTGTGGTAAGAAGTAAATAGAAATAATACTAAATAACAATTGTGAATTCGTGTCATTGGATACGAACCACCAATAACACTCAAAGGTAGCACTTATGACCTATATCGACAGAACGACACTTGACGCAAAAGCACTCAAAGATAAGATACTCAAGCTTAAAGAAGAACACAGTGCAGTAATACTTGCCCACAACTACCAGATAGGCGAGGTGCAGGACATAGCTGATTTCATAGGCGATTCCCTTGAACTTGCCAGAAAGGCAGCAAACCTGGACGCTGACGTGATAGTGTTCTGTGGAGTTGATTTCATGGCAGAGACAGCAGCCATACTGTCACCTGAAAAGACTGTCCTGTTACCAGCGGCAGATGCTAACTGCCCTATGGCCGAGATGATAACAGCAGGTGAACTGCGTGTGCTCAAGGAAAGGTTCCCTGATGCAGCGGTAGTATGCTACGTGAACACCTCAGCCGAAGTGAAAGCAGAGAGCGATATATGCTGTACTTCCTCCAATGCTGTGAAGGTTGTTGAGTCCCTCGATGAAGATAAGGTGATCTTCGTGCCTGACAGGAACCTTGGAAGTTATGTTGCCCGTTTTACCGATAAACAGGTAATGCCATGGGAAGGTTTCTGTTTCGTCCATGACAGGATCACACCGGAAGATGTCATTAACGCACGTAAGCTACATCCCGGTGCAGAAGTACTTGTACATCCCGAATGTCGCTCAGAGGTCGTAGACCTGGCAGACCATGTATATTCAACATCCGGCATGATAGAACATGTATGTAAGAGCGAGAACAAGGAATTCATTATCGGTACAGAGGTAGGGATCATCCACAGGATGAAAAATGACTGCCCTGATAAGTTGTACTATCCATTATCTGACAATGCTGTATGCATCACAATGAAAAGAACAGACCTTCAAAAAGTATACAACTCACTTGAAAGTCTAACTCCAAGAGTGACCGTACCAGAGGAAGTTGCAGAAAAAGCAAGACTTGCCATCCAGAGAATGCTGGATATCAAGTGATAAAAAAAGATTTAAATAAACGGATCAGGAATTATAAGCTTCTCCGGGGATCCATCGATCTCCCGATCCACCAATTTCTTTTTTCCAGATAGGGACACTTTCCTTTATGCGTTCAAGGACATATTCACATGCATCGAATGCGTGTTTGCGGTGTCCGGCACCTACAATAATAAGCAGGATGTTCTCGCCTACCGGCAGGTCACCTGTTCGGTGAATGACATCAACGCTTTCTATCTCGAACTTCTCGAATGCCTCATCACGAATAGTTTCAAGTTCAGAGATAGCCACTTCCTCATAGACCTCGAATTGAAGCATGTCCATTCCATCATCCCTTACAGTTCCGATAAAAGTCACCAGAGCACCCATCTTAGAGGTCCTGGCAGCTGATATCATTGCGTTTATATCAAAATCATCGTGTGTTATCCTGATCATGGGGATCACTCCTGTTTATTTCCAATTTCAGCACATATCTTGCAGTCACATCTCTTTGACACTCTCATATACTCCATCTCAGAGCAGAGCCCGTTCCATATGAGCAATCTGTTGGTCAGGAGTTCGCCTGTGCCCAGCAGGTACTTGATAGCTTCATTTACCTGTATCATGGCAATTATACCAGGGGTCACACCTACGACCGGAAATACCTCTGTTGGCGGAGGAGAAGGGAAAACACAATTAAAACATGCACTTTCACCAGGGACTATGGTCATTGCCTGCCCGTCAAAGCCACGGATAGCACCGTGGACCAATGGAATACCTTTCTCATGGGCAACCTGGTTCAGCAGATAACGGACAGGATAGTTGTCCATTGCATCGATAATAATATCGGCATCTCCCACAAGTTCCCTGATATTAGTATGATCTATTGTCAGATAGAAGGTCTCAACATTGATATGTGGATTAATATCATGGAGCTTCTCCTTAACAGAGAGAACTTTCTCCCTGCCAATATCCGATTCCCAGTGCAATACCTGCCTGTTGAGATTGGTTCGCTCCACCGTGTCACGGTCTGCAATTACCAGGTTCCCTACACCTGCGGCTGCAAGGTAGAGAGCAACAGGACATCCGAGTCCTCCTGCACCGGCAATGAAGACCGTTGCATCCTTTAACCGCTTCTGGCCGTCCTCGCCAAAGAGCATTGTCTGCCTGCTGTAACGTTCAAGTTCATCTTCGCTAAACATGAGATGGGTCCTTCAAGTCTGTGATATTAGATATGTAACTGGATAAGTAAATAACATGGGGTCAAAGGTCATCTCTTTGACCTTAGTGCTATACTTTCCATATACCGATAATCCATTTATTAACAATTGTGAAGATATATAAATATTGTACAAGGCAAAGACAATTACAAAGATAACAGAAAAGGCTTTTAAGATCAAAAGCATATTCACAATTGTGAGTTATATCATTAGTGGAAATAACCATCAATAATTCAGAGGAAACTAAAATTATGGAATTACCCTGTCAAAAGATAGTCTGGGATGTGTTGCCGGCAATAAGGGCAGCTATTGCAGAAGAACTTGTTAATTGTGGCCTTTCGCAACAGGAAGTAGCCAAAGAGCTTGATATGGCACCTTCGGCCGTTTCACAGTACCTTTCCAAGAAAAGAGGATATCGCATCGTCTTTGATGATGATGTCAAGAACTCTATACGTATTCTTGCAGAAGAGATGAAAGATGGCACGGTGGACAACCTGCCGGGAAGAATATGCACCATCTGCAAAAAGCTGCGCCAGGACGAACAGCAATGCGGAGCTGGCAGCGAAGAATAAGAAGTGCATCCATTCATCATTACATAACCTGATATTTCGGATGGAACAGCATGCTTAAAGTAGACAGGATCAGGAACGATTTCCCCATCCTTGCAGACATAGCCTACATGGATAGCGCTGCCACCAGCCTTTCACCTGAGCAGGTAGTTAGCTCAACGAACGAATTCGAGAGGCATTACCGTGCCAATGTAGGAAGAGGAGTTCACAGACTGACCAATATCGCCTCACAAAAGTACTGGCATTCCCATGAGAAGATAGCCAGATTCATCGGCGGTGGTAACGGTACCACTGTTCTGACCAAGAACACCACAGAAGCCATTAATATGGTGGCCTGCGGAACTAGGTGGAACAAAGGCGATAACGTAGTGACCACGGTCCTTGAGCATCACTCGAATTTCCTCCCGTGGATCCGTCTGCGTAACAGAGGAGTGGATGTTTCAGTAGTTAACACTGACATGCAAGGTTCCATAGATATAGAACAGCTTGCAAATGCGATCAATGACAGGACAAAGATCGTGGCGATAACACATGCTTCCAATACACTTGGCAACCTTTTACCTGTAAAAGAGATAGCTGAGATATGCCATGAGAAAGGTGCAAAGCTCCTTGTGGATGGCGCCCAATCTGTCCCACACATACCGGTCGATGTAAAAGAACTTGGATGTGACTACCTGTGTTTTTCAGGACATAAGATGCTTGGATCTACGGGTACCGGAATTCTGTGGATGAAGGAAGCAGATATCCACCCGCTCATGCTTGGTGGCGGTATGATAGAAAATGTATCCGTGGATGGATATACTACTGCTGATGGATATGAAAAATATGAAGCAGGGACACCGAACATATCCGGGATAATAGGACTTGCCAGAGCAGTGGATTACCTTGAAGATCACAACATGCTGAAGATAAGGGAACATGAAGAACGGCTTACAACGAGAATACTTGAAGGACTAAGAGAGATAGATGAAGTGACAGTCTACGGCCCTGAAGATGATAAGGACAGGATCGGAGTCGTTTCGTTCAATGTTGACGGATTACACCCTCATGAAGTTGCACATATCCTTGATGAAGGAGCAGGCATAATGGTAAGGTCAGGGGAACACTGCTGTCACCCACTTATGGACCATCTGGGTCTTGAGGGTGGGACTGTACGTGCAAGCCTTTATCTTTACAACACAGAGGAAGAGGTTGACAGGCTTATAGACACCATGAAGGAACTGGCAAGGAGATTATAAATGTACACAGAATTTGATTGCATCAAGGGAGATGCTGACTCTTTTGAGCTGGAAGGACATCAGGTCATAGAGGAAATGCCCCTTGCAGTAAGAGTTAATGGAAGACATGCCCTGACAGCCATGATAAGTCCTGATATGCTCAGGGAGTTCGTTCTTGGTTTCCTTTATACTGAAGGTATCATCAAAGATGTCGACGAGATCGAATCCATCAAGATAGAGAACACCGATGCCAGTGTACTCACAAAAAGTCCTTTTAAGATACTTGTCTCTAAAAAAACCGTGCTCAGCGGATGCGGAGGTTCCATGTCCTATCTGGATATAGCCAAACTTCCGGAGATCAACTCTGACCTGACACTTGATTCAGAGACCATACGTAACTCTGTGAAGGAAGCACTTGATTCCGAACTTCATGTCCTGACCGGTGGGATCCATGTGGTAGGACTTTACAATGCAGAAGGAAAGGTCTGTGTTGTTGAGGACATAGGCAGGCACAATGCACTTGACAAGATCATAGGTTACGCATTAGAGAGAGGTATCGACCTTTCAAGAACATATATCATCTGTTCTGGCAGGATATCATCTGAGATGGTGAGGAAATGCCTGACAGCCAATATCCCGATCGTAGTTTCAAGAGGAGCAACAACCACACTTGCCATAGATATAGCAAGGGCACGTGGACTTACGATAATCGGCTTTGTAAGAAGCAAAAAGATGAACGTTTACTCATGGGGGAAGAGGATAACAGATATTCCTGAGCCTGTTTGTGAAGCTATGAGCAACGCTGCGCAACCAGATGAGTAAGAGAAAAAGCACTTATCAGGGACTTATTTTCATCCACCGAACACTACCTGCATGATACGGATGTTGTCATCAATATTAAGGATAGTGTCCTCGGGAATTATTTCCCCATCACGGGAGACAAGCACCTCGCCCTGAGCTATATCCAGTTCACGAAGTAATTCTTCAACGGTAAGAGGACCCAGATCAATATCTTCGGTCTTGCCTGAAGGGAGTCTTATTTTCATGGTGCAACCTATTAGCGTGGTTAATAAATAAAACAAGGGGTTTTAACTTTCAGGAGTGTACGTTTTTTAACAGGAGCCGCGGAAGCTCCTGTCATTTGAAGGATTCATGTGGAATAGACCACTAGTACAAGGTACGGCATGTAACCGGAAAGGAGTGCTATGCAGCCAATTTCATAACAACCTTATAACCTTGATGTACGTTTTTCATCACGATCGTGAATACACCTAATACACAATTGTGATATTTAAAACTTTTTGTTCGTATAGTTACTAATTAACCTGATATGATCGATAAAGGACAAATATATACAAAAATGCCTGATCTCGACATCCAGATATGCGTTCAAAATACCCATAAATTGATCATTTTGGAGGATATTCAAAGAAACATTTGAGTAGATCAAGGGAACATTTAAGGGAACATTCAAGGAAACATTCAAGGAAACATTATATTTATCTTCAATGAGAAACATGCAGAATGGACCTATATCGATACAATGGACCTGTAGTGTAGCGGATATCACTTAAGCCTCCGGAGCTTAGAACCCGGGTTCGACTCCCGGCAGGTTCGTATAACTATTTCTGGTGATCATATGAGCAAGCACCATACCACTAAAGGAAAAAGAAAGACAGCACAACAGCAGAAACCAACTGTGAAAATACTGCCACTTGCATTAGGGATCATACTTATGGCAGCAGGAGTGATCGGAATGTCCCTTGCATCTGACAAGGATGCTGACTGGTCCGTTTCAGACGAGGGTATCCTTTCTTATTCACAGATGGACCAAACTGAATATAGCATCAGCAACGTCATGACCGGAGACGACAATACAACTGTAAGGACACTGACCTTCAAAAGCAGGGACTCGGATATCGAAGCCCTGATCAGATTACCGGATTCAGATACAGCCGTACCTGGTGTGGTCGTACTTCCGGGAGCAGGGGTTTCCAAAGAGCAGCAGACTTCTATCCCGGAATTACTTGCAGAACTCGGTTATGCATCCATAACCATCGACCAGAGGAATCTTGGCGGAATAGACATGCAGAGTGACCTTGAACTTTTCATGAACGGAGAGGAGCCGGTGGAATATATGATGGTGCATGATGCAATGGTCGCAGCAGATGTACTTGGTGAACAGTCACTGGTGGACAGCGAGAACATCGCAATGCTGGGACTCAGCAATGGAGGAAGGTTCGCCATCATTTCCACGGCTATCGACCCGGATATAAAAGGAGTGATCGCTATTAGTACAAGTGGATATGATACGGACAGTATTGTTGTCGATGAGAACACGGACATGGATGCATACCTGTTCTCCAGGTCCATAGACCCTGACAACTATCTTGGAGAGATCACACCCCGCAGATATGTGATGATCCATTCAGTAGATGACACTGTCATTCCCTATGAGATGGCACTGAGTACCTTCAACAAAGCAAGTGAACCAAAGGAGATGTATTCAGTGAACGGCAGTACACATGGATATTCACCAATGATGGCAGATGATCTGCAGAAAGAACTGGAACTCATATTCCAATAACCTGAAAGATAGAAAAGAGGAAGGTTGAAAATTACCTTCCATACTTATTTTACAACTATAGTACCTGTCATTGCAGGATTGCCCTGAACACTGAAACTGTAAGTTCCTGCATTCTCGAACGTATATGAGAATGTCTTACCATAGTAAAGGGTCTGGTCATCCCAGAGACCATCATCACTCACAAGTACAAGAGGGAACTTTGGACGCTGGAGATTTCTCCATGTAACAGTCTCACCTGCTTCGATCTCCATCGACTCAGGAGTTGCCACGCGGACGAGAAGGAACTCGTAGTTATGTTCCATCGTTTGTTCCTCCACACGTACCCTTACCTGTTCCATGGTTCCGACTTCCTCACCCTCTTTCATCATTACAGGCCCTGGTGCTACCATTACCGCTTCAGTATCCTCATCTTCTACAGATGCCATCCTTTTCTCAGAGACTACAACGGTCCCGGACATCTCAGGATGGTCCTGAATACTGAAACTATAGGTACCCGGTTCATCAAAGATGTAGGAGAATGTCTTACCATAATACAGGGTCTGATCATCCCACAGACCCTCATCGCTTATGAGCACTACAGGCATCTTTGGGCGTTGGAGATTCCTCCATGTGACAGCCTCACCTGCATAGACCTCCATCGAAGTTGGTGTAAGTGTGCGGACGATAAGGAACTCATTCCTATGATCCATAACCTGTTCCTGCATACGGCTCATGACCTGTTCGTTAGACTGTGTCATCATTATCACAGGTTCCGGCACCATCATTTCTTCATCCTCAGATGTATCGGCTACCGAACGCATCGTTCCCTCAGATACGACTATAGTTCCTGCCATTGCAGGATTGTCCTGAACTGTAAATGCATAGGTCCCTGGCTCTTCAAATGTATATGAAAAGGTCTTGCCATAGTAAAGGGTCGCATCATCCCACAGACCGTCAATGCTCACAAGAACGATCGGCACCTTTGGACGTTGCAGGTTCCGCCAGGTCACTGTATCCCCCACTGTGACCTCCAATGAATCCGGAGTGACGACCCTTACCATCAGAAATTCGTAATTCTCACCATCAGGATCCATTGATGAAGCTGACATTCCCATACCTGTTGCTGCTACAGACACTGAAGTGAATAGTAATATCACTGTTGTAAATAGAACTGAAACTAATACTGCTGTTCTGATATGCCCCATTAGACGATTCCTCCCGAGGTCCCTTCCTCATAATATATTTTCAGTTGAAAAGATATAGCCAAAACCATGATGATATGGCAACAGGCATACGAATATTCCAGCATCAGTGGAGAAGGACAACAGCGTTGGAAAAGTAACAGATCATATGTTCATTCCTAATGAATAACAATATTCCAATTACTATATATGCCTTTGAAAGCAAATTGAAAATGGGGTTTACATGCGATCGTCTCTGATCGATACATTGTTCCTTTCGGAAAAAAGGAAGGAATTACTATTGTTCCTGAAGAATGGAGCAAAGAGTTCAGATGAGATAAAGGTAGCTTTTGATTTTCCCTGGAAATCAATGATACCACAGATAAAGAAGCTTGTCGAATGGGACCTGATAACCTACTATAAGGGAACCTGCACCCTCACACCCATGGGAAAAGTGATAGTGAGAAATATGGAAGATCTCCTGGCAACCCTCGAGATCCATGAGAGATACAGGAGCTATTGGCTCAAACATGACCTCAGACCCATTCCAGATGAACTTCTCTACAGGATAGGAGAGCTTAGCAATTGCGAGATATGTGAACCGCAGATGCCTGATATATTCGAACAACAGGAAGACATGTTGCAGAGAATAGATGGTTCTGAAAGGATAATGGCATTTATTCCAGTGCATCACCCGGCACAGCTTATAATATACTCAGGGCTCATGGAAAAGGGAACCATGCTCGATCTCATAATTACAGAGGATGTCTACAGGACCATAAGAGGAGAGATCCCACAGAATCACAATATATTACTGACAGACAATCCGATATTCGCATCGCTGAAAAAAGAATACGAGAAAGATATCAACAACCTGTTCAAAGATGAAAGGTCCAACATCTTTGTCTATAAAGGACAGGTCAGGCCTCTGGACCTAATTGTAAGTGAAAAATTTTTCTCAATGGCACTTCCCGGAAATCAGGGGAAATACGATAGTACTACGATATCAAGTTCCGAGGACTCTGCCATCTTATGGGGAAAGGAACTTTTCGACCATTACAAGGACAGATCTGAAAAGATCACCTGAAAAACAGAAGATCCAGCAAAAAATGGAAAGTAGGAACTATTATCAGAAAAATAGAGATCATTAAAACTTCAATGTTCAGTTTCTGTCGATCCTGATATATGCCTGACCACAGGATGAATAGAACCCATCCTCTTCACTTCGTACAACAAATTCATCAGCGGTCGATGAATTGGACTGCACTGGGTTATCAGTCTTTTCTAACTGTATTTGTTTAACCATTGTTTCCCTCAGTAACTATCATTTTGATAGTAGGTTTATTGTATATATCAGAATAATATATAAATATTGCTTTTGGAATATTTCAGCAGACGAATAGCTGATATATGAATGCTGCATAATTCCGACCGAGGGAGAGCATTATACCCTTGAAGATGAGATGAGAATAATGGACGGCACGATAATGACAGGTGAGTTAAAAGGCGTTATATTCGACATGGATAACACCCTTTTTGACTTCATAGAAGCAAAAATAACTGCCTGCACTGCCATTGTGGAATTCATCGGAAAAGGAGAAGCTCATGAACTGTTATCCTATTTCCGCAGGAAGAAATACGGGTTTGAAGACCTTGAGAATATCAGCGATTATCTGATAGAATATGATATGTACTCGGAACAGATGTTCAACGATTGCTGCGCCATATACGAAAGGGAGAAGATAAGCACTATCGAACTCTATCCAGGTGTGAAGGATACAATGCTCGACCTGAAGGAAATGGAGCTCAGTATTGGAATACTGACTGATGCTGATAAGAACAATGCCAGCAAACGCCTCAGAAAGGTAGGCCTCTGTGGATGTTTCGATTCACTTTTCACCTATGATATGACAGGACACAAGAAACCATCCCATGAACCATTTACCTATGCACTGGACTCCATGGGCCTCAAAGCCTACGAGACGCTTTATGTAGGAGATAGTCTCAGAAGAGACATCATCCCCTCCAAACAGATCGGAATGGTAACTGTACATGCATTATATGGCGATTACAGCCACCCTGATGATAACGTGCAGGCAATGGAAAGACCTGACCATACAATAAATGCGTTCAGGGAATTGCTCACAATAATACAGAATGGAAATAGAAGCTGACATGAAAAGATATGATGTTATAGTTGTAGGAGCCGGACCCATCGGTTCCACAGCAGCAAGATATGCCGCCATGAACGGTGCCAGGACATTGATGGTAGAGGACCACTCTTCAATTGGCAGCCCCGTAGGATGCACCGGATTATTAAGCACAAGAGCGGTCAGTGAATGCGACGTAGAGCCATCTGATGACTTTGTGTTCAACTCGGTCAGAGGAGCATTCGTACACCCTATGAATGGTGACCGTCTGCCCATTGATGGAAAGAAGACAAAAGCATATGTTGTTTCCAGAAAGATGTTCGACCGCCAGCTCGGAGCGATGGCACTTGGAGAAGATGTGGACCTATGGCTGAATACCAGAGCTACTGGCATCGAAACATCCGGCAAGATACAGAGATTGTCTGTAATTAGAGAAGGAAGAACTGAGACAATTGAGGCTAATGTGATCATCGCAGCAGATGGTGTTCGTAGCAGGATAGCAAAGATGGCAGGTCTTGGTAATGTGAGCAAAGTACTTCCGGGAATCCAGGCAGAGGTCCCGTATCGCTCAGATGATACTGATTTTGTGGAACTGTTCGTAGGATCACAGGTTCCTGGATTCTTTGGATGGACAGTACCTGTGAATGAAAGTATTTCACGAGTAGGGATGGCAGTTGACCCAAAATATGGCATCAATGCCCATGAGGTCCTGGAAGAATTACTGATAAATAACAAGCATGTAGCCTCGAGATATGGTGGAGGTAAACTGGACCTTGTAATGGGCGGGATACCACTTGGACCTCTTGAAAAGACATATTCTGACGGTGTGATTGTGGTAGGAGATGCTGCTGGTCAGGTCAAGCCAACATCAGGTGGAGGAATATACACCGGTGCTGTCTGCGCAAAGATAGCAGGAGAGGTTGCTGCAAAAGCTGTTTCTGAGGAAAATAGTTCTTCGAACTTCCTTTCGGAATATGATAAAAGATGGCGTGGAAAGATAGGAAAGGAACTTTCCATGGGAATGAGGATACATAATTTCATAGGTGGACTTGAGGACAGTGAGCTCGATGAGCTGATAGGGTCCATGAACGATCCAGCTATTCTTGACACCATCACACGCTATGGCGACATGGACCATCCATCCATACTGATAAAAAAGATGCTGCACCCTTCACGTTCGGTGCATATGTTAAAGGTGTTCCGTGCCTTTGCAAAGGCTGTTCTTTAGGAAAAGATAGAAGAGGGCTTCAATAGATACTGACACCCTTTACTGAATCCAGTTTGAGCAATTCTTCTACAATACTTCCAGGGACCTTGGTATCTGTTATTATGGTGAGCTTAGGCTCGTTAGTGAAGAACGGGTCATCTGATACAGCTTGCCTGATACTGATATTATGCTTTGCGATCACTGTGGATACCTCTGAGATTATACCCTTGTGTGATGCATCATCAGGAGTGATTATAACAACACCCTGACCAAGAAGAGGGGCTACATCACGAAGAAATGGTATGGACCTTACATTCTGGAAGATCTTTTTCAACTGGTCATCTGAAAGGATGACCTCCGTGGTGGAATCAACAACACGCCTGTCAACACCTGCTTCTCTGGCAAGTTGTGTGTGGGCTATCTCTATTGCGCCTGAGGTCACCTTGCCTTCATCGTTTACCTGGAAACCTCTTTCAAAAAGGACCTTCAGGACCTTTTGCTGGGCCGGATATTTTTCGAACTTCCTGAGTAATGTGCTCCACATATGAATCATGTACTAATTTAAATTATAAAGATTTAAAGGTTTATTGTCACTCACATCTCAAGAAAATTATTAAATTACAGATAACGAAAGGACATTTTAAGTAGAAGTTTGCCTATAATAGATGGAGTTCATCTTTCAATAAAGATAATTACCCGGAGTTTGATCGCTTTCCAGTTAGACATCAATATTTGATATTGACTCATTTTTGCATAGGATATGCGTTCCGGGATCACAAGATCTATACAAAGGAGGTATGGAATGAAAATATACAAGGATTATGATGATCTTCCAAAAATAAAATTGCCTCTGGGGCAGGAAGTATCTATCAGTGACAGCACTATCAGGGACGGGGCACAGATGCCCGGTATTGTTATGAAGAGTCAGCAGAAGTTCCAGATATATAACTACCTGCATCAGATAGGAATAGAGAAACTTGAGTCATTCGTGTACAACGAAAGGGACAGAAAGGCTATCAAGCTCATGATGGATCAGGGATATGAATTCCCGGAGATCACCGGATGGGCACGTGCTAATCCTGCTGATATTGATATGGTACTCAACATTGACGGTATCGAGGAAACCGGTGTCCTGATGTCAGTATCAGACCCGCACATAATCGATAAGATGGGACTGACCCGTGAGACAGCTGAGGAGAAATATCTCAATGCACTCCAGTATGCAGTGGACCATGGCCTTCGTACCAGGGCTCATATCGAAGATATGACCCGTGCAGACAATTACGATTTTACATTCCCGCTTATCAAGAAGATAATGGACATCGATCCTGACTGTACTATTCGTATCTGTGATACCATCGGGTTCGGTATACCTTTTGAAGGTGTTGACGAGCCATTTGGAATACCAATGATCACAAAGTACCTGAAGGATGAGCTCAATGTCAAGAACATCGAGACCCACTGCCATGATGATTTCGGCCTTGCAGTCGCTAACTCTATTGCAGGCTACTGGCACGGTGCAAACTGGTCCAACGTTACATTCTTAGGAATAGGAGAAAGGGCAGGTAATGCTGAAATGGAGAAGCTTCTGTTGTTCCTGGCAAGGCGTATCGAAGGATTTGACAAGTATAACCTTGATTCTATCGTAGAGTTCTCAAAGTTCATGCAGGATGAGATCGGTATCCGTATACCAAGGAACAAGTCTGTTGTAGGTAACAACGTGTTCGCCCATGAATCAGGCATCCACTCTGCCGGTGTTATCAAGAATCCGTTCACCTACGAGCCATACCCACCTGAGATCGTTGGTGGAAAGAGGATATTCCTTATCGGTGATTCATCAGGCATCGAAGTACTCAGATATAAGGTCCAGGAAACACTGAACGAACTGCTGGAAGTTAATATCGAGATCGATAAGAACGATAAACGTCTCAGAGCGATCCAGACAGATATCCAGAAGCTCTATAATGATGAAAAGAGGGTTTCCTGCATATCCGATGAAGAGATCATGGCATACGTGAAGAAGTACTTCATGTTCAACCAGATGGTCAGCAAGGAAATGCATCGCAGAGATCATGATGAGAATGGTGATGAAAGCGAGTCAAGTGGTCTAAATGAGATCAAACCTCGCATGCATGATACCATAGACTAATTCTTTTTTTTAAGCTGCTGTCCGAGGATAGCAGCTAAATGTTCTCTTTTTTAGAAATAATTATTTGTGCAGGCATATAATTGATGAGCTGTGCATCGATCACCTTAAGAGATAAGATCAATTTTATGGAGTATATATTCCACCATATTCTCGATTTTTGGCAAATATTGTTTATTTACGCCATCCTGATCTGCATTTTTAATATCACAAATTATTCGATGCATTGCTAATACCATGCAAAGAGTGCACGAGAATAACTTCTGTGATCAATTTACGGAAAGATTAAAATACCTTTATTAATTTAAAGATAAAAATAAATATGGATAAATAATAAGCATGGTACTTGATGCCATATAAAGACATTGATTTTTTTCACATTAACCAAATACATAATTCAGAGAGGAGAGGAATTTATGCACAGATCAATTATTATTGCCACATTACTATTAATATCATGTGTGGCCTTCACGCCTGTTGCACAAGCAGTAACTACATTGACTGCTTCGAGCAGTACTGCAACTTATACTGAAAATGATGACATGTATATAGACCCCGGACTGACGATCACCGGCAGCGAGTCTACTTACTCTTCAGCTAAAGTATACATAGGAGATGGTTATGTCTCCGGACAGGACTATCTAAGATATGACACAACAAGTGGCATATCAGGATCATTTGACACCTCTACAGGAGTACTGACATTGTCTTCCGACAGCACAACTCCAGCAGCATATCAGGCTGCCTTCAGAAATGTAAGGTACGAGAATACAAACGAGGAACCAAACACTGCAAACCGAAAGATCACCTTTGTCCTGGGAGGAAATACATTATATTTAGAAGATACAGGCCACTATTATGAATACGTGGCAAGTTCCCATATTTCATGGACAGCAGCAGAAACTGCTGCTGCAAGCAGGGAACTGGAAGGATTACAGGGATATCTTGCAACAATTACATCTGCAGCAGAGAACACTTTCATCAGTTCTAAAATACAAGGACAGGCATGGATAGGAGCAAGTGATGCAGACACTGAAGGAGTGTGGAAATGGGTAACCGGACCTGAAGCAGGAACTCAATTTTGGAGTGGTAACTACGCTGGTTCTGCATTAGCATACGAAAATTGGGCAAGTGGAGAGCCAAATGATGCATATCTGTCATATGGTGAAGACTGTGCCCACTTACTTGTAAATGGAGAATGGAACGATTACTATTCAGGTTATACCGACCCAATAACAGGTTATTTTGTCGAATATGGCGGAATGGCAGGTGATGAATCACCACAATTATCAACCACAGTTACTGTGAGCGTTACGTCAGTAAATGATGCACCAACAACCCCAGGAGCATTCACATCACCAACAAGCGGACAGATCAAACAGGGTGGAAGCTCTATGACAGTATCATGGGGTTCGTCCACAGATGTGGAAGGTGACAGTGTGAAATACGACCTGTGGCTCTTCAATGGAAGCTGGGCTCAGATCGGAAGTCTTTTGACAAGCACAAGCATGGCTTACACTTTACCCCAGGATGATACTGAAAATGCTATGTTCCGTGTATATGCGAATGATACACAGGATAACTCATCAGCAAGAGATGTCACATTTACAATAGATTCAAGCGGACCTGACCATAATTGGGTCGAGAAAGTCCTTAATGGTAGTACAGGAGAGACTGTTACCGTAGAGATAAATGTCACTGATATCGCCGGAGTGGACTGGTGCAATATAACAGTGGATGGACAGGAATATGAAATGACCTTTGATTCAGGGAACTATTCATATAACATTTCTATCCCTGCAAGCAATTCCGGTACACTGGTAAGTTCAATGACCTATAACTGTAGTTTTGCCGATAATTTCGGACATGTGAACAACACAGAGAATGTACATATGAACGTGTCCATCCTGCCGATCGCCGATATTAATGTTAACGTAAGCAGAGGAATAAGTCCGCTTACAGTTAATTTCACCGACAACTCATCCGGACTTGTAACGGACTGGAACTGGGACTTCGGTGATGGAAGTAATACAACTGACAGTAACACTACGCACATGTTCACATCTGGTAACTACACAGTAAACCTCACAGTACAGAACAGCAACGGGACATCTTCAAGCCTTTTCAATATCAGATGTGCGGATGAACCGATCAATACATACTCACCTGAGAACACATCAGCAATATCAGCATATGGAGAAGAACTGAATTTCAGTATTCAGAGCACTCTTTACTCAAGCTTTGTATGGCTCGTTGACGGAAATCCTGTAAACGGAACAGGCGCCACATTGTTCAATAACACAAATGATTCGTCCCTTGTATCCTATTGTCTGATCAACAGCAGCCAGTACTTCAGCCAGAGTAATTTCTTTATGGAGATATATAATGTGTCCGTTCAGACCAGTAACGAAAGCATTGGAAGGACAGACACACATTCCTGGGAATGGACGATCACTAATTCATCTGAAAGTGGAGATGACATTGAGATAATGATCAATACCACACCAGATATTACGATAAATGGCAGTGACAAGTACTTGCGCTTCAACACGACAAACAACAATGAGAGAGATTGTAACGGTCTTGCATGCAGTATAATTTCAACATCATTCAATACAGGAAACAACACCACGGGTATACAGATCAAGGTGGAAGTACTGAACACTTCTTCGATCAACAGTTCAAGTATCGATTTCCCTGCCTCTTCAATATACCAGTATTTCGATATTGGTTTCAACAACGAGACACTGGTCAATGATGGAAGCAACAACCGCAGCATAGAGTTCAGAGTACTCAATACAAAGGATGGAGGAAGCCTGATCATCAATACCGTATACCTCAGGCACTGGTCCAATCCACAGTGGGAAGCGTACACACCTGAACTTACAGGTAATGATGGAACATACTCCTACTTCATTGTAAGGAATATTTCCGGATACTCACCATTTGCTGTCACATGTAACTATCAATACAGTTCATCGTCTACCTCCGAAAGCGATGGAATGCCATATTATCTTAAGAAACTCCTGTTCTGGAGTGATGATGAAACTGTAGAGGAGACAGCAGCTGAGATGGTCAGTTCAGAAGATACAGATATAGTTGAACCTGTGTCCACCGGGATATCAGATGGCAATGGAATTTCAGCTTCCATGGAAGATCCAGATGGATCAGATTTGGGACATGACGGATCACACGGAGAAGAGAGCAGTACATTAAAGGTTCTCGGACTACTTGCACTGCTTATTGTAGCAGGTTTCTTCATTATTTTGATCAAAAGAAGAAATAATGAAGAAAATGAACGGTTGTGACCAGACCTTTTTTGTATCAGACCCCGGATAAGTTATTCGGGGTGCTACCTCTTTTTTTATAGGGCAAAATAGATCCTTTATTTTAGTGCCTTTTTCACGCAGGATCATTATTAAAATATGCTTATTATCGGTAAAGCAATACCCTACAAAAGGTAGACTTCGATATGAATGTCAACCCTGCAATACCCCCCTATTCTAATGATATTGTCTATGCAGATGGAAGGTAAGAGTAGACATACCGTGGAATGCATGCATACTGAATAGAACAAAACCTGAGCTATAAGAGTTAATATTAAGTTGAAAACACAAAAACAAACTCAAAGCTCTTGATATTAAAAG
>NZ_FOUJ01000003.1 GCF_900114835.1 Methanolobus profundi | reverse complement strand
CGCCTTCGATCGTTGATTTATCTAAATATGCCAGCACTTTGTTCTCATCTATTACGGAGTTCTTTTCCAGTTCTATTTCCAGATTTGTAATGTCTGAACTGCTAACAACAATATCTTTTTGTGCATTGTACCAGCTCCACACTCCACCTCTTCCTTCTGAATAGTTTATCGCATACAGTAGGTACTCTCCATTCGGAATATCATCAAAAACAAAATTCCCGTCTGCATCACTGGTTGTATTTGCTACCAGATAATAGTCATTTTCTTCTGCCGAGACCACTGTTGTTAGTGACAGTAACAACAATACACTTATGAACAATGTCAATATTCTCTTATTTTGCATGTTATCCCTCGATAACGTGCAGCATTTCGGTTACTTTGCTTGCAGGCTGTACCGAAATGCTCCACCATCTTTTCTTTATTTATGTTCCTATCCACCAACCACGATGTTAAGTTGAATTGTTTTAAAACAAGCCAGCTTGAATCAAAAGACAAAAAAAATTAACTGGAAGTTGTGTTACCTCCATCTTCTTCTTCAGGAACGTAAACCACTCTTCCATCAGCAAGTTTGTAAGCAGTACCAAGAGCTTCCCCGGTTCCACCGCCTATCTGGTCTGTCATGTTCAGGACCTCGATGGGCTGACCTTGCTCTTTGATTATTATCTGCATGTCCTTTTGTCCCGGGTTCTTGACCAGGGTTATGTCCTCTGTAGGACTGAGAAGCTCCGGCATCTGGTATGACATCACCAGTGCCACCAGAAGTGCTACGGAGAATACCATAGCAATGTCAAAAAGGTTAGCAACCCCTGTCAGGGGGTTCTGCTCGTCCTCATTATTGATGAGTCCTGTTCGTCTGTACCTTCTTCTCTTCACTCCCCTACCTCCAGGGTATCGAGGATATAGTCGATATCAGCCATATCCTGCCAGTACCATCTTTTCCTTATCTGTGTAAGAACATAGCCGATGCTACCTGCGAACAATCCGATAACCGTTGTAGCAAATGCTATCATGAGGTTGTTTGCAAGTTGTACGATATCTCCCTGAGAAAGTCCTATTAATGCAGGTCCCAGTGGGATAAGTGTTCCCATTAGTCCGAGCATAGGTGAGATGGTTGCTACGATCCTAGTCTGTTCCAGTCTCTTTGCCATTCTGATCTCGTATTCCTGTGACAGCCATTCAATGGCAGGGATCATGTTCTTTTCAAGATGATCTGCAGCAGATGTTGCAAAATCTGTAACCATAAAATTCTGTTTTACATTACGCAGTGAACCGGCAGCCTTTTCAAATTCCTGAGAACCTACATGTTCTCTTACCTTACTGCAACAAAGTTCAAGATTCCCGATGTCTCGATGTCTTTTCGCATATTCTGAAAGGAACTCTCCGATAAGCATCAGAGAGAATACCACTAGTAGTATCAGAATAATAATTACCGGATACAGCAGTGAAGCTGAGAAAGTGTACAATATACCAAACAACGAAGATGTTGCATCCATTTTTATTGACCTCTTATGTTATTGAGGGCATAGCCCCCGATTATGAATATCGTGAATATCAACAATGGGATCATCTCGAATTCTCCTCCACTGCTCAGTGCGAGGTTGAGCTTCTTTGCTTTGATGTATGCCGGGACTATCATTGCTCCGAGGAGGTAGAATATCCCAAGGAACATCATCGCTGTTCCAAGGTCTTCAGGCGTTCTTTTCATTCTTCTGAAGATCCATGTTGATGATATCACTGATATGAAGAAAACAGATCCTACCAGAATACCGACCTTCCATCCACTTACTTCAAGTGTTGAGGCCAGTATCATGCAAGACACAAAAAGAGCTGTGAGGCATACAGGACAGGGAACTGATATGACAAGGAAGGTCTTTTTTGAGACATCATGTCCACAGTTCCATTTTTTCTGAGTGTATATCCCTGCTCCTATCAGAACAAGTGCTATGAATACGTGCAGTGTCATTCCAAGGTTTGCGATACCTTCCAGATATGACTGGTCCACCATTTCCACCAGACTTCCAAGTATTATGGATATTACAAAGTAAGCACTTGCAAGTATCAGTACATCTTTTTTCCTGACGGTTGAGAATCCACATCCTACTCCGGTCTTTAACCCAAATATGAAGATACCTGTCAGTATGCCTATCACGGCTGCATAAACGTAACTCATTTGACCCCTTCTTGTACAATGTTATATGTTAATTATAAACTAACTTGAATTCATTGTTAGCATATATTCAATTGCTATTATTGCAATAGTAATTATTAATAAGCTTACTAATGTTTGTTTTTGAACTAATATATGCAAACAAAGTGCCTACTAATAAACCTTTCGGATTATTTCAATACAAAATACGTAGCAGAAGGTAGAAAAATTTCTGATGTACTGCTGCAATGTGTATACTAATCAAGTTATATTGATATGTGAATAATTATCAGAATGAATGCACGATAAGAACATGTACAAAAATATCGTGAATTAAGTAGAGATGTCACTGACAGGTTATTATAATGAAAAGAAAACAAAAATAGGAAAAAAGACAACCCTAATGGGTTGCAGGAATAATGGTTATTTCTTGAATTCGGTGTAACCGCACTTGCCGCATGCACGTCTGTCCTTGTGCTCTGCGAGGAAAACTCCCTCTCCACAGCGTGGGCAGGACTGATGTGTGCGCTCGACGGAATCGCCGCTGACCTTATAGAAATCCTTTGCTGCCATAATTATTCCTCTGCTGCTGGTTCTTCAGCTACTTCTTCTTCTTCCTCGACGACCTCTGGCTCAGGGAGCGCGTTCCTTTCAAGGACGTATGCTTCCTCTACCTGCTTCATACGAGCTTCGTCTTCATAGATCTTGATGTATGCTTTAAGTTCCTGCTTACCGAACTCATTATCCATGTTCTGGACGATCACAAGTCCTAATGGTACTGTGAGCATAGCTGCAAGTTTGCTTTTTACGTCGTTCCTTGATGGTGTAGCACCGTCAAAGGTGACAGCGAGGTTCAATTCACGCCTGTTGAGAAGCGCATTATTCTTATCTTTAATGATCTTAATATCCATTCAGTTTCCTCCGAATAGCTTCGATTTGTTCTGTAGTATGGTCCTGTCCGTTGAGTATCTCACTTAACAGGTCCTTCATTTGTTCCTTTTTATCTAAGGTAATCTTAACAAGTACAACACCTTCGTCCGGCTGTCCATAAAGAACAGCTGATCCTTCAGGTGCCATAAGTATCGCAGGTACAGCTGCAAGGTCCTCCTCGCCGCGCACAAATATCCTGACATGTTCATCTGTTTTCAACGCACTTCCTACAGCGTCTATCAGATCTTCGGTTATTACCCCTGCTGGATTGTCAATGGATATTTCGGTGAACCCTTTATGCTTGGTACCCACTACGACCCGGTCTGATGCCGGTCCGCGCTTTGTGCGGTCATCCACTACGAGGATGTCCGGTATTATTCCAAGATTGAGCAAGTGGAAGGTAGTAACATCACCCACGGATATAAGTTTTGTGGGACTACCCAGATCTCTGGAAAGCTTTACAATGGTATCGTCGCCTTTACCGCGGTAAAGGCGCCCGAATATCTCACGAAAACGTGGGCGAAGTGTGTCTGGTAATGCTAAATGAAGGCCCAATTAGCGCACCTTCAATGCATATTTATCTGCAACCTTGACATCCATCTTCTTTGCTATCTCTGAGCGCTCCGGGTCGATTATGATCACCATACCGCTCCAGTCAGCACTGAGATTGCTTGAGCCGCAAATCGGGCAGGTCTGGCCATTGATTATCCTGTGGCATTCGCGACAAACCTGTTCACTCATTTGATCTCTCCAGTATATGATTATTCTTCTTTGTCTGCGGTCGGTCTTCTGGCCTCTTCAAGCCATTCGAACTTACCCAGGGAATGCTGACGCATTGTCAATCCTATCTTGCTTTCCCTTGGATCCCTTTCATTGATACTTACCGCAACGATACGAGCTCTGAGCTTGTCACCCTCTGCGAGTGACCTGCCGCCGCCCTTGCTTACAAGTCTTCCGTTCTTTCCGTCATATGACATGAAATCATCAGTGACCTGGCTCACGTGAAGGAGTCCGTCCATGGCTCCGATACTTACGAAAGCACCGAAATCAACAGTTTCGACAACTTCTCCCTCAATTACTTCCTGGATAGTTGGCACGAATACTATTGCCTGGAACTTTGCATCGTAATATACAGCACCATCGCCCACAAGGATGTGACCTTCTCCGATCTCATCTATCTGTGTGATAGCAACAATAGCTCCGATATCCTTGTCGATCCTGCCTTCAAGTTTGGTCCTCAGGGCACTCTTGACATTCTGGTTAACATCCTTGCCTAAGAGATCTGGTGCAACTCGAATTGTATCGGCAAGTTTCATCTTCTTATACATATGACTGACTCCAATAATCCTTGTAATTATAATTAGTTTAGCAACTTATATGATTTTAAACTGATCTATCTATCGCCTATGATATTATCTCAAGCCTGTTCTTTTGTCTCAGACATATGACAAGGACATCTTTTTTTTGCAGTCTTTTGCGAAGTCCTATATCATTTGTGAGAACAGATGCCGGAAGGTCTGTTGCCAGATCCAGAATGACATCATCGGCATGTCCTTCTGCCTCGATGATCTCACATCTGTCTGCCATTGCCCGTGCAACCTTTGCAGCTGTCCTGTCCGCTCCTTTGAGGGTCTTGACCAGAATGTTCAGTTCATTGATAACGGCCCTGGGGACCAGATGGTCATCAAATCCCAGTCTTTTAAGCTCCTCGAAGATATCAACATTGAACTGAACAGGTATCATCAGCGCGTTAGTATCAATAATTACTTTCAATCCTCGATAACTCCTACACCGATAAGTCTCCAGCGTGAACCGACACGTCTGCTGATAGCTACGGTGGAGCCGCTCTCTGCGCATACAGGTCTCTTCAACTTGACCTCTGCTATATCCTTACGTGCGCTGGTGACCACACCTACTGTAGTGGCTGTACCTACGTTCAACATAAGTGGTTCACTTGTCTTTATCGGACCTATCTCTTCCTCATCGGAGACTCCTACAACCCTTTCAAGAAGGTGAAGTTCGAGTTTAAGGTCATCACGTGTAGGTGGCAATGTGCCAGGAATACCTGCAACCTGTCCTGTAAGAGTATCACTCTTTGTTAATGTAGGGTCAAGTGTGGTTCCTACTGCAAGCAGTCCGCCAGGGGTTGCTTCCTCAACATCGTCCTTGCCGGCAATGATCAGGGAGACTTTTGTCTTTATTGGTTCCCACCTTGTTGTACCGTCACTCTCTACCTTTCTTCCAGGTCTTATCTCAAGCTCGTCCCCTGGATGCAGAACACCTTCTGTAAGTGTTCCTCCAATGACACCGCCTGTTATCTTCTTAATAGGTGTACCTGGTTTGTTGATGTCGAATGATCTTGCAATAAGCATGTGAGGTGGTTTGTCGATCTTGTATGTAGGTGACTTGATCATCTCTTCTATTGTCATGATGAGCGCATCGACATTTATGTTCTGTTGCGCTGATATAGGTACAATAGGAGCATTCTCTGCCACAGTTCCCTTTACGAATTCCTTGATCTGGTGGTAGTGCTCGATGACCTTTTCCTTTGGTACAAGGTCTATCTTGTTCTGCACGATAACAATATTCTGGATCCCGATGATGTTCAATGCCATCAGATGTTCTTTTGTCTGTGGCTGTGGACATGTCTCGTTCGCTGCAATTACAAGAATAGCACCGTCCATGATAGCTGCACCAGATAACATGGTCGCCATCAATGTTTCGTGGCCAGGTGCATCTACAAAGGATACGGTCCTGAGCTCTTCAGATGGTTTGTCGCAGCCTTCACATTTATCTGCAACAGTATAACACTGGGGTTCTGGGCAGTCAGGGCATTTCCTGAATGTAGTGTCTGCGTATCCCAGTCTGATAGATATACCACGCTTCATCTCTTCGCTATGTGTATCTGTCCAGACTCCTGAAAGTGCGCTGACAAGTGTGGTTTTTCCGTGGTCGACATGACCTACCATGCCGATATTAACACTAGGTTGACTCAATTTTTGATTTCCCTCCCGGTTGGGCAATGTTTTAGAAGTGTAAATAAGTTCAGTATAAGTTTCAATATATTATCTGTTTAGATTTTGGTCTATCATTCGCCTGATCATATTTAAATGATTTCGAACAACCAGAAAATGCAATTACCTATTGGTATGGCAAACCATGCCTTATTCCTTTAATAATGTATATAACTTACTATGGATAAGGTGGTGTAAAAAAGTTTCCAGTCCGTCCGGAAGTATCACAATACGGACTTGAGGGCATCTTTTATTATCTCATCCCTCTGGAAGATCCTCTCTATCTTAATTCCCTGTTTTGTGATCTTATAATTGAGAGGTTCCAATGAGATATATGTGCATCTCATCTTAGGTATGTACATCTGACGAATACCCCTTCCTGTGCCTGTCTCCCTGTCCATATAAAGTTCAATATTACCAAAGGATATGTGCTGGGCTATCGTATGCTTCATCCCGTTCTCTTCCTGCCCCATCAAAAATAGTGAAGTGCATTTCTTTCCGAAGAGTATATCGTTTATAGTGAAGAACTTGTCAGCAAATTCCTCTGTACTATGATATAGTGAGAGCATGTCAAGATTATCTATTACTACTACATCTACATCGTCCGGTATGTCCTGAACGTTCTGGACAATATCCTTCTCAAGAAAACCTATGCCTGCTCCATGTCGTGCGGCATTGTATATCTTGTTGCTGCGTGTCTCGAAGGATTTAGTGATAAGAAGAGTGCCTTTGTCAATGCAGGTCTGGAAATCGATCCCTATGCTCCTTGCCTGTTCAAGGTAGCTTTCCACATTTACATGGGTGAGCATGAGCATACATTTCTTTCCAGCAAGACATGACATGTGAAGGAAATGTGTTGCTAGGATACTTTTTCCTGATCCCGGTGGGCCACTTATAAGGATGCCCTGTTGTAGGGGGTAACCTCCTTCCAGTAGTTCATCCAGCTCTTTTATTCCGGTGGGTATCCTGTTGATCTGCATGTGATTAGATAATATCACCGCTATTATATAAAAAGACTATTATTTGATAGCAGTTATTTATATTGTATTCTTATCTTAAAAAGAGAGGTCTGAGAAATGCTCAGACCTGTAAGGGCTCAGTTATGATCTTATGTTATGATCTTGTCAAGCTGATCGGTCTCAATTGCCCTTCTGATCTCAAAGGCAACACGGCGACCTGTGCTCATTGGCTTTCTCCATATGGTGTTACCGTATGGGTGACCAACTGACATGTGGACATTTGTTCCTCCACCGACACGTGGTGCTACATCATATATATAGAAGTTCAGGTCCTTGTCGACGCATGTCTGCAGACAGAACGGACCAATAACACCAGGGTCATAGTGCTTCTTTGCAGCTTCGATGTATTTCTCTGAAAGCTCGAATACCTTCTCAAGAAGTGATTCCCTGAGAGTTGCGGAGTTGTGACCACAAACGGTGTATTCAGGTGTGAGCTGGTGTTCTGCAAGTGTCATCTGCTGTGGTGCTGGCAGACGTACGTGTCCGTCAAGACTTGTCTCAAAGCGCCAGTCAATACCAAGTATCTCAAGTTTGTTCATCTCTGTCTCAACAGGTGAGTAGAACATGTCGAAGTTGAATACAGGACCGATCACATAGCGCTCTATTCTTGCATTGTCAAGTGCATCCTGTGTGATGACACCCTGCTTCAGGAGTGACTGTGCCTTCTGCTGGTATTCCTCATAGGTTCCTGCTGTGAAGAAACCTCTTTCCAGTTTCTTTACTGCGTGAGGCAGCTTTACCATCACAAGTTCCTCGATGTCCTGTGGGTCGCTGATCCTCTCAGGGAATGGCAGTCCTGCCTTCTCAAGGAGCCAGTAGTAGTCACGGTCCATACCTCTCTCTTCACTGCGGAGCATGTTCCTGCTTCCTACAAGAGGTACTTTGAAGTCGTTCTCTACTTCATCGATCCCACAGTAGGATGTGAAGGAACGGTTTGGTATGAAAAGCACATTCTCTTCGACCAGTTTCTTCTGGACTTCCTGTGAGGTTGTCTGGCTGAACTTATCCAGCATTATGTGCTCGTCCACTATACCACGGACAACCTTACCGTTGCTGTCTCTCTGTGACTTGAAATAATCTGTATAGGTCTTCTCACGTCCCTGCTGGCATATAGCAAGTGTTCTGAAGTCCTCTTCAATTGCGCCGTCAAAGACATCAAGTGCTGAATGCGAAGCAACAGTACCGATCTTGACCTTGTCCATGTCATAATCTTCAATGATCTCTGAGATCTCTTTTCTGTCTATCATTATTTGCCCTCGGTTTTGCCCAGACATTGTATTTACTATTAATAAACCTGTTTACGCCGGGAGTTATGAGTTTGTGATCTTAAATGCCTGTGACCATGTAAATGATCAGTGGTGTTATGAAAGTCTCTATTACAGCTGCAAGGAATATAAGTGGGAATAGCCAGTGCAGGTAGAATTTGATCCCCTTGATGATCTCTTCTTTAAGGTCAACAGGTCTCGAACGGAGTGCCTGCAATGCAACATATCCTATCTTCATTCCAACTGCTGATGATATAATAAGCATGGGGACCTCTATAAGTCCATGAGGTGTGAGGCCTGCTATGACGAACAATGCTCCATTCTCAACTGTCTGGTAATGTGCGAATATACCGATGACAAAACCGTTCATGAGAAGGAATCCGAATGGTATTATTCCAAGTGCAAAACCAAGAAGTATCGAGAAGAACATCTTCACAGCATTGTTCACGAATATCAGCAGCATTATCTCTAAAGCCGATAATCCCTGAAGCATCTCTGCGAGTTCTTCAAGGCCATCCAATGAGTTCAATGCATAGGAAGGGTCCATGGAATAGTAGGCATAGCCCGCTACTGTAGATATAATAAAAAGTGCGAGACTTATCCAGACAAAAGGTTTCAGTTCCTCGATGTATGTCCAGAATCTCTCTCTTGTGTTCTCGTCGTGCATGGATCAGACTCCAAATGCCATCCTGATGGTGTTCCTGCATGCAGGAGATAATCCAAGGACTATGATGACCAGCTTCAGGAAGGTCTTTAGTGTCTCCGATTCCTCGTCCTCATCAAAATGATTATCCAGTATATATAATACCGGGATGAATATAGATAGTTTTAACGGATACATGACAAATGCAGTGCCTGTGAGATCTATAAGATATGAAGGTACTACATGTTTCTCGTAATATCCAAGGAAATCGATCCCTGCAATGGTGGATGATGCATCCATCAGGTGTACCCAGAGGATCGCCATGTTGATCTTGTTCTTGAGCAGGTCGAAGCTGATCTTGTCAAAGATGTACTTTGTGAACAGGACTATCACACTTGCTGCACCGATCACAAAGACGGGCAGCCATGGACGGACCATATCCTCAAGATAGAACAGTATCGCCAGATTCAAAGCGAACCATGCGGATCCGAAGTATGCAAAGTTCTTCAGGTAATCTCCGCTTCCCTTTAATTTCACTATCCATTTTGAAAGCATTAGGAAGAACACTGTTATTGCAAATACCACAAAATAGATGTTCGGGGTTATGAAAATATAACTTGCAGGTGTTGTAAGTACTCCTGTGTCCTCTATTACTCTCAGGGATGAACCTGCAAGGACAAAGGGAACTATTGCTGCCGTAAGCCTGTCATCGATATCGATATCCAGTTTCCTCAGCAGTTTGACAACGCCGAATATACATATTCCCAGCAATATGGCCCACGTAACAGTATTCACTATATTGTAGCCACTATCGTGAAGGATAGGGTCTATGTAATAATTGTTAATGAATTGGGTAAGTTTATCTATCAATGGCATTATAATCACAGCAGTAACATAATATAGGAATATCCTAATACAACTAACGCTTAATAGGTTTATGGGAAGCGGAAGTCATCGAGCTATTCCCTTTGCTGGATGGTCCGCACAGAAGCCCGTTCATTATTTCAGGTCAATGGTCTGCATAGTATCCGGCATGATCTCGGTCACTGTCCGGTGGGTATTGACCCTTATCTAATATACGTATTCAGCAATTCAGTTTTTGGCAGGTATATAAGTGATCCCGACAAAAGGCAAAAAGAAGTGGATGCAGTTACCAAGGGATGTTGTTGTGGGTCCTGATGTCATCTATGATGTGAAGGATGTTTGTGATGATCTTAAACTCAGGGAAGGTGCTTTCATTGTCACAGGGCAGAACACTAAGAAGATAGCAGGTGATGTCGTATTCGATCATCTGGATGACTGTGGCTATGAACCCGGTATCATAGTCTCAAAAGAAGCATCCATGGATGATGTAAAAAAGGTTGTCTCTGAAGCCGAAGGATCGAATTCCCGGTATCTTATGGGAGTTGGGAGCGGAAAGTCCATAGACGTGGCGAAACTGGCAGCTACACAGCTTGACCTTCCTTTTATAAGTGTACCAACAGCAGCTTCACATGATGGTATCGTTTCCTCAAGGGCATCGATACACGATAAGGGTAAGAAGACATCCATCGAAGTGAATGCTCCAATGGCTGTGATAGCAGACACTAATATCATATCCGGTGCACCTTATCGCTTGCTTGCTGCCGGATGTGGTGATATTATCTCCAACTATACTGCGGTACTGGACTGGGAACTGGCACACAGGTTACGAAATGAACCTTTCAGTGAGTACGCAGCAGCTCTTTCCAGAATGACGGCCCAGATATTGATGGATTCTCCTGAGGCTATCAAACCTGAACTTGAAAGTTCTGTCAGGATCGTTGTGAAGGCTCTGGTATCCAGTGGTGTTGCCATGAGCATTGCAGGTTCTTCAAGACCGGCTTCAGGTTCTGAGCACATGTTCAGCCATGCTCTGGATATGCTTGCACCGGGTTCGGCCTTACATGGTGAGCAGTGTGGTGTGGGTACAATAATGATGATGTACCTGCATGGTGGCGACTGGAAGAAGATAAAGGAATGCCTGGAGATCATCGGCGCGCCAACAACAGCTGAAGAACTTGGAATTGAAGATAAGTATATATTAGAGGCGCTTCTTGTTGCACATGAGATACGTCCGGAGAGGTATACGGTACTAGGGGCGGGGCTGACTCCGGAGGCAGCTGAGAAGGTTGCAAGATTGACAAAAGTTATTTCATGATCACTTCATTAATTATATCATTATATCTCAACATATACAAGGTGATTCAATATGACAGAAACCAACACTACCATTACACTTATCGGCTCAAGGCTTGCAAAAGAGGGCGAGGATTTCATATTCATGGGAGAGTCCCGTGAGTGCGGCAAATGCAAGCTTAAACGGACCTGTATGAATCTGGATCCGGGCCGGAAATACCGTGTTTCAAAGCTCAGGGGAGATACAGTTCACAACTGTTTCGTCCATGAGGGCGGGGTATTGACAGTAGAGGTAGAAAGCGCCCCTATACTTGCAGCGATCGAGTCCCGAAAGGCTGTGGAAGGTTCAAAGATAAGCTATGAACTTCCAAAATGTACGGAATTCGATGACAGTGTGTATGATATATTGTATCCTGAATGTCTTAAGGAAGGGGACAAATGCACAGTTGTAAAGGTGCTTGGTCCAATGGAAGATGGACTGGTGTCAGGATGTTCCCTGAAGAAAGTAGAACTTAAACTGTAGTTTCGTTGCGAACATCTTTTATATAAAAAGCAATTCGTAGGAATAAGAAAAATATCGAATTTATAATCATAGAGGTAATTGAATGGCAGGGAAGTCAGGTGATGGATTCCATCATGATTTTTATACAGCAGAGCGCTGGAACAACTGGATCAACCAGGTAAAAGATAGCGATTTCAAATTAGAAGAATCTGATGAGACAGAGGGAAAGGCAGGAGCTATCTTTGTGAACATGGAGGATGATATAATCCTTGCATGTCTGAAGATCATCGCTAAATATGAGAAAGAACAGATCCCACAGGAATCTGCACTGGAATATCTGGGACAGATTAGGGATATTGCACTTGCTGAGATCGATCCTATATCAGAGGATGCGGACCTTATGATCGATTCTCTTCAGACCTCTCTCATGGGAGGCTTTGCTGCATGTGAAGCATATGTAGCTGGTGACTATGATGAGAAAGATGATATCGGTGACCTTGTAAAGGTTGCTCTTGAAGCGGAATCCTCTGACGACATAGAGATCGCGATCGGCACTATTGCTGAGATCGGTGCTCTTGTTATCAGTGGAAAGGAACTCTCAGAGAAGGTTATGGAAGAGGTTCCTTACGGTCTTGTTGCAGAATGGCTTGATGGTATCGATTCCATCCACGCTGCAATGCAGGGCTCTGACAGTTACAAGGATGATGAAGAAGACGATGGAAAGTAAGGGAATTATTTCCCATTCCTTTCGTTCTTAATTCTGACCTTCAACTTTACTTTTTTCTCTTTTAGCTCACATTCATATCGATAACATGTTCAATTATAGCAACATTGCAGTCCTTGACCTTACACATGCAGGTATCATTATCGCTGAGAAGCTTGCAGACCTTGGTCTCAATGTAACTGCAATAGATGTTTATGGAACTGTCGATGAGAACACTCTCTCTGTACTTGGGTCAGCCCATGGAATTAAAACATCAAAAGAGGCTGTGCCTGTTGATGGCTTTGATCTGATAGTAAGTCCTGCACATTTGGATCCGGAATATCCAATGCTTTCCGGAGGAAGGGAAAAGAATATTGAGATAATGACACACCACAGGGCTGTAGGTCATATATTGTCAATGACCGGATCTCTTGAAGGTGCTAAGGTCATCGAGATCACCGGTTCCAAGGCAAAGACCAGCTCTGCATCATTGCTTGCTGCTATTCTTTCCATGAGGATGCAGGTAGTGCTTCATACCTCTCGTGGTCTGGAACTGTGGGAGAAGGGAATTTCCCGTGTTCTTCATCTGGGCCTGAGCATAGCTCCCGGAAGCATCCTGCTTGCTGTTGATAAATTGAAAGAACTTGGTGTCTCTGCGGACTGTTACATTCTTGAGGTGTCAATAGGTCTTACCGGATATGCTGATGTGGGAATTATTACCACACTGGAGCCTGACTATCTTATCGCAGCATCGACTTCCAGTGCCAGCGATTCAAAGATAAGTGTGCTTGGCTATGGCAGACCGGATGAGCTCTTCTTTCTGAATATACGTGACCATAAGGCACTGGATATGGCTGAAGATAACGGCAGACAATACCGCACCTTCAGCGATTCAAAAGATATCAATGCTGACCTTAAGGCGTATTTCGGGGATGATGGTATCATTGTGGAAAATAGTGAAGGGACCTTTACTTCATCTCTCTCATCAAATTACAATTCCACATCATATGCAACTGCTTTTGCAGTTTCAACATCTGTGGCACTTTGGATGGGTATTCCTGTAGACGATATATCTTCCGTTATTTGCTCCTTTGAAGGCTTACAGGGACGTATGCAGAAGAAGATGTTCTCAGGCAGGGAACTTATCGACAATTCCAATTCCGGAATGGATATACGTTCTGTTGAAAAGGCACTTGACTATGCTTTGAGCAAAACCGGGAAATCCGTCAGGATCATCATGGTGCTGGGTGAAGAGGCTGCCCAGGTCTGTGAGGGTCTGCCTCCCGAAGATGTGTCAGAGTTCATCAACAGACGTGGTAATGATCTTGAAACGATCATACTTGTAGGTGAGAGGATGCAGGGAATAGTTTCAGATAATATTATGCATTCACCAGGACTTGAGGAAGGACTTGACATGGCAGCAGGACTTTCATCGCAGGAAGATCTTCTTCTCTCATGCGTGAAATGTTTCAGGTGATAAGGTTTATTTTATCTCTGTTCTTTCATTATGATCAGTCCTTTATATGATAAAGGAATAGATAGTGCAGAAAAATAGACTTACTTTAAGTATACTATTTATTACGAAATTAAATATTTATAATAATCAAAGAAGTATATCGGGATACATATGGCTGAAAACGATATTTCTATAATACACCCGCGGCCCAGTTCCATCGTGGCTGCGTTATATACACTGCGTGATCTGAATGTTGATGTTGCAATACTCCATGGTCCGCCTGGATGTTCATTCAAACATGCAAGGCTGCTAGAGGAAGATGGCATACACGTTGTGACAACAGCTCTTGATGAGAACGGTTTCGTCTTTGGAGGACGTGATGAGCTTTCCTCCCTGCTCAGCAAGGTCAATGAGATGTTCGATCCAAAGCTCATTGGCGTTGTAGGAACATGTGCCAGTATGATCATCGGAGAGGAACTCCGTGAGCCTATTCAGGATGCTAACCTTGACGTACCTGTCATAGAGGTGGAAGTGCATGCAGGATATCCTAACAATACCAAAGGCGTATTGATCGCACTTGAGTCAGCATGCGATGCAGGTGTCATTGATTCAGAAGAACTTGAAAGACAGAAAGTGCTTCTCGAGGAAGCTACCAATGTTGAGAAACGCCATGGTGCAGCAAGTAAGGAATATCTTGTTCCTTCACGTGGTGACCTGAAGTACAAGGTAGCTGAGAAAGTCATCAATTATCTTAAAGAAGGCAAGAAATGCCTAACCATAATGAACGCCAAGAAAGAGACCGGTTACATGTTCGCTGACATCACCGTTGCGATCAACGAAGTGGCTGAACAACTTGGTGTTGCAGAGAATGTCATCAACATGGCAAACGTTGACGATACACTTGGTCTTCCACGTGTCCGTCATCATGCAACAAGCATCATGAACGACTTCAATGAGAAAGGAATCCCTATTCATGAGGTCATTGGCGGTATGGATGAATATCCGATCGCAGGTGACAGGGTAAGTGAACTTATAGCTGAGAAGTACAGTGACTTCGACTTTGCTGTTATCACTGGTGTACCACATGCCATACCAATGGACAATCTCCAGAACATGGACGTGATCTCAGTTACCAACGGTCCAAGACAGGTGTTCCCGTTAAAGGATATGGGACATTCCAATGTCATTGTTGAGATCGACCTGCATCCAAAGACACTTGGTGTGAGCAATATTGTTGAATCCGAGTTCGGTGCGACCATGCGCGAAGTGGCAAAGGATATGTTGAACGAGGAGGAAGCCTGATGGAACAGAAAAGGATAGCCATATATGGTAAAGGCGGCATCGGCAAGTCCAGTACCGCTTCCAATGTCGCAGCAGCATGTGCTGATGAAGGCTTCAAAGTAATGATAATCGGATGCGATCCAAAGAGCGATTCATCCATCACACTCCTTGGTGGCAAGAGGATACCAACCATCCTTGACCTTCTCAGGCAGAAGATAGAGATCAAGGAAGAGGACATCGTCCATGAAGGTTACAAGGGCGTTAAATGTGTGGAAGTTGGTGGTCCTGAGCCCGGCATCGGCTGTGCAGGAAGAGGTATCATCGTTGCGATCCAGAAGCTTAAGCAGATGTGCAAGTCAATTGATGATATGGACCTTATCATCTATGATGTTCCGGGAGATATCGTATGTGGTGGCTTTGTAGCACCTATACGCAAGGGACTTGTGAATGAGGCTTACGTTCTTACATCCGGTGAGTATATGCCGCTCTATGCTGCAAACAATATTTGCAAGGGACTCTCAAAGATCGATACACCACTTTCCGGCATTATCTGCAATTCCAGAAGTGTCACAAGGGAAGAGGAGATCGTAAGGAAGTTCTCTGAGGAGATAGGCACCAAGCTTATGGCTTTCATTCCTAAGGAACAGATCGTACAGGATTGTGAGAGAGATGGTTTCTCAGTGCTTGAAAAGGCTCCGGAGTCATCAGTTGCAGGTGTATATCGTGAGCTTGCACATGCAATTATGTCAAATGAAGGTTCTGTGATGCCTTCATCACTTGATGATGAAAGACTTCGTGAACTTACACGTTAAGGTTTGATAAGATGTCTGACAACCCTAAGGTTCCGGGAAATAATAAAGTTAAGGAAATACCAAGGATACTCCTGTCAGCAGGAAGTTCATCCTCTGGTAAGACCACAATTACCATTGGTCTGCTTGCAGCTCTTACTGAGGCTGGTTACAAGGTCCAGCCGTACAAGGTGGGACTGGATTATATCGATCCAAGTTACTATACTGAGATAACCGGTCGCAGGGCTCGTAATATAGATGGTTTCCTTATGGATGAGGAGGGTGTCAGGGACGTTTTCATTCACGGTACAGAGGTAGGTGAGGATGCTGATATCGCTGTTATCGAGGGTGTCCGTGGCCTTTTTGAAGGCTTTGACAGTTTTACGGATACAGGCAGCACTGCTCAGATAGCTAAGATCCTGAAATGTTCTGTTATCCTTATCGTCAATGCAAGGAGCATTACACGCTCTGCTGCTGCGCTTGTTAATGGTTTCAAGGACTTTGACAAGGACGTGAACATCGTTGGTGTGATCCTCAACAACATTGGTGGTCCAAGACACACTAAAAAAGCAACAGAGGCTATCGAACACTACACAGGTATCCCTGTTATTGGTGTGATCCGCCGCAACAATTCAATGAAGATATCCATGAGGCATCTGGGTCTTGTTCCTGCAATAGAGGAACGCCGCCGTGCCGACAACTATGATGAACGTATCGATTTCATTAAGAATACCATCAAGGATGGTATACAGATAGACCGCCTGCTTGAAATGGCAAATGCAGCTCCGGCACTTGAGCGCCCTTCAAAGACCGTATTCATCCCACGTGAGATGGAGGGGGAACGCCCGGTCATCGGTGTTGCACTTGATGAGGCTTTCAATTTCTATTATCATGACAATCTTGAACTGCTTGAAATGGCAGGAGCCGATATCAGATACTTTAGTCCCATACACGACAGCAAATTACCCGATGTTGACGGACTTTACCTTGGCGGTGGTTATCCTGAACTTTTTGCCGCAGAACTTGAGAACAATGTATCCATGCGTGAGGATATTCTTGATGCATCACGTTCAGGCATGCCAATATATGCAGAGTGCGGCGGTCTGATGTACCTGACCGAGAAGATCAGCACAGGTGTAAAAGGAAAGGGAGCTCACAACATGGCAGAAATGCCGGAATCCACTCATGATATGGTCGGTGCACTTCCTGGGCATAGTCTCATGGGTCACAAACGTGTTGTCAGTTACAATATTGGTGAACTTGCAATAGATTCAGTGATCGGCAAAACCGGTAATTCCTTCCGTGGTCACGAGTTCCACCATTCCGAGGTTACAGAGCTTCCAAAGGATGCGAAGTTTGCTATCAGGCTGTCCAGGGGAACCGGCATAATCGATGGCTGGGACGGACTTACAGTTGATAACACACTTGGGTGTTATGCTCATCTGGTCGCCAGTTCTTACTGGGAATTTGCGGGAAGTTTTGTGGACTTTGTGATGCAGAACAAATGAGTTCATTCTTGTTTTTATTCATTTGTATCTGACTCTCTCTTTCGTCAGTTGTTCGCTAATATTTTCATATGGAATGGGCAGAAAAAGTGCTGGACCACTCTGTTTTTGAAGGAGGGGAGCTTTCAAGCATCTTTCTCCATGCTTCGTCTGTAAGTCTCTCCGAAACTGGTTGCTCAAACTCATAATATGTCATTACAGGACCGGCACCAATGAAGATCCTGCCATCAGGTAACTTATAGGCCACGACTACCATGTCCACATATCCTGCACCCTCTTCCAGCACATTGCCTGAATTTGGGTCAGTATGTACGTCTGCAACTATTGTGGTTTTCTGATCTTTCTTTTCGACACCAGCTATCACACCTTCAAGCTCTTCACCGAACGATTCAATGAACTCATAGTCTTCCTCTGAGAGCTCTTCATTCTGCAATTCCTTTTCAGAGATCATCACCAGTCTTTCAAGTACTTGTTCCAGATTTTCCAGACGATTGGTTGAGTAGATATCAAGCACGTCCATTTCTTTTAGACCACTGTTTGTCATTCGGGTAAGGGCAAGTAGTCGGTTGTAGAATTCCGGCACTGGTTCGACGTAACCCATAATTCTTTCCGTCTCAGGTACAGGAGGAATACTTGATCTAACCGTATAGCTCGGTTTAGCATAGAGTATTGTATCATGCCGGAGTTCTGCCCATGATGCCATACCAGTTGTTAGTTGCTTGTCCTGCCATGCTTCTGTCTGCATGAAAGTTGGGTATCCTGCCCCATAGTCCTTCATAAGAGGTTGCACTGCATAGAGCTGAGACCAATACAGGTTCCTTGTCCAGTCCTGATCATTGAAAGCATTGAACTTAGTTTCGAGCTTCTCATACTGTTCTGTGTATCCGGGCTTAGAGGTATCTCCCTGTGCTTCAAGATGCTCGTAAGCTCTTTTCGACCCAAGAAGTGCCATTAGATCCAGACTTTTCGGCATGTATCTGTCATCTACAGCAGGATACACAAGATTCTGGAACATGTAGGAATCCGGTATGTACCTCTGTCCCATAAACCGGAATCCTGTTGTTCGTTCCAGTGCTTTGTCAAGCTCTTCAGTGTCAGCCTCATTAATTTCCACATCCCCGGTGCCACCATATATTTCGGGACTTCTGTATGTCGCAAGTTCTGCCTTTAATGCTTCAATATCAAGTCCTTCCAATGTTCCGTTTCCACCTATTACTGAATTAAGGGCTTCTATGTACTCATAGGGTCCCAGATCATCTGAAAAACCTACGTAGAATGCTGTTACTGAGTAGACCCTTTCCCAGCTATCCATAAGTTGATCATCGTTTTCCAGATGGGAGGCTATAAGGCTGGCACTCAGGGTCTGTATCCTGGCATCCTTTTCAGGATCATCTGATCCTATCAGGTCACCCTCGAGCAACATGCTCATACGGCCGTGCCACATGAATGCCTTAAAATAGTTTTTAAGTTTTTCCGAGTATGTATAGTGCCCCCGTGGAACATACTGGGAATAATCTTCCTGGTAGCTGAATATAGGTGAGAGGGCATATCCTTCATGGGCTTCTATAAGTGCAAGTTCTGTTTCTACTTCTTCCTTTACAGCTTCGGGGATCTCGAATGTATACTCTCCGGCCTCTTCAGGACTAAACTTTCCTTCCTCTGAGAAAAAGGCATCTTCTTCATCGAGCGCAATTTGTTCATCATCCGGCTCAAGCAGGCTCAGTGCCACTGAAAAATAAGCCATATTCCTTCTAGCCGCTTCCTTTTTTTCTCCTGTGGATGTATCATGATCCTCAATAGATCTCTGGAGCAGTTCGTAGTCTATTTCCCAGATGCTGTTGTAGAACTCTTTTTCCTCTATACGTTGCAGTGTCCCATCGAACTGGATATGGTATAAATGCAGCAGGGAGTCGGAGCTTATGAATACGGGAATATCATTATTTTCCAGTGTTCCGTACATGTCGGTGATGATATCTTCTTCCGGGTTGAAAGGATTCTCTATGACCACAAAACCATTCTTCTGAAGCTTTTCAATAGCATCATCATTAAGAGATATTTTTGAGATGAACCCATCATAATTAGCTATGTTCTGTGTGTCAAGTGGCAGTTCGTATTGTGCTGCCTGAAGTTCAATGTCCAGTGGTTCAAGATAATAGTATTGTGTGAATATCTCATTTTCTTCAGTTCCTTTTGCGCTGTTAGAAGTACTGGGATGATTAGTACATCCTCCAGTGAACAAAAAGAGTAAAATGGTTGTCAGTGCGAGAAATTTGATGAATATTGCTTGCATGTTCTCTTTTCCGTTAGTATATCTGTGAATAGGAGATGAAGTATAAATTATTACTAGTTTGTTTGATATTTATTAGAAGTTTGCAACTACTATTTAAATTTATATTGCTATAATAGAATGTTTATTATATGTTAATGGTTTAAACAATTGAAGTTAATATCTTGATAACATAGATATTTCAGAAAACAAAAAGCAAACAATTAGCTATGCAGAATTCCTCACGTAAATACTCGTAAGAATGCTTATGCCTGCTATTGTTGCAGAATATCGATCATATGGGAAACATTCTGGTTTTAATGGTCGGTATGTAGAAAATGAGTTCAGGGCGATCAATAGGATCCTATTCAGCTTTTTGGAATAGTGCCGGCTTCGCCGGACCCTTCGGGATGGTTAAAGTAATTCATGACTTTTTTAGTTAAAATTATTGTACCCTTCTGCCTTGTATTTCTAAGATCTGTAAAATCAATAACAGACAAAAATCAATACTACCACCCGCCGCAGGCGGCACGTTCCTTTGCTATCATCCTGAAAACAATTGAAATACTGAAGTTGTTAATGGCTCATAAGGAATGCTGTGTCCAAAGTTGTAATTAGCAGGATGTAAAAGAGCCTAAAAAATCAGGTCCGGCTGGTTATCTGTTTTATTTGCCACTATAGTACTCTATCTGTTCGTTCTTTACCCAATCATTTTAACAACAATTCTCGACAAAATACCATTACATCATTTCGGGGAGTAGGACACATGCAATACATTGTTTTTACAGATCAAGACGGCACTCTGGTAGACCATGACACAGACTCATATGAAGCAGCATTACCGGCAATAGGTATGTTGAAAGAGAAGGGGATACCTCTAGTATTCTGTACCAGCAAGACCAAGGCTGAGATCGAGGTCTACGTGGATGAACTTGACACGGGGCATCCGTTCATATCTGGATGTTTCTCTTAGTATACGGGTCCCGGACTGGAAAAGGGCTCTTTCAGCAGTACCTGATTTCAGGCAACGGGTAAGGAATGCAGCTTTAAAGGACCTTGAGCTTTTAAAGACATAAATATAGTCCGTTATCAAAAAGTCTTTTAATGTCAAAAACAATATCTACTATAGTTTAACGTTTTACAGAATATAGGGTGTGTGGACAAATGGTTCACTTCATGGGTGCAAAACACCGCAAGATAGCTTATTTCTCTATGGAGATCGGGTTGAAGAACGAGATGCCTACTTACAGTGGGGGTCTGGGTATTCTGGCAGGCGATACAATAAAAGCCAGTGCAGATCTTGGTCTGCCACTTGTAGGTGTTACTCTCCTTAACAGGAGAGGCTATTTTATGCAGGAGCTTGACGAGGAAGGCACACAGACAGAGCATCCACAGGAATGGTCTCCTGCGGATTACATGGAGCTTTTGCCTGCAGAGGTAACTGTACTTATCAAGGGGCATGATGTTAAGGTACAGGCGTGGCTTTATGAGCACCACAGTCTCACCGAGGAAGTGGTTCCGGTTCTTTTTTTGGATACAGATGTCGAGGGTAATTCACTTGATGACCGAAAGATCACTGATAGCCTTTATGGTGGAGACCGGTCATACCGCCTGAAACAGGAGATCGTATTGGGGGTCGGTGGTGTGCGGATGCTTGATGAACTGGGCTTTAAGATCACCAAATACCATATGAACGAAGGACATTCCAGTCTCCTTGGGATCGAGCTATTGCGCCGGAACGGTATGTCTGTTGATAAAGTAAAGGAACTGTGTGTATTTACTACACATACACCTATCGAAAGTGGACACGATGTATTCTCACATGATGTTGTGGCAGAGTTGATCGGGGAGAACTCTGATCTTGAGACTCTCAAGAAATATGGGGGTGAACATCAGTTGAATATGACCCTTCTTGGCCTTAATCTTTCTAATTATGTGAACGGAGTGGCAAAGAGACACAGGCAGATATCAGAAAAGATGTTCCCTGGGTACAAGTTCTCTTCTATTACCAATGGTGTGCATTCGTATACATGGGTATGTCAGCATTTCAGGGATCTCTATGATACCTATCTTCCCGGATGGGCGAATGAACCGGAGCTTCTTGTTAGGGTTAGGAGTATACCTGACAATGAGATATGGGATGCTCATAAACGTGCAAAGAAGGATCTTATTGACTATGCGAATGCCGAATGTGGTGTTGGTATGAATTATGACACTTTGACGATCGGCTTTGCAAGAAGATTTACTGAATATAAGAGACCTACTTTGATCTTCTCTGATCTTGACAGGCTCAGAAAGGTAAATGAGGCAGGAAATATCCAGTTGATATTTGCGGGAAAGGCCCATCCGCGAGATATTATGGGAAAGGTGCTGATAGAAAGGATCTTTGAGTATATAGATGAGCTTAAGGGTGAGATAAAGATAGCTTTTCTGGAGAACTATAATATGGAGCTTGGGCTCAAGATGGTATCAGGTGTTGACATCTGGCTCAACAATCCCAAGAAACCACTGGAAGCATCTGGTACGAGTGGAATGAAAGCGGCCCATAATGGTGTTGTTAATTTCAGTGTGCTGGATGGCTGGTGGCTGGAGGGATGTGTGGAAGGGGTCACAGGCTATTCCATAGGTCCAAAACCAGAGGTTGATAAATCCCCGGAACAGGTCGAGATGATAGAGCTTGATGATCTTTACAATAAACTGGAATATATCATGATCCCAAAGTATTATTGCAGAAAGGATGAATGGATCAGCCTGATGAACAATTCAATAGAGATGATCGCATATTATTTCAATACTCATCGGATGATGCACCGTTACGTTACAGAAGCTTACTTGTGAGCAAAGGGATAAGTGGTCTTATGCCCTGTCATTTGTTTTTATTTATTGGTCTGAGCCATTTAGGGCGGATAAATTTCATTTGTATATAATAAGAATTTAGTATATAACAATCAAAATTAATTAATGTTATATACAAAGAAACTATTTTTTAATTGGTGGTAATTAGTTGAAGATCTGTACTTATAAAACGATATTTTTTATTTTGATGTGTCTATCTTTCATACTTCTGACTGGAAATGCAATAGCTGTAAATGTAACCGTTGATTGTAATGGCACAGGAGATTATACTTCAATTCAATCTGCTATAGACAATGCAAGTTCCGGTGATTCCATTATCGTAATGCCGGGAATATATGCTGAGAACCTGTTGGTGGATAGGTCGGTTTCAATCGCTTCTGGCTCAGGGAATCCAGAAGATACGGTGATCCAGCCTTCCAATCTCACTGAAAAACTGATAAGCATAAATGCAGACAATGTAGTGGTTAATGGCTTTACTGTAACTGGTGCCAATGCGTCAAAGGCTATGTTCCTCTATGAATCTTCTGGATGTTTGATAGAGAACAATATAGTTAGCTCAAACAAATATGGAATATACCTGAACAACTCTGATAATAATGAGGTTGTTAACAATACCCTGCTTTCAAACAACTTTATAGGTCTCTGTCTTTTTGAAAGTGATGACAATTCTGTTCGTTCGACTTATTCATCAGGCAATTTCATTGGTTTTGATCTGGTAAGTTCATGTAATAATATTCTCTCAGATAATACACTCGAAAGTGATGGGGTCTATGGGATATACTTCCATCAATATTCACATGACAATTCCATATTGCACAATAATATTAGCAATACTTATGATTTTGAACCTCTTGGAGCAAGTACTTTAATTTCAGCAAGTATGGAACCTATCTCATCAAATGAGAACAAAGAATTCGATGTATATCTTTTTGCAGATAGCAGCCAAAAAATGCTGAACGAATTCTCAATTTCTGAGTATGATCAGTCATCAACAAGCACCGCTCCTGGTGTATATGGTGGGCTTGGTCTATTTCTTAACAAGGATAATACGGGGAACATAATAGTAAGCAATGTTGTTGAGAACAGTTACATTCGTGGAATGTACTTTGGATACGGTTCTTCAGGAAATATTATTTATGACAATTACTTCAGTAATACAGATAATTTCTATCAGTACTACAACAATACCAATATCTGGAATATAACCCTAACACCAGGTGAAAATATTGCAGGTGGCCCATATCTTGGGGGAAATTGCTGGACCAATCCTTCAGGTACGGATTTCAGTCAGACGCATGTGGATCTAAATGATGATGGGATATGTGATGGGTCGTATGCGATCGATTCGTACAATGTAGACGAGTTACCACTTTACTCTTATCAGAATCTACTTCCAGAAGCTTCAATATTCTCAATTTCACCGGGTTATGTAAAGACCGGTGAGTTAGTTCACTTTGCAGGAATTGGTATCGATCATGATGGATACATTCAGGAATATAACTGGAGATCAAGTATAGATGGAGAACTGAGCAATGACGCTTATTTCACTGCAAACACTCTATCACCAGGAAATCATACTATCTATTGCAAAGTAAAGGATAATGATGATGAATGGTCTGCTGAAGTATCGGAATTATTGATTGTTGAAAATGACAATGAGGCATATATCAGAAGTCAGGTATATAATGGAACTGACCTTCAGACTCTTATTGGTCAGAATGCAGTATATGTTGAAAATGGTAACTATGCTATTGAGATAAATTCCTCTAATTTCGGAGCATTCAATTATGACCTTAATACTGATGCAGGCAGTGAATTCTTAAGAATATTCAATTATACCAATATTAGCGGATCATCGGATGGCAGGACCATTGAAGAAGGGCAGATATTGTATAATACAAGCATACTTCAGGTAGCATATGAGGCAGATTTTGATAATGAAGAGGTGTATGGTTCGACATATCCTACCACCTATCCATCAATAGGATTCTTTGGTGAGAGATATGTATCACTTTCTGATGAAAATCCAGATGAAATTGTAAAATTACTTTTAGATAGTGACGATAAATATGTAATTAGAAAGAGTTTTGCTTTAGAGCTCCCGGAAGGGTATGCGCTTACTGCAAAACAAATAGATGTTGAAGGAGATAAAGTCTGGATGGAACTATCCCAAAATGGAGAGTTTCTAGAAGATGAAGTTATCGATATTTCTGGTGGTCCTGCAACATGGGAGTATGATTTGGATATTGGTGATGAAGATAATGTCATCGTTTTTAGATTACTTATTACTGATCTATTCGCGGGACAAGTCGATGACCTTGTAGTTGTTGAAGGTATATGGTTAGTTGATTTTGAAAATATTATCAATGTAGAAGCGGGATATACATTCAATGAAATGGAAGTCCTAATGGTTGATTCCAATTTAATAACAATGACTAATTTGAATTCCTTGTACTTGCAAAAAGATAAAAATCTACAATTGGCAAACAATCTATTCTTCAAAATTGCTGATGATAATGACCTTCGTTTCTGCCTTATCAAAATAAATAACCATAATATGAGTTATTATTCGTACAGATCGGGATATTATTATATACCAAGTCATACCGCAACTGGCCCTGATTCATTTGACTATTCTAACTTTGCAGGATTTTACTATAATTTAGATGAAAATATTTCTACAGAGAAATTGGTTATCAAACAACCATTGGGCGATTTACAACGTACTATTGACTCAGGTAACATCACATATACTACTACAATTCATAACATTAATTTCTCATGTAATGAATTGAATTCAGATAATGAAAAGTATGAAGTCTTGGGAATGTTTGGAAAGACCTACGTACCTTTAGAATCTAATAATCCTGGAAAACTGATGCAATTGCTCCTTGATACAAACAAAGAATATCTTCTTTGTGCAGGAGACAAAATTGAACTTACGAATGGATATGGGCTACACTATAGGTCGTATGATCTTGACAATAATCAATTTACAATTGAACTTTTAAAAGGCAATAATGTTTACGATGAAAACTTCAGCAAACAAATAGTACTGGATGAAGTATCAGGTGATGCAACCTGTGAGTTTAGAACCAATGTAATTGGCATTGACGATGTTCTTGTAATGAAAATTCATCTGAGAACAGTAGAGAATAGTCCAGTATCAGGACAACTTATTGTTGACGGAATCTGGCTTGCTGACTACTTAGATGTAATTGGAATTTATAATCTAGAAGAATTTGGGAATTTCTATGCAACAATCTGCAATAACTCGATCATATTCGTGAATGAAGATGAACTGAGTTTAACATCTAATAAACGCCTTGAGCTTGCAGATGGATTGTATATAGAAGTTGCAAAAAATGATTCGTTAAGTTATTGCTTACTTAGGGAAGAAAGTATTACAGACAATAATCAATTATTGGATATTGATTCTTCTTTATCTGAGCAAATTATCAGTTATCGAGGAGATATCCCTGTTTTTGACATAAATGCAAGCGACTATGTAAATATTACATGGTATCTTGATGGAAAATATGAACAAATCAACCAATCGGTAATAACGGCCTCATACTATCCCACAATTTCCGATTCGGGAATTCATTCCATTACTGCTGTTGTTTCAAATGAAAATGATACAGCAATTATGAAATGGAAATGGAACATTGTTGTTCCATATTTCCCAACGTATCCTGCAGGAATGGATGTTGAAATCAGAAGCCCTGTATATGATAGTCAAGAAATATCATCAATTGAAACTAATGGAAAGTATATTGAGATAAATGGATCTAACTTTGCAGGCTTCTACTATGACATAGATAAGAATATATCAACTGAAATATTGAGAATCTACAACATAACCGCTATTAACGGTTCAAATTTAACAGGTTGGACTATTAATGAAGGGGAAGTACAATATTCTACTACAATATCTCAAGTAGACTATGCAGCCAATTTTGCAGATGAAAATTCATTTGAAAATAACCAGACATATCCAGGATTTTGTCTTTTTGGAGACTTTTTTGTACCAATTTCAGACACTAATCCAGGAAAGTTGACTAAATTACTTGTTGATTCAGATGACAAATATACTCTTAGAAATAATTCGACAATTGAGCTCACTAATAATTATGCTATTACTGCAAAAATGATTGATGTTGAACATAACAAAGTATGGATGGAATTCACTAAAGATGGTGAGTCCATTGCATCTGAAATAATCGATGTTAGTGATGGTTCAGTTACATGGGAATATTGCGTTGATATACCTGAACAAAATGATATAGTAGTTTTCAGATTACTAGTAACTGATGTATTCCAGGGCCAGATCGATGGACTTGCGGTAGTAGGAGGCATCTGGATTCGTGATTATAAGAGTGACTGGTTGGAGATCGAAGAAGGAGACGAGTTTGGAGAGCTTGAAGTTGCTGAAGTAAACACAAATTCTATTTCCATGTATAACTTTGAACAACTAAATTTAACGTCTAATTCAGAAGTATATCTTGGTGAAGGATTTGACTTCAAAGTTGCGAACTCAGATGAACCATCTTTCTATTTAAAAGAGGATATTCTGTCCTCTGAAAACTATGAAGTTCGTGGAACAGTAATCTCAGGTCCATTTTCGTGGTATGATGAACTATCTTGGGATTACAAGGATTTTGCCGGATTTGTATATGATTTAGATACTAATATTGGTACGGAACGGTTATCAATTACGCATCCATGGATATATTCTAACTCTGAATCCTCTACAATTGAATTTGAGTATATGTGGTATGAAACATCACCGGTTCAGATAGACTATAAAGCAGACTTTGACCCAGAAAATAATGAAGTGAACAATATGACCTATACATTGATAGGTTTATTTGGAGACAGATATGTATCTTTTAATGACACTGTGCCTTCTAAACTGGCCAGATTGATCATTGATTCTGATTCGGAGTATACTCTTAATATAGGTTCACCACTGGAATTGCCACTAGGTTATGAATTGATCGTAACCGATGTCGATACCAACACCACAGCTAATATTGAAATTCGCAAAGATGGCGAAATGTTGTTCATTCAGAACGTTAGCAGTTCAACAGATGAATTAACCTGGGAATACAAAACTGATGTCGGACCTCTTGAGAATATCACAGTTTTCCGCACAAATATTAATGAGATAAAATCCACTTCATCTGATAGCTATATTATACTGAGTGGTATATGGCTGGTTGGTTATGATGATTATTTTGATGTAAAAAGTAGAGATACCTATGGAGTGTTTATGGTCGACACCGTATGGACAGAAATTAGAATGTTCAATTACAAGATCATCACTCTTGATAAAGGTTCAGATGTTGACCTTGCAGATGATATTAAACTTAGAGTGGCAGATACGGATACATGGATTTTTTACCCTTACAGAGAGTATGAAATAACAGTAAATAAAAATAATCAGATACCATCGGTATCAGATTTTGTTATTTCTTCCAACACTTTAAACTACGGATCATCTGTGACCTTCTCAGGAAACGGAACCGATCAAGATGGCTCCATAGTTGCCTGCAACTGGCGTTCTAATATCGATGGTCAGTTGAGCACAGAGCTGAGTTTCACATCTTCTGATCTTTCAGTAGGCAATCACACAATTTACTTCAAGGTCAAGGATGACAATGGTGACTGGTCCGATGAGAACTCAGAAAATATCCTGGTAAATCCCGTTTCACCTACTACTTCAACATCCACCAGCTCCGGCGGCGGTGGCGGAGGAGGCGGTGGTGGAGGCACCACAGGCGAACTCTACGAGAACATCGCATTCAAGGACGTAAGATCCGAGTTCGTGACAAAGGACTCTGTCACATCCTATGACTTTACGGATGAGGACAACGAATTAGAATACATCCAGTTCACAGCTTCCCGAAACTGGGGACAGATATCTGCAACTGTGGAGTGTCTGCATGATACATCTGCCCTTGTGGATAAGGAACCAGAAGGAACGGTCTATCGCAATCTCAATATATGGGTCGGGAAATCAGGTTTCTCTGAGAACATAGAGGATTGTGTCATAGGTTTCAAGGTCAGTAAGGAATGGCTTGCAGAGAATGAGGTTGATGAAGGTAGCGTAAGACTTCTTCATTATTCTGATGGAGAATGGGAAGAGCTTGATACTGAACTTGTTGATGAGGATGATGAGTATCTTCACTTTAAAGCAACGACATCGGGATTCTCTCCGTTTGCGATAGTAGGTGATTCAAAACTAGGGTCAGTTGATCAGGGAGATACAGAAATATCAACAGGATCTGCGGACGATGAGGCAGTATCAACTGATAATCTGGAAGGACCAGCTTCAAAGAGCATTCCTGCATTCGAAGGTGTTGTATCTATACTCGCGTTCCTGCTTGCAGGCTACTGTATGGCCCACAGGAAGAAGGGCTGATGCCAATCTTCCTTTTATTTTTCAATCAGAAACGTTCATTTAGAATATCCTTTATTTTTCACTCCACTATGGTTAAATAGGTAGTACCATATTTGAACCCATATACATTGTATCAATATTCTTATTCAATTCAGGTGAACTTTTTGATCGGAAAACTTGTCAAAGATAGGGTAAAGTCCGGGAAGCAGGCTATCAATGAGCTTTATAACACCGGATACTATGGGCGTCCAAAGGGCGATGTTCTTGAACTCACATTAGTTGAGGCAGCATATCTGCTTTATAAGAACAAGCTTGAGATAACTCTGGATGACAGGACCCTTGGTTTTGAGGAGTTCTTCACCGAAGCATCAAAAAGACAGCAGTTCTTCGAATTGAAATACATCGTTTACAAGGATCTCCGTGAGAGAGGTTATTATGTGCAGCCAAGCGTAACGGATTTCAGGGTATACCCAAGAGGTGGACATCCGGGTAAGACCCAGGCAAAGATGTTCGTCTATGTCAGGTCCGAACGCGTGCCAATGCTCCTAAATGATCTGATCTCCCAGTACAATGCTGCACTGAACGTTCGCAAACAGATGGTGCTTGCTATCGTTGATGAAGAAAGTGATCTCACATATTATGAGGTCAAAAAGGCCGACATAAAAGGTAATATGGCTACATCTCTTCCAGGAGATAGCACGATCCCTGCTACCATGCTTGAGGACCGTGTGCTTATCTGGGATGAACAGGCATCACACCTGCTCCATGAGAACGGATTCTATGGTAAACCATTGGACAATGAACGTCTGCAGCTATCGCTTGTTGAATCTGCATATCTGCTGGAACAGGGAGTTATAGAGATAAAGGACAGTGTAAAGGAAGATATGGTCGACCTGACACAATTCTCTGAAATGGCCTATTCTATTGAACCTGATTTCATGCGAAAGTACAACACCTATGTCGATCTTCGCAGCAGGGGTTTTGTTCCAAAGACAGGTTTCAAGTTCGGTACGCATTTCAGGGTCTACAATGAAGTGCAGTCTATCAGCAAACTTCCTCACTCCGAGTATCTCATCCATGCTATTCCTCAGGACTATGAGTTCTTCCTCCCTGTAATGTCAAGGGCTGTAAGACTTGCTAACAGTGTCAGGAAGCAGATGTTATATGCTGTGGAATATGCCAGTGGTATCGAGTATGTCGATATTGGCAGGATAAAGATGTAATTTCAGATCAAGATCAGATATTATCTCTATGAACTGCTCAAATTTATATAATATCGCCGACTTTGCTTTAGCAGATGTTTGATATAATTGCAGTGGACATTTCAGGACGCCATAAGGTAAAGGACGGATACTTCATGGTGTGTGCTGCTGTCTCTGCTTCAGTTACTGCAGACCATGTGGAGAAAGTGAACCAGATCGCTATAAGGACATTCAGGAGCAGGTCCGCACCTGAGGTTCCTGATGTTGTAAAGATGGTGGAAGAAACCGTTTCCGAACTGAAGTTCAGCGGGACCCTAGTTACAGAAGCAGGTGATTTCTACAATAAGCCCCAATGGTTAATTGATAGTATGTTCTCTCATGAACTTAAATATCAGGAATCCTTGAGCGAAAGAAGATGTATCGAGATCGCTCATCATGTTTCTCTCAGCTCAAGAAAACTACTTCTCAAAGAACTGGATATCCAGTGAAATAAGGGGTCCATGCAGGAACCCGGGATGTCGATGATGCGTGCTATTCTGGTAAAAAGAAATGAACCCCGGTCTGAAGATGAGAAGAACGAGCTTCAGATGAATGAGCTAAGAGAGCTTGCAGGAGCCGCAGGTTATGAGATAATTGGTGAACTTACACAGACCAGGCATCCTGACAGAAAGTACCATCTTGGAAGGGGCAAGGTCGAAGAGCTGGCACAGATAGTGGCTGACCTCAGGCCGGATAAGGTCATTTTCCATAACCCACTCACAACAATGCAGATATACAATATATCTGAGACATGTCGCTGCGAAACTATCGATAAGTTCCAGCTTATCCTTGAAATATTCGCTACCAGGGCTACCACACACCGTTCAAAGTTACAGGTGGAACTTGCAAGACTGGAATATGAACTCCCTCGTGCCAGGGCTGTAATATCCCTCTTGAAGAAAGATGAAAGACCTGGTTTCATGGGACTTGGTGGTTATGAGGACTCTTACGCACAGGATGTAAAGAACCGGATGATACGCATCAGGAAAGAACTTGAGACCATACAGAAGGACAATGAAACCCTCAGGGCTCACAGGCATTCCCGTGGCTTCTCTCTTGTTGCACTTGCAGGATATACCAATGCTGGAAAAAGCACTCTTTTCAATGCACTTGTGGATGAGGCTGTAGAGTCAAAAGATATGTTGTTCACAACATTGCTTCCCACGACCCGGTCGCTGAATGTGCAGGGTCGTGATGTTCTTCTCACAGATACCGTTGGTTTTATCGAAGATCTCCCTCACTGGATGGTCGATGCTTTCAGGTCAACTCTTGATGAGATATTCCTTGCTGATGTTGTTCTTCTTGTTGTGGATTCATCTGAACCATTGGAGCTCATACGCAAGAAATTGCTTGTCTGTCATGAGACAATGTGGGACCAGTTGCAAGATGTTGGTATTGTAACAGTTTTCAATAAAATGGACATGATATCCGAAGAGGAACTTCAGGAACGCATGTTAAGTCTTGGTTATCTGGCACCGGATCCGGTAGCTGTCTCTGCGAGGACCGGTATGGGTTTCGATGAACTTAAGGCCAGTATACATGACCTGCTTCCTGAGTGGAAGCGCATCACCCTGTCATTCCCTATGTCAGAGGAAGCTATGTCTCTTGTAGCATGGATATTTGAGGAGGGTGTTGTCCACAGTGTCAACTATGAAGATGGTATATCGATCGATCTTGAAGCACGGGATAAGATAATTAACAAAGCTATCTCTTTGGTGAAAACGTTATCCTGAGATACTTTTCATTTAATAGTAAATAATTTTATAGCTGGCGATATATATATATGCGATAAGGTCGTTAGTACATTTGCGAACGGTGCTAACTTCTCTAATGTACCACCAATCCTATCCAACCACCCAACCACCAAAATTCTATTGCCCGTTCGCAACTCCTATCCAACTTTTTTAAAATATCTTTATTAACTCTGAGGACTATGGTATTTGCATGAAGTTCGATCTTCACGTCCATTCCTGTTATTCAAAGGATAGCAATGCCAGTCTTGATGATATTCTCGAACATGCGGTCAGGAACGGACTGGATGGTCTTGCCATATGTGACCATGACCGAATAGAAGGCGGTTTCGCCTGTTCCAAAAGAGCAAAGGAGATCGGCTCCAAACTTATTATCATACCGGGTGTGGAGGTCAGCTCTTCAAAAGGACATATCCTTGCTCTTGGTATAAATGAACCGATCGAGTCCGGACTAACTCCTGAGGAAACGATAAAAAGAGCACGTCAGCAGGGTGCTGTTGTGATAATCCCTCATCCTTTCAAACTGACATCACATGGTATAGGCTATATAGAAGGTCTGGATGCTGATGCCATAGAGGTTCTCAATTCCCGTTGTGTGACCGATGGTCCCAATAAAAAGGCTAAGGAAGCTGCCATTGATCTTGGTTTTCCAATGGTGGGTGGTAGTGATTCCCATGAGGCTGAAATGGTTGGTAGATCATACACCGAGATCCATGTCGATGAGAGAAGTGTTGGATCGGTTCTTGATGCTATACGTGCGGGACGCACCAGCCCTGGAGGTTGTAAGACACCTGTATCCTTTGTGGTAAAACAGATGTTCATCGGACATCTGAATAAACTTGGAAGAAAGCTGGGAATTAGATAAAAGATGAACTGTATGTTCACAGTATATCTTTAAGTATATCCAGTATATCCTCTGGTTTCTCAAGTACAGTTATACCTTCAAGTTCTTTGATGATCTCAACGTTCCTTGCATCGATATCCCTTACTTTCAGTTCCACAGGTCCGCCTTTGATGGCATTGAAGTTACAGAGATCTTTGCATATTGCACATCCGGTACATTTGAGCAGATCGATCTGGTCTGTGATCGCATTGTTGGGACAGTTATCCCTGGGCGGACATGGGTCACATTTCTGGCAAAGCTCCCTTGCGATGCCGAACGGAAGTTCCGATATGACAACACCTGCTATATCTACAGGGACGACATAGACAGGCACTCCTCCTTTTACTGCCTGTGCAACTGCATTGCTGACAAGTGAGTCTGCGGTACCGTGTGCAATTTTGGATACGGTATTTGATGTTGCAGGGGTGATGATAAGTGCATCATATTTGTCAAGCAGAAAACGCCCGGTCTTTGGCCAGCTCTTTCCTTGCTGTGTCTCAAGGAATACCTCTTCCAGATATTCACCGCAGGATATCTTTTCCAGTTCATCTTCCAGTCCGTACATTCTGACAACCTCTTCGGCTGCACTGGAAAGGAAAGTATTCACTCTGACATCATGTTCACTTTTTATCTGGCTGAATATCCCAAAACTGGATGTAAGGAAATGGCCTGCTCCGGTAATTCCCCATGCTATCGTTTTTGTCATAGGGGAAAAATAGTTCTTTTCTTATTAATACTCTTTTCATTGAGTATCAGAGATAAGCGTAAAGCAACTTCATTGCCTCTTTCTCGTCATCTCCGCCGCATTTTTCCACGATGTCACCGTATGCCTTTATCAGTCTGAGGTACTTGTCCTCGCCTGTGAGCTGGTATCTGGTGGCATGTATGCATGCTTCGATGACCCCGAAAAGACCACGGTTAGGAGCTCTCAGGATACATTTGTCGATATGTGTCCTTATGGGTATGAGCTCTGTGACCATTGCCTCTGATGTGAGCTTTGTGTTGGTGCACTCAAAAGCTATCCAGCACTGTGCTTCTTTTAGTGAGACTAAATTCTTACCATTGAAGTGTTCTGTTTCAAAATCAGAGTCCTCAAGGTCTGTAAAAGTAGAATTCACAAAAACGATAGGGTCCCATGTTATATTTGCAACGATCATCTTCTCGGAAAGAACGTTCTTGTAGGTAGTTGAACCTTTGAACAAACGCAGAAAAAGCTTGTCCTTTTTGCGTATGATACCCATGGGAGCAGCATTAGGTGTCCATCCATGATTGGTTGTGACTATTGTCTCTGATATGCCTTCATAAATACCAAAATCATCAAGGTTCAGGTTCTTAAGCATTAGGATCTGACTCCTGTAAGCAGTGAAATGAACAGACCGGCAATAACAATATCAGCTGTGGATCCCGGATTTATTCTCTTTTCAAGAAGTTCTCTGTCCAGTTCCTCTATTAGAGGTAATGCAGTAATAAAGTTCTCATTGCTAGTATATATCTTTTCTACTATTGCCTTTGCTTTTGCTGATACTTCCAGTGCTGTTTCGGTATCGGTTTTAGTGCTGATGAATGTGTCCTCGTTCTCTGAAAGTATCTTCAGGAATGTATAGACTGTGATATTGTTGATGTCTGCTTCTATTTTAGGAGCAAGCAGTCCGTTCATCCCGTCGATGATGATCTCAGCACATTGTGCACATCTCTTAAAACCGGTTACCCATTCATTGGCGATGATGTCGTAACCTCTGGCAACATCCATGAGCTTGTAAAGGGTCATATCCTTCTCGTTAAGCTCATCGATAGCTTCACTGTTCTGGAGGTCGAACTCGTCAACAGGGTTCACCTTTACCCCTGCTGCATCGAAACAACTGTAAAAGTTAACCGAGTCGGTGGTATCAGTATTCTTTACGATCCTGTATGCACATTCTATGAGTTGCTGGATCGTAAAGGTCTCGTCTTCTTCGAATATCTCTCCACATGCCATTGCCAGTGGGACGAGCAGAATGAATGCTCCAAAGTGTGTGTTACCACCACTTTGCCAGTTCACACTCTCGGTGGCAGCCTTTTTGATGAACCTGCCAACACCTTTCGTGTTCGATGATGCTTCCTCTATAACAGGATAGACAGCTGTAGCTGAGCTGAGGAAATGTTCGTAACGTGTATCCTCATAGTCATCATGCCTGTCAACGTTTCCAGGTTTTGGATAGGCTGATACTTCCAGGCACATGGCAAGCTGAGCACAGCGTGCAACATAGGCTGCAAGAGGATAGTGTCCTCTGTCTATTGTATAAAGTGCATCTTTCATGTCTGTTTATTTCTTAGCGTTGACAGGCTTTTTAGCATGGTCAAGTATGTGATCAGCAAGCTCTTTCTTGAGGTTCATGTATTCGGAATCTGAAACACCGAGTGTTTCCAGAACTCCATCCCTGAGATAGCATGGCTTTGAGATCTTACAGCACCATACAAGGCTGCCAAAGCATGTACTGTCCCCATATTCGAGCATTGTTCCTTTTGCAAATTCCATCTTGGTATCTGCAAATTCCTGTGCGTTGTATCCAAGTTTATCGATCACATTATGAACAGGGCATGGTTTTACAGGCATACAACAGAAAGCAAGTCCTCTGAGGTCTCCTTCTCCTCTGCAAACATGTTTTGGTGCGTTGTACCATCCAACATCTTCCTGCTGAGCTGAGATCATATTCACAAGGTTGGTGATAAGACCGTCATTCTCAAGGACTCCTCTTGCAACAGATACCATTTCAGCACCTCTTGAGAACATGTCCTTTGCAGCATCGATATCAGTCACGGAGTTATTGCATATGATGAACATCCTTGTAGAGTCACGGATATCCTTTATGAGCTTAAGATCGGCACCTGCACCTTCTTTCATTGCATCGAGGTGAAGTATATCAGCACCAGCGTTCTCGAGTTGCTGTACAAGTTCTATATCATCCACTACATTGGCACGTACTTTGACAGAGAGTGTTACTCCTGTTTCCTTTATCTGACCTATCCAGTCACAGAGCTTTGGCAGGTCTGCAAGCAATGCCTGTCCTGTACCGATATCTGTCATTTCTTTCTGTCTGCAATGTGCATCGATCTCAAGGATCGCACCTGCTTCCTTAGCAACCTTTGCAGCTTCAACGAGTGGCTCAACTGTTGTGCTCCTGACATTAACTGCTACAACAGGTCCTGGATTTACTGCATTGATCTCATTTTCGATGAGCTTCAGTGGTTCTTCTGACTCGAATTCCTCTCTGCCCCTTGCAACGATCTCAGATGCTGCCTTTTGTGTTGCTTCATCGAGGTTGTATCCTCCAAGTATCACAAGCCCTGCATCCTTTGCTTTCTCGTTAGCAAAACTACTATCGGTCACTCCACCCATTGGCGCAAGTGCAATGGGATTCCTAAAAGAGATATCTCCTACCTTAATATTGAATAGATCATCAGACACGTTTTTACCTCAGGTAAATATCAATTGTGTTATCGGTCATATATGTCGCTGAATAATGGCTGGTTCTATTATTAATATAACGCTTTATCAGTTACAGATTCCCTCTTAGCCTTTCAGCATGCAATATGCTCCTGACCGCAAATTGCAGAGCTGCTTTTCTCATGCTGCATTTTTCGTCGGCACATATATTGTGCGTATTTGCAAAGGCTGTCGTCATTGTATACTTGAGCCTCTCCAGTACTTTTTCTTCTTTCCAGTAATCCTGGTTGAGGTTCTGTATCCATTCGAAATAGCTTACGACCACTCCGCCAGCATTTGCCAGAATATCAGGTATCACCATTATGCCCATTTCCGCCAGAAGCCTGCTTGCCTCAAGGGTCGTAGGCGCATTTGCCAGCTCAAGTATTATCTTTGCCTTTATATCTGCTGCATTATCCTTTCCTATCTGCTTTGAAAGGGCTGCCGGGATAAGTATGTCACAATCGGATACTAGCAGTTCTTCGTTACTTATCTCTGTAGTATCAGGGAAACCAAGTACAGATCCTGTCTGTTCCTTGTGTTCCATGAGCTTGAGTATGTCGATACCGTTCACATTACGGATCCCACCACTGGAATCACTGATGGCACAGATCCGGTATCCTTTTTCATGAAGTATCTTTGCAGCGTTCCTGCCAACATTCCCAAAGCCCTGGATAGCTACACAGGGGGATCTCATTTCCTGTTCGATCGTCTGTAATGCTTCCTCAAGTACATAGACCCCTCCCAGTGCCGTGGAAATTCTCCTTACCTGACTGCCACCCAGTTCGATCGGCTTGCCGGTGACAATAGCAGGAACATGCCTTCCTCTTATTCGTTCGAACTCATCCAGTATCCAGACCATGACCCTCTCATCTGTATATGCATCAGGTGCCGGTATATCTTTGAACGGGCCCATTATGTCCGAGACCTCGCGGACGTAAGCTCTTGTTATGCGCTCCAGTTCTCCTCTGCTTATCTTCTTCGTATCAACGATAATGCCACCTTTTGATCCGCCAAAGGGTATGTTCACAAGGGCACATTTGATAGCCATCAGAAATGCAAGGTTCTTTAGTCCATCCAGGTCAAGTTCAGGGTGGTATCTGATGCCGCCCTTTGTAGGTCCTCTGGCATCATTGTACTGGACCCTGTGGCCGATGAACATCTTTGTTTCACCTGAGTCCATATGGACCGGAAAATGTACGGTGAAGGTACGTTTTGGCATATCGAGCAGATCTATCTCTTCAGGAGAAAGGACAAGCGTCTCATAAACATTCTCCAGCTCCATCATACACATGTTACATGTATTCATGCTGTCAAAGTGGATTCTTTCGATATTGTTCTGCATAACTAATGTACCCCCGGGAAAAATGTCTATTTGATGTTGTTATGCTAATCTACTAAAAGATATCGTAAAGATAAGCTATCTCTAAAGGGTGTTGTTATGTATACTTTCATTTCTCTGTAACTCAAAGACTATATACTATCAATACAAACATTTCAAATAACCATAGATTCAACCCTGTGGTAGATAAAAATGTGGAGGTAAATTCATGAACTGTATCGTTTGTGGTATTGAAAGTGAAACAAAATATTGTAATGAGTGCGGCAAGGTAATGGATGAGGTTATCAGGACTGTTGGGGAGAAACGCTGGAATGCAATTGATGATTGTTCTTTCATCTATCCCATGGTGCTCAGGGTTGCCAAAGGTGAATTTACAGTTCACGACATAATCCAGGCATTGGAAGTTGAGGATTGAGCAACTTCTTTTATATTTAATTTTTAATGAATGATGTTTATCATTCAAAAATAAAAAAAGGGATGTAAGTTTACACTTACATGCTCATTTTGTTTATCCGTCAAGTATCTCTTCTGCAATATCCCTGTAGGCATTCATCACATAAGATATCCCGGAGATCTTTGCTGCTTCTTCTGTAAGTGCCATGAGATCCTTACGTGAGAGTGTAGATGTGTTGAATCTCCTGGAACCAGCCATGAGCTGCTGCAGACCGACCTTTGTCTTTTGAGCATAGGAATAGATACCGATGGCACCCAGTGGTATGTCATTGATCTCATTTCCGTAACGCTCTTCGAGTTCCTCGTAGTGCACGAAGATCTCTTCCTTCCTGTGTCCGAACTCAGACACTGTCTTTGGAAGGTCGCCATCCTCAAGCCACTTTCCGATGTTCTTGCCTACCATTCCAGGGATCATGAGTCCACGTCCCATACATACTGCCTTGAAGTATGGTGCACCCATTGCCATTACCTTGTAGATCCCATCCTCAGTGGAGAATCCACCGGCCATTGCAAGGTCAGGTACTCTCTTGCCCTTTGCACTGAGCTTTTCTGCAAATTCATAGACCAGTGACTGCAGGTAGAATGTTGGCGTTCCCCATTCCTCCATCATTGGCCATGGGCTCATTCCTGTTCCACCAGGAGCACCGTCATAGGTGAGCAGATCGATCTTTGCATCGGAGCTGTACTTAATGGCCATTGCTGTCTCAGCCATGGAGTATGCACCGGTCTTCAGGGTTATACGTTTGAAACCAAGGTCTCTTAACCTGTCACATTCTGCGTGGAATCCCTCTTCAGTAACAAAACCAAGTCTGGAGTGTCTCTCGAATTCCCTTATAGCACCTACCTTGTATGCTTCCTGTACCGATGCCAGTTCCGGGTCGGGGGTTACGATATACCCTCTTTTCTTGAGCTCGATGGCACGGTCAAGATCTCTTACCTTGATCTCTCCGCCGATACATTTTGCACCCTGTCCCCATTTGAGTTCGATCGTATCCATCTCATGCTTGCTTGAAAGGTATTCTGCAACACCGAGATTCGTGTCCTCTACATTCATCTGGACCAGCATTTCACCGTAGCCATCATAGAACTTCCTGTAAAGCTCGATCCTACGGTCCATTTCCGGGGATTCGGTAACAAGTCCGTCTCCACCTCTTTTAAGGCCGGGATCGATACCACATACATTCTCACCACATACGATGGTGACACCTGAAATTGCTGCACCGATCGCAAAGTGTTCCCAGTTCTTCCTTGCGATATCTGTGGAACCAAGTGCTCCTGTGAATATGGGGACCTTCATCTTTACTTTCTTACTCCAGCCGTACTCGGTCTCAGTACTGACATTTGGGAACCTCGCTGTTTCAGGTCCCGGTACCATATCCTCTGGCATGCCGATAGCTCCAACGGCATATCCCTGTATGTTCAGATGTGAGTAATCGATCGGATAGTTCTTGTCCGCACCGGCGGTCACTTCTCCGAAAGGTCCGGGGTACAGTACTTCACGTCCCCTGAAAGAAGATTTGAATATTTCGCAGTTTCCACGACATCCGTCCACACAACGTGTACAGAGCCCTGACATCGGTACTACACTCTTGGACCTGTTAAAGGTCTGAGTGGCATCATTTGCATTTGGTTGCCTAAGGTTACCCATGCTGTCACTTCCTCTATTCTATAATACTATTGTTACAGGCCGGTCTTCCTACCTCCGCCCTGTTCCTAACCATCTGGATAGTAATAGTAGGATAACGGTTGGCTTGTGCATTTATATAAAGTTTCTTATTTTCCAGTGTATATTTGGTGCTAATATCGCTATTCAGCAGCCTCTTGCCTACTGTTAGTATTTATTTGTATTTGTGTATCTGATAATTTGGATATTAATTATAAATATATATTTTGCCCTGACATGTATGCTGCATATGTATCCTGGGATGGCCATTGATCCATTCCTTAGTTCTCTGTTCGCTCATGATAATTCCAGAGGCATGGCTATCCGGGATATTTTAAATACTAAGTTGGTGATGTATCTCACATGATATCGGACATCATCATCCCATTTCTGTTAGTGGGGCTTGCTGAACTTGGTGATAAGACCCAGCTTGCAGTTCTTGTCCTGTCCACAAAGACAAGGAAGTATACATCATTGCTTGCAGGGGTAATGCTGGCATTTATCGTGACAGATGGTCTTGCGATCCTCCTTGGGAATTTTATCGCAAATCGGATCCCTATGGATTATGTTCGCATAGGTGCAGGCATATTGTTCATTATCTTTGGTCTGACAACTCTTTTGAAAAGAGAAGATGATGACGATGATGGGACATATGAACTTAAAAGTCCTTTCATTTCTGGTTTTGGTCTTATACTGGTATCTGAGATGGGTGATAAGACCCAGCTTGCATCAGCTCTTTTTGCCACACAGTATGATCCTGTACTTGTGTTCATAGGTGTCATATTAGCATTGCTGCTTCTTTCCTCGATGGCTGTATATGTTGGAAAGATGCTCATGGAGAGGATCAACAAAAGGACTATCTCTACAGCTGCAGGTATCCTGTTCATTGTTATCGGTGCGTCGTTCTTCATTTGAAGTACGGCGATAACACCTCTATTTTCAGCAGTTGAAACATAAATTAATAAATCAGGAGTTTCTACTTTATTCAGGGAGGTTTTATCATAGTACATATACTCAGATGCAAGGACCTTGGGTTCAATGATGATTTCATTGTAATAGACAACGATCCTAAAAAAGCTAAGGAAAGAATGATCGAACATGTGATGGATAAGCACAAGGAAGAGTTCGATGAACTATCAGACTTCCATCAGGAAGAGATCATCTCTAAAGTTGACTACCTGCTTAACCGTGGCTGCGGCTGTGGTGTGCTCAAGCTTTGATAAGAACAATTTTCCTTCTTTTTTACAAAGGTCCACTCTTTTTTGATCTCGCAACAACATAAAGTGTAGCTATTATTAGCGGGATCCCTATGCCAAGTAAGAGTGTACCATATCCATGTTCTGATGTGGCGATCCCATTATCTGCGAGCAGTCCTGCTTCGTTTCCGGCAACTGCACCTGAGAACAGGAACAAGAGCATTACTGTCAATATAGTGATACCAGCCACTAGAAATATTTTATATTTCATGCCAACCAGATAAACGTTTCATTGGATCATTTATAAATATTATGGTTTATAGGGAAGTAATTTAGTATGCTATTGTATTTTAAAAAGCTGTTGTAATTTTTAATTAGTTATTAAACAGAACAGCTTAGAATTGAGCTCTGATGTTATTCATCTCGTTATCACAAGATATATATCAGTTGAATATACTGTCTGTGTCTGAGAGAGGAAGGACGGCCGCCGGGTCTTTTGACCTGAGGAAAGTCTCCCCACCTTCTAAACACACGAATGCCTGTGAAGGGCATCTGGCGAGAGCCTGGGCAGTTGCTTTGCAACTCATGCGCACGGCGCATGCTGGCACAGAAACGATACCGTACCATGTTAATGCTATGATGCTGAAAAGCTGAGGTCGCATGGATCGCGGATGGAACGGCGAATCCTCGTGGGTGCAAGTCGGAAGTAGGGGGCAATGGTTGTTTAGACCATTCCCGAAGTTTGTGTACGCGTAGCCGAATGCCGTCAATGCAGCTCTTCGGAGCGCATCATCCTGCCAGGCGGGATGAATGTATTGCATCAACAGAAGGGAGCTTACTCTCCTCACTCAACATACTCTTATTTTCTCAACCAGCCAAATTTGAAGTTGAGTATTAACCATTTGACGAGATCTTTGTAGGTCTTATTATATATGACCACCTCGACGAACATGTCAAGGATATCAGTTTTACTTATTAATGCATTGAATGCTTTTTCTGGATATCTGTGCATGAACTTCGCAACCAGAAGAGAGTATCTCAAGTGCTCTCCAAATTCGGAGTGACATCTTTTTTCGTATGATATAAGGTGCTTGATGTCTTTTTTATTCTTCAGGTTATGGGAAATGGTCTCAGCTGCGATCTGCCCGGATCTTATCGCATAGGCTAATCCTTCTCCTGTAAATGCATCAACAAAGCCGGCAGCATCTCCACTGAGGATGATCCTGTCCTTCACCAGTTTCCTCTTGTGGCCTCCACATGGTATCACATGTCCGTTGAGCTTGTACTCTCCTGTGAATCCGTTAAGTTCAAGGTAATCCAGCATTGCTTTTTTTGGGTCTGGAAGGTGTTTAGCCATAACGCTTCCGGAACCGACAGAGAAGTATCCTCTGTGTGGGAATATCCATCCGTATCCCAGGCCGGAGATCCCAAAGTGAAGCTCCAGAGCATCCTTTATGTAATTATCAACTTCTTCATCGGTCCGCTGGATCTCTGTAACAAGGCAAACACCATATTCTTCCTTGTTGTCAGGTCTTCGAACTATATTCTTCAAAGTACCCTGAGAACCTGTTGAAATGATCGCATATCTGCTTTCATATGTTCCGGTGGCAGTTGTCACACTGACATGATCTCCATTCTGTGAGATATTCCTGACCTTTTCTTTGCAATGTACTTCAACACCTGCTTCTTTTGCTTTTTCAAGCAGGAAATTATCAAAAATACTTCTTGTGACTATAACAGATACCCGAAGGTCCTTGTAGTACTCGACATCCTTGTCACCGAAGCGGAATCTTCCTCCATGGATATCTCTTTCTATGATATCCCGGGGTATTTCAAAGTCAAGATATGACATCGCATGTTCGGATAGTGCTCCTCCGCAGGGTTTGTATCGGGGGAACTCTTCCTTTTCCAGTAAAAGTGTCTTCAGTCCGTTCTTTGCAGCTATCCTTCCGGCAGACGAACCTGAAGGTCCTCCACCAATGATCATAAGGTCATACATCTGTGACACCATATATTAGAAATTCAACTGGAAAGCAGTTCCAGTGTCTCAATTACTTCCTCGTATTCAACCTCTGTATTGAAACATCCGTCGTTGAGCATGGGTATGCCATATGTGATAAGGTTCTTCCCTTTTAATCCCATCATCACCTTGTTCAATTCATAGTCGCAGGCGATAAGCAGAGCACCATCATAGTCTTTTTCCTTGAGAACATGTTTCACGAATGATGAACCTGTAACAATGTAAAGGTCATATCCATATTTCGCTGCATCTTGTTTTAGTCTGGTAAAGATACATTTCCCACAGGAGATGCACTGTATGCCTGTCTTTTTGGATGATGCCGGACAGTCCATGGCCCGCATACAATGAGGTGCAATTATCATGCGCTTTGTTGTCTTTTTGAAATCGTTCCTGTTGGAAATATTCTTCAGGGATACCATCCACTTGTCAAGGATACGTGGGTCTGAGAACTTATAGAAGAAGTATTTCAGAGGCATGTAGAAAAAGTCAAGTATGCCTGCAAAGAATCCTGAAAGCCATACATGCCTGTTAAGGCTGATACGGCTTACTGCAAGTGCAAGTGCTGCAAGCAGTACAGATACTATGAATATGCCAGTGACAAGTATTCCGATAGTCCTATACATCGCATTCCTCCATCTTCCTTATGACCTCGTCAACATCTACTTTTGTATTGTAGCATCCATCCTGCAAAAGAGAAACTCCCTGTACTATCATAAATGGTGATGCTCCCTGCATTGACTCTGCAAGCTCCGGGTAACATGCTACTCCGATACAGCTTTCAGGTCGGTGGGCCTTTATGATCTTCTTGACGAAGCTTCCTCCGGGGATAACATATACCTCGAAATCCCTTTTATTTGCAGCTTCACATATGGTCCCTATATCGCAGAGCCCACACATCTTGCATTCATATCCGACAACGGGATCACAACGTGCTTTGCAATTTGGATGTCTGAGGCATTGTGGCAAAAATACTACTCTTCCGTTCTTGATCTTCTTGAACCTTTCAAGCATTACGGCATTTCTGACCTCTACAAGTATCTCATCAACAAGGGTGTCCTTGATGCCAAATACCCTGCATATCCATTTTGCAGGACCGTAGAACAGATAGAGTATGAACAGGACAAAATTTGGGAACAATATCCTGTGCTTCCTGAAACTGTATGCACCAAGCAATAATGCTATTCCAAGCACTATCAGTGCAGCCAATGCCAGCAATATGAAGACCTTGCCAAGTAATTCATATGGGATTTGCATGAGAAAAGTAAATTGTACGATCAGATATATTCAACTTGCCCTAAAAATAAAAAGAAAGTAGAGTGATGGGGATCACTCTGGTGCGTCGCTGAGGTCGATTCCCATTGCTTCAGCAGCAAGAACGACAACGTCCTCAACTTCAAGTTCCTTTGCGCCTATTGCGTCCCTTCCGTCACTGAGGTTTCTCTTACAGAATGGGCAGGCACTTGAAAGAAGTTCTGCTTTTGTTGCAAGTGCATCTTCGACACGTGTTGAAGCGACACCGAGTGCAAGGTCAGGGATACCTGCCTTCACACCACCGCCAGCTCCACAGCAGCGCTGGTTCTCTTCGATCCTTTCCATTTCAATGAACTGAATACCTGGAATTGCTTCAAGTACAGCTCTTGGTGGTTCGAAGACACCTACGTGACGTCCAAGGTGACATGGGTCGTGGTATGTGACGGTCTTGTCAATGGACTTCTCCCAGTTGATCTCTCCCTTCTCGATAAGGCCCTGAAGGTACTGTGTGATGTGCATTACCTTAAATGGAAGTTCCTTTCCGGTAAGTCTTGGCCAGTCGATGAGTGATGCTCTGAAACATCCTGCACATGCGTAGAGTACGATCTTTGCACCCTTTGCCTTGATGTTGTCGATGTTCTTCTGAGCATTGACCTTTGCAGTGTCGTTGATAAAGTACTGACCTGTCCTGATAAGTGCTGAACCACAGCATATCTCGTCTTCGCCAAGCATTGTGAACTTTATGTCAAGCTTGTTGAGCAGACGTGTTGTTGCCAGTGCAAGCTTTCTCTGCTTGAGCTCTGCGGTACATCCTCCGAAGTAAAGGATCTCTGCCTTGTCTTCGACCTTGATGTCCTCAGGGAACCAGTTGGTTCTGTTCTTGTTGTCTTCCATGTAAGGGTTCTTGTACTCTCCGATGAGCTTGAGGAAAGCACCCTGCTTACCGAATGGACCGTTTCCACGCTTTACAAGGTTTGCACGCATGGATTCCCAGAGTTCTACTGTGTTGATAGCTGATTCACAGACCGTTGCACACATACCGCATGTTGTACAGCCGTATACATCGTCTTTGAACTGCTCGATCTCTTCTTCTGGAATTGCTTTTGGACCAAAGAGCTTTGCACGAAGTCCGTAGGACTTGTTCATGTACTCTCTCCACCTGAGGATCTTGTCCCTTGGTGCAAGTCCGGGATCCTGTCCGGATGCATCGTATGTTGGACACCATTCCACACATTCGCCACAGCGACTGCATGAGTCAAGCTCCATAAGCTGAACTGCTGTAAAGTTCTCTGTATTAATTGAAGGTTCACGTTTTGCCATTTTATTCTCCTCCCTTGTTTGCAAGGAGTGCGAGTGGTATTGCGATCATGTGGATGTATTTGCTGAATGGGATGTATGCGATACAGAACAGCAGTGAGATCACAACGTGGAAGAGTGCTGCTGGTGGTGCATATTCATAGTGAAGTCCCAGGCCCCAGAAGGTACCGTTCCTGATTCCATCTGCCACAAATCCTGTTACGGTGATTATGGTAAGTCCGATGAGAAGTATGGAGTCATAAGCAATGGTTGCTTCTCTTGCCTTGACAACGAACAATCTTCTGTATATTGCAATGATGATACCAACAAGCAAGATGTAACTGAATACGTCATTTGGTAATGAGAGGAATTCTCTGAAGTATATAGGTGTCAACAGGGTTGGGAACTCGTGAATACCTGCAGCTTCTCCTATCATGTGTATCATTTCTACTGCGAACATTGCGATGGACATGATACAAAGTGAAGACCATCCTACGAAAATTGTGAAGTGCATGAACCATCTGAGGGGGCTTCTTCTCAGGATCCTTCTCTGGAAGACGATGTCAAGTACAAAAGTTTCCAGAACAGATTGGTTGTGGACATGGGCATGTTCACTCATCTGGTACATAAGCATCTTAGGGAAGGCCAGGATGCTTTTTGAAGGTGCATCTCCATAGCCTGTGGAGCCCATTCCCCACTTCTTTAAGTTTATATACATTCCTATAATAAAAATACCAATGGACAGGTTTGCCATGATCATTACCTGCACAAAAGTAAGTCTTAAGGCGTCACTCACGCCTGCAAAATACTCCATAGACATTTAGTTTTCTCCTGATATCGATATAAGTATAACTATTACAAGAAAAATTATTTCATTTTTTACTTATAAGTAACCGGTTTGGTTTGCATGATTGTGGTCTCGATATTATTTAAACATTTTCATCGATAAAATCTATATCGGGAGGCTTATTGTTGTGCCCATATCTCACACAGTGGCTTATGAGGTTTAATTAAGCTTATATGCCGTTACTCGCTTATGTAGGCAAAAAACAAAAAGAAGCAGTAGGTTGTACGCACAATATGGACCTTAGAGTAGTACTCGTTGAACCTCTTTATCAGGGGAATGTCGGCTCTGTCACAAGGGCGATGAAGAATTTTGGTTTCTCAGACCTTATACTTGTAAATCCCTGCAAACTGGAGGGTGAAGCAAGAGCAATGTCCTCTCATGCAAGGGACCTGCTGGAAAGTGCCAGGAAAGTCTCCTCTCTCGAAGAGGCCATTGAAGATTGCAGTATTGTAATAGGTACTACCGGTATAGCAGGGTCCAGGTTCGATCTTCACTTGAGAGTTCCGGGTTATACTCCTGGAGAAATGAAAGATCGCCTGTCAGGTATTGATGGGAAGGTAGCAGTACTTTTTGGAAGGGAAGATAACGGCTTTACAAAAGAGGAGCTCAAGAAGTGCGATATGATAATGACCATTCCTACATCAGATGTATATCCGGTCATGAATCTGTCCCATGCAGTGGCAGTTGTTCTCTATGAGTTCAGTTCCATAGTGTCAGGTGATACTCCTCTTGCCGATCCGTTCGATATCAGGCTATTATATGATCATCTTTCAGAGCTTCTGGATGATATTGATTATCCGGAGCATAAGAAGGAAAAGACCGATCTTATGCTAAGGAGGATATTTGGAAGGGCATGTCTGATGCCCCGTGAAGTACAGACACTTCGTGGTATCCTGCGCAAGGTACAAAGGACCTGTCAAGCTGAAGATGAACAACAGGGTACGTCGGCTGCGAATGATGATTGACCGATAGGGATGCGTTTCGAAATGTTCATATCATTTGAAACCTATGTTGCATTTCCTAAATGATCTTTAAATAATTAGTGTAAACATGACAGAAGGTAAGTGGGACGAAAAATTCGTAGTGTTCCTTAAGAAATATTATTGGGATAGTATCCTGCAGCTCGCTAACAACTATCCTGACCAGCGCAGTCTGGAAGTAGATTTCTACGATCTTGAGGTATTCGACAGGGAAATTGCCAATGAGCTGCTTTTCAATCCTGATGAGGTGCTGCCCAGTGCAGACAATGCACTCCAGCAGATAGATCTTCCTGTTGAGAAGAGCCTTATCGATGCAAAGGTACGTTTCACAAAGGTCCCTAATAAGATACCTAACAGGGATCTCCGAAGTAAGCATCTTCTGCAGTTCGTTGCGATCGAAGGTATGATCCGTAAGGCTACAGAGGTCCGTCCTAAGGTTCTCAATGCTGCGTTCCAGTGTATGCGATGTGAACACGTTACAATGGTTCCTCAGAACGAGGTCAAGTTCATTGAACCTGTAGAGTGTGAGAATGAGACCTGTGGTCGAAAAGGTCCATTTAAGATACTCGTTAATCAATCTGTTTTTGTCGATGCCCAAAAGCTCCAGATACAGGAATCACCTGAGAACCTCAAGGGAGGATCACAGCCTCAGAGTCTGGATGTGGATATCGAGGATGATCTGGCAGGTATTGTGAAACCAGGTGACCGTGTTATTATCAATGGTGTACTGCGTTCGCATCAGAGGACCACAAGGGAAGGTAAATCTCCTTTCTATGATCTTGTCCTGCATGCGAATTCCATCGAATACATGGATCTGGAGTTCGATGAGCTTGAGATCTCTCCGGAAGAAGAGGAACAGATCCTTGCTCTGAGCCGTGACCCCGAAGTGTACAAAAAGGTGATCGGTTCCATCGCTCCATCTATCTATGGTTACGATGAGGTTAAAGAAGCACTTTCACTCCAGTTATTCTCAGGTGTTGCCAAGCATCTGCCGGATGGTTCCAGGGTTCGTGGTGATATTCACATGCTCTTCATGGGTGATCCGGGTGTTGCAAAGAGTCAGTTGCTCCGTTATATGGTAAAACTCTCTCCTCGTGGTGTATTTGCATCAGGTAAGAGTGCATCATCCAGTGGTCTTACTGCTGCAGCAGTGCGTGATGATCTTGGTGACGGTCGCTGGACACTGGAAGCCGGTGCGCTTGTAATGGCAGACATGGGTATTGCCGCAGTGGACGAAATGGACAAGATGAGCACTGAAGATAAGAGTGCGCTCCACGAAGCAATGGAACAGCAGACGATCAGTGTTGCCAAGGCGGGTATCCTTGCAACTTTGAAATCCCGATGTGCACTTCTTGGTGCTGCCAATCCAAAGTACGGTCGTTTTGACAGGTATGAGGGTATAGCCCAGCAGATAAACATGCCTCCTGCTCTGATATCAAGATTCGATATGATATTTGTCATGCTGGACACTCCGAACGAGGATATGGATTCCAGGATCGCAAAGCATATTCTTAAATCCCATTATGCAGGTGAACTTTCCGAACAGCGTAAGAATCTTCCTTCGAGTATCATCACACAGGAGCAGGTGGATGATCATATGGAGGTTATAAAACCTGTTATTGATCCTGATTTCCTCCGTAAGTATGTTGCCTATTCCAGAAGGAACATTTTCCCGGTGATGGAGGATGATGCACGTGAACATCTTGTCAAGTTCTACATGGACCTGCGTAGGATGGGTGAGGGAAAGGATGCTCCTGTCCCTGTGACCGCACGTCAGCTCGAAGCACTTGTCAGACTTGCTGAAGCAAGTGCACGTCTAAGGCTTAGCAACATTGCTACAATGGAAGATGCAAAAAGGACAACACGTATCGTTTATTCCTGTCTCAGGCAGGTCGGTGTCGATCCGGACACCGGTGCATTCGATGTGGATGTCATTGCTTCCGGAACAAGTAAGAGCCAGAGGGACAGAATAAAGGTAATAAAGGACATTATTAAGATGGTCGGTGAGAAACACCCGGGAGGAAAAGCTCCGCTGGAAGAGGTCTATGCAGAAGCCCAGAAGCAGGATATAGACCGTCAGCATGCAGAGGACCTGATATCCAGGATGAGACGTTCCGGTGATCTTATAAAACCTGATAAGGAACATGTAAAGGTAGTTTGAAGGAGAGGTCATATGTATCTGAAGATCCACCGGTCAGGCGATAACACGATCGTTGCTCTGTGTGACAGAGAACTGTTAGGAAGAACGCTTAAAGAAGGCAATATCTCTGTTACGGTATCAGAGGATTTCTACAAGGGAGATATCGTATCTGAGGAAAAGGCCATTGAAGTTATATCAAAGGCAACGAACATCAACATCTTTGGTGAAAAGGCAGTATCATGTGCTGTCAAGTGCGGAGCTGTTGATAAAAGCAATGTTATGATCATTAATGAAGTAGCACACGCCCAGATATTCAGGATATAATGCTACGAGGTTTTGTTATGAGCGATGAAACGACGGTTACAGGAGCAGACAATACAGCTCCAAGCACCTTTGAAAGAAAAGAGCTAATTGAAGGAGTTGTGCAGAAGCACAAGAAGCTCTTAGGCGAATATAATGATGAGTTCGGTCAACTTGGGAACAAGCTGAAAGAGCTTCAGGAAAGTATCGATTCCTCCAAAAGGAACAGAGAAGAGGTCCTGGAAAAATTAGAGATACTAACTGAAAAGAGGCAGTTGTTCTACCATCAGGCAGAAAAAACCCTTGATGAGATCGATTCTAAGGTTTCCAGTGACATGGAACTTTCCAGACAGGTATCTCTCATAAAAGAGAAGTTGTCAAAGGTGAAAGGTTCTTTGTCCGTAGATGAAGAAAAAGCACAGGTGGATTCTATCCTCCAGGCAATTACTTCACTTGCTTCAAAGGCATCAGGTATAAGCGACAGCCTGGGTACTGTGAAGGAAAGGATTAATGAAGCTTTAAGTTCAAAAATAGAATTGAGTTCGATCGATTGTTCTGAAGAGGACTATAACAATACAATTGCTTCATTCGATAAGGAAATGGCAGAAATAGCTCCAAGGCACAAATGGCTGGAGAACAGATTGGAGAGCCATCAAGAAGCACTGAAGTATTGGGAAGCTCAACCACTTGTAGATGATGCTGAAGAGGTTAAAGCATGACTGAGATAGATGTTTCTTCAATGAGCGAGAAGGACCTTAAGAACAAGGTCAATGATCTCAGGGCTGAGATAGGTCATAATGAACGTGAACTTAAGGGTATATATCGCGAGCTCAAGCTGCATCGTACTAACACTGATGACCTGAAAGAGAAACGTAATGGTCTGAATTCCCAGGTAAAAGGGCTTGTTACAAAGGCAAGAGATGCCAAGTCCAAAAGGGATTCTATAAATGCAAAGATCGCTGCTTTGAAATCCTCAAGGAATGAGGTCAATGCTAAGACCCGTCAGTTCTCAGATAATATAAGCGATCTTAAATCAAAGAGGGACGACCTGAACAAGATGTCGAAAGGTAGCGTTGAGACCCTCTCCAAAGCTTATGCTGCTGATATTGATATTTTCCTGAATGCTGATATTCCATTAAAACATGAGATCGATCTTTTTGGTAAATTACTTGACCTTAAAGAAAGACTTGGTGCAGCATTCGATGCTAACTCTATCCATCAGCAATTGAGGGAAACCTACGAAGCTTCAAAAGAGGTCTTTGACTCAAGGGATGACTTTGGGAATGAGATCGGCAAGCTTGCAGAGGAATCTCAGAAACACCATCTTGAGATGATCGACCTGTACAATCAGGCAGATGAGCTCAGAAAGGCAGCTGATACTGCACATGCTCAGATATCTGAGAAGTATGCTGTCACTGCACCTATAAGGGAAAAGATCGATCCGCTTAAGAAGAAGATCGCTCTGCTCAGGGACGAGCTTGGTATCTACCTTGAGAAGCTCAATGACATACAGGTAGAGAAGGACGACAAGAAACAGGAAGAGCACCTTGTTGTTGCCAAAGAGAAACTTGAGAAGAGCGGACGTCTGAGTCTTGAGGACCTTAAGGTTCTGATGGAGAAAGGAGATCTGAAGTTCTGATCATCTTTCTTTCTTTTCTATTGATTTTTTTATTTAGTAAAAGTGCTTCTGGATAGCAGTATCAATGATATTCCTGCCAGTGCCTGTAATATTGTGAACCCACTGCTTTGTTTGCTGTTATCCTCAACTATAGAGACGTTGTCATTGTTCTGACTGCTGTTATCCTCAACCTCTTCTATTCTCGGGTCCGGGAGATCTGGATCCTGGTGCTGGTACACAGGTTTGAAAGTGATAAGTTCTCCTTCCGGACTTATGTATATGGTATCCACCGTGATGTTAAGGATCTCCTGTTCTTCCTTTGAATATACTAATATTTCTCCTTCGCTGAGTATTCCTTCCTCTAGAAGCTCATCGTTGTTCAGCAGTTTGACCCAAACTTGTTTTTTATCAAGGTTGACACTTTTGATGTTCAGAGTATATCCCTGATAGAAATCCCATGAATCGCCAGTTGTCAGGAAAATACCTGTTCCGTTTATTAGCAATGTATCCGCATCTCTTACAACAAGATGTTCACTATAGCTCCTAATGATCGTAGGTTCTGCAAGTGCAATACCCATCAACGAAAAAAAAAGCAGGAATGCAATGATTATCTTGCAATTTCCTTTTAAGGATGGCATACAATGATCACTTCACCGGTCAGTTGATGTAACGGCAGTTACCTGCGATGATCTCGTGCCGTTCATGGTTCCCATCAAGGATGACAAGTGCTCCCTTTTCAGTGATCCCTACTGCCTTACCTTCTATTATTCTATTAGGTGTTGTGACCCTGACATTTCTGCCAATGGTATCAGAGAGGTTGATCCATTCATCCACAATGTCAATGAATTTTTTTGTTTTGAATATGATGTATTGTTGTTCCAGCTCATAGAGGAGCGAGGCAACAAAACGATTCCTATCGATCACTTTTCCCATCTCATTGGATATGCTGGTGGAGTTCCTTCTGATATCTTCACTGAGGTCAGACAACTTAACATTCGCATTGATGCCGATGCCAAGTATGACATGGTCTACTTTCTGCACTTCAGCACTTACTTCTGTTAATATTCCGCATATCTTCTTGCCTCTGATAAGCACGTCATTAGGCCATTTGATATGTGCGTCAATGTCCATGTTCCTCAAGGCATTGGTGACAGCAATACCTGCAACAAGTGTGACCCTCGATACATTCTCAAGCGGAATGGAAGGTTTTAATATAAGGGACATCCAGATTCCTCCTGATGCTGATTGCCATTCGGTCCCCAGGCGCCCACGTCCTTTATTTTGTTTCTCAGCAATGATGACAGTGCCTTCAGGTGCCTTTTGGGCGATCTCTCTGGCGGTGTTATTGGTTGATTCCAATACAGAATAGTAATTGATCTCACTACCTACAAGGCTCGTCTTCAGGAGTCCTTTCAATTCCACAGGATCAATTATGTCCGGACATGCATCAAGTATATATCCTGTTTTAGGGGAAGAGCGGATATCATATCCTTCTCTTCGAAGGCCCCTTATGTATTTCCAGACCATTGCTCTGGTAATACCAAGTTTCTCTCCTATCTCCTGACCAGAGACCGGATTTCCTTCTGATCCCCTAAGCAACCTTATGATCTCTTTCTTGTTGTCATTCACAGGCATTCCACCATACGAAAGTTCCGTACATACCTATGTAATCTATTGTAGCCAAAGGTTTATTACTTTGTCTGTTTTTTGGCAGCATTCACATAAGAACCAACTGCAGCAGTTGCAGCAGCTATTTTTTTGTCCTTTGTGTCAAGTGCGGATGCGAGTGTGGAGCCCCTTTCGGAATCTTCCTCTACTACCTTCTTCACTTCCTCTATGATATTGTGATCATCTATGAAGTGGGTAGTGAGCTTTCCTTCCCTGAACGCAGGATGTCTGAGGACTGCCTTGTGGAATGGGATATTTGTTGTAACACCTACTACAACGTACTCGTAAAGTGCACGCTGCATTCTGTCAATAGCTTCATTCCTGTCACTTCCCCAGGCACAGAGCTTTGAGATCATGGAATCATAATAGGGGGAGATGGTATATCCCATGTGGACTCCACTGTCGACCCTGATCCCTGGTCCTCCGGCAGATCTGTATCTTCTGATCTTGCCTGGTGATGGTGCGAAATCATTGAGAGGGTCCTCAGCATTGATACGGCATTCGATAGCCCATCCCCTGATGCTGATATCTTCCTGCTTGAATGGTAATCTCTCTCCGCATGCGATATGGAGCTGCTGCTTTGCCAGGTCGATACCTGTGATCATCTCACTGATGGTGTGTTCTACCTGGAGTCTGGTGTTCACTTCAAGGAAATAGAAATCTCCTTTAGAATAGAGGAACTCGACAGTTCCTGCATTTTCGTATCCGATAGCCTTTGCAGCCTTCACCGCGGTCTCACCCATCTTCTTACGAAGCTCAGGTGTGATCACAGGGGACGGTGCTTCTTCGATGAGTTTCTGGTGTCTGCGCTGTATGGAACATTCTCTTTCCATAACGTAGACCGCATCACCGTATTTATCGGCAAGTATCTGGAACTCTATGTGCCTTGGTTCTTCCACATATTTCTCTATGAATACGGTAGAATCTCCAAATGCAGATTCTGCTACAGACTGGATCGAAATAAGTGCACCTTTGAACTCATCCCTGGAATGAACTATCTTCATTCCTATTCCGCCACCACCGGCAGATGCCTTGATGATGACCGGGTAGCCGATCTCGTCAGCAATATCTGTTGCTTTATCCGGGTCAGATATAGCTTCATTGATACCGGGTACTACTGGAACACCTGCCTCTATCATTGTGTTCCTTGCAGCGATCTTGCTTCCCATCTGCTCTATAGCTTTGCTTGATGGACCTATGAATGTGATACCTACTTCCTCGCACTTGCGGGCGAACTTACTGTTCTCGGAGAGGAAACCGTATCCTGGGTGGATACCTTCTGCTCCGCATTCAAGTGCGATTTCTATTATCTTGTCACCGTTCAGGTAACTCTGGCTTGAAGGTGCAGGACCTATAAGGTATGCTTCATCTGCATATTTTGCAAAGAGAGCATTCTTATCGGCTTCAGAGTACACTGCCACGGTCTGGACGCCAAGTTCACGACATGCACGCATTGCGCGTATGGCTATCTCACCCCTGTTGGCTATTAGTACTTTCTTGAACATGCAGGCTCACCTACTCTATACTCATCAGTACATCGCCGGACTTTACTGCATCCCCTTCAGCTATAAGTATAGCTTTCACGGTTCCGCCATGTGGTGCATGGATAGCATTCTCCATCTTCATGGCCTCGATGACACAGACAGTGTCGCCTTCTTCGATGGTGTCTCCTATCTTCGCTTTAATGGAAAGTACCATTCCCTGCATGTGACTTGTTACAGCTCCTGCCACTGAGTCTGCGGAAGGCTTCTCTTCTGCTGACACTACTTTGACAGATCCGCCTACAGGGTTCACCTTCACAGCAAATACCTCTCCATCGATCTCAACCTCATAATCAGTTGGTATGCCAGAGAGGTCAGGGGTAGCACATGGGTTTTTCTTCTCCATTATCGGAGTAAGTTCCTCTTCTTCAAGCTCACCCTTGAGGAATGCAGGTGCTATTGCAGGATAAAGTGCATATGTAAGGATATCCTCTTCCTTGCTCACGATCCCCATTTCCTCTGCTTCCTTCTTAGCCTTCTCATATTCCGGCTGGATAAGGTCTGCAGGTCTGCAGGTGATAGGCTCTTCGTCACCGATTATCTTTGCGATTATCTCGGCGCTGATCGCCTGTGGTGGTCTTCCGTAAAGTCCGCGAACATAGTCCTTGACTTCCTTTGGAATTACCTTGTATCTTTCGCCCATCAGCACATTGAGCACTGCCTGTGTACCTACTATCTGACTTGTAGGTGTGACAAGTGGTGGATATCCAAGCTCTTTGCGTACCTGTGGCATTTCCTTGAGGACCTCATCGAACTTATCGAGTGCATCCTGCTCCTTGAGCTGGGACACAAGGTTTGAGAGCATACCTCCTGGTATCTGGTAGAGCAATACATTGGTGTCGATCTGTTCTGAGATCGGGTCGAGTATGCAGCGGTATTGTTCCTTGATCTCCTTGAAATACTGTGATATCTCAGAGATAAGCTCAAGGTCAAGTCCTGTAGAACGTTTTGTCTCTGCAAGTGAAGCCACAATAGATTCTGTTGGTGGCTGTGATGTTCCCCATGCGAATGGGGAAAGTGCTGTGTCAAGAATGTCAACACCTGCTCTGCATGCTGCAGTGTAGCTCATTGGTGCCATTCCTGATGTACAGTGTGCATGCAGGTCCACAGGGAGATTGACCTCTGCTTTAAGTGCTTTTACCAGGTCGTATGCCTGTTGTGGTGAGATAAGACCTGCCATATCCTTGATGCAGATCGAATCACATTCAAGTTCTGCAAGACTGGTTGCAAGCTCGACATATTTGTCAATAGTGTGAACAGGACTGATGGTGTATGCGATGGTACCCTGTACATGTGCCCCTTCCTTCTTTGCCACTGTGATGGCCTTTTCCATGTTACGAACATCGTTTACAGCATCGAAGACCCTGAAGATATCAATTCCGTTCTCGTAGGCTTTCTTCACGAACTTTTCTACAACATCATCGGAATAGTGCCTGTACCCTACCAGGTTCTGTCCCCTGAGAAGCATCTGTGCAGGGGTCTCTTTCATATGTTTTTTAAGTTCTCTCAGTCTTTCCCATGGATCCTCATTGAGGTATCTGATGGAACTGTCAAATGTTGCACCGCCCCACATCTCAAGAGAATAATATCCTACTTCGTCAAGCTTATCAACAATAGGAAGCATGTTGCGGGTGCGCATTCTGGTAGCAATGAGAGATTGATGCGCATCTCGAAGAATAGTTTCGGTTATTTTTACTTTCATGGGAATCCTCCGGGAATCTGTATGATCATGAATGATTATTATAATAGAGAATCATCTAACTCCGTGTCAGATGGAATTGTATTCTATATATCATGTTCTTTTATGTAGTTTCTGGTGAGCGTTTATATAGCAACTACAGTTAAAAGAACTCTATTTAAAAAAGTGATCAAGAGGCTAAATATAATTTAAATTTAAATGTTAAAGGTAAGTTTTCTTATTTTGAGCAAAGCAACATGTTCATTTGTTTGTTCTCTCTTTATTTGATATTCTTCTTGTAGTTCCCTGTAATCCCTGAAACTTTCCATTCTCATCAAAAATTACCTTTGCGTAGATCTCTATGGGTACAAGGTTCTTTTTCCTGTCATACATGGCAGTTTCCATTCGTGTGAATTCTTTGTTCTCACCGTTCTTGATCTTGGGACCCATGATCATCAGCATTTTCTCAGTCTCTGACATGGGGAAATGGTCACTAAGTCTTGTTCCAACCAGGTCTTCCGATCCAATGTCTATTATATTTATTGTAGCCGGATTTGCATAAGTGAAAACAAGATTCTCATCCATTTTCCATATGCTGTCAAGTGTGTTGTCTGCAAGGAGTCTGTATTTCTTCTCGCTTTCCTTAAGTTTCTCTTCGATCTCTCTTTGTTCAGTGATGTTCTTACCGGATGCAATAAATCCTATGACCTTTCCATTTTTGTCCTTTAAAGATACGTTCGTCCAGCTGATCAGTTTCTTTTCTCCAGAAGGTGTGACTATAGTGCTTTCACAGTTGATCTCTATATCATCCTTCAGTAGCTCCTGACATTTTTGCTGTACTTTTTTCTTTTGTCCTTCCTCTATGAAAGTATCAATAAAGTCTTTCCCGATCACATCTTCGCTCTTGCAACCAATGATCTCAGTTCCTTTCTTATTTATAAGTGTGCACTTTCCATTTTCGTCCAGCACTATAATAAGTACTCCGGCAACATCCAGATAGTTCTGGGTCTTTGAATATTCTTCCTGAAGTTTTTCTTCCATCTTTTTTCTTTCAATAATTTCATTTTGGAGCATCTTATTGGTTCTTTCGAGATCAGCTGTTCTTTTGGAAACAAGTTCTTCCAGCTTTTTTTGTTGCTCTCTCAGTGAATTCTGGTTGTTGATCTCTTCGGTTATGTTCTCCATTATAAGTGTTACACCAGATCCTCCATCATCAAATGTGGAAGGTATAAGTTTTGTTTTCAGGAACCAGAGCTCATTATTTATTATGATATCAGCCATTTCAACTGTTTCTTCTCCCTTCATGGCATTATCTATCTTTTCAAGCAATGTTTTATTTGATATCATTGGGGGAAGGATGTCATCTATAAGCCTTCGGATAATCTCATCTTTAGGGAGCCCGATGATCTCTGCAAATTTATCATTTGTCTGGACTACTCTACGTTCACTATCTATTACTATAATGTAGTCCGAGGAAAAGTCAAGTAAAGTAGAAACGGGAACTCTCTGAGAGAGGAAATATACTTTTGCGGTCCCTATGGAATCCATCTCAACGTGTCCGCTGATCCTGAGTATCTCAAGGTATTTTGCTACTGTATTTCTATTAGTCCCTATACTTCTGGAAATATCAGTGACACTGAGCCCTCTGGGATTTGATCTGAGGACTTCTTTTATTCTGGTGGTTTCCTCGTTATATATTTCCATTTATATACTTCATATCGTTGGGGATCATATATAGTTAACGGACCTGTTGATAGTGGTATGTAGACCATTTGCAAATACATAACTAATATTGTCCATTTGTTCATTCAATAGTACGAAAGTGGCTAGATAATTTTATATTGTAGATATATTTATATAATTAAACTCTATAATATCCTTTTGCAATGCAAAGCTGCCACTCATATATGTGATGCCCGTGCAATAACCTCACATTTTGTGTTTGAAGCAGCTCACTACAACGGTGGGTGAAATTATGCTAGGAATGAATGATAGGATCGGATCTGAAATTATTGCTGTTATTGATACTGTGAAAAATGGAGATGTAGATGCCAGGTTGTCTGCAAAGGATGGTACTTTTAATGGAAAAGTCGCTCAATCCTTTAATGGTTTACTTGACGAATACATATCATTGAAAAATGAATTAGCTCAAAAAAATGAGATACTTACTCAAAAAGAAGATGAAGAAGTTCAGAATCAGCAACTTGCCAGTGAAGTGCTCAAACTTATCGATGCGGTAGTTGAAGGTAAACTTGACATTCGTGGTGATGTCTCCGGATATACCGGTCACTGTAACAGAGTGCTTGGTGGCATAAATCAACTTCTTGATGCTGTAATGGGTCCATTGAACGTTTCTGCCGAATACATCGACCGTATCTCCAAAGGAGACATTCCTGAGAAGATCACAGATGAATACAAAGGGGATTTCAATGAGATCAAGAACAATCTTAACATGTGTATCGATGCTATCAATTCACTTGTTGATGATGCTGTGATGCTCGCACAGGCTGGTGTTGAGGGACGTCTGGACACTCGTGCAGATTCCGGCAGGCATAGTGGTGATTTCAGAAAAGTAGTGGAAGGTGTGAACAGTTGTCTTGACGCTTTCATAGGTCCATTGAACGTAGCTGCCGAATACATCGACCGCATCTCAAAGGGAGACATTCCTCCAAAGATCACTGACTCATACAGTGGTGATTTCAATGAGATCAAGAACAACCTCAATCTTTGTATCGATTCTATCAATTCCTTATTGGAAGAGGCCGAGTTCCTAACAGATGCGGCAATAGAAGGTAAGCTTAGTACAAGAGGCAACACCGCCAAGTTCAGTGGGGAATACGCCAGGCTTGTGGAAGGTATGAATGATGTTGTCGCCACACTTGTGGGACATATAGATAGTATCCCCGTTCCTTTCATGATCATCGACAGGGACTACAATGTCAATTATGTCAACAGCAAGGCTGCAGAAGCTGCAGGTCTTGCATCAAATGTCATGCTGGGAACAAAATGTTATGATCACTACAAGACAAATGTCTGCAAGACTGATAATTGTGTATGTACAAGGTCAATGATCACGCAGAATATAGAACACGGGGAAGCGGTTGCTGATCTTGGACAGGATGTTTCTATCAATTGTAGTGGTGTTCCACTGAAGGACAGAGAAGGCAAGGTCATAGGTTCCCTTGAGATATTCATGGACCAGACCGAGATAAAGAATGCTCTTGATGATTCAGGTTCAAAGGTCGAGCTCCTTAACAGGATACCTGCACCTGTCATGGCCGTGGACAAAGAGTTCAATGTATCTTTCATCAATCCGGCAGGTGCAAATGCGGTAGGCAAGTCAACTGCTGAATGTACTGGTATGAAGTGTTATGACCTGTTCAATACTCCTCACTGTAACACAGAGGAATGTCGTGTTGCAAGGGCTATGAAAGATGGTAGTATCTCCTCTGCAGATACTGTAGCCCATCTTCCTTCTGGTGAACTGCCTATCCGTTACACTGCAACTCCTTTAAAGAACAGTGAAGGAGAGATAATCGGAGGTCTTGAATATGTCATGGACATGACCTCTGAAGTGAATGTTACCAAAGAAGTACTTCAGCTCTCAGATGCAGCAGTCAATGGAAAGCTCGATGCACGTGCAGATGCAAGTAAGTTCGAAGGGAACCCAAGGGATATAGTCGATGCAATAAACGCAACCCTTGATGCTTTCATCGGTCCTTTGAACGTTGCAGCAGAATATGTTGACAGGATATCCAAGGGTGAGATACCTGACAGGATAACTGATGAGTACAGAGGTGACTTCAATGAGATCAAGAACAACCTCAATCATTGTATCGATGGTCTGGGTGCACTTGTAGAGTGTAACGATGTACTTCAGAATATGAGTGTCAATGATTTTACTGTCCGGGTCGAGAATGAATACCAGGGCATATTCGGGGAGATCACAAGGGCCACCAATGAGTCTCTTGATCATAATGTAGTTATTCAGAACACTACTAAGCAGATAGCTGCAGGTGATTTGCAGATGCTCGATGTATACAGGGGCATAGGTAAGAGATCTGATAACGATGAGTTCATGCCTGCATACACCAGGATGATGGAAAGCATACAGGGTCTTGTGGACCAGTTCGTTGAACTTGGTGCAGCAGTGGAAGAAGGTAAGCTTGACCAGAGAGCAGATCCATCAGGATTTGAAGGTGCGTATGAAGAGGTTATTGTGGATGTGAATACAGCTTTTGACTCCGTCATCTCTCCGCTGAATGTAGCTGCAGAGTACATAGACAGGATCTCAAAAGGAGATATTCCTGCACATATCACTGACGCCTACTATGGTGATTTCAACGAGATCAAGAATAATATCAACCTCTGTATCGATGCTATCAATGCACTTGTGGATGATTCACAGATGCTTGCAGAAGCTGGTATCAATGGTCAGTTATCCGTGAGGGCAGATGCTTCAAAGCATGGTGGTGATTTCTACAGGATCGTTGATGGTGTGAACAGGACACTTGATGCTATTGTTGATCCGTTCGAGGAAGCATGTACTGTTATAGACGCCTTTTCAGAAGGTAACCTTGGTTTCAGGATCACCTCAGAAATGCATGGGGAGTTCAATAATGTTGCAAATAAGTTGAATTCTTTCGGAGACGATCTTCAGGCTCTAATTAAAGATAGCAGTATGGTCCTTGGGGAAATAGCAAATGATAACCTTACACGTTGTGTATCTGTACAGGGTGTTGGAGAGTTCGGCCAGCTCACTGATGGTATTGAAAATGCAAGATCCTCATTAAATGATATAGTATGCCATGTAAAGAGGGTGTCCGATATGGTCGTGAACACTGCTGCCAGTATGTCTGCAGCCACCACACAGGTAACGACCTCAGCAGCAGAGGTTTCCGGTACTGTTGAAGAGATATCACGAGGCTCGCAGGAACAGTCTGTAAAGACTGAAGAAGTATCACGTACCATGCAGCACATGACACAGACGATACAGGAAGTTGCAAGTAACTCACAGAGTGCTGCAGACTATGCCAGTGAATCTAACAAGAAAATGGCAGATCTTGGAGGGGTCACCACTGATCTTCTGAATAAGATGGAAGGGATCAGTCTGGCTGTTTCAAAGTCAGCAAGTTCGATCAATAACCTTGAAGATAAATCCAGAAGGATCGATGAGATCGTGAACCTTATTACCAACATTGCAGACCAGACAAATCTTCTTGCTCTCAATGCAGCGATAGAAGCTGCAAGGGCCGGTGAGCATGGACGTGGTTTCGCTGTTGTTGCAGATGAGGTAAGAAAGCTTGCCGAAGATTCAGGTAATGCTGCAAAACAGATCGCTGATCTGATACAGGAGATACAATCCGGTACCGGTGAAGCTGTCACTGCCATGGAAATGGGCACCGAAGAAGTTTCAAAGGGAGCAGAGTCCCTGAACACGGCTGTCAGTGAGATCGAGAACATAATCGTTTCTGTTGATAGCATAACAAAGATGGTCACAGATATTGCAGCAGCTTCTGAAGAGCAGTCTGCAGCAATGGAAGAGATCGCGTCTTCTGTTGAAGAGGTTGCATCAATATCCGAAGAGACAGCAGCAGGTACAGAGGAAACATCTGCAGCGGTTCAGGAACAGACATCTTCATTGCATGAACTTGCAAACTCTGCAGATAGCCTGGCTGATATTGCAAAGGAGATGAAATCACTCGTGGACAAGTTCAGGGTCGAAGAGAATATGTGTACTCAGTCAGGTGCTGATTATAGAATGATCAGTGGTTCTGATATAAATGGACCTTCAATGATCAATGATATTGATAAGGCAGCGCTGATATGATAAAATCTCTTTCTTGATGCTCAATGTAGCAGATAAGAAAACTGCAAAGAGCTTTTTGTTTGTGCCCCAGACATGGGGCATTTTCATATTTTTAAAATTATTCTGTTCATCATGACAATTTGACCCTCGTCAGTCACGTTTGAATGTAAGTTCCAAATGGCCTTTTATGTGGAAGAAACTGACAATCTTTCTGTATGCATTCAGGTCACTCCAAATAATTGAAACCATAATTTTACAGAACTACATGGACTTATGGACCATATCTGTGTTTATGATGAGTTCATACTGGACAAATGTTCGGTATCAACTGATCAGGTGGACCAGGATAGTACCGAGGAAGAGAACGAGGAGATGAGCGCTGTTCTTGTGTAAGGATGGCAGTTTTTCATTGTGGTATATGGCTATCAGGAAGGAGTGATCTTAGTTCATTATCCTTCCGTTTCCATTTACTTTTTTTATCAGCCTCTCATTTTTCATTTGTATGATATTTATAGAAAATATTATGATGAAAAACTTCATATATTTTCCAATGATATATTTTTATATAATTAAATGCATCTTTAACTCTGCCTAATTATAATTATACTGAATTGTATGCTTGAGTGTAATTTAATGTGGTTATGTGTGCAAATGTTAAACTTACTAAACCGTCAATTTTGATGTTGTAGGGTGAAAACATGTTAGGGAAAAACCAGAAATTTTATAATGAAATGCTTGATGTCTTAAGATCGATCGAGTCTGGGAATGCGGGGTCACGGCTCAGCCTTGCTTCCAGTGGAACAGAAAAGGAAGTATCAGTTGCTTTTAATGCTTTTTTGGACAAGGCTACCGGATGGAAGAATGAGGTAGATGAACAGAAAAAGCTTTCAGATCAGATCAATATACTTGTCGATTCTGCTATTGTAGGTAAGCTTGATGTTCGTGCTGACCCTGAGAAATTCGAAGGTGATTTCAAAGACCTTGTTCTGGGGATCAACAAAATGCTTGATTCTATTATCAGACCGTTCACTGCAGCTTCTAAATATGTGGATCGTCTTTCAAAGGGAGATATCCCACCTAAGATCACAAAGGAATTCAAGGGCGACTATAATGATTTCAAGAACAATCTGAACATCTGTGTTGATGCTATCAATGCTCTTCTTGAGGATTCAGAAAGTATTGCAATAGCAGGTTCCGAAGGCAGAGTGGACATGCGCGCCGACGCAACACGTCATGGCGGTGAGTTCAGGACTATCATAGAGAACCTTAATAATACTCTTGATTCAATTGCAAAACCACTGAATGAAAGTACAGATATCCTTCTTAAACTGGCTGTCAATGACTTTGAGACCGGTGTCGAAGGTGAATATAACGGCATCTTCAAGGACAATTCCTATGCTGTGAACGAGGTTCGTAACAGATTGCTCAACATACAGCGTACATTCGAGTTCATGGCAAGAGGTGACTTCAGTGACCTTCCAAGATATAAACAGGCTGGTAAACGCTCTGAGAACGATAAGCTTTTACCATACACAGTCGGCCTCATGGAAACCGTCAAAGGAATGGCCGATGAGTTCATTGAACTTGGACATGCTGCTGAAGCAGGAAAGCTTGATTACAGGGTCGATCCTACAAAGTTCAATGGTCTTTTCCAGGAAGCTGTTGGTACAGTAAATGGTGCATTTGATGCACTTATTGATCCGCTCAATATGACTGCTGATTATGTTGCCAGTATCTCCAAAGGTGACATACCTGAAAAGATCACAGCGGAATATAATGGTGATTTCAACGCTATAAAAGATAATCTCAATCAGTGTATCGATGCGGTCCAGGCTTTGATAGAAGATTCTGAGATGCTTGCAGAAGCTGCTATCAATGAGCAGTTCGATGTTCGTGCTGATGAGACCAGGCATAATGGTGACTTCCGTAAGGTCGTTAATGGTGTGAACAGAACCCTTGATACAGTGGTTGACAAGACCGATTGGTATGAAGCAATTATCGATGCAGTACCATTCCCAATACATGTAATTGATAATGATATGAACTGGGTATTCCTGAACAAGGCATTTGAAGCTCTAATGGTGGACCAGGGAGTTGTCAATGAGAGGACCCAGGCAAAAGGAATGCCATGTAGTAGTGCAAATGCGAATATCTGTAACAAAGAAGGCTGTGGTATCAAACAGTTACAGAAGGGAGTTTCCGAGAGTTACTTCGACTGGTGTGGATTAAGATGTAAACAGGATACCGCTTTCCTCAAAAATAGAAAGGGTGAAAAGATCGGTTATGTTGAGACAGTGACCGATCTCACAGCGATCCTTGAGAACAGCGACTATACTAAAGTAGAAGTAGACCGCTTATCAGCAAATCTTGACCTGCTGGCAAAAGGTAACCTTGACATGAATCTGAATGTCGGGGTTGCTAATGAAAATACAGCAGAGGCAAAAGCCAATTTCGTGAAGATCAACGACAACCTGACCAAGGTCAAATCAGCAGTTGGTGAGATGATCGAAGATGCAGATATGCTTGCAAAAGCTGCTGTAGAAGGAAGATTGGAAACAAGAGCAGATGCATCCAAGCATATGGGAGATTATAAGACTATCATAGAAGGCTTTAATAATACTCTTGATGCAGTTATCGATCCTCTCAATGTAGCCGCAGATTACGTTGCGCAGATCTCCAAGGGTGAGATACCTGAAAAGATCACTGATGAATATAATGGTGACTTCAATATCCTTAAGAACAACATCAACAGCTGTGTTGATGGTCTTGGTGGCCTTGTAGAGTCCAATGAGATCCTGCAGCTTATGGTTGACAATGACCATACAAGAAAAGTTGAAGGAGACTATCAGGGTATCTTTGCTGAAGTGGCATCAGCTACCAACGGTGTTCGTGACAGGATCCTGACCACCATGGGTGTGAACAAGATGATCGCTGTTGGTGATCTCAGTGCTCTTGAGGGACTCAAGAAGATCGGTAAACGTTCAGAGAACGATGAACTTATTCCATGTTACATCTCAATGATGAGCAACATCGAGAATCTGGGTCTTGAATTCGTCCAACTTGGTAATGCTGCAAAGAGCGGAAATCTTGATTACAGAGCTGATTCTGCTCAATTCGAAGGTGCATTCAAGGATTCAATGGACGCTGTGACCGGTGCTATAGATGCACTTATTACGCCTATGAACGAAGCAATGCGTATAGTGAATGAATTCTCAGAGGGTCAACTGGATGCAAGATTCAGCTTTGAGACAGAAGGTGACTTCAAGGTATTCGCTGATACGGTCGACTCTTTTGGAAATAGCCTTCAGGCAATTATAGCTGATTCTTCCCATGTACTGGAATCAATTGCAAACAATGACCTGAGTCAGGCAGTTTCAGTCCAGGGAGTAGGTGAGTTCAAATTACTGACAGATAATGTTGAGAATACCAGAAGATCATTGAACAATGTGGTCTCCATGGTACATGACAGTTCAAGGAATGTTGCATCAACAGCCGAAGAGATGTCAGCTTCTGTTGAACAGATGTCCTCTTCATCCTATCAGGTAGCTGATACGGTTTCAGAGATCTCAAGAGGTGCACAGAGCCAGGCATCAAAGACCGAAGAGGTTTCACGTGCAATGGTCGATATGACCATGACCGTGCAGGAAGTTGCCACGAATTCACAGAGAGCAGCTGAGAATGCAAAGGAGTCCAATGAGCTGATCAACAACCTTGGTGTAATTGCAAAGGACCTTCTTGTCAAGATGGATTCCATCAGGACTGCGACCTCATCATCTTCCGGTGTCATAATGGAACTGGATGGAAAGTCCAAGCAGATCGGTGAGATCGTCAATCTGATCACCAACATTGCAGACCAGACCAACCTGCTTGCACTCAATGCAGCTATTGAAGCAGCACGTGCTGGTGAACATGGTCGTGGATTTGCGGTTGTTGCAGATGAGGTAAGGAAACTTGCTGAGGATTCAGGTAATGCAGCCAAACAGATCTCAACACTTATCGGTGAGATACAGGAAGGTACGCAGAATGCGGTCACTTCCATGCAGCAGGGCTCTGAGGAAGTTGAGACCGGTGCATCTGCTATCAATGAAGTAGCTAACGTAATTGAAGACGTGGTTGCTGCAGGTAATCAGATCGCAAATATGGTCCAGGATATTGCAGCTGCTTCACAGGAACAGTCTGCTTCTATCGAAGAGGTTACATCATCTATCGAAGAGGTCAGTGCTATTTCAGAGGAATCTGCAGCAGGAACTGAAGAAGCATCTGCAGCAGTGCAGGAGCAGACTGCTACAATGCAGGAGCTTTCAAGGTCTGCACAAGATCTTTCAGGACTTGCTGGTGACATGAAGATGGTTGTTGACAAGTTCATACTGGACCCAAAGTCAATATCCAGTGATAGGGCTGACAGTCCGGAAAAACCGGCAAGTGATGTAAAGACAGAGCATGCTCTTGTTTAATGAGATGATAAAATATGGATGATGTTTCAATATCAGAGAAAGGATCTACAGACGAATTATTACAGATGGTCGTCTTCCAGCTCGGAGGCGAGGAATTCGGTGTAGAGATCATGAAAGTACAGGAGATCATAAGGATGCCTGAGATCACTCAGATCCCACAATCTCCTGAATTTGTAGAAGGTGTCATAAATCTTCGTGGCAGGATCATTGTAGTTATCAACCTTGATAAGAGATTCAATCTAGTATCCAAGGAAGAGGACGAACACTCACGTATCATCGTGGTCGAGATCGGTGATCACGTGGTGGGTATGATCGTAGATTCTGTGAACGAGGTATTAAGGATACCTGCTTCCAGCGTTGATCCGGCACCTGAACTTGTAATGTCAAACGTAAGTAAGGAATACATTACAGGTGTAGGTAAAATGGATGACCGTCTTCTGATCCTTCTTGACCTTGGCAAGGTCATGGGCAAGAAGGAAGTAGATGATATAGCTAAGCTTGCCTGATATTCAGGCGATCTTTTCTTTTTTTTTAGTATTTATATGTGCCCGGTCTTAGCTTTGTTTTGATGGGTCTGGTCCGCTATGGTTTATTTACAGGTTTGGCGCTGGCCAGCTATCTCTTGAACATCATATATATATTTATGAACATGCAATTATTTTAATGTAGGAGAGATGAATTATGGCTTTTACTTATTTTTTCAGGGATCTTCAAACACTGGAGATGATAAGGGATTACGTTATCCCTGAGCTCAGAAGTCGAAGGTATATACATATATGGGATGCAGGTTGTGCCATGGGTCCGGAACCGTACTCCCTTGCTATGGTACTTCGGGAGAATATGGGTATGACCTTCAGGAATGTAAGGATACATGCAACAGATATCGATAATAGTAATCTCTTTGGTGATATTATCAAGGAAGGTATATATCCCAGGGAAATGGTCCAGAGGATACCAAAGCCTATATTCGAGAAATATTTCTCTCCGGCAGATGAACCTGACCACTATGTGATAGCTAATGAGATCAGGAAGTGCGTTGAATTCACAAAGCATGATCTTCTTGACATGAACCCTGTAAGGACCGGACTGAACCTGATCCTTTGTAAGAACGTTCTCCTGCACTTCAAGGAAGAAGAAAGGGTAGAGGTCCTTCGTATGTTCCATGATTCACTTGACGGTGGTTACTTTGCTACCGAACAGACCCAGAAGATACCTGGCGAGCTACAGGATCATTTTGAACCGGTAGTGGCCAACGCACAATTATATCGAAAAGTAGCCTGAGCTACGTTAAATGAAAAACGGATGTCCTTAACATGCCAGATGACTTGACATTCAATCTGCTTCCTCCTGTACAGGGTTCTGAACACAGGTGGTTGAACATCGACAGGAATGGTATCAGAGTTGGAAAGGTAAGGGGAAAGGTCAACGGAAATATCCTTGTGATCCATTCAATTACAATTTTCCCTGAGTTCGAGAGAAGGAAATATGGTCGCAAGACCATCGAAGTCTTCAAAGAAAGTTTCAATGTCATAGTTGCAGACAGGGTCAGACCAACAGCAGTGGGTTTCTGGCAGAAGATGGGCTTTTTTGATAATGGTGATGGATCCTTTATATTCAACAGTGAAATGCGCTGTTCCTGAATAGAAAACTTTTAACTTATAACTTAGTATCTTTCTTTATGGAAATAGAAGCTAAGTTCATTGTATCGGACCGTATCCTCTTTGACAGTCTTATGAATATCGATAAGATTGGTGATCTTGATGTTCGGGATGCAGTGCTCAAAGAGTTCGTGGATACTTATCTTGATACTGTGGATATGGCTATCTACGGGGCTGGCTTTTCATTCAGATGCAGGGAGAAAAAGGACAAGGTCGTTTATACTCTTAAGTCCCTCAAAGGTTCCGGTTCACTTATCCACATGAGGGAAGAGACAGAGTTCAGTATGTCAGAGAAGCTTCCTGTAAGGGAATGGGACAACTGTATACTCAGGAAAAGAGTATTGGGATTCATAGGGTCAGGTGAGCTATATCCTCTTTTTACAGTGGAGCACCAGAGGACCGACCTTCAGATATACAGTGGAGAGAAACACATAGCAGAATTAAGTTTTGATGATGTTTCCATTGTTTGTGACGATAATAAGAAAAGCTATCTTGAGCTGGAGGTAGAGCTTATGGGTGAAGGTACTGAGGCAGACATCCACAGGATAGCAGAATTTTTCAGGGATGAGATCGGTCTTGCAGTAGGAAGCAGTTCAAAGTTCGATAACGGGTTCAAACTCTATATGGAAAATATCAGGACAGATGCCAGTACTCTTTATGCAGGAACTATTCCCAGATCAGGGGAAGGTATTTCTCTCCCCCTTATGGAGATGTTAGATGAATATAATATAGAACAGGACCATGCCCGGAAGGTAACTGAGAATGCCCTGCAGTTGTTCGATGCTCTTGAACCTGTCCATCATCTGGACAGAAGGCTTCGGCAGACAATGAGGTTTGCAGCTCTTGTACATGATATCGGTGTGATGACCGATATGAAGACCCATCACAAGGTTGGACGGGATATCCTGCTGGAACTGTGTCCGGAGGAATTGCCTCAACCTCTATGCATGTTCCTGCCATGGACCACTTTCCTTCACAAGAAAAGAATGGACCGAAATAAATTATTCAAACTATCCCAGAAGAAGAAGTTCTCCAGATTTTCATTACAGATGCAGGACGACATTATTAAAATGGCATCGATCTTGCGGATAGCAGATGGACTGGACATTAGCAGGAAGAACAGTACAATAGTTGATGTTGACCTTGAAAAAGAAGATATTGTGATCAAGGTACGGGGTTCTGCTGCTGCTATTGATGCTGACCGTGCTGACACAAAGGCCGACCTTTGGCGCCTGATATTTGAAAAGGATATATATTTCAGAGAAGACTACTGAAGTCCTCTCTCCTTTAACTCTTCTTCTATACGTTCAATAACGGTCTTGAGTATCCTTATCCTTGCGTAGTATTTATCGTTCGCTTCCACAATTGTCCATGGTGCCCATGAGGTGCTTGTCTTCTGGAGCATCTCATCCGCTGCTTCAAGGTACAGTTTCCATTTATCGCGGTTCCGCCAGTCGTCAGATGTGATCTTCCATTGTTTGTGGGGTGTGGCTTCACGCTGTTTGAACCTCTTTAATTGTTCTTCCCTGTCAATATGGGTCCAGAATTTGATAACTATGGTTCCGTAATTTGCCAGTGTTTCCTCGAACTCGTTGATCTCTCTATAGGCACGTTTCCATTCATGCATGTTACAGAGGTCTTCGACCCTTTCCACAAGGACCCTTCCGTACCAGCTCCTGTCATATATGCCTATGTGACCTGCTTCAGGTATCTCATTATAGAACCTCCACAGGTAATGATGTGCAAGTTCGGACCTTGTGGGAACTCCTATTGGTGTTACCCTGTAAAGTCTGGGATTAAGTTTCTGTGCAAGTCTTCGTATACTTCCACCTTTTCCAGAGGCATCCCATCCTTCGAATACTATGACAAGGGGAATACGGTTCTTGAAAAGCTCATACTGGAGCTGAGCTATTTTCTTCTGACAGGCCTTCTTTTCTTTCTTATACTCCTTGTAAGTAAGGCTCTTATCCAGATCTACCTTTCCAAGTATCGATGAATCTATGTTCGGGATAACACAACTCTCATTATGTTTCCCTGAAGCAAGTTTCCTTTCATTCTCAACATCACTGATCTTGTTCTCAATAGACTCTATTGTTTTGGCAAGGATCTTGATAGTTGAGAAGTTCATGTCATCAGATTCCACGATACTCCAGGGTGCAGAGGCTCTGTCTGTTCTTTCAAGTATACCTTCTATCAGGGGAAGATACCGGGCATAGTCGTTAATATATTCCTGTTCCTCTTCTTCTACTATGAAAAGCGGTATTCCCTTTTTCTTCAGGGACGTGTATCTTTTGTTCTGTTCTTCTTTGCTTATGTGCAGGAAGAACTTGATCAGCAGATAACCTCCGTCGGTAAGTTGCCTTTCAAAATATGTAAGCCCATCAAGGCATTTTGACATATCCTTGTCTGCCCTGCCCTTGCTGTTATGTTCTATTATGGCCCTTCGATACCAGCTTCTGTCAAATATGGCGATCCTTCCTGCATTAGGTATCTTTGTCCAGAAACGCCACAGAAGAGGTTTAAGCTCTTCCTGATAACAGGGTTTGCCTGTAGTGTACAGGTCACATCCCATAGGATTAAGGGTCAAAAGGAATCTGTTAATGATGTCTGTCATTCCAGAAGCATGCCATCCTTCAAAGACTATCATTATTGGTATGCCCATTTTCCATGCTTTTCTCTGCAGTTCTCCTATATTTATCGTGAGCTCCTCGATGACGTTGTCATACTCCTCTTTACTCATCTTTTTAGTGAGGTCCACATTTTCAAGCATATATCATCAATAAAAATAGTGCTGGTCTATATATATAGTTATAGAGACCACAATGTCAGGCAATATGTGTGCGTATGTAAAAGCTCCATATAATAAGGCTCAGAGCACCAGCAACAACTATTGCAATGAATGAATAAAGTGAAATTTTGAACAGTTCCGGTGAGCCGCTTATCTTTATGTAGAACGGTTTACTGATGGTGCTAACAATTCCTGCAAGAATAGCGGTCTCTGCAGCTGTTTCTACTGAGAGGTTGCCTGAGAATGCCAGTGCTGCAACGGAAGCTGTCACGGCCGAGCTGCTTACAATTCCTCCAAGGGCTGTTGCGTATGCTCCTCCTGCTCCTGCATATTCATTTGCGAAGTTGGCAATTACAAGAAGTATTGTGAAGACCGCACCGAACTTGAATGCAGGACCAAGTGCAAAAGGAGATCCGATCTCTATGCTTTCTTCCAGGTTCAGTGTCTTTTTCCATTTAAGAGCTACAACGGTGAGGGCAATAAGTCCCATTATGATGAAAGGCGGTGCCATCATCATGGCGGTCTTTGTGCTGGGGTCAGCAATGAGCGCTATTATCGTATTGCTTATTATCATGGATACTACAGAGAGCATTGCACCGATGTGGATGGAGTCCTTGAGTATCGGTCTTTTCTTTGAGATCCCGGAAAGTGCGGCAATTGTGGCTTCACTGCTTATGAAACCACCAAAAAGTCCTGAATATGGTATCCCGCCATGTGGTCCCATTTTTTTCAGTGACAGGTAGCTGATAAAGGTAATAAGTGATACAAGCACCACTATAAGTATCGCAGATTTGAGTCGAAGGATACCGTAAACAGGTTCTTCCGGCATGATAGGATAAAGTACGAATGCAACTGCAAGGAATTTGAGGGCACTGCTGATGTCACTTTCGGAAAGATGTTCAGCAAACAGATGCAGAGGTCTCTTCTCTATCAGAAGGAATGTCAGGATAAGTGCCGAAACTATAGCTACAAGGTACAGTTCGAACGCAACGAGTATTCCTATCAGATATGTGCAGAAGAGTGCTATGGCGGTTGTGAGTCCTGATTTTCCTTTGAGGACGTTGACCGCATATATGATGGCTGCTGCAGCAAATGCCACTAACAGGGTTGCAACTACCAGTATCCATGTTCCTGTATAGTCTGTAAGTATGGTGGCAATGGTCCCTGTCATACAGGTTATTGCAAATGTCCTGACACCAGCGAATATTTTCTTATCCAGTCGCCAGTGTTCTCTTTCCAGACCAACAAGTATCCCTATCATCAAAGAGAGTATTATCTTTTCGAGCAATATTATATGTAAAGGGTCGATACCCCACTGGATAGCCTGGATAATGGTCTCACCTCGTGTAGAAATAATTTGTCTGGTCAGTACAGGTTTTAAATGAAAGTTATTATAGTATATTATTGTTCACTGTATATACTTTTATATCTGCGTGACCCATTATTAGTAATGAGGACAGGAATATGCCATTGGTAAACAAGAGCAAATGTGTATCCTGTAAGAAATGTGTCAAAAAGTGCCCTGTAGATGCCATTGAAATGGTAAAGGGAAAAGCCGTGATAGAAGAGGATAAGTGCATAAATTGTGGGAAATGCATAAAGATCTGTCCGGTAAAGGCCATTCTTAAGGACAGGGAAGTTGTCAGATTCCTGATATCATCAAATATGAATGATGTAAAGGATTCTCTTTCTGATAGTAAGAATAAAAAAGCCAAAAAAAGAGTGATCAGAAGCAGAATGCGTCAACTTAAAAGAGAGCAGCAGGTCCTTCGGGGAATGATGAAGGAATTGAAACGTTTGAAATTATGATCATATTGTGAGGGGGAGCCGGTGTTGTCGAATATGCTAGTGAAGAAATATTCTCTTATAGCATCTATTGGTTTCCTGGCAGGTCTGGTGTTTTGCATGACAGGCCTGCTCTTTGCTATTATTAGCAGGCTTAACCGTGGTTCCGGTTCAGAGGTGATACTGACCGTATGTTTCCTGCTGGGTGCCGGTATATTGCTCATACTTGCAGGTATCAACATTGCAGGGATACGCCAGCAGCTCTCACGTAGTTATTCGTTCATAGCAGGAATGCTGTTATCCTCAATTGGACTTCTTGTATTTGCTTTCTCATTCCCTGACAACTGGTTGTATCCAAGAGTATCCTATGTGATCGTGTTCTATTCCCTGGGTATATTCCTTTTATTGATCAATATATTCGTTAACTATTTCCTGCAGGCATCTTCAGGATCAGGTGATCTGGGAACTGTTGTCTGTGAACAGAGCATAAATAGTAATGAAAGGCCGGAAGGTCACAATGATCACTCTATGCTTGCAACATTTGCAGGTATAATGATGACGAACATAACTGCTGGTTCATACGAACCTTCTTTTTTGACAAGTACTAATGGGAGCGATGATACCTTTATTCTAACTGATACTGCTTCTGAAGAAAAACATTCGGAGTCGCAAATAATGGAAACGACCGGGAGAACTACTATACCCCTTGCAACTAGTGATGAAATTATAGAAATGGATGACTGCCAGGAAAAAGAGATTCCTGCAGAACCCACTGCGATGGAAACAACACAATTCCCTGAAATAGTCGATGTTCCGGAAACTGATGATACTGAAATATTCGATGATACATCAAATGATGATCAGGATGTAATGGTAGCTTCCTCTACAGAGACCAGTGAACTGTCTGCCGCGGAACAACCTCTTCCATTCTCTGAGTTCCGTTCCATGAAAAAGACCGATGTCAAGGCAACGGATACAATGCGTGAGGCTGCCCGTAAGATCCTCATGTTCCATTTTGGAGTAATGATAGAACATGAGCGAGGTACCAAAGTAGGCAGGGATATTGAAGAACTTCACGATATGCGGGTTGCTGCAATGCGGATGCGTTCTATTGTGGAAGTCCTGGAGGATCACATAGACATGAAGAAGATGTATCCTCATTACAGGAACATCAAAATGACAAGAAGGGTACTTGGTTCGGTACGTGATCTGGATGTTTTCCTTGAGGTCATCGATCGTTATCTTGAGGATAAACCAATGGGGACTAGGATAGGTATGGATCCGCTGACTGATGCTCTAATGATAGAAAGGGCAAAACAGCGTGGAAATATGCTTGTATATCTGGACGATGTGAAATACAACAAGTTCAAGAATAATTTTGCTGACCATCTGCTGAGCAAAAAGTCATGGAAGATGAGGTCTGTAAAGAAGAATGGTGAACCGGTTCCATGCAGGGTTGTCGATATCCTTCCGGCTTTGTTATACACACAGTTAGCAACTGTCAGGTCATATAATGAGATCATTGCAAACGAGGCAATGGATCCCCATCTTGAAAAATATCATCAGCTCAGGATCGATGTGAAGATATTACGCTACACACTGGAGTTCTTCAAGGAGGTACTCGGTCAGGAATCAAAAGGATTGATAAAGGACCTGAAAGCCCTTCAGGATAATCTTGGAGATATGCATGACACGGTTGTAGCACTGGACCTTCTTGAGAATTTCGAGAAATATGGCAGGTGGGGTAAAGAGAACAAGAAGCAGGTCAGCTCTTCCACAGGACTTCGCCATCATCCGGGGGTGGATGCCTATATAGAATATAGGAAGCAGGAACTACAGGATCTTGTGGATGGTTTCCCGGAGGCCTGGTCAAGGGTCATCGAACCTGATTTCAGTGTCAGTTTCTCACGGGCAATAGCAGGTATCTATAATTCCTGATATTGTTGTATTTTGGGGGTCTGTATCGACCATATGAAACTATATTGTGCTATATACAACTATATATGAATCTATATGAAGTCTTAAATATCAGAATGGCTTTACTTTCATCCGCATACGGAAATCTTCTTACGTCATTAAAATTGAAAAAAATGAGTCTTATGTCAAGAGAAGTAGACGATTATATTAACAGGGAAATAAGCTGGCTCTCATTCAATGAAAGAGTGCTACAGGAAGCAAAGGACGATAAGGTCCCTTTACTTGAACGTTTGAAGTTCCTTGGTATCTTCTCTTCCAATCTTGATGAGTTCTTCAGCGTAAGGGTCGGTACTCTGCAGCGTATGATAGATGCCGGTGTACGATCAAAGGTCATGGTCGGTGTTTCCCCAAAAAAGGTCATGAAACAGGTACATAGCAATGTGCTGAGGTTACGTGATGATTTTGACAAGGCTTTCACAGAAGTGACACAGGAACTTGAAAAGCATAATATCTTCATAGTTGATGAGACACAGCTTGATGATGCTCAGAAGTCCTTCCTCAAAGTATATTTCCAGACAAAGGTACGTCCACGTCTTATTCCTGTGATGCTCAAGGATATTCCTGATTTTCCATACCTGAAGAACCAGGTTATCTATCTACTGATCGATGTCCGGAAGAAATGGAACCCTCAGGCATCAAAATTCGCTCTTATAGAGGTCCCGGCGGATGTCCTTCCACGTTTTATAATGCTTCCTGATTCCGGTGATAAAAAATGTGTTATCATGCTGGATGATGTGATCCGTTTCGGTCTTGATGATATATTCTCCACCTTTGACTATGATTCGATCGGTGCATACACTATTAAGCTCACAAGAGATGCTGAGCTTGATATTGATGATGATGTCACAAAAAGCTTCTTTGAAAAGGTATCCGAGAGTCTGGAAGAGAGGAAGAAAGGCCAGCCGGTCCGTTTTGTGTATGACAGGGAAATGCCCTACTACCTTCTTGATTTTGCATTGACAAGACTTGGTATCCAGAAGTTCGAGAATCTTGTTCCAGGAGGGAAATATCATAATGCAAAGGATTTCATGGGTTTCCCGGATGTAGGCCCTGATTCATTCTATTATGAAAAGAAAAATCCTTTACCTCATAAGGACCTTGTGACCCATAAAAGTATATTTGCAGCTATCAGGGAAAATGATATACTTCTACATTATCCGTATCAATCGTTCGATTATTTTATAGATCTGTTAAGAGAGGCAGCTATCGATCCCAATGTATCGAGCATAAAGGTGACCCTCTACAGGGTCGCAAGGAATTCCAATGTTATCAATGCTCTCATCAATGCGATAACGAATGGTAAAAGTGTCACGGTAGTTATCGAGCTTCAGGCAAGGTTCGATGAAGAGTCCAATATCTACTGGACCCAGAAGCTTGAGGATGCAGGAGCAAGGATAATCGATGGTGTGCCGGGTCTGAAAGTACATTCCAAGCTATGTCATATTACAAGGACAGAAGGTGACAAGACCGTACACTATTCCTGTATAGGTACCGGTAACTTCAACGAATCCACGGCAAAGCTCTATTGTGACCATATGCTCATGACATGTGACAGGGATATCACCAACGAGGTGGAAAAGGTCTTTGATTTCTTCAGTCACAATTACAAGATCTATGACTATAAACATCTTATAGTGGCTCCTCTGCAGATGCGTAATGCGTTTGAGAAGTACATTGATAATGAGATAAAGAATGCCAGAGCCGGAAAATCTGCGTATATCCATGTGAAGATCAATAGTCTCGTGGACAGTGAGATGATCAATAAACTGTATGAGGCCAGTAAAGCAGGGGTCATGGTGAGGATGATAGTCAGGGGCATATGCTCTCTTGTTCCGGGTGTGAAAGGCCTTAGTGAGAATATCGAGGTCATCAGTATTGTTGATAAATATCTTGAGCACTCACGTATATTCATTTTCTGCAACGATGGGGATGAAAGATATTTCATTTCATCTGCTGACTGGATGGTAAGGAACCTTGACAGACGTGTGGAGGTGGCCACGCCGATCTATGATAAGGCACTTCAGGAAGAGCTGAAGATGTATATGGAATTCCAGTTCATGGACAATACCAAGGCAAGGATCATCAACGATGTTCAGGATAATAAGTACAGGAGAGGTGGCGACAGGGTATACCGTGCTCAGGAGGATACTTACACCTTCCTTGAAGAACAATTAAAGAATGAGGTGATCAATTGAAGTTCGCGGCCATAGATGTTGGTTCCAATGCAGTGCGTTTGCTCCTTTCCAGAGTTGATACTGAAGGTATAGAGCCGATCTATGAGAAAGTTTCACTTATACGAATGCCTATTCGACTTGGAGAGGATGCTTTTGTCCACAATAGCATCTCTAAGGACAAGGTTTCACGTCTTGTAAGTACCATGATAGCTTTCAAGCATCTGATGGATGCTTATGGGCCGGTCGATTATATGGCATGTGCGACCTCTGCTATGAGGGAGGCTGATAACAGCGCTGAGATAATATCACAGATAAAGAAAAAGAGTGGTATTCGTCTCAATGTTATAAGTGGAAGGAAAGAGGCGAAGATCATCTATTCCAATCGCATTGAAAAAATTATAGGCCATAGTAGTTCTACGTATCTTCATATCGATGTGGGAGGTGGCAGTACTGAACTTATACTTTTCAAGGGCAGTGAGGTCTTTGCTTACAGGTCTTTCAATATAGGGACAATAAGGATCCTTGAAGGTATCGTGACAAAAGAAGACTGGAATGAGATGAAAAAGTGGGTGAAGACAGTTACTGAAAAGCACGATCCTGACTATGCGATCGGTAGTGGCGGAAATATCAATAAGCTTTTCCGTATGTCTGGAAGGAAGGATGGGACCCTTATCAGACGTGGGGATCTTAAGTATCTCAACAGATATCTTAAGAGCTTTACTCTGGAGCAACGTATAACAAAACTGGGCCTTCGTCCGGATCGGGCTGATGTGATAGTGCCTGCTTCTAAGATATATTCCTCAGTTATGAAATGGGGAGATATCAATTCGATGCATGTTCCTCAGCTGGGTCTTGCAGATGGGATCATACATGTTCTTTATAAAAAACATAAAGATACTTTTATCTAGGCTCGCAAATATAATTCGATTTCTTGTCCATGGGTCAATGTCACTATATTGGCTCAATTGCTACTGTTTTTTGATGGCTTTTTAATTTATTTCACTATATTTATCGCCATAAGGTGCGATCCCATGTTCATAATATATAAATACTGATTTAATAGAACATTCATTATTCAAGAAAAACGGATCCCATGTATTTTGTTGTAACTCCATGTGGGTCTTAATAATATAGTAGTTGATGACATGGATGATAAGATCAGCAATGAAGAACACCTGTATATTGGAATAGATGCAGGAATGTTCAAAACATCAGTTTGCACAAGCGACGGGAAGAGATTCTCTGAGCGAAGTGTTGTAGCTCTTTCAAGATCAGATGGTGGTTCTGAAGGAACGGTTCTTTTAGGTAGAGAAGCTCTGGACCTGAAAGATGGCGATATAAGGGAACCTCTGGCTGGCGGTCTTAAAAGCGAAGAGGATGTAATGGCTTTAAGAAAATTCCTTGAGGCTCTCCTTGCTGAAAATGGCATTGACCTGAATAGAAATGTATATGCCATAGTTGGTGTGCCTTCTGATTCTGATAAGGAATACAAAAAGAAGGTTATGGAACTGTCAAGGGAGCTATTCTCAGGTGCAATGCTTGTAGATGAGATCTTTTGTGCAGCATACAAGAAAGGTCTTCTTGGTGGTTCGATCATTGTGGACATGGGTTTAGACAAAACCGATATCTGTATCATCAATAGTGAAGTCCCACAGGATACTGATCATCTTAGTATTCCCTGTGCAGGAAAGGATATTGACCGTGAGATCGTTAAACTTATCAAGGAAAGATGGCCAGCATCACAGGTGACGGAAGAAGTTGCCAGAGAATGGAAGGAAAAGTATGGGCATCTTGGTCCAGTTTCAGACAATTGTACTGTCGAGGTCCCCCTTGAAGATGGTAATGTTCAGGGATCCATTGCTGATGAGTTGGAGATCGCATGCGAATTTGTTATTACTGATATTGTTTCTGGTATTACAAGGATCCTCTCCGATGTTGATCCGGATATGCGTGAGTCACTGAGGAACAATATTCATATTTTTGGAGGTACCAGTGGTCTGACCAATATTGGTACTTTTATCGAGAATGAACTAAAAGAGCTCGGTGGAGGGAAAGTTCGCTCTGATATCGACTCTGTTTATGGCATATCCGAAGGTGCACTCGAGCTTGCAAAGAATATGCCACCCGAATTCTGGAAACAACTGGTTGCCGGAAAACAGGATGAGGAGCTGATAATATGAATTCATTGAATTTATCAGATGAAAGTAAAAAGGCTGAGAAGACAGCGAAGGTTTTCACTCCCAATATTTATCGAAAACCAATTGTAAAAGAAGAGATGGAAAAGGAAGCAGGTAATGATACCACTCCTGTGGCTCCGGTGAACTATGTTCCGGGAGCAGTACCTGTGCAGGTGGATCAGCGATCATCTGGAAACCATGCTAATGTTGTTACTGGTTTTGATTTTGATGGATTCATTCAGAAAGAAGCTCAGCTTGTTGAGATAAGGAAGCGCTATGAGCTTGAGATCAGTGAATATGAGGCAAAGCAGAAAGAACTTGATGATCTGCGAAGCAAGTTCTCTGATCAGGAAAAGGCTCTCAACAAGAAATGTTCGATACTGAAGTCTGCAATGGAAAAAGCAGACAGGGCCATACCAAAGGAAAAGAAGGAAGGTCTTGAGAACGAGATCGCTGAGTTCGAAAAAAGGCGTTCTGAATTCGAATCCAAAGTGAAGGAATTCGAGAGTTCCCGTCGTGACCATGAAAAGGAATTCTCTGAATATAGTTCTAAAATGGAGGAACTGACATCTCTCAGGTCCACCTATGATGCCGAACTGGAAGAATATTCTAAAAAGAAGGCTGAGCTTGATGAGCAGTGCAGGTCACTGGAAGAGAAGCTTGCCTCCGGTGAGGAGATATCTCTGGAGCTTGCAGAAGCTACATGTCCCGCAGCTGTTGAAGTGCTGAAGGAAAGCTTCTATGCTGAGCTAAAAGAGCTTAATCGCAAAAAGGCAGATATTGAAACACTCAGGACCCAGTTAGAGGATGACGAGTCACTTCTTACTGAAAAACGCTCTTCTATTGAAAAGATGAAAGGTCATATCCAGACCGAACTATCTGAGATAAGTAACAAGGCCACAGAACTTGAAAGATCAGTGGCTACTTATGAGGAACGTCTGAAGTCCCATGAGGACAAAGAGCTTTCATTCCAGGATAAGGTAAAGGCCTTTGAGGATATGAAGATTGAATTCAAGGCTGAACGTGAGAAACTCAAGCTGGATCACGAAGAGAAGATAAAAGCCTACGAGAAGACCTTTGAGGATATGAAGGCCAACTTCAAGACCGAGCGTGAACAACTCAAGTTGAAGCATGAAGAGAACATCAAGGCTCACGAGGAAAAGGAGCATGCTTTCCATGAGGATATGAAAGCTCTTGAAGCAAGGAAAGCTGAGATCAGGGCTGAGACCGAGAAGCTGGGTCAAAAGCGTGAGGAAAATTCAAAGTTCGAAGCTGAGATGGAAAATGCTCTTGCTGAGATGGAAGCGAAGAGAAAAGAACTTGATGAGATGGTCGAGAAGACGAACAAGGAAATTGGCAATCATGTCACTATCCATCGTCAGGACCTTGATATAAAGAAGCTTAATAATAAACTTGAGCAGCAGACCATCTACATACAGAGTCTTGAATCCAATGTTGCTGACCTTAAGAGAAGTCTTGAGGAAGCAAGGTCTGATTTCAAGAAGAACGAAGTATTCTCACAGATACTTAAAACAAATATTGAACTGATGCGTTAAACGAGATAGCTTGGTAAAATTAGCAGATATCTGTGTGCCTCAGAACTCATAGGGTTCATCACGTATCAGATGTGTTCTCTCATCATTGGCACACAGGTTATATCTCAATTTAATATTTTGAATAATGTGTCGATAAGTTCAGATGAATTCCTTCATCTCATCGACCAGCTTTTTTGCAGCCATTGCTGGATCTTCGGACTGGTAGATACTTCTTCCGACAATTACCCAGTCAGCTCCGGCTTTGATCACGTCTGAGGCAGTGCCTCCCTGTGCACCGACACCAGGTGATATTATGGAGAGTTCGCTACCTATTATCTTCCTGATCTCTGTGACCCTTTCAGGACGTGTTGCTGGTGCAACGACACCTGATGCTTTTGCATCGGCTGCCATCTTTGCGATACCTTCTCCGACATCCTGCATGAAATCAAGAGCACCGGGGTGGCTCATCTCTGTAACTACGTAGATGTCCTTGTTCTGCTCCTTTGCCAGTTTCACAGCTGCTTCAAGACTGTCGTGTCCGGTGAATCCCTGGACGATAACAGCATCAGCACCTGCTTTGAAGACCTGTTCACAGATAAGGCGGTTGGTGTTAGGTATGTCAGCTACCTTGAAATCTGCAATTATAGGTGCATATTCTGAGAGCTTGCTTATCATATCCATTCCTGTTGAAAGTACCAATGGATAGCCGATCTTGATGGCATCCACGTATCCTGCAACCTTTTCGGATATTTTTACAGCTTCTTCTCTGTCTGTAACATCAAGTGCGAGTATGAGTCCTGTCTTCCTTTCCATGTGAATTCTCCTTGTCTATATTTGCGATATCAAGACCCATTTACTTGTTGGCAAGTCTGCTCCTTGCTGCTGCGACCATTATTGGAAGTGTGATGGTGGCATCAGAGTGGACTGTCACAGAGCGTGCTGTTTCGCTGACCTTACCCCATGAACGTGCTTCATCAAGTGTTGCACCGCTGAGTCCGCCTGTTTCCGGGGTGTCCATTGTAAGCTGGATCGCGTACTCGAATTCCTGGTGTGTGATAAGCATGGACTGGAATATGTAGTTCTTCGGGACACCGCCGCCGATAAGTACTGCTCCCGGGTCCTTTGCCTCGTAGCAGATATCGATGATCTCTTTCATGTCTGAGAATGCATCGACGTTGAGTGCATTGTTCTGCTTGTAGAGCCATGCCTGAAGTCCTATCATGGAATCCTGTATCGCAGGACAGTAGACAGGTACGTTCATATCTGCTGCTGCTCTGAGGATGGAGTCCTTGTCATCGATGTTGTTCCCAAGGTGTGTCATGAATTCCCTGATGGAGATGGTCTCTGTACCTACATCGGAGAGTATTGCCTTGAGCTTCTCCTCGAAGTCAACAAAGTAAGGTTCAGGAAGATAGACATCGTATATCCTGTTTATCTCATCGTGTTTCAGTTCGATGTCATCACAATCTGCACATCCTTTGTAGTGATGCAGTCCCATTGATTCTACTATCTCGTGAACCATGTTGGCTCCGGTTGTGACAAGTACATCGATGTAACCGTCATAGATCAGGTCGGTGACTATCTGACGCATTCCTGCCGGCACCATTGCACCTGCAAGTCCGAAAAAGCTGGTAGAACCATTCGCAAGCATCTCGGTGTAGATGTCAACTGCATCTGCCAGTTTGCCTGCACCAAATGCACAGCCATCGATGGCACACACGAGCTCGTCAACGCTCATATTCTCTGTTATCTTTGCCTGTTTTATAGGATTCTGGAGTTTCTCTCCATGTGAATGACAATGTTCCATTTGAAAGCCTCGTTAATATAAGCAGAGTTAATGCGAAGGTTATTCTTTAAGGTTATTATGGGATGTGTTGTCAGGGTTGAATTCACCCTTTTAGAATAGATATGGGTAATACGTATCCTGATGTTTATATGTTCAAAAATTTCGGATGTATATAGCTTGAATTTTACTTGTAGTAAAAATCAGGTGGAAACTTTTAAAATATTTACGCACTTTATAACTTTTGGCGTTGATATTATGGATTATTTCTGTTCAAATTGTAAAGAAAAGATTACTGCTGCCGAATATAAATTTTCAATGAAAAAATATAATCGTTCTTTATGCAGAATACACCAAAAAAGTAACTCCGATTCAACAGAAGTTTTCCAAATAAAAAAAGTTGAAGCAGAAACAACCTCATCAAAAAATAATTCCAATGGACTTTCAAGTAAAAATGCTAATTTTGTTGAAAGTATGATTAAAGGACGAATTGCCGAAACATTAATTGAAGAATTATTTTTACAATTAAAATACTCTGTTTTTAGATATGGAATGGAAAACACAATACCAGGAGTCATGAATCTTCTAAAGGGTGTGCGTGGTGATGTTGCGGACAACATCAGAAAAATGCCGGATTTTGTTATTCAAAGCCCAAAAACAGGTGATGTTTATTTTATTGAAGTGAAGTTTAGAAAAGATGAAACGCTTACATTTAAAGATATAGGCGGTGAAGATTATCCTTATGAGAACTGTTATTTCATACTTGTATCTAAAAAGCATATTAAATGTATTACGTACAAAGAACTAAAAGAAGGCAAAGAAATCAATCCAAATTCGAGGAACTATTTAGGTAATAGAAAAGAATTTGAATTGGATAAAGATGTAATAATAAAATTCTGTGATTTTGCTGTCAAGTTTTTTAATGTTGTTTAATGGTTGAAGAGTATACATTTAGTGAGAAATATGGGAAAATAGTTACATCGTTTGAAAGTTATAAGTTACTACTTCTAATAATCTTTTTTTGGAAAGTATAATGTCATACAAAAAAACAAAGCATCTCAAATCTTTAATATCAGAGATTAAACAGCAGAATCATCTGATACTTGTAGGTATCATATTAATCCCTTTAATTATCGGTATATTTTTAGTTAAAAGGGCAAAACAAAAAAAGAATGACTTATTGAAATTGAAAGAAACTTTAATTCATGAAGTTGAAAAAGAGAATAAAGCTCTAATCACAGAACTAGCTGATATCTACAATAATATAAATGACACTTATTTTACTTACCATAAAAGATTCTCAACTATCGAGAAATGCAATCTATGTCTGGAAGAACTCCAATTTATTAACAAAAATAAAGCACTATTCTCAAATGACTTTACCAATTTCATTAGTAAATCAATTTACATAGTCACAGAACTGAAAAATAATTTTCAAACATATGACAATACTGCTTTTGTTGAAAAAAGAATATTAGAGTATGACTACTTGTTCAAGAAATCACCTTTCCCACTAGACACATCTCAAAAAGTTGCAGTTGTTACAGATGATACCCATAACTTAGTCGTTGCGGGAGCCGGATCAGGAAAAACAGAAGTTTTGATTACAAGGGCAGCATACCTAATTGAACGTAAACCAGATACTATAAACTCAAAAAGGATTCTTGTTCTTGCTTTTCAGAATAAAGCTGCCAAGGAAGTGCATGAGAGGCTTGACTCAAGATTTGGTTTTGATGTCAAGATTAAAACATTTCACTCACTAGGTTTAGAGATTTTGAAGGAAGCAAACAGGAATTCAGATATAGATTCTCTTCAGATTGCTGATGAGACTGAACAAAAACGACTTGTTCTTTCAGTGTATAATGAAAAAATAAATGATAACAAGTTTCAAAATGATATCATTAACTACATGAAAGCGTATGGAGACAGTGAAATACGCAAGTCAAAAACTGATTTCGAGGATAAAGAGACGTACTATGAGTATATGCGAAATTTAACTTATACTGCCTTAGATGGTACCAAAGTTAAAAGTGAAGCTGAAAGAGAGATACTCAACTTTTTTGTAACCCATGATTTGAATGGAAGAAGAGTAAAAGTTCTTTATGAAAGTCCTGCAGAATGGATGCTGTATAAGAAAGAAGACGGTGACACTCACGTTCCACAACCTGATTTTTTCTTTCCGGATTATGATATATATATTGAACATTGGGCTCTAGATAAGTATGGAACGGTTCCTGAATGGTTTAAAGGAAAGAATCCTACTGAAGTCTACAAAAATAGTATGGAACAAAAAAAGAAGAAATTTGCAGAGCAAGACAAATATTTACTTGTAGAAACCACCCATAAAGACTTTAAACAAAATAACTTCATTGAAATTTTGAAAGACAGGATGTTAATTGCATTAAAGAAAAAAAATCCTGGAAAAGATTTTGAGTTTACACAAGTTACATATGAAAAACTTGTGAATCGAGTATGGAAAGAATGTGTAGTTTCTGTAAGAGACCTTCCTAAGAATATTGGTAACTTCATAAATATATCTAAAACATACAATTTAACTCCAGAAGCAATAGAACAAAGAATTAAAAATGAATCCTGGTCTTTGAAACAAATCGAATTTGCTAATATAGCTCTTATCATTTACTCTAGTTATGAGAACAGACTGCGGTCTGAAAACAAAATTGATTTCTCTGATATGATAAACCTTGCAGTCAGAAATCTCAAGCAAAAAGAAGAACTATATAAGAATTATTTTGACCATATTCTTGTTGATGAATATCAAGATATCAGTCAGCAAAGATATGAACTCATTAAATCATTGATGGATAAAAATACTGGTTGCAAACTGTTTTGTGTAGGTGATGACTGGCAGAGTATAATGGGCTTCTCCGGTTCGAACCTAGATTTTTTTGTACGGTTCGATCAATACTTTGATCATCCTACTATTACACATCTTACTGTGAACTACAGAAGCTGCAAATCAATAGTGGACACCGGGGCAGAAATAATCAAGCACAATGGAGATGTTCAGATTGAAAAGAATGCATTAGCCCACAATAATACTCTGGAGCCTATAAGAGTATACATTTCAATTCACAATACCAGATTCGTGAATAACTACTATACACAAGTTGCTCAGCATTGTATAAGTACCATAAACAGTTACTTGCAAAAAGGATATAATCCACAGGATATCATAATTCTTTCAAGGATAGCCAATAGTCCCATATTGAAAAACAAGCTACGTGATTATGCTGTTGTCTGTAACGTGCCTATTTCCTTTGAAAAACGATCATGGAATAAAATTCGTTTTATGTCTGTTCATGCAAGTAAAGGCTTGCAAGCAAGAGTTGTGTTTTTGCTCAACGTTGTAGATGGACTATATGGTTTTCCCTGTAAAAAAGAAAATCCTGATATTTTCGAGCTTGCTACCAAAGGAAGAAAAAAAGATACAGAGGAAGAGGAAAGAAGACTTTTCTATGTGGCAATAACCAGAGCAATGGAAAATCTAATAATTTACAGCCAAATCGATTCGGAAAGCAAGTTTCTTGGTGAAATTAAGGACCATGTTATTGTAGATAATTTGCAAAACTGAAACCCTTTGATAGAGATAGTAGTGAACAACAGAAATACCATCGTCATTGCTTTCATATATTATTTTTATTGTCTCTGAAGTCTATCGTTTTGTTTTTTGTGTTTGTCTTCTGAACTTCCATAGAAACCGACAAAAAGACACTCTTAAATGCCACCAAAATCAACCATTTGCAACAAGTTTCTCCCATTTATCCAACCGTTCTTTATTATGTGCATTAAGCGTAAAAGGCGTATCAACCTTCGCATTTTTCTTCACATTACCGACTGCTTCCTGAAAATCACACTAAGAAAAAGACGGCGTCCCACACCCTATTGAAACGCCATACTCAAATATAGTAATAAACTCCGTGGGAGTCTGATCATACTACAGAACCCCACGAAGCTTTTATGCCACGATCTATTCAGGCCAGGTCGAAGCGGTCAAGGTTCATTACCTTGTTCCATGCAGCGACGAAGTCGTTCAGGAACTTCTCCTGGGAGTCCTCGCATGCGTAGACCTCGGCTATGGCTCTGAGCTGTGAGTTCGAACCGAAGATCAGGTCAACACGGGTACCTGTCCACTTGAGTTCTCCGCTTGCACGGTCATAGCCTTCGAAGGCATCGTCAGAACTTGCTTTCCATTCAGTTCTCATGTCCAGCAGGTTCACGAAGAAGTCATTGGTGAGTGCCTCCGGGTTCTTTGTGAGAACGCCATGCTGAGACTGTCCGACATTAGTATTCAGGACACGCATACCACCCATGAGCACCGTCATCTCAGGAGCTGTCAGTGTCAGGAGTTGTGCCCGGTCCAGAAGCAGTTTCTCTGCCGATACAGCGTATTTTGCCTTCAGGTAGTTACGGAATCCATCTGCCTTTGGTTCAAGTACACCGAATGACACAACATCGGTCTGCTCAGCAGATGCATCCATGCGTCCTGGTGAGAATGGAACTGTCACATCATATCCGGCATTCTTTGCCGCTTGCTCGACACCTGCACATCCACCAAGGACTATCAGGTCGGCAAGGGAGACCTTCTTCCCGCCAGACTGGGCGCTGTTGAACTCTTTCTGGATACCTTCAAGTTTCCCAAGCACAGTTGCAAGTTGTTCAGGCTGGTTAACCTCCCAGTCCTTTTGTGGTGCAAGACGAATGCGTGCTCCGTTAGCACCTCCACGTTTGTCGGAACCACGGAAAGTGGATGCTGATGCCCATGCAGTAGAAACAAGTTGTGAGACGGACAATCCCAGGCCAAGTATCTTGCTCTTGAGGTCTGCAATATCCTTTGCATCGATCAGCTCATGGTCCACTTCAGGAACCGGATCCTGCCAGATAAGCTCCTCTTTTGGGACCTCCGGGCCGAGATAGCGGGAGCGTGGTCCCATATCACGGTGGGTCAGCTTGAACCATGCACGTGCGAAAGCATCCGCAAATTCATCAGGATTTTCCAGGTAATGTTGTGCAATTGGCTTGTAGATCGGATCGAACTTCAACGACAGGTCCGCAGTGGTCATCATAGGTCGGTGCATTTTGGAAGGGTCGTGAGCATCGACGATCATATCCTCTTCTTCTACATCCATAGCCAGCCACTGGTTCGCACCTGCCGGACTTTTGACCAGCTCATAATCGTATTTTAACAGAACCTTCAGATAGCCCATGTCCCATTTCGTAGGGTTTGGCTTCCATGCTCCTTCAATACCGCTTGATATCGTATCACCGGCTTTGCCAATACCATGGCTGCACTTCCAGCCCAGACCTTGCTCTTCGATCGGAGCAGCTTCAGGCTCAGGACCTACCAGTGCAGCATCTCCTGCTCCATGGCATTTACCGAACGTGTGTCCGCCGGCTACAAGTGCCACGGTCTCTTCATCGTTCATAGCCATACGTCCGAAGGTTTCTCTAACATCCTTGCCGGAGGCTACCGGATCAGGGTTTCCGTCCGGACCTTCAGGATTCACATAGATAAGTCCCATTTGCACGGCTGCCAGAGGATTCTCCAGGTCACGTTCACCACTGTAACGGCTCTTTGGCATATCACTGGTAGCCAGCCATTCCTCTTCCGAGCCCCAGTAAACGTCTTCTTCAGGTTCCCATATATCCTCACGTCCGCCACCAAAACCAAATGTCTTGAATCCCATAGATTCTAAAGCACAGTTACCGGCCAGTATCATGAGGTCGGCCCAGGATATCTTCTTGCCATACTTTTGCTTGACCGGCCAGAGCAAACGGCGTGCCTTGTCGAGATTCACATTATCAGGCCAGCTATTAAGAGGTGCAAAGCGCTGGTTCCCGGAACCTCCTCCACCACGGCCATCACCCATACGGTAAGTACCTGCGCTGTGCCATGCCATTCGGATCAGGAGTCCTCCGTAATGGCCGTAGTCTGCTGGCCACCAGTCCTGTGAGTTTGTCATCAGATCATAGAGGTCTTTCTTCACGGCCTGTAGATCGAGCTTTTTGAATTCCTCAGCGTAATTGAACTCTTCACCCATCGGATCGGACTTGGAAGAATGCTGATGCAGAATGTTAAGGTTCAACTGATCCGGCCACCAGTCCCGGCTTGATGTGCCACCGCGAGCTATCGATCCAGTTGTCGGGTTCTTGCTATCTTCATTCATATTGTTTTCTCCTTATATCGTTTGAATCTATATTGGTTGACCATTGTGGCAATTGGAGACTTAAGGGTCATTAGAAAAATGTCGTACTTTTGAGTGTAAGTTCTGGCTAAGCTGTCAGGCTGATAGTTCATCAGCGACCATTTCCCAGATGCACTTATCAGGGATGATATCTTTCCACTCATTTTGTTCCACTCCTCCATTTTGTTAATTGAGCATATTTTAAAAATCGAAATTCAAAGTGAACTGTCTAAGCTCAATTAATACTTATTATGCCACCCCAGACCACTCTATATTCTATTTTTTCTCTATAAATAGATTCTCATATTTTCGGGTTGAGGCGAACAAAGGCGTACAAAAGTCATATCAGCATCTGTATTTACACTAAGTAGCTCATACTTTATTCTATTGGGATCTCATATCTCAATATAGCAGAGTTTACAGTTGACGAGATAAAATTCTACAGGAGATCTTTGATCTATAATAAAATTAAAAGTTCAGGGTCAGTGTGTCTCTCTTTTCAAAGTAGATACGTTCGAACCTGAAGACAGGAACATTGAAAGCATCTCCAGTTCATCAAAAGGTATCTGCATCTCGTTAAGTGTCTGTTTGGAATGGAAGTCAACAAGTTCTGCTGCATATGCATCGACATTTTTTTTCCATTCTTCTTTTATCCTGGCCTTTTCTTCATCTGATACATCTGATCTTGAAAAGGATGTAACGATCCACTCAGCAAAATCCTGGATTATCAAAAAACCAATTGGGCAGGGCTGCAGTCCAACAGAATTGCCGGATGTATTTACTTTAAAGGGATACATACCACAAACAGTAGGCCTTCTATCGTACACTTCGCATCTGCCGGTCATATTGAGGAAAGAACAAGGTGCATTCATCAGGTAAAGGCCTGCAGATAAACCTTCATTTGTAATGTTTCTGGCTTTTTCCGCATCTTGTATGGTCAGGACCTCGACCTCATCCTCGAACATGTGTATCTGTCCTTTACTACAACAATGTGCTCCACAAGTATCAGGGCATTGATAGTGTTTCAGGATGTTCTGAACCACGCTATATCGAATTGCTTTTTTCACAGCAGCGCTATTTATTATAGACGTTATTTTCACCAGCTTTAAGCCAATTCAGACAACTCTGAAAGATGTATATAACTAAATACTGAGAATAAATCTGTTTTGCTCAAAATAAATAGTTCAGAGCCATTTTTTAAAATAATAATTGGATATAACTACTTTAGAACTAAATAAAATTGATATTAACTTTTTATTTTAAAAAATAACTTACATTATCTGAAATATCAGTTTATATGCTGATTTGAATCTAAAATCAATAGAATAAGTGCTTATTATGGCCTATTTTTAATTTTAAAGCTCATATGTCCTGTTTTAATGGGGGTAAACTCGATCAAAGATGCTTGGCTTATAATTACAAGAGCCTTTCATGTCCCTTGTCAAATTTATGATGAACAGCCTTATTGCTCCTGTTAAAATAGAGAACATGAATGCCGGACCTACTCTTTCAGGTGATGTCGTTTTGCAAAAATAACGAATTTTTGAATGTCCTCACAACACTACAAATATAAATATCACATGGGTCCAATATTTCCTTGATGAGTTCCATTATCGACAGGATCGTTCCAAAGCAACGGAAAATGTCCACAAAGGTAGGTGGGTTGCTGATAATTGTAGGAGAGACCATGTTCTTATTCTCCCTGCTGAACTTCCTGATGATTACCAGATTGCAGTATTACAGTTCAGGTGACAGTTTCATGAGGACGCTCTTTCCCCATTATCTCTTCTTCCTGGCAGCATTGTTCATTGCAGCATTCATAGGCATGTGGCTGACCTATGTCTATGTGTTCCCAAGCAAACAGCGCTTTTCACAGGAACAGGCCATAAAGGATAACAGAAGTCCACTTTTCAACAAGGTATTGGATCTAGAAAGTGATATTACTGAACTGAAACATGTCGTTCTTGAGCTTTCCGAGAAGATAGACCGTATGGACAGGAATGAGGCTAAAGATAAGCATCATGACAATAGCTAACTCTCCGTGACAATGACAATAGAGATCGATCCCATAATTGATGAACCTGCACTCGTGGTAAGCAACGAGACGAAGGCACTTGTGATCGCGGATGTGCATCTGGGTATAGAGTGGGATCTCTACAGAAGTGGATTCTCCATTCCAAGCCGTATGAAATTTGGTCTTGAGAGAGTACTTGCTTACATCGAAAAGGTCTCACCTGACAGAGTGATCCTGCTCGGGGATGTGAAACATAATGTACCACAGATATCCTGGCAGGAAAGGGATGAGATCCCGTATTTCCTTTCTGAGCTCTCAGACCATGCAATAGTGGATATCTTTCCTGGCAACCATGACGGCGGTATAGAATATCTGCTACCGGAAGGGAAGGACATAAATGTTCATCCTGTGCGTGGTTCTGTTATTGAGGATGTGGGATATTTCCACGGACACACATGGCCAGATCCAAAACTGCTGGCTGCTGATTACATTATAACTGCACATAATCACCCTACTATCCGTCTTACTGATTCATTGGGATATGCAACTGTGGAGCAGAGCTGGATCAGGACACGTCTGAACCTTTCAGTACTTCAGGGCCATTTTACAAGTCTCGAACTGGGTGAGGATAATGATAACTGGAACGACCCGGAACTTATCGTCGTTCCATCTTTCAATGAGCTTTGTGGTGGCGTTGCCTTCAACGAATCCATGCACGATGACCTTCTTGGTCCCCTGTTCTCATCAAAAGGTGTTGATATTGATAATGCTCAGGCCTATCTGCTGGATGGGACCCAGCTTGGTAAGCTCAAGAACATAAGGAAACTGGAAGAGAGTAAAGTACGTCCCAGAAGAAAACGAAAGGGAGCTAAAAAATGAGTTTTGGAAACGTGTTCGATTCATTCAACCCGGCGATCCAGGATGCTCTTGAGAAGCAGGGCTTCAATGCTCCAACGGAACCTCAGGAAAAGGTCTTCCCATATATCATGAAAGGTGACCACACATTCCTAATCGCTCCAACTGGTTCCGGTAAGACCGAATCTGCGGTCCTTCCGATATTTCATGCTATCCTTGCAAAGACCACGGAGCAGAGAGTTGGTATCTCCGCTCTCTACATCACTCCGTTAAGGGCGCTGAATCGTGATATGCTATCCCGTATCCAGTGGTGGGGAAAGGAACTCGGCATCACTGTGCAGGTGAGACACGGTGATACTTCCCAGTATGAAAGACAGAAACAATCACGCAAACCGCCTGATTTCCTGATAACGACACCTGAGACATTACAGGCTATGTTCACCGGTTCACGTTTGCGTAAGAACCTGAGCTATGTGACACATGTGGTAGTTGATGAGATCCACGAGATGGCCTCCTCAAAGAGGGGAACTCAGCTCACTGTTGGTCTTGAAAGACTTGTAGAACTATCTGGTGAGTTCCAGAGGATTGGTCTTTCAGCCACGGTGGGAAATCCTGAAGTGGTGGCAAAGTTCCTTGCAGGTGCAGAGAGGGATGTTTCCATAGTGTCGGTTTCTCTGCTGAAACTTCTTGATTTCAGTGTTGTCTGTCCACAGGTCACAGATGAGGACATGACCATTTCAAAAAAACTGGCATGTGATATCAATTTTGCAGCACACATCCGATGCGTCAGGGATATTGTAATGGATAATGTTTCCACGCTAGTTTTCGTGAACACAAGACAAAGTGCAGAAGCGCTTGCTGCCGGATTCAATATGCTGGAACTTCCTGTTGGAGTTCACCATGGTTCCCTTTCGGTCGATTCCCGTATAGAAGCAGAGGAATCTTTCAAGAATGGTGATCTCAGAGGTCTGATATGTACGTCCTCCATGGAGCTTGGTATCGATATAGGTAATGTGGACCATGTGGTACAGTACGGTTCCCCCAGGCAGGTCTCAAGATTATTGCAGCGTGTTGGACGTGCAGGACATCGGATACATGAGGTGTCAAGGGGGACTATCATTGCCATGGATGCCGATGATGTGGCAGAGAGCATGGCGATATGTAAACTGGCCATGGCAGGCAAGGTTGAATCCATTTCTCCTCATATGAACTCTCTTGATGTTGTTGCCAATCAACTTGCGGGGATAGTGCTTGATTTCGGGGATATTGGGATAGAGAAGATATACAGTATCCTCAAACGTGCCTATCCGTTCAGGAACCTCCGGATCGAGGTTCTCAGGAAGGTCATCGATCAGATCAAGGATTACAGAATGGTCTGGCAGGAAGAAGGTTCCGATAATATCAGTCGCAGAAGGAAGAGCTGGCAATATTATTACGATAATCTTTCCATGATCCCGGATGAGAAGAAGTATGAGATATTCGATATAGTCACCGGAAGGACCGTTGGTGTTCTGGACGAGGCTTTCGTCATCAATTTTGCAACACCGGGTGCTGTGTTCATTACCAAGGGTGATATGTGGAGGGTCATTGAGATGGTGGGCGATCGCAACAGGATAAAAGTGGAACCTGTAAGGGGGATGGGTGAGATCCCAAGCTGGGTCGGCGAGGAGATCCCTGTTCCATTCGAGGTTGCTCAGGAAGTTGCGAACATCCGTTCACTGATCGCAGGTATGATCCATGAGGAAAAAGATGATGATCATATCGCAAAAGAGATATGTTCCATTTATCCGATCGACCATGAGAGTCTTTTGGATCTGCTTTCTATTCTTAGGGAACATGTGGAAGGTGGGCATCCGCTTCCTGACCAGCATATGTTCGTTATAGAGAATGATGGGGATGCCGTTCTGATAAACACATGCGTTGGACACAATGCAAATGAGACTCTGGGGAAGGTCCTTACGTCGCTACTTGCTGCAAGGTATGGGAGCAGTGTTGCACAGGAGATCGATCCATACAGGATCCGCATGACCCTTCCACGAAGGATAAAGGCGAAGGAGATCGAAACCCTGTTGCAGGATATTCAGCCGGAACATATTGAACCTATCATCGAGATGACATTGAAGAACACTTCACTTATGAAGTGGAAGATGGTACATGTTGCCAGGAAGTTCGGTGCTCTGAGCAAGGATCTTGATTATGACAGGATAAGCATGAAGAAACTCCTTGAGATATATCGTGATACTGCCATGTATGATGAGGTCATCAGGGAGATCTTCCACGATATGCTGGATGTCAGGAGGGTAACAGATATTCTTTCAAGGATAGCCGCAGGTGAGATCCGTGTTGTTGTTAGTGGATCTACGCCCATAGGCAGGTCCGGTTTTTCCATGAAGCGTGATCTTGTGGCTCCGGAGAAGGCTGACAGGTCGATCGTTATGGCACTTAAGGAACGTATCATGAATGATAATGTGATCCTCTTTTGTGTGCATTGCAAGAAATGGACGTCAAGAAGGAAAGTTAAGAACGTTCCTGACGAGATAATCTGTCCGGTATGTGATTCCGGTCTTGTGGCTGCTTTGAAGCCATGGGAAGAGGAGGAGATAAAGCTTGTGAGGAAACAGGATAAGATCACTGCAAAGGAGGAGATCAAACGTATCCGCAGGGTCTATAGGAATGCGAATATTGTGATGACCCATGGGAAAATGGCAGTGGTAGCGCTTGCAAGCAGGGGAGTTGGTCCTGAGATGGCAACCCGTGTGATACAGAAGATGCGACATGATGAGGAAGCTTTCTATCGTGATATTCTGGTCGCTGAAAGGAACTATGCCAAGAACAAGAGATTCTGGAGTTGATCTGCTTTTATCTCTAAGGCTCATCGGATAGATAATCTTAATATAAATATAGCACAGATTTAATATTGGGAAAAGGTCTTTGATCTTGAACCGGGAGGCTAAGAATGCAATCTTTTATAGTTGAACACTATCTGCAAAAGAAGATCGATATCTACTGTGGTGGACCTGACAGGTTCTACGGGGTTGTGGAAGCATGTGCTGACGGGGTCCTGACCATTAAGGACAATGATATGTATACACATATCGCAATTGACAAGATAATTGCTATATGGAGTGATGAAAAGAAGTAACTGGCATAAAAATACCAGTTAACTCTATATTTTTGTTCCTGTTCATTTGTACTTTTATTTATATTTATGTTCTATGTGAGATCATTTATAGTGTTTTGCATATTTGTTAATGGTTATTAATTGTGATTTTCTTTCATTTTCTGCATCACTCTGCTTTAATCCAATAGTTTTATATCTGATGTTACGCAAATCAAGGTGACTAAAATCTACTCAACAGAGAAGGATTCATTATGAACATGAAAGAAAGATTACTCAAAGCATTAAAAGGTGAAGAAGTCGACAAAGTACCTGTTTGTACAGTAACACAGTCCGCTATTGTTGAGCTTATGGACCAGACTGGTGCATCATGGCCAGAGGCACACAGCAACCCACAGATGATGGCAGACCTTGCAGTCGCATCATACGAAGTATGTGGTCTTGAGGGTGTAAGAGCTCCATACTGTCTCACAGTACTTGCAGAAGCAATGGGCTGTGAAGTCAACATGGGTACAAAGAACAGACAGCCATCAGTCACCGACCACCCATATCCAAAGGGCGTTGACGACCTTGCTATGCCAGAGGATCTCCTTAGCATCGGCAGGATCCCTGCTGTAATGGAATGCATGAAGATCATCAGAGAGAAAGTAGGAGACGACGTACCTATCATCGCAGGTATGGAAGGTCCTGTAACCCTCGCATCCGACCTTGCAAGTGTAAAGAAGTTCATGAAATGGTCAATCAAGAAGCCAGAAGACTTCAACACAATCCTCGACTTCGCATGTGATGCATGTATCGAGTACGCAAACGCACTCTTCGATGCAGGAGTAGACGTAATCAGTGTACCAGACCCAGTATCATCCCCTGACCTCATGGCTCCTGACACCTTCGACAAGATGCTCAAGCCATGCCTCCAGAAGTTCGCTGATGGTGTAAAGGGCCCAATGATCCTCCACGTTTGTGGTGACGTATCCCCGATCCTTGAAATGATGGCAGACTGCCACTTCGAATCTATCAGTATCGAAGAGAAAGTAAAGGACCTCAAGGGCGCAAAGGCAAAGGTAGCTGGTAAGGTAACCATCTGCGGTAACGTATCCAGTCCTTTCGTACTTCTTGCAGCAGACGAAGCAGCTGTTAAGGAAGCAGCAACAAAGGCTCTCGACGACGGAATCGATGTCCTTGCACCAGGCTGTGGAATTGCACCTGACACCCCAGTTGCAAACCTTAAGGCAATGGTCGAAGCAAGAGACGAGTACTACGCATAAATCTTTCACACAGACATGCCATAGCTAGCTATGGTTATGTCACATTCTTTTTTTGATTCCATCTTAGTTCAAATTAAATTTGTTTTGTTTCTATTCTTTGTCGTCAGTTCTCACTGTTAACATAAATTTTAAATATTGCCAGACTCCATATTTTATTTAGCGAAGCTAATTCGCAGCATTCATTCGTTTTTTCAAATTTACTTTGTTCATTTTGCATTGTAAAATAGGAGGTATATTATGCATTATAGTCTGGGAATTGATGCCGGCGGTACGTATACAGATGCTATTCTTGTGAAAGATTCAGATGGTTCTGTGGTGAGTTCAAGTAAGGCACTCACAACATATCCTGATCTGGTAGGTGGTATAAGGAATGCAATAGAGGGACTCGATACGGATGATCTTGAAAAGATAAATCTTGTATCGGTTTCAACAACACTTGCAACAAATACTGTTCTTGAGGGTACCGGGTGTCCGGTAGCTCTGATCCTTATGGGTGAACATCCTGTTAAGGGCGATTTTCCAGCAAAGCATGTTCTTTCTACATCCGGTGGGCATGATTTCAATGGTGACGAACTTGAAAAACCTGATATGGAACTTGTGAAGAACTTTGTTGAAAAGATAAAGGATGATGTTGCTGCTTTTGCAGTTTCTTCATTTTTCAGTATTCGAAATCCTGAGCATGAACTTGCTATTACTGAACTTATACATGAGATGACAGGAATGCCGGTTGTTTGCGGGCATGAACTTTCCCAGGATCTTGGTGCATATGAAAGAGCTGTTACTGCAGCTTTGAATGCTCAACTGATCCCTATATCCCATAAGTTCATCCGCTCTGTTATGGATGAGATCAAAAGAAAGAATATCGATGCAAGATTATTGATGCTTAAATGTGATGGTACTGTTGTTGGTTTGAAGGATGCGCTGGATAAGCCTGTTGAAACTATATTCTCGGGTCCTGCAGCCAGTCTAGTTGGCGCTTCTTTCCTTTCGGGGATGGATACTTGTGCGGTGGTCGATGTTGGTGGTACAAGTACTGATGTCTCGGTGATCCGTGATGGTATTCCTGAATTATCAGATACAGGTGCAGTGGTAGGTGGCTGGAAGACCAGAGTCCGCGCAACAAGGATGGAAACATCTGCCATGGGTGGCGACAGTCATGTCTGGACACGGTCTTCAAACGTATATGTTGGTCCAAGGAGAGTTGTTCCACTTTGCCTTGCTTCTTCAAAATATCCTTCTTTTCTAAATAAACTAAAGAAAAGCCCTATACCTCTGAGGAGTGTTCTCGACAGGAATGTACAACCAACTAAATTCTTCATGCGTTCCGGTTTTAAACCAGTTGGTCTGGATGATTCAGAAACCGAGGTTCTGAGTGTGATCGGTTATGAGCCGATGAGTCTTGATGAGATCTCTATATTGTCCAAAAGATATCCTTCTACGATAATCATTGATTCGTTAATTCAGAAAAGACTCGTGCAAGCTATTGGTTTTACACCAACTGATGCTCTGCATGTTCTCGGGGAATATGACCAATGGGATTGCGAGGCATCAAAAGTAGGCGCTGAGAAGCTTGGACGGCTTAGTAAGATGACCAGCTATGAACTTTGTCATAAGGTAAAGGATATTGTAGCCAGGAATATGGCCTTTGATCTGATGTCATTTGTGCTGCCAGGAATTGACCGGAAAGGGATCAAAAAAATAGTTGAAGGACAGTTTGATTCCAGATTCAAAGTAGATATTCCTGTTGTTCTTCTTGGAGGGCCTGTTTCTGCATATAAGGATATTATGGGTGCTATTATTGATGCTGATATCATCATTCCTGAACATGCAGAAGTTGGAAATGCTGCAGGTGCTCTTTTTGGTAAGGGCATTAAAAGAGTAGAGATAATTGTAAGGCCGATCACAGTTGCAGATCCCAGCGAGGGATATCTTGTATTTTCTCCAATGGGGAGGAATACTTTTGATGGATATCGTGAAGCAGTTGAATATGCAAGTATGCATGGGAAAGAATTTGTTATAGATTATATGGGTGAATGCGGTGTGAGCAAAGACAACGTTGAGGTCAGGATGACCCAAAAGACCTTTTCACCAGAGGACTGGAAACATGATCCTCTTGAAACAGTGATCCAAATAACTGGAATTGGTTTCCCTAAGAAGTTCATGATGTGATCACGCATCATCTTTTTTTATTCAGCTTAGCTTAATGGATCAAAGCCAGAAAAAATGCATACTCTACAGTATGGTATTTAAAAACAATGTAATTAAAAAAGAGAAAAGGAACAAGTTCTGAAAGAACTTGTTTCGTTTCTAAACTTAGAACTTGTAGTTGTCGTCTGGTCTGAATACAGCGACTTCTGCCTTGTACTTCTCTACGCTTTCGCTCATGAAGGTTTCGGACTCGTCGGTCATTGCGTCGAGTGCTGCCTTTGCATCGTTGAGTGCGTTGATCTCGAACTTGGACATGACAAGCTTCTTGCTGTCTGCGTCGTTCAGGATGTCACAGCATGCAATTGCTGCATTCTTTGCACGGAGGTAAAGGTCGTCTCCGTCCTTTGCGATTGACTCTGCTACCTTGTATGCGTTGTCGTATGCGAGTACATATCCCTGTGGGTCTCTGTACTTGTCAGAGAGTACGAGGATGTCACGAAGCATCTTTGCGTTTCCTGTCTCGGTTGCTACGTTAAGCATTGCTGCATCGTAGTTAAGGGACTCGGACCAGCACTGTACAGAGGTACCACCGAATTCACCGTGGTATTCTACAGACTCGTTTGACCAGAGGTCACAGCACTGCATGACAAGGTTACCCATTACATCAGCGTGTGCACAGGTTGAGGTCTTTCCTTCCTGAGCGATTGGGCATCCGGTGATTGCTTTTACGATTGTGTTCTCGTATCCACAGTCCTTTCCTGGACCCTGAGCACCTGCTTCATATCCAGCGAGTGTTCTTGGTGCGGAAATTGCTCTTGCGATGATTGCGATGGTGTGTGCAAGGTTCTTGTCAAGGAGACCACCTGCTATGAACATAGCGGTGTTTGCCTGTGAACAGTCAGTGTCACCAGCTGCAATTCTGCCCTTCTTGTCTGCGATCTTCCTGATGTCTTCCCAGATCATGGTCATGTCAATTGAACCGAGGCAGCCAATTGAGTAAACGAGACCAGGAATGTCGTTCCTGAGGATTGCGTAGTCAAGTACTTCCTTACCGCCCATTGTTTCGATGGACAGGAAGTCTGCTCCTGCGTCTGCTACAGCTTCGAATGACTCCATAAGGACGTCATACTTGTCACCGATAAGTGCAAGGAGGTCACGGTTCTCACGGATGTCACCAGGTGTGTGTCTGAGACCACATTTGATGCCGTATTCTTCGTGGTATTCTTCAAGGATTGTCTTCTGTACGTGAGCGATCTCTCCTCCCCAGTCTGGGTTGTTGGTCATCTGCTCTACGTGTTCTGTCTCGAGTGATACTGCTGGGAAACCGATCTGGACTGCTCTTGCCATGATATCGGTTGTGAGTCTGCGGTATTCTGAAACGAGCTTCTCCTTGGAGACACCTGCTTCTGGCCTTGGTGCGTAGTTAACTTCTGCTGTTACGTATCCTGCACCGACCTCTAATCCGAGTTCTGCCTTTACTGGGTATACTGACTTACCGAAGATCATGTCGTCAGCAGCTTTGTATGCCAATGATGTGTATCTTTTTACCATTTCTGTCACCTCTTTAGTGTTTGTGGAACTGTTCCTTAAGCTGTGCAAGACCCTTTCCTGCTACAATTGAGTCTGCCATCTTTGGTGCGTCTGCTGCTTCTTCACCATATACACCGAGTTCGTACTGTGTAACGAAGTCCTGGTTTACTGCTCCGCCACCACACTGGAATGGTATTTTGATTCCAGACTCGAGGAGTCTGTCATTGACTTCCTTGAATGCATACATTGTTGTTGTCATCAGTGCTGTTCCGGTAAGCATCATTGGGCTTTCCTTCTTTACAGCTGCGATAACTTCATCTACTGGTACATCACGGCCAAGGTCAACTACTTCGTAACCAGCTGCTCTGAGGAGTGCTGCTACAATTGACTTACCGATGTCGTGTACGTCACCTTCTGCTACGTGGCAGACAACCTTGCCTTTTGGCTTTGGTGCTGCTCCGCCCTGTTCCTTACAGTACTCGATACCCTCGAGCATTGCATCTGCTGACATCATAACGTTTGGCAGGAAGATTACGCCCTGGTCATATAAGTCAGTGGTGATCTTCATTCCGACCATAAGCACATCATCAATGAGTGCTACTGGATCTGCTCCGCCCTCGATTGCCTTCTCGAGACCTTCGATTACGTCGTCTTCTTCTCCATCAAAGATTGCAGCGCAAATTGTTCTTGCTGGCTCTGCGGTTGGGTACAGCTCAGCTGCCATCTCTTCAGGTGTCTGTGCTTTTTCTTTAGCAACATTATACCTAACTAATATTTTACTTGGGTCTATATCCATCTAATTCTACCTCCTTAGATCTAGATTGACTTCCTGCGACTTTACATGACTTCGAACGAAGCACGTTAAGCAGCAGATGGACATCAGTTGGCTTATGACAATTATCGATATAGCAAAAGTCTCCACAACCATTTGCTAATGATCTTTAGTCAAGTGCTAACTTCATCTTTTCCACATAAACACCTATTCTAAGCAGATATATAAACCTAGCGGTTTCGGTATTTTATAATTAAATTCTGATACAAAAAAGTCGGATATTTTTATACAGTTCCGGCTGGTTTCTTTTTTACTGGGGTATATGGGGGCCATACTCTGATTATATTTACAAAGTATGTCCTTAACTGTTTATTGTTCTTTATGTATTCATGTATATTACTTTTGACTGTATCAGTTAACTTTAAATATGACCGGTGATTTTTCCGATTTTTCTCTCATTAACTAAAGTTTGCTTGTTGTCTCTGTTTTAATATATGGATTTATATTTTATTTTCTACATGTGGTTAATTTTGAAAGCCTGTTAAAAAAATAAATATGTTCCAGTATCTTCTTTGGATCTACCATTCTATTTGGCTAAAAAATCATCTTCTTGTGTAATTGTTAACCGTTCGGTTTAAGTAACGGTTTATTTCGAAGTCTACATTTGGATCTCGTCCAAATATCTTAAAATTAGTGTATACAAGTGTTTATACGTTATACTTATATATCAGAAAATTTGCCAATGAAAAGACTACTATTTTCTAACCGGCAATGATCGCTAGTTTATATAGCTACAAAAAGTCATTCTCGATAAAGTTGTAAAATATCCAAAAAAAAGAATCTACAGGCATTGTAGCTAAATGCCTGCATTCTAATCAATTGTTATTGATTAGGTCTATAGGTTTAGGGTGAGCATGGGCATGTGGCTCACTGTGCTTGAAACTGATGTTCCGCCCTGTCAGGGTCCCTGAAATGGTCTCATTTACTATATTCACAAGCTTATCATGGTCAATGCTTGAAACTGCGGAGAGTACTTTGAGTCGGGGCGTATCTCCAGTCACAGTATCGATGACTTCCATTGTGATATCCTGGTCGAATGCAGTAAGGTTCGTCTTCACAGTGTTCGAGTCAGACTCAATGAACAACTTGATGTGGCCCACGAACTCCGGGCTTAGCTCCATGACCTTTGCCTTTATATCTTTCATGATATCCTCTGCAACTGTCTGGGCGCTATCGGCAGCTATCCTGCCATCCAGCAGATATTCAGTAGCATAACTGGCTATACCTGAAGCTTCTATTGAATCAAGGGTTGCTTCCACAGGTTTGCCTGTTGCCTCATCGATCACTTGTGTCTCAGGGCTTGTGGTCCTTAATTCATGTCTTCCATGCTGACTGGGGACATCACCCATTGCAAGATTCACAAATTCGTACCAGTGTTCATCTTCCTTGGCCGTAGTAAGCAACAGTACCTTTGCCTTAGGGTTCAATTGCTGTACAGAGGTCTCAAGGATAGGTATGCGGATCTCATCTATCAGATCTATCTTATTGATACATAATATCTCAGCATCGATGATCTGACGCATTGCGAAATTCTTTGCTTCCTTCATCAGCTGCTTGAATCTGCTACCATCTATTAATGTAACAAGAGGCTGGACCGTGGTGTCCTTGAGGTCCATCAGGTCAACTTCATTCTTGATTATTTGCGGGAAGGCTATTCCGGTTGGTTCTATTAATATGATATCCGGGTTGTAGTCTTTGTTGAGGAGTGTCAGGGTCGTCTTCATATTGACCTTAAGAGAACAGCAAATACATCCGCTTGTAAGTTCGGTCATGTCAAGTCCATACTTTGAAATGACATCGCCATCAAGACCTACCTCTCCTATCTCATTGACAATAACAGCAACTTTCTGCCCCGCTTCGCTGAATTCCTTGCCCAATCTTATAATGGTGGACGTTTTTCCACTACCTAAAAATCCACCAACTACAAGTATTTTCATTTTTAATTCCTTCTAAAAAAGCTGAAAAGAGGCTTATGCTGCCTCTTCCATGACTACAAGGTTTTCCCACTTGAATGTGTCTTTTGGACATGCATTAATGCATCTCTTACAGTTTGCACCATCACAAAGATCGGAACTGATCATAACAACACCTTCTTCATCGATGGTAATTGCATCATTTGGACAGACCTTGATACATTTTGGACACTCGGGGCAGGTAACCTTCATTGTAAGGTATGTACCCACCTGCTCAATTACCTGAAGTCCTTCAGGACCAAGTACAGGGATATCTTTCTCAACTACCTTATTTACTTTGACCTCGCCCTCAGGAAGGTCTATCTGTGGCAGTCCCTTCTTCTTAAGGAACTTCTTCAGCATCTTGAAAGGCATTCCTTCTCCCCAGTATGATATCTCCTGGATATATGCTTCCTTGAATGCAGGGTCAGTTGCAAACATTACATGGTTGCTGACGATCTTTCCGGCAATTTCCTGGAGTTCCCAGAGCCTGTCCTCTGAAAGAAGGATCTCCCTTGCTACAATAAGTGATGTGTTACCTATCTGTATGACCTCTTCAACATTGTATGGGACCATACCGACCTGGTGTGCCTTGACAGCATCCATATAGGTACCTGCGGCACCGGACATGTATGCCTTCTTTACATCAGCGACCTCTATGCCTGCTGCATTACAGAGCGCAAGGTGACCTGCACGTATAGCACCGATCGCAAGACCTGCTGCATCAACATCACTCTCAAAGAACTTGATCTTGTCCTGCAGATAGAGTATGTGGTCAGGGGTATTGATCTTAGGGAGCTGAATGACACCTGTCTTCATACCAGCCTCGATAATAGCGATAACTCCGGTACCGGTAATTCCCTTTGCCTTAATTGAATCTTCTTCAATTACATCTCCGTTGTCCGGGTTGACCAACTGTGCCTTGACAGTGTTCATATCTGCGTCAAGTACGTAGTTGCGTATGTTCTTGCCCTCGAACTCGACATCGGATATTACAAATGGTGATGCAAGGTTACCGTATTTGATCTGCTGACCTTCAAGTGCAGGACCTGCTGCAGCGGAACCTGTATAGATAGTTCCCTTGTGGATGAGCGCCATTTCTGCGTTTGTTCCATAGTCGGTTGCTATGGCTGTTTCTTCTGTGTCCAGGAAACCTGACTTAATGATAAGTGCAAGTGCATCAGCACCAACCTCGTGTCTGATGGCTGGAGGAACTACAAGTTTTGCGTTTGGATATACTTCCAGTCCTTTGATCTCAGAACATTCAATGATCCTGGCACTTCTGTCAGATTCCTTGATATTCAGTTTTTCTTTCTTCCTCTCACCTGCATATGCCAGATCATCTATTGGTATTCCCTGGAAGATCGAGAGCTGGATGGGGTTTCCACAAATTGACATCCTTTCCAGTTCCTCAGGTTTTACACCCAATGTCTCAATGACGTGCTTTACCGCATTGACATGCAGACCCTGTGCAAGATTAAGACCGTATGTGATCGCGAAATCCAGGTGGTCCATAACATTTGCTCCCGGAAGAGGGTTACGGAGAGTGATCACCGTCTTCTGGATATCTCCGGTATCAAGGTCTATCTTCTGTGCTCTGATACCACTGGTACCTATGTCTATTGCAACTCCAAGTTTCATGTGAATCCCTTAATCCTTTTAAATTTTAATAACGTAGTATCTGTGTCCGAACTTCAAAATATATGTTGCGGTATTTTGTTCTCTCTTATTGTCATTATTTAAACTGATTGAAGTACATCCCGAAACCTCTGTAATATCACAGTACCGCTGGCTATTCCCTTTTATTGATGAGCTGCCGTGAAAGTATCTTAAAAAAAGTATATTATATGGTCCTCATGGAGGATCTATGTCTATTTTTTAAAGGAATGTGTCTTTTGATAGCAAAAAATTCAACTGCGGCATATTTTCTCACCTTTTTCTGTAAGTTGGTATGCCTTTCCCTTTGTATCCCCGCCTTCAGATGAACAGGAAGATGCCGCACTACATGAACAACATGCAGATGACTTTGGTTTGGAGTTGTTGCAGACCTCTTTTATGTATCCCATATGTTCCAGCATCAGCAACCTGTCCCTGATACTTCTCTGGTCCACTCCAAGTTTATCTCCAGCTTCCTGGATCGTGCAGTTCTCTATGAAAAGCAGGTTCAATGTTTCCTTTATAATTTTAACACCCCTGTTTCCGGTGTAGGGTCGAACATATCCTTCCATTTAATGAATGCAATTAATGGAAGTGCAGCAAGGTATATCCCGGGCCTCATATCACTAAGGAGTGTCCAGTCTACGAAGTCCTCGTTCTTGAGGAGATATGCCTCAAGCATGTTCCCGGTACTCACCAGTATGTATATGGATGCAAAGATGAGTGCTATCAGGATGCCTACATACGCATAGGAAACACCTTCGTATATCCCGTTACGCATTTCCATGACACCATAGATGAACACCGTTCCTATAAGTAACAGGACAAATGCTCCTATAATATCTGCAGGTATGAACAATATATTTGTCAGTGGTATCTGTACATCAGGTCCAAGTAATATCCTGCCTATGCCGGATGATAGCTGAAGCAGTCCCAAAAAGATGTAAAGTGTTCCTGTGATGATGGAGAATATCATCGGTATGCGCGTATCTGGCATCTCATTGACCGAATCGCCTTTAATAACCAAGTAACCGACCTCCCTGATAGATGATGAATGCTGTTATCCATGCAACAAGAACTCCGTATATGATAGCGAACATGGTCCATTTCCATGAACCTGTCTCTTTTTTGATGACTCCGACAGTTGCCACACAGGGCATGTATAGTAAACTAAATGCCATGAGACTAAGTGAACTAAGTGCAGTGATGCCCGGGTCTGCAAGCAACCTCTCGCTGAGTGCCTCGGAATTGTCGCCCGCTCCATAAAGTACTCCCATTGATGCCACAACGATCTCTTTGGCTACCAGTCCGAATATGAGGGCGACTGATATCTTCCAGTCAAAACCGAGTGGTTTGAGCAGTGGCTCTACCGCATGACCAAGGCTTCCTACATAGCTGGCCTCGCTTCCGTATTCAACTCCCCATGGGAATGATGCCATTATCCAGATAACGACAACACCTACAAGGATGATGGAGCCTGCTTTCTTTATGTACATGAACCCATTGTCCCACATGTGGATGACACTCGTCTTGAATGTCGGAACACGGTATGGCGGCAGTTCCATAATGAATGGTGCCGGCTTTCCTTTGACCACAGTTCCCCTGAGCAGCTTTGCAGATATTATTGCGATAAGTATGCCCAGTATATACATTGCAAATATGACCGTTCCGGCCTGTCTTCCAAAGAAAGTACCTGCGAACAGTACATATATTGGTAGTCTGGCTCCACAGGATACGAAGGGTACTATAAGTATAGTAATAAGTCTGTCCTTATCATCCTCTATACTCCTGGCTGCCATGATAGCAGGAACGTTACATCCGAACCCCATCAACATGGGGATGAATGACTTGCCGTGCATTCCTATCTTATACATGAGCTTGTCCATGATGAACGCAGCTCTGGCAAGATATCCACTGCCTTCCAGTAGTGATAACAGAAAGAACAGGATGAATATGTTGGGTACGAATACAAGTACAGCTCCGACGCCACCTATTATTCCATCACCTACAAGGGATGCCAGCCAGTCAGGATGAAGGCTGGAGGATACGTAATCTGCAAACCATGTGGCTGCAATGTCTATCATATCCATGAAAGGTGTTGCAAAAGCGAATGTAAGCTCGAATGCACCCCACATGAGTGCAAGGAATATCGGGATCCCAAGATATTTGTTAGTTAATACCCTGTCGATCATGTCTGACTTTGTCAGTGTGTCATTGGCCCGGGTACACATCTGCGGGAATACTGTATTGATGGCAAGATATCGCTTATCAGCGATCTCAGCTTCATACTCTTCCTGGTCAATAGAATCAATGATGGCCATTGCTCTTTCATACACAGGGCTGTCCGAGATCTTTTGCCTGACATTGCTGTCACCTTCGAGAAGGCGTATACTGACCCACCTTAGTGGATATCTCTTATCGCGTGTCTCATCTTCGCTGAGTACCTTCTCGATCTCAAGGATCTTTTCCTCTATCTCATTACCATAACCGATCTCATGTCCATGGTGCTGCTCGATCTGTTTTTGTTCGATAACCTTGTCCAGAAGATCGCAGATACCTTTTTTCTGTGTTGCAACAGTGGTTATCACCGGGGTTGCAAGAAGCTCCTGCATCTTGTCGATGTATATGCGGTCCCCTCTCTCTTCTGCGATGTCACACATATTGAGCACAATGAGCATTTGTGATCCAAGCTCCATGAGCTGTGTGGTAAGGTAGAGGTTCCTTTCAAGATTGGATGCATCTACTACCTGAATAACAAGATCCGGCTTTTCCTCAATAATAAAATCCCTGGCAACTATCTCATCCATTGAGTATGCAGTGAGACTGTATGTTCCAGGCAGGTCTATTACCTCGATATCATACTCTTTATATGATATCCTGCCGCTCTTTTTCTCAACGGTGACACCTGGCCAGTTCCCAACATGTTGCCTTGAACCGGTAAGTGCATTGAAAAGTGTGGTCTTACCTACGTTGGGATTTCCTGTAAGTGCTATCTTTATCTCCCTTTTTTCCATGGGGTGATCCTCAGAGAATAGTTATAGTAATATAATATGTGCCGTCGTATCTAAAAGATTCGGAAGAGATACCGGCTTAAAGTTTGTTAATGAATATCTGACTTGCTTCTTCTTTTCGGATAGAGAGGTGGTAACCTTTTATCCTGTAATCCATCGGGTCGCCAAGTGGTGCATTCCTTACAAGTTCTATGTCTGCTCCTGCCACCATTCCCATGTCAAAGAGCTTCCTTCTTGCAGCACCTTTTACTCTTACCTTTGTGATCCTGGCCTTCTCGCCAGGTTCAAGCGTATCAAGTGTGGTTTCCTGAATATCGACCAAGTCATTCCCTGTCCTTTTTAATGATAGCACTACTCTGTTTTTTGTATTTAGTAATTTCGCATACCCTAATTTGTTTCAGTATGCAAAGATAAAAGTTCTATATACTTCCAGTTATACATGTGTATTAACTGGTAGATATCTTCTATTACAGAGATATGCTCTATCCTGTTTCTGGATATTATATCTAAGCCTGAGCTTTCTTTTTCCCATGCACAGGACAGTTCTCCTTTGCATTAGGTATACAGTTGATGTATTCTCCGGTCTCACAGTAGTGGTTGAAGTGGTCAAGCCAGTATGGCCATTCTTCCTTCATGTTCATGAATTCCACGAACTTTGTGAGCACCTCAAAGGTCTCAGGTGCAAGTACATGCTCTATCTTGCATGCATCATGATCTGCGATCTCATCCTCAAGACCAAGAATAAGTAAGAAATCCCTGATAACGCCGTGTTTCTCCATTGTACACTTAGCGATCTTCTCGCCTTCAGGGGTGAGGGTCACACCACCATATTTCTCATAGTTGATGAATCCCATCTTGGTGAGCTTCTTGAACATGCCTGTTACACTGGGTGAACTGAGCTCAAGCTCTCTTGATACGTCTTTAACCTGTGCATAGCCCTTTCTTTCGATTATCTTTTCGATGACCTTCAGATAATCTTCAGTTCTCTCAGTTGTCATAGTAAGAAACTACCTTTTTTTGGATATGATCAATTCATTTATATATCCTGAACCAACCATAATTTTGTATACTACAGGTACTATTTTAAGTTTACCTATTTTGACTACAAAATGTAGGTTCTATAAAAAAAAGTAGATTTTTGGCGCCAGGTGTGTTCTCATATCTGCCTGTCACTCAGGTACTTTTCCAGTCTGTCCATTCCTTCCATTATATTCTCAAGGCTGTTGGCATATGAAAATCTGAGATGTCCTTCTGCTCCCTGTCCAAAATCAATGCCCGGTGTAATAGCAACGCCTATATCTTCCAGGATATCTCTGCTCATCTTCAGTGAATCGTCACCAAATTTGCGGGCATCTGCGAGCACGTAATATGCACCCTTTGGTTCGACCTTTATATCAAAGCCGATATCTCTTAGTCTCTTTATCAGGTAAAGACGTCTTTTATTATATGTATCGACCATTTCTTCTGTTTGTTCCTGCGGACCTTCAAGGGCAGCGATACCTGCATACTGCACAAAGGTATTGGTCGAGATGAACAGGTTCTGCTGTATCTTCTGGAGTGTCCTGATATGCTCTTTTGGTGCAATAAGATAGCCGAGCCTCCATCCTGTCATGGCGTAAAGCTTCGAGAATCCGTTGAGTACGAATGCATTATCAGTGTATTCTAATATAGTGTGGTCCTCACCTTCATAGACAAGTCCCTGGTAGATCTCATCGGATATTATGGGAATATCTCCGGCAACTTTCGCAAGCATTCTCAATGTTGCGTCAGGTAATACCTGGCCTGTTGGGTTTGATGGGGAGTTGATCAGTATGGCCTTTGTCTTTGGGTTGATATGCGCGGCAACCTCTTCAGGTTGTAACATGAACCCGTTTTCCTCGTTGGTATATATAAAATCAGGAACTCCTCCAACAGTGGTCACAAAATTAGGGTAACATGCATAGTGAGGGTTTGACATGATTATCTCATCTTCCGGGTCGATGAGTGCAAGGAAAAGCAAGAGCATTGCAGGACTTGTGCCTGATGTGACTATTATCTGCTCTGGACTGATATCCACATCGAACCTGTCCTTGTAATTTTTTGCAATGGCCTGCCTGAGTTCGATAAGTCCCTGGCTGTGTGTGTATTTGGTGTTGCCTGTACACATAGCATCTTTTGCGGCATTACAGATGTGTTCTGCAGTGGGAAAATCAGGTTCACCGATCTCCAGATGGATGATACTCTTTCCCTGCTCTTCAAGCTGTTGTGCTCTCTCAAGTACTTCCATTACGTAAAAAGGTGGTATGTTTGCAACTTTTTCTGATAACATGTTACTCATCGTCGGTAAAAATGATAGTTCTGGATTGAGCCAGGACAATAAAAGATCTTTGTTCAGAATGGATGAATTAAAAGAGATGCTGGCCGGAAAGAGCCAGCATTTTATATGTTCTTTTCTCAGGACAGTAGTGCAGTTTGGATCTGCAATACCTGTGATATTTGTGTTCTATTTCTTAGCCTTTGCATATTCTACAAGTGCGTCCTTAATACCCCACTTGAATGCAACAACAACTGCAACACCCCATGCAAGCGGTCCTACAAAAATGTAGAATATGCTTGTATTGATGAGCATTGCATCCAGTGCCAGAAGGATGACAACAAATGCCAGGAATCCTCTGAGTGCCGGGATCCAGATGTTCGTTCCTTCAACGTTCATGTTCTGGAGCAAACTGCCAATGTAATCTGCGAAGACATCGATGGATAACAGTCCTATCAACAGTATGAGTATTCCTGCGAACAGGTTGGGAAGATAACCCAGGATGGATTCTATGACCCCGGCTATCATGTCCAGATTGAGTATGTTCAATGCTGCCATGATGAAAAGCAGATATCCAAAGACCTGTACAATAAGAGAGACTAGTCCGGAACCTGTCATTCCTGTTTCGCTCATTGCACTACCAAGACTTGTCTTTGCTATGCTGTCATCAACTCCTGATGCGACCAGCACGTTCTTTACAAGGTTTGCAAGGAAATCAACTACAAGAAGTCCTATAATAAGCACTACTATGGCGGAGAGAATTAGTGGTATGTAAAGTATTATCTGGGTGATGAAGTCCGCGACTATCTGCACATTGAGAAGATCTATGATTATAACTGCAAAGACAAAGTAGACGAACCATCTGATCGTGGCATCAAAGAATTCCACAGTCGTTATGTTCGTTCTTTCTATCATCTTCCCGATGGTGGTCCTGTCTATAAGGTCATCGAGCCCTATCTTATCGAGGATCTTCGATCCTATCTTTCCTAAAGCTTTACCAGCTATCTTTCCGACTATTAACAGTAATACAACAGCTACCAGTGTCGGAAGAAAAGCTATAATGTCATCTATCATAGTGTATACACTACCCATTATTGGCGATGTGGCCATTATCTTTTCCCCTTTATTTTTATAATGAGTACTTAATGATTGGTACTCCCCCGTTTTCCATAAAAACATCTATCACTAAATCTATATAAAGATACCTGAACAGGACTTTATTATTAAGTAACTGGCAAAAAGACAAAGCTAAAGCTATTAGAAAATTTAGGGGGTCGACGGCTAAAGAAATGACATTTGATATGTCGGTGACTTATCATAAACTGACAAGACCGGCAATAGCTACAACTGCAACGACCATTAAAATGTAGAGGAATATCATGAGCCCTACTTTTTTGGTGCTGATTATGGCTTTGTTATTCATTTTTCCTACTCCACTTGTATATATGTATCGGATGCATATAAAATCTATTTATATATTAAATATGTATGATCGATGATATGTTTCTAAAATTGTATTCATAGTGCCATTTGATATCATTTCTAAAAATTAATGACAAGGAATTAATCAAAGATCTTATATTTTAGTATCTCTTTAGATAAGAGCATCAGACGTGGGGGTGGTCTCACCGAGGCAGGTCGGTCTTTCAAGGCAACCGCTTCGAATGCCGACCTGCCCATCCTGCTTGAACACATAGGATGTGAGAAACTTGGGCTTAGCAACAATACGCCCCCACAAATGACCTTTTCTATTGTTTCCTTTACCAAAGGATCATATACTTCTTCCACCCAATTTCATATGGGGTCTGTAAATGGAGAAAGGTGAACGTTATTTCTTTGCATTGGTCGGATCAGTGATAATAATCCTTCTCATTGTGGTCATTAGCATGATGAATGCGCAGCGAGCAGATTATACATATATGCCAGGCTATGAGGCTGGAGGTATGATGGGCCAGGGGTATTATGGTCAGGGTGGCATGATGGGTTCAGGCTACTATACTGATGATGGTATGATGGGAGGGGACTATGTCTATCCTTATGGAGTTGACCTGAAAACAGAGTTTGATTCCAACGGTGAGACCATCTATTATACCGGTTACAATGAAAGCGGAGAGAGGATCGGCTTTACTTATGGACCGAACTGGCTCTATGTTCATGGTGGAAGTTGTGTCAACTGCCATGGTGTGGACGGAAAGGGTGGTGTACCGATCATGATGTCCTATGTAGTACCGCCTGACATCACTTATGATTCTTTGACATCTGAAGAACATGAGATGGAAGATGGCGAAGAACATGAGGTGTTCACAGATGAGAGCATCAAGGTCGCAATAAGCGAGGGAGTTGAACCTTCTGGTGAAGAACTTGATCTTGCAATGCCAAGGTGGCAGATGTCAGATGGGGATCTTGATGATATTGTGGAATATCTGAAAGAACTGTAAGGGTCAAAAGACCCGCATGATCTTATTTTTAGGATGGGTATGGACCTTACTGTCTCATACCTGATCCTTGTGTGGTGTATTCAGGAATACAAGGCTAAAATACAACAATGCACCTATGATATTCAGGAAGATCAGGACCATCGACCATATCAGTTTTTCATATTGTCCTTCAAGAGGAAATCCCTCATCTGGTCTTTGCAGACAATCTATAATCATCGCTATCCAGAAAATGAATGCGATTGCCATTATGCCCAGATAGCCCAGAGCTATATGGAGTGTCAATGGGATCAAAATGAGGACAATTGCTGCAAGTAGTATCCATCCTGTTATCCATCTTAATGCTTTTTGGTTCAATTTAATGCCCTCTTGTATTTGATATGGTTATTTGTTCTTAGTACAAGTTGTTGTAGGTCTATTTCTTATGTTCTGTTAATACTCTCATATTATTTATCACTGATTCAAAAAATAATTTAAAATTATTTCAAATTTTACATAATTCTAATTAATTAACTGTGCATCAGGGCACAGTGGAGCTACGTTCTGTTATTGATCTATCCTTTATGCTTTACCATCCTCTTTCTTTTACTATCAGGCGTTAACGTGATATATTCAGGAACTCGTATGTAGAATTGAAAATCAGATAAAGGAGATATATCTATGAGTTCAAAAGATAACCTTAAAGCAGCATTTACCGGCGAGTCAATGGCGAACAGGACATATCTGGCATTTGCAAAGAAGGCAGATGCAGAAGGCTATCCACAGGTAGCTAAATTATTCAGGGCTGCTGCAGCTGCTGAAACAATTCATGCACACAACCATCTTCAGCGTATGGGCGGTGTAGGAACGACTCTGGAGAATCTGAAAGAAGCCGTCAATGGTGAAACCTACGAATTCGAACAGATGTATCCTAAATTCATCGAAGAGGCAAAAGCAGAAGGTGACAACAAAGCACTCTGGAGCTTCGAAGTTGCAAATGAAGTAGAAAAAGTGCATGCCAGTCTTTTTGAAAAGGCACTGGATGAGCTTGGAAGCAATGAAGAGGTAGATTATTACGTATGCCCTGTCTGTGGTCATACCCACGAAGGTAAGCCTGAGGACAAGTGCCCTGTCTGTGGTGCACCTGCATCCAAGTTTGAAAGGGTCGACTGAGGATCTCTAAATTAAATAAATACTGTTTTGAGATGCCATCTTTGTGGCTCTCAATATCTATTTTTGCTGTCTGGTACTTCTTTAAGGAATGTGGACATGGTTCTTTCTATGAACGCCATCTCATCGATCGAGAAATACATGAAAACATCTTCGCCTGTGCGGCGGTCACATTTCCTGATCTGTATCCATCTGTCAGAATATGCCCTGATACGTGTGTAATGCTCACTGTTGCAGTGCACGTACTCCTTTTCACGTCCTTTGTGCATTTCCATGTGTAATGATAATTTAATGTTATTCTTATATCTATGTTGCATATTTTCAGTAGAACTAAAGAGTCTATAGAGATTCCAGTAGCTCCGTTCTGGATCACTTAGCCTGGTTGGATATGCTGTATTAGTTGCTAATAATATTGATATAGTATAACTGATTAATATTGCAAAATTATTATATTATTGGTATGAAGTGGGCTGGAACATCATGTATTTCAGTTCATGTTATTCTCAGGTGTTAATGATGAAGAGTTCTAAAAAAATAGTATGCATATTTTTACTCACATTCCTTTTATTGAATATTGCCGGTTGTGTCCAGTCGGATGATCAGGATGTCAATGGGATAGATGTTGTTGGACAGAGTGATGAACAGAATACCTCGGTTCTGGAAGATGTGCCTGGCCTATCCTCTCAAAAGGAGGCAACAATGTCCCTTGTGAGCGATGCTGTTGAACTGATCGATACTGAAGGGGAATTTGCATTTGATGAGTTCAGGAAGAATGGAAGCGAATGGTTCAATGACGATTCTTATATATTTGTTTGGCAGACCGATGGGTTGCGTGTGGTCTATCCTCCTGATGTAAGCGGTGAAGGTAAAGATATGTCCGGTCTTGTGGATGTTAATGACAAAGCCATAGGCAGTATCTTTATAGAGACCGCTTTGAGTGAAGCAGGTGGAGGATGGGTGGATTATCAATGGACAAGACCTGGAGAGGATGCACCTTTCCTGAAATATACCTACATTATGAAAGCATCAATAGATGATCAGACATACCTTGTAGGTTCGGGATTCTATGTGGATGATCATGTCTATACCAATTCCCTTGAGAATATAGAATATTTCACACGGTTCGATACAATATCCCTTGGAAATGTCCTTCATCCTGAAATGGTCGACAGGGACCTGGGTATTGATTACAGTATTGCCCATGTGATTCTCAAACCTGGTGCCTCTCTCGAAAGTCATTTGATGAAGAATCCTGAGGCTCATTATGTCCTTGCAGGAGAAGGGATACTCTACATAGAAGACGTACCATTCGAACTCAGTGAAGGCAAACTGGTCCTTGTGCCTGCTAACTCCAGACAGCACACGGAGAATACAGGGGATGTTGATCTTGAATTCCTTGCTATCGACCAACCTGCATGGGCACAGGAGAATGAGGAAATGGTGGACTGATACCTGTCCACATTTTTTTAAGGCGTATGTCTGATAAAAATGATTCTTTATAATTTTTTCAGATCTTCCACAAGCATATCATAGTGCCTGTCAAGTTCTGGCATCATCCCATGTATATCTTCAAGTTCTTCAGCTTTAGATGCAGCTTCTATTCTGGCAACAAGATCTGTCATCGCCATTCCGCCAACACTTGCACATGCACCTTTCACAGTGTGTGCTGAGTTGGCAATTGCCTCTGCCTCTTCTTTTTGCATAGCGCTCTTCAGTGCTTCCAGTTGACGGGGTGCATTCTTCATAAATATGGATATGATACGTCTGGCAAGCATCAGATCCCCCATCACATTTTCCATTAGCAGATCACTGTCAAATATCGTGGGTCCGTTATTTTCCTTTGTAGCGTCCTGTTCTTCCTGCTCATGTGTCGGTTGTATCCACTGGCCCAGTACCTCTATAAGCTTCTGGAGTTTGATGGGCTTTGATATGTATTCATTCATACCCGCCTCCATACATTTCTCCCTGTCACCTTTCATAGCATGTGCTGTCATGGCAATGATGGGTATGCTGTGGTCAAGTACCGCTGAACTTTCATCTCTGATATGCCGGCTGGCCTCTAACCCATCCATCTCCGGCATTTGCACATCCATAAGTACAATATCGTATTTTGTGTCCTCAAGTGCTTTAAGGGCTTCAACGCCGTTATTTGCAATATCTGCATTAAGTCCAAGCTTCTGCAACATTCCCTGTGCGACATGTTGATTCACTACATTATCCTCTACCAGAAGGAGTCTTGCATTGCTATTTTTAAGTGTATTTCTTTCTGTTATACTGGCAAATGACCGCACTCCGGGCCTATCAGCATCTTTACTGAATATTCTGTACAGTTTACTGCAAAGCTCTGATGGTCTGACCGGTTTTGTGACATAGGCCTCAAAGTTGGCTGCTGATCCTGGCTCAGGTTCTTTTCCAAGAGAGCTCAACATGAAAAGTGTGGTGTTCTTCAGTGCTTTATCGGTCCTTATGACCCTTGCAAGTGAATCTCCATCCATGCCTGGCATCTGCATATCAAGAAGTGCTATCTGGAATGGTTCGCCTCTTTCATGTGCCAGGTATAATGCCTGAAGTGCAAGTGGGCCATCCTCTGCCTCATCGACGGTCATATTCCATGATCTTAATAATTTGACAAGGACTTCCCTGTTCGTAGCATTATCATCTACTACAAGAGCATGTTTTCCTTCTATGGTAGGGCATAGCTTGTCCCTGCCTCTTTCTTCTTCATGCTTTTCAAATGTAACATCGAACCAGAAATCAGAACCTTCGCCTTTTTTACTCTCAAATCCTATCTCCCCTCCCATCATCTCAACAAGTTCTTTTGAAATAGCAAGCCCAAGTCCTGTTCCTCCATAGTTCCTTGTCGTTGAAGTATCCACCTGACTGAACTTATTGAAAAGCAGATCTTTCTTTTTGTCAGGTATTCCAATTCCTGTGTCCTTTATTGAGAAATGAAGGGTTGTATCTTTATCTGTTTCGGAGATGATGCTTGCCCGTATAGCAACCTCTCCTTCATGTGTGAATTTTATCGCATTTCCTCCGAGGTTTGTAAGTATCTGCTTCAATTTAGCAGGATCAGCAACAATGTTAGCAGGAACGTCCGGTTCTGCTGTACATATGAGTTCCAGTCCTTTATTATGCGCTTTTACAGACAATAACGATGCCAGCTCCTCTAGAAGCTCATGAATATCTATGTCCTGTATATCAAGTTCCAGTTTCCCTGCCTCGATCTTTGAGATGTCCAGTATGTCATTGATAAGCTCAAGTAACGCTTCACCGCTTTTCTGAACGGTATCAACGTAATGTATTTGTTCTTCGTCGAGTTCAGTATCCATCAGCAGGTTAGTCATGCCGATCACACCATTCATCGGTGTTCTGATCTCATGTGACATGTTCGCAAGGAACTCACTCTTTGCCCGTGTGGCCTCTTCTGCCTGAACAAGAGCTACATCCAGTTCCTGATTCTTCAGTTTCAGCTCATCCGTGTATTCCTGCATTTTTCTTTCTGCTATCTTGAGCTCTGTTATATCTATTCTGGAGATCACGACCCTTCTTGGTAAGGACTCCGTACCTTCGAATGGATGTACCTTGCTTACAAACCATTGTTCTTTCTTTGAATAAGGGCATCTGAATTCCATTTCAAAGATATCCTGTTTACCCTTCATCACATCCTCAATGCCAGTGGCAAATCTAGCTGGAATATCAGTGATGTCAGTTCCTTCATTTTTCAGTGCTTCGATGTAGTTAGTATCTTCTCTGAATTTCTCGAATATATTCGTGTTATCTCTGGCAAAGATCATCCATGAACGGTTTACTTTGATGATAGTACCCTCTTCATCCAGGACGCAGACACTTGCGTCCAGTGAGTCAAGAGTGGACTGGTTCAGATCATTTAGCTCCTTTATGGTCTGTTCTGTATGCCAGTTGGCTGTAATGTCTCTTCCAACACCTACCAGGCCGATGGTCTCACCTGTGGAATTCTTAAGTGGTGCTTTAAGTATGTTCAGGAAGGTCTTTGTCCCGTCAGTATTGGTATACCAGATCTCATCATGTCTGATCCTACCTTCTTTGATCATCTTTTCATCATTCTTTGAGAAAAGGTCTGCATTCTCTCTGGTGAATATCTCATAAGCAGTATGTCCGATTATGTCTTCTCTGCTCTTCCCTGCAAACTCCGAAAATCCGGGGTTACATCCAAGATAGATCCCTTGCATGTCTTTGAAGAAGATCATATCAGGTATGGAGTCAAGAAGACCTTTGAGCAATGATCTTTCCTTCTCAAGCTTTTCTTCTGCAAGTTTACGCTCGGTGATATCACGTACTGCCGCTACACGAACCTCAGTTCCTTCATGAATGACATCGTGGGCTTCTATTTCTATAGGGAAGATAGTCCCATCTTTCTTGATCGCCCTTACTTCATAGGGTTTGAGATCGCCACTTTTCATATGTTGCAGTACACTGGGCAGGTCCTCCGGATAGATGGCCAGTGTGAGGATATTCTTGCCAAGTATCTCTTCCGGATCATATCCGGTCACTCTGCTAACTGCTTTATTGATCTCAAGGGCAATGCCGTTGTTATGTATTATTATCCCTTCAAAAGTAGTATCAGCAAGCAGACGGTATTTTATCTGGCTTCTGATCAGATCTTCTTCCATTCTTTTGCGGTCTGTTATATCATTAACAATAGAACAGAGTAATTTCCGGTCTTTTACGACCACAGGGATCGTATATACCTCAACATCGCGTTCTTCTCCCGTTGAAAGTCGGTGTTTGAAAAAGAAGTGATTCTTTAGTTCCTGATCGGCATATTGTATCTCACTCATCAGTTCAGCTTCGGACATTGTATTGATTTCAAATATTCTCTTCTTTGTCATCTCGTCCAGAGGCCAGCCATAAAAGTTGCAGGCTGCACTGTTAGCATCAAGTATGTTTGCTTTGACGGGATCAAAAAGTAACATAACAGTATGATTATTATCGAACAATGATCTGTACCCTTCCCTGCTGTTCTGCAGGGGATCATCTGTTTCCATGATAACATTGCTATTCATTTTACTCCCGCCATGTTAGATGGTCAACAGGCTAAGAATGCTCTGGTAACCCTTTTCAGGGTGTATTGACCACTTCTATTATTTCCTATCCCAATATCCATATTTCCAACAGATACTGATTTTCCTCTTTCAAGTAGGGTGTCATGAACGATCTGCTTTATCAGAGGTTGATCTGCTTCTAATAAAATATGCTTGCAAATATTATTATTAGTATTATTATATAAAATCATTCATTATGTCCGATGATAGTGGCATATGCTCTGCTTTTTGTGTAGGTGACAACTGCCATTTACTTTCGTATCAAGGGAATGAACAGTAGGTATAATAGAACCCGATAGCTTAAGACGAACTTAAGGATCGTTAATTATCGCCTTTCTGTCGATCATATCCTGGCAAGTTCTTCTGTTAATAATTCATAATGAGTATTCAGTTTCTCCACCATATCCTGGATGCTATCCATATCATCTGTCATGGCCCCGTTCTCTATTTCCGCGGCGATGTTGCTTAGTGCCATTCCTCCAACGCTTGCAGATGATCCTTTAAGGGAGTGTGAATGTTTGATGATCTCTTCTTTGTCCTTTCTGATAATAGCTTTTTTAAGTTCCTCTATTTGATCAGGTGTATTTTTATTAAAGATCTCAATGACCTTTCTGGCCATATTGGTGTCATGCATAATATTACCCATAAAGTACTGCTTGTCAAATATGAGGTGTTTATCATTTTCGTCCGGCTCATTGTCTGGGTGATGTTCTTTCATTTCGGAAGGTTTCAGCCATTTGACCAGCTTTTCAGAAAGTGTGTTAATGGATATTGGTTTTGATATGTAGTCGCTCATGCCCGCTTCCAGACATTTTTCCATGTCTCCTTTCATTGCATGTGCCGTCATCGCAATTATTGGTATGGCATGATCATGCACCGATGATTGCCTGTTGCGTATGTGGCGGCATGCTTCCAGGCCATCCATCTCGGGCATCTGTATGTCCATCAGTACAATATCATAGTCTATTGTTTCAAGGGCATCTATTGCTTCCAGGCCGTTGTTCACAACATCTGCCACTATCCCTATTTTCTGTAGCATGCCCTGTGCAACATGCTGGTTGACAATGTTGTCCTCTACAAGCAGTACTCTTGCTTTGTTCCCATGCAGATCACTGGACACTGAAGCAGTCCCAATGCTTTCCTTTATGTTATTTTTATCATCACCGGATACGATGGCGGTTAGTTCTGCCAATAGTTCTGAATTCTTGATCGGCTTAGCAAGGCATGCCTTAAAGTTAGCTTTGTTCTGTTTCCAGTTGTCAGGCATATGCTCTGCAGAGCTCAACAGTACCAGTTCTATACCTCTAAGATCCTGGTCCGATCTTATGATACGTCCCAGCAACATTCCATCCATTCCCGGCATTTGCATATCCAGCAGAGCTATCTGGAAAGGATTGCCATCTTCATGTGCCTTGAAAAGTCTCTGAATAGCAGATGAACCATCTGCTTTTTCTTCAACTATCATTTTCCATGACCTGAGCATTCTAACAATGACCTCGCGGTTCGTTGCATTATCATCCACTACAAGTACACGTATGCCTTCCAGGTTAGCATGGTGTTTGTCTATGCTTTTCCCTCTGGAATGTTTTTCAAAGCTAGCTCTGAACCAGAACTCCGATCCTTTTCCCTCTTCACTGGTAAAACCGATCTCACCATTCATCAGGTCTACAAGCTGTTTGGAAATTGCCAGCCCAAGTCCTGTACCTCCGTAATGGCGTGTTGTTGAAGTGTCTACCTGATTGAATTTCTGGAAAAGAATATCCTTTTTACTTTCGGGTATTCCAATGCCTGTATCTTTGACCGAAAAAAGCAATGTCACTTTTTTGTCGGTCTCTGACTCCATCCTGACGTTTATTGTGACCTCTCCTTCCCTGGTGAACTTTATAGCGTTCCCTGAAAGGTTGATAAGGATCTGCTTCAGGCGTATCGGATCGGCCCTGATATTTACAGGAACATCCGGGTCAGCTGCACATATAAGTTCCAGATCCTTATCGTACGCCTTAACAGACAGTAAGGATGACAGATCGTCCAGAACATCATTCAGGTCAATGTCGATCTCATCAAGTTCCAGCTTTCCTGCCTCTATCTTGGAAATATCAAGTATGTCGTTGATAATTTCCAGCAATGAATAACTACTGTTTCTGATAGTGCCTGCATAGCGTTCCTGCTCATCCGTCAATCCTGTTGTCAGGAGGAGTTCGGTCATTCCGATCACACCGTTCATTGGAGTGCGTATCTCATGGGACATATTTGCCAGGAAGTCGCTTTTTGCTCTTGTGGCCTCTTCTGCTCTGTTAAGGGCTATATCAAGCTCCTTATTCTTTATTTCCAGTTCATAAGCATAATCGCGCAGTTTTTCTTCTGCTGCTTTTCGTACAGTAATATCCCTGGCCACAGCGTAGATAAGATCCCCTATAGGTACAGAACGCCATTCGATCCATCTGTATGATCCATCTTTTGTACGATATCTATTTACATAGTTTCTGATGGTCCTTTTTTTGGACATGTCCGTGAGTTTCTCGAATGTAGCTCCTTTATCGTCCGGATGAACATGATCCATAAAATACTGGCCTTCCAGTTCGCTTATCGGATATCCGAGCACATTCTCCCATTCAGGATTAAGACGAATGAATTTGCCATCGGCACTGGTGATACACAGAAGGTCCAGACTTGATGTGAAATACCGCTCAAGCTCCTCTGTCTTTTCAAGAAGGGCTTTCTCTACATTCTTTTTCTCTGTAATGTCCTGTAGTGTGCCTGTTATTTTTACAACCTTTCCATCTACGATTATTGGATAACCGCTTGTACTGACCCACCTGTGATTCCCTTTGGCCGTAATGAATTCCAGCTCAAGTTCATACGGCTTGGCTTTTTCAATGGCATCATTTATAGCTTTTTCAATTATCTCCCTTGATCCCGAAGGATAATATGATAGTCCCATCTCAACATTTGCTGTTTCGGTCTCATCCAATTCATGTATCTTTGCAACTTCAGTTGTCCATGTAGGTTTCCCGGATACCAGGTCAAGTTCCCATCCTCCTATCTTCGCGAGATTTCCCATTTTATTGAGGAGGGCTTCACTTTTCTGTAGTTTTTCCTGGGCTTCTTTCTGTTTCGTGATATCCTCTGCAAAGATTATAAGGCCACCAATACCACCATCGACCGTTTTCCATGGGCGGAGTTCCCAGCGAAGCCATTGTACACTGCCATCATCTTTCATCAGGTAGTCTTCATCACTGCTGAACACTTCTCCTTCAAGGGCCCGGCGGTGCAGATCTTTCCATTCTTCTTTTACATATGGCATTGCCTCATAATGGTTCATTCCTATGATGCTCATGTCAAGGGAGAAGTCGTCAAGCCATCGCTGACTCACAGCTATATGTCGCATATCATGGTCCAGCATTGTCAAAGCTGCCGGTGCGTGTTCAATGAACAATCTCAGCTTTTCCTCGTTCTCGAACAGTTTTTCTTCCGATCTCTTTTGCTCCGTGATATCCCTGAACTCCGCGACCCTTACCTTTTTTCCTTTATAGGGAATGCTCTTTGCATGTAGCTGTAGGTAATACTCGCTACCGTCTTTGCGGAGTCCCATCACTTCATATGGCTCTTCGTAACCATTTTGGATATTTTCAGTTACAATGTCCCGATAAGCCTCTGCAATTAGCGAAGAACCTTCCATTCCGATAATTTCTTCATATGAATAGCCGGTTATCTCGGACAGGCCGTAATTACAATCAATGATCTGTGTGTTGTCATGAATGAGGATACCACCAAAGGAAGCATTATGCAGGACCTTGAATCTTTCTTCACTTTCCTTTAGTTCCTTTTCAGCTTCTTTACGCTCTGTGATATCCCTTATCGCTGCAACACGGATCTTCCTTCCTCTATATGTTATGTTATATGACTCGATCTCTATAGGAAATACAGATCCATCTTTTCTGATACATCGGACCTCATAGGGTTTTGCACGCTCATTTTGCATCTGCCGGAGAACAATTTTCTGGTCATCAGGGTGGATGACCATTTTTAGTATGTTCTTTCCAAGTATCTCCTCTTTCGTGTATCCTGTAGCGCGGGTCACTGCTTCATTTGCATCGAGGATCACGCCGTTCTCGTGGAATATTATGCCTTCAACTGTGGCATCGGCAAGCATCTGGTATTTTCCCCTGCTCTCTGCAAGTTCCTGTTCCATTGCCTTGCGCTCTGTGATGTCCTGCAGTATGCCTGTTATTTTCACGACCTTTCCGTCAATGACCTTCGGGATACCACTTGTTCTTACCCATTTATGATTGCCTCTGGATGTTATGAATTCCAGTTCAACATCATAGGGTTCGGCCTTTTCTATAGCCTCATTGAGTACCTTTTCAGCAATTTTCCTTGAGCCCGGAAGATAATGTTCAAGTCCTATCTCCAATTCTTCAGGTTCTTCTGAGTCCAGTTCATGGATCCTTGCAACTTCTGATGTCCATGTGATCTCGCCGGATATTGTATCAAGTTCCCATCCGCCTATCTTTGCGATCTCTCCCACTTTGGTAAGAAGTAACTCGCTCTCACGAAGTTTGTCTTGTGATAGTTTACGCTCTGTGATATCTTCTGAGAAAATTAAGATACCACCAATGGTGCCATTGGCCATTTTCCATGGTCGTACTTCCCAGCGCAACCACTGTATGGTTCCGTCCATGCGTTCGAAACGGTCTTCTTCACTACGAACAACCTCCCCTTTCATAGCCCGCTTATGTACCGATCTCCATTCATCACCTACCTCCGGGAATATTTCGTAATGTGATCGGCCAATAATGTCCTGAACATCCAGGGAAAAATCATCAATCCAACGGAGGCTTGCAGATATGTATCTCATATCCCTGTCGAACATCGCCAGAGAAGCCGGTGCATGCTCTATGAACATCTTCAGCTTTGCCTCACTTTCATGTAGGGAGGTTAACAGTTCATCCCTTTCCTTAAGCGTCCTTGCAAGTTTGATATTACTATAGCTCTGTGATGTCATAATATCGGTCAGGCGCATATAGAATTCCATAGTCTCTTTGACAGTTTCCTGACTCCAGCGTGGCGCTTTCTCAAGTGCTTCCAGATATTCCTTTTCATTGAACCCATATTCTTTTGCCTGGGTCCTGAAAGTATCGTATGGTATCTCCTCGTCTTCCAGGAAGAACTGACCTAGATAGAGGTTACCCATATGTATGCCACCTACTACTATGGGTGTCACCATGTCCCACATATTGTTCTTGCATTTGTAAGCCTTGTATGTGCCATGTGCTACATCGCGGCTCAATTCCAGATCACTTTCAACGCAGTGTTTACAGCTATCAGTATTCTTCCGATGGAAGTTCATACATATGTCCTGCCAGCCAGTAGCGATCAGAACATTACCTTTAAGGTCAAGTATGCCAACAGGGATGCTGGTCAACCGGTAAAAATTATGCATAAGGGGTTCCAGTGCATCTTTGTCAATAATGTCGCCAAGTTCCAGTTCTCCGATATCTCCTTCTGGATCGACAATGGCATTCAACTTACGTCTGACACGACTTTCACTTTCCCGCAGTTTTTCTTCAGCATTCTTAAGTTCAGTGATATCCTGCAATGTGCCTGTTAATTTTACAACCTTATGATCTTCAATTAAAGGTTTTCCAATTCCCTTGACCCATTTATGTTCTCCCTTTGCTGTGATCATTTCCAGCTCAAGTTCATAAGGTTCAGCTTTTTCCACAGCATCTTTGAGAGCATTTTGCAACATCTCTTTTGATTCCGGGAGGAAAAGCTTCAGGCTTTCTGACGGGTCTGAGATATCTTCTTTTCCCTGGATCCTTGCAACTTCATCTGTCCATGTGACCTTATTGGTGCCAACATCAAGTTCCCATCCACCGATCTGGCCGAGCCTGCTGACCTCAGTCAGGAGAGCTTCATTCTTCTGAAGCTTTTCTTCAGCTTTTTTGTGCTGTGTTATGTCCTGAAGTGTACCTGTTATCTTTGTGACCTTATTATCTTGAATTATCGGGTTTCCAATTGCTCTGACCCACTTTTTGATGCCTTTTGCTGATATAAGTTCCAGTTCATGGTCAAAAGGTTCATGTTTCCTGACCGTGTTATCAATTGCTTGTTCGAGTATTTTTCTAGATCCGGATGTATAGCGGTCTAAGCCTTTCTGAAGATCGACCTTTCCATGATCATCAGTGATATTATGGATCTCCTCAGTTAGTATGGCCTCACCTGATGCCAGATCTAGTTCCCACCCACCAATTTTAGCAATCCTTCCAACCTCTTCCAGGTGGGCTTCATTCTCACGTAATTTTTCTTCAGCTTTTTTACGCTGCGTTATATCTCTTGCTGCAGCTACCCGTACCTTCCCACCTTTATATGTAAAGGTGTGAGATTCGATCTCTGCAGGAAATACTGTTCCATCCTTCCTGATGACCCGGATCTCATAGGGTTTTGCAGTTTCTTTTTTCATCTGTTCACGAATGTGATCAATATCATCAGGGTGTGCCAGTACCTCAAGAATATCCTTTCCCAGAAGATCCTCTTTTGTGTATCCTGTCATACGGCATACAGCTTCATTGACCTCAAGGATGATCCCATTATCATGGATAGTGATCCCTTCGAATGTCAGGTCTGAGAGCATCTGATATTTTTCCTGGCTTTCCTTGAGGTCTTGCTCCATGACCTTGAAATCGGTGATATTTCTGGCAACTCCCTCAATCGTTGCCAGCTCACCTCTTTCATTGTAAAAATGTAGATTCCTCTGCTCTATCCAGGTTATCTCTCCATTTTTCTTTATTATGCGATAGGAGATAGTAGTTCGTTCATCTTTTCTTCCCATGATCTTCCGGGCTAGTTTTCGGTCATCAGGATGTATGATCTTAGATGTTAGCTCTGGATCTTTATAGAATTCTTCAGCAGAGTAGCCTGAAATATCAACAATAGAAGGGCTGATGTATACAATTTTCTTTTCCGGTATGTATTCAATAAGGTATAATACATCTTCAGCATTCTCCACCAGTTCCCTAAACCGTATCTCGCTTTCCCTGAGCTTTTTTTCCATTTCGATACGCTCTGTTATATCCCGGAATACGGCGGCAACGATATTCGTATCGATCCTGTATACATTGATATTGTAGTATCTCCCTAGATCCTCTGAATATATTTCAACACTGACGGGGTCCCGGAAAGTGCTACATTCCGGTGCAGGTCAAGAATAGTGTTCTCTCTTTTTTCAATGCCGGGATAAACTTCAGTTACACGCTTTCCTATTACATCTTCTTCTTTGAACCCTGTAAGAGCTTCAAATTCATCATTTACTTCCAGAAACACATAGTCCGTAGGGTATCCATTTTCATCCGTGAGCATTTCAGTTATCACTACGCCGCTCATACTGTTCTCAAAAAGACCACGGTATTTCTTTTCACTCTCTCTTAGAGCTTCTTCTGAGCCGATCAGTCCAATAGCGTTCCATACAGAATCCATCAGAAGGGTCAGCTGCAATGCATCGCTTTCGTTATAATCTGATCCTTTATTGCCAACCCCTACTACAGCAACGATCTTTTCTTTCCTGATGATCGGTATGCTTAAAAAACGCTCAAGTTCTACGTGTCCCTCTGGATATCCTTTAAGTAAGGGGTCCCGGGTTTTAAAATCATTTACTATTATGGCTTTGCGTTGCCTTACAGGCTCTCCCCAGACGCCTGTATTCTCAAGGTCGTAAACTGATTCTGCAACAGAGATATTACAATATTCTGTTGCTTTTTTGGACCATGAGTTGATTGTGAATTGCTTTGTTTTTTCGTTGTAGTGGAATATGTAACCTACTTTACTTCCAGTGAAGTCTATTGCTTTTTCAAGTGCAAAATCAAGTGCTTCAGGAATTGAACTATGTCTGGTTTGAAGGATCTCTACAAGGCTTTTTAATCTGCTCTCTTCCATTAGCAATTCATTTTCTGCTTTTTTCAGGTTACTGCCTGTCCGTCCTTCCCCATCTTTATCCATGTTTTTCCTGCTTTCCGTATGCTTGTTCGATAATGTGCGGATATCAAGGTTGTGACCTTTCCAGGACACTGGATCGGTGTGAATTGCAAGCTTCTTTTATCCCTGCTTCAGTCACACGTATGTGTGTTTGCAATTATCTGCAATTTGTTCAATTATTGAACATTTGGTGTCTGTATGTAGACTGAATCGTATTCATCCCACTGAAATACGATAACTAATTTAATGTTCTTTTTTTATAATATATCTACTTATTGTTTGATGGCGCATGATGTCTATTTTTCTTACTACTCTCTTCATCTATTTTATACAAAATATAATTTTATTCATGTATTGTATGTGAATTCATGGCTGCTATTGCCTTTAATTCACGATGTTGTCTGTGCAAAATATGCTATAGTATCATGATGTTATGGCAGTTGCTTGCAGGAACAAACAGAGACACCTGAACGTTCCCTCTGGCGTTATATCAATTACTGGAAATCTGAAGGCATCCTCGACACAGCCAGAGAACACTGCACAAAGGTGTTCTTCAAAACTAAACGCTTATGGGAAAATACAAAAGAGCCTCTAATTTATTTCTATTCAGCCTTCAACATAGGCTTTAAAAAGATATTCGGTCAGGTCTTTGTAGATTCTGGAGTAATCCGACCATACAAAGAGCGTAAAAAGAATCTAAAACCTGTTAAGCCTCGTCATAAATCTACTCTTGAACCTGTTGTTGTCGATACATACAGGCAGGCAAAGCAATTATCAAAAGAGTTCAAAGAACTTGGTATTTCTCGCGGTATTGTAGTTAGATCTAATCACAACACAATGAGGTATAGCAGAGTTATTAGTTAATTTGGAGATTGTGAATAATTAGGATGTAGAATTTTTTTCAAATATACATGTAATCATAGTTGTAGTTTAGGTGGCTATTAAGAATGTCACCTACTTTTCTACATGGAGCAAACTGTCCATTGGCTAAGCAAGATTCATAAATTATTTGTATTGCAGCAACAGTAATAGTAATTTCTTTCATCGAATTGTTGCTTTTTGAACCAGCTAAAGTTGATAATATTTTTTCTAAAGATTCTACTGAATGGATTACCTCATATTCTAAATTTTTGTTTGAGCATGCAACTCCAATTTTCATAATCTGTTTCATTGGATTAAAATGAGAGATAGCAAATCCTTTTTCTACAAAACTAATATATGTGGTTGTTAGTGATTCAATTGAATCAAAAATGACATCGTTTTCATTATTATTTATTGCAATTATTCCAATCTTCTCTATTTGTTCATAGTATGAAAGTAGAAAATGGAAGTTATCTGAATATAATATATGATTTTTTTCAAATAAATCAAAATACATTTCTTCAACTTTTAGTTGAAGCTGGCTTATTCCAAATGAAGCTGTAGCATAGTCATTATTTTTAATTGAAGCAATTATTATATCATAAATAGGTAAAAATGGTGCAAGTGATTTTAAATTTCTTGTGAAAGGATTAATTCCAGTAGATGAAGGAAAATCATTTGAACTTATTTTGTCAAGCAGTATTTTAATTGGAGTTGATGGTTTCAACAATTCAATAGTATTCCATGTATAAGGCAACAATAAGCTGAAAGAAACTATCCCTAAAGAAATTGAAAATACAATCCGTGATTCCATATTAGGAAAAATAATTGAAACTAAACTTAGTTCACTAGAAGGTTGTATTTGTTTAAGAACCCAAGTTTGATAAAAAATACTAACGATGTAAAATACAGAGAGTATCCAAAAGTCAGGAGATTTCTTAAAAACTTCCATTAATCGAATAGAGTAGGAAGAAGATATTTGTTGTATTGCAATCAGTGTCAATGATAAAACAATGGCTAAAGTGGCTGCTTCTCCTTGAAGTAAAGCACTTATCACATATCTTGCACTATCTTCATTAGTAGTATTATGCCCAAAAGTGGCAAAAATAAACATACTAAATAGAAAGATGATGCCAATAAATAGGATATAAAATGAGATTCTATCACTGAGAAACATACGATAATATTTTTTGTCTCGATATTTCCAAAGAAGCAAGATAAAAGTCATACCAACTAAAATGTAAATTATAGATAAATATCGATTTTCAGTAAACATAAACCATATTAAACAAACTATTAACAGTAGATTCGCTAAAAAAAATATGTTCGCGATTAAGGGATTTTTGACAAGATACTTCACAAAATTGCGGTACATATTACAGTGTAATATATTTATATAATACTTAAAATCACCTATTATTTCCACTGGAGTATTGCTTATTTGTGGTACTGTAAAAACAGTGTTTTTTTTCTCCCAATAATCCCTAGCTATCTTTTTTACAAAACAGTATTTCTATTAAAAAATTAAACCTACCCAGCGTTTACGCCGCTTCGCGGCTCCCATGGCTTTTTTCACCTGTTCCCTTAGGTACACGATTAAGGCGTGTGTGCCACGGGTGACACTCAATATGATTTAACAGGCAATTTTTCAAAAATATCTTTACTATTTATTTTCAAATGAAATGAAGGTAGATGTTGTCAAATACATTAATTGACAGAGAAAACTAATTATACAATTTGAAAAAATCATGATATATGATTGATATTCGCAGATTATTAAAAAATTCTTTTTACATTTATTCCCTAGGTATGGTGGGATTCTTATTATTATTAGGTTTTTTAGTTCTCGCTTATATTTTAGCAATATATATTGCAAAAACAGTCACAATTAATCAGTATACATTAGGTTTGTTAAATTCTTCTTTTACTTTGATTCTTGTTGTAGTAACTGCAATTTATGTATTCTTTACATACGGCATCCTTAACCAAACTACAAAATCAGAAAAAAGGTCATTTATCGAAAAAAGACTGCAAAAACTTTACTATCCTTTGCTTCGTGTTACATCATTTAGTGAAAATGATGTAAGTGGAGAACATATTCTCATAGATGATTCATTTTCTACTAACGACAAAAAGCATAATATCTATGAACTTGAAACATATTTATATCTTGCAAGAAATGAAAGCAGTAAGGAAATATCTAGTTTTTTAGATCAGTTATGTGATGAAGACTCGTTTCTTGTATCCTTAAATGAGGTCAAGAATTTAAGAAGCCTATTAATTAAAGATATAGATTATTATAAGAAAGAGCTTGAAGCTCTTGTTGATAATTAATTGTTTGTTATTCTTTTATAGTTAACGAAGATGGATTATTCTCACCTATAGAAGCAATCCCTTATCTTAGCTAACGAGTCTGTGAGGCGGCACCTGAGTGGTAGCGAGGCCAGAGGGGGTTGCCCCTCTGGCCTTGTATAGCGTTCCCATGAGGTGTAAATAACGCTACAAAATCTTAGTAATAAATCTTACTCAAAAAACGGAATAATAATTCTTAAAGTCGGCTTCGATCATGGTTTTTAGCCATTATTAGATTTTTATCAAGAAAAATCGCGATATAGAAACCTGCAAATCCTAGCAAAAGGGAAATTAAAATCAGAAAAGTATGAAATAATAAGAAATAATCATTCATCTTACATATATATGATAATGGAAATGCAATTAGAATTAGCAAAACTGATGTCCATAAAAAGTGTTCGCTAGCTTTATATTTTTTTGATTTTTTATCCTCACAGTTTTTGAGATTAGACCATGTCATTACATACAGTGCTGAAGTAAAAATACTAGCTGCAAGCGTTTTCTTAAAATAATCGTCACTTGAAATAATAATTGAATAGACATTTGTAAATGAAGCATACAGTAAGATAATACCTACTACTACCAAAGAAACTGACCAATAGAAGAATGGATAATCTTTTGTAATGTTGTATGCATGCAACCCCAAGTATGCGAAAAAAAATGCAATGCTTGCAATCAGTGTATATTGTTGTCCAGTTGATTCTTTTCCTAAAAAAGTAGCTATCACCAAGGATGCAGTAATGAAAAATGCAATTGGTTGAGATTCACGAAGGCTTTTTTGAAATTGTTCATAGTGGTCGTTATGATTCAATAAAACATCCTTTAATTTTTGAATCTCATCAGAAAACATAGTATCAAAAAGACATACTCTCATAATAATTTATTGATTTTATTATCCTTTCTAAGAGAGGTTTATCAAATAATTAAATTCAGTAAGGAAGAGTTCGATGAATCCTACAGTATGCGCAGCATATTCCTAAATAGCCCATCACCTAAAATCCTGTAACAAAAGCAAGACTGGAACGAAGGGGAGCCGGCAAACTCTGCTCCCCGAGAGTGGAAGTCTGCGCAGGACTGCAAGTCCTGCAAACTGTAGTGTATTTTGCAAGTAACCAAATACCCTGCGTGAATGCAACCAAAGGGCGCATTGACGCACCAACCTTTTTAAAAGGGCAGATTTACAAAGTAATTCTGTCCGTCAAATATCAAACTCCCCCTCTAAAAATGATGTGACGAACACTGCGGGGAGCTAGTGAGGAACATCATTTCCTCACTAAAAACAGGTTGAATTTGGTACTAGATTTATCTCTGCGCAAAAACAGTACTGTTTTCATTTTACTAATGCGCCCTCTTTTTAGTGAAATTATCAAGGTTCTTGTATTTATATTTCAATTTCTAATTGAGGTTTTAAAGAATGTCAGATGAATATAATGAATATGGAATTAGACAGATAGGTGAAAAGATACACCTGGCAAACACAGCAGTTACAATCTCAGAAAAGAAGAAAGATGATGGTTCAACTGTGAAATGGCTCCAGTTCTCCAAGTTCAACAAGAAAATGAACAAATGGGAGAATTTCACTCTCTTTGGCTCTGATTTGGAAGTGCTGAGTGTTAAGCTGCCTTCTATACTTGAATATCTGAAAGATGGAAGTTCCTGCTAATTTCCATTTCTCCTTTTTTGAAGTATTCCTCAATTTATCTAAGGATATTTTTCAACTCCCAGTTCTGATTATGATTTTCTTGTTTAATCATTTGGAGTGTATTCAATACCATATTTTCTAAATTCAAATATGATACCAGTTTGAATTATACCTAAAAGCAAATCAATTCCGGTATTCATTATGTTCCATGCTACTTTATTAGTATATTCTCAACACGACTAATGAAACCTAGTAAAACTCCTATAATTACGAATATAACTGAGTTCTGTTTCAGAAATATATATATATTATTTAAATTTTGATTGGAAAAATAATACGTCTCTGGAATTAAATAAGAGACTATAATTCCTACAAAAATCATAGAAACAAAATAGAGCTCAATTCCGTTAACTATTCCTTCATTATATTGGCAGGAAAAATCAATTATGTTTTTCTGTACTAATATTTTAAATCCTAGTACGAGGAGATGCAAAATAACAAACATAAATAATGCAGTTGAACCTAATTCCAAACCAATAAGGAAAGGAGCACCGAAAAGCGCAGGGATGCTTATTGAAAGGACTAATAAAAGTAGCATAAGAATAAGGGCGACAATTGAATTCTCCCTAGATTTTTTTGTTTTTGCAGATGATTTAGACATATAGCACACGATCGGTCACATTCTATAAAATAATATCGATTTAATAATAATTAATTGGTGAAGATGATTTTGTGTTAGATTAAAGAGCCTTGGGTAGGAATTGTACCTGTGCACTTCTTCATAAAATTGATGGTAATATCTTTGCAATGTATTGCGCTGAAATAAAATTGATAGTGTTTGCCAGAGCATTCATATAATTTATCTATACTATAAGCCCTCTTAGTCTTGATTTTTAACCATCGGGTGATTACAACCCAATACTAAAAAATAAATTAATTTGATTATAATAATTAGCTTTTCTTTTAGAATATAAAGTACACAGGGCTTTTAACCCCGTGATTTCAAGCCCCTGGAGAGATTCGAACCCTCGGCCTGCTGATTACGAATCAGCCGCTATACCGCTAAGCCACAGAGGCAAATGTGAACGACACTATAACTCTATATAATGATTTAATGATTTCGCTTATTTGCAATAAGCTCTATCAAAAAGAAGCGACCTGATCAACTATCGTTGCTCTATTTTGAATTTCTTTAATTCAATTGCCAGTAATTCAAACTCCTTTTCTATTTCTGGTATGATCTTCCGGATAGTCCCGATTTTTTCCGACATGGTTGCTACCTCGATCTCTCCGGCTAAGTTACTCAAAATAATTCCACTGAGGTTTGCGCAAGAACTCTTCAGTGAATGTGCATTACTGTTTATGCTACTTATATCTCCTTTATCAATAGCATCCTTTAGATCATCTATCAGGTTTGGTGTGCTTTTCAGGAAAATATCAATTATCTTCCTGGCAATATCCATATCATCCATCATTCTTTCCATAAAGGACTGGCTATCGAATATTGGTAGCTCCTGCTGTCTATCCTTGTTTTCTGAAGGCACATCATTTATGGGTACTTCTTCTAGCACCGTTGACCATTTATTTAGCACTCTGATAAGTGGCTGGAATTCAATTGGTTTTGATATATAGTCGTCCATTCCTGCTTCATAGCAACGTTCTTTGTCTCCTTTCATTGCATACGCCGTCATAGCAATGATAGGAACATGATGATCAAGAACTGCTGACTGCAGGTTACGGATCTGTCGGGTAGTTTCAAATCCGTCCATTTCGGGCATTTGTACATCCATCAAAACAAGAGCATATGTGTTCTCTTCAAGAGTCTTTAATGCTTCAACACCGTTATTTGCAATGTCTGCACTAATACCCAATTTTCTCAAGATGCTTTTTGCCACATTTTGATTAACAATATTATCCTCAACCACTAGAATTCTAAGATCGGTATTGTATCTTTTAATGCCTTCCTGATCAGTGACATCGTATATTTTTTGTTCTGTTGCGTTTGAGCCTGTGTTTTTAAAGTGCTTTTCAACGCTGATAGTGAACCAGAATTCCGATCCTTTTCCTTCCTGACTATCAACACCTATCTCTCCCCCCATCATATCCACAAGTTGCCTGGATATTGCAAGCCCAAGTCCTGTGCCTCCGTAATTCCGTGTTGTTGAAGCGTCAGCCTGAGTGAACTTGTTAAAGAGCAAATCTATCTTGTCATCAGGGATCCCAATGCCAGTATCCTTTACCGAGAAACGCAATGTAACATTTGGATCTATTTCAGATACAAGGCTTACATGGATTACCACTTCACCTTTATCGGTGAACTTTACAGCATTTGATCCAAGATTTAGCAGTATTTGTTTCAGCCGGAAGGGATCCGTTTTGATATATGCAGGTACATCCGTTTCCGTCGTGCAAGTAAGTTTCAGTCCTTTATCGTGGGCTTTTACAGACAACAGGAATTCCAGTTCCTTCAGGATATCTTTCAGATCGATATCCAGTTCCTCCATATCCAGCTTACCTGCCTCTATCTTAGAAATATCAAGTATGTCATTGATGAGTCCAAGCAAAGATTCTCCGCTTTTCTTAATAGTATCTGCATATTGTTTCTGCTCTTCACTCAGCCATGTGGTAAGAAGCAGGTTCGTCATTCCTATCACACCGTTCATCGGCGTGCGTATCTCATGGGACATATTGGCAAGGAACTCGCTTTTTGCTTTTGTGGCTCCTTCCGCTCTTATCAGGGCTTTATCGAGCTCAATATTTTTTGTTTTCAGTTGATCTGCATATTCCTGAAGTTTTTCCTCTGTCAGCTTACGTTCGGTGATATCCCTGGCTGCCGCATATATCATCTCTCCTCTTGGCATGGAATTCCATTCTATCCAGCGGTAAGAACCATCGTTGGCACGATAGCGATTCTGAAAATTAACGATTTGCCTTTGATTTGCCAGTTCAGTGATAATAGCTGTAGTAGCTCCCAGGTCTTCAGGATGTACGAAGTCCAGGAAAGCATGTCCTTCAAGCTCATCAATAGAATATCCAAGTACCTTTTCCCACACAGGATTGAGGCGGATGAACTCCCCTTTGGTGTTGGCAATGCATAGAAGGTCCAGACTGGATGTGAAATAAGCCTCAAGTTCTTCTGTCTTCTCACGCAGAGTTTCTTCTGACTTTTTCTGCTCTGTTATGTCCTGCAACGTGCCGTATAACTTTACAACTTTATCATTCTTTATTAGCGGATGCCCTATCGTTCTGATCCATTTATGGGTGCCTTTTTCAGAGACAAATTCAAGTTCCAGGTCATATGGTTCTCTTTTTTCAATAGCATCATTAACTGCTTTTTCAAGGATTTCCCTTGAGCCCGGAGGGAAACGATCTAGTCCGCTTTCAAGGTCATCTACTACATCTGTTTCATGGAGCCTTGCAACTTCGGGTGTCCATGAAGCCTTGCTTGATTCCACCTCTAGTTCCCATCCTCCGATCTTTGCTATCTTTCCGACTTCACGGAGAAGTGCTTCGCTTTCCCGGAGCTTGTTCTCAGCATTTTTATGTTCGGTGATGTCACGGAAAGACCATACGCGACCAACTATATCCTCGCCGACTTTTTGAGGCAGAGAGTAACGTTCAAAGATACGTCCGTCTGCAAACTCGATATTATCAAAACTGGCTTCCTCTTGCCTTGCATATATTTGCTTTACTCTAGCTACAAACTCATCAGGATTAGATAGCTGAGATAGAATGCTGTTTACTGCATTGGAATCCTCGTGCGAAGAAAGTATTTCTTCCGTAATTTGCCACATTTCGGCAAATTTACTGTTCCATTTGGTGATCTTTTGTTCCCTGTCCACAATTAGGATACCTTCTGCAGTTGATTCCAGGGATGCGTTGAGAAGTGACATCGAATATTTCAGTTTTTCTTCAGCATTCTTTCTTTCCGTGATATCTTCCGTGAAAATAATTATTCCGCCAATGGTGCCATCGGCAGTTTTCCATGGTCTTACTTCCCAGCGGCTCCAGTGTAGTGTCCCATCCGGTAACTTTATGCAATCTTCTTCTTTGCGAATGATCTCTCCTTTCAGGGCACGTTGATGAATTGCTTTATAATATTCGTTGTCAGTCAGAGGTATTAGTTCATAATGGCTCATTCCTGTTATGTCCATGTCACCAAGGGAAAAGGCATTCATCCAGTGACGGCTGGTGGCAACATGTCGCATATCCCTATCTAACATCGCTAATGATACCGGCGCATGCTCAATGAACAGTCTCAGTATTTCCTCGTTCTCGCGTAATTTGCTTTCTGCATTTTTTCGCTCAGTGATGGTGCAACAGAAAAGTTCTTTTTCTTCAACAATTAAGGGAATGCTATGGACCTCAACATTGCGCTTCGAACCATCTGCAAGCTGATGTTCGGAGAAAAAGTGGCTCTGACAAACATTATTTGCTTTTTCGATATTAGCTATTATATCCTGCTCAGGCAGAGTGCTTATGTCAGATATTCTTCTGCAGGTGATCTCTTCACGGCTCCATCCATAAAAGTTACAGGCGGCATTATTTGCATCCACGATATCCTGGCTGAGCGGGTCTATCAATAGCATAGCTGCATGATTGTTTTCAAATAATGTCCTGTATCCGGCAGGATCGCTGCTTATTTTATCATCTGCCGGTTCGCATCCGTTTTCATTCATTATTGCTCTTTCCTATGGCGGTTCATTAGCTCAAGATCAAGTCAATATTTTTATGTAATATCAACTAATCAACTGTTGCTCTTTAGTAATAGCATTGGATCAATTCCACATTATATATAATTACAATTATTCTATCATCTGTGGTGCTATATATCTATTTGCTAATATACGTCTTAACCTATTGATTTTTTAGAAGTGACTAACAAGCTCTTCATAAGAATATATTATATCTGAAACAATATGACAGTAGATTATTCAAATAAAAAAGCTAAATTCATAAAGTTATTTTTAATTTGTTGCTAATTATAGCAGTGTTAATTGTTTTTGTTCTCGGGAATAGCATGAACTGTGGGGTTTGAGCCTCCTGTCTGTTGATCATGAATAGTGTCCATATATATTATACATGAAAGAACAAAGAACAGCACAAATATTTTTAATGATCTTAATATTTTGGGCACCGTAGAGATCCCATTGATGCGAGTGACACAAACTTTGTTCACTTTCATCTTTGTTTCTATGATGTGTACAGAAGATCATTCCTTAGATTATTGCATTTATGTAACTAATACAGGAGTTCTAAAAAGAAAATTTACCGGAGTATTTCCACAGATTATTTTTTATCAGTATGGAATTTCCAGTTCAAAGAACTCTCATTTCAATGCAGACATTGAACTGGTGCGGAGCATATGAACGAACTACTCTTGTCTCTACAAGCTCAGTAGTTCTCCCTGCTCTTTCTGCAGCTTCATCGATGAGCTTCAGGGAACTTTCGAAAAGGTCGTCTTCCGGTGTAATATCATAATAGTGGATGATCGCATTCGGAGCGCAGAGCTTCACGGCTGCATCAAGGAACTCGTTCGCATTATGTGGTAAGTTCATTATCACATGATCAGCCACCGAGGCAAATCTCTCAGCCTCAATATTGGCATCGCCTTCTATGGCTTCCACATTGCTTGTGGAATTTAGCTCGACATTACGGTGGAGGAATTCAACAGCATCCGGGTTCTTATCAATTGCAATGACCTGGATCTCAGGACTTTTCCTTGCTATCATTATGCTGTATGGACCAACACCTGCGAACATATCCACAACGGTCTGGCCTTCTTCTATCTGCGTCAGGATCCTTGCTCTTTCTGTTGCAAGACGAGGCGTGAAATAGGCTCTTTCAAGATCAATATAGAATCGGGATCCATATTCTCTGTGGATCGTCGATGTCCTGTCCTCTCCTGCAACAGTCCTGAATCTGCGTGTCCTGAATTCTCCTTCTACAGGACTCATGGCTGCAAGGACCGTTTTTACGTTCTTTTTTACCGTCATGATGGCATCGGCCACTTTCTCAGGTTCGGCTACATCATCTTCGATAAGTGCTATATCTCCGACGATCTCAAAATGTGGTACGACTTCCAGGAGATCATCAAGTTTCAGTTGTCCTTTCTGTTCCTCGAACTCATGTTCGCCAAGCTCAAAGTCACCGGGAAGTTCCTTTAGTTCTACCTCTTCAGGCTTTCGTGTAAGTGGAAGCAGGAGGTGATCACCTTCTGATATAATGCGTGCGGAATTGTCCAGCAGGTCCATTTCCAGTAGTGATCTGCGTATTGGCTCACCTTTTTTCTTCAGGACTTTGATGCAATTTCTATTCATGTCTACATACCTACGATAAACCATGACCCGAACAGGACAAGGAACAGACCACAAAAGAGCAGTACCCTTTCATAAACCTTTGGGGACATGAGCTTCTTTCCTTTACTGAACGATGCAGACACAACAGTAAAATATCCCAGGTCTGCAAGCCAGTGTCCTGCCATGAACATCACTGCTGCGATCAGACCGATCTCCAGTCCACGCAACACAAGTGCACTCCCGGCTGCCAGCCACCATATCCAGAAATAAGGATTTGATGCTGAAGTAAGGATTCCTGAAAGTACAGGTTTAGAGGTGCTTTTGTTGTGTTCATGCATTGAGTCTGCTGCACCTTTTGCGCTTTTCATGGTCATGAGGCCAAATATCACAAGGGTGGCTCCGCCCAGTATTGATATCGCCATAACCGTGCTGTCACTGACTGCTGTAATACCATAGATTATCAATACGCATACCATGAATTCTATTATGGCATGACCGACAAATATCTCGGGTCCTGCTTTCCATCCTCTTTTCAGGGATGTGTCTATGGTCACAAAAAGCATAGGTCCTGGTACAAGTGCCCCTGTCAATCCCAGGATAAAACCGATTGTCAGCATTTCCAGCAGTTCGAACATAGTCTACACTACTAGAGCATGCTGAATATTGAAAAAGATTTGTAAAAAAGTATATACAACAAAGGAAGCTGTGGTACGAACTTCCTCTGTTCATTAATATTTATATGTGTGTGCTTAGAGAATTATCTCAATGTCAAGCTCTTCTGCAAGCTCTTTGTACCTGTTACGGATGGTAACTTCAGTTACACCTGCAACATCGGCGACCTCACGCTGTGTACGGCGCTCGCCACAAAGGATTGATGCGATGTAGATAGCTGCTGCAGCTACACCTGTAGGGCCACGTCCACTGGTAAGTTCCTTCTCGGAAGCCTGCCTTAGGATCTCGACACCTCTGGACTGAACTTCACCTTTAAGGTTAAGTCCTGAACAGAATCTTGGTACATAGTCTATTGGTGAGGTTGGCATAAGTTTCAGTGAAAGCTCTCTTGAGATGAAACGATATGTCCTTCCGATCTCTTTCCTGCTTACCCTTGATACTTCTCCTATCTCATCAAGTGTCCTTGGGACACTGCACTGGCGGCATGCTGCATACAATGCTGCTGCGGCAACACCTTCAATACTTCTTCCACGGATGAGGTTCTTGTCAACTGCCTTCCTATATACTACTGCGGCAGTCTCACGCACGGTCCTTGGCAGACCAAGAGCTGATGCCATACGGTCAAGTTCGGACAATGCGAAAGCAAGGTTCCTTTCCGTAGCGTTACTTACTCTTATCCTACGTTGCCATTTTCTCAGCCTGTAGAGTTGCGCTCTGTTCTTTGATGAAATGGATTTACCGTATGAGTCACGGTTCCTCCAGTCTATCATAGTTGACAGACCTTTGTCGTGTATCGTGTAGGTCATTGGTGCGCCCACACGGGAACGCTTCATTCTCTGGTCGTGATCGAAAGCACGCCATTCCGGTCCTTCATCAACGAACTCTGCGTCAACCACAAGTCCACAGTCAGAACATACGAGTTCAGCTCTCTCGTAATCCTGTACAAGGTTGCGGCTTCCACACTCAGGACACTGGACCTTTGCTTTTTCGACCTCAGCGCTCTTATCTTTCTCTTTACGTGCTTTGATCATTGCACGTATCTTTTCTCTCTCGGAAGTATCTGAATATCGTACCCTTTCAACTTCGACCATTCATATCACCTTTTATAATCTCTCAATAAAATATATTTGGTATGTTCATCCTCAGTCATCCACAGCTCACAGCGAAAGTCAATCAATTAACTTCATCATTGAACGTAAACCCGCTCGTTAACAAGTTTTTCCAATCCAGAAGCTATAACTCTCTTATCAGGCTTAAGAGTAAAATAGGGCTGGTCAACGGGACCAAATATGCCGGATATCTTTCCAATCGGCTTAATGGACCTGTCCAGGGCAAAAGAGTTAATTCGTGGTAAGTCTTTCATAGAACCGGAAAACTCTTTCCTGTCGCCTCTGACAACAAGTTCATTTTGCTTCGAAATATGCAGGATCTGACCTAATCTTTTCATATGTCTTCGTTCATTATATTTAGGTTTTTGTACTATATGGTGCCTTAATTCTATATATAGTTATCGTAAGCATTTTAATATTAGTTTTTTTCAGTACAAAAACATATCTATCCTTTTTCGGACCATGTCATCGGTTCACAGACCACAACCTTAAAGAGATAAAAGAACAATTGAGGCACGACTTAACATTAATTAAATTAACAGTAATTGTCCATCATATTTTTATGCATGGAGGAAATTCGGTGGCAGATAATAAATTCGTGTATTTTTTCGGGAACGAAGAAACTGAAGGTAAAAATAGTATGAAAGATCTGCTTGGTGGTAAAGGCGCCAACCTTGCAGAAATGGCCAACCTGGGAATCCCTGTTCCGCCAGGATTTACTATAACAACAGAAGTTTGTTTATTGTATCTTGAAAAAGGGGATTATCCTACAGAGGTTATTGACCAGATAAACAATGCGATATCAAAACTCGAAAAGGTAACTGGTAAAAAGTTCGGAGACAATAGTAACCCACTTCTTATTTCCGTCAGGTCCGGCGCAAGGGTATCAATGCCAGGTATGATGGACACTGTCCTTAACCTTGGTCTTAATGATGACACCGTTGTCGGTCTTTCAAAGAAGTCAGATAATGAAAGGTTCGCTTACGACAGCTATCGCAGATTCCTTACTATGTTCGGAGATGTCGTGCTTGACATCGAGCATCACAAGTTCGAATCTGCACTGAGTGCAAAGAAGAAGGCTCTGGGTGTCACTCTCGATACTGACCTGGACGCAACTGCTCTCAAGGAAATTGTCGAGGAATTCAAGAGTATAATCAGGAACAGTACTGGTGAGGATTTCCCTCAGGACCCACGCCAGCAACTCCAGATGGCCATCGATGCTGTGTTCAATTCATGGAACAATCAGCGTGCTATCACTTACAGGCGTCTTAACAACATTCCTGGTGAATGGGGTACGGCCGTGAATGTCCAGTCCATGGTATATGGTAATATGGGCGAGACCTCAGGTACCGGTGTGGCCTTTACAAGGGACCCGGCAACAGGTGACAAGCGCTTCTTCGGTGAGTATCTTATGAACGCACAGGGAGAAGATGTCGTTGCAGGTATAAGGACACCTCAGCCGATCTCTATGCTTCAGCAGACATTGCCTGAATCCTATGCGACCCTCGAGAAGATCTACAAGAAACTGGAGGATCACTTCAGGGACATGCAGGATATCGAGTTCACCATAGAGGATGGTAAATTATATATGCTGCAGACAAGGACCGGTAAACGAACCGCTGCGGCAGCACTGAAGATCGCTGTCGAAATGGTCGAGGAAGGTCTTATCGATAAACGAACAGCTATAACGCGTGTCTCTCCTGAACAGATCGATCGTCTTTTACATCCAACTATTGATTCTCAAGCTGAATATGAAATTGTTGCCACTGGTCTTCCCGCATCTCCGGGTGCAGCCGTTGGTAAGGTCGTTTTCACTGCAGAGCATGCAGAGGAAATGGCAAAGATGGATGAAAAGGTCATCCTGGTCCGTACCGAGACCTCTCCCGAGGATATTGGTGGTATGGATGCGGCACAGGGAATACTTACTGTAAGAGGTGGAATGACCTCTCACGCAGCCGTAGTCGCAAGAGGCATGGGTAAACCATGTGTGGCAGGTTGTGGCTCAGTTACCATTGATATAAATGCATGTACTTTTTCAGTATCAGATGTAACTGTGAGTGAAGGGGACTTTGTGACCATCGATGGAAGTACAGGTAATCTTATCATCGGAAAGGTCGAGCTCATAACTCCTGGTGTCAGCGGTGAACTTGATACACTTCTTGAGTGGGCTGATGAAGTAAGGGAAATGGGTGTCAGGACAAATGCAGACACACCACATGATGCTCAGGTAGCAAGAGAATTTGGTGCAGAAGGGATCGGACTTTGCAGAACAGAGCACATGTTCTTTGGAGAGGACCGTATCCCTGCAGTAAGGGAAATGATCCTTGCAGAAGACACTGAAGTAAGGAAAGCTGCACTTCAAAAGCTTCTTCCAATGCAGAAAGAGGACTTCATGGGTCTCTTCAAGGTCATGGAAGGTCTTCCTGTAACCATCCGTCTTCTTGATCCTCCACTGCACGAGTTCCTTCCAAAGCATGAGGAACTTGCAGACAGGCTCAGGGCACTTGAAGCAGAAGGTGGCAGTGCTGAAGAGATGGAAACTGTAAAGCAGGTCATGGAACGTGTTGAGTCCATGGTGGAGACCAATCCGATGCTCGGACACCGTGGTTGCCGTCTTGGTATAACCTATCCTGAGATCTACGAGATGCAGGTGCGCGCTATAATCGAAGCAGCATGTGAGCTCAAGGCAAGTGGAATGGACATAGTTCCTGAGATAATGATCCCACTGATATCTCATGTGAACGAGCTAAGCTCTACAAAGAAAGACCTTGTAGAGGTTGCAGAGTCTGTAATGGCCGAGAAGGATTGCAAATTCGATTATCTTGTAGGTACTATGATCGAGCTTCCAAGGGCAGCTCTCACAGCAGACCAGATCGCAAAGGAAGCAGAGTTCTTCTCATTCGGAACTAACGACCTTACACAGACAACCTTTGGTTTCAGCAGGGATGATGCAGGTAAGTTCCTTCCATTCTATGTTGAGAACTCAATACTTGAGGATGATCCATTCGCAGTCCTTGATCAGGAAGGCGTTGGTGAACTTGTAAGGATAGGTATTGAGAAAGGACGTTCCACAAGGCCTGATCTTAAGATCGGTATATGTGGAGAACATGGTGGAGAACCAAGCTCTGTTAAGTTCGGATACAACATCGGACTCAACTATGTAAGTTGCTCCCCGTTCCGTGTACCTATTGCAAGGCTGGCAGCAGCACAGGCTGTAATTGAAAAGCAGGACAACTCCTGATTTTCAATACTTTTTCTTTTCTTTCTTTTTAGTTTTTACTGATTTTTTGGTTCTGTATAGATCATGTTGATCTGAGTGACAGCAACATTGCTCTTTTTCATATCTATAAAAGCGATCTGCAATCTAAAAACAAAGTAGCCATCCGCCGAAGGCGGCACATTTCGATGCTGCTGCACAGAAGATAATTACAACGACGATTGTATTTGTACAGAGAATTCTACAGAACTCCTGAGAAGAAAATACAAGTATTTACTGATTATTTTGTTTTTTATTGTGGGAAAACGCCGGATTCGTCGGGCCCTTCGGGATCAACCAGGTAATTCATGACTTATGATCAATTAGTTTACAAACTTCCCTAAAGTTTTAATGGTGGGATCTCTACAGAGCCGATCTTTCCATTTTAACATCCTCTCCACATTTCTGATCGTTCCCTCACATGCTTACTCATAATGAAAGGTTTATCTCCTTGAATTTTTCTTCATATAATGCAGCGTACCTTTAGAAATCCTCTCTTAATTCATTTTACGGGCATAGCCACGGCTCTGTAAAAGAGTAAAATAAAAAGAATAAAAAAGGTAGTAACAGATCAGTATGATCTTGTGATCATATAATCTGCTATTGCCATAAGTATGGTCTTTGATTCGGAATCTTCAACGACATTGAGAAGTTCTTTGCCCTTTGCTATGTAGCTGAGTGCAAGGTCCCTTACATAATCAATGGAGCCTGCATCTTCAAGCTGCTTAACTGCCTCATTGATCTCTTCTGTTGTTGCTTCTCCCTTACCGAATATCTTGAGTTCCACGCCTTTGTTCAGAGCATGGATGGCAATGAGTGTCTTCTTGCCTTCCATAAGGTCACTGCCTCTGACCTTTCCAAGAACTTCTTCAGGGGTGGTCATATCAATGACATCATCATAGATCTGGAATGCGATACCGATGAGTCTTCCACATTCGTAGAATGCATCAGATACTTCTTCAGATGCGCCACCAAGGATAGCGCCGATCTGCATGGAAGCTGCATAGAGCACTCCGGTCTTCTTCTCGATCATCTCGAGATATTCTTCCTTTGTGACGTCTGTGCGGTCCTCGAACTCCACATCCATCCACTGTCCTTCGCAGATATCCCTGCATGTCTTTGAGAGTATGTCGATACATTTAAGGTTCCTTTCAGGCTCGCCCGGTGCACGGGTGAGAATCTCGAAAGCCTTTGAATAAAGTGTATCTCCTGCAAGTATAGCTCCTGCTTCTCCCCATTTGACATGGACTGCAGGCATTCCACGACGGATATCATCCCTGTCCATGATATCGTCATGGACCAGTGTGAAATTGTGGACTAGTTCTACAGCTACTGCAGCTGGGAGTGCGGTCTCCAGATCAGAGCCGACTGCCTCTGCTGCGAGGATAACGGTTGCCGGACGAAGCCTTTTCCCTCCTGCATCAGGAAGGTATCTGGCTGCCTTGTAAAGTTCATATGGTTTGTCGATAGGGAGGTATTCCTCTATTCCCTTGTCGACGTGCACTGAACGTTTTTTAATCTCTTCGATCAGATCCATAATCATCCCTATTAAAATTACTCTTCTTCAATATAGAGCTCTTCGCCATTCCTGAGAAGGTGAAGTGTATCTCCAAGTATGTAGCCTGCATCCTCTGCCATCTGGATGTACTCGCTGTGCATCTGGATGGTTCCGTGTGCAGGTATGACATGTTCCGGTTTCAGCATTCTGAGAAGTTCCCAGTGGTCCTCACGGTATGCGTGACCTGAAACGTGTACATTGTCATATATCCTTGCTCCGCGCATCTTCAACTTTGTCTCAAGTGCATAGCGGTTCGCCTGTGTCATAGGATTTGGTATAATGTTAGCAGAGAATATGATCCTGTCACCCTTGTCGATCTTGAATGGTGTCTCGCCGCTTGCGATCCTGCCAAGAACTGCGCCAGGTTCTCCCTGGTGTCCTGTGACCACAGGGAGGTACTTGTCCTTGCCGGCTTCCATTATCCTTCCAAGTGCTTTGTCGATCTCTCTGCGGTTCCCGTAGATCTCGACATTCTCAGGAAGCTCGATGAATCCCATCTGGTGAGCTGTTGCAATGTATCTCTCCATGGAACTTCCCATAAGAACAGGGATCCTTCCCATTTCCTGTGCGAACTTGACAATTGAGTTCACACGAGCTACATGTGATGCAAAGGTTGTGACGATCATACCAACGTCTGATTCCTCGGTCTCAAGAAGTACGTCCCTGAGCATTGAGTGTGCTATCATTTCAGATGGAGCTTTTCCATTACGTCCTGCATTTGTACTCTCTGTGATGAGTGCGATAACGCCATCCTCTCCAAGTTCCTTGAGCCTTGCAAAGTCAGGTGCCTCTCCAAGTGTAGGGGTCCTGTCAAGCTTGAAGTCACATGCATATACCAGTGAACCGCTTGATGTGTGGATCACAAGGAATATTGTGTCGATTATACTGTGCTGGGTGTTGACGAACTCGATGGAGATGTCCTTTGTGATCTCCATTGTCTCCCCTGCCTTCATGGATACAATGTTGTTCTTAACTCCGAATTTCCTCTCAGATTCGATCTGGTGTTTGATGAGGGTTGTTGTATAAGGTGTTCCTATGATCGGAGCTGCATACCTGTGTGCAAGTTTTGGAATTGCACCGATGTGGTCAAGGTGTCCGTGTGTACATACGATAGCACGTACGTTACCATTTACCTCTTTCATGATGGTATCGTCAGGGATCGCTCCCATCTCGATAAGCTCAAGTGAATGCATCTTATCGGTCTCTACGTCCTCGTGTATCTGAACTCTGTCCAGACGGAGGCCCATATCAACGATGATGATATCATCATTGATCCTTATAGCAGTCATGTTACGGCCCATTTCGTTATAGCCGCCAACTGCAATGATTCCTATTTCGGTCATATATATTACTCGCTTATTATTAAAAATATTTTATTTAACTATTCCCTTTGAGTGATGAATGTTATACTGCAAGGAGATCATTGTTCGTTGAACGCATGGCAAGATCTTTGACATTAAAACCACGCAGTTCCAGATACTCCCTTGTCCAGCCACTTACAACTGCAGGTGCCAGATGCAGGTCTGTTATGTTCTTGCAACCGCATAGGAACATTGCCACCTTAAGCTCGTTAAGCATGTGCTGGATACTATCTACTACATTGTCCTTTCCTTTCATAGCAGGTTCAACAAAAGGAAGTGCTGCACTTGCAACTGATGCTCCCAATGCAATTGATTTTGCTATGTCAAGTCCGGTTCTCAGTCCGCCGGTAGCTATGACCGGCAGTGATACACTACATTCTACTATACTTGGTGCGGTAGGTATGCCAAAGTCCCAGAACAACTCTCCAAGTAGTTCTGATTCCCTGTCCTTTCTTTCTCTGGCGCGGTATACTTCTACACCGGACCAGCTTGTACCTCCGACCCCGCCTACGTCTATGGCGGATACTCCGGCCTCTTTCAGTATGAAAGCATCTTCGTGTGAGATGCCTGCTCCGGTCTCTTTGATGATCACCGGTACTGCCAGTGAGCATATATCACTGATAACTTCAAGTGCTCCTGAGGCATCTCTGTCACCTTCAGGTTGTATGGCTTCCTGGAGGAAGTTAAGGTGAACTGCAATAGCATCGGCATCGATCATCTCAATGATCTTCTCAACGCCTTCAACGCCATATTCTCGTATCTGTGCAGCTCCGATATTACCATAGACAAAAGCATTTGGTGCCTTGTCCCTGACAACACTGAAAGACTCCTCTTGTGAGGGGTCCTCAATTGCTGCTCTTTGACTGCCGACACCTATTCCTATTCCGAGTTCCTCTGCAGCTTCTGCAAGTGCTGCGTTGACCGCAGTTGTCTCGGGGTGTCCGCCGGTTATGGATGCGATCATAAAAGGTGCATTCATATCCTTTTCCAGAAAACGTGAGGACAGGTCTATGTCATCCATGTTCATCTCCGGCAAGGCTCTGTGTACCAGCATTACGTCATTGAAACCTGGTCCTGTTTTCCTTGATTCTACCGGACTTGCAGCGCATAGCTCTAGATGCTCTATCTTTCTCCTGGAAGTGCTCATAATAATACCTTAAATTGATCTTGTCCCTGCACCGGATATTGCGGTGCCTATATTATTCCCGTTCAGGAAACCGGATACGTTTCCTGCATTACCTGCATTGAATATATAAGAAGTACTGTTCGATCCTTCACTAAGGTTTAAAAGCTCAAGTACTTTTCCCAGCATACCGCCTGTTACATCGGTGTTGGCCGAACCGCCGAGATATTCTTTTATCTTATCAAAATTGGCGTTGCTGATATTTGGTATCACTTCGCCATTATTGTCAAGGACACCTTCCTCGGCACTTCCGATGCCAATTCTTGCAGCCTTCATCTCGATTGCCAGGTATGGTACTATCTGATCGCCTGAAAGGACCGATGTTCCCATCTCAGTATCCATTACCATGTCTCCATGCAATACGGGTACAAATCCATTTGCAAGCATCTCCTCTATCTGATCAAGGAACATGCTCTTTATGCGGCTGTTCTCGGATACTGCACATGCCATGGGATGGACTGGCAATGCATTGACCCCTGCAGAATTCAGAGCTTCAACGACCATGGTGTTAAGCTTTCTTACTGACATGTGGGTTATTATTGAACCTTCGTGGTCGAACTTTCCTGTAAGTCCGAAACGTTTGACCTGTGGATGGCCGAATGATCCGGCTCCATGTACGATGATAAGCTTTCCTTCAAAACCAGCGATCTCGCCAGCGATACGTTCGATCTCATCCATTCTCGCAGCACCGTCATCAGCACTTTTATCGGTAATGACACTGCCACCTATTTTCAGGATGGTGATATTACTATTATCCATTCAATGACTCCAGTCGTACGCCTTCTTCCGTATTCTTGGTAATAATGGCTTCTCCGCCTGCATCTTCGATGGCATTTGCAATGGCTGAGGTGGAATCCTTGCCTGCAAGTGCTACCATGCACCCTCCTCCTCCTGCGCCTGTGATCTTGGCACTTATTGCACCATTGTTACGGGCTGCATAGACAAGTGTCGAGAGCTCAGCACTTCCCACACCAATGGCATCAAGGAGCCCCTGGTTGACGTTCATCAGCTTTCCAATGGTCTCATAATCATTTTCATGGACCAGTTTTTCGGCAAGTAATGACATCTGTCCGATATCTGATAATATTGGCTCGATGATCTCGGGAAATTCGCTTCGAAGCTTTGCAACGTTCCCTACAAGTTCCTTTGTAGAGGAGAATCTGTTAGTGTTCCCTATGACAATAGGGCATTCAATGAGCGGAAGTTTCTTTCTTTGCGGTATCATCACGACACCGCCCATGGTACTAACATATGTGTCAGTTGGGCTTGCATTGCCCTGTACCATTCTTTCTATCTCGTGTGCCTTTCCTGCTATGTCCTCCAGGGACAGGCCACACTCATAAAGGATGTCAAGTGCCTTGATGGTTGCAACGGTGACGGCTGCAGATGAGCCGAGGCCAGAACCTACGGGCAGTTCGGATTCTATCCTGATCCGCACACCTTCTATATTTGCCAACTGCTGCATCTTTTCGATGGCATAGGATACATAAGGGTGTGTTTCGTGATCGATCCCTGTGGTGCCAAGTGTTGATTCTATTATAATGCTCTCACTCTTCTCTACATGGACCTTTGTACGAAGCTCCACGGCACAACAGATCGCACTCTCTCCGTAAACTACGGCGTGTTCACCAAAGAGGTAAACCTTTCCTGGTGCAGAACATGTGATCACTTAATTCCCTCGTGATATTGAGCCTTACTCCACGACAATGGCCGCGTATCCCACGACCCCTGACATATCTCCGGTCACATCCCCACTGGTAGCATACTTTAACAGTGATACGCTACTGGCACCAAATTCCATTGTGGCTGAGAGCATTGCTGCTATCGGTCCGAATCCACATGCTGAGATGTTCCTCTCATCCTTTCGTCTGTAGAATTCAGGAATATCCATCTTAAGGATCGGTTCGATAAGATAGTTGTCATTCTCTCTGGCAACATCATCAGGTTGATAGTGTGTAAAGTCACTGGATGCGATGAACACTACTTTCTTTCCTGTGGCCTTTGCTGCTTCTGCAACTTCCTTTCCTACTTCTATTGCAGTTTCTTCATCCTGAAGTCCCATGCATATTGGTAGTATCTTGAAGTCACTGCCGAACATGTACTGTAAAAAAGGTACCTGCACTTCAATGGAATGTTCATAATGGTGGGCAAGCTCATCGAAGTCTATGATGGTCCCAGCAAGGAGCTTTCCTATGTCCTTATCGGTTTCGACAACTCCCAGGGGAGTTTTCCATGTGTCCTGTGACAATGCCACAGGTGAACCATAACCTGTATGGTTAGGTCCGAACAGGACATATGTATCTGCCTTTGGTAATTGTGCAAATGCATGTGCTGCCACTTCGCCTGAATATATATATCCGGCATGAGGTACAACAGCACCAAGGATGGGCTTCTCTGAAGCAGCCGCATCCTTAAAGCACTTGCTGAGTTCCTTGTTTAGACTCTTTGTATTTAGTGGATAGAACTGACCGGCAACGGTTGTCTGTCTCATACTACTATTCACCCAATTAATAATACGGGTTTTTGGTATATGTAGTATGCTTCAACAAGCTACCAGTTCAGACTCCAGCTTCAAAGTCCTCAAGTTCGTATGTGAACATTGAGTCGTTGGACTTTGAGATCTCCCTTGCAAGCAACCAGTAGACGAGGGAAAGTGCCTTTCTACCCTTGTTGTTTGTTGGGATGACAAGGTCAACGTTTGATGTCATGTTGTTTGTGTCACAGAGTGCCACAACAGGTACACCGATGTTGACCGTTTCCTTGATGACCTGTGCATCTCCGGTTGGGTCGGTTACGATAACTACATCAGGTTCGTAGAAGTTCTCGATCTTAGGGTTTGTGAGGATTCCCGGGATGAACCTTCCTACCATTGACTTTGCGCCAATTGCTTTTGCGAACATCTTTGCAGGGAATTGACCGTACTGTCTTGCAGAGACCACAAGGATCCTCTGTGGGTCATACTGTGAAAGGAAGTTTGCTGCAAGCTTTATTCTCTCATCGGTTGCCTGAATGTCGAGTACGTAGAGACCGTCTGTCCTTACACGGTAGACGAATTTCATCATGTTCTCTGTCTTCTGCTGTGTACCTATGTGAACACCTGCTGCAAGGTACTCGTCTATTGGGACAAGGGATGTTGTTTTAGGCTCTTCACCTGCATCTCCAGTTGTCTCTTCAATGTTAGTTTCGTTAACTGTAGTTTCCTCTGTTGGATCCATAATATCACCTAATTATCAAAATCTCGTTTAACTGTTATCGGAATTACTCCGAGTTCAAATTCTCGTTTGGCAAGAAATAATGAGTTCATGCTTGGATCATCGATAAGCACTGGGGCTCCCATTGAGATCTGCAGCGCTCTTGCACCAACAATTCTCGCCTTTTCATACCTGGTATAGTGTTCTGTAGTCAATAGATCACCTGATCAATTTCATTATCGAAAATATCAATAGTCCATTTGTTGATAGCTACTCCTATTGCTTCCAAAAAGTGTTCCTGTATGAGTATGAATAGCCATTAATGCGGTCAATGATAACCATGATAAATAAATTTTATTCGGAATCCCTCCGAACGTGGTTCTAATACTTTCCTTCCTTAGTTGTAATGTTGGGTAAAGGGTATGTGCCTGCTGAGGTCTAAACTCAGACCCTGGCGTGTTTCGCATAGAAGATACATCTTATATGTCCCGAACGCTGATGGATGGTCCAGGCTACCCTACAACCCTTACTGGTATGGGGCAAGTGTATCTACTAGCTCGACATGTGAAAGGATCATCCTTCTGCAGCAATATCTTGTGACACCAAGGTCATCAAGGACTGTTGCAGGGTCTTCTCCTTCGCTTACACGCTGTTTGTACTCTTCCCAGCAGCTTGATACTACTTTCCCACAGCTGAAACATCGAACTGGTAACATATCCTATTGCCTACCTGTATGACTTCTGATACTTAGCACGTGCACCTGGTCCGCCAAACTTCTTTGTCTCTTTCTGTCTGGAGTCGTTGACAAGAAGGTTACGGTCGTATGCCATGTATGTATCTCTGAGATTTGTATCGTTGGTCCAGTCTACAATGCCTCTTGCAATTGCAGTTCTGGCAGCACTTGCCTGACCGATGATCCCGCCGCCGCTGACGACCACATCGATGTCAAGTCCTTCTGCTGTCTCACCTGCGAGTGAAACTGCTTCCAGTATCTTGAGCTGTGCAAACTCCGGGCCATATATCTCGAGTGGCTTCTTGTTGATGCGCACCTTTCCATTTCCCTTCCTTACTGTTGCACGTGCAATAGCTGTCTTCTTTTTACCTGATGAGGTTATAAATTTAGTGGACATTATGATCTTCCTCCTTCTTAGAACTTAGCACCGAGCTTCTTGCTTACGTCACCAAGTCTGAGGTACTTGTTAGAGCTCAGGCGATCCATGTTTGCCTCTTCTATCTTAATACTTTCCTTGTCCTGGAATTCCATTGGGACACCAACGTACACCTTAAGGCGGGACATTGCGTCTCTTCCTCTTGCACGTTTGTATGGGAGCATTCCCCTTACGGTCCTTTTAAGGATTCTGTCAGGTCTCTTTGGGAAATATGGTCCGAACTCTGGCTTTCCTCTCTTCAGAGTTTCATCATATTCTCTAAGTGTTGTAGCCTTTGAACCGGAAATGACTGCTTTCTCAGCGTTGATGATGTCGATCTGTTCGCCAGCAAGCAACTTCTGTGCCACTGTGCTTGCAAGTCTTCCCATTATGAGTCCTTCTGCATCGATAATTGTCATCTTCTTCACCTACTGCAAGATCTTGATACCAGAGCCCTTTGGGTTCTCTTTCATCATCTCTTCGATAGTCAGGCATTTGCCGCCGACCTCAGCGATCTTCTCCATTGCAGTTGCGCTGAAATTGTATGCAGCAACTGTTACTGCCTTGTTGAGAAGTCCTGAACCCAGTACTTTACCTGCTATAAGGACAGTCTCTCCGTCCTTTGCATATCTGTTGATCTTACTCAGGTTGACCTGTGCGTAGTTCTTGCCAGGCTTTTCCAACCTTTTAGCCACATCTCTCCAGATAGCAGCTTCGTTCTGACGTGCCTCTTCCTTAAGTGCTGCGATGAGCACAGGGGTGCGAGGGTTTGTCTTTCTTTGGATCTTTGCGTTTGTAGTCTTGCTCATTAATGTTCCTCCGCAAGAGTATGTCTCACTCACGCACGGAAGTGCGTTCGAACATCCGTATTATGGTGTCATTAAGTAAGAACATGAATGGTCTGATAAATCAGACTGGTGTCTGAATAACATTAATAGTACATAAAGATTATGTGGACATCTCCTGTTTACTGAAGACCTTATTGTGGATCCGGTCGTATATCAGGTCGATATCACATCCCAGTTCCCGTGCGGTCAAAAGACCTGCGACCTCGATATCCACAAGGTCATCGAGTTGTTCCTGCTTCTTATTTATAAGTGCTGTAGTGTCCCTTGCACTCTTTCCACAGTTTGCGACGATCAGGGCTATTATGTCCTCGATGGCCGATCTCTCTTTGAATATGGATTCAGATGGCTTGAAACCGTGAGGTATCTCAATGTTACTTATATCAAAATTAGGTATGAGTTCCGCTCCCTGGAATTTCAGGAGCTGAGAGCCTATCGCTCTGTCCCTTATCTTGGATGCGACATCAGGTGCCATCCATTTTAGATCAAAGGAAAGCACGAATTCAAAATCCTTGATGGATAGTGAATTCTTGTTGTTACGTTTGAAAGGGGTAGCAGCTACAAGCATCAATTCATCCATTATGAACCTCTGCGAAGCTCATCGATGATAGTGTCAGCAACCCTGCCACACTCCGTCCTTTTCGGACCATCGATATGATTGATCTGGAGTACAAGGAGCTCGCTCTCGACAATAGCCCTTACAAGATATATATCGCCCCTGAATGGGACACGATTGTATTTTCCGTCAAGGTAGCTATATCTCAGATGGATCCTGAAATCCATTATCCCTTCCTTTTCCAGTGTGTCCAGTACGGAATCTACAGTATCATAGTTGAGCGATGAGAAATCGACGCCGTTGGTAACGATCTCTATACTGATCTCTCTTTTGGCCTGTATACGATGTCCTCTCTGCGTAACGGACTCGGTAACGAACATGCCGAACTTCCCGTCCATGTTCGCCATTACCTTTACAAAAAAAGGCAGGTCGGAATGGTAGCGATATTTCTGTTCAAACTCCACCGTCCTGTGAGGAAATCGATGATATATTCGCTTTCGCATCATTATTTTCAGCTACCATCCTTTATTTCTATAAATATTTGTCTGGTCACCTTATTTAAAGCTTGATGAGCTTGGCATCGATGATACCTTCGACCGCTCTCATCTCTTTAAGGATATCCTCAGGGACCTCTGAATCAACATTAAGTGCCATGATGGTGTTTCCGCCGATCTCGGCCCTTCCTACCTGCATGCCGGAAATATTGATGTTGTTCTTTCCAAGTACCAGACAGCAAGGTCCTATCACATTAGGCTTGTTGATGTGGTTTGCAACAATGAGGTATCCTGCAGGGACAACATCTACATGCTCGCCATTGATATTGATGATCTTCCCTTTGCCGCCGACAACAGTACCGGTGATGGATGTCTTCTCAGTGCCCATTGTGATCTCCACTTTGATGGTAGAGCTGAACTCTTCTGTGGTCTCTGACTTGCTCTCGATCACATCGACCTTTCTGGACTTTGCAATTGTGCCTGCATTAACATAATTTACAGCAGAACCAAGTGCAACCTGGAGCATTCCTTTAAGTGCTGCAACGGTAACCGGTCTTGTGTCCTTTTCAGAGATATCTCCGTTATATGCTATCTCGATCTTCTCGTAGTTCTTGCCAAGAAGCTGTGCACATGCGCTGCTCATTGTTTCAGCAAGCTGGATGTATGGTGCCAGCATGGTCATTACCTCTGGCTTAACAGATGGTATATTGATAGCGTTCTTTGCAGTTCCGCCATTAAGTACGGAAACAACTTCCTCAGCAACGGATACAGCCACATTGACCTGTGCTTCCTTTGTTGATGCACCCAGGTGTGGTGTAGCAATAAGTGTCTCGCAATCAAGTAGTGGGCTTTCAAGAGGTGGTTCGCTGACGAATACATCAATAGCAGCACCGGCTATCTTCTTGCTGTTGAGTGCTTCTGCAAGTGCTTCCTCATTGATTATGCCTCCACGTGCACAATTGATGATCCTTGCGTTGCTTTTCATCATTGCGAACTCTTCAGCATCGATTATGTTCCTTGTATCTTTGGTGAGTGGTGTGTGAACTGTGATGAAATCAGCTTCTTTGACGATCTCATGGACTGTCATCATTTTCACGCCCATCTCCTTTGCTCTCTCATCAGAGACAAATGGGTCATAAGCAAGGATGTTCATGTTAAGTCCCTGTGCTCTCTTTGTGACCTCAGCACCGATACGTCCGAGTCCGATAACACCAAGGGTCTTTCCATTCACTTCGATACCCATGAACTTTCCACGTTCCCATTTCTTGGATTTGAGGGACTGGTTTGCCTGTGGTACGTTCCTTGCAAGTGACATCATCATTGCAATGGTGTGCTCTGCTGCGGAGAGCATATTCCCTTCAGGTGCATTGACAACAATGATACCTTTCTCAGTGGCTGCTTCCACATCAACGTTGTCAACACCAACGCCTGCTCTTCCAACTATCTTCATCTTGTCAGCAGCTTCAATGACCTTTCTTGTGACCTGTGTTCCGCTTCTTATCACAAGTGCATCGTATTCTGGTATCTTCTCAACGAGTTCCTCTTCGGAAAGTCCTGTAAGGACGTCAACTGTGAAATGCTGTTGAAGTATTGTTAATCCCTGTTCTGATAATGGATCACTAACTAGTACTTTCATTTTATATATCTCCGCAGATAAGTGCAATATGGATAATTGCGCATTTGATCTTATAGATTTAAGGACTAATGGAATTATATTTTTCCTGCACATTGCCCTGTGCTTCCATAGTCCCATTCAAGCTATTTTAACCTACTTTGAAAATGCACCATTTTACATATACTTGTCTCTTTAAAAACTTAAGTGCTTGCTACAAGTGTACTATCATTGTATAGTTATTTTATACTTATTTGACTTTGTATGGCAAGATAAAATAGAAACATATATATAAAATCCTTCTTATTAGCCTTAAATAGCGTTAGAATGCAATTTGGGCATTTATGGGCGCTACAAAGGAGTTTTTTTTTCATAGCAGGGTCCTATATGAGAAAAGACATAAGAATACTACTGATCTCCCTATCATTTTGTCTTGCATTCTGGTTTATAGACACATATATAGTGGAGCTGGTCTTCAATTTATCAGCTTTGTCACTTTCTTCTTCTCAGAAAGCATTCCTGCATGATGTATATGTTAAGTTCTTTGTCTTTATCGGGTTCATACTCTTTGGCATGACCATATCCAGAATGGCACAGAAATGTCAGTATGCAGAAGTTGAGCTCCTTTCCCAGTTAAGGTTTGAAAATATCATTGCTGAAATATCATCCTATTTTATAGGTCACAGGTCAGAGAACATAGATGACGGGATACGTCTTTCTCTCAAGAAGATAGCAGAGTTCGCAGATGCCGACCGTGGATATCTTGTCATTTTTTCCAGGGACCGGGCCCATAAGGATGCTGTTTATCAATGGCATGATGAGCAGGTAGACAATGAGTACATCACTAACTATCCTAACAGGGATTTTCCCTGGTGGATGGAAAAGATGTCCTCTCCTGAGATCGTGCATATACCTGATGTATCTAAGTTGCCCGCATCGGCCAGTAAAGAAAAGGAATCTCTGGAACAGGCAGGTATCATGTCTGCACTTTCTATACCACTTCAGTCCAATGGTAATCTAATAGGTTTCATTGGCTTTGATTCCTTCAGTCAGAAGAAAGTGTGGCCTCCTAACTATATTAAGCTCATGAGGGTGGTCGGGGATATATTCGTTGATAGTCTTGACAGGAAGAAGGCCGAAGACTCGATATTTGAGCACAGGGGGCGGCTGGCAAGGGCACAGGAAATATCCCATATTGGAAGCTGGGAAGTGGATCTGCGTACCAAAGAACACTTCTGGTCTGATGAGATGTATCGGATAATGGGATTCACACCCGGTGAGATCTCCATAGGAAGGAACACTTATCTGGATCTTATACACACTGATGACAGAGTACGTTTTAACGCTTTTGTGGATAAGGCATTGTCAACTCCTGGTTATAAATTCGATATAAAGACCCGTGTCATCAAGAAGACAGGCTCGATCCGCATACTTCGTTCACTTGGTGAGGTGCTGTGGGATAATGATGGTAATCAGTTGCTATTCCAGGGAACCACTCAGGACATCACTGAGATCTCACTTGCAGAGGAGGATCTTCAGAGAAAGAACCGTGATCTTCTGATCCTTCAGTCCACTGCTCTCATAGCAGCCAGCTCTCTGGAGATGGAGGACTTCCTGGGTGATATCCTTAAAGAAATAGGATCGTATGTGGATTGCGTATCAGGTTCTATCTATCTGTTCGCTCCTAAGGAAAAGAACTTCAGGCTCTGTTCTTCAAATGGTATTCCTGATGGCCTGAAAGAAGGTATCGCTCAGATATCTTTAGATGACCCTCTATTGCAGACAATACCTGATATCCATAATACATGGATCACAGGCAGGATGTATGATATACATGGGTGCCTTGAACCACTCATTTCAGAAGAAGGCATAGGAAAGCTTGTTTACATTCCAATCATATCAAGGGATGACCTTGTAGGCATCATATTATTGTTCCCTGGCAAGGAGACTGTAATTTCCAAGGCCGATCTGCAGATCCTGGGTAATGTAGGTCGTCAGATAGGGATAACCGTTGAGAATATACGCCTTCTGGATGAAACAAGGAATGCTTATGAGGAGCTGAAGTCCCTTGACAGGATGAAGGATGAGTTCGTGTCGAACATCACACATGAACTGAAAACACCTCTTATTTCCATCAAAGGGTATAGCGAGGTTATCTATGAAGGTCTTCTTGGTGATCTTGATGAGAAACAAAAGAAATGCCTGAAGATCATTGTCTCGAACTCAGAACGTCTGGAGCGGCTTATAGAATCCCTTCTGAACATGAATTCCCTTAATTTTGAGAAGCACCATGTTTTCTCCCCGGTGCACCTAAAGGATGTCCTGGACAATGCGGTCAATAATCTTGCAATGAAAACGGAAGACAAAGGTGTCCTGATAAAGAAAGATTATTCCTCTGACATGCATCTGGTATACGGTAACTGTGAATTCCTGAAATATCTCTTTATCTATATTCTCGATAATGCAATAAAATTCTCATCAAAAGGTTCAGAAGTATCATTGATAGTATACGAGGAGAACGAGTACCTTCATGCTATAATACGCGATAATGGTATAGGTATTCCTCAGAACTGTATGGACCGGATATTCGAGAGATTCTACCAGGTTGACGGTTCAGCAACCCGGATATATGGTGGAAACGGTCTTGGTCTTTATCTTGCAAAGAATATAGTGGACCTTCATTCAGGGATGATAGAGCTCGAAAGTGAGGAAGGCGTTGGTACGGATGTACATATTGCCATTCCTCTTTATGACCAAGAGGTCCATGACCCTGAATGCTGATAGTTTCTGATCGGAGGTCAATTCTCTTTGAACTTGAAATATACTCTTCTGTTGTTCTTACCCTTGTTCTCTGCTTTGATGATCTCTATATGAGGAATATCTCCTGTATTTGCGATATGTGTACCGCCACATGCCTGTGTATCGACATCCGGGATACTGATGACCCTTATGTCCTCGATCTCAGGAGGGAAAGCATCCTTGAGCTTCACAAGGGATGGTATCTGGAATGCTTCATCCCTTGGCATGATGTCAATGCTCACAGGGATCTTGCGGTCGATTATCTCGTTCACTTTTGCTTCATAGGACTTGATAAGTTCCCTGTCAAAATCCTCAAGATTAAAATCAACACGTGTCTTATCCTCTCCAAGCTGGTTGCCTGATATCTTAGCTCCCGTCTCATCGTGGATGATCGCGCTTAGTATGTGGCATGCAGTGTGATATTGCATGAAAAGATGTCTTCTGTCCCAGTCTATGATCCCTTTGACCTTGTCTCCTGCTTTAAGGCCTTCAACAGATACCTCATGACTGATGCTTCCATCGAACTTGCCTGTAAAGGCAACAGGGAACTGCGTTCCATCTTCCTTCACAAGCATGCCGGTGTCATGTGGCTGTCCGCCGGACTTAGGATAGAATGCTGTTCTGTCAAGTACTACGAACTTGTCATCCTTGACACTTTCAACCGTTGCATCGAACTCTTTCAGGTAACAGTCAGTAAGGTATAGTTCTTTCATGGGTACAGATAAAGCTCTTATCAAAATTAATTCTTTTCATGATCTCTGCTTCAGGTCACAAAACTATCATATAATAGCTGCACCCTAAAAATATTGGGAATATGGCTGACAAGGGAACAAAGGACATTTCTATATATCCTCTACTTCTGGTGAACTTTATCGGCACCATGGGACTTAGTTTAGTCCTTCCTTTCCTCATCTTTCTTGTGGCAAGGTTCGGTGGCAATGCGCTGATATATGGTATCATGTCCTCAATGTATCCCGTCTTCCAGCTTATCGGATCACCATTACTGGGACGCTGGTCTGATATCTATGGCAGGAAAAAGGTACTTTTTCTCAGTCAGGCGGGTACCCTTCTTTCATGGATCATTTTCTTCATTGCTCTGTTCGTACCGGTCACTGCGCTGGCAGATGTGAATTCAGGCATACTTGGGAGTTTTGTGATAACTGTTCCTCTGGTCCTTCTGTTCATTGCAAGAGGATTTGACGGGCTGACGGGCGGTAATGTGTCTGTTTCAAATGCGTATATTGCCGATATAACCGAAGATAAGGACAGAAGTAAGAACTTCGGTAAGATGTCGGTATCAACTAACCTCGGTTTCATAGTAGGGCCTGCGCTTGCAGGTATCCTCAGTGTGACCATATATGGGGAAGCTCTCCCTGTACTTGCAGCTATCCTGATATCTCTTGTAGGTACTATCCTGATAGCATTCTACGTCCCGGAATCCCGCAGATGTGCTCTAAAGGACCAGATCCCTGAAGGACTTTCTATGACATCTGATATGCCTGGAGGATGTACAGATGCTGCTCCTGTGCAGAAACAGAAATTAAGGGACGTAATGGAGCTGAAACATATACCATACATGTTCCTCATATATTTCCTCATATTCCTTGGTTTCAATACCTTTTATACCGCATTCCCGGTACATGCGGCCAATGATCTTCAGTGGAGCATTGCAGAACTTGGTTTCTTCTTCTCGTTCCTTAGCATTCTGCTTGTGATGGTCGAAGGTCCTGTGCTCTCATATGTTTCAAAAAGATATTCAGACCCTTTCCTGATAATCTCAGGGAGCCTGATACTGGGAAGCAATTTCGTACTTCTGGCATTTGGAAGCACTTTCCTGACGTACGTAGCTGCTTTATTGTTCGCAGTAGGTAATGGTTTCATGTGGCCATCCATACAGTCCATGCTTTCAAAACTTGCAGGAAAGGACGATCAGGGACTTGTTCAGGGTGTATCCGGCAGTTTCGTTAGCATTGCCAGTATCCTTGGACTCATAGGTGGAGGATTCATCTATGAACTTCTGGGCAGGGGTGCTTTCATAGTCTCAGCACTGATCATATATCTTGTATTTGTGCTCTCCCTACGTCTGAGATACTTCGATCTCTCTGAAGAATAGGCTAAGAATGAGAGAATATTATCATTTGAGCATATATTTAACATCATAGCTGCCTGAGGGATATGCATACAGGGCTTCTCTAACCTGTTCTGCTGTAAGTCCTGTGTTAATGGCAAGAGTATAGAGATTGATTATGTTTTCTGCGTCTGGTCCGATAAGGTGTGCTCCGACGATCTTTCTGGTATCTTTTTCGATGATAACTTTGGATGCAGAATACTTTACATTCATTTTCCGGGCAGAGTAATATTTGCTCATATCGGTGAATATGACCTGGTGTTCATCGCTGGCATCCTTTTCCATCATTCCTACAGATGCCAGTGTTGGTATTGTGAATACGGCAGATGCTATCTTTGTGTAGTCTGCTGTCTGCTCATTCCCTTTCAGTATATTGGATGCAACTATGTTCGCCTGCAGGCTGGCAGTGGGTGTGAGTGCCGGTCCGGGTATGATGCAATCTCCTGCTGCATAGACTGCCGGATTGGATATGCTTTGAAGGTACTCGTTGACAGCGATCGCGCCATGTTCTATATCTACGTCTCCCTTTTCCGGTTCAAGGTCCTGTATGGCCGGTACTCTGCCAAGTCCGTGTACTATCATGTCACATTTATGGGTCCGATCTTCCTGTCCATTGATGTCAAATGTAGTGACTTCAAGGCCTTGATCCTTCTTTTCTATTCTCTGTAATTCCTGGTTCGTGACAATGTTGATCCCGGCTTTTTGGGATGCATCCACTAGCATTTTCACAAGGTCCCTGTCAAATGTTTTAAGCAGGTTCTCGCTCCTGTGGATGATTGTTACCTCTGCTCCCGCTCTTGCAGCTATATGTGCAAATTCAAATGAAATGTAACCTCCACCTGCAAATATGATCTTATCCGGAAGCTCTTCAAGGTCAAGGAACTCATCGCTTGTAGTAAGATGCTCAACTCCTGTTATGTCAATGGTCCTTGATGTTGCACCAACGGTTATGAGAATATGTTCTGCAGATATGAGCTGTTCTCCTATTGCCAGTGTATTTTGGTCATGGAAGCGGACCGTGCCGTGGTATGTATCTATTCCTGAGTTAATGAATGCCTTTTCTTTCGGGTCGGTCAGTGAATGGATGATCTCTTCCTTGAAATTTATGAGGTCTGGCCAGTTGATCTGACCACTGCACTCTGCTCCTTTTCCTTCCATCCGGTGTCCGGCATCTATGATCCCGGCAACACTACTAAGTATCTTTTTTGGGATACATCCATGAAAAGCACAGGTTCCACCGAATCTCTCTTTATCGGCAATCGCTACTCTCATCCCTGCTTTCTTCAATTTATATGCAAGAGCTGAACCTGCAACGCCGGTCCCTATTATAAAAGCATCATAATCCTTTTTCATTTATTCCACTCCGTTCAATGGTCCTGTGGTGGTTTGAGTGTTAGGGTCATATTTCTCCGCAAGCTCGATCGTCATGGCCGGGTCCCTGTCCTAAAAGTAGCGAATGATCAGGGTTGTGGCTGGCGGGCTCAGGAATTATCGGGCTGGATGGTGATTATTTCTTTGACGGATATATGTGAATAACGTCCATCAGTTATCTCCAGTGTAAGAACTCCGTCGCTACAGGCTTTCACATTCCCCCTGAATGTGAGGATCCCTCCGCAATATACTGTGACATCCTGTCCCAGAAGGTGTTCGACGATAAATGACTGCATTCTCTGATCTGATCCATTGCTTGCCATATCCACCAAATAGAATACTGTTCAATTAATATAAGTATTGATTGATATTCTCTTCACCTGCTATCGCCAAATACTACCCTGTTCTAAAAGAGAGAAATAGTTCCCAAAAGATAAATAGTTCGGATCCCATCTACCTATCAAAGTGGTGTTCATCTATGGCCGATAAAAGAAAAAAACGAGGTTTCATTGACGATATCTTTAACGAAGGCGGTTTCAGCGATATAGAAGACATCATAGAGCATATGATGGAAAGATTTGGTTTTAGTCTCGATGATTTTGAGAAGCAACCATTCTTCTATGGTTTCTCCGTGTCCGGCCATCCAGGAGAAGAACCCGAAATTAGAGAGTTCGGTAACGTCTTTCAGGATGATGAGGACGATGATGAGTTCGAGTCCGTGATCCAGCAACAGTTCAGGGGAGACGCAAGGAAAACATTGATAGACATTTTTGAAATGGACGATAAGGTGTATGTCACAGTAGAACTCCCGGATGTTGAAAAGGAGGACATCGGTCTTAACGTCACAGAAACTGTACTTGAACTGAAGGCGGAGAGCGAAGAGAACTCTTATTCCGAGGATATAGAACTACCTTCCAGTGTAGATCCGGATACTGCCAGGGCTACCTATCTGAATGGTGTCCTTGAAGTGGTTATGGATGTAAAGGAACTGGGTGTAGCTCGTCCTGTACACATAGAATAATTCCTTTTACTTCTTTTTTTCATTTAATTATTATGCCAAAATGTATATATGTTGGACATATAATCTACAATTGCAATTGTGAAATAATTACAGGGGTACAAGATGGCTGTTGATCAAGACGAAGGGAATTGTAAATACTGTATTTTCCCTGAAACATCAGCATCAGTTCATCATAACGTTCTCTCAAGGCTTGACATTGGCCTGATCAGTCTGGATAAAGATGACAGGTTAATTCATTTCAATGAGATGGTCCGGAATGTCACCGGGATCGAAGAGACAGAGGTCATCGGTAAGGAACTGAATGATCTGGTAGCAACCTGTGGTCACAGTGCTTCATCCTTTTTTCGACATCTTCTGAGAACAAGACAATGCTCGACCCAAATTAATAACGTCCCTTTTAAGATAGTTGCCCACGATGGTTCTTTGAAGTATCTTTCCTGTGAGTATATTCCCTGTCATAATGAGGGCAGTACCTCTAATGGTGCTTTGTTCCTTCTAAAAGATGAGACCATCAGTACGATATGTTCGAACAACTGCATCTTCGATGATCAGAAAACAAATGCCTCGCATCTTCCATTCGTATCTTTTCTCTGGAAATGTGATGATGTATGGTCTGTGGAATATGTATCTGATAATATAGTGCAGTTCGGTTATGCTCCGGAAGAACTCGTGTCCGGGGGTCTTGACTATGCTGATATAGTGCATCCCGATCACCTTGAAGCGTTGATGGATATGGTTGATGGATTTAATGGCAACTATTTTTCACATGAATATATGCTCTTGACATCAGAAGGAGAGCCTCGATGGGTGCTTGAAAGGTCATATGCCGTTCGTGATGATGTAGGTAATATCACTCATTTCCATGGCGCTGTTCTTGATATACATGAGCGGAAGAGTTCCGAGAAAGAACTGGCAAGTATGAACCTTCAGGAAAAGGCTCTTTCAAAACTCGGGGGACATGCTCTTTCCTGCAATGATATAGATGCACTGATGAACTATGCGGTAAAACTTGTTGCAGAAACCCTTGGCATGAAATTCGGTATGATAATGGAGAAAATATCAGACGATCGTTTTCTTCTGAGGTATGGGTATGGACTGAGTGAATGGTGTGTGGGATCTGCCATTGTAGATGGTAACTCCTCTTCCCAGGCCGGCTTTACCGCTGTTTCAGGAAAACCTGTAATACTGGAGGATATTGAAAAAGAGACCCGTTTCAAAGTTCCTCACTTCCTTCATAAGCATGGTGTTGTGAGCGGGGCCAGTGTTGTCATAGGTACAAATAATGAACCTTTTGGGGTTTTGTGTGCTCATACGGATGAAAAGGTCCATTTCTCCGATCATGATATAAATTTCCTCCAGTCAGTCTCCAACATCCTTGCCGAAAGCATAGGACTAAGGGAAACTATCGGTTCACTGGAACTGTATAAGAAGCTCATGAACCAGTCAAATGATTATATCATGGTCCTTGATACGATCACAAAGAAGTTCAGTTATGTAAGTGACAGGGTGATACAGGACCTTGGATACTCTGAATCGGAATTGATGTCACAGAGTGTCTTTGATCCTGAATGTTTCATGAAGACTCTCGATATGTTCGAGATAATAAGAAAAGCGGCTGATGAAGGGACTTTTCTTGTTGGTTCCGAATTCGTACGAAAGAACGGTAGCTCCTTCCCGGTGGAAATAAGCTTCTCATTCGTGGAGAATGAAGGTAAGATCTATATGGTGCTTATCGGTCGTGATATGACCGAGAAGAAAAAGGCCCATCAGATCCTCAGTGAATCCGAGACCAAGTTAAGTGCGATCTTTGACAATGCCAGTGATCTGATATGTCTTTCTGATATGGATGGTATTATCCTGCAGGTCAACAGGGCAATGGCCGAGACAATGGGTTATCAGAGCAATGAACTGATAGGTGTAGCTATGGTGGATGTAACTTCTCCTGAATTCAGGGCAGATGTGCCCAAGATCATGGCTGAGATCATTGAAAAGGGACCTGTTACTGTTGAAGTTGATCTTCTGAACAATAATGGCGATACCCTTCCCATGGAAATAAAAGCTCAGGTGATCGCTTATAACGGAAAGCAGCGGATCCTTTCCATAGGTCGTGATATAACTGAGAGAAGGGTATTGGAAAATGCTATCAGGGAACATGCAGATCAGCTTGAGTATTCAAATGGTATCAAAGATATGTTCGCGGATGTCACAAGCCATGATCTTATAGGTTCTGTTTCTCTGATCGAAGGATTTGTGGACTATCTTTCCAGTATTGAAGAGAATAGTGAAAAGAAACACATCCTTGGTAATATCCACGATTCTGCTGAGAAACTGAGAAGGACGATACATTCAGCTTCTGTTTTTGCAAGAATGAACAGTTCCAGAGAAATGGAACTTCAGACGATCGATCTCAGATTCGTTTTCCGCAGTTCACTGGACAGGCTTTTTGACAGGGCTGTAAGACGCAATATAGGTGTGGTGTTGAATTCTCCTGAGCCATGTCCTGCCTATATGAACCCAATAATCGAAGAGGTATTCTTCAACCTGATGTCCAATGCTATAAAATACTCTCCAGATGGCAGTGAGGTAGTGGTGGACATATTTCCTGATGGGGATCGCTGGAAGGTCAGTGTCTCGGACCATGGTCCCGGTATCTCTGATAAGGACAGGTCACGTATATTTGAGAGATTCAGCAGGGCAGATGACTCCGGTATAAGTGGGAAAGGTCTTGGACTTGCAATATCCCGAATGGCATTGAAGTGCCATGGTGAGGAACTTCATGTAGAGGACAACGCCGGTGGTAAGGGTAGCACTTTCTGGTTCAATGTGCGTGTCTCTGATGAGTTCGACAACTTCCAATGAAAACCTTAATTAAGAACCCCTTTCATAGGACTTGGTCCAGTCATTTATTTCTGTGCATATTATCACAAAATGATAATGTCATTCTGGGAATTACCACAAGTAATATATAGGTGTCAAAAAATTACTTTTTGTATCTAGAGGTAGTCGAATGGTTAAAAAATCAATTCATGAGATCAACAGTAAAATAAGGGACGGAAGTGTCAACGTAGTCACCGCTGAAGAAATGGTTCACATTGTTGGTGAGCTGGGTGCAGAGGGTGCTGCAAAGGAAGTCGATGTGGTAACTACCGGTACTTTCGGTGCCATGTGCTCGTCCGGTGTCTGGTTGAATTTCGGTCATTCAGAACCTCCTATCAAGATGCAGAAAGTATTCCTGAACGATGTAGAGGCCTATACAGGTGTGGCTGCTGTGGATGCTTTCATAGGTGCTACCCAGGTCTCAGAGACTCTTGGAATGGATTATGGTGGAGCACATGTCATAGAGGATCTAATAAGAGGAAAGTCCGTTAACCTTCATGCGATATCTCATGGTACTGACTGTTATCCAAGAAAAGTACTTGATACCACTCTGACCCTTGAGGACATGAACCAGGCTATCATGATGAATCCTCGTAATGCTTATCAGAAATACAATGCTGCAACTAATGGTACAAAGCGTACTATTCATACTTATATGGGTTCACTCCTGCCTTCCTATGGGAATGTTACATACTCAGGTGCAGGTGTGCTCTCTCCTCTTTCCAATGATCCGGATTACATGACCATTGGTACCGGTACCAGAATATTCCTTGGTGGCACACAGGGATACATTACCGGAGCAGGTACACAACATTCATCAGGAGGTGGCTTCGGTACTCTGATGGTGCAGGGTGACCTCAAGAACATGAGCCCTGATTACATAAGGGCTGCTAATTTCACAGGATATGGAACTTCACTCTACATTGGAATGGGAGTTCCTATACCGATCCTTAATGAACAGATGGCACAGGCCACTGCTGTTACAGATGCAGATATCACTACGAATATCCTGGATTATGGTATTCCCAGCAGGGACCGGGCTGCAGTACGTCAGGTAACATATGAGGAACTCCGCAGTGGATATGTTGATATCGACGGACGTGACGTTCCTACGTCATCAATGTCAAGTTTCAAGAAGTCAAGGATAATTGCTTCCGAGCTCAAGGACTGGATCTCAAGGGGTGACTTCTTCGTATCGATGCCTGCTGAAAGGCTTCCTAAGGATGTTTCTGCGAAACCGATGAAACAGACAGAGGGTATCGCTCTTGTGTCTGATATAATGGCCGTCAGTGTGGTTACTATTGATAAGGATGCCAGTGTCTATGATGCAGCGAAAACGATAATGGAAACAGATTTCAACCATCTGCCGGTTACTGGTGAGGATGGTTCTATTGTTGGAATTGTCACTGCGTGGGATATTTCGATGGCGGTTTCCAAGAACAAGTTCGATCTGGTAGCGGATATTATGACACGTAAGGTCATAACTGCCAGCGCTGATGAGAGGGTAGCTGTTGTTGCAAGAAGGATGGATCAGGATTCTGTATCTGCAATGCCTGTTATCAACAAGTCCCGTCATGTTATCGGAATAATAACCAGTGATGACATCAGCAAACTATATGCCAGGAGGTCATAGAAATGAAGATAAAGATCAATATCTCAAGTGATATCCTCACAAAACCTATAATGGCAGAGTCTATCCTCGAAACTGGTGTTTTGCTGAACATTTCCCAGGCACACTTCGACCGTTCTCATGGTGAGGTAGTTGCAGATGTGGAAAGGGACAAGTTCGAAATGATATGCAAATCACTGATGAACAAGGGTGCAAAGGTCACAAAACTGGATACTCCTATCAGGTGGGATGAGGATGAATGCGTGGAATGCAGTGCCTGTATCTCCGTATGTCCTACGAAGGTGTTCTCACTGGATGATGATTTCAGTTTGCTTGTAGATGATGCAAAGTGTATCCAGTGTGGAACATGTGTCGATATGTGTCCTCATAATGCCCTGTCACTTGAGAACAGCAAGTGACATTCATTTTTCATTTTTACTGATCCATGAAAGAACAGTTCAGGTTGAAAGAGACCATCGTGACGATCCAGGCGGATGAGTCCTCTTATATTGTCATTGCTCAGGAAGCGATAAGAGAGAACCGTAAAGAGCTTGAGTCATATATCGCTTCTGATCCGTTCTTCCAGAGCACTCTGGAGCCTTATGATGTCGAAGGAGATTTTCCTGAGGTTGTCAGAAGAATGATCGAAGCTGGAAATGCTATGGGTATAGGTCCTATGAGTGCTGTTGCAGGTACTATCTCGGCCCTTGCGGTGGAAGCTATGGCAGAAGCAGGAGCAACCTATGCTATTGTTGACAACGGTGGCGATATAGCTATCATCAACGACCGTCCGGTACTGATGGGTATCTATGCAGGTAATTCCCCATTGAGGGACATAGGTTTTGTAATGTACCCACGGGATTCGATAACAGGTGTCTGTACTTCTTCCGGTAGTGTTGGCCCTTCCATAAGTTTCGGGATGGCCGATGCAGCGATCGTGTTCTCTGACAATGTATCTCTGGCCGATGCAGCAGCTACAGCTCTTGGCAATGGTACTGATATTGGCAGGGAAGCTGTTGAGCAGTCCTTTGATGTTGTAAAGGATGTCGAAGGTATCAAAGGTGCTATTGTGATACAGGGTGAGTTCATGGGATTCTGGGGCGATGTCCCTGATATCCAGAAGGCTGATGTTAAGTACGAGTGCATTACGAAAGGATGATCTCTATTTATTTCTTAAAAAAAGAATGAGGCACGAAGTATCATGCCTGTGGAACGACGTAAGGTATCTCTTCGTATGGCTGTATGACCACAAAACCTTCTCCTCTGAATGCCATTTGCACACTTTCGCCGCTTGACCTGCCGACAAAGGTCTTCAATGATATGTCGGTCTTAATGTCTGGTTGCAGGTTTCCTGACCATGCTACTGTTGCATTTGGGTCGGTGAAGACCGGTCTGTCGTTTGTTACCATGAGTGTAAGTGGGTCATAGTGTGTTGTAATAGCTATCATTCCGGTACCTTCCAGCTTGACGTTGAAAAGTCCTCCTGCCATCATACCGGCGACCTTTTTCATCATCTTTATGTCCCAGGTGATGCTCTCCTCGAAGGCAAGAAGGTCATTACCGTTAACGTAGATGGATTCATTGTTCAGGTGGAGTATGGATATCTTCTTCCCGCCATCTGCCAGGTAGACCTTTCCATTTCCTTCTGCTTTAGTTAATGATACACCTTCTCCGGTGACAGCTTTCTTCATGAGCTTACCGATTCCGTGTTCAAGCATGCCTTCCCTTGTGAATTTTACATCTCCAAGGTATGCGACCATTCCTCCTCTTTTGATCCAAACCCTTCCGTTCAGGTTCACTTCCAGCATCCTGTCGCGCTCAAGTTCGAACTTACCCTGACCAAGGTCCTTTTGGCCTGTGGTCCTTACAAATTCATCTAAAGAATATCTTGCTATATCTATTCCTCCTTCATCATAAATATTGTTCATTTGTGATATAGTTTCTGAAACAGCAATTGGTCTGTCCGATCGTTAACAGCGAAAAACCTGATATTACAGTCATTAATTTGACATGCTCTCCTAACTAAGGTAATAATGTAAGTTTAAATACACTTACAAAATATCTATATACATTTTTTTATATACGATATAGAAATCTAAATTTGGTGATCTGGGGATAGTATAATAGTTGAAAATGGGATATAAATGGTCAAAAAAAATATAGGGTTAGTAGTTAAATTATTCTTGGTGATAGCATTATGCACTCTCATTGCAAGTGCAGACCAAACGAACGATTCTGACAAATACACTTTTACAAATTACGGCGGCGAGGTTTACACTCCTGAAGCAATGGAGTTTGGTGCAAACCTTGATGGCACTGAACAGATTAGTGTTATGACTACAAGTGCCACTCTGGAAAATCAAACTGAAAGGAAACATGTACTGCTTCAGTTCTATGAAACTCCTAATGATGAACAACTGGGAGCATTAAAAGAGTATGAGGTGAGGCGTGTAGCTGTTGCTGCAAAATACACGTCTATTTTTTCAATGCCTGCTGATTATACTGCTGCGGACTTGCCGGGTGATGTAGGTCTTCGATGGATGGGTGAAATACCTGTAGAAAACAAGTATGACAAAAGTTACGGATTGAACGTGCCATATTATGCAAAGATGGAAGATGGGAATGTAAAATTAGCTGTTGTTTTTTATGAAGATGTAACATCACAAGATTCAATTAACATAATACAAAAATACACTGATAATTTTTCAACTCCAATGATTGATATTCTGGAATATGAGATTATAACTGCAGAAAGTAATATTAGTCTGATAGCAAATGAAGATGCTGTAAAGCATGTAGGATATTATGGTTATGAAACAGTTCCTACTTATGATAGTGATTTTGCAGACTATGAAGAAATTATTGAAGAAGACATCGAAAACGATTCTACGCTGACGAATGAACAAGAAATTAATGTTTCAGATACAAAAAATGGCGTAGATTCTGAAATCAAAAAATCACCTTCATTCTCATCAGTGATGACACTCGTGTTCTTGACACTAAGTGTAGTTGTCTGTTACAGGAAGTGATATTCGATGCTCAGAGCTTGAATGGCTCGATCAGAAGCTTGTAGACCGTTATTGCTTTCTGATTTGTCCTATGGTTGGCCTGCCAACGAGGGCCGAATTTGGGCATATATCCCCTATTGTGATTGAGGAAAACCGGGAGCTAATTGAAGTTTTACCGAAAAAGTGTTGTTGTTTCTTTTAATCTTCCCTTATCCAATAAACAGATACTGGTGTTACATTCCCTGTCGGATAGTCATCATACAGAGCTACTACGCCCATTGTATTTTGGAGTTCGACTTCTATGGGATACGATCCCATATTTTCGCCGTCCAAAGTGACGTTGAAGGTGAATTTGTTGCTTGATAGTGGCATTGTTGACAAAAATGGTCTTTCTTCCCGTGCGTATTCCGTGTAGTTCAAGGTATACGTTTCTTCAATTATCGACTTGTTATGTGAATTTAGGACCTCAACCGTTACTGTGTGCTCGTTTGCATCAGAGTTGTGAACGGAGTATAATGGGGCAATCTGTCCAGAATATAGTGGCGATATGTAAATGAGAAATGCACTGGACAAAAGAACAATGGCCAATAACGCTGCAATGAGTACTTTGCGAGAATCCATGATAAATTTACTCCTTATTTAATAATATGATAACTGTTGTTTGCATATTATATCTTGTGGCTCTTTCTGAAAGCTGAAGCTTTTGGAATAGTAGGATAGATCAATACCTTTTCACGTCTTACTAGAAACTATTCGAATAGGTTCAAATCACTTAGAAAAATCTAAGTATTTAAGCAAACCTCTATGGTATGCAAGAAATAAGAACATAAATGAAAGTCTAGCTATCAACATCACAATGAATATGGTGTTTATCACTGCAATCTCGGTCTTGATGAAGAAAGTTATACATGGGGATTTAGATGAACTATTTATAAAGTACCCCCATACTCACAGGTTACTTTTATTTACTCTCCTAACTAATAGAATATTGACCAATAAAAGGAGTGTGGAAAATTATGGTAAAGGTTACTTTAGTTCATTCTGAATGGTGTCATTTCTGTCCAACTGCAAAGAAAATGTGGCGGGAATTAAATGAACAGTGTGATTTTGAGTATGAGGAAGTAGAACTGGACACTCCTGAAGGGAAAGAACTTGCAAAGAAGTTCAAGATCCGTTCAATACCTACAACGATCATTGATGATAAGGTTGCCTTTGTTGGAGTTCCGGACAAAGAACAGGCAAGCAATGTCTGTGATGCTAACTGATCAACATGCACGATCTTATCATAATAGGCGGAGGTCCTGCAGGACTTACTGCGGCCATCTATGCGGTCCGCTATGGTCTTGACACCCTTGTGCTCGAAAAGAATGTTATCCCTGGTCAGATCTCAACTGCTGACAAGGTGGAGAACTATCCTGGTTTCTCCTCTATATCAGGAATGGAACTGATGCAGAATTTCAAGGACCATGCAGAGCATGCAGGAGTTAAGATCCAGGTCACCGGTGTAAAGACCGTAAAGGATGAAGGTGACAGGAAAGTTGTGGTCACCGATGACGGTGAGTTTGAAGCGCTTGCAATAATAGTCGCTACAGGTGCAAATCCAAGACGTCTGGGTGTACCTGGTGAGGACAAACTGCTGACAAAAGGTGTATCATACTGTGCCACATGTGACGGTCCATTCTATGGTGGTCTGGAGGTCATCGTAGTAGGTGGTGGCGAATCTGCAGTAACGGATGCTCTGATCCTTTCGGACATTGCCAGTAAGGTCTATGTAGTGCACAGGCGTGATGAACTAAGGGCATGTTCTCTGCTTCAGAAAAGGGCATTTGATAAAGAGAATATCAGTTTCATATGGGATACGGTAGTGCAGGAGATAAAGGGCGACGAACTTGTTGAGCAGGTCGTCCTGAAAAATACAAAGACGGATGAGATCACAGAGATGAATATAGATGGTATATTCATTTACGTTGGTATCGATCCGAATACATCTATGGTGGATGTTGAGAAGACAGATGTGGGATTCATTGTAACCGATGAAAAGATGGAAAGTTCGGTCAGTGGTATATTCGCTGCAGGAGATTGCAGGCGAACTTCCATGTGGCAGGTTGTGACGGCTGTCTCCGATGGAGCAGTAGCAGCAATATCTGCACATGAATACATTCTGGCAGCCAGGTCTGTTAATTGATCTCCTCCAAGTAAAGTTCCTCCATTAAACGAAAAGGTGAGTCAAAAATGATGTGCGATGATGAATTAGATGGTGCAGTCTGCCTGAAGATCTGCTCAGACTCCACAGCTGATGACCTGGAGCCAATAGCAATAGCAATACACACCCTCCTTGGGATCCCTATTACTATAAGGAGTCTTAATTGCAAGGGTATCAGGATGGAAAGGGGTGTCATCATTGACAGAGATTATACAGGTCCGGTCCTTGAAGAGGTCATCAGGACAAACAACACAATAAGAACCGTTCCCTCAGATGGTGTGTACAGGGGCAAATCCGTTGTAGTTGCACCTATCCGTACCTCGAAGGGTGAGGCTATCGGTGCTATAGGTGTTGTAGATCTTGTAGCAGCTCTCGATATTCTTTCAATGTTCAAGGAGTATCCGGGTATTATCGATGAAGTAGAAGAGTCCGTCAAAAAGATGAAGTAATGCTGACCAGTTTATTCGTATATGGGTATTAGCTGGCTGACATTTATATATTGGCCAGCTGTGGTCATGTACTTCAATATTTTAGACAAATACTTCATTTTGACCGTTGATATTTCTGTCTCTGTCCTTTTTCTTCTCCTTTTATCCATAGTATGCTTTTAGTTCCAACTCTGAACTATTTGATCTAATATTTCGTTTACTGGTAGGTATTTTGATGTTTAAGTTTTAGATGATATTTGCTATTGGACCTGTGTTGTATGTGGTTCTATATTTGTTAGGTACACCAACAATATTAAATAGCTATTACTCCTTATAGGGTATGCTACTATGCAACACAAATGCCTGATAAACAAAATAGCTCCTATTGTCGCTACATAGGTCGCTTCCTATAGCCAAACACTCTTCTCCGAAGGTGTTGCATGGTAGCTTTCGATCATCAAATGATAAATGCTAAAGAGAACTGAAAAATGGAGTTTTTAAGTATGGAATGGAAACTACCAAGAAGAACACAGCAACGCTTCAGACATTTCAGAGTATGGCATGAAGCTGCTGAACTAAAGTGGACCGTTGACTGCTGAACGGATACAATTGATAAAAAAGGTGAACAGAACGATGAACGACCTGAAAAACAAAGCTACTGTTCAATTGAATGAAGTAACCGAGGAAATGTTAAAGACATATCTCCATGGCAGCATGCAGATATTGAGACATCACATCTATGAGTACCAGAAAGGTATTAGAGATCTGATCCTTCATACTGCAAGTGCTTTTCTGGAAGATGAGATCATTGATGTCCTTGAGAGAAAGAAAGTTAACTATCTTGTCCAGAAGGCTTCTGAGAAGAAGATAAATGTGTTCTTCGGGGATGAGAAATGTATTAGTATCCTGAAGAATATCGGTGATAAAAGCCTTTCTGATTATACGGATGAAGAGGATTTCATACTTGGAATAATGCTCGGGTATGACAGGGTCCAGCAATGCGACCGCTATCTTAAAAGAAAGAGCAGAAACTCAATGGCCGATATGTTCCTGTGACATCGGTCATAAGGAACAATTCTCTCCATTGAATTCTGTATTATCAGAATTCCTTCATTTTCTGGAACTTTATAGCTCTGCTTATTACGAATGCTACGATCGATATTGCTACTGCTAATAATACTACCATTAACACGTTCCCATTCTCTGCTGCCTTCATAAGGCTGTAGAACAGGAAAGCGCTCAACCCCATGCCCACTATCAGCAAAATGGCTGTTGGCATGCTGTATATTTTACCAAGTGGTCCTTCCATAGAGTTCAACATCATTTTATCCATATTATAGTTTTCTATTTATTGCCATTTTTTTATCCTTGTAATTTCGCATGATCAGGGGGATCTTAATGTTTTTAGCATAAGTATTTATATTTATAATTTTAATCAGCTTAAAAGTGACTAATCAGTCAACATGCAGATATAGTAATACCCGTTTGAATAGCAAATGCCTTTTAGGAAAAGGTTCCAATTGTCATAATAAAATTAATCATTTATCCAATATTCTTTATTAAACATCCGTAGGGAAGCAAAAGAAATGAGGAAAAGTACCTACTTTAAACTTGCTACAAATATCCTGATCCACAGTAAGATCAGAAGCTGGCTAACCATAATAGGGATCGTTATTGGTGTAGGATCTGTTGTCACTATCATGGCACTTAGTGATAGCATGGAAGCGGACATGGAAGAGAGGCTAGCTGATCTGGACCTCACCCTTATCACAGTAACTCCTGGCTACACACAGGCAATGTCAGGATTTAGAGGGGGAGGAGGCGGTGGCTTTGGTAGTAGTAGTACCTCATCCTCTGATGCAGAACTTACAGATAAGGATATAATGGCAATAAAACTGGTGGAGAACATCGATTACATCTATGGCCAGATATCTGGTAGTGGTCTGGAGGTCTACTTTATGGGTGAGACAGCAGATCTTTCTGTGACCGGGGTCGATCCGCAGGTGTGGCAGTACACTGTGACTTATGAAGTGGAATCCGGAAGATTGCTTGAAGCCACTGACAATAATGTTGTGGTCATTGGTTACAGGATAGCTAATGAAATGTATGACCAGGAGATCGGTCTTAACCGTTTACTTGCCATCGAGGGCAGATCATACAGAGTAGTGGGTATACTTGCAGAAGGCGAAAGTGACAGTGCTATTATCATGCCCATTGATTCGGCAGTAGATATCATTGACGATGCTGAGCCGGATGTATTTGACAGTATAATAGTAAAAGCCGATAGTGTCGATAATGTTGAAACGGTCGTAGATGATATCGAAGAGAAGCTCAAGATATCAAGGCATGTCATGAATGACGATGACCGTGATTTCAGTGTCTCGAATTCACTATCCATGGCAGAATCCTTCAGCGAGATGATGTCATCATTTACAATATTCCTTGGAGCAATAGCAGGTGTTTCACTTGTTGTGGGTTCTGTGGGTATCGCAAATACAATGTTCACATCAGTATTGGAAAGGACAAAGGAGATCGGTACTATGAAGGCCATTGGGGCCAAAAATAGTGACATTCTCATGATCTTCCTGTTCAACTCAGCGCTGGTAGGCTTTGTTGGAGGAGTGCTCGGCATATTGCTAAGTCTGGTACTGACATCTTTCTTCCCGTATCTTGGGCTTCCTATGGTACGCTCATCCACAGGGCTGGCAGTTGCTCCTGACCTGATGCTGCTGGGAATTGGGATCGCAATGTTCATAGGTGTACTGTCAGGTATCATACCTGCGTACAATGCATCAAAAATGAAGCCAGTGGATGCACTGAGGTACGAGTGAACTGAACATGATGTGGTAACTGGAAAAATACACACAAGTTATTTATAGGACGAATCATTTTTATTAATATAAAATGACTAAGTAGTCAACCCAAGAGATCATCCATGAAAAAACAGGTTGAAGATAAGAAAACAGCCCTTTTAGAAGCTGCCCTGAAGCTCTTCACTGAAAGAGGCTTCCATGGCACATCAACTGCCCATATCTCAAAAGAGGCAGGTGTAGCCACAGGCACTTTATTCAATTATTTCCCTACAAAAGAGGATCTCATCAATGGCCTATATTTTGAAGTAAAAGGGGAATTAAGCCGTAAAATGGGAAAAGACGTCCAGACACAGAAAACTTACGAAGAGAAGTTAAGGAAAATGTGGTATAATCTGGTCGAATGGGGAACAGAGAATCAGGATAAATTCCTTTTTGTCGGACAGTTCTGTTCATCTCCTTACATAACAAGTCATACCCGTGAAGTAGTTATGGAAGAGTATGTTTTCTTCCACGATCTTGTGACGGAAGGATTGGAAAATGGTGAGCTCGGAGACTATCCATCAGAAATGATAACTTCAATGTTCTATCAGTCAAGCAGGACAATAGTTGACTATATTCTTTATTCAGGACCACAGGACAAGAATGAAGCTATTGAAAATGGATTTAAGATCGTATGGGGTGGGCTGGTCAAAAAATAATATTTTTTTAATCAAATTGCTGAGTGAGCAGTCACTCAGATGTTTTTTTATGTTGCGTCTGTTTCGAGGATGACAAAGGACGAAGACCACATAGAGGCATCACTGGATAATCATTATTGTTTGCAATTTTAAAGTAAGATATAAAGGAGAGGAAATGGAAATGAAAAAGCACATTATTATATTGCTGGTTTCGATCATGATGTTCACTCTGATAGCAGGATGCATCACAGATAACAGCATATCAGGAACTGATCCTGAAACACTGGGAGTAGATAACAATTCTGCAGAGCAATCTCAGGCAGCTGTCCCAGACAACATGGTAACTGAAATTCCTAAAGTCTACATGACCACTGACATAGGTCCGGAAGGCTTAATGGCCGTTTACGAAGCAATGGGCCGTGATCTTACCGGAAATGTAGCAGTAAAGATCAGTAGTGGTGAGCCCGGTGGAGAGAATTATCTTAAGCCTGAACTTATCAAAGACCTCGTTCAGTCAGTTAATGGGACTATTGTTGAATGCAATACCGCATATGGTGGCGGCCGCGCTGAAACATTGATGCATAAACAGGTTATGATCGATCATGGTTTCGCTGCTATCGCTCCAACAGATATTATGGATGAAGAAGGTGAGATGTCTCTTCCTGTTCCAGCTGGACAACATCTTGATGAGTTTATAGTTGGCTCTCATTTCGAAAATTATGATTCCTGGCTGATTCTATCTCATTTCAAAGGTCATGCAATGGGCGGCTTTGGTGGTGCTCTGAAGAATGTGGCAATTGGTATTGCATCAGCTAATGGAAAGACAGGCGTTCATGGTGCAGGAAATTATGACGATGTTAGTCAGATATGGGAAGCATTCGGTAATACTCCTCAGGATGATTTCCTAGAATCTATGGCAGAAGCTAATGGAGCCTTTATGAATGAGGTCGGAGACAATGTGGTCTACATCAATGTTCTGAACAGATTATCTGTAGATTGTGATTGTGATTCCAGTCCTGCTGAGCCTACTATGGCTGATATTGGAATAATGGCTTCTTTAGACCCTATTGCACTGGATCAGGCAAGTGTTGATCTGATCTATGCAGCTCCTGACGGACAGGATCTCATCGAGCGCATGGAATCAAGAAATGCTACACATATCCTTGATCATGGTGCCGGGCTTGGTCTGGGCAGCCAGGAATATGAATTGGTGGATCTGGATGCTTGATATACTTCAGAGAGAGTTCATATACCTCTGGTATTATTCCAGCGTTCTGTTCAACCAGATCGCTATATACTGGGTCTTTGGTATTTTCCTGGGCTCAGTAATTTCCGTATTTGGCAAAGATAAGATCCACAGGTTGTTTGTCTCGATACAGAGCAAACGTCTTGGTATATTTGGAGTGATCCCTGCAAGTCTGCTGGGGATCGCCTCCCCTCTTTGTATGTTTGGTACCATTCCTATTGCAGCTTCATTCTCTGAAAAAGGAATGAGAGATGACTGGCTTGCTGCGTTCATGATGAGCTCTATTTTACTGAATCCGCAACTGCTCATTTACAGCGCTGCTCTTGGGAAAACCGTTTTTTCCATACGTTTGGTTTTAGCCATCATATGTGGAATTCTTGCCGGCCTCTGTGTCAGGTTATTTTTCCGGGACAAAGGCTTCTTTAATTTTTCAACTCTCGTACTACCGGAAAGCAGGGATACTGACCCTAATATGCTAATGCGCCTGTTAAAGAATATATGGCGAAATATCAGGGCAACTGGTAAGTATTTTCTTCTTGGTATCGTGCTCTCAGCAATGTTCCAACGCTATGTATCTCCTGATGCATTTGCCAGTCTTTTCGGGAGCCAGCAAGGAGTTGGTGTACTACTGGCAGCAACCATTGGTGTACCCTTATACGTGTGTGGCGGAGGTACCATCCCTTTGCTGCTGGAATGGTTGAGGCATGGTATGAGCCTGGGTGCTGCTGCTGCATTTATGATAACCGGACCTGCAACTAAAATTACGAATCTTGGTGCTGTGAAAATTGTCCTTGGCAAAAAACAATTCAGTATCTATCTGGCATATACAATTTTGTTTGCCATCGTAACAGGTATTTTTATAGATATCTCCCTGTAATATCTTATAGTGGAGTTATGCAAGCAAGGTGTTTAGAAAAATTGGTGTTCCTGTGATTCAAAAACTAAAACAGATCAAACTAAAAAAGCTCGTATTACACTCGTTCCTGCTTTTGATACTATTTTTTGCAGGGATCATATTGTTCATGAATGTAGCGCCAGCTTTCGGCGGGGATCCTACAACAGAACAAAAAGAGGCATATCAACAATTAAGTAACTATGTTGATGGGCACTTTGTAAATGAAATACCTACAAGCACATTCATCGATCCATCAGAGACCCTATCGGCAAATGATCCTTCTGGTTCCGAGGTTGCAGATCGTGATCCTGCAAGTCCGATCCCTGTTTCTACGATAGACTGGGACATGATCAACAGTAAGAACGACAGTTTGACATGGTTGGGACACTCTGCTTATCTGCTTAGTATTGATGACAAAAAATTATTGCTTGATCCCATGCTAGGTCCTGTTGCATCACCTGTCTCATTTGTTGGGATCAACAGATATGAGTACAGTGAAGATATCATGCTTCATATTATAGATGAAATGCCAACAATTGATGCAGTTCTCATCACACATGACCATTACGATCACATGGACTACCAATCTATTGTTAAACTGAACAGCAGAGTATCACATTTCTTTGTACCTCTTGGCTGTGGTGCTCATCTCATTCGATGGGGCATTCCTGAAGAGAGGGTCACGGAACTTAACTGGTGGGAAGAAGCAGAGTATGAGGGTTTGACCGTTGCTCTGACACCATCCAGACATGGTTCCGGAAGGGATCTGTTCAGTATCGATACCACTCTATGGGGTGGATGGGTCATCCTGGGAAGTAAAACCCGTGTATATACCAGCGGAGATGGTGGATACGGTCCACACTTTGAGGAGATCGGAGATCGATACGGACCTTTTGACATTACATTGATGGAAGGTGCCCAATATGACCAGAGGTGGGCTGAGATCCACATGGTTCCGGAACAGGCAGTACAAGCCAATCTGGATGTAAATGGTGAGACCATGATGCTGATGCATTGGGGAGCGTTCACACTGGCTAACCATGCATGGAATGAACCAATAGAAAGGGCACTTGATGAAGCAAATGAAAGAGAAGTGAATATAATTGCTCCAATGATCGGCGAGACTGTTTTGTTAGATCCTGATATGGATATATCTATTACTCCATGGTGGGATTTCTGATAAGGAAATACAAGTTTTCTGGATGTAGCGATAAGCTGAGAGTTATAAAAAGTCTCGTATCATTCACGAAAAAAGATGAACTGTAATTAAGATTCACAGTCAATTATTCTCCGATGTACTCATCTTTATATGCTAGTAATGATACTATACAATTGACTGATTAGTCACTCGTAATTATTGTTGTTTCAAACAGCGTTATGTTTCCATGGGTGACTGATTGCTCACTCATAACAATTGTAAGCATATAGCACTTTCTGAAAAAGTGTGAATTAAAATACGGTTCAAAATTATAACATAAGTAAGAGGAGTAAAAATATGACAGAAAATATTCGATCAAAGGGTTATGCTGGAAAAGATGATTCAGGAAAGTTATCTTCATGGTCATTTGAAAGAAGACCGGTAGGCGATAATGATGTCCTGATCGACATAAAATACTGTGGTGTTTGTCATTCAGACATCCACCAGATCAAAGGTCACTGGGGACCACAACAATATCCACAGGTACCAGGTCATGAAATTGTAGGTATTGTCGCTGCTGTTGGAAAGAACGTAACAAAGTTCAAAGTCGGTGACCGTGCAGGAGTCGGATGCATGGTCAGCAGTTGTATGGAGTGTGAAAGCTGTAACAATGGCGAAGAACACCATTGTGACAACGGTGCAACTATAATGACATACGGTTATCCTGAAGAGTCATCACCAACTGGCATAAGCCAGGGAGGATATTCCCAGAACATCGTTGTCACCGAGCATTTTGCAATAAAGATACCAGATTCCATTGAGCTTCAGGATGCTGCTCCATTACTATGTGCAGGTATTACCACATATTCACCTTTAATGAAAGTTGAGATCGAAAAGGGAGATAAGGTCGGTGTTGTAGGAATTGGTGGATTGGGACACATTGCTATCAAATTAGCTGTATCCAAAGGTGCTGAAGTTTATGCTTTTACAACAACTGAGAGCAAAAAAGAAGATTGTCTTGCATTCGGAGCAACAGAGGTTATTGTTGTAAACTCAGCAGAGGATCTGCAGCCAATGAGGGGAAAACTGGATTTCATGATCTCCACAGTTCCATACGCATACGACATGTCATCATACATTGATTGTGTAAAACCATACGGTTATTTCACACAGGTAGGACAGCCAATTGGCGGAGAGCTCACAATTAATAACTTCAATATGATCTTCAACAGAGTGAACTTCAACGGATCACTTATTGGTGGGATCCCGGAAACTCAGGAAGTTGTTGATTACTGTGCGGAAAACAAGATCTATCCTGAAATTCAGATGATCGAACCTGAAATGATCAATGAGACTTGGGAAAAGGTCGTGAATAAGGAAGCTCGCTATCGATATGTAATTGACATGTCAGCTTTAAAATAAGACCTTATCAGGTCCTTACTTTTTTATCATAATAAACGAAGAAAATTTCAGTGGCAAGATTGTCCTGAATGATCTAATTATGAAAGTGAGGTTTAATAATGAGTATAAGTGAAACAGCAAAAAAGAATCTGGAAGATCTATTCTCCGAAAATATGTCGGATCTGAATGTAACAGATCCGGAACTTATGGAAGTTTTCAATAATTTTGCTTTTGATGAAGTGGTCAGCTATGGAAATTTAGACAAAAAGACCAGAATGATGGTAATTCTGAGTTCCCTGATAGCTAGCCAGAGCTTAAGTGAATATGATGTAATGCTTGAAGGTGCACTCAATGTTGGTGTAACTCCAATCGAAGTAAAGGAAATCGTATACCAATCCATTCCATATGTAGGATTTGCAAAAGTAGTTGACTTTATTCACGCAACCAATGAAATACTGGAAAGCAGAGGAATTGAACTGCCACTGGAAGGCCAGTCTACAACTTCACCAGAAACACGATTTGAAAAGGGACTGGAAGTGCAGAAAGGGATATTCGGCGAAATAATCGATCAAATGTATGAAGTATCGCCAGAAAACCAGATCCATATTCAGAAATATCTGTCTGCAAACTGTTTTGGCGATTACTATACCAGAAAAGGTCTCGATGTAAAAATAAGAGAGCTCCTTACGTTTTCTATTATCCTGTCACTGGGCGGTTGTGAACCTCAGTTAAAGGGACATATTATGGGTAATCTGAATGTAGGGACCGATAAAGAAACACTGCTTAGTACGGTAACACAGCTATTGCCATATATCGGATATCCAAGAACATTGAATGCGATCACTTGTTTGAACGAATTGATCCCGGAATAGATTTTGTGATTGATCAGAGAGATAATTCCAATGAGCAAAAAAGTGTTGCATAGAGATATTTTTGAACGTGACAGATCAGGTGAAGCAGTTTCTATAGATGACCCTGAATTTCCGAAATTAAAGGAAGTGATGCTTCGTACTGCGGAACTGATTACCAGATTGAACACTTCATATCATGATGAGGATGAAGCTAGAAGTCTGATAAGTGAGTTGACAGGTTCAGAGGTTGACGAATCCACCAGGGTAACTCCTCCATTCTACACAGACTTCGGACGGAATATCAAGCTCGGCAAAAATGTGTTTATCAACCACGCATGCACCTTCATGGACAGAGGAGGTATAACTATCGATGATGACACCAAGATAGGGCCAAAAGCTAATCTTCTCACATCCAATCATCCATTGGATCCAGCCCATAGAAAGGAATTGGTATCTACTCCTATATGGATCAAAAAGAATGTATGGGTCGGTGCTGCAGCAACTATTTTACCCGGAGTAACTGTTGGAGAGAACTCTGTAGTAGCAGCCGCGGCTGTTGTTACTCAGGATGTTCCACCTAACACTGTCGTGGCTGGTGTGCCTGCAAGGGTGATAAGAACATTGTAATGCTTAGCTTTATATAGTAGTATATAATATATGGCAATGACTGATTAGTCACTCATAACTATGCTGATCAGCCTGCAGTTTACGAAAACTAGTGACTGATTACTCGATCATGATGATGTGCCGGGCATATAATGCCTTTCAGAAAAGGGAACTTAACAATACAAATTGAACGAGAGAGATAAAAATGTCAAACAATAATAAAACCAGGTTACTGATGCTGTGTTTTTCTTTGATCTTCATTTTTGCAGCAGGATGCATTAGTGAGCCTGATGGTGAACTCGAAGATGACACAATATTTCCAAGAGGAAATAATGTTGCCGGAAGTCCACTTGAAGACAGTTTTACAGGAGACGTATGGGTCGAAATGCTTGTGACTGACGATACTTACAACTCCCCATCATATAACGTAATATTTTCAAAAGGAGCAAGGACCGACTGGCATTCCCACCCGGGAGGACAGCTTCTGTTCGTAACCAGTGGAGAAGGTTATTATCAGGAAGAAGGTGAGCCAGCAAGATCACTGAAAGCCGGTGATGTTGTGGAAATTGCACCAGATGTCGTACACTGGCATGGTGCAACAGCAGATAGTACATTTGAGCATGTCGGAGTAACCACCAATCCAGATTCAGGTGCTGCAGAATGGTTTGGAGATGTTACAGATGAACAATACACTAATTTAGTCATTAATACAGAACAAAATTCAGAGGAAGATAACATGGTAGAAAATAACGAACAGGGAAGATTTGATCTTGGAGATCTTACATTCGAACTAAGTGAGAACGTAATTTTAGAAGAAGTCAGATTCAAGAATAAATTCGGAGTCGAGGTTTCAGGACACTTATACGTGCCTGAAAACATAAACAGGTCCCAAAAATACCCTGCAATTATTATTGGAACACCTTACGGTGGAGTAAAGGAACAGGGAGCAGGACTCTATGCTCAGGAACTGGCACAAAGAGGTTTTGTTGCTTTAGCATTCGATGAATCCTATAATGGAGACAGTGGTGGAGAGCCAAGACATATCTCATCCCCTGATATGTTTGTTGAAGATTTCAGTGCAGCAGTCGATTTCATCGGCACAAGGGACTTTGTAGACAGGGAGAAGATCGGAGTAATTGGAATTTGTGGTAGTGGAGGATTTGCAATTACTGCAGCCCAGGTCGATCCACGTATAAAAGCAGTTGCTACTGCAAGTATGTATGATATAAGCAGCATGTTCAGAGATGGATTCGGATATTCATTGACCGATGAGCAGCGTGCTGCAGCTTTAGCCCAGATGGCTGAGCAGAGATGGGTAGACTTCGAGAATGGAAGTCCATTGGTGCCTGAGGGATTCCCTCGTGAACCAGCAACAGAAATTCCAGAAGGAATGGATCCAATTACAAGTGAATTCTTTGAATACTATGCTATGGAAAGAGGATTCCATCCAAATGCAGGAGCATCATTTACTGCAACAAGCGGTATGTCATTCATGAATTTCCCACTGATGAACTACATTGAGACAATTTCCCCAAGACCAATTCTGTTCATCATGGGAGAGAATGCTCACTCCAGGTATTATACTGAAGAAGCATACGAAAGAGCAGCTGAACCTAAAGAGCTGGTAATTGTCCCTGGTGCAAGACACATCGATCTGTACGATGGCGGAGATAATGACTATATTCCATTTGACAAACTGGAATCATTCTTCAAAGAGAACCTGAACGAATAAGTACAACGGGAAAATAGATGCTTATTTTTCTATTTTCCATTTTTATTTTTAGTTCTCTCGATCGAGATAAAAACGTAATTTTTCAACAATAAGTATCGTCCACTACAAAAAACGTAATGAAATGAGGATTCGGATATGGCAACTCGTAAAATTAAGAATGGAACAAAGATCAAAATGCATTTTGGAAGCAAGGTAATTCCTGGAATACTAAATGATAGTGAACCTTCCAGGGAACTCATCAGCAGACTACCTTATACAGTCCAGGCCAGCAGATATGAGTTTGATGTTTGTGGTGTAATGGACGAACCATTGTCATTCGGTGATGAAGACCTGGTCCCAGGATGGAAAAACGGTGATATTGACTTCACCACTCAGGGAGATTATTTTACCATTCTGTTCGACAACGAAGAAAATTGTTATGGTGAATTTGTAAATCTTGGTGTTATTGACTGTGACCCATCCACGATGGCCTCACTGAAAGGTAGCTTTGATATTTTGATAGAACTAGCCTGACAAGATAACTTTTAGACTGCAGATGGTCGTGGATGATCCTGTTTGATAGAATTAATTAGACATATTACTATAATTAAAACAAAGTGAGGATAAAGAAATGAAATACATGGACAAAGAAGAATTTGAAAAGGCAAATATGTTTGGAACTGGTGTGCCTAATGAGATGTTTGCACAATATTTTATAGGGGATTCTTTCCTGAACCCGTTGACAAAACCCGGAGAAACTCCTGTGTTCTTAGCAAATGTAACCTTCGAGCCAGGATGTCGTAACAACTGGCATATACATCATGCTGAGAGTGGTGGCGGACAGATGCTTATTTGCACTGCAGGAGAAGGCTGGTACCAGGAAGAAGGAAAAGAAGCAGTTAGTTTGCAGGAAGGTTCTGTGATATATATCCCTGCAGGAGTGAAGCATTGGCACGGTGCAAAGGCTGACAGCTGGTTCTCTCATATTGCTTTTGAAATACCTGGAGAAAACACCCAGAATGAATGGTTAGAGACTGTTAGTGATGAGGAGTACAATAGACTATAGTACTCTTTATTTTCATAAATTATGATGAGTGAGCAGTCAATCACAATGGATATATACAATGTGCCACTATCCTCAATTGACTGTTCAGTCAGTCACATACTTTGATGTTAAAAATAACTCTGATCAATGGCAGGAAAAAAGGTAAACATATGAGTCAAAAAAACAATGAATTTAAGGACTTGATATTGGATGAAGAGCGTGCTCTGTATGCCATACAGAACGCCACGATCTCTCAATGTACCTTTGATGGTCCTGCAGATGGGGAGTCTGCTTTGAAGGAAAGTTCAGACATACACGTTTCAGATTGTGACTTCAGACTCCGTTATCCTTTCTGGCATGTAAGTAACGCTCAAATCGAAAATATTCGAATGACAGATACATGCCGTGCTGCATTATGGTACAGCGAACAGATAACAATAAAAGATAGTCATATGGGAGGCATCAAAGCTGTACGGGAATGTGGGGATATCATTATTGAAAACTCTAACATTGTATCACCCGAGTTTGGATGGTTATCACACAGGCTAACCATGAAGAATTCAGAGCTTGAGTCTGAATACCCATTCTTCTACAGCACAGATATCCTTCTTGATAACTTCGTGTTGAAGGGTAAATACTCATTTCAGTATGTGGAAAATGTCGAGATCAGAAATTCCCGGCTGGATACAAAAGATGCTTTCTGGCATAGCAAAAATGTCACCGTTTCAGACAGTATCGTAAAAGGCGAATATCTTGGCTGGTACTCTGAAGATCTCAAACTTGTCCGTTGTACAATAATCGGAACCCAGCCACTTTGTTATGCAAAAGGTCTGGTCCTTGAAGATTGCGAGATGATCGATTGTGATCTTTCATTTGAATACAGTGATGTTCATGCTACGATCACAGGTTCGATCACAAGTGTAAAGAATCCACGCAGCGGATGCATCAGTGCTGATTCCATTGGAGAAATAATACTGGATGATAATCAGCTGGCAGATGATACATGTGTGATCGAGGTCAGGGACGAACTGAATAAAGAAGAAATCCAAAATTCAGATAACTGTGATGAAACATATATCAAACAATGCAGATGCGCCTGTTCAGAACATATAACGAATTGAGGGATCACCAATGGAAATTACTCCGGAACATAATGATAGTACAAAAAGGATGCTAATTTGTTTGGGAGTATTTTTACTGGTATTTTTAGCGATCGGATGTGCTGAACAAAATAATATGGAACAAGGAAACATCAGCGTTCGGTCAGAACAGGATGAGATCATCCATGAAGAGGAGGAAACAAAAATGCAGATAAGTGTGCAATCAAATGGAAAAACAACGATCTTTGAGCTTAATGATGGGAAAGCTGCAAAAGATCTCTATGAACAATTACCCTTAACGATCGATGTTGAAGATTTCAGCAATAATGAAAAGATATTCTATCCACCAAAAAAGCTCGATACAACTAACACACCTATGGCAAATGCAAAAGCCGGAACGCTTGCATATTATGCACCATGGGGAGATGTTGTGATGTTCTATGCTAGTTTTGGCTCTGCAGGTGGTCTGTACGAGTTAGGTAATGTCGTATCAGGTGGTGAGCATATCAAAAATATGTCAGGCACGATACTCATAGAAAAAGTGTAGATATAGAGAACATCGTGGTCTGAAAATGACCATGATCAATGATCAATAATATAGTGACAGAGAGGATGATCTTTGTGACAAAAGAAGAATTTACGAGTAATGGTGAAGACACAAACAAAATTCGTATAGGTACTTTTTCGCATTCCAGTGGCATCCATGATATTGCGAGTAAGATCAATGAAAAGGTGTTCAACTTATCGAATAAAAATTAATTTTTCACTGCATAGTGAGTGATCGGTCGATCATAATATAGATAAACAATTCATATTCAGGAGAACTAAAATGTTATACAGAAAAATGCCAATGAACGGAGACGAGCTTTCTATACTCGGATTCGGATGTATGCGCCTTGCTTCAAAAGAGGATGGCAGTATTGATGAAGAAAGGGCCACCAGACAGGTACGCGATGCGATCGACCAGGGCGTGAACTATGTTGACACTGCATGGCCATATCATATGGGAGCAAGCGAGCCTTTCCTTGGTCGTGCTCTTGCAGATGGATACCGTGAAAAAGTAAAGATAGCAACAAAACTTCCATCATGGCTTATAGAGAAACGTGAGGATATGGATCATTATCTTAACGCCCAACTTGAAAAGCTGAACACCGACCATATAGATTATTACCTCATACACGCCCTTGTTGGTGATTTGTGGGATACTGTTGAAAAATTAGGTGTAGCTGATTTCCTTGACAAAGCAAAAGCTGACGGTCGCATAATCAATGCAGGTTTTTCTTTTCACGGAGCATCAGAGGATTTCAATCGTATAGTAGATGCTTACGACTGGGATTTCTGCCAGATACAATACAACTATCTGGATGAAAAGAACCAGGCAGGTAAAGCCGGTCTGGAATATGCAGCCTCAAAAGACCTTGGAGTGATCATTATGGAACCTCTCCGCGGAGGAAGTCTTACAAAGACTGTACCACAGGCAGTGGAAGAGATATGGGACGAGGCACCAATAAAGAGAACACCAGCAGAATGGGCTCTGCGCTGGGTATGGAACCATCCGGAAGTCACAGTGGTTCTTTCCGGTATGAGCGAGGAAGCTCATGTTGAAGAAAATCTCAGGATTGCAGGAGAAGCACATCCGGATTCACTCACAAAAGAAGAAATGCAGCTTGTGAAGAGAGTGGAAAATAAGTACCGTGAATTGATGAAGGTAGAATGTACCGGTTGTCAGTACTGCATGCCCTGTCCGGCAGGTGTAAATATTCCACTTTGTTTTGAGATGTACAACAACCTTTACCTGGAGGGTGATCCAGACACAGTAAGATTCATGTATGCTGCACGTGTGGGTGGTGCTGTTGGTACAGGTGGAGAAGAGTTTGCATCCCTGTGTGTCCAATGCGGACAGTGTCTTGAGAAATGCCCACAGCATATTGACATCCCAAATGTCCTTGATTCTGTAGTCAACGAACTTGAAGGATCCGATCTTGAGCAAAGAGCTGCCATGGCAAGGGAGATGTTCAAGCAGGTATAATTCTAAACAAGAATGAGTAAAATGCTTTACTCGGCAGAAGGGTTTCTAGTAAGCCTTTCTTCTGCCATTCCCTAAATAAGTGAATTAAAAAACAAAAGGATCGCTAACAACTCTGTTAACTGAAAGGATCCCATTACAAATCGAAATGAGATGGTCACATGAAAGTTATAGCAATAAACGGAAGTCCAAGAAAGAACTGGAACACTGCAGATCTTCTTGAGCATGCGCTTAAAGGAGCAGAGTCCAGGGGTGCGGAAACAGAACTCTTCCACCTTTATGATCTGGATTATAAAGGATGCATCAGCTGTTTTGCTTGCAAGAGGGTAGGGTTCCAGGATGGCATTTGTACCATGAAGGATGACCTGAAAAATGTCCTTGAGAAGATAGAAGAAGCTGATGTTCTTATTTTTGGTTCCCCTATTTACTTTGGTGATGTGACTGGAGAGATGAGGTCTTTTCTGGAAAGATTGTTTTTCCAGTATCTTGTATATGATGAGAACTACTCTGTGAATTGTCAGAAAAAGACAGCTACTGCTTTTATCTACACAATGAATGTTAACGAACAGCAGATGAAAATGCTGGGTTATGATTCTTCTATTTTCAATAACATGGAAATGCAGCTACAGAGATTTTTCGGATATACGGAATCACTATGCTCATTCGATACGTATCAGTTCGATGATTACTCCAAATACGTTTCAAGTGCTTTTGACCTGGAAGAAAAAGCCAGGAAACGAGAAGAGGAATTCTCGAAGGATCGTGCTAAAGCCTTTGAGATGGGAGTCAGATTCGCTGAAAAAGCATTGGAATAGAAGATCATTTGCAAGAAAGAATGTGGATATCAGAATATCCAGGTTCAGTTAATTATATTAGTAATCCAACTCAGAAGTGAAACAAATGGATCTTAAAACTATATTGGATCAGCTCAAAAATAATGAACTTGATATTGAAACTGCAGAATCCGATATCCGTTCAATGGGTTATGTACCAGTCACAGACATTGCTAAAATAGACATTTTCCGCAAGCATCGCACAGGGATAATGGAAGCTATCCTTGCAGAGGGCAAGGATCCTGCAGATGTAGTGAAAATAGCAAAGGCTCAGGTTGCTGCAAGCAGAAGGGTGCTTATAACAAGACTTAATGATGCTCACAGGGAAATTATCCAGAAAAGTTTCTCCTCAGAAGAGCTTGAGTGGGACCTTCATTCAAAAGGTGTTGTGGTCCATGATGGAACTCCTGCACCCAGAACAGGTGGAGTTGTTGCTATAATCACTGCCGGAACCGCTGACATAGATGCTGCAGAAGAGGCAAGGATGGTAGCTCATGAGATGGGCTGTGATACTATTGCGATCTATGATGTAGGTGTTGCCGGATTCCACAGGCTTATCAATGAAATGCAGATACTTAAGGAAAAGAAACCTGATTCCATTGTTGTGGCAGCAGGAAGGGAAGGTACTCTCCCGACAGTTGTTTCGGGCCTTGTTGATGTTCCTGTAATAGGACTTCCTGTATCCACAGGTTATGGAGCTGGTGCAAAGGGTGAGGCTGCATTGCTTTCCATGTTGCAATCATGTTCTGTACTCTCTGTGGTGAACATCGATGCGGGATTTGTTGCCGGCTCATTCGCAGCAAGGATAGCCAACAGGGTTGCAGAGGCGAGGAAACACAAATAGGCAGAATTGTGACCCGTCATCAGAAAACCCTATATTTGAAGTTTTAAACTTAAAATAATAATCTGGAATGAATAAAATGAGATCACTTATATTCGATCCATTCTCCGGCGCTGCCGGTGATATGATACTTGGAAGCCTTATCGATCTTGGAGCGGATGCTGAAAAGATATGTGGGATCATCGAATCCGCAGTTGATGTGGAAGTATCTGTTGACAGGGCCAATAAAAGAGGCATATCCGCCACAGATGTTAAGGTCCATGTACCACATGAGGAACATTCCAGACATTATCATGAACTTGTGGATATCATCAAGGCTGCCGGACTTCCTTCTCAGGTGGAGAAGAGTGCACTTGATGTCTTTGAGATCATGGCAAAGGCAGAGTCAAAGGTCCACGGCGAGTCACTGGAAACGATCCATTTCCATGAGGTGGGACAGAACGATGCCCTTGCTGACGTTATAGGCTCATGCGCAGCTATCCATGAGATAGGTGCAGATTCTGTATTCTGTACTCCGGTCAATGTTGGTGGTGGCAGGGTAAAAGCTGCACACGGTACAATGGCAGTACCGGCACCTGCGACACTTGAGATACTCAGGTCAGGAAGTCTCCTTTCTTACGGTATGGGTAACAGGGAATTGCTCACGCCAACGGGTGCTGCTTTGTTATCATATTTTGCAAAACCTCTGGAGAACCTCCCTAAGGGCAGGGTACTTTCAGTAGGCTATGGTGCCGGGGATGCCGACACTGAAGATCCCAATGTATTACGTACAGTTCTCATGGAAACGGCAGATGTGCTCACAAAGGACCGCATCGAAGTGCTTGAGACCAATGTTGACGATGTAACAGGTGAGGTTCTCGGAAATCTTTTCGATAAGCTGCTTGCAGCCGGAGCAAGGGATGTTGCGATCACACCTACCATCATGAAGAAAGGCAGGTCAGGTCATATCATCAAGGTCATTACAAAGGCCGAGAACAGCGAAAGTGTTGCCAGGGAGATGATGAAGGAAACCGGAACCCTTGGAATACGCGTGATCCCAACAGCTCACCGTTTTGTTGCAGACCGCAGGATGGATAAGGTCACAATCATGCTCAAAGGCGAGGAGTTCACTGTTGCTGTGAAGATCGCTCAGGACAAAGCCGGTGAGATATTACACATGTCTGCTGAATATGAGGACTGCCGCAAGGTTGCCGATAAGGTAGGTCTGCCGCTGAAAGAGATCATCAGGCGGGTCGAGGAAGAGGCATGGGGGAAATTTGGATAATATCTTCTTCATTGTTGCCATTAAGGATGAATAATAATTCATCCTTATGTAACAATACCTCCCCATTCTACTACTACAAAACCATTTCTTTGTGGTACTGTAATCTCTGGTTCTTCTAATTCCACATAAATATTACTTGACTTGAAGACAAATTCTATTCTTATAACTGTGTCTGGTTTCGGTGAGACATCCAAACCCATATTTGTATTCAAAAATTCGTCATCAAGAATCTTTATGGTGTAATATTCCTCTTCTGGAAGCCTGTTTAACCAATATTCTTCAAATTGCCTTTTTTCTTTATCATTGAGGCCGAGTTTGATAAGGTTTTCATCAAACCATTCAGGAAGGTCATCATATGAAACACACCAACCTTCAGAAGGCAACTCCAGAGAGTTTAAAGTGCATTCATAAAAAAGATAATCATACGCTTGCCCTCGCTCATATATTATGCCATCTGAGGTGGCATACACATTCCACCCAGAATTATACTCAGGAATATCTTCTGTAATCTCACCGTTAATATTGAGTTTTACGGATATGCTCTGATTTTGCTCAGGATATAAGTAAACAGCAGGTTTTTCAGGAACTGTTTTTCCAATAAGTTTTACTTCGTATAACCCAACATACCATATTTCATCAAATTCAAGTAAATAAGGAATTAAACTAGTATCTGGATAGGCAAATATAGCACTATCCCATGATTTACCATAATATCCTTTAAAGTAACTTTCATTTGCAGGAAACACAAGTTCTATTTTATTATATACACCATCATAATCTGATTCTTCTACACTTGTTTCAATGAAACCATGTTTTAAAAAGAAGGTTTCAATTTCTTCGAATTCTGCATCATCCCACGTGCTTAATTCGAAATACATAAAATTTCCATCACTACTTTTATAATTAGATGGTAAACTATCCAATGTTGTATTTTCAGGAACTCCATTTTTGTGCTCTTCAGATACTTGCCCTATATAATGAATATTCAGTTCTTTCGGCAAAGTTGTTATATCAATATTTATTGGAGCCTTAACAGTCATAATACGATAACTTGTGTTTGTTGGGATATACGCCTCATTATAGAAATACTGAGGTAAAATACCATATCTTCCAAATAACTTACCTACATCATCACCTAGATTTAGCCTCATTGGACTATTAAATTGTATGAACATATACTCCATTTTTTGAGACAAATCCGTATATTTTGTTATAATGTTATTTTTGTTTATTGCACCACTTTCATTTACAGGTAAAAAGTACAAATCAGTTCCAACTGCCTCGATTAACGTATAACCATTGTACGCTTCTTTGATACAATAAGGTCCATCAAAAGTATTGTAATTATGATTAGTATAACTTATTTTTTCATTAGTGTCTACGTCAACTATGTTTAGAGTAGTAGTATAATAATCCTGAGTTTTGGAAACATATTTATCATTAATTACAAAAGCATTGTTTTCTTTTATGGTATCATTAAGGAGATTTTCATCAATAATTACTTTATCAGTTACGTTTCCTGCACTTAGCTCAGTTTCAATAGGAATACCATTATTATCTCCAACAACTAAATACGTGGAGTTTTCTATATGGACTGCTTTGGGAGTTCCTGAAGCTGTTATATTTGAATATTTTTCTCTCCACAATTCATTTAAATCATTATCAATCCCTACAACAACTAAATGCTGGTAGTCTCTGTACATATGCCCTTCCAAGATAGTCGTTTTAGATGAACCTAGAAGAAGGTAGCCTCCTGTTGTTTTTAGAGCATTTTTCATGTTGAAATCATTATATTCTTTAGAATATACCTGATTTCCATCTGAATTTAGAAATACAATTTTTGCGCTACCGTTGTTTTTTCCAAATATTGCATACTCTTCGTTAATCTCTTCAATACCTGTAATTTCAGTAAAATTATTTTTGGAATATGTTTTTGCCCAATTCTGATTACCTTTCACATCTGTATTTTTAATCCAGAATGAGATGTTTTCAGATAACGTGTGACCTTGTAAGAGATATCCACCATCGGCCGTTTCTTCAAGTCTATCAGCATAGGTAATAACACCAAATTGTGACATTTTTGTATTTGTGCCTATTTCAGTTAATTCAGGAAGTGTGAAATACTCATCCAGTTTTAGAACTCTGATTTCATAGGGGTCTTGGATTTCAATAGAATCAGCGCTTATTTCATTTTCAGGATCAATGCTTGTATTAACTTCATTATCTATATTACTTGTATTCGTTGTAGAATTAGTATGAGTTTCATTTTGAAGGACTTCTTGTCGAGATGTTATTGATTGGTCATCTTTGACACATCCAGAAGTTAGTATTACCAACGCAATGAATAATGAAATTAAATATCCGTATCTTTTTCTCAGCATAACAAAAATAAATAAAGTTATTAGTGAAATAACTTTGTATGTACAGAAGAGAAATGAAGTGTACTTAGTTATATTGTAAGAATGAGAGATATTTTTATTATTTAGTACCTGACTAACCACAAACAATCTAAACCATCCCATCAATTAAAGAGCAAATGATAGACGACGTTGTGAAGTTATTCAAGGAAATGAGCAGCAAGGACCTGCGCATACTCACTGGTATCGAGATAGGCATGAAAAACTTTGAGTGGGTGCCGATCGAGGAGATCATGAAGTATACGCGTCTGCCTTATTCTTCTCTTGAGTACAGGCTGACCTTACTAATAAAGAAGAACATGGTCATTGGCATCAAGAATCCTTACGAGGGTTATCAGATATACTTTGATGGCTATGATATGCTTGCCCTTAATGCACTTGTGAAGAGAGGTACGATAAGTGCAATTGGTGATGAGATCGGTGTCGGGAAAGAATCTGTTGTCCATGAGGCTGTGAAGGAACCGGAACTTGGCCTTGGAGAGCCGCAGGGTGTTATCCTTAAATTCCACAGGGAAGGCAGGACCAGTTTTAAGTCTGTCAAGAGGACACGTTCACATCTCAATGACAGGGAACACTTTTCATGGATCTATGCAGCAAGACTTGCTGCAAAGAGGGAAGCCGAGATCATTAAGGAACTCTATCCTGATGTTTCTGTGCCAAAACTCCTCGATAACAATCGTCATGCACTTGTCATGGATGTTGCAAAGGGAACACTTCTCTACAAAACAAAACTTGAGGATCCTCAATGGTTCCTCGATGAGATGATCAGACAGGTAGGTCTGGTCTATAAGAAAGGTTACATCCATTCCGATCTGAGCGAGTACAACATCTTTGTGAATGAAGGCGGTGTACAGTTCATAGACTGGCCTCAGTGTGTGGAAATAAGCCATCCTCACGCAGAAGAACTTCTCGAAAGGGACCTTTCCAATGTGCTCAAACACTTCAAACGCAAATATCGTATCGATATGGACTTAGCAGAGGTCGTATCACGTGTGAAAGATCCTGTGGAGTCATAAATATATCATAGTAGCGACATAAAATATATTGTATGCAAAACGGGGTTATATACGGCATTGACATAGCTAAAGGCTCTTCCAGGGCACAGGAGGTTCCAAAATATGCCGTTGCCGTTCTAAAGGACGGGGAAATAAACCATTATACAATGGTCCGGCTTCACAGGATCCTCAGGATGCTGAACAGGGACCGGCCTGATCATATTGCCGTTGATAATATCTTTGAGCTGGCTACAAACAAACGTGCTCTCATCCATCTTCTTGAAAAGCTCCCCGATAACACGAAACTGGTGCAGGTCACCGGAGGTGTTCACCAGAAACCCCTGCTTCGTCTTGCACAGGAACACGGTCTTTCTTTCAATCAGTTCGACCCTAACCAGGAAGCTGAAGCATGTGCTATTCTTGCAAGTCTTGGTGTGGGTGTGGAAGTATCTCTTTTTGAGGACATAACACGAATAAAAGTAAGTCGTGCCCGTTCTCTTGGCAGAGGAGGCTGGAGCCAGAACCGCTACCGTCGTAAGGTGCATGGCGCTGTGAAGGAAAAGAGCAGGGAAGTAGAGAGCATCCTGCGTAAATTCTCCCGCGATACCGGTTACACTTATACCGAGAAGATAACCTCGGGCTTTGGCGGATATGTCCGGGCTGAATACACGGTGAACGCCAGGCGTGAACGTGTACCTGTAAAACCGTCTACAAATGCTGATGTTCAGGTCACGGTAAAAAGTGTGGAGAGGGATAAGATCCAATATATCCCTCTAAAAGGACAGGGTCGCAAGTATACCATCGTCGGCATCGATCCCGGTACCACCGTAGGTATTGCTATTCTCTCACTTGAAGGAGAACTTCTTCTCTCCGACAGCATACGTGGAATATCACATGATGAGGTTGTCAGGACGATAGCCGAATATGGAAAACCTGCGGTCGTTGCCACAGATGTCTATCCAACTCCATCTGCCGTAGAGAAGATACGCCGCAGTTTCAACGCAGTTATCTGGAGTCCGGGAGGGGAGATCAGGGCAGAGGACAAGATCGCTATTGCCCGTAAGTTCGGATATTCCAATGACCACGAGCGTGATTCACTCACAGCAGCACTTGCTAGCTATAAAGCATATAAGAATGTCTTTTCAAGGGTAGAGAAGCGCGCTCCTAAGTATCTCGACCTTGACAGGGTTAAATTCCATGTAATTAACGGAGACTCGATCGATGAGGCTATTGAAAAGGTTGCATCAGAATCCAGAATAAAGGTAAAGATGAAACCTGAGCCTGAACCTGTGAAAGAAGACCTTTCAGATGCAGATGGGCAGGTAAAGAAGCTACGTGAGACGCTGGCACAGCGTAATTCTCAGATAAAACAGCTCAAAGATTATGTCTCTGAGCTCAAATACGAGTCTGTACAGAAGGAAAAACAGATAGAGAAACTTGAACTGCGTCTCAACAAGGTCCGCAATTCCACATACAAGCAGGTCAGAAAGGAAAAGGAGCTTCAGATAAGGGATAATGAGATCGCACGTCTGAACAAGGAACTTGCAAAGACAAAGAAGTCCCTTCGTAGTCAGCGCAATCAGAACAAGCGTCTCAAACAGATCCGTAAGAAGGAAGTAAAAGGTGAAGGTCTGCCAGTGAAGGTGATCTCTTCTTTCACAAGGGAGGCGATCCAGCATACAAAAGAACTCTATGGTCTCAGGGAGAACGATGTTATCTATCTGGAGAATCCAAGTGGCGGTGGTCCTATAACCGCTTCATTGTTAATTGAAGCAAAAGTGAAGGCTGTTATCATTAGTGAGGATATTCCCTATGCTGCACTAGAGTCTTTCTACGATGGCAATGTTCCTGTATTGAAAGGCTTAAAGGTCCATCGTGTTGGGGACCTGGCCTCAGTTGATCCCGGGATACTTGGAGAGGCCATCGATAAATGGCAGGAAGGAGCTGAAGAGAGGCGCAAGGAAAAGGAACGTGAACAGTTCCAGTCCATCCTTGAAGAATACAGGAGTGAGCGCAGGAGAGGACTTGCGTGAAATGCACAGTTAACTATAATGTGAATGATGGAGTTCTGTCCTTATGAAAAGGTCGTCCCTTCTGCTTGCAGGTGGTCTGGGTACCCGTCTGAATGGCAGGGAAAAGGCACTCATGATGTATCAGGAATCCACTTTACTGGAACGCTCACTTGAGGTTCTTGATGATGTATCTGATGAGGTTATCGTGTCCCTTCGGGATGAAGATCAGCTACAGCAGTTCTCTGAATATCTTGATGACAGAAAAATTGTCACGGACACAATAAGGAATGCAGGACCTCTCGCAGGTATGCTTGCAGGCTTTGAACGGGCTTCAGGTGAATATGTCTTTACAGTGGCATGCGATATGCCTTTTCTCAACGGAGAACTGATCGATGTGATGTTTGGCATGATCGGTGAGCATGATGCCCTGATCCCTATTAGTGAATATGGTATGAAAGAGCCTCTTCATGCGATATATCGAAGGGATGTCATGCTTAAAGCTATCGAACTATCCCTTGCAGAGGGGAACCGTAGCATACTTGCACCTGTATCGTCCCTGGACAATGTACTGTACCTTGATTCTGAAGCTATCAGGTCTATAGACAAAGATCTTAAGAGTTTTGTCAACATAAATACTCCATCTGATGTTGTAAATATGGATAGCTGGCATTCGGATGATCTGTGATCGTCCTGCCGGGGGGATCTGTTAGAATGATAGACAATGGTATTGTTATAGAGAAGGCTATCTGGAAGATCGCGGATGAATATGGTCTTGACGTTGATGTCGTGGAAAATGCGATAACGTTCTCAGAAACACCGCTTGATCTTGATTCACTGGTAGGTGAAGGTATATTCTGTTTCAGAGGGCCTAATGATAATGTGAAATATAGCAATGCTGCGATCTGTCTCTCGAACAAGATCCTTGCAAATGTCGGTGTGGCAAAGAATATGCTCTCTATCCTCAGTGAGCAGATCCGGCAGTGGGACCATGAAGATATAAATGTTCTTTTGTCCCTTTTGAATAAGTTGATAACTATAATGGAGCTAAATCCCGACGAGTACCATTGTCTCAGGACCAGCTGTATCAATTTTAAGGCATTGCCATCGGAGCCTGTCCCTGAAGATATAGCAGAGAAATATAGTGTGTGGTCGATGGATAAGAAGGGTATGTGTCTTGTTGGTATCGATGCAAATGAGGTAGTTCATATTGATGATCTTGACAAGATCTAGGTGAATCCCGTATTTTCTGTTATATTTATTTCAATAATATATAATTCACGATGTATGAAATAATTTCACACATTGTTTATATCTATCTTTTCTGAATGCGAATAATTTCGATAACTTAATAAATATGTTATGTGCATTAAGGAATACAAAATATGAGAATGTACTGCATATTTATGATAGTACGATAAAAATACATAATCTTGGAGTTGGTATACTGGATGGACCCTGATACACCGGAAGAATGGTTCAAATTAGCGTTTGATGCCGAAGATCCGGAAGAGAAAATAGAATATTTTTCCCTTATTCTCGAATGCAGGGACCTTGATCCGGAGCTATGGAGCAATGAAGCTATTGCTCTTGTATGGAATAATAAAGGCATAGCGCTTTCTTTTTTGGGTATGGAAGAAGAAGCTCTTGAGTGCTTCAAAAGGTCTGTAGACCTTAACAAGAGCGATATTGATGTATGGTGTAACATGGGTGTGGTCATGTTCAACACAGGACGTTATGAGGAAGCCATCAAATGTTACAACAGGGTACTTACTATCGACCCCGGTAACGAGCATGCATGGGTCAATAAAGGTGACATATTCGAACTGATGGGTAAACATAACGATGCCATAGATTGTTACAGCAAGGTCCACAAGGAGATCGAACTCGACAACAAGTTCGCTGTGGTATGGCATAAAAAAGGACTTTCCTATTTTGGTCTTGGAAAATATGAGGATGCTATAAAGTGTTTCACAAAGGTCCTTAAAATTGATCCGGAACATCTTGATGCAATAGAGAACCTCAAGACCGCAATGGCCAGGACCAAGAAAATGAATGATGAGATGAAGTACAAAAGTACCTCATGTCTCTAAGGTCGAATTGTCTTCTTTAAGATATCAAAGCTCAGATGGTGAAACGTTCACCCAATTCAGGAGCACATGCTTCAACGCCTATCTCTTCTTTGATCCAGTCCGCAAAGCCTTCACAGTTATCCCCATGCATGGTGAATACGCGTTGTGTACCTCTGTCACAGAAATCCTTCACCATTTGTTTAAGCTCTTTGTCACCGGAGTGGGCTGAGAAATCGTATTGTTCTATCTTTGGTTTCAGGTGCTGGATAACTCCGTCATTCTCGATGTTGCCTGTATCCAATGCCATCCTGCCGTTTGTTCCCTCTACCTGATAGCCGCTTAGTATTATCTTTGACTTCGGGTCCTTGTATAATCTGCTTATGTAACGAAGAACAGGTCCTCCGTTTAGCATACCTGCAGTTGTAACTACAACCGATGATTCAAGGCGAAGTCCATCTCTCTTTCTTCCAGCTACCATTGTTGCGTTATCGAATGCCCTTTTCAGGTGAGTGGGATTACGGATGTATTCAGGGTGTTTTGACATTATCTTGTATGCCTGTACTCCCATACCATCAACAAAAGGTCTGATACCATGTGCATCCAGCAGCATAAGCAGTTCCTGTGTTCTTCCAATAGCAAAGGCCGGTACGATGACACTGCCTCCGATATTGAGAGTATCGAAAACCGAATCTATGAATGCTTTCTCCACTTCTTTGCGTGGAGGGTGTTCATCACCAAAATATGTGCTTTCTGTAATGAGTACATCGGCATCCGGGAATTCAACTGCCCCAGAAACAAGTCGTGTGTCCGAAGTGTTGATGTCTCCTGTGTAGAATAAACTCTTGTTCTCTTTGTCTTTCACATGTATTGCTGCAGCACCGGGTATGTGTCCGGCATTGAAGAACTCGAGATCATATCCATGAGCATGGAACTCCACACCTGTATCAATTTGTTTTGTCTGGTGTGCGAACTTCGAAAGCTCGATGGAATCATATGCCGGCATCTCTCCTTCCCTTTCTGCGATCTTAAGGGTATCCTTTGCCAGCATGTGTGCAAGGTCAAATGTAGGCGGGGTCATATAGACATCTGGTTCAAGGTCCATAAGGTTTGGAACTGCACCGGAGTGGTCGATGTGTGCATGTGATACTAAAATAGCTTCAGGCCGTGATCCGTTCACTGGATACTTGATATGTTCTCCCGGGGAAACCCCGTAATCCATCATTATCTTTTCATCGATAAGGACTGCCGATCTCCCAACCTCTCTGCATGCACCTTTGAATTCCAGTTCCATTTTACCTGCCTCCTCTCAGACAATATCTGATTGCCATGTTTTTATTTTCTTGACAGGTATACTTGTAACTTTCGCAAGTTCTAAGGCATCTGCTTCACATAGCTCGTCCACACTGCATATGCCTGCATCAGCAAGCTTTTCGGCTGTGACCTTTCCGATCCCGGATATATCATTGAGTGTTTTAGGACGCTCTTTATCGGTATTCTGATTCTTTTTCTCTTCTTCCTGTGCCTTCTGCCATTCTATGAAGTTACATTCAGGACATCCAAGGTTCCATGGTCTCTTCCCGGGAGTTATGATGCGTATATGGTACAGTCCATGTTCTTCACAACTTTTGTCTGTGACTATTATCTGGCCGGAACGTGGAAGTGGTAATGAGAAGTTACAATCCGGATAACCCTCACATCCAATGAAACGTGAACCACGCTTTGATCTCATGACCATCAGATTTGAACTACACTGTGAACAGGTACCAATGATCTTGTCCTCGCGAAGACCAGCACGTAATGACTCTGTGATATCATCTTTGTTCTTTCCAAGCTCAGTGAAAACAACTTCAAGCATTTCTCTGGATTCGTTCAGAACATTCTCTTCAGGGATATTACCTTCTGCTATCCGGTCCATGTCTGCTTCAAGTTTGCTGGTCATATCAGGTTTTGATATGGTGGGTGCGAACTTTTCAAGAGTATCCACAACGGCTATAGCGGTCTTTGTGGGTTGGAGTGGGTTTCCATGTACATATGCACGTGAATAGAGTTTACTGATGATCTCGTGCCTTGTTGCTTTTGTACCAAGTCCCATCTCTTCCATGATCCTGATGAGCCTTCCCTGTCCGTATCTTCCCGGTGGCTGGGTTTCCTTTGCTTCCATGTCCAGCTTGGTCAGAGTATGCTTGTCCCCTTCTTCCATTTTAGGGAGCAGCCTGTCCTCAGGTGCGTTATAATGGTAGTACCATCTCCATCCAGGTTCGACAAGTCTTGCACCATTGGCTTTGAATTCTTCTCCACTGATGTCGAACTTTGACTTAATGGTCTCCCATTTTGCGGAGTCGGCAAAGGTTGCGAAGAACCTTCTGACCACCATCTCATAAAGTTTCCATTCCTGCTCGTTCATTTCGGACTTCTTCGCAATAGATGCAGGGAATATAGGTGGGTGGTCCGTAGTTTCTTTCTTACCCTTTGTAGGTACCAGTTCCTTCTTCTCCAGCAATTTGAGTGCGTACTGCTTGAAGGCGCCGGTCTTGAATATCTCTATCTGTGCCCGCAGGTCCAGACTTTCAGGGTAAACTGTGTTATCGGTCCTTGGATATGATATGAAACCGTTCGTATAGAGTGTCTCAGCGATCCTCATTGAATTGGCGGCTGTAAAGCCAATAGAACTTGCGGCGCTGATGAATTCAGTAGTGTTAAAAGGAGTTGGTGGCTTGTCTATTTTCTCTGAGGTTGTCAGTTCTGTGACCAATGCCTCATCACCTATGGATAGCTTCTCCATGGCGGCATCTACTTCTGCTTTATCCCAGAACCGTTTAGTGCGGTGTTCAGCCTTGAACTCTTCTCCTGTCTTGCTTTTCAGCAGTGCTGAGAGTTCCCAGTATGGTTTTGGGATAAAAGCTTCCCTTTCCTTCTCACGCTCGACTATAAGTGCAAGTGTGGGTGATTGTACTCTGCCCACGGACAGGAACATCTTTCCAAGACGTCCTGCGGCAAGGGAGATGTAACGGGTAAGTGATGCACCCCATACAAGATCGATGACCTGTCTTGAATGTCCTGCATCAGCAAGGTTGAAATCGACATTTGTAGGGTTTGAGAATGCATCATCAATGGCCTTTGGTGTTATGGCACTGTAATGCACACGGTCGAACACTACCTCGGGATTTACCTTCTGGATGATCTCCAGTGCTTCAGCCCCTATGAGCTCTCCTTCTCTGTCGTAGTCAGTTGCAATAGTTACTCTTGTGGCTTCCTTTCCCAGTTTCTTAAGTGCAGATACGATCTTCACCTGTGTGGAAGTTGTGATGATCTCAGCCCCTATGAGCTCATTTGCTTCCACTTTCTGCCAGTTGTTATATGCCTTTGGGAAATCAAGTTTCACTATGTGTCCGCTAAGTCCGATGAATATTTGTTTACCTTCATCTGATTCGTATTCGTAGGTGTCCACACCGCTCACACGAACCTGCTTTGTTTTACTGGGAGCCAGAATTGCTGCTATCCTTTTTGCTGCAATGTGCTTTTCTGCTATGATGAGATGCATGTAATCTCCATGAATTTTGAAAGTGCAATAGATGATAAAATGTTCATTTGATACGATACTTTTGATAAAAGATCTTTATTTTTACAGGGTTATTTAATGATTAAATCTAACAAACATTCTTCTAAATATATCTATCGCAGAGCATACGCTATCGGAGAAAAACAATCAACTGTTAAAATAAGCAACAAGTGCCATCACTGCTAGTAATTGACAAAAGTGTGCTGAGGCACAGTAAAAAAGTGAGACGGACATTTCCTGATCAATAAATGACAGGAAATGTCATATCTGATGCAAAGTTTTAGTCCATTCTCTGCATCAGTTCGATATCTTCCATGACCGCCTGCAGATCGTCCTCATGCTCGATCTCGTCGGTGAGGATCTGCAATACGATCTCATAGGTAACCGGATCCTTGTCCTTTACTTTCTCAAGGATATTGCTGTACACCTGGATAGCACACTGTTCTCCCTTTATGTTCTGCTCAAGGATCTTCTTTACAAAAGGATCCTCGGGAGATTCATAGCCACAGTTACTTATCTTCTCCCACTCCTGTGGAGAGAGCACCGGTGTTCCGCCGAGCTGTAATATCCTGTTGGATACCATGTCAGCATGGCGCAGTTCATCATTTGCGTGTTCTATAAGTTCAGCTGTAGCAGCTTCCCTCATAGGGCCTTTGATCACCTTTGCACCGATCCAGTACTGGTAATATGCTAACCACTCGTCAGCAAGAGCCTTGTTCAGCAGGTCTATCAGTTCATTGACATCCAGGTCAAGTATTTCCACTCCTTTTGTTCCCATAATGGTCACCTATGGATTATCTATTTACTTTGGTATTTAAGACTGCTTCCTGAGGCACATGAACCAGTCAAGGCAGTACTTTCCTTCTTCTTCTGTCTCAACTCTTTCCTTTGCAGTTCCGCATGATCCTGGTGGTGGAATGATCACGTCGTCCCCAGGTTGCCAGTTAGCAGGGGTTGCAATGTTCTCTGCATCGGACTTCTGCATTGCAAGGACAAGCCTCTTGATCTCATCCATGTTCCTTCCGTTGGAAAGTGGATAGTAGAGGATAGCTCTTACCTTTGCTTTAGGGTCCATGATGAATACTGCCCTTACTGCCTGTGTGTCTGATGCGTTTGGCTGTACCATTCCGAACTTCTTTGCAACATCCATTTTAAGATCTTCAATTACAGGGAAATTCACTTCAACATCCTTCATTCCCTTGTACACGATCTTCTCTTTGATCGTCCTGAGCCATGCGATGTGTGCGTAGATGCTGTCAATTGAAAGTCCGATCAGCTCGGTGTTCAATTCCCTGAACTCTTCCTGCATTGTTGCAAATGTCATGAATTCAGTTGTACACACCGGTGTAAAGTCGGCAGGGTGGCTGAAAAGGATTACCCACTTCCCTTTGTAATCCTTAGGAAAACTGATCTCTCCCATTGTTGTCTTTGCTTTGAATGTAGGTGCATCATCGCCTATAAGTGGCATTGTTACTATTTCTTCTTCCATATTACTCCATCTCCATGCATTTTTTGCATATTCCGTAAAAATTAGTGTCTGCTGATTCAATTCTGAAGTCATCTATCTCTTCTGCGATCTGCATAGCATATTCGCTAAGTTCTTCTGATTCGTAGTCTGTTATTTCTCCGCACTCAAGGCATATTGTGTGATGGTGAGGTATCAAATTAGATTCGAACCTCGAAACGCCTTTTGTGTTTACCTCCTTGATCAGGCCTTTTTCGGCCAGGAATTTCAAGTTGTTATAAACTGTCGCTTTGCTGATGCGGGTCAGTTTTTGTCTTACTCCCTCAAAGACATCATCTACGGTAGGATGACCATCAAATTCCCTAAGGAAATCCAGGATCTCGATCCGCTGGTTTGTATACTTGATGTCTGCTTTCCTCATACTTTACCCCCACTTTGGTTTGGTATTTTAATGGGTTTCATGTAAGAACAAATTCTAAATAAGAATTATTATTATTTAAGTTTTGTTCTCAAATGATATTTGTACTAATTTAATTCTATATTTTGCAACATTTACTAAATAGGGATATTGGGATGATTCAGGACAAAAAGCAAGCTATTGAGCAATGTACTTATGAGATAAGTTCTCAAATAACGTTCAGAATTCACGGAGGCACAGAATGAGCAGGATAAAGATCATTTCATGGAATGTGAATGGCATCAGGGCAGTTCACAAAAAAGGTTTTCTCGACTGGTTCAATGAAGAAGGTCCGGATATACTCTGCATACAGGAGACTAAGGCCCGAAGGGAGCAACTTCCTGAGGAAATGCTTGAGATAGATGGGTATCATAACTATTTTGCCTCTGCTGAGAAGAAGGGCTATAGTGGTGTTGCCATTTATAGCAAAAAGGAACCAATTGACATCAAATGTGGTTTCGGTATCGAGAAGTTCGACAGTGAAGGACGGACCCAGATCGCAGATTACGGGGATTTTGTTCTCTATAATATCTACTTCCCCAATGGCAAGGCATCAGCTGAAAGACTTGCGTATAAGATGGAGTTCTATGATGCATTCCTGAACCATGCAAATACCCTCAGGTCCAAAGGCAAGAAGATAATCGTATGTGGGGATGTCAATACAGCACATAAGGAAATAGATCTTGCAAGGCCGAAGGAGAATGAGAATATATCAGGTTTCCTGCCTGAAGAACGTGCCTGGATCGATAAGCTTCTGGAGAATGGTTATTTCGATACTTTCAGGATGTTCAATACAGAACCTGAGAACTATAGCTGGTGGAGTATGAGAACAAAGGCCAGAGAAAGAAATGTTGGCTGGAGGATCGATTATTTCTTTGCAAGCGATAATGCAAAGGATGATATCAAGGACGCTTTCATCCTGCCGGATGTTATGGGTTCGGATCATTGCCCTATTGGTATTGATCTCGAGATATGATCAAGATCTTCTGATCATCTGTACCGGACCTTTTATGGTCCTGTATAGACTTTCCTTTTCTACTATTATATAGTACTATATCTGCAGTTATTTGTTGAAGCTATCGATCGCTATTCTTACAGCTTTCTGTGGGCTATTTGCTTTAATGGTCCCTTCGATCTCCCATTTAGATTCCAGTGTGACCACGGTCTTACCCATCTTCAGGGAATGTGCTATCTCGGAAAGTGTGCCGTATTCTCCGCCAATGGCTATCAGTACATCGGCAGAACGTGCGATTATAACATTTCTGGCATGTCCCATCTCTGTCACTATTGCTATGTCTATGTAAGGGTTTGCACTTTCACGGCTGTCTCCCGGGAGAACACCCACTGTAGTTCCACCTTCTTTCTTTGCACCCGCTGCAGATGCTTCCATAACTCCGCCAAGTCCGCCACAAACAAGTACCGATCCATTTCTTGCGATCTCAGAACCAGTTTCCTCTGCAGTCCTTCTCAGTTCCTCATCACAGGAACCTGCACCTATAACGCCGATCTGTATCATTATACTCGTTCCTTGTATTTGCATTAGGCGATCACATATATTCGCTCTGTATCCTCAGGATATCTTTGCTATCCTTTGCCTGCGAATATTCTTCCAGTGGTTCATGATTGAGTTCAAGGAAAGTATGTCCCCAGTTGAACTTGGACATGATCGTTTCAGCTTGCTTCTTATTCCCTAGTATGTACAGTGAAGCAGCAAATGCTTCCACTGATGTGAGTTTGAAAGGTCTTCCGAAATTCACAGGATTTGCAGCCACAAGGTAAGGTAATGCTCTGTGTTCAAGTCTCATTCTGAGGAGTTGTGGAAAGACCCTTTCAACTTCTTCCCATGAGCAATCAAGAACAGTTATCCCTTTCTTTGAGCTATCTGCCGGTGAGAGGGCTTTCTCTGCCATAGGGTCAAGAAGTATGGACCTTGATGGTATCCTTTCTATTTTCTCGGACAGGTTCACAAGTCCGAATCTTGCCATCTTCTTGCCTGTGCACTTCTTGGGGTCACATTGTTTTGCATGATAAAGGAAGAGTTTGATATCTTTTTCTTCGGCAGGTGTCATGTGAACATGATGTTATCTGATCATATATATTGCTAATTGAGGGACTGTGGATATTAATCACGGGATAATATAGATATGTATTTATATTTTTAAGTGATATTTAGTTTGGTATATACTCCAGATGACATTATTATTGGATGGGTCTTCAACTGGGTGACAGAAGTTATAATCATCAATAGAGGCATTTTATGACAGCAAAGATCATTACTATTGTTTCAGGGAAGGGTGGTGTTGGCACAACTACGGCTGCTATTAATCTTAGTGCTGCACTTGCAGGATTTGCAAAAAAGACTTTGATAATTGACGCTGATATCGGAATGCCCACTATAGGGCTGATGTTGGGTCTGGATGTTTCAAAAGCAAGTCTTCATGATGTTCTTTCCGGGACCGCAGAGTTAAAAGAGGCTATCTATGATGGCCCGAACAATCTTCATGTCTTACCGGGCAGTATCTCTCTTCATAGTTTCCTTAATGCGAACACTGAGATAATTGGAGGGATAGTAGAAAGTATCCGGGACAAGTACGATTTTATTGTGATCGATTCACCTACAGGTATCAACAAGAATTCAATATTTTCCATATCATTGGCCGATGAGCTCATACAGGTGATAAACCCTGATATTGCTTCTCTTGCAGGCGCAATGAAGATCAAGGCAATATCTGATAATATGGGCAAACCTTTCCGTGGTGCTTTCATTAACAGGACCGGTGTGACCCAGAATGAGCTCACTAAGGAAAGGATAGAGAATGCTCTTGGTCTTAAGATCCTGGCGAACATAGAGGAAGACCCCAATGTCAAGAACTCTCTTGCATTCAAGGCACCTATGGTGATGAAGTATCCCGGATCTCCGGCTTCGGTAGGTTTTAACAAAGAGGCTGCAGAGATCGCAGGTATAAAGGTATCTGCAGAGATGGCTTCTGCTGAAGAGAGCAAAGATAAGAAAAAGAAGGGCAAGAAGTTCTCTCTTTCAAAGGGTAAGAAGTGATACATCCGGAATATTTACAACAGGATGCCAGAGAAATGAATTTCAAAGAGACTTATAATACCACTGGTGTAGGGGTTGGTAATAGTTGAGTAATATTTCAGGTGACCGGGTCGAAGATAAAGAAGATGAGAGCGGTCTTCCGGATGTAACTGTGGATCCAGAGGATCAAATACTGAGCATTGGAGAGGGAACAGATGCTTTAGATGATCAGGACCCTCTCATTTCAAAGTCCGAAAAAGAGCCCACCTCTTCTGATAAGGAAGAGATAGCTCCTTCGGAGGATATCGATCAGTCTGATATTCCGGTTGCAGGGTCTGTGGAAGAGGAACCTTCCGAGCCTGTCGGATATGATGATGAGAGCGATGAGGGGATACTTGAGAATATCCTATCCGTGGATATGGATGAGGTAATAGATGAACTTTCAGATCTCATTCTTCCTGATGCGGAACCCGTCAGTATTGAAAGCTTAAAGAGCAAGGTAGATGATGTTCATCTGGATTCTTATGATGATCTTATCTCAGATGAACAGGAGTCATTCTGGGAAAAGACAATTTCTGATATCTTCAAAGTGGAACCCATTGAGGATGAATTCGTTATCGATGACGAAGAAAAGGAATCTTTAATGGACCATGTGAGCAAGCTATTCTCCAGAAAGAAGATCAACCTTGATCCTTATAATGTTGTTGAACATGGTCCTATAGTCGATCTGACCATGCCAGCAGATAGTCCTTTCAAAGAGGTAGAGCTGTATGAGGTGAATCCTCTATATGCTTACATAAGAATAGCATATGATCCGGAATCCCATGAGTTCCAGTATCAATCCATAGAACCTGTCCTCACTGAGAAGGAACAGGAGCTCATGGATGCTATCAAACTAAAGTTCATCGAGACCCTTGATGTCAATCTCAAGGAAGTCTCACGTAAGAATGCAGAGGAATATCTGAAGTATAATGTGATCGAGTATCTGAAAGAGTTCCAGATCGATATATCCCCAAGAAAACGTGAGAGGATCATGTACCATATAGTCCGTGACTATGTGGGTTATGGTGAGATCGATGTTCTTATGAGGGATCCTAATCTTGAGGATATTTCCTGTGACGGACCGAACACTCCTATCTATATCTATCACAAAGAGTACAATTCGATACCTTCCAACATCGAGTTCGAGTCGGATGATATTCTTGATTCGTTCGCCATAAGGATAGCCCAGATATGTGGAAGGCATATATCGATCGCAAGACCTTTACTTGATGCGACCATGCCAGATGGTTCCCGTATCCAGATGACACTGGGAAGGGAGATCACTACTCGTGGAACTACTTTTACTATCAGGAGATTCAAGGACAATCCGATAACTCCTGCTAACCTTATAGAGTTCCATACATTCTCAACTGCCATGATGGCATACATGTGGCTTGCAGTTGATTCCAGTAAGAGCCTTGTCTTTGCAGGAGGTACTGCATCAGGTAAGACTACGGCAATGAATGCTGTTTCCCTTTTCATCCAGCCGGAAATGAAGATCGTTTCCATTGAGGATACAAGGGAACTCAACCTGACCCATCCTAACTGGATCCCTGGTGTTACAAGACAGGCATTCTCCGGTGAAGAGAAAGGTTCGATCGAAATGTACGAGCTTCTGAGAGCTTCTCTGAGGCAGAGGCCGGAATACATCCTTGTGGGTGAGGTAAGAGGTGCTGAAGCCTATGTACTTTTCCAGGCAATGTCAACAGGTCACACTACATTCTCTACTATGCATGCAGATTCTGTACAATCAGTGGTTCACAGACTGGAGAATCCACCTATCAATGTACCGAGGATCATGATACAGGCACTGGACCTTGTGGCGATCCAGGTACAGGTAAAGGTCGGTGATGAACGTGTCAGGCGTTGTAAGACCCTTACCGAAATAGTTGGTGTTGATCCAAGGACCGGTGAGCTCCTGACAAATGATGTTTTCATGTGGGATGCCGCTAAGGATATGTTCCAGTATTCAGGCAGGTCATATATTGTAGAAAGTGTCATGGAGAGTCGTGGATGGACAGAAGAAAGAGTTCGCGATGAATTGAAACGACGTCAGGATATCCTTGAATGGACCCGTGAGAAGAAGATAACCCACTTCAGGGATTTCGCAAAGATCGTCGTGGCCTATAACCGTGAACCGGAAATGGTAATGAAACTTGTAAGGCAGGAATTATATGGCTAATCCCTATTTCATCTTCGCTTACAATCTTTTCGGGAAGCATTATGAAAAGAAGAGGCTTGACTTCTTCGGTCTGCGTCATAGTCTCCTGAAGAACAGGATGGACGTGGCCTTCGATGTCTATATGTCCGGAGCACTGCTGAGTTCGATCTTAAGCGCTGTCGGTGCATTGTTCTTTATTTCGCTGGCCCTTCTGGCCTTTGGTGTTCCTGAGCTGAAAGCGACACGCTTGTTGTTGCCTGGCTGGATGGCACCACTGATGCAATATAAGTCCATTTTCATGGGGCTTATACTTGGTGTAGTATTCACGGCCCTGGTGTTCATAGTTGTCTATAAGATATTCCAGATATATCCTGCTCTCATGGCCGGTGACAGGAAAAGAAGGATCGATAGCATGCTTCCTTATGCTGTTAACTATATGTCTGCAATGTCCGGTGCAGGTGTACTTCCGGTGGATCTTTTCCGATCACTTGCAAATAATGACATCTATGGCGAGATGTCAGTGGAATGCCGTTATCTTGTACGTGATCTAGAGATACTGGGTCATGACCTTGTAACTGCCATGAAGAACCTTTCTGTAACGACCCCTTCTCTTGCATTGCAGGAATTTCTGCAGGGTGCTATTACAGTTGTTACTTCGGGAGGTCAGCTTGAGCCTTATTTCCAGATAAAGACCGAACAATATATCATGGAAAATCGTCAGAACCAGAAGGAATTCCTTGAAACACTGGGTCTTCTTGGAGAGACCTATGTCACTGCTTTTGTTGCAGGTCCGCTTTTCCTTGTGGTGGTCATATCCATTATGTCCATAATGGGTAATGCCCAGATGGTCTTCCTTTATATCATCATATATGCACTGATCCCGATCGGTAGTCTGATGTATGTAGTTCTTATCAGTACCCTTACCCCGGAGGCCTGAAATGAATCTGTATGATATTTTCAATACCTCTTCCCCTCTGGATGGTTCTCTTACAGAGGATGAATTATCCGAGCTTGAGGATTTTGAGATAAGTATGAAGATGGAGGAAGCACATAAGAATATCCTCTTGAAAGAGTTCATCAAAGATCCATTGAAAATGCTCTATACACATCCGGAATATACTTTCTTCCTGAGCTTTCCGGTTGCTCTGGTATTCTTTTTCCTTGGAATGGTCGCTACCTGGGGTACTCCGTTGATAGATGATATTATCATTTTCACTGTTCTTATCACGATCACTCCTCCTGCTATCACGTTCCATAAGAAGTTCAAAAGGACGGATACTATCGAGGAATATCTTCCGACATTCCTGAGGGATATATCTGAGATGAGCAGGGCTGGACTGACCCTTCCAAGAGCTGTCAATACTGTTGCAAAGGGTGAGTATGGTGCCCTGACAAAAGAGGTCCAGAGCATGGATGCTGCAATGTCATGGGGTGTCTCTTTCGAGGAATCTTTGCAGACCTTTGCAAAAAGAGTTCCAACGCCTATCATTACAAGGACAGTGTCCCTTATCACACAGGCAAGCAAGGCCGGAGGTCGTGTGGCTTCCGTTCTTGAAGCTGCTGCCCGTGATGCAAGGGAAGTGAAGATGCTGGAGCGCGAGAGGCGTGGTAATATGATGGTCTATGTGGTCATCAGTTACATGTCGTTCTTCGTTTTCCTGTTCGTGATCGGAATGCTCACGTCAACCTTTGTGCCAACCATGGCAGAAGCAGGTAAAGCAGCTTCCGCAGCAGGTGCAGGAAGTCAGTTCATTGGTGCCTTCGACCCGGCAAAGTACACACGTCTCATGATGCACACAGGTGTGATACAGGGATTCATGAGTGGACTTGTTGCCGGTCAGATGGGTGAGGGTTCAGTGTCCCAGGGTCTTAAACACTCTATCATACTGACACTGATCGCCTGGGTAGTGTTCACTTTTGTGATATGAACTGATATAAAAAAAGAATATGATAATTGCTTATTCGATCATCGAATAAGCTTCCTTTGCTTTTTTGTTGACATTCTGGAACAGGTTATTTTTGTGTGAGTCTATTCCAACGACAAGTGGTCCAAAGTCCTTAACTTTGAGTTCCCACACAGCTTCAGGCATACCCAGGTCCAGCCAGTGTACGTCCTTTACTTCATCGATGCTCATGGCAGCAAGTGCAGCACATCCTCCTGTGAATGCAAGATAAGCTGCTTTGTTCTCCATTGCATCAATTACATTGTCCATTCCACCCTTGCCAATGAATGCACGTACATTGTGTATCTTCAGAAGCTCTGGTGTCATTTTTGACATACGGGCACTTGTGGTGGGTCCTGCTGCAACGACCTCCCACTTTCCATCTGTTTCTTTCATGAGCGGGCCGCAGTGATAGATCACGGAGCCATCAAGATCGAATGGAAGCTCTTCATTCTCTTCTGCCATCTCCAGGATCCTGGCATGGGCTTCGTCCCTTGCTGTGAGCACTGTTCCTGTGAGGTAGACTATATCTCCGGCATTGAGCCTGGTCACGTCCTCTTCTTCAAGTGGTGTTGTCAGTCTGTATTCCATTACTGATCACCTCCGAGTGTGACCGAAGCATGACGGTTTGCCCAGCATTGGATGTTAACGGCAACCGGAAGGGATGCTGTATGGCAGTGTGCTTTCTTGATATGGGTGGCAAGTGCGGTGGTCCTGCCTCCAAGTCCCATTGGTCCGATACCAAGGGAATTGATATCTTCCAGCAGTTTCATCTCTTCCTCATCCATTTCATCTATCTTTTCAAGAAGGGCTGATTTTGCAAGCCTTGCTGCCTTATCGAACGATCCTCCGATGCCAACGCCCACGACGATAGGTGGACATGGTTTTCCACCTGCGTTCATCACAGTTTCAAGGACAAAGTTACGTATCCTGTCCTTCTCAGTTGGGTTGAACATTTTGATAGCACTCATGTTCTCAGAACCTGCACCTTTCGGAGCAACGGTTATTTTGATGCTGCTGCCTTCTACCAGTTCATATTTTATGTCCGGTATTCCGCTGCCTGTATTATTTCCGCTGTTGCTTCTGCTGATCGGATCTACTGCATTGGGGCGAAGGGGAATGATGTCAGTTGCGACTCTCACTCCTTCAAGTATCGCTTCTTCAATATTGCAGTCTATTACGGCTTTTCGGCCTAGCTCAACGAAGAATATGAGTATCCCTGTATCCTGGCAGATCGGCACTTTCCTGCTGCCAGCGATCTCGATGTTCTTAAGAATAGCTTCAAGTTGCTCTTTAGCCACAGGGGATGTTTCTTCAGAGGCTGCTTTTTTAATTGAGTCCACAACATCCTGTGGTAAAATGGTCTCAGCCTCTTTTAAAATATCAACAATAGCCGTTACAATAGTATCATGGTCGATAGCGTCTGACAAAAAAGATCACCTTTGGTGTGGTGCGGGAGAAGGGATTCGAACCCCCGAACGCCTGCGCGAGCAGATCTTGAGTCTGCCACCGTTGGCCACTTGGTTACTCCCGCATATGGAATTAACGATACCTCTATTGCTGTATTAATTATAAACCTAACTGTTGGCCGGTTGTAGTACTTATATATAAGATCCTTTTAGCTAAAAAAACAGTTATTTATTTAGTAACATATTTACTTAGTATTGTTACAAATCGATGATGTTAAATATGTGTTCAATGATAGATTTATTAGACTAACGATATATCATCGATCGATATTATATCATTAGTTCTTGTGGTACAAAAATAGAATGCTGGGGGCATTGCTATTAGGCGGAGTAGGTTGGATATTACGTTAGATATACTAAAGATAGCTTTGGATGGTGCAAAAAAAACTCAGATAGTTTATGGGGCAAATCTGAATTCAACAATTGCAAACAAATATCTTGCAAGACTTGAAGAGAAACAACTCATTGAACAAAAAGGGAATATTTTCATCACTACTGACAAAGGGAAAACATATAGAGAAATGGCCAGCGAACTGGAAATTCGCTGAAGGCCATGTGTTAGAACAACTATTCTTGCAGGGTTATACAAGCCCGAGCAACTGTGTAAGTTTCAATAGTACATTTGCAACAGCGAAAGTAACGCTGTTTGTGAGTCCTACTGGTTCTATTACGATCTCACCATTGTCCTTTGCATCAAGGAATGTTCCAAGAGGATCATCTGAACTGAGAATTTCAAGTACCGTGTCCTCACTGGTTCCTACTATGATGGTCTCACCGATCTCTGTATCTGCATCGACCTCTTCGAAGGTAGTGATGTAAGCATCTTCTGTGATAGCTTTTATGTATATTTCCTCGCCATCATTTGTCATGATCACGAGCTTGACCACTTCGTCACCAAGGAGACTTTTGAGAAAAGACGGTACCTGATCCGCATTTTCATTATATTCATTCACAGCGACGCTGAGATCGTTGACCACATCGGCACTGGCAACAGGGATCAGCATCGTGATTAATAGCATTAATACTATTATCGGTTTTTTCATCCACATCCTTCCTGAATTTTACTTAGTTTTTTCTATAATAACCGTTACATAGTAATTTGAGCTTAATCTATATTAATAACTCGCACATAGAAAGCAGGAAAACAATTTTGAAGAACAAATGCATATTTCCACAGCACGGAGGGCCATTCTAAATGGGTGAAATAGTAGTCAGCGAAGCAATGGGTGAGTATTTTGAGGGACTTGAGTCCAAACTCCATGAGGAGATAGAGATCGCCAATCGCGCACGTTCCAGAGGAAAGGACCCCAAACCCCATATAGAGATCCCGCTTGCCAAGGACCTTGCAGACAGGGTTGAGAACCTGATCGGTGTGAAAGGTGTCGCTGAACAGATACGAATATTCGATGAGACCATGTCCCGTGAAGAAGGTGCTCTTGCAATAGGAAAAGCTGTTGCAGAGGGGGCTGTAGGTGAGTTCGAATCAAAGGAAGCAGCTATAGAGGCTGCCATACGTGTATCTGTGGCAATGCTCACGGAAGGTGTCGTTGCAGCACCCATAGAGGGAATTGACAAGGTGACCCTTGGTAAGAATGATGATGGAAGCGAGTACATCAGGATCTTCTATTCAGGACCTATACGCAGTGCAGGAGGAACAGCCCAGGCACTTTCAGTACTGGTAGGGGACTATGTGCGGCGTGCAGTTGGTATTGACAGGTTCAAGCCGCGCAAGGATGAGGTTGAGAGGTACGTGGAGGAGATCCTTCTCTACAGGCGTGTGGCAACTCTTCAATACACACCATCTGAAGATGAGATCCGGCTTATCGTTGAAAATTGTCCCATATGTATAGATGGGGAACCCACAGAGGCCGAAGAGGTCGAAGGCTACAGGAACATGGACAGGATAGAGACCAACAGGGTGCGCGGAGGTATGTGTCTTGTACTTGCAGAAGGTCTGGCGTTAAAAGCCCCGAAGGTCTTAAAACACGTAAATAAGCTTGAAATGGATGGCTGGGACTGGCTTAACAAACTCATAGCCGGAACCAAAAGCTCAGATGATGATGATGGCGGTTTTGTCGGTGTCAAACCCAAGGACAAATATCTCAGGGATCTTATTGCAGGAAGACCTGTTTTCTCCCACCCCATGCGACCCGGAGGTTTCAGGTTAAGGTATGGCAGGTCACGAAACACTTCCTTTGCAGCTGCAGGGATAAGTCCTGCGAGCATGTATATAATGGACAGCTTTATCGTCGCAGGTACCCAGCTTAAAGTAGAACGTCCGGGAAAAGCTGCTGGTATGGCGCCAGTGGATAGTATTGAAGGTCCCACTGTCAGGTTAAGATCAGGTGATATCATCAGAGTGGATGATGAGCAGATGGCCATAGATATCCATCCTGAAGTAGAGGAGATCATCGATATCGGTGAGATCCTTATCAATTACGGTGACTTTCTGGAGAACAATCATCCGCTTGTGCCTTCTTCTTATTGTTTTGAATGGTGGATACAGGAATTCGAGAGGGATGTAGAGAATTCCCCTTATACAAGGGATGAACTGAAGTTGCCTTCACAGGAACTTGCTCTGGAATTATGTGATACTTATAAGGTCCCTCTGCATCCAGCATATACCTATTTGTGGCATGATATTTCCGTAGATGAATATATTGCTCTTACAGCATTCGTATCTGAGAAAGGCTCTCTCTCTTCTGATGGTTCCATTCTGGAACTGCCACTGGAGCCAGGAGATAGTAATGGTATGAAGCAGATCCTGGAGAACCTGCTTGTACTGCACAGGATAAACGACGGGAAAATGGTCATTGAGAACCCACTTCCATTTATCAGGTGTCTTGGTCTTGAAAAAGACCTGAGTCGCAAATGGAGCTCATTGGAATCTGTCGAGATAATGGATGCTGTCAATGAGGTCAGTGGTGTCATTGTCAGACCCAGGGCTCCTATCCGGATCGGTGCAAGGATGGGTCGACCGGAGAAATCCAACAAAAGGAAGATGTCTCCTGCTCCTCATGTTCTTTTCCCGATAGGTGACTCTGCAGGGAATACCCGTAAGATGGAAGCTGCTGCCGGATATATGTCTTCAATGAATGGGAAGGTCGGCCAGATACGGGTTGAGATCGGTAATCGTGTGTGTCCTGCATGTGGAGTGGATTCATTCCTTTACCGCTGTGATTGTGGTGAGTTCACTATTCCAAAACTGTTCTGTCCGAGATGTGGTATATCCATACAGAAGGATGCATGTCCGAAATGTGGTTCGAAGACAACCTGTGTGAAGATGCAGAACATCAACTTCAAGGAAATATATCAGGCTGCCTTTGCAAAGGTTGGCGAGCGTGAGAATATCGAGGTCAAGGGTGTCAAGCGCATGATGTCCGGGACCATGACGCCGGAACCACTTGAAAAAGGGATACTCAGGGCCAAACATGATCTTTATACTTTCAAGGATGGGACTGTCAGATATGATATGTCCGATATCCCTCTGACGCATATACGTGCTGATGAGCTGGCTATAGGTGTCGAGAAGTTGCAACAGATCGGCTACACAGAGGATATATACGGCAATCCTCTTGAACGGGATGATCAGGTTGTATGTCTCAAGGTCCAGGACCTTGTTGTCTCATATGATTGTGCTGACTATCTGCTGAGGACCACGGAGTACATCGATGATCTCCTTGTGAAATATTATGGCGAGGAGCCTTATTATAATGCAAAGAAGCGTGAGGACCTTGTTGGTGTGATGCTCATGGGGCTTGCTCCGCACACTTCAGCAGGTGTACTTGGACGACTTGTAGGATTCACCAAAGCATCTGTGGGTTATGCACATCCATTCTTCCATGCTGCGAAGAGGAGGAACTGTGATGGTGATGAGGACTGTGTGATGCTTCTTCTGGATGGTCTTATGAACTTCTCAAGGGACTATCTGCCTGAGAAGAGGGGAGGTAAGATGGATGCTCCTCTTGTTCTCACAACACGTCTTGATCCAAGTGAGGTTGACAAGGAAGCGCATAATATCGATGTTTGTGACCATTATCCTCTTGAGTTCTATGAGGCAAGTCTGGAATATACAAATCCCAAGGAACTGGAATCGACTTTCGATCTTATAAGTTCCAGACTTGGTACTCCTGACCAGTATGAGCATTTCATGTTCACTCATGATACCTCTGACATAGCTGCAGGCCCCCTTAACAGTGCTTACAAGACCCTTGGCAGCATGGTGGAGAAGATGGATGCCCAGCTTGCACTGGGGGATAAGATACGCGCTGTGGATGCTTCCAATGTCGCAGAGAGGGTACTGATATCCCACTTCCTGCCGGATATGTTCGGTAATCTCAGGGCGTTCTCGAGGCAGGGTACAAGGTGCCTTAAATGTGCTGCAAAGTTCAGAAGACCTCCGCTTACTGGTCTATGTCCTAAATGTGGCGGACGTGTGATACTTACGGTCCATGAAGGGGCTGTGAAGAAGTATCTCGAGGTCTCAAAGAAGGTTGCAGTGGAGTACAATGTTTCAAGTTATACAAAACAGAGGATAGACCTTCTTGGTCTTGATATGAAGTCATTGTTCGAGAATGACCGGTCAAAACAGACCGGCCTTCTGGAATTTATGTAATGGTCTATGTATCAGCTTCTGGTATTTTTACCAGGGATCTATTCGGCTATCGGAAGACCTATCGCATTTATCTCATTTATGAGCTCGGTGAACTGCTCGATCTCGAATTCGAGCACTTCTTCCTTTGAGTGACCTATGGACATCTCTCCGTCATATGTGAGCATTTCAGGTCCTCTACGCACAAAACGTGAGACTCCATCCCTTGAGAGAACATTTGTTGCTTCAGCATCATACACGAACGCTCTTCCCGGCATGATCACTGTTTCCTTTACGTTGTTCAGGTCAAGTCTTTCCAGATCCTCTATTGTTATGAGGCATCCTATATCCTTTTCAACGGCAACGACATTGACAGGACTTCCGATTTTTGTGAATATCTCCTGAAGCCTTTCTTTAGAAGCTCTGCTTGAAAGCACAGTTGCATCCTTTCTGACCTCTGGTAATTTGCCAAGTGCTTCCTCTTCGTTCCTGATGGCGTATGGGGAACCAATGAGCGGGTCTTCAAGTGGTGTTCCTGTGATCCTTATGTTATATTTTGCATCGGCATCACGGACTATCTGCACGAACTCCTCTATGGTGTGTGTTTCTATCCCATCCATCACAGGTGCGTTGTTCAGTATGAGGCCTTCTTCTGTCCTGTTGGCAAAGCGCATAAGTATCGCTCCCTTTGCTCCCATTTCCACAAGATCTGTCAGTGTCTTGTCCAGAACATCTCCGTCATTGACCCCGGGGATCAGGACAATAGCTGCATAGACATCGCATTGCTTGCAGAACTGGCGGAGCACCTCAAGTGATGCTTCAGGTTCAGGGTCTCTCATGTACTCTTTTCGAAGAGCTGGATCAGTTGCGAATACTGTGAAGGAAACCTCTGTAACTCCGTATTCTATGAAGAACTCTGCTTCGTCGCCTTTATCGAAGCCTTTTCCACTTGTATATCCAAGGTGGATCGGCAGACCGAACTGTGCCAGATTAGCAACCAATTCCTTCAGGTCCGGGTAACAACTTACGTCCCCTCCACCACTGATGGTTATCTTTTCTATGTCTCCTCCCATCATGAGTCTCTGATAGAGTTCCTGGAATACGTATTGTCCTGGTTTGAAGCTGGAGTAGGCTTCCCTTACACCTCTGGTGCAGTAATCACAGCCCTTTTTGAAGGGAAAACAGTATTTGCATCCAAAAGGAGGATTCTCTTTTACCTTTTTGAAATAACAATATGTGCAGAAGCCCTTGCAATCGATCCCTGGATTGCCTCCTACGTCAGCGGTGATCTCCATAGAACGAATTACATATTATATAGGTACTTAAAGGTTTGCGGATCCTTCTCTTTTGTCTGAAAAATTATCTATAACAGGTTAAGTTCTCTCACTGGCATTTATATAGTTTATGTAATTCGCTATGCTGGCAATGAACATACTCAATTATTTTGATCAATGGTTTTTACTTGCGTTCGATGATAACGATATTGTCAGAAACGATGCAAAAGGTTTAAACGTCATTGTTGCTTAATAATTCCGAGAATTCCCATTGGAAAATGTGCGTACAGAGATTACTGTGTGGTACAGAGTAATTGACTTTCATTCGCTAATCTGTACGTTTCCATAAGGGTGATTTCTGAATAGAAACATAGGAGGAAAATATACGTGTCTGATAAAATAGACATTTACGACGACAGAGGTAAACTGTTGGAAAGCGGCGTTGATCTTACAGCTATTGCGCCAACAAGGAACGCAGCGATTCAAAACATCATCAAAGATACAAAGAGGACAGTTGCTGTTAACCTCGCAGGTATCGACAAAGCACTTAAGACCGGTTCAATGGGTGGAGCTAAAAAGCAGATCCTCGGTAGAGAACTTGAGTACGATATCGTAGGCAACTCAGGTGCTATCTGTGATGCAGTAAAGAAGCTCATCCAGGTCAGCGATGATGACGACACAGCAGTAACAGAACTTAGTGGCGGAAAGCAGCTTCTTGTCCAGATCCCAAGCATAAGGACCCAGATAGGTGCTGACTTCGTATCTGCAAGTACCGTAACAGGTGCAGCAGTCGTCCAGACCATCATTGACATGTTCAACACTGACATGTTCGATGCACCAATCGTAAAGTCCGCTGTATGGGGAAGCTACCCACAGACAATGGACATGAAGGGCGCAAACATCGCATCCATTCTCAGCATCCCACAGAACAACGAAGGTCTTGGTTACTCCCTGAGGAACATCACAACAAACCACGTAGCAGCAATTACCGGCAAGAAGGCAATGAATGCAGCAGCACTTTCATCAATCTTCGAGCAGGTAGGAATGTACGAGATGGGTAACGCTGTAGGACCATTCGAGAGACACCAGTTACTCGGTCTTGCATACCAGGGTCTTAACGCAGGCAACTACGTTTACGACATCGTAAAAGAGAACGGTAAGGACGGTACGATCGGTACTGTGATTCAGTCAACAGTTGACAGAGCTCTTGAAGCAGGTATCATCTCAGTCGACAAGACAGCTCCATCCGGATACAACTTCTACAAGGCAAACGATGTTTCAATGTGGAACGCATGTGCAGCAGCAGGTCAGCTTGCAGCAACCATGGTAAACTGTGGTGCAGGCAGGGCAGCTCAGAACGTATCATCAACCATCCTCTACTACAACGACATACTTGAGAAGGAAACAGGTCTTCCAGGTACTGACATGGGTAGAGCACAGGGTACTGCAGTAGGATTCTCATTCTTCAGTCACTCCATCTATGGTGGCGGTGGACCAGGTATCTTCAACGGTAACCACGTTGTAACCAGACACTCCAGAGGTTTCGCAATTCCTTGTGTATGTGCAGCAGTTTCACTTGATGCAGGCACACAGATGACCACCATAGAGAAGACATCCACACTTGTCGGTAACGTATTTGGATCCATCCCAGAATTCAAGGAGCCAATCAAGGCAGTGGCAGGTGCACTCTAAGGCCCAACTCCCCTCCTTAAATATCACAGATAATCATAAAGGTAACAAAAATGTCCGAAGCTTGTTCAGCCGCAAACATTGTGCAGCTTGAAGTATTTCCTTCAAGGCTGCTAAAACCTGAAACCGCTCAGTCCTTGCTCAACGCTATCGCAGATGTCGATGGTATAATAAGACTGTTCGTTCATGGTCCAAGACTTCCTCAGACCGTTCCTTACGGACCTGCAACAGGCTTACCTGTGCAGCATTCAGGGAACAAGGTCATAGAGGTTGCAGGTCAGACAATAGAACTTTCCGTATATGTCGGTAGCATTCGTATAGAAGTTGCAGATGTAGACGTAAAGGAGCAGGTCAGGGAAGTTTGTGAAACTATCCTTACAATGCCCTTTGAATTCAGAGTAGGTCATTTCATACCAACCAGGCAGACCGTCACCGATTATGCAAAACGGGGACCCGGCGCTGATCCTATGATGATAGGAATGACAGATCCGAAGGGAAAATTGAAGGATAATCCTGTATGTATCCTTAAACCTGATGACATACCAAATGACATGGAATAAGTGATAGAATGTTCGACCGGGAAACACAGGTTGTAGATTGCAGACACGGAATGGGTCTTGGCCGTGGAGGAGGACTTGCTCAGCGCGGTACTCTTTCCGAAACAGGAAGACCTGATGTCATCGCAGTTGCAATGAGTCCGGGAAGAAGACATATCACAAAACCAGTATGTGAACTCACATATGGCATGCGCCGTGAGGAAATTCAGGTAAGTGTGCTCGTGCTCAACACCGGTTCAGGTGTTCCGGATACCAACATGGGTTCCGGCTCTTTTGGAATAAGTCCTGAAGAGATAGCACAGATCAACAGGCATAAAGTTGCTGTGATCCACACAGGGAACATCAGAGACCATGTGGTCAGAAAAGTAAAGTCAATTCTTGAAGAAGCCGATATTCCTGCAGTAGTTGTTTGTCAGACCCTCGTTGATTTCGAGGATTTTGCAATGGCAGGAGTTAAGACCCGGCTTGTTAAACCCAAAGATAGTGATATTTTAGCAAAAGGAAGGGTAATGGAAATTGTGACAGGAGTTACACGAGGCGAATCATGTTCCAGGGAAAAACTGAACGAACTCGTGAAAGCCGTGAAAACCACAATGAGATCATTAGAGAATTAGGAGTGAATAATAATGGCATATGAACTACAATATTATCCAGGAGCAACATCCGTTGCTGAAAACAGAAGAAAACACATGTCTGGTAAAGTCGAGAAGCTCAGAGAGATCTCCGACGATGACCTGACACTTGTTCTCGGACACCGTGCACCAGGTAGCGACTACCCAAGCACCCACCCACCACTCGCAGAAATGGGCGAGCCAGAGTGTTCAGTCAGAGAAATGGTAGAACCAACACCAGGCGCAAAAGCTGGTGACAGGGTAAGGTATGTACAGTTCGTTGACTCAATGTACAACGGTCCATCAGTACCATACTTCAGATCCTACGCAGCATCAATCAACTTCAGAGGTGTCGACCCAGGAACACTTTCCGGTCGTCAGGTCGTTGAAGCTCGTGAGAGAGACATGGAAGAGATCGCAAAGTTCCAGATGGAAACTGAAATGACCTGCCCAGCACTCGCAAGTCTTAGAGGTGCAACAGTACACGGTCACTCACTCAGACTTCCTGAGGACGGCGTAATGTTCGACATGCTCGACAGGTGCAGAAGAGAAGGCGATGTAATCATTATGCACAAGGACCAGGTAGGAAGACCTATCGACAAGAAGGTAAACCTTGGTAAGCCAATGTCTGCAGAAGAAGCAGCAAAGAGGACAACCATCTACCGTGTCGACAATGTAGCATTCAGAGATGACGCAGAGGTCATCGAATGGGTACACAGAGTATTCGACCAGAGAACCACATACGGATTCAAGCCGGAGAACTGAGGTGATTATAATGGCAGACGATAGAAAGAGAATGTTTGCAAAACACATGGAAATCAAGTACACGAAAGAACACGGTACTAACAAGATGAACGGTGGAGAGATCACTGACAAGACTGTAGAGTACTACAGACTTGGTGTCGATCAGAACCCACGTAAATTAGAGATGAAAAAAGCTGGTAAGGAACTCGCAGAGAAGAGAGGCCTTGTCGGTTACAACCCAATGATGCACTGTGGTGGTATACCACTCGGTCAGAGAGCACTTACCCCATCATTCCTTTCCGGAACAGATGACATGGTAGAGATCGATGACCTTCACTACGTCAACAACGCTGCAATGCAGCAGATGTGGGATGACATCAGAAGGACCGTAATTGTGGGTCTGGACATGGCACACGAGACCCTCGAGAAGAGGCTCGGTATCGAAGTCACACCAGAAACGATCAACCACTACCTTGAGACACTCAACCACGCACTTCCTGGTGGAGCAGTTGTCCAGGAACACATGGTCGAAACACACCCAGCTCTTGTAGATGACTGTTTCGTAAAGATCTTCACCGGTGACGATGAACTCGCAGATGAGATCGACAGCCAGTTCCTTATCGACATCAACAAGCAGTTCCCTGCAGAGCAGGCAGAGCAGCTTAAGGCAGCGATCGGAAAGAACTCATTCCAGGCAGCACACATCCCAACAATTGTCAGCAGAACCACAGACGGTGGTCAGACAAGCAGATGGATGGCTATGCAGGTCGGTATGGCTTTCATTTCAGCATACAGCATGTGTGCTGGTGAAGCAGCAGTAGCTGACCTTTCATACGCAGCAAAGCACGCTGGTGTTATCCAGATGGGAGAAATGCTTCCTGCAAGACGTGCACGTGCACCAAACGAGCCTGGAGGAATTCCATTCGGTCACATGGCTGATATCATCCAGACCAGCCGTAAGACACCAGAAGACCCAGCAAACGTTACCCTTGAGGTAGTTGGTGGAGCATGTATGCTTTACGACCAGATCTGGCTCGGTTCATACATGTCTGGTGGTGTAGGTTTCACCCAGTACGCAACAGCAGCATACTGTAACAACATCCTTGATGACAACCTCTACTACAACGTAGACTACATCAACGACAAGTACGATGGTGCAGCAACAACAGGTACAGACAACAAGATAAAGGCAGACCTCGAAGTAGTAAAGGACATCGCAACAGAGTCCACGATCTACGGTCTCGAGAACTACGAGAAGTACCCAACAACCCTCGAAGACCACTTCGGTGGATCCCAGAGAGCAACAAGCCTTTCCGCAGCAGCTGGTTCAGCTGTATCCCTGGCAACAGGAAACGGAAACGCTGGTCTCTCCGGATGGTACCTCTGTATGTACCTCCACAAGGAAGCACACGGCCGTCTCGGTTTCTTCGGATACGACCTGCAGGACCAGTGTGGTGCTACAAACGTACTCTCATACCAGTCCGACGAAGGTCTTGCTCTTGAACTCCGTGGACCAAACTACCCTAACTACGCAATGAACGTAGGTCACCAGGGTGGTTACACAGCTATTGCATCCGCTGCTCACGCAGGACGTGGAGATGCATATGCAGTCAACCCACTTGTCAAGGTCTGTTTCGCAGACGATCTCCTGCCATTTGACTTCTCTAAGCCAAGGAAGGAGTTCGCAAGAGGAGCTCTCAAAGAGTTCGAGCCTGCTGGTGAGAGATCACTCATCATTCCAGCAAAGTAATTTTAAAACAAGTGTAGGCTTTATGCCTACTACTTACCCTTTTTTTGGATAATTTCTACTTTTCTGTCCCATCATTCTGCTTTGTTCTTCTTTATTCTGTGATTCTTATCTCAAGACCATTCCTTTATTCGAAGAACTATTCAAGTACTGATCAATGGGAAATGCTTCTTAGAAAACTACTAATAACTTGAAACCTTGAAGAAGCTTAAAAACAAGGTGCTACAAAAATGTCTTTTCACGTGATGCTTATCCCAACCCTGGGTTGCCCGGGAGAATGTAATTATTGCTGGAGTTCCGAAGAAAAGTCTCCTATTATGAGTATCGAGACCATAAAAGAAGTAGTTGAATGGCTCAAGAACTTCGAGGAGGATTCGGTTACTTTTACTTTCCATGGAGGAGAACCGCTCCTGGCAGGTGCAGACTTTTACAGGGAGGCGTTACCGCTCCTTGCTGAGGGAGCAAAGCCGAAGAAAGTGGCTTTTGCAATACAGACCAACCTCTGGAAGATGACCGATGAGATAGCTGAGATCTTCGCGGAATATAACATTCCGATCGGTTCCAGTCTTGACGGTCCTAAAGAGCTTAATGATTTCCAGAGAGGAGAGGGCTATTATGAAAAGACCATGCGTGGCTATGAGATCGCAAAGGAACATGGACTTTCCGTGAGATTCATTACCACTTTCACTTCCCATTCTGAAAAATTCAGAGAGGAGATCTTCAATTTCTATCTGGAGAATGGCTGGACCCTTAAGTTCCACCCTGCTCTGCCTTCATTACGTGGCGACGAACCTGAAAAATGGGCTCTTGATCCGGAAGAATACGGCAGGCTTCTCATCTATCTCCTGGACAAATATCTGGAGAACATAGACAAGATCGAGGTAATGAACATCGACCACCTCTGTAAAGGCGTATTCAGCGGCAGAGGTGCAGTATGCACTTTCGTAGACTGTATGGGAGATGTCTTAGCAATCGGACCTGACGGAGGCATATATCCATGCTATCGTTTTGTAGGTATGCCTGAATATGTAATGGGCAATGTCCGTGACGATCCAGGTATTGAAGAACTTTCAAAGTCCGCTGCATGGAAGCTCATGTTCGATTACAAGGCTCATGTGGATGAGAACTGCAAGGACTGCAAGCATATAAAATACTGCAGAGGCGGCTGTCCTTACAATGCTATAACTCCTACTGGTGGAGAAATAAAGGACGTGGACCCACATTGTATCTCCTATAAGATGATACTGGATGAAATAACCGAGAGGGTGAATAATGAGATGTTCGGTGGCCCAAGTATGGAGGCTGACTTCTTCCAGAATCCTATGAAGCCTTCAAAACCGGGAATAATGGCACTGATGTTCAAGTGAATATGAGTGGGGCCAAATAGGCAGGAAACCTTACTCTAAAAACAAAAAAGCTGACAGGACACATGTCCCGTCATTTATTTTTCTTATTTTCTTTTTCTGATCACAAGCATTGCAAGTGATACAAAGCCAACTCCTACCAGTGCACCAAAACCTGGTGTGCTCTTTGTATCTTCTGTGCTTGCTTCGTCTGTTTGTTCCTCTTCAGAACCGATCGATGCAGTTTCTTCTGCCTGAATGCTCTCTTCTGATACTCCCTCGCTGGCAGTGTCTGCCACAATCGAGAATAGCGAGAAGTCGGAGGTTTCGGCTGTGAAGTACAGGAAATCCACATCTTCACTTTCCAGGTCTGTTGGAAGTTCCTGCCATTCTCCCTCATAGAAATGCATCAGAGAGATGGTATCAGGGTCGATGTTGTTCTCATTGATCCATTCCCTGCTTACCTTGAAACGTATCATTATGTTCTCTGCATTATCATTTGAGATCGTACCTTCGGCTCCAACGTCGATGCTCATCACAGAATATACGTTGCCACCTGGAACCGGTACGTCGTCAGGTGTGCCATTGAGAACCTGGACCTTTGTAACAACCAGACCTTCATCCTCCTCTGCATCAAAACCGATTCCAAGGACCGGACCATCACCATCGGAAAGGTCGAACTCGATTGCCGTGCTTCCTGAAACACGCATTAAGGATGTGTCGGTGCTTATCACAATATCAGGTTCCTGACTGGAACTGACGGATACGCGATGGCTGGAACTTGAACTTCCTTGATCGGAACTTTCTGTACTGACCGCAGATACAGTAATATATGCAGTCCTTGTGATGATATTGCTTCCCTGAGCATTGCTTGCATTGAGGCTCACATTGTAGGTTCCCACGGCTGAATAAGTGTGGTTCGGGTTCTGGTCGGTGGAAGTGTTCCCGTCACCGAGATCCCATGACCATGCTGTCGGATCGTTCGTCGATGAATCGGTGAAACCTACGGAGAGTGGAACCGTGCCGGAGGTCACATTGGCACTGAAGCCGGCAACCGGGGCATCAACGATCGTGATGTACGAAGTTCTTACACGTGTGCTGCTGCCGGATGGGTTTGTGAGAATTAAACTGATGTTATAGGTTCCTGTTGTGGTATAATTGTGTGTAGGGTTCTGGTCGGTGGAAGTTGTTCCGTCACTGAAGTCCCATAACCATGAGCTGATCAAACCTGTGGAATGGTCGGTAAAGGCTACATCCTGCGTTGCTGTTACTGATGTTGTATTAACTACAAAGCCGGCAACCGGCGGTGCAGGTTCCGGAATAAAATCAATTTCCGGGTTTGCCCCTTCAGTAACGTTTACGGTCTGGATCGCAGGTGTTTCATAATCCTGCTTCACTACGGTGATATTGTATGTACCTGGCCAGAGATACAGGGTTGTATTGGCCTGTACTGATCGGTTGATCCCATCCACATATACCCAGGCATCTGGTACAGAGGAATTCACAGGCAACGTACCTGTCATACTAAAGGCAAACTTGAGGAATGCGTTATTCGAGTTGGTATAATCATAATAACTGATCCCTGCATTTCCTGAAGAATCGAAGCAAAGGGATGCATACCTCCCAACATCATTCGTGCTGTCCACGGTTTCAATTTCCCAGTTCGCACCATTGTAATATGCGAATTTAAGGTCGTCGTTATTAACATCGTTATAACTTATCGCCGGATTTCCAGAAGCATCGAAGGCAAGGGAAGTGAGATCGCCTCCATAAGTGTATTCGTCTTCATCAAAGTACAAGCCTGGTGCGTTGCCTACCGTTTCTGTTTCCCAGTATGCGCCATTGTAATGTGCAAATTTGAGGTCTTTGTTTGTCAGATCGAAATAGCTTATCGCCGGATCTCCGGAAGGATCATAGCAAAGGGAAGTTCCCATTCCAACATTCAGCCTACTGTCCACTGTTTCTATTTCCCAGTTTGCACCATTGTAATGGGCGAACTTGAGGTCCTTGCTGGTATTGAAATCATAATAACTGATTGCCGGATTGTCTGAAGGATCGAAGGCAAGGGACGTATATATTCCAACATCTCCTATGTTGTCCACTGTTTCTGTTTCCCATATCCCGCCATTGTAATATGCGAATTTGAGGCTGGTGTTGTACCGGTACGCATCGTAATAACTTATCGCTGGATTGCCTGAAGAATCAAAGGCAAGGGAAGTATGAAGTCCAACCAGTCCTGCATTGTCCACAGTTTCTGTTTCCCAACTTGAGTTGTTGTAGTATGTGAATTTGAGACTACCATTTAGCCAATCATAATAACTGATCGCTGGATTGCCTGAATGATCAAACTCAAGGGAAGTGTAGAGTCCAACCTGTCCTGCATCGTCCACTGTTTCTATTTCCCAGCTTGAGTTATTGTAGTGTGTGAATTTGAGTTCGTGGGAATTATAATATAGATAACTTATCGCTGGATTGTCTGAAGGATCGAAGGCAAGGGAAGTATACTTCCCAGTATTGGGACCAGCATAGGGACAATAACTGGAAGCGTCATCCACCGTCTCTGTCTGCCAGTTCATTGCACTTACAGGAGATACGAATATCGCAAGAAGAGCAATTGCTAGAATGATGTGTTTCATCTCACATCACTTCCCGGGTTTTGGGTAAGTTGGGTGAATTGTTCAAAAGGAAGAGTTTCATATGAGGTAAGATCTGAATTTAAAATCAAGATGGATGTTTTTACCGTTTTTGACAGGTTCAGGGTGATCACCTTTTATATTTGTATAATTGAATATTAATATGTGTGTAACTATGCACACGTCTGTATATAAGTTTTATGAGAAAGTTATTTTGTACTTCCTTAGTTCGTCCGTATCTTTTTTCCGTTGCTGTTTATTTGAAATATATGGTAATGCTTAAATAGTGCAAAACCATTGTTTTTTACACTATCTTTATTATATCTTATTTTAAGGAGTGAATCAATATGCAATACAGTCTGGGCATTGATGCCGGTGGTACATTTACAGATGGTGTGATAATCCGTGACTCGGATGGAGTTATAATGGATGCCACAAAGGTCCTGACAACCTATCCTGATCCAATAGGCGGAATTAAAAAGGTAATAGATTCGCTGGATCCTGAATATGTCCAGGATGTAAAGCTGGTTTCAGTCTCAACCACCCTGTCTACAAATACGATCCTTGAAGACACTGGTTTCCCTGTAGGTGTGATCCTTGTAGGTGATTATGTCATTCCAAAAGAGGGATTCCCGGCAAAATACTATGTCCAGCTCGGTGGAGGTCACACAAGCAATGGTGAGGAAGCTGCTCCTCTTGACGAAGATGGTGTCAAGCTCTTTGCACTTGAAGTAAAAGAACATGTTGCAGCATTTTCCGTTTCATCATTCTTCAGCAACCGTAACTCAGAACATGAGCTTCGGGTCAAGGAAATGATCCGTGAGCTAACCGGCCTTCCGGTTGTCTGCGGACACGAACTTTCCCAGGAGGTCGGTGCATACGACAGGGCCATCACTGCATATCTGAATGCACAGCTTCTGCCTATCACACACAAGTTCATTCAGTCAATAATGCAGGATATTAAGTCCAGAGGTATGGATGCTAACCTTCTCATGCTCAAATGTGATGGTTCTGTTGTGGGAATGGAAGAAGCCCTTGAGCGTCCTATAGAATCTATATTCTCAGGACCGGCTGCAAGTCTTGTAGGTGCATCCTTCCTTACAAAATACGATACATGTGCAATGGTCGATGTTGGTGGGACAAGTACCGATGTAGCTCTTATCAGAAATGGTGTTCCTGAACTCAGTGATCAGGGTGCCGTGGTCGGCGGCTGGAAGACAATGGTAAAAGCCATCAGGATGGAAACTTCAGCAACAGGTGGAGACAGCCACGTATGGATCCAGGACCAGAAGTTCTACATTGGTCCCAGAAGAGTTATCCCGCTTTGTCGTGCAGCAACTTTGTATCAGGGTTTCCTTGAAAGGTTCAAAGAATCAAAATCACCATCAAGAAAACTTCTCTGTGAAAATGTACAGCCAACGAAATTCTTTGTCCGTACCGGTCTCAAACCTCTTGAACTTAGCAGGACCGAGGAAGAGATATTCGATGTGATCCAGGGATCTCCGGTGTCCTATGTGGACATTTTCCAGCGTCTGAAGAAGCAACCAAGCGTGAGGGCACTCGATGGTCTTATCCAGAAACGTCTCGTACAGTCCATTGGTTTCACACCAACTGATGCACTTCATGTACTTGGAGAGTTCGATCTATGGGAAACAGAAGCTTCTATACTGGGAGCTGAAAAGATCGCCAAGCAACTAAGAATTACAAAAGAGGAAGTTGCCATCATGGTTAAGAAAAAGGTTGCAAAGAACATGGCATCAGACCTTGTATCTTACCTTGTGGATGGCATTCCACAGACTGTGATCGACCAGATGCTTTCAGGTGATAATTACACACGTTTCAAGGTGGAAACACCAGTTATCCTTTTGGGTGGGCCTGTTGTTGCATATAAGGAAGAGATGGAAAAGCTCATCGATGCTGATATAGTTGTTCCTGAACATGCAAATGTTGGAAATGCTGTCGGTGCACTTGTTGGAAAAGGCATCAAACGTGTTGAGATCCTTATTAAGAAGGACTTTGCTCCGATCACGGGTGAGGATGTAACAGATGAGGAACTGAAGAACGCAAAAGAGGTCATCAGTTACTTTGTGTTCACTCCTGAAGGAAGGCAGATCTTCCCTGACTATATCCAGGCCTTTGACTTTGCCAGGAACACCGGCAAGGGAATAATAATGGATTATATGAAAGCAGCCGGTTATGGTAAGGACGAGGTCGAGATCGAGGTAACTAAGAAGGAACTCATGGTAAGGGATGGAGAGGAACCTGTTGAGACAAAAGTAATTGTAGTTGGTATAGGTACATCCAAGCTTGTTGTAGAGAAGGATGTTATCCCTGATTACATGCGCAAGAAAGCTGTGAGCTCCCGCTCTGCTGAAGACTCATATTCAGGAAAATAAAAAGGATATCAAAACAAATAACCAAGGGAAGAATTCTTCCCTTAATCTATCAGTTCTACATTTGCCCCAAGGGCTTTCATTTCTTCAAAGAAGTTAGGGAAGGATATCTCTACGGAGTCTGCGGTATCTATTACCGTATCGCCTGCTACCATTCCTGCAATTGTAAGTGCCATGACTATCCTGTGGTCATGCCATCCGTGCAGTTCTGCACCGTGAAGAGTTCCACCGGTGACTATAAGCTGGTCAGGTTCTTCCTTTACAGAGATGCCCATCTTGGTAAGTTCAAGTGCCATGGCATGCAGTCTGTCTGTCTCTTTATAGCGAACATGTTCTGCATTCTCTATGACAGTCACTCCTTCTGCACATGCTGCCAGTACCGCGATGGTAGGTACAAGATCAGGTGTTGCTCCTGCATCGAATGTGGTTCCTTTCAGACCATTGCCTGTGACCTTTGCAATTCCGTTCTCTTTATCCCATGAGATCTCAGCTCCCATGCGTTCGAGGACATCTATTATCTCTACGTCTCCCTGTTTGGATGGGAAGAGGTTCTTTACAGTTACAGTGGACCCTGTTACTGCTGCAGAAGCTAAAAGGTAAGATGCTGATGAGAAATCTCCAGGAACAGTGTAGTCCTTGAGGTTATATCTCTGGTTAGCAGGGATTATGAATTTGATCGTGTTGCCTTCTTCTACAAGTATCTCTCCACCGGCTTTCTCGATGAGTTCCATTGTTACGTCTACATAAGGTCTGGATTTCATCTCACCTTTGATAGAGAGCGTTGTGCTCTGGGTTGTAAGTGGACATGCGATAAGAAGTGCGGAAATGAACTGTGAGCTTATGGAACCATCTATTGTTGTGATCGCTCCCTTCAGTCCGCCGCGTACTACCAGAGGTGCACATCCGTTACCACGAGTGGAATAGGCTTCAACACCGAGTTTGTTCAGTACATCCAGTAGTGGCTGATTAGGACGGCTTCTTATGGAACCATCACCTGTAAGGACCGTTACTCCGTTGGTAAGTGAAGAGACAGCTGTCATAAAACGAAGGGTAGTTCCGGAATTTGCCACATCTATTACATTGTTTGGAACGAATGGTTTTCCATTTACTCCTCTGATGTGCAATTTATCTTCTGATCTCTCGATAGTTGCTCCGAGTGCCTCACATGCGCGTACTGTTGCAAGTGTATCGGCTGACATGAGGGGGCGGTGAATAGCACATTCATCCGACAGGGCAGCAATGGTGATAGCCCTATGTGTATAGCTTTTGGACGGTGGGGCAAAAACCTCACCACTGACCTTTGAAGTACTGACAGATACTTTCATTTTATCCTCTTTAATTACAGGTTTGAATAAGATCTATAATTCGATATCTTTTTGATGCCATTCCCATATGCATCGTAAAGACCATATCATTAGTTTGAACAAAACCAATATTAATTTTTCCTCGTAATGTATGATATCACGGACAAAATAGCCCTACTCAGTGATATTCTTATCGATGGGATCCGGGTCGTATTATCAGGAGAGGCTGGTATATTCGCTTATCTTCAATAACCATTAAATAATCCTGATAACTACAACATCCAGATCCGGATAATAATTAAAATAATAATACGTCACTTATTACATGACCAATGGTGCAAAGAATGAAGTGTTATACGATAGGATATGGGAATCGTGGGATCGATGACTTTATATCCATACTCATTGAGAACAAGATCACCCATCTTGTGGATATACGAAGGTATCCTCAGTCTACTTTCAAAGTATATGATAAGGAATCTTTAGAAGTATTGTTCCCGAAGAACAGGATCCTTTATTCTCATTGTGACGGTGTGGGTGGAATGCGTGAGCCCACATATATAGAATATATGAGGACCGAACCTTTCAAGGCCAGCTTTGCAAAGCTGATGGCTCATATAAAGAAGGTGAATGATGAAGGTGGCAGGATAGTGCTCATGTGTGCAGAGAAAAGTCCAAAGGGATGCCACAGGGAGCACCTTTCTATCAAGCTCGAAGAAAATGACGTAGAGGTCATCCACCTTATAGATAGGGGGCAGACAAGCCTCTTTAGTTTTTAATTGATCTTATTTTACATTGCACGAAGGCGCTTGATACGCTCTTCCGTGACAGGGTGTGTCCTGAACAGGTTCATGAGTGTGCTTCCCTTCAGGGGGTTCACGATGAACATGTGTGCAGTGGTCTGAGATGGCTGGACGTCACCTCTTCTCTGACGATAATGTGTACTTCCGTACTCAAGTTTCTCCAGTGCACTTGCAAGTGCCCATGGTTTCTGTGAGATACGTGCTCCTTCTTCATCGGCAGCGAACTCCCTTGATCTTGAGATAGCAAGCTGGATGATCGTGGCTGCCAGTGGTGCAACTATGGCAAGTGCAAGGAAACCAACGATATTGTTCGTACCGTTGTCATCTCTTCCTCCAAGTCCGCCGAATATTGCTGCCCACTTGACCCAGGTAGCTATCATGGTGATAACACCTGCAATGGTAGCAGCAACAGCACTTATCAGTGTGTCGCGGTTCTTTACGTGTGCCATTTCGTGTGCAAGGACACCTTCAAGTTCCTCTTCTGAAAGTAGCTCAAGTATTCCTGTGGTTGCAGCTACTGCTGCATGTTGTGGATCTCTGCCTGTTGCGAATGCATTTGGCATGGATGTGTTCACGATATAGACCTTTGGCATTGGCAGGTTTGCACGCATTGCCAGTTTCTGTACTATGCCGTAGAGCTGTGGTGCTTCAGTTGCTGTAACTTCCTGAGCATGGTACATTTTCAGAACTATCTTGTCACTATACCAGTAACTTCCAAAATTCATGACTATCGCGAATAAGAATGCGATGATCATACCTGACGTCCCGCCAAGTAACTGGCCTACAATGACCAGAAGACCTGTTAAGGATGCCAGCAACAAAGTTGTTTTTATCATATTTCCCATGATATTCCTCTTAGATATGATATCATTCTAAGCACAAATCAATTGATTGTGCTTCTATAAAAAAGTATCTGTCATCTTATTATCCATTATTAATGGATATAAATATCAGTGGGCTTAAAAATATGTCATGTTGAATGTATACAAATGGTTCTGCCTGGGTGGCAAAACCAAATGTTCCGAATATAGCTCAAACAAGTAAGTGCTCTGTCATATTGCTATCAACGTTGTCCTCTTTCAGTTCCAGTATTTGCCCTTTACCAGTGCCTGAATTCACCTGTCCGGTGTCAAGGATGAACTTTTCAACTACCATTTTCATATCGTTCGACAGACATGAGAGCTGTTCAGCAGACCTTCCAAGTTCCTGCATCGTGGAATTCTGCTCCTGTACTGATGTTGAAGCCTCCTCGGTACTTGCTGCTGATTCTTCTGATATGGCGCTTACTTCTTCGATAGAAGATGTGATCTCCTCAATAGAAGCTGATTGTTCCTGAGCAGCAGCAGCAATGTCCTGTACCATGTTTGTAATTGTTGAACCTGACTCGACCACCTGCTCGATCACTGTAGCAACTTCGTTAAGTGCTTCGGCTCCATTGGTGACCTCTTCTGATCCAAGTTGTATGGACACAACTGCATTGTCAGTACCTTCCTGTATCTCTTTGATAAGGAGGGAGATCTGTTTTGCTGCATTTCCTGAATCTTCGGCAAGTTTACGAACCTCATCAGCCACAACGGCAAATCCACGTCCATGTTCACCAGCACGGGCTGCTTCAATAGCAGCATTAAGGGCAAGAAGGTTTGTCTGGTCTGCAATATTGGTAATGAGATTGACGATCTCACCGATCTGCTTTGACTTTCCTGCAAGGTCCATTATAACTTCTGATGATTCACCTGAAGTATTCTTGATGCTTTCCATCTTCCTGAGCAGTTCCTTAGTAGTGGTTCCGAGGTTCTCCATGAGCTCATTGGATGCTTTTGCATTACTTGCAGCCTTCTGTGAGTTGACCGCCACTTCCTGCACGGTCATGGTCATATCCACCATTGCACGTGAAACCTCTTCTGTCTTGGATGCCTGGCTCTGAGCACCCTGTGCGATCTCAGATACTGTATCTTCTATCTGATATGATGAGGATGTTACATGTTCCACGGATGATGACATCTCTTCTGCAGTTGAAGCAACATTCATAGAACTGCTCTGGACCAGTGCAACGATATTGTTCAAAGATCTTCGGCTATTCTCTATCCCGTCAGTAAGCATTCTGAATTCTCCAACACCTTCTACCTCTATAGGTCTTGAAAGGTTGTTCTTTGAGATAGAATCAAGTACAGCACTTGAATCTGCTATGATCGCCTGGAGGCTGTCGCCGAAATGATCAAGGCTTTCTGCAAAGGTCTTGAAATCTCCCTGGCTCTCGAAACTGAACCTTGAATCAAGCTTGCCTTCAGAATACTCATCGACCACTCTCATTGCTTCGTTAAGTGGTTTTACCAGTGCATCGATAGCTTCATTGACAGATGATACTGCTTCTGTGAACATGCCTTCAAAACGACTTGTGTCAGCTCTATATTCTAACTGACCCTGCTCTGCTGCATGTCCAAGATGTATGAACTCTTCTGTCATATCCTTGATCTTGTCCATCATTGCAATGGTATATGGCAGGAGCTTATCCTTGTCAGATCGTTTTCCGACTGCTCTGTACTTTTCAAGATCGCTGAAATCCCCCTTGGCCATATACTCAAAGGTGCGCTGGATGTTGAGGAGTCTTTTGCGTACTTCATTCACTGCGTAGACATTATCTTTGAATATACCATTGTATTCTCCCTCAACCTCATTCTCAAAGTCATTGATCGCCAGCTTGAGAAGTACATCAGTTGTTTCCTTCAATGGTTTTGTGATCGCATCGAGGCATTCATCCTGGTATTCGATTATCTTCCTGAAATCTCCTCCGTGTCTGGAAGCATCTGCACGGACATCCATATCACCTTCAATGCCTGCAATTGAAAGCTTTTCTGCATCTTCTACAAGAGCGTTTATAGCATCAACACAGCAGTTCAGATTGTTCTTGAAGTCATTGAATATACCCTTATATTCCTTTTCGATCCTGGGTGGAACATCTCCTTTTGCTATCCTTCCAATGTATCTTGATGCAGCTGTAAGGGGCTCTGTAACTGCATCCATTATGTTGTTCAGGTTCTCAGCGATCACTCTTGAATCTTCACAGGTCCTGTCCGTGTCCATACGGGATTCAAGCTGTCCTTCCTGTGCAAGTTTCAAAAGTTGTTCCATCTCTTTTTTGATCTCCGCCTGTTCAGTTGCTGCAAGCTGCCACTGGAGTGCCGTCTCAATGAATATATTGAGCGCATTTGCAGCTTCGTTATCAGCTCCTTTACCATTAAGACCTATCCTTGCTCCGGTATCCCCATTCATTACTGAATTCAATACTTCCGGGATCTCTTTTATCACTTTATTATTACCAAACATCTTTTTCACCCTAATATCAATGTATTCTGGCCATTTTAGCCATTGAACCTGCTTCCTGATATTATCTCAGGATCCTCTCCGCAGGGATCAAAAATAAATTATGTCATACTACATATATTATTTTTATTATAAAAAGATTTCAGGTAAGTGTATCGATCATTCTGGCATGCATGACAAAACATTCAAAATAGAATTCCATGGATGGAACTTCAGGGTGAAAATAAGGACCTGGTAGTAATGGACCAATAGCAATGTAATAAAAATAGGTAAATTAAAAAAGAATATGAATGGGAGCCATTCATATTTCTTCGACAACGATCTCTTCTTCAAGCTCCATCTCGTTGATGAGAGCTTCAAGTTCTGCAAGCTCTGCTTCCAGATCCTGTATCTCAGTGTCTGTGATGCCTACCATTTCTTCATTGAGGGCCTCATCTGCAACACTGAGGTTCTGTTCTTCTTCAGCAATCTGGATATCATCTTCAGTTGTACCTTTATCAGTACAACCAGATATGACAAGAGCACACAGCAGAACTGCAATGATGGCGATATTTCTAAATTTGGTCATTTCTTCTCAACTCCTATATCGTTTCTCATTTTAGTTCTCAGACCTCTGTATCGTTCACTTCGGTCGTGTTCCCGTCATCCTCTTCGTCGTCCTCTTCATCATCATCAGAGGTATCATCATCGCTGTCTTCGTCATCATCATCGGAGGTGTCTTCTTCTTCCTCCTCCTCTTCTTCTTCTTCTTCAGCTTCAACGGTGTCGTCATCAACCTCTTCATCAGACTCATCGTCATCATCTACGTAGCGGCTGGCCCATTCGCCTTCCTCTCCGTCGATCTCGTAGTCCCCGACACCTGAAAGCACTGCAGTGCCTGTTCCTTCAGCTGTGAGCTCTATGTCAGTTCCTCTGACCATCACGGTAAGCCTGCTGCCTTCAATATATACCTCACCTGTCAGGTTTATGAAGACGAATGCCCTGTTGTTGTCCGTGCTATTGCCCGAATCGATGTTAGATGTCTCATAGTCAGCATCGTCGGTATCAATGACCGCATCACCTGCAAGGTCCTTGATGACAAGTTTTGCATATTCATCGGTTTCTATTTCTATGGAAACATTACCTGATATCACAGCTGTACCGTTTCCTTCTGCATTAAGTGTCCCGGCGCCTGTAAGTACTACTACACCTTCTCTCTCTTGCTTGAGCTCCTGGAGCATTTTCCTGAGAATGGCATTAGCGTCCTTGATGTCCTCTCCGGCTTTAACGATATATCGATTAGCTTCACGGATGTTCTCACCATTGTTTCCATTGCCATTCATGTATGTATTTCTGGCCTGCTCCTGGTTTTCCTTTGCATCATCAATAAGCTCTTTATATTCATCAAGCATCTCTTCGAGGTCTTCCACATCCTCACCATTTTCCTTCATGGTGGCTATCTCATTTTCAAGGCGTACCACCAGGTTCTCAGATGTCTTGAGGACAGCATTGATCTTGTTATCGATAGCTTTACTTGAAGCTGTTACACGGTCCTTACGTGCATCGTTCCATATCTCTTTGATGTTCTTTGCAGAGTCCGCAAGCTCTTCCCTTGTAGTGGCATCCTCTACATTGTCCCTTTCATCTTCAAGGTCATCGATATACTCATTGTCTTCATCGAGCAGATCGATCATGTAGTCAATGGTGCCAATAAGATAATCTTTGGTACTATTGATGGCTTCCTCAGTATCCAGGTTAGGGTTCTTTGACTTTATATTAGCAAAATTTGTCTTGACCGTCTGATAATCTGATTCTGAATTCCTGCTCTCGCTTCTTTTTCTTGTTGCGTCCCCAGTGGCATTGAGCATATCTCTGTCTCTGTCACGTATTTTGTCAGCAGTAGTGTCATCATCCTCATAATCTTCTTCTTCTTCGTCACTACTGTCATCATCCTGATCATCATCGGCTATATTGCCATTTCCATTGCTTCCGCTTATGGTCTTTTCACCATAGTTCTTTGAGTTATCTGAGACTGCAAGTGCTCCTGTAGGCAAGATGCTCATGAGCATCACCAGTACAACAAAGCATGCAAATATTCTCATTCCTAGTTTTTTCATTGATTTCCCTCCAGTTCTTTTCCGTTTTCCAGATAATGTCTATTTTTTTCTATAATGTATAATTATATATGAGTATGATAAAGATTATGATGTTTTTTATAAATAAATAAGCAGATCCGACCTGTCGGCCGGACCTGCGTTCTAAGATACCACCCTATCCAGGGTTTCACTCCGCACTTTAATAATATCCCCTGATTCATCATTAATTCTGACAGGATCCATCTCTCTTTGGTCCGGTTCCGTCGCGGTCTCCATCTCCCTTAGAGTTTCTTCCATCGCCGTCTCCGTCACATACTCCGTCACCAAGGCAGTTGTCACATACGCCATCTCCATCCTCATCGATGAAGTTGTCACAGTCACCATAGGTGCTTGTTGTAAGCTCTGTTGTACTGTCACCAGCTCCAATGCCTGCTCTTGTCTGATTTCTCGGTGCGAACTCAGGTACTCCTGTACAGTCTTCATCTCTGTCTCTGTCCCTATCCTGGTCAGAAGCCATTGCTGTTATGGTGAATATACTGAGTAACATGATAGCTACAGCCACTAATGTAAACATTCTTATTTTCATTTAATTCTCCCTCTGCGTATATTTATTTGAATAGCGTAAGTGTAAGTTTAAACGAGATAGCTTGGTGGTTGATCCGATACAAACCTACACTTACAATTCTCACATTTGCTGAGCTGGATATAAGCATACTTTACTTCATAGAAACTTTAAGCATGCATCCATGTTAAAATAAGACTTATAATGGTTTATTTTACTTGATAACCCTTTATTATGCTTCAGATTGCCTACTACTCATGTTGGGTACGATACGCTATTTTCTCTTCATATATTGTAAAAAGAGCATCCTATTTCCAGATCTACTTCTGGATCATATTTGACAAAGCCATCTAGAACAAAGTACTTCTTTAGGGTGTAGATAAGATAATTTATATTTTTGTATGTGTTGTCTATTGACCTTTTGTTTATTCTGGCACTACGTGAGCACAGGCATCGTTATGTGCATCGTTGTGGTATCGTTACAGCATCATTATGGTAACTGCTTATCAACCGTTTCAATGAGATGTCGGTTAATGTATGGTTCCACACAGTAGTTGTTATATAATGGGCAGAACTGGTGTGGTCAGGTGTAGAATGGCCAAACCTGTCTATTCAGGGAAAAAAGAATGTTCCTTATTTTCAACAGGAGCTAAAAGAAAGGCTCTGTAGAGATCCTGTAAATTCCAGCTTCAAAGTCAACAACTATCAATTGCCGAATAAAGTCAATTGTTTTCGATCAGTGGTAATGGAACATGCCGCCTGCGGTGGATGGATGTAATGCTCTTTTTTTCCAATTGGTTCTTTGCATAATTTTAATAAATACAAAGATGCAACGAGAATAGTTTTGCTAACAAGAGATCATGAATAAATAAACCAACCCGAAGGGTCGGCGAAGCCGGCACGGTCCGAAAAGATGAAAATAATTGATCTACTGAACTTTACCTCTATATTCAAATGAGGATCTCTACAGGGCCAAAAGAAATAAAAATTAAAAATGGAGATAAGAATGGGATAATTCATATCTCTTGAACTATGATCTCTTCTTCAGTTCCATTTGTTTCATTGATAAGGGCGTCTATCTCGGCGATCTCTTCTTCAATATCACTTACCTCAGTATCAGTGACACCTACCATTTCCTCATTAAGCGCTTCCTCAGCAATGGATGTATCTGTATCTTCTACATCACCGGATGTCTGCTCGTCTGCTATTGGTGTATTGTCCGTACAGCCCGATACTACAAGTCCAAAGAACAGAACAACCATTATGACAAGGTATTTTTTCTTCAACATGAACATTCATCTCCTTCTGTAAGTTATATATCTGTCTTATATTCCAGATGTTTTTAGTCATGTATTGTTCTATGCATCTGCATCTTCGGCATCATCCACTTCAGGTGCAGCCCAGTCTTTTTCCACACCTTCAACTTCATAAGTGCCTTCTCCTGTGAGGACCACATTTCCGCTTCCTTCTGCATCAAGAGTAATATCAGTTCCACGCAGTGTGACCGTAAGTCGGGTACCTTCTATCACAACATCTCCTGAGAGGTTATGGTAGACATATGCCCTGTTGTCAACATCACTGTTACCTGCATCGATGTTTGAATATACATATGTAGCATCCTCGGTGTCCACCTCTGCATCCCCTGCCATGTCCTTGATAACAAGTGTGGCATTGTCTGCACTGAAGCTCATTGTGAAATTACCTGAGATAACTGCAATTCCCTCTCCTTCAGCATATAGTGTTCCCTCTCCTGTCAGAGTCACAAGTCCTTCACGATATTGCTTGAGTTCTATCAGCATCTCTTCAAGCACGCCGTTTGCCTGTCTGATGCTTATGCCAGCCTGTCTCATATTCTGAACAGACTGCATCTGTCCTTGTCCACTTCCATTTCTTGCCTGTTCCTGATACTGCTCTGCTTCAGCAATGTGTGCATTATATTGTTCAAGAAGTCCTTCAAGCTCAGCCACATCTTCGCCTCTGGCCTCCAGGCGCATAAGCTCGTTCTCCAGACGAAGTGCCATTGCTTCGGAGGTTCTTATCACTGCAGTCATCTTGTTATTGATGGAATTAACTGCTGAGTTGTCTCTTTCTTCACGTGCTTCTCTCCAGATATCCCTGACTTCCTGGGCTGCTTCAGCAAGTTCAGCTCTTGTAGTTGCTTCAGCTACATCATCCTTTATAGCGGTCAGTTCCTCTGTATATTCTTCATCGCCAAGGGTGTCTATCATAATGTCAATAGTACTGTTGAGATATTCCTTCGCAGCTTCCATTGCCTCTTCTGTATTCAGGGCAGAATTGTTTGCTTTGATACGCAGGAAGTTATCAGTTGCTTCTCCATACCTTTCTCTGACAGTCATATTCTGTCTGAACTGGTTTGCGATCTCATTACCTGAAATATCCATAGTAGCATTGACTCTTTCTCTGTCCTGTATTCTGTCCTGCAGACTATCTGCATCTGCAATTGCCGCCGCAGGAGCTATGCCTGCAAGCATGAGCACAATGGTAATGTATGCAAATATTCTCATTCCTGTGTCTTTCATTTTTTATACCTCTGTGATATCGATCTTAGTTATCAGTGTTATATTGCAGATCACAGTTCCACAGTACCAAAAATATGGTCCATAGTTTTTTGGTCAACTGTCTGCATCTGCAATTCCTTGTTTAACAGATGCGCATATAAGCATACTTTACTTCATCAGCTGTCCGGGGATCTTTCCAGGTGTTTAAAGCATTATGTATCCTTTGATCTCTTGATAATACTTCAATTAGCTTTAGATCGAATTTCCAGTAACAATTATATGGGTGTACTATGTAAATATACATCCTGTGTTGAAGAAAAAGATCCTCCTGCTATGCTCGGTCTGCATATTTCTACTTGCATGTGTGCCACTATCAAATGCCGCAGAAGTAGCAACCATACATGGTGCAGTATATGAGTGGGACTCATTCGATCCACTGGAGAATGTCATCGTAGAGGTTGATTCAACACCACCTCAGTCCATGCTTGCCAGGTATGGCCTTTATTCGTTTGATCTGGCACCGGGGAATTACACGATACTCGCCAGTTATTACAGGGGTAATGATCTGGTATCTTATACTGAGGAAGAGGTCACGATCACTGACGATGGTGATTATGTTATGGATCTTATCCTAGTCCCTGTTTATTATGAAACTTCCTTTAATGAAAGCGAGTTCGCGGAACTTGATGAGATCGCCAGTTTCTCAGAGGAAGAGGAAGGCTCATCTTTATCTACAGGTATGATATTGGTCATTCTTTTTATTGTGGTTGTGGTCTCTGCAGGTGCGTACTATTTTGTAAAGCAGCGTAATTCCATATCATCACCTGATGACGATGATCATATGCAGGATGATGATACTGAGATGATGATGGCAGGAGGTAAATGGGATGATCTTCCTGAGGACCTTCGTCAGGTAGTGGGTATCATTGAAAGGAACGATGGTCGTATCACCCAGAAGGACCTGCGTACAAAGGTAAAGCACTCAGAAGCGAAGGTCAGCCTTATGATATCAGACCTTGAAAGTCGTGGCATTGTCAGGAAATTCAAGAAAGGGCGTGGGAATGTCATAATTCTTGAAGACAGTACCGATGCGGACGAACCAAACCAAAATATATAACTGGGTTCAATGTGTATGGGAGAAACGCATTGACAAATAGTTCTATTTACATATTCATGATATTTAATGAGGGTATACATGCGAGTTTCCATGGACATTGAGTTAAAAGATATCCCCGGGCAGTTACTTCTTGCCTTAAGGCCGGTCTCCGAGTTCAAAGGCAATCTGATCTCCGTGGTGCATCACCACGAAAAGAGAACTCCTCGTGGTACAATTCCGGTTCAGGTAGTGTTTGAGACAAAACCGGACAAGCTTAATGATATTATTGCAAGTCTTGAAGAAAGTGATATCAGTATCGTACGTATCGATGAGAAGAGATATTTCGAGCACGGTGCTGTCATACTTATCGGACATATAGTCCACACAGATATACAGGATACTATCGATTCCATTGACAATACAGGTTATGCGGAGATAGTTGACCTTAATCTTTCTATGCCAAAGATCAATATGCCATCCTCTGCATCATTGAAGATAGATGCAGTGAGCAAGGAGCATCTGGCACAGGCTATTGATATACTGAAAGATATCGCTAAAAAGAAGGATCTCCTGGTCATTGAACCTATTAAGAGCGAGCTGGGGGCGATCTGATGAGAACTGTACGTGTTTCTATTATAGGGTTCGGAGCTGTAGGTCAGGGAGTTGCGAATGTTCTTATTGACAAGAAAAAGTACCTCGAAGATATAGGTCTTGAGTTCAAGGTAGTGGCTATTGCCGACTCAAGGACCGCTGTTATCGATCCTGATGGAGTGGACCTTGTTTCTGTGGTCAACAGAAAGAAGACCGAGGGAACAGTTGGTGACGATAAGCTCACAGGACTTGAGATAATCGAGACCATTGACCATGAGGTCGTCGTTGAGACCACACCTACTAATATAGTCACAGGTGGAGCTGGTCTTCATAACATGCTCATGGCCTTCAAAAAGGGAAGGGATCTGGTAACATCCAACAAAGGTCCTCTTGCGATGAAATATGGTGAGCTTATCGAGGCTGCTGACGCTAGTGGTTCTAAATTCAGGTTCGAGGCTACCGTAGGTGGTGCAATGCCTGTTCTCAATCTTGCGAGGGATGTACTTGCAGGTAACACGATCACCAATGTTGAAGGTATATTCAACGGTACATGTAATTACATTCTGACCCGTATGATGGAAGAGCAGGCTCCATACGAGCAGATGCTTGCAGAGGCACAGGAACTCGGATATGCTGAGACGGACCCTACATATGATGTGGAAGGTATCGACACTGCATGTAAGCTGGTCATTCTCGCGAACTGTGTGTTCGGAATGAACGCTACACATGAGGATGTCACTGTCACAGGTATAACAAAGATCACACCTGAAGCATTGATGCTGGCTCAGAATGACGGATATGTCATCAAACTGATCGGTGAGGTCAACGACAGCAGGATCAATGTAGCTCCAAAGCTTGTTCCTATAGACCATCCGCTTGCAGTAGGCGGTTCACTCAATGTCGCATCCGTGCAGACCGATCTCGCAGGTCCGATCACGGTCACAGGACGTGGAGCAGGATCTGTCGAAACGGCAAGTGCGATACTCAGTGATATGATATCCATTTACAGGGAATGACCCTGTATTTTCCTATATTTTTCTGGAAAGGAACATTATGACAAGTTTCAGAGAATTCGCTCAGACCTGCGAGGTCATTGAAGGCACTTCCGGTTCGCTTGATATGACCGCTCTGGTGGCAGAGCTGCTTGGGAAAGTAACCCCTGAAGAACTTCCTGTTGTAACTCATTTCGTGATGGGTGAGATATTTCCTGCATGGAGCAGTGAGGAGATCGGCGTAGGTGCGGGTATACTTTACAATGCGCTTGCAAAGTCAGCAGGCATATCTGTGTCTGATATAAAGGAACTTGTAAGGGAGACCGGTGATATCGGTAAGACCGCTGCGAGTGCATTGAAGAAAGTATCCAGTGGTCAGGCTACGTTCTCAGCCTTCATGGATGAGTCCAATGATATTTCCATACTTGAGGTCTTTGAAAGGTTCAGGGATATCTCCCGTTCATCCGGGAAGGGTTCTCAGTCATCCAAGATCAAGCATCTTCAATATCTTTTCAATTCTGCTTCACCTGAAGAAGTGAGCTACATTGCCCGTCTTGCTGTAGAGGAACTGAGGATCGGTGTTGGCGAAGGTATAGTGAGAGATGCGATATCTCTGGCCTTTGATGTTCCATCAGAGGAGGTCGAGCGTGCTTTCATGCTGACAAATGACCTCGGGCTTGTTGCTGTCACAGCAAGGGAAGGTGGCAGGGATGCAGTTCTTTCTCTGGGACTTGAGCTCAATCGTCCAATAAGGATGATGCTGGCACAGATCACTCCAAGTCTTGATGCTGCTGTATCTGACCTGGGTACTGCCGCTATAGAGTGGAAGTTCGATGGTGCCAGGGTGCAGATCCATAAAGAAGGGGACAATATCACACTTTTCTCCCGCAGGCTTGAGAACATAACCGAGTCTCTTCCTGATATCGTAGAAGCTGTAAGGGAAAATGTAGATGCGGAGTCCGCAATACTCGATGGAGAGGCGGTTGCTATCGATGCCAATGGAAGGCCAAGGGCTTTCCAGGATATACTGAAACGTTTCAGAAGAAAGTACGATGTCCAGTCAACAGCACGCGAGATCCCTCTCATACTCAATCTCTTTGATATAATGTACCTGAACGGTGAGGAACTGCTTGACCTCCCCCTTTTACAAAGAAGAGCTAAGCTTGAGGGTTGTGTAAAGAACGGGGACAGCATAAATGTTGATACGCAGTACCTGACAGATGATCCTGAGAAGATACTTGAGATCTATAATGATGCTCTCAAGGCAGGTCATGAGGGTGTTATGATAAAGAATCCTGAATCTCCATATTCTCCCGGAAAGAGGGGGAAGAACTGGCTCAAGAAGAAGCCTGTCATGGAGACACTGGACCTTGTTGTCATCGGAGCAGAATGGGGATATGGAAGACGTACCAGTTTCCTTGGTTCCTATGCACTTGCATGTCATGATCCTGATACAGGCAGGTTCCTGCCGGTTGGACGTGTTGCAACAGGTTTCTCAGATGAGCAGCTTGCCGAGCTCACGGAACTGTTCTCTGATCTCATAGTTGTGGAATCAGGTACAGAGGTTGAGATAAAACCTGAGGTCATCTTTGAGGTTGCCTTTGAGGAGATCCAGAAGAGCGTCAATTATGAATCCGGCTATGCACTTCGTTTCCCAAGGCTTGTCAATGTAAGGTCTGATAAATCCGTGGAGGATGTAGAGACCATCGGACGTCTTGAGGAAATGTATCTGGTGCAGCGTGAAAGGAACTGAACCGGCATCAAAAGTGTTATTAATGAATAGTAGATCTTCTAAGATATGAGACTTAAAGAACTTGTTCTTTTGACCATGCTGATATCTATATTGGCATTGTCACTTTCAGGTTGTGTTGATGAGCAGGTCCAGGAAACAGATTCAAATGGCACTGTTGCAGGATCACAACCGATCGATGCCGATGCGATCATCTATATATCAGAGTATGAGTTCCATCCTTACATCACTACCATCTCGCCAGGAGATACCATTCAGTGGATCAACAATGATTCTGTGGCTTTCGTAATAAAAGGAAACCTTGTAGGTGGTGACAGTTTCCAGTCCCCTACGCTCAGGAAAGGTGACACGTTCGTCTATACCTTCGAAGATACAGGAACCTACAAATACGAACTTGTGACACACCCATGGACCAAGGGTGGTCAGATCGTTGTAGAATAACGTTAATTGAATAATCGTTCATATCCGGGGAACTTCTTTCGGTCCCGGATCCTTTTCCTTTTTATATCTTTCTTTTTTGAATTTGTTTCTACAAAGGAACCTTGTCTTTTCTGCACTATCTCTGACCTCGAAGTAAGATATGTTCCATTTTCATCAGATAACTATTGATCTACAAGTTGTCAGGCACAATCTTTATCATTGGAAGTAAATTTATTTATCATATCTTTATGAAGTGAGATAAGAGCTTATAAGATGGTAAAATGGCAGATCTTGAACTAATGGCAATATTCATTCCTGTGGTCCTGATGATGAATATCATCGCTTATTTTGTGTTCATACCGAGGCAATACTGGATAGAACATAAAAAGTTGATATCAGAGAAGAACGAAGCATATTCATTCACAAAGGAGATCATGCCGTACATACTGTTGGTCTCTGTCATCTATCTTGTAGTCAAATCACAGGGTTCGATCGCTACTATGCTCGATATCTCTCCGGATTATGCCCTTGCAAGCTACATCTTTCATATAGAAGGCAACACAGTGAGCATATTCCAGAGCTTCACCGATCCACTGCTCACCTATGTAAGTTCATTCATCTACCTTTTTGGCTTCTCTTTCCTGCTGGTGTTCACATTTGTAGCACTCATATTCACAAGACACATTAAAGCATTACAGGAATATGCCATAGCAGTTGTTGTTATCTATGCAGTCGCCTTTCCTTTCTACTTGTTCACTCCTGTAAAAGTAACCGGGTATACACTTCCGGATGTTGTACCATTGTTGTACGAACTGAGCCCGATCATCAGCAATGGCCTGAGGACCGTTGATCCTTTCTTTGATAACTGCTTCCCGAGCCTTCATGCAGCACTTTCTTTTCTTGCTATGTTGATAATCATATTCAGGACAGACATCAGAAGGTTCAAAGTAGTTGCAGTATTCATGACACTGGCCATCCAGTTCACCATATTTTATCTGGGGATACACTGGATAACCGATCTTATAGGTGGCATCGTGCTTGCCATTATCAGTTACTATGTGGCTACAAGGTATCATGATCCTATAGTTCGGAAACTTCATGCTTCATCTGACAGGGACGATGAATACTGAATCCGGAAATAAGGCTTCAAGATTCCTTTCTATATTTTATACTTTGAACAATAATCATCTACACAGGTCATATGATGAGATCAGAACCCAGCGTACCTGGCAATAGTAAAAAAGAACTCGACCCTGCACTATATGTGCTCTCCATATCCAAATTGTTCAAAGACCTTGGTACGGGGATGCTGGCATTCCTGCTCCCTCTTTACATTGTAGGTCTGGATGGGGGTATGTTCGCTGCTACTCCTATTGTTGTCAGGGCAGGTATTATTGCTACTGTATTCGGTCTGTCCAATGCCCTGTCACAACCATTCCTTGGCAGGCTCTCGGATTCCCTGAACAGGAGAAAACCCTTTGTGGTCATAGGCATGGCTGGCTTTACGATCATATCTTTCATCTATGCAAATACCGATAGTTTTGAGTATCTGGTCATCCTGCGTGTATTGCAGGGACTGACTGTAGGTGCAACCGTGCCTGCGATCGTTGCAATGGTGACCCACCTTTCAACGACCAGCACACGAGGAGTTGCCATAGGTATCTATTCTACAGTGAGGGGTTTCGGTTTTGGTTCAGGTTCGATCCTTGGAGGTATCATTGCCAGTTACTACGGTTTTGTCACAGCGTTCTATGTATGTTCTTTTCTCGGTCTTGCAAGCTTCATACTGATATCTTTCTTTGTTACCGAGACCCACGATGGTACCACTGGTAAGAAAAAGACATCAGAACCCGGGCAGGGTTTACAGTTCTTCATTCTGTCAGTTGCAATGTTCATGATGATGTTCGGTATCATGATAATATTCGCTTTTTTGCCGGAATATGGTACAAGGCTCGATACTGGGGAGATATCTCTAAGCATTGCTGTTTCTGCCTATGTGATCATTAGGGTACTTTTCCAGGCACCTATGGGTCTCTTATCGGACAGGCTGGGAAGAAAAAAGATAATAATACTTGGTCTTCTACTGAACATACCCATTGTTATAGGCCTTGGTTATGTTATGAACGTGGAGCAATTGATAATTCTTCGTGCATTGCAGGGAATATCAATGGCTGCTGTGGAAACTCCTGTCATGGCCCTGGCAGTAGATCTGGCAGGTATATCAGTAAGTTCAAAAGTAAGTTCTATAACTGCATCCCAGGCAGCAGGTATGGCCCTTGGTCCCATTATGGGTGGACTGCTTGCAGGATATATATCATTCGAGACCCCTTTCTATCTATGTGCAGTCATGTTGTTGGTATCATTACTGCTTGTGATGGGTGGTATAAAAGAACCTGTGAGCTCTAAGAACAGTTAGTTGTGATCAGCTATAGGCTATATCATAATTATGGAATGATCTTTCGACCTTCTTCCTGTCGGTGATATCATAAAAGACTATTACAGTACCGATGATCTCATTCCTTTGATTGGTGATCGGGGAGCCGATAACATCGAGTGGTATGCGTGTATTATCTCTTGAGATCAGTATGGTGTTCTCATCAAGACCAAAGAAAGCGCCTTCCTGAAGTACTTTTTTTGAGGGATCTCGGGCACATTTGCCACTATCCTCACAGATGACCTTGAATATGCTGCTGATATCTGATCCAAGTGCTTCCTCTTTGCTGTATCCGGTGAGCGCCTGAGCAAGGGGGTTCATGTATTTGATGATGCCATCTTTATCAGTGGATATTATGGCATCAGCAAAGTTGTTGAGGAGCGAGTTGATCCATTTCTCATGGTCAAAGAGCTTCTCCTTCTCTTTTTCCCTCTTGTAGAGCGCGATCTCTATATTAGTTCTAAGCTCTCTTTCATCAAAAGGCTTCAGTATGTGTCCAAAGGGTTCTGTGAGCTTTGCTCTTTGCAGTGTCTTCTCATCAGAATATGCTGTAAGGTATATGACCGGTATATCGTGTTTCTCATGGATCGCTTTTGCTGCTTCCACACCATCGATCTTTCCTTTAAGGACTATATCCATCAATATTAGGTCAGGAGCACACTTATCTATGGACCTTATGGCTTCTTCTCCGCTGGAGGCCATACATGGGACAGAATATCCGAAATGTTCCAGGCTATCTTTGATATCCAGGGCTACTATTTGTTCGTCTTCGACTATCATTATCTTTTCTTTAGTCATTAGTAGTCCCTTCTCTTATAGGATATTTCTTTAAATCTTATCCTGAATTCTGTTCCGTTATCTCTCACGAGTTCTATAGTTCCTTCTATTTGATCTACAAGTGAGATAACAAGCCTCATCCCAAGTGAATCAGTATTCATGAAATCTATATCCTCAGGGAATCCAACTCCGTTATCCCTGATGACAAGCAGATAGTATCCATTATCCTGGGGGGAGATCTCAATGGTTATATTCCCTTTGTGGTCTTTGAATGCGTGTTTCAGAGCATTTGACACGATCTCAGTTATGATAAGTCCCAGTGGAATGGCTGTATCAATGCCCTGTGTTAGGTTTTTAATCTTTAAATCAATTTTGATGTTCTCAGGGTCACAACCATAGTTATTGAGCAGATATCTGGTAAGGGTTTCCACATAGTTCTCAAGTTCTATGTTCTCAAGATCACTTGACTGGTACATTTTCTCATGGGCTATAGCCATGGATTTAGCACGGTTCTGGCTTTTGCGGAAAGCCTCAACAGTCTCTTTATCAGTGAACTTTCTTGACTGGAGCCTTAACAGACTTGATATGATCTGAAGATTGTTCTTTACGCGGTGGTGTATCTCTTTTAGGAGCAGGTCCTTACGGCGCATTTCCTCTGCCTGCTTTATCTCGGTTATGTCCTTGATGACAGCCATGACCTCGTCCTCACCACTGACCACCAGTCTAAGTTCAAAGTCCCTCATCTCTCCTTTTACAGGCATTGTGTATTGCATGATCTGCATCTTATTCGTCCTGAGTGCCTGTTCTATTATTTCACGCTCCTTCTCTGCAATATGTGCAGGGAGTATGTCATCAAGACGAATGTCAAGTTCTTCCTCCGGGGACTCATAGATGCATTTGTCTGTTGAGAGTTTATAGTTCCGGATGCTTCCGTCCTTCTTGATAAGGAACATCATGTCGGGCATTGCCTGTAGGATCGCATTTATTGTAGTGTCCCTTTTAACGATGAGATCCTGTGAACTTTCGAGCGACTCAAGCATCTTATTTATCGATCCTCCAAGGCTGGCAACCTCATCATTTCCCTGCGACCTTACTCTTTTTGAGAAATCGCCTTTCTCCCCAATATCCTTTATTTCGTTCTGGAGGCGCTTGAGACGGGATATATGTGACCTTTCAAGAAGAGCTGTAACAGAGGTCCCAAAGATGATCCCGGTAAGTAACAGTATTATCAGGAAATAGTTGATGGTGTTGACACCTTGCTGGTGGATGCTTCTCAACATGCCTACCTTTATTGAAAATGCTTTGTTGTCATAGATGTCATTGAAACTGGCATATGAGTATATATGGACCCCTTCATCGATCACATCGATATGATGACCAGTATCTCTCTGATCAAGTGAATTATCAGTTATGTTGTAGTTTCTGATATTCTCGATGTTCAGTTCCATATCTGTCAGTTCATGTAATTCTGAGATCTCTCCATCATCGATGATGCGTCCCATTATCACTGTACCTGCGATAGGTCCTGTAAGATCACTTCTCACTACCGGTTGTGATGTCAGAAGGATCGGTTTATCGCTAAAGACAAGAAAGCCTGTTTTCCTGCTTGTTGTATTGGGGTGTTCCAGAAGAAACTCATTCTTTGCGATATGTTCTTCAAGTTCTGTTATGTACGGCTGGTTATCATTCCCGTTCGCCAGTACTTTTCTGAACACCTGTGTTCCCGTATCGTTGTAGAAAAGCATGAAGTCAAGTTCCTGATTAAGGAACGTGTAGTCCATAAGGTATTTTTCAACGAATCGATCATCATTTCCCTGAACGAAGTTATATGTCTCGTCCCATACGGACCAGTCTGCAGCTTTGTTCTCCAGTTCTTTTGATTCGGATAAAAGTATATTCTCAACGCAGATGGCATTCTTTATTGCGTCCTGTTCTTCCAGTCTGTCAAAGCTGTCGAGTATTATTAAATGCGAACTCAGATATATGAATATGATCATTCCGATAAGAGTAGCACCAATGATGCTCAATGTTTTTTTATGTAACGTTGCCATCTGTTCGCCTTAGAATATTGAATGACCTATCTGTCATTGTTTTTAATGTTAATATAACTCCCTTATAATTAATGTCCATATATAATTCTTTCTAAAAAAAACGCACATTTGCGGGCAAAGTATTCAAAAAACGCATTCAGTTAACGCTGATGATTCGTCAATTGTCGTACGAATGCACATTTGAGCGTATAAACTTCTCTTGTACAAAAAAGAAAAATATGTGGGAAAAATAAGTTCCCACGATAGCTTGTGTAATTAACCTACCACGCTCATATCAGAAACTCGTATTGAAGGGGTTATGGTACCTCCGACCTTTCTGACATCGGTCCCGGCTCCATTTATATTCTTTAGCATATCGAATATATTGCCTGATATCATGAGGGACTTGATAGGTTTGTCGAGTTTCCCATCCTTTATTGTGAATGCATTCCTGGCCTCTACTGAGAAGTCACCTGAGATGCTGTTAGCAGTATGGGCACCTATCACAGTGTTCACATAGACACCGGATCCTGTATCGGCTACAATGTCACATTGCGGGAAATCTATGATAAAGTTCCTTGGACCAACTGAAGGTGTGGAAAGATATGAGTTTCGGGATGCATTCCCAGTACTTTCAACATCATCTTTTCCTGCTGTATAGGTGTCATAGAGGTAGGACCTGAATGTTCCTTTCTCTATTACTGTGGTCTTCTGTGATGCAACACCTTCGTCATCGGCCATGCCTGTCTCAATACCACCTTCAAGAAGGCCGTCATCATAGATGGAAAGCTTCTCGTTCGCTATTATTTCGTCCCTCCTTCCTATCAGGTTGGACCTTCCCTTCTGGACATTATCCGAATCAATGGAAGGCATGAATGCATTTTCTATAAGGTCTGAGAATGCGAACGGATGCAGGATAACATCTGTCTTGTGAGGCTCTATTGCTATTGTATCCTGTGAGCGCTTAGCAAGCTCTGCTGCATTCTTTCCTATGAGTTCGAAATCGATGTCATTCTGACGGGATATTGCAAAATCATAAGCTGTTGATGTCTCTCCGGAATCTGTGATAACATCTACAAATCCTGATACTGCAGTTCCTTCCTCTTCGATCTCGACACCATTGGTGTTGATGATCACTCTTTTTCCGTGACTGCGTCCAAAGCTGCCTGAGGTGACAATTATGCCGGATACTGTCTTAGCACCTTCTATCATTTCCATGGTGTGTGCAATACAATCATCAAGCTCCATGTTATGGATATTCTTGTCAAAGATACCTGAAACAGCAGGATATTTCTGGTTTGATGGCAGTGCATTCCATTCCTTATCAGGGTCCTGTGTCTTTGCAGAGATGACAGCATTCTTTGCAGCCTCGTCAATATGGCTCATGATATTGGTACTTGCAAATCCGATGGCACCATCCACAACGGCACGGATACCGATGCCTGTTGTGATGTTCTCCTTTGCACCTTCTATCAGGTCCTTCTGGATATTGACCGATGTCTTCTGACTTTCCATTATGTAAATTTCAGCCTCTTTGGCACCGTATTTTGTAGCTGCTTTGAGGGCCTTTTCAGCAAGGTCGTACATTTTATGCACCTCCTACCATGGCCTTTGAGATGAACAGGTGCGGGGATCCGTCCGTCACAGGGACAAGTTGTCCACCTTTGCCACATCTTCCTGAGTTCATTTCCAGATCGTTACCAACCATTTTGACGTTGTTCAATATCTCAAGTATCTTCCCGGAAAGTGAAACATCCCTTAGGAGTGTCGTGAGCTCTCCATTCTCGATCATGTATCCTTTTTCTGCATTGAACTGGAAAACACCTTCTCCGGTGTTGACCTGTCCTCCTCTGGAACCAATAAGGTATATTCCATCGCCTATCTCTTCGAGCATCTCCTCGAATTTGGAGTTACCGTTATCAATATAGGTGTTACTCATGCGGATTATAGGTCTTGCATGACCCTGTGCACGGCAATGTCCGGGCGTTCCTCCGATCTTTGCCGCGGTTTCTCTTGAATGGAGGTATGACTTGAGTGTTCCGTTCTCTATGAGTGTTGTCTTTTCGGACTGTGCTCCTTCATCATCAAATGGGAAATAGCCATATTCATGTAGTGTAGGATCATCGATTATAGTTACAAGTGGGGATGCTATATTTTCACCTATGCGGTTCTCAAGGACCGAACTTCCCTCTATCACAAGGTCTGCTTCTGATGCGTGTCCCACAGCTTCGTGAGCGAAGACTCCTGCTAGCTCAGGGTCAAGTATGACTGGAAGATTACCACCTTTTGCAGGTTTTGCATCAAGGAGTTGTATGGCGCTCTTTGCTGCCTTCTCTGCAAGTTCTGCTGCGTTGTACTTGTCGAATATCTCATAGCCTGTTACACCAAAACGGCTCTCTCTTCCTGCCTGGTAGAGTCCGTTCCTCGATGCCACGGCACTGATCGCGAAACCGCTTCTCACAATGTCATATTCTCCTTCTATCCCGGTGGAGTCAGAATACATTATCTTGTAGGATGATTCACTGTATACGGCACTTGTGCTGCTGATCTCATCCATCTTTGCATGCTTTCCGAATTCTTTGAGGTTCTGCACCTTCTCTTCAAGGGATATGTCAAGAGGATCCTTTTTAACCTTAGGGAGATTGCTGACCACCGGGTTTGGGATATCTTTCATCTGCACTTTTTCCTTTGGTGACTTCTCGTTCATGCTGATGGCAAGCTCTGATGCTGCCCTTACAGCTTTTTCTACATCGAAGTCCCCGTCAGCAGATGTAAAACCCCATGATCCACCTTTGAGCGCACGTACGGCAGCGCCTTTTGTAAAATTGACAGATATCTGTTCTATTTTACCATTATCAAGGACAATGGAGGTAGTGGTACCCTCAATGATCCTCGTATCAAAAAAGTCTACACTATGCATTATTAAAACTCCTCCCTGTATAAACGAAATACAAGTTTAAATAAATAGTTTAAGAAATAAATAAAAGTCACCTGCTTATGCAGGGACTATTTCAGGCATGTCAGGATTGACCTTGAGGTTGCTCAGGTTCTTGAGCTTCTCAACGATCCTGTTCTTCTGAGGACCTACAAGACTGTGTTCGATAACTTCAATGATATTGGTTACCGGAACTATCTCTATGAGATCCTGGTAAGCTTCCTCGATAAGTACATCATCCTCATTGGATTTTGGGATGATGACCTTCTTGATGCCTGCTCTGGCTGCAGCTTCTATCTTATAGGTCGCTCCTCCGATAGGAAGTACATCTCCTCTTACGGATAGTGAACCTGTCATTGCTACAGACTGATCAATTGGTATGTTCTCAAGAGCTGATATCACTGCAGTTGCTATTGATATGGATGCACTGTCACCTTCCACTCCCTCATATGTTCCAATGAACTGGATGTGGATATCGTGGTTGGTTATGTCCTTACCTGTTACATTCTTGATAACAGCGGACACATTCTGGACAGCTTCCTTTGCTATATCTTTAAGCATACCTGTAGCGATCACCTTCGCTTCTGAATTGGAGAGTGATGGTGCCACACCTGCCATGATCGGCAGTACGATACCTGAGTCTCCTCCCATGACCGCAAGACCATTGACCCTGCCAACGGCACTGCCGGTCTTTTTAAAGAGCTGGTAGTCGTTCTTCCGCTCAAGGTAACTGTCAGCAAGCTGTTGTTCTATGGACCTTGCCATTTTCTTTGCCGCAAGAACATGTTTTGCAGTAGTTACTGCTGCATCTTCTGAGTGGGCAATATCACCAGCTACTCTTACAAGACCACCAAGATCACGAAGTTTCAGTGTCAGGTGTCCTTTTCGTCCTGCTCTTCTCTGGGCTTCACGGATAACCTCATCTACCGCTTCCTTGTCAAATGGTGGGAGGTGGCCATCTCTCATGACCTCCTGTGCCACGAACCTGACAAGGTTCTTACGATTTTCAGGAGTGTCTTCCATGGATTCTCTCATGAACAGTTCGTATCCGTAACCCTTTATACGGGATCTGAGTGCAGGGTGCATCTTTTCCACAGCATCCAGGTTACCTGCAGCTACCATGATGAAGTCACAAGGTACAGGTTCTGTCTTTACCAGTGCACCGGAACTTCTTTCTGATTGACCGGTGATAGGATATTCCTTTTCCTGAAGCGCTGTCAGCATACTCTGCTGGGATTCAAGGCTCAAGGTGTTGATCTCATCTAAGAAGAGAACACCCTTGTGCGACTTGTGTATGTCACCGCTCTCTACCCTGTCATGTGCAGGGGTCTCGAGTCCTCCTGACTGGAACGGGTCATGCCTTACATCACCAAGAAGCGCACCTGCGTGGGTACCTGTGGCATCCAGGAATGGTGCATGTTCCTTCTGGTAGTTCGAAACGATAAGTTTCGGTATCATCATTTCATCTTTTGGCATGAACTGTCTTGTCAGGAGCAAGATCATAATTGCAGCTATGATACCCCAGAGGAGCTGGCCTACGTAGAATGAATAGACTATGATACCAAATACAAGTATCATCATCAGCATATTACGTGACTGTGCCTTCTTCTGGGCTTCCATCTTGTGGGCCATGACGATCTCCCTGCCCTTTCCGGCAGGTACAGAACGTATCTTAGGATTGTTATTATCCTCAGGATTAGGATATGCCATGATATCCTGTAACTCTTCCTTTGGAAGAAGTTCGGCCATGGCCTTGGCAAGCAGGGACTTTCCAGTACCAGGGCTGCCTATCATCATGACGTGACGCCTCTGGCTTGCTGCTTTTTTGACCACTTCCACTGCATGTTCCTGTCCGATTATCTGATCTATCAGAAGCTCAGGAACATCTATGGAGTCTGTGGTGTCGAAATTGTCCTCGTATAGTTCAATCTCTTCGCTAGGAGTAGTAATCTCTTTTTCCATAGTCTTCTCACAAGGTTTGTGGTTGTTCACAGTTGTACGTACAAAATATATACTTGACGGTTTTTATAATTATGTAGCTCTAATTTATTATATTTAACTTGTGAGTAAAGTTAATATGATTATAGTGGCATCAGAATATAAGAAACTATGCATCCTTTAGCCCCGGAAATGATAAAATGAAGCTGACAGCCTTTCTGATCATAGCACTGATCATATCTCTTTTATCTTATTCAGCCAGTTATGATGTTATTTCAACAGATGAGTCATATATGAAAGTGGACCAGGTCACTATGAGGTTCCAGGGCACAGATGCGGTCATCTCTATCTCTTACGGCCTGGATATGTTCTCAAGTATGTATGTGCTGCTTCTTGGTGCCCATAATCTGGAACCTGCGATAAATGGGTTCTTTTTTGATTTCGATGATATTGAGATAGTCAGTATCAGTAAGGACCGGGCTGTTATCTTTGCGAAGAACGTATCACGTAGGAACGATGAGTTCTATCTCTATGATTCCAATGAACTTGGAGGTACGGCCCGTCTTATCACCACGGTCTATCCGGATGGCTCCACTCAGACATTTTTAGGAGCAAGTGCTATAGAGGCTACATTCTACACGGAATGATCCACAAGCGTCTCCAGACCATCTGTTGTTATTCCTCTATGAAACAGGTCTGAAACTTATGTTGCGCTAAAAACACTGCTCAACATTGACCAACAGGCCTCATTATGATGACTTGCCCGCATCATTTGCCGCGTATAGTGGACCAGTGAGAATAGTAATAGGTGGGAAAATATGTCAGATAACTGTCATGATCGCGCTCCTTTATATGCAAATGACCATGTTGCATCTGTTTACCCAAAAGGTTTATTATCTATTATGCATTATGAGGGGTGCTGGTAAGCGCCAAGGCATGCGATAATGGCACTGAAGTGTCGTTAAGCAGCAAGGTGTTTACAGATATTCGCTAACTGTTCAATGGGCTCGTGGTCTAGCTGGTTATGACGTCGCCTTGACATGGCGGAGGTCCGGAGTTCGACTCTCCGCGGGCCCACCACAAACAGTTATCCAACAGTTAAGTTTAAATGCAAAAGCAACATTTAGGTGCTTCGGGTCATGATGCCCAGGTAGCTCAGTTTGGGAGAGCGCTGCCCTGAAGAGGCAGTTGTCCCCGGTTCGAGTCCGGGTCTGGGCACCTAAGCAAAGCACACCAGTAGTGTAGCGGTTATCACCGGGCGTTGCCAACGCTCGAACCCGGGTTCGAATCCCGGCTGGTGTACTTCTCTTCTTTTTAATTTGTTTCTTTAAAGTTATACTGCTATTACTCATTATTCGGCAATTTCTTCCTGCTTAGTAATTATTAATAGGGGAAGAACGTCATTATATGATCAAAGGTGATATACAATGTCAAAAGAAAAATGTAATGAAAAGAGCAGTTCATGTGGCTGCGGTTGTTCCTGTGGTACCGGTATGTTCAAGGTATGGGTGCTCATAGGTGTCATGGTCGGTCTTATCTGGTATTTTGTCCAATGACCCCATCTTTTATTTTTTAGATCGTTCTCTTCTGAATACTTTGTGATCAGGTTGTCCTCTGTATGATAAATGAAAGATATGAGATGCTTGCCAGTGAGGACATTAAAAAGCTGATCTTCAAGATGTCATCCCCTGCGATTGTAGGGTTGCTCGTACAGGCATTCTATAATCTTGTGGATACCATTTTTGTAGGAAGGGGACTGGGTGCTGATAGTGCACTTGGGATCGCAGGTATCTCAGTTGCATTTCCTGTACAGATGCTCATGATGGGAATAGCCATGGGTGTAGGTATTGGTGGTGCATCCATCATATCAAGGTCCCTTGGGATGAACGATCATCATAAGGCCGAGAGGACACTTGGCAATATGGTCACTCTTGTCGTGATATCAAGTATCATTTTCACTATCCTGGGTCTTGTATTCATCGATCCCATACTGAAAGTGTTCGGAGCATCGGAGAGTATACTTCCATTTGCAAGGGAATATACGAAATATATCCTCATGGGAACCATATTCTTTGCATTTTCAGCAGCATTGAGCAATACCATAAGAGCAGAAGGACATGCAAAATACGCGATGTTCATCATGTTGTTCTCAAGTATAGTGAACATCATACTGGATCCACTCTTCATCTTTGAGTTCAACATGGGAATAATGGGAGCCGCTGTTGCAACTGTCATATCTCAGGTAATTGGTTGTGTAATGGTAGTTCACTACTATTCCAGCAATATCAGTATGCTATCATTCAAACCGCAATATATGATGCCTGACCTTGCTCTGTCCTATGAGACCTTAAGCATAGGTATGTCTGAGTTCATTTTCAATTCAGTTGAAAGTCTGGTATTCATTCTCCTGAACCAGAGCCTTCTGGTCTACGGTGGGGATATGGCGATCGCTGTATTCGGAATAATCATCAAGGTCTTCATGCTCACCCTTATGCCCATAATAGGAATAAAACACGGCATACAGCCGATAATTGGTTTCAACTATGGTGCCAGCAATTTCGAGAGGGTCAGGGAAACCGTTTCCATCTCGAACTATATCGTGTTTGGCATGTGTACACTGAGTGTTATTGCTGTTTTTCTGATCCCTGAACAGATATTCCGTGTATTCAGCAGTGATGCCGGATTGATCGATATGGGAGTACCGGCAATAAAAATAAGCTTTCTGATGATGCCATTCATAGGCAGTCAGGTAGTTGCAATGGCCCTGCTCCAGTCCCTTGGCAAATCAAAAGGATCACTGATGATCACACTCTCAAGACAGATATTCTTCCTGCCACCACTTGTATTCATACTTCCATTGTTCATGGGTCTGACCGGTATATGGGTATCATTTCCGATATCCGACTTCCTTGGATTCGTTGTAGCTGTGATCCTTATGAAAAAGGAAGTCAATAAACTCGTGGTGCCAACAACTCAGGAATAAGGCTGAAACCGAAAGTTGCTAAGTTGTTCCTTTGAAATTCGCACTAGTTGCGACACATTGATTTTTATAGTTTCTATCCAAAACAATACTGGGAGTAAAAATATGGATATGAATGAACTTTTATTTCAGGAAAATGTTGGCGGTTTTGATCTGATCCTCAGGGCACTTTTTGGAACAGTTGCTATAATTGCTCTGGCAATGGACCTGATAGCTCCGGGAATCTGGCAATGGGTAGTTGCTATTGTTGCTTTTGTGGGACTCTTTTCATCAATTCTACGTCACTGTACGCCATATTCTCTGATAGGTTTCAGCACAGCAAGAAAATAAGGGGTTGGTGATGTTATTGGATATTTGCGTAATGAACCTTTACCATTTTTTGTATATTCATATTTGAACAGCATTCAATATCAACACATATAATTTATTTAAGCAACTGCAAAAACCCTTATATCCCTCAGGAACGAATAATCAATTTGGGGTTTATATGGGACAGAATGATGTACGATCAGTTAACGATATAGATTTTACACCTAATGATGACGTTTTTCCTTCTCCGCTTGACTGGAGGGATGTTTTCATCTATTTTTTACTGGTGGACAGGTTCGATAACAATGAGGATGATCTGGAGTTATATGACTCATCCGTAAAAGCGCAGGAACCAGATATATCACAGGGGAAGAGGTTCCAGGGCGGAAATATTAAAGGTATTACCAGAAGACTGGATTATATCAAAGGTCTTGGTGCCAATGCCATATGGTTAAGTCCGGTATTCAGGAACCGGCAGGAAATGGATGACAGTTATCATGGTTATGGCATACAGGATTTCCTGAAAGTGGATGAACGGTTCGGAACACTGGAAGATCTTCAGGAACTGGTACGCGAAGCCCACATTCGTGATATGTATGTGATCCTTGACATCATCATCAATCACACAGGGGACAACTGGGCCTATCCGGCAGATCATCCATATTATTACTGGAAGGATGCGCCGGGTCCTTTTGACTTTGGATACTGGAGGACTTCAGGCAAAAGAAAAGATAGCGATCCTTTCCTGGCCAATGATGCCGTATGGCCTGAGGAGCTACAGGATCCTGCATGCTATAAACGAAGAGGGCAGATCAGGGACTGGAATGATCACGATCAGGCGGTAAACGGTGATTTCTTCACCCTGAAAGAACTTGATGTAAGGCAGTCCTCTGTCCTTGATACACTGATCAAGGTCTACAAGTACTGGATAAGGAAGGCTGATATCGATGGCTTCAGAATGGACACGGTCAAACATCTGGAATCCAGCTCCACGGCCATTTTCTGTAATGCTATAAAGGAATATGCACGTTATATCGGTAAACACAATTTCTTCATATTCGGAGAGATAGTTGGTGATGATACTACCATACAGAACTATATAGGGCGCAACAGTCGTATTCCAGGAACAAACGAACGCTTCCCTTCCCTTGATGCAGCACTGGACTTCCCTCTCTATTTTGTATTGGAAGAGGTGATCAAGGGTTTCAGTGACCCTTCTGCCCTGCGGGATCGCTATGATGCCTTCAGGGACCTTTATACAGATCATGGGGAAGCAGGCCGCTATTTTGTGACCTTTGTGGACAATCATGACCAGATGATACGTCCATACAGACGCTTCATGCATGGGAACATGATCCATGAGCAGGCCGTCCTTGCCATGTCCTATCTTCTGACAACACAGGGTATCCCATGCATCTATTACGGCACAGAACAGGGTTTTGATGGTGGGGGGCATGATGATGCGTACATAAGGGAATGCATGTTCGGAGGGAACTGGGGAGCCTTCAACACAACAGGCCATCATTTCTTCGATCCGTGGCACCCAATATATGCAGGTATATCCGATGTGGCAAAGGTCAGGAAAATGGAAAAGGCCCTGAGGTACGGAAGACAGTATTTCCGGCAAACCTCGGCCAATGGAAATGATTATTCTCATCCCTGCAGCGGAAAATGTACCCTTGCATATTCAAGGATACTTGATACAACTGAGATAATTATTGCCATGAACCTGGATCAGGAACCAAGAAATGACTACGTAGTAATAGATAAGAGCCTGAACAGTGAGGGCCAGAGGATGATCGATCTTCTTGACCCTGAGAAGGAGTTCTTTGCAGAAACATCAGGTTCAAGAATGGTAGTAAAGGTCCCACTTGACGCCTATGGTATATCAATACTCAAAAAGGGTTAAAGATCCCTTTTATTGATTATTTTTGAAAAGAAAAGTGCCATATGGGATATCAATTATCCTTAATTTATGTTGATCCGCTACTATTGTCAAATGGTACATAGATTATACTGCCATCGGCTAGCCTGTATGCTGTTCCAAGGGCTTCTCCGGTCCCTGTGCCAAGTTCCTCGCTCATGTTCAGCACTTTCACAGGTTCCCCTTCTTCCTTGATGATCATCTGCATGTCCTTCTGTCCGGGGTTCTTGACTATGGTGATGTCATCGGTGGGACTAAGCAGTTCAGGAAGCTGGTATGACATAACAAGCGCAACAAGCAGTGCCACTGAGAAGACCATGGCAATATCGAAGAGATTTGCAACCCCTGTTAAAGGGTTCTGTTCCTCTTCGTGGTCTAGCAGTCTTCTTCGTCTGGACCTTCTTCTCCTTGTCACTCCTTTTCCTCCAGGGTGTCAAGGATATGATCGATATCAGCCATATCCTGCCAGTACCATCTTTTTCTTATCTGTGTGAGCACATAACCGATACTTCCTGCAAAAAGTCCTATTACAGTTGTAGCAAAAGCTATCATCAGATTATTGGCAAGCTGTTCTATATCTCCCTGCGAAAGTCCGATGAGCGCAGGTCCCAGGGGGATGAGTGTTCCCATAAGTCCTACCATTGGTGAGATGGTGGCAACTATCCTGGTCTGTTCCAGTCTTTTTGCCATCCTTATCTCGTAGTCCTGTGCAAGCCACTCAAGTGAAGAAAGGTTGTTATTTTTAATATGCTCTGCAGCATCCATTGCAAAGGCTCTCACCAGGAAATTCTGTTTTAAAAGTCTCAGTGAGCTTGCAGCCTGTTCGTGCTCATTGTTCAGTATGTGTTCACGGGTACTGTTGCAGCAAAGCTCAAGGTTCTCTACATTGCGGCGTCTTTTTACCAGTTCTGAAACGAATTCCCCTATAAGTATCAGGGAGTAAATGGCCAGAAGTATCAGTGTGATAACTACCGGATACAGTAATGTGGATGAGAATGTGTACAGAATATCAAATATGTAAGATGTGGTGTCCATTTTGTCCCCTCTATTAATAGCAGGTATGAGAACTGCCGGTGATAGGAGTATATTAGAACTAAATTACTTAAGTTTCTCTATTTTATAAAAATATTATGATCGATGGCCATGTATCAATAAATGATACAATTCAATGTATGAAAAAAAATGTTAAAAAAGAATAATTACCTGCAAGATGCAGGTAATCATATTATTCGTTCACTGTTCTTCAGTCCTTTCTTTCATTCCTGCGTATCAGCATTGCAACAGCTACCAATGCGACCATTGAAACAATTATACCAGGTCCGGGGATCGAACTTTTCTCAACATCGAAGGTTACGGTGGCATCTCCTACCTGTGCTTCATAGGTGCCTGCTTCTTCCTGTGATACAGTGAAAGCCAGATTCGTTTCCTCGCCTGCATCGAGTGTAACACTCTGAGTATCCACAACAGTTCCGTTGATCTTCAGGTCAACATCCTTGTCTCCTTCAGCTGTACCGGTGTTTGCAACATTGACAGTTATGGTGACCTCTTCTCCTGTCTTCACAAGGATAGGTGAAGCCTGCAGGTTGGAATAGGTGAACTTTGCTTCAAGTGCGAGCACCTCAAGGTTCAGTTCAGCCTCAAGATAACCGTCTGCAGAGCTTGTCAGTTTGTGCAATCCTGTTTCTTTCACAGTATAGGTGACCATTCCGTTTGCATTTGTGGTTCCTATATCCTTGCTGTCATAGTAGACCTGTGCATCCTCCACAAGGTCGCCACCAATGGCTGTCATGACAGTGATCGTGATAGTGTCCTCCTCTACAACGGTATCAGGGGCGACTTCGATCACAAGGGTCCTGCTTGCATCATCAGAGGATACGACCTCGACCTTCTCACTTGCTGAAACATAACCTTCCTTCTCAGCTGTGACAGTGAAGGTGCCGGCAGAACCAGGTCTGAATGTCACAATACCTTCTGTTGATGTCTCTCCTACCTCTTCATCGCCGAACATGACAAGTGCATCTTCCACTGCAGCACCTCTGGATGTTACTGTGATCTCTACCTTCTCATCTTCCTCTATGACAGAGTTTACATCAATAGAGAGTGACTGTGAAGGCACTGTGGATACTTCCACGAATGGATAATAACGTACATCACCATCATCTGCAACGTTGAATGCTATATCTCCCATGATCTCGATGATCTTTCCTCTTGAAAGTGATATTGAATCCTCGTTCTCAAGAACTATCTGATCAGAGTCAAAGCTCTTCACTTCCATCTCACCGAACTTCTCATCATCGGAGATCTCAACGACATCTTCTGATATCTGGAATATACCTTCGACGAATACCGCATTTGTCTCGGTTCCCTGGAATATCTCATCGAAGTGCACTACAATGATAGGTACATCATCGGTTGATCCCATGTCTTTCTCATACACGTAATCATCATCTGAAGAAACAATTCCTGTATCTACATCGTCTCCGTCTTTGACCAGGTTCACCATTACACTGCTACCGTCAAGGTCTACCTCGACAACATAAAGTTCATAGCCATCCTCTAGTACAAGTGAAGAACCTGAGTAAAGTGATCTCTTGCTGTCCTCGTCGATCAGTACTTCTGAGAGCTGACCATCGGAAAGCAGGCTTACATCATCGGTGAACTCGTTGTCAGGATATCCTGCGAAGTACTTCTCTGCCATAAATCCGATAACCTGGAACTCTCCCCAGTCATCGTGTTCAAAGCTGACATCCAGTGGTACACTTCTATATACAAGGTCCCCATCGTCGATAGTTCTTCCACTGAGGTCCTTCACTTCAAGTGACTCGGTTCCTACACCTTCATCAATGTTGTAATAGAATCCTTCAAAGTTAAGAGGTGTCCATTCAAGTTCTTCATCTTCAGCAACAGTACCTCTTAGTTCATAGGTACCAGGGTCTGACATGTCGACTATAGGTCCGAATCTCAGGGTGTTGTCATCAGCAACTATGAACTTCAATTTACCCATGATCGTGACGGAGTCTCCTCTGCCAAGGCTGATGGAGTCTGAGTTCTCCATTGTGATCATGTCCGAGCCAAGTGCGTCTACTTCCATCTTTCCAAATGTGTCACCGGCTTCGATCTCGATATAATCCTCTGATATCTGGAATATACCTTCAACGAATACTGCATTCGTCTCAGTTCCCTGGAATATGTTGTTGAAATGAACTACTATGATAGGAACATCTTCTTCCCCAAGTTCGATCTCATAGATGTAGTCATCATCAGAAGACACAATATCTGTGTCTACCTGATCTCCATCTTTCTCGAGGGTCACAAGGACACTGTTTCCGTTCACATCTACTTCTTCCAGGTTCAGTTCGTAACCTTCTTCAAGTACAAGGGAAGAACCTGAGTAGAAAGAGATCTCTTCATCATCATCCTGAAGGACCTTTGTAAGGATCCCATCAGATATCAGGCTTACATCATCATCTGCAAATTCCGTATCATCGGTGTAACCTGCAAAGTATCTCTCTGCCATGAATCCGATGACCTGATATGATCCCCAGTCACCCTGCTCAAAATCAGTGTCTATAGGTGTTGTGGAATACTCAAGGTCGCCATCACCTATATTCCTGTCACTGTCACTGTCAAGGCTGATGGTCAGTGTTTCTGAGCCTTCTCCTGAATCAAGGTCGAAGTAAAAACCGGAGTAGCTAAGTGCTGTCCATGTATATTCAAGGGACATATTCTCATCTGCGTCCCATATACGATTTCCTGTGCTGTTATTCGCAGCCATGGTAGTGCCTGATAGTAGCATCAGGACCATTGCTGCAATAACAGGTAAATAATATTTCGATCTATTTTCCATATTATCATCCCCTATATTTTAGATCCTTTTGTTAATGACAAAAGTATTTGAATATTTAAGTAACATGATATATTACTCTATCATATAAAATTATAAATTAATGTAGAAATGTTAAAAATAGTGGCAGCAAACTGTTACTGATGAATTATTGAACAGACATGCTGACGTAAGGTGTATTTTTGACCTACTTGAGCTTTAAGGACCAGGAATTGCCATTTTTCTCCATACATATCTTGTCCTCTCTTGCAAGCCATCCAATAGCCATAAAAGTTGCCTGCTGATCAAAACCATTCTCTTTGAGATGGTTCTTGAGCTTTGCCATATTCGACTCCCCGCTTTCAAGCATCCTGTAAACATAACCGGCTGCTTCTCCAATGTTCAAACACATTTCATCCATATTGATCACTCTGTATCTATCACTTAGCTTTTCTCTTTATGATGACCGTTCATTCTATGTAGTTCTTTTATACGCCTGGATCGTACTTTTGGCAATGGTGTCCCATGAGAACTTTGTCCTGACCAGATGCTTACCGTTATTTCCCATAACAGGTGTACCTGAATCCAGTCCATCCATGGCATAGTTAAGACCCCATGCTATGGATTCCGGATTCCTGTAACTCAAAACCCCATTCTGGAAATTATCAACTATATTCACTGCATCGGTTGCAACAACTGCTTTGTTAGCATCCCATGATTCGAGAACAACTATCCCAAAAGGTTCGTTCCTGCTTGGGACGCATGTCATGTCACATGCATTGGTCCAGTCTTTAAGAACCTCATCAGGTGAGTAACCTAAGAAATGGCATGATTGGCCTACGTTCAGGTCATTGGCAAGATCCTGGCAATATTGCCTCATTTCCCCTTCACCTATAAATACAAAATGTGCTCCCCAGTTACCATCGAGTACCTTTTGTATCGCTTTAACAAGAAGATCAGGTCCTTTCTGATAATGCATTCTACCTGTGAAAAGCACCACAGGAGCGAAAGGATGGATACCATAATCTTGCTTTATAGACCCAGGGTCAATATCCTTCTCCATCTTTCCCGGAGATATACCGTTAGGTATCACTGATATCTTATGATCAGGAATGCTGTAGATGTTCTGCACTTCTCTTTTAAAATTATCAGATGTTATTATCACTTCAGAACTCTCATACCCGCCGAGCCATTCCCTGTGAGATACTTCAGTTGACGTAGGAGAGTTCAGGTGAACATTACCGTTGCGACCCCATTCAGTACTGTGGTAGGTCATTACGTAAGGTTTCCCACATTTGTACTTGATCTTATTCAATGCGTTCACAGGATGCCAGTCATGTCCATGTATAATATCAAAACTTCCAAATTCCTTTGATACCTGAATGAACCTGGAGTACATCGCATCACACATCTTGTTCATCTGATCGATTATATCTCCCGACTCGTCAAAGTTACACCTCTGATAATGTACTCCTTTTATCTTATCGTAGTCACGATACCACCCACTACGGGTGAATATGTGTACTTCGTGTCCCAGCTTTACAAGTTGTTCAGATAATTCTGTCACATGAGGAGCCAGTCCTCCCACCTTTGCAGAATGGAGGCTCTCCCATGAGAACATTGCAATTCTCAATGTTTCCATTTTCCCACACTCAATGATAATTAAAACCCATAAATATCATAGTAACATATGCACAAAATATCATAAATGTTGCGAATGAACTATTATCTTATAGACAGTATATCTTCCACATAACATCTCATTATCTCGGCCACACTCCATGCCTGAGATATGCAGCCTCCCGGGGCATGAGGACTGTCGCCGTCGAAGACTTCGGATATGGTACCGATACCGGCGTCATCGATATGCTCTCCTATACCTTGAAGCAAGGCTCGAAGCTTATCTTCAAGAGCTGGCATATCTTTGTTCACTTTACTGCAAGCCGTTATGTAAGGTCCAAGTAACCAGGGCCAGACAGTACCGTTATGATACGCACTGTCCCTCTGTTCCGTGTTGCCTCTGTATCGTCCTACATATTGGCTGTCATGGGACGAGAGTGTCCTTAGTCCATAAGGTGTCAGCAGTTCCCGGCCCACAGTATCAACTATCCCTCCTGCCATTTCTTCAGTTAGCATTGTATGAGGCAGGGATACTGCAAATATCTGATTAGGTCTTATGGCACTATCCTTCCATTCATCCCCCGATGATCCTGATATCAGATCATACAGACAACCATTTTCCTCATTCCAGAACTTCTCTCTGAAACTGTTACCTGCAAGTTCAGCGACATCCCGATGATTCAAATTATCCGATCCAATGCGCTCTCCTATGATCACCGCATACATCAGTGCATTGTACCACAGTGCATTTATCTCACATGCTTTTCCACTTCTTGGAGTGACTTCCCAGTCCCCGATCTTAGCATCCATCCACGTAAGCTGACCAGCATGTTCTATGAGACCATCATCATCCATTCGAATACCGAATGAAGTTCCTTCTCTGTAGTTGTCAAGTATGCTCTCAACCGTAGGCCAGAGAGTACTGACGAATTCAATATCATCTGTATATTCCAGATATTTTCCCAGGGCATGTATGAACCAGAGCGATGCGTCCACTGTGTTGTAGATCGGTGTCTCTTCTGCACTTTCCGGGAAGTTATTAGGTATCAGTCCATCCTTACAGTTAGCAGCAAAAGTGGAAAGTATGGACCTGGCATCATCGAACCTTCCGGTCACAAGGGTGAGTCCCGGAAGCGAGATCATTGTATCACGTCCCCAGTCCCCGAACCAGTGATAGCCAGCAATTATCGATCTTGAGGTAGTGGACCGTCTGTTAACTATGAATGTGTCACCGGCGAGTATAAGTTTCTCAAGGAAAGTGTCCTCTCTTCCTTCCTTACCTGGCAGAGATCTCTGGCGTATGATCTCGTCTTCAAATAGTTCCTGAACCTTCTGCATGTCCCATTTCTTGCCGGGTTCAGTGGATGCAACGATAAAACAGGAAGTATCCTTTCCTTCGATCTCCAGTTCAAAGTATCCTGGATCCAGGTTATCTTCTCTGTATGGGTATCCTCTTTCAAGCTCAAGTTCATATTCAAAATTATAATACCAGTGTTCATCAGCTCTGTATTGCATATCGGAACAAAGTCTGAGATCGGTCCCATTGCTTTGAAGTTCAGTTCCTGTTTCCATAGCTTCCTGTGCGATGGACAGTCCGGCAGAACTGCTAAGATGGTGTATGGACCTGTTATTGACCAGTGGTAATATTCTGAGAACACATTTTTCTTCAGGTGGACCTTTGATATCATATCGTACAATAGTGGTGTTCTCTCCATGCACCATCGTGATCTGTTTAGTGATCTTTATTCCATTTACTCTGTATTCGAACGTTGGAAATGGGTGAGCAGTGAAGTTCTCAAGAAACTCATATCCATGTGGATGAACCTGTCCCGGGTATCTGTGTACAGCGAGTTTGTGGAATTCAGTACCTATAATAAGCTCTTCATCGAGGGATGATAGCAGGAGTTTCCTCTCAACAGGCGGGGCCAGCGAGGCTATCAGCAATCCGTGATACTTTCGTGTGTTCATACCAACTATCGTGGAAGATGCATATCCACCAAGACCATTGGTTATGATCCATTCCTTCTCTGTTCCAAAGTGTTCAGCATTGTTCATGAATTACGTCGCAGCACGTGATCCTGTTCGTTCAGTCCCTGTCCAGTTTCTTCTGGAGATCGTCCAGAAGCATGATGTTGTCAAGCATGAGTGCACAACTCCAGCTGAGCGGTATTGCCCATGCAGGTCTTCCTGTGTATTTATTCACCTGTTCCGGTAACATTCCCGCTCCGGTTGCACCCTTAAGTGACCATTGGATGTATTTTAGCGCATCATGGGTAAGTGCACTCAATTCTTCCCTGTCGGTATCATCGCTGGTCAATGCCAGTTCGAGCAATGCCTTTGAAAGCCAGAGGGTGGTTACAACCCATGGATTTCCATCGATGTATGTATCATCTACATATCGTTTGATACCAAAATGGCCATTGACAGGTACTCTGAGATACTTTTCGATATTACGTATGATAGACTTGATCATCTCTCTCTCTTTCTTGTCTGTTGGAGAGAGCATGTTGAAAGGAACAAATACACCGATTATACTAGCATCAATAGCATTATCATACGCCCCATCTTTCATTCCCCTGGCAAAGTATCCTTCATCAAGCCAGAATTTCTCGATAGTGGTCCTCTTGATAAACTCGGCCCTCTCGGTCCATCTGTCTGCAAGTCCCTTTTCATTATAATCGATAGCCATGTTCGCGGCTCCGATGAGTCCTGCATATATGGCGGCATTGGTGTAGGTGAATATACCGGAATGTGTTTCCCAGAGGCACAGGCATGTTTCATGTATTCCGCTGCTGGTTCTTCTCATGAGATATTCTGCTGCACACAGGACCGTTGCCCACATATTGTCAAGGAATTCCGCTTTTACAGGCTGGTCAAGGGTCTGATAATAGCTGTTCATTGCAAATATCGTTGAACCCGTTTCATCGATCTGTGTGGAATAGCTGAAATTTCCCCATGAAGGAGCAGTATTCCCATCAAGCCAGTAACGCTGGAACCATGATCCGTCCTGAAGCTGCGTGCCTTTGCACCATTTGAAGAAACGGGAGCAATAATCAGGATAACCAGCTTCCATAAGTGACGTGACGATCTCGGCAGAATCCCTGTGCCAGCAATAGCCGTATCCCCCGCTCATCTCGAATTCATGGTCGAACTCTGGAGCAGCAAGAAATGATCCTTTTCCCGGATCATTGAGTATGCTCAGTGCAAGTATGGACCTGTTGAAAGCCTTCATAAGTTCCAGGCGGAATTCCTGAAAACCCAGGTAATCAGGTAATTCGAGAAGCTTTTTTTTCGAGAGCCATTTGATCCACTTCTCCTGTGTATCATTATATATTCTCTCAACAGGTTCTTTCAGTACCTCTCGCATCCTTCTGTAAAGTGCCGGTCTTCTTGAGGCAGCTCCTATAAAAACAGTGATCTCAACAGGTTTTGATGGTTCAAGATCAAGTTTCCATCCAACAGCGCAGTTAAGGTTGCCTATATCCTCATTGTTTCGCTGAAGTTCGCCATCTTCCATGTCGAATTTGGCATTTGTCCACCAGATAGTGTCCATTGATTTGCCTACCTGCCATTCCTCGAACAGTGGTGTTGAGGTGATCCCTACATAGTAGTTCTTCCAGTATTGTGCCAGAAGACCTGAATCGTAATCGCAGAACCCGGAGTTCTTTTTCTTCATCTCTCCAACCTGGAGGTTCGAGAAATAGAAGAACTTTCCATGGAAGCTGTGGGTGGAACTTAACTTGTATTTGCGTACAAGTACCGGAAGGGTTGGGTGGACAAAGTCCAGTATCTCCATCTTAAGTCCGGAAGGATGGGTGAGCTCTGTGCTCACTATATTTGTATTATCGATATATTTCTGGTCGGCTACCCATTCACGGGCATTGGACCAGATGAGCCCTTTTCCATCATGGATACAGGCCTGAGATTCTTCAACATGCTGTGCGAAATCCTTTCCCGGGTAATAATAACCGAAGATCTCCCCTTTCTTTCCCATGGTTACCAGAAGTCGTTCATTCCCAAGGATGGAATTGGGTTGTCTGATCAATTCGATCCTCCCCTGAGAAGGTGTTCGATCTTTGCCCCTTCCGGAACGGGAGAGATGATATGTTCACAAAGAACATCACCCATGGATTCACATCTGGTCTCACGGACCTGCACAACTTTTCCCAATGACTCGGAAATATAACCTGCAAGGAAACCGCTGATATATCCACAAACAGGAGTATCACTGTCCTCGTATTCCCCTGCAATGAAGGATTCTCTTATCCTTGCACTTCCTTTCAGTTCATCAACGTCCATATCATAATCGAGAATGCCCCAGCCGGCTGCCATAAGCAGTTCTTTGAGCAATTCAAGGAAATTACTATCATCCATTTCGGTAACTCCCCGGAGATACCTTGCAGCGCCTTCACCGTTCCTCAGCCCTACAATTGTCAACAGACCTTCAGATTGTGGTACATGTTCGTTCAGTACATTGAGGAAATTCACAAAGGTCTTGGCCCTGATCATGACAGCCCTGTCTCCCAGGATATGTAGTGGGAAATCTACTGACTGGATGACCCTGTTCTTCGAATATCCCCAGTCAAGACCAAGGACTATGTCCTTTTTTTCAAGTTCTTCAGCTATACTTTTGATGTCTCTGCCTTTTTTTGCTTCAGTGAACATCACGTACTTCCCTTTACTAGGGTCCTCTGAACTATCAAGGTATGCAAATCTGATATCAAGGTCCTTGTCTGCGAAAAATGCTGTGATATCAGCTTCAGAATGCAATGTGTTCTCATAGTTGATCTTGAACCAGACAACGTCTGCTTCCGGATCCACTTTGGAGAACATGTAAAGATCTCTCACCATGAACAATAACTCCCGTAGGTAAATAGAACTTTAAGTAATATATTCATTCTGTTGATGTCAGGGTCCTGAATACATGTGCCTTGAAGTCCGTCAGTGCTGCCATGAAGTTAACCGCTGCATCATATGGGCTATTATGTATGCTGAAATAGGAGTGTACATCCCCATCTCCCAGCCACTTTGTGCTCATGTAGTAATAGTGGTCCGATGTGAGCATATGTTTCCATATTCTCAGCAGCTCTGCATCTTCTGTCTTTTTGACGTAATCCCCAAGTATCTTCATCTCTTCAAAGCAACGTCTCTGCATATCATTTCCTAGCCAGGCGCTCGTATCTCTTTCAACATCTGCCCATGATATCGTGGAGAAATCACCAACATCGATATCACCTGCAGGTTTGTAGGCCTCGATCGTCTGTGATGGTGTCAGGAATCTCATCCCTCTGTCCATTACCTCTCCCGGAAGTGCCTTCAGGAAATCAAAGATACCGGTATCTTCCCATTGGTGTTCACCGAAGGTCTCGTAATCCATGAATATGTTCAGTGTCTCACCTTTGTTCCAGAAAGCCCAGTCTGCCCACTTGTTTGCAGTCAGCGGGTATTCCTCCCACCATCGGGATGAGAAACGATAACCGATATCATCACTTAGCTTGTAATTGCGGAGAAGAACTGCTATATCTGCATATTTTGCCTTGTATACATGGTCAGGGGACCTGCCGCTGAGTACGCGTTCGATCCCTTCGCTCATAATGGCCTTGTATCCCATCTGGTCTGCAAAATGTGCAATGCTGTTATTGTAGAGCATCTCAGTGTTCCTGAATATTCGTGGGGTTACCCCCAGTAGCTCAGATACGAGTCTCTGATGCTCCTTTACCTCGTCCATGAACTCTTCCTTCGAGCCGAATAAAGATGCCAGGGAATGATAACATGTCTCATCCACAAACTCGATACAGCCGGTTTCGGCAAGGTCACGGAATGAATCAAGTACGTCCTCTCCCCACTCCAGACATTGTTCCAGCAGTGTGCCTGTAACCGACATGCTTGCCTTGAAATTTCCATTCGTACTGTCTGTAAGTTCCAGGAGTGTCCGGTTGGCCGGAAGATAGCATTTACCTGCCACCTTCAGGAATATCTCTTTGTTCACCTTTTCATCGAAATACCTGTCAAATCCCTGTTTGTTGTCAGGCCAGAACCATCTGAGCCTGTATGGCTGATGAACCTCGAAAAAAGGGCAGATAGAGTTCATCTTTGTTCCTCCATGACAGCACGTTCTATATCAGAGAGTATAGAGAGGTCGTTCACAGCCCTTTCATATCCAAGGCGTCTCTCTTCAGAGTTCATCTCCAGGAAAACCTCGCTCTGCTGCAGGTAACGATAGATCCGGAGCAATTCCTTTCTCTTCTCAGGATCCTTTACTGATCCTATCTGTTCTCCTATATCCACAAGCTCGTGCATGAAAAGATGTTGTGCATGGTTCCCAAGCAGGTTATGCATACCGTAACGTGCTGTTGTCTTTGATCCAAGGGAGGAAAGCTCTGTGCTTTTGAACATCTCTACAGCCTCTTCTGCCAGTACCATTCTGATCCCTTGTTTTTTGAAGCTCAGCGGTATCTCTTTCAGGAACCTGAGTATCTCCTTGTTGTTCTGAAGATGTGTGTTTATAGCATCATATTTTATGTAGAGCGTGATAACGTCCCCTTCCATGCTTGCTATCCATGATGCGAACTTGTCGGCGATAAGTGGATACCCTGACCATGCTTTGTCAGAGAACTTGATCTCAAGGTCCTCGCTCAGGTTTATGTGTCTCAGGAGCGTGGGGATATCATTATTGTAAACATGCATGGGGTCGTAACCGTTCGTGATATTATGGGAACCTTCCGAGATAATGCACTTGAACCCCATCTCTTTGAGCACTTTCAGTGTCTTTCTCTCAAAAAGGAGTTCAGTATTAACGAATGTCGTTGCCTCTCTGCCAAAGAGTTCCTTTATTATTTTAAGGTCCATCTCTACCTGTTCCCTGAACTCTTTCATATCAGGGAACATCGAACATACCGAGTGATAATATGGTGAAGCAGCAAATGAGACACTCTTCCTGTCAAGACCTTTGAAGCCTTCGATCACCTCAGGTGCCCATTTACATTGCTCAAGGAAGACACCGGATACATCCAGTGTATATTTTCCTCCGTTATCTATGGACTCTGCGAGGGTATCGTTGAGGGTTTCCAGATTCTCTGAAAGTTTTGTGAAATTATGGAATGCCTTCTCCATGTCGAAGTATTTCTCTATATGGACTTCCCCGTAGCCTTCCTGTGGCCAGTACCAGCGAACTGGTAAAGGCAGGTGTACCTCGAAACAAACACATACTGCTTTCATGATAGATCGATTCCTGAATTAGTCTTCATGGATCCCATTCCCGTCCATGTTCCTTGTATCAAGCCCGTTTGCGAACCATACAGTTCTCTGTGGGAAGGCTATCTCTATTCCATTCTCTTCAAGCGTCTTCTTGATGATCCAGAGGAGCTTTGTCTTAGTGTCATACCATTCAACAGCAGGTGCCCATACCCTGACAGTGATATTCACAGCATTATCTCCAAGATTGTCTACAAATACGCTTGGAGACGGATTTACAAGTGCATAGGGCTGCTCATCTATAAGGTCCTTGATGATCGCTATGGCCTTATCCGCATCATCTTCATAACGTATACCCACAACATACTCGAACCTCCTTACCAGGTTTGCCACGTAGTTCGTGATACTTGTTGTAAAAACGGTCTCATTCGGTAACCTGATGTAGAGCCCTTCATATGTTCGAATGATAGTGGATATTATCTTGATGTCCTCTACATATCCTAGTTTGTTATCGATATTTACCTGATCTCCGATCTTTATAGGACGCTCGACCATCAGGAATATCCCTGATATGAAATTACCTACGATGCTCTGACTGGCAAAACCAATGACGATACCCACAACACCACCAGCCACAAGAAGACCGGAAGTATCAATGTCAAGTACCGGGAATATCACTCCGAGAATTACAAGCACTATCAGTCCGTAGTAAATGGTCTTGAGCAGGATGTTAAGGTGCTCTTTGTCCATCTTGTCCTTTAGCGTTCTCTGAAGATATATTGTGATACCTTTGCCTAATACAACGGTGAAAAAGAGTATCAGTACAACGGTAATTATCTGCAGGAAAGGATCAGAGAGCGGTGGGATGTATTGTGTGATAATGGTGCTGTTGGTCATAGGCCGAACTCCATTATTCCCTTTGTTCCGTTTATGATCAGCTTACGTGAGGTATAGAGCTCCATTGACCTCTTGAACCGTGAGGTTGTAGGATATGTGCTGAAATCAGTTTCAGCCAGAAGCTTGTTTATGATCCGCATGGATGCCTTCATGCCAATTCTACTGTCACCATAGTAGATCTTCATGCCGTAGGCATTGAATACAGCCTGTGTGACCTCCATCATGTGATTAGAATCATTGATGATCTCAAGCTCGATGTACCCTTCATGCATCAGATCGGTCTTTGGTTCTTCAGAGTACACGTCACTCTCCCAGTGTCTGCAGATAAGTCCATGATTATGGCTTCCATAAAGGGTGAACTTCACTCTGGAAAAGGTGAAAGTATCGATGACCTCATGGTTCCCTGACCTGTCAGTGACGAAGACGCCTATTTCCACGGGGAATGTAAGATATATCTTCTTTCTATCACCGGGGCGTATCAAAGCCGGACGTTTGAACTCTATAAGGAGGAACGATGTAAGTTTTCTTGGCAGATTCACCGGTTCTATAGGATTTATGAGAATGTCACCGTCATTGTTCAGCAGCACAAGCTCTGTTTCTTCTTTTCCCTGGAATGTACGCTTGTATACAAGGTCGCTACCTTGTTTTTCAACTGTAATTACAGTATCTTCGAAATCTGTTAGTTCTGTAGTGAATGGTGGATGATATATCTCATACATTTTCTATCGGCATCCGTTATTCTTTGTGATCAAAGCCAGTTCTTCTTTCTGAAATATATATACATTGACAGGAATATCGTTATATTGATGATCCATACGGCAGGATATCCCCATTTCCATCCAAGTTCCGGCATATAGGAGAAGTTCATTCCATACATCCCTGCAAGGAATGTCAGTGGTATGAAGATGGTGGCTATGATAGTAAGCGTTTTCATAACTTCGTTCATTTTATTGCTGACGCTTGACAGATAGACATCCAGTATGCCGGAGAGTATGTCGCGGTACGTTTCGATCGTCTCCGAGATCTGGATGGTGTGATCATAGACATCTTTCAGAAATACAAAGGTCGTGTCCTGAAAAAGAGCCGACTCCGTTCTTTCCATCCCGTTTATAACTTCCCTGAGAGGCCATACTGACTTTCGCAGGTATATCATCTCTTTTTTCATGTCGTGTATGCTTTGCAGGGTTTCAGGATTTGGGTCATCTATCAACTTGTTCTCCAGTTCCTCTATGATATCCCCGAATCTCTCAATGATTATGAAATAATTGTCGACTATGGAGTCAATGAGCGCGTATGCAAGATAATCAGCACCCATTGTACGGATCCTTCCTTTTGAGTTCCTGATGCGCTCTCTTACAGAATTGAAAGTATCGCCTTCTATTTCCTGGAATGATATCACAAAGCCCTTTCCAAGTATTATGCTGACCTGTTCCGCTTTCACATCAGCATCTTCTTCTGAGAACCAGAGCATCTTGAGAACAACATATATGTAGTGATCATAGTCCTCCATCTTCGGTCGCTGGCTTGTGTGGACGATATCTTCCATTACAAGTGGATGCAGACCAAAGTGCTTTCCAAGTTTCTCAATAATATCTACCTGGTGGATACCATCGATATTGATCCATGATACTGTAGAGGAATCTTTGAAAGGGAAACATTCCTCTACATCATCAACGGTCTTTTCGTGATAATTTGTCCTGTCGTAGTCTATAATGGTTATCTTTGGTTTCTCGGTCCTTTTTTCTCCCACATGGACCAGACTTCCGGGCATCATTCCTGCCTTCCGTGAGACACGATTTGTGATATTTCTTATAGTAACACCCCAATGCTGGTTTTTATCTTCATAGATAAAATGCAGATAAAAAGTTCATGAAAGCATTTTTCTGTAAACATCCACTGTCATTTCTGCTATGTTGTTCCAGTTGTACCTGGTCCCAATGAGCTTTTTTCCTACTTTCCCAAGCTCATCGTCATCATAGTTATCCAGTACATGGTTTATTCCCCATGCAATGGACTCGGGGTTCTGGTAGACTATAACCCCGTCCCTGAAGTTATCGATAAGTGAGATCGCATTTGTTGCCACGATGTTCTTACTGACATCCCATGCCTCTAATAATATGATGCCAAAGGGCTCGTTACGGCTTGGAACACATATAAGGTTGCAGGCATTCATCCATTTCTTCTTGACCGATTCATCAACATAACCCAGGAAATGACAGCTATCCCGGATGTTCAGTTCATAGGATATGTGCTCACATTCAGCACGCATCTCTCCTTCACCTATAATTACGAACTTTGCATCCCATCGTCTTGCAAGCACATCAGGTATTGCCCTTATGAAAAGGTCAGGACCTTTCTGGTAGTTCATCCTTCCTACAAAGAGAACGACCGGTGCGTATGGATGTATCCCATACTCTTCCTTGACCTTACCAGGGTCAACACCCATCTGCATCTTGTTCTCATGTATGCCGTTGGGCACTATGGATATCTTGTTATCGGGTATCTGATAGAGATGCTGGATCTCATCTGTCAGGATCGTTGATGTGGATATGACACATGCGGATTCATATCCTCCTCTCCATTCACGATGGCTTATCTCTATGGCTTCCCACCAGTTACCATGCTGGTTACCGTTCCTGCCCCATTCTGTACTATGGTAGGTGATGGCAAATGGGAGTCCGAACTCATCTTTGAGCCTGCATACAAGGTTGACAGGATGCCAGTCATGTACGTGTGTGAGGTCAAACTCACCAAAATCCTGTGTAGCCTCGATAAAAGCAGCGTACATGGAATCACACATACTGTCCATCTGCTGCACTATCCCGCCGTAAAGGGCATGGAATATACGGTGGTAATGAACCCCGTTGACTATCTCATAGGGAAGCATGTCCCTGTTCCTTGTGAATATATGGACCTCATGACCCATAGCGGCTAGAGCCTCTGAAAGCTCGGTCACATGGGGTGCCAGTCCTCCGACCTTCACGGAATGAAGGCTCTCCCAGGAGAACATGGCGATCCGTAACATCTCTTTCATTTTCCACTCCTGAATATGCTCACTCTTTTCCAAGAAGATGTTCTACAGCCGTTTCAGGTGGCATGGTGTTGATGTATATGTCCGTGTTCTTCTCAAAACCAGCAGCAATTGATGTGATAGGTGCTATACGGACATTGAAATGATAGCTAAGGTCGTGTTCCACCTGGAAGAACATGTAATTGTACGCAAGTTCAGGTATCGTTCCCTCAAGCAACTCGACAGCTTTCCTTATACAGTCACCAAGGGACATTAACAGTTCATCACTGAAAGATGACAGATGGTTCACGTGTTCTTTTGGCAGCATCCACATCTCATAAGGCGATCTTGAGTAGTATGGAGCTATAAGAATGAAGTCACTGTTCTCGTAAACCTGTCTTTCGCTTCCACTCTCCTTCTCCACTATTCTGCAGTATGGACATTTCTCCAGTTCGTCCATTGCCTTTTTCTCTTTGATGATAGAAGAGGGTACAATGGGTAAGGCGATCAGTTGTGAATGAGTGTGTTCAAGTGAGGCTCCTGCCTTCTTCCCCCAATTCTTGAAAAGCGAGACATATTTTATCCCTTTCTGGGACTGGTAATGAACCACTCTGTCCCGGTATGCTTTCATCAGCAGCAATATCTGCTCATCTGAAAAGAGATGGAGCCTGCTCTCATGTATGGGGTTCTCTATGATCACTTCGTGGAAACCAAAACCTTTCATGACAGAAAATGATGTATTTTCAACTTCATCTGCATCCGGTGATAATGCCGGATAGAGGTTTGGTATGCATCTGATATCCCAACCGGTGACCAGTTCTTCATCGGTGTCCTTCAGGATATCCCCATTCTTATAAACAGCAGTTCCAGGTGGTGTCTGATGCTCATGTCCTTTGCAGAAAACACAACTTGTGGATGGTGTATCATCACCACATGCTTTTGGGGCAGATGGCCTTTTACTTCTTCCAAAAGCTATTATGCAGTGCTCATCAAGGAAATAGTGTTTGCGTATCTCTGACATGTTTCACTCCAGTATCGTTCCTGTAAGAAGTTCATAATACGTTTTGATAGGTTCTTCCCAGTTCATGTCCCTTGCCAGCAGGTTCGCTTCCTGACAGAGGAGGTTATACTTGACCTTGTCATCTGTGAAAGTGTCGATGAAGTAGTCCATGGCAAGTGCATAGTCTGCGATCGATTCAAGATAGGGTATGGAGATGTTGTCCACAACGATCACTCCTCCCATTCCCATGACCAGTCTTTTCAGGGTCTTGAGCGCATCACTGAAGCCACATACCTTGCTTACGATACTTGGTGTGGATTCCTTTCCGGCCTCCAGTCCGGTGAGCAGGAACGGTTCATATTTGGAGGGGAAAACACCGGCTATACATCCGGCCATGAACTCATCAGGGTTCATGTTAAGTCCGCCATCATGGTCTGATATCCACTGCGGATACAGGACCGCTGAAACATGACGGGTACCATCAGGTATCTTTGAACATCCAAGTCCTCTGGACTGTATCATTTGCTGAAGGCGTATCTCCTCACCTACAAGGACCTCTTCCGGTAAATTGACCGGGAAGTTCTCAGGGAGATTTGTCTTTGGACCCTGAGCTGCAATAATGAAACATATGACACGATAGTTCTCATCAAGATGTCCGGCATCGATCTCGGTCTTGACCATCCGGTCAAGTATGAGGAGGGAATCCAGCAGGTCAGGATAACCCTTGTTCTCTATTTCTATACGTGAGATCGAGAATATCGGTATGATCCTATCCGGTGGAATTACCTTGCTATCGAAAACATTGTATATCTTCTCAGAGAGGAATTCCTGTATCTTTTTCCTGGAGGCGTTCTTCTTGTCCCAGTCTATCTCTTCATCTTCCTTATCTATTCCATTGCGAACAATAATGGAATCTATCCCATAGAAAAGCTTAATTTCTTTTCGTGTAGAGTCACCGACCGCTGTAACCACGTCCGCGTAGGCAGAAAGGGATTCCAGTTTTGCATGGTTGATGGGAACGCCGCTGTCCCACGAACTATCGTTATCTCTTATTTTCTGGATGGAATAATGTCCTGATGATCTTCCGGGAAGGGTTGCATGGTATGTTGCAACGGTCTTGACGCTTATGCCAAGTTTCTTCAGGCGTGCGAGTGCATAGAAAACACCGAACTCATGACAGTGAAGTGATACATGGACAGCTGGCATGAGGGATGCTGCAAACTCTGAGATGGCCTGATCATGATACTCTTCCGAACTTTTCTCCCTGGCAGTAACAAGTGCCCTTATAAATTCCGATAATGCATATGACAGGTTCAGGTAATGCGAGTATTCCATGCCGTTACCCATACTCTCATAGGTCATGGAGTCAAGACCTATAAGGTCGAATGCCTCTGCTTTGATCATGCTGGCAAGACACATTTCCTGACCTTTGTATTCCCTGCTGACCCTGCAGAAATCATCGGTCTTGAACATAAGGTGTATCACTTTAACACCTTTGATCATCTCGATCCCCACGAAGGATTCTATACCTCTTCTCTTCAGCTCTTCCATTGTCTCAAAGAACTCTCCTTCCGGTTCCATCTCCTCAAAAGCGCTCATATCGGTGATACGGTTAAGGCCTTTGTTCCAGTCAGAACCGCTGTGTCCATAGTACGGTCCGGCAACGATGATACTGGGTGCTGTCTCCTTGTCGATAATACCTTTGCTGATCAGACTGGCGAGACTCTTTGCTTCTGCATCGATAACATTCCAGATACCCCCCATCTTATTGGACCTGGGGCCAGCTTCCTCGCCTGCGATTATTATACACTTGCTTTCTAAAGTCATTCCCTTTCTCCCTGAATTATCTTCTATTCTTATAGGGGCTCAATTATATATGAAAATATCTCACTAGGTTTGATGATCCGTAAATATACAAGGTGACCTATTGGGAGAGGGAAGTCTGTGTATGGCCTTTCAGATATATCTCAAAGTCGTTCCTCAGAAAGTATTTATTACCTTTATACGCATAAGGGAGATGGGTTTTATTATAATCCCAGCGGAATAATACATGAATGATCTAATAACATGGTTCTTAATAATTCTCTGTCTGCTTCAGTCCGGTGTGTTCTCCGGTCTGACGATAGGTATGTTCGGGCTTAGCCGCCTTCGTCTTGAAATTGAAGCGGAGGCTAAAAGTGAGAATGCAAGGAAGGTCCTGGAACTCAGGCACAATTCTCACCTGCTGCTTTCAACACTTTTGTGGGGTAATGTAGGTATAAATGTCCTTTTGACATTGCTGACAGATTCAGTTATGGCAGGTTCTTCAGCTTTCATCTTCTCCACAGTGTTGATCACTATTTTCGGAGAGATCGCTCCTCAGGCGTATTTCACACGTAATTCCTTAAGACTTGGTGCCGCACTTTCACCACTTGTGAAATTCTACATGGCATTGTTGTACCCGGTGGCAAAACCATCTGCAATGCTTCTGGATATGTGGCTTGGAAAGGAGAAGATGGAATTCTTCAAAGAACGTTCCCTTGGAATTATGCTCAAAAAGCATATAATCTCAGAGAGCAGCGACATTGATCATCTTGAGGGACTTGGTGCTCTGAACTTCCTTTCAATAGATGATCTTCACATAAAGCAGGAAGGTTCGGTCATTGATCCATTGAGTATCGTTTCACTTCCAACTTATAATGGTCTGGTCATGTTCCCTTCTAAAGAGGACCCGGAATTTGCTCAATTACTTGAAAAAGTGGCTTCCAGTTCAAAGAAGTGGGCCATAGTGGTAGATGAGACCGATGAGCCTGTACTTGCAATAGATTCCGGTTCTTTCCTGAGGGATGCTATCTATGGGAAGTTGGAGTTCAATCCATATCGTTACTGTCATCATCCTATCATCATACGTGATCCGGAAGAGAAGATCGGCAATGTACTTCATCGTCTGAAGGTCTATCCTGTGAATGCAGAGGATGATGTCATAGATGATGATCTTATACTCTACTGGAACAGGGATGACTCTGAAAAGATGATCATAACAGGATCTGACATACTTGGTCGTCTCTTAAGGGGAATAGTTGTAAGGGTAGAGTAGATCATTTTTCTCCTTTTTTACGATATGTTTAATTACTTAAAAAATACAAATATATTTAGGGCTCGGGGAGGGTCTTTATGAAAGAAAATATCCTTAAGATAAGAGCTGAGATCGATCAGCTCATTGATAAAACGGGTAATGAAGCGGAGATCATCGCAGAAAATGTGAAGGTATCTGTAAAGGCTATCGTGGGAGAAATAAAAAGTATCGATCTTCAAGAGGATATGGAACATATCTATGGAGATATTGATGAACTTGCCGAAAGGTCAGGGGAAAAGGCAAAACACCTTGCTTCGGAGATCGGCAAAAAACTTGATGTCCTCGCTGAAAGGATAAACCTTGGAAAGAACTATGATAAGATAAATGCAGGAATAGATTCTCTTGTTGATTCAACAGGTGATGAAGCTGCAAAGATCACTGAAGATGTAATGGACCTTCTCAAAAAGATAGCAGCTTCTGTAAGATCAGTTGATCTTAAAGAAGAGGTAGAGGAGATATCAGAGAAGATCAAAGAACTGGCACAGGCTACCGGCAAGGAAGCTGAGGAAATAGCATCTGACATTAAAGAAAAGATAAGTGATATTAAAAAGAAAGAGTGATATCTCTCTTTCTTATTTTACTATTATACTAGTGAGAAGAATGATAACATGGTACTGGACCTGCAGGATCTGATTACTACTTTTTTGCCTACATTACTGGAAATTGGTAAAGGTCTTTTTGTCGTTGTTATTCTTCTGATCCTGATAAGTATCTTCATCGATGCTTTGAAGAAAAATCTTCTAAGCAAGGCAAAGACGAAAAAACAGACCTCGAATATCAAGCTGATGAGCCAGCTTTTCCGTTATTCACTATATCTGCTGGTCATATTATTTGTAACTCTTTCTTTTTCAGGTGCATGGTCGGAGTTCGGTGTATTCCTTGGTCTGCTATCAGCAGCGATCGGTTTTGCACTCCAGAAACCTATGACCGGTATTGCTGCCTGGATAATGGTCGTTACAAAGAGACCTTTCGATATCGGTGACAGGATAATAGTAGGTGATGTGAAGGGTGATGTTGTGGATATCAACCTCACACATGTCCATGTCATGGAAATAGGCGGCCTGATAGGCGATGAGGAGAATTCAGGCAGGGTCGTCATGGTCCCTAACTGGCTTCTCTTTGAGAAGAACATCATCAATTATACATCTAACAATGACTTTGTGCTTCACAGTGTCATTGTCAATGTGACCTATGAGAGCAACCTCGATAAGGCTATGGAGATAGCTGACCTTTCGGCGAGGAAGTTCCTTGCAGGTCTTATCAGCACAAGTCCGGGAAGTCCTCATATCAGAGTTGATTTCCAGGCAAGTGGCATAGATGTACAGGTGAAGTATTTCTGTCCTTCCAGACAGTTGCATGAGTATTCCTCAAAGATAACAAAAGAGATCTTTGACAGGGTAAGGGCAAGCGACGACGTGGAGATAGCCTATCCGCATACAGAGGTCGTATTCAGAAAAAAGAAAGAGTGATGGGCAGGGAATTGTCCATGTTACATTTTACCATTTGAAGAAACGGATAGCAAATGCTGAATCCTTTCTTATGGCATATTTTCTTAGTTCATCGATACCCAGCAACAGCAGTGCAAATGGAACTGCGATGAGTATGTATTTCATTGATATTGCTGCTGTGTTGAATATCATGTTCACGAACGGGTTGAATATGATGAAAGACAGTATGAGCAGCTCGCTTGCTATACCGAGCAGCACCATACGGTTACTGAAGAATCCTTTTGTCAGTACGGACTGCCTTCTTGTCCTCGATGTAAAGACATTTGCGATCTGACAGATAATTACAGCTGCGAAGAATGCTGTTATGGCCTGCATGTAGAGTGGGTCTGAGAATGGGAGCTGCTGTCCCCAGGTCCATCCTCCGTCGAACATTACTGCGAAGTAACAGGCGAATCCGGCAGCTGCCTCAATAGGTCCTTTGACACCATAGGATGTAAGCAGTACCTGTGGTGTCAGAAGCTTCTCATCCCTTTTACGTGGTGGTCGCTTCATAATATCTCCCTCTCCTTTTTCAACAGCAAGGGACAGCGCAGGCAGTATGTCTGTACCAAGGTCGATGGCGAGAATAAGCTGCACGTTCATTGGCAGTGGAAGTGCCAGGAGTACAAATGCTATGAATGGAAGTATCTCAGGTATATTGCTTGTGAGGATATAGGCTATGAACTTCTTGATGTTATCAAATACCGTCCTTCCTTCTTCGATGGCATTGACAATGGTGGCAAAATTATCATCAAGAAGGACCATATCTGCTGCTTCCTTTGCAACGTCGGTACCACTTCCCATGGCAACTCCCATGTCCGCATTCTTCATGGCAGGAGCATCGTTGACACCATCTCCTGTCATTGTCACTATCTCACCAGCAGCCTGGAATGCCTGAACGATCTTCAGTTTCTGAACAGGGGAAGTACGTGCAAAAACAATGCTTGGAGCTTTCAGCTTTTGTGTAAGTTCATCAGTTGACAGTTCTTCAAGCTCTGCACCAGTGATAAGTACGGGTTCTTTATGATCATCAGTAAGACCAACAGTTGCAGCAATTGAACGTGCTGTTACCGGATGGTCTCCTGTTATCATCACCACTTTGATACCAGCCATGTGACATTTTATGATGGCTTCTTTAGCTTCAGGTCTTGGAGGGTCCACAGCACCTGCAAATCCGAGGAAGATGAACCCATCTTGGTATTCCTTTGCACTTTCAGCTTTCCTGTATGCAAAGGCAAGTACCCTTTCCCCTCTCTTTGCCATTTCAAGATGTTCTTTTTCAAGGAGCTGTTTTTCCTTTTCGTCAAGTTTTTCCTCTTTTCCTTCAACCAGTACATGGCTACACATGTCAAGGATCACCTCTGGCGCTCCTTTAAGATACGCCTCCAGCTCGCCGGAAGGTGTCTTAGAGATAACCTGCATTCTCTGTTTTCTGGAATCGAAAGGATACTCCTGCATCCTTGGATAGTCTTCCTTCAATTTCTCTATGTCAGTGAAACCGCTTGAGTAAACGAGCAGTGATCCCTCGGTCGGGTCACCTTTGTAACCAGGAGCCTCTTCTGTTAATCTGGAGTTATTACAGACAGTGGCCACACGCAGCAATACATCAGATGGGGTTGCCTTGTTCTCTACATCCAGATGTCCTGAACCTGTGTAGACGGAATGTATTGCCATCTTGTTCTGTGTGAGGGTCCCGGTCTTATCAGTACATATAACAGTTGTAGAGCCCAACGTCTCTACGGATTCAAGTTGCTTGATAAGTGCATTTCTCTTTGCCATTCTCTTTGATGCGAGACTAAGGGCAAGGGTAACGGTCGGAAGAAGACCTTCCGGTACGTTAGCAACGATTATGCCTATTGCAAATATGAGGTTTGCAAGGAAGGTGTCCTGTATAAGGAAACCTACTATAAAGAAGGAAACTCCGAGAAAAATGGCTATTGCGGAGATGATCTTGATGAAATCATTAAGCTCCCTGCGGATCGGAGTGTCTACAGAGATGGTCTGCTCGGTCAGAGCTGCAAGCTTTCCTATTTGCGTATCTGAACCGATCCCAAAGATTATGGCTTTTCCATTTCCTGTCTGTACAAGTGTTCCTGAGAACACCATATTCCTGCATTCAAGTATATTGGGATGTGTGCATTCAAGTGAACGCAATTGTGGTTCAGCCTCTCCTGTTATGGGTGAGTTGTCCACTTTCAGGGAGTTCTCTTCGATAAGTCTGCCATCTGCAGGTATCTTGTCCCCTTCCTCAAGATAGATAACGTCACCGACCACTATATCAGTAGCAAGGATCTCTGTGATCTTACCATCACGCATCACCCTTGCCTTTGGCGGAATGAGGTTCTTGAAACTTGCCATGATCCTTTCGGCCTGATACTCCTGGATGAACGTGAAGGTACCGTTAAGTATCACGACCCCAAGCAGTGCTATGGCAATGAAGATATTACCCTGTCCCGGGTCAAGCCATTCAGCAATGAACGAAAGTATGGAACCGAATAGAAGTAGCAGTGAGAAGAAGTTCTTGTATTGTTTGAGATATCTGATAAGGAGGCTATCCTTTCTAGTCTCTTCGAAGACGTTCCTTCCACAGAGATCGCCCCTTTTGTTCGCCTCTTCAGATGAAAGACCTTCGGCTGATCCGTTCAGTCTTTCAAACATCTGTTCCAGCGATATGTTATGTTCATCACCACTGGACCTGCACTGAAAGTCCTCTATTTGTGACAAAAACTCACCAACACTCTATTAGATCTATGGGGGTATTAGATAATAAAGTTATGTTTGTTCTGGTTTTTGATGGATCGTCACTGGAACGAAAGGTAGATATTCCATATACCTACGGCAATGAAATTGACGGCCATTGCTGCCAGCAGTAGTCCCATGAGCCTTGTGAAAACAAGCATTCCGGTGTATCCCAGGAATTTGTATATCCTTCTTGAGAAATGGAAGAAAACCCATGTTATTGCAAATGTGAGGGCAATGGCGATCATGACCTCTATGTTCTGAATTATTGAAGCTGCACTTCCCATGAGGACTATTATTGTGGTAATGGTACCCGGACCTGTTAATAGTGGCAGTGCGATAGGGAATATCCATATATCGCTACGGTCCATTGATTTGTGTATCTCTTTTTCTGTGATGCTCTCACGGGACACCTTTGCAAGTATCATATCAAAGGCAACGACAAAAAGCAACACACCACCGGCAACTCTAAGTGAATCTATACTCACTCCGAAGAAGTTCAATATCATTTTTCCTGATATTGCAAAGAATATTGCTATAACAAAGGCCAAAAGTACGGACCTTGTAGCAAGGCTGTTCTTCTCCTCAAGTGTCATATCACTGGTCAGTGACACGAACGTGACAACGCCACCCACAGGACTTACTATGGCGAACAGGCTACTAAATGCGTAAATTAGAAAAGCAGTATTTTCCGTCTTTGTTCCTCCCTATACGAGCTACCTCTTGTTCATAAATACATAAGAGTTGTGGTTATTTTGATCTTATTTTATATTTTGAGAGTGTGCGTAACTTGCTTGAGGTTTACAATTAGCATCATTATTCATGGTATGTCAACTATTCTTTATATACTGGTTTACAATATATGTGTCTATTTTGTTGCACAATTGTAAATATTGCTTGCTGTATTTATATTTTTACGGTACACTTATATATGAGTAATTACAAAACTATAATTTGTCAGAGGATTATTACTCTGACTCATGGGTGTGGGTCATTTGAAAATCCATCAAACTACCTCCTTCAATACCACATCCCCTTCTAGAGTTGCCCTGGTTTATATACCAGGGTCACTTCCTCTTATATTTATTTCTTATAGGTCCTATATTCTTTCCATTTATACAAGGTGCTGGAAAATTGTTGGTTTACAAAAGAAGTAGTTGACCTGGTTAAAAAAAGATGCTGAGCATTCTGGAACTATCTCAGGAACAAAGGTTCAGTTTGTCCCTTCCTCAATGATCGGTAATCCAAAGGTGAAGACGCTTCCCTTTCCTATCTCGCTTTCCACCCATATCCTTCCTTTATGTAGCTCCACAAGTTCTTTGACAAGAGCAAGTCCGAGTCCCGTTCCTGAATATTTACGGGATGTGGAAGAGTCTATCTGGCTGAAAGGTTTAAAGATCTTCTTCTGGTCATCCGGAGATATCCCTATTCCTGTATCGATCACAGATATCTGTAATTCATGACCTTTTATTGCAGAACGGAAAGTGATCTTTCCATTATCAGTTGTGAACTTGATAGAATTTCCCATGAGATTGTAGAGTATCTGCTTTATCTTTGATCTGTCTGCTTCGACCTTTGGAAGATCGTCAGGCATGTCCACATCAACAACTATATTCTTTTTTAATGTAAGTGTCTGTGTCATAGTGACTATCTCATCGACCACTGGCTTTACATCTATTATCTCGTAATGGAGTTCCATCTTTCCTGCTTCTACTTTGGATAGGTCGAGTATATCGTTGATCAGGCTCAAAAGATGGCGGCCACTTTTTGAGATGTGTTTCATGTAATGTTCCTGTTTGGGTACAAGTTCTCCGGCGATCCCATCCAGCATTACATCTGAAAAACCGATTATAGAGTTCAAAGGTGTGCGTAGTTCATGGCTCATGTTGGCAAGGAACTCGCTCTTTGTACGGCTTGCGGTCTCAGCTTCTATCTTTGCATTGAGCATCACTGCTTCCGCCCGGACCCTGTCTGTAATATCCCTTCCGACCGTCTGGACCAGACCATTCTGTGTTTTGAGGAACGACGCACTAATGTCCACATATACTATGCTTCCATTTGATCGCAGCATCCTGTTCTCCTGACGGTAGTGCCCTTCGTCTTTAAGTTTGTCCATCTTCGAGCCGATCTCATCTCTGTCCTCTGGTAATGTCAGATCAACGATCGTTCTTTGTTTTAGCTCTGCTTCACTGTAGCCGAACATTTCGCAGGTCCTTTCATTCACTTCAAGTATCTGTCCATTAACATCATGGATCATTATGGCATCATTTGACTGCTCAAAAAGGGACCTGTATCTTTCTTCATTAGCCCGCAATTCATTCTCGGCTATTTTACGTTCAGTTACATCTTCTGAGAACAGTATGATGCCGCCAACAGTTCCGTCTGCTGCATTCCATGGTCTGACCACTCCGCGTACCCACTGAACCTTTCCGTCAACTCTCTCAAAACGGGTCTCTTCAACAGGGATCACCTCTCCCTTCATGGCTACCCGGTGCATTTCCTTCCATTCATCGGGTATCTCAGGGAATATTTCGTAATGGGATATCCCGATAATATCTTTGTCATCCAGGAAATAGTCTTTTTTCCAACGACGGCTGACTGCTATATATCGCATATCACGGTCGAACATGGCCAATGATGCCGGTGCATGCTCTATGAAAACTCTTAATCTTTCTTCACTTTCCAGCAGCTTATTTTCAGCCATTTTGCTTTTCGTGATATCCTGCAGTACACCGATTATTTTTACTACCTTTCCAGCTACGGTCTCGGGCCGGCCAATTAGTCTTATCCATTTATGTTTATTCTTTGCTGTGAACAATTCTACTTCAACATCGAACGACCTGGCTTTTTTGATAGTACTTTTCAATGCCTTCTCAATTATCGTTCGCGAGTCAGGAGGATAACAACTTAGTGCTTTCTCCAAAGTGTCAAGGTCTTCAGTTTCATGTATCCTTGCAACTTCAGGTGTCCAGTTGATCACACTACTTGCAACATCTAGATTCCATCCGCCGATCTGGCCGATCCTGCCAACTTCATTTAGCAGTGCTTCACTTTCACGCAGTTTGTTCTCCGTTCTTTTACGTTCGGTTATATCCTGCATTGTACCGAACAATCTTACAACTTTTCCATCTTCAGTTATTGGACGGGCGATCGTTCTGACCCATTTATGGTTACCTTTTGCTGAGATCAATTCCAGTTCCAGATCATAAGGTTCAGCTTTTTCAACAGCATCATTAACTGCCTTTTCAATTATTTTTCTGGTATCTGGAGGATAATATCGTAATCCTGTATCAACATCAGCATGATCAAAAGAATCAAGTTCATGGATCTTTATAACTTCAGTTGTCCATTTTCCGATTCCAGTGCCTATGTCCAGGTCCCAGCCTCCTATTTTGCTGAGCCTGCCAACTTCATTCAGCAGAGCTTCACTTTCACGCAATTTGTTTTCAGTTTCTTTGCGCTTCGTAATATTCGATGTTGTTCCAAACATCAGGAAAGTGCCATCATCTTGTGGGTGTGAAGAACCAAGGGAACTCATCCACACAGCTTCTCCTTTATCGGATAATATCCTGTAATCTACATCTATAGGAGTATCAGGTTGTTTAAAGGATTGTTTTAATGAGTCAGTTACTTTGTCTATATCATCAGGGTGTATCCGTGCAAAAAAACGGTTCCAGTCATTTCCGATCGTTCCCTCAGGAAATCCTATCATCCTGTCCATGGGTTTGGAAATATAAGTGGTCAGTGCATTTCCTTCTTTATCAAAAGTAGCTTTCCATATGACCGAGTCCAGAGAATGGATGACCTCTTCAAATTCCTGTTCTCTTTTAAGTAGCAGCAGCTCTGTATTCTTGCGTTCCAGGAGAGCAGCTATCATATCTCCTGCTATCTTTAGCACATAAAGCTGATTCTCATCCAGTTTATTCTTCTTTCTCTTAGAATCAGCAGTAATGAATCCTTTGAAAACACCGTTATATGAGAGCGGTATCATTGCAATGGACATGATACCAAGATCCTGAAGCAATGTTCTTAAATTATCACTTTCCAGAGACATGACATTCACATCAGGAATATTCACGATCTCCAGTGACCTCAATTTCTTAAAAACAAGTTTCTTTGTATCCCAGTTTTCATTTAATGGAATTTCAGATACAATGTCATTTCTATGCCATTCATGGGTTTTTATAACATGATCTGTACTTCTGTCAGAAGAGAAAATAACTGCGCGATCAGCATCTACAAATCCTGCAAGGTCTTTGAGGGTCTTATTTATATCCTCATCTATCTCCTTATGACTACTGTTGATAAAGCGGTCCGAGATGTGAGATATAAGCATGTCCTTGCGTTTGTTGTTCTCGATACTATCATTTACTTTCTTTTTATTGGTAAGGTCCTCTATTATGGCATAACATCCGTAGGTATTCCCACTTTCATCTTTTCGGGGAAATGCCCGGAAGCTCAGGAACATTTCCTTGCCCCATTTAGAGTGATAGGGTGTTTCTATGGATGCGTTCATTCCAGTGATAATGACCTCTTCTACAACTGCAGAGATACCTGATCGTACCAGAGGCGGAAATTTTAGCATATTGATATTCTTTGTATCATATGCTGAAGGGGAATCCATTATATGCAGTAGAAAATCATTTACAGCAGTAATGTTACCTTCCCTGTCACACGAAAGTATGCCAAGAGGCAATTCATCAACGAGGTTCTCAAAACCATCGTGACAGTTTTTGGACACATCAGGTCTGCTTGGGTCCTTATTATCTTTATCTGTCATTTTTTTGGGCTAGGTCTCCAATTCAGGAGGCTAGAGATTTTGATAGTTATCATTACCAACTTGTATAGTGCTGTATTTATATTTTGTTACGCAATGTTATATTTCGTGTTCAACAGTATAAATATTGATTGGACAACAACCAACTTCTTATGTTTGGACTTCTTTATATTCATTGGAGTGCGGGCAGATATTCATTGATCTATTATCTGTTCCTGTAGTTCATACTACCAAAGAATGATGTGATATGATGGATGAGAAAAAAGACACAAAGAAGTATCTGGAAGAGCAATTTAAAGATATGAGGAAATACATTTCCAGGAACATAAAGGATCTGGAACTGGAAAAGGAATTTGATAAACAGGTAAAGGATATCAATGAATATCTTGACACCAGTATGAAGAAGTTAAAAGCAGGTATGGGTGAGATCTCTCCCGGAGAACCTGTAACAATGCCTTTAATAGGTGACAGTGCTCCTTCATTCACAGCAGTGACAACAGCAGGCGAGATAAATTTCCCAAAGGACTACAAAGGTAAGTGGGTCATACTTTTCAGTCATCCTGCTGACTTTACTCCGGTCTGTACTACTGAGTTCATGACCTTTGCAAGCATGCAGGATGAGTTCAAAGCACTCAATGCTGAGTTACTGGGTCTGTCCATTGACAGTATCTATGCCCATATTGCATGGCTGCGTACCATCAAGGAAAAGATAGAGTACAAGGGAATGAAGGATGTAGAGATCACCTTCCCTGTGATCGCAGATCTTAAGATGGATGTTGCAAAGAAGTTCGGAATGGTACAGCCAAATGCCTCGGATACACAGGCTGTAAGGGCAGTGTTCATGATCGACCCGAAGGCAAAGATAAGGGCTATTGTCTATTATCCTCTTTCTAACGGAAGGAATATGGATGAGATCAAGAGGCTTTTGCTTGCGATGCAGAAGTCTGATGCTGAGAATGTTGCAACACCTGCAAACTGGCAGCCAGGCGATGATGTGATAATTCCACCTCCTGGTTCTTGTGGGACTGCTAAGCAAAGGGTCGAATCAGAAGAAGAGGGTAAGTACTGTCTTGACTGGTTCATGTGCTTTAAGAAACAGGGATAAAGCAGATAGTCAAGAACAAATTTAAAATTAATAGAAAAGGACTTTCCAGTCCTTTTTTTTAATTAAGATAAAATAGAGAATTATTTCTTCTTCTCATCTTCAAGTGCCTTGCTGACTATTTTCATAGCACAGAGGTCACCGCACATGGAACATGCTTCACTTCCGGTGTTCCTGCTGTCCCTTATGTTCTTAGCCTTCTCACCGTCAATGGCAAGTTCGAACTGTGTGTCCCAGTCAAGGTTCTTACGTGCATGTGCCATTTTGTTATCAACTGCTCTTGCACGTTCTTTCTGTCCTTCTTTTGCAAGATCAGCTGCATGGGCTGCTATCCTTGTGACAATGGTACCTTCACGGATATCATCATTTGTCGGGAGTGCAAGATGCTCTGCCGGTGTGGTCATGCACAGGAAATCCGCTCCGCACATGCCTGCAAATGTTCCTCCGATGGCTCCGGTGATATGGTCATATCCTGGTGCGATATCAGTGACAAGGGGACCAAGAAGATATAGTGGAGCATTATCACAAAGGTTCTTCATTCCCTTTACGCTGAGCTCTATCTCATCAATAGGGACATGTCCGGGTCCTTCTACAAAACACTGGATATTTGCTTCCCTTGTTCTCTTTACGAGCTCTCCAAGGGTTATGAATTCCATGAACGATGGTCCGTCTGAAGCATCATGTATGCATCCCGGTCTCATACCATCACCGAGACTGATCGCCATGTCGTACTCGTATGCTATTTCCATCAGGTAATCGTATTCTGAATAGAATGGATTATCTTCGCCATTATGCATCATCCATGCGAGGGTGAACGATCCTCCACGGCTGACTATATCAGTTATCCTGTTGCCCTGCTTGATCCTTTTCAAAGCATCCTGGTTCACAGCTGCATGTATCGTGATAAAATCGATACCATCCTTTGCATGTTTGCGTACTGCATTGAACATGTCGTCAGAGGTCATGTCAACAACAGTTTTCTGGGAGGCTGCTGCCTGGTATATTGGCACGGAACCTATCGGGATGTTCACAGCATCCATTATCTTCTTCCTGATAAGGTCAAGGTCCCCTCCTGTGGAAAGATCCATGAGTGCATCTGCACCGAAGGTCTCCGCTGTCTTTGCCTTCTCAATTTCTGCATCTATATCGATGTAGTCCCGTGAGGTTCCGATATTAGCGTTTATCTTTGTACTGAGGTATCTTCCAATACCCACGACCCTGCAGTCCCTGACAGGGTTGTTCGGGATACTTATGGTCCCATTGGCAACACATGAACAGATGGTCTTTGCATCAATGCCTTCGTCCCTTGCAACGGCTTCCATCTGGGGTGTGATCTTGCCCTTCTTAGCATCTTCCATTAGTGTCATTGTAACTCCGGTATGCAGTGTCTTTAGGTGCAGATACATTCTTGCAACATATATATGTTTCACAGCACTTATTGAATATTTAGGGTTGTTTTGTATCTGTTTCCTCAGAGTGGCCAGAAGATACTCTATTATGATTCAAGTTAAAGTGATATTGAACAAATGTAAAGGAAATTATGATGCTATTGCGAATTGAAGAACTCCATCTAACAAAACTCATCGGTATGCACAGGCAGATGTCCCTTGCACAGAACACTACTGTGGAACTCTGGATCCCTGTGAAATAATTAATTGTTTAGAATCACTTTCGTTTACAGACTCTACTATGGATAAGATCGAGATTATCCTATGCTGCTTCTCCTTCTTCATCGTAATATCTTACTCCATGGGATATTGTCGTAGTATAGAGTCCTTTTTTTGCATCCTCTTTTTTTGTACTCTCTTGTATGTGCATTGAGTAAAGTTCACCTTTATAGAATGCTGTTTCTATCATCAAATGACCATTTTTATTATTCATATTTACATCCATTATGATGTAAGGTTTCTCTTTGTTGATAGGAAGAGGTTGCTGCACAGAGGCATATTTGGAGTTGATCTCATCTGCAATTATATCTGCTTTATTATCATCCTGATCGACTGTATAGTTCGATAGAACGAACATGACCTTGTTTGTTGTGGGATTTATTAGTTCAATGGAGTTATCATAAATGGTATAGTTGTAATCTTTTCCATATCCATATATTTCAGACAAGGTTACGCCCTTTTTACCTGTTTGAATGCGTAAATCATATCTGTCAAGGTCTGCTGCAAAAAAAGTAACTGTTTCATCTTCACTAAAGTTAGCATGGGTGTAGACCACACCACTGGAATAGCTCTTGGAACCACTAAACGTTAATGTTATGGTTCCTGATGACTTCTGAACAAGGTTTCCAGAATGTAGATATCTTGTATCAATGCCTTCTCCCTCAATGGCTTTCTCAGCTATAGCTGTCAGTTCCCTTCCATATTCTGACTGGGGATCAATTATGGTATGTCTGTGGGATTCTGACATCTCATAGATCACTGTAACAAAAGAAACAGAGATAATTGCAATACCAATGAATATGATCTTGTAATTTTCTTTAAGGTTCATACATCAGCCTCAGTATAGCTATTAGAGATCTTCCCCAATCGGGTTCCCTTCTTCATCATAATATATTACAGTGTGAGATATCGCTACATTGTAAATGTCCCGTGTTCCTTCTTCTATGTATAATGAGTAAAGTTGGCCTTCATGAAAATAAACATCCATCGTTGACCAGTTTTCTTTTGTTTCACCTGTTATGTCTATTACCATGTACGGCTTCTCTTTATCTATGGGAAGCAGTTGCCGGGCAAAAGCATATTCTGAATTGACCTTCTCTGTAATTGTACCTGTCCTGCTCTCGTCCTGAACGATTTTGTGATCAGACAGTATGAATATTATATTGTTTGTCACAGGGTCGGTCAGTTCTATGGAATCTCCATTTATCCTGTAATTGTAGTCCTTTCCCCATCCTGATGTTTGAGGTATGCTTGCAACGTTTTTACTATACTTTCCCCTGTTTTCCGGCAAGTGATTACCGTAGATGCCCAGATGATAATTATAGACATTATATATGTCAAGATCAGGTTCAAAGAATTTGATAGTTCCTTCATCAGCAAGGTCACCATATGAGTAGATCACAGCACTGGAAAAGATATTTGCACCCTGGGATCTCAGCCTGATATTATCCGGATATATCTGAGCAATGTTCTGGATAGCAATATAATTAGTATCAATACCTTCTTTCTCAATTGCTTTCTCTGCTATGGATATCAGCTCAATTCCATATTCTGACTGTGGATCTATTATATTCCATGGTCTGACCGGAGGCTCGTTATTGTAGCCGAGAATCATGTGGTGGTCGGAGATGGCATAAACCATTGCTACAAGTAAAATAGAAATTATCACAACAATTCTCAATTTAAACTTGTAATCCATCTTTAGGTTCATGCACTGGCCTCCAATATTCTTAATATTTCAGATATTACTTTAAAATATATAAATAATTGAGTACAAATATGTAAACTGTTATTACACAAATTAAGGTTAGGATCATTACTTTCACCCTGCAAGCTTAATTCTTATCTATTATCAGGACATAGGGGTGCAGCATGTCTATAGTCGTATTCACGGAAAAGAACAAGGCAGCTTCCCAGATAGCAGGGATCTTAAGTGACGGACACTACAACCGCGCTTCGGTGGCAGGTCTTCCTGTATACGACTTTAAGATCAACGGGAAAGAGTGGCGGGTCATGGGTCTTGCCGGACATATCATGGGATATGATTTTCCTGAGCAGTTCAACAACTGGCGTGAATGCGATCCTGCGGTCCTTCTGGATACTCCTCCTGTAAAGAACGTTACCAAAAAACCTTATGCTGCTGCTATTTCACTTCTTGCCAGCGGCGCTACTGAAGTAGTCCTTGCATGTGACTTTGACAGGGAAGGGGAGAATATTGGTTTTGAGGCAAAGGAAATTGCTGAAAGGGTTGCTTCATTTCCGGTCAAAAGGGCACGTTTCTCATCATTGTCTGCCAGTGAGATAAAAAAGGCATTTTCTAATCTTGTTGAGCCCGACTATAATATGGCAATGTCCGCAGAAGCCCGTCAGATACTTGATCTGAAGATGGGTGCGGCTTTTACACGCTTCATGACGCTTTCAGTTAGGGAGAGGGCTCGTACCAAAGGTGTCATTTCCATTGGTCCCTGCCAGACCCCTACATGTGGTTTTGTCTATGAGAGGGAGAAACTGATAAAGAACTTCAAACCTAAGGATTTCTGGAAGATAGAGGCTCTTTTCACTACGGATGGTGCGGAATTCACCGGGGTTCACAGGGCAGGTAATATCCATGAAAAAGAGAAAGCTGATGAGATATTCGCCCGGATAAAGGACTGTAATACCGGTATCGTGGACAAGAAAAGTGTGAAAGAGGCTCTTACAAATCCTCCATATCCATTGAACACCACTGAGTTCCTGAAGCGTGCTTCCAAGTTCCTGGGTGTGAGTCCGGAGGAGGCACTTGAAACGGCAGAGCAGTTATATCTTTCAGGATTTACCAGTTATCCGAGGACAGAGACGAATAAATATGCTGATGATTTTGATTTCAGGTCCAAAGTAGTGGCTTTCTCATCGGGGATCTACCAGAAATATGCTCTTTCGATAATCTCTGCCGGTGAGATCAAATGCAGGAATGGTACTAAAGACGGACATGACCATCCTCCTATCCATCCCATTAAAGCGGCATCAAAGGATGATATTGAGAGAAGTATCAGGATGCCGAATGCATGGAAGGTCTATGATCTTATATCAAGGCATTTCCTTGCAAATCTTATGCAGCCTGCCATCTTTGAGAAAACACGAATGGAGATTCTTGTGGGTGGAGAGATATTCGATGTCACAGGTTCTATTCTCAAGAATGCAGGCTGGCTTGATGTCTATCCATTCGAGACCAAGAACGATAAGCTATTGCCTTTGGTCGAGGAAAAGGATCAGCTCGGTGTTAAGAAGATAACGAATATCAAATCTGAGACCAAACCTCCAAAAAGGCTTACTGAGGCGGAGCTCCTTACTTTGATGGATAAACATGGCATCGGTACCAAGGCTACAGCTCCGAGTCATATCGAGACCAACAAGAAAAGAGGGTACTTTGAAACAAAGGGTAAGACCATTGCTATTCTTGACACTGGTTTCACCCTGATGGATACGCTGGATGCCACGGTTCCCATACTGGTACAGCCTGAGATAAGGGCACGTATAGAATCGCTTATCCAGGATGTGGAGGATGGTAAGAAATCACTTGAAGGTGCTCTTTCTGAAGGAACGACACTTATCAAGACCATGTACTCTCAGCTCACATCAAGCAAGGATGCCATTGCTGCAAGAATGGCAGGCACAATTGTGGATGAACAGGTAGCTACGGATAAGAAGAACTTCGTTGGTACCTGTCCTGAATGTGGAAGAATGCTTCACATGATCAAGACCGATAAAGGCAGGTTCGTTGGTTGTACTGGTTATCCTGAATGTAAAAATACGTATCCTCTCCCAAAAGCAGGAGCACTTACTGTTCTGCGTTCACATCAGTGTGAAAAGGATGGGGTTGCAGTCCTTAAAGTTGGAACTAAATACAATTGGGCAGTAGGGATAGGTCCATGTTTCACATGTGATCTTGAAAAGAAATGTTTCCCGCCTGAGGTAGTTGGACCATGTCCTGTGTGCGACGGATCTATGTTCCTCATAACTACAAAGGATTCCCGTTTCCTTGGTTGTACTAACAGATGTGGACATACACAATCTATACCCAAATCAGGTAGACTTACTGTTCTGGATAAGATGTGTGAACACTGTGGATGGCACTTAATACGCGTGAAAGAGCAAAAACAGGATGCTGTGGAGTTTTGTGCTAACCGGAAATGTGCTGGTAAAAAGAGGTAACATTACTGAATCAACCAAATCTGATTTCATAGTAAATCAGTTTTTCTTGATTTAGTGCTAATTTTGACAAACGTTTATATATGATAAACTCTATTTTAGGATTTAGAGACGAATTGTCGACCTGTTTAATGATCTTTGTCTACTAAAAAATGGGTCAAGCCGATCTACTACCTCCAACAAACCTTCAAATCATTACAATTCGTCTCAGCCTCCTTCTTTTCTCAATATTCTATTCCGTACTTCTCACTGTATGTTATGTCTTTAATGTCCTTTCTGGAAGCATCTTTCCCACTTTCTGCAGGTTTGCCGATCGCAAGCACTGCCATTAGCTCAAGTGAGTCCGGACAATTAAGAATCAAGTTAACTTTATTTGCATTGTTGAGGATCTCGCCCAGCCAGACTGCTCCGAGATCAAGGTCACAGCATGCAAGGAGCATATTCTGGATGGATGCACCTATGGCCTGTATATCTTTTGTCTTGTTGTACATAGTTTCGGTATCAAGGTACACAGCGACCAGCAGTGGTGCACTCCTGACTATTTGGGAATAGTGTGTGCAACCTGCCAGTTCTTCCATAGTTCCTTTGTCTTTTATGACAACGAATTTCCATGGCTGGTTGTTCAGTCCTGATGGTGCCCATCTTCCTGCATCAAGTATGGTTCTTATGTCATTATCTTCAACTGGCTCTTCTGTGTATTTTCTGATACTTCTTCTTGAAAGGATAGTGTCAATTACTTCTGGCATATCGATACCTCCGGTTAAAGGGAATGGTCTGTAAGAAAACAATTCTAATCGGGAATAAAAAAAGATTGTGTAGACCAATTGGTCTACTTTTCATTAAGTTCACTGTTGAGCCATGGCATCTTGGCCCTGATCTCTTTACCGATGACTTCCAGAGGATGTTCTCTGTCCTGTCTCTCCATTGCGGTAAGGACCGGCCTGTTTGCCTTGCCTTCGAGTACGAACTCACGTGCGAACTCTCCGTTCTGTATCCTCTCAAGTGCTTCGTACATAGCTTCTCTGGAAAGCTCGTTGATGACCTTAGGTCCAACGGTCATTCCGCCGTATTCTGCTGTGTTGGATACTGAGTACCACATCTTGTCAAGGCCACCCTCGTGGATAAGGTCGACGATGAGCTTAAGCTCGTGGCATGTCTCGAAGTATGCCATCTCTGGCTGGTATCCTGCCTCTACAAGTACTTCGAATGAAGTCTTGATGAGTGAAGCGACACCACCACAAAGGTCTACCTGTTCACCAAAGAGATCTGTCTCGGTCTCCTCACGGAAAGATGTCTTGTATACTCCTGCGCGGGTACATCCGACACCTTTTGCGTGTGCAAGTGCCAATTCCATTGCCTTACCTGTTGCATCCTGGTAGACTGCTACAAGACCTGGAACTCCTGCACCCTCTACGTAGGTCCTTCTGACAAGGTGACCCGGGCTCTTTGGAGCTACCATGTAGACATCGATGTCCTTCTGTGGGATGATCTGGTTGTAGTGGATGTTGAATCCGTGTGAGAATACGATCGCGTTACCAGCTTCAAGTCCTGGCTCGATAGCTTCGTAGTATACCTGTGCCTGTGTCTCGTCAGGAAGGAGGATCTGGATGACGTCTGCCATCTTTGCTGCATCAGCAACTGTCATGACCTTAAGGCCATCTTCTTCTGCCTGCTTCCAGCGTCTGCTGCCTTCTCTAAGACCGACTGTTACATCAAGTCCTGAGTCATGCAGGTTCTGTGCCTGTGCATGTCCCTGGCTTCCGTAACCCATTACAGCGATCTTTTTACCTTTGAGTAAGTCAAGATCAGCATCGTTATCATAATACATCTGTGCCATTGTATGTACCTCTTTAAGTGAAATATGTTTAGTTTAGATATAATTAAGACACCTATAAGTGTCTGAATAATTAAGAACTCTTCTGTCCTCTTCTGAGTGCTACCTTTCCGGTTCTGACCATCTCTTTGATCCCGAATGGTTTGAGCAACTGTTCGATAGCGGTTATCTTGCCTTCATCACCTGTGACCTCAATGACCATGGACTTTGAGGCAACATCGATGATGCGTGCACGGAATATGTCTGCTATCTGCATTATCTCTGAACGGTTGGTAACATCTGAGTTGACCTTTATCAGTGCCAGCTCTCTTTCAACGGACTCTTCAGATTTAAGGTCTGTGACCCTTATAACATCAATAAGCTTGTTGAGCTGCTTTGTGACCTGCTCAAGGACCTGGTCATCTCCCATTACAACGATCGTCATGCGGGATATAGTAGGGTCGTCGGTGACACCTACTGTCAGGCTGTCAATGTTATAACCTCTTCTTGAGAACATTCCTGCGACTCTTGAGAGTACTCCATATTTGTTCTCGACCAGAACTGCAAGTGTATGTCTCATTCTTTCCTCTCCAGGTCAAGTATTTCGTTAATTGCAGCACCTGCTGGCACCATTGGGGATACGTTCTCTTCGCACTCGACCACAAAGTCGATGACAGTTGGTCTTCCTGATGCGATAGCTTCCTCGATGGCCGGGCGAACTTCATCACGTTTGGTGGCTCTGAGTCCCAGTGCACCATATGCTTCTGCCAGCTTGACAAAGTCAACACTATTCTGTATGCAGGTAGATGAATAGCGCTTGTCATGGAAGAGTTCCTGCCATTGTCTGACCATTCCAAGATAGCCGTTGTTGAATACAGCTACAATTACAGGGACATTTTCCTGGACCGCGGTTGCAAGTTCCTGTGAGTTCATCTGGAATGAACCGTCACCTGCAACGTCAAAGACAACTTTGTCAGGTCTTGCTATCTTTGCACCGATGGAAGCCGGGAATCCGTAACCCATGGTTCCAAGTCCTCCGGATGTGATAAATGTCCTTGGTTCACTGAATCTGAAATACTGGGCAGCCCACATCTGGTGCTGTCCTACTTCAGTGACGATTATGGCATCCTTGCACGCCTCGCTTATCTGCTCGATGATGTACTGTGGTTTTATTCCATCACCATTGTCAGGCTGTACATAATAAAGTGGATTATCCTTCTTCCAGTGTGCAATTCTTTCCAGCCATTTTTCGGAATCTGCCGGAGCCGCATATTTCAGAAGTTTCTGAAGGATCCATTTTGCATCTCCAACGATCGGTATGTCTACCTTTACATTCTTGGAGATCTCTGCAGGGTCGATATCAATGTGGATGATCTTCGCATTGGATGCGAAAGCCTTGAGCTTACCAGTTACTCTGTCATCGAATCTTGCACCTACTGCAATTAGAAGGTCAGACTCCTGGATCGCATAGTTGGCGTACTTGGTTCCATGCATTCCTGGCATTCCAAGGAAAAGGTCGTGTTCAACAGGGAATCCTCCCATACCTGTAAGGGTTGTTGTCACAGGTGCCTTCACTTTCTCTGCCAGTTCACGGAGTTCCTTGCTTGCATCTGAACTGATGACTCCGCCACCTGCATAGATCACAGGGTTCTTTGCCTTCTCGATCTCTGAAGCGGCTTTCTTTATCTGCTGGAGGTTACCCTGATATGTGGGTTTGTATCCTCTCAGGTTAACCTTTTCAGGATAGTAGAAGTCGATCTCCTGAACAGTGACGTCCTTTGGAAGGTCGATGAGCACTGGTCCCTGTCTGCCGGTGGATGCAATGTGGAAAGCTTCCTTGATGACCTGTGGGAGGTCATTTGCATCCTGTACAAGGTAATTGTGCTTTGTTATAGGCATGGTAATGCCTGTGATGTTCGCTTCCTGGAATGCATCGTTCCCTAAAAGGCTGCTTGGGACCTGCCCTGTGAAGACCACCATTGGTATGGAGTCCATATATGCGTTAGCGATACCTGTTACAAGGTTGGTTGCTCCCGGTCCTGATGTGGCTATGCATACACCGGTCTTGCCTGTAGCTCTTGCATATCCTTCAGCCCCGTGGACCGCAGCCTGTTCATGGCGGACAAGTACGTGACGGACATCCGCATCATAGAGCTCATCGTAGATGGGGAGTAGTACACCTCCCGGATATCCGAAGATGGTGTCAACACCTTCTCTGTACAGACACTCGATGAGGGCTCTTGCGCCTGTCATTTTTTCCGTCGATTCAGTCATATAAATCCTCTAGATTGTCAATTATGTGCGTGTAGATTGATAGTATCTATCTTATAGGTTTCTGATGATCATATAAGGCGGTTTATTCCGTTAAGGAGTGCCTCTACAGAAGCCATCACGATATCTGTGCGTGATCCTCTGGCTGTGATCATCTTTCCATCCTTTGAGAGCTTCACCAAAACCTCTACAAGGGCATCTGTACCGCCACTGATGGCATCTACATGGTACTCTTCAAGCTGCACATCAGCAATGCCTGAGATACCTTTCTTGATGCTTGCAAAGGTCGCATCTACAGGTCCATCTCCAATTCCTGCCTCTACAACCTCATTTCCTTCTACTTTGAGCTTGACGGAAGCTGTTGGAGTTACTCTATTACCTGATACTACGGTGTATTCCTCAAGAACCACCTTTGCCTCTCTCTGGATGTCGAGCACGGTTTCTGTGATCGTCTGCAGATCTGCATCGGTGACCTTCTTTCCGTGATCCCCAAGTTCCTTTACACGATTCAGTATGTCATGTAGCTGGGAGTCATCAACCTCGAATCCCATTTCTTTGACCGCAAGGGTAACTGAGCTTTTACCGGCATGCTTTCCAAGGACGATCTTCCTCTCCCTGCCGAGTACTTCAGGCTTGATCGGCTCATATGTTTCCGTATCTGCCAGAAGTCCGTGTACATGGATGCCTGCCTCATGGGTAAATGCATTACCGCCGATAAGTGATTTGTTAGGTGCCACAGGTATGCCTGTGAGCCTGCTTACAAGTCTTGAGGTCTTGAATAGCTCTTTTGTGTTGATCCCTGTCTTATGCTTGTATAGCCATTCGATACTCATCACAACTTCTTCAAGAGCTGTATTTCCGGCCCTTTCTCCAATACCGTTGATAGTAACGTGTGCCTGCTGTGCTCCTCCTCTGAGCGCTGCTATTGTATTGGATGTTGCAAGGCCGAAATCGTTGTGACAGTGGATGCTTATTGGTGCTTTTACTGCAGCGGACATATCCTTGAAAATAGCTTCTGCTTTCTCTGGAACGAGTAATCCGACTGTATCGCAGAAACATAATCTGTCTGCTCCTGCATCAACACCATCGTTATATAGTGATTTCAGGAATTCAAGATCAGCTCTTGATGCATCCTCTCCGCTAAGCTCGACTATAAGGCCATGTTCTTTTGCGTATTCTGTTACGTCTACAGCCATTTGTCTGACAGTTTCCCTGTCCTTCTTGAGCTTCACATTGATATGGAGGTCGGACACAGGTGCTACAAGATGGATGGAGTCAACATCACATGCCAGCGCATAATCTACGTCTGGCTTCATTATTCTGCAGTAGCTACAGATATCTGCATTTAAATTTTCAGCAACTACAGCCCTTATTGACTCGCGCTCACCTTCTGATGTGATAGCTGAGCCAGCCTCAATGACGTTAACGCCAAGTTCATCCAGCTTTGTGGCAATATCTACCTTATCTCTGCTGGTAAGCGCTACGCCTGGTGTCTGTTCGCCGTCTCTAAGCGTTGTATCTAAAAACCGGACATTTTCGAATAATATAATCCCTCACGATATTTGTCTGCTACTTAGTAGCAGCAGCTTAAAGGGATACACTGAAGTGGTATATATGTATAACGATTAATCTATCATGATTCATCACGAAAAAAAGTATAGAAGGGGAGTTGATCCCCTGATATTGGCTGTAAAAGTGTGTATAGTATTAGAAATAGTCGTTGACACTTAGAGCTGCTTTTGCCACAAGGTCAGAACAACTCTGCAGGTCTGCAAGGTCGAGTACTTCGACAGGTGAATGTATGTACCTTGTTGCAACGCTGATCACCGTAGATGGTATGCCTTCTCTTGTAAGATGGATGGCAGTAGCATCTGTGGTTCCGCCATCACCGACATCTGTCTGGTATGGTATCTCATTCTTCTCCGCAGTCTCTACAAGCCATTTGATCACCTGTGGTGCTGCAATTATACCTCTTCCTGCAGCATCGGCTATTGTGATCACTCCACCTTTTCCTGTATCAAGAACTGAGTCGTCCTTACTAATGCCGGGATGGTCACCAGGGATGGTGGTGTCGATCGCTATGGCAATATCCGGGTTGAGGCCGAATGCGGATGTGCGTGCACCTTTAAGTCCTACTTCTTCCTGTACTGTGCCTACTGCGTAGATGGTTGCCTTAATGTCCATATCTGCTATCTGACGCATGGCGTCGATGAGTATGGCACAACCTGCTCTGTTATCAAATGCTTTTCCGGTGATCTTGCCGTTTGCCAGTTTTTTGACCTCACGGTCCATGGATACCGGGGTGCCTACTATGATGCCCATGTTTGCGGCATCTTCCTTGTCCTTTGCACCGATATCAATGAACATGTCCTTAGCTTCCGGAGGCTTTTTCCTGTCATCAGGTTTCATGACATGTGGTGGCTTTGAGCCGATAACTCCTGGTATCGGTCCTTTTGTCGTGTGGACGATAACTCTCTGGCTATGCAGGGTTGGATCATACCATCCTCCTATCTTCACAAACTTGAGGAACCCATTATCATCAATGTATTTGACCATCAGGCCGATCTCATCCATGTGTGCGGCAAGCATGATGGATGGTCCTTCTCCTTTTTTGACAGCAATGAGGTTTCCCATCTTGTCAACTCTCATCTCATCCACATATGGCTTGAGGTCTTCTTCAAGAATTGTCCTGATGTTGCCTTCGCTACCTGATATGCCGTGAGCATTTGATAGTTTTGTTATTAACTCTTCCATGATGATCATCCATTGATGTTATTCAGGGATGAAATGGGGTTAAAAGAATATAAATGTTTGAGTTAGAAAATGGATCAGTGTAATTAGTAAGAATCAAAAAAGAGAAAAAAAGGAGTAAGTTAATTCACTTACTCTTCCTTACGGCGCTGCATGAAGAATGCAAGACCGATTATTGCAGCTACTGGGAGTGCAATGGTTGGGAATTCTGGAATCTGTGCATTAAAGTTCTGTGATGCAGATGCCCAGAATGGGATTGATGCAATAGCTACTGCCTGTACGTTTGCATCAGGGTCCTCTCTGTATACATCGATCCTACCGCTGAATGAATCTCCCTGTGCTGCTCCCTGTTCTACTGTTACACGAACTATGTCGTAGTCAGTGAATGGGTTGCTTGAAACGTAAGTTCCCTGCTTAAGGATGTCCATTGTAAGTCCTGTATCATTAAAACCTACCTTGTAGTATACTGTCTCACCTGTAAAGTCGGTTAGTATGATACTGTAATCTACAGGTGTTCCTACCATCTGTGTTACGGTATTTGGCAGGACTACTCCTGAACTGTCTGCAAGGTCTGCACCGTAGTTAGCGCTTGCTGTTCCTACTAGAGCTACAAGAGCAATAAGTAGTATTGTTAATAATTTCTTCATATTCGTACCACCTCTTTTTTTCAAAAGATTTTTACTGTTATGTCTTTCCTTTGTGTTTTTTCTATATATACTTTTGCAACATCCTATTGATGTCATACTCATCATAATGATGATATGTTCTGAATTTATGTTGATACATAGAAGCTCCAGTTCTCCTCCTGCGTATTTCCTGCCTGGTCTGTGATGACAAGACGGACCTCCACTTCTCCATCTTCAAGTCCAGTTGCTGTATATGATATGGATCCATAATCTACCTCTGAATTATCCGTTACATCAACCCCATTTATCTGAAGGGTAACTTTTGTTTTATCAATACCAGCACGGTTATCTGAGTATGAAGCTCTTATCGATACTGTATCTGAACCTATAGTTTCACCTTTGTCAGGGGTAAGGCTCTCAATGGTTGGATCCACTCTATCTATCAGGAATGTTTCTTCTTCATACAGGGTCATTGAATCTGCTGTTTTTGCAGTTACTGTCACACGCGCTGTTCCATCACGTATTGTATAATCCAGATCATCGTCATCAGTTGTTACTGTGTACACGTATTCATTCTCATCTGAGCTATCGTATTTAACTTCCAGTTTGTATCCATATCTGTCTTTTACTATTACTGTAGGCTCATCTTTTAGAGCTGTAGATGAAGTTATAGTAATTGTAGCTTCATCTGATACTTTTTCAGGTTCTATCTCAATTAAAAGTTCTTCCAATGTTTCATCAGTGTAGAGTGTACCGAATGTATATGCCTCATTATTGGCGTGATCAGTAGCGATCACTTCTATATCATAAGTGTCCTGAACTTCTATGGTATATTTACTGGTCCACGTAATATTATCACTTGTAGTGAGTTCTATTGTCTCCGCTCCTCCAAAGTTCCTCGGGGTTATTGTACACTCGACTTTGAGGAGTGCCTTGTTTGCTTCTACTGTGAGGTAGGTTACATCGCTTGTGGGGTTCGGAGTAATATCAAGTTCAACTGTTGGTAACGATATATCAACCGATGTCTTTGTGTCTGCCACAGTATCAATTATTTCTCTATTGAGTGCGTTATCTGTTGCTATGGATCTGAAGTAGTATGTTACTCCTGGTGTTCCTTTGAATTCTGCAGAAGTTATACTTGTTCTTTTGAACCAGTCGTTCCATGTAGTTCCATCTGTTGAGTACTGGATATTGTAATAGAATATTCCTGAGCCCTTGTCAGTTCCATTCCATTCAACTGTGAATATCTCATCACTTGATATTGGTAATGGATATACATTTGATTCAGGAAGATTGAATTCCACAGTGTTATCTTCTTCTATATAAGGGGACAATGCAGACTCTGGCAGGAAACTGACCTCATCGATCATGACCTCTACAGGGGATATGCTTTGCAATGCACTCTGAAGCAGCATGAATGAAAGTGTATTGTCTCCTTCTTTTATTGATACAGGCACCTGTATATGTTGCCAGCCTTCGTCTCCATTGACTCCATCATACCATACGAGTTGACCGTTAAATAGCACCCTTTTGAACTGATATTCATCTTTATTCGAAGTCCCTCCAGTATATGTATCCTTTATGTAACAGGATAATAATACGTCTGCTTCTCTGTCACTTTCGATTACCTGTTGGATTGTATGTGTTGTCAGTTGACGCTCTGTTATTCCTTCATAACTGGAGTTGATGACATATGCCTGTGATGCGTATATGCCGGAACCATTCATGTAATAGCCTGTAGCGATCGATTCATTCGTTGAGCTGAACTCCCATCCGGTGTCTATCTCCATTGATGGATTATCGATCGTAGCAAAATCAATAACATCATATTTTTCAGTTTCAATTGTTTCTGTGCTGACCACCTGGTCAAGCCATAGGTGTACTGATCTGTATGTGGTTCCTGTGGGCTCACCTCTATATAGAACAAGCTCGAATTTCTGTCTTCCCTGTTTTGATCTGGTTGGGGATATTGTAAGCTCTTCCTCCCATTTATTTCCATGGTCCAGGGTGAACTGTATTGTATCTATTGTAGTTCCATCCAGATCGATATTAAGTGTATAATTGGCGCTTTCATGTTCATAGTTCTCCACTCCCGCAATCACGTGGATCGGATCACTGGTTGAGAAGTTTGTGGGATAGTCCTCCGCCTTTCCATCAGGTCCGAGTATGTAGAGGGTGGAGAATGTTTCCTTTTCCCTTGTTGCTTTGGCATAGGCGAACATGGAGCCTGCCACGATGATAGAAAGGACCATTGCTATCATAAGGGTCTTTGTGATCTGTGGGGATAATATATCTGACCGTTGAGGACCTGAGGCTGTTATCTCTTTCATAGACTTGTTCACTGCAGATACTTTTTTTCTATTTCTTGCAGCAAACTGTCTTTTACCTGTAAGTTCCTCCTGGCATTCATTTTCTTCATTGTCAGGTCCTGTGCATTCAGAATCACTTTCCTGGTCGCTGATGAACTGTTGGAATGAGAAACTGAATTGATCATCCTCTGGAAGTCTCTTTCTTGAAAGGTATGCCAGCAGTATGAATACGAGTGTTAATAATATGAGTGATATTGTTATTGAGTTAGGTCTGAACTTCCATTCTGTAAGGCTGATGAGGAACCCATCGAATACCATTATAATAATACTGAAACCAACGCTAAGTGTGAACCTCTCGATAACTGATATCTCCCTGCTACCAGGGAAGATAGTAGCAATAAATGCATAGCCTGGGGTGAAAAATATAAGCAATAATGCAAAAAGTATTCTCAATGGTGTTTCGTTGAAAGGTGCGATCAGGATAAATATTGCCGAAAGCAGTGAAACTATGATCAAAACCTTCAGGTCGGTAGTATATTTGCATTTATTTGGGCTTAACATCTGTTCACGTTGTCCTTGCGTTGTGATTGAATATACATGAAATATTTAAGGGTTGAATGTAATTATTTGCTAAAATATATAAGTGTAGGGTGCCATTGTATATCATCCTGTCATGTATGACACTTTATCAATAATAATCGAGGGATAATAATTAGGAATAAGATCTGGATATATATTTTGTTTTTCATTATATCTGTGCCTGTCATTGGATCATCAGTTTATTTTGGAGGTATTGTGGCAGGGGCCTTGAGTCTGGTTATTATAATCATACTGGGTAGGTATGTATATCTGTCAGCTTTCCGTGTGCTTCTGAAGTGGTACAGGTGCCGGGAACCAGGTCAAGGCGAACTATCGACTATTGATCCTATAATTGATGATCTTTCTTCTAACTTCTCTGTAAAGAGGCCCAAAATCTATATCTTTGAATCCTCGGTCCCGGTTATATTCACTGTTGGTTCTCATAAGGGTCCATGTATGGTGCTTTCGAGCAGATCGCTATCTATACTTGATAAGAATGAATTAAAATGTATCATTGCACGTGAGATGGTGCGTATTAAAGAAGGAAGCATTTCTCAAAATACCTTTGTCGCATTGGTGGCCGGTATAATTGCTTCATTTTCGACTACTGCTCTGTGGATGGCCATGTTAAGTGGGTTTGGTAACGAGGAAGACCCTGCTCCAAAATTCATACGCTTTGTAGTAATGGGTATAGTGATGTTTCCCTGTTCTATCATAGTATATACTGGTGCCTCTGACCTTACTTTAAAGGCTGATACGGAGGTTGCCAGGGTATTAGGCAAAAAGGATGTTCTTGTATCTGCTTTAAAAAGGATGCACACTGATATTCTTTTAAATTCTATGGAATATTTCAATCCAGGGCATGTTCACCTTTTTACTATGAACCCTGTAAAGGTCAACTCCTTCTTCGATCTCCATCTTTCACTTTTTGAGATGAGACCTGATATGGCCCAGCGTTTGAATGCAATTTCTCAGGTAATGGTTAATGGATCGGAATTTTGAGGGGTAAAAATGTTTTCTGAGCTAAATTATTTCTATACAAGTCTGAAGGACTGGCAAAAGGCATTGATGTTCAGCTTTATCTCGTATTCCATCATCCTTTTTGGACTGATTGTTGCTATTACTTTTATTCTTAAAGATTTCAAGTTCGTCCTTGTATTCGGGTTAACTTTTGTCTATATGGGCGCTGTAATACTATTGATGATCATATCAGTAAGGATACTGAAAAAGAGATTGATAGAAAAATGAAGGAGTCCTTCTTCATTTTCTATTTACCAGATACATTATGCCGCCTGCTGTCACTGCGAAGATCATCCATCCTATGTGTGTGTGAACCATCATCATCGTATCCATGCCATAAAGGTAGGCTGTGATGTATAATATTAGGACCCTTATGAGGTTTGCAATGTATGCAATGGCCACAGCAAAACCCAGCAGGTTGATGGATCTTCTTACGTCCATTCTTTCTATTCTGGAATATCCGGCTACGATCCCTATCAAAAGGAACATCGAGTATAATCCTGAACATGGACCACCTATTAGGATGGTCATGGGTTCTGCACCATAGAGAATCACTGTTTCTGTTGCTATTATCTCAACAGGTATGCCAAAAAGCCTTATTATCATAACTGTCGGCATAAGGACGAAATAATGGTCGAAAAGATGCAGGAAATCTATATTGAACACTCCAAAGAACGTGTAGAATATCAAATATAATGTGGTGAAGACAAAAGAAATGTAAAATCCGAACTCTCCCAGTTGCTTTATGTCCTTCTTGCCGGTTCCCATGGCGAGCAATGAGGCACCCAGGAAAAAGACCATTGAATCAAGTGTCCCCAGTTCACTGGAATTCACATAATTATAAATGAGGTCTGCAGCTACAATGAATCCTCCGATAAGCATCAGATTCCTGGAGCTTTTCAATCCTTCGGTTCCTGATAGTTCCATCCGGGATATAAGTATCGCAGCAATTATGAAGAGTACCACACCCATTATGGTCGAGCCTTCACTGAGTTCTATAGTTGCCCCTGTGAAAAGTGCAAGTACCAGAAGAATAATTATTATGTTTTTGTTTTCATCTTGCATTTTTTGTACCTATCTAGAGAATCATCAAATCATATTTATATTTGACTGAAGTCATCATAATCATCATTTATTCGATAAGGTACTAACTTTATATAGTATAGTAATTTATATTTTCCTCTGTTTAATTCAGGTGCATGGGTTCGAAAGTGGGAGTCTTTTGAAAGTACACCTGTGAAATAGCTGATTATATTATTATGCACTCTACAGAAATATGAAGCAATAATACAAAGAGGTCCTGTCTTGAGAGATTTCACATTATCTAAATATGAAGAGCTTATTGAAGCTATAGTTTCAAGCGAATATAAGGCGATGGCCGTATGCGATTACCTGTCTTCTCCAGATGGCAGGTGCATAATCCTTCGACATGATGTGGATCGTGCGGTCGACAGGAACCTTGCAATGGCAAGACAGGAAGCAGAGCATGGAATTAGATCGACCTACTATTTCAGGCATGTGGAGGATGTATTTGTTCCCTCTGCAATCGAAGAGATCGCTGACCTTGGCCATGAGGTGGGTTTTCACTATGAAGTGCTGGATAAGGCAAAAGGAGATAAGGCAAAGGCTCTGGATATCTTCAGGACCGAACTGGAGGATCTGCGCAGGTATGCTGAGGTAACGACAGCCTGCATGCATGGAAATCCTTTTGCGACCTGGTCCAACAGGGATCTCTGGAAGGATCATGATTATACTGACTTTGGGATCGTTGGTGAACCTTACTTTTCGATAGATTACTCAAAAGTTCTGTATCTCACTGACACAGGAAGGACATGGGCCGACCGAAATATACGTGTTAAGGATGTACTTGAAGTCCCTGATAATGAACTGAGCCTTAAATATGGAAGTAAAATAAGATCAACGGATGATGTCATTGGCCTGGTCAGAAGTGAGGAAGTGAAACAGCTATGTATCCTTGCCCATCCTAACAGGTGGTGTGATGGAATGCTTGGTTGGACCAAAGAACTGGTCATGCAGAACCTTAAGAATGTTGGTAAGGCGGGAATTATACAGTACAGGAAGCTTACCAAATAGTTATAGGGGTACTTTGATGCTAATGATTACTGATATTTTTGATGATACAGAATGGGATAAGTTTGTTCTTGACCACCCATATGGAAATATTTTCCAGACTTCTCATATGGCAAAAGTTTATAGCAAAGCTACCAAGTATGAAACAGTACGCCTTATAGCAAAAGACGAAGGGTCTGGTAAAATACTGGCCTTGGTGCAAGGTTCTGTTATCAGTGAAATGAAAGGAATACTTTCTTCTTTTTCATCACGTTCAGTGATACAGGGTGCTCCGTTATTTGTGGATTCTGATCAAGGGAAGAAAGCAGTTCAAGAACTTATGGTCCACTATAATGATTTAATGAAGGATAAGGTAGTTTATACCCAAATAAGAAATATGGGGGATACCAGTAATTGCTGTAAAATGTTGGATGCTATGGGTTATGAATACGAGGAGCATCTTGATTTTTTGATAAATCTGGACCGCAAAGAAGAAGAAATATGGTCGGATATCCAGAAATCCCGTCGAAAAGGCATAAACCGGGCGGAAAGGGACGGGATCATAGTCAGGAATGTAGAGGAACGTGAAGAATTAAAGCTGTGCTATGATCTGGTTCTTGATACATATAAACGATTTAAGATCCCTATTGCAGATATCTCTCTTTTTGAAGCAGTATATGATGCTCTTTCAGAAACAGGTTATGCAGATTTCTTAATCGCCTATAAGAATGAGGAAGTTGTGGGGACCAGAATCACTCTTAACTATAAAGACATGGTCTATGACTGGTATGCAGGCTCACGCCAAGGTGTGGATTACGTTGATGAGGCTCTTGTATGGCATATTCTGAAGATGAATGCTGGCAAGTATAAGATATTTGATTTCGGTGGTGCCGGGCACCCAGATAAACCATATGGTGTAAGGGAATTCAAGAGAAGGTTTGGTGGGGAAATGGTGAACTATGGTAGATATGAGAAAGTGCATTCAGTGACGAAAAAAACAGTAGCATTCAAATTATTTAAAACCTATCAAATAATAAGGCCGCTCTTGCATAGGTTTTTATGTTGATATGTTAAGTAATGGAGGAGTATGGGCATACTATTATATATTTGTAAATTAAAGTTAAAGATATACAGTCTGTTAGCACGTTATCCTGTATCATACAAGTGGCCTACATATTGGTGGAGGAAATGTGGCTATAATATAGGTGATAACTCTATAATAAGTCCTTATTGTTTATTATGGGGTACTCATCATTCAGATACAAATCTACTTACAATTGAGGATGATGTTCATATAGGTCCGTATTCAATTTTAGTTCTTCGTACTCATCCTGCAAGTGATATTGCTAAATATGGTAAAATAAGTTCAACAATAAGTGGTTCTATATGTATTAAGAAAGGTTCATGGATTGGAGCTTCTGTTACAATATTGCCTAATGTTACGATTGGTGAAGGGTCCATTGTAGGTGCAGGAGCAGTTGTTACCAAAAATGTAGATTCTTATACTATAGTTGCGGGTGTTCCTGCAAAAAAAATAAGGACACTTAAGTAAAAATAGGAGTCGTTTCACATGTCTGTTCTATTAACAAATTCTTCGTGGAAAATATCAAAAGAGGCGGCAAAATCTCTTCACAAAAAAAGTGTTTCTACTGTAGCAGCAGATGTATCACAACCCATTTTTAATTTGACCAATCAAAAATATGTAAAGTATTTGTCTCCAACAACTGAGAATTTTATTGATTCAGTGTATGAAATATGTTTGGAAAACAATGTAGAAACAGTATTTCCAATGAGTGACGATGTTGTTATTCCATTAAGCAAAAATAAGCCTATTTTAAATGAAGTATGTGATGTTCCTCTTTCTGATTATGATTATTTAATTAAGGCACACGATAAATTTCAAACATTTGATTTGGCTAGGTCATTGAACGTTCCAGTTCCAGAAACATTTATTTTTAGTGATTATGATGAGTTAATTGAATTTTCAGCTATTGCAACGTATCCTCTGATAATAAAACCTCGGATGGGTGGGGGGGCTGCAAGGAGCATTCATATTGTTACATCAAAAGATGAGCTTGTAAACTTTTATTATGAACTTATTGCTGATGGTCACCTGCCCATGATACAAGAATATATTCCAGGGTCGAGTGAGCAAATGTATATGATAAATGTTCTTTATGATAAAAATCATGAGCTCGTATCTTTTTTCATGGCAAAAAAAATACGTGAATATCCTCACACAGGTGGAGTCACTACATGTGGTGTGAGTATATTTGAACAGATTTTATTGGATTATGCAAAAAAAATATTTTCCAGCCTTAAGTGGTATGGAGTAGCAGAAATTGAATTTAAATTGGATTTGCGGGATAATTGCTTTAAGCTGATTGAAATAAATCCTCGTTTTTGGCAGTATTTAAAACATCCAATTGCATGTGGAGTTGACTTTCCATTTTATCTATATAATGTATCACTTGGCTATGATTTTGAAGCAAATACTTCGTATGATATGAATGTGAAGTTTATAAATTTTTATAAAGACGTTCCTTCTGTTATAAATCAGTTATTAGGAAGTAATAACAAGAAAAAAATAATTAATTCAACAATTTCTTCCTATACTGGCAAAAAAGTTTTCTCATCAAAAGATTTATTAAATACATTTATTTGGAGGTAATCAATGCGTATCCTTATCGATATAAATCATCCCAAGGACATTAATGTTTTTCTTAATGTAATAAAGATATTGTCTATTGATGGTCATTCAATTAAGATTATTGCTGCAAACAAAGAGAATATATTAGATATTTTAAAATCTTATTGTTTAGACTATGAAGTAAAGCCTCATTATACGGGTCTATTCAATAAATTATGTGGTATGTTTAAAAATGATTATCGAGTATATAAAATAGCGAAGAAATTCGGTGCAGACCTTTTTGTGAGTTTTGGGTCACCTTATGCAGCTCAAGCTAGTTTTTTATTAAGAAAAGATCATATATCATTTACTGATACCGACTCTGAAAAGGCAACAATTAATCAGTTTGTATTTACTACTTTAATATTCTCAAAAGTAGATTATGTTCCTTCATGTCATAGAATCGATAGAGGCAAAAAACAAAAAAAATTCAATGGATATTATGAACTTTCTTATTTACATCCAAAATACTTCACTCCTGATGAAAGTGTGTTGCAATTTGCTGGCTTGCAAAAATTTGAAAAATATACAATACTTCGTCTTTCAGCTTTAAATGCACATCATGATGTTAATGCAGAAGGATTTAATTTTAAAAATGAATCCGAAATTTTATCTTTTGTAGAATCACTCCAAAAGTATGGAAAGGTTTTTATAACTACGGAGATTGAGCTCACTCCTGAACTTGAAACGTATAAAGTAAATGTCCCTCCTGAGAGTTTTCATAGTTTTTTGTATTATTCTTCTTTGTATATAGGAGAAGGGGCTTCAATGGCTGCAGAAGCTGCAGTTTTAGGTGTCCCTTCTATATATGTTTCTAATACAACAAGAGGTTACCTAGAGGAACTTGAACAGAGGTATGGCCTTGCTTACACAATTGTCAATTCGGCTGAAGCCCTCGAAAAGGCAGTTGATATTTTAACAAAAAATTCTAATGACGAATGGACTATTAAAAGAAATAAGATGTTATCTGAGAAAATAGATGTTGTTGAATTTATTGTGGAAGTAATAGGGAACAACCTTGAATAGTTTACTTTAAACATTAAAGCTGTCTACTATTATTTATCACTTAATGTCTTATATCCAAAATCTATGAAAACTGCTAGGAAGGTAGCAACTAATACAACAGCTATTTTGTTTGGAAATATCGTTGTTAAGGGTTTAGCTCTTCTAATTTCTATCAATCTTGCAAGATATCTAGGTGTCGAATACTTTGGAGAATACAATTTTGTAATTACATATTTATCACTTTTTGTGTTTCTTGCAAATTTTGGATTAGATTCAATTTTGATTAGGGATATTTCTAGGAATAAGTTCAATGTAAATATTTTTGTATCGAATGTTTTAATGATACGAATATTAACTTCTTTATTGTCCATTATCTTAGCTATAACAGTTGTTTATGTCCTTGATTATCCTGCTGAGACAATAATGCATGTTTCATTATTGTCTTTAATTTTATTGTTTCAAGGATTGAGTTACTTATTTGAGTCTGTTTTTCATGGCAATCTAAAAATGCACTATTCATCAATTAGCATGGTAGTTTCTAAACTATTTTATGCATTAGCTGTTTTCATTCTCATTATTTTAGACGAACAACTTATTAGCTTTTTTTATTTATACGTAATTACAGAATTTATTCGTGCATTAATATCAATTTATTATTCTAGAAAATTTGTATCAATTCGTATGAGTATCGATTTGAAACTATGCAAATATCTTCTTAAAGAATGTATCCCATTTATTGTTGGATATGCACTTTTAATCATTTATTATCGTATTGACATTCTAATGTTATCAAAAATGGAAGGAAATATTGCTGTAGGCCTTTATTCTGCAGCTTACAAGTTAACTGATCCTTTGTTATTTATACCAGGAGCTCTTGTATCTGTGTTGATGCCAATAATGTCTGCTAATTATGTAAATAATCGTCCTAAATTGAAACAAGTTTATTCTTTAGGATCAAAGTATATATTTCAATTGATGCTTTTCATATCTTGTATATTATATGTCAAATCTAGTTATATATTTCAAGTGTTGTATACAGTTGATTACTATTCTGCAATCCTTACTTTTCAAATATTATCTTTAACTGTCATCTTTAATTCATTGAATTCAATTCAGAATTCTTTGCTGGTTGCCTCTAATAGACAAAAAATAAATACTGTTTCTGTAGGTTTCTGTTGCATACTCAATGTAGCTTTAAATCTAATTCTTATACCTATTTACAATTATAATGGTGCTGCAATTGCGACCTTGGTTTCTGTATTCATCCTCTTTGCTATTGAATTTCTTTTTATTAGGGCAGAACTCTCTTTGTCATCACTAAACAGAAGTTCTTACAAAATAGTGTTGGCTTCATTAGTTGTATGTATTTTTCTATCAAATATTTTGGATTTTAATTTTTTTGTTGGTATCATTGTATGTAGTTCAGCTTATATATTAATATTATATGTCTTAGGAAGTATTTCGAAAGATGATATTTTATTGTTCAAATCTCTTCTTGTGAATGCTTCAGAAAATAAACCATAAAATCCATTTTTATATATGCCATTTAATTAATGTATTTATACTAAGACGTCTATCCTTAAACCATGATTGTTGGAATACACCAGCCCAATTATCTTCCATACTTAGGTTTTTTTGATAAAATGAAAAAATCTGATATCTTTGTTATTTATGACGATGCCCAATTCAATAAAGGTGATTTTCAACATCGTAATAGAATTAAAATACACAATGGTTCCAAATGGCTTACAGTTCCCGTTGAAAAACAACATAAACCAATAAATGAAATACGGGTTATTAATGATTCAATGATTAAAAATGAAAAATGGTCTATCCATCATTTAAATCAAATTTATGATAATTACAATAAAGCACAGTGCTTTGAAGATTATTTTGATGGGCTCTCATTGATATATGGTGAGGATTATCAGTACTTATTTGAATTAAATATGAAATTGATCTCTTTTATGAATGATTCATTTGATATAGATACGAAAATAGTAAACTCGAGTTCTTATCCTTCAACTTCATTTTCAACAAAAAGACTTATAGAGCTTGTCCAAGCAGTTGGAGGGGACGCTTATCTTTCAGGTCCGTCTGGTGTTAACTATCTTGACGTTGAAATGTTTGAAAAATCAGGAATCGACTTACTTTTTCAGAAATTTGATCATCCTCTATATAGACAGCAATATGATGGATTTATTCCCAACATGTCAGCAATAGATTCTTTACTTAATGGATACAGGTTCGATTAAAATGGATAATTCTTCATTAAATATTGTTTTTTTTGGAAATAATCTTAAAATCCTTGAATATTTGGATTCAATCGTAAATATAGTTGCAGTTTTCACAAGACCAAACAATGGTTCGAATGACTCTATTGACCTAATTGAGCGCTATTTAGATTCTAAGGATATTCTTTTATTTCAACCGACTAAAAAAGAATTGTATATGCATTCTCCTTTTTTAAAAAATGAGGATGTTGATTTAATCATTGTCTGTGGTTATAAGTATATAATTCCTCGTGAGATATTTTCATTGCCTAAAAGTGGAGCTATTAATATCCATCCTTCCATGTTACCTAAATATAGGGGACAACATGTGATTAATTGGGCTATAGTTAATGGAGAAACAAAAACAGGAGTTACAGTACACTTTGTTGATGATGATTTAGACACTGGTGATATTATTGCTCAAAGGTCGGTTCCTATTTACTTTGATGATACTGCAAAACAATTACATGATAGGATCTACGACAAAGCCTGTTATTTGTTAAAGGATGTACTCAATGATTTTAGTAAGACGGGACAATTTGAAAGAAAAGTCCAAGATTCTTCTAACGCTACATTTTTCAAACCTAGAAAACCAGAAGATGGTCATCTGGACTGGAGCAAAAGTAGTATTGAAGTCTATAACATTATAAGGGCTTTATCAAAACCTTGGCCAGGCGCTTTCAGTTATTTCAATGGTTCTAAAATCATTTTTTGGGAAGCTTCAATAGATGTCAGTCATTCTCCAAAGGAGGATTATCCTTGTGGAAGTATCATAAAAGCTGCTGAAAACTATTTATTAATTAGTACTATAGATGGTATGATTGCAGTAAACAAATTTGAAGTTGTACCAAACAATGCAAAAACAAAAAAATTAACTTTTATAGAAGGAAATACATTTACTTGAGGAGGAATCTGCAAATATGCCAAAAATACTTGCGATGGGAGCTCATCCCGATGACATGGAACTTGAAGCCGGAGGAACCTTGGCAAAATTCATTAAGAAAGGATATGATGTATATCTTCTGATTCTTACTTCAGGCGGGTATACTGATATGAATGGTAATACCTATTTTGATGAACAGTTGAGAAATGAGGCTATTAATGCTTCTAAAATTCTGGGAATCAAAGAAGTAATTTTTTATGATTATCATACAACTGAGCTTCCATCTGGTGGTGAAATCGTTTCAAAAGTAGATGCTTTGGTTGATGAAATAAAACCTGATGTATTTATTTCTCATCACCCTTTTGATTCTCACCAGGATCATAAAGCTGCAGCTGATATTATGTTTGCAGTTTCAAGACAAGGGCGTGTGAAGACTGTATTGAGTGGTTCTACTCTACCGTACAGGCCAAATGTTTTTGCTTTCAGGCCACAGTTCTATGTTGATATTACTGATACTATAGATACTAAAATGGATGCTATAAGGGCCTATGAAACACAATATAATAAGTTTGGTGGGGAAGTTCTTATAGAAAGAGTACGCTCGATGGCCAGGACCTATGGGTGGGCGATGAGCTATGAATTTGCTGAATGTTTCGAAGTCATTAGAATGGATGATAGTTTATGGATATGAGGTCCTACATACTGGTAACTCCATGCAAAGACGAAGAAGTAAGTCTTCCAAAGCTTGCTGAATCAGTCATTAATCAAGAGATTACTCCTGTACTGTGGATTATTGTTGATGATGGCAGTACAGATAATACTCCTGATATTTTGGATGAACTTTGTTCAAATCATTCTTGGATTCGATCAGTCAGGCTAAATGAAAAGCCCCGTGACTTGGGAGTTCACGTGTCCCATGTTTATCGTACCGGATTCAATACTGCTATCGAGTATTGTAAAAAGAACGATATTAAGTATAATTATATTGCAAGTGTAGATGCAGATATTATATTGGATGAAGATTATTATTCTACTCTGATGGCAGAATTTGAGTCTGATTCAAAACTTGGTATATGCAGTGGGCATGTAGGGAATATAATTAATGGCTCTATAGTGTGGAGCAATTTTAGAGATGATCTTCCTTCTGGAGGTGCACGATTATGGAATATCCAATGTTTTAATGACACTGGAGGTTTTCTTTTAACATGTAGTCCTGACAGTGTTTCTAATGTAAAAGCAAAGTTAAAAGGCTGGAAGACCAGGCAATTTATAAAAACAAAAGCCCTTTCTACTCGACCTTATTCAAGCGCTCAAGGACAATGGAAAGGTTACAAAAGGTTAGGCTCCAATAATTATTTTATAGGTTATTCTCCTATACATGTTCTGTTAAAAGGTACAAAAATGTTGTATAGTAAAAAAGGATACCATAAGCCGGGTATAGGCATTGCCTATATTATGGGGTATTTTACAGATTTTATATTGCTGAAGCCTCAAATAGAGGATGAGGATATTCTAAATTATTACAGGGATAAAAGGCTTAAGGAGATAATATGTTCCAGAATCTCAAATCTCACAAATTCAAAGTAATCTCTTTTGGACTTTTGGTTTTGTTGAATTTAGTATTGCGTATACCTTCAATACCACATGAGAAAGGAAGAGATTCATTTTTCATTCATTCTCTTGCAAACTCTATCAATGCTTTTGGGCAAGCAAACTGGTGGGAGCATTGGCTCTCAATATTTGGATATTATCCATATTCGTACGCAAGTGGCTTGCCTTTTACACTATCTGGAATGTCCCAACTAATGGGTATTAATGTAGAAACATCAATTTTGATATATTCATTCATTTTCGGTGTATTTTCAATTTTCATCGCTTTTACACTTGCAGGCCTTATTTATAAGAATTACATCTTTCAATATTTTATGGCTTTTTTCTTCTCAATATCTCCGGGAATCATGCTTTTTACAACATGGGAGGCAAGTGCTCGTGGACCTTTTATGATATTCTTACCTTTCTTTATATATCTCCTATTAAAGAAATATTCAATATCTAAAAAATTGATGTTATCTGCTATGTGCATTACTTTCTTATTTTCCTTGCATCATTATGCTATTTTTGCGATAGTTCTTACTATGGCTTACATAGTATTACAAATAGTCTTTATGTTGGGTAGATTTTTTGAAATTAAATATTCGTTGCACAAGTATGAAGATAAAATCAACTTGCTTTACTTGTTTATTTTGGTAAGTTCTTTTATGTATCCTTTTCTTACCCATACTATGATTACTGCAGGGTCAAGATATGGATGGATTATTGATTTGCTTACTATTAACTTAAGGTTCATTGGTCCAGCAGCATTCTTTGCAATAAGTGGTGTTATTTCTTTATCCTTATCTGCAAAAAAAAGTTTTTCTCAATGGTATTTTTTAATAAGTTTTATATTTATGGTTCCTTTTGTATATGATTTATTGTATGGACATTATCTTTTACTGCTGTTTTCAATTGTTTTTTTAAGTATTGGATTTAAAAACTCGATTTATAGTAGATTGCAGAAAAATAATAATATGGTTCGAGTTGTGGCAGTTTTTGCGATTTCTATTATACTGGTCTCAACATTGTTTACAGCATTTTATAATCATAGCAGGACTGGCGAGTATCAATACCTGTGGTATATGAATGAAAAGAACTATGATCTTGCAAATTGGATAGATGGTGAGATAAATCATAGTAGTCGTATATTCATGGTTTCTGAAAATAATTATGAAGTACGTACAATAGCTCTTGTAGAGAACGAAATGCCAATACTTGTCGGAGGTGTTCAGGGTTTTGCTTATGGATATATTAACGATTCATATCTTGATAATCTTGAAGAAGTTCCAATGACCAGTAGTTATTTTTACTCAGAAGGGCCTTATCGTGTTGAAGAAAGGGATATTTATAGAAGTATGGATTGGTATATAAGTAATAAAGACATCAAAATAATTAAAGATGTATACACGCTTGATTATCTGGTTCAATCAAGAACGGGCCCTTATAAGACAAAAGGTCTCTCTACAGAGAATGCAGAAATTATTTACTCAAATGGTATTTTGGATATTTACAACTTGAGGCAAATCGAAGTTTAATATGAATTCCAGCTAAGAGTGAGTTGAATATGAGAGTCTGTATCTTTTCAGGTGTAATCTCTCTTGATAGGGATAATATTGATGTTCGAAAAAATTATTTACTTGAAAGGGTAAAATATTTTGGCGACAAAGACTTCGATTTGGAAATCATGAGTCCATCCGCAAAAAAGATGGATTATCTTGATTATGATAATCTATATTACACCCACTACCAGTATCTCCCTAAAAAAGGTATCAAAATGATATCTGCACTTCTTTTTTCATTTCCAAAATTAGTTAAAGTAGATTGTGACATAGTGCATTGTTTTAATTATCAGGCCTTATTTGTTGCACATATTGCTAATATTTTCAGGGCCCGTAAATACATCACTGTCTTTGAGGCTATGGGTTTAGCCGATGCCGAATCTACAACAAGCACGAACGCTTCTTTAAAAGTAAGAATATTAAGGCCATATATCAGGTATTTTGAAACTTATGCATTCAAGAAAAGTAAAGGTGTGATTGTATATACTTCTATAATAAAAGATTATGTCATTAATCATTTTGGGATTGATGGGAATAAAATATGTGTAGTTCCTCATGGTGTAGATGTGGACTTTTGCAATAATGAGGTTGAAATCCCGAATTTTCAAAGGGAACTCTCAAAATATGGAGCTATTGCAATGTATGTAGGTTCATTGTCTCGCCTTCATGGAACTCCCCATCTAATGTCTGTTATCGATGAACTAAATGCTAAAAGGCCTGATGTATTGTTCTTAATTCTGGGCACGGGTCCATTTAAAGAGGAACTAGAAAGTTTTATTGAAAGAAAACAACTGGACAACGTAATTTTAGTTGGCTATGTGCCTTCTGAAATTATTCCTTTCTACCTGAAAAAAGCAGATGTTCTTTTAATCCCTCATTCTAAATGCTTGCAAACAGAGCTTGATCCCCCTACTAAACTTTTTGAATATCTAAAAGCAGGTAAACCAATTGTTTCCTTTGATTTCAAGGCTGTAAAAGAAGTTGTTGGTGATAAAGCCATCCTTGTAGAACCTGAGAATATCGTTTCTTTTGCTGATGGAATTATCAAGGTACTTGATAATAAAGTCTATTATTTAGAGCGAGCAAAGGAAGCTGTTTCAATAGTTGCTTCGTATTCATGGGAAGCTTCTGCAGAAGAATTATTTAAAGCATATTTATATTTCTCTTCATTTGACTCGGGGTGAAGAAAATAAACTGCAATACTGGCTCAACTGAATCGTGACGTATGTTCTCATCATAATCATAAAGTGTAGATTCTTTTTGTATTGATATCTTTAATTATAGTATGATCTCTATTTTATTTGATAATTGATTTTAATTTATTGAGGACCATATTATCAAGTGTTTTTTTACCTATCTTTAAATATTCTGGTTTTAGTTTCCATATAATTATTGAATAAACTAATATTCCAATTCCAATTGAGCTTATAAGTATAACCATTTCATCAAACATGTTTGTAGAATATGCCCAATATTTGTATATTGAGAGGAAAGAGCCCATAAATAAAGAAGCAAATAAAAATTCTCTAATACAACTTGCATACTCTTTCCATGTAAGTTGAATGATTTTATTTACAATTTGTTGAGTAATTGAAAAATAGAATAGTGATATAAGTGAAAGTGCTATAGCTACACCTACTATTCCATAATATGAACCTAGAATTATCACACAAGTCGATACTATTATTTTTGCAGCGTTCAATTTCAGTTCCATTCCAGGCAGTCCTTTTGCATAGAATACTGATTTTGTAGTGTGTGATGTTGCTTCAACAAGGCCAAGAATGCAAAGTATTTGTAATGGTAATATTGTGGCTTCCCATTTATCTCCATAAACTTTTATTATCAATTCTGGAGCGACCATTGCAAGGCCTATAAGTGCAGGCATTATAAAAAAGGACAAAGCAGATACAAGCTTCATATAGCCTTTCCTGAAACGTATATTATCATCTTGCAATAATGAAAACGCAGGAAACACGACTCTTGTGATAACTGGAATTATCTTTACTGCAGGAAATACGGCCAATGTATATGCAAGAGTGTAATAGCCAAGTAATTCAGCTCCCATTATACGCCCTATTATGATGTAGTCCATATTTTGTCTAAAATAGTTCAGCATATTTCCACCAATCACATTTGCTCCAAAACCAAAGAGATCATTAAACTTTTCTCTGCTAAATTCAAACGTAGGTTTCCACGGATAAATTATAAGAGTTAATGAAACAACTATAAGATCATTCATTAGATTTTTTGCAACAAGGCTCCAAAATCCAAAACCTGAAAGTGCAAGGTATAAGGCAAAGGTTCCTGAAATGAGTGAGCCAGCAATTTCTGTTTTAGCTATTGTTTTAAATTGTAAGTTCCTTGATAACAGTGAGCGATGAACAATTGTTATTGATGATATTAGAAAGCTTATGGCTGCAACTTTTATAATAATTTCAACTGTGTCTATCTTAAAAAAAGATGCAATGAAAGGTGAAAAATAAAAAGTTCCAATATACAATAGGATACCTGTAGCTATATTTGACCAGAAAGCAGTTGATAGGTGCAGTTCTTCTAAATCCTTTCTTTGAACTATTGCAGTTGCTAATCCACTTTCGTTTATTAATGAAACAAGTCCGATAATTATCAGTGACATTCCTACTAAGCCAAAATCCTTCGGTAGTAAAAGTCTCGCAAGTATTGCTGTGATGACAAGATTGAATAATTGCATTGTAAATTTGGAATTCATTGACCAGAATAGGCCTTCAAAAGTTTTTTCTTTAAGATTGTTTTTATTGACTTCTGTTCTGTTCAAGGAATCACATCTTTTAAGCTATGTGTTGTGGTTTAAAAAACAAGACTGATTATAATTTAATTTAATTTTATTATCCACGGTAAAATATGCTTCTATCTATTTATTTTTACTTATCTGATGATTACTTTTGTCGGTAATAATCTCATCTATGTATCTTTATATATGAATACAAATATCAACTGATTTTTATATGATGAAATTATTCAGGTGGATGAATAATATTGGTATTTATGTCTATGTACAATAATGACTGATTTGTCCTGACTGTATCTGTTATTTGTACTTTGCTTAAAGTTCTTAGTATTGTATTAATTAATTGGAAATTACGCTATGATGGATGCATATTTTAGTATTAGTTCATATAATCAAAAAATTCCATGTTCATACTATGTACAAATCCTGTCTATTTGTGAACATGCTGGATATATATCAGTACATTTAGTTTTGAAATCAAGGAATATTTGAGGTAATGGTATGCATCTATATTCAAAAAACATAAAAAACGTCATTCTATTTATTGTGGGTTTAATTTTTTTGTCAAACGTTGCTAGTGCTAGTGTTACATATAGTAATTACTATGAACAGATTGAAATTTCTAACGAGCCAGGGATTACCAATCTTACGCAATTAAGGGCAAAGATCATCGATCAGTTTGGTCAAGAATTTGCTGATTCAGTGATATATGAAACATCTCCTAAACATTGGAATGTATATACTCTCTATGTAAAAACACCAAATACTCTATTTATCAATGATACTGATGCTGAACAAGTTAGTTTTAGAACAAGTACAAATGGATGGGCATATAAGGGATATATACAATTTGAAAATGTAGCTCTAATATCATCGGATGGTCCTACCAATCCTGGATATGGTGTATCATATAATGAGGCAAATAATGTAACTTTTAAGAACTTTAAGAATGTTTATTTTGGTTATAAATATGGTGATTCTATTTCAAATCTAGAGTTCTCTAATCTTACTCTAGAACAAACAAAGTATGGTCTTACGTTTCAAAATGCAGACCGGGTTACTGTACACGACATTTTAATAAAAGATGGTAACAGGGTCTCAGGTGGCGGTTTACTTAATTGTGAAATGGATAACTCTACGATATACGATGTTCAAGTTATAAATGCAAGCGAGAAAAGCAATGATGCTACTGCTGCATATGGTGTGGAACTTGCGGGTAGCAACAATGTAATTCATGATGTTTATATTGATTATGTGGCTTATAGTGGTACAAGTTTCACGGATGGTGTAAATCTTACGGCCTACAACATTAAGGTGATAGATGCAGGTCATAATGGTTTTGAAGTTGAAGTTAATGATTCAAAGTTTACTAATATTTACATACAGGATTCTCATAGACACAATCTTTTCCAGGTAGGAAAAGCTGAAGTAGGTGCTACTCGAGGAAATAACATCTATGAAGAAGTGACTAGTATTAATTCTGACCTTGGTTATGGAGCTTGCATTACAGAGGGTAGTTTTGATACTATTATTGCTAATTCTACTTTCATTGGAAAAGGTCCTTATGTGTCAAACTCTAAAAATATAACTTTGTTGAATGTTGTACAAAGGGATGCAGTTGGATCAGGCGCAGAAGGTGTAGGCTTCCTTTCTACTATTATAGATGCAAGTAATTTTGTATACTTGGAAGATGTTAGCATTATAGATAGTGACTTCTCTGATAACAACTGGAATGATTTATGGATAAATGATGGTGTAACTAAAATTGTCAATACACAATATTCAACAGTACGCTTGGATAATGATTATTTCTCCAATAATTATTACTTGGATCTTATAGTTCTTGATTCAAATGGAAATCCATTTTCAGAATCAAATATTGCACTCAAAAATGAGGATAGTGCAGCAATTGAAAGTTCAAATGGATTTGGTATGGATATGACCTCATTTTTAGTTGATTCAAATGGAAGAACATATGATCCTCAGGTCAATAGAGCCCAGTCTCCTGTCATGGCAGGTGCCTACAGAGCTGCATCTTTAGAGTCAGTACTTTTATCCCATAAAGCAACAATTAATACACCTTCAGGGGATTCTGTAGCCCTCACTGGCATCACCCCCGATTCAACTTGGTATCGTGAGGATCCAAACACCCCAACATACACGATCACAGCAGTGATTCCTGACAGTACCACAGGACCACATATTACAGGTTTCGCACCAAGCTCTGAAAACCCATTCACAGCAGGTGAGACCAAGAAGTTCCAGATATGGACAGATGAGGAACTGACAACCATGAAATGGTATGTTAATGGAAACCTCAGATCATCTGGATCAATGACATATGACTGGACTGTAGAGACCGGTTCACACACTATCATGTTTGCAGGTTCCAACTCTAATGGTGCTGTAGTTCAGACATGGGAAGTAACTGAAGGTGAAGTGCCTAGTACAACACCAGGCTCCTCAGGTACAGGTGTAACATTCACTCCATCAACAACCTCACTCACAGCAACTGCTGGTGAATCAACAACTTTCACTGCAGATTCAACTGATGAGCTTGTAAGCAGTTCATGGTCCTATGATGGTGTACAGGTCGCAACCGGAACCAGCTATGTACAGAACTGGGATAAGGTAGGTACTCACACAGTTGAATTCCTGGGAACAACAACAACAGAAACAGTGACAAATACATGGACAGTTGAAGTTTCAGAACAGACAGTATCTGAATACTCATCCATCAGTATCTCAGCATCTGCACCAATTGTAAAACCAGGTGAGTCATTCACCATAGATGTTTACATCGATCCAACAGAATCTATAACTGGTTCACAGTTCGATCTTCAATACAGTCAGCTTGCAAGCGTGACCACAGTTGCTGAAGGTGATCTGTTCACACAGAGCGGACTTTCAACAATGTTCGAATACGAGGGTATCGATAATACTCTAGGTATACTTACACATGTATACTCCGCAATAGTAGGGTCAGGAACAGTATCAACTGCAGGTACCATGGCAACTATTACCATGACCGCAGGCAGTGAATCCGGTATACTGGACCTTGGCCTGAACAATGTTATAGTAAGTGATGCGAACTCCGCTCCGGCAGGATACACAGTGACCAACGCAACGGTCCTTGTGGACACAGCTCCGGTATTTGCAACAACGGCTTCACAGACCGTAGAGGAAGGCCAGAGCCTGAGCTTCACCGTAAGCGCAACAGATGCAGAGGGTGATTCACTGACATACTCAGCAACCTCACTTCCATCAGGTGCATCATTTGATGGCCAGACCTTCAGCTGGACTCCGGCAGAAGGTGACGACGGAAGTTATAGTGCAGTATTCGAGGTCACAGATGGATATCTCAGTGATTCCATGACCGTGGCTGTAACTGTCACTCCAATGAACCATGCTCCTGTGATCACACTCTTCGAGCCGGCAGATTCAGCTGTCTTTGAAGAAGGGTCCACTATCAATGTGAATGTTATCGCAAGTGATGCAGATGGAGAAAGCCTTAGTTACATCATTAAGATAGACGGTGTCCAGGTAACTACAGCTTCAAGCTATGCATGGGCAGTTGATTATGAATCAGCAGGCACTCACACGATCGAGGTCATAGTAAGTGACGGTATCGACGAGGTACGTGCTACAAGCACCATAACCATTACAGACCTCCAGCCACGCTGGGATGTCAACGAGGATGGTGTTGTCAACGTACTTGATATCACCCTCATAGGTCAGAACTATGGTGCAACATACACCGAAAATCCACCACGCTGGGATGTCAATCAGGATGGAACTGTTAACATCCAGGATCTCTCAATAGTCTCCGGACACTTCGGTGAAACAATTTGAACAAGTAGTAACTAAAATGACCCACATCGGGTCATCTTTCTTCTTTTTTACATTTGATCATTTCATTTCTATCTATCTGTGTATTGGCAGATCAATAGTGGACATATCATATGTTCATGACCACAACTATGCTGTTGCAAGGTCATGTTCTTCTATGTACATACATTAATTATGTCCTATAAGCTGGTATTTGTATGTTCTCAGTTGATGTTGAGGTCTGTAGAGTGTCCACTAATTAGGCCGTTCAGTGCTCAGATAGGTCGATCAATTGGGCAGCTTTTTAAAATCATCTCTTTCTGTCATATATGGCAGTGATGATATTGAAGAGCAAACATAAAATAAAAAGTAGTGGCTCTGTAGAGTTCCTCAGTTAAATGGTTCATGCGATCATACATGCCTGTCATTATTACAGCATATCATTTTAACAGATAGATCACGGTTTTTGGTTATTAGTATGTAGAAAAAGAATAGAAAACAACAGATGATCTCGTTAATCTTTTTGGATTATGCCGGCTTCGCCGGAACCCTCCGGGATGGATGGAGTTATTCATGCCTTCCGCTCAATTTGACTTAGTGTTCCCTGCACCTTGCATTTCTGATATCTCTGCAAGATCATTGACAGACAAAGAACTATGATACCATCCGCCGCAGGCGGCACATTCCTTTTCCATCATCCTGAAGACTATTGAAATATTGCAGTTGTTTGAAATTGCTGTGTTCAAAGTTGCAATTGTCAAGATCTCTATAGAGCCAAAATAATACTGCTTTACATTCTTCCAGGCAGCATTACTCCGAGTGCACAGAAGAATATGGTAACAGCATACATGGCCCATGTAGCCTGCTTCTCTGTAACTCTGTAATAGTATGGAAGTACCCATTTTAAGGTCAGTGGGTTTGGAACCTCCAGTGTCCTGTCTTCTCTTTCCTTTCCGAACTTTGCTACAGGGAACTTCATGGCTCTCCAGTACGCGTACATAAGGAAATTGATAGTATGTGGTATGAACATGATAAATCCACTGATGATGAATCCCTGTATAACTATAATGATGCCGATCGCAGCTCCAATTGTTAGGGACCCTACGTTGCCCCAGAATATCTTAGAGGGATATTTATCGAACATAAAGTATCCAAGGGCTGCACCGGTTATACTTACTACCGCAATGATATTTTCAATATCACCTATAAGGAATGATTTTACTATGAGTGATATGAGCACTATCACTGAGAGCCCTGAAGCCAATCCGTTGAAACCTGAATGCATGTTCACAAGGTTCGAGGCTACCAGAACATAGGTTGGTACTATGAATTGCAGATAAAGGATGCCAAGCTCTATGTTGCCAACACTGGGAAGTGTAAATGCAGTGTGAGTTGCATATTGGATCAATGGATAGGAACAATAGTACATAAGAAGAAGCTTGGTCACTCTTCCTATATCGATCATGTCATCAAGTATGCCGAAAAGGCCGAACATAGCGATAACTATGAGTGCTACATAGTTGGTTGTAGAGAATTTGAAGAAAAGTGTGTTCAATGAGAAACAGACCATTGCTACCAGAAGAATGGCAATACCTCCCCTGTCAGGGATCATGGTCATTTCCCTTTTATAATAATCTCTTGCAAGGATGCCTTTTTCTGTCAGTTTCTTTATGAAATACGGCATCGATATGAATGTCACTAAGAACGGTATTAAGAAATTACTTGCAAGAACCAAAGTCATTAGCGTGAATGGTGATGCTATCTCCAGCATAGTTCAAATCCCCTATCTCCAATATATTATTCTTCCTAAAGATCTATTTATTCTATACTATTATAATATATGTATTTACTGTTCCCGGTGATGATCGTATGAACAATGTCTATCACCACTCCTTCCGGTTAATGACTGATTATTATATAATAATGTTTTCCCATTTGTGCAACGACGCACACTATGCTCATCATTATGAGTATCATTTTTGGCATCAAACATAAATTTATATAGTATCATTCTCCAATGTACACTTGACAATCGGGTTATTGTCATTGAATATATAGAACATATGTCCTTTTTGTGGCATATGTCAAAAATGCTTAAGGTGGTACGAATGAAATTAGTAGAAAAGAAATGTGCAACATGCGGCAGTCCTATCTATATCTACGAGGACTATGCACGTGAGGATATGTTCTGTACTCTCCATTGTATGGAACGTGCTGCATCAGGGAGTGTTCAAAGGGGCTTAGATCAGGTGCGAACTGCCTGCTAAGTTCTTCATCTTCTTTTGACTTTTTTGTTATTATTGCGTAGGATACTTGTTGACTGTTATAACTACTGTATTGATATCTTTTACAGGGTAATCTAATTATACTTTATTCACTCTCATATGTCCATGAAGCAGGTACTTATAACCGGGGGTATAGGTCAGGTTGGCAGCTACCTTGTTGATAGTATGCAGAATGACTATGAGGTTACGGTCCTTGACAACCTTTCCTCAGGTAAAGAGCCAGACCTCCTGGACAATGTACATTTCATTAAAGAAGATATAAGGTCACCTGTTGCCAGGGAAATGGCAGGTGAGTTCGATATAATTATCCATACAGCTGCTCAGATCAGTGTTGCAAGGTCTATGGATGATCCGATGTTCGATGCTGACAATAATGTATTTGGCACTCTCAACTTACTTGAAGGAGCCCGTGCAGGCAATCCTGAAAAGTTCATATACATAAGTTCAGCTGCTGTCTATGGGGATCCGGAATATCTTCCGATAGATGAAAGTCATCCTCAGAACCCTATGTCTCCCTATGGTGCCAGCAAGTTCTGTGGTGAGAAATATTGCAGCATGTATCATCATGCTTATGGTCTGCCCACGGTCTGTATAAGACCTTTTAATATCTACAGTCCAAGGCAGGATCCTTCAAATCCCTATTCAGGTGTCATATCCAAATTCATAGGTCGTGTGAAAGAAGGCCAGCCACCGATCATCTTTGGCGATGGATCCCAGACAAGGGACTTTGTCTCTGCTCATGATGTTGTCAATATGATAAGGCTTCTTGCAAATGGAAAAGGGGACAATGGCGAGGTCTATAACGTAGGGACTGGCAAGGTCACTAGCGTCAAAGAATTGGCACAGATCGTCCTTGATATCTTTGACAAGGATCTGGAAATTGAATATCGTGATGCTATGCCAGGTGATATCAAACACAGCTATGCAGATATATCAAAGGCCAATGCAATTGGGTTTGAACCAAAGATGGATCTTTATAAAGGACTTGAAGAGATAATTGGCTGAATGGCCGGATAATTATTTTAACTTTGTTGCCATTATATATTCAGGGTTTTATGCAAAACTTAAAAAACAACAGATATGTAGCTTATCTGGCACTTCATGTTCTTTACGTTCTCAGGATTTCCCTTGATATTATTTCCCGTATCCAGAGATTCGATTATGCTGGCAATAAAAAGAATATCCTGATCGCTCTTACAGTACTATATGCAGGATTCATATTCTATCTGTCATCCCAGGCGAATTTGAGTGTTCCTTCCTCCGTGTTCAAGATACCTATAATGTATCAATTGGCAGATATCTTTAAAGAACTTGGTCTGGATATTTTCATTGACATTGCAGCCTATGCCTACCAACACATGGACAAGGTAGCCCATATGTTCCTGTATTTTGGTTTGGGAGTACTTTTACATCTGACATTCAGGCACTCTGACCATGTCTTACTGAGGAAGTATGCAGCTATCTTTGCAATCGTCCTTGGTATAATATATGGCATTACGGATGAGTTTCATCAGTCATTCGTGCCAGGCCGGTCATCAAGCATACATGACCTTCTTGCTGATGGTATAGGGGTGACCATTGCACAGATACTTTTTGTGATACTCATTCTTGTGAATATCAGGTGGAAAAAAGACAAAAAAGACAGGGATGATCAAGAGCGGGAATAAATTCCCACCCTGGCCTGAAACTGGTATCAGCTTTTTATTTCGTGACCATTCTTGTCGCCACGTCCAATTCCCTTGTATATAAATCCTGAATCTATGAACATGTCAGGGTCAATAACATTCCTTCCATCTATGATCACAGTATGTTCATTTCCTGTCATTCCTTTCACATCATCAGGTCTCAGATTGAAGTATTCCTTGTGACCGGTGAAGATCACTACAACATCTGAACCGGAAATAACCTTGTTCATGTCCTTGTGGATCTCGACATCGGGATAGTTCAGTACGTGTGGGTCATGTATCATCAGTTCTGCACCTGCTTCGATAACCATGTCCCTGTAAGGTTCGGAAGGTGGGTTACGTGCATCATCTGAATCGTTAATGAATGCCCAGCCGAGCATTGCTATCTTTGAACCTTTAATGTCCTTGCCAAGTCTGTGGAGTGCAGCAACTGTCAGATTGTACATGTGAACGGGCATGAAATCATTGACCCTGCGTGCAAGTACGTAGATAGATTCTGCATCCTGTGGATAATCAAGAGCTTCAGTTCCAAGTTTAACACCACGTTCGAGGTGGTATGTATCCTTGGTCAGGCAATGTCCACCAACACCGGCTCCTGGCCAGAGTATTGCCCTGGTGATACCTTCACCTTTGAGACTGTCGATCCCTGCTCTGACATCATATACATTGATGCCCATGGACTCACAGTAGAGTGCAAGCTGGTTGGCCGCTGCGATCTGCAGGTCCCTGAAGGTGTTCTCTGCGGTCTTTGTTACCTCGGCTGCAGTAGCGCTCATAGGGATGACCTTACCTTTTGTAAGTACCGGGCTGTAAAGTTCAACTGCTCTGTCGGTACTTGGCTGATCGATACCACCAACGATACGGTCATGTTCCTGTATGTTACGTAGAAGCCTTCCGACCATTACTCTTTCCGGAGCGTGTGCAAGTGCAAAATCCTCTCCTGCTTTCAGGCCTGACTCCTCTTCAAGTATCTCCTTTGCCATACTGTCCGTAGTGCCTGGTGTTATTGTGGATTCCAGCACCACGAGCATACCTGGTCTGAGGTATCTACCCACATTACGGATACCTTCCTTGAGTGCTCCAAAGTCCGGTTCAAGTGCCTTTGGGTCTGCAAAAGGTGTCTGTATTGCAAGAGTGATGGCATCAAGTTCTGATATTCTTGAAAAGTCCGGTGTACATACGAACTTACCTGCATCGACTACCTTCTTGAGCAGTTCCTCAAGACCTGGTTCTTCTCCCTTCAGGGGACTTTCTCCACGGTTGAGCATCTCTATCTTGTAACCGGATGAAGGTGAATCCCTCTGGAATCCCAGTACAAGGTCGAACTTATCAGAATCAGCAAAAAGGGCTGCAGCAGGTATTCCTACATATCCCATGCCAATGACACCTATCTTTTTGATGGGTCCTCTCTCTTTTAGTATATTCTCAAGTTTATGGCTCATGATGATCACTCTTTTATCTCTATCAATTTTGCATCTTTATATGAGCTGATGGCAGCTAGGCTTACCTTTAGGGCATGCTTGCCATCCTCTCCGGAAGGTTCCGGCTGTTTTCCGCTGTTAATACAATCTATGAAGTATTCAAGTTCGTTCTTCAGTGGCTCTTTCGGGTCGATCTTTGCTTTCCTGATCCAGCCGCTATCATGGAGTTCCACTGTCTGGTCGATATAATCAAGGTAGGCAACACCACCAACACCCACGGCAGTTAACTTTCTGACCTTGTGTGGTGTAAGCCAGTTAACTTCTACAAGCCCGGAATATTCATGGTCCAGGCGCATATGGATGGTTGCATGGTCCTCAAAAGAATGTATGTCTGCACCAGCCACTGCATATACCTGGTTCACATGTGTACCGTACAGGTATGATATGATGTCAATGTCATGTACGCCTATATCGAGGATCACTCCTACATCCCTTATTCTTGGGTTATAAGGTCCTACTCTTGTTGTGGATATGGAGACGACCTTACCTAAGAGTCCTTCGCTGATCATCTCTTTTAGTTTGATCACCGCCGGATTGAACCTCTCTATATGACCGACCATTACCAGACGGTCATTTTCTTCAGCAGCCTTTATGATGGCCTCTGCATTCTCTACGGTATCTGCGATAGGTTTTTCCACAAGCACGTGGGCGCCTGCCTCTATTGCTTCGATGGCCACCTGCCTGTGCATCTTAGTGGGAACTACGATGCTTACAGCGTCAAGGCCTTCAGCGAGCATTTTCCTGTAATCTGTAAATGCTTTCGTACCGTATTGTTGTGCAAGTGCTTCCACGAGGTCCTTATCGATATCTGATATCCCGACAAGCTCAACGTCAGGCATCTCACTATATATGCGGATATGGTTCTTTCCCATTGCTCCCGCACCGATCACACCTACTTTCAACATGAAGGACCACCCCAGCTTTCAATTGCATTGGCAATGGTATCTATGTCCTCATCTGTGATGCCCGGATGTACTGGTAAGGATAGTACTTCTCTGGAAGCTTTCTCTGTTGCAAGCAGTGAGTCATTATAACCCAGTTCCTTATAGTATGGTTGTCTGTGGATGGGTATCGGGTAATAGATGCCAGTACCTATTTCCTTTATTCTCAGATAGTCGGAAAGTTCATCCCTGTCCTGTGTACGAACAGTGTACTGGTGGAATGAATGGGTGCAATTCTCTTTGACCTCGGGGCACTTTATCCATTCTATATTACTGAGCTTTTCGGTGAGCAATTTAGCATTGTGCTGTCTTCTGGATGTGTAATCAGGAAGTTTCTTTAGCTGTGCAATTCCGATAGCTGCAGATATGTCTGTCATACGGAGGTTGAATCCTAACATCTCATGCAGATATCGCTGTTTAGAGCCGTGTGCACGTATCATGCGTGCCTTAGATGCCACTTCTTCATCGTTGGTAGTTATAATGCCACCTTCGCTGGTGGTCATATTCTTTGTAGGGTAGAAGCTGAATGAACCTGTACCGAATGAACCGACCTTCTTTCCTTTGTATGTGGCTCCGTGCGCCTGGCATGCATCTTCCAGCAATATTAGCCCGCGGTCCTCTGCTATATCCTTTATAGCATCCATTTCTGCAGGATGGCCATAGAGGTGCACAGGCATGATCGCCTTTGTTGCAGGTGTTATCTTCTCTTCGATCATATGTGGGTCGATGTTGAACGTGTCTGCACTGATATCTGCGAACACTGGCTTAGCTCCGGTGAAAAGTATGGAGTTCGCAGTGGCTATGAAGCTGAAAGAGCTTGTTATGACCTCATCTCCCTTTCCGATCCCATGGGCAAGTATTGCAGCATGAAGGGCAGCAGTACCTGAGTTTACAGCCACAGCATGTTCTGTGCCTGTGTATTCAGCAAATGCCTGTTCAAAATCTTTTACACGTTGTCCCTCAGCTATTATGCCGGAACGCAGGACGTCGGTCACAGCCTGTATCTCTGTCTCGTCAAGCTGTGGTTTTGCAATAGGTATCATGTTATAACTCCACTATTATAATGTACAATATTGTAATACACGTTCATGTTCTGGATATGTTGTATCATATCTGGTTAATCTGATGTAGTTTCTCAGGAAGGTCGGTCATCTTTGCAGGACATCCGATGGCAAGTTTCCATGCTGGTACATCTTTTGTTACGAGTGCACCGGCCGCTACCATTGCTCCTTCGCCTATCTCCACTCCGGGTATGAGTGTGGCATTTGCACCTATGGATGCTCCTTTCCTGAGAATGGGTCCTTCAGGATGATACTCTCCTCTTATGGGATATCTGTCGTTGGCAAGTACTGCGCATGGTCCGATGAACACATTATCCTCGATGGTCACATGGGTGGGTATGTAGACATTTCCCTGGATACTGACATTATTACCAATGGTCACGTTACCATCGATTATCACATTGGTGCCAACAAGAACATTATCTCCTATGGTGGTGTTCTCCCTTATCATGGCATTATGTCCGGTCTTGAAGTTATCCCCTGTTATGACATTACTGAATATCGTGGTGCCTGCTCTTATGAAAGCATTCTTGCCGATCACTGTACCGGCTCCCTCATATTCTTCTATATCCTTGCCTGATCTGATACTCTCTGTCAGTATGCCGTGCTGAGGATACCCAATGATGGCATTCTCCAGAACAACTGAGTTTTCCCCCAAGCTGCTGGTTCCATAGAGCTTAGCAGAGGGGTGGATGTAAGTTTTGTTTTCCATTTTCCCACCAATTATTATGCCATAAAAGTGTGTCAGTTTATATAAATTTATTCAATTCATCCAATTTCATTAAACTTGATATGTGATCAATTTATTTAGTAGGCGTATCTCATAGGGAATACAAAGGGTAACTTCACAAAAAGTATTATTGATCATTTATCTTTATTCAGGAGTTCTTTAAGGAGAGAAAGTTCCTCCTCCATCATTTCCATTAATCCTGGTATCAATGTATTGTCATTGATAGCTGCGTGTTCCAGGTCACTGGCAATGTCTGCTATTATGCCGAATCCGATGTTCAGGGCAGTGCCCTTACAGTTATGTGCTTTTCTTTTCAACATGTCCATATCGTTCTGGGCGAAGGAATCAGCTAGTTCATCGTAATTGCGGTCAAAAGACTTCAATGCAAGTGAAATGAGATTGTCGTATAGCTCCCGGTCACCTCTGGTACTTTGGATAAGGAGTTCATTGTTAAAGTGGACCTTATCCATGGTCACTTTATCATTTTTAGTGGTGGATATGTCCTTAATTTCACTCTGTCCGGGCAGCCACTTCCTCAGTACATTATGGATGGTATCGGTAACTATTGGTTTTGTAATATAATCGTTCATGCCGGCCTGAAGGCATTTTTCCCTTTCCCCTTTAAGTATGCCAGCGGTAAGTGCGATAATGGGCATATTGTTGCCATTCTCACTTTCAATATCCCTTATCATGGCTGTGGCATCATAGCCACTGACCTCAGGCATCTGTATGTCCATGAAGGCAAGATCTGGTCGGTGTTCCATGTATATTTTTACTGCATCACGCCCATCCTTTGCCTGTAATATTTCAGCTTCAGGCAAGAGGTTGCTTATGATCGTAGATGCAAGTATCATATTTGTCTCATTATCCTCGGCTATAAGGATGCTATGTCTTTTATTGGCTGCAACGTCAAGCGGAAGGGTGCTTACAGCTTCATGCTTATCCTCCGGCTTTTCTCCTGGGGAGGAGGTGGATATTGCATCAATGAGGTCTTTCATTTTGACCGGCTTGACTATATCTGTATATTTTATAGTGCCAACTTTTTCATGCATGATGGACATGTCATTGGACTTATGCATCATTACAACTGATGGATGTCCATTGACCTCACTTCTATCAGTAAGTACTGTGAGGATGTTTTGGACCTCTTCTTCAGAAAGCATGTGCTTATCGATCAGTAGCAGGTCGTATCCATGATCCTCTTCATTTTCAAGTATTGTTAATATGTCCGCATAGCCTGTGACAGTATCTGTCTCAATGGATAATGTTCTTAGCATTTTTTCCAGTATGGAGCAGTTCCCTGGATTATCATCAGCTATGAGGGCTTTTTTATGATCGAACAGGGGCATGGTATAATGGGGTATGTTCTCTTCCACTGGCAGATCAACTGTAAAGAAGAACCTGCTACCTTTTCCTTGTTCACTTTCCAGTTCCAGTCTGGAACCCATTTTGTCCAGAATTTCGCTGGAGATGCTCAGTCCAAGTCCAGTGCCACCGTATTTTCTTGTAATGGACCCATCGGCCTGAGAAAAGGACTCGAAGATCTTCGATACACTATCTTCAGATATGCCGATCCCTGTGTCCCTCACAGAGAATATGAACTTCTTTCTTTCAGAGGTTTCATGTATATCAAAGACCTCTACCTTCAGTTCGATCTCTCCTGTGCTGGTGAACTTTATTGCATTCCCTATAAGATTGACAAGTACCTGTCTCAATCTTAGTTTGTCTACAATGATGTTCCATGGAAGATCTACTGGTATGTCCATTAATAGTTCAAGATCCTTTTCATGGACCCTGTGCTTTAACATATCCACTATGTCTTCACATAGTTGTATAAGGTCTGTTCTTTCGGTGTCCAGCTCCAGTTTTCCAGCCTCTATCTTTGACAGGTCAAGGACGTCGTTTATAAGGTCAAGAAGGGAAGATGCGGAAGTAGATATCGTGTTCATGTAATTTGACTGTCTCTGGGTCAGTTCGGTTTGCTGGAGCAGATCCATAAAACCAATGATGCCATTAAGTGGTGTACGCATCTCATGGCTGATATTGGCAAGGAACTCCGACTTTGCCTGACTCGCTTTTTTGGCATTCTCTTCAGCTTTTTTATTTTCATCGATGCTGATGTGAGTCCCGTACATGTGAAGTGGCATGCCTTCAGGGTCATATTGTGCGATCCTTCCCTGTGCACGGACCCACACCCATTGTCCATTCTTGTGGAGGATCCTATATTCTGATATGAAGTATTTTTCATTTCCTTCAATGACATCCTGCAGTTTCCCGGAAACACGTTCAAGGTCATCCGGATGTATCATTCGTTCCCATATTTTCAGATCGAATTCGGGAAAATCATCTATTATATAGCCGGTGATCTTGTTCCAGCTCTCAAGTCCCTGAAGTTCTATGTTCCCATTCGTCAGGTCAAGGTCCCATATGCCTGCATGCGTTGCTTCAAGTGCGAGGTCCAGTGTTTGTGTCCATTTCTGCATTTGTTCTTCAGAGCGTTTCCTGTCAGAGATCTCTCTGCAAACACAGAATATCAGTTTCCTGCCACTACATATTGCACTACTGGAACTGATCTCGACGTCGATAACTTTCCCGTCTTTGCGTATATGTTTTGTCTCAAAATACCCACGATTCTCATGTGCATTATTAAGCATTTCAAGTAGATCTTCGCGTGTCCACTTTTCATCCCAGTCCCATATGCGAAGTCTTTGCACTTCTTCGTGGCTGTATCCAAGCATTTCCGCAAAGCGATCGTTAGTCTCGTATACGCTGCCCTGAGCATCAAGGACCACTATGCCGTCAATTGAATTTTCTATGAGGATACGTCTCCAGGTCTCTTCCTCTGCAAGTTTTTCCTGTGCATCTTTACGTTCGGTTATATCCTGGATAGTTCCGGTCACTGTGTTGCTGGCCGGATCATATTCAGCTACTGAGTGTATGTGGCTGATCACTCCATCAGCAGGTCTTATTATACTGTACTCTACGTCATACGTTCTGTTCTGTTCAATGAGCTCATAGAGTGCTTTGTCAAGCATTGGACGATATTCAGGGAGCACCAAGGACTGTATTTCCCTGATGGTTGGATTTCTGTTATCAAGTCCATATATGGAGAATGCTTCTTGCGATGCGTAAACACTATCTGTGTTCAGATCGATCTCCCAGCTTCCTATGTGTCCTATTCTCTGGGCGCTCTCAAGCTGTTTCTCTTTCAGGAGTCGTTCCTTTTTATCTTCTCTTTTCTCGAACGTGCTGGATATTATCCCTGCCACTATCTTCAGGAGTGATATTTGCTCTTTTGTCCAGGTACATTTTCTTCTGACGCTGTCAAATCCGATAAAACCGAAATAAGTTCCTTTCTTTTCCAGGGGTATACTGAGGAGCGATCTGATGGAATTCTTTATCAGGTCCTTCTTCAGAGCAGCACGCTCAATGCCCATTTCCTCTGTATCAGGTATGAGTATGTACTCCTGTCCTGTTATCACTTCTTTGAACCAGGTGTGCTCTTCTAAACTGAATATTCTTTGCTTCCGGGTGGGATCATCCACTTTTGGAGCACACCATATATTAGTGACAGTTATCTCTTTCCAGTCATCGGATATTATGGATATGTAGGCCCTGTCCATATTGAACAATTCACCGCATGCTCTAATGGTATCGTCGAGCATTTCATCCAGGCCATCGTCATCCATACTGAGAAAGCCTGCAGATATATCTGATACCATTTTCTGGAAATTGTATTGGAACTGGAGCTCTTCTTCTGTCTTCTTACGTTCCAGAAGGAGGCCTACCTGTCTGGTATAGATCCCTATTATGTCCTCATCCTGAAATGTAATTCCAGATGGCATGACCAGTACGAAGTATCCGAAGTTTATGTCCTCACGAAATATATTCGCTACAATTGTCTCCCCTACTCTGAATGCATTCTCAAGCAGGAATATCGGTCTTTCAGGGAATATGTCTGCAGTTAGCTCGTGTATGGCCGGGAAGCGGGAAATATTTCCTTTCTTGATCCTATTTTCAAGTATGGGGTCAAATTGCCATTCTTTACCTTCAAGGTTAAAGCCGAGGATAGCGCAGGCTTTTTCCAGATTCCCGGAAGCTCCTGAGATGGCCGTTGTAAAATATGATCTTGTCCTTTCATTGAATTGAATGAAAGCTGCATATCTTGCATCTGATATTTCCAGGAGGTTATCTGTGATCTTCTGGTAGTCTATGTTGTTTACAGGACTACGGAAGAGTTCCTCTGACAGTGTGACAAGTTTTTTGAGCCTTTTGTTCTTTTCTATGTTCTCATTCATTTTCCCGACCATGGAAAAGCTATGTTATTATTAGGTATTCAGTGCAAGACAATTGTATATATCCATTTGTATATTAGTGTAAGTTTCAAAGAAATATCTGCACCATTATAGAAATAGTTTGGCTTTTTGATCTGTAAATAGGACAATACACAATTTTATTATGTATGTTTTCTAGCATTCTTATGATGTCTGATCCATGCAATTATCATAATTAAAATTCCAAGTATCTCGGAGAGAAATACGTAGCTTGCTTCGGGTGTATATGCGTTCCTGAATATGCTCAGGAAATAGTCGAGTATTCCGGCTGACTGATATCCATCAGGGAATTCCCATCCCATGAGCGGCCAGAACAATGTCTGTGGTGTCATCCAAATCCTGTCTTCCATCAGATGCAGGAAGGTGGCAACAGGAACGATAAGTATGCGTGTGTCGGAGTTCCTTCTGTATACGTACAACGACACCATTAGGACCAGGATACAGAACAGGAGTGTGTGGCCATAGATACGTCCGTTAGCAAGGGAATCTGCAAGTATGACCTCGCCTATCGGCTTGTCTATAAGGTCCGGGAGCATGGCAGCAAATGCAATGATGGGCAGGTCAGTGGGAATTTCAGGAATGATGGGATATCGGTTAGAATACTTTTTCAGTATCTGCAATATTCCATAGCTTATGCCTATGTGGCCGAAGATGAACATTTGAAAGAGTATTATGATCTGCTGTATTTATGGTTTTTCAGAGTTTTGAATACAGGACATCAGATTTATATAATTATAATTAGTATATAATTACTATGCCCTATCCAGCAGTTCATCTTACATTCTTCATATTCTGCATCTCACTTGTAGGTATCTTTGCAATAGCTGGAAGTGGCTTTCGCAGGGAGATGGGTCTGAAGGATGCAAAGCATCTTGGTCTGCTGTTCGTTGTGGGAAGTATAGGTTCGGTGTTCCCTGATGTTCCTGCAGTATGGAACTATCTATTACATGGAAACCTCCGTCATACAACGATCGGCACGATGCCAACACATTCACTTTTCTTCGGTCTGGTGGCATTTGTGCTTGCATTGTTCCTCGGATACATAATATATAGGAACATTTCCAGGGCAACATCCCTCGGGATATTCGCAGAGGCAGCTTTCCTTTCGCATTTGCTACTGGATGATATTGCAGATGGCGGTCTTACATACCTCTATCCTGTTTACAATGAGCCGTTGAGCATTTTTGTATTTATGAACGTAAATCTCTCAGGTGTGGATTTCTTCTACTACAACTTTGCGTGCTTCTTATCGGTGTTCTTCATCTTCGCTGTGATGTTCATGGCACTTCTGGCACTGAAGGACCTGGGCTTTGGGTTCAGGTATGAGCCTATTGAGTAAATGCAGAATAATGTACACTTCTATCCAATAAGTTATATATTGCTATAGTTCTAATTATTATTCATACAATTATATATTGAGGCGATATGATGAAGTGCAAATACTACGGCAGGTGTGAACAGGCTGACCCTATGGCTATGACCTGTACCGAGAATGGCGGCGGTACATATTGTGGAAAGTTCCGTGTATTATCCGCTGAGTCTAAAGAGTGTGCTTCCGGTAACTTTCTTTTTCGTCCCGTTGTCCATATCAGGGAAATGTTTGCATAAGGATGATGAACACTGAGCTTTGACCGGTTATTTCTTTTTTTGTGTATATGACCAAATGGTCATATTTATGTAGGATGGTTTTAATCTATGCTATTCTGGTTATTTGATATTTGTCTATTGAGGTCTCAATATTCGTACTGCTGCGAACAAAGTTATAATATTTGTCAGCAGTTATATTTACCTAGTTTTATAAAACATATTTGATATCAGTTGAGAAACTTTTATATTGCATTAGTTATCTTCATACTGTGCAAAGGATATGTGTAACACATATCTACATTAAAAGCTCGCTCTCGTATATGATTCTACATGTGTGAGGCTGCGCGCAACAAAACGAAAAATGGGTGGTAGGATATGACAATAGTTGCTGTGATTCCGGCGTTCAATGAGGAAGTTCACATACATGATGTGATAAAAAAAGCTAAACATTATGTGGACGAGATCATTGTAGTTGATGATTGCAGTAAAGATGCAACTGCTTTTATTGCTCAAAGTCTTGGTGTCAGGGTTGTTCACCATGACAGGAACATGGGTAAGGTGGAATCTTTAAGATCTGGTTTTAGTGCTGCAAAGGAACTTAAACCTCGTATTATAGTGACAATTTATGCCAATGGTTACCACAATCCTGAAGATATACCCCGGCTTGTAGAGCCTATATACTGGCTTGAAGCTGATGTTGTGTCCGGGAATACTATCTTCAAGGATCAGGATGTTCTCTCATTGATAGGTATGGATGATTATCCCGACCATTCTTTGATGTGTGACACTGCTATTGATACAGGCTTAATAGAACAATGTATGGGCTTCACTGCATTTTCAGCAAACGCTGTTGATTCGCTTCGATTTCATGAGAATGGTACTGCAGTTGAGATTACTCTTCTACAGGATGTGAAAAATGCAGGTTATGATATTAAATTGCTTTCTGCTTCTCCTTTGTTTGAGTATGACCATAGTGTTTTCCATAAATATCGTATAGGTGTTGTTGTTGCTGCTTACAACGAAGAGAAATTGATCAGAACGACAATAAGTGGAATGCCAGATTATATTAGCCGTATATATGTGGTCAATGATTGCAGTACAGATAGTACTGCACAGGTCTTAGAGTCTATTGACGATCCTCGTTTGTGTGTCATTACGCATGAAGTTAACCAGGGTGTTGGTGCGGCAAACTTGCATGGCTATCAGGAAGCACTTAAAGAGAACATGGATATTGCTGTCATTATGAATGGCGATAATCAGATGAATCCTTTACAGCTTCCAAATCTATTAATGCCAATTATCGAAGGTAAAGCAGATTATACAAAAGGAAATCGACTTTTCCATGAGGAATATCGTGTAGGCATGAGTAAATGGAGATCATTTGGTAATTCCATGCTTACAATGATAACTAAAATTGCAAGTGGAAACTGGCATATCATGGATCCTCAAAACGGCTATACAGCAATATCCAAGAAGGCCTTATCTAACATTGATATAAACAGTCTCTACACGTATTATGGTTATTGTAATGATGTGCTTATAAAACTAAATACTTTTGGTTTCAAAGTTATGGATATTCCAATGCCATCTCGCTATGGGCAGGAACGATCATCGATAAAATATAGTAGGTATATTAGCAAAGTTTCTGTTATGCTTTTCCGCAAATTCTTGTGGAGGCTAAAAATGAAATATATGGTTATGAGTTTCCATCCGCTAGTATTATTCTATATTTTCGGTATGGTATTGGTTCCATCGGGTGTATTGTTAGGTTCTTATATTTTCATATCAAAGCTGATTACGGGTTGGCCTGTATCCACAAACATGCCATTACTTGATGCTTTATTGTTAATTACAGGTATACAGTTTACATTATTTGCGATGCTCTTTGATATGCAGGAGAATAATCATTTACTGGCTAATCAATAATATTTTAACATTTTTAATAGCGAAGAATAGTGAAAAAACGTATTTATATCAACTCGATGATGAAAAAATTGGTATATGTTAATTGTTTGCTTGTTTTTGGTGAGTGATTTTAGTGAAAGATAATCTTAATGTTGGAATTATTGGAATGGGAAAAATGGGTATTTTGCACACAGGAATACTCAATATGTTAAATGGAACAAATGTAACTGCGATTGCAGAAAGCCAATCTCTTATTTTAAAACCGTTAAAGCAGGTGCTTCCAAAAATAGCCACTTATAGTGATTATTCGAGTATGATCAAGAATGAAGACCTGGATTTAGTTTATATTACCACGCCTACTTCATCTCATATAGGAATGGCTTTGGATTGTGTAGAATCAAACATTCCTTTTTTTGTTGAAAAACCTCTAAGCACATCAGTAGCTGAATGCAAACCATTAATTGAAGAACTTGCTCATAATCCTGTTGTTAATATGATTGGTTATTCTATGCGTTTCTCTGATACTTTTCTGAAAGCAAAGGAAATTTTAGACAATAACGATATTGGTAAACTTATTTATTTTAAATCCAGTATGTATGTTTCTCAGAATTTCTCAAAAGGTAAAGGATGGAGGTATAATAAGAATAAAAGTGGAGGAGGAGTGCTGAGTACCCTCGCTACACATATTGTAGATTTATTGTTATGGTATTTTGGTGATGTTTCTCTACTAAATGGTCATACTAATTCTTATTATTCAAGAGATGTTGAAGATTTTGTACATTCATATTTCTTATTTGAGTCTGGGTTGGAAGGATACTTAGATGCCTCTTGGAGTGTAAGGAATTATCGTCTCCCTGAAATAACAATCGAAATCCATGGTGAGAATGGTCTATTAATTGTGTCAAATGATTTTGTAAAAATTTACCGTGATTCCGATTCTAAATGGAATACTTATTACAAGCAAGATTTAGATAATGGAGTTTATTTTGATTTGGGTGGACCCGAATATACTAGAGAAGATATGCATATGGTTGAATCTGTTAAAAACAATAAAGATACTGGCTTGAATGTGTACGATGGATTGAAAGTACAAAAAGTTGTAGATGGCATATATAAGTCTTCTACTATTAATTCTTCAATAGAAGGTGGTAATTTATGAGCATAGATCCAATTATTTTGGGCCACAATCAGTTTATCGGTGTTGATCATTTTTCACAAGAAAGAGCAAGAAGCAGAACTGACTATTTTAATGATTCAGATAGAATTCTTAATGTTATTCGTGATTTTTATGATTTGGGTGGAACAGGAATTATGCTTTCTACTCATCCAAAAACCAAATATATTCTAGATGCTATTCGCTCAGATTCAACTCTTGCAAAGAATATGAATATTTATCCTCTAATTCCTTATGCTCAGGGTTATGTAAGAAAAGCTAACGAAGTTGGAATCTTAGGTATGCTTAAAGACACCTTAGAGCCAGCAAGTACTTCCACAAAGTTAAAAATAATGCTTAAAGGCGGAATCAATGCTTTGAATCAGGATTTTTTCAGTATACTTTCAACTTTTATTGATGTCGAAATGTTGCCTTTTAATGGTTTAAACGTAAAAGCCATTTTCTTACATAATGTGTTAACAGATCTTGCACTTTCAATGAATTCTCCTGAAATATTCAGGTATTTTAACAACTATGTAAAAGAGAACTATAATGCAATACCTGCATATGGAACTATGAACTTTGTAAAATTAGTTGAGAGCTTTGATGAATGGGGCTTAGATAAACCATTGGTTATGTGTTCTTTTAACAAAGCAGGTTTTCAAATGAATCCTTCAAAAGAGGAATGTGAGAAGTGTTTAAGCCAATACGATGTTGATGTTCTTGCTATGAGTACTCTTGCTTCAGGATATTTGAAACCTAAAGAGGCCTATGAATATCTGTTCTCATTACCTAATATAGAATCGGTTGTTGTAGGTGTATCTACAAAAGAACATGCAAACGAGACATTTGGACTAATTAAAGATTACATGTCAAAGGTATAATTATGAACCTTCTGTTTGATCTTTCACATCCGGCTCATGTCCATCAATTTAGGAATGCTATTGATATTTTAAAGTCAAAAGGGCATGATGTTAAAGTTACTGGAAGAAATAAGGAGGTTACTTTAGATTTGCTACGGGCATATGGGATTGCTTATTCTGAAATAGGTGTTTATAAGAACAATCCTATTTTGAAGGGACTATACATGCTCTTAATTGACTTCAAATTGTATTTCTTGGCTAAAAAGTTCAATCCAGATATTCTGGTTGGAGGAGTAGGAAATGTATATGTGGCTCATGTTTCTTTTTTATTGAATAAACCCTCTATTCTGTTTAATGATACTGAACATGGAAAAATACAGGATTTTCTCTCTTTTCCTTTTGTTTCAACCATTGCTACTCCTAATTGTTACAATAAATCAATAGGTTCTAAACAGGTAAGGTATAATGGTTACCATGAACTTGCATATCTTTCTCCAAAATATTTCACACCTAACGTATCTGTGCTTGAAGAGTTAGGACTTACAGAAGATGATACCTTTATTATTATGAGATTTGTGTCATGGGGCGCAAGTCACGATATAGGATGTGCAGGTTTATCTTTAGATATAAAAAGAAAGGCTGTTAGTGAACTAAGTAAATTTGGTCGTGTTTTAATTACATCTGAAAAGCCTCTTGATGCAGAATTCGAACCTTATAGAGTTACAGTTTCTCCAGAAAAAATGCATGATCTATTGTATTATGCAACTCTTCTCTATGGTGAAAGTGCAACAATGGCATCTGAATGTGCAGTACTAGGTACACATGCTATATTCTCTGATTTTGCAGGTCGCGGTTACACAGATGAAGAAGAAGAAAAATATGATTTAGTCTATAATTTCAAATTAGACGAAGCAAGTCAACAAAATTCTGTTAATAAGGCAATTGAGTTGTTAAAAGATCCTGATCTGAAAAAAAAGGGAAGAGAAAAACAGAAAATATTACTTGAAGATACAATTGAAGTTACAGAATTTATGGTGAATATAATCGAAAACACTGTGCAAAATAAATAACTCAGGTGGAATGGCATTGAATAAATTTAACACAATTATTGAAGATTGTAGCGCATGTGTAGGAATTATGGGTTTAGGATACGTAGGTTTACCTCTTGCGATTGAATTCTCTAAAAAGTTTGATGTAATAGGTTACGACGTCAATCAGTCAGCAATTGATCAACTTATGAGTGGTAAATCTTATATTCAAGATGTTCCTGATTCGATAGTTGCTTCAAAACTAAACAAATCATTTTATCCAACAACTAATCATGAAAAGTTGGCCAAATGTGATTTTATTATTATTTGTGTACCCACTCCTTTAACATTAGAAAACGAACCCAATCTTGCTTATGTGAAAAGTGCTTGTGAAACGATTGTTAAAACATTAAGGAAAGGTCAGTTCATAATACTTGAAAGTACAACTTACCCAGGTACAACTGAAGATGTGGTTCTTCCAATACTGGAATCTACTGGTTTAAAAGTCATAGATGATTTTTGTCTTGCATATTCTCCTGAAAGGATAGACCCCGGAAATGCAAATTATACTGTTTCAAACACTGCTAAAGTTGTAGGTGGTATTACAGAAGAGTGTACTGAAATAGCTTCTAAACTTTATGGAAGTATAATTGAGCAAATCGTTCCTGTACAAGATGCAAGAACTGCTGAGGCTGTTAAAATAGTAGAGAATATCTTCAGAAATGTAAATATTGCACTTGTAAATGAACTGGCATTGATATTTGAAAGAATGGACATTGATACGTGGGAAGTTATAGATGCTGCAGCAACTAAGCCATATGGGTTTATGCCATTTTATCCCGGTCCTGGGATTGGTGGACATTGTATTCCACTTGATCCCTTTTACATGTCCTACAAAGCCAAAAAATTTGGTTTAATTCCACGATTTATTGAAACGTCAGGTGAAATTAATAATTTCATGCGAATTCATACAATTAACTTAGTGGAGAAAGGACTAAAGCAAGTTGACAAAAAAATTTATGGATCAACTGTGGCAGTAATGGGACTTGCATATAAAAAAGATATTGCTGATACAAGGGAATCTCCAGCTAAAAAAATAATTGAGGAATTGGTTAATCTTGGAGCAAAAGTAAGAGTTTATGATCCATATACTTCAGAGATAAAAACAAATGCTGGCGTATTTATCTCTGAAAATACTATTGAAGACACTTTAAATGAAGTGGATTGTGCTATATTTGTTACGGATCATAGTAAATTTAGGGTAATGAATCTTCAGGAAATAGTTGATGTCATGAAACATCCTGTTGTAATTGATTGTAAAAATCTATTTTCAAATACTGATAAATTAGTTTATTTTGGAATTGGAAAAGCGTGCAGTTTCGTAGATAACAAATGAAGGGTTATTTATGCTACAAAAACAACTATTTCGACTAGCACATCAGCTTCAGTGTCCTGAATTTAATTCAATGTATGATCATGTTGTAAAAAATCAATGGAATTCTTATGAAGCCCAGAAATTAGACCAAGAACAAAAACTTCGGTATATGATAAAATTTTCATATGAATATGTTCCGTACTATCATAAACTTTTCAAAGAATTAGGTCTAAGGCCAGAAGCTATCAAAACAATTGAAGATTTAGAAAAACTCCCCATTCTGAATAAAGAGATTATTAAGAAAAATTGGGATGATTTTAAACCTCGAAATCTAAAATCTATGCAATATTATAATTGGACAACCGGAGGGTCAACTGGCACACCTTTAAAATATCGTTTATCAAAACCGAATCGTTTTTTAGGTGCTGCTTTACTTTATAGGGGATGGGGATATGCAGGATATAAACCAGGAGATAAGAAAGTATTTTTAGCAGGAACATCTCTTGATGTGGGGTCAAATCCTTATATCATTAAAAAAATTCATGAAATAACTAGAAATTTAAAAAAACTTTCAGCTTTTGATATGAATGAGTTGGAAATGAACAATTATGTTAATGTGATAAATTCCTTCAAACCAAAAATGATAAGAGGATATGCATCATCCATTAATTTTTTGGCTAAGTATATAGATGAAAATGGTTTACATATAGAATCTCCATTATTTGTATCAACAACTTCTGAGAAATTGTATCCAGATATGCGAGAAAAAATTATAAACGCATTTAATTGCGATGTTTTTGATGCTTATGGTTTAACTGATGGTGGTGTTGGAGCTTATGAATGTCACGAACATAATGGTTTGCATATAGATACAGAAAGAAGTATCATGGAAATATCTTCAAATGATGGAGAACAAATTAATAGTGGAGTCGGCAAAATACTTGCTACTAATTTAGGAAATTTTGCGATGCCATTTATTCGTTATGATACCGGTGATCTTGGTGATATCATTGAAGATTCTTGTAGTTGTGGGCGTGGTTCACGGTTATTAAAGGAAGTTATTGGAAGGGATAAAGAATTATTGATTACGCCCGATGGAAAACATGTTCATGGGGCTGCTTTCTATAATAATATGATAAGTAAATTCAATGATGCTAATAGTATTGTAGAATGTCAGATTCTTCAAAAGAATAAGGATGGTATTATTTTCAATATGGTTTGCAAAGATGATTTTAACAAATCTCAATTAGATTATATACGTGGGACTATAATGAAAAAGAATGGTTGGGATGTAGAGTTTAGGTTTGTTGATGAGATTGAGCGGACGAAAGCGGGAAAGTATAAATTCATAGTTAATGAGGTTAGTTTATGAGTTCCAATAATTTGTTAGTAATTACTAATAATTACCCAAATGAAGATGATTCTTATGTAGGCGGAATATTTGTTAAGGAACAAATAAATTACTTAAAACACTATTTTAAAAATATATATGTTATTTCTCCAGTTGCATATGGTATAGATAAATTTAGAAAAACAACTTATAAAAATTATAAGTATGATAATGTGGAAGTATTTTATCCTAAATACTTTAATATACCATTATTTTATTTTTGTTTTAAAGATTCATGGATTTATTTTGCTACGAAAGCAATAATTAAATCGATTGAATCTAAAAACCTTAATTTTGCTATTATTCATTCACATTTTACGTGGCCTTCTGGCTCATGCTCAATTAAAATAGGGGATAAATATGATGTGCCAGTTATAGTTACTGAGCACACATCAATAACTTTCCAAAGAGCTGTGGAAAGAAAAGAGAAAATATTTATTGATACATGGGATAAATGTGATGCTATTATTAGAGTTCGAAAAAATGATATAAGCTCATTTGAGTCTATAGGTATATCTAAGAACAAAGTTTTTCCCATTCCTAATGGTTTTGATTCTTCTATTTTTTATAATGATAACACCTTAGAATGCAGAAAAAAACTTGGTTTACCATTGGATAAAAAAATATTGTTATATGTTGGTAATCTCTATGATGAAGCAAAAGGTCATAAGTATTTAATTGAAGCTATGAATGATGTAGTTAAATATAGGGATGATGTTTTTTGTGTCATCGTTGGGAATGGAAAACTAAAAAATGTAATTCAAGATCAAATTATGGATTTCAAGTTAGAAAACTATGTCAAACTTGTTGGAGGCAAATCTCATGATGAAATACCACTTTGGATGAATTCCTGTGACATATTTGTTCTACCTAGTCTCAATGAAGGAAATCCTACAGTAATGTTTGAATGTTTGGGTTGTGGTAAACCATTCGTTGGAACTAAAGTGGGTGGAGTTCCAGAAGTAATTATTTCAGATGAATACGGTTTATTGGTCAATCCTGGCAATTCAAGAGAGTTGGCGAACAAAATACTGTCAGCATTGGGCAAAGATTGGGATTCAAATGTTATTACTAATTATGCTTACAATTTTAGATGGGAAAATATATCTAAGCAAATTATAACTGTATATGAAAAAGCAGGGTATGTTCACTAGCTAGGTCATGTGATTTTATGAGAATTAATAGAAATCAAATACTTTCACTTTTAGCTATTGTGGCTTTTTTTTTATTAATAAGAGGTCTATTGCTCCTAAAATTTACTATATCAGTTGGGTATATTACAAATATATATTCAATGTTTCCACTTAGCTTTTACTTAGGATTGATTATTACTTATTTTATTGCTTCATTTTTAGTTTTAAATGAAAAAAAGGTTCTAGGAACAATAATTCTCTGCATGAATCATTTAGAGGTACTTTTGATACCTTGTATGTTAGGATATTATTCAATGGGTAGAGCAGATGATATGACTTATATTGGAGAATATTTGCAGATTAAAAACTCAGGTCATATTGCAAATTGGGATATTTATCCTGCGAGTCATATTATGGGAGCAGTGAGTTCCCATATCTCTAATTTAGAGCCTCATGTAATAGCTTTAATAATTCCTGTGCTATTTTCTTTTATGTTTTGCGCGGGAGCTTATTTATTTTCAAGGATCTTACTTTCATGTCAATTTGCAAATTTGATAGCAATACCGTCATCATTTATCTTATACTTAGGCATCTACAATTTTTTAAATGTTCCTCATGCTTTATTTTTTGCATATATGCCATTTTATTTATATATTATTACTTTGTACATGAAATCTAATCATAAAAGATTATTAAGTTACGTTTTCATGTTTATTTTGCTCACATTAGTTTTACCTTATAGTCATCCATTCATTGTTTTCTTTGTATTTGTATTATTTATATATTATATATTGAGTCCGCTGATTTTTAAACATCTTGGAAATCAATCAGTAGTAAATTTTTTCAAATTAAATAGTTTGTTGGTTTTAATTATATCCTATCTTGCTTGGTTTGTTTATCAAGGGCGTCTTCTTAATGATTTAGTTAAACAAATACATGTTTATATAAACCAAATAGGGCGTGATCCTACGGCAATTTGGACTGCAGAGAAATTAAGTCAAGTAAATTTTGATTATTTTGATTACTTTAAGCTATTAATTTTTTTTTATGGCAGGTATATTTTTCCAACAATCTTTATTTTAATAGGTTTTATTTTTATTTTTCACAATAGGCAAAAAATCTCACATGTATTTTTTAGAAAATATTTTGCTATTATAGTATTATATCTTCTATTTGCACTAATACAACTTATTCTTTTGTTCAATCCATTAATTGTGCATCAACCTGATAGAATAATGAATCTTAATTTTATTGTATATGCGCAAATACCTCTTTTTTCTATATCACTTTATCTTATTTTTAAAAAAAACAACTCATTAACTCATGTTTTACTAATTTGCAGTATTCTTACATCAATTTGGGCAATTAGTTTTTTTGGAGTTTTTGATTCTCCTAATGTGTATCGTCCAAATGTTGCTCTTACAAATAATGAAATTCAAGGAATGACTTGGTTTTCTGATTCAAAGATGAACTATCCTATAAATATGATGTTTGAACAAACTTCTAGATATCCTGACATATTTGGATTTGCACGCTCAAATTGGGTTTATAAGGATACAATACCTGACCACTTTGGTTATGGTTTAAATGTATCTGATTTTAGTGAGGTATATTTTGATTCTTTTTTAAGTGATTATAATTATGGCTATCTTCTTATTACCTCATATGGGGAATTGCTGTATCAAGAACTTCCAGCTCATAAAAGAGCTGGTAGGTTTAACAAAGAAGATTTTGAATTAATTAGAAATGACCCTTCTATTAACAAAATTTATGATACGTTAAATCTTGATATATTTATTGTTAGTTCATGAGCAACTATGACTCTTAAGTAGTCTTGTATTTATATTTATATCTTATCTACATGGATAGGTGATTCTGGTTTATTTTATCCAAACATTTTATTATCCTTACAATATATTGTATTAATATCTTATGGAGTTCTTAAATAGTTGTTATTGTTATGGATGAGGTTATTATGCTGATAATAGTTGATTTAATAGTAAGATTAAATGGTGGATTTTTTGAATTAAAAAACAAAATTAACAGCACCAACCATTTATTAGTAAAAAAAATATATCTTTTATTATATGTTTTGTATTTAAAATCTAATTGTAGTTTTATTGGTTACAATTCCATATTTGCAGCAACTCCCACTTTACCACATGGAATTAATGGGATTTTTATTTCAGGAAATGCTGTAATAGGTAAGAATTGTGTTATTTTTCAAAACACAACCATAGGTTCAAATACTTTACCAGACTCCAAAGGATTGGGATCTCCTACAATAGGTGATAATTGTTATATTGGTGCAGGTGCCGTAATTATTGGTAATATTAATATAGGAAACAATTGTAGAATAGGTGCTAATACGACGGTTTTTCAAGATATTCCTGACAACTCTGTAGTTATTTCTTCAAAACCGTTGATTATTCAAAAAGATAACTTGAATAATCATTTTTATTCTAAACATGGAAATAAATGGGTATACTGTGAAGAAAACACATTTATACCTGAAAATGATGTTGATATTTTGAATAAATTGAATAATGCATTCAAATAATAATTCATGTATTGTTGATTTTATATTTATCATATACTCAATTAATTTTTTATTGTGTAATACGTGGTTTATTATTATTATTCCGTAGTATTATGCATATATTTAAAAGGTGCTAAATTGGATAGCAGCTTATAATTACGATGCGGTGAATCACTTAGTTACCAATAGATTGATAGTAATTATTGTTGATATGATTTCTTATATATTAAAGGAATGTGAATGAATATTACGATCAATAGAAATCCTTATTTTGATTACAGTATGTGGTATACTGCCTAGCAAGTTTATTCATTAATATCTTGAATTTGCTTTTTTACGTAATTTTCTGAAGATTTATAAACAACACATCCGTATTTTTGTGTTTCAATAGCATGTAATTTCAAGGAAATTAATCTTTTTTAAAATACTATGATAAAACAAAATGGGGAATAGTTTTTCTACATGTCATACTTTGTAACCTGGCTTATAATGTGTTTTATGATAATGTAATGGAAAACAGTCAATAGAATTAGTGTGAAAGATGTTGCTATTGCTGCACCAATAATTCCAAAATTTGGAATTAGCAGGGTATTCATTAAAATGCTTAATAGCGCTGAGAATAAAGCAACCTGATATGATAATTGAACACGTCCAATACTTGCATAAAAAGTACCAATTGACATGAACATAGAGTATATTGTATAGCCAATAAGTAAGATTAACAATGGAGTGTATGCAGGTAGGTAAGCATCTTCAAAAATGAGAACTATCAATTTTTCTCCAAACATCAGCAGAATCAGGGAGAAGAATAGTGATATTATAAGTACTTTCAAAGTAACACTTTTAAGTAAATTCAATATTGATTCATATTCCTTCTTTGCAAAACTTCGAGCAATCATGGGCGTGGTCACTCTTTGAATAGCACTGGGTATAAGTGTAATTCCTTGGATAAAAATCATGGATACTGCGTAAAAGCCAACTTCTGTTTCATTGAGATAGTATCCTATCATCAAGCTGTCAATGTGTGCATAGATATAACCTATCGAGTTTCCAAGGACCACATAAAAACCAAAATTTAATATTTCTTTTAAAATACTATTTTGCAGCAGTGATATGCTTGGATATAATAGATAAGAGTGAATGGGAATTATAGAGAGCAAACCGATTACAATTGTCGGTAATACAAACCCTAAAACCGCTCCGTAAACATTCATCTTTAGAAAAAGGACTAAAAATGCTGATAAGAACAATACTGAGATATTAAGCAAAATGTTAAGAAAGGCGTAAGCTTTCATATTCCTAAAACCATTAAGAGCTCCAATAGCTGCTTTATGCATTGCGATGAATGGAAAACAGATAGCTATTGTCTTCAATAGATTAGTCATTTCAGGTATTGTAAATATACTGTTGGCAATAATGTTGGATGACAAAAGAAGGGCTATCCCCATAATGACTCCTGTTATAATAGAACCAGCTATTCCAGAGGAGATATATTTTTTTATTTGATTAATATTATCACTGAATTCAGCGATATATTTAGTTAGGGCAGCACCAATCCCAAATGCAGCAAACTGCATTCCAAACATATAAATAGTGAATACTAATGTATAAACTCCAAGTCTCGATGGTCCAAGTTCTCTTCCAAGGATTATTCTAAGAATTAAATGGGACAGAGAAACTGTAGCAAGACTAATAAAAGACCATTGCACGTCTTTCATTGTTTTGCTCATGTTTAATATTGACATTCTAACCTCTATGAAATATCATTTTATCTTTGCTCGTTTTTTACATATTATGAAAGGAATATAATTATTTATTACGTATATAATTGGGATAAGGAAAATAATCACTAAAATTAATTTTAGTGCAAATAAGTAAATCCCCGTTTGAATTGAAATTATGGGGCTCAAAAAAAGTATCATGTACTTAATTGAAGAAATCAATGGATAATGAATTCCTAATATTATTATACTATTTTGTCCATAATATGATAGAATATTACTTGGTTCTATTTTTAGGAATATGTGCATGTAGAAAATAATCCCTAAAAATGCCGATGTATAAAATAATATGTAGTTATTATAAACTAAATTATACATATCCACTCTTTTGTTCAATAAGCAAAATGATAGACTGAAAACAAAAAGTAAAAATAATGTGTATGTATTCTGTGTAGGTTGTTTTATTTGAAAATGCTTCTTTAAAATATTTCCAGCAGCATAGAATATAATTGCAACAAATGCTATATCAAGTCCCCACGGTAGGCGGATAGTAACATTACTACTATATAAATATCCTATTAGCGCACTTGCAACTAGTATAATCATCAATTTCATTTTTTTTTCACTAACTTTTGTTAGTATATAGAAATATGTTAGTTCCGTTATAAACAAACAGGGTAAAAACCACAATGGTGTATTTATAATACTTTTACTGATTGCAAAAATACTAGTGTATAAGTTGTATATTATTCCATTTCCAAGTAATTCTATGTTGGTAATATTTGGTTCGTACATGTAATCAGTGATGATGTAATATAAGTAGGATATTAATGTAAATGTAAAATATGGAATTACTAATGAATTTATTTTTTTTCGGATAAACTGGATTGAATTATTTTTGTATTTTTGATAATTAAATAGGTATCCTGATATGAAGAAAAACAACGGCATATGAAAAGAGTAAATATACGTATTTAATCCTTCAGATACATCGTTTAAATGGCCTATGACAACTAGTATTATTGCAAATCCTTTTAAAGAGTCAATCCATTGATGTCTCATAACTTTATGATACCAGTTTGATTATTTTAATGTGTATTTAATTGACAACTACTTTGGAATACATTTTTTAGTTTTATTCAGGTAATAACTACTAGCAAATAGTCAAAATCAAAAAAATTATCCAATACCACCATTTTTCGAATCACCCATATCGTTTTGTGAGCATGGCTAGATGCCTGTACTTTTGTACTCCACTGGGTACACTAAACCATTTATACATATTTAAGTTTTGTGAAATTTTATTGTGAAAAATTTGCACAGATGGTGGGTGATGTCGAGTATGCTGCATCTAATATCTGTATTAAATACCAACTATATTATATATTATCCGTGATAATACTATTCACAAACAAAAAGACGACCGCCCATGCCCAACAACCAAAATTCATTCCTGAACAATACGCAAGCAGTCTCCGAAGTGATAGGAGAGGTGCTTCTGACAGCCATTGCTGTGCTTGCATTCTCTGTCATAGCTGTGTCTGTGTTCTCGTATGCGGACCCGCAGGAGCAGGTTCATGCGGACATACAGGGATGGGTGGACGTGGACTCTGACACGGTCTATCTTCGTCATGCAGGTGGCGAGAGGGTCGATATCACAAAGACACGGGTCCTGCTGGATATCAATGGGACCAGGTGGGAGTTATCTTCATCTGAACTGGAACTGGTAAAGGGCAGTGACATATGGGATCTTGGTGAGACCATCATGATCAACACTTCAGACCTGTGGTCGCAGAGTATTGGTGAGGATGACAACGTTGCCATTATCATGCTGACCACGGACTCCAATCTTGTGATAAAGAGCGGTACTCTTCTTGGTGAGGCTCAGGATGTAACAGGCTCATCCGGTGGAGGAGGAAGCGGAAGCAACGGAACCACGCCGACAGCTCCGGTACTTTCGGGACAGAGCCCACTGACACCTTATGAGAGCAATACCTCCACTTCCGTGACCTTCAGCGCTACCAGCAGCCAGGCATCCACAAACGAGTTCCTGCTCAACGGTCAGCATCTTGCATGGTCCAACGGCACCAGTCCTACATATACCAACACGACCTCGGTAGATGGTACTTACACGGTCACGCTCATTGCAAGGAACACTGTGGACCCACTGCTCACCGACTCGCTCACATGGACATGGACAGTGACCACACCTGCTCCGGTAGTATCCACTGGTACCAACATGGTCCTGCAGAAGAACAATAAAGGCGGGTACGTCGCAGACGGTGACTATATCAAATTCAGAACCGGTGGAGGTGGAGGTGGTGGTAGCTCCATAACAATCAATGGTGTCACAACCGGCATACCTAACAACAGGGATGTCATGCTTGTCATGAACGGTCAGCAGAACACAGGCGAAATAGATATAGGCATATCAGGTGGTTCCAGACGTATAACTACCTATGACTTCAATGTAGAGTTCTACCTCAACGGTGTCCTGACAAACACCGGTGACATTGACAGCATCTTCATCAGTAAGGCAGATAACATCGAGTCCACACTCACATACTACCTGCCATCCGATCTCTCAACAACATACCTGAGCGAGAACGGCGGCAGCAACGTCATCATAGACTGGTTCCCTGCCAATGGTTCAGAGATCACTCTCTACAACATAACACCAAGCAACAGTATCAACTTCAGGATGGAGTACGATGCCAGCCATACATACATAGCTGGCTTCGATGCTGATTATTCTATCAATTGATCAATTTCTATTTTAAAAAGTGACCATCAAAGCTATATTGATATACTGCAGAACGCAACCATACGCCGCAGGCGGCACTTTGCATTATTGCTGAAAAGAGGAAGATCATTACTTGCTGGAATGATCAATGATATGGTTCTATAGGAGTTCCTCCAGTTCCCATACAGAAAAACCTTCATCTTCAAGCGACTTCCTGTCCTCTATCTTTCTTGCAGCGATCCCTATTTTGAAACTCATTCCTGATACTTCGCTGACAAGTTTTGCCTTGTCTGTAGTTGAGTTGAGAATTCTCCTTGCCTCGTTCCCGGTAAGTTCTCTGTTCTTGATCTCGATCGCCAGAACCTTTCTTTTCTCGCGATCTATGGCAAGTAGGTCTATCTCATCTCCTTTCCTGTTCCACCAGCTTCCAATTTCAGGATACTCGGAAATGATCCTGTCAGCTATCATCTCCCGGACCATATCCTCGAAAAGTTTCCCTGTGTAGCTCTGCCACTCCTGCAGAACGGTGTCTATTATCTGGTCATATTTACCAGCCATGTACTGGCTCAATGATGGATAGATGAAACGTCCATAGAACCTGAAGAAATTATCCTTGAGGAAATATCGACCCTTCTTGCTCTTTTTTAGATCATCCGTAACAGGTATCCTGTACTCAACTATTCCAAGCAGGTCCGCAAGGTCATAGAAATAAGGGGAAAGGGAACTTGAAGATACGTGCGTCATCTCCGCTATCTCGTTTTTGGAACATTTGCCCTGTGATATGGCGGATATTATCTCATAATAGGTGGAGTGTTCCTTGCCGAATTCCTCTATGAGGATATCCCTTACCTCGTCCTTCAGAGGTGCGAACTCACTGAACACGAGCTTTTCAAGTGCATCAAGGAAACCGGTACACTGGTATTTTTCGAAGAGGCGGTAATAGTAGACCGTTCCTCCGAAAAGGAAGTACAGATTCAGTTTCTCCTGTGTATCCGTGATGCCCATGCCATCAAGCATGGCAAAGGTCTCGCGAACCGTGAAAGGTCGCAGTGTCAGTATGTTGTCCGCCCGCTTAAAGAGCGGAGCCTGCTCTTCGATGAATATCTTCCTTATCATCCCAATTGAAGAACCGGATACGATGAGAAAGACCCTGCAATTGTCCGTCTTCATGTCCCAGTATCGCTGAAGCTGCGTAATGAAAGAAGGATAGATCTTAAGGAATCTCTGGAATTCGTCAATAGCTATCACCATGTCTTTGTCATAGGATGTGATGAACCTGAGGAAATTCTCCGGCTCTTTAACATTGATGTAATCCGGCAGGTCCATTTCCTCCCTGAGCATCCTGTCGAACTCATCCATGAGTATGTCAATACTCTTGTTGCTGTCCACAAAAAAATAGAGCGCCTGCCTGTCTCTGCTGAACTGTTTGATAAGCTCGGTCTTTCCGACCCTTCTTTTCCCGGTTATCACGAGAAAGGACGGCTTGCTTTTGTCCAGGAGGGACATTAGGGTGAGTTCTTTCTCCCGGTTGTAGAATTCCATAATGATTATTTTTGTAATCATTATATTTATAATCATTGTTTATGAGGCCAAAGATAGTTAAAAATGAGCTTTGAAGAATACACATTTGAATATCTTATGCAATCGTCATCCTTGTCAAGATATTTTGCTACAACACTTATGAAATCTATCACGTTTTTAAATTGCAGAGATTCAGAAAAAGAATTGAAGGCAATATATTTGTATTCATTTTTTCGGATCATGCCGGCTTCGCCGGACCCTTCGGGAAGGTTTTAGTTATTTACGATTTCCTGTTGGTAGCACTTATTATCCACCGTAACCTTATGTTTCTGGCAGATCTGCAACAAATAATTGGCTACAAATAAATGTGACATCCGCCGTAGGCGGCACGTTCCTTTACTAGAATTCTGGAGAGTCTTTAAATAGTGCAGTTATTGAAAACAGTTGAGTTCAAAGTTGCATTATATATAAAAAAGTCATACTTCCAATTTGGCACAACATTTCAAAGGAGTAAATACTTGGTCAAGGGCCTATGCTTTTCTATAAAGTAGCATTTTCCAGTATAAAACTGACTGTAGATGAAATTGCACTACAGATCAGAGTAACGTTGACAAAAAAATAGAGAATTAGAAAGTGAAGGTGAACTTCACTTTTCAATAACCTTCTTGTACATCCTTGCCTGGAAGCCATGGTACTTTGCAAAGCCCTCGGCATCCTTCTGGTCGATGGTCGCACTGTCAAAGGACACGAGGTCTTCTGAGTAGAGTGCATACGGGGATGTACGTGCGAGTATGATAACGCTGCCCTTGTGCAGTTTCACTGTCACAGTACCGCTAACACGTTCCTGTGTCTTGTTGATGAAAGCATTGAGGTCTGCGTAGAGTGGTTCGTCAACAAGGCCGTAGTAGGCAAGTTCTGACCACTGGTCGTCAACACCTTTCTTGAACTTCAGCTCTGCCCTTGTGAGTACAAGCTTCTCAAGGTCCTTGTGAGCTGTGAGCAGTACAGTTGCTGCAGGGTGCTCGTAGTTCTCACGTGCTTTAAGTCCGAGAACACGGTCCTCGATCATATCGGTCCTGCCGACACCATGGGAACCTGCTATCTCGTTGAGCTTGATGATAAGTTCAACACCGTTCATCTCCTCGCCGTCAAGGGAAACAGGGACACCGTTCTCAAAGCCGATAACAAGTGTCTGTCCTTCAGGAGCTGCTTCAGGGGAAACGGTCCACTGGTAGATCTCCTCAGGTGGGATAAATCCAGGGTCCTCAAGCTTACCGCCCTCGATACTGCGGCTCCAGATATTCTCGTCAACACTCCATGGCTTTGCGCTTGTGACACTTACTGGTATGCCGTGCTTCTTAGCATACTCGATCTCCCATTCACGGGTAAGGTTCATGTCCCTCATAGGTGCGATGACATCCATGTCTGTAAGGCGGAAAACTGCCTCGAAACGAAGCTGATCATTGCCTTTGCCGGTACAGCCGTGTGCAAGTGCAACAGCGCCTTCCTTCTCAGCGATCTCAACGACCTTCTTTGCGATGAGTGGACGTGCGATGGATGTGCCCATGACATATCCTTCATAGTCACCATTGGCCTTGATAAGAGGGAAGATATAATCATTGACGAACTCCTCACGCACATCAAGGGTGAAGTGCTTGTCACTGATCTTCTGTGCCTTCTCTGTAGCCTGTTTGACATCATCCTCAGGCTGTCCTACATCAACGGCGACAGTGATCACTTCATCGTAGCCGTATTCTTCTTTGATAAGCGGAATGCACACTGAAGTGTCAAGTCCGCCTGAATAAGCAAGTACTACTTTCTTTGTCATAATATCAGATCCTTAACTGATCCTGAAAATAATAGGGGATAAGGAGAATTAAGCCATATCCCTGTGATATTCATTTATCGATTTGACCTCGCCCTCTCCCTGTTTCATTGAGACGATGGCGTTGGATGCTGCAACAGCTGCCTGGATAGTGGTGATATACGGAACCTTGAAATCCACTGCTGCACGGCGTATCCTTGAGCCGTCCTTGCGGGACTGCTTGTTGGTTGGGGTATTGATGACAAGAGCCACCTCATCCCTGCGCATCATGTCGATCACATTTGGACTGCCGTCATGGACCTTCTTAATGATGTCCATCTCGATCCCCTTCTCTTCAAGGAATACAGCAGTACCACGGGTACCGATAAGCTCTATACCTGCATCTTTCAGCTTGCGTGCCACATCCACCAGTTGTTCCTTGTCCTCATCCCTGATGGACATGAATACCTTGCCTGAGAGTGGCAGGAGATTATCAGCACTGAGCTGTGCCTTAAAGAATGCACGTCCGTAATCGTAATCCACACCCATGACCTCACCGGTACTCTTCATCTCAGGACCGAGTATTGGATCAGCTCCCGGGAGTTTATCGAATGGCAGAAGTACCTCTTTCACGGAAACGTGTTTGACCTTTGGTTCATCCAGTGAAGTGTAGCCAAGTTCTTTCAGGCTCTGCCCCATAATAACATGGGCTGCGATCTTTGCCATTGGAAGTCCGACTGCCTTTGATACGAATGGAATGGTCCTGCTTGAACGTGGATTTGCTTCAAGCACATAGACCTTGTCATTCTGAAGTGCCATCTGAATGTTCAGAAGACCCTTGACATTAAGTGCAAGTGCGATCTTGCGAGTGTAATCACGTACTATCTGCAGTGTTTCATCTGAGAGTGACTGCGGTGGGATCACACATGCAGAGTCACCGGAGTGAACACCAGCTTCCTCGATATGTTCCATGATAGCACCGATGAGCACGTCCTCACCGTCACACACGGCATCAACATCGATCTCAACAGCACCCTCAAGGAAATCATCGATAAGGATCGGATGTTCCGGTGAAACATTTACTGCCTCACGCATGTAACGTTCCAGATCGTTCTGGTCGTAGACGATCTCCATGGCCCTTCCACCAAGAACGTATGATGGCCTCACAAGTACAGGATAATCAATGCGATTAGCAATAGTGATCGCTTCTTCCTGTGATGTTGCATAACCTGCATCCGGCTGGTTGATCTCCAGCTTTTCCATCATGTGATTGAACCTTTCACGGTCCTCTGCGACATCAATATCATCAGGGGATGTTCCCATGATAACGGTCTTAAGATCGGTACGCCTTTTAAGCTCCTTCTCAAGTGGCAGAGCAAGGTTGACAGATGTCTGACCACCGAACTGCACCAGTACACCATCAGGATCCTCACGCTCGATCACATTCATTACATCCTCAAGCGTCAGAGGCTCAAAGAAGAGCTTATCTGAGGTATCGTAGTCAGTAGATACTGTTTCAGGATTGTTGTTAATGATGTGGGCTTCGATCCCCTCATCCCTGATAGCAGTTACTGCATGGACGGTACAGTAATCGAACTCTATTCCCTGACCAATGCGTATAGGACCTGCACCGAGGATCAGTATCTTCTTATTCTCGGTTGGCTCGACCTCACACATCTGTTCATAACATGAATAATAGTATGGTGTTGCAGCTGCAAACTCCGCTGCACAGGTATCTACCATCTTGTATGTAGATATGACCCCTAACTCGCGCCTGAGGTCATTGATCTCCTCGCGGGTCTTGCCTGTGATCTCAGCGATCCTTGTATCTGTCAGTCCCATACGTTTTGCATCAAGCAGAACATCTGCAGATAGATCGCCGGAGCTTGCTGCCTCCTTTATAGAGTTCTCCATATCAATGATGTTCCTGATCTTCCGGAGGAAGAAAACATCAATTCCTGAGAGCTCTGACACCTCTTCAATTGAGAATCCATTTGCAAGTGCATGGTAGATCACGAAAAGCCTCTCGCTCGTAGGTGTCTTGAGCAGGGTCTTGACCTCGTTGTTGGACCATTCTCCATTGCCAAAGTCCATCTTGATATCAAGGGAACGTACAGCCTTTAGAAGTGACTCTTCAATAGTACGGCCGATCGACATGACCTCGCCGGTACTCTTCATGGCTGTTGTAAGCGTGTTATCAGCTGTTACGAACTTGTCGAATGGCCACCTTGGTATCTTTGTGACAATATAATCGATAGTTGGTTCAAAGGATGCAGGTGTCTTCTTGGTAACATCATTGAGTATCTCATCAAGTGCCATTCCAATAGCGATCTTAGCTGTTACCCTGGCGATCGGATAACCTGTTGCCTTTGAAGCAAGTGCTGATGAACGGGATACACGTGGGTTGACTTCCACAATGCGGTATTCCCCATCCTTTGCAGCGAACTGGATATTACATCCACCTTCAATTCCAAATGCACGGATGATCTTAATAGCTGCACTCCTAAGCATCTGGTGTTCCTCATCATTGAGGGTCTGTGATGGAGTTACAACAATGGACTCGCCTGTGTGAACACCCATTGGGTCAAGGTTCTCCATGTTACAGATGACAATACAGGTGTCATTTGAATCACGCATTACCTCGTACTCGAATTCTTTCCATCCGAGGACACTTTCCTCGATGAGTACCTGGTTGATACGACTGCGCCTCAGTCCTCTCTCCGTTATTTCCAGCAACTCTTCCCTGGAGTAAGCGATACCGCCACCAGCACCACCAAGAGTGTATGCAGGACGGATGATCAGGGGAAGGCCAAGTTCATCTATAAGAGCTTCAGCTTCCTTTAATGTTGATATTGCAGTACTGCGAGGTACCTTTTCGCCTATCTTTTCCATTGCCTGCTTGAAAAGTTCACGGTCCTCAGTGTTCTTGATAGCTTCAAGGGAAGTACCAAGGAGTTCCACTCCATACTTTTCAAAGACGCCATTCTCGGCGAGCTCACTTGTAATATTGAGTCCGGTCTGTCCACCAATACCTGCAATAAGACCATCTGGTCTTTCCTTCGCTATGATCTTCTCAATGGTCTTTGCCTCTATTGGCTCGATGTAAACTGCATCTGCTGTATCCGGATCTGTCATTATGGTTGCCGGATTGGAGTTTACAAGTACGACCTCATAACCTTCTTCCTTAAGGGAGCGGCATGCCTGACTTCCTGAGAAGTCAAATTCTGCTGCCTGCCCGATCATAATTGGTCCTGAACCTATCAGGAGTATTTTCTTAATGTCGTCACGTTTTGGCATTATTTCTTTCCTCCTGCTAGTTTGAGAACCTTCTCAAAGAATATTCCCTCGGTATCCATTGGACCGGGGTGTGCATCAGGGTGATACTGTACACTGAACATGTCCAGATATTTGTGTGCAATACCTTCGACCGTCTTGTCGTTAGTATTATACTGTGTAACTGCAACCTCTGCCTCTTCAAAGGAATCTCCATCCACAGCAAATCCGTGATTCTGGGATGTGATATGAACGATCCCTGTTTCAAGGTCCTTAACAGGCTGGTTTGCTCCTCTGTGACCGAACTTCAACTTATATGTATCAGCACCAAGTGCACGGGAGATGATCTGGTGACCCAGGCATATGCCTACTATCGGCAGTTCACCTGTGAAGTGTTTCACAGCAGCGACCGCATCCTGTGCCTGTGCAGGGTCTCCGGGACCATTGGAAATGAACAATAGGTCAGGGTCGTATGATTCTATTGTTGAGATAGATGAGTTACCCGGTACGACGGTCACATCTATACCTCTTGCCAGAAGGCTCCTCTCGATGCTGAGCTTACGGCCACAGTCCACAAGAACCACATTTATCGGGTTGTTAGGGTCCCTTAAAGGACTCTCAAGCCTGAAAGGCTCAGGACAGGTTACCTGTGAGATAAGATCTATATCAGAAATGCTCTTCTGTGAACGTGCGATCCTTACTGCCTCCTCTCCATCATCACTACCATTGACGAGGGCTGCACGCATCGTTCCGTGCTCACGGGTCTTTATAGTTAGCATACGTGTGTCCACGCCTGCAATGCCGGGCTTGCCTTCTTCCTCCATAAGCTCAACAATGGTCTTCTTTCCTAAGTGGTGAGACGGCTCGGGACAAGCCTCCCTGACCACAAGACCTTCAGCTTTGACGCCACTGGACTCCATACAGTTGCCACTGACGCCGTAGTTGCCTATAAGAGGATAAGTGAACATAAGGATCTGGCCTTTATATGAAGGGTCTGTAAGAGCCTCCTCATAGCCAGTATATTGAGTTGTGAAAACAAGTTCCCCGGAAACGATACCTTCGGCACCAAAGCCAGTGCCTTTTATAATAGTCCCATCTTCTAATCCTAGTACTGCATTCATCTTTTGAACCTGCGAATACATGTGAGGAATAGGCTATAAGCATTGCGATGGCCTCTTCATTTTTTGAAGAGAGTAAGGCTGAAAAATTCAGGATTATGAGATCTTTCTCAGGAATGACCCCACAATAAGTACTACAAAAGCGAAAGATGCCAAAAGAACTATACCAATGAACTCCCTGGGCTTGTTTGCAGCATAGTCACGCAGTTTGAGCACATACTCATTATCGATCTTCTTTTCCTCGACCTCAGGAGGTTCTTCGATCCTTTCAAGCTCTATATCTCCGTTTTGGACCGCCATGGCCCATATATTGAACTCACCATCCCTGTTGGACACATAGGCTATTTTGCTTCCATCCGGGCTCCATGCAGGTGCCCGTTCTGCAGACCTGTCACTGGTAAGCTTCATATGGGAACTGCCATCGGAGTTCAGTACCCACAGGTCATAGTCTCCACCAACATTGGATGCATAGACTATCAATTCCCCATCCGGACTATAGGATGGTTCCACGTTGTCATACATATCACTGGTAAGCTGTACAGGTCTTACGGCATCAACGCCTATCGTAAAAATATCTCCTGATGTTGAATATACAATAGTTTTCCCATCAGGGCTCCATGATGGTGAGCTCTCATCACCTGAAGCATCCGTAAGCCTGACCCTGTCCGATCCATTAGGTGACATGGTCCATATATCATAATTTCCGGAAGCTCGTGATGTGTATACAAGTCTGCTTCCATCAGGACTTAATGAAGGTGCTCTGGAATCTGCGGTCTCAGTTAATTTCATTCCTTCACTACCATCTGCATTCATCACATGGATGCTGATGTAGCGGGCGGAGAATGCTTTCTTACTTTCTGTGGCAAAATAGATCATTGTGCCGTCATCGTTGAATTCCGGCTCTCCTTCCCATGCCATTCCGTCATAGAGCTTCTTCTGATCAGAACCATCACTGTTCATGATCCATATAGCCTGATCAGCTGCATAGACTATTTTGCTGCCATCAGGACTCCACGCCGGATGGTTGGCATTTGTAGTATTGGTAAGTTTAACATCACTGTCGATAATGACCGCAGCGGACGCACATGACATCAATAATGTCAAAAAAGTAAGCAGGAGCAGTCCCCTGCTTAATAATTCTCTGGACCGAATAGTAAAAGATAACCACATCAAAAATATATTATGTACTTAGATATTGATTAATCTTTTGTTTTAATATCTCGCTGATAATCTTACCATCTACCTTCCCACGGACCTCTGCCATCACGACACCCATGAGAGGACCGACCGCAGCCATGCCCTTTTCCTTCACGAAGTCCTGACGCTCTTTGATGATAGCTTCCACCATGTCCTCTACATCTGACACATCAATGCTACCAAGTCCCATTTTCTCAGCTGCATCCTTTGCACAGATGCCAGGTTCGCACGCCATAGCACGTAAAAGGCCATCGATAGCTTCCTTTGGCACTCCACCTTCTGCAATGAAGCTGCATATGTCTATGAAGTGTCTGTCCTCAAGATTATCGATCTCGACACCGTCACGTTTCAGCTCAGGTAGTGTTCCTGTAAGTGTCCTGACCACAAGTGTGGCATTGACATTCTCATTGTCACCAAGCATACCCATGATCTCCTCAAAGAGAGGAAGGTATGTGGAATAGGCTATCTTCTCAGCAAGTTCCCTGTGAAGTCCGAACTCGGACTCGAAACGTTTTGCCCTTTCTGTGAGCAGTTCAGGTATCTCCACTGCATCGAAATATTCAGGAGAGATGTTCACCTGTGGAACATCGGTCTCAGGGTACATCCTTGCAGCACCTGGGAGTGGTCTCAGGTAGGAGTTGTTACCATCAGGAAGTGCTCTGCGTGTTTCCTCCGGAACACCTTCAAGTGTTTCCTTTGCACGTATGATCACACTTTCCATAGCTCCCCACGCCCTGTTCTGACGGTCTGCGACCATTACCACAGCATCGTTCTCTTCCGCACCGACCTCAGCACGAAGTGCCTGTACTTCCTCTTCGCTCACGCCATATGCAGGAAGTTCATCTGTGTGGAATATGCCACCGACACCTGATGTCTTTGCACGGTCTGAGAACTCGGTACCAAGACGTCTTCCCGGCTGTACTTCTCTGCCGACATAGCCATCAAAGCCACGGAGCAGGACAGCATAGACCTTTCCTTTCTTTATCGTCTTCTTGATGACCTTGGATTGTGTCTCTTTGAAAATATCAGTAACATCGAAAATAGTATCGCATACGGATGCACCACGTTCGAGCAGTTCATCCTTCATTGCAAGGAGATTGACCTGACGCTCGACCTCACGCTCTACCATGGTCTCTATCATATCCAGTGCCTGAACACCTTTCAGTTCTACACGTGCACCTTTTGCAATTGATATGTTAACATCCTGGCGTATGGTTCCAAGTCCACGCTTCACCTTTCCGGTGGAACGCAGGAGCATACCGATCTGCTGTGCAGTCTCCTTTGCATGCTGTGGTGAGATGATATCAGGATCAGTTCCTATCTCGACAAGTGGGATACCCAGACGGTCAAGAGAGTATATTATAGAATCTCCCTGGTCCTCTATCTTCTGGCAGGCCTCTTCCTCAAGACAGAGCACACCGACCCCGACAGGACCAACTGATGTGTCAAGGTATCCGTCCTTTGCAAGGAATGCTGTTCTCTGGAAACCTGAGGTGTTAGAACCGTCCACTACTATCTTACGCATCATATGTACCTGGTCCACAGGCACCATCTTGAGCAGTTTTGTGATACTAAGGGCAATGTCCAGTGCTTCCCTGTTCACTTCTGTTGGAGGCTCGTCATCGTTCTCCACCAGGCAGGTCGTATCATATGCCTTGTAGACGTACTTGCGTCTTAGTTTGGACTGTTCAAGGGCAGCCCTGTCGGTCTCTCCCATCTCACTTGCTGTTGGACGGAGATAACGGAAGAACTCATGGTTCGATTCCTCAATATTCCTTATCTGTGTAGGGCACCTGCAGAACAACTTCTGTTTAGAGTCAAGTTGCTGGTGAATTTCAAGCCCGCATTTCAGGCCAAGTTCTCTGTAATCGAATTTGTCACTCATGGATGATCTCACCAAATTAGTTTCGCATACGTCGGTTTACACAACAAACAGCCTCAGGATGTATAAACTTATTGTTGCGTGAGCGTGTCATCTCACGTGCCGCACTCTTTACACAGTTCACGGCGAGAAAACAAATTTACCCTCTTTTTCAATTGAAACAAATTTGAGATTATGCTGGTAAATTAAAGTTTATGAGAATTAATGAAAACGATATGCGAAGCGTTTATATGTTAAAATTATATTGATTCCATTGTTAAAATCAATTATTAATCGTGATAAAAGGACGGGATCTTAAAATGTCATCCAATATAGAACGCTGCTATCAATGTGGTCAATGTACATCTGTCTGCCCAATGGGAGAACAGGAACAAACATACAGGATCCGCAGGTTCCTGCAGATGGAAAAACTTGGGCTGGAAACTGAAGAGAGCATGATGGTTCCTTTCATATTCTATTGTACCACCTGCTACCGCTGTCAGGACAACTGTCCGCAGGATGTTAATCTCGTGGATGCGGTTCTGGCCATCAGGGAAAAAGCAGTTCATAAAGGAAAGATGCTTGAGGCCCACAAGAAGGTCGGTCAGATGCTTGTGAACTACGGCCATGCTGTTCCAACCAATGCAGATGCCATGGAAAAGAGAGTTCATCTCGGTCTTGACAAGAGACCTCCAACCGTTCAGGCTTCCATAGAGGGCCTGAGTGAGATAAAGACCCTTCTTCGACTCACAGGTTTTGATGAACTTGTAGCAGAGAGCAAACCTGTAGAACATGTAGAGAGTGCTGCAATGATGCATCAGACATGCTTCACTCAGCAGCAGGTAGTAGAGGAGGGTGCATGAGCAACCTGTCCCTTTTCCTCGGTTGTGTGGCACCGAACCGTTATCCAGGTATTGAGGCTGCAACAAAGAAGACCTTTTCAAAACTCGGCATAGAGCTTGACGACCTGGAAGGAGCATCATGTTGTCCTGCTCCCGGTGTGTTCAGGTCCTTCGATAAAGTTACCTGGCTGACACTTGCTTCCAGGAATATCGCTCTCTCCGAGGAAATGGACGATGATGTTCTTACTATCTGTAATGGATGTTACAGTACATTGAAAGAAGCTGATCATGAACTGAAAAGTGATGCTGATCTGAAGAAGGATGTCAATGAGAAACTCTTCGAGACAGGTCATGAGTTCAGGGGCCAGCATGATGTTCGCCACGTGATAGAGTATCTTTATCAGGAGATCGGTGTGGAAGGTATCAGGGAACTGGTAACTGCTCCGCTCAACATGAGAGTGGCCGTGCATTATGGATGTCACCTTGTACAACCTCTCAAAGAAGCTGATTCAAGACTTGTCAGTGGCGATATCACATTCTTCGACGAACTTGTGGAAGCCACAGGTGCTACAAGCGTTGATTATGAGGACAAGATGATGTGCTGTGGTGCCGGTGGAGGAGCAAGAGCTGCTGCCCACGATGCAACACTCAGGATCACCGAGAAGAAACTGGAGAACATGGCCGATGCACAGGTCGACTGCATCATCAATGCATGTCCATTCTGTCATCTTCAGTTCGATTCCGGCCAGAAGGACATAAACGAGGGATCCTGCACAAGCTATGGAATTCCTGTATTGCATTACACCCAGCTTCTGGGACTTGCAATGGGACTGTCCCCTGAGGAGCTTGGGATCGACCTTAATGTCACCAGCACTTCTGAATTCATTGAAAAGATAAATGATGGCTCTTTAATGGCCTGATCCTATCTTTTATTCCATCACGATTGTAAAAACGGAAAAACGACATCAAAAACGGAAAAACAGAAAAACGTATTTTTTTATTTTTTATCATATTATCGGGCGGTAGTCTGCGCCATAAAAAACGGGTGATGAAATTTGGCTTTAATAGAAATAACAGATGATACAAATGACATGGATGAGCCCAGAATAGGTGTCTTCATCTGTGAATGCGGAGTTAACATAGGAGGTGTCGTGGACTGTCAGAAAGTGGCAGACTATGCAGGCACACTTCCCGATGTAGTACGCTCCTCGGTCAACAAATATACCTGCAGTGATTCCGGTCAGTCCGAGATCAAGCAGGCAATTAAAGATAACAAGCTCAACCGTGTGCTTGTGGCAGCATGTACGCCAAAGACACACGAACCTATCTTCAGGGCATGTGTGGAAGAAGCAGGTCTGAATCCTTATCTTTTCGAATTCGTTAACATCAGGGAACACTGCAGCTGGATACACATGCAGGAAAAGGAAGAGGCAACAGAGAAAGCCTGCGAACTTGTACGCATGGGTGTTTCAAGATCATCTAAGCTCGAACCTCTGCAGTCAAATGAGGTTCCGGTAACAGACACAGCACTTGTGATCGGTGCCGGTGTTGCCGGTATGCAGTCAGCTCTTGATATCGCAGATATGGGTTACAAGGTCTACCTTGTGGAAAAGAACCCATCCATCGGCGGAAAGATGGCACAGCTCGACAAGACCTTCCCGACCAACGATTGTAGTATCTGTATCCTTGGTCCGAAAATGGTAGAGGTTGCCAGGAACAAGAACATTGAACTGATGACATATTCCGAAGTAGAGGAAGTGGACGGATATGTCGGTAACTTCAAGGTGAAGGTAAAGCACAAGGCACGTTATGTAGATGTTGATACCTGTACCGGCTGTGGTCTCTGTGTTCAGAAGTGTCCTGTAGAGGTACCTAACACCGAGTTCAATGAGGGTATAGGTACACGTAAGGCAATTTACGTTCCATTCCCACAGGCTGTTCCTCTGAGAGCTGTTGTTGACAGGTCAGTATGCATCGACTGTGGTGCATGTTCCAGAGCATGCAGCAGTAATTCTGTTATAATGGAGCAGGAAGACTCGTTCTCCGAACTTGATGTTGGTGTCATAGTTGTTACAGCAGGTTTTGATGTATATGACCCTGAACCAACCCATGATTTCGGATACGGACTTTACGATAATGTAATTACGGGCATGGAGCTCGAACGCCTGATAAATGCCAGCGGACCTACAATGGGTAAAGTAGTCAGACCCAGCGATGTAAAACCACCAAAGAAGGTCGGTTTCATCCAGTGTGTGGGAAGCAGGGACAAGAAGCGTAACAGATATTGTTCCAGTTTCTGCTGCATGTACGCTCTCAAGGACGCTCAGCTCATCAGGGAGAAATATCCTGATTCTGAGGTCTATATAATGTACATGGACATGAGGACCCCCTTCAGGAACTATGAGGAGTTCTATGACCGTGCAAGGGACATGGGTATCCGTTTCATCAGAGGTAAACCAGGAAAGGTAACCGAAGTTGAGAATGGTGATCTGAAGGTCCGTGTTGAAGATACACTGACCAACGATATCATCGACCTTGATCTTGACCTTCTGGTCCTCAGTGTCGGTGCTGTCTCAGGTGAGAGCACTGAACGTATCAGGCAGATCCTTAAGGTAAGCAGGGCTGCTGATGGTTTCATGATGGAAGCACATCCAAAGCTCAAGCCAGTGGACACCACACTGGATGGTATATTCATAGGCGGTGTCACCCAGGGACCAAAGGACATCCCGTATTCCGTATCACAGGGAAGTGCATGCGCTGCCCGTGCATCACGCTATCTGGCACAGGGTAAAGCGATAACAGAAGGTATCACCGTCGATGTTAATGACGATATCTGTGTTGCTTGTGGAATTTGCGTACCAATGTGTCCTTTCCAGGCCCTTTCACTGGAGGACGGCAAACTCAATATTATCAAGGCACTCTGCAAGGGTTGCGGAACATGTGCAGTGGCCTGTCCGACAGGTGCATTGCAGCAGAACCACTTCAAGAACGATCAGCTACTGGCACAGGTGAAGAATGTATTCACCTTCGGGGAGGAATGAAAATGACAGAGAACAAACAATGGGAACCAAAGATAGTCGCTTTCTGCTGTAACTGGTGCAGTTACGGCGGTGCCGACACAGCAGGTATGGGAAGATTCCAGCAGCCTGCATCCCTGAGGATCATCCGTGTCATGTGTTCCGGTCGTATCGACCCGCTCCACGTTTTCAATGCATTCCTTGAAGGTGCGGATGCGGTCCTTGTAACAGGATGTCACCTTGGTGACTGTCACTATGTCAATGGTAACTACAAGACACAGGTCAGGTATGATTTCATGGAAGATATGGTATTGGAACTGGGCCTTGAGCCTGAAAGGCTTCATCTTAGCTGGATAAGTGCCAGTGAAGGTGAGAAGTTCGCAAACTTCGTCAGGGAAGTAACTGAACAGGTCAGAAAGCTCGGACCAAGTCCTCTTAAGCCAGAGGGGGTGAACTGATATGGTAGAAGTTGGAGACAGAATAATAGGCTATTCGACAGACACCGGAGTTCGTAACAAGGGAGCTTCCGGCGGTCTTGTAACTGCAGTATTGGCAGCAGCTCTTGAAAAGGGACTTGTTGAAGAGGTCGTTGTACTCAAACACATAAGCGAGTACGAGGCTGTACCCATCATAACCAGCGATGTGAACGAGGTCCTTGCATCAGCAGGAAGTATGCACACAGTTCCTGTGAACCTTGCAAAGTACGCTGTGGGTAAGAACGTTGCCATGCCTGGAAAAGCATGTGATATCAGAGGTGTCATCGAACAGGCAAAGCGCAATGAGGTCGATATCGACAATGCATATCTTATAGGTCTCAACTGCGGTGGGACCATGTACCCGGTACAGACCCAGGAGATGCTCATCAACATGTATGAGATAGACCCTGAGGATGTCACAGGCGAGAACATCGAGAAGGGTAATCTTATCTTCAGGACAAGGTCCGGTGAGGAGAAAGGTATCTCAATTGATGAGCTTGAGGAAGCAGGTTACGGAAGGCGTGAGAGCTGCCGTTACTGTGATGTCAAGATACCAGTTAATGCAGACCTTGCATGTGGTAACTGGGGTGTCATCGGTGAACTTTCAGGAAACGCGACCTTCTGTGAAGTAATGAACGAGAAGGGTGTCCGTCTACTGGAGAATGCCATTGAGGCTGGTTTCATAGAGATCCAACCTGCAAGTGACAAGGCCATCGCAATCAGGGAGAAGGTGAACAATGTCATGCTCTCCATGAGCGAAAAATGGTCAGAGAAGATATTCACCGAGATACCGGATGGTGAACGTACCAGATACTACATGGAGCAATTTGCTGACTGTATCGACTGTGGTGCCTGTAAGGAGGTATGTCCTGCATGTACCTGTGGTGAGGATTCCAAGTGTACCATGTATCACAATCTTGAGGACAATTACAGGATGAGCATGTTCCACATGGTCCGCCTGATGCACCTGTCAGATAGTTGCATAGGCTGTGGCCAGTGTACTGATGTCTGTCCTGCAGATATTCCGGTAACAACAATATTCAGACGCTTTGCTGAAAAGTCACAGAAGAAATACAACTACAAGGCCGGAATGACACTTGAGAGACCACCTTTCCTGGAGGTGATGCCAAGATGAAGGAAATGATATATCAGACGATTTGCCCCGGATGTGGTGTAGGATGCGGACTTTTCATCAGAGAGAACGATGAAGGTAAGTTAAGTATCGACCACATGAAGAGCAGCCCAGTGAATCTTGGAAAGCTCTGCAGGTTCGGGATGAAACTCCCGCACTATTACGCTAAAGCTAATAATGCTGTAAATATGACAGATGGCTCTGCTGTGGATGCAGAAACTGCCATAAAAGCAGCAGTTGAGATCCTTAAGGATGCTGACACTGACAGTGTTGCACTGCTGTCCGTGGGCAATACCAGTAACGAGGAACAGATGGCATTCACAAAGCTTGCTGAAACACTGGGTACTGTTGTTCAGACCGGTATTCAGAAGATGTGTATGCCTGAACCGGGAACACTGGCTGAGATCGAAAAGGCAAAAAAGATAGTCCTTTTCGTAGATCCATATGTCCAGTATCCTCTCATTGTCAGGAGACTGCTTGCAGCAAAGAAGAATGGGGCACACATTATCTCAGTCGGTACAAACCCACTGAATCTGGCTGATGAGACACTTGACCTGAAGCCTGAGCAATATGGTGAACTGGAACTTGACAGTGAATCGTTGATCATAGCTGATGTTCACCCTAATTCAGATGCCGGAATATTAAAGTCTGTAAAATCACTGGCAAAGGGAACAGGTGCAGGAATTCAGTTCATGAAGCCTTTCATGAACAGCAACGGAGCTGCACTTCTTGCAAATAAGGACGGCAATATGATGGGCCTTGCAGAACTAATGGAGGATATCGAGCTTGGCAATATCAGGACACTCGTAACGCTTGACAGTGACCCTGTGGAGCTCATGCCTGATGCTGAAGCAGCTATTGAGGCACTGAAGAATCTCGATAAGCTGATAGTCATCGGTTCAGTTAACGGTCCGGCTGCAGAGATGGCCGATGTTGTCATTGCCACTGACCCAGTTTACAGCAAGGCAGGTACCTTCCTGAACGTTGAGGACAGCCTTCAGGAGAACAGCGGTACAGGAAAGGCCGGTGTGGATGCCCTGTCACTGCTCAATGCAGGTATCGGCGGGAAGACCTTCACCCATGACGAGATGAACTATCTTGTGATGAAAACTATAGGATCTCGTGAAACAGGAACTGCACAATGTAAAGGTTCTGAAATTGAACTATCTTTAGTTGAAATTCCTGAGGACATGTATGAACTAAGGTATCTGTACAATCCTTTCATGTGGTCCGACAGGGAGGATGACAATGACTTTGTCCTTCTCAACAGGAACACGGTCAAAAAGCTCGGTCTTAAGAAGGGCGGCTGTGTGAACCTGAAAGGTGAGATGGGTGAACTGAAGATGAGATTCCGTGTGGAAGCAATTCCTGATGGTCTTGTACTGACAGCAAAGAAACTGCCTATAGCTAAGGGAGTTTCAACCGCTATATCCATGGAGGTATGCTAATGCCTGAACTTGACACCGAACAGCAGAAAGCCTTCATCGAAGAGATGATGCTTAAGAACGCACTCAAGGGAGCTTCCAAAAAGAGGCTCATCAGGTTCCTTGCTGAGAAATACCAGTGGGACCAGCAGAGAGTTCAGTTCAAGCTCAAAAGGGCTATACTTGCTGAAAGGTACGCACAGTCACACTGAACCTTTGATGGTAGAATAGTCGAAAATGATAATGGCAGGATATTCCTGCCTTTCATACTCTTTTATGTTACTTTTTAAGTAGTATCTTAGTCACCGAAGGCTCAGTCCAGTCTCTTTTTTATTTCATCACTGAGCTTCTCACTTTTCTCATCTTCGAGCATCTTTCGAAGTTTAACATTATCAAGCAATGGTTTTGCCTTTTCGATACGCTCTTTTGCCATTTTGAGCAATGAGCCGTCGATCTTAGGAAGCTCCACTTCAACATGTTCTTTGTGTTCTTCCTTTTCGACCTCAAGTGTCCTTGAGATATCAGGATGGTCCCTTTTACCAGTGACCATGGAATCAATGGCATCACGCCACTGTTGTGCCCATGGAGAATCCGGGATATCGGTATGATGGACCTTTGTACGTTTTACTGTCATTACATCCTTTGGACAGGCATTGACACAGGCACCACAATAGGTACAGTAGTCGTGTAGTGCGGCTATCTTCGCTCCGTCCTCGGGTACATACCAGAGATGTGAAGGACATACATTGAAACAGCCATGGCAGCCCTGTGGGTCGCACTTGTCCACATTTATCTCTATGAGACTAAGCTCTCCCTCGAACTGTTTCTTGAGGTCAACAGCATCATACGGGCAGACAGCCTGACACCAGGTACACCGTGTGCATTTATCGTCGTTAACTGTGACGACTCCCTCTATCTCAGGAGCTTCACCTCTTTTCTCGCCTTTGACCCTGATGGCATCCTCGGGACAGAGGTCCTGACACAGCACACAGTAGTCACACTTATCCTCATCCACCAGAAGCAGGTCAAATGGCTGGATATCGGTTGGTGTCTTTTCTTTTTCCACAAGCAGGAATGCCTCACAGAATTCAGCACAGAGGCCGCAGAAGTTACATTTGTCCGTATCTATCTCTATCTCACCTTCTGCTCCTTCTTTAAAGGGTGCTATCTCCTCTTTCTTCTGGAAGGTGAACTCGACATATATTGCCTCCTCGGGGCATGCAGCCTTACAGAGGGCGCATGGGAGACATTTCTCATTCATCCTGACATAGGAATCATAGGTTGGGAATTCGTCCTTCTCAGGGAGCTCTCCCTCCTCGGTCATCTTAAAGGCATGCACAGGACAGAAGTTGGCACACATGGAACAGAATGTGCATTTCTCAAGGTCCATCATCACAGGTGGTGCATCCAGTCCTGTGGATATCTCCTGCATGGGACCAAGTTCCAGTGCCTTTGTGGGACAGAGTCCTACACATATGCCACAGCCCACACATCTTTTGTAATCATAATCGAGGAACTTGACAGACTTACTGCTTATCTGGCGATAGATGAAATGGGAGCCATCGAGATCCATATCCTTATCGACGCAGAGGGAACCTTCACGGCATTCCTCGGTCATTGCTCTCCCTCCTTTAGCTCGGAGCCGATAGGTCCTATCTTTTCCAGATAGTCTACGAAATCCTCGATGGAACTGGCAAATCTTTCGCCCTCGGAAGCTGATATCCATTCCACTTTTAGACGTTTAGGGTCAATTCCTACGTCACCAAGGACTTCCTGCAGGGCTTCCATCCTGTTCTTTGCATTGTAGTTGGCAAAGATGTAGTGACATTCTCCAAGACGGCATCCTGCCACAAGCACACCGTCCGCACCGTTCTCAAGTGCTTCAAGGACAAAGGATGGGTCCACACGTCCTGCACACATGACACGAATAACTCGTATATTGGTTGGATATTGTATCCTTGAAGTTCCGGCAAGGTCTGCACATGTGTAACTACACCAGTTACAGAGGAAAGCAACGACCAACGGGAATTCTGATTTAACTTCTGTAGCAGCGTGGATCTGAGCTATTATCTGCTCATCGGTGCTGTTACGCATCCATATGGCATCGGCAGGACATGATGCACTGCATGCTCCGCATCCCATACATGAGAGTTCGTCAACAACTGCTTTGCCATCGACCATAGTGATCTTGTTGAACTTACAGACATCAGCACATATGCCGCATCCGATACATTTGTCCGGGTTTACATGTGCACTTAAGGGGTCCATCTCCAGTTCGCCCTTTGACAGGAGTTGCATTGCCTTGGCAGCAGCAGCACTTCCCTGTGCAATTGATACCTGTATCTCTTTAGGACCGGATGCACAGCCTGCTATGTAGATACCCTTTACATGGGAGTCAACAGGTCGCATCTTTGGGTGGGCTATTGAGAAGAAGCGGTCTGTGCGTCGTGTGAGATTAAGCACTCTGGAGATGCGGTCTGCATCTTTTACGTTCTCCATGCCTGTTGCAAGAACTACGATGTCAGACGTTTCCTCGTATATCTCACCGTTCAGGGTGTCCTCATAACGAAGCTGTAGTTTACCCTGTGTGTCCTGTAGTATCTCTCCTACCTTCCCGCGAATGAAACTGATGCCCATTTCCTGGCTGCGGATGTAGTATTCTTCGTACATCTCACCGCCTGCACGGATATCTATGTAATGAATAGTAATATCAATCTCAGGATAACGTTCCTTGAGAAGCTGTGCATTCTTCATGCTTGACATACAGCATACCCTTGAACAATACGGGTTTCCTACTTTCTCGTCCCTTGAACCGACACATTGTATGAATGATACCTTCTTCGGGATTTCCATTGTTGAAGGTGAGAGCACTTTTCCCTTTGTTGGACCAGCAGCGTTCAATAGTCGCTCCAGCTCCATGTTAGTGATGACATCGGGATAGATGCCATAACCATATTCCTGTTTGCGGGAAGCATCGAAGTGGTTGTAACCTGTTGCAAGTATTATGGCTCCCACAGTGAATTCCAGTTTTTCCTCTTTCTGATGATAATCGATAGCATCGGCAGGACATGCCTGTTTGCATAGTCCACAGCCTACACAGTACTCATTATCAATATAGACTACCTGTGGGACCGCCTGTGGTATCGGCATGTTGATGGCCTTCGTTCTTCCAAGACCTGAATCGAATCTGTTTGCTATTTCTACTGGACAAACACGACCACATTCGTCAACACAGCCCTTGCATTTATCTTCAAGGACGTATCGTGGTTTTCTGGTAATAGTCACATGGAAATTCCCTACGGGTCCTGATACATCAGTGACCTCTGCAAGTGTGATGAGGTCTATATTGGGGTGCTGGTCCACATCGGTCATCTTCGGAGCAAGCACACAGATGGAACAGTCGTTGGTGGGGAACACTTCATTGAGCAGTGCCATCTTTCCACCGATGGTTGGCTCTTTCTCAACTACATATACGTGGTGTCCTGAGTTTGCAAGCGTGAGGGAGGCTTCGATTCCGGCAACGCCGCCTCCAATGACAAGCACATCTTTTTTCACTGGTACTTTCTTGAGCTGGAGCGGGTCCAGTAACTTGAGCCTGGCAATTCCCATCCTGATAAGGTCAAAGGCTTTCTGTGTTGCCATCTGAGGGTCATCCATATGTACCCATGAGCACTGCTCGCGGATGTTGACCATTTCCAGCATGAAAGGATTAAGACCTGCTTTTTCGAGCACTCTCTTGAAGGTTTGCTCGTGCAGGTGGGGAGAACAGGCTGCTACAAGTATGTGATTGAGATCAAGGTCGGTTATGTCCTGGACAATGGATTCCTGTCCTGAATCAGAACACATGAACTGTATGTTCTTGGCAACCTTTACACCATCAAGCTCACTGACCTTTTCTCTTAATGACTCGACGTTAATGGTATGTGCGATGTTCAGTCCGCAATGACAGATGTAAACTCCAATTCGCATATAGTTGACTCCTTCCGAGAGGAAATGATGACCTGTAGCAAGATATAGTTTTGGATGAATGGTGAAAAACCATTAAGTCGTATGTAATTTCAATGTTTATTGTGCATCGGTGGTGATCACGTACTCCCTCTATATTATGATATATGAACAGTTTAATAGATGGCCATAATGGATTTAAGCAAATTGTTCGTATTAAGTTTTGTTTTACCTTCCGCGCACATGTGCGCAGAAATATGTAAGAGGACAAATGTTGTCCTCTTCACTTTCCTTTCTGGGTCGATATCTACTTGTTCTTATTTATGGATATATTAAATTATTTAATCATTTATAATTTAAACATACGACAAGTTTATTTCATATGTTTCCTATCTAACCGGCGCTCCAATTAACAACTAACACGCAAGGATCTCTCATTGTAAAAAAATAACAGTTAGATCAATGGCCATAATGGTTTTATTATAATTCTGTGTTGAAAGAATTGTTTGTACCCAACCAACAAACTTGCACGGGAATTGAGGGACGGAGAGAATGTTTCTGTTCTCTTCTCCCAACCTTGCATAATCCCGGGTCAACTCCACAATAAAATTCCTCCTATTTCTGGTTTTATTTTACAGTTTGATCAATGGCTATAAAAGTTATATAGTACAAATTTTCATCTTTTTTCTGTTAACTAGTAAAAAATAACTAGTAGGAGTACAAACAATGAGAAAGATAGCAATAGGATTTATAGTATTTTTACTCTGTATATCGATAGCAAGTGCAAGTCAGGCTGACAAGAATACAGATGATGGTTTCGTATTGATCGATGCGAAGGACTTAGGATACAAAGTGGTTCCGGTGAAGTCAGATGATGGTGGAATTAGTATTATGTCAATTACTGATACCATTACTCAGGGAGAGACCAACTGGCATGGAAAATATGTAGGTTCATATACCGAATCATTGAAGGTTGATCTTAATTGGGGCGACACAAGTGATTCTCTTAAGCTCTATATCTATGATCCAAGTGATAACTGCATAGGTTATTTTTATGATTCTGCTGATGGTAGCATAAATGGAAGAATAACTTTGTACATTAACAATAATAATGGTATTGAACAGGGAACCTGGAGATGTAGGGTATATGGTTATTCTGTAAGTGGAACAGAAGATTATTCAATATAAAAAAACTATAAGGGACTTATGAAAAAATCCCATTTTCTTTTTTTATCTTTTTGTCTTCTTCTTATAATGCCTTGTAATGGCGAATATTCTATTGTTTATCATGAAGATGATAATTTAATTATAGATGATGATGGTTTTGATACAAATTTATCATTTTGGGAATTACCATTGAATTATCAATTAATAACCATCATTGCGATTATCCTGGCACTCGGCTGGAAACTTGTAGCACTTCTCACGGCATGGGTCAAGAAGGATCCAAAGAATGAGAATCGCCTGAATATTCTTAATTTTATAGAGGATAATCCGGGCAGTACGGTCAATATGATCGAGAAGGACCTTGGGCTTAAAAGGGGTACTGTTCGTTATCATGTTAATACTTTGAAGGAATCTGGAAAGATACTTCTATTCAAGAACGGGAACTATGTTAGTTTATTCCGCAACGGTACTGATCTCTGGGATAAGGACCACAAGAAGACCATAGAACCTCATCTTCAGGGAATGACATGCAAGAAGGTATGTAGTCTGATCTATGAGAACCCTGGCATAACCAATACGGAGATCTCGGATACTTTAGGAATAACCAGGTCCGCGGTTGCTTCCCATATAAGGACACTGGAAGATATGGGTTGTCTTGTTATCGAATCAAGTGGTAAGTTCAAGAACTATTACCTTGATGCAGGTCATCACCCTGATAAATTACCTTTCTTTGAAAAGGTGGCTTAGAATAATTATCTAATATCAGTATGTATTAAAATTTTATATCTGTGTGTACATTTACTCTCATCTCTTCGTATTTATTTATAATTATGTAAAAATTTATTTACTATCATCTATCTTCAAACTGTTTTTTTATTATTGTCATACTGATATAAAAACATCATTTTAAATATGTCCTGCGCATATGTGCACACTTACTCACTTATCGATTTTGAGATAGCAAAAAGTGAGGGTGGTATCCATATGGATTTGAAAGATAAAATAACGAACATAATGACATTTTTCGTGTGTTTGGCTGTCCTGTCATCAGCTTTTATGCTGCCAGCAGACGCAGACGAAAATACACCTGGAACAGTAACGACACCAGCGTTCAGCATATCCTGTGAACCTGTAGGGCCAGCAGTATCTTCAACAACAAGCCTTTCACCAAAGGTCACAGAGACAGGAAAGATCAGTATCTCTGTTGATGGACTGGGAACAACAGGTACCGGTATAATTCAGGTTGAAAAGCCTGCAGGTGCAACTGTCAGGTCTGCATACATGGCTGCAGCTTCACTCTGGGGTGCATCAGCAATAGTCAATGGTCAGGTAAAGATCGATGATCAGAATGTGAACTGGGACTACTTTGTCCACGGTGACACCTATAACCACTGGGCAGATGTTACATCCCTGGTAAAGACAAAGATCGACAATGCTCCGGCAGGAAGGGTCGACTTCACAATAATCGAAGATAATTCCTATAACATCGACGGAACAATACTTGTGGTGATCTTTGATGATCCTGCTCAGACAGCTGATAATACTATAGTTCTTCTCTTTGGTGCACAGAGCCCTGCAGGCGACACTTTCAACCTGCTCCTTGCAGACCCTGTTGACACAAACAACTCTGGTATAAGTATGGATATGGGTGTTGGTATATCATTCAGTTATCAGTCAGGTTCAGCTCAGTACAGCATCATCGATGTGAACGGCAAGAGACTTACATCTGCAGCAGGCGGTGAAGATGATGGTCAGCCGGCAAATGGTGCACTGATTACAGTAGGTGGTCTGGATGACAGCAATAAGAATCCAGTAGATCCGTACCAGTATTCCTCAATTGATCCTCGTCTTGATGATGAACTTTACAACATACTGCCTTTCGTAAAAGATGGTGATGATACTATCACTGTTTACACAAAGAACCCATCTGGTGATGACAATATCTTCTTCGCATACTTCGACCTTAAGTCAACAGTGGCTATTGTAGGTGAAGGTATAGTCCTGGGTCCTGCATCCACAACAGATCCTCTGGGCAATAACAACACGGTAACAGCAATAATTCAGGATGATGCTGGTAACCCTGTAGTATCAAAGGAAGTTACTTTTGAGATCGTTTCCGGTCCTCACGCAGGTCTTGTGACAACAGCATTCACCGATGCGAATGGTGAAGCAACATTTACGTACCTTGGTATCAGCGAAGGTACTGATGTCATAGTTGCAAGCTTTATCAACGACCAGCAGGAAACCGTTTCCTCCAACGAGGTAACAAAGACCTGGGTAAATGAGAGCAACGAAGATCCTAATGAGATCCCTGAGTTCCCGACAATTGCTCTTCCAATAGCAGCAATTATAGGACTTGCTTTCATATTCCAGAGCAGAAAAGAGGAGTAAAGCTCCTCATTTTTTCTTTTTTAAATTTTGTGCATTCGGACACAGATCATTGGCTGTGCTCAGTCCAGATAGATTTATAAAGTTGTGGTCACTAATTTTAATCGGGTAAATGTATGGGAATGGAGAGATGCATCTGTATGTATGAAAGATGTTCGTTGATGATGTGATAATAAGACGTTCGTGAATGAGCACTTTATGATCTTTATATGCAGGTATCCACTTAGAAACTATTCTCCTTATATGCAAGTATCCCTAATATAGCAGTATCTTAAAGATATCTAATATAGGAAGCATGGTGAATAAAATGTTCTGTTATCAGTGTGAAGAAACTCTTAATGCCACCGGATGTACAAAGAGCGGTGTCTGTGGAAAGAAGCCCGAAGTTGCAGACCTTCAGGATGACCTTATTTACGTCCTGAAAAGTATTGCATTCTACAATTCAAAGGCAAGGGCAAACAATCTTAATGACGCAAAGACCGATGAATTCATCCTTGATGGTCTCTTTGCCACTGTCACAAATACAAATTTCAGTAAAGTTGATTTTGAAAAGCTCATTAATGAGGGTTTTGAGATAAAGGATGGAATTAAGAAGAAACTTCTTGATGCCAAGGTTCTCAATGAGAAGTCAGGTTCTTCTTTCCCAAGGTGGATAAAAGAGAAGCTTCTCGGTGCAGCTCCAAATGCAGGAGAGGAAATACCTGTAATGGCAAAGGTCACAGCAGAGAGCATTGCTAACATTAATACCGGAGTACTTGCCACCGAGAATGAGGATATACGTTCCCTTAGAGAACTGCTGATATATGGTCTCAAAGGAATGGCAGCCTATGCTCACCATGCAAATGTACTTGGTTATAAAGATGACACTGTAATGGAATTCATCGAGAAAGCCCTCCTTGCAACAATGGATGAGGAAATGGGTATAGATGAACTGGTCCCAATGGTGCTTGAATGTGGTTCAATGGGGGTTACTACTCTTGCTCTGCTTGACAAGGCTAACACCGAGACATACGGCAACCCTGAACCAACTGCAGTAAATATCGGTGTAAGGGACAATCCGGGTATCCTGATCAGTGGACACGACCTGCATGACCTTGCCCAGCTTCTGGAGCAGACCCAGGGGACCGGTGTTGATGTCTACACCCATGGTGAGATGCTTCCTGCAAACTCCTATCCGGCTTTCAAGAAGTATGATAATTTCGTTGGTAACTACGGAGGCTCATGGTGGAGGCAAAAGGAGGAGTTCGAGAAGTTCAATGGTCCTATATTCATGACCACTAACTGTATCGTTCCTCCAAAGGAAAGCTACATCGACAGGATCTACACGACCGGAATAGTTGGTTTTGATGGTGTCACTCACATTGATGCCGGTGAGAATGGAGGAAAGGACTTCTCAGTCATCATCGAGCAGGCAAAGGCATGCAAAGCACCTGAACAGCTTGAGGAAGGAACCATCATGGGCGGTTTCGCTCACGTATCTGCACTCTCAGTTGCAGACAAGATCATAGAGGCTGTAAAGGGAGGAGATATCAAGAAGTTCGTTGTCATGGCAGGATGTGACGGCAGGCACAAGGAAAGGGATTACTACACCGACTTTGCAGAGGCTCTTCCAAAGGACACTGTTATCCTTACAGCAGGATGTGCAAAGTATCGTTACAACAAGCTTGATCTCGGAGATATCGGAGGTATTCCAAGGGTTATCGATGCAGGCCAGTGTAATGATTCCTACTCACTGGTTGTCATCGCACAGGCACTTGCAGAAGCATTCGGTGTTGAGGATATCAATGATCTTCCGGTAGCATACAACATTGCATGGTATGAGCAGAAAGCTGTCCTTGTACTTCTTGCACTGCTGAGTCTTGGTGTCAAGAACATTATGCTTGGTCCTACCCTTCCGGCATTTGTTTCACCGAACGTCCTGAATGTGCTTGTAGAGAACTTCAACATCAGGCCGAACTCAACAGTTGAAGAAGACCTCAACCTTCTCATTTAAGCTTTTAACAGCAGTTCTTAGCAAGGCTTTTATTGAAACCCTTGCTTTTAATTTTATACTTATTTTAGGAAGTGAATAAATGATAATAACAAGTTACAACAATGCAGAGAAGAAGGACAACCCTCATGGAGTTACTGTGCACAAGCTCTATGATACTGAGCATGCCCAGGTCATGCACATGCAGTTAAAACCTGGCGATGCTCTTAAAAAGCACTCTACTCCAGTGGATGTCTTTTTTTATGTACTGGAAGGTGAAGGCATAGTTGAGATCGGTGATGAACAGCAGACCGTCACAAAGGACATGCTCATTGAAAGTCCTGCAAAGATCCCACACAGGCTTTTGAACGAAAGCGACGGACTTTTCCGTGTTCTTGTGACGAAGGTCCCTCGTCAGACCGAACCGACAAAAATGGTGTAAGCCAGCTATCTGGCTTCTCCATCTTTTTCTATCAGCGATCAGGCACTGGTCAGTGACTGCTGCTTGTGGGAAATAGATAAATAATGATATCCTGAATATATCAAGCATACTTTTTAATTGCTATATCGGAGATAATCTATGACAGACCTTGCACCAATAATGGAAAAAACACACGAGTGGGCATCAAAATATGCACAGAAGAAAGGTTTTATTTTAAATCCGGATGAAGAAGCTCTTAATATGGTCATTGAGGGCCTTTCCAGAAACAAGCAAGAGCATGGAAAACAATACTGTCCATGCAGGCTGAGAACTGGTAATGAAGATGAGGATCGAAAGATCATCTGTCCATGTATCTTCCACCATGATGAAATTGAAAATGATGGCAGTTGCCACTGTTCACTGTTCTTCAAGGTTTGAGTCTATCAGACAAAACAGTGATCAATTCATTTGTATGCTCTTAATTGGCTTTTTGGTAAGGTGATATGTAATGGCAAGTGTGATGGAAATATACCAGTTACTTCCAAAAACTAACTGTAAGGAATGCGGGAAGAGTACATGTATGGCATTTGCCGTTGATCTTCTGGCACGCAAGGTAAAAGTGGATGATTGTACTCCGCTTGTAAATGATGCAAAACACAAGGCCAATTATGAGACGTTATCGGAGATGTTCGCTTCTGTAAAGAATGTCACTGAGACCGGGCTGATCGTTCATGATGAGAAATGCATCGGTTGCGGGAATTGTGTTGTAGCATGTCCTGTAAATGTTGCCAATGACCCGCTGGGAGCAGGAAGTGGAAAAGCTCCGACATCTGATAAGGTCATCTTCAAGGTAGAAGATGGTGTGGTGAAGGCAAGGAATGTACAGGAATGCCGTCGTTTCGGAGAGAACAAGATACTCTGTGTCGCATGTATAGATACGTGTCCTACAAAGGCGATCGAATTCGTTTGATCGGCTTTTTTCCTTATTTTTAAAATGTGGTGATCATTTGAGTGAATATTATGTTTGTACAGGCTGTGCTCTCCTCTGTGATGATATAGAGGTAGACATAGAAGGGAACAAGGTAGCTACGGTACATGCTGCATGCCGGAAAGGTGTTGCACGTATGAAAGGCTGCAGTGATCCGATGGAATGTACCGTTGACGGGGAAAAAGCAGAAGTAGATACAGCAATTTCAAAAGCTGCGGAAATACTCAGTGATGCAAAGAACCCCCTGATATTCGGTCATGGTAATTCCAGTTCAGAGGCACAAAAGAGGTCGATAGCCCTTGCAAAGAAGACAGGTGCATACATCGATGATACATCCTCTTTCTGTCAGGGTCCTATTGTCGAGGCGATACTTCAGGATAAAATAAAGACGTGCACACTCGATGATGTAAGGCATAAGGCCGATGTCATAATCTTTTGGGGTGCAGACCCTTCCAATTCACACCCACGTCACCTTTCAAGATATTCCTATTTCCCACGTGGCAAGGAACGCCAGAGAGGATGGGAAGAGGACAGGACCGCAATAACCATTGATGTAAGGAAGTCCGATACTGCTGTTATATCCGGTGACAACCGCTTCTACCAGATCCCTATGGGCGGGGATGCGGAGTTCATGGATGCTCTTGTAAGTGCGCTGTCAGGAAAAGTTCCAAAAACATCCTATGGTTTTGATGTTAAAAGGATACTGGAACTGTCAGGCGTTCTGAAAAAGGCAAAGTTCGGTGTCATCTGCGTTGGTCTGGGACTTGTCTATTCCCTTGAAGAACTTGAACCTCTGTTCAAGTTGATGAACAAGCTCAATGAGGTATCTGATTTCAATCTGATCCCTATGGTCGGGCAGTATAATATGAGAGGTTTCAACCATGATCTCTTTGAAGAGACCGGATACATCAACCGCGTCAAGTTCAACCCCGAAACAGGTGAGGCAGAACATGGTGCTGAACAGTCGGTTGTCGAGGCTCTCAGGAACAGGTCAGTAGATGCTGCTCTTATCATCGGTTCCGATCCGTTGTCGAGTTTGCCACTTTCAGTTTCACGTTATCTTGCGGAGATCCCACTCATTACCATAGACCCGTGCCAGAACCTTACAGCAACAAGGTCCACGGTAACAATTCCCTGTGCACTCGGTGGTGTTGAAGCAGGTGGCACAGCCATCAGAATGGATGGTGTGGAGATCGAAATGAAAAAGATAGTCGATACAGACAAGCTATCTGACGAGGAAATACTTACAAGGATAACGGAGGCGATCTGATGGGATTCGGACAATTCCTTGCTGCACCGGAGATCAAATTGAAGATAGTGACCTACAGGGATGTTTTCCAGAACACTGCTCAGGAGACATCACGTTTTGGTGAGGATTACGAAAAGCTCTCAGCAGTTATCAAACTCGACCCAAAGGATATGGTCAAACTTTCTATCAAGGAAGGAGAGACCGTTGTTGTTAAGAATGCTTTTGGAAAAGTAGTTGTTACAGCACAAAGCTCAGGACACGAAGAAGCTCATCAGGGGATCGCTTACATGGTGAATGGTCCATGGTCCAATGCTCTTGTGCCAGATGAGACCGGTGGCACAGGTGTTCCTAAATTCAAGGACTTTGAGGCTACTGTACAGGGTTCAAAAGGAGAAAAGGTTACAGGAATAAGAGATATATTCTGATCATCTCTTTTCCTTAATTGGTCATTTAATTGTTGTAAGCATCGTATATCTGCCAGAGCCAGACAATAGGTCCTATTATGTAACCTATAAGGATGAATTGTAGGAACCAGCAGATCCCAAGGACCACCCATATGCCGATCGCTTTGAATATCTCGCCTTTTATTATCTGTCCCAGTCCCGGTATGAAAAATGAAAGTAGTGCCGGAACACCGTGTTTTTGATTTCCACCCATGATAATTACCTTTTTGTTGAATTAAATTCTTTTACTGTAAGTGAAGCTACAATGATGCAGGAAATATAAAAATGCTTACTTGGAGTTGTTCTTTTAATAAATGATATTGCTGGATATTCTGATCAAAGAGTAAACTTTTTAATCCATGCAGACCTTAGGCAGGAGTAGGCGACGATATAAATGTTCATAATTGATTTCTTTATCTATTCTTTCCCGGTTTGCAGGTGATCATGTTCTTTATGCTCTTTATTTTCATATCATCTAAAATTATATATTTAATGAACGCTAAAGCGGGTAGTATAAAAGCGGGTATTTAGTGTGAACGACCAAATAATTCTTTCTTACGACTTCCTTTTTTCCGGAGGTTTACCTCACGATGAATAAGATCTGTACCGATGTAACAATTGAAGCTCCTATCAACGAGGTCTGGGACCTACTGACAGATTTTGATAATTATGGCGAATGGAATCCTTTTGTAACTAATATCAGTGGAAAGCTTGAGCAAGGCTCAAGACTTGATATCTTCCTGCAGCCACCTGAAACAAAAGGTATGCGTATCGTTCCCCTTGTCACAAAAGTGGAACCTATCAATGAGTTCAGGTGGAAGGGTAATCTTTGGGTAAAAGGTATATTTGACGGTGAACACGCTTTCAGACTTGAAGAACTGGAGAATAACAGGACACGTATGATCCAGTGCGAAAGGTTCAGAGGTATACTGGCTCCTCTTGTACTACACATGATCGGTGTAAAGATAAGAAAGGGCTTTGAAAGTATGAACTATAGTCTGAAAAGGGAATGTGAGAAAAGAAATTAAGTAGGCCTAGACAAAATGTGCCCTTGGCCTTATCACTCTATTGTCCGCATATTGTTCCATGCAGTGAGCTATCCATCCTGATACTCTGCCCATTGCGAATATGGATGTTGCAAGTTCAGCTGGTATGTTCAGGTACTTGTAAACAACTGCCGAATAGAAATCTACGTTAGGATAGATCGGCTTTCCCCTGATCTCCACAAATTCATGATACAGGATGTTCTCAAGTTCTTCTGCAAGGTCGAACCAGGATGTATCGCCATTCTCTATTGATAATCTTCTGGCAACGTCCTTGTATATCCTTGCCCTTGGATCATATGTCTTGTAAACACGATGCCCGAATCCCATTATCTTCTCTTTTCTTTCAAGCTTGTTAAGAACATACGGTCTTGCATTTTCGATGTTCCCAACTTCATCAAGCATGTCCATTACACCTTTTCTGGCTCCTCCGTGCAATGGTCCTTTGAGAGTACAAAGGCCACATATGACTGCAGAGTAAAGATCAGATAAAGTGGATGCTGCGATCCTCAATGAAAATGTTGATGGGTTCAGTTCATGTTCTGCACTAAGTATGAGATCCTTTTCCATTGCTTCAGCTTCAAGATCAGTAGGTATCTTTCCAGTGAGCATGTAAAGGAAATTTGCACCATGGGACAGATCGTCCTTTGGTTCTATGGGTTCCTTATCAAAACTTGCACGGTGCAGAGCCGCAACAATAGTTGGGAACTTTGCAACAAGCTTTATGGTCTTGTTCTTATTAGCGTCAGGAGAATGATGGTTATTCTCAAGATCAAAATGTGCTGTGCAGGAAATAGCCGTTCTAAGGCCATCAAGAGCCTCAACACCAAAATCGAATTCCTTCAGGACATCTATCTGTTTACCATTGATGATACGGTTGTCCTTTAATTCCTGTGAATATTCAGATAATTCAGATTCGTTGGGGATCTTTCCGTTGATAAGCAGGTAGGAAACCGCATCATAAGGCAGGTCAACAAGATCCTCTATCTTGACGCCCCTATACATAAGGATCCCCTGAATACCATCAATATAGGATATTTTGGTATCCAAAGCTACTACGCCTTCTAGGCCTTTTTTCATCTCTTCCATATAAAAATCCCCCGATGGATCGAAGTACACGTTTTATTAAAATATGTTCAATAATACCTTTCGGTTGTCCATATATATACTTTGCTGGCTTTCCAGCGCCACAATATAATTATATTATTTTAATGTATGAACAACCGTGTACAAAATAAGAGAATGAAAGTTCATTCTCCCTTTACTTTGTCCCTCAGGAATTTGTGAAGTATTCCACCGTTCATGTAATACTCTACCTCTACCTCGGAGTTCAGGCGAACATCAACATTGAAGGTCTTTTCTGCACCGTCTTCCGATCTTGCGGTAACTGTTACCTCACCGAATGGCTTGAGCTCGTCTATTCCTGTAATATCGAAAGTTTCCTTTCCTGTAAGTCCGAGACACTCTGCACATTCTCCTTCCTTGAACTGGAGTGGAAGAACGCCCATACCTACAAGGTTGCTGCGGTGTATCCTTTCGAATGATTCTGCAATAACTGCCTTTATACCAAGGAGCTGGGTTCCCTTTGCAGCCCAGTCACGTGAACTACCGGTTCCGTATTCTTTCCCTGCTACAACGACAAGTGGAGTACCTTCTTCCACGTACTTCATAGCAGCATCGTAGATCGGCATTTCCTCGTTATCAGGCTGGTGTATGGTCCATGAACCTTCCTTGCTGCCAACGAGCTTGTTCTTGAGACGGACATTTCCGAATGTTCCTCTCATCATGACCTCGTGGTTACCACGCCTGGATCCGTATGAGTTGAAGTTCTTCTCATCAACGCCCTTTGAGATCAGGTACTGGCCTGCAGGGTAGCTTGATGGAATTGAACCAGCTGGTGAAATGTGGTCGGTGGTTATACTGTCAGCCACCATTACAAGAGCACGTGCTCCTTTAATGTCTGCCAGACCATCCACCTCGAGTGGGAAGTCCTTGAAGAAAGGTGGTTCCTGGATGTATGTTGAGTCATTATCCCACTCATAGAGCAGTCCCTTAGGAGCTTCAAGTTCTCTCCAGAGGTCTGTTCCCTGATATACATTGGAGTACTGTTCCATGAACATCTCTGGTGTTACAGCCTTACTGATAGCCTCATCAAGCTCTTCTTTACCTGGCCATATGTCTTTAAGGTATACTGGTTGTCCGTTAGGGTCACAGGCAATTGGCTCGTTCATAAGATCGATGTCAACGTTACCTGCAAGTGCATATGCAACAACAAGCATTGGTGATGCAAGGTAATTTGCCTTTATCTGTGAGTTGATCCTTCCTTCGAAGTTCCTGTTACCACTGAGAACTGCTGCAACTGTCAGGTCCTTTTCCTCTATCTTGTTCGAGACAGCTTCATTGAGTGGGCCACTGTTTCCGATACAGGTAAGACATCCATATCCTACAAGGTGGAAGCCAAGTGCATCGAGGTATGGCATAAGTTCTGCTTTCTCAAGGTAGTCTGTAACTACACGGGAACCAGGTGCCAGACTTGTCTTGACGAAAGGCTTGACCTTCAGTCCCTTCTCAACAGCTTTCTTTGCAAGTATTCCTGCACCGATCATAAGTGCAGGGCTGGATGTGTTGGTACATGATGTGATGGATGCGATAACAACAGAACCGTGTGTCACTGCTACGACATCGTCTGCACATTTGATCTTTGTGATGCCGGTGTGATGTGGATGTGTGATCTCTGAAACACTGTATCCGCCTTCTCCGAGCCAGCGACTGTAATCTTCGTCATCCCCATTAGGAGCCTTTCCGCTCTTTAAAGCGAATACGTCCTTCATGGTCTGGTGGAATGCCCTTGACATATCCTGTACAGGTATACGGTCCTGAGGTCTCTTTGGTCCTGCAAGACATGGTGTTACTGTGCTGATGTCAAGTTCAAGTGTTGAAGTGAATTCCGGTTCAGGTGCATCGTCCTCAAGGAAGAGTCCCTGTTCCTTGCAGTACTGTCTGACAAGGCTGACCTGCTCCTCGTTTCTTCCTGTCATTGTCATATATGCAAGTGTAACTTCATCAACAGGACAGAATCCCATTGTAGCACCGTATTCAGGTGCCATGTTAGCAAGTACTGCCCTCTCTGTGAGTTCAAGTGCCTTGTATCCTGGTCCGTAGAACTCTACGAACTTACCGACAACACCATGCTTCCTGAGCATCTCTACAACGGTAAGTACCAGATCGGTGGATGATACGCCTTCCTTGAGCTCTCCTGTGAGCTTGAATCCTACAACTTCAGGGATAGGCATGTAATATGGCTGACCGAGCATTACGGCTTCAGCCTCGATACCACCAACACCCCAACCAAGGACACCAAGTCCGTTGATCATGGTAGTGTGTGAGTCGGTACCTACAAGTGTGTCAGGATATGCTACAAGTTCGCCATTCTTTTCTTTGAGATGGACCACGGATGCAAGGTACTCAAGGTTGACCTGATGGATGATGCCGCTTGCAGGTGGGACCACTCTCATGTTGTCAAAGGCATTCTGTGCCCAGTGGAGCAGTTCATATCTTTCCTGGTTGCGGTGGAACTCGTACTTCTCATTGCAGTTACGGGCATATGATGTGCCGTAGTAATCTACCTGTATGGAGTGGTCGATGACCAGATCTGCAGGGATCACAGGATTGATGGTCGATGGGTCGCCACCAAGTCTCTGGGTTGCTGACCTTATAGCAGCAATATCTACAACAGCAGGCACTCCTGTAAAGTCCTGCATAAGTACCCTTGAAGGAGTGAATGGTATGTCGACTGCAAGAACCCCTTTCGGACTCCAGCTTGCCAGGTTCTTCACATCTTCCTCTGTGATCACCCTTCCGTCCACGTTCCTTAATACTGCTTCGAGCAAGACCCTGATGGAGTAAGGTAATCTGGAAATGTTGGTGATTCCCTGCTCTTCAAGCTTTTTCAAGCGATAGAGGTTTACCTTCTTGTCACCGATATTGATGGTCTGTTTGGATCCAAATGGATCTTTGAGATCGTCATTTGTCATAATGTCACCTGTTACATATAATTTGATAATGATATTCTATAAGATCAGGACCGGCCATTCTGCCGGAATTGTTAGTACCGTTTGCCTGTGGCATTCCTATCCATTCAAATAATTCCCTACCGATATCAACTGTTTTGCTGACCATGATGTCAACTGTCCGCAGGGTGTTCAGACTAGGGAATAAAAACCCGCATTGAAATAAATAAGTTTGCCCTACAGAAGGGAGACCCTGAAGTTTTTTATATGTATACTGATCTGCCTTATTGTGACCGATCAATTAAAAATGTGGAGAAAAAAGGAGGTAGTGTTCTGTCAGTGACAGAACAAATGTTGTTATTTGTAGTATTACATTCCAACGACGAGGTTTCCGAACCAGCATACTTCATCTTTGGAACCCATAATAGTTGGCTTGAGCACATTCATGCCTGACTCCACGATGTGGGAGGCTTCGAATATCTGGGCGAGCTGTGACTTACCTTCTTCAAAAAGGTCGCCTACAGCTTTCATGCCTTCGATGAATCCCTGTTCTATAAGTTCTACAGGACTTACGCCTGCTTCAAGAGCTTCATAGGCTATACTTTCGACTGCGCTTTCGTCGAGATCCATTACAGCATGCTTTGCCTTATCGATGATCTCTTCCTTTGTTGGGTTCATATATCTCACCTGATCTTTGGTGTAGTTCTTCTTTCTTTATTTGTGTCGTTCTGATCGTTATTTCTTCTTGTTCTTATACAAGGCCCAGGTCAAGTGCCAGTGATAATACAATTGCTATTACCGAGAAGGCAAATATCACCAGGTAATTCATACGTTCCTTTGAGACTGAGAGACTCCACATGATGTATTCCAATCCGCGATACTCCTCTTCTGTCAAAGATGTCCTGCTCTCTATCTTTCCAAGTAGGTCGAGGTTCTTTAGAACACCTACCCGGCGTGTTGCTACGTGGTATCTGTGTGCAAAGAACACCAGGTATCCTATAACACCCAGGTAGAACAGAGCTTTTGACAATATACCATTGTAATAATCAGCTATTATTATTAGTCTAAGAAAGATCGCCGAGAACATTCCTAACCAGAAATAGAACTGGATCCTTCTGAGGCTGTAACCTTCCGGGATATGTATATTGTTCATATTTGTGACTGTTTGAGTCATTTTTATTCTACCTGTTATTTTTGAGTTATTCCAGTTGGACGTTTTTGGGTCGTTTTTTACCGGAACACAGAATCCCTTTACCGTATTAATACTATTTAAAACTATTGATTATACGCAATATGATTATAATTATCTATAAAATAATAAACTCCTATATAATAATTTATTTAATTGACCTGTATATTTATAATGTTTGGCCTCTATCTTATAAACGGGTATTATGGGGAGAGGTGAATACCTTGGGTGATCAAGGAAAGACAGGACCGCATGGTCTGTTATTTCGTCCTGATAAAGTAATGATAACTGTATTCCTATTCCTATTTCTTCTGGTTATATGGACACAGGTGAATTTCTGGTATGAGCAGGATCTGATACATGACCTGAGGTCAGAAGAGGAGAACACACTCATATTGCAGGCAAATGCATTATCAATGGGTGTAAACAAAAGAGTAGTCCTTCTCGATAGCCTGGCCTCATTCACTCAGCTTCATAATACTTGTGAGAGTATGGAAGAACATTTTTTCGATTATGCGGAAGTGCTGTATACAGGACCCGGGGGTATACGTAATTTTGCCATTGCTCCCGGGGGGGTCCAGCAGTATGTGTATCCTCCAGAGGAGGCAGCGAACGTCAAGGGGCATGACCTTATAAATGACAGTCGTGAGGACGTGAGGAACGATGTCGAACTTGCTATCAGTTCAGGTAAGGTGATCTTGAGCGGTCCATATGAATTGAGGCAAGGTGGACTGGGTCTTGTAGCTAGAGAGGCTACATTTATAGATGGTGAGTTCTTTGGGATCCTGTCAATGGTGATCGATATGCCGGTTGTTTTTGAAGAGGTTGGTATCGATCCCGAGAGCGATAATGTTGTTTTAAGTGCCAGCAATGGGACTGTATTCGGTAATCCTGATGTTCTCTTAAAGGATCCGGTCGTTCAGACCATTTACCTTTATAACAAGGAATTGACCATTGCCCGGATCCCGGAAGGTGGATGGGAACGTGCTATCCTTAAGCAGACCTATGTGTTCAAAGCTATCACCCTCCTTCCTGTATTCTTGCTCAGTCTGATGGCCTATTTTGTACTGAGCAGACAGGAGGACCTTACTTCTTCGGTAGCCCAGAGGACCAGGGAACTAAAAATGGAGAAAGAACTTACTCAGAGGTATCTTGATGATTCCGGTGTGATGTTCATAATGGTCAATGCCGAGGGTCTTGTTATCCTTATCAACAGGAAAGTAACGGAGCTTCTTGGATACGAGGAAGAGGAGGTCATGGGAACAAATTGGGTCGACAGGATAATTCCTGAAGCGGACCGGCCTATGATGAGGGATATATGCCATTCACTAATGGATAGTGGTACTGAAGAAAGTCAGTACTGTGAGTGTTCTACTATCACAAAGAGTGGGGAGAAAAAACTTGTCCTCTGGCATAATTCAGCGATCAGGGACGAGGATGGCGAACTTACAGGAATACTTGCTGCAGGTAAGGATATCACCGAAATCAGGAAGAACGAAGATGCTCTCAAGAAATATGCAGAGGAAGTATCGATCAAGAATGAACAGCTAAAGTCCCTTGATATGATGAAGGATGAGTTCATATCGAACATAAGTCATGAGCTAAGGACGCCTATGAATTCGATAAAAGGGTTTGCAGAGGTGCTGCATAGTGAAAGTGTAGGCACGATAAACCCCGGACAGAAGAAAGCACTTGATCGGATCATCAATGCTTCCTATAAACTGGAGAAGCTGATCGATTCGCTGCTTTACATGGCAAGCTCTAAGAAAGAGACCTTTAGTTGTAGTTTCTCAATGGTAGACCTGAACCTTTTGCTTGAGGATATATATTCGAACCTGTTACAGGATGCAGATTCCAAAGGAATAAGAATGTCTATGGATATCGTATCTTCAATACCTGAGATAGAGGGTAATGAGGATCATCTTGGTAAGGTCTTCTGGAACCTGCTTAACAATGCTATCAAGTTCACTTCAAGGGGTGGGTCCGTATCTTTGAAGGCATCATTGATAGGTGACCAGGTGCACATATCCGTAGAGGATAATGGCATTGGCATCCCTGAAGAGAAACTTGCCTCAGTATTCGATGATTTCTATCAGGTCGACGGTTCCCCTACCAGGAAATATGGGGGAGCAGGTATTGGTCTTTTCATTAGTAAGAAGATCATTTCAACACATGGTGGGGATATCTGGGTCGAGAGTAGCGAAGATAAAGGAACAATGGTCCATGTCATTCTCCCTGTTGATCACAAAGAGAGAACTATCTCTGATGACCGGGATGAGTATGATAGCCAATGATCTTTAGCAGAGGCGGGACCATAAAAATAAAACAAGTCAGGTTTAATACTAAATAATTAAGAGAAAAGAGAGAAAAAAGGATCTAGCATTCCAGGCAATCGACTGGCCTTTTGAAGAATGCTTTGATGTTACCGTTCTCATCTACATCCTCTGAAAAACGTATAAGTTCCCAGCCATCCATGCCTAGCTCGTTCAGATCTTCTTTCGTGCTGTCCCATTCTCCATAGCGGACAGACCTTATATCATATTCCCATGGTGCCATTTTCTAACCTCTTTATAACTGATGTTTAATTTGAGTATATAATATCGTATTATCGCGTTATATAAATAACTTGTCAAAAAACAAGCTTGCGTTCAAATCAATTTTATTTGATTTCAATGGGTACCAAAAGCATAACGATAGAATTACATTTCGATCAAAAGCAGGTCAAAGAAAATAAATTGTGATTATGCCTTTATGAGGACAAGATCGATAAGTTGTCTGCAAGGTGTGATCAGCACACAGTCCTTTAAAATTGATAATTACTGGCGTGAAAGTCTTTTGGCGCTTTCGAGGTCCCTCTTCTCAACCGGGATCCCTTCAAAGAGCCTGCCCTTGTCGATCCACATATCTGATGAGCTCTGCAGACCCTGAGCTTTGTGAGGAGCATACTCGATCCCAAAAGCAGGAATTGAAGCATTGCCAATGGATGGGCTCTTCAATGTGTCCTGAAGAAGTTCGCGGCCAGATATCCCTTTGCTCTTCTCTTCTGTTAATGTCTGCTCTTCGGTTTTGTTCTCTGTCATATGTTACTAGATTGGCTTTATAGTTATTAAAGGATTCTGGCAAGTGGAATAGATGGATAGCATCCCTTTCGATGCACTTTCATGGAATATATGCAGAAAACACAGTGCATATCTTTATTACACAAAAACTCCAGTATTTTTATGGGGAACTTGACAAGTGATTTTCTTGAGTTCATTTTAAAGGAGGTCCTATGAGACTTGAAAAAGACACTCTTGGAGAGGTGGAAGTGCCGGAAGATGTCTATTATGGTCCACAGACAGCAAGGGCTGTGGATAATTTCCAGGTAAGTGGTGAGCGATTACCTGCTGAGTTCATCAAGGCCCAGGCAGCTATAAAGATAGCATCCGCAAAGGCAAATATGGAACTGGGAAAGCTTGACACGCATATTGGCAAGAGTCTGGTCGAAGCTGCATATGAGGTAAGAGAAGGGAAATTGAGTGACCAGTTCGTGGTAGATGCTTTCCAGTCAGGTGCAGGAACATCACAGAATATGAACGCTAACGAGGTCATTGCCAACAGAGCACTTGAGATCATGGGCTATGAAAAGGGACGCTATGATATCATCCATCCAAATGACCACGTTAACATGTCCCAATCCTCCAACGACACGACACATACTGCTATTCACATTGCAGCTGTCGAAACTGTCTACTCATCGCTGCTCCCTGCTATCGATGAACTTCTTGTTATTCTCGATGAGAAGAAGGTCGGGCTCATGTCAATTGTCAAACCCGGAAGAACGCACTTACAGGATGCAGTTCCGCTGACAATGGGGCAGGAGTTCAGTGGATATTTCAGAATGATAGAACTTGACATGAAACGTTTACTGGAAGCTGTGGACGGTCTGCTGGAATTGAACATGGGTGGAACTGCAGTTGGTACAGGTCTGAATGCTCCACAGGGTTTTTCGAAGATCGCGATCAGGGAAATGAACTCTATAACAGGTATCGGTTTCAGACTGGCCGAAGATCCATTTGAGGCTACACAGGCTGCAGGCTCCATACTTGCCTGTTCTGCTGCACTCAGGGGACTTGCAGTGAGCCTGACCAAGATCGCAAATGACCTTCGCCTGCTTTCAAGTGGTCCAAGGGCTGGCATGGGTGAGCTGGATCTGCCGGCAGTTCAGCCGGGATCATCTATAATGCCGGGAAAGGTCAATCCCGTAATGGCGGAAATGCTTAACATGGCATGTTTTCAGGTGATGGGCAATGATACCACTATTATGATGGCCGCTCAGGCCGGACAACTTGAGCTCAATGTATTCACACCACTTCTGGCACACAATATACTGGGTTCTATCAGGATACTATCCGGTTCGATCTCATCTTTCAACAGAAAGTGTCTTTCCGGGCTGACTGTCAATACTGAAAGATGTGCAGAACTTGCTGCTTCCAGTCTTGCGATCGCAACATCACTTGCTCCTGTAATTGGATATGACAAAGCTGCTGAGGTAGCATACCGGGCACATAATGAAGGCCGTACTATAAAGGAAGTGGTTATCGAGATGGGGTTACTTGATGATCATGGTGTAGAGCATCTGCTTGATCCCATGGAATTGACGGGAGTAAAAAAATGATAGACCACGACATAATTGTGATAGGCGGAGGACTTGCCGGACTCAGAGCAGCTCTTGAAGCTTACAAACTGGGTGCTGATGTTGCTGTGATCTCCAAAGTATATCCTATAAGAAGTCACTCCGGTGCAGCACAGGGTGGTATCAATGCATCGCTTGGTTCTGATGACAGCTGGGAGGGACATGCATTTGACACTGTGAAAGGTAGCGACTACCTCGCTGATCAGGATACGGTTGAAGTACTTTGTAAGGAAGCTCCTGAAAGGGTTATCGAGATGGAGAACTGGGGTTGTAATTTCTCAAGACAGGAGAATGGCAGGATAGCCCAGCGACCTTTTGGAGGAGCAGGATTTCCAAGGACGTGTTTTGCAGGGGACAGGACAGGACATAACCTTTTACACACTCTATATGAGCAGGTTCTCAGGTACAAGATCAAAGTGTACAATGAACGTCTTGTGACAAAACTTGTTACCGATAATGGCAAATGTACAGGTTGTATCGCAATGGACCTGGCAGATTCTGAGCTGGAGGTCTTTCGTGCAAAAGCAACGATCTTTGCCACTGGCGGATATGGCAGGATCTACCAGAGGTCTACGAATGCCATAATAAACAGGGGCTTTGGGATAAGTCTGGCATACAATGCCGGAGTTCCGTTGGAGGATATGGAATTCGTTCAGTTCCATCCCACTACTTTGTGGGGTACTAATATACTGATAACAGAAGGTGCACGTGGTGAGGGTGGCTATCTTTTTAACAGGGAACACGAGCGTTTCATGGAGCGATATGCAAAGGATGCAATGGAACTTGCACCAAGGGATATCGTTGCCAGGGCCATACAGAAAGAGATAGATGAAGGCAGAGGCTTCCCAGAAGGTTATGTCCATCTTGACCTTACACATCTTGGAAAGCAGAAGATCAACGAGCGTCTTCCGGGTATCCGGCAGATATCCATTGACTTTGCAGGTATCGACCCTGTGAAGGAACCAATACCAGTTCAGCCGGGCCAGCATTATTCCATGGGTGGGGTGAGCTCTGATAAGGATGGCAGAACGCCGATGCCGGGTCTTTATGCTGTGGGGGAATGTGCCTGCATCAGTGTGCATGGTGCTAACCGTCTTGGTGGTAATTCACTTCTGGATACAGTTGTCTTTGGCAGGAGGGCAGGCATGGATGCAGTCGGATATGCACGTTCTGTATCAAGACCTGATGAAGATGAGCTCATGGAAGCTTTCAGGATGGAAGAGGACAGGATATCAGGGATGATCGGCGGCGAGGGTGAGAACTTTGCTTCCATAAGGGATGACCTTCAGAGGGTAATGCAGGAACATGTTGGTGTCTTCAGGAACCGAAAAGGACTGGAACATGCATTGAAAGAGATTAAGCATCTCAGAAAAAGGGCATTGGAGCTGCGGGTCCAGAGCAATGTAAAGGTCTTTAATTTCGAGCTTGTCAATGCTCTTGAATTACAGGGGATGCTTGAACTTGGATATATTATAACTCTTGGAGCACTTGCAAGGGAAGAGAGCAGAGGCGCACATTACCGGACAGACCATCTTGAAAGGGATGATGAGAAGTGGTTGAAGCATACTCTTGCCTTTATGGATAAAGAGCCACGGCTTGAATACAAAGAAGTGAATATCGGTACTTTCGCTCCAAAGAGGAGGGAATACTGATGGTTAAGCTGACGATCCGAAGGCAGGATGGGAATACTATCTGGTATGAGACCTTTGAGGTTGAGGAAAGGCCGGGGATGACGGTACTTGAAGCATTGTTCCAGATACAGGAGAAACAGGATGGAAGTCTTTGTTTCAGGTATTCATGCAGAGGTGCTGTCTGTGGAAGCTGTGCAATGCTAATTAACAGGAAACCCGGACTTGCATGTCGGACACAGTTGTCAGATGCAAGGACCGAAGTTGTTCATGATCCTGAAAGTGAAAATGTATCTTTAAAGCACGACAGCAAGGATGAGGACAAAGAGGGGATCCTTGTTGAACCTCTTCCTAACCTGCAGGTCATCAGGGACCTTATAGTTGATATGGACCATTTCTTCAGACTGGTGGACTCAATTGGACCATGGTTAGGTGTGCCGGAAGATGCAGGTAATGAACAGACCTTGATGGAGCCTGCTTTACAGATGCAGATAGAGAAGTACACCAATTGCATATTGTGTGCCACATGTCATGGGAGTTGTCCGGCAGCAGAGAGGGATGGGGAATATCTCGGACCTGCCGCTCTGGCCAAAGCATGGCGCTTCTTCATTGATCCTCGCAACGATGAAGAAGATGTCGGGAAACTTTTATCGGATATCGATTCTCATGAAGGTGTGTGGGGATGTGATGTTGTTTACAGGTGTGTGGCTGTGTGCCCGAAGAAAGTACCGCCGACAACTGCTATCATTAAACTGAGGGAGAAGATCAAAGAACGGTGATATGTGCCTCTTTAATTGAGGCTGATGGGTGCTTGAACGATCGATAATGTGGGGTTATTTGTTGAGTAATGAGCATAATTTACAAAGGGATACATTCTTAGTGGTGGTCGGTGGGATAATTGTATTTTTTCTCACACTGGTATTCGATCTTTTTGATCATATCATTGAATTTCTAGTAACTCACGAAGCATGGGAATTAGATGAATTCTTCACATTGACCGCATATACTACAGTAGCCCTGCTTATTTTCTCATACAGAAGGTGGAAAGAGGCCAATAGGGAGCTCGTATCAAGGAAGGAACTTGAAAAAGACCTGATAAGGGCTAAGAATGAGGCTGACATTGCAAATATGAGATTGAGCAAGTTCCTTGCAGATATGAGCCATGAACTGAGAACCCCTCTTAATTCTGTTATAGGTTTTTCGGAAATGCTGCAGGATGATACATTCGGTCCGCTCAATGAAAAGCAGATGGATTATGTGCGGAATATCTCAATGAGCGGCTCTCATCTTCTTCACCTGATCAATCAGTTGCTTGATCTTGCAAAGATAGAATCCGGGAAAGTAGGGATGAACATTGAGGAATTCCATGTTCAGGAGCTCTTTGATGAGGTGGGCTCAATACTTGAAGTGCTGGCCCGAAAGAAAAAGGTCGATCTGACATATGATATAGATGCAGAACTCGATATTCTGAATGCTGATAAGGTAAAAATGAAACAGATGTTGTTCAATCTTGCAAGCAATGCGATAAAATTCACTCCTGAAGAAGGTCATGTTAAGCTGGAAGCAAAAAAGGATGGGGATATGGTCCTCATCAGAGTTACTGATTCCGGGCATGGGATCGATGCGGCAGGGCTTCGGAAGATCTTCGAACCTTTCGAACAGCTCGGAACCACTGAGGAAACAGGATATAAAGGAACAGGTCTGGGATTATCCATTGTTCAGGAACTTGCTATACTGCATAAGGGCAAGGTCTGGGTGGAGAGCGAACTGGGAAATGGGTCAACCTTTTTTTTGAAGTTGCCTATAAACCTTTCTATTACACATTGAATATTTTATGTATTTTCCGATATTATGTAATATATGGTTGATATCTGGCATATTTATAATTTAATTTATTCTTGATCTGAAAAATAATAGGGCTATTTTAAATATTATTGAGATAGACAAATATTCGTGGGTGTCGGGTTCAACGATACAGGGGATTCGTGGGGAATCCCTGGTTTGGGATAGATGCCTGTGAATGTTTCTTCTGTTCACAGGCATCACAAACCGCTATTTTCATTTTTATGTATGTGCGATCAATAGGAACGCCGCTTCTGCAAAGATACCGGAAAATACAGCTATTGCCAGATTATCATCGATATTAACAAATGTGGTTTCCACATAGGTGGCAACAAAGGCCATAAGGATCGCTACAAGTGGATTGCCAAGTAAGAGGACAGCTATTGTAAGGTCTACTATGAACTCGGCGATGCATCCTTCAAGACTTTTACCATTGCTGAATATCCTGATCTTACCAAATCTTTTTCCAATAAGTGCAGCGCTCATATCTCCAAAGGTGGTCATGAGTATTGCTGTAAAGGCAACATCCTTGCTGAAAACTGAGACCGCTACCAGTGCACCAAGGGTGAAATAAACGTGTGATCCAAGTCCTTGCTTCTCCTTTTGGCGTAGCAGTATGTGGAATACGGGAAGTTTGATGCCTCTGTCAAGTCGCAGGTGTTCTATGCTTAGTATGATCACCAGATAGACGATAAGCAATGTCTGTGTTTCCTGTTTCCCCAGAAATGCATAGACAAGGATGATCAGTATCGATGTTAGGTGTATGCCCTTTCTCATGAGTTCGTTAGCAAAGGAAATAGAAGCCATTGCCTCTAATTGGATCTATTGATATATAAAAAAATGTGTCATAGTAAAAATTGGATAGATGTGATAGTAGACTATCAATTTTATTTTAGCACGGTTATTTATAAATAAGAATATAACCGACTTTTAATCAGGTAATTATTACCATTCAGTGGGATACAGGGGTTGTATCGCAATACTGATAGCAAGGGTGTTTTAACAGACGGGGAGACTGTTATTATGGAATATCGTCATTGTGGGAAAAGACGATATGATCCCATGGCCTGCCATGTCTGATCTCTACATCCATTAGGTGTAACCTCTGTTCTCTTAATGTGCATAAAGGAGTGAAGGTTATGGCAAGAGCCAGAAAAATAAGTGGAGTCAAAATATCAACAAAGGTGGAAGGCGTAAGGAATTCCCCAATTCCATTAAAAGCAGTGGTTTTTTCAGAAGAAGGGGATGAAGTAAAGATACTGGCAGAGAAGAAGCTGACAACAGATAAAGTGGATATTGCACTTAATGTGGATGCTTCAAAGTTGCCTGAGAATACGAAGATCTCGATAGTTCCTGAGGATATGATACAAGGTACTCAGATAAAAAGGCTTGCCGGGTCGGATAATGCAGCTACTGCAAGTATTTCCAGAGAAACGGTCATCTCTAATAAGGGTGTGCTGAAGGAGGCAGACCTATATTTGAAGCCGGTGGATACTGTGCTTGGTCTTTTACAACTGAAGCACAAAGTATGTGGACGCGTCTTTAAGACAGATCCGACAACGGGTGAGAAATGTCCGGTACCTGGGGCTACAGTTCGTGTTTATGATGTAGACCTCAACTTTTTCTGGTGGTACCCAACACCCGGTCTTCCATGGGGCTGGATCTTTCCGTTCTTCCCTCACCGCAGGGAAGAGATCGCTACTACAAAGACGGATGAATGTGGTTATTTCTGTGTGAATATCCCGTATTTCGATATCGATGCTGTGTTGAGGTGGAGACTACGTTACCGTTGTCTCTGGGAGATCCTTAAGCGGCCAACGGTACTTGAGGCTATAGATCTGGGGGTGAAGCCTGATATCAGGTATTATCCTGAACTGGAACAACTTCCTGAGATGAAGGTAAAGCCAAGACCTGAACCATGGCCACCAACGGAACCGGTTATCAAAGAGACCGAGTACAGGAACCTGAAGGTCACAAACGATGATGTGGTCGAGAAGATATCTGTCAATATAAGGAATGAGCTACGTTCCAGTGAAAGAAGCATTGACAATACAAGTGCCCTGTTCACAAAGTCACGTTTTGAGGCTGTCCGTGAGACATTGTTCAAAAAGGATGCTCTTTTCGAGCCTGTAAGCAAGGAAAGTTCCTCAGTTCTTGATGAGCCGGCTTTCCCTCATTCGATCGCTCCTCCATCTCTGCCGGATGATGATCTGATGATGGAGATGCTAGGGAAGCAAAAGAAGGATGTTGCTGCTACCATGGCGCAGATCCGTGTTTCAAAGCCTATTGTAAGGCTGCTTCGCTGCTGGCCTGAGATCGTTCCTGAGTGGAACCTTTTCCTTGATGTGCCTGATATTGTATTCAAGGTCGAACAGGACATTGATGCAGATGGCGTGCTTGAGACGATCTATGAAGAGGGATATTTCGATGTTAACTGGAACCTGAGCGAGTCTACCACGGATGTCCAGATAGAGGCATGGTCCAATGCGATCTGTGTCCCATGCGGTCAGTCCTATGCACCATGTACCAAAGCAGGGATCGTAGGGTTCAATGATATTGCCATCGATCCAATGTATTTTGATAGTGAAGGTTACGTCAAAGGAGTTAACAGACCAAAGCAGTTCATTGCTTTCCCGTTGCCTCACATCGTTCGTCCGGATGCTGAAACACCACTTTGTAAGACCATCAGGATCGTCGGTTGTCCTGAATATGGTACTGCAAGCTATTACAAGGTGTTCTACAAGTATGAGGGTGGAAGTGAGACACACTTCAATGAATCCTGGCATGTTTATAACATCAGTGCCGGTACATCTCATCATGTAAAGCCGGATGTAAGTGGTTTCTATGAGGTATTGACGCCACCTAACGACTATTTCCCTTACCACACGCTGATCAACTGGAGAACACACCGGTATCCAGATGGTAAATATGAACTGAGACTGGAACTCTATGATGCAGCTCATAACCCGATAGCTGCTGTTCTTGACCCTGTAAAAGTTGTCATCGATAACAGCAAACCTGCTCCGGTGGACTTCCTCAAGCTTGAGTACAAGGAATCAGGAGGTACGTGGACAGAAGCTCCTCTCCATTGTCCGATCATTAAAAGGACGGCAGGAACTGATATTGATCTGAGGGTCAGCTACAATGTGGCTGCAGCTCATCTGAGGGATATAACCATTAGTTTCACCGGATGTTCCGGTTCTGTAGGAAGCGATAGCTACTGGCATCAGACTGTAAGTGACAATAATAAGACACTTGACTGGACCGTTACTGTTCCATCATCGGTTGATGAAGGTGGTTATAGGTTCTATCTCGAGGGACGCAGCCGGGCTTTCAATGCTACAGGAGGGCTTGCCAGCAACTGGGAGTTCGATACTCTGAGCATCTGGAGAGGTAATTCACTACATGTAGTGATACTTGATAAGTAAATACATGATCCTTCGATAAGTGTCTTTTAGAAAGGCACTTACTTCTTTTATTTTGATGATGTGAGCTTGTTCTATAATGTGATATCCATTAAGCGGACCAGGCGGTATAATGACTGGTAACTGGTAGACTGCAGGAATGCATAACATGTAGTGCTCACTCTGGATCAACATAGGATCATGAAGGGGCTATGCCTGAACAGCTTGATATTATTTCAGAGGGAATACCATTTTTCCCTCTGTAGTATAGAATGAAAATAGAAAAGGAACTTACTTCATTGTTATTGCTTCTACAGGGCAGATATCCACACAGTCACCACAATCTACACAGGCATCTGCATCAACTAATGCAACATCTCCTTCGGCCATTGTGATGGCATCTACAGGGCAGGTATCAACACACTGTTCGCATCCGGTACATGTACTCTTATCAATAATAGCTGACATTTTCTATCACTCCCTTATTATCTCTTTCAAAGATAATATAATTTCATTCTGAGATTATTACTTAAATAGTTATCGTACTGTGGAAAGAGATCACTTCTCATGATCGGGGAATTATCCGTATATCTCCATTGTCTGGTGCAGTGATCTAAAATAGATGTTCGTATACACCTATTAATGGGGAGAGATTAAATGGCATGGAAAAAAGCATCTGAAGAACTGACCCACCTATTAGAAGGTGCAGTGGCAGATCTTGATGTAGAGTTCAGGAAAATGTTCGGCAGCCCTGTATATTTTGTGCGGGGGAATATGTTCGTAGGTGTGCATCAGGACAGCATCATGCTGCGCCTTGAACCTGATGATCAGGAGACCCTTTTTGCAGAACATGATGAAGCAGTCCCATTTGAACCAATGGGTCGCAGGATGAAGGAATATGTTCTTCTTCCACCGTCTGTTTATGACGATGATGAACAGATGCAAAAGTGGCTTGACATCTCTTATACTTACGTTCTTTCACTTCCGGTGAAGGAAAAGAAACAGAGAAAAAAGAAGAAATAAAGCCGTGTTCTTATTGTATCTATCAGTACTTTTCCCGATGATCCATAGGTAATGAAATTGTAAAAGTACTGCCTTTGTTGAGCTCACTTTCAACAGAAACCGTTCCATTGTGCATTTCAGTAAGCTTTTTGACAAGTGATAGTCCAAGTCCTGTCCCGTCATATTTTCTACTGAGGGCAGAATCCAGTTGTTGGAATGGCTCAAAGAGCTTTTTCTGATCATCTGATGAAATGCCGATCCCTGTATCTTGCACACAGATGTTTATCATTTCATCCTTCAGGAACGTGAATATCTTTATAGTTCCTCCTGAGGGTGTGAATTTAACTGAGTTCCCTACAAGGTTCAAAAGTATCTGTCTGATCTTCTTCCTGTCTGCTGTTATGATGACGTCATCTATATTTGATGTGTCTATCAACAGATTGTTCTGTGATGATAGCGGGCTGATGTTCATCACAACTTCGTCGATGATATCGGTCACAAATACCTCTTCATAGTTGAGCTCCATCTCTCCAGCCTCGATCTTTGACAGATCAAGAATATCATTTATTATAGTAAGGAGATGTTTCCCACTGTTTGAGATATTAGATGCATAATGCTCTTGCTTCTCATTTAGCTCTCCGGCAAGTCCGTCTGTAAGCAGGTCTGAGAATCCTATTATGGAATTGAGGGGGGTGCGGAGCTCATGGCTCATGATGGCAAGGAACTCGCTTTTGGCACGGTTCGAGGATTCTGCATGCAATCTTGCTTCGAATTCCCTGTTCTTTTCTTCTATTTCCCACAATGCCCTTTTATGAAGCAGACATGCCTCAAGTGAGAATGCGAATTTTGATACGACCTTGCTTAATTGGTTGGCCATGGTCTGTGAATCACTGAGCTCATTTATCCAGTATAGGCTCAATACCCCAATATCCTTTAGTGGGAAAAGTATACAGGAGCCTGATGTTAGCTTTTTCTCGGCTATATGGTCATTTAGTTCATTATCCCGGGAGTTAAGAATAAGTGGGCTATCATGGGAGATGATAGAAATGATGGGGTGGGACAGTTTGAGCTCTGTTTCCTGAATGTAATATTCCGGATGGGCATATACTAGGCTTGCAGTATCCTTTTGTTCAAATGTGAGATATTCATCCATTATCCAAACAGACACATAATTTGCTCGTTTTCTGGCCATGAGCTTTTTTAGGAACGTATCACAATTCTCATGGATATCAAGTGAGTTGCCAATGGACAATGACAGTTCATATAGCAAAGATACCTGATTGAATATGTCTGTGTATTGCATGGGCTTATTCATGAAATACCCCTACTACGATCGTCTTATTCAGGAATTCGATCATATCTTCACCCATTGAAGCGATCTCTCCAAGTGACATCACTCCTTCGGGGATTATGTTTACATTCCGGTTTTTCAATCCATTTGATATTGCGATGAGTTCCTCTTCAAAACCTTCCTGAAGATAAAGTGCCCTTCCTATACAATCCAGAACAAGACAATGTTCAACGTCAAGGTCATCTTCTTTAAAACAATCATCCAATACTTTTTCTGCTGAATTTATCTGTGATCTCTTATCGCTTTTCAGAATATTCAGGATGGCATTCTCTGGCATATCTCCTGCACAAACAAGATATCCTTCATCAGTTGCGATAAGAACTTCTCTGATAAGGTCCTCATGTCCTTCAGTATATATCCCAAATGGGTAACGCCTTGAAATTTTGTAGAAATTAGTATCATCGAACTTTGTCCCCATATCCGGAGTGACTATTTCTGTGTAGACCTCAAGGGCATTTCTCCAGTTCAGTTCTTTAATAATGTTGCCCTCACTTTTTGTTACAACTGCTGCACCTATGGATCTGATCCATCCATGATGTACGCCTAATTTACATTTCATATCAATGAAGGAAATAACAGCAGAATCTTGAAAAAAGCCATCAGGGGTGAATATGCATTTTCTGGAGCTCACATCGAGAAAACCCGCGCCACATCCCATGTATTCAATGGAATTTGCAAAGAGATTGAAGAATGAAGAAAGGAACGAGGAAATATTCGATGACTGGCAGTCAACTACTATAAAGGCTGTAGCACTCTTTTTTTTATCTGGTTTGAATTGCTGTATCATCTTTTCCAGTTCAAGATTGGATTTGCTCAGATCCTGTATCAGAATTGGTCTTTGCATTACAGGAAGTGGGTAGATTATTGCTCCTGATTTGTATTTTTTAGGTCCGTAGATAAGCCCCGGAAATAAAGCACCAATAAAATCTATCTTTTTTTTGTTAAGTTCAGATAGCAGATGTGTGATGTCAGGTAGCTCTTGCTCAGCAAGCATAATGAATACAGTTTCATTTTTTGGAACGTTAAGCTCTTCTATGGCATTAATGATGTCATGAACATTTGATGTAGGAATATACATAAAGCCCTCTTTTGTCCAGTCTGTTAGAAGAATATCTGTTCGATCATGGTAGGATCTTCAGGATAATAGTTTTCCAGTTCTACCTTTATTTTATGATCCTTATCTTTATATAATATTGCATTATAAATTGGCGTACGACATCTTTTAAGTCATTGCATCCTGTTTAGTTGTACCATGGATGAAAGCTTATTTTCTATATTTTATGTCAATTAAGGCATAAAGATCTCCAAAACATTAAATATATTATAAACTGTACCTATGTGAGAATAAAATGCCGGATAAAAAACAAACCCCTGCTGACATTAAATTGGTGATAGCCCTTGTGCTGCTCACTGATATATTCGTGCTTGTCCCGTTTCTTAGCGATAGTCCATTACGTACTGTTCTGGGTCTACCGATGGTCCTTTTCCTACCCGGCTATGCTCTTATCGCTGCTCTGTTCCCGGGAAAGGATGATCTTGATGGCATTGAAAGGATCGCACTGAGCTTTGGGCTTAGTATTGCTGTGGTCCCTCTTATAGGTCTTGGATTGAACTATACTCCATGGGGGATCAGGCTTGTACCTATTCTTGTATTCCTTACAAATTTCACTATTATCATGGCCCTGATCGCCATCTTCCGAAGAGAATCCCTTGGAGATGATGCCTTTTTCGTTCCTTTCAGGGAAATGTTCGACTCGGTCAAAGCAGAGATAAGTGAGAGACCGGAGTCAAGACTGGATCGTATACTGACCATCATTCTGGTGATATCTATACTTGCATCGGTGATGACCCTTGTATATGTTGTCGTAACTCCTAAACAGGGGGAGAAGTTCACCGAGTTCTATATACTCGGACCTGAGCGTATGGCAGATAATTACAGGACGGAGCTGGTTGTAGGGAATAGTGTTGATGTCATCGTAGGTGTAGTGAACCATGAGTATGATGTGGTCAATTATTCGATAGTTATCAAGCTTGACAATGAGACTATGGACACTCCTGAAAACTTACAGCATGTGGCTCTGGCTCATAATGTAACATGGGAAAGACCTGTATCTTTCGTTCCTGCTGTGACAGGTACTGATATGAAGTTGCAGTACTTGCTTTACAGGGATGATAATATGACAGAACCCTACAGAGACCTTCATTTATGGATAAACGTTACGGAGGCACAATGACAGACCATGAACAACTGGGCTCAGATCCTCATGATATCGGACAAACAAGTTCTTCTGTGGTTCCGGGGCTCACTGATGGTTATATCATTGGCATCGCAATGTTAATGGTAGTTCTGGCAGAACTCCTTTTGTATTCTGGGAATATCCGGGCAGGCGTAATGTTACATGTAGTTACACTTGTTGCATTGTCCATTTCTTCTGTATGGATAGATGGCACGCATGTTTCCCGTTCACTTCAGGTACTTTCACTGCTTCCTATATTGAGGCTTCTGAATATGTCCATGCCTGTGTTCTCGGAGATGACACTTTATCTCTATGTCTACGTTTATGCACCAATGGTACTGCCAGCTTATTTCATTATAAAACATCAGTCTATCAAAAAAGATACTCTGGGATTCCATTTTCAGGGTATGCTCAAGCTTCTTCCACTTGCTGTACTGGTTGGATTCCTGATAGCACAGGGTGAGAATTTTACTATACATGCCGGGAATCTGATCCCTGATCTGTCCCTTGACAGTATTTTGAAGATATCTATAGTTATGATATTTTTTGTAGGTCTGGGAGAAGAGCTTGTTTTCAGGTCACTGTTGCAGACAAGGCTTTCAGATTCTTTCGGTCCTGTCAAAGGACTGTTGCTTGCAAGTTTCCTTTTCGGTGTGATGCACTCCGGATATGGGACTATCTATGAGATATTCTTTACATCTTTTGCAGGGCTCCTGCTTGGTTATATGTTCCAGAGGACCAATAGCTTTCCGCTTATCACTCTGACACACGGTCTTGTCAATATCTTCCTGTTCGGGATCATACCTCTGATGAACTGATGCATGAGTTGGTATGGTCCGGTCTATTATTCATTATTTTTTATAATGACTAAAAAATTTACAGTAAGCATTAAATAAATACATGCCTTTATATGGAACGTTGCAACATAATTCCGTTCCTCTCAGAGGTTCATCCATGGAGATGCATTTATAATGATAAAAAATATTTTTCCTTTCCATCTTTCAAAAGTTTATTCAAGAACGATACTCATATCATATATCGTGGCAATTGTTCTTAGTTTATTGGTCTCTCCTGTTTATGCGGAGGTGACAGAGCTCACGATATCTCCTGAGGATCCTCAGCCTGGAGATACTGTGACCGTCACAGGCAAGGCAGATCCTAATGAAGAGATATCTGCTTCAGTTTCTTTTGGTAATGTGCAGACAGTTTCAGATGGAGAGTATGAATATAATATTGGAAAGGTTACAATTCCTGATGGTTCTGATTCATTTAGCCTGAGAGCGGAAGGTGTGGATGATCTTGATATCTCTATCTCCCTATTGGGTATTCCAATATCTGTTCCTGGGAATTATATCTCGATAAACAATAATGTGGCCACATTTGGAACGGGGAAGATCCACAGTGGAACATACAACATCAAATTAAGTGGTACGTCTTCTGGTAGTGAAGTGACTTTTACTTTTGGTGCACAGGCCACCATAACTGCAGATTCTAATGGTGATTTTGAATATACATATACTACAGAGAATATGCCGGAAGGAGTTTTTGATCTAAATATCGGTGGCCAGAGTAGACAGCTCTCTCTTGGTGATATCGAAGAAGAGACCGATGATGATAGTTCTTCTTCTTCCTCCTCTTCATCTTCTTCAAGTACAAAGAAAAGCAGTAGCAGTCATACTGGTACTGAGTTGAAGATAGTTCCGGCAGAATCACTTGGTGAGGATACGGGCGATTCGGATGGCATTGGTGAAGATATTGAAAGTGAGGCATCAACCTCTGATGATGGTTCTGAAAGCCTTGAAAGCACTGCTGACTCAGAAACACACGAAGGTTATATTCTGAACGAGTCTGCCTCAGGTGTGGAAAGTAAGCTACCTGATCTTGGGATTGTAGGTGGGGTCATTGGTGTGGTCTGCCTTGGTGCAATATTGCTCGGATACAGAAAGAATCGGTATAAGTAAGTTCACGAATTATCTATAACCGTGGGCCCACTATGTGGGTCTGTCCTGTCTTCTTTTTTATTTTAAATGGCAGTAGCTAATGAATATCAAAAAAGAAAAAGATATCAGATTATCTCTGATATCTTAAAGATCACTATTGCTACAAACGATACCAACAACGGCATGATCGTCATATTTAATGAACAATCAAGGGATCTGTTCCACTTCTCGGAAGCAGATAAGATCTCTTTTGCCGAAAGCAACAATATCAGTGCAATGACCGCCAGCACACCGTATTCGGGCAGCCCTGGTGATGTTGTCATCGCAATACCTGCTGCAGTTGAAGATATCGTACTGGTTGTTGTGGTTATTATTGTGCTTGTCAGCATTTGATCTCCACTCGTTATTAATGAACAATCTAATGGTATTAAAACCTTCTGAACTTATATTGTCAAACTTTTAAGTTTATTTACTCGCAAGTCAAATTAGTTAGAAATTAAAATACGTAATATAATTATATAATTAGCCACAATACTTGTTTGTGATACGACCTAAAGAAAGAACAAAGGCCACTATATACGGTATCAAGGGGATGCATAACGTTCATTCCTGGCAGGGACTTGCTATCCACTTCAAGAACAGTTCTCGTGTAATGAAATGTGATGGTTATGGGGACTGCAGTTCCGACAAGAGATCACGTGCCTGCTTCTACTCGGTAAAGCGGCCTGATGCCATCTATATGCTCCAGTCTGAATTCAATGTAAGTATTACGGTTGCTGAAAAACTCATCGATACTCTGGTAGATATGGGTATCACCAAGGCACTCAGATGTCGTAGAGCAGATTCCTCCGGATTCTTTGATGAAGGGGCTCGCATGCTGGTGTTCGAAGAGGACCTTTGAGGGCCAATCAAAACTTTATTAAGCCAACAGAATAATCCTGCACCCATGTTTACGATAATCACAGGTGCGCAATTTGGCGATGAAGGTAAAGGTAAGATAGTTGACCTCATGTCCGGTGAGTATGATCTGGTCGTTCGTTTCCAGGGCGGGAACAATGCAGGACACACCGTAAAGGTGGGTGAGGATGTATACAAGCTCCATCTTATTCCTTCAGGTTTTCTTTTAGATTCAAGGGTACTTATTGGTCCGGGTACTGTTGTTGACCCAGGGGTTCTGGCAGAAGAGATCGATATGCTTGCAGAGGGTGGTATCGAGCTTGATGCAAAGAGGGTTGGTGTTGATGCCAAGGCCAGTGTAATAATGCCATATCACATTGAACTTGATGGTCTCAGGGAGGCCATGAGGACCGAGAAGATCGGAACAACAAAACGTGGTATTGGATTTGCATACATTGACAAGGTTGCCAGGGATGAGATCCGCATGGCAGATCTTACAAACAAGGAACGGTTCCTGAATAGACTTGAAGAGATAGCACCTTCAAAGGAAGCAGCAATAAAGGAACTTGGTGGTGATCCTTCTATTGTAAGGGACGAGGCACTTATAGATAAGTATGTGAAACTCGGTGAACGTTTTGCATCTTATATCACTGATGTATCATATGAAGTTAACAAAGCGATCGATGAAGGCAAGAATGTCCTTGCTGAAGGTGCACAGGGTACTCACCTGGATGTCATACACGGAACACAGAAGTTCGTTACATCATCCTGTACAATTGCAGGTTCAGCATGTGCCAATATCGGAGTAGGTCCTACAAGGGTCGACAATGTGCTGGCTATAGTCAAGGCATATATTACTCGTGTAGGAGAAGGACCACTTCCAACAGAGCTTTTCGATGATGTCGGAAAACAGATACAGGAAGTCGGTGGCGAAGTTGGAACAACCACAGGCAGATCAAGAAGATGTGGATGGTTCGATCTTCCGCTCCTTAAGAAAGCTATCTATCTCAATGGGTACACATCAATTGCTCTTACTAAGATCGATGTCCTGTCCAACCTTGACCCTGTAAGGGTATGTGTTGCATACGAACTTGACGGGCAGATCATTGACTATCCTCCAGAGGATACATCTGCACTTGCAAGATGCAAGCCTGTCTATGAGGACCTTCCTGGGTGGGATGATGATCTTACTGGTGTGAAGGAGTTTGCTGACCTTCCACAGGCAGCACAGGACTATATTACCTATCTTGAAGAGAAGATGGGTGTATCTGTTGAATACGTCTCAGTTGGTCCTGCAAGGGAACAAACCTTCAAAAAATAGGGCGGATAAGCAAAAACTGCCGAAACACGTATATACTACTCAATAGTTTAAACATCACAAATCCAGCTGAACTATACCTGATGCAATTGAGTCCTGCAGAAGGTGGGTATCTTAACAGATATTATAATTCAGGAGAATAATTAATGACAACTGTATATGACGTTCCTGCAGCCGAGTTAATAACAAAGGTAGCAGAAAAGTTGAAAGAGAATGATAAAGTAAATCCGCCTGAGTGGGCAATTTACGCAAAGACCGGTGTGCACAAAGAGCTTCCACCTAGCGAAAAAGACTGGTGGTACACAAGGTGTGCCGCAGTACTCAGGACCGTTTACACACAGGGTCCTATCGGTGTCGAGAGACTTAGATCCGTCTACGGTGGAAAGAAGGACAGAGGAGCTGCACCTGGTGTTAAAGCAAAGGGAAGCGGTTCTATTGCAAGAACAGCTCTTCAGCAGCTTGAAGAAGCAGGTTTCGTACGTGCTCTTAAGAGCGGTCGTGTAGTGTCCCCACAGGGACAGTCCATGCTTGACAACGTTGCATATCAGGTTAAACAGGACCTCGTGGAAACAATTCCTGGTCTTGCTAAGTACTGATCGCAGAATTCGTGTTCGATAACTCCTATAAGGGATCATTGCTTACATTTCTGTAAAGCACAGGTGACTTTCATGACGGACGACCTTGAAGAAATAAGAAGAAGAAGGCTTGCGCAAATGCAGCAGCAACAGGCGACCCAACAACAGATGGGCGGTGCCGATATGCAGGCAGCAATGCAGCAGGAGCAGGCGCAGGCTGAGATGGAAGCAAAGAAGCAGGCTCTGATGCGTCAGATCCTCACTCCGGAAGCACGTGAGAGGCTGACCAATCTACGTATGTCCCGAAAGGAACTGGTAGAGCAGCTTGAATCTCAGTTGATCATGCTTGCACAAAGTGGCAGGCTTCAATCAATGATCGATGACGAGAAACTCAAACAGCTTCTGGTTCAGATGCAACCTAAGAAGAGGGAACCCACCATTAAGCGTATGTGAGAATTCTCATGCAGGTATCAGTCCTATTCAGCGGTGGAAAGGATAGTTCCCTTTCTGCAATATTGCTGGAGCCGTTCTTCGAGATCGAACTGGTCACATGCAGTTTTTCGTTACTTCCTGTAGGGGAGGTAGCTTCAGAGGCTGCAGAAACGCTTGGTTTTCCTCACAGGGTTATCAGGCCTGACATATCGATCCTTGAAAAGGCATATGATATTATCATGCAGGATGGTTTTCCAAAGAATGCCATAAATTTCATTCACAAAAGTGTGATCGAGCATCTTGCTTCTGATGAGAATACCTCTTTCATTGCAGACGGTATCCGTCGCGATGATCGTGTTCCTTTGCTGGAACATTCTCAGATAAGGAGTATTGAGGACCGTTTTGGGGTTCATTATGTATGTCCCCTTAAAGGGTTCGGGCGTGCTGCGGTCAATGAACTTGTGAAGGAACATCTGGTTATCGAGGAAGGTCTGAGCGAGAATGTCCTGAAAGCGGACTATGAGACCGAACTTCGGGAACTTATCAAACAGCGCAATGGTTCGGAAAAGGTCAGGGATATCTTCCCAACACATGTGCAGTCGCATATTATCGAACGCAAAAAAGCGATCATGAACTAAAAAGTTCAAGATCTATCAATTTAACAATATCAATCATAGTATAAGGTGAGACAAGTGAGCCACAATACAAAAGGACAGAAAACAAGGCTGGCTAAGGCACACAGGCAGAACCACAGGGTTCCTACCTGGGTCATCATCAAGACCAACCGTAAGGTTGTAAGCCATCCAAAGAGAAGACACTGGAGAAGAAGCAGTCTCGATGTGAAATAAGCAGGTGATCATAATGGCAGACGACATAGTAAAAGAGCAGATATACACAATTCCTCTCCGTGAAGTGAAGGAAGCTCCTCGCTGGAAGAGGTCCAAACACGCTCTGAAAGTTATCAGGTCATACCTTACAAAGCATATGAAGGCAGAACCTGATATGATCAAGATAGACAAGACGATCAACGAAAAGATATGGGAACGCGGTGCTGAGAAGCCACCTTTGTCCATTCGTATAAGAGCTGCAAAGTTCGAGGATGGCGAAGTTCAGGCAGAACTTGCATGATCGCTCCTCATGAAAAGTCCAGTCTATAGATCGTAATATAATGTTAAGAACTATAACTATTCAGGAAAGCCCCATTATTGGGGCTTTTGCAACGTGTACTGAAGATATGGCACTTGTGCCACCGAACACTTCAGAGAATACCAGAAACGCCCTTGGGCAGTTGTTACAGGTTAATGTAGTGGAGACTCTCATCAATGGAGGTACTATTGTGGGTTCACTTTGTCGTGGAAACTCCAATGCATTGCTTGTTTCTAGAGGTTCCAATGTGAGGGGGCAGGATAAGATGGATGTACCCGTCTTTGAGATCCCTGGCAAATTGAATGCCATAGGAAATGTAGTCCTGGCTAACGATTCAGCTGCATTGGTACATCCAGAGCTCAGCGACAGGTCCATTGAAGCTATAGGAAAGGCTCTGAAGGTCGATGTCAGGCGTGGCACGATCGGAGGCACCAAGACCGTAGGAATGGCCGCTGTTGCTACTAACAAAGGTCTGCTTGTAAATCCAAGGGCTACCGCTTCGGAACTGGAGGTTCTTGAAGAACTGTTCGGACTTCCGGTGGATATCGGCACATCAAATTACGGCACACAGATGGTGGGCTCAGGCTTGTTGGCCAATTCCAAAGGATACGTTGCAGGTTCAAAGACCACGGGTCATGAACTTGGAAGAATAGAGGACGCACTGGGCTTTATTTAATAACAGTTACAGGTGATTCAAATGAAGACATTTCAGGTCAAAGGCACATTCAGGGCCGGAATAGCATGGGAAAAGTTCGCAAAGACCATTGAGAGCCAGAACGAGAAGAATGCACTTGACAAAGCGTATTCACTCTTTGGCAGTCAGCATGGTCTTAAAAGGAACATGATAAAGATCGAAAGTATTACAGAGGCATGATCTCTATGGCAGGTATGAATGGACAGGACCCAAGGGTCCTTGCGAACCAGCACCGCGAGTTCCAGAAGCGAGCGGAGATGTTACAGCAACAGGTAGGCATGGTCCAGATCTCCATGGAGGATTGCAATCGTGCTCTGGGCACCATTGAAGAACTCAGCAATGTTTCTGATGGTTCTGAGATGATGTTCCCGATCGGTTCCGGTTCATTTGTATATGCCAATATCAGCCGCTCTGATAATGTAGTGGTTGATGTCGGGGCAGGTATAAGTGTCGAAAGGCCAATTGCGGATGCAAAGGTTATTCTTGAGCGCCGTAAGGAAAGGCTCACGACAGCTCTCGACAATATGAACAATGCCCTGCTTCAGATAAGTCAGCAGATGCAGGCTATTGAATCATTCCTTAGCCAGCAGCAGCAGGCTCAGGGAATGCCAGGTTCCCAGTGAACCTTTTTTTTCTATTTTTAACAAATTTACGGGTTGTATCACGTGTTCAATAAGCTTAAGTCAAAACTTACTGGCTTCAAAGATAAGATCAGCAGCAAGATCGATGAGAAGGCAGTTGCTATAGAACCGGAAGCTGTTGCAGATGCTCCTCAGGAAGAGCCTACATCATCAACTCCAGTACCTTCCGCACAGGAAACTGTCGAGTCCAAAGTTGAGGAAGCCGTACCAGTGTCCGAACCGGTCTCGGAGGCGGGATCAGTTAAAAATGAGTCCTCTGGCGCTAAGAAATTTGGTTTTGCTCAGAAAGCAAAGGCTCTTGTTTTTGAAAGGGAATTCATCCTTGAAGAAGATGATCTCGAAGAACCATTATGGGACCTTGAGATGGCACTTCTTGAAAGCGATATCGCTCTTTCCGTATCAGAGGCTATTGTGGAGTCCGTCAAGAATCAGCTTGTAGGGACAAGGCGTCGTATAGGAAGCAACACCGGGAATATCGTTGAAGATGCTCTCAAAAAAGCTATCTATGATGTGATGAGTGCAAATGTATTCGACCTCGATGACTACGTAAAAGATGCTGATAAGCCAGTACACATTGTTTTCATTGGTATCAACGGAACCGGTAAAACAACATCCATTGCCAAATTATCAAAGCGCTTCAAGGATCAGGGTATGTCAGTAGTAGTAGCTGCAGGTGATACATTCAGGGCAGGTGCTATAGACCAGCTTGCTATACATGCCGACAAGATCGGTGTGAAGATAATCAAACATCAGGAACAGGGTGACCCTGCTGCTGTGATATATGATGCTATACAGCATGCAAAGGCAAATAATGTTGATGTTGTCCTGTCAGACACTGCCGGAAGAATGCATACGAACATCAACCTTATGGAGCAATTGAAGAAAGTATGCCGTGTGGCTCCGCCAGATCTCATCATATTTGTTGATGAGGCAGTTGCAGGTAATGATGCGGTTGAAAGGGCAGCTCAGTTCAATGATGCTGTTGCGATAAATGGTTCTATCCTTACGAAAACAGATGCCGATTCTAAAGGTGGCGCAGCAATATCAATTGCATACATCACCGGAAAACCAATATTGTTCTTAGGAATGGGGCAGGGATATGATGACCTGCGCAAATTCGATCCCAAATGGTTCGTGGATCAGCTATTTGCAGAATGAGTCCCCACTCCTTTCTGTTTTTATTTTATTCCCAATATCTAACTATTATTCTTTGCAGCCTTCTTTTAGTTCGGATGCAAGTTTCTCTACTCTCTCATTGACATTATCGCCTGAAGCAATGATGCTGACAAAAGCAGATCCTACTATAACTGCATCTGCTCCTGCTTTGATAACTTCAGAAGCCTGTTTTTGATTGGATATGCCAAAACCGACAGCTTTTGGAACATCTGTGTGGATACGTCCAAGTATCTTCTTGGTGGAATCTGCCACATCTACTCTTTCACCTGTAACTCCAAGTCTTGAGACTATGTAGACAAAACCTGATGTCTTTTCAAGTGTGTTCTTCATCCTTGATTCTGTGGTCACAGGGGTTATCAGGAAAATAAGGTCAACACCATTCTTTTTGCATGCATCGTGCAGTTCATCTGATTCTTCTGCAGGAAGATCGGGAACGATTATTCCTGTAATTCCTGATTCTGCACAGTCCTTTGCAAACTTTTCCGTCCCTCTCTTGTATATCAGGTTGTAATATGTCATGCATACAAGTGGAACATCTTCTTTGATCGATGCAGCCATCTCAAAATAGATGTCCGGGGTCATACCTGCTGCAAGTGCTCTGGTAGCTGCAGCCTGTATTGTAGGTCCATCTGCAACAGGGTCAGAGAATGGAAGTCCAAGTTCTACTATATCAGCGCCACCTTTTACAAGTGCATGGACAATGTCCTTTGTTGCTTCTGCAGAAGGATCACCTGCACATACGTAAGTGATCAGTACCTTCTCTTTTTTCTTTTCAAGTTCTGCGAATTTCTCTGCTATTCTCACAGGGAGGCCTCCTTTCCTTCTTTTGCCTCTTCCTCTTCTTTTAGTTTAAATACTGTCTCGAGGTCTTTGTCACCTCTGCCAGAAAGGCTGATGACCACAAGATCTCCAAGTTCTCCTGTCTTTGCCATCTTCATGACATATGCTACTGCATGTGATGATTCCAGAGCAGGGATAATACCTTCAAGGCGACTGAGCTCGTAGAATGCTTCAAGTGCTTCATCATCATTGACATTGCATGGTGTTACCCGGCCAATATCTGCCAGATATGCAAGTTCAGGTCCCACGCCAGAGTAATCAAGGCCAGCAGATACAGAACTTGATTCAAGTATCTGTCCGTACTTATCCTGTAATATCATTGTGTGTGCGCCTTGAAGTATACCTTCTTCACCGGCACAGAGCGAGGATGAGTGCAATGCTTCCTTTTCGGTGGTCTTCATCTCTTTGCCACCTGCTTCAACAGGGAAGAGCTTGACCTCTTTATCCTCTATAAATGGATGGAATATGCCCATTGCATTGCTTCCACCGCCTGCACATGCAACAATGGAATCTGGATAACGTCCTTCCTTCTCCATGATCTGTTCCTTTACTTCCTTCCCGATCACACTCTGGAAATCACGTACTATCATTGGATATGGGTGTGGTCCTACCACAGAACCTATCAGGTAGTGCGTGTTCTCAACATTGGTGACCCAGTCCCTCAGTGCCTCATTGATGGCATCTTTCAGTGTCTTTGAACCGGATTCGACTGCATTTACCCTGGACCCCATCAGCTCCATTCTGTAAACATTCATGTGCTGACGTTCCACGTCCTTTGCACCCATGTATACTTCGGAAATGAATCCCATATTAGCTGCAGCCATTGCAGTTGCAGTTCCATGCTGCCCTGCACCTGTCTCAGCAATGAGCCTTTCCTTTCCCATATATTTGGCCAGAAGTGCCTGTCCCAGTGTGTTGTTCAGCTTATGGGCACCACCATGTACAAGATCCTCTCTCTTAAGGTATATCTTGATGCCGTATTTTTTACTCAGGTTCTTCGCAAAATAGAGTGGTGTTTCTCTGCCTGCGAACTCCTTCATATAATAGTCAAGTTCTGCAAGGAATTCAGGATCCTCTTTATATTTGTCATAGGCTTCTTCAAGCTCTGTAAGTGCAGGCATAAGTACCTCAGGAACGAATTGCCCCCCAAACTTGCCATACATCGATCTTTTCATATTCTTCCTCCATCTGTCTTATTCATCAAGTGCATCAACCAGTTCTTTTGTCTTGGTATATATCTTGCCACTTTTGATTATCGAGGTGCCTACAAGTACTGCATCAGCACCTGCTTCTATAACCTTCCTGATATCGTCTGTGGTATGCATACCACTTTCACTTATTATAATGTGCTCAGTTCCGTTCTCATTATCGAATTCTTTTATTCTTGGAACAAGTTCAAGAGTAGTATCCAGATCGATCTCCAGTGTACTGAGGTCCCTGTTGTTTATACCTATAACTCTTGCTTTTGTTTTTAGGGCTTCTTCAAGTTCCTCTTTATTATGTACTTCTACCAGGGGCTCGAATCCTTTTGAAATCGCTAATTGCACCATTTCCTCAAGTTTCGTTCCAAGTATTCCGGCTATCAGTAGAATAAGGTCGCTTTGTGTCTCTTCAAATTGGATCTTATCAACAATAAAGTCCTTGCGTAGTACCGGGATGGACACATTACTTCTTACAGCTTTCAGGTTGTCGAGGGATCCATGGAAGAACTCAGGTTCAGTAAGTACGGATATTGCGATTGCTCCGGCCCTTTCCATCTCGCTTGCTATCTCCTTTGCATCTTCCGGGGATATGTCTCTTAGTTTCTTGCCAGGAGATGCTGGTTTAACTTCTGAGATGACAGCAACTTTGTTCAGTGACCTCTTAGTTCTGATCGCATTGACAATATCTCTTTTTTCTGGATCTCTTTTCAGGGTATCTCCGTTATCAATTTGCAGGATCCTCTTTTCTGTAGAATTGACTATATCATTTATAACCGAGTGCATCGAATAACCACGTATGTTCTTTAATGTACAAACATGTACATAAGTGTTAATGTATTTAAAAATATCGGTACCTTTTAAATGAAACAATATTTTGTTTCATTTTTAATGCACAGGTCTGATATTAAGGTCTCTAATTCCTATCCTTCAAAAAGAATTCGATGTTATGGTCAATGGGGTTTATGTGAGTGTTATTCATTTGTTCCTGGATGCCTAACTTCTCCTGTACGGTGTGTGGGGGGAAGTAAGCAAGGTATGCAAGCACTGTGCCTATAAGAACGAACAGGCGTGCAAACATCTGCATCACATCAACTATTGCTATCATGTCCGTAAGCATGAAATCAAAAACGAATGATATTGCAACGAGTGGGAGTGCTGTTCTATAGCGTATTCTCTTTGGCATCCTTTGCAACAATATGAGCAACAAAAGCCCAAGTATCATTGAAGTGGGTATTACAAAGAGTCCCATCAGATATAGATTGATGGCAGCATCACTGTTGATCATAAAGATTGAACCCCAGTCAGTTACTATAGGTCCGACTATTCCGCTATTGTAAAGGAATGCCAGATAAGCTGCTCCTATGAATGTGAATATCAGTGATGTATATTCTCCGATCTTCATACTTCCTGTGATCACATATATTATGAAAAAGACCAGCGGAACTGAAATAAAAGCAAATGGGACTGCTGCTATGAAGTATAATATAGCATCCATTTCCTGGTTCCCAAAATATGCAGCGAACATCCTGAGTGAAGTAGGCAGGTATGTTATTGCTACAATTGTCCAGAATATGATTAGCGAAAAAAGAGCAGGTTTGCTATTCTCTTTGTATTGGTCCTGGTTCCTGGATAAGACCCAGGCGAATGCAAAGGACGACAATGTTATTGCAAAACTGATGGTGCCGTTCAGCAGGAGTCCTGGATTCATCTCTATATCATACACACATTAGTTTTATTTTATTTATATATTTTCATTGTGCAATTGCGACTAGTTTGTTGTTTGATATTTCCAACCAAATGGTATATATATTATTCACTACTATAATAGTAGTATATCCAAAAATCGAAGGATATAAAGAGGAGGATCGTACATGAAAGCAAACAAAGTATTACATATGAAAAAAGACACCAGGGCTCAGGTGGGTATTGGTACCCTTATCATATTCATCGCCATGGTTCTTGTAGCAGCAGTTGCAGCTGCTGTATTGATTCAGACTTCCGGTACACTTCAGCAGAAGGCACAGTCAACCGGTAAGCAGGCTACACAGGAAGTATCATCCAACCTGATGGTAAAGACCATCGAGGGTGTCCGTGCCAAGAACTCAGCAACAAATATGTCAGACACAATTGACCTTCTTAAGCTTAAAGTAGGACTTAATGTCGGTAGTTCTCCTGTAGATGTCAATCAGGTAGTTGTTTCCATCACTGATGGTACCACAGCGAACAACCTTGTATATGCAGGAAATACAAAATCTTATTCTGAAGCAGGTCAATCTAATGGTGCTATGGGCTCCTTTGGTGATAGTGCAGCAACAAACCTTGTGACTCTTCTTACTGGTGTAACTACGATTGGAAGCGATAACCTAACTAACTCCCAGAAGTATTATACTGTTGAAAAGATCCGTGATGAGGATGCTTCATTCTC
>NZ_FOUJ01000007.1 GCF_900114835.1 Methanolobus profundi | reverse complement strand
CGAAGAACATTTGACTCGCATGGCTTAGTCGAATACTGATAGCAGTGACCTCTGGCAGGATCAACCAGAATTGTTGATCACACACAAAGAATATGTTATTTTGGAAGTCATTTAGGAATCAGTCGGAAAGAACTCTCATTGAGAGAATATTTCCTATTTGCACATAGTTTGGTTAATTCCTTAATTGTTTGTAGTTATACACTACCGGTCAGAATTAACCGAACTGCCAAATCCAACGTCAGACAGAAAAAGCTTCTGTCTCCACTTGTTAAAGGCGGTGATTGTAAGTGTTTTCGCGCGATTTGCGCGGACTCCTTCAAAGGCTGCCATCGTATATATACATTCTGAATCAAGAGATTCGAAGGTAAAGGATGGACCTTTGTTAACACCAGCCTGATGAAATGAAATTATTACTTCATCGAATGTCTCCCACGAGCAAGTTTTCCGATGCGAGCACCGCACCAGTGAGCTCCTCGCGAGCACCCTTACATAACAGACTTACTATAAAAGTGTTGCGGAGAAACAGTCAATAATATGCAATTAACAATTGTGATACAAGACACTGTTTGAAGATAATTGAAAATAAAAAAGGATGCTGTAAAAATAAGGGAAAATAATTCCCCTTATTTCTTAATAACATCCCTGAGTTTGACCCATTTTCGAGCCATAATAACCGTTGTATCCGTATTCTTGATTATTTTCTCAGGGAACACGCCCATGAGGAAATTCTTCAGGAAAGGCCTTGTAGTAGCACCAATGAAGACCACATCCTGTTTCTTTGCCTCTTCTGACAGGCCTTTTTCGATGTTCTCCGAAACAGTGAACTTCTTATTGATATCCACATCCTTGAAATAGCCCTCGAGATCCCTGAAAGCAGCAAGAGCCTTGCCTTCATCTCCTGTGGACCTACCCACATTGAACATCGTAACAGTAGCATTCTTCTCTACCGCAAGGTCATGTGCCAGCTCCGCAGCAAGAGCAGCATGTGGACCACCAGCCGTAGGCAGCAATATGCTACGGATATCCTTTAGACTCCTGCCTGGCTCGAACCTTGCCACTACAACATCACATGGAGCCTTGAGCAAAAGAGGATCAAGAGTACTTCCAAGAACAAAATCACGGCGGAAGGTCCTGCCCCTCCAACCCATGATGACCATATCCGGTTTCTCTTCCTCAATAGTATCTAATATAGAATCAGAAGCATCCCTTCCAACTTTGATTATACCACCTGAAGGCACATCTACAGAACTTATCAGTCCCCTCATCATAGCCCTTCTCTCATCAACATAAGCATCAGAAGCAGAGAGAGGCGTTTGCTCCGGAAAAGTAAGGACCTTCAGGAAGACAATGTGCCCATTCCTTTCTCTTGCAACAATATTAGCAAACTTGGCCAGATCACCAGTAGTTGCCATATTCTTAATAGGGACCAGTATCTTATACCCTTTCTCAGCAAACGGCTTTTCTTCATAGACCTTCTTGCGTAGATACTTTGCACGCCTCTTGATCTCCTTCTCTGAATAAGAGAAATAAAAGAAAGAACCTGCAAGGATCCAGAATATCGTGATACCTGCAATGAAAGTAGTATCTTCGATCGCTGTCACAAGATAATAACCAATGACAAGCTGTACAATTATTGCGAGTATAGGAAGATAAGGAGCAAAGGGCATCTTAAAGGCCCTTTTAAGATCTGGCCTTCTGAACCTTAGTATAATAAGAACGGAATTGACCAGAATGAATAAGATCAGGAACATAACATTTGCCGCAGAAGCAACGGTCTCGATCGGAGCAAATGTCATAGTTGCAATAATGAAATAACTGAAAAGAATAGCATAATGAGGCGTTCTTCTCTTTTCATTGATATTGGAAAGAGCTTCCGGAAGATAACCCATCCTTCCAAGAGCGAACGCAACCCTGGAAGAGGAATAGACAGTGGCATTCATGGCACTTATCGTGGAAACAAAACCACCTGCAAGAATAAGGACTGAACCGAATGACATGATCTGACCTGCAACCCGGATCATACTGAATTCACCAAGTTCTCCAAGATAGATCCAGCTTGGTCCATCTACCTTAATAGCACCTATCAGAGCAAATGCTACCATAATATAGATAATAACAGCGATCCACAATGACAACAAAATAGCTCGGGGTATATTCTTTTCAGGATCTTTGACCTCTTCCCCGCTCTGAGCGATTATCTCATACCCCTCAAATGCTATGAACGTCAAACCCATTGCAACGAGAAGACCACCGACACCATGTGGCAAGAACGAAGGTTCTGCAAGAAATGCAACCGACCAGTCAGGTGTGAGGAAGGTCCTGTAAATACCAAAACACGCAAAAACAACAAGGATAGCAACTTTGAAAAGAGTGACCATACCACCTATCCGACCACTTTCCTTTGCGCCAAGATAGTTCAAGTATGCCATCAGAGTGACAATACCAAATGCAGAGGTGCTGATCAGAGTTCCCTGGGAAATACCATCATATCCTAAGAAATGGATCACCAGTTCTGAGAAAAATGCACCGAATGTAACTGCATAAAGAGAACATGCGATCGTGTGAGCTGCCCAGTCCACCCAGCCAGCCAGGAAACCAAAGTGATTGCCTATACCTTCCTTCACCCAGAGATAACTTCCACCGGCCTCAGGAATAGCAGAACCAAGCTCTGCATAGGCAAGTCCTGTAAATGTAGCCACAATACCATTCAAAAGAAAAGCAAGAATAACCGCAGGTCCCGCAATTCCTGTTGCTATGCCGGTGAGAGCGAATATGCCCGCCCCGATCATCCCGGCAATTCCTATCATTGTGATATCAAAGAGCGTCAAGTCCCTGCTAAGACTTACGCGGATACCATTATCTGCTGACACACTAAGATAGAAAAGCACGGTCATAGATAATATTTTCTATATATTCTATGATATCATGAGGATGTGACCCATGGAAAATATGCACACCTGACAGTCACAAATAAATGAGAAACCATTTGAAAACTAGTGCGGGAGGTGCGATTCGAACGCACGAACTCCTACGAGACAGGGTCCTAAGCCCTGCGCCTTTGGCCAGGCTGGGCAACCCCCGCAAAAAGAAGTATTGGATAAATATGCACTTTACATATTAATATTGCGGAATAAATACATTTTCGTAAGTCCTCAACCCATTGCTTTGAACATTGAAAGAGCAGCGTTACGTTCCTGCGAATGTTCGACCACAGGCTGCGGATAATCAATTCCGGGAACTTGATTTCCCTTCTCAAGAGAATGGATAGTCTTTTGATCAATATCTCTAAGTTCAGGGATCCACTCTTTGATGTACGAACAATCATGGTCGAACCTCTTCTGCTGGGTCCAGGGATTGAATATGCGGAAATATGGCTGAGAGTCTGCACCCGTGGAGGCTGCCCATTGCCAGTTCCCATTGTTGACGCAGGGATCATAGTCCACAAGCTTACTGGCAAAATACCGTTCACCCCATTTCCAGTCAATATGCAGATCCTTCACAAGGAAAGATGCAACTATCATTCGCACACGATTATGCATATAGCCAGTGGTGTTCAGTTCCCTCATCCCTGCATCGATTATTGGGAACCCTGTTTGGCCTGAGCACCACTTATCAAAGAGCTCTTTATCGTCTGACCAGGAAAGGTCATCGAACTTCCCCTTGAAAGCATTGGTGAAAACATACGGAAAAGCAACGGCAATATGAGTGAAAAAGTCACGCCAGTGAAGTTCATTTATCAGTGTGTGGCCTGAACCCAGTTCATCCCTTACGTAATGATAGAACTCCCGTATAGAGATAGTACCCAGTTTATTATGAGCAGAAAGGCCAGTTGTCCCATTTATAGAAGGATAGTTACGTTCATCATCATAGTTCTTGAAATTACCAATGTTCTGCAGGATAGACAGAGCATGGGATCTGCCGCCTTTTGTAAAGATCGACACATTTACGAGCATGGAAATATTGGAGAGAACAGACTGTTCTACATCCACTTTACCAGAATAGAAACTGCCCCCCTCGAGCATTACCGGAAGTGTGATCTCCCTTTGTGATGCTTTTTTGAAGAACTGAGAGAACACCTTATAAGGCTTACCTTCATTGGTAAGCACAGTGCCCGGCTCGTGAAGTAGTGCATCATGACAAGTGATAAGTTCAATATTGGCAGCTGAACAGGTCCTTTCGATCCCATCATCCCGTTTCCTGCTAAAGGGAGTATAGTCCCTGTTGAAAAATACTGAATCGATATCCAGTTCATTTTTCAGGTCCAGTATGACATCCTCAGGAAGACCGGAGAACAGGAAAAGACTGCCACCTTTTGACTGCAATTGCTCTTTTAGATCATCCAGACATTCCAGCAGGAACTGAAAAGCATTGTAGTTGAAATGCTCTCTTTTCTCATCTGCAAGACGCGGGTCAAAGATAAAACAGGGAACTACCTCATCCGAGCTGTTGATAGCCAGGTTCAGAGCAGTGTTATCTTCCACACGCAGGTCACGCCTGAATATGAAAAGGGATCTTTTGTAAAGTTCTGCCAATTATTCCACCTCGATAGCAACTTCATTACGCATCAGAATAGGAGGCACCCACGGAGGATCATAGCGCATGAGGAAGAAATCACCTTTTGTAACAATATTGTTCTCATCCAGTTGTGAACTGAGAATTGAACGTTGTTCCTCAACGACCTCGTCGGTCACATATCCTGAAAATCCTATTACAGCCAGCTTTCGTGAAGGTAAGGTCCCGATCAATATAGTGGGATCTTCAGGGACAGGAGCATTGGTCACATTATAAGCAACTGGTAGTATAAATGACATATTAATAGCAGAGCCTTGCCCTGAAATTATCACCGGAGCGGTCATATCTATTTTCAGGCTTCCTTCATTATTTCCTGAGATATAAGATGCAAGCACCCGGAAGCCGGAATCCTGACCTGTCGCCGTTGTTGAGATCACAGTTATTTCACCATACTGCCGGACCTCAGTATTATCCCCAAGTTCATAAAGTACTATATGATCTACTTCCTCAGTTACCATCGAAACATGCACCCCCGCAAAGAACCACGAACCTACCATGACAGCAAGCACTGTCAATAAAGCAAAAATAGCTCCTGCTTTATCCATAAAAATAGATTAGGCTGAAAGTTAAAAGAGTATTATGGTTCGTTTGAAAGATGAAAATACACTATATAGATTATATGATCTATGAGAAAAAACGAGATTAACTAGATATATTGACATATCCTGTTTTGCGTGTGATCGAAGCTCTGATATTTGATATGGACGGTGTTCTTATAGATTCCATGCACTTGCACTCGAATGCATGGAAAACTGCTTTCGCTGAAGCAGGGATTGAAATTGATGAAAAGGACATATTTCATCTTGAAGGCGAAAATGACACTGGCATTGTGAAAAGTATAATGAACAGCAAAAATATCGACCCATGCAGACTGGAAGATATATTGACGACCATACCTTCAAGAAAGCACGAGATCTTTGACATAGATAAGGCTGTTATGTTCGAAGGCATGGATAAATGCCTGAAGAAGCTGAAAAACAAATTTAAACTTGCTGTCGTATCCGGATCGGACAAGGTCGTTGTAGATACTATAATGGAACGGATATTCCCGGGGATCTTTAACGCTATTGTGAGCGGTGATGACACCATTAATGGAAAGCCAGATCCCGACCCTTATAACAAAGCTGTAGAGATGCTGGGGGTTGAAAAAGAGAATTGCATAGTCATAGAGAATGCAATACTAGGAGTCACATCTGCTAAAAATGCAGGCATATTTACAGTAGGATCACCCACATATCTTGACAGGAAAGAACTGGAACATGCAGATATTGTCCTGCAGGACCATGCAGAACTATACCGGTTCCTGGAACTGTTAATGAGAACTTGAACCTTTAAAGATTCCTTTTTCACCATTTACTATGCCCTCAAGTCGTTTTCTGATATAGACAGGACCATCCATAACCTGTGCCTTTTCTCTGAGCTCTGATGTTCCTGACCTGTAGCTGCCATCATTGATGAGAGTATGAATAGCACCCAGAACTTCTTCAGGAGTGGCAGAGTAAGTGAAGAAAGATCCATATCCGTTCTTTTCCAGAAGACGGGCATTGTTCTCCTGTTCGTTATGAGACTGATCGGGGAATGATATCACAGGTAAACCAAAGCTCAGGGACTCTGTAAGTGTACCATGTCCGCCAGTACATATGATAAGATCACTTGACCTGTAATAGGGGAAAGGATCAGCGATAAGTTTTCTGATATCAACATTATCAGGCACTTTTTCCAGCAGAGAATAATCCAGATCAGGACCTCCTATCAAAGTATAATTTATGCTTTTGTCCATTTCAGCGACCCTTAGTATCTTTCTGAATATATGGATGCGATATCCGAATCCTCCGATACTACAGAGCACATGTGGTCTTTTCACATCATCAAGAGGAACAACTTCATCGAAGCGTTTCCTGAGAACAGGACCTGTGAATTCCACTTTTTCCTCAACACCTTCAGGAAAAGCAAGATTAGAACCACATATAGTTAATGGAGGATCGAGATCAGGAACAAAGATGATATCTATATTATTATAGATCCATGTGTAGAACAACCTGACAACTGAACCTGCAAGTCCCACAGCAGGTCCTTTACCCTTGAAGAAATCCTGCATACTGGACTGGTTCACTATCATGCACCTGTTTATTCTATTCCTTTTAGCTGCAATTATGCCGAGATAATATCCATCCGATATAACGAAATGAGGATCGATCCTTTTGACAAGTCCTGTGACATGGACCATATCTTTGATAGAGATACCCTGAACTGTTGCCATTATCGATCCTCTGAGATCTAATGAACCATCTTTTCCGCTGAGCTTTAGCTCCTGAGGTATCTCTGTTACCATATGACCGGACCTTTCGATAAGTTCCTTTGAATAACCATAAGCTCCGATGGTCACCTCATGACCGGCACTCAGCAATTCATTTGCAAGAGATATGCAGCGCCCGGTGTGCCCCAGACCTTCACCACACACGAAAATAAGGAATCTCATACACACACCGGAAAAAAAGTTTGCTTGAAGACTACCTTGAACAGGAATAAGAACATAATAACAAGTCTCTTTTTTGCATATATATGCCTTTTTTATATAGAATATATAGCAACCTAAATATGATAGAGAACAACTATTTATTTTGAACTTCAGACCTGTAATTATATAATAATTCAAATGGCAGGTGTGAGAAGTTGTTCCATAAACAGAATAATAAGAGGCAGAAGATCCTTCCTTCTGAGAAGGCAGCAGAACTACTTGAAAAAGGGTGGAGCAAGGCAGACCTGCATGTTCACACATCCTGTTCATATGACGTTCCTGCCAGCAAGCTCACCAAACCTTCGAATCTTATGAAAAAGGCAATGGATGACGGACTTGACCATGTCACCTTTACAGACCATGACACGATGAAAGCCTACGATATTATGGGATGGGAAAGGGAAAGACTGACACCAGGTGTAGAGATATCGATCACCGATATGAAGAATGTCGGCCACACAGTACACATCAATGCTTTCGACCTCGATAAGGGACAATATGCAGAGATAGAGCCTATCGTTCAGAAGGAACAGGACATCTACACTCTGCTGGACTACCTTAGAAGTAACGATATCCTGCATATGTACAATCACCCTTTCTGGTTCAAACCTGGAGAGAAACCAAATATATTTGCTGTCCCTGAACTTGCAAAAGAGTTCCCTGTCATAGAATATAATATGCAGGACCTGACACAGAAGAACTTCTTTGCCATGATGCTTGCACAAAGATACAGAAAAGGTATGGCTGTGACAACGGATAGCCACACAGGAAGAATAGGCAGAGTGTACACTGTTGCCAGGGGAGATACTTTCAGGGAGTATTTCAGGAATATCGAGAAGGGCAGGTCATTTATGATGATAGATGAACCCATATGGAAGCATATAAGCCATGAACTGAATGCATGGGTCGAGCTTATCTTCAATATGGAAACAAGAATGCCATACGAGGGTGACTACTCTACTGGAGTGGAGGCCTTTGACAGAGTGGTCAATCTCGTTGGCAGAGAAAATATGGAAAAACACCCACATATGACAAATATGACAAGACATCTGGCACATCATTTCTTTAGTTCAGGATTGCCATTTCTCCTGTACAGGCTGTCAAAGCAACCACAAGTATCAAGGATCGGACGCATTGTCAACAACTGAAAGACTGATGGGCGACATCACTCCTTTGCAGGATGAAATACACAATTAAAGATGGGATGAAAGTATTTTTAATAGATAAAAACGTATGAACACCTGTTGATTTTTTTAGTTACTATTTTTTGGTGCAAAGATGAGAGTAATGATATTGGTATGTGGAGAGGGACTTGGCCACACCAGCAGAAGCATTGCCATAGGTAAAGAGCTGGCATCTGCCGGGCATGATGTTCATGTTGGTGCTTACGGATATTCCATGGAACTTATCCAGCGCAAAGGTTTCAAAGCATACGAGATCCCTTCGGAGATCACTCTTGTTGGAAAGGCAGGTTCTCTGAATATGAAGAGGTCCATTGTTGCAACTTTCAAAAGAGGGCAGTTCCTGGGACTTATCAAAATAAGAAAGCTCTTGAAGAGAACAAGACCGGATATGGTCATATCTGACAGCTATTTTATGGGGATGGTAAGTGCCAGAACACGAGGTATCCCCTGCTATCTTATAGTTAACCAGTCCAATATGGAGGAGTTCTTCAAGGGCAAGGGTGTTTCCAGCAAGATACTGGCCGAGATCGTGAGGATATCCTATACAGGCCTATTCAAAATGCCAGATAAGGTGATAATTCCTGATTATCCCCTGCCTCATACGGTTTGCAGGAAGAATCTGGAGTTTCAGGATAAGACATGGGATAAAGTTCTCTTCAGCGGTCCGCTCATCGGGAAGACGTATGATGAGACCACGGCAGAGGAAACTGAGCGGCCACATGTGCTATGCACAATAGGTGGTTTCGGATACAGGGAACCGATCTTCAGAAAGGTCATTGAGGTGGCAGGAATGGATGGTTCGATAAATTATACTCTGCTATCTGGCCCCGGCGTTGATCCGGAAAGTCTTGGAGACCTGCCGGAGAATGTGACCATTCTGAAGTTCATCGATGACCAGTTCCCATATATGAAAGCCTCAGATGTAGTCATCGCACCCGGAGGTCACAGTACTATGATGGAAGCCCTGAGCTTTGGCGTTCCAATGATAAGTTTCCCTGACCAGAAACATAGTGAACAGCAGAATAACGCTCTTGTTATAGAAGAGGATGGTCTCGGAAAAAAACTGGATTACTCCACATCTCCTGAAGATATACTAAAGAATATCAGACTACTTATTGATGATGAAAAGTACAGGAACAAGCTCACTGAGATGCGAGAGATGGCAATAGAGCTGAACGGCCCGAAAGCTGTCAGGTCAATGGTCGAGGAATTGCAGAAGGGACGTTAGCCATTCTGCAAGTCCTGCTTTTCGTGCGAGTGGAGTGATAAATGCTCTTGACCGATCACTTCAGCCAATGTAGTATGTGACCTGCACTGACATTGAAACTGTGGATTCTCCCGGCTCTATTGGTGTGGATACTCCACCTTCATCCATTGCTGCTTCTTCCACGTCCATTGCGTAGTAGATCCTGTTGTTTCCGCTTTCACTTATGGATGCGGTCTGCACGCCTGTGATCTTAAGGTCCAGACTGTCAGCAAGGTCATTTGCCTTTGATGCTGCATCGGCTACTGCTTCGTCCATGAGATCCGCACGAAGTTCTTCCTGCTGCTCGTCGGATACTGTGAAGGAGATGCTTCCTATCTGGTTTGCTCCGGCTGCGGCTGACCTGTCAATGACATCACTGAGGATGTCGAGGTTGGTGGTTGTGACCTCCACACTGTTGGATGCGGAATAACCTGTGATGGTCCTTCCCTCATCATAGTTGTATATCGGATACACGGATACATAGGAGGTCTGTATCTCCTTATCGTCAAGTCCGAGTTCCTTCAATCCTTCTATGACCGCACTCATGATGGCCGCGTTCTCACTGGCAGCCTCTTCTGAGGTATCCGCCTGGATCACAACACCTATGTTCAAAGATGCGGTGTCCGGTACGACCTTCTGTTCAGCGTACCCGCTCATTGTAATTGTGTCTGCTGCGCTCTGCTCTGTCCCACTCTGCGTGATGGCGTATATCGTTAGCGACATCACCACCAGTACAATTGATAATGCTATTATTGCAAAATATGATCTATCGTTTTTAGTTTCAGGTGACATTTTCACGTTCTCCTTGTTCGATGCTTGTTAACCAGCAATTCCGGCTGGTTACTGCATATTATAGAAGGAGCCGCACATATTAAAGAATTGTCTAAACTTCAAATTGAGTTGAAGTTATCACCCCCAGAGCTGGTGACAGATGAATGAAGATCTTATGTTCTTACAAGGCCTCTGGCATCTCCTGTCTTTGACCTTTTCCGAGATAGCCTTTAAAGTTCGTTCTTACTGGAAGCGGTGAAATGTATAATGCTACACTGAATACTACACTCGTACAATATGGGAATGATTTCCTGATATCAAATGATCAGGTCTTTCTTTCCCATGCTTTTACCATGGAATACGTTAAGGTCATCCTTCTAATGTTCCTGATGGGCTTTGTCCTGGGATCTGGCCTGACTTCAATGGCCCTGGTGTTCCCGGATGAAATTAAAGAAAAGATAGGTCATGTTAGAATGAAGTATGTAAATGTGTAATGAAGAAACCATAAAATATAAGGTTGTAAAGAACAGTCTCCATATAGTTATAATGGAGGCAAAAATATCAAAATATCTCGGAAAACAATTTTTACAGCGATATTTGGTGTATCTATTTTGTTGATTGCAGTAATCCTGTTCACACACTTCGTAATCATGGGAAGTGTATCTAATCTATATTCTATTCAAAATTATGATGGCAATGAACACACAGTATCTGTAGAGATTTTGAATTCAAATCATAGGACCATTATGGCAGATACATATACAGTTGGTCCTCATGAGGGTAGTAGCCCCCGAGAAAGACCGTTTTTATATAAGCTTCCATTCACAGAAGAGAAGTTTACATTTAACATTACTGTAGACAATAACACGACTGAATCACAAACACTTAAAGTACCTCACTATTATGACGCTTTTGTCACGATTTACATCTTTTATCCTGAAGATGAAAATACAATACCAATTCTAGTGGAGTGTGTGGTTCAGGAATAATTGTTGTTGTGAAAAAACCTGCAGAAAAAATACGATTGTGAGCTCATGGAAGGAGCCGGCCTTCAGGCCATCTCCCTCATGCTCCTTACACACATACCAAATAATAGTTCAAAGTATGGAAGAGGAATGTAGCTTGATCTGATATTTTAAATTTAGTTCACCATAGTACCATTAAATAAAAAGTGTAAATGAGCACACTTTTGGAATAACTAGATATAATTAAAAAATATTTATCGTATTTAAAAGAGTAACTTCACTATGTTGAGTTATAACATGCTCCATAAAAGTATCTTGTTCATATTCACATTATTGGTCATATTCTTCTCCTGTACCAGCTATGCTTTTGGAAACATGGAACACGAAGAAGCAAAGACAAATAACACTCTCTGGAAGAATATAAGTTCCTCTGTATGGGAGAATTATTCAAATGTAAATTGGGTAATGAGTGAACATGATCTGATGCGATTAAGGAACGCTTCTGATAACCATACGAATGTGAATGATAATTCTGACAATAATACTGAAGAAATGATTATTGTCCGATCAGAGCCATATGATGAATCAGACTGTATTGATTATTATTCACCCATTGTTTTAAAGATAGTTAACGGACCACGTATATTTAACGAGAATGGCACAATAACATATCTAAACAGAAGTGAAGACTTCAGTAAAGTAACATTATACCCCGTGAAAAGATCCCTGTACGTGGATACACGCTACCAGACAACAATAGTCCTTCGTCCGGCAGAATATGGATCCAGGTTGAGAAACTGTTGTTTTGGTTCAATATTCAAAGCAAAGCTGTATTGTTAGGATGTCACTGCTCGCTGCACTTGGATAGTGAAACCACATATCTGAAAATTCCTATACACCAGTGGAAGTATGTAGTTATTTATGAAATACATAATAATTATTACTGTGTTTGTTCTTTTGATCATGATAAGTTCAGGATGTACAGAACAACAAGACAAATTTACAATTTCGAATAATGCGACGTATGAACTAACCACTCATTCCAACAAAATTACTTTGGATTCTTTCATTTTGAATATCATTTTAGCCTGAAAATTTACGAAGCCAATATATTAAATATCTTTATTGGTATTGAGTAACAAACATCTTATAAATATTGAATGATAGTATCAAATATCAAGACCGAGAGTAAAAATGGTTAAAAGACGGGACATATTCACTTATTTTTGTGTATTATGTGCATTAATGTTATGCCTTTTAGTATGTGTTGTATTAATAGATAATAGCATTACAAACTCTTATACAAAATCAGACATTTCATACACAAAATTGGATACTAGTTCATACATAAAATTGAATTATAGTTCATACACAAATAATCTGAAAATCACTATTTGGCACCCTGATAATTGGGAGGTTACAAGTGTTAACAGATTTATCACAGTTACGAATCCTGAAACAGAAAGTAGTGTTAAAGTGTTTGAGATAGTTTCTAAATATACATCTCTTGAGAAGGCAGTAGAGGATATGTTTCGCGATCCTAGCACGGGGTATATTGTCACCATAAATGGACACCAAGCATATGAGAATAGAATTGATGATCGTAATTATGGTGGAAGAAGTCTACTAATATATGATGGAAAAAGGTTTGTTGCTGTGAATGGAAGAGCTAAATTGGAATACTATAAAGAAGATAAAGAAATCATTGATAATATAATAAATTCTATTAGCGTGAATTAATACAATAATTAATGGAGGCATTATTAGATATCATTTTTTATACAAGTTCCATTAAGCCATAGAAATATCTGATTAATTTTTATTCAATAATAAGTTAGTTATGGAACACAAGACAGATACTCTTTCCTCACAAGTTCCGAATCAAATTCCAGATAGTTATTAGCCCAGGTCTTTTTCTTTAATGAATCTCCCCTGAGCCATTTTATGTAAACTTCCTGCATTCCTGCTCTCTGCATCTGAGTGGCGAAATTTCAAGTCTGCAAATTTCTATATACCAGTGAGAGCATAGAATTATTTATGAAATCTAGAATAATAATTATAATGTTTGCTCTTTTGATCTTGATGAGTTCAGGATGCACAGAGCAACAAGATGAATTTACAATATCTGATAATGCAACCATAATATCCATTAAATATGTGACAAATTCATCGAATAACACGGAAAAGCAGGTGTTAGTAATCAATTCAACTTCCATGGATCTCAGTATTTATGACCCCACCAATGAACTGAAAGCACATTATACCCGCCCAATGATCAAATATCAGTGGAAACAGCCACCTTATATGCTAACAGGAAAGCCTTTTCTTAAGATCAGTTCCTCTTCCGAAGCGCAGATGATCCTGCCGGATCTCCCGGACTCTGGAACTCTGGAAGTAACTGTGCTGCAGGATGGCGCCATTCACACCATAACTATCGATTCAGGATCTTCTGAATATCAACTGAATGATAAGTATGAGATCCAAAGTTACATAGATACCCAGAGACTACTTGCATTAGAACCTTCTGAAGAGGAAACACAGAAAATTACAGAACAGTGGATCACTTCAATGCCAACTTACAGTTATGATGGCTATAATCTGACATTGGAAGAACACATTGTTTTAGATACACTACCTTCGATACATGGATTAACCTATACATTCACCAGCAGTCACGAAGGCTATGGTGATCGCTCTGACGAAGTGCTGACTGAAGTGGTCACAAACCACACAATAAGAGTATCTCTTAGCCAGCGAGAGATCAGAAAAGCCATAATCGATGAAGCATGGGATGAGATCACTCAGGAACCTGTGTAAAGTAAAGATATACAAAGCCTAAACTCTTGAGAGATAAATAATTAAAGAAAAAAATTGAGTGCGCCGACCGGGATGTGATGTCTGAGAATCATCATAATGATTCCCAGAAATCCCGCGCACCTTCTCGATTATAGCAATCTTGGAACACGTCTGGACACGTAAGAATAGACGGTTCATTTTCTTCCTGTTGGCGCAGGCATGCCACATTAGAAGGTATTTCATAATATCTATTGTGTCTATATATAAGTTTCATTCATGTTTTTTTAGGACTATTTAGTACTTCTCGGTTTTTTACCATATGTGTTCAAAATCCAAACGTTTAAATATCTGTCTTCGTAATTTTTTCTTGTTAGAGTGTGGCAACTCTGACAAGCATATAAGGGACACGTTAGAATGAAATTCATAAATTTTGTTAGCATTAGCTTTAGCTTTGCTCAGTCACTCGCGCGGAGGGCCTGAAGCATGGTTCGAGAGTTCTATTCCATTAGACGGAATGATAGAGGATTGTCTGTTTGTATTCCTAAAGAGTTAGCTGTTGCTCTGGGAATCACTGACTTTAAAGGGAATCTATTGCAACCATTGGTAAAAATAGATCTATCCCCTGATCGGTCACATGCAACCTTAAAACCTGTCGAGTACTGAATGCAGCCTGAACTAGATTTTGACTATCAGGCCAGGAATGACGAAATTTTCGACCCAAAAAGCTCGGTGCTGAATACAGGAAATTTCACCGTTCCGGGACAGGGACAAAAGCCGGATTATTGCCATATGCCATTTATTGGCTATCTGCATAGCTCCGGAAATAGTGCTATTGAGATGATAGTATCCTGTAAATTATGGCGTTGTCCTTCTTGCTATCGTTTAAAGGTAGATTCGGAAGTGTTCAAATATGCTGTTCTCCTGGAATGCTATTCCCTGGTAACTGGTGACAGACCTTTTAGAGCTGTAGCTTCAATGTCAAATGACCAGGCATATAATTTAACCCTGGAAGACCTTCGAGCTTTCCGGAGAAATGCAAAAGATAGACTAAAACGATCTGGTGTCACTGCCGGATTTAAACTTGATCACCCTTTCAGGATTAAAAAGAGAGTTCAAAAAGCTATTCGGGCTCTGTGTGGTGAAGATACAACTTCTGGTGGTTTCTGGGATTATATCTTAAATCCATCTTCCATTGATACGATTAACAATTACCTTGAAACTGATTTTAAGTCCTGGCGTGATCTCGTCAATTTCTCCCCTCATGTTCATTATCTCCTTTTCCCAGGTCATCAGAAAATAACCGGTGACAAAAACATCGTTCTAACCAAATTACAGGCTAATGATGGCTCTTATACTCTTGATTCTGTCCGTGATGTAGTTAAACACATTCGATATCTGATAACACACTGCGGGATACTGGTCAATGCCGGAAAATCACGCTTTGAACCTGCAGACGTTTTCGGAGATCTCCACAACTGGAAGCCTGAAGAATACTTAACACCGGAAGAGATCCAGGACATACAATCTGCAGTACTCCACGTTCTGAATGAAAAAAGAACTAAACCTTATACCGTTGGCGAAGATGGAGAACTTTGTTATCTCGGTGAAGAGGCTCCTTCTAACGAAAAATTAAGAGATCTTGGATATCTGCCAATTAATGATTTTATAGCCTATGATGAATTTACCGGTGAATGCCTGGATGCCTGGCTAAAATCAATTAAAAATCAAAGCAATGCTGACTATGTTTACTACCTGGTTAGTGAATACTCTCGAATTTTGAAAGATGATACAATACCGCAGAAAAAGCGGCGTTTATTCCTGGGAGATCTGCGAGATCCTCCCGACAGTTTCAAGATTACAACGTTAAACGTGTGAGGCATACAATATGAAAGAAGAAAATAAAATCTGTGAATGTGGATCAATTGCTCGAAATTTAAGTGTAACGTGGAATAAAAAAGAGTATAGGTGCCATGATTGCTACAAGAAGTATCTAGCAAAATATGGTGTCAAACTTCATTAAACAAATAAAACAAAAGTTGTAAATATTGATGTAATTTAATAAGGAGGTGATATAGAAATTTATTATTAAATGGTGGTTAAGTGGAAAAAATGACTTTTAGACAAGAAAACTACATACGAAAATCATTAATGTTTGCAAAAAAAAGAGAATGCATACATGAGTATTGTAGAGAATTAGAAATCCCTTGGACAGATTTATCAAAGGATAATGCAAGCGAATTGATAAGTAAATTATCTAAAATTATTTGATTAGTCCTAGTCATACATTTATCATAATTCGGGCATTTGCAAAATGCCCTAGTTCTGCATCCGGCACACATCGAAGTCCAAAAAGTAGCAATCCATTAGCCCGCAATCCCGTGATGATAGCAAGACTGAGAGCGGAGGAGGGCCGACAGACCGAGCCCTCCGAGAGCGGAAGTCTGCACAAGTCAGCAAGAACGGTATATTCATCAAGATATACAAAAATATAATAGAATTGTTTAGATAATTTTATGTATTAGGCTATTCAATTTAGTTTGTGAGTGAGGAAAAGGAAATAAATATTTGCGATAAATCAGATGACAATATTAAAAAAGAAGATGTAATCGAAGATTCTGTATATATTGACACTGATATTTTTTCGTATATATATAATTTAATCATTCAGTCATCGAGGTACTTTACAAAAGGTAAAGGGATATCTCATAGAGGTGTAAATGCACTTTTACTTTTTTTCTTAACTGCTGGCGTATTGTATGAAAATACATCTTTCATAGTAAATGATTCTATAAAGGATAATTTTGTCTCTTTTGTAGGTATCTACAAAGTACCAATTATTTTCTTTCTTTACTTTTTGTTTGATTTATTGCGTACAATTGATAAAGTTAATAATTTTGTAAGAAGGATATTTCAGAGAAGTGAATTTGTTTATTACAAAATAGAATCAGGTGATATTGATCAAGAAGATTTAGAATTCTATTCAAAAGTAATCTCATTAAATAAATCACAACTGAGTTCACTTCTTTTTAATCTAAAGAATAATGATTTTTTAACTCCTTCAGTTCAAATAAACCTGTTACATAACTCGTCCATTTATAAATATGGAACACTGGTAGCTTTGAAAGAGTACCTAATACTTTTGAATTGGAATTCAGCTGCAGTTTGTTCCTTTATTAAGAGGATAGAAGGCAATTTATCGCCTGAATATTTAGATAGACTTATTTCTAAATACGATACAAGTTATTCAGTTCCTTTTGCTATTGGTTATTACCATAAATCGTATCAAAATAAAGATAATCCATTGTTAGATATTGGACAAAATTTTACTTTTCAGAATAGAAAGTTTACTGTATTTTATGGATTAATTCGAGCAATTCTTTTCACATCTATGATTTGTTTTATTTTAATGGCTTTTTTTGGAATAATCATAATAGGATATACGCATACAGAAACAAATTCAATGTATGATATGGTTCTTCTTTCCTTTGGATTAATTGGCTCTATTTCATTGCTCATAGTGAGTATTTTTGATGAATATGATGTAAAAATGCTTAAAAGACAATTGGAAAGCTACTTAGGCGATATGCAAAAGAATGGAAATATTGAATTAACAGCAGAAGAGGTAAAAAGTATAATAAATGATATGGTTACTGCTTTTGAAAGATAAAAATTGTATTTTTATGGTGGGAGCAAACTTTATTCCCTACTTTTTCTCTTCTTTAATTCCTTTAATGTGTATAACTATTTTCAATAAAAATTCTTGTTTAAGTACAATTCCCAAGATATCATGATTTACCCGAAGGAGGGTAACATGATGAAAGACAAAGAAGTTAAAACACTAGTTTTCATGGGCGGTTCCATTGACATAAAAGCCCCAGGTGAATTCACCAACGACAAAAATGAGGTTGTAAAATATGGTCCGAAAATAGACGTGAGTACCATTACAGACCATAAGGGCATAATCAAGCCGGAGATCTTCAACAATATGCTTGATGCATTGAGCAAGGACACTGATGCAAAGCAGGCAATTAAAGAGCTCGCTTCCTGGAAACCTAATTAACTCCACTCAATGAGAGGGCCAGCGTATGCCAACCACCAAGCCAATGCTCTTTTTACTGGCTCTCTTACTCCTGATTGTTCCTGCTTCTGCTTCTACTATCACTTATCATGAAAGTACTTACGGACAAGAATCAAGTTCTGAGGGATATTCTGACAGTTCTTATGTGCATGGTTCACAAACTGAATACCTCGAAGGAGACATAACCGGATATATTAAGTTCAATACTGCAAAACCACTTGGAACTCCTGAGAATGCTTATGTGATTTTAGGACTTCAAAATACTGCAACTGGTTCATATTACGGGCTTGCTAGCAAACAAAATTTGTATGGGACCTGGAACGTCTCATTTCAAAGAAGCGGATTACCAGCTGGCTATTATAGACAATATATGTATTTGTATTGTTATGAGTACGATGACGATACTAAGCGAATAACATGTACTTTGCTAAATGAAACCGTTGTTATCGATTCTCAACCCGAACCCAATGATAACCTTGTAGAATTCGCCTACGATGAAGAACAGCCTGACACCTGGATAGATGTGTCCTATTTTATCGATGACCTGCAGGAAAGTTATCATGAATTGGATGCAACAGTAACTCTTGATCACGACTACTCTTATTATCTTGAGTTCGACTATGACACCGAGCCTGTTCAGGTAACTATGCCTTTTACCCTGGGATCTTCATCAGGCACCAGGCAATTTCAAACACCAACCTTTCCATCATATCCCGATACCGTAGAAGCCTCTCTGGTAGAGGTCTACACAGTAACACAAACATGGTCCGGTCTGTCAGCTGTAATAGAAGAAACAGAAACCATCCTGGCAACTGATACTCTCTCCGTAACATCCTCTGCAAACAATACCAATAATGAGACACTACCCGAAGAACCGGAGGAACCTGATGATCCTATTCTGGACCCTCCGGAAATGCCAGAAAATCCATTCCAGAACGGAACAGAAGAGAACAACGAAACCGGATCATATGATTCTACATTTCTAAGTGGATACTATGGTTCTGTTGATACAGTAGGAGATTACCTATTCGGACCTGCTGAGAGTGGATTCACCTATCTGATGTATCCTGTAACTGCCCTCAACGATTCTGTAAATAGTGCTAACGTTTACCTTCTGGATTCAAGTACAGAAATGCAGGGGTACAACCCTATTGTTGCTTCCATATTTGCACCTGTAGTAAATTCAATGCCGCCAAAGGTCCAGGCTTTGATAACCTATAATCTGGTCTGGTTGATGGTTCTGATGATCTTTAAGAGGAAATGACCATGAGCTTACTTGATGTTGATTTTGAACAGTTCCTTAGTGAACTTCTATATGCTCTGCTTTATCCCCTAGAAGTCATATTCAGACATTTGACAAACATAATTCAGATAATCATAGGTGCTTTCGTTGGCCTGATAAGTTCCCTTTTCACATTCTTTAACTCCGTATACTCTATGATCAGTACCTTTGTCAGTCTCTGGATGCCCTCGGTCTGGATAATTCTAATTCTCATCATGCTTGGCATTGCCTTTGTATTGCGTATCTACTGGTTCCTAAAGGACATTGAGATACTGGGGAACAAAATATGAGCGACTTTCTACTAGCTTTAGGTTTCTTCCTGGATGTGATCGGCCTGGTATTCCAGATGCTTGATAATGTCTTCATTTTCGATGCTCATTCAGTCCTCGACCTATTCCTTGCTCTGGAATTTGTTGCAGTAACTATGTGGGGGATCTTTGCACTGATCGATGATAACTCCAAACATTCGGAGGACTCTTAATGACCTTTCAACTTGCTGATAATCTCTTTAATTCAACTATTGCGACCTCTTCTTATCCCTGGGGTCAGGAAGTCATTATCGCTTTACTGATAGTGATAGCATTTTGTGAATTATTACAAACCTTCTATATGCTCTACAGGAGGACGACTACCAATGGTAAGTAACGTAATGCCATTGATCTATGATTTCCTGGGAACTCCTACATCTGATGTAACTTACATCATCTGCATGCTTGTAGCAGGGTGCTTCCTTGTTCTGGTCTTTGTAGGTGTAATTGATCTTTTCAAGCTCATTGGTTCACACATAGGAAATGGGGGGAGGTGAGAAAGTAGAATGGGAACCCAAGAAATGCTCGATAACCTGTCAATAGTGATCATCTGGTTCATCGGTATTGCAACCGATGTCATGATGCTATTCCTTGAAATGCCTCTTGTCATTTTCACAGCTGCTGCAGTTGTTGGTATGGCCTTTGCTCTTGTGCGTAAGTTCTTCAGAGCTAAGAAATAACGTCGGGTCATGTGGAGTTCTTTAGACTTATTGATCATTTGTCTTTAGGATCCTGCATGACCGATGTCAAAAGTCCAGGGCAATGTAAGCATTGCCCTAGACGTACTTAAAATCCAATTTTAGGTGGTGATCTACTGTTCAATATATTGCTTTTCTTCCTGAGTATGATATACATATACTGGGCTCCTCCAAGGAAAGGTAAGACATTTACCTGTACTGCTGAAGCATTGAAGAGAATGGAAGAGGTCCATAAGAAGAGATTGAAAGACCCTGATTTTAAGGGTAGGGTATTCTCTAACTATCCCATTGAGCACCCTAAACTTGGCTTCTGTGATGTCTGGAAGCCTGAATATGTGTATCTCCCTATCTATGATAGCTACATTTTCATAGACGAAGCATACAGGGACTTCAACAGCAGGAAACATAAGAGTTTCACAGATGATGAACACCTGTTCTTTTCTACCAATGGCCATAATGGAAATGATATCAACCTGATAGCTCAAAATCCTGCAAGGATCGATCTTGTTATCCGTGAAATGACTGATACCTTCTTCTATGTAAAAAAGACCGAGATACCCTTGATAGGTCGTCCTCTCTGGTTCACTATTGATGCATACCTTACAGAAGATGACTTCAAACGCAGACACCAGGACAAAGAGGCCATGTATAACAGGTCTCATTTAAGGTTCTCTGGCAAGGTTGCAAGGGCTTATGATACTCACTATTTCCGCAAGGATTGCGATGAGGAACCAACCTTTGTTAATTGGTCTGAAGAATTGGGAATTGATCCAGGTAACAGGAAAGCTGAAAGATCATTTTTGCAAAACGCTATTGTTAGAATTAAAGATAGGTTCTCTTCTCCGGAGCTGGTGACAGATGAATGAAGATCTTATGTTCTTACAAGGTCTCTGGCATCTCTTATCATTGGCCTTTTCTGAGATATCCTTTAAAGTTCGTTCTTACTGGAAGCGGTGAAATGTATAATGCTACACTGAACACTACACTTGTACAATATGGAAATGATTTCCTGATATCAAATGATCAGGTCTTTCTTTCCCATGCTTTTACCATGGAATACGTTAAGGTCATCCTTCTAATGTTCCTGGTGGGTTTTGTCCTGGGATCTGGTCTAACTTCATTTGTCCTGGTGTTCTCGGATGAGCTCAAGGATAAGATCCAGGTAGTTGTAAAGAATAAGTTGAGATCTTAACTTTATACAGTGATTTTTTTCCTTATTGTACAGCTATATAATTTTACTTTTTTATTAAAACTATTTACTACTGTAGTTATTGTTTGTGTTTTGAGTTGTTCCGGACGAGCTCATCCAGACAGCTGCAGAAACGCCAGGGAAATTATAGAATTGCCTTTTTGTACAATCCCGTTGCAGTAAAATGAGAGTGTTTGAGCTCATGCAGGGGCCAGCCTTCAGGCTGGCCCCCTATGCTCCTTATACCGAAGGATAATGCGACGTATGGAGAAGAAACTCAACTTGAGTTTTATTTTTCGTTTAATTTATGCTTTAAAGTATGATTAAATAATCCAACGTACAAATAAATAATTTTATAATCTATTACTATGTATTAGTGAACATACATAATAATCAAAATGGAGAAAATAGATGTCTGACAAAGATATTGTTTCCTTAAAATTATTTGGTTCAAGAGAGCCTCCTTCATTTAGAAGTGAACTTGACCTTTTCTTAAAACAAGATGAAAAAGTTCTAAATGATATGATTAGCCGTGCTTCACCTTCAATAGAAAAAGATCCTGCTAAAATCGTAGATGAACTGTCTGAGGAATACCAAATATCAGATAGAGACATAAACTATATTTTAAGAGTAGCCACATATTTTTACGTGAACTTATATAATGAAACTATTAATTGTGATGAATTAAGAGTTTACATAGACTCCAACGATGCTTACACAAAAGTCATGAATATATATGATTCATGTGGAAAAAAATACGCACAGAATCTTGATGAATATAAAGATGAAATGAATTCTATTTATTCAGTAGTACCATCGTTAGCAGGAATTTCATGGAATACAAACTTAAGATCAGTTGTTACAGAAGAAGGTGATTTCAAAAAGTTTGTACCTGTTGTTCAGATTAATATGTTTTCTAAAAAAGATGAAGATGGACAAGAAAGGGAAAATAATTTTACATTCCAAATGTCATATCAGGAACTGTGTGAGTTTATTCGAAACATAGAACGTGTTAAATCTGATTTAGAAGTTGTTAAATCTAAAATAGATCAAGGTAATTTAAATGCCTGAAAATAATCATGTTCGCAGTTTTGATACAATATCAATTACCACCTGCGTTGCTTTTATTAATATCTGCTTCGCACTTATATTCTATTTAAAAGGGGGGTATAGCCCTTTTGAAGAAGGATTAACAAAGGTTTTTGTACTTTTCATTGCTATAATAGATGTGGCATTCTTGGTCAGTGCAATGGCCACATATGTAGGTATGCTTATTTCCACATATGAGGAGAAATTGACTGAAATGGTGTCTATAAAAACTGTCTCGTATGCAATAGGAATTGTAGGATTTACATATGCAACATTGCTGATGTTATTTGAACTGGTGTGAAAATATGGAAAATGCGCATAAGATGTTTGTTTCTCATGCAGGTATTTTGATATCTGGTATCTTAATAGTAATAGGTATTTACTTTGGTAATGCCGTAGTAGGTACTATAGGATATATTTTCATGTTGTTAATGGTTATTCTTAATCAAATTTGTGCAAAAAATCTCAGGCATTGTACTACTGATACTGATAAAGCAAATGTTGAAGATAAAAAAGATGCTGATGTAAAAATAAAATCAGATTCATCTAATGCTACACCTTCCGTAATAAGTAAACTTCCTGCACCTGTTGTAATAAGTAAAAAATATCCAACGGCTATTAGAACTCGCTCAGGTCCTGGAACAAGAAATGTTTTTTTTGCAAATATTGGGACTGATTATAAAGAAACTCCTGATTATTACCATATTGAAGAGAGAGAAAAAAAGAACAAGCATGAAGAAGATGATTTCACACGTAACATGTACATATGATATAGCATATAGCGCAGAAATACATGTTTGTGTTTGTTTCTTTTAATATTGTTAATGATTAGTAGTGATTGATGAATCTGCAAAATAAAATTTGCCTAATGTTTCATTCACATTATCAACTCTGGAACACAAGAAAGATACTCTTTCCTCACCAATTCCGGGTCAAATTCCAGGTAATTATTAGCCCAGGTCTTTTTCTTTAATGAATCTCCTCTGAGCCATTTGATATAAACTTCCTGCATCCCTGCTCTCTGCATCTGTGTAGTGAAAAATCCACGCAGACAATGGGAAGTTAAACGAGTGTGTAGGGGTCCGTGATGGTCATGCATGCCAAGAGGTTTAGCATAGTATTGAATGACTGCGTTAACGTAATCCTTGTGTATTCTGTGACCTGTGGTAGATATCCAGAGATATTCACTTTTTGGTTTCTGCTCTTCTCTCCAGATCAAGTATTCTTCAAGCAGGTCGTGAAGTTCCTGATCTACAAATCCAATCCTGATCTTGCGTTTCTTTTTTGAAGGCCAGTATATCATATCTTTCCTGAGATCAACGTCATCCTTCTTGAGTGCCAGGAACTCACCCTTACGTCCTGCAGTTTTAGCCAGGAATGTTACAATAGTTCTTTCCAATACTGATTCAGGCTCTATACTGCCTATCAATTGCCTCATTTCGCTTAGTTCTGGTATTTGCCTGGACTCTGGCATTTCAGGCTGATTAAGATATCTTTTCCTGATCTGGCCTACTGGATTTACTCGTATCTTTTCACAGAACAACAAATAATCAAATAGTCCGGATATAGCTGCAAAATCACGTTTGATAGTACCTACTGTAATATCCTTAGTTTGCAGATGGCCTAAATAATCAAGTATCTCGTGTTTCGTGCATTTTGTCGGGTCTGGGTACTCATCGAGGAACCTTCTAACACTGCCTCTGTAAGTTTGAACTGTGCGCAACTCTAGTCCTCGTAGTTCACAGTCCCTGACAAATTCATTGATTAGGTCCATTTGTACCATGTAAGTAAAACTTAGATGGAATTGTCATATAAAAATTGACTTTCTATAGATTCTATATAGGTACATAAAGTACTTTCAACTACATAAAATTATAAAAAGTGTAAACTGCTTAGATTGACAGTCTAATAAAAAAAGAGAAGATGCGCCGACCGGGATTCGAACCCGGGTTTAAGGCTTGGAAGGCCTCAGTCATAGCCACTAAACCACCAGCGCAGTTTGGACACCCAATACAGTCTTTTTTCAGATATAACGTTTTCGCCCGATAATGGACATCATAAGGCATCATATATAAATCGGAACGACATTCACAATATCTAATGAGTAAGGAAATGCCGGACATAGCCATCAGGACCGAGAGCATCAACAAGAGATTCGAACAGGTAACCGCTGTAAAGAATATAAACATCACAGTTGAGAAAGGAGAGCTTTTCGGGTTGCTCGGACCCAATGGAGCAGGAAAATCAACACTCATTGGCATGTTGTCCACAATGCTCAGACCCACTTCAGGAAATGCTGAGGTTTGGGGATACGACATACGCTCGCGCTCCACAAAAGTGCGCATGTCCATAGGAGTGGTATTCCAGGGCACCACCCTTGACCAGAAGCTCACCGGGCGCGAGAACCTTGACATTCACGGCAGGCTCTACGGACTGGGAAGAAAAGAGCGCCACGAGCGCATCCGTGAAGTACTCGAACTCGTAGAGCTCAGTGACTGGGCTGACGAGGTGGTGCAGAAATACTCAGGCGGAATGATGCGCAGGTTGGAGATAGCAAGAGGACTCATGCATCATCCAAACGTACTCTTCCTTGACGAACCCACCCTGGGACTTGACCCCCAGACAAGGAACCACATCTGGGAATACATCAAGAAGCTCAACCAAGAAAAGAACATCACAATGGTGCTCACCACACACTACATGGAAGAAGCTGACATGCTCTGCAACCGTATAGCTATCATCGACCATGGAGAGATAATCGCAGAAGGCACCCCCGCAGAACTAAAGGCAAAACTCGGCGGTGACATCATAACCCTGAACTTCATCTCAGAGGAAGAAGCCACAAAGATGATGGAACACTACAAGCAAAGCAGCAGCACAAAGAAAATAACCACATCCGGCACATCCATTCGCATAACCGCTACAGACGGCGAAAGGACCATACCAGAGATCATGAAGATCAGCACCGAACTTGATCTTCACATAGAATCCGTCAGCCTGAGAAAACCAACACTTGATGACGTATTCCTTCACCACACCGGTAAGAACATAAGATACTCAGGTCCCGAGGACCGAAAAAGAAGACGGGGCATAAGGCGTATGAGCCGTAATGCCAGATAAGAAAAATCACAGAGAATACTGTTCCCGAAGCTCTTTTACCCTGTCACGAAGTTCTGCCGCCCTCTCGAACTCAAGATTCTTGGCAGCCAGATGCATATCAGCCTCAAGGTCAATGATGATGTCAGCGATCTCACGCACCGATGCATCCTCGGCAATTGCCATGACACCTGAAGCAGCCTGATATTTCTCACCTTCAACAAGCTCCTTCTGCAGAGCCTTCTTAATGGTCGTAGGAGTTATACCATGCTCCTTGTTGAACTCCACCTGAAGCTTGCGACGCCTCTCAGTTTCACCAATAGCGCGTGCCATGGAACCAGTTATATTATCAGCATACAGAATGACACGCCCCTCTGAATTTCTGGAAGCACGTCCGATGGTCTGTATAAGTGAGCGATCGGAACGCAGGAAACCCTCCTTATCAGCATCCAGTATCGCAACAAAAGCAACCTCCGGAATATCAAGTCCCTCTCGCAACAGGTTGATACCCACAAGCACATCAAAATCACCCTTTCTCAGACCCCTGACTATCTGTGCCCTTTCGAGAGTATCGATATCAGAGTGCATATACCGGACCTTGATACCAAGTTCCAATAAATAATCCGTAAGGTCCTCGGCCATCCTTTTAGTCAACGTGGTCACAAGGGTCCTGAAACCTTCCCCGGTCACCTTGCGGATCTCACCTATAAGGTCATCCACCTGATTCTCCACCGGACGAATGGTAACTTCAGGATCAACAAGTCCCGTAGGACGAATGATCTGCTCTACCACAGCCTTGCTTTTCTCAAGTTCATACTCCGCAGGTGTCGCAGACACGTAGATCACATCATTGAGCCTTCGCTCGAACTCATCATAACGCAACGGTCTGTTATCAAGAGCAGATGGCAGGCGGAAACCATACTCTACCAGAGATTGCTTCCTGGCCCTGTCCCCATTATGCATTCCACGCACCTGCGGGATGGTCACATGGGACTCATCGATAACAACAAGATAGTCTTCCGGAAAGAAGTTCAGTAATGAAGATGGAGGCTCGCCGGGACGGCGGCCGTCAAAATGCCGGGAGTAATTCTCAATACCACTACAGAAACCAAGTTCCCTTATCATTTCCATATCAAATTTGACACGCTGCTCAAGCCTCTGTGCCTCAAGCAGTTTATTCTCAGACCTCAGCACAGCTAAACGATCGTGCATTTCCGCCTCAATGGTCTTGAGGGCATTTTCAATATATTCCTCCGGCATAACAAAATGCTTTGCAGGATAGATACCAATAGATTCACCCGGAAGCACCTCTTCCAGCACCTTCCCGCTTACAGGATCAAAGTAAACCACCCTGTCCACCTCATCACCGAATAGCTCGATACGGATACCATGCTTTTCCTGAGCAGGGAATATCTCAATGGTATCTCCCCTCAAACGGAAAGTACCCTGAGTAAAGTCGATGTCATTCCTTTCATATTGTATGTTAATGAGAGACTCCAGAAAAGAAGGTCTGTCAATTTCCATCCCTGGAGTGATCATCACAGACATTGCCCTCCACTCCTCAGGAGAACCGAGGTTATAGATACATGAAACACTGGCAACCACAATTACATCCTTGCGTTCAAGTAATGATTTAGTAGCCGAAAGTCTCAGGCGGTCTATCTCTTCATTAACGGATGAATCCTTCTCTATATATGTATCCGTGGTGGGAATGTAAGCCTCAGGCTGGTAGTAATCATAATAACTGACAAAATACTCCACCGCATTGTCAGGGAAAAAATCCCGGAACTCAGAGAACAACTGTGCCGCAAGCGTCTTGTTATGGGCTATAACAAGTGTCGGTTTCTGTACATTCTTTATCACATTGGCTATTGTGAATGTCTTCCCCGAACCTGTCACACCGAGCAATGTCTGGTGTTTTTTTCCAGACTGCATACCTTCGGTCAACTGGGCAATTGCCTTTGGCTGGTCACCCTTCGGACTATACTCTGAGACTAGTTTGAAAGGACGCATCAATATCTGTATTGGACCGAATGCGTATAAACATATTCACAACTTCGATGCATACGTATTACAAGCTCAAATACATCCAAACACATTATCACAGAATCACTACTTCACCACAACAGGACAAAATGCGGATCACACATCGTGTTCAGAAGAACACGAAGTATAATACCATGAGAACTATGACCAGTATGATCAATGTCTGAGTGCTCTTGTTGTCAGAACCGATGATGATAGGGATCGGTCCGAGCATGATGATACCTCCACCTCTGACCTCTGTCCTGTTTTCTGCAGGATCCCTGCCGACCCCATGACCCATATTCTCTGAATACTCACTGCCCCCACCGAAGGATGAAACATATTCATGCCCGGCATCCTTCTTTGAAGTATCCTTTCCTGAAGCACCTGTAGAGGAGATCAGGAGGAAGCCCGCAAATATCATGAACAGCCCAAGGACAACAAGAATAAGGCCAGACATTAGAGTCTCCTCCTGACAAGAATGTAAACGAGAGCAATGAGCACACCTGCCCAGAACATCGATGATGTGATCTCAGGCGAGGAGCCAAATGCTATCGGAATAGGACCGATGAGAACAACTCCTCCAAAGCCATCGCTACCATTTGATGATAAAGAGATCGTCCCCATGAGAACGAAAATAAAGCCCAGAACTACAAGGACAATTCCGGAATTAAGAATACCCTGCTGACGCATAGGAATTGATATAGAAAAAGTAAATTAAAAGTCTGTTCAGTACTGAAGCCTGTGATACGCAGGTGCATCAGTAGTTTCTTCCATCCTGTATGTTGGTTCAGGTTCGTCAGCAATGTAACGATATTCACGCTGCGTCCTGTTACCCCTGCGTTCAAGAAGGTTCTTGCGATACATACGGGACAGATATGTGGATACTGTACTCTGTTTTATCGCACCGTAGATCCTCTCATAATGCTGCTGAACATCCTGGGAAGAGAACCACACACGAGGATACTCATATCTAAGGAAGAGTTCAAGCCTCTCATTAATAGTAAGAGACTCGTTCAGCCTTTCCTGCAATCTCGGAGTCCTGCGATGCATTGCCTGATCCAGATGTGGAACAGCCGGCTGATGTTGCATGTTTGGAGTTACAGGAGGATGGACCGTAGATGTAGAGTGTGCCGGCTGCCCATATCCATACTGTTGCGGCCCCACAGGAGGTAGGTTTGGCTGCACGTATTGTTGTGGTGGTTGATAATTTGTCATTACAGGCATCTGCTGCTGTTGCATCGGTTGTTGATACTGTTGCTGCACAGGGACCTGTTGAATTGGCTGCTGGAACTGCTGTTGCTGGTAAACAGGTTGAGCCTGTTGTTGCTGTACAGGCTGGAACTGTTGTGGCGGAGCTGTCTGCTGGCCAGGTTGTATATTAGAAGATACTTGTTGCTGAACGAATTGAGGATGGTATGCACTCTGATCAGCCACATGCATCTTAGAATTAGATGAAATGGACGAAGGTTCGGTTATGTTGTCGGTCTCGTCTTCGACTGTGTCTATAAATGCAAGAAGGCGCCTTTTCCAGTGCCTTCCCGCAAATTCGACATTTGCGCTCTCAGTGCCATCGTCATCGATGATCTCAAGCCGAACCTTCATCCTTTTGCCTCTTTGCGGATCCATTCATCCCCTCAGATATTGATGGATTCACAAAACCATTTATCCCCTCAGACAATGGTGTTGCTCTTTTAATCGTGATCCGTTGTATTGTGAACACATCAGGAACACAGTGTTTCTCAGTGCTTCACAATTACATACATGTTTTTAATATTATATAAATATTTGCTCTAATAATTGTCTGCAATTGTCTTAAAACAAATCTAAGCTTTAATATAGCTTATTTTTGATAATTAAGACATCAACACAAACTAATTATGTAGAGGTACATGCCTACAATACAAGAATTGAGATAATAGTTAATAAATATTTCGTTCTTTGTCGAATTTCGGGATGAAATCATCGTATCCATGTACTGAAAACTGATTTTAGACCATAATATACAAAATAAGTAGCTTAAAACACTTTATTCTAAATATAAAGCTCGAAAACCCGAACAAATCGTGTTTTCTGTGAAAGAAAGAAAAAGTCCAAAAACACCAATAATTCCAAGATCATCGAAGAAAAAAAGGCATGCAGCAAACAAAAACACCACCTATCATCGCAGTGGGTTTTATATCCGATGATGCCCATATTAGGTCCCTATGTCAAATAGCAGTGCCGAATCACCAATTGACACTATTAGTTCAAAGATAAAGACCCAGATAGAATCTGATAGTCTTGACGAAAAAGATGTAGAATCATTACTTCACGAGATCGAATTACTTAAAGTCAATAACGAGAACATGCGCGCCAAGCTACTTGAAGCTAGCATGCTGGCGAACAATTACCTTGAAGAGACGAACAAGCTCAAGAGACAGATAGAGCAGCTCACCACCCCACCACTTTTCATCGCCACGGTTATGGAAGTCGATAATAACCAGGCACTTATCAGACAGCACGGCAACAATCAGGAAGTTGTGACAAGGATCCCTGCCAACATTAATGTTGAGGCAGGAATGAGGGTTTGTGTTAATGCCGCATTCTCTATAATATCTATAATCTCCAGAGCTGCGGACGTGCGCGCACAGGTTATGGAGCTTATCAATTCTCCAGGAGTCGACTATGATATGATAGGCGGCCTGGACGATGTGCTAAAGGAAGTTATCGAATCCGTAGAACTTCCGCTGCTTGAACCAGAGCTCTTTGAGAAGATAGGTATCGAACCACCAACCGGTGTGCTGATGTACGGCGCGCCCGGAACAGGTAAGACACTTATCGCAAAGGCCGTGGCTTCAAGGGCAAATGCTACATTCATCAGAATGTCCGGATCCGACCTCGTACAGAAATTCGTAGGAGAAGGTGCACGCCTTGTGAAGGACGTTTTCCAGATGGCTCGCGACAAGTCCCCATCCATCCTTTTCATTGATGAGATAGATGCTGTGGGCGGCATGCGTACCCATGATGGAACCACAGGTTCTGCTGAAGTGAACCGTACAATGCTCCAGTTACTTGCGGAGATGGACGGTTTTGACGCAACTCAGAATGTAAAGGTAATTGCAGCAACCAACAGAATTGATCTGCTTGACCCTGCCCTGCTTCGCCCAGGACGTTTCGACCGTGTCATCGAAGTGCCACTTCCAGATGAGAAGGGACGCTCAGAGATATTTAAGATCCACACCCGCAAGATGAACTTTGATGAAGATGTGGACTTTGAGAAACTGGCAAGGATCACAAGTGGCCTCAGTGGCGCAGATATCAAGGTTATTACCAAGGAAGCCGGTATGTTCGTCCTGAGAAGACGTGGTGAGAGCATCACAATGAAGGATCTCATGGAGGCATACGACAAGGTTGTCTCAGAAGAAGAGGAAACAACTTCACCTCACAGTATGTTTGTATAAAAACACAAACATACTCCTTTTTATCCGAGACGAAAGCTTTATATTGTTTAAGTGACTTTCAAGGGTGCTGTTAGGCAATTCAGAATGCTCCGATAGTGTAGCACGGCCAATCATGCAGGACTCTCACTCCTGCGACTGGGGTTCGAATCCCCATCGGAGCATCTGTCTTCATTTCTTTTAACTTTTCTAAAACTCAATATATAATTTTATATAGATAGATTTTTGAGACTGTTCTATATATACATCTATAGATTTTATAGATAAACCAATTATATAGAAGTTCCATTCTTTCTAGAAGCCGGTGGCGTGAAAAATGGAGCTGTTAAAGGCATATCTTGATGACTGTAAAGTACGTGGACTAGAGTTGCGCACAATCCAAAGTTATAAAAGTAGTTGCAAAGAGTTCCTTGATTATTTCCCTGAACCGGAAGCAGTGAATAAGTTCTTATTAGTCGAATACCTCCAGCACCTGCAGGAAAGAGGTAAAAGACCAAGCACTATACAACGCGATTTTTCAGCCATATCTGGCCTTTATGAGTACATGAGATTCATGGATCTCGTAACGAACAATCCTGTCCTGCAGATACGAAGTCGATATCTGGAAAAGAACTACGAGCCAGACAGGAGATTCATACCTGAACTGCAGGATATGAAACGACTCCTTAGAGCGATCCAGCATGATGAAGATGAGATGATACGAGAGGTAGCTATGATCAGCACCCTGGCAAAGACAGCCAGTCGCAGAGGCGAATATCTTGAACTCAAGGAAGAAGATATTGACCTGGAAAGGGATGAGATATACTGGCCTTCAAAAAAGAAACGCAGGATTAGACTGGGTTTTATCGACAACGAACTACACAATATATTAGAAGAATACCTTGAATGGAGAGCTCCAAGAGCAAAGACAGACTATCTCTGGATCTCGAACCGTGGAGGAAGGATCCACAAGGATGATACTAACAATATCCTTGCATACTATGCTGAACCCCTAGGACTTCACAATCCCAACGGACCCCTGCATAAGAAACTTACTTGCCATTGCCTACGTGGCTTTTTCACCACACAGATGCAGAGAGCAGGAATGCAGGAAGTTTACATCAAATGGCTCAGAGGGGATTCTCTGAAAAAGAAAACATGGGCTAGTAATTACATTGAGTTCGATCCCGAATTGGTAAGAAAGGAATATTTGTCGTGTGTACCTGCTTTGCTTGATTAAGCAAGCAGGCCCTTCTCCCTCAATACCATCCTTGCACCCGTATTAAGGATTGTAGAAACGTTCATCCGATTCTCCTGGATCGTACTAATGATTTCCGGATCAAGTAATAAATAAGGGTCAACTTTTACAGCTACTTCTGGGATGTATCCCTGGCTGATCAATATTTTTTCCGTGCCTATGTTCACAAGGTCCGAGGGGTTCAAAGCATTCTTACGGATGATATCCACCAGCTCAGACTCCATACGAACATCTAGCCTTATCCTTTTCTTAGGTTCCAGACCTGTTAATCTACGCATGACAATGGAAGACGCCACCTATAACACCACTATATTGATAGTATTCTTTCTATATATAGATTGACTGGAATATATATCTGCAAATCTCATTATAATTTGACAGGATTCATCAAGTCCTTCAGCAACATATCTTTGATAGTCTGCAGGTCCGACCTGTTGATATCATCCTTTTTCTTAATGAATGGAGAATTCTGTGGTGTGATCTTCCCGCTATAATGAACTGATCCATAGTGCCATCCTTCTCCATAATAAGGAATTTGCATTATGTCTGTGAAAACCTTATCAGGAAATGCAATTATGGCCTCATTATTCTCCAGTGTCTCGAACTTTTTGTTATACCGGGATAACCTGGGCTGTTCAGCTGACGTAAAAGAGCCACCCCTATTGATCATGAACCAATTAAAAGAGGATCTTACACCTTTTCGGAGCTTTGTCCATCCGTGAGTACTGGCCACAAAACGGACTCTTAGGGACCTTAATGTTTCAATGTTATACTGTATCTCAGCACCAAAAGCAGCATGTTTAGAATCATATGCCTGGCCTTTCCCCGGAGCTACCCGATGAAACTCATCATAGAAAATAGAAAGAGGAACAGGTAAACGATGGTCATGTGCCATATCAATGAGCCTGGAAAATATTGATGTGATCACAGGAGTGAAGTACTGAGGTTTCCGGATGAAAGGCTCGATGCAAAGGATATTGATCATACCTCGTTCCAGGGATCTCCAGACATCTGCAGGATCAGTGAACCATGTTTTTGTATATTCCACTGAATCAGAAGTGATATCGATATCCATCCCTTCTGGAAGGAGAATATGAAGTGGTCCGAACTGTCCCACCAAGAGGAGCTCATTGGACTTTCCTGCATCGTTCCAGAGAATGGTTTCCTCAGGAGCTCCGGACCTTAGAGCATCAAGGATCCAGATCAGATCTTGAGTCTTACCACTTCCAGTTATTCCCAGATTGAGCAGGTGCTCTCCCGGGTGTTGAATGAACTCCCTCTTAAATCGTTCCTGCCAGCTCATAGCTTAGAATTCTCCCAGGAACTTCCTTACCTTCTCTGACAGACCTCTACGATTATACTTGAGCTCACCAATAAGCAGACCGCAGGCCATGCAGACACCTCCAACGAACAGGCAGGCCATTTTATAATCCCACCATGTGATCATAATGTATTCACTCACTTCTATCACTCCATTTTGTAGCTTTGACCGTCATCAGATTACTTTGTGAAACAAGGTTCTGCTTGTCTATCACCTTGATCAGTTCTGTTCTGGTATCGTCCAGGACCTGCTCATATGCCAGCCTCTTCGCCATCACTGCAGTATCATGGTCCATAATAGGCTCATAGCTCTCCCTGAGTAGCTGCATCTTCTCCCTGATCGGTTTGATTAAATCCTCTTTACCGTCCAGCATGGCTTCTACATCTGAGAATATAATAGCGATCAGGTTCGTCCTCTGATATAAAGAACCGTTAGAATTATAGATCAGTGACATCAGGGCCTCTGAAAGATGAAACGATAATGCAGACTTTACCATATGATCACCTCAATTGTTCTTGTTTCTCCGGAACCTGTCCCAGGCACTCTTTTTCTGTGGCCTTATCTTCTCGATCTGCTCGGCCTCGGAGTCATGAGGGTTGAATATGTAAGTTGGCCTTCGAGCATGACACTCGACAAACTCCTGACGACCCATACGATCCCGGGACCTGCTAAGTCCTCCATAGTTCCCCAGGAATGCCATAGTCTGAGGAAGTGGAAGTACACACTTATCGAAAGACCGGAGCATCGCAGTTACTATTATCTGCTGCTCCGATAGGTCCTGCATCGAGTCAGAATCATCAGTGATGAGCTTTGATATCTCCAGGTTCTTTTGAGCATCACTTGAGAACTGGCTGGCAGATGTCCGGAGAAGATCCTGTGCTTTATCAGATTCCATCAGCTCACCTCAGAACAAGATCCCTGTGAAGAAACCAACACCAATTCCCAGAAAGAAGGCAATGAATATAGTCCTCCTATCAGGTTTTAGTGTGTATGCCCTCTGCATCAGTGTGGTGTCCAGGATGGCAGAGACCTTTGCAGGACTGGTCCTGAGAGTTAGCAAGGATACCTTCCTGGCATCTTCACCTTCACCCACAGATTCCTCCTTATCAGACCGTTCCATCTTCAAAGATACACCTTTTCCGCCATCCAGAAGGTAGACATGCTCAGGCTTTTTACCATTAATACTGAAAGGAATGGTAGCCTCTGACAGAACGTACTCCTTATTGTAGTTAGGATCCCTGGCTGTTTCATCATCTACATCAAGACTCACAAGATCGATACCATCAAGTCCAGGTCTTACCCTTAGAGCCTTGATCTTCTCATTCTTTCCTTTTGATTTCTTCTTTCCAAATTGCATAGCATTCCCTCATAATGGTTTTATTGAGCTGACCATTGCAGCGATCATCTTGATGATATCAATAAAAATGGATACACTCCCAACTGCAATTTTGAAAACAAATTCAATAACATTCTTGTGTGTAGAAAGGATTGTATCAATAATCACAAAGATATTGTCATCCTTTTGCGTCTTGATTATTGAGGCTGAGAGGATGAAGAACTCAATGGTCAGTATCGTTGTTTCAAGATATTCCACAAAGAACAAGTTGAAGTAAAAGAATACATCATCAATAATGAGCACACTTATCTCAAGACTATCAGACAGATAAGGCCCAACTCCAGGAACTTTTTCTACAAATGAAAGTATGGAACTCCACGCCCATGAGAACAATTCATCAAAGGATGAAAAATAATCAGTAATAGAAGAACCTTGTATCTCTTCATATTCCTCTGCGTCAACATAGGTTACTTTAATGTCAAAATAATTATCACATGACGACTGAACATTATCGAATACAACAACCTCACCAAAAAGGCCTATATTTTCAAAGGTTGCTGACAAAGGTAATATCCCGACATAAACATCTACATCAAGATTGAAATCCGATGCTGAAGCCTCTGAATAATAGTACTGTATCTTGATGTCCGTATCAAATGCAATGGGTTGAAGGTCGCTTATTGTATAAGATTCAGAGGTGCCGTTGGGATACACAAGAGTTACATCATAGACCCACCAACCCCGCGACTTAGTATTATTAACATATATAAAATACTCTTTTCCAAATGCATCAAGCACAGTTGTGCTGTTGAAGTTTGCATCTATGTTGTCAAGATTGACGCTTACTATGTAGTAATCGTTTGGAACTTCATAATCTACATACAATAGATTATCTTTCTCATAGGTTTCCTCAGCTGATGCTATAGAGACAATACAAAGGAAAAGAAGAGAACAAACGACAATGCACCTGAGTTTCATATCACTTTAATCCCTTCTTGACAGCTGCCACGAATACCACAAGTATAAGAGTAGGGATCAGATTCGGTACTGTCTCTTCAGCATTTTCCAATGTACTCCTTGCTGCAGCTCTCCCCGGCCGGTAGTCATCATCAGAACTGCTGGAACTATCATCCTCGTCTTCCTCATCAGACAGGCCTCCGGATTCTCCCTCTTCGGTTTCCTCGTCTGCTTCTTCATCATCTGCCTTCGGCACAAGCAGAACAGTATAGATATTGTCGGAACTATCGAAAGTGAAAGTTGCCTGATAGGATTCAAAATAGGTTTGCTGTACCTTTATTGTATAGGTATCTCCATCTGTCAGACCTGATATCTCAAAATAGCCTTTTGCTGTCACATCACTTTTAGTAGTACTCCCATCCGAGACAGTCACCGTTGCACCTGTGATCGCAGCTCCGGAAGTGGAGGATGAGACAGTACCATAAAGAGTGGTCGATGCTGCAGGACTTGGCTGCAAGTAAGGATAATAAGTATACGAGGACCCGGAGAATGTGAAATCAGAGACGGTCTTTGTAACATAGTTGGAGGCTGATACTGTGATATCCCAGGTCCCTTTAGGAATCGTTAAACTGTAATCTCCGCTACTGTCTGTTGTGGTTGTCTGTCCTGCCACGGTGATAGTAGCACCAGATATTACTCCCTCCGTTTCTGCATCCCTTACACGACCATGAAGTGTAGCTTCCCCTGTAGGTGCATCCTCTGTGTATGCATAATCATAACCTAATTCATTACTGCTACTGTCATAGGCCCTGATATAGAACAATTCGCCATAGGGTCCATTACTTGGAAGCTGATATCCTGCTGTACCATTACCCTCTACAGAATACTGCTGAAAGTATGTGGCTCCGGTTGGAGTTGTTCCTGAGTAGAACTGGATAGTAGCACCTTCAGGCATATTGTAATAGCTGAAGGTCATGTTCTCATCCCGGTCATAGATATATTTAGTAAATTCCAGAGCTGCTCCTGAGGAGGTCATCTGCATAGTGTCGTTTGCTATCTCAGTTGCAGAATAAAGGACTCCAGCTCTTGTCATGAGCTCTGCCCGGAACTGGCGGGATGAATAGGAAGGAACTGAATACTGTACAGAACCAGACTCTGAATAGACAAATTGTCTTTCTTCAAGTTCCCATACAGAGCTGGTGGGATTGTAGGATCTGACATCAATGAAATTCTCATTGCTTTCTACGTAAGTAGGATACGTGTAGTTGATCAGAGCGATATCGCCTGATGAATATGTGGACTGATCCCAATCAATGTATTTTGCTTCTTCCTCTTCCACTGCTGAATCTGTTACAACTGTTCCATTCTGAATAGTGATTTGCATACCTCTGCTATCATCACTGTACTCATAAGCATAAACATACAGTACAAGCTTGTAGTCCCCTTCGGGAAGGTTAGAAATCGTTGATGTACCATAATATGTATTGTAAACGTTCTGACGAGTGACAAAGAAATATTTTCCTCCGGTTTCAATGTTATACAAGCCAGCACTTCCATAGGCATTGTCTGGAGTTCCTATATATTTTGAAGTCGTCACAGTGTAACTGATGTTACAGTCACCTACAAGATGATGAACAGTACTACCATAAGAATAGGAACTGTCAGAGTACCCCTCAGATGATGCCTCTCTGCAGTAAAAAGAATCAGTGTACGTATGTGATGATGCTGATGCAGGCAGCACCAACAAACAAAGAGCTAACATAACCAATACTATTCTTTTCATTATAACCTCCGATAGACAACATACACCGATCCAAATATCACCATGAACCACAACAACCAGGTGAGAAGAACAGGCATCTCCAGCTTCAGCAACTCAAGACCATTCAAAGGATTCTGAAACCAGATATCCTCTGCAGGCCGGATGATGAACACATAATCATAGTTCGTGTCAAGTTGCAGACTTCCTGTGCTGTTCGTTTGACCTACCAATTTTGAACCGTTGGCTGTCGGCTGGTAAACCTCAATGTCAATGTTCCTGCCTAACTGGAGATCTGAAAAAGAAATAGTGATATTCTCTGCAGATGCAGGAATTATCAAGAGGGTAACAGCCAGTATGGAAAATAGAAAGGTGGTGTATTTCTTCGTGTTACCCTCTCCTTATCTTACCGTTTGAAGACCTTGAATGCGCTGCTGATACCATCCAGGATAGAATCAAACATTCCTGTTGCAAACCCGACAACCGCCAGGACAAGGATGATAGGCACTGCTGCCATGATCAAGTTTCCAAAGCTCGGAAGGACCGTTGCCAGACCGTCAACCATGTCTGTCATCTCAGTCCAGTTAATGGACGTTGATGCAGATGCACAGCCTATCATAGCCATTGATACCAGGAGACAACTACCCAACCAGAACAGGGCTCTTGTTTTCCACATTGCATTCTGTTTCTTTTCTGTACTGCCTTCTGAAGGCACGTTGCTTATACATTGGTTCGCTTTAGCCATAGTGATCGGATTCAGTGTCTAATGTACAATTTATTTATAAGCCGTAGAAACTGCCACTTTTGGCACTAGATACCAAATTATACAGATACATATTAAAAACAGAAAGAAAGTGCCACCTTTGACACTATCTAATATGATTCATTAAAGTATGTACATACTTACACCGGAAATTAATAGGAATGGGAGAAAACAAGAGCAATAGAATGAAAAAGAGTATTTTGCCGCCTCCGGCCGGAGCCAGGGGAGCATTCCAAGCCTTCCCATAAAGCCCGTCTGGAATGATGCAGACTTATGGGAATTCCCAGGTATATCTTAGAAGCCTGCTATCATGGATGCAGAAAGGTGTGTAAAGGATTATTGATAAATAGTATACATGCGTATACTACAGTATATGTCCGCAACTACAACCATAAAGGTAGATCCACACTTAAAAGACAATCTTGACAAGTTGAAATTATCTCCCAGGGAAACTTATAATGACGTGGTTTCACGCCTGGTTGATATGGCATATGATTCTGAACCTATAAGTGATGATACTCTTAAAAGGATAGAAGAATCATTGAAGGACTTTAAGCGCGGGAAATACTACACCCAGGAAGAAGTCGAGGCCGAACTGGGGCTTTAAGCAATGTATTCAATTCTCTACTCCTCCGGAGCACTGAAGGATATTAAAAGTCTTCCCGCAGATATTGCAAAAAAACTAGTATCGTCCATTAAGGGGATCAGCGATAATCCTAAAACACATGTTAAAAAGCTCAAAGGATTCCCTAAAACACCATTATACTCATTAAGAGTTGGTGACTACCGAGTAATCATGAGCATCGAGGACGAGAAAATGATCATTTTCGTCATTGAAGCTGGTCATCGAAGTAAAATCTATCGTAAGTATTAACCCACCCTAAATGCTGCTATTTTATCCTATAAGAACAAGTTTTCCTGCAGTATCCTTGCGGATTTTCTAATGAAAAGACAACTAACTTTTGAATAAGAAGATATATTCCTCAGGCATGATGTTAATCTTTAATCACCACATGACTATTATTTTCATTTCAAATATTATACTGCATCCTAGTTCACTTGGTTCTGCTGCTTAGATATACATAGACATATTTCCACAAAAAATATCCAAATTAGAAAATACTCAATAATAAGTAATATTTAGTACAGCCTACAAAAAAGAAAATAAAAGCTGATACAAAATCAGCCAATAATGTAGTCTGCTATGAGCACTTCACCAGTATTCGCATCAATACACACAAGTCCAGGAAGACTTCCATCAAGCCCAAGTTTTGGATCAGTAAACTGCATCCACCATGCAAGACGAATTTCATTCTTTCCAGTATATTTCCAGACAAGTTTTGATTTAATCACTTCTGTAGTGCTTGAAACTTTGCCATCATACGCTTCATTTCCAATGAACTGTTTTAAATATTCAGCAGCTTCTTTCTCAGTCAAAATCACTTCCTTATTTACGACATAAGTATCTTCTTCAGGCATATTCCATAATTCAGTATAGCTTGTAACATAGCCTGTTTCAGCATTTACCATTATCACTATTCCATCTGATAGGGAAGCTATTCCATTAATCATCCTATCATAGCTTACATGATAGGATCCTGGAAGATCATCAGCTACAGGTTCAAGGTAGAAAGCAGTTTCAAACTGAACTTCTTTTTGTTGTTCATCTGAGAGTTCATTTTCCATATACTTTTCAGCGTTTTTGATTGCTTCCTCTTTGCTTATCTTGTTGTCAGCGCGTGTCTCTTTTGAGTCATCATAAATGAAGAGTATGTTTCCATCATCAGCATCTATTCCAACAATGATACTTTCATCATTACTGGTTTTAGATGTAAGACGCCATATAATTCCAAAATCACTATCATTAATGAGTTTTCCATTAATGGAATCAGCTTTCAAATCAGTATTTTTTGAATTTAATATATTTTTTGCTTCTTCAAAACTTACTTTTACATCTGCGGTGTTAGGGTCAAGGTACTTTGAATGGCTTGATTGTTCTTCTTTTGTCGTAATAATCCATTCTTGGTCGGAGGCTATTGATCCAATTATTGTCATTGCAGTTAGTAGTAAAATTGCTATGAGAATGTGTGTGATTTTCATAATTATTTCTCCTTAGTTTAAGCAGTAACTAGAACTTCCGAATATACGGCAAGAATTAACATTTCCGTAATCTTCGAATTCATAATCATCATTAATATATTAGTGCACACTTCCATATCGTATTATATACATGTACAAAAAAGTATACTGTGTGTTTTTCAACAGAAGTAAAGTAATTTATCAATACAATTCTGTTTTCTACATTAAAATGTACTAGCATTCTTTAAACTGGCTAAATTTAACAAGTAAACAATGTAATTTTATCAATATTGTTGATTTTAACGATTCTTTTTTAGAATCACTTTTTTTCAAAAATAAATTACTAAATATCCATAAAACTAATGGTTCAAGTGTTTATTCAATTTTAATAAATTATTGAAACTAGAAAAATAGAATCGAGTACCAGATGACCGCACTCACTGCAGCAGAAGTTGCAGTAGATGCTATCAAGGAGATCGAAGGCACTATCACACCATTCCCAGGCGGAATTGTTGCAAGGGGTTCCAAGGCTGGTTTTAACAACTACATTTTCTTTTTCAATTATCGATTGAGCTTACCTTCTAATTCTGATTAATATCAATATGCATAAAATGAGCATTACTGACGTGAAACCAGTACTTTCCTCAGTAGGAGGGTAATACAGCATGAAAACTACTGGAATATCACTAATACCTTCTTTTTCATAATGTTCTGCAATTATTTGATATACTTCATCTATTGAAGAATCAGTTATTTTTTCAGGAGTATTTTTATTGACTCCTACTTCAATGTATCCACTATATTTCTTAAAACCATATGATAGTAGAGGCCCTCCCTGTGATGCATAATATTGATCTAATTCATTAATATGCCGTGCTTCAAAAACAGCATCAGACCATTTCATCCATTCTTTTTCATCTTCGAATACAGGCACTGTTCCACGAGATGCTATATAATCCGAATCTTTTTTTATGCTTTCAAATGCATTTGGATTGTATTCAAACGTCAAATCTTCTTCATCTTCTGCCCACATAAAAACTACCGGTACATTACTGATATCACTATTCTCTTCACAATATGATTCTATTTTCTGATAAATTTCATCGATTTGTGAATCATTGATTTCTTTCTTATATGCAGATTTAAGATATACTGTTAATACTCCATTTCTGTTTCCAATACTTTTTATGGACTCGTCAAAGTTGTCGTATGAGGGAGAAGTGATATTTAGCCAACAATCTTGAATTACAATTTTCCATTCCTGATCTACAGTATCAGGTAAGTTTCCTCTGCTGGCTATAAAATGAATGTCATCTGTATATTCCTCTAACGTATTGGTTGCTGTGCTTGCATAGCCAGAGGATAATAAGATTGCTAAAATAATAACCATGACATCCCTAATTATGTACTTTTTAACCATTTTATCGTATCCTCACAAAATCATCAACTAATAAAAATATCAAATATTTCTAAAAAAATACCAAATTATACTATGATAATTTGGCTTAAAAAGTTACTTATTGTTTATGCATCAGGCAATTATAGGTTCAACATCTAAATCAGCAATAATTCCACTTACTGGTGAGAATTCAGCATTAGATCCGTAACGTCCGACATGTATACCGACTATATCAATCTCACTTCCATATTTTTTGAAGATTGTCCCTCCGCTGTCTCCTGAGTCAGAATCATAGCTAGCAAGGAACTGATCATGTAAGGTCCCAAAATAACTACTGTATTTATCATCATAATCATCGGTAACATATCCATATGTAAGACCGGTTTCTTCACCTGATTTATAGACTTTATTACCTAAAGAAGGGTCATAGTAATCATGTACTTCTCTTACGTCATTTGTATCATCATAGTAAACTTCTGGATCTACATTGCTATATTCTACCCAAGCAGAATCTGAAAAGTATCCTCCTATGAGAGTGACATCCCCAACTAGACCTCCTGCTTGGAAGATATTACCCCCATAATTTTCAGCATCAACAGCAGCATGACCTGCCATTACAAAACCTTCATTTCCATCATCATCAACTGCTGTGAAGCATATTGTTGAATCAACTGTTAGCAAATCTGTTATTTTAATTCCACCAATTATAGGTCTCCAATAAGATGAACGAGATTCAAGAACTTCTTTTTCTCCTATCCTAAAGACAACTGGAATATCCGATATTCCTTCCTTATTAGCATGTGAATTGATGATATCATAGAATTTTTCAATAGTATCGGTATCTATAGTTTTGTTTAATTCGGGGTCAAATTCTATAAATAGATAACCTCCATAATTAGTTCCAAAACCAACCAGAGGACCTCCATATTCCTTCATATAAGGGTGAAGCTCACTTTCAGAACCGTGAATACAGCTCTTTATCGTATTCAACCACTCTATTTTTTCTTTATCCTCTTTAATTTCAGGTACATTCCCACGAGTTTCTACTACATTTGATTCTAATTTTAGTGTTTCAAATGTATTTGTCCCATAGTCCGGGAAATAGTACTCATCCTCAATCAGTTCGTCTTGAGTTGAATCCGTTGATTCAGCTCCTGCATATCCCACAAGCATGATTAATACGATAAGCATACTCAAGAATATTGAAAATGTTCTTTTCATTCTTTATTTACCTCTTTTGACTTACTCCTGAGGCAAGATTAGGCAAGCTTTAAACCATATCAAAACCAACCATAACCTTGCCTTAGGGCGTTTCGGGGTTCAATCCGACTCTGTAAGTTTACATTGGACCCCACTCCACATTTTACTAATGTGAACATGTCATGTTTCAGATTACTGTATATAACAATTATGGCCATTAAGTAAACTGATAATACACATAATGTGACATACAACATATATTAGTCGATAGAGTTAGAACAAGTGTATTTGAAAACTATCTCCGTATACAAAGAAATGATAAATTCTAAGCCCTCAGTTATTGTTTGCTCTATTTGAGCTGCTATTTTATAGTATACATGCAAATCTCTTCATTTGTATAGTAAACTACCCTGTCATTTTACCCTATAACGACAAGTTTCTCCTGCAGAACCCAAGGATATTCCCAGATAACCGACCAGAAAACATAACAAAATCTTGTCGTAATATCAAAAGAACATGTTAAAAACTGAGCCTGTCCTGGTCAATGGTGTAAGAGTCCTGGGACCTTACGAGATCGATCAGTTAAGGGATAGTATCCCTCAGATATATCTTAAAACTATCTTTGATGTCTGTTTCTGGTCTGGAATGAGATACGTAGAGGTCCAGAGGTTACACTCTCATCCGGAATGGTGGTGGAAAGTCAGAAGGACAATACACCTTCCGGAGGAAGCCCAGAAAAAGGCCAAAAGGAAGCAACTTGAGAGATATGTGCATCCCATTCCTGCACAGCTGGAAAATGTCCTGGACTATTTCTTCAGGAACAAAAAGCCACCTTCAAGATCTGCCTGGAACGAGAACCTTTTGAGATGGACTAAAAGAGCAGGGCTGGACCCATTGGGAATGAGTAGTAAGACCACCAGGAAAAGTATAGAGTCCTGGATGATTACCGCAGATATGCCTCTTAATGTAATTTGTCTTCGCCAGGGACATGATAGTTTGACTTCAATGATGCATTACCAAGGCCTGCCTTTCACGGATGGGGAAAAGGTTGAGATTAGGAGAAGGTTGGCAGGGTGGAATTAATTATTACTATAATAAATCCTGCATAAAGCACACAACTAAAATTTGCGCTATCAACAATATCAATTAAAATCTATTTTCAATTTGAATTTTCCATATGCCTCTTTATCTTAGAAACCTGCCTACTACAGAAATCAACAAATTGAGGCGAATCTATATCTTTAGATAATTCAAGAGCACCGGCATAATATGAGAGTGATTCATCATATTTCCCTATGGAAAAATAAGTATGCCCAAGAGAAATCATCGACGAAATTTGACCTATACCATCACCATATGAAATATGTAGAGATAAAGCTTTTTTGAATGAATCTATTGCTTTATCCATATAACCTAGCTCTTTATATATGTCACCAATTCTGTCAAATACAATGGCATTCTCACGGAAAGATAGATCAGAATGATTATAAACCGCTTTTTTGTAGTAATCAAGTGCCTTGGAAAGGTCACCTTTTACTCTATAAAGGGATCCTATATCTGATAAAATGTCCTTTTCAGAGAAATAGTCGCCTTTTTTTTGTACTAATGATAATGATTTATTATAATATTTGAGGGCTTCATTATAATTTTTTAACTCAGAATAAACAGATCCAATATCCCTTATTCTGTCAATATTATCTGAGTTTTCAGAATTAACTTTCAGCATCAATTCTAGAGATTCCTTTAAAGATTGATCTCTTTTTTCAGAGTCCCCAGTAGCCGAATAAACATTAGCAAGCAACCTTAGAAGAGCAGCCTTACCATCCATATCATCATTTTGATTAAAGATAGACATAAGTTCTTCTGAAATATCTAATTCTTTATCATATTGATTCCGCCGATGATAAGCTAACATTAAAAACGGTATAATATTAATTTTTTCGTTTTGCTCATCTAGGGAGTTATAAATCGAAAGTGCTTTCGTAAAATATTCAATAGCTTTCTCATCATATCCCCTCAATGATTCAATCATACCAAGGTTCTGATACCAATAAGCAATTTTATGAGGAGATTCTGATTCAAGAGTGGTATCGGCTTCAATCAAACCATTATATGATTCAAATAATTGAGAGAGTGTATGGTTGTCAAATATACTAAAATGGCCTGTCTTTATATCCTCAATATTAATAAGTTCTGTATAATCCTCATCTGTATGTAACTTGAACTCAAATATTGAAGTGCGCCACGAATAAAAATCAGGAGCTTCATTTAGCAACTGGGAAAAAGAACCTACATTTAATCTTATTAATATCGTGTTCTGTATTTCAAGAAACTTTTCACGCATAATATTTATTGTCAGAAGAACTTTTGACAAGCCCTCATCAGTTTTGCATTCGACTGCTTCATCGAAACCGGTGACAAAGAATACGGTCTTGATTTTTTTTTGGATATTATCTTGATATTCCTTAGATTGTTGAGCTTTTTTTATCATATCCAATAAATCGAGATGTTGTGAATCAAGATGTATGCCATAAAGACTAATGTTCAAACTTAATTTATCTTCAACTTCACTAATTACAGCATCACATAATATGGGCTCATTACAAATTAAAAAGGATAAAGAAAACCCTTCTGAGATTTCCAAATAAGAAATCATTTTGTCAATTTTTGCAAAATGATCAATTGATAATTCAATAAGATTATCCATCTTCGCCCAGCAATGATTGTTCTTTCAAAATTAATCGCACAACAGGATTCGCATCACACCAATTTTCTCCATTGGCATATTCTAAAACACTTAAATTATGAAGAAGGCGAACTAACTTGCTATCTCTTTTTAATCTTTGATCCTTAATAATATCCAAGATGGTTTCGTAATCTTCATCGTCTAACTGAGACCTATATGTATTTTTTAAGTCGTTAACAACTTCCTCAACACTTATTAAATCTATAATATCTTTGCCTGATGAAATTGAATTCAAAGAAGCATCACGAATTATCCTAATATATTCCCTAAGTACGCCACCACTTATATCAATAATATAGTCAAGTGCTTTAGGGTCAATCAATTCTAAATTTCCACGAAGCTCAAATATATTTCTCATGAAATTGCGATTAGATAAAACATCTTCTGAGAAATGCTCATCTTCCTTTATATCTTGACCTCTGCCACGTATTTTTATGTTAGGATACATTATGTCATAGTCAAAACTGCTTCGTATTTGACTGAATTGATCACAGCTTCGCAGCCCAATTGGAAAAGTAAATATTATTTTGCAAATCGGTTGAGTAATCTGAGTACTATGATTTACAAAAATATCCATTGCATTAGATTGCTCTGTTTTTTCAAGATTATCAATTACAACCAGTATAGGCTTACATTTAGATTCAATCTCAATAATAGTGTCATTTATTATATTAATTAATTCGGAGATTTTAGGTGTAATATTTTTTCGAATTTCATATCGAGTTTCACTTTCACTTTTCATCCTTGCAAATAGATTAAGCAATACAGTGGAAATACCTGCACCAACCCAAACTGAAGCTGCTTCAGATTCAGTTTCTATTTTTACAATACTACTGCCCCATTTTTCAATTCTGTTTTTTAATCCAGAACTCAATGTGACATTTTCTTTTTCTGCAGCCTCTATCAGTTTTGCGAGTGTTGAGAATAATACATCTGTATAATTAACATCATTTGGATCTAATAAATCAATTACATCATAAAAAATTACTAAATAAGTGCCGTCCAAATCTGAAACTAATCTATTTAAAGCAGTTGTTTTTCCTGATCCCCTGTGCCCCATAAATAGCAGTTTCATAGGTTCATTTAAACCAAGATCAAGAATTGTTTTTAGTTTTGCAATTCTCTTCTCGTTTTCATTTATTCCTACGTAATACCTTTTCAAATATTCATCTTTTAAAGCTTGTTCTGGCCTAAAAGCCATAAATATTTGTTTTAATTCATCTGACATTATGTAGCTTCCTGCCTAAAATTGAAGATATAAACTCAAAAATCCGATATGCATTAAATCTAAACCTACCGTATAAATAAGTATCTGAAATAATCACGCTACAAAATATACAATATGATTCATATGTTAATGATTTAAAAAAAATAATAAATGGTTTTTTGTTGTTGATTTTAAAAATAGCATTATATAAGTTCAATAAAGTTAATCCGACCATATTAAACATACTAATAATTACACAAAATACCCTCATGATTCATCTTTTTGAAAAACCATTTCTTAAACTCCCTTTCATTTGAAAATTGATACATAGGAGCCATATGCTTCCAGTTAGGTTGAGTACCACTTTTCAGCATTTTAACAGCTGAATCAATATGTTCTGAAAACTTCTTGCTCCGGAAGTCTTCCAAGTATCCCTCCATCTCGGGATTTGCCTCTGTTTCCTCTTTCTTACTGGCCTTCCTTTGCTTCTCTAGAACCTCCAGTTCAGCGAGCTTTAATCTGAACTCAGACAGTTCCTGCTCTCTTTGTGAAATCGTAAGCTTGACAGCTTCCAGAGGAGAGACTTCGTCCAGAATTTGTCTGATACCATCCTCTAAAACCTCCGAGAATGATTTTTTGTGAACAGATTTAGTAGCCTCAAATGAGGCCTTAAGATACGGATCAATAGAAGTTGTTACTTTCATTTGCATGTAAACATCCTCCTGCATTTCTGGTCGAGTTTCAAATTGTATAATACCCATCAAAAACCGAGAGCCGCATACGTACGTATGGGTACGTACGTATGCCAAGGCAACAGAGCCTCGGCTCAGTTACCTCTTAGGCTAAACCGCAGCATAGCGATACGGAGTAGGGGCCCGGGGATTTTTGGCGTACGTATGGGTACGTATTAGTATTTGATTCTCGAAAATCACACTCCTACATCAGTTGAGCAAATCCAGAAGAAATCAAGGAAATCCTTCTGGACATCATCAAAAATAACGTTCTTGAAACAGCTCATATGTACTTGCCTCCGAGCTCATCACAGATGTTCTTGAGGGTATCCTCACCACATTCAATAAAGACCAGAATGTTCTCTAGGTACATACTTGACCCATTGTCAAATTCAGGAGCCATTGCATAGGCTTTACATTTTTGAAGAGTAGGAAATGCAGTATACAGCTGGCTCCTGAGAAGTTCCCAATTCCAACTGACCTCTGCAGGAGATTCACCATAGACAATGATTACGTGATTAACAAGAGGAACATTAAAAGGTCCGGATGATATCGTGAATTTCAAGCTATCAACACCTAAGGTTTGGCTGATTGGGAAGGTTAATCTCACGCCTCCATATCTTTGCTATCCGGAACATCCTGCCAGGTCTGCGATGTACTCTCATTGGAAGGTTACTCCTAACCATAGGACCAAATGGGGTAGGACGAGTCAAGGTTTTTCTAGGACATACACGAACAGCGGATTCAACCTTTCTACACAAGGATGAGGAGGGCTTTGAGCCGTTAAGTTGTCCGGTCATGCCAGGACAACTCCAGACGGAATCTTATCCAGGGACTTCTCTATACTATCATGAAGGAAACGAACAGAACAAAAAGCAGGACTTCTCATATTGATGATTTCATCAATCTCATAAGCCTGTTTGCCATGAATGTATAGAAAACCGCCATCATCATAAGATGCACTAGCAACTTCCCTGCAGACACGTGCTCCTTTATCATCTACAGTGATAATTGATGCTCTGGGCATTTAGAGCACCCCGCAGATGAGCTTTACCTTTTGTCTTATAGGTCTGACAGAAGCAATTGTCCGAGCCCATGGGAGCCTTGTACTGGACAATCTGCGCCTTCCTGCATACTTATGAGAGAGACATAAAGGAGTTTGTCTGTCGGGTCTTATATGATCTTTAACGGCATACTTCGGACCAGACATCAGATAACACCCCATTCCTGCAGATATATTGTCGCAATATCTCCACATACTATCCAGAAAACGATACTGATTAGAATCACTATGAACCAGAAAAGGCAACCCCAGGCAAATCCAGCTAGATGATATTTCCAATCCTTGATAGGCTGCAGCCAAGAAACAAATGCATAACCATCCTCAGAGACAGTAACAACAGCATTTTTGATGTATTCGGGATTCATTCCAGGAACGAGACTTATCTCATCAAGTCCCTCCTCTGGCTCAATTATCACTCTTTTAAGCTCGGTTTTCAAGAATGGCTTTTTCACAAACTCACCCCCTGAGCCTCTGACTCGATTTGTGATGATACTGCAGAAGAGTGAGTGGAGGTAGACTTTGAAGGGTGTACATATCTAGCCTTCTCTTCTGCAGCATTAAAAGCTTCAATTACTCTGGTCCAACAGCACATCAGTTATCTTCCTCCTGTGCCGGTTCCAGCCATTCAACAAAGCTCACGTTCCGCCTTCCAAGAGGTCTTATCTGGAGACATTTGGAACCCATAGGTACAGTGACCTCTTCATCACCATGGACCTCTATTTTCTTGTATCGCCACTTCATCAGTTCACCTCCTGAGCCTCTGGCCCTGTTTGTTTAGAACTGACAGGAGAACAACGAAGGGGTTGGTGATCTGCGTTATCTGAGTTGTCTCCTGTCGTATCATCTTCATTATCTGGCACTTCTGCCAGAAGTTCAAGAACCAGACCATAAGCTGCTTTCTTGCCTGAGAAATAGATATCCAGACTACTTTGTTTACCTGGATCAGATACTGCAATTATGCTCCTGTAACTTTTCTCAGCTTTCTCCAGTTCTCCCTGGATTTGGATAATAACATCCTTGCGAGAATGCTTATAGGAAATATCATCATGTGGAGAATCATGTTCATTATTCACTATACAAGCACTAGCTTTTGTACAGCCAGAGCTATCGCTATTAGTTTGTAAGTCCTTCATTATCGAATCCTTCTTGCTTTTTGCTGAGTCTGCTAAACTCAACAAAAATTAGTATCGTTGTCTAGTATATATACTTTAATGTTGGTCAGAAATATTTAAAATAGTTAATTATGACAAGCGACGACAAAAAGTAGACTAATGCCAAGAATAAAAAGTACTATATAGATAAAAACTCTATTATTAAATACCACTTTGAAAGTTGTAAACCTGCTGCTAACAGGTTTAATGGACAGGGTTTTCTATCGAATCCGCTCTGTCCAAAATTACAATAATCGAAGACAGGTGCAATGGTGATAGGTCTCATAATTATAAGTGTGAGACCATCCATCCCCATCGGAGCACTATTCTACTTTTCCATTCAATAATCAACGCTAACCAGCATTTAGCTTTTTAATTTGATAGATTCTAACCCCATAGAAATATATTGAAGTCGATATTTCTGCAGGCAGAATGATGAACACATGCATAGTTCGTGCCAAGTTGCAGACTTCCTGTGCTGTTCGTTTGACCTACCAGTTTTGAACTATTTGCTGTCGGCTGGTAAACCTCAATGATAATGTTCCGGTCTACTGAAAGTCAGAAAATAACAATTCATCATAAAAAAAGGCTGATGCAGCCCTAAAAAACGGGCTGCTATAAATGGATCATCCGGGAGATACCAAGCATCAGACCAACGCATCTCCTGAAAGATCGGAAAGTATCTCCTCCATACCTGATGAGATGACGCTTTCCACACTATCATCAAATACCTCATCCACCCCTACGGTACTGCCAGTACCAGTGCTATCCAGCTTGAACCTTGAAACCACGGACTGCATACTGGCAGCCACACCTGCAAGCTCCTGAGCTGCCCTTGAGAGTTCCTGCATCGAAGCAGTCTGTTCCTGCACAGATGCGGAAGCCTCTTCAGCACCTGCTGCAGACTGTTCTGATATTGCAGATACTTCTTCTACAGAGGAAGTTACCTCTTCTATGGAAGCTGACTGTTCCTCAGCAGCAGCAGCGATCTCCTGCACCATCTTTACAATGGTGTTTCCGGCCTCTACAACATCACCTATAGCAAGGACCGATCTTTCAAGGGACTCTGCACCTGTATCGACCTCTTCAGCTCCTTTCTTCATGGATGAGACTGCATCCCGGGTACCTTCCTGCATCTGGCCTATAAGATCTGCGATCTGTTTAGCTGCATTTCCGGAATCCTCAGCAAGTTTCCTCACTTCATCCGCCACCACAGCAAATCCACGACCGTGTTCCCCTGCCCTTGCAGCCTCTATGGCAGCATTCAGGGCCAGCAGATTGGTCTGGTCAGCAATGCTCGTAATTAGGTTCACGATCTCACCGATCCTGTTCGATTTAGCATCAAGGTCATTGATAACATCTGATGAATCACTTACTGCAGACCTTATCCCTTCCATCTTGAATTTAAGTTCACGGGACATCTCACCAAGACCCTGTATAAGAGTATTTGACTCGACCGCATTCTGTGCAGCCATCTCTGAATTGGTCGCTACTTCCTGAACAGTGCGACCCATATCATTCATCGCATTCGACACATCCTCCGCCTTGACGGACTGGACCTGAGTACCCCGCGAGATCTCAGTTACCGTACTGGTGATCTGTTCTGCACTTGCTGCCAGTTCCTCACTGGATGAGGACATCTCCTGAGCAGTAAAAGCTATACTCTCAGCGTTCCCGGTCACAAGGGTAACGATATCGTTCAAAGAACGCCTGCAATTCTCAACACCTTCTGTGAGCTGTATGAAATCCCCTACACCATGAATACGAACTTTCCTTGTAAGATCGTTCGATGAGATCGAATCAAGGACCTCACAGGAATCATTGATGATATCCTGTAATGTATCACCAAAGCCATCAAGAGTATCACCAAGTACCTTGAAATCACCTTTCGCATCTATTGTGACCCTTGTGCCCAGATCACCCTCTGCATATGCAGTGATAACCCTGGCAGCTTCATTCACAGGACCCACAACGGCATCCAGACACTCATTGACACCTTCAACGATCCGGAGATAATCACCCTGATGCCTGGAAGTATCAGCACGAGTATCAAGCTGACCGTTAACACCAGCCTGTGCAAGAGTATTTGCATCAGCGACCAGAGTATTGATAGCATCGATACAGGTGTTGAGATTGTTCTTGATAGTGTTGAAATCACCATTATAACTATCAGTGATCTTTGAAGGAATATTACCTTTCGATATATTGTCAACATAGTCAGCAGCAACGTTCAAAGGACCGATGACAGCATCAAGAGTACCATTGACACCCTCAACAATGGAACGATAATCACCATTATGTTTTGAAGCATCGGCACGGGTATCCAACCTGCCTTCAACAGCAGCCTCTGAAAGCATATTGGCATCAGAAACTAGCTCATTGATGGCACAGATACACTGATTAAGATTATTCTTGATGGTGTTGAAATCACCATTGTAACTATCAGTGATCTCAGAAGGAAGGTCACCCTTAGAGATGCGGTCAACATAGTCAGCAGCAACGTTCAAAGGACCAATGACAGCATCAAGCGTATTGTTAACACCCTCAACAATGGAACGATAATCACCATAATGCTTTGAAGCATCGGCACGAGTATCCAACCTGCCTTCAACAGCAGCCTCTGAAAGCATATTAGCATCAGAAACTAGCTCATTGATGGCACAGATACACTGATTGAGATTGTTCTTGATGGCGTTGAAATCACCATTGTAATCATCAGTGATCTCAGAAGGAAGGTCACCCTTGGAGATACGGTCAACATAGTCAGCTGCCACATTCAGTGGACCAATGACAGCGTCAAGAGTACCATTGACACCCTCTACAATAGCGCGATAATCACCATAGTGCTTTGAGGCATCGGCACGAGTATCCAACCTGCCTTCAACAGCAGCCACTGAAAGCATATTGGCATCAGAAACTAAAGCATTGATGGCAGCGATACACTGGTTGAGATTGTTCTTGATGGCGTTGAAATCACCATTGTAATCATCAGTGATCTCAGAAGGAAGGTCACCCTTGGAAATACGGTCAACATAGTCAGCTGCCACATTCAAGGGACCAATAACAGCATCAAGAGTGCTATTGACACCCTCAACGATGGCACGGAAATCACCATCATGCTTTGAAACATCGGCACGAGTATCAAGCTTACCTTCAACAGCAGCTGCAGATAACATATTGGCATCGGATACAAGAGCACTGATAGCATCGATACAACGGTTAAGATTGTCCTTGATCTCATTGAAGTCACCACTGTAATCATCAGTGATATGAGGAGGAACATCACCATGAGCGATGCGATCAACATATTCAGCAGCAACGTTAAGGGGACCGATGACAGCATCAAGAGTGCTATTTACACCTTCAACGATGGCACGGAAATCACCATCGTGCTTAGAAGCATCGGCACGAGTATCAAGTTTACCTTCAACAGCAGCCGCAGAAAGAAGATTGGCATCGGATACAAGAGCACTGATAGCATCGATACAACGGTTAAGATTGTCCTTGATCTCATTGAAATCACCACTGTAATCATCACTGATATGAGGAGGAACATCACCATGAGCGATGCGATCAACATATTCAGCAGCAACGTTAAGAGGACCGATAACGGCATCAAGAGTACCATTGACACCCTCAACGATAGCACGATAATCTCCGGCGTGCTTTGAAGCATCGGCACGGGTATCAAGCTTACCTTCAACAGCAGCTACAGATAACATATTGGCATCAGATACTAAAGCATTGATAGCATCGATGCAGCGGTTAAGATTGTCTTTGATCTCATTGAAATCACCACTGTAATCATCAGTGATATGAGGAGGAACATCACCATGAGCAATGCGATCAACATATTCAGCAGCAACGTTAAGGGGACCGATGACAGCATCAAGAGTATCGTTGACACCTTCAACGATAGCACGGTAATCACCAGTGTGCTTTGAAGCATCAGCGCGAGTATCGAGCTTACCATCGACTGCCGCTGCAGATAACATATTGGCATCAGATACTAAAGCATTGATCGCACCGATACACTGGTTGAGATTGTTCTTGATGGCGTTGAAATCACCATGATACTCATCCGTGATCACAGGAGGGATATCACCCTTGGAGATACGGTCAACATAGTCAGCGGCAACATTGAGCGGATGTATTACAGCATCCAGTACCTGGTTGAAACCTTTTGGTATAGCTTCAAAATCAATAGATACATCAGTGGTTGCCCTTTTGTCAAGTTTACCTTGAAGTGTTGCATTCGAAATATCCTCAAAATCATCAACTATCTTTCTGATACCACCGGATATGGACCTGCTTATCAGGAATGCAACAATACTTCCAAGTATCACAAAGATAAGAATAGCCATCACAAGACTGTTCCTGATAGCAGTCAGAGGGCCTTCGAACTCTTCTGTGTAGCTACTTGATACAATGTACCAGTCATTAGGTTCATAATAAGTGTAACTGGCGATCTTCTCACTACCTTCCCAGTCATATCTGACAGTACCTTCTTTCGTCTCAATGATCTCCTGTGTGAAATCATGATCAATGACACTCTCACCTTCACTGGTAGGATGGATGATGAAATCACCGTTTGAATCCATTACGTACACATAACCCGTCTCACCGACCGTTATCTTTGACATCTCATCTTTAATGCCGAGACGATAATGTTCTTCCGGAATGGCAGCGGAAAGGATGCCTATGATCTCCCCATCATTGTTCTTTATTGGTTCATAGATAGTAAGATGTTCCGAACCAAGTACATTAGCCCTTCCTTTATAGATCTGACCTTCAGTGACGACCGTTTCATAGACCTCTTCAGAAAGAGCGGTACCTACAATACGTTCACCTTCCTGGTCAGTGATGGTAGTACTTATCCGCACTGCAGAATCATCACTTACCTGGAATACAGTGATCTCACCATCGATGTCTTTCTTGATATTATCAACAAGTGAGAAGTCATTATTGACCACATGGTCCCCACCAAGGACCAGCTCCCCATTGATGATACTTGCTTCACCATAGGAATAGAGATCCTTGTCTGCAAGTTTAATACTGGTATCCAGATTTTCGTAGGCAACTGTAAATATGGATTCCACGTACTGCTTTTCAAGAAATACCTGATTTTCAAGACTTTCCTGTAATAGCTCCCATGTACCTGAAGATGTTTGTTCATAAGCATAAAAGCCAACGAGCGTGACCGGTAAGATAGTAAGCAATAATGAAACTGCGATTATCTTTTGACTAATAGTTATTTTTTTTAGATCCATCTAAAATCAACCTTGATGGGCCTATTCAGCCCAGGACATCCCCCTATGAAGTATGATGTCATGGACTGTGATCACCGTTTAGTGACACTTCAACCCGAATTATCTTCTATAACTGCAAATGGTGCGTTTTTGCACATTTACTGTCACAAAAAATGCATTAATAATATATAATTGTATTTATGTTTATTAAAAAATACACAGTCCTCCTGAATTTATTTCTTATTCTGCCTAAACATTGCAAATTCAAAAATAGGCCCAGATTTTGAAATGCCATCAATTCCACAGTTATACCGGCTCTGGACCTGTCATAGACACTTACAGTAGGTAGCATCATCAAAGGCGATCATATCCACAGAGATCATTAGAGAGATATCTGTGAATGAGAGGGTAAAGGTAGAATTTATAGATGCAGAAATACCATGCAAAACAAGAATATCAAAGAGAATTGTTAAGGGAAGTTTTTGAGCAGATGAAATATCACCTGCTCATTTAATACAAAAAAGGAAATGGAAGGAAAGTTACCAGATCTTACTCCACATTCACAGCAACCAGAGACAGACCCAGGTCAGCTTCCAATTTCCTTATCTGTTCAAGGTCACCATTTGTGATCTCTGCATTACTGATATTGATACCAGAGAATGCAAGTAAAGTGATATTCATTTTTTCTTCAAGCTCTGCAATGGCTTTCATCTGCTCATCTTTGAGTACGGAAAATCCCCATAACATATTTTTCATCTCCTATATTTTTCTTTGACCATAAGGCGATGATAGTAAAATAACTAATAATATTTAGTATTTTTGAAAATGATTGATTTGTATGTCAATTATGTGTGAAATATAAATACATATAACACACTATTAAATACTAATTAATATTATCTAGAATCAGACTCAAGTTCATGCTAAATTGACACAAAACAGGATAATCCAAAAATAATTCAGTTGTGTATAATAACCTGATCCTGACGCTCAAAATAGACCAATAGACCCACACAGGTCCGGTACAGAGACCATACTGAAGACCTGTTTCAACAATATGATACGATCTGAAGAATTCCAGATCATCAATGGTAATGCCAGTATATTAGAAGGCCCAACTATAAGGCAGGACACAAGAAAAAGAGAGGACCATATGGAATACAGGAACATAGATTGGGGAAAAGTGTGGATCGAACAGATGGAACAACACCTCCAGAGTGGAAAGAAAGAAAAGACATCAATATGGGAAGACAAAGAGAGCGCAAAAAGGTTCTGGGAGATGTCACTGAAGGACGATCAGAAAAGAGCAAGGGAAACTATCAAAGGCCTTAATATAACCTCACAGTCACATGTCCTTGATATTGGCGCAGGTCCGGGGACACTTGCGATCCCACTTTCAGAAAAAGTGAAACACATAACTGCCGTGGAACCTTCAAAGGGCATGATAGAGGTCCTGAAAGAGAACATGTCAGAGTATAACCGTGACAACATCTCCATTGTCAAAAAGAGATGGGAGGACATAGATATTGAAAAAGACCTTGATGGACCATATGATGTGGTCATAGCCTCATTCTCACTTGGAATGCCCGACATCCGCAAGGCAATAGAGGACATGCGTGCAGTGGCTTCAGGATATATCTACCTTTACTGGTTTGCCGGAGACACTTCATGGGACATGCATTCAAAGGAAATATGGCCACTGTTACATGGAAGACCGTACCATTCCACACCAAAATGCGATATTATCTATAATCTGTTGTACCAGATGGCCATCTATCCGAACATGGAAACCTTTACACTTGGAAGGAATGATGTATACTCCTCAATGGATGAGGTCATCAATGATGTGGCAAACCATTTCTCACTGACAACAGAAGAACAGCGGAAAATACTCGAAGAATATATGGAAAAGAAGCTCAGAAAAGAGAATGGGAATTACATTTACGATTCACGTTCCACAAGAGTAAAGATGTGGTGGAATACGCAAAAGAAGTGAGAAATGTCATAATTCGCTCGTTACATCTGATCCCGGAAGAACAGTTTCAATGATCTTTCTTACAACGGCCATCACTTTGTCCTTCCTCCCAACTTCGATAGTATGATCTGCAAATGACCTGTAAAGGACCGTACGTTCTTCATACAGACCATGCAACCCTTTTTCCTTGAGGCCTACGACACCCCTTGTTGAAAGATTGGACAGTCGGGCAACGATCGTTCCGAACGGGACGTCAAGATACACTATAACTGATCTTTCTTTAAAGAACTGCATCGCTTTTTCAGAATAAACGACACTACCACCAGTTGCAATTATACAGTTGTCCTTCAGTTCGAGCCCAAGTATGCTCTGCTCTTCCGCCCTGACAAGGGCCATATCACCCAGGTCGTTGACAATGCTCTGCAAACCCGTACCTGATCCATCAATGACAAGTTTATCCGTATCGATGAAGTCGTATCCCAGTATAGATGCAAGTTTGTGTCCGGCAGAACTTTTGCCTGCCCCCGGCATACCGATCAGAGTAATTATCATACGACCACTATTCTCTTTGTGAAACTTTTGTAGTTACTTAGTTAGTAAGGGATTGTATAGGAGCAGGTATCCGTCCACCTCTTGAAATGAACTGCTCTGAGCTGAAATTATGTACCGGCATAACAGGAGCACTTCCAAGAAGACCACCGAACTCTATCATATCTCCTACTTTAGTCCCAGGTGCAGGTATAACCCTTACAGCAGTTGTCTTCTTGTTTATCATACCTATTGCCATCTCATCTGCAATTATAGCAGACAGGGTTGACGATGGTGTATCACCCGGTACAGCGATCATATCAAGGCCAACAGAACAAACACTGGTCATTGCCTCAAGCTTGTCCAGAGAAAGAGAACCTCTTTGTACAGCCCTTATCATGCCCTGATCCTCACTTACAGGAATAAATGCACCACTCAGGCCACCTACTGAAGATGATGCCATAGCTCCACCTTTCTTGACAGCATCATTGAGAAGCGCAAGTGCGGCAGTAGTACCATGAGTTCCACAACTCTCCAGACCCATGGCCTCAAGAATAGCAGCAACACTATCACCTACAGCAGGAGTAGGAGCAAGGGAAAGATCAAGGACACCGAACTGTGCATGAAGCCTGCGTGCAACTTCCATACCTGCCATCTCACCCATTCTGGTGATCTTGAATGCTGTTTTCTTTATGCACTCTGAGATGTCACCAAGAGTCGGATCTTTTAGCGCGCGTACCGCAGAGTTGACAACACCCGGACCACTCACACCTACGTTGATAACACAGTCTGGCTCACCTACACCATGGAAGGCACCTGCCATGAAAGGATTGTCCTCAGGTGCATTGGCGAAGACAACAAGTTTCGCACAACCGATACCCGAGTTATCCTTTGTCATCTCAGCTGTCTCTTTGATGACCCTGCCCATCAGAGCAACAGCATCCATATTAATTCCTGCCTTGGTGGTTGCCACATTCACAGAAGAACAGACCTTCTGCGTGCTTGCAAGTGCCCTGGGAATGGAGTTGATAAGCTTAAGGTCACCTGGTGTCATACCTTTCTGAACAAGCGCACTGAAACCACCGATAAAGTCTACACCCGCATCCGCAGCAGCCCTGTCAAGTGTCTGGGCAACTGATGTCAGGTCTGTAGCATCACAACTCTCAGCAACAATAGCGATAGGAGTCACTGATATACGCTTGTTGATTATGGGGATACCATAGAGATTCTGGATATCATTGGTGGTTTTCACAAGGTCTTTTGCATAATACATTATCCTGTTGTAGACATTCTCATTGAAAGTGTCTATATCAGGATGACTGCATCCACGCAGACTTATACCCATGGTGACGGTCCTTATGTCAAGGTGCTCATTGCTCACCATGTTAATTGTCTCAAGGATCTCTTCAGGATGGATCATCATAAACGGACACCTCATATCCTGTGCATGAAACGGAAAACATCTTCGTGCTGGACCTTTACTTCAACGCCCAGCTCAGAACCTTTTTCAGACATAGCCTGCTGGAAAGCCGAAAGATCGAAGCTCTCATCTTTCACCTGTGCAAGCATTATCATAGTGAACAGGTCATCCATAATGGTCTGACTTATATCCACAATATTAACGTTGTACTGTGCCATAACTTGAGTAATGCCCGCAACAATACCAACTTTATCTATACCAATAACAGTGATCATAAAACGGCTGGATGACATGGATATTTCCTTCATATATTGAACTTAGATGATAGTATAAGGTAGCATAATAGGAGAGATACTATTTTGACTTTGCCGGTGGCAAGATCATGATAAAAAGATACATATAAAAAGCACACTAATAAAAGTAGGGGGAAATTGGTACTAGCACCACGAAGGCAAACATACACAAAACAAGAGTAAAAACATGCATATTATATAAAAATCATATATAAATCATAATTCAAGAGCATATTATTTTTGTATGAAACAATATGATATTACAAAGAAAATATTGATACAAATATATAATAAGGCAGGCAAAACTAAGATTTTTACTTATAGAAGTGAGCTTCAGGTAATAAAGTTTATATAGAATTTTCATTATGATTATTATGATGATGGTTTGAACGACTAAGTTCATCATATGATTCAAACAATCAGGAGATACAATGGTTAAAATTGTACATGCACAAACCGTCCTCACGGAAGATGAACTGGCGGCTTTAAAGAAGAAATGTAATGAGTCGTCAACAAAAGAAGCCCTGAGTATGGCAGTGCAACATTATCTCGAGTGCGAGTATACCGACCTCGACGATAAAATGTGGACCAAGAAACTTGAAAAAGTGGTCCAAAAGAAGAAACAGAAGAAATTATAACTTCTGAACAAGAGAGGAACAAACTATGAGCAAAGCAAACCAATTCCTTAAGGGAGAGGATGCAGTATCCCCGGTCATTGGAGTTATCCTGATGGTCGCTATCACTGTTATCCTTGCTGCAGTTATCGCAGCGTTCGTATTCGGCATGGGACCACCAGAACAGGCACCACAGGCAAGTCTGAGAGCAAGCGCTGACACCATTGAAACTGGTGCAACAGGTATTAAACTTGAGCATCAGGGCGGAGATGCAATTGTATTAACAGATGCCAGAACAAAGGTCACACTTGATGGTAACGAAGTAATACTTGCCCTTGACGAGACTAATCAGTCATTTGATGCTGGTGAAATAATGTATGTAAGTCTCGATGGTGACAATGATGACTACTACTTAGACAATTACAAGAACACAACACATTCTAATGTATCAAGCGTGGTCGCAGCAGGTGAAACAGCAAACCTTAAATTGATTGACGTTACAAGCCAGCAGCTTATTGGCGACATGGATGTCAGGTTCTAAGTATAAACTTAATGACGCTCCATGCGTCATCTTTTTTCTTTTTTAATAGTCTGTAAACATTATAGACACATTTATATACCATCTAGATGGACAGACGGTTGTAAATAATTATACTCAGTATGTGGCAAATATCATTATGAATTAATGTCACAGATATAACTGGATATTTTAGAATATAGACATTTATATGGAGAGTTTTTAAATGAGCGAAACAAAAATAGGGGTCGATGAGAACATAGCTGGATTAATAGCCTATGTATTAGGCCTTATTACCGGCATAATTTTATTGGTCATTGAGAAAGAGAACAAATTTGTGCGTTTCCATGCAGCACAGTCCACTGCATTGTATGGTGGGCTGTTCGTTTTGAACATTATCCTTGGATTCCTTAGCAGCATACCATATCTTGGAATGATATTTTCACTGATATCAATGCTAATAGGATTAGTAGCATTTGTACTCTGGTTATACCTGATGTACATGGCATTTAAAGGTGAAATGTACAGATTACCAGTAATTGCAGAATATGCTGACAAATTGGAAGCAATGTTCTAGAACATACAATTATATTTTTAATAAATAGCAAGATGTTTGCTGGCCAACCGGCCTCAAACATTTATTTATTCGAACTTGATTAAACTGCGATCAAATGCCGTATATCTCGGTACCTTTCTTGACCTTTTCAATATCCCTTTCTATAACAGAGAGTCGGTTCTTGTCAACTTTCATACCTGCAAGGCTCTCAATGAACCATATGGATTTCACGTGGTCATCTGGAGTGAGCTTCCAGTCAGGCTTCTCCATATAGAAATCAATACCATCTGCATAGTGAAGTAGCTCCATCCGTACCTTCTCGGTTATCCAGCCAAGCTCCTCATAATATGAAAGTATATCTGGAAGGTTGTTGCGACCTACAAGACCCATGAGGAACTCCAACCATTCCATACAGAGCTTCATGTTACCCGAGTTCTTGACTATGTTAGAAAGGTGCACGTTCTGACCAAATCCTTTGTAACTTTTAGCACCCAGTTTTGTCAGTTCACTTTCAACATACTCCGTTACAGAATCTATCTTCTTGAGCATTTCTGCATTCTTCTTCTCAGAATCCTGTTTGAATTCAGAGAAGGCAGAAGAAGTATTCCCAAGATTATCGACCATTGAAGAAATGGACCGGGAAAGCTCAATAGATGTTGACTTCGTACCTTCCTGCGTCTTTTCCATAGAAGATATCCTTGTTCCGATCTCATCAAGTTTTACCGAAATTGCATCAATACGGGAAAAATTAGATTCATTCTCCTGCAGGGATTCATGCAGTTGTATAAGTAGAGCAGTATATGAATCCACAAGTTCTGAAACACCATCCTCTATGCGCGACAGATCAGACCTGATAGTTACGTTGTCAGAACGAAGGGAAGCTATATCGGATTCGAAAAGACCGATCTTAACATCCACAGAGCCGATCTTATCTTCAAACCCACTGAATTTTACTTCATCGCTGGCAATCGCCTCTTCATGGGACCTGACAACCAGAGATAATGATTCATCCAGTTCAGAGATCTTCGAAGAGAACTTTTCCACATCATCCTTTATTGAAATAAATTTAGAGTCAATATTACCAAGATCATCCTTGAAGTCAATGATATTATCCTCTAACCTGTTGAATTTTTCATCTGATCTCTTTTTCATGGCCTTTAGCTCAGATGATATTTCAGCAGAGACATTAATGCCCTCTGCTGTAGACGGAGAGATATCTTGCCCTTCAATTTTATCTGCAACCATTCCAGGCATTTCTGTAAGGTCATCCGAATCTGCATCAAATGTATTATTGCCAGCCCCTTGACCGACCGGAACGAACTCCACCAGATCAGGATCAAGTGACAAAGAAGTCGATGGCTCATCAGAGAGTCCATCGTCATCGGAAATATTACTGAGCTCATCAATGAAAGACTGATCTTCTAAATTTAATATTGGATTCTCTATAGGTGTCACCTTCCTGATATCATCAGGATTTCCAGTTTCTAAAGGTGCATCTGACATCTCTGGAACAGATGGTAAACCAAACTCTCCAACGTCATCCTGTGAAGGAGAAAATGGATCAACAGAAGGTGTATCGAAAGGAGATACTGGTTCAGTTTCAAAGGAAGATTCGGATACAGTTGTGACTACATTATCCCCTTTATCAGAAAGAGCGGAACCGGGGACATTGCCCATATCCTCCATACGTTCTATAAGACTTTTACCTTTTGTAAGGTTCCTCAAAAAACCACGTGCAACAACAGATATTCCTTCTATATTCTTTTTTAGACCGCCAATATCAATATTGAGCTTCGGGCTTCTGGCATCAGAGCTTGATCCAGTGGATGCTATGCCTGCTTCAGGAAGCTGGTCAGCGAAGGGGTTACCACCAGCAGGCTCACCGAATGGACCGACACCAGGAGCCGATGCAGCAAAAGGGTCCACAGGACTACCACCTGGTTCACTAAAAGGGTTAGCAACAGGGGGAGCAGCAGAAGCAAATGGGTCTGAAGCAGCACCACCTGGTCCACTAAAAGGATCAGCAACAGGTGGAGCAGGAGAAGCAAATGGGTCTGAAGCAACACCAGCAGGTCCACTAAAAGGGTTAGCAACAGGAGCAGCAGCAGAAGCAAATGGGTCCAAAGCAATATCTACAGGTCCATCCACAGAAGGAGGAAATGTTCCAGACAGTAAATTATCAGGTGATACGGATCCAGTAGGCAGCTGATTACTTTCATCAGGAATAGAGGAAGGTACTTCTGCGTTCAATGATCCTTCCGAACTTTTATCTGAAGGAAGGAACGGTTCGAATAGTGGCGGAGGAGACGTTCTGGCCGTTTGAGGAACCTTACTATCAATAGGTGGGATCCCACCCGCTTCCGGAGAATACAGACCAAAAAGAGGTTTTGTATCCTGCTCATCTACCTCAGCAGAAGCCAGTGGCTCAGATGATGCTATATCCATCATAAAAGGAGGGATATCTGCCGGGGAAGGAGAAGGTACGTCATTCTGGACCTTTTCTTCTTTTAACTCGCCTATCGTTGAAAGATCAGGCAGATCACCAAATACCGGTGCATTGAATTCAGGCATTTTTACTTCAGGAACATCCGGAGTAGATTCTGAAACCTCGATATTTGCCTCTTCCATTGGCACATCTGCAAATGCATTTGCCAGTATATCAGGGATCTGAGGAGTTGTACCGTTTTTTGCATCAGAGGCATCGCTATCTGATATCTTAGCTTCATCGCCAGCTGATGACATAATCTCTGCTATTTTTTTATTCTCCCATGGAAGCTCGCTCATAGAAACCAACTATTATCAAAAAGGATTATTATAAATTCAAGAATATTATATGCAGGATTTTTATATAAGAGTTACTATCGGCAACAAAAGATGTCATAATATTAGAAAAATACATTAAATATTAAAAAGGGTTTAGGCGCACGGGAATAATTGAGGGAATGGACGAGAGATAAAGGATGAAATTTGTGCTAAAAATTCACTTTGCTGTGAGTTTGTGCGCCTAAATGTGCATTGTTAGTAATTATATATAAGAGTTTTGCATAACTGTTGAAAAACCGATACATCATCAACACATTATGAAATCAACATCTACCACATACATAGAATAAAGAACTATATATTAAAAATATAAACATTAAAATAAATAAATGTGCAACTGATGTGCACAACTGAGAATATCAGGAATATATCATATACCCGGATAAGATGTCTGTGCATTCTCCACTGACATCTTTACCAGCTCATCAATATCGATCTTCTTTTCCTCTACAAGCATAGAATCACAGGCAGCTTTTACTTCCGGATGGATCGGTACAGCTTCACACCCACCAGTCTGACGGATAGAGATATCATAAGTTCCTATATTTCTCGCTATATCGATGATCTCGTTCTTGTCAAGACCTATCAACGGATGATAAAGAGGGACCGAAAGACCGTATAGTTCTGCATACATATTAGATGTTGTCTGGGAAGCTACCTGACCAAGTGAAGAACCAGTGATCACACCTGAAGCTCCTTCTTTTTCCATGATCTCAAGAGCTATCCTGTACATCGTTCTCTTACACAGAAGACATGTCTTGTTCTTGGAACATTTACCAATGAACTGTTCAAGGTTAGGACCATGCGGGATCTCATATATTTTCAATGGATGACCAGGACACCAATCCTGAAGTGCCTTTACACAATCCATAGTGCGCTTGTGGGCACGGTCATCACTATAAGGAGAATTATTGCAGTAAACAAGCACTACTTCAACTCCCCTTTTCATCATCAACCATGTAGCAACAGGCGAGTCTATACCACCTGATACAAGGGATATCATCTTTCCCTGGGTGCCCAGTGGCAGACCACCTACACCGTCTACCGCCTCTGTAAAAACATATGCTTTGTTCTGCCGCATTTCCACAAATATCTCCCTGTCAGGGGAGCTGAGGTCCACAGAAGGAGTAATTCCATTGGATTCAAGCATCTTCCATACTGCATCACCACATTTCATACCAACATCACGTGAGGAAAAAGTATGATTTCCTGTACGTCTGGCCCTTATTGCAAATGACTGACCTTCAGTAACATACCCCTCAGCAAGCTTTGCACATAAAGCACCTGCTGATTCGATAGTAGCATCCGCTACCTGTGCGAAAGAAGTAGAAACAACGCCAAACACATCTGCTGCAGCCTTTGCAGCCCTCTGGTCATCTGTCTCGATAAAGATCCTGCCCCATTCCCTGTTTATACGGGAATAAGGTATACCACGATGGTCCAGCATCGCAGATATATTTTTAACGAGGGTTCTCTCATACCAGTTGCGAACACCTGTACTCTTCAAGGCAAGTTCGCCATATCTCACAATAATAACGTTTTCCATTGTTAGAAATCAGTTATAAGACTATTAAAGTTGATCGGAAGAGGCAAATAATAGTTTATTCAAAAGAGCAGTGAAAAAAGGCCAATTACAGTTTGTCGTGGCCTATTCATTAATGCTGAAATCAGAGTACTTACCAGAATACGAAGACCAGGAAACTATGACATCCTCGACCACAAAAGCATCGACCTTATCAAAAGCCTTGTTTACCTCAAGATAGCCGATCAATGCACTAATATCAGACTTCTCCCCTTCAACGAAGATCTTGTACAGATCATCAGACAACTCCTGAGAAAAGCCAGTCAATGAACGTTGTCGGGCATTCTCAGATGCATACTCATGAAAACTTCCCCGAAGATTCCTGACCTTTACCAATATAGTCGCGGCTGACAAGGTATTTGAGCTTGTTTCATTTTCCTGCATGAAAGTTCATATGTATAATAGGAATATAAGTTTTTGGAAGAAAAGAAAAAAGGGAACAATAGTATCAGTGATCATCGAGATCAACGTTTTATCGAGAAATCTGAATATTCCGAGGTGGGTTCAGCCCACTCGACACTGACATTCTCAACATCTGCCAGAGCAGGACCTATATGCAAAAAATCAATGAGTTTCTGGATAGATGTAGCCTTCCCCTCTGCAAATACCCTGACCCTGCCATCAGGCAGGTTCTGTGCAAAACCTGCAAGGTTCAGTTTTTGGGCACGTTCCACAGTGAACCTGCGGAAATATACACCCTGAACCTTACCCTTAACAAGTATCGTTGCAGAGGATATATCCTCTGCATGTGACATTTCATCCTGCATGATATAAGATGTGCAGGATAACCTTATAAGAATTTTGGCCTCTGTGATATCATCTTTGCAAGACAGAGTCCCTTATATGGCATACCTTCAGTCTCGGATGCTATCCTTGCGTTCAGTTCCTCAGGGGTCATCTCTACCTTTACAGGTTTCTTAGGTTCTGATTCTGCACGGATGGTCACATTGATAGTGCCTTTCTCTACCTCACTGTCACCTACAACCACGACATATGGAATCCACTCACGACCAGCCTCACGGATCTTCTTACCGACCGTGTCTTCCCTGTCGTCGATATCCACACGGCAATTGAGCTGATCAGCCACCTTTATTGCATAATCCATGTGTGCTTCAGCTATTGGAATTACCCTTACCTGCGTTGGTGAGAGCCAGAGAGGAAGCATTGGAACTCCACCCTCTTCAGCCTTCATCGCTTCTTTCTCAAGGAGACCATAGATACAGCGTTCTATCGCACCACTTGGTGAGCAGTGAAGGATGACCGGTCTGTTCGCATTTCCACTGGAATCGATATAATTGATATCATACCTTTCTGCATTCTCAACATCGATCTGCACAGTTGAGAGAGCACTTGCCTTTGCAAGAGCATCGACAAAGTTGAACTCGAATTTAAGTACGAAATAGAAGAAACGGGTATCCCACATCTCAATAAGAACAGGTTTGTTCACGGTCTTTGCAAGGTTTGTAATGAAATCCTTATTCTCATTGTAGAAATCCCTGGTGAACCTGATAGCAACCTCGAAGTCATCCACCTTGATACCTACTTTGTCAAGGACAGAGATACACATGTTGTACTGCTGATCGAACTGGTCTATTGCCTGCTGCATATCGGCACAAAGACTGTGCATATCAGGCATTGTGAAAGCTCTCAGGCGCCTGAGACCAACAAGTTCTCCACGCTGCTCCTTCCTGAAACTGTACCTTGTCATCTCGACCATCTTCAGTGGCAGGTTCTTGTAGGAAATGGTCATGTCATGGTTCATGAGGAACTGACCGAAACATGCAGCGAACCTGAGGAACATCTGCCTCTTGTCAGACTCAATGGAATACTGACGTGCAGGGAACCTGTCAAGGTACTTCTTAAGAGTGGGATGGTTCATATCATACATAAGAGGCGTCTCAACCTCCATTGCATCCATCTTTGAAGTTTCCTCAAGCACATAGTTCTCCAGAAGTGATTTCATCAGACGGCCTTTTGGATAGTAACGCATGTTACCGGAATCCGATCCTGGCTCATAGTCCGCGAGCTCCAACCTGCGCATGAGCTCCACATGTGGTGGTGCCTTCTCAACAGCCCTCTTCTTGGATATCTCATAATCTACGAACTTCCCAAGGTTATCATGCCCGGTGAAATCAAAGGTTGTTGCATCATGCAGAACTCCATCAGGGGTCAGAACATGCCAATATGACTTTGCAGTATCCTCAGCTTTGAGAGCCTCAGAAACAACCTCTTCCTTGACTACCTCGCCACATACCGGTGTATTCTCCACGGATGCTTCATCTGGTACAATAGAACGGGACAGTTCTGAAAGCGGGTGTCCTTTACAGCTGATCTTGAATGCCTTATACCAGCCAAATGGTGCTCTCTTAACAGTGAACTCGCCGGAAAGTGCCGCTTCCACACCTTTCAGGACAGCAACGCCTGCTTTAGGAGAAGAGAGGTCTGAGCTCAGGTGAGCATACGGATATACCATGATGTTCTCAGCTTTTACCTGAGTAGCCACGCTCTTTATCTCATCGACAGCTTTGGAAATAGCGCCTTCGACATTTGCCTCATCGACCTTTTCAACTGCAATGAATGCAGTAAGAGCCTCTTCGAGCCTACCCTGCTTGAAGGAATCCTCTATTTTTTCGGCTACCGGAGTACTCTTTTTAACTTCATATTCAATATAATCAGAATGGATAAGTAATAATTGCATAAATTCACCTGTTAGATCCTGCTATCTTAATTAGATCAATCCTTATTAACCTTTTTCAACTCAGACAAGCACATCTGGAAGAGAGAACAAACAAAGAACAGGCTGATACCATTCTCATTCTTCTTTATCACAGAATGATTTATCCACATGAGTACATAAAGTCCCATTATCATCTGTATAGACCCTGTATGCCGAAACGATAGCACCCAGTACCATAGGAGCCAGGAAGAAACCTGCAACACCACCTACAAAAGCACCACCAAGGAATGCCAGAAGAATAAGGAAAGGGTGTATCTGAGACTTAATACTGGCAAGATAAGGACGCAGGACAAGCTCAGGTGGAGCATAGATAACTATAGATGACACCACAAAGAACACAGCCGCACTTTCCAGACCCTGATCGAGATAACGATATAATGACATTGCAAGCAGTACCATATAACCTGCGAACATAGGTATGACAGATGCCACGAATATGAGAGCTGCCAGCGCAAGTACATGGCTGAAACCAAATGCATAGAATACGACCAGAGAAAGAACACTTACTATGAGCGCAGCTGAAGCATTACCTACAAAGACACCCTGCAAGATCACATCAAGGTTTAACAGGAAACGTGTGAACACACACCTATGGCCCTCAGGTACTACCTTCATAACTGCCTTATAAAGACGACCACCATCTGCCAGCAGGAAATAGCAGAGAAATGTCGCTAAAAGCAGGTTTATGCCGAACATCATGAAATTACGGGCGTATGAGATCAAACCTATCCTGCTCAGCAATGGGAAGAAAGAGGTGGATATATTCCATATCATCTGCTGTACATCTTCACTGTATCTTGCAGGAACATCTATTGATCTTAAAAGATCAAGAGCTGAATTGAGAACTAATGCCTGATTCTCAATGATCCATACTATCTGGCGGAATATTTCCACCATTCCCGAACCTATTATGAAAATAACAGGAACCACGATACACATCGTAGCTACAAGTGCACCAATACGCCTGAAACGATTCAGTTTATTGAATATCGGACGTGCAATATATGCAAATACCAGACCCAGGACGATACCGTCTGCAAGCGGGAATAGTATGTAGATGAACAATATAAAAAGAAGTGACATTGCAGCAAAGGAGGCTATTTCCCATTTTGCATTGATAATACGGGATATCCCGTCCTTTCCTGTTGTAGCCATTTGTATCCTTCAAACCTTCTTTTGTTTTTATATAATATATTAAGCTATTAATAATTACTGTGAAAGCGGCATAAAGGTCATGATAACTTACCTTCGTACCTCAGGACCACACATGCATCATTACATTTTCCGCAACGTATACATCTGTCGTTCACATTGATACAACCATCTTTTAGCTCGATAGCATTCACCGGACAGGCTTTGATGCATATACCACACCCTGTGCACCTGTGTGCTTTTAGCAACTGGCGTGATACTTCCCTGAATAACTTATCTGCAGCATCCTTACTTTCTGAATTTACCACAAGACTTCCTGATGAGAATATCTTGACAGTTGAAGGTTCTGCTTTTATCATGAGCAGACCCAATTCCTCTGAGAAGACCATACTTCCAATGATATTCATGACACCCATGGTCCTTTTCATAGAGAGACCATGTATCGAAGCCTCAATGCTGTATCCTCCCGCTTTGCACGGAGAGATACCTGATGTGATGTTAACGTTAAATGGAGATCCACTAGCTGTTGCAGAAGTAGGAATTCCTATCTCCTCACATAGCTTCAGCATCTTAGGAGGAAGTTCTTTCCATCTCCAGAGACCATGTTCTATGAACTGCTCTGAGAGCCCGTTCTTTTTTGCCCATTGGACAAGGAAGGATTCCCACCGGTCATGTAATTCCGGGTGAAGGACCTGGAGTCTCTTATACTCTGCAGAGAGAGCTGCAGGGCACAGATAACAACCTACCCTCTCGAATCCAAGATCATAGAGAGGATTATATTCGAGTTTTCTCCAGTAGATATACAGCCAGACCTCTATTGCTTTCCAGTCCTTTATAGGAAAAATATTGAGCTGACCTGGCACAAATGGGTTCTTCTCGCTTGTTGATATATTCGCTCTTGAAAAAGATTCATATCGCCTTTTTCCATCGACTGTTATGCAAGTAGGAGCTTTTTCAAGACATTCCTCTATTGCAGTATTTGCCGGTGCCAGTTTGCATATCTTGCAACACCAGCGGAAATCCTTTGCAGGGGGACCAAATGTATCCACATTGTCCCAGAAATCCGAAACTGCCCGTTTCTCGATGAGTTCGACACCATTGTCACTGCAATATTTGCTGACGAAATCAGTTGTTTCCGGGAATTCTATCCCAGTATTGAGGAAGAAAGCTCTGACCTCCCTGTTCTTAAGCGCACTCAGAGTAAGATCAAGTACAACAAGACTATCCTTACCCCCACTGAATGACACATTCACAGGGAGCTTTTTGTACTCTTTCTGATTCGCGATCCCTTTTATGGTATTGATGGCATTCTTGCCAATGGCGCGTATATAGGACACATTCGCAGCTATCACCTCATCCATCACAGGGACCTTCGAGCTCAATGGAACATGCTGCGAGTCGATCTTCCTGACCCTTAGTACAGGACCATCTGTGGAAGATGCATCTTTTGCATCACAATAAGATATTCCAAAGCCCGTGAGATTGCCGGACCTTACAAGAACGACATCGTTTTCACGGACGTCAGGAGAAACAGACTCAACAAGGTCATATTTTACTTTTTTACCATTGAGGTGTTTGGAATTCTTTTTCAGAACTACGGTTTTACAGGTTGTGTTCTCAAGAAGGATATTCGCACCCTGTACAGAGGGCTCAAAAACATAGTCCATCTTCTGAATATCAAAACGAAATATCCCGAAAAAGAGACCATCGACCAATATCTCATCGGTCTTATCGTCACCCGGGATCTTGTTCAGAAGAATTATACGGTCTCCTAACGGATCACATTCAAAGGCAGCCATCAGAAGTTCATGGAGAACACTCCTTTCATATGGAGAACAGAACCTTACATCAGCAGGCTGTGAAAGATCGATCCTTTTGCCTTCTTTTCCACAGGTATTGCAGCCATTTTCAAGAAGTGGGACATTGCAATCCATACACCAGAAGATGTAGTCCTTCTCATTGCTGGCATACCTTTGTACCTGTTTCTTTTGAGCTGTACCCTTCCCGGACATCCTACCCAAATGTCCTTTTTGAATGGAGGAAGGAAGACTAGCACTCTTCAGATGTGAACCTGAGCTACCGGACCTTTCAGACCTGCCAGAAAAAGAGCTACCTTTTTTCATTGATACCATGTAACTTACACCAGCTTAAAAAGATGTCCGGAAAAAAGAAAGAATACCCGGACAAAGCCGGATATGGTCAGTTTGAAAGATATTCATTTATTGCCTGTGCAGCGACCTTACCTGCACCCATAGCACTGATAACTGTTGCAGCACCTGTAACAGCATCGCCACCTGAGTAGACGTTATCAATTGAGGTCTTACCGGAATCATCGACTACGATAGTTCCCCTTTTGTTCGTCTCCAATCCTTCTGATCCTGAAAAGATCATAGGGTTTGGTGAAGTACCTATAGCAATGATGACAATATCAGCATCGACGACATGTTCTGAACCTTCAACAGCAACAGGACTTCTGCGTCCGGACTCATCTGGCTCACCAAGTTCCATCCTGATGCATTCGACACCGTTGACGGACATATTCTCCCCTTCAAGGATCTTTGTAGGATTGGTCAGAAGCCTGAAAACAATACCTTCTTCCTTTGCATTCTCAACCTCTTCCTTCCTTGCAGGAAGTTCCTCTTCACCACGACGATAGACAACGCTTACCTCATCGGCACCAAGACGGAGTGCACTACGTGCGGCATCCATTGCAACGTTACCGCCACCAACTACAACGACCTTCTTACCTCTCTTGATAGGAGTACCGTAGTCAGGGAACTGATAAGCCTTCATGAGGTTGACCCTTGTAAGGAACTCATTTGCGGAGTAAACTCCGTTTAAGTTCTCACCTTCGATACCCATGAACTTAGGCAATCCTGCGCCAGTTCCAAGGAAGACAGCATCGAACTCGGTCCTTAGCTCATCAAGGGTCTTTATCTTACCAATGACATAATCCACTTTCACATCAACACCAAGCTGTTTGATGTACTCGACCTCTTCCTTTACTATTGCCTTTGGAAGCCTGAACTCAGGAATTCCGTAGGTCAGGACACCTCCGGTGTCATGGAGTGATTCGAATATAGTAACTGAATGACCTGCCTTTGCAAGGTCTGCTGCTGCTGTGAGACCTGCTGGTCCGGCACCTATGACAGCCACTGTCTTGCCTGTGGACTCTGAGCGCGTTGGTGGTGTTACACCCTTCTTCCTTTCATAATCAGCACAGAAGCGCTCAAGTCTTCCAATGGCAACAGGTTCACCCTTCTTTGCCAGGATACAATGAAGTTCACACTGTACTTCCTGCGGGCATACCCTTCCACAAACTGCAGGGAGCATATTTGTTAGTTTGATGGTATCGATAGCTCCGTCAAAGTCCTCTTCCTTTATGCAGGATATAAAACCAGGGATATCGATGTTTACCGGACATCCTTCAACACATTTCGGGTTCTTACACTCAAGGCACCTTGAAGCTTCAGCGAGTGCCATCTCATCAGTGTAACCAAGTGCGACCTCATTGAAGTTCTTTGCTCTTACTTCAGGGTCCTGCAATGGCATTGCCTGTCTGTCAACCATCAGTTCTCACCTCTGCAGGTACACTTGTGGTTGTGAGCATCAAGACATTTTGATTCTTCGTCCCTGTACAGGGCCAGACGACTCATCAGGAGATTGAAGTCCACTTTGTGAGCATCGAACTCAGGACCATCAACACATGCAAATTTGGTCTCTCCGCCTATGGATACTCTGCATCCCCCACACATACCGGTACCATCGACCATGATAGGGTTCAGACTTACAAGGGTCTCTACTCCATAAGGCTCCAGCATACCTGCTGCAACCTTCATCAGAATAGGAGGACCTATAACGACTACCCTTGCGACTTTCTCGCCACTGTCAAGGATGCCTTTTACGACATCTGTGACAAAACCGTGGTGACCTTTGGAACCATCATCTGTTGCAACATGGAGTTCATCTGAAGCTTCTTCCATCTCATCTTCAAGAATGAGAAGACTTTCGTTCCTTGCACCGATAACTGATATTACCTTGTTACCTGCCTCGCGATATGCCCTGACCTGTGGATATACAGGAGCAATACCTACTCCGCCACCTACAAGGATAACGGTACCCAGTTCCCTGACATCTGCAGGTGTTCCCAGAGGACCTACAAAGTCCTGAAGCGCATCTGATGGTGACATCTTTGCAAGCTGCTTTGTGGTCTTGCCCATCTCCTGGAAGATAATGGTTATAGTACCTTCAACTGCATCAAAATCAGCAATAGTCAGAGGAACTCTTTCGCTGGTTTCGTCAATACGTAATATAATGAACTGGCCGGCCTTTGCAGCTTTAGCAACATCCGGTGCCTGGATCTTCATCATGTGCACCGATGGTGCAATCTCTTTTTTTTCTACGATCTGGTATGCCATGTGATCACATAATGGGTTTAAGTTTAAATTAGAAATAATAGGGTTTCTGGGATATGATTAAGTTAATAGTACTTAAGAATTGAGATAATGAGCACTAAATACTAAAATGCATCCTGCCGACAGGCGGTCCTCTAAAAAAATACCATTCTCTTATATATTTGGATGTCCATTTATTGACAAAAAACATGAAACCCATAATAATGTATGTAATTGGAGGAATTTTATAAAATCAATTATACTTGCTGGTGGTTCAGGTACACGTCTTTGGCCTTTAAGCCGGGAAAAATATCCAAAACAATTCTTGAAGTTAAATGAAACCTCGCTTTTTCAGGATACAGTAATAAGATGTCTGGAGATATCCGGAATATCCGAAATATTTGTAGTGACAAATGAATCACAAAAATTCTTTGTTAGCGGACAAATAGAGGAACTTGGATATGATATTCCAAAAGAGAATATTCTTTTAGAACCAGTTGGCAAGAACACCCTTCCTGCAATCACTTATGGGATGCATGAGATCAAAATGCTCTTTGGTAAAGCTGTTGTTGGTATATTCTCATCTGACCACATACTTGATAAAAATGCAATGTTGACTATCAAGGAGTCCGAATCATTAGCTTCAGAGTATCTTCTGACCTTTGGCATTGAACCCACTTCACCCCACACAGGATATGGATACATCAAACCATCTGAACAAATTGGAATTGGATACAAGGTATCAGAATTCAGAGAAAAACCAGATGCAACCACTGCAAGAAAATACATTGAAGAAGGATGCTTATGGAATAGCGGAATGTTCCTCTTCGACACAGATGTTTTTTTTGAGGAACTTGAAAAATATGAACCTGATATAGCTGCTGAATTCACGAATTCTGAAGATATAAAGGAAATATATGAGAAGATATACTCCATATCTATTGACTATGGGATCATGGAAAGATCAGACCGTATCGCAGTTGTTAAACTCCAGGAAAGATGGAGTGACCTGGGCAATTTCAATTCAATATACGAAGAGTTCGAGAAAGATGCCAATAGTAATTTAGTATACAACTGTGATGATGTACTTATCGATTCACCAGGTAACTTGATCTACTCAAAGCAGGATAAGGTAGTATCGCTTATTGATGTTACTAATATGATAGTTGTGGATACTCCAGATGCATTGTTGATATGTCCAAAGACTAGTAGTCAAAAAGTAAAGGATGTTGTTTCTGCTCTTAAAGATACCAACGACGAACGTGCAGAACTACACCAGACTGTGTACAGACCTTGGGGTTCATACACCATACTTGAGAATTCAGATGGACATAAGATCAAGAATATAGTTGTTCTGCCTCAAAAGAAACTTAGCTTGCAATTACATCATCACAGGAGTGAACACTGGGTGGTCGTAAAGGGAATGGCATGTGTCCAGGCTGATGAAGAACATTACTTTTTAAGGCAGGGAGAAAGTACATTTATCAGGGCAGGCATGAAACACAGATTGTCAAACCCTGGGAAAGTACCTCTTGAGATCATTGAAGTACAACTTGGCGATTATGTGGAAGAGGATGATATTATAAGGTTTGATGATGATTACGGGAGAGAATAATGAAGGTAATAATCCCCGCTGCTGGAACCGGAACACGCCTATTCCCACACACGCACACCAAACCAAAACCAATGGTTTACATTGCAGGGAAACCTATTATAGGACACATCCTTGATAGAATTATCGATCTTGAACCGGAAGAGATCATCCTTGTTGTCGGGTACCATAAAGAACAATTGATAGCATATGTAGATGAGCATTATCACAATATATTTAATATCCGATATGTAGAACAGGCCAGTAGACTTGGTCTTGGGCATTCTGTATACATAACACGAGAATATGCAGAAGGTTCAGATATAATGATAGCTCTTGGAGATATGATATTTAAATCTGGATATCGCGATTTCTATGAAATGCACACTGAAAATGAAAAATGTGCAGGTTCTATTGGCGTAAGAGAAGTAGATGAGCCAAGAAAATATGGGATCGTTGAACTAGAGAACGCTTCGCCTTGCATCAAAAAACTTGAAGAAAAACCGGAAAAACCAGCATCGAACCTGGGAATTGCAGGAGTATACTTTATAAAAGATACACCGACCCTATTTGAAGTTCTTGAACAAATGATCAAGAACAATACAAGATCAAGAGGAGAATTCCAATTGACTGATGCACTTCAGGAAATGATACAACGGGGCAGCAGGCTAAAAACATTCGAGGTTTCCAGTTGGTATGACTGTGGCCATGCAATCTCACTCCTTGAAACAAATCAGGTACTTCTCAATGAGAAAGAGAACATCAGCCCGAATCATGAAAGTGTTGATTCTGTAATAATACATCCTGTAGCAATCGGGAAAAATGTGAAAATTATCAACTCGGTAGTTGGCCCATATGCATCCATTGCTGAGGGAACCATCGTTGAGAGCTCAATCATATCAGACAGTGTTATTGGTTCACGCACACATGTATCAAAAGTGAACCTGCAATCATCTATCGTAGGTGATGATGCAAATGTTGTTGGTAAACATAACTCATTAAATATAGGAGACTCTTCTTCAATAGAGTTTTAAAGCGTGATACAAATGAAATCAATAGTTACCGGTGGTGCAGGATTTTTAGGATCACATTTGTGTGACCTTTTGCTTGAAAAGGGACATGAGGTAATTTGTATAGATAATCTTGTTACAGGAAATACAAGAAATATCGATCATATATCCTCAGATAGATTCACATATTTAAAACACGACATAACTAAGCCGATATATTTTGGAGACAATATAGATTACATATTCCATCTAGCAAGTCCAGCTTCCCCTGTAGATTACCTTGAATTGCCCATACAGACTCTTAAAGTAGGAGCATTGGGAACTTATAATATGCTTGGACTTGCAAAAGAGAAAAAAGCAAAGTTGTTAATTGCATCCACATCCGAAGTCTACGGTGACCCATTAGTGAACCCTCAACCTGAAACATATTGGGGAAATGTGAACCCAATTGGACCAAGAGGAGTATATGATGAAGCAAAACGCTATGCTGAAGCGATAACTATGGCATATCACAGATATCATGGAATTGATACAAGAATTGTGCGTATATTCAATACCTATGGACCACGTATGCGTGCAAATGATGGAAGAGTTGTTCCTAATTTTATAAATCAGGCCCTTAGGGGTGAAGATATAACGGTATATGGCGATGGAACTCAAACACGCTCTTTCTGCTATGTGTCTGACCTCATCGACGGAATATACAGATTGATGATGTCAGACTTTACAGAGCCTATGAACATTGGAAACCCGGCTGAGATGCCAGTGTTAGAGTTTGCAGAAGAAGTTATTAAGCTAATAGAAAGCGATTCCAATATTACCTTCGAAAATCTTCCCATTGATGATCCAAAAGTCAGGAGGCCGGACATCAGCAGAGCAAAGGAAGTTCTTGGATGGGAACCAAATATAGGATTGAAAGAAGGTTTGAAGCAGACCATTGATTATTTCAAAGAGCTTAAAGAGCAATAATATCAAAATTTAGTCAATGTTCGATTACTGGCAGTTCAAAACATTAAAAATCACAAATCAGAAGGTCAATAATATGGCAAAAACAGCACTGATAACAGGAATCACAGGTCAGGACGGCGCATACCTAGCCGAGTTTCTGCTTAACAAAGGATACATCGTCCATGGTATAAGAAGACGATCATCATCTTTCAACACCAAACGTATAGACCATCTTTACAGAGACACACATGAAAAGAATGTGAATTTTTTCTTGCACTACGGAGACCTTACAGATTCTACCAATTTGATAAGGATAATTCAGGAAACACAACCTGATGAAATATACAATCTTGCCGCTCAGAGTCATGTACACATCTCATTTGATACGCCAGAATATACTGCAAATGCAGATGCAATTGGAACACTTCGAATTTTAGAAGCCATACGAATTCTAGGATTAGAAAAGAAAACAAAATTCTACCAGGCTTCAACAAGTGAACTGTATGGAAAAGTACAGGAGATTCCGCAAAAAGAGAACACTCCATTCTATCCAAGAAGCCCATATGCAGTGGCTAAATTATATTCATACTGGATTACCATTAACTATCGTGAAGCTTATGGAATATTTGCCTGCAACGGTATTTTATTCAATCACGAATCACCCATCCGCGGCGAGACATTTGTAACAAGGAAAATCACAATGGCCGTTTCCAAAATAAAGAAAGGAATTCAAAAGAAATTATATCTTGGGAATTTGGATGCAAAGAGAGATTGGGGATTTGCTGGAGATTATGTGGAAGCTATGTGGCTTATGCTTCAGCAAGATGTACCAGATGATTTTGTAATCGCCACTGGAACTACACGCTCTGTACGGGAATTTGTAGAACTTGCATTTGAAGAAGTAGATATTCAAATTGAATGGCGAGGAGAGGGAATAAATGAAGTAGGGGTGGATGTTTCCACAGGTGATGTTCTGATAGAAGTAGATTCTAAATATTACAGGCCAACTGAAGTAGATATTCTGATTGGGGACCCAACAAAAGCTAAGGAAAAATTAGGATGGGAAGCAAAAATCGGACTTCGTGAACTGGTTAAAATAATGATAGAAGGGGATATGAAAAATACATAATCGGTCAGATTTGGCACCTAACTCAATAAAAGAGTAAAAACTATGTTCAAATTAAACACTTTCTTTTCACGCATTATGAACATAGATGCAATCAAACGTCAGAGCATAGTATCCTTCATCTGGCAGGTTGCACTTACCTTCATCGGATTTTTGAGCACAATATACTTCACGCATACAGTAGGTGCAAGTGTCTTGGGAGGATATTTCCTGTTCATTGCATACATTAGTGTCATAAATCTGGTAGCAGACGGCGGTTTTGGTGATGCTGCAATCAAACGTATCAGTGAAGGGGAAGAACAAAGTGAATATTTCAGCGCATTTACCATACTTCGCTTTTTCTTTGTAATGATAGTAGTGTTAGTATTAATAGTATTTCGAAAGTATTTTGTTGATCTTAATGATTCAGGAACATTTATATGGCTAATTTTAGCACTGATTGTTGGAATATTCTATGGATCTGTTGCAAGTGGTATACTGGGCTGCGCAAAAATAGGTATTGCTGCAACTACATCATTTATAAATAATATTTCAAGAATAATCTTCCAAATCATTGCAGTTGCTTTAGGATATGGGATATCAGGTCTTGCTGGTGGATTTGTTGTAGGATTATTTGTCAGTGCACTGATGCAACTGTATTTTTTTGATTTACGCTTTGTACCTTTCAAATTGAAACATCTCAAAAATCTAGCAAATTTTTCAATATGGATATTTTTAATATCAAGTGGTTCAATTGTGTTCTCAACAGCAGATACTATCATGATAGGCTATTTTCTTAGTAATGCTGATGTAGGCATTTATCGTGTTGTGCTACAATTCACGCTTCTGGCTACGTTCATGACAGTCGTACTTCGTTCAACTCTCTATCCAAGAGTAAGTCGATGGGACAAAACAGGCGACATTGTATCAATAGAAGCTTCATTATCCAAAGCATTCACATACTCACTCATTCTTGCTATACCAATGACCATAGGCGGTTTTGTACTTGGAGATAAGCTCCTATATTTCTTTTATGGAGGGGACTTTGACAACGGATATTGGACAATGAATGTATTATTTATTGTGCAAATTATCAATATATTTTGTTATTTCTTCACAACATACCTAACTGCAATGAATCAACTCAAAAATCTGTTCACAGTCACTGTTGCATCTGTAATTGCAAATATTTCATTGAATGCTTTATTGATACCATTGATAGGAATTCTAGGAGCAGCAATCGCCACGCTTGCCACTATGACACTGAATGCTTTTTTGGCAATGATAATATTGTCGAAGATACTGCAAATTAGAATTGAGACCGATAGTTTGCTAAATATATTAAAAGCATCATTTGTGATGGGATTCCTGCTCATAGGATATAGAATGTTAATACCACTAGAGAATGTATGGTTGACATTAATTCCAGTTGCTCTCGGTGGAGCATTATATATGACCCTGATTATAAAACTCGATCGAAAAATTAATGCTGATCTAAAAGGAGTTATGCTACAGATGATTAGTTGAAATACTAAATATTAATATCATTTAAATAATACATCGTTTAAAAATACATAGAATATTTAAGATTTAACAACTTAAGGGAGTATAGATGCATAAAATTGCAATTTTGCTTGTGACATATATTAAGGATATCGAATATGTAGAACGGTTAATACCAAACTACAAGAAATATAACAGAGATAAAATACCATTGTATATTGTCACTCCATCTTCTGATATAACAGCATTTCAAAAATTCGTCGATGATGGTATTGAATTATTCACGGAAGAGGCAATAACAAAGAATTTAGCTCACAACAGTATCCATGGCATTAGATTAGGGTATATCAATCAGGAAATCATTAAGCTTGCTTTCTGGGAAAAAAAATTATGCGAGAATTATTTTTGCATGGATTCTGATGGACAATTTGTCCGGGATTTTTACATCTCTGATTTTATGTATGATTCCGATACTCCATACACAATCCTTGTTGAAGATAATGAATTAGCAGTAGAGCCAGAGTACTACAAAAAATACTGGGTGGAAAGAGAGAAATTAATCCGTACAATACAAAAAGAGATTGGTCTTGTTGATAAAAGAATGCTAACATGTCATGGTTTTGCAATACTTTCCTGTAAAGTCCTGGAATCACTACACAATAAATACCTCGTGCCAAACAACTTAACGTATAAAGATTTGATAGAGATATCACCTTATGAGTATTCTTGGTACAACATGTGGCTTCAAAAAGATAAAACTATTGACATACAATTCAGAGAACACATTTTTAAATATTTCCACCATAAGAACCACCATATTGAATACTTACAAAAAGGCATTACTCTAGATGATATTGCAAGAGGCTACCTTGGTATTGTGATAAATTCAAATTATTCTAGATGGGATGGTGTTGTTTCTTATGAGGATGGAGACATATACGAACTTTCACTAAAAGAAATCAGACAACTATTGTATAAAATAATAAGATCACTGTTCAGGAAACCATTGACTTTATTAGTAAAATTTAGAGCAAGATATATATCCAACTAAATATGAATGGCAGGTAAAATGTATACAGAAATTGAAAAATGCCGCATTAGTGGTAGCAGAAATCTTATCACGGTATTGTCACTTGGAGATCAATACCTTACAGGTGTGTTCCCAAACTCCCCTGATGAGTTAATTACGAAGGGACCAATAGACCTTGTATGGTGTCCTGATAGTGGTTTATTACAAATGAAACAGTCATATAGTTTAGAGGAGATGTATGGCGATAATTATGGTTACCGTTCGGGTCTTAATGTTTCGATGGTGAAACATCTGCAACAAAAGATCCAAACTTTAGAACAACTAGCAAAACCAAATGAGGATGAACTTGTAATTGATATCGGGAGTAATGATGCAACTTCACTTAAGGCCTATAAAGGTAAATTCCAAAAAGTAGGAATTGACCCTACAGGAAAAAAATTTAAGCAATATTATACCGATGATATAACTCTGATCCCGGACTTCTTTTCAGCTGCAACTTTCATGGATAAATTCCCTGATAAAAAAGCAAAGATAATAACATCCATTGCTATGTTCTATGATCTGGAAGAACCGGCATCATTTGTAAAGGATATTGGAAATGTTCTTGAAGACGATGGAGTATGGCATTTTGAACAAAGTTATATGCCTAGCATGCTCCAAAACAACTCATATGATACTATTTGCCATGAACATTTGGAATATTACTCATTAAAAGTCATAAAGAATATGCTTCAAAACTGTGGATTGAGAATTATCGATGTTGAGATGAACCAAATCAATGGTGGAAGTTTTGCAGTGACAGCATGCAAAGAAAATGCCCCATACAAATCAAATTTAACAGTTATTGATAGGGTTCTTAAGCAGGAAGAAGAGATGGGATTAGATACTCCAAAACCGTACCTTGATTTTGCAGAAAGAGTATTCCAGCATAGGAAAGAACTTACTGAACTTATCGATTCTCTAGTAGCAGATGGTAAAAAGATACTTGGATATGGTGCCAGTACAAAAGGAAACGTATTGCTTCAATTCTGTGATTTAACAACTAGGCATATACCTTGTATTGCAGAAGTAAATGAAGATAAATTCGGTTCGTTCACACCAGGTACTAACATTCCGATAGTTTCTGAAAAAGAGGCAATGGAAACGAAACCAGACTATTTTTTAGTGCTACCATGGCATTTTAAAGATAGTATATTGGAACGTGAAAAAGAATATATGGAGCGTGGTGGCAAGTTCATTTTCCCTCTCCCTAAAATAGAGATTGTTTGAGAACTGAAGAGGTAATAAAAATAGTAAGCAAGGGAATCCTTATGCGTAAATTTACCAACAACTTACATTCTTTTATTGAAAAGATAACCGGCACCAGCATATATGTTAAACTTGGAATATACAAAACAAAGAAAATAAAGTATGCTCCTAAATTTAGTGCCTCTTATTTGGCACTCATTGCAGATTACATTGATAGAATTGCCACTTTTAAACCAAGTAATATTTTTGAGATTGGTGCGAATTATGGACAGGATGCTGAATTTTTGAGGAAAAGATTTGGATTGGAAAACTCCGACGTGTATATTTTCGAGCCACACCCAGAAATAATAGCAGAGGCTGAAAGATACTTTTCATTTAATTGCTATCCATTAGCTATTTCAGATAAAAATGAAAAGATCACATTTCATGCAATTAAATTAGAATCTTCAAACACTGGTATTTCTTCGTTAAAGAAACATAAATTTAATAAGGAAGATGACTATTTCGATGTTGAAGTCGAGACAATAAGGATGGATGACTTTTTTGAGATCAATAATATTGATGAAATAGATTTTCTGAAAATTGATGTTGAAGGGGCAGCTTACGAAGTTTTGAATGGTTTTGGTAATGAACTTAAGAGGGTAAAAGCAATTCAACTCGAATCGGAATATATACCAATATGGGTTGGACAAAAGACATGGACACACATATCGAATATGCTTTTAGATAATGATTTTCAATTAATTCATTTTGAATTACAGGAAGATGGCATCCAATCTGATTCTTTTTGGATTCAAAAGAAATTTGTCAATCATCAGATATATGATATATCCACTCAAAAATGGCATCAAGAGAATATATGAAAGCAATAATATTTGGCGCTAAAGGACAAGATGGACATTATCTGTCAAAGCTACTTGTCAATAAAAAAGTTGATGTAATCGGAATATCCCGCACCCATGGTGATTTTAAAGGAGATGTCGCAGATTATTCTTTTGTAGAACAGGTAATAACAAGTCACCAACCAGACTACATTTTTCATTTTGCAGCCAATTCTACTACAGCTCATTCAGCACTGTTTGAAAATCACAATTCAATAAGCACAGGTACCCTTAATATTCTGGAATGTGTCCGATTACATTGTCCAACAGCCAAGGTGTTTTTATCAGGTAGTGCCATGCAGTTTAAAAACGAAGGATTACCTATCGATGAACAAACACCTTTTGAGGCAAACAGCCCATATTCTGTATCCCGCATTCAATCTGTTTATGCCGGTAGATATTATCGTTCAGCCTTTAATTTAAAGGTTTATGTTGGATATTTTTTTAACCACGACAGCCCCCTAAGATCCGAGAGACATGTAAACCAAAAAGTTGTAAACTCAGTAAAACGAATTGCAAAAGGTAGTACTGAAAAACTCATGCTTGGAAATATTGATGTCAAAAAGGAATTTAATTATGCAGGCGATGTGATTGAAGCTGTCTGGACATTGATAAACCAGGACACAATATTTGAGGCAACAATAGGATGTGGGAGAACCCATAGCATTCGTGAATGGGTAGAATACTGCTTTAAAAGAATCAACAAGAAATGGGAAGACCACGTGATAATTGATAACGATTTTGTCCCCGATTACAAAATATTAGTTAGCAATCCTGAATTAATAAAGAGTATTGGCTGGAAACAAAATGTTGGCTTCCATGAACTGGCAGACATGATGATGGAGACACAATGATTATAATCTGCGAACCTATTGCCAGAGGGTCAACTCATGAAAAGGTCAACAGTGGTTTTATTTATGGACTACACTTAGCTTATCCGCAGGAAACAATCAGATTCTATGCAGATATAACACATATTGAGGCAATAAAGAATATATTAGACCATGATGCAATTATTATTGATAACATCGAATATATTCCTGTCAAATTCAGAAACCTGTATAGTATAAGGGGAATAGTCAAATATTACTCGCCTTTTGATAGAATATTAAAAGATGCAATTGAGGTAAAAGTAAACAAAATTTTCTTCTTTTCATTTAATCCTGTAATTCTCTATGCTCTAAAACAGTTGAAGAGAAAGAGTGATTACCATGAAATGAAATTCACTTTCGTCCTTCATGGAAGCTTTGATACTGTTGCAAATGAAAATGATAAACCAGACCCCCTATCATTGCCGATTAAAAAGATAAAAAATCAGAATGATATCAAATATAAGCTTCGAATACTCAGACATGTAAAAATCGCAGAGTTACCTCATGTTTTTGCATCTTTTTTTAATAAGTTTATGCCTTGGCAGTTAATGTTGAAAAAAGTATTCACGGACCGAAAAATGATGCTCTGGAAACATTCAGCAGACTACAGATATATCGCATTGTCAACCCATATTATTGAAAATGCTGCAAGGTATCTGAACGTAAAGGAAATGAATATGTATACAGTTATCCTTCCTACAGTTTTCAGACAACCTTCTAAACAGCCAGAGAATGAATACGTTAAATTTGCAATATTTGGCTATGGAAACCCATTGATATTGCACAATATACTGGTTAAGCTTTCACAGAAGAATCTAAAAAACAATTATGAAATCCGAATAATTGGAATGGATAACAGAGGTACTTCCGAATTTCTGAATGTCACATGCCCGAGCCCTGGAAAAAGACTTGACAGAAATGAAATGGAAAAGTATGCTGAAGATATTGATGCTTTCTTGATATTATACGACAAAACACGTTATAGACTTAGTTGTACGGGGTCGATTCTTGAATCATTGTCTTATACAAAACCAATCCTGCATTTTGACAATGACTGCATCAACGCCTTTAACAGAAACGAAAATCCAATAGGAATCCGTTGTAGCAGCCTTGATGAATTTGTGTGCAAAATGGAAAATATTATTGAAAATTATGATTCATATCAGCCTGAATTCCAGAAATTTAGAAATAACATCCTGAAATTACGCAATGAATGTACCATTGAAAATTCACTTATCACACTAAAGGAAAGTTTTACATGGTAACTATTTGGTTTTGTCACTTTCTCTTTAAACATATACCCATATGCTCTTAAAGAGTAAATCCATTCAACAATATTTATATTATATACTAATGATATTTGTATTGCTCTCAAACCCTATATTATGCAGGGAATTTGCCCATAGGAAGCAATGTCCTTTCAAACCGAACTTTATATAATAAAATATCCATAATAAGTGATATATTCATAATCCAGAGATGGTAGAAACATGCAATTAGAAACTGATGCATCTTTATTTGAAGGTAAAAATATTCTCCTCACAGGTGGAACCGGTTCTTTTGGTAAAAAATTCACTGAAATTGTACTTAGTGAATGTAATCCAAATAGCTTGAGAATATATTCTAGAGGAGAATTTAATCAATATCAAATGAAACAGGAATTTAGTGATAAACGTCTCAGATTCCTGATTGGCGACGTTAGGGATAGGGACAGACTCTATCGTGCAATGAATGGGATTGATATCGTTATACATGCTGCAGCATTAAAACAGGTTCCAGCTTGCGAGTACAACCCCATAGAGGCTGTAAAGACAAATATTGATGGCTCTGTCAATGTCATTGATGCAGCCATTGACAATGCCGTTGAAAAAGTGATGGCGATAAGCACAGACAAAGCCGTTCACCCTGTAAACCTTTATGGGGCGACAAAAATGGTTGCAGAAAAAATGTTTATTCAAGGTAATACTTATACAGGAAAAGGCAGAACACGATTCAGTTGTGTCAGATATGGGAATGTCATAGGTAGCCGTGGAAGCGTGATTCCATTGTTTAATGAACAGAAAAAAGAGGGTATTCTAACAATCACTGATGAAAGGATGACACGTTTCTGGTTAACTCTTGACCAAGGTATACGTTTTGTACTGAACTCTATACAAAGAATGCAAGGAGGAGAGATTTTCATCCCGAAAATACCCAGTATGAAAATAAGTGATCTAGCAGATGCAATCGCTCCTGAAGCAACAAAAAAATTCACTGGAATCAGACCAGGAGAAAAACTACACGAGATAATGATAACAGAAGATGAATCAAGACATACAAAAGAGTTCGCAGAACATTTTGTTATCGAACCAGAGTTCTCATTCTGGAAAAAAGAAAATACTCTTTCTGGAAAGAGCCTCCCTGAAAACTACCGGTACTCTAGTGACATCAACGACAAATGGCTAACAAGTGATGAACTGAAAAGAATGTTGTAGTATGCCACCGATATACGACAAATTGACACGTGTCAAACATAAAAGGATGGATGGATGGCTCTCTGAGATAATATCGATGAACTATGTAGATGAACCATTCAATTGTGTACATACTTATGTAGTGTCCATCGAACCCATGAAGACCAGAGCCAATCATTATCACCTAAAAAAAGAGGAATGGTTAGCTCTTGCTGCGGGAACAATCAAATTATGCTTAAAAGATGTTGTTTCAGGAAAATACGAAGAAATAGTTATGGATTCAACATCAGATACTTATGAAATAATCCATATCAAGCCATGTGTTGCCCATGCGTTAAAGAATATTTCGAAGGGTGAAGCAAGCGTTATAGTATTCAGCAAGAATCCAGAGGATAAAGAAGATACAATTCCCTATGAGGTTGCATTATGATTCCTTACGGACATCAGACGATAGACAATGAAGATATCGAAGAAGTAATAAAGGTTCTTAAAAGCGATTGGTTAACTACTGGACCAAAAATATCCGAATTTGAGAAGAAAATCTGTGACTACATAGGATGCAGACATGCTGTAGCAATGAATAGCGGTACCAGTGCTTTGGATGTTGCTGTGGCTTCATTGGACATGCCGAAGGATTCAGAAGTAATTACGACTCCATTCACATTCGCTGCAACCAGCAATGCACTTCTTTATAATGCATTGAAACCCGTTTTTGCAGACATCGAAATAGAAACACGCAATATCGACCCAGAAGATATTGAAAAGAAGATCACACCTAAAACTAAAGCAATAATATATGTGGATTATGCTGGACATCCCTGCGACATAGAAGAGATACAGGATATCGCAAATGAACATGACCTCTATTTGATTGAAGACGCATGCCATTCCTTTGGAGCTAGCTACCACGGAAAAAAAGTTGGAAATTATGCAGACTTTACGGTATTCAGTTTCCACCCGGTCAAACCTATAACCACAGGAGAAGGAGGAGCATTAGTTACAAATGATCCGGAACTGGCAAAAAAAGCAAGGATGCTTCATAATCATGGGATAGACAGAGATGCAATATCCCGCTACGGTCCTAATGCCGAATGGGCATATGATATGAAAATGCTTGGACGTAATTATCGCATGACCGATATCCAGGCGGCTCTGGGAATATCCCAGCTAAAGAAGATAGACCATTTTATAGAAAGAAGGAACAATATATCTTCATACTATCAGGAACGATTCCATGACATGGAATCAATAAGTCTTCCCTCCACCAAGGATGGTATCCTACATGGATGGCACTTATATACGATTCTGCTTGAAGAAACTATAGACAGGGATGAACTTTTCAAACACCTACGAGAAGAAAAGAACATTGGAACAAATGTTCATTACATACCTGTTTACAGACATACTTTCTACCAAGAATCTTTTGGATTTAACAAAAAAGATTACCCTGTAACTGAAGATGTATTTAAAAGAATAATTACACTGCCATTGTACCCAAACATGGAACAAAAGGATGTAGAGTATATTACATCGTCAATTTTGGATTTTATCGAAAATAAGAGATAGAGGATGTCAATATGAAAATTGTGGCAATTGTTCAAGCAAGAATAGGATCCACACGCCTTCCAGGAAAGGTAATGAAAACTATTCTGGGTAAACCTGTGATATTATGGGATATAGATCGAATTTCCAGCTCCATGCTAATTGATGAAACTGTCATTGCTATACCTTATGGAGAGGAAAATGACATTATAGAAAGTACAGTTAGACAATATAATAATAAAATAACTGTGGCAAGAGGAAGCGAGAACGACGTCCTTGACAGATATTACAAAGCTGCTGTACAGGCAAAAGCTGATATCATTATCAGGATTACATCAGATTGCCCATTGATAGATCCTACTATAATAGATAAGGTTATCGAAGAATTTCTGACTAACGGATGTGATTACTGTTCTAACACTCTGGAACTTACATATCCAAGGGGGATGGATACAGAAATTTTCACATTTAAAGCACTTGAAAAAGCATGGAAAGAAGCAAAAGAGGATTATGAAAGAGAGCATGTTACGCCTTATATAAGAGAACATCCCGATATTTTTAAGCAGTGCAATGTTTCAAATGAAGAGAACCTAAGTCATTTGCGACTCACACTGGATACACCAGAAGATTTTGAGTTGATCACAGAGATATACTGCCATCTGCACCCCACAAAAAAAATGTTTTTGCTAAAACATATTCAAGAATTATTTAATAAACGACCGGATTTAATAAAAATTAACGAACATATTATGCAAAAAGCAGTACATTAAAATTAAGAATTTAATATTCTTTTGTAAAATTAATAGGAGACTGAATCGTGAGAGCGAGAATATTAGAAGCAGATGGTTTATATTTATCAAACATAGAATTCACTGATCTGGAAAATATCAAAATATGGCGCAATGAACAGATGTCCGTACTCCGGCAATGGAAACCCCTTACCGACAGGAATCAGGATAAATATTGGGATGTTATTGCAAACAACAATGATTCAGTCCTCTTTTCAATAATCGATGAGAATGACAGGTTTATTGGTTATTGCGGCCTTACCAATATCGACTACATATCATCAAGGGGTGAATTGTCCTTTTTATTGGATACCGACCTTGACCGCAATAGCATCAAACATGACACAACACTTCTCGCAGTCCTCAAAATGCTCTCAAAATACGGATTTGGGCAGCTCAATTTAAACAAGGTATTTACAGAGACCTATGTTTACAGGGAAGAACACATACGAACACTGGAAAGATTTGGACTGAAACGAGATGGCATCCTCAGAAAACACGTTTTCAAGAATGGCCAATACCATGACAGTATGATACATTCAATGCTAAGATCTGAATATTTATAAGGTGAACATGATGTTTTTTAAGAACAAAAGAGTATTAGTGACTGGTGGAGCAGGAGTAATTGGAAAAGAACTCATTGAAATGCTTAGAAAACAAGGTGCCATAATAAGATGTGTGGATTTTCAGGAAAAACCTTCAGAATTGACCGACATAGAATACTTTCAGATGGATCTTTCAAGACCAGGTAACCAGTTTCTTTTCCGCTTTGAACCAGAATATGTTTTTCATTTAGCCGCGGATTTTGAAAGGACTGAAGAAAGAAAGGATTTCTGGGAGTCTAACTTTAAGAACAATATCCTTGCATCTCATAATCTAATAGAACAGATCATCAAGTGTCCTTCCCTCAAGAAAGTGATATTTGCATCTAGTTATCTGATATACGACGAGAAACAGTATAATAATATAGAAGATGAGAACATCTTGAATGAAAGTTCTACTATAAATCCCAGAAACACAGTCGGTGTTGCAAAACTCCAGACTGAGGCAGATCTGGAGTTTCTTAGCAGGAACAACGAATATCCATTCGATTGCGTATCTGCAAGGATATTCAGAGTATATGGTAAAGGGTCACGTGACATTATTTCCAGATGGGTAAGAGCCATACTTCAGAAAGAAGATATTATATTGTTTAATGAAAACAACCGTTTTGACTACATATTTGCAAGGGATGTAGCTACAGGACTATTAAAATTGGGTGAGAACGAGAATGCCAAAGCTATCTACAATCTTGGAACTGGCGTATCTTCCAGAGTAAAAGACGTTGTTTTAGTTCTGAAAAATAACCTGGGGAATTTCGATGTCAATACAATTGAATCCAGAGAAGAATTATTTGAATCAAGTTGTGCAGATATAAGTAAACTACAAAATGAGCTTTCTTGGTCCCCTGAATACGATCTTGAATCTGGTATAAAGGAAATAATTGCTTATGAAAAGAAAAGGAATCACTGAAGATGACTGAAACTACAGTCCTGATTACCAGTGTTTCTACAAAAGTACTGCTTGTAAAAGAGTTCAAAAAAGCACTTGCTGAAGAGAAAGACAAAGGTAGAGTTATCGGGATAGATATCGACCCACTTTCTGCAGCACTTTATTTCTGCGACGAATATGCCATATGCCCCAGACTTGATAGTCCAGACTATCTTAATTTTTTAGAGAAACTATGTATCGAAAAAAAAGTTCGACTTATTGTTCCGACAAGGGATGAAGATGTCCTTTACCTGTCAAAACATAAAAAGTACATTGAGAACAGAACTATGGCAAAGGTCATGGTCCCCGATATTGAGGTCGCAAAAATATGTTCTGATAAATTCAATTTCTTCAGATTCCTGCAGGAACATGACCTTCCAGCAATAATGTCATGGACAGAAATATGTGATGACATCACGTATCCGTGCGCAATTAAGTCGAGATCAGGAGCTGGTGCCAGGAAATTCTACATCGCTAAAGACAAAGAAGAGTTGAACAAACTCATTGAAAATATAGAAGATCCTATCATACAGGAATATATAGAAGGAATAGAATACAGTATAGATTATTTTACGGATTTTGAAGGGAACTATATCAGTCAGGTACCTAGAGTCAGAATGAAAGTGGTTTCAGGGGAATCAAAAATAGGAATCACAGTAAATGAACAGGAAATAACAGATCTGTGTATTTCACTTGCCACTAAAATAAAATTAATAGGACACAATGTAATTCAATGCTTCAAAACAACATCTGGAAGCTTAAAAATCATTGAAGTGAACCCGCGTTTTGGTGGTGCATCTAATTTAAGTTTCGCTGCTGGAAGAAGCACTCCCCTATATCTCATCAAAATCTTGAATAAGAGCAATATCAAAGTGAAACCTTTCAAAGAAGGACTCATAATGCTACGTTATAGTGAAGACATATTTATTGATGCACATGATTAAAGTAATAATATTTGATCTCGACAACACGCTGTACAATGAAAAAGAATACGTAATCAGCGGGTTTAAAGCCGTTGCTCTTTTTTTAGCTAGAGAAAAGTCTCTAGATTATTGCACAGTTTACTCTTCGCTGTTAGAATCATTTGTAATCAATGAAAGAGGAAAAAACTTCAATTATCTATGTAATAAATTAAACATTGACAAGAGTATTATCAGAAGGCTAGTGGATGTTTATAGAGAGCACTATCCTGAAATTTCCCTGAAGGAAGACATTGAAATGTTCCTCTTGGAATTGTCTAGGAAATACAAGCTCTGCTTGCTCACCAACGGATGGTTGCTGCCCCAGAAAATGAAAGTCGAGTCTTTGAGGCTTGACAGATATTTTGATACAATCTATTATTCACAGCAGGATGGATTGGACCTCGCAAAACCCCATCCTAAATATTTTATGAAGATTCTACAATTCTACAAGATAGAGGCTTCTGAAGCCTTAATGATAGGAGATGATCCTGTTGCGGACATACAGGGAGCAAAGGATCTGAACATACCGTACTTTCAGATAAGCAATGAGCTGGATGATAATGAAAAGCAGAAAATTATGCAGTTCCTGCATAATAATATATAACGATTAAGTAGAAAATATCAATAATTACAAATAACCAATATCAATGAGGGAAACATGGAAATTAAAATTGGTGACAGATACGTCGGTGAAAGACATCCAGTATTCATAATAGCAGAAGTTTCAGCAAATCATCTTCAGAATTTTGACCTCGCGGTCGATACAATTAAAGCAATCAAAGATTCGGGTGCCGATGCTGTAAAACTTCAGACATATACACCGGATACAATTACAATCAACTGTGATAATGATTTCTTTCAGATAGAACATGGGACTCAATGGGACGGGAAAACGCTTTACAATCTCTATGAGGAAGCATATACTCCATGGGAATGGCAGCCGAAGCTTAAAAAAAGAGCCGAAGAGCTTGGACTTATCTGTTTCTCATCCCCTTTTGATGCAACTGCAGTTGATTTTCTTGAAAATATGGAAGTTCCTGCCTACAAGATCGCATCCTTTGAGATTACCGATATTCCCCTCATAGAATATGTTGCATCAAAAGGAAAACCGGTAATCATATCCACTGGTATTGCAACACTTTCAGACATAGAAGAAGCCATTGCTGCATGTAAAAGAATGGGAAATGAACAGATAGCACTTTTGAAATGCACATCTGCATATCCCGCACCTCTTGAAGAGCTTAATTTGAACACAATACCAAATATTAAAGAAACATTTAAAACTGTGGTAGGACTCTCCGACCATACTCTTGGAATATCTGCACCAATAGCAGCAGTTGCCCTCGGAGCAAGAATAATAGAAAAGCACTTTATTCTGGATCGAAATATGGGGGGTCCTGATGCCGCATTCTCACTTGATGCACAAGAATTTAAAAACATGGTGGAAGCTGTAAGAGAAACTGAAAAAGCACTTGGTCAAATCAACTATGAATTGACAGAAAATGCAAAAAAGAGCAGAGATTTTTCGAGATCTCTTTTTGTTGTGAAAGATATAAAAGCCGGAGAGAATTTCACAAAAGATAATGTAAGATCTATACGACCTGGTTTTGGATTGCACACCAGATATTTAAATGAAGTTCTGTGTCGAAAAGCAAGAAACGATCTTAAAAAAGGAACTCCTTTGAGTTGGGATATCATACGATAAACATGAAACTGAACAGGTTCAAAAATGAGATAGGTGGCAATTAGCTTCAAAAACTAGCCACAATAAACTCTAAGAAGTATTTTTCAATAGTTACTATCAAATTGACTTGAGGAGGGAAAACTGTGCATAAAGGAAAAATTGTAGTAAAAGATGGAAAAACTGAAATAATTGACTGTGAACTTTGTGGATTTAAGCATTTACAACCAATACCATCCAAAGAAGAAATTAAGAAATACTACGAAAAACAATACTATCAGGATACAAAACCAAATCTTCTTGACTATGAAAAAGAAATCAGAGAGACGCAATGGTCAAACTTGTGGTATAAAGATAAGCTTGATATAGTGAACAATTATATCAAATATCATAGTGAAACTAAAAGACTATTAGATGTTGGTTGTGGAAATGGACTATTCCTTAGGTTTATGAGTGAGAATGGCTGGGAAGCTAACGGGATAGAACCTTCATTTACAGCAAGTGAAATAGCTAATTCTTTAAACTTGAATGTAAAAAATAAAACGCTTGAAGATTTTATTGAAGACAAATGGTATAGATATTTTGATTTTATTAATTTGAAATGTGTTCTGGAACATGTCCCTAACCCAACTGAAATAATTAATATTTGTAAGTATTTACTAAAAGAAGAAGGAATAATTTGTATAGAAGTCCCAAATGATTTCAATATACTCCAGCTAGAAACACACAGATTAAAACTATGCAAATCCCGTTATTGGTTGGCAATACCTGATCACATTAATTACTTTGATTTTTCCAGCTTAAGTCAGTTATTAAAAAAATGTGGATTCGACATTCATCTGCAGACCACAGATTTTCCAATGGAACTCTTTCTGTTGATGGAGGATAACTATGTCGACAACAAAGAAAAAGGAAGCAAGTGTCATAAGAGAAGAATGAGTTTTGAGGTAAACATTAGTGATGAAATTCGGAGAGACCTATATAATTCGATGGCACAATTAGGGATTGGAAGAACTTGTGTAATATATGCAACATTGAATCCACATAAACAATGACAAAATATACTTATTATAATAATAATTTGAGATTAATATGAAAATCCTTATCTACATGCCTTTTGCCGATTGGGTCCCTCATCTTGCAACGGACCTCGAAATAGCCACCAAGCACATTGATGCAGGGGACGAGGTGCATATCATACAATGCTCAGGAGATTTACCTGCTTGTGAACCAAACCCAAACCACATCAAACTCACATGCTTTTTGTGTAAATCAAGAAGAGATAAAGGATTAGGCATCATAAAACTTCCTGACAAAAATAGGCACGAGCTTGCCTTGGGCAATTTTACAAAAGATATTGAAATACCTGATTTTTCATCCATGGAAGAACTAAAGAACTTTGAGATTGATGGAGTCGATATTGGAATGGCAGTTGCCTCTTCACTTATCAGCATGGTGCGTGAACCTAGTCCTAATGTAATACATTATAGACATTTTATTAAAAAAAACCTGTTAATGGCAATAGCCGTTTATAATGCAACTAAACACCACCTTAAACAAATAAATCCTGATGTATTCTACCTATTCAATGGAAGATACGCACCATTAAGACCTGCATTAAGAGCTGCACAGGATATGAATATAAAAACATACATCCATGAGAGAGCGGGGATCCTAACCAAGTATTCACTTACGGAAGACACATATCCCCATGATATAGAATACCAGAAAAAACAAATAGAGAAATATTGGGATAACGAGTCAGATAATACGAAAAAGAATGAAATTGCAATTAAATGGTTTGAAGACCGAAGAGGTGGAAAAGACCAAAGTTGGTATTCCTTTACTAAATCTCAGGTAAAAGGAAATTTGCCAGAAGGTTTTGATTCCTCAAAAAGAAATATTGCGATTTATATCTCTTCTCAGGATGAATTTGAAGCCATAACTGGATGGAAAAATCAATTATACAAAAACCAGACATCTGCACTAAAAGAACTCATCAATTTCAAAGTTGATGATAACATAATGTTCTATTTGAGAATACATCCCAATTTGAAAGGTTTAAAGAATACACAAACAAGAGAATTGAACGAATTAAAATCTCAAAACCTGCATATTATTTCCGCAGATTCCAAAATAGATTCATATGAATTAATGAATGCCTGTGAAAAAATAATTACATTTGGGTCAACAGTGGGAATTGAAAGTGTATTCTGGAGCAAGCCATCTATACTTATTGGTAGAGCAGTCTATGAAGACATCAAGGTATGTTACATACCAAATAATAGAGAAGAACTTATCAATCTTATCAATCAAAAGTTAGAACCAATGGATAAAACCGGAGCTATTAAGTTTGCATACTGGCAAGTGTCTAACGGCCACGAATATATATATTACAAACCAGAGTCCGTAAGACATGGGACTTTTATGGGAAAATATCTGAAGAATCCACAAATTGAAAGATTGAAATCAAAACTCCTATCAAAAAATATGATATCAAAAATAATATTTACTACAGCATATCTTATCAGAAAAATTAAGTGGAAACTGCATCTTCCCTGATAAAACGCCTGAGACCTCATCAAATATAAATTAATTCGAAACAAAACAAATTGTTAAATAAATATAAATGGTTATAACCAATGTTACTACATATGATTGATCTGGTGTTGATCTGGCAACTTTTGGTAGTGTTTGAAGTAGCTCTTTTTTCCTCATATACTTTAGTCATGTATATCTATTCCAAAAAAGAAGAGCAACTCCCCATAAATAACAAGCTTCCAACAGTTACATTGGTAATACCAATGTACAACGAAGAAAAAGTGATCCGGGAGAAAATTGAAAATACATCCCTTATTGACTATCCAGAAGACAAACTGGAAGTTATAATACTAGATGATTACTCGACAGACAGTTCTGAAGTGATTTCAACGAAAGCCATCAATGAAAGCTCCCTGAAAGCCAGAGTAGTTAAAAATGATGGTGGCAAAGGAAAGGCAAGAGGATTAAACTGGATCTTTTCAAAAATCAGCAGCGATATTACAGTAATAACCGATTCAGATGCATTGTTAAAAGAAGATGCCCTTCTTCAAATAATAAAGAACTTTACTGATCCAAAAATAGGAGGAGCTACAGGAAAAATAGTAATTCTTTCTGATAAAGCAAGGTTTTCAAAATCACAGGAAGATTCTTATCGTTTCTATTTTGATGTATGGAGACAGGGAGAAAGCAAAATTGCATCCGTTTCTGTATGTAATGGCCCTTTAATGGGTTTTAGAACCGAACTGTTACATAAAATAAAAATCGACCCTAATGCCTATGCAGATGACTCTGATATGCTTTACAAAATAATAAAATTAGGATATAGAGTGGTGTACGATAAGAAAGCAGTAGTATACGAACGTGTTCCACTAACTGTAAAGGGACGCACCATCCAGAAAATGAAGAGAATAAATGGTTTAAGAAAAGTTTATCTGAATAATTTCCAATTAATAGGAAAAGGAAGATTTGGAAAAATAATATATCCCTATGCATTACTCACACATATTGTCTCCCCACTTGTAATTTTGTTATTAACCATCCTGTATCCATTGGTAATGCTTAAAGAACCTTTATATCTAGGATTTCTTATACTGCTTGTGCTGCCTAAAATTGGGAAAATTGCAGTATCTTTTGTTACAACTCAATTAATAATGAATTTTTCATTCCTTGTACCAACAGGTGGTTCTTGGGAAGCTGTGGAAGATGCAAGATATGATCTTAATTCAACAAATGATAAATAAAATGCAATTTATTGGAAATAATTACAATTATTGTGCTAAATTAATTGATATATTTGAGAGAATAAGCAAATGACCACCGAAAACAAAAAATCGAAAATATCTGGAAACAAGTTGGTATATTTAGGAGGAATAATACTTTCGTTGCTTGTTTCCATATACATAAGAACAATACCCAAAGCAGGCGTATTTATCTCTGACACGTTTGTACGTTTTGGAGGGAACGATCCCTGGTACCATTTAAGGAATGTAGAATCGATAGTACATAATTATCCAAACATGTTATGGTTTGATGCTTACACACAATATCCCAGTGGTGGAAATCAGGTATTTGCACCATTTTTTGATTATTTCCTCTCAACTGTTATATGGATAATAGGACTTGGTAATCCAAGCCAGGATACAATCAACACAATTTGTGCTTATAACCCTGTTATATTAGGAGCACTTGTTATTATCCCAACATATTTTGTTGCAAAGAACATATTTGATAGTCGTGTAGCACTTCTTTCCGCATTTCTCATAGCAATTGCACCCGGACAATTCTTGTCCAGATCGATCATTGGTTTCAATGACCACCACATTGCTGAAACACTACTTACAACTATTACAGCAATGTTTATAATAATGGTTCTTAAGATTGCAAAGGACCAAGAACTAACTTTTGATATGATTAAAAACAAAGATTTTGCATCGTTCAAAAAAGTCCTCCCCTACATACTATTAGCTGGAATTGCACTGGGCGCATATTCAATTACATGGATTGGTGCTATATTCTTTAGTTTTGTAATTGGCATCTACATAACAATACAATATATTGTAGACCACATGCAAGGGAAAAAAAGCGACTATCTTGCAATTTTCGGAATCATGATCTTTTTGGTTGCACTAATAATGGTCTTAGCAACACCACATATTGGAAGTACAAAACCACTCACAATTAAAGGCCTCTTTGCTGGGATCGTTGCATTTCCGGTTCTTAGTGGCATATCCAAAATGATGAACAGAAGTAATCTTAAAAAATATTATTACCCATTATCAATTTGTTTGCTTTTCATTGCAAGTGTTGCAATTTCAAAGTTACTTTCTGAATCAGCATATGACCTAATAACCAGTGTATTCAGTTTCTTCATGCGCACAGGTGGCGGTCTCACAATTGCAGAAGCATCCCCACTCTTATCATCAGGAGGAGTTTTCACTCTTCAACCACTCTGGTACAACTTTGGTACTCTTGGATACATATCATTCTTTGCACTTGGAATACTCATCTACAAGGCATTTACAAGAAAGAACACACCTGAGAACACTTTCCTAATAGTTTGGACCTTAATGATCATATGGGCTATGCTCCAGCAGAACCGTTTTGCATACTATTACTCAGTAAACGCTGCTATACTCAGTGCATGGGTAGGCATCCAAATTCTGGACCTAACTGGATGGAAAGATATAGCCAATAGCATAAGATCCAAGACTTTCAATGCTAAAAACATAAAGGCAATGCACATACTTTCAGCTATATTCATCGTACTTGTTCTGATGTACCCAAGCTACAACCTAGCAATGCAACAAAATCAAGGAACAGGTGGACCAAACGGCTACTGGATAGAAGCAACAATGTGGTTAAACTACAACACCCCATACCCCGGACTTGATTACTACGAAAACTATGAAATACCTGCAAGTGGAGAAAGCTACGAATATCCTGATACAGCCTATGGAGTAATGTCCTGGTGGGACTATGGTCATTGGATAGAGGTCATTGGACATCGTATTCCAAATTCAAACCCATTTCAAAAAGGAATTGGTGGCCGTACCAACAGCATCGAAGAAGAAAATATTCCAGGCGCATCAACCTTCTTCACAGCATCTTCCGAAGAAGAGGCAACTGCAGTCCTTGAAGCAGTCCATCCTGACCCTGAAAAGGCAGGGGCACGTTACATAGTCTCAGATGTTGAGATGGCAACCGGTAAATTCTATGCCATGACTGCCTGGACGCTGGATACAGATAACTATTACATACAGGTCCAGACCGATTCTGGATACATGACCGTACCCGGACCAAGATACTACAATTCAATGGAAGCAAGACTTCACATGTTCGATGGTAACGGGCTCAAGCAGTATCGTCTGGTACATGAAACACCTGCAGGAAGCACACAGGAACCCGGATACAAGAGCGTATACAATCAACTCTTTGGTGGCAGCGTGTCTGAAGAAGATACAGGATATGTTAAGATATTCGAGTATGTGGAAGGTGCAACCATCACAGGTACTGCCCCTGCCAATGAGACAGTGACCATAAGTACGACCATATTGACAAGTCAGATGAGGACATTCGTCTACTCACAGTCCACAACATCTGATGGAACTTACACTTTCACAGTGCCTTACTCTACAGAAGGCCCTATCGAAGGTGAAACACAATTCGATGCAATGCCTACAGGACCTTATGTAATAAGTTATGGAGGCAGCACACAAGAGGTCAGTGTTAGCGAACTGGACGTACTGAATGGGAACACAATAGAAGTCTGAAGACTTCTATCCCATCCATTTTTTCTTTTTTAGACCACTTTCCCGACACTTACAAATAATATCATGCAGAAGCTAGCTCTAAGGTGATATATTGGACAATATGATCAAGGGAAAAGCATGGATATTCGGCAGTGATATCGATACTGATGTAATAATTCCCGGAAAATACCTGCGCACAAAGGATATGCAGGTCTTTGCAGACCATGCAATGGAAGGAATTGACCCGGATTTCTCAAAAAAAGTACAGAAAGGAGATATCATTGTTGCTGATGATAACTTCGGATGCGGATCATCCAGGGAACAGGCAGCACTTGCATTGAAGTATGCCGGTGTTGGTTGTGTTGTAGCAAGGTCATTTGGAAGGATATTCTTCAGGAACGCTATCAATGTAGGACTTCCACTGATGGAAGCAGACGTGGATTGTAATGAGGGCGATGAAGTAGAAATAGACCTGACCCAGGGAATCGTAACAGTAAATGGTAAAGTGTTCCAGGGGAACAAACTCCCTGATTTCCTGCTTGAGATGTTACAGGCAGGCGGACTTGTAGCCCAGCATAAGGCAAAGAAGAACATTCAGTAATCAATGAGCATGATATTTCCCGATGAATACAAATATGTAGGCCATAGCAGGCATCTTCCTGATGACAACGATAAGCGCATCTATTTCCTTACAAAATACCTCATTGTCGAAAATTGTGATAGAGATAGTTATTCGCTTTATGAAGTAGTTCATGAGGGCGATGATCTACTGAGAGATGTGGTATCCTTAAAAGAGCTGGCCTCCGGGCGAGAGGTCGTTCACTACGATAAAGAGCTTAATATAAAGAACAGGGCACTTCTCATTGAGATCGCAACTGATCTCTGCAAGGGTAAGGTCAATACTGTGATATTCACAGGCATAGACAAGCACCTGACCTTTGTACACAGACCGGATATTGAAGCTATCCTTGATATCGAGATCGTCGATGTAGTACCGCCTGAGCCATCATGGCTTTCAAGCGTTGTACGCAGACTGGAAGAAAGCGGCATATTCGGCGACCTGACCATCAAATTCACAGATAACCTGACCGATCTCAGAAGGTTCGAAGGAGATAACACGGTTTTCCCATGTTCATCCTCGGGACTCAAAGGAAAGTGTCTTGATTGCGACATTATCGAAGATGACGGGGCTTTGCTTGTAGGATGTGAGATATCCAAGAGCCTTTTTGAGTCACGTTTCCCCGGACTTGAGTATTCATTTGTAAACATCTGTCCATTCAAATCGGACATATTCAAACCATCCAGACCATTCATCACGAGGTGCTGCCGTTCTGAGAAATCCGGCATTGTTACTATCAATGGGATACGTGGAGCAGTGGTCCACTGGGGTGCATCTGAATTCGATGTTACCAGGGCGATCTGGGACCTTGTAGCAGACATAAGAGAAAGAGATGAAAAAGAGGCACTATCATGAAACTTGCAGTTGTAGAAGGCGATGGCATTGGAAAAGAAGTGATCCCTGCAGCAGTAGAGATACTTGATGCCTTTGAGATGGATATTGAAAAAGTACCTGTGGAACTGGGATATGGTAAATGGGAGAGGACAGGTTCTGCAATAACCGATGAGGATATAGAAACATTGAAAGAATGTGATTGTGTGCTCTTTGGTGCAGTGACAACACCACCTGACCCCAATTATAAGAGTGTACTTCTTACTATCCGCAAAGAACTGGATATGTACGCCAATATCCGACCTATACGTCCCTTACCCTCAGTTAAAGGTATTCATGAGCGTAATGACTTTAATTTTATCATTGTGAGAGAGAACACCGAAGGTCTGTACTCCGGCATAGAGGAAATAGGAGATGAAGTTTCCACCACAAAGAGGGTTATCACAAGAAAAGGGGCCAAACGGATAGCTGATTACGCCTGCAAGCTTGCAAACAACAGGATGAAGAAGCTGACAATAGTCCACAAGTCAAATGTAATGAAGTCAGACAAACTCTTCCTGGATGTTTGCAGGGAGACTGCAACTGATACAGGGATCGTTCATCGTGACGAACTTGTTGACTCATTCGCCTATAACCTTATCACATCACCATGGAACTACGATGTTATTGTTACAACTAACCTATTTGGAGATATCCTGAGCGATATGTCAGGAGCACTGGTTGGAGGACTGGGGCTTCTTCCAAGCGCCAATATTGGTGATAAGTACGCCTTCTTTGAACCGGTACATGGAAGCGCACCGGATATTGCAGGTCAGAACAAGGCAAACCCCCTCGCCACCATCCTGAGCCTCAAGATGCTCCTTGAGTGGCATGGAGATATTGCTGAAGCGGCCATATTAGAGGAAGCTATAGACTCTGCACTGAACATGGGTATCTGTACACCTGATCTTGGTGGAAAGTACACTACATCAGAAGTTGGCAATATCATTGCAAAATATATCAGAACAAGACTTGAATAAAAAGCCATATCAGCTTTTTATAGTCCTTTTTTTCTTTTGTGCTAAGCCAGACCCAATAGTGAGGATACTCCAGCCATTGTGACAACTGCACTTGCTCCTGATATCCATACCATGATAACAAAGTCTGTGGTAGCACTCAGCATGTGCCCTCCATCGACTATACGAATTAGAAGCGCGGACATGAGAGAGTGACCTACCATGATGGCCAGGACCATGTTTGAAAGTGTATCAATGCTACCTACATTTGTGTACAGGATCATTCCCATTGACATACCGGCAGGCATCTCAACAGATGTGAACATTTCCTGCATCAGTCCCACCACACCAAGTGAGATATACATGGTAAAACCAATACCACCTGTCAGACCATAGAGGACACCTACAAGACTACCTGAGGACTGGGACCTTTTCTTCCTGAGAGTTACGATCCTGTGGAAATTTGTGGCTATGATGTCACCTATGACCTCTGGTTGCCCACCCAGATTGGTTGCCTGTACGAACATACCGGAGAAACGCTGTATAAGGTTACTTCCCGTATTTGCTGCAAAATATTCCCATGAACTGAACTTATTGATCCTTGTAACAAGCATCTTGTACAGATTGTTCACATCTTTGGTCAAAGGACCGAAGTCGTGTGCCCTCAAAGCCTTGAGAGCGTCATCGATCACACCACCCCTTGCACCTGCAGAACTTCCAAGAGAACGGATGAATGCAGGGAAATTCTCATCCTTCCTTCGGATAGCCTTCTCTATCTGCCTGGAAACATGACCTGTATACATAAGCGGCGTGAGCACCATTGCAACAGCGATCGATGTTTCGATCTTGCCGTATAGTAATACAATAATGAGAACAACAATACAACCTGCAATAGAAATAGGAATTGAGCGATATAATTTTAATTTATTCTCAGTGACGTTCTTAGAATGGCTCCATGCCGGGTCCTTTGGTATCTTGCTCTTTGTGAACATCAGCATTACAAGATCGGTCACCAGGAATATGAGCACGACAACACCCATTAGAAGCTCTGCATTCATGCCCGTGATAACAGGCATTATGACAGCAAATGATGCCATGAATATCAGGGACATTATCAGGGATACGAAGAGTTCTTTGATGACCTCAACAGTATAAAGAGCACCATTGTACATGGCCTCATATTCATTCATTACAACGTTCTGCTCTGCGAAAAGGAAGGTCTTGACATCTTCTCCGGACTGCAGTGCATGGGCGAACCTGTCAAGAAAATCCTCAAATATAATAGAAGGTGTCCTTTTTGATGTGAACCGACATGCATCTGCAAGACTCAGATGCCATACAGTAACAAGATCATATATCTTCCTGGTCTCCTCTGCAAGTTCCTGATAGTCCTCATTCTCAGAAACGATACGTATGATATCGATCCTCGGAGTTTCTGCTGTTGCGATCGATCCCATCTGGGTAATGTAATAGTGCATATTGTTGTCTATTCTGGATGCTTTGCCAGCAAGTATGGACAACGGATATGAAAGTGCAAAGGCTACACATACAATTGGTATCAATACAGGCACAAGCTTCGTAGTACCTGTAAAAAGTGTAGGGAGTACGGCAAACAGTAGTATAGAAAAGATAAAACCAAATGCTATGATAGGTATGGCGAATTTTCGGGCATAATCCTTAGGCTCCATGCCAAGATTCTTGAATGCCTTCTCATAGCTCATAAAACTCACCTAAATAGTAAAGGGAAGTCCGTCCACACCATGTTTGTAGAAGTTGACCACGATCTCCAGGACATCATAATAGTCCTCGATACCTCTTGAACGCATCTCTTCCAGTATCTTTGCCCTGAGGAAGAGATCCTGATAGATCATCCTCTTATCCTCGTAACCAAGCTTTGAAGCGATCTTGTCCTCGAGAATATAACTGTTATTGAGACCACGGAACTTATGGGTATCACTATCAGGTTCCCATATGAATACAGCTCTTGTGGCAACTCCGCCTATCTCCTCATAATAACCTTCGATCTCTTCTATGGCAAGTGCACGCCGCAGGAACTTACCTTTACGATAGACAGCGGAAAGGATCATGGCAATGTTCAGGTTATCAATAAAGGTCACAGGTACGTTGATAGGGTCTGCTGTCAGGCGCTGGATCATCTTTGACACGGCAGATGCGTGGAAAGTTGCAAGTACAGGGTGACCTGTTTGCATACCCTGGAAAGCAACGTTACCTTCAGCTCCTCGTATTTCACCTACAATGATATAGTTAGGTCTGGAACGCAGAGCAGCCTTTAGAAGTGCAAATGTATCTACCCTGGATTCCGGAGGACCTTCCTCACGAGTGATCAGTTGCTGCCATACAGGCTGTGGTGGCTGAACCTCGGCTGTGTCCTCTGCAGAGAATACCTTTGCCTTAGGGTTGACAAAAGCAAGACATGCATTGAGCATTGTGGTCTTGCCGCTTGCGGTCTCACCACTGAAGAAGATACTCATACCGTTCTCAAGACACATCCACATGTAAGCTGCCATTTCCGCATCTAGTGCACCCCAGTTGATAAGCTGGATAATACTTACAGGAACCTCACTGAACTTACGCATGGTGAAACTGCTACCACGCTTACTGACATCTATGGGGTAGATGATGTTAATACGTGAACCATCAGGAAGTGCACCATCGGCAATTGGCCTGGCATCACTCACAGGACGACCGATACGTTCACTCATACTACGCAGCCAGTCGTCAAGACCTTGCTCATCCCCAAATGTCAGGTCTGTCTTTATGGTATCAAATATCTTGTGAACGATAAAGATATTGTCCACACCTATACTACTGATATCCTCAAGATAGGGATCCCTGATGATAGGCTCGATCGGTCCTGAGCCGATGATATTCCTTTCGACATGATACAAGATCTTGTTGTACTCTTCCTGGGTCAAAGGTACCTTTTTCTGAACAGGCATCAGTTTCTGGAGAATACTTGTCTTGCCACTGTCTTCCTCGACATTGCCACCTGCACCAACATCTACAGATGAGTTAAGCAGCTTGGTAATAAGTTCCTTAAGATCTGCCTCTGTTTCAGGAACAGGTTCACTTGATGATTTTTCAAGAATAATATCCAGAATAGTATGGTACTTTGCTTTTTCAGTGCTATTGAGTTGAGGTTCTACACCATAATACTTGATCTCTCCAAGCTCATCGCCTCCATGAAGATGAACGAATACGGGATCCCCTACTGGAAGGATAATGTTCACTTTCGAAGGGTCGATATCCTTTGAGAGACTTACCATAAAAGTTGGCTCTTCATCCCCTGTTTCCTGCATGAACTTCTTTACGTAAGTTCCAAGATGAGGGTTCCTTTGTATAGCTTTCTGAAATTCCGAATTCATATAAACTCCCTTTCAGCTCATGATACAGAAGCGATCTCTACTACCAGACCTACCTTTGGTTCTATCCTGAATCCTATCATCTGTCCTACAGGGGCCTTGGCACCGGTGAACTTGTTAACGAGAATCGTCCTCTTGACCTCACTACCAAGGGGCTTTGTCTTCAGTGAGATATACACATCGCATGATGAACGGAACATCGATGCTATGTCTTCACTCAACTGGTTAGCTTCTATTGTAAGAATGATGACCTTGCCCATTCCATTGAGCTTCTTAAAGAACGATATCAGATCAAGACTCTTTTCAGTATTGGCGCTGTATTTTATCAAAGAGGAAAGTGTATCGATAATTATCACATTCTTCTCGAAAAGCTCTTCTGCTGCCATAAGTCTCTCGATAAAATCAAAACGTGATTTTGCAGCCTGTACCAGAGGTATGACCGGGATGTATAGCAACATGCCGTTCAATAGATACGGAGCTATTGGGTAATCCATGGAATACATCTGGTTGATGAAACCTTTTGTTGTCATCTGGGTCGAAACGAAAGTAACACTAACATCGTTCTCGTTCAGGCCGAATGAGAGTCTTTGACTGATAGAGCTTTTACCTCCACCACTACCTCCTTCTATCACTACAAGTGAACCAGCTGGAAAACCGCCACCTAATTTATCGTTAAGGTCATCCCTAGGGATCGAAAATGAATTGATCTTTGCCATTTTTGCCTCTGATCTACGTTTTAAAGCTCATTGAACCGGACTTGCCATTCTCAGATGCTACAAGTACTCTGTGATCACCAGACCCCAGTGGGTTAGGAACAGTTGTCACATTGAGTGTCAGAACATCTCCTGGTCGCCACACTACATCACCGTCTACAAGACTTGTGTCAACATCGTTTGGTACAATGAGGATACCATCAACAATGACAGTGATAAATTCCGGCACTAATTCTGTTTTTCCGGTGTTCTTCGCATAGAAGGTATATTTCTGGGTAGTATTATCATAAGGGATCATCTCAGGATCGTTCACTATCGTGATATCGGTCCTCATCTGATCAGAGAGTAACCTGCTGCTTGAACTTGACGAGGACATCATTGACTGTACATCCCCTGATATAACGGCAACCACGCTGATAGCAAGAATAATGGCTGCTATGAAAAATATCATATGGGTGATAGCTGTGTCCGCAGCCGTATCCTCTAATAGGTTGTTTCTCTCTGTAGTTAGCATGAGTCTCATGTTTTTCTGCCAGTCCGGAATTCTTCGAATTTTATATTAATATATAATTGATAGTATATAAAACTGCCATTCTGATCATACAAGATATGTATCATAAGCTGAAATGCCGTTCTCGGTCACTACCTTGACCCTGTGCATACCTAAGCCGGACAGACCTGTAACGGTCAGGTTCCTTGATTCCTCAGGGGTCCAGAAATCTGCAGTTTCCGTATATGTATATGCTTGCAGGTTCCCGTCAACAAGAACATTCAACCTGTCAAAATGAAGAGTTTCGCTGCCTGTGTTAGAAACTGTCAATGTCAGATTGTAATCACTACCTGAGATGTCCGGTATTGAATCATCCACAACTATATCGGTTTGAAGTTTCATGCTCTGCATACGATATTTATCATCAGAAGCACTGTCGATCACATCATTGGAATTACTCAGCATTGTATAGGAGAACGTTCCCAGAATTATCGCAGATATAAAAAAGATGATAGCTACAACAGATAGTTCAAATCCCATAAAGTTCCTCCAGACCGTGCTTTACCTTTGCCATTTCCCTGTCTATGGAACTTAGCATGTTCCTGTCGATCTTACGTCCTGAGAGCCTTTCAATGAACAGGAGAGACTTGGTATGATCTTCTGGAAGGAGACGCCATGTGGGTTTCTCCACATAATAATCGATACCTCGTGCATAGGCCATGATCTCGGACATGACATCTTCGCTTATCCAGCCAATATCAACATAATAATCAAGTGCATCCATTAGATTGTTCCTTCCAACACGTTCCATCAGGAACTCGATCCAGTTAAGAAGAACAACGACACTTGTAGGATCTGCCTTAATGGATTCCAGACGAACCATCGGGATAACAGCCTTTTTAGGAGCAGCGGACCCAACGTGCTCAGCTTCGACCTCATCTCCATTCTCATCCACAGAGATGCCTTCTTCTTTGGTAATTACTTCTTTTGTGGACACAGGTCTCTTTTCCAGATCATCAAGCCTTGAAGTAATATTAGCTGTTGTCTCCGCAAGGTCCATTATATTCTGGTCAAGAGTGTCAGTACGAATTAATACATCCTCGGACTTTGCAGACAATTTTTCGATACTTTCATGCAGCATGACCATAGCATCTGCAAATGCATCCATCTTCGACTCAAGGTCCTGCATTCGGGATTCGACTTCTGTAGAGATACCCTGAGGCATGCTCAACTTCTGTGCATTAGAATCCATTTCGTTCTTCAGGAGAACCAGCATATCACCCATTTCGGTGAGACGGGTCTCTGTTTTCTCGAATCGCTCGATAGTTGCACGTGAACCTACATCATCGCCTACAAATGGATTTACCTGATTGGACACGATCTCATAGAGGGATAGAAGTTCAAGGACACTCTGGTCTATCTTATCTACGGTCTTCTTGACCTCCTCATTCTCTCTCTGGACCATATTGAGGGTCACATCTGCCTTTGAGAGCTTGGTCTCAACATCTTTGAGCTTTTTACGATTCTCCTCGACCATCTCATTGCTCACAGAGGACTGTTGGGCCTGTGGTGCTGAGCCTGGCGGGCCAGGAGGGGCACCCGGAGGAGCCATACCTGGCGGGAATTGAGGAGAACCACCTGCATCAGGAGCACCCATGCCAGGTGGCCCACCTGGTGGTGCCGGGGGGAAACCTGCGGATAGATCAGGAACGGAACCCAGGTCAGGTCCTTCAAGAAATGGAGGTGAACCTGAGTCGAATGGAGAGTCTGCTCCCTTTTTTTTGCCCTTCTTGGAAAGAGAAGAGGTCATCTTTTTTATCTTGTCACTAAATCCGGCCATGGTTCCACTGGTAATGATCAATAATATGAGATAGATATATCTAGATTACATCATGTATACCCTTAATAATATATATAAATTATGAATAAAATGGTGCCGGCGTTTTTTAGAGATAAATTAGAGATAAATGACCGGATGAGTTTAAATCATTTATTGGACTTTACATAACTGATCCATGTGGCACGTAAGAAAACATTCAAAACCCAAATGATATCCGACAAGGATGGCATCAGATTCGCCACCCCGGAACCTGTTGCAGAATACAGGGCAAAGAGATTGCAATGTAAAGTTATCGCAGACATCAGCTGCGGCATTGGCGGACAGGCAATATATTTCGCACAAAGATGTGATAAGGTCTATGCAGTTGAGATCGACCCAAAGAAGATAGCCTATGCAAGGAAGAATGCCAGGATAATGGGTGTCGACAACATAGAGTTCATAACAGGTGATGCACTTTCACCAGATACCATATCACAGCTTCCAGAGCTGGATGTTGTATTCTCAGACCCTGCAAGACCTCCTTCTGAAAAAGAAAGGAACATTGAGAACCTGAGCCCTTCAATACCAGAGGTTATGAAAGCTTATGCTGACAGAAGCTCGAATTTTGCATTCGAGGCACCACCTCAACTATCACCTGAAAAGATACCTTTTGACTGTGAGAAAGAGTATATGTCCCTGGATGGGAAACTTAACCGTTTGAACCTTTATTTTGGCGATCTGAAAAAAGCTGATATCTCCGCAGTAGCCCTTCCGGGAGAAGCGGTAATCAGAAAGAGCAATGTTAGTAAAGATGCAGAAAGACTCGACGATCTGAAGCGTTATGCATACGAACCTGAAGAATGTGTGACAAAGGCAGGTCTGCTGGAACAACTTGCAGCTTCCTTCAAAGAAGAGGATGGGACAGGCATATACACTATCGATGATAAGAGAACACTTATCAGTTCAGAGAAAGCTCTGCAATGCAGATTGTTCAAGAATTCCTATAAGGTCTCAAAGGTCATGGAATTCAATCTCAATGAAGTGAACAGATATCTCAGGCAGAACTCATTTGGAACAGTGATCATCAGAGCATCTATCGAACCTGAAAGATATTGGGAAGTACGTAAGGATATTGAGAATGGATTGAAGGGAGAAAGAAAAGCACATCTCTTCGTAAAGGATAATGAAGCTATAATATGTGAAGTGCCGGATCAGTGAAATTCCATTTCCAGCAATTCCTTTGTTCTTTTTATGAGCTCTTTTCTGCTGAAAGGTTTGGTGATATAATCATCAGCCTTTAACACATGCAATCCCAGCATCTTGTCGAATTCCTGGCTCTTCACTGTGAGCATGGCCACAGGTAAACGTGGCTGAAGTTCCTTTATTTTATGGAAGGTCTCCCATCCATTCATATCAGGCATCATAATATCAAGAAGAACAGCATCTGGCTTCTCTTTGTCTATTGATTCCAGACATTCAAAACCACTTTTGGCCCCGACTACCTCTATATCCTCAGAACCCAGTATAAGTTTTACAAGGTCTATGGTATCCGGTTCATCATCAACAACCATTACTTTGGGACACATGATCGATCAATTGCTCCTGAAAAGGAACTAATGGTATTAATTCTATAAATATATATTGAAGATAGATAATTATTCCTCATCCACCCATCCAAGACGTCTCATGACCATCTTTATCCTGGCCTTGACCTCTCTCTTATCAAATGGCTTGGAAATATAATCATCAATACCGAGTTCCATTCCCTTTACTTTATCCTCTATGGCAGTCTTGGCAGAGACCATGATAACAGGAATAGTGTTCGCAGACTTGCTCTTTTTGAGATGTTCCACCACCTCATACCCATCCATATCAGGCATCATTATATCAAGAAGGATAAGGTCAGGAAGCTCTTTTAATGTCAGCTCGATCGCTTCTTCACCGTTATGTGCCACAAGGAAATCATATGGCTCACTGCTAAGAGAAAGTTTCAGCAATTCCGGAATATCCGGTTCGTCATCAACTATCAGTATCTTCAGCCTGTCCCTTTTTATCCTCTTCTGTACAGGCTCGAACTCAATGGAACCATCCTCCACTGAATATCTGAAATCAAAATCCTTCAGGCCGATCTCTGTATGTATCTCACCCACGTTGGTTATCTCAATAACAACGTCAAAGAAAGAAGAGATCAGAACCTCCGTTTCAGGAGGAAGGATGTTCTTGGAAAGAATAGAAAGAAGGCTACCTTCATTTTCAGCTACTTTCTTCTCAATGAACTGAACAAAATTCTCAACTACCTGCATTGTATCGCTTGCAAGCACATTCATGTTATCCATGACAAGCAAGGAACTTGGATTGTTCAGGAAGATGTTGGATATATGCGAGGCCATCTTCGTATAATCTGCTACCGAACTACAATATAAGGTATCATCATGATGTTCCTTGCCGGGAGCATCAATATCAATGAAGAGCATACGACCTTTTGGATCAATATCGAAACCAAAGTCCTCGAACCTGCTAAGTACCTTATCTCTTGAAGCACTCAGACACAACCATACAACAGTTCTCTGCGGCTCTTCCCGTAATATTCCCGAGATGTAAAAATAGACCAGCCGCTCAATAGAACTGTCAACAGGAGCTAAGAACAAAGCATTTTTTGTGGTCAGCTCTCCCCTGAGGGTTGAAAGGATTTCCTGCGTTTGAACGTTCATTGACAAGTACCTTTTAATTTTGTTTAGTAAATATTATTAGGTTTATTTTCTTATTAATGTTTGGGAAGAAAATATACTTGCGGCAGAGATATTCGCTCATTTCATAGGGATCAGGCTAACCTGAGGATAACCGGATACAAATTCCATATGAACTGCAAAGACACCGGTCCGCGGAACAACTCCATACATAACAAGGGTCTTGTCAACGTTTTCAAATTTCCAGTGGGTTGTGGCCATATGAGCCACGGATTCTGTTATCCTTTGTCCATGCTTTGTAACTGCAAGGACAACGTTCTCAGTTGTCTTAGTAATGGATGCCATCTGCCCTATGATCGAGCCGATGTTCTCCCAACCGTAATTGTACTCCATACTGTCAAGACCGATATAATCAAGAAGTGGAGAACCATATTGCCTCAGCATTTCATTTTTGGACTTATGGAATATATCCATATCCTTGTAGACATTGCCGGAGAATGGTTCAATATATCCAGGGATGCGCCCGTTGACATCACGGATCTCAAATCCCATGAACTGGCCATGGAACCTGTCATCACCTGTGAAAGAGGAGATCATCCTTTTTTCGGTCTCGACACTTGTACCTTCTGTGGGCATGCTGAGAAGGCCACGCCCCATATTAAGGTGATTTATGAATGTTGGTAAAAGTAAACTGTAAAATGAGTCACCGACCCCGCTTGTTATCTCAAAAAGATTGAAACTGCCTTTCTGATAACCACCATCCAGGATCTTATCAAAATCAGGCATACCTGTTGAGATCTTGCTTTCGATCGGATCAGGCAGAGGCTGCGGGATCTGGGTCTGTTGTGGATATGATACCTTGAAAGGTTCAAAACTAGTGAACACACCACCATCAAGAGTGAATGGATAGCGAGACTGGGAAAGTTCCACACCACGGATCTTCAAAAGATCGATCTTCCTTATATCACGATCAGATATATCGACAATGTCAAGAAATACAACACCATCTACAAGATAGTCAAGAGAATTGACCTCTGTCTGTTCAGTGATCATTATAAGATCTGCATTGACCTTTCTGGAAAAATCGAAGAGCAGACGCTCAAGTTCGAACTTGTTCTCCTCCCAGTCAGCAGACCTTGTAGTAGCGATACTAAGAGAATCGATGGAATCTACCACAATGGTTGGTTTTGTCTCGCTGGATTCCCATATCTCTTTGATACGGGTGGCAAGCATCCTGAGGAAATCCTCGTTGTTATTGAAATCTCCCTCTATCCAGGGGTATTTACCATATCCAGAAGATTTGTCGATACGCGGAGAGATATAAACACAATTTCCTTCGGAACATATCTCATCAAGTATTCCAAATACGAAGGTTGTCTTTCCTGTTCCCGGCTTTCCCTTTACGAGAAGGGACTTGCCAAACTGGGAGGAGAAGAACTCCTTTACCTCACCGGGTATCATTTTATTCCTCTGTTAGATCACTGTATTATTTATTGATCTGTTCTTCAAGCATGCTGCGGCCAGCTTCAAGTGCCTCATCGATCTTACTGGCATCAGTACCGCCACCACGGGCCATGGCTGGTTTACCGCCACCGCCGCCACCAACTACTGCGGACATCTCCCTAACGATCTGCCCGGCATTTGCACCGGCCTTCAATGCATCCTCACCGGCGGCGCCTACGATCTTGACACCTGCAGAATCGCTTGCCAGAAGAACTACCATATTCTTGTTGGTTGTCAGCTCACCAGCGATCTTCACAAGCTCATCGATGTCAGCATTCGGGATCATTGTGGCCACAAGGCGAAGGTCACCGATACTTACAGCTTCATTTGCCATCTGCATAACATGAACATGCGCAAGATCATCCTTCAACCTCTGGTTCTCCTTCTTGAACTCTTTCCATTCTGTAAAGAAACGGTCGATAGTAGAAGGTAGATGTTCCGGCCTCACACGCAGCGCATCGGCCGCCTGAGTAAGATAGGATTCCATTTCCTGCATAGCCTTTACTGCTGCCAGACCTGCTGCATACTCTATACGTTCAACACCATCCTGGATACGTTCGGTCTTCAGCATCTTAATAGGACCGACAAGTCCGGTGCTTACGCAGTGCGTACCACCACAGGCTTCGATATCATCGGCAACTTTGAGCACACGAATGGTACTTCCTGGTGGGACACCACCCTGATAGAGACCGAAACCATATTTCTTCTCAGCCTCGACCCTGTCCATCCATTCAGCAGTGACACGCTGGTTCTCCATAACAGTGCGGTTAGCGAGGATCTCTATCTGGTTAAGCTCTTCCTGAGATATACGTTTGTAATGTGATATGTCAAGACGAGCCTTGTCCACGAACTTCTGGGCACCTGCCTGCCATACATGGTCACCAAGCACCTTACGTGCCGCATCATTGACAATATGGGTCGCAGTGTGATGACATGCATGGGACATACGACGTTCCTCGTCCACATGGCCATAGACCATATCGCCTTTCCTGATATGGAGCTCATCTTCAAGTTCTTCAATGATGTGTACGACCACACCATCCACTACCTGAACATCTATTATGTTATGGACAACATCCTCCACAGTGACAGTTCCATGGTCAGCTGGCTGCCCTCCACCTTCCGGATAGAAGAGTGTACTATCAAGTACAAGATGATTGTCAAATATATCAAGGACCACTGCCTCGAACCTCATCCTTGTAGGTTCATCGTAGAACAGTTTCTTGGTCATTGGAAGTTTAGATACTCTCCCTGAATAAGAGAACTCTTTTACAACCTTCTTTTCTGCCTTACTGTGTCCATCGGCAACAAGTGAATAGAAATTATCAGGAAGATCTACATCAACACCGACTTCAGATGCTGCCTGTTTGGATATCTCCGGTGGGATACCATGACTGTCATACATCTCAATAAGAGTGTCAAGAGGTATTTTCTCGCCTGCCTCCTTGTAGTGCTTTGCAGACTTCTGGATCATACGCTTACCACGTTCAAGTGTGTCTGCGAATTTGCGTTCTTCATGATAGAGTATGTCTTCGATGACTTCGAGCTTTTCCTGGAATTCAGGATACTCAGGAAGGTTATGAACATGCATCTTCACGATCTCAAACAGAGGGATCGTTATTCCCATATCCTTCATCATCCTCAGAGTGCGGCGAAGTACAAGTCTTGCAAGATAACCGGCCTTCACATTGGATGGGATTATACCGTCTGCAAGCATGAATGTAAGGCAGCGGGTGTGATCGGTTATGGCATAAACGCTCTCTACAGGTTCCATTATAGAAGATAACTTCTCAACGGTCGTTCCGATACTGGAAGCAACCTGTTTCCTTAGCTCGAAAAGATTGGCCTTTTCGCTCACATCCATAAGACCTGCCAGACGTGCATTCTGAGAGAGGATGTTAGCATATTCGGAATCATCAAGCTCATGTTTGACACCTGCAAGGTCCATGATCTCATTCACAATACCCGGGAACACTGCATCATATATTGTAGGTGAACCTTTTGATGCCCATACCAGTCTTTCAAGACCATAGCCAGTGTCCACAATGTAGTTGTCCATCTTGCGATAGTTCTCGCCCTTGATCACAATGTCGCCATCATCTGACTGTTCCATGTTCATGAACACAAGTGTCCCTACTTCGAGACCACCAATGAGCACCTCGACACATGGTCCGGCATTACCGCCACCTGCCCATGGTTCCTCTTTGTATGTCACGGCCATTGGATCGGCACCGAGTGAATTAAGGAACTCATCACATAGTTCCATTGTCCGGTCCTTCCAGTATATTTCGTCACCCTGCTTGTTGAAAGCATGGTGGGCCATCATTTCAAAGGTGGTCAAATGGCGACCGCTCCTACCTACAGCATCAAGATCGGACAGTCGTATACATGGCTGTGAGATCGTCAATGGATTTGCTGGAGGAGGAACCTCTCCTGAAGTGACAAAAGGCTGAAAATCAGCAATTGAAGCAATGGTCAGATATATATCATCTCTCCATCGTGCAATTACAGGATACCTTTCGAGCCTTGTATGACTCCTTTCCTCGAAGAAATTCAGGTAATATTCCCTCATTTCAGCAAGGTCGAACTTTTTCTTAAAAACAGGATTGCCAATAAAAGAGTACGGATCACATGGAGCATCCCCACATGTAGCCCTTTCAGTATCACGGGTCCAAAAGTGGCTTCCACATTTAGAACACTGTTTACGAACAAATCCGTTCTCAGAGAAAAAATCAAGCTGATACTCGTCTTCAAGCATAATTATTCCAACTGGATGATTGTTTTAGTATAATGTAAGGTAAGTCTAATTTATTCTTCCAACTATCGCATCAATGATTAAAAACGTTTCTTATCCCAGGCATATTATACACCCTCAAAGTACATTTGTAGTATATAAAACCTATTATAAATATACATGACAGATAATTTCTATTGACCCCTTTTTTCGACAAATTACGAACAACAAAACATGGATTCTATGAACATAGAATTAACAATCCTTGAACATAACTCCAATTAATAGTACATTAGGTTTAAGTGCATGATCATGAAAAAGGTATAATTGGTGATGACCGATGGAATCAATGCGTTATATGTCATTAGTATTCAGAGGGCTTGTAGAAGAATATAATAACACAGGTGTCAGACCATCCGTATTTATGGATGCTGATGGCAGCCTGCAGGTTTATCTTTGCGATTCTATAATCGACGAGATGGAAGAAGATTATGGAATGGATATGCAGAGTGAATATGATGTGAATGGCGGACAGTTCAGCCAGGCATACATTATGAACAAGGCATTTGCTTCAGAGAATATCAGGCACAACCTTGAAAGCGAGGCAAGTATCAGCCAGTAAATGGGCAACAAGACCTATGATCATACAAGTAGGGCCTGGCAGGACGAGAACTGCACGGGAAGGGAACAGGCACCTACATAACCTAAGGGTGAAAAACAATGGACTACAAAAAACTTCTGAAGGTACTCAAGAACTCAAAACAGGTCTACAGAGAGGACTATGTTAAGAAGATATTCAGAAGCGCACATTATGACATAGGAATGTTCGAAGAACAGCTCAACGAGTTCAACGATACACTTACAGGCGAGGATTCAGACCTTGCAAAGTCATACATGGACAGGACCATATTGGCCCAGGTGATAGATGATGCATCTATTTTACTGGAAATTGTAAAGGGTAGTTCCGGCCTCACCACAGAGCAAAACGAAATGGTCGAGGAAATGATATTCAAGCTTGATGAGATGAGCGAAAAGATAGAGGTCATCGAAGAAGTAAAAGCATTAGCAGACATGTCCGAACAGGAAGGTTTTACATCTCCCACTCACAGCAAGGACAGAGTATACGCGAACGTTTGAATATATCACCTCCCCCTTATTTTACTTAATACTTTTTTATCCATTAATTTTAAGGCATGAACCTACAATCTTGTAGACATGACGAAAAAGATATTAGTCACAAATGATGACGGCGTTTATTCTACTGGCATACATGCCGCTTACAAAAGTGTAGAGGAACTGGGAGACGTAACTGTATCAGCCCCCATGACACAGCAAAGTGGTGTTGGCCGTTCAATATCTATTTTTGAACCACTGAGGATCACACAGACAACTGTTAACGGGATCGAGGTCAATGCTATTGCAGGCACACCCACGGATTCAGTGATACTTGGCATATTCTCAGTAATGAAACAAATGCCTGACATGATCGTCTCAGGCTTCAATATTGGAGAGAATATAAGTACTGATACAATAACAACGTCAGGAACCATTGGTGCTGCGCTTGAGGGTGCAAGCTACGGCATTCCTGCAATTGCAGCCTCCATACAGGTCATGGAAGAAGGAGATAAGTTCGATGACAACAGGGAATTCAAGCATGACTATGATGTGGCCATAAAAGTGGTCAACAGAATAGCAAAGAAAGTTCTTGAACATGGACTGCCTGAGAATGTGGACCTGCTTAATGTCAACATACCGCATCACGCTGAAAATGAGCCTGAGATAGAGATCACACGTCTTGCCAGGAAGTTCTTCAAGACAGATGTTGAAGAAAGACATGACCCCAGAGGAAGGCCATACTACTGGATCGCCGGGGACCTTGTAGTGGATGAGGAAGAAGGCACCGATGTACATGCGATCATGCACAATGGGAATGTGTCTGTGACACCTATATCACTTGATGCTACATCACCTATAGACTTCTCCGAGATAGAGCACCTGCTATAAGCAGGTGTGAAAATAAAAAAGAGAAAGATTATTGTTTTACTTTAATGAGGATCTCTTTACAATCTTTGTCCACACCATGCAATGTCGTGGCTGCACCGACAACTGTGCTGCCAAGTATGGACTGAACAAAATGATTTATCTCAATATCCTTCCCATCTACTGTCAATACTACTTCCATTTTTTACTACTCCTGTCAATTCCTGCAGAATGGTACACGCTTGCTAACTGCTGATCTGAAGAGATCGGGCAGTTCCTCCCTGGTGGCATTCGCAACATCTACATGATTATCATTTATCAGCAGGCATGGTTTCAATTGCCCGTCAGCTGTGACCCTTAGCCTGTTGCAGTTAGCACAGAATTCAGTGTTATCCACCGGTCTTACGAACTCGACTTCTGCACCATCAATGATATATTTTTTCCTTTTATGTAGTTCACGGACCTTCACATCCGAAGAAACATTGAGCAAAGACTGCTCAACTTCGCGTGCGTTTATCCTGTACTGTGGAAGGTCCCTGAAATCCATTAGCTCGATCAGCTGCAGGATGACATTACCACCATAGTTACGTGTGAACTCAAGCATATCGGCGATCTCGTTGTCATTAAGGTCCTTTAGAAGTACCATGTTCAGCTTTACGGGAGTAAGACCTGCATCCACAGCTGCATGTATGCCATCAAGCACCTTATCAAAAGTACCATTCCCGCAATTGGTGATCATATTATACTTTTCCGGGTCAAGGGTATCCAGACTTATATTTACCCTGTTAAGACCTGCTTCTCTAAGTGAAGAGGCCCTGTCCCTCAATAGAACAGCATTTGTTGTAAGGGAAACGTCCCGCATTTCCGGCAGGCGAACAAGTGCATCCTCAAGGTCCTTTCGAAGAAGAGGTTCCCCACCTGAAAGTTTCAGCCTGTTCACACCGAACTGTGAAGCAACGTCCACTATATTGACTATAGTATCCACTGACATCTCTTTACTGTGGCCGATATGGCCTTCGTTATGGCAGTAGATGCAATTCAGATTGCAACGGTCGGTTATGGACATCCTCAGACTCCTGACCGTTCGGCCATAGGGGTCTGTAAGAACTTCCACGTTTCCTGAGGAAGACATAGTACCTAGATATTCGTTATTTATTTAACTATTTTGAATAACTCACCCAATAGAATAATACATATATACGAACTGTGCACAATTAACTCCATGACTAAAGCGGTGTTACTTGCAGGTACCAACAGTGGAGTTGGAAAAACAACAGTGTCCATGGGTATTATGGCAGCCCTAAGAAAGAGACAGATGGAAGTACAGCCATTCAAGGTTGGACCTGATTACATCGACCCTACATACCACACAGCGATATGTGGCAAACCATCCAGGAACCTGGATACGTTCATGATGCAGGTTGATGGGGTGAAAAAGACCTTCTCCCACTACTCAGAAAATGCAGATATCAATGTTGTCGAAGGAGTGATGGGACTATTTGATGGCATGGGAGCTACCGAGACCGCAAGTTCTGCCCATGTTGCAAAATCACTGGATATACCAGTAATACTTATTGTGAACGTACACGGCATGTCACGAAGTGCCGCAGCCATAGTCAAAGGATTTGCAGAATTTGACAAGGATGTAAAAATAGCGGGTGTCATCCTCAATAAAGTAGGCAGCCCCAGACATGCGCAGATGATCATCGACTCCATACCTGACATACCCGTGGTCGGAACACTTCCACGCAACAAGGACGTAACTGTCCCTTCACGCCATCTTGGGCTTTACATGGCACATGAACAGGACTTCGATACAGATAGTCTTGCATCGTTCATAGAAGAGAACATCGATCTTGATGCTATAATCTCGCTTGCAGAGAATGCGGCAGATGCGGAAGAATACGTACATGAGGAACAAAAGGAACCAGATATAAAGATAGGTATCGCATATGACAGTGCCTTCTGTTTCTATTATCAGGACATGTTCGATGCGTTCAGAAGTGCTGGTGCAGAGCCGGTCTTTTTCAGTCCTCTGAAAGATGAACTTCCAGAAGTAGATGGGCTCTACTTTGGCGGAGGATATCCTGAACTCTACATATCCGAGCTTGAGAAGTCTAAAACAACAAAGGCCCTGAAAGACCTGTCAGCCGATGGAATACCCATCTATGGAGAATGTGGAGGCCTGCAATATCTTTCCACATCCTATGAGATAGAGGGCACAGTTTACAAGATGGCAGATGTCCTGCCTGCAGAAACAGTGCTGACAAAGAAGCTACAGGCTCTTGGATACACCAAGGGACAGGCTAATGGTGACTTTATCAAGGGAACCATAAGAGGCCACGAGTTCCATTATTCAGCCACATACTGTGATAATGACGCAAAACTCATCTATGAAATGGAAAGAGGAAAGGGCATAGTTGACGGTAAGGACGGACTTACTGAATACAATGCGCTTGCAAGCTATACACATGCACATCCGGCATCTTTCCCTGTAGAGAGCTTTGTTGAGAAGTGTAGAGAATATAAGAAAAGATAAAGCATCCCTTTTACCTTAATTTTTATTTTTTTGTGCATGATAATGGCATTAGATGCGTCTACATACATGCAATGACCATTGTTGATCCCGAGTGATGCCCATACCAAGGATCCAAAAACATAATATTTACATTTGCATATATTAGTTAAATTCGATAAATATTTATATGCAAATTACAAACATACATTAGAAATATATGTAAGATGTATATCTCTTTATAAATAATTAGTTTAGAAATAAATGACCAATGGTGGTACGAGTGAAGAAATTGAGCATACTGACTGTAATCGCATTGATACTTATGTTAACAATCGCGAATGCAAGTGCTAAGCAGTGTCTTCCTGATGATGGGACATACTGTGGCACATTAAATGGAACCTATACACCCGACGTAAGCAAAGATCATCCGTTGTACGGTGCTACATTCACCCTTAAGGCAGATGTGAAAGCGGACCTTGACAATGAGATGATAACAATTACAAATATTGACACCAGTGGCAGTAACCCTGCTATTGATGAAAGTACTTTGAACATAATTGCAACCTTTGAGAACAATGGACTCATAAAAGTTATCGCTACAGGGAAATGTGGAATGAGCTATCCATTCTACGGAGAGATGCTTATTGACCCATGTGACTTCAGCATCAGATCAAATTCAGGATATGTAAGGATTCCCCTGCAAACAGGAGGATATACACAATATGACCTCGAAGGAGATTTCACACTGGACGTAGAAGAATGTTGCATGGAGCTACCTGATGGGACTTACTGTGGAACCCTGGAAGGAACATACAGTGCACAGGACATACAGGGAACGTTCAACCTGAAAGCAGACATACAGGCAGACTTCGACAGTGGAATAATAAGAATAACCAATGTGGATACAACAGGAAGCTACCCGGAAATAGATGAAGGAAGTTTGAACGTAGTAGCCATACTGGACGAAGATACAGGGACCATAACAGTAACCGCAACAGGAACATGTGGCATGGGACATCCATTCTATGGAGAGATGCTGATAAAAGCATGCGACTTCAGCATAATGTCAAGTTCAGGATACGTAAGGATCCCGCTGCTAACAGGAGGATATACACAATATGACCTCACCGGACAGTTCACACTGGACATAGGAGAATGCTGCACAGAACTACCTGATGGTATGTACTGTGGAACCCTGGAAGGAACATACACTGCACAGGACATACAGGGAACGTTCAACCTGAAAGCAGACATACAGGCAGACTTCGACAGCGGAATAATAAGAATAACCAATGTGGATACAACAGGAAGCTACCCGGAAATAGATGAAGGAAGTTTGAACGTGGTAGCCATACTGGACGAAGATACGGGAGTTATAACAGTTACAGCCACAGGGACATGCAACATGGGATATCCATTCTATGGAGAGATGTTGATAAAAGCATGTGACCTGAGCATAATATCAAGCTCAGGATACGTAAGAGTACCACTCCCAACAGGTGGCTACATGCAGTATGACCTGACAGGAGCTTTTACACTGGACATGCACCAATGCGGACAGGAAGAGATACCTGAGTTCCCAACAATAGCTATTCCAGTGGCAGCGATCGTTGGACTGGCATTCTTCATGCAGCGCAGGAAGTAATAACAATATTTTGATCAGCAGGGGCCTACCCTGCACCTTTTTTCATTTTTGTGTTTAATTATCGAAGAGCTGAAGCTCTCAGATAACACCAGATATTTCATGCTACATTTAGGAAGATATTAGCAATACTTATATACAATAATTTACGTACTACATTTAAAGAATATTACAAATGTATTCATGGTAATAAATACATTTCGTAAAATAATTTTGGTGGTACAATATGAAAAAAACAAGTTTACTATTAATACTAATGGTGATGTTGTCTTCAACAACATTAGTTGCAAGTGCACAGATCAACCCATATCACTATTTGATGAGCCAGGAAGATGGATGCTACCATATAAGCATCAATGGAAACTATAACATTGACCCTGCATGCATCCCAGCTTACTATGCAAATCTTATCCCCCCAACTATGAATATAGTTGCTGATGGTACAGTTAGCAAAGAAGGAACTATTGTTACAGTAAAATCATTCACAAGTAACCCCACCGTACCATATACACTACCAGCTCAGATCGATATTGCAAATCTGAATTTCCCTGAAGGAATAGATGTATGGGTACTTAACAATAAGATCGGCTTTACTGCAGACCTCATAATAGGTACACAAACAATACCAGTAACCGGCACTGTAACATTTGAAGGTGTTGCAGGAGGAGTATATAACTTCGCATTTGACACATTATATATAAACCAGCAACCAATAACAGGCATCAGCGGAAGCATGCAGGTGACTGTTGAAAAGGTCAACTGTGAGCAGGAAATTCCGGAGTTCCCAACCGTAGCTATCCCAATGGCAGCAATTATCGGACTTGCATTCTTCATGCAGCGCAGAAAGGACTGAATTTAAAATAAGGGACCTTATTGTCCCTAATATCTTTTTTATTTTAGAAATTGATCATTCTTCAGTTGTGTTCCCGACAGGTTCGGGCTTTTCAGCGGTCTGATTCCCACTGTTCCTTTGAGCATCCCTTTTCTTGAACCAGAGCTTACGGCTATAATAATTAAGAGGATGACTTATCTTCTTGCACATATCATCAGGTGCATAGCAATTACCATAGGTCTGCATAGTAGAACAGGACGGAGGTTTGTAATGAGTTCCAGAGGAACCTGCAATATGCTCTACCTGATACCTTGCCTTCTCCACATCAAAGTCAGGTGACGTGCCGAACATATTGATAATATCATCAACAGACATACCGATCGTCAGAAGAAAAGCTGTCATGGCAAATCTCATAGAGTGTGCAAGGTTCACACCTGCCTGGGTATTTGCTATGGCATGAGTGACACATGGAGGGAACAGGTCGGTTTCCACAGATTCGAACTCGGACTCACCAAATGTACTTTTTCGCTCTTCCAGGAATTCACGTATCTCTTTGAGATATGGTTCGCATTTCTCAGCAAGCTCATCAGGGACGGCCATGGGAAGATTATGCTCAACACGGGTCTTGATCAGTTCCTGCAAAAGACGTGCTAGCTCTTCCTTTGAAACATTGACATTCCCATGTCTTAACTTACGATTTACAAGCTTCCATTCCATTGCTTTGAGGGAACTTGCCATCCTGATATAAGAAGAAAAATGCAGCTTGAACCCTGTCTCACTCTCGTCCGGGTAGACCTCAAAGTCAGAAGCGAATTCCATCAGAAAATCATGCTTCTGCATCTTCAATAGCCTATATGAGGCTACAGCTTCGGCAAGACAATACCTCCTTGTAAGGAAAGCATCATCGATACATGAGACAAGTATTCTCGAAAAAGGATAGGAAAGTAGTTCCAGCAGGATCTTCTGTTCATCCGAGCTGGAAATATTAGGTTTAGTAAGTTCGCCCTCAATGGCCTGCAGAACACGCTCTTTCCCGCGTACACGTGCAGATTCCATTGCCCTTGAAGTGACAAGACGGTCAAGGGACATCCCGAGGCTTTTTACGTGTAATGATGCCCCGGAAATATAAGGATATAAAGCAAAGTCCTTTTCATCCATAGATCAGTCAGACTCGATCCTTGGTGCCAAGAGATAACCTATCTTTCCTGCACCATTAGCAATGGAGAAACCGATCTTTACAGGGAAGTCCTTACCAAGTTCAACTGTAACCTCATTAGAGCGGGATGCAGGCTTTACGATATCTGACAGATAATCAAGTGAGAACAAAGAACGTGCCTCGCCAGATCTAAGGTCGATAAGAGTATCACGTGCCATGTCAAGGCGCACACGGTCGGTGTCACCTTCTGCCTCCATGTAGAAGACATCCTCATCAACGCCAAGCAACATGTGATCGCTGATCTTCTCAGCAGCCTTTACAGCCCTCTGGAGGTCCTTACCATTAAGAACTACCTCAGCAGGAAGCTCAAGTTGTGGGATCCTTGGCTCTGCCCTGATAGTTGAAGGATCGAGCAGTGCAAGGGTATAGGATAATCCACCAAGATGCAAAGACATCTTCTGTGACATCTCATCAAGCTCCATGACAACCTTTTCGTCCCTGCCTGCGACGCCAAAGATATCAGTTATCTTTGAAAGGTCCATACCGATCTCACAGTCATCTGCATTGAACTCATCAAAAGCACCGGAGCCGAGTTCAAAACTGACCATGGCTACATTAGCCGGGTCCACTGCCCGTACAGCCAGTCCTTCAGGAGATATCCTGAACCTTGCCTCATCGACAAGAACAGAAAGAGTTTCAATTGCAGTTTTTAAGATATCTGCGTCAATTGTTGCCTTGAACATCTTGATTCGCCACCATAATTTGAATTTTTACGTCATTATATCTAATAAGTAATATAAGTTTTCTTTTTGATCTATGTCCGAGACCGAACAACTAACGGACATAATAGGATCAGTCGTATTCACGCCAGGTGCATCCACATTTTGTGCACTTGAAGAAACGTGTCTCAGACTCATCTGCAGACCTGAGCTGGCGCAACCACCAGTATGCGACATTGTGACCACATTCCTCACACCTTGCAGTGGTTGTAGGGAGACCCTGATCGACATTGCCCTCAAGAACTGTCACATCCCTGTTCTCCCTTGATGACTTTGACATAAGGGAATCGGAATCGGCCTTCTTTCCTTTTACATAACCGCATTTTCTGCACTTGAAGGAACCATCTGAAGGGAACATCATACTTTTACATTCGGGACAAAATTCCATAAATATCACTTCTCGCATTCTCTATTATTAAGTTATGGTCAAAGGCCATTTCCGGTATGTCATGGATATCAAATAAATATACTCCTTTTGCATCCGAATCTGCCTTTGGGACACCTTTCCCCCGGACCATATAGACTATGCTCACAGTATGCCCGCGAGGGTCGCGCGAAGGTTCAGAATATACCCCAAGTAACTTAACTATTTCTATTGTAAGACCGGTCTCTTCCATAACCTCACGTGCAACAGCTTCCTCAGTTGTCTCACCAATATCTACAAAACCACCGGGAAGTGCAAATTTGCCCCGGAACGGAGGATTCTTTCGTTCTATGAGAACGATCTTTTCATCCAATAGGATCACTGCATCAACTGTAAGCTTTGGGGTATTAAGAGACATAATGAACAAAAACTTAATAGGCTACATCAAATATATAGGAGCCATACCTATTAAAGGTGTGCTTAAATGATCGAGAATATTCTATGGATTGCTGTAGCTTTCATGCTACTCGGGTCAATTATCCCAAAAAGTTTCAGACCGCGTAGAGCCTTGTCTGCCGCAGGATGGGCATTCTTTTCCATACACTGGTTCTACCAGCCATTACATTACATTGAGATAAAAGATTATTTTAATGTTGCCCTGGTCATCACTGTAGGCATAGTATGCCTGATAATAGCATATACTATGCTCAAAGAGTACAAGGATGGAAATATATCCAGTCCGGACATAACAACAATGGCAACAAGTGCTACAGCCCTTGGTTCCCTGTTCTATTTCCCATTCGCACAAATGGAATTCCTGAATGTATGGATAATAGCCCAGGTAACAGATAATGTACTCTGGATGCTGCATCTTCTGAACGTACCTGCAGAACTAACCGCATGGAACAAGATAGCACTCAGCGGCTATCAGGTAGAGATCATCCTTGCATGTACTGCAATTGAGAGCATAGCTTTGTTCATAGGACTTATAGCATCTGTAAATGCACCATTCAAGAGACTGGCCGCTGCATTCATAGCATCAGTACCTGTTATATACATATTGAATATAATAAGGGACGTATTTGTCATCATGGCTTACGGATATCAGTGGTTTGGCCCAAATAGCTTTGAGATCGCACATCATAATATCGCAAAGATAGGATCCGGTGTTGCGCTATTTGTTATCGCCTATGTGGTCATGCGTATCCTGCCCGAGCTCATAGATCTGATAGAAGGGGTCTGGCTATTGGTTACCAGATTCGTTCAGAAGCTATTCTATAAAGTAGTAGGAAACCAATAAATGCTTGCGAAAGGTTCTTTTCCATGGATACTGACATCTGTAATTGCAGGTATGGTCAGTTCGCTGACCTATCTTTTGTATAAGATACCATATACAGATACGGTTGCATTTTTATCTATATGTGTGACAATATTCTTTCTTTTCTTTTTCAGGGACCCTGAAAGAGATATCAAGGAACATAACAGCTACATGCTCTCACCAGCCGATGGGAGGATCGTGGATATAAGAGACAGAAAGGTCTGCATATTCATGAACTTCCAGAACGTGCACGTCAACAGGGCACCTATCAACGGAAAGGTCCACATGATAGAACATAAGAAAGGAGGATACATACCTGCTTTCTGTAAGGACTCACACAGAAATGAAAGAAGCCATACGCTAATTGAGACAGAACACGGGATCGTGGAGGTCATACAGATCGCCGGAACCGTGACCCGCAGAATAGTCTCCTATGTACAGGAAGGAGATTACATGCAACAGGGACAGCGTTTTGGAATGATCCGTTTTGGTTCAAGGGTAGATGTAACGATCCCTGAGAACTTTGAGATACTAACAAAGAAAGGCGACAGGGTATTTGCCGGAGAAACGGTTATCGCCAGAATAAGATAAAGGATGTGAACCAGATACTCCATACTTTAAAATTACCTGACCTCGTCACCCTTCTAAATGCATTATGCGGAATAACAGCTATTCTTCTGACGTTGAACGAGCCGACCTATCTTGCACCTTTGCTGATCCTCATTGCAGCAGTTGCAGATGGCCTTGATGGCCACATAGCCAGAAAGTTCTCGTCCAGTGAGATAGGAAGTAATCTGGACTCACTTGCAGATGTCATCTCTTTTGGAGTAACACCAGTGATAATCACATTTGCGATCATGGAAAGCAGAATGCAATACATCTTGCTTCCGGCACTGATATTCTATTTCGTTTGTGGGATACTCAGACTTGCAAGGTTCAATACCATGCATCAGGAACTTAATTCATTCAGCGGCCTGCCGATCACTGCAGGTGGAATAGCCATAGCCTCATATCTGCTCATGGGAGAGGTTTTCCTTAACGGTTACCTGGTGACCGCAATAGTCCTGATACTTGGAGTGCTCATGATAAGTGATATCCCATACATGAAAGCAAGGGACAAGAGAATCCTCATGCCATTGACACTGATCTTCGCAGCAACAATGATCTCATATTTCATCAACATCGAAATTATGCATATATTCGCATCCCTCTTGTCAGGGATAATGGCGATATATGTACTATCACCAATTATCAAAAGGACTACATGAGGAATATCATGCAGCAAAATAAAACAATAACTGACAGGGACAATGTGCTTTTCGAAGCCGGAATAAAACTTGGTGCCCTCTATCACCAGTTCACAGGCTCACCTGTCAATCTCAGAACAGTGGACAGCCTTGAGATAGCGATACAGGAAAGCATCTCGGTCCAGCCATGCGTAGAGGATATCAAAGTGTCGATCAACAGGGATATGATAAGTTCCAAACTGAACAGCGAATATGGCTATTGTGAACTGGAAGGCCGTATGCTGGATGTCAGGATAACTGCTAATTTTAAAAGTGCAAAAGCAGATGTAAGTCTTGCATTTGATACAGAACTTGACTATCCGCTTATGAAAATAGAAAAAATATATTGATTCAGGCCTTTGCTTCCTTAAAGGCCTCAACCACTTTCTTATTCTGCTCAGGGGTTCCCACGGTCACACGGATAAGGGAATCACCTGCGTTCTTAAATGACCTGCAATCTCTGACGATAATACCTTTTTCAAGCAGAGATCCTGCAACATCAGCAGCGATCATTGGAGATACATCCACAAGTACGAAATTTGCCTGGGAATCATACACTTTGAAAGGAATGTTCTCTGCAAGGAACACACGACCTTCCTTTGTGCATGAAATGCTCTTTTCAAGATACTCGGTATCCGAAAGTGCTGCCACACCTGCCATTACAGCAGGGAGACTGACATTGAACGGAGTTGCGATCTTCATGTACTGGGCTTTAAGCCATGCAGGCATGAGCCCGTACCCGATCCGCAATCCTGCAAGTCCGAATGCCTTTGAGAACGTCCTTCCAATAATGAGATTATCATATTCTGCCACAAGGCCAGAGAGATCATGGTCTGCGAACTCTACATAGGCCTCATCCACAAAAACCAGACCCTTTGTTGATCCAAGGATCTTGCGTACATCATCCTCTGCCAACAGTTTACCAGTTGGATTGTTCGGTGAACAAAGGAATATCACCTTTGTCCGGTCAGAGATGGCATCCTTGATAGCTTCCACATCGAACTCCAGTTCATCTCCCGGTGCCACATGGACCGCCACAGCACCATTAGCACGTGCTGCGATCTCATAATAGGAGAACGTAGGGGTCGGGATAACAACCTCATCACCCGGTTCGATAAGGAGCCTCATCAGGTTATCAAGCAACCCATCCATACCAGGACCTGAAGCACAGATATTCTCAACAGGAAGACCTGTATAGGCCGAGATAGCCTCTACAAGTTCTGTAGCATCAGCAGAAGGATAGATATTGACCTTCGATGCAGTGGAGAACAGAGCCTCAACTGCCATAGGGGAAGGACCAAGTACATTCTCATTTGATCCCAGTTTGATTATCTCAGATGGAGCAATGCCATATTTCTGAGCTATTTCCTCGATGGACTTACCGGGAACATATTCTGCTATTGACGAGACCACATCTTTGATCAGTTCAGGCCTGCTCAAGTACGTTCACCACCCTGTCGATCTCCTCTTTTGTAATGACCAGAGGTGGTGCTATACGCAGGACGGTCTCTGAAGTGCAGTTAAGGAGAATACCGTTCTTACGGCCATAATCTACAAGATCAGCACATTTGCGATCGAACTGAACACCAAGCATGAGACCTTTTCCACGTACCTCTACAAGACCATCTGTTGAGAGACGGCTAAGCTCCTTCCTGAAGTATTCACCCATTTCCTTTGAGCGCTGAACGAGTTTCTCATCACGGATAATGTCAATGGATGCAAGGGCTGCTGCACATGCCAGTGGTCCGCCACCAAATGTTGCGGCATGTTCACCACGCCCAAATGATATTCCATCACGGGCTGCTATAGCACCCATAGGGAAACCTCCACCGATAGCCTTTGCCATTGTCATGATGTCTGGCTCAACACCGAAATGTTCCTTGCAGAACCAGGTTCCGGTCCTTCCAAAGCCGGTCTGTACCTCATCGAATATGAGAAGGGTCTCATTCTCATCGCATATCTTACGTACCTCTTTCAGGTAACCTTCAGAGGGTACATTTATGCCACCTTCTCCCTGGATCGGTTCAACTATGACAGCTGCTGTATTCGTAGTGATAGCATCTGATACTGCCTGTGCATCATTGAAAGGAACGAATTTCTCTTCCTGGACCAGGGGCTTGAAAGGAGCACGATACATATCCTTGTAGGTCAGGCTCAGGGCACCCATGGTACGACCGTGGAAAGAGTGCTCAACAGCTACAAAATCAGTCTTCTTTGTAGTGACCCTGGCAAGTTTCATTGCTGCTTCAACTGCCTCTGTACCGGAGTTACAGAAGAATACACGTTCCATTCCCGTTACATCCACTAGCTGCTCAGCAAGCTCTGCCTGAGGCTCCGTGTAATATAGATTGGACACGTGGATCAGTTTTTCAGCCTGCTTCTTCAATGCTTCCACCAGACGTGGGTGACAGTGGCCCACATTGTTCACGGCAATTCCGGCGACACAGTCGACATACTCACGTCCTTCTGTATCATATACAAGTGAACCCTTGCCACTTTCAAGGACGATCGGCTGTCGTCCATATGTCTGCATTACGTATTTTGAATCTTTATCAAAGATGCTTTGTGGATCTGATGATGAATTATGGTCCTGTTGCAAATTAACACCTCTCCATTATAATATTGGAACCTTTTTTAAATCTGACTATCGCTACATATATGGTAAACAACTCGAAGAAAAAATAAAAGCGAAACTGACCTCTGAAAAGGTCAAATATCACTATCTAAAGGATACGTCTGTCCGGGACCTTTATCGCCACATACAGATGATAAAGGAAAACAAGTATGCTAAGCTGGAATACAAGAAGCATTATGCCCTTGATACCATCATACTGCGTACTTTCCGGAACAGAATTGATGGTTATCAGCACCTCAAAAAGATATAGTACAAAACCAACCGTAAGTGCAAGGAAGTACTTTTTAAGGTTTTTAAAGGAAACATATATTCGTGACCGGATAACGTCCGGATCTATCTTTACAAGCAAATATGACGTCAGTACCGACAGAATTACGATACAGAGCCGCATTGCCAGGTCCAGTAAATTTAACAATGGATCAGAGTTCATAGCCATCCCCTCATGTTTGTGTGTAACACCCTGTGATATCAGATATCCAGTTCCATCAACTCATTATCACTTAAAGCACCGTCATCCTCACGCTCAAAGACAATTCCACCGGGTGCTCGCATCACTCCATCCACGCGGGCAGACTCATGAATAGTTATGGACTGGGAATTTATCTCTCCCAGAATATGAGTGCCAGCCGCAACGTAGACATTACCCCTTGAGATGATGTTCCCGTGGATGATATTATCATTACCCAACTTTACGTCCTGTATGGTACGTATACTTCCGTAAAGTGTGGTCTCGTTAGCCATTTCAAGTGAAGTGGCCCTGATATTACCAACAAGCCTGCATTTGCTTCCAATTATAGCGTTTGATGGTACCCTGATAGAGTCCATGGATAATTTGGAACCGTTTGGGATTATCATGGAATTAAGTCCTATGGACTCCATGTCATCCTCGAACAGATCCTCCAATGCCTTTTCAACTTCCTCGTCCTTTCCAAGTCTCAAAAGTTCACTGATGTAAAGGAAAAGATAGACTATGACAGGAACCGGGTTCCTTACAACTATCCACCCTTTTGCCTCAAAACCGCCGTTTATCTTAACATCGTTGCCGATATCAAGATCACCCTTTACCACCAGTTTACCGTCGATGGTAACGAACTCACCAATATAGGCATTATTATCGGTCTTGACATTCCCGCCTATCTGTGACCATATATCGATCCTAGAATCTCCGGTTGTTGTAAGATCACCTGTAAGAGTTACTCTCTCACCGAATATTGCAGAATTTGCAATAATACCGTATTTGATCTCAGAGTGATTGCCAGCTATGACATCCCCATCTACGACTATTGTATGCTCTTCCATCCTTGTGTTGTCTGGAATTACAAATGTCTTAAATATCTCCTCTTCTATGCTTTCACTCTCCGGCAAGGGATTTACTGCATCAAAGGCATTACTATGACTTTATTTGCATCGTATTTAATAGATATCGATTTATAAATAGTTATTCTAAGATTGTGCTATCCCACGCCTTACATCCACTGCAGGACCCCTGTCCATTCTAACAGCTTCACCTGGTGACAACAATAACTGGCCTGTAGCCAGGACCGCATCAGAATCATCAACTATTATAACTTCGTCGCCTGCTCTTAGTTCCGGGTCAACTGCCATGACATGCTTTGCAAAAGCGGTCTTGCCCTTTGAGACAAAGGGAGCAGCGTCCTCACAGATGACCACTCTGGATGCAGGCTTTTCGAGCACACCACTAAGGGCAACTGCACCATCTACACTGAGAGTGAGCCTGCCATCCCTTGCACGAACGGTAGCTATATGCTTCCCATTATGCTGAACCTGCCTCACGCGCTTGGTCCTTGAAAGCTGAAAAGTGACATCATCAGGAAAAAGGACTTCACCACAACCTTTTCCGAACTGGATGTCAGCCATTATTCTTACCTTTTTGAGATTTTTATCAATATTGCTCATAGACGCTAGATAATATGTAAGTTTTAAATTGATAGCGGTTAATTAGTGGTAAATAAAAGATATTCACCTATTTTATTTTTGAAAGTGAATCATTATTGCTATATAAAGAATATCGAACACATTTATATATAATAATGACTAATTATAAGTTGAGGAAACGGGAGCAACTGCTTGTAACTGTATTCAAAGGTATAGTAACTGTAACCAAGCAAAACCATTCATCCCCTCAAACATGTTCCTGTTTCCTCGTTGCTCAATAAAGCAACGAACTTTTCTACAAATAATTACAACCTTTAGTTATGACTTTGCTATTTTGAAGTAATAATATGATATATAGCCGTGGCTGTAAAATACAATATATCAATGTAGAAATTAAATTAAAAAAGAAAAGGTCAACCTGAGTTAACCTTTGACAACTCCCATTGGGAGAACACGTGCAACCTTTGTAGCAATGCCAAGGTTGTGTACGACATCGACAACCTCGCTGCTTGACTTGTAAACTTCCGGTGCTTCCTCGGCTATCAGTGAAGGCTGAGTAGCCCTTACGATGATACCCTGTGACCTCAGTTCTTTCTGGATCTCCTCGCCACGAAGCTCTTGCTTTGCACTCTTTCGGCTCATGACCCTTCCTGCACCATGACAGGCACTGCCAAAGGTGAGTTCCATTGCAGCAGGACATCCTTTCAGAACATAGGATGCAGTGCCCATACTTCCGGGAATGATAACCGGCTGTCCGATATCGCGATAGTCATCAGGAACCTCTGGATGTCCGGCAGGGAATGCACGGGTTGCACCCTTCCTGTGAACATATACCTTCTTCTCCTCGCCATCGATAATGTGTTTCTCAAGTTTGGCAACATTGTGTGCCACATCATAGACAAGATCAAGTCCAAGGTCACCATGCTCTTCCTTGAAGATATCATCGAATACCTCACGGGACCAGTGCATTATCACCTGACGGTTCACCCATGCATAGTTAGCGGCACATATCATAGCCTTGAAATAATCCTGTGCTTCCTCGGAACTTGCAGGGGCACATGCAAGCTGTTTGTCAGGCAGAGGGATCTTGTACTTCTTTGAAGCCTGTGTAAGCTTCTGAAGATGGTCAGTGCATATCTGATGACCTGCACCACGGGAACCACAGTGTATCATGAATGTGATCTGTCCTTCTTTGAGCCCGAATGCTTCAGCAGCTTCCTCATCATAGATCTTGTCCACATATTGCACCTCAAGGAAATGGTTCCCACTTCCAAGTGTACCGATCTGTGGTCTGCCTCTTTTACGTGCTTTAACACTGACCTTCGATGGATCTGCACCACGCATCATACCATTGCTCTCACAATGAGCAAGGTCGTTCTTTACACCATAACCATTCTTCACAGCCCACTGTACACCATGAACGAATATGTCATCAAGTTCTGTGTCGTTAACCCTGAGGCGGCTCTTTGAACCAACGCCTGAAGGTATGGCCTCGAACAATGCATCAAGCAGTTCGGGAAGTTTTGGGCGTACATCATCTTCTGTGAGATCGGAGCGTATCAGACGAACTCCACAATTAATGTCAAAACCGACACCACCAGGACTTATCACACCGTCGTCCTTATCGAAAGCTGCAACCCCACCTATGGAAAAACCGTATCCAAGGTGTGCGTCCGGCATTGCCATTGAATACTGTTGTATACCTGGAAGAGAAGCCACATTTGCAACCTGGACAAGTGTTTCATTATCAAGCAGGTCAAGAAGGGGCTTTGATACGAATATCCTCCCGGGGACATTCATGCCGGGTTTGAAATTACCAGGCACCTCCCATGTGTTATCATTTACCTTTGTAAGAACATCATAAACTGAACTCTCATTTTCCTCTGACATCATTAACTCCTCTTGTCAAATCCTTCATTCAAGCATCTATAATGAAGACTATGTACTCTGATCGTATGAATATATCGATAATAAGAAATTGATAGGACATAAAGGATATTCAGGTATCCACTGTTGCCTGTATCATCCAGCCATCATCGACCTGTTCTATCTTCATATCATTGTACGTGGCTGCCTTTACCTCTGTGTCAAAGACATGTACTGAAAGATCGATCGCCTCACCGGACAATGTTGCTGAGAGTGTGCAACCCTCATCACTTATCTCCAGCTCGTTGACCTTAACGCCACCAAAGACCATTTCTTCTACCTCGAAAAGGAACAGTATCTCGGAAAGCCAGTCAAAGAGAAGAGCATCTGCATCAGGAGAACTTAATTCAACATCTACCGATGAGCTGTTGTTAATAGAATCGGTCTCCACCATGACATTGAGCATGGCAAGTGCAGCGTTCTCGAAGGCTTCCCCAAGGCTTTTCCCGTAAGCCCTGAATTTGGCATCTGCTGTGTGTTCCAGATACTCGAAGTCCTTGTTCATATCAGATGGCATGAACCTTAATTGTCCCTGGTGTAATTAAATTAGCCCCCTGAAAAGAAAAAGAATAGAATAAAGGAATGGAATGGATATTCATTCTCCAAGTTGTTTCCAGATATGGGCAATACGCTGGAAAGCTGTTATGTGACTACCTATTCCGATTATTATGATCATCCATCCAAGGACCGAGAAACCATATATTGGTGACTGGTAGACGAAATAGACCACTGAAGAGAGCATGATAAGAACCAGTCTGTCAGCCCTTCCAATGATACCACCATAGTATCTTCCAAGCTGAAGTGCCTGTGCCTGTGTACCAAGATAACTTGTTAGAAGCACACCGACTATTGTAGCAACACCGATCTGCCAGCTAACATAGCCTCCAAAGAAGATACCGCAGATGATGAATACATCCGAATAACGATCTATGACATGGTCAAGGAAATCGCCTCTTGCACTGGCTATATCGAGATATCGGGCTATAAGACCATCCATTGCATCGAAGAATGAGTTCAGGGCTACCAGCAGCCCGGCTACAAGCACCAGAAGCGGGTCAAAGGCCGAGTAGTAGTATAGAAAACCTGAAAACGCTGCAAACAAGAGAGAGAGCATTGATATAGCATTTGGAGATATGCCGGCATCTGCCATTTTTCTGGCAATTGGCTCAAGTATCTTTGTTGCTACAGGTCTTAAAGCATTGAATGTCATGACTAACCTACCCAATGTACATTTTTATGATTTAACGTTTTCCGGGAAAAAGAGAATATTACTTTTTCTTTGCAAGGTCATACCAGTATTTGATCTTACAGGAATGCTCTACCTGAGTTGTGAGCACGTACGCCTCTTCAAGTACTTTTCCTGTGGCAAATGTGCCGTGACTATAGATTATAGCTGTCTTGTGTGATGCAAGAGCTGCGGCAAGGTTCTGCGCCAGTTCATCCGAACCGATGCCACCTTTGACAATGGGGACTTCTCCAAGGAAATACTGACCTTCACTGTCTGCCGGAGTGATGCTCTCACTTTCTTCCAGCAAAGAGAGGGTCACCGCAAAGGGACAGTGGGCATGAACTATCGCAAGTGCCGGTGTGTTACTGTAAATAGCCCTGTGGACAACTGTTTCTGATGATGCGATCATGTCAAGGGCACATGAACCGTCCACACTGACCTCTACTACCATATCCTCTGTGATCTCATCCAGCGCGCAACCGCTCCTTGTGATGAGCATTCGGTCGCCGACTCTTACACTGATGTTCCCGAAGTGGGATTCTACCAGTCCATTCTCAACAAGTTTTTTTCCTATCCTTGATATTTCACGCCACATAGGATGTCTCCAGGTAGTGTGCTACCATAAAATTTATCTGCTATTATGATATGTAAGGGATTGCTTCCCATAAATAGATGTGGAGCACATTCATGGTGCCTCGGTGGCTCAGCCCGGCAGAGCGAGTGATTTGTAATCACTAGGTCGCGTGTTCAAATCACGCCCGGGGCTTCATTTTCTCAGTTTGAAGCCTATACTTTCACCCAGCTTGGATTTCAAATATAAATCAAGAAATGAAGGTATATGGCATGGGATTATATGATTTCAGTAAAAGAATAGCTAGTGCTGAGCAACGCGTCCTTGATGCGGATTATTCTCAAAAAAATAAAGACACTATTTTTTCTTTTGTTCACGTATTGTACGCTGAAGGTCTATCTGAAGCGAGGATACTCAAATATCTCAGTAATTTAAACATACTAGCTAGCTGGTTTGACAAAGACTTCGATGAAGTCACCAAATCTGATATGTATAGAGTAGTGGCTGAGATTGAGAGATCTGACCGAAAGGCATGGACAAAACAAGGGTACAAGGTAACAATCAAGCGTTTTTTCAGATGGTTGCATAATAGTGAGACAGATCCAGAGATAACCAGATGGATCAAGACAAACATAAAGCAGTGTGACCAGATATTGCCAGAAGAATTGCTCACAGAAGATGAAGTGAAGCAAATGATTGACGTATGTGATCATCCGCGCAACAGAGCTATGGTTGCCATGTGGTATGATGCCGGCGGGAGAGTCGGGGAGATGGGAGAAGCGAAGATTAAACACTTTGTTCCAGACGTATATGGTGCAGTTCTGATGGTAAAAGGAAAGACTGGTATGCGCAGAATTCGACTTGTATTCAGTGCCCCTTATGTATCAAAGTGGCTTGATACGCATCCGGAAAGGGATAATCCAGATGCACCTCTTTGGGTCAATTATGGGAAGTACAAAGGCAGGGCAATGAAATATGGCGGCATCCGAATGGTCATAAAAAGAGCTGCAAATAAAGCCGGAATAAAAAAGCGTGTATATAACCATCTTTTCAGGCACTCAAGGATTACAGAATATGCCACATTTATGACACAGGCACAGCTGGAAAAAAACATGGGATGGGTACATGGAACGCGGCAGTCCGGCACATATATTCATCTTGCGGGTGCTCAGGTTGACAGCACCATACTTGAACATTATGGACTAAAGGAAAAGCAGGACAAGCCCTCGGAGCTTACCCCTAAGAATTGTCCACGTTGCAAGACCACAAATGGCCCAACAGCAGATTTCTGCAGCAATTGTGGAATGGCTCTTAATGCAGTTGCAGCAACGAATGTTGATGACATGCAACAATTGGGTATGCAACTGCTTCTTGAAATAGGAGCAAAAGAACCAAAGGATGTCCAAGAATTGCAAGGATACCTGGGGAAATTGAAGGAAGCGTTGAATGATAGTGATTCCACTTCAATAAGTGACAAGTGAATCAACATGAGCCACGGACTTGCATAGCGGTGCCTTCCAGAACTGTAAGTCCTGGTTCTCTGGTATGCCTGATGTAGCATCTACTGCATCCGGTGTTCCATATCCTCGCAGAGATAGATTCGTAGTTTTCCCTGGCACTTGTAATATCAGGTGGCGCTTGTCGTAATAGGCATCCTTGACGAATATCTGGTAAAAACCTGTTTCCGGATTTACCACTCCCATTGTATCCCTCCCGAACACATAGGTGCTCTCTAGTATCACTTTTATTGCGTTCATTATAGGGTTACTTTCTTGATCAATGGCATAGCCGGACATGACCACACCTACCGATGATTCTGACCAAGATGTAGCCAACTTCAGATGTCGTAGATAAATATACATTGTCTCCTGTATCTCTATCCTGTGGAATGTGGGTGTGTGCATCCCGTCAGAGGTAAACATTATTTTCAGCTTATAGTATTTGCCTGCATATCCTGCACTATTCATGGGCGTATAACCTGCACTGTAGGATGTGGTACTTGTACCATCCGGTCCAATCCATCCGGAATTCGGTGTTCCGCTCTGGTCATCGCTGATGTAGATTTGTGCTCTTATATCGCAGCCTACCGCTTCTGTGATTGACATATAGAATATATCCAGCGACTTGTTATGCTCTCTCCACAGGTACCAGGGCATCTCTATCAGTCCTGTTGTCGGATATCGGGTTATTTTGATATTGCTGACCGTGATTCCTTCGGAGTAGTCTGTCGGTGTCGTGTAATTTGCCTTACACCTGAGCCTGAAATGGAACTTGGTCGAGTTCATAGTGACCACCTGACCGGTGCCTGAAGTAGTACCGCTCTTTGACCATACCACCGTCCCGTCTGCGTCCAGCAGCTCCAGTATGAAGTAGCTCGAGTTGATATTCACATCATAATCAAACTCCACCGACAGAAAACCTGATTCTTGCCATATGAAGCCATGATTCGGATAGTTACTATCTATCACCGTGTATGTAGTGTCTGCCAACAGATCTATTTTCAGCTCTTTATTGCCTGCATCAACGGTGCCATTGCACGACAGGAACCCGTCATCCTCATCTATTTCTGTTGAATAGTTCGGTTCGATTTCCTCTTCCTCTAGTTCAAAGGTATTGTTATTGAACACCACTCCGCTCGTGATGCAGCCATATACAAAATCTGTAGCATCGAACACTTCTTTGTTAATCCTGTATGTGCTCAGGCCAATCTCACCGGTCTTGTTGTCCACGTCTGCGGTGTGCTCCAATGATATCTCTATGTCTGTCGTTAGAGCCGAGTGCAGCATCTCGTTTTTAGACAAATAAAAGAATTGACTGTCCGGTTGATTGGCCTGTGAACTCTCTATTACCAGTGGATGAAAATCAACCGGGACCAGCACTGTTGCGGGGTTCGTGTCCGGGAAACTGAGCAATCTGTGCTTTATCCACATGTCGAAATAATACCGTATAAAGTCAAATGAAGGCGTGTACTTTCCGTCACCGGTTAACCATACTTTCGTTCTCCAGTATTTGCCAGCAGCCGTTCCTGTCCATATTTTCCCGTTGTTGTCTGTATAATAAGTGCTCGATGTCCCGTCCGGGCCTACAAATCCTGACGTGGATGCCAGACTGTCACCTACATCGATTTGAGCTTTCACCTGTGTATCGGCTGTGCCCAGTGTATAGCCAAGATCTATTATTCTCAAGGCTTTCATGAATTCCTTGTACTTGTAAACCGTCTGCTCAATGTAGCCTGAAGTCTTGTACCTGTCCAGCACCACGTTGCCTATGTACATGTGGTTGTCCCAAGGATCCACAGGCGAAGTCCAGACCGAAGGAGAATTCGGAGCAATGCACCTGACCCGGAATACACAGTAATCGTCTACAAAGGTAACCACCTGGCCAGTGCCAGAAGCTGTCCCTGTCTTGCTCCACTTCACAGTACCTTCACTGTCCACAAGCTCTGCAATGAAGTACGATGAATTCAGCACTACATCATAGTCAAAGGTTATCTGGATAAAGCCTGATGCGATTATCTCAAACCCTTTGTTCATGTAGGTCTCATCCACCTTGTTGTAATCACTTTCGTCGGCCAGGTCCAGTTTCATGCTCATTGTAGAATTATCCAGAGTAAACATACCCGGCAGGAATCCATCATCTGTATCTACGTGGGATGAGTTCTCTGGATAGATGTCGATCTGCTCTGTCTGGAGCATGAACATATCGCCATCATAGTCCACGTTTAACGTAGTGACTCCTTCTGTGAACATCAGGTCATTCTCTGTTTCCTCTTCCAGCAGCATAGCCGGTGAAAATTCCCTTACACCAATCAGTCCTGTATTTGAATCTGGCTGGCTTGCATCTGATGATTCCAATGCAAGGGAACCACCTAACCCTTCATTCCAGCTCTCAAGCGTGAACTCATCTCCTGTTGTCCCGCCTGTCACTGATACTGCCGATACACTCCTGATCCCTGTGTCACCTGCATTGAGAGCTATTTCTATGTGACTGCCCGACGTCTTATAGGCTTCTACTGAAGTGCTAACGTCTGCTGTTTGTGAATTGCCAAACTGGTCTACATAAGTAATAGTCACATCCAGAGGCGCATCGCCTATTGTGGCCTGTGGCACTATGAAACACCTGAATCCGCCTGAAGATATTGAATCTCCCACAGTGAATCCTGTTCCCACAACATAAGTTCCGAACACGACAGCATCAAATGCCATGCTTCACCTCATGCCACGTATTTCATAGCGAACGCCAGCACATTTGAATGGTCCGGAGATGTGAGCATCTTACACAGAAACTTAGTCGTTGCTCCATCTATGGCTATCACGTCCCCGTCCACCAGTCCTGCATCTATGGATAGCCTGAAAAACAGCTCCGACTGATATATTGGGGTCTTGTTGTTTGCTGTATTGTGTATCACAGGCTTCATGAAATAGACTTTCCCGTTCCCGTTGCTTTTCCGAGCGTATGGCGTGTCATAGTAGAACTGTATGCCATCGTTTTCATCCCTGTCCTGGAATGAGAATGGCCTGGTCATCCTGTAATTTTCCAATCCAGAGTGTTCCCCAGTGCCTGCCCACCATGCGTTTCTGGTAGTATAACAATAGAAATTTGTCAGGCCATCTGAATATTCTTTGGTGCCCATGTGCTCCATTACACAGATGAAACTTGACTGCCTGTCGTTGCTTGAAGGTTCTGGTTTGCCCATTACCACAAACCCTGTAGAATCCACCCACAGCCAATAATTTATCTGAAGGGTTGCCATGTCGGTGTACATATCATAAGACCAGTCCCTTCCCTCAAATCCAATAAATGTCTGGAATTTCGTGTCTCCCCAGGTATGGTTTATAGAGTCCCAAGTTGATGTAAACGTAACCCTTAATCCCTGTGCACCAGTATCATTTCCCTGATACCTTATGGCTTCACTTGTCTTGTAGTTATGAACTTCCAGCGTCATCCAGATGTCTGCTGAATCTCCTGTATATTTTAAGCATCTTCTAGCCAACGTAGCTTCTGTGCTCCGATCAGTTGTATCCCAGGTCGCATCTCCTTCTACCCAGTTCACAGAAGATGCAATCAATGCATCAGCGATCTCATCCACGATGTCAGGTAATACTTTTGCTCCACTTGTAAATCCCATTTTTCCACCTCACTCTACATACTTTATTGCGTAGTTTACCCTGCCTGTGTTGTCTGGGGAGTCCATTCCTATACACAGGAACTTCGTTGTAGCTCCGTCTATTGCTACTACATCTCCATCCACAAGGCCGCCACCTTCTGAGAACATAAAGAACAGTTCGCTCTGACCTATGGGCATTGTCTCTGCCTGGTCGTTGAATATCAGGGGCTTTGCATAGTAGACCTTCCCGTTCCCATCGCTCTTGAACGCATGATAATCAGCGTGCCAGAACTGGATGCCTTCGGTGCTCCAGGAATTTGTATAGGTGAATGGCCTGCACATGTTATGACATCTTCCTAGAGAGTTCCCGGCAGTGTTCCTCCAGCCTTCGTAATTCAACTTCGTGTAGTTGTAGAAATTCGTCAAGCCATCACTGTATTCTTTACTGGCAATTCTTTCTACCACAGTAATTGCTGAAACTTGCAAGTTATCAGTTGAGTTCGCTTCCGGTCTTGCCATCAATACAAATCCTGTAGAATCCACCCAACAATAATATGTTAGCTGAGTCGAGAAACAGTTAGTCACTGGCGTTGTGCTGCTTCTTCCAAAGAATGGAATATAGGTATGATAGTCCATGTTCGGGTATGTGTGGTTCACCGAATCCCACGTCGAATGAAATGCAATCCTCAATCCTTTTGCCTGGTATGATGTACTATATATCCAATATGATTGGTCATGGCATTCCAGGGTCAGATATATGTCATCTGTGGAGTGGTACAGGCACCTTCTTGCGTCATTTGCACCTACCGTCCTGTCTGTGGTGTCCCATGTTGTGTCTCCATCCGTCCAGCCTTCTGCTATTAGCTTGTCAGCTATCTCATCTATCAAGTCTGCAAGCACCTTTGCTCCACTGTAAAA
>NZ_FOUJ01000014.1 GCF_900114835.1 Methanolobus profundi | reverse complement strand
ATGGAAACAACTACCTGATTGACATCTACAGGAGAACTACCGACATTAAGTCCTACTTTAAGCTTAAGAAGGTCAATTGTGTCTGACATATTTGTGGCTGAGTTCTTAGCACGAACACCCTCGATGGTCTTTACCATCAGGTTGGATGATACTTCCTGTGTTGCCTGCTTACCGGTTGACTGTGCCTTCTGCTGAAGTGTACCGGAAGTCTGGATCAATACTGCAGCAGCAACTGCTGCTACAAGGACCATGGCGATGAATATGATAAGGGTACCAATACCCACCTGAGCCCTGGTATTTTTATTAAGACCGAATCTCCTATTTGCTTTCATGTGTGATCCTCCTATAAAATCCAAAATATATGGATGTTTTTATATATCGCATGATAATATATATATTGATTGGTTGGAAATATCAAACAACAAACTAGAGAAAACGAGGACTAGCAAGTATTATATATTAACAATGTATAAATAAAATATGCACGAGAGGGATTAAATGACAGCAGGGTTACTACTGAATGCAACTATATGTTTTGCTATCACATTATCATCATTTGCTTTTGCATGGGTTCTTGCCCGAAGTGAGCATGAGCATTCAGATAAAAGTAAGCCCGCACTCTGGGCACTTGTAATATTATGGTCATTAGTAGGACTCACATACCTACCCACAACAATAAGGATGATAGCTGCCTATATGGATATGCCCATACTTGATTTTATGATGTACAACCTGGCGATCATACCTTTTTCATTCGTCACGGTCCCACTTGTATTCTTTATAATGTATGTAATAGTAGGTGAGAAGAGGATCAGCGCATATACGTCAATGCTTTTTGTCCTGTTCGGAGTATCATATCTGGTTTTCCTGTACACAAAAGGAGTGATCGGACCTGAAGTTTCCACATTCTCATCGATATTTATGATCAATAGTGATGTTGCAATAAATATCTACCTTATGGGACTCTTTGTCATACCAACTGCAATGATAATTGGCCTTCTATTCCTGATATTCCTTCAACGCATGCCAAAACGCCTGCGTTACAGAACTGCCTTACCATTAGTAGCCATATCATTCGTATTTGATTTCATGCTTACGGACATGATCACTCTGGTAGATGCCATGCAACTTGCAGCAAGGATATTTGTACTTATTGGAACAGTACAGGCTTTCCTCGCATACTTCCCACCACTGACACTTCAGGAAAAACTAGGGATCAAGAGATATCCATACGAACTGTACGAACAGGAAATAGACATCGATAAAGAAATAGATGAAGAGGAGGAAGATATCGATGTCTGAAGAAATTGATGTGGAATTCGAGCAAGAGGTAGCTGAGTTCTACCAATCGTTAGGAATACACCAGGGCCCAGGAGATATGCAATACAGGATAATACTCCGAGTACTGGGAAGGAACGAAGGTAAGATCACTGAGTTCTCGGATATCCGCAAATATACGGACCAGTTCGCAGATAAAGGGAGTATAGGAAGCAAAATGAAAACGGTCTTCCAACTCGAAGGGCTTGTCGAAAAGGTCAAGCGTGGTGGCTATGTCATCACAGACAAAGGAGTAACGGCCTATAATTTCCTTAAAGACAGCACAGCATTCTACAAGAAGAATAAGAGAATGGGTGAGATCATAGAAAGGATGCCATGAAATTTTAAAATTTGATCTCTAAATATATCCTTATTTAACAAGTATATTTTTACACATATTTCAGATAGTGCACCAATTCTGAGACCTTGTCTTGTTTTAGTTTGGATCCAGCATTTTCTTATTATATCTATTCTTCACCACTTAAAAGATTAGGATATAAAGAAGAGTGATTTTGGAACAATTGCAGCCAATAATCAGACAAGCAGGTTCCTTGATCCAGCCAGCCTACCACCATAAACATCAAGTGACAACTAAACAAACATGAATATCGTCTGTGTGTTCAGTAGTAACTAAATGCATTGATTGATAAGTCTTTGACTCTGTAGAAAGAATTCAGACCCAACCTATCACAAAATTCAACTATCGATTTCAATGACGTCACAGAATATACACTCACAGAACCTGACCATACGCAATGGCTCCAATAAGTATTCTACAGAACAAGAAGATAAGAAAATACCATGTCAAATATTTCCATTGGAAGATATCTGCAAAAAATGATCACGATCAGATCAATTATGTTCTTAACGACCTTAGGACAAAATTGAACTACATAATATTAATGGTCATGTGTAAAAAGTATATAATTACTATAGTTACAAGAAATAAGATATCAAAAAGAAAAGAAAAAAGGTGAATTGATCACCTTATGGATAAAGCTGTATTGTTTCTACTGTTCCATACGAAGATGGAGTTACAAAGTCTGCACTTGTTGCTGCTCCGGCCTCAGGAGTGAGCACTATGTTTACAGAGGTCCTCGGACTTATTACAAGACCTGTGTCTTTCATAGCAGCACTGACATCCAGTGAACCGACATCATCGTATGCAGTATCTCCAGCTGCCACAGTAGAGACATAGATGATAATAAGGTCACCAGTATTCATTACAGGCTCTCCCTGTGTGAAGGAACCATCCTCATCACGGATCTTCTCTACAGTATAGAAATACTTTGCACTATCACCTGATCCGACCGAAGTATCAGTCAAAAGTTCATCCAGATTTGCGGATGCATTATTACTACCACTAAAATCTTTCATTGCAGAACCATATGTCTGTTCATTGTTTGCATAGATCAGGTTATTTGTAGTTGTACCATCAGTAATTGATATGACTACCTGATTTATATCTACAGGAGAACTACCGACATTAAGACCAACCTTCATCTTAAGAAGGGAGACATTATCAGCCATGCTTGTAGCATTGTCACTGGCACGTATTCCTTCTATCGCCTTTACCATCAGATTGGAAGATACTTCCTGGGTTGCCTGTTTACCAGTTGACTGTGCCTTCTGCTGAAGTGTTCCTGATGTCTGTATCAGAACCGCTGCAGCCACAGCAGCAACAAGTACCATTGCAATGAATATGATAAGGGTACCAATACCCACCTGAGCTCTTGTATCCATATTGAACGAAGTTTTATTTGCTTTCATCTTTTAACACCTCTTAATAATGTGCAAATCAAATTGCACATTGAAGATTCATTATGGATAGAGCTGTACAGTCTCCTTTACACCGTATGAAGAAGGAGCTACGAAGTCTGCTGTAGTTGCTGCACCAGATTCTGGTGTAAGGACAATATTGACAGTGGTCCTCGGAACAAGGTTAAGTCCGGATGAATCAAGGCCGCCTGACGATACATTAGAAGTACCGACCTCATTATAAGCTGCGGTCTCGGCATCAGCAGAAGTTGTAGCAATGTATAGTGTGATAAGATCACCAGTGTTCATTACTGGATTGGACTG
>NZ_FOUJ01000006.1:145063-201755 GCF_900114835.1 Methanolobus profundi | reverse complement strand
TTCACGGCAGAACACTATTTTGGTCGCATCAAAATAGTGGTACACGATGCGGGTGGGAAGAATTTAGTAGCAAGGCTCTACGATTCTCCGGCAAAGGGAGTGAAATATGTCGAGACTATCTTCAAGGAAGTTGACCAGGACGAGGTGCTTCACTGGATATTTGACCCGATGGCACCAGGCGGCTACTACTGGGAACTGGAGATATGGAGCAGCAATGATCCAACATTCAGGCTCAAGACCTACGATGGTTCTACTTTTAGCGGGGCTTACGAGGATGGAAGTGTGCTGTCCAGCAAGTCGTTTATGAGTAAGATCGTGTACTGCGAAGACACAGAAGTAGAAAGGCAAGTAGCGATGACAGGAGATACGGTGGACAGTGGGGCGACCACGGTAAAATCAGGTTCTCCATTAGGGCAGATAAACACGGGAACAGTGGTAGGGAACATATCACGTGAGGGTGATGAATTGAACAATGGAGGAACGATTTTGAATGGATCATGGTTCGTGGAGGTGGATGATTAATGGCAGGAACATTTTACAGTGGAGCAAAGGTGCTTGCAGACTTGATAGATGAGATAGCTGACAAGCTAATAGCAGAAGGCTGGACGGATGGAGACACAACATGGGACACCACCGACAGGACGGTAGGTGCAAATAACGCAAGAAGGTGCCTGTACCACTCCACAGATGACATATATCTGACCCTGGAATGTCATGACCAATCATATTGGGTATATAGTACATCATACCAGGCAAAAGGATTGAGGATTGCATTTCATTCAACGTGGGATTCGGTGAACCACACATACCCGAACATGGACTATCATACCTATGTTCCGTTCTTTGGAAGAAGCAGTACAACGCCAGTGACTAACTGTTTCTCGACTCAGCTAACATATTTTTGTTGGGTGGATTCTACAGGATTTGTATTGATGGCAAGACCGGAAGCGAACTCAACTGATAACTTGCAGGTTTCAGCAATTACTGTGGTAGAAAGGATTGCCAGTAAAGAATACAGTGATGGCTTGACGAATTTCTACAACTATACGAAGTTGAATTACGAAGGCTGGAGGAACACTGCTGGGAACTCTCTTGGAAGATGTCATAACATGTGCAGGCCATTCACTTATACAAATTCCTGGAGCACCGAAGGCATCCAGTTCTGGCACGCTGATTATCATGCGTTCAAGAGCGATGGGAACGGGAAGGTCTACTATGCAAAGCCCCTGATATTCAACGACCAGGCAGAGACAATGCCCATAGGTCAGAGCGAACTGTTCTTTATGTTCTCAGAAGGTGGCGGCCTTGTGGATGGAGATGTAGTAGCAATAGACGGAGCTACAACGAAGTTCCTGTGTATAGGAATGGACTCACCAGACAACACGGGCAGGGTAAATTACGCAATAAAGTATGTAGAGTGAGGGGAAAAGATGGGATTTACAAGTGGAGCAAAAGTATTACCAGACATAGTGGATGAGATCGCGGATGCATTGATTGCCTCTTCTGTGAACTGGGTAGAAGGAGATGCTACCTGGGATACAACTGATCGGAGCACAGAAGCTACGTTGGCTAGAAGATGCTTAAAATATACAGGCGATTCAGCAGACATCTGGATGACGCTGGAAGTTCATAACTACAAGACAAGCGAAGCCATAAGGTATCAGGGAAATGATACTGGTGCACAGGGATTAAGAGTTACGTTTACATCAACTTGGGACTCTATAAACCATACCTGGGGAGACACAAAATTCCAGACATTTATTGGATTTGAGGGAAGGGACTGGTCTTATGATATGTACACCGACATGGCAACCCTTCAGATAAATTATTGGCTGTGGGTGGATTCTACAGGGTTTGTGGTAATGGGCAAACCGGAACCTTCAAGCAACGACAGGCAGTCAAGTTTCATCTGTGTAATGGAGCATATGGGCACTAAAGAATATTCTGATGGCCTGACAAATTTCTATTGTTATACTACCAGGAATGCATGGTGGGCGGGTACTGGGGAACACTCTGGATTGGAAAATTACAGGATGACCAGGCCATTCTCATTTCAGGACAGGGATGAAGACGATGGCATACAGTTCTACTATGACACGCCATACGCTCGGAAAAGCAACGGGAACGGGAAAGTCTATTTCATGAAGCCTGTGATACACAATACAGCGAATAACAAGACTCCGATATATCAGTCGGAGCTGTTTTTCAGGTTGTCCATAGATGCAGGACTGGTGGACGGGGACGTGATAGCCATAGATGGAGCAACGACGAAGTTTCTGTGTAAGATGCTCACATCTCCGGACCATTCAAATGTGCTGGCGTTCGCTATGAAATACGTGGCCTGAGGTGAAGCATGGCATTTGATGCTGTCGTGTTCGGAACTTATGTTGTGGGCACAGGATTCACTGTGGGAGATTCAATATCATCAGGCGGATTCAGGTGTTTCATAGTGCCACAGGCCACAATAGGCGATGCGCCTCTGGATGTGACTATTACTTATGTAGACCAGTTTGGCAATTCACAAACAGCAGACGTTAGCACTTCAGTAGAAGCCTATAAGACATCAGGCAGTCACATAGAAATTGCTCTCAATGCAGGTGACACCGGGATCAGGAGTGTATCGGCAGTATCAGTGACAGGTGGGACAACGGGTGATGAGTTCACGCTTGAGAGCTGGAATGAAGGGTTAGGTGGTTCTCTTGAATTGGAATCATCAGATGCAAGCCAGCCGGATTCAAATACAGGACTGATTGGTGTAAGGAAATTTTCACCGGCCATGCTGCTGGAAGAGGAAACAGAGAATGACCTGATATTCACAGAAGGAGTCACTACGTTAAACGTGGACTATGATGGTGATATGTTCACGCTCCAGACAGAGCAGATCGACATCTATCCGGAGAACTCGGCCCACGTAGATACAGATGATGGATTCCTGCCGGGTATGTTTACTCTGGACAATTCTACAATGAGCATGAAACTGGACCTGGCCGATGAGAGTGATTACAACAAAGTGGACGATACCTACATGAACAAAGGTTTTGAGATAATCGCATCAGGTTTTATCCAGATTACCTTTGACTATGATGTGGTGCTGAATTCATCGTACTTCATTGCAGAGCTTGTGGACAGTGAAGGTACTGTGAAGTGGAGCAAGACAGGGACAGCTTCTGGCACTGGCCAGGTGGTTACCTTTGTAGACGATTACTGTGTATTCCGGGTCAGGTGCATTGCTCCGAATTCTCCTTCGGTCTGGACTTCGCCTGTGGATCCTTGGGACAATCACATGTACATAGGTAACGTGGTGCTGGACAGGTACAAGACTTCAGGCTACATTGAGCAGACGGTTTACAAGTACAAGGAATTCATGAAAGCCTTGAGGATAATAGATCTTGGCTATACACTGGGCACAGCTGATACACAGGTGAAGGCTCAAATCGATGTAGGTGACAGTCTGGCATCCACGTCAGGATTTGTAGGCCCGGACGGGACATCGAGCACCTATTATACAGACAACAACGGGAAAATATGGACAGGAGCGGCTGCTGGCAAATACTGGAGAACGAAAGTATGGTTAACCGGTGACGGAAAGTACACGCCTTCATTTGACTTTATCTGGTATTATTTCGACATGTGGATAAAGCACAGATTGCTCAGTTTCCCGGACACGAACCCCGCAACAGTGCTGGTCCCGGTTGATTTTCATCCACTGGTAATAGAGAGTTCACAGGCCAATCAACCGGACAGTCAATTCTTTTATTGGTCTAAAAACGAGATGCTGCATTCGGCTCTAGCGACAGACATAGAGGTATCATTGGAGCACACTGCAGATGTGGACAACAAGACTGGTGAGATTGGCCTGAGCACATACAGGATTAACAAAGAAGTTTTTGATGCTACAGATTTTGTATATGGCTGCATCACGAGCGGAGTGGTGTTCAATAACAATACCTTTGAACTAGAGGAAGATGAAATTGAACCGGACTATTCAACAGAAATAGATGAGGATGACGGGTTCCTGTCGTGCAATGGCGCCGTTGATGCAGGTAATAAAGAGCTGAAAATAGATCTGTTGGCGGACACTACATACACGGTGATAGATAGTAACTATCCGAATCATGGCTTCATATGGCAAGAATCAGGTTTTCTGTCGGTGGAGTTTGATTATGATGTGAATATCAACTCGAGCTACTTCATACTGGAGCTTCTGGATGCAGATGGAACTGTGGTGTGGTCAAAGAACGGAGTAACAAGTGGGACAGGTCAAGTGGTCGCTATGACTACGACCAAGTTGCACTTCAGGCTCAGGTGTAAGGCGAATTACACTACACCGACAGAATACTCAGAAGGCATAACAGTAAGCAATATCAAGATAACCCGGTATCCACTAGCTGGATTAATTGAGATGCCCTGGTACCTGTGGAAGGAGCATAACAAGTCCCTGGACCTGTTATATTTGTCAATTACAGAAGCAGCAGGCTGTGACATAAGGGCACAGATTTATATCAGTGATGACCAGAGCGGAACACCGAACTCAGGCTGGATCGGGCCGGACGGCACAAGTTCCACGTCCTACGGTGCAGGTTACAAGGTCATGAATAACGCAGGCTATCAGGGGAAATACTACAAGCTGAAGATAATGTTCAGCTCAGATGGTATGCACACACCGATATTCCATAAAATAGAGATACTGGAGAACGTCTATCTCTATCTCCGGCTCCTGCCTTTGTCAACATCATGGTCAGAATCGACCGTAGGAGTTGTTATGTCTGGCTATGTTATAGACCAGAATGGCGACCCGATACAAAATGGGACAAAGGTAATCCTTGAGAGCACATACGTGTTTGGAAGGGATACGATGGGCGCAGTGAATTCAGACACAGGTTTCTATCAGGTATTTGTAAAGGATGCCTATTACGACAAGAGACACCTGATATTACAGGTAGCAGGCAAGACTACGAACCTGTCCCTTCAGGGATATGGAACACCAGAAGCAGTGGATGCCACTACAGGGAACCCGACAAACCAGGACCTGCAGTTCTGGAAGGCACCACTATGTAAGTCCGTGGCTCATGTTGATTCACTCGTCACTTATTGAGGTTGAAGCGCTATCAGACAATGCTTCCTTCAATTTCCCCAAATAACTCTGTAATTCCTGAGCATCCTTTGGATCCTTTGCACCAATCTCAAGAAGCAATTGCATACCCAGTTGTTGCATTCCATCGATATTTGTTGCTGCAGCTGCATTAAGAGCCATTCCACAACTGCTGCAGAAATCAGAGGTTGGACCGTTCGTGGTCTTGCAACGAGAGCATTTTCGAGGAGTAAGCTCCGAAACCTTATCCTGTTTTTCCTTCAGTCCATAATGTTCAAGAATAGTGTTGTCAACCTGTGCACCCTGAAGATGAAGATATGTTCCAGACATCCTTGTCCCGTGCTTCCATCCCATATGCATCTCAAGCTGTGCCTGTGACATGAAGCCTGCATAATCGGTTGCTCGGGAATGTCGAAAAAGATGGTTGTATACCCTCTTCTTAATACCCGCTTTCTTTGCTGTCCTTTTAATCACCATTCTGATAGCTCCATACTTCATTTCCTTTCCGAAGTTTCTGTGACCAATGTTCACCCATAATGGAGCATCTGGGTCGTCTCTGAGAGGATGAATGTCCAGCCATTTGGCAATGTACGGTGCACTGAAAACCAATCTTACTCTTCTCATGCCTGTTTTGCCTTTAACCATCACAAAAGCACCAACTTCATCGAAGACAACGTGCTTTATTTTTGCTTCACCGATTTCACCCACACGAGCTCCTGCATCATACCAGCTTGCAGCAATTGCTTTATCTCGTGGGTGGTTGGCATAGTCAATCATACTCATACACTCCTCTTCTGTAAGTAGTTCCTCTGGGAGCATTTGATCAGATTGTTTGATAGGGGTCTTAATCCACTCGGTCATTTCTGGTTCTTTCCCACCATTGAGCCAGCGGAAGAAACGTTTGATTGTGACTTTATATCCCTGTTTAGTCCATGGCTTCTTATCAGATCTTTCCAACTCTGCCAAAAAGCGATACATATCGCTCATTGTAATCTCATCGAAATCCTTGTCAAAATTCTTGCTGAGTATGTTCAATTGACTAAGGTATTTGAGAATTCTTGCATCGGAAAGACCCTCTGCGTACAATACGTTCACAAAAGCAAAAATAGTGTCCTTGTTCTTTTGTGAATAATCTGCTTCTATTATCCTTTGTTCAGCAGTTTGAATACTTTTCTTATAGTTGTATAGTCCCATATCCACTACTTCCTCTTCCCTGCATATAACTTGAAAACAAGCAGGGTGAAAGTGTTGGGCTTTTAACTATAGTTTTTACGCCGAGGTTGGGATTCGAACCCAAGCACTCCTTCCGGAGAAACCGGTCTCGAGCCGGTCGCGTTTGGACTCCGGGGCATTTAGCCGTCGGATTAGTCCGCTCTGCCACCTCGGCACATTGGATTTGAAGGACTTGATATCTTAAAAAGGTATCGTGGAAAAATCTAGAAGTCAAAAAGTGAGCTCTGCTCCTTCTTCGGTTGGTCGGGGATCTTATCCTGTTCAGTCTCAGGTATCTCAATGCTTCCGTATTGTCCGCCGCCGCCTGGATGAATTATTAGCTTCTTTTCTCTGAAGGCACTGATCGCATTAACGATACGATCATCAAGATATCCCATGTCATTTATTTCAGCGTTGAGCAAGACGTTGAGTTCATTCCCGTACCTTGACATAAGTTCATTCCATGCGGTCTGGACGCCTTTGGTATTGATACTTGCATGGCCTATTGCTGTCATGATGATCTCAGACAATGGCATGAGGTGTACGTATGGAGGTCTGTGGTCAGGATGTTTTGGTTCATCAAAATTTGCAAGTTCATTTATCCTGTCCTTTACTCCCTTCTTGATGACCCCTCCGCAATTAGCACATTTCCAGCTGGATGAAATGCACTGTTCAAAGGTGTAGTGTGTATAACATTTGATACAGGCAGATTCATTGTATTTCCCTTCCTGTGGGTAGAATCCTGCATTGTATGTAACTCCGTATCCATTCTCACGCAATATGGCCTTTTTGAGTCCTTTGAAAGTCACTTCAGGAACGTTTATCTGGTTGAATTCCCTTGCGAGCTTGTTAGCCCATGGTGAATGTGCATCGGAGTTCGAGAGGAATGTAAGTCTGTGAAGTTCTTCTATCCTGTCCGCATAGTCACTATCTGCACTCAGTCCCAGCTCAAGGAAAGATATGTACTTTGTCATGTCCCCGTAACAGCTCTCAAGGGAATCATGATATGCATAGAGTGCGGTCCATGGGGTGAAAGCGTGGCATGGTCCAATGAGTGCTTCCACATCCTTTGCTATCTCTGCTATCTCACATCCGTTCAGTCTTACAGTAGGTCTTCCATCCACCTTAAGGTTGGCAAATTTGGATAGTCTCTCTGCAAGCTCTTCAGCTTTAGATATGGATGGTAAAAGGAGCAGATGATGCACACGGCTGCTATCCTCTATCTCAGTAGTTATTAAAAAATTAGTTTTCCCGATGGCAATGGTCTCATCATCGACCGCTGCCTTTCTGATATCTTTCAACCATTCGGGATGGGTACAGTCTCCGGTAGCAACCAGGTCTATTCCCTTTTTCGCCGCTTCCTCTGCCATTACTGGCAGTTCCATTTTATTCGAACAAGCCATCGAATATCTGGAATGCAGGTGAAGATCGGCATTGATCAACATTTTATTTCAGCCAATATATCTCAGGTCTTCATCCTTTGCAGCATTCAGTTCAGGCATGCCTTTCTGTTGCTGTTCGACTTCCTTGAGCCTTGCAACGATCTTTTCCATTTCCTTGGCACGCTCTTCAAGAGGTCCTACATCTATATCGATATCGAACACCTTGCAGATGACCTTCAGCAGTGACTGTGCACTTTTAGGGTCGACCAGATAACCTGATGTAAGTCCCATCAAGCATGCTGAATCGATATTCCTGAATCTGCTGAGTCCGAGCAGAAGTCCGGATGCACCAACAATGCCTCCTCCTGGCTCATTCTCCTTGAATGTGACTCCGTACTCTTTAAGCTCTTCAACAAGTTCTATGTTGTTGACAGCTCCAAGCACCTCGTCAGAATATGTAAGTTGTCCTGTTGGGAATCCTCCAAGAGTGTATATTCTCTTGACTCCGAATTCCTGCGCAAGTTCAAGGTACACAGTACATAGTTTGTAGTGTCCTTCAGTAGAAGAGCTCTGGTGGTCTCCAATAAGAGCTATTATATCGTGCTTCTCTGTGTGGCAAACGAACATCTCATTGTTCACTAGCTGTATCACACTGTCCTCGTCTACCAGAACCTGTGGTGGAAAATGATGGGAATATATCTCCAGGATCTTCTCTGCATCAAGTTCTTCGACGAGGTGTTCAGCAACAAGTTTACCAACGTGTCCTACTCCAGGAAGGCCCACGATCAGTATTGGGTCATTAAGTTGAACATCTTCTTTGACACGAATTACTTCTATTTCCTGCATAGAATACCCTCTTTTCTTGCTAATCTGCGATATTTGCCATAAGGGTCCTTTGGGGAAAATCTTGCAGGCTGTGGCCTAACAGTGTCCGAACCACATTGCTTGCAGACAGTCTCTAAAGTATATCTGTCGCATTTCCTGCACTTGAAGATCTTCTGTCCCAATGGAATCTCACGCCTTTACAGTGTCGTTGTGCCTGTGGAATTCACCTTTTCCACCAAGCTTTTCAATAGTGTCGATAGCTGCAGTTGCAGATCTCTTCAACACTGCTTCTGCCTTCTTGTAGTCAGGAGCTATCACTTTGATGCGGTATCTTGGAGCACCTGTGTAACTGATGTCAACTCTGACACCTTCCTCTTCGATCTCGTTGCCAGCTTCGAGTGCCAGCTTGATGATCTCTATGCCATCAGGGAGATAGCAATTGAGGTCTATAAATCCTGCAATGTCTACAAAAGGCAATTTGATGTTACTCTGAGCGACTGTGACGATGCTTGATACAAGCTTCTTCTTCATCTTCATGTCGTTGAAAGCATCCTCTGAATTGATGGCTGCTTCTTCAAAGACAGAATAAAGACTACCGAAGCTTTCCAGCAATTTGAGCTTCAATTTATCCATCTCTTCTTCGCTGGTTCCGGTCTCTTCAGATACGAACTGAAGCCATTTAAATGCCTTCTGTTCGTTCTTCCAGTCCTGTATCTTTGCACGCTTCTGGTGCTCGTTAACATCTTTAAGGGACAGGTCGATGTGGCGGCGTGAGGAGTCTACATTAAGTACTTTGCAGACTACCTTCTGGCCTTCACGTACATGGTCTCTAACATACTTGACCCATCCGGCCTTGATCTCCGATATGTGGATAAAACCTTCCTTTCCACCGAATTCCTCAAGGGTTGTGTATGCACCGAAATCAGTAACGTTCTTTACGGTACAAACGACAAAGTCACCGCTTTCGGGCCAAATGTTCTCATCCATTATGAATCACTTTCATTTACTCGAGAACTTCGAGTATGTGTGTTGTAATTGATGATTTTCCGCCGGTAGGTTCTGCGAGTGTCCTTCCGCATACAAGGCATGTTACCTTGCGGCTTGCACTGCCGAAAATTACCTGCTCGTTCTCACAATCATTACATTTTACACGTAAGAATCTGCTCTTTGGTTTGTTCATTTCCATCACTCCGCGAAGTCGAATTTCTTTGCTCTGAAACATGGTCTCTGATGTGCCTTGTTACATTCTGTACATCTGTATCTGAGCCATATTCTCTTTGTTGGTTTATCTCCACCAGGCACCTTTGAGAACTTTCCGCTGTTTCCGATACCGGTCTGGCGTTTCTTCTGTCTCTCAATGCGTGTGAGTGACGATGCCTTACCCTTCTTTACTCTCTCAACAACATGCTCTGTGTGTTTTTTGCATGAAGGGCAGTGTGTTCTGAATCTCTTTGGAATCTTCATTATCTTCACCTTGATGATTTCAGTTAGTTCTATAAGATCATTTGTGCCACATTACGTTTGATCAGTCCCTTTGCATTCAGGGTCGGTAAAACCACAACGTCCTCGGCATATAATGTATAATTGCGATTGTCCATAGCCTTGAAAGTAGGCAGGTCCTCCAGTATTCGCACAACAACGAATTCTTTATTTATATTACTTTTGCCTATTTCAGCTTTGTCGCCGCTGTCATCCTCACTGTCAGAAGGCATTTCCTGCTGTTCGGCTTCCATGTCCCTTGCAGGTCTTTCTTCTTCTTTGTTGATGGCAGGGGGCTTCCTCACTTTATCTCTTGTAGCCTGTGGGTCCAGTATAGGGACCAGCAGCTCCTTGCGGGCTGAATTTATTGCTGAAAGGACAGCATCGTATACTTCCTTTTCCTGAGGGAGCAACTTGCTCATGTCCTGTGAAGGTGGCATGCTTGAGAATGCATTATTGGTCGCGTAGCTGATTATCTTCTTGATGCGGCGCAGGAATATGACCTCTATATCTGTGATGGCGCTCTGTAGTTCGTCCTCAAGCATCTTTGATTCTACAGAACGGGGGCTGTTTATGTTCTGGATCTCTTCCTCCAGTTCCTTTACATATTCCTCTACGTCCGGGAAGAATCCGGGGTGAAGCGCCCTCAGTGTTGAACTGCTCTCTTCTCTGAGCGAATTCTTCAGTTCAGTGCGATCCATATTCTGCTACACCTCTGCACATTAGATATATAGCGGCATACTCCGGTACCTCCTGTATGCCCTCCTCGACCATGAGGTCCTTTCCTTTCATCTGCACTGCAAATGGTTTGATCGCTTTTATCTTTACCGACTTATCCCCAAAGACAACTGCATCATTTAGCGGCTCGAATGTCTCAAGTTCATCTATTGCAAGGGCTGTGACCTTCATACCGGATTTTCCGTGAAGCGAACCTGGCAGACGTATCAGACGTTTTATATCAGCAGTGACGGGTTCATCTACACACGCAGCCATCTGCTCCACACCCTGTTTCACGATCGTCTCAAGTATCTCCTTCTTAATGCCACCAAGTGCATCCATCTTGCCTTGTTTCAGGGCGTTAACTCTGGATTCGTCCCTGAACACATCCACCAATCTCTCGGCAGTGGTCTTGCCTATTCCTTTGAATCCTGAAAGTATCTTTATAGCATCTTCGTCACTGGCAAGGGATGTAAGGTATGATATAAGGTAACGGTTGATCCGCCCTCCCCATCCTCCTTCATCCTCTGATGGGAATACTGACATCTTTGCAGATTCTGCACCTGCATCTCCGGATATCTCTCTCTTGGAGAATATCTTTTCCAGATTCAGTCCTTTTGAACTAACATAATCCACGATCTCTCTTCTCTCTGCACTTCCAAGGGAGAGTACGGATTCCTCACTGATGTGGAAGTGGTATCCTCTGCCACCGGAGAACACTGCATGTACCTGGCTTTCCTTAAATCCGAAGTCATCGATCAGGAACTCGAGGAGTTTCAATGTTTCCTTCTTTCCCTTCTCAAGCATATCTGCATATGAATTAATGCCACCAGGCAGGTGGTCGGAGTCAATATCGAAGATAAGGTCAGCCTTTTCCCAGTTCTTCTCTTTCATCTTAGGGGCGCCGGGATACTCGTAGTATGCTACAGAATAGTATGCATGTGCCGGACCTATGCCGCTCAGATAATCATGCAGTTCTCCTTGTGAACCAAAGGCTCTGTGCCTTTTCATGAATGTCTCCTGGCTGCTGGTAAACTCAATAAAGCCCCATTCCCTTGATGTGAACTCAGGTGGGAGCTTTATGTCTGCAGTAGCGTAATAGTTCTGGAATGCCGATACGACGTATCTTCGTGTGCTCTCGTTCATCTGGTGCTTGTATCTCCTAAGTGGCTTAATATCTGGTATTAGATCGGTCTAATGCGTCATAAACCTTATAGTCACCATCTGCATTATATCCCCCGCATGAAGAAAGAAATGACAAGTGCTGATGTAGCTGCCCTTGCATTTGAGCTGGGTTCCGGCGACACATCTATAATAGATGCCAAGATCGCTAAGATATACCAGCCTGCAAATGACGAGATCAGGATAAATCTCTTTGTTTACAATAAGGGAAGGGATAATCTTGTGATCGAGGCCGGTAAAAGGGCCCATATGAGCCAGCACCTGCGTCCAAGTCCTAAACTCCCGCAGTCATTCCCTATGCTGCTGAGGAAGCATATAATGGCAGGACGTATCACATTTGTCAAACAGTATGATTTTGACAGGATCCTGGAGATAGGCATTGTTCGTGGCGGTGTAGAGACCATTCTGGTAGTAGAACTGTTCTCCCCGGGTAACATAGTTCTCCTTGACTCCGAAAGGAAGATCATCCTTCCTATGAAACCTGTCACCTTCAAGGGCAGGAGGATAAGAAGTGGAGAGGTCTATCAGTATCCTGAGGCACAGATAAGCCCTGTGGATGCAGGGGCCGAGGATCTCCAACAAGTATTCTCTCAGTCCGATGCTGATATTGTGAGGACCATAGCTACACGTTTCAATCTTGGAGGTGTGCTTGCAGAAGAGGTCTGTGCAAGGTCTGGCGTCAATAAGACCGAACTTGCAAAAAATGTCGGCATGGATTCAATTGAAGCTATTATTGCTGCATTGAAGGATCTTTTTACTCCTCTTTTGTCCGGCGACCTGAAACCCTGTGTTATCAGCAAAGATGTCAAAGGGGAGATCGGATCATTCGATGTTCAGCCTTTTGAGCTTGGTATTTACAGGGATAATGAAACAGTATCTTTCCCTACTTTCAATGCAGCTCTTGATGAGTTCTTCGGAAAGAGGTCGGCAGAATCTGTTCAGGAGCAGGTTACAGCTGTTAAGAAGGAAAAAGTTAACGTATTTGAACGTCGCCTTCAAAAACAGGAAGCTGCGATCGAGAAGTTCGGCAAGGATGCTGAAAAGCAAACCCTGATCGCAGAGAAGATATATGCCCATTATGTTGAGATCGAGCAGATAATTGGTGTTCTTATGCAGGCTCGTGACAAGGGTTATTCGTGGGATGAGATCCGTTCCATCATTAAAAAGGCAAAGGATTCGGTCCCTGCAGCAAAGTGGATCGTCAGTATTGATTCGGCCGCTGGTAACATAGTGCTTGAACTTGATGGTACAAAGGCTACGGTGGATATCAAACTCACTGTCCCGCAGAATGCTCAGATATATTATGATAAGGCCAAGAAGCTCACAAAGAAGAAGGATGGGGCACTCAGGGCTATTGAGGACACAAAGGTTGCGATGCAGAAGAAAGAGAAGAAAGCATCCAACAAAAGAAAGGTCAACACAAAGAAATACTGGTATGAGCGTTTCAGATGGTTCACATCCTCGGATGGTTTCCTTGTGGTTGCAGGAAGGGATGCTGACTCCAATGAGGAGATAGTTAAGAAGTATATGGAGAAGAGGGATATCGTATTCCATACACAGGTTCCTGGCGCTCCTATTACAGTTATCAAGACGCAGGGCAAAGAAGTTCCTGAACAGACATTGCAGGAAACTGCAGAGTTCGTCATCTCTTATTCAAGTGTGTGGAAATCCGGTCAGTTCAGTGGTGATTGTTACTGGATAAAGCCGGAACAGGTCTCAAAGACCCCGGAGTCCGGTGAGTACCTCAAAAAGGGTTCCTTCGTTATTCGTGGTGAGCGTAACTACTTCAGGGATATACAGGTAGGTGCGGCAGTGGCTCTTGAGCTTGAAGGTAAGACACGGGTCATAGGCGGTCCATTGTCTGCTGTGAGCAAACATGGGCAGCATGTTGTCGAAGTAGTCCCTGGCAAGTTCAACCAGAATGACGTAGCGAAAAAGATATACAAAATATACGTCGATAAGTTAGGGGAGCCAAATTTCGTAAAACAGATAGCTTCTCCTGATAAGATCGCCATGATGCTCCCACCGGGAGAATCCGATATAAAGGGTCAGTGACCAGCAGTTGTTCACTGGAATATCCTCCTCCTATGTAGGATTGTGCCTGTAGTATAAATGTATCAATTGATCGGTAATAAGGTGTTATAATGAGGGTCACAAAAAGGAATTTAAGAGGAAGAGATGGTGAGATCAGGATCGTCCCTGAGACACTGGATGACCTGTGGCACCTGAAGTATATCATTGAGAAAGGGGATCTGATCTTCGCTCTTACAAAAAGAAAGGCTGATACATCGGCAGATAAGCTCCGTCCTGAAAAGGCTGAGAAAAAGACTGTCCGTCTTGGGATCAGGGTTGAAGAGCTTGAGTTCCATAAGTTCTCTAATCGCTTGAGGATCCATGGCCTTATAGAAGAGGGTATGGATTCAGGTCACTATCATACTTTTAACGTAGAGGAAGGTCTGGATCTCTCTATAATCAAGAACTGGAAAAAAGACCAGCTTGAGCGTATCGATGAAGCGGAAAGATCATCAAAACGTCCCAAGGTAGTTATTGTTGCTATCGAGGAAGGGGATGCTGATATAGGTCTTGTCCGTCATTATGGCATCGAGACATATTCTCATATCAGTCAGTCCTCAGGAAAAGGAGAAGGCACTCTCAGGGATGTCTTTTTCGAAGAGATCACGGGGCAGCTCGTTCATGCAGCATCTGAGTCCGAATCGATCGTTGTTGCAGGGCCAGGTTTCACAAAGGAGGATTTCCTTAAGTATCTCATGTCAAAAGAGCCTGATCTTGCATCAAGGATAATCACTGAGGATACCTCTTCCATTGGTATGTCCGGTTTCCAGGAAGTTCTCAGACGTGGTGCTGTGGATCGTATAATGGAGGAGTCACGCATAGCTCGTGAATCCCGTTTGATGGATGACCTGCTTAAGGAAATAGCTATTGATGGTAAGGTTGCCTATGGTCTGGACGAGGTACGTATGGCCCTGGACTATGGTTCTATCGATACTCTTCTTGTGGCAGATGAGATGCTGAGGATAGAGCGTGAAAAAGGAAGCATTGACTCTTTCCTGCGTGCTGTTGAGAACAATCAGGGAAAAATAGTTGTTTTCAGTACAGCTTTTGAACCGGGCCAGAAACTTCTTGCTTTAGGTGGCATGGCTGCACTTCTGCGCTTCAAGATATGATCATTTGCATCCATGACCGTTTTCCGAATGTATTATATGTGTTAATGAGAGCAAGATTATAATCCATTCACATTTATAAAGATTTCGGAATGATTGTGTATTGTTTGTGCATGTAGGGCACAACAGTACTAAAATTGGTATATATATTTTTACAGTCATAACTATTTAACATCTAATAGGTTCTTTTTAGTGTTTTCCAAGAATTAACTCTTTATTAATGCTTTATTTTACAATATAATCCATTTTTAGTTCTTAAATAGCAAATAATGCTTCTATGTGCTTTATCGTTATTTGTAATAAACAAAAATGATATATACTACTATTTTAAAGTCATTATCTGGAGGTGAAATAGGTAACACTTGGAGGAGGTATCAAGCAGTTACGTATTTACTAGAATTGATGGAAAATATTTTCTGACGTTTCTTTTAGGTCAGCAATAAACAGTTATAATTGACTATTAAAATTGTTTAGTAATTATACAGTAATTTATTTAGGGAAGTGATTAAACTATGGAAGGAGAAGTAATAATCAAAGACACAACAGCAAGTCCAGCTCCATTGGGATTCTTTGGGCTTGGATTCGCAGCTACATTCCTTGGATTGATGATCATGGGAGTTATTGAGGGTGCTGTAATGGTAATCTCAACAGCAATATTCCTTGGTGGATTTGCCCAGCTAATCGCAAGTTTGGAACTATGGAAAAAGGGAGACACATTTGGTGCATCTGCATTCGGTGCATTTGCATTGTTCTGGTTCTCCTGGGCACTTATACAGATAATAACATCCATTGGAATGTTTGGTGGAGTAATGGACCCTATGAGCACCAGCGCAGGTTTCTGGTACCTTATAGTATGGGGCATAATAGCATCCTTGTTGACCATTGTAACATTTAAGATCGGCTTGAAGGCAATTATAGTGACCTTCATATTCCTTGATCTCACATTCTTCAGTATCGCTCTTGTCGGAGGAATGGTCGCAGGAATAATAACCCTTCTTCTTGGTCTTGCAGCACTTTACACAGCTGTCGCACTTATCATGATGGAAGTAGCAAACCTCAGCTGCCCAGGATTGTGTGCACCTGAGTGAACAGATCAATAATAGAACAGAATTTCAGAATATCATGCCGGCAACTTGCCGGCAACTTTTTTTGTTTTGATGAACTCTTTACTTGTTCAGGAGATCCGAATATTTCTTTGTGTTGTAACCGACCACTGCTTCTTCATCGATCTTTACAACAGGAAAGCCCAGTTCATCCATAAAGGATCTACAGTCTTCTTCTATATGCTTACGTGTTTCTTCATCAGCTTTATCGTACTCTATATAATCGATAGTTGCTCCCTTTTCTGTGAAGAACTTCCTGGTCTTTTTGCACCAGGGGCAGGTACTCAGGGCATATATTGTAACTATTTTGCCTGAAGCATCTGTCTCTATATTAGTTGCCTTTTCATCTGTCTTCTTATCAGTATCATTTCCCATTGGTTCCATACTGCTCTGGACAAATTTCTGAGCACTGTCTATGATCTTTTTAACATTCAAAGGTATCACTCCCAATACATAAATTAGGTTCTCTTTTTATGGTATGGGATGAAGCTATATTAATGCTGTATGGTAATAGAAAAGATTCTCGGTGTATTACGATCGAACTTCTTTATTTTTGTTGGAAGCGGATGCTTAATTTTTATTATAACTGCACGGTGCCGAATAAGTGGCAATGCAAAGAAAAATAGAATATGTTGAAAAATTGGCATATCCATCAATCATCTTACCATGTTACAAGGGGAAAGTGTTGATCAAATGGATATTTTGCTTACTCATCAATTCAGACGAATTGCCCTTTGAGCGGATTCTATGTGGAGAAGTTCCTTTCCATCCATGTATATGTGGATAACTCCGCCGGATTCTGAAACTGTTATTGCGATCGATACAGTATCTCTTGTGATAGCAGCAGCAGAGACATGACGCCCGCCAAGTCCTTTTTCTACAGATATATCCCTTGCATCGACATCCAGGTATCTGCCGGCAGCCTCTATCATCCCTTCTTCTGAGATGACGAACACACCATCAAGTTGAGCAAACTCTTTCACAGATTCCCAGTTCTTTTTATCAAGTATGTTCTTATCCTCATCTTCCTGGCCGGTATATGGATTAAGGATCATCTGGTGAGAGCGCATCATGACCTCTTCCACATCTCCAACGATAAATGCCGTGCCGATCTGTTTTCCTTCACGGCCGGTATTGGATATGTCAAAGGCCACTTTCATTATGACACGAAGCATTTCTGCAGATATCCTTTCCTCGCATTCTTTCAGTGTCCTGACCATCTGATTATCAGAAAGGTCATGGACAACGATCGCATAGGAATCTTTGCTTTCGATCATGCCAATGATCGTGCCTTCTTCTACTTCGTCCATTATGAACTCTATTGCAGAGGCATTTTCTACGTGCTCGATCATCCCTGTAGCCTGTTGATGGATCCTGTCCAGCGTTTCTTTTGACCTTTCTTCCTTTGTTCTGCTGCTTGCTACCAGATGGTCGATAAGGTTCTTTTGTTTGCGGCTTGCAAAGTAGACAGGGATGGATGTCTCTATTATGTTACTATTGAGTTCCCCTGCTATTATTATGGCCTTTGAACGCAGTTCTTCTGCGAGCCTTATAGCAGTATTGACAACTACTTCTGTACTGTCCAGATTATCCCCTCAGTTATATAGCAGCAATAAAACTACCTGATAGTAGTATATTATATACTGCTATTTTATAAATAAACTTGCTCAGTAGCGATATTAATTTATGTCTCCAATATAAATGGTAATTGGTGATAGGTTTGGTGAGAACTTTTGTTGCGGTAGATCTCCCTGTGGAGTTGCATGATAATATAGCCGATGTCCAGTCAAAGTTCGATGATTTTAAGTTCAAATTTGTAGATCCCGGTATAGTTCACATTACAATGAAATTTCTGGGTGAGGTCCCTGATGAAAAGATCCCTGATATTTCCAAAGCCCTTGATTCGGTGAAGTGCGAACCCTTTAAAGGTCATGTAAAAGGGCTCGGTGTATTTCCGAAACCAAAGTTTGCAAAGGTTATATGGCTTGGATGTGAAGGGAACTTCGCTGACCTTTATGGGTCGATCAACGATTCTCTTTCTTCGTTCGAACTCGAACCGAACCTGCACAATTTCAGCGCACATGCGACCCTTGCACGGGTAAAGTACCTTCCCAAGAAGAAGAAGGCAGATTTCCTTGAACTGCTCGATGAGTTGAAGGATGTTGATATAGGGGAGATGCAGGTCGATTCTGTTAAACTTAAAAAGAGCGTACTAACCCCGCAGGGTCCTGTATATGAGACCCTTCATGAGGTAAGTCTGCAATAGATGTCCTGCTGTGGATATCAGGCATCATTTTCACTCTTTTATCTCATAACCAGAGAAACCACTGGAGCGAACGATATTCTTATCCGGGGTGATCAGCAGGCACTCCACTCCTTCTAGCTCTTCTATCATTTCCATTCCGTCATTCTCACCCAGTACGAATACAGCAGTTGCCAGAGCATCTGCATCCATTGCAGTGTCTGTTATCACAGTTGCGCTGATGAGGTTCTGTGAAGAATATCCGGTTCTTGGGTCTGCTATGTGCGAGACCTTTGCAGCATCACTGAAATAACGTTCATAATTTCCACTTGTGGCAACAGCCATGTCCTGAATGTCCATTATGGTGACCGCATCTTCACTTTTCTCCGGGTTCTGTAATCCTACTCTCCACATGCTGCCATCAGGTTTGGTACCTATATATCTTCCATCTCCGCCTGCGTTCACGAATCCGGACGTTATGCCATCATTCATCATGGAATCGATCGCCAGGTCAACTGCATATCCTTTTGCAACACCGCCAAGTGTTATTGCCATATCTTCTTCGAGGATTATGTTATTGCCTTCCACGAGGATCGCTGAATGGTTAACGAGTTCAAGTGTCTCATTTATCTCTTCAGGTGTGGGGTCCAGATATGTTCCTCCTGGGCTGTATTTGCTTGCCCAGAGGCTGAGTATTGGCTGTATAGAGATGTCAAAGGCACCTCCGCTGACCTCTGAGTAATATTTGGAACGGTTGATGACGTAGATGAGTTCCTGATCAGCATCATACACGGCACTTTCTTTATTGAGTACGGCGATCTCGCTGTCATTATCATAGTTGTTCATTATCTCGTCAACATAGTACATTTTTTCAAAAGCATTGTCGATCACTTCCAATGCATGGGTTTCGTTGTTACCGACCACTGATATTGTGATAGTAGTGTCCATCAGGCTTCTGGTTTGTGAGTAACTCTGGTCCTCAATAGGGTCAGCGGGACCAAGGTCAGAAACATGATCTATCATGAATAATACTGTGAAAAACGCTATCAGTACAATGGCAACAGTTTTATACCTCATGCTGTATGAAAAGATATAACTAAATATTAAACTTATGTACCGCGGAAAAGAAGGAAGCCAATTTCCTTCTGTATTAGTTATTATATTCATCTGAAGGAAGTAGTAGAATGAGCAATCCCAGCACAGGTTCAGGTACGGGAACAAGTTCAAGCAAGGATAAGTACCTTGTAGTCGCCCTTCATCAACTAATGGAAGAGTACGGTTGGAGAGGTATTGAGAAACACTTTGGTTTTGTAAAACATCACATAATTTACGTGAAACCAGGTTCTTCTCTCGACAAGATTGAACTGAAAGCAAATGTACTTGGCAATCATATGGATGTGGACTTTTTAGGGATCACCCCGCAAAAGGGTCTTCTCGATAAGGTCTTTGATTTTAATGTACGTGTAGTGCGCAAGTCTTTTGAGATCGATAAATACGTTTCAAAAGACATGAAGATAACAAATGAGCAGGATCTGAGGAACAACATCATCGTTGTTGTCAGGCAGCTTGAAGAAGTTGCGGAGAACTGAGAGAGGTAAATATGGCTAAAATGAATGCTATTCTTATCGGCCTCCTCGTTGTGATGTTCGCAGCTGCCGGTGTGTATGCCTATATTGGTTACAGCGGCAATGAAGCTATGTCCACTCATTACATGACCGAACAGAAATGGTCTGACAGTTCATGTAGTGGATGTCACGCAGGTGTCTACGAGGAAGTCTCCGGTTCATACCATGTAGAGCAGGACCTCAAGAAGTGGTCATCCATCATGGACTATGGTGTTGATGCTGACAGCATTGACCAAGATACCATGGCTGTGACCTATGGGCAGGTTCACCCTGGTGGCGGTTACATGGCTGACTATGGTGTGGATATCGACTGTATGATATGCCACGAGCAGGTCGGAGGATATGACTTTGAAGCACGTGCAGAAAGCATAGCTTCAGGCGACTTCTCAAATGCCAACGATGCTGCTATCGAGGAATCAAGAGCAGAATTACAGAAAGAACCATTGTATGTAGCAAGTTATCTGCTTGATGTCCTGGCACCACTACCACTTGTGACCGAAGTGCATGACGAGGTCAATGGTGCACCGAACAAGGCTCTTTGTGGAAGCAACTGTCATACAGGTGACCTCGCAACAACTGCTGTCGCATGGACACTTGAGGATTCTGCCTCATATGATGTCCACGATGATGTGGATTGTCAGGAATGCCACGAGACCGAAGAACATCAGATCGGTGGCCGTGAATACCTGTTTGCTTCAGAGTCCGTTCATATGGATGTAGAGGCAAGCGTGAAGGACTGTGATTCATCAGGATGTCACGAAGGCATATCACATGGTGGAATGGTCGATGCTCACCTTGACTTCCTCAGTTGTGAGTCATGTCACATACCCACACTTCCAGGAACTGACACCACAGGCACTCCGGTAATAAAGGAGTTCAGCTGGGCGAACGGTGTTCGTGAGGATGTCATCTATGAAACAGAGTTCTCCCCTTCACTTTCATGGTCAGAAGGTGTTTATTACGACCTTTTACCAACTGTCCAGGAACGTGAGGAAGATTCAGTTCTCAAGCCATTCAATATCATCACCGGTGTCTGGTGGGATGCAGGTCTGGATGCAGAAGTAGTTGCTGATCCAAACAGCAGTTCCGTGATCGGTGATCCGATAGCTCCTGCTGAAGTGCTCAGTGCCGATGCAGATGGAGATGGTTCAGTGACCGCAGATGAGATGCGTTCATATGACGGCAATGGTGATGGAACACCTGATTATCCGGATGCAGTTCTCAGATACGTTGAGATGTACTATCAGGTAAGCCACAATATTGTAAGCGCTGATACGGGTCTTGCAGATCCTCTTGAATGTGCGGACTGTCACGGAGCATCTGCTTCAGAGACACTCCAGGACATTCACTTTGGAAACGAGACTCAGGATTGTTCTGTCTGTCATACCACTGTGCCGGTTATCAACTGGCAATCACTGGGCTATGAGTCTGATCCGGCTGAAACCGTTCCGCCAACAGATTTCTCCGCCAAGACAATAGATGTGACCATCCCAGGCGCAAAGCCTACTGAAGTAGAAAAGGAGCCTGCGTTCTAAGGAGTTGGTAAAGTGGAGATAAAAACACTAGATAAATTACCGGAAAAGATCATAATTCCACTCAGGCAGCACAGAGGTGCTGTCTGTGAACCTCTTGTAAAGAAAGGGGACAGGGTTCTCATTGGGCAGAAGATTGGTGAGAGCAAGGAATACTACTCATCAGCAGTTCACTCAAGTGTCTGTGGTGAGGTCATTGCTGTTGAAGAGTCTGCTCATCCGGATGGTAACAAGGCAATGAGCGTTGTCATCCAGCCTGAGGACAGTAATGAGTCCGTTCCGTTCACCCCCTGCAAGGACCTCAAACCCGAGAAACTTGCAGAGTTCATAAAGGAATCAGGTATTGTGGAACATTATGGGGTGCCTACTCATACTGTTCTCAAGCCAAAGGGCAAGAAGATAGATACAGTACTTATCAATGCTACCTCTTCTGAATGGATCGGTGGTACTTTCAAGACACCTAAGGAATATGCGTCCCAGGTAATGGATGCTCTGAAACTGCTCATGAAGGCAGCAGGTGCCAAAAAGGGAGCCATCGTGCTTAGGGACGATGACAAGGAATCCATAGATGCTTTCGAAGGTATCGAAGTAGATAAGAAGAAGCTCAGGGTAGCTCCATTGGTAGGCAGCCGTAAGGTAGGGTACTATTACAGGGAACAGAACTCTGACATAGTTGTCCTGTCCCAGAAGCGTATCTATGGTAAAAGGATCCTCAACTTCTTTACATATAATGTAACTGGAAGGAAGGTCAAGATCGGCTGTGATCCTACGGATGTAGGTGTTGCAGTATGTGGTATCAAGTCCGCCAAAGCTCTTTATGATGCTGTTAATGAAGGAAAGCCATTCTTTGATACTGTTGTATCAGTAGAAGGTGTTTCTGACAAGATGGAATACATATCTGTAAAGATCGGTACTCCTTTCAAGGATGTTATAGACCACTACGGTCACACTGGTGATATTGGTAAGATAATCGCAAATGGTGTGAGGTCCGGTGTGGCCCAGTACACAGATCAGGTCCCTGTAACAAAAGGAACTACCAGGATCTCTCTGCAGAAACCTGAGGAGGTCATAAGGGACGAATCTATGGAATGTATCCACTGTGCACGTTGTGTGGATGTCTGTCCTGTGGAGCTCATACCTGCCCGTCTTGCTGTTATGGCTGATCAGGGTCGGTTCGATGAGTGCAGACAGATACACGTGGAGAACTGCATCGAATGTGGTGACTGTGCAGCGGTCTGTCCATCGAAGATATACATATTACAGCTTATCAGATATGCAAAAGATGCTATAGAGATGGCCTATTCGGATATGCCTGCAAAAGAATCATCCAATCTGAAACTTGGCTGTGGCTGTGGAGGTGAGTAAAAATGACATATACTCTTTCAGCTCCCCCTCATAAGAAAACAAGATTAGATTTCAAAACTTTGAATATTAGTAAAATAATCGCTCTGCTTCCATTGTGTCTGGCAGCGATCTACTTCTTTGGTATTCCCGCACTTGGTATTATCATTGCATCAGTAGTGGCTGCCGTAGCAACAGAATTTGGAATACAGACGATCACCAAGAAGAAAGTGACCATTGCTGATGGACATGCAGCCCTTGTAGGACTCATGCTTGCACTTCTCATCCCAACAGATGCTCCTTTATGGATACCTGTTGTTGGTGGCTTCTTTGCTATTGCTGTTGGTAAACACGTCTTTGGAGGCGTTGGTTCTTACATATTCAACCCTGTCCTTGTGTCATGGGTGTTTATCAGAAGTGCCTGGTCTGCATATATGACCCCTGCTTCTATACCTCATGTAGGTCAGTTCTCTGATCTTTTACTTGAGAACGGTGCAGGTCTGATGGTAGGTGTTTCTCCTATTCTCCTTATTGGGGGTCTGTATCTCATATACAAGAGATATGTGGACTGGAGGGTCCCTGTTGCATTCTTTGCAACAATGGTCGCATTACCTCAGATAATGTTGTTCATTTCCGGTGTTACAGCTCTTATCCATGAAGGCGTGCTCAATCCTTTGATGTACATGTCACAGCTCTTCACTTTCCTTGATATGAGCCCTGAACTCCCATATGCGATGATAGGTGCGACATTCTTTGGGATCCTCTTCATTGCAACTGACACACCAACCTCGCCGGTGACCAAGAAAGGACGTATCGTCTATGGTATTGTCTGTGGTGTACTGGTTTTCATTTACGGATACTTCAGCAACTATGTTGACGGAGTGTTCTACGGTATCTTCCTTGCGAACTGTGTCGGTTCTTATATTGAGATCAATACCATGCCTGCATCATTTGGAACCATGTCCCTTCCTGAAAAGATCTACAGGAATATAATGGACAAGATCCCATCCTCCCTTAAGTTCGAGGTGATCGAAAATGAGTGATTCCAATAAAGATACCATCGTAGTTATAGGAAAACTTGTACTGATCTCAGTAGTAGCAGCTCTTCTGTTGGGTATCACTTATGTTCCTACAAGCGAGCAGCTTAAGATAAATGAGGCAAATTCCAAAAAAGTGATATTAGGCGAGCTTATCCCAGAGGCAAGCGGTAACTTTGAAGAGGTCTATGGGGACACTGTTGACGACGATGGAAACCCGGTAGTGCTTTATTATCGTGCACTGGATTCCTCTGGCAACATAATTGGTTATGCTTTCTTCCAGCAACAGGCAGGTGCACAGGCTCCCCTTGTTGTTGCAGGCGGTGTAGATTCAACATTCTCAACAGTTCGTGGAATGGATGTCCTGAGTCATGAAGAGACCCCTGGACTTGGCGCAAAGATCGTTGAAGATGCCTTCCGAAATCAGTTTATAGATATTCCAGTAGACTCACTGAGTCTTTCCAGTTCTGGAGGTTCCATAGACGCTATCACAGGCGCAACGATATCCTCTCAGGCTGTAATAGATGCCCTGAATACTAAGATAACTTCGATCGAAGGGGCAGAGGAGTGATATTATGGACCCGTTAAGTGAATATATTCGTGGTATTACAAGAGACAACCCGATATTCGGACTTGTTCTGGGCCTCTGTCCTACATTGGCAGTGACCACATCAGTCGAGAATGCTATCGGTATGTCCGCAGGTACAGCATTTGTACTTGTATGTTCGAACATTTTCGTTTCAGCTTTAAGGAAACAGATCCCTTCAGCTGTAAGATTGCCTATATTTATTATCATCATCGCGACATTCGTGTCCATTGTAAAGATGATAATGCAGGCTTATTTCCCGCCCATGTACGCGGCGTTAGGTGTGTTCATTCCACTGATCGTGGTGAACTGTATCATCATCGGGCGTGCAGAAGCATATGCTAACAAGAACAATGTGTTCTATTCTTTCATAGATGGTCTTGGTACCTCTACCGGTTTCCTGCTTGTCCTTATGCTCATCGGTGGTATAAGGGAGCTCCTCGGTACAGGACAGATCGTAACATTCGATCACACACTCATTACCTTGCCGATCAATCCATCTGTGACAACAATGATACTGCCACCAGGTGCTTTCCTTACAATTGGATCACTTATGGCTATCGTGAACTATCAGAGAGCAAAGAAGAGAGCAAAGGGTGGTTAAAATGGTAGAAAAAGCATTATTCGCCATCTTCATGGATGGTATCTTCATTAAGAACTTCCTGCTTATCCAGTTCCTTGGGCTCTGTTCCTTTGTAGGTGTGACCAAGGACGTCAAAAGTGCGGCAGGAATGTCTGGAGCCGTGGTATTTGTTATGGCACTGGCCTCCACTGTATCGTATATGATCTATAATTACATCCTTGTACCTACAAAGATGGAATTCCTGGATCTTATTAGTTTCATCGTAGTTATTGCAGCACTTGTACAGCTTGTAGAGTTCGTTGTCAGGAAGAACATCCCGTCACTCTATCGTTCACTGGGTATCTACCTGCCACTTATCACTACCAACTGTGCTGTATTAGGTGTGGTATTACTGAACGTCAGTTCCGAGTACAACTTCATCCAGAGTGTTGTCTTCGGTATCTCTGCAGGTCTTGGATATACTGTCGTAATGCTGATGATGTCCGGTATAAGGGAGCGTTCAACATTCGTGAATGTCCCATCCTCTATCAGAGGATTGCCACAGGCATTCTTCATTGCAACGATGCTTTCTATGGCCTTCGTTAATTACTTCTGGGTGATTCCAATATGAGCGAACTGGTAACTTTACTTATACAGGCAACAGCGATCCTTGGAGCTCTTGGACTGGCTGTTGGTGTTATGCTCATTGTGGCATCCAAGAAGTTCAGAGTAGAGACAAATCCGCTTGTGGACGAGATCGTTGAAGTCCTTCCAGGTGCCAACTGTGGTGCTTGTGGTTATGCAGGCTGTGCTGACTTTGCAGAGCGTGTGGTAAACGAAGGAGCGCCTATTACAGGCTGTCCCGTTGGTGGCTTTGAGGTCGCAAAAGAAATAGGTGGTATACTCGGCCAGGAAGTTTCAGAAGGCGAAGAGCAGTATCCTTTCGTAAGATGTAACGGTGGTCTCAATTGTGTTGACCGCTTCGAGTACGTTGGCTTTGAGGACTGTAAAGCGGTCATGCTTCTCTCAGATGGGGAGAAGGGCTGTAACTATGGATGTATGGGCAGAGGAACCTGTGTCCGTGCATGTCCTTTCGAAGCACTCTACATTGGAGATGACCGTCTTCCTCATGTGAACAAGAACCTTTGTACCAGCTGTGGTCTCTGTATCGCATCATGTCCAAATGACATACTGGCATTCGCAAAGGAGTCTGAAAAGGTACATGTACTTTGTATGTCACATGATAAAGGTAAGGCTGTAAAAGAGTCCTGTACTGTGGGTTGTATCGGTTGTAAGATATGTGAGAAGAACTGTCCGGAAGAAGCTATAACGGTCACTAAGTTCCTCGCAGAGATCGACCAGGACAAATGTACTGCATGTGGAATATGTGTAGAGAAATGCCCGCAGAATACAATTGCTATCAGGTGATCATATGACATATAAGACAAAGATAGGTCTGGATGAGAACATCGTGGCAGCACTTAGCTACGTAGGTTTCTGGATCACAGGGATAATCTTCCTGCTAATTGAGCCGGACAACAAGTTTGTCAGGTTTCATGCAATGCAGTCACTATTAATCTTCCTCCCGCTATCATTACTTATCTTCATAGTGGGATGGGTGCCATATGTTGGCTGGATAATAGCTGATTTCCTTGGATTCGGTGCACTGTTCTTCATACTGGTGCTTGTCATTATAGCATACAGAGGTGTACTTCTCAAGATCCCTCTGGTAGGTAGCTACGCTTATAAGCTGATCTACCAGTAAGCTTTTCAGGAGATGTCTTCGGACATAATCCTGTTTTTCCTTTTTTTATTTACGAAAACTTAAAAAACTACATCTTCCTATTAACTGCAGGTATGCATACTTCCATGCGGAGGGTTTGAAATTAAAGAAGAGATATGGATCGAAAAGTATAGGCCTTTTAAACTTGATGACGTGGTAGGCCAGAAAGAGGCTGTAGAAAGGTTAAAGTCGTACATAAGTACAAGGAACCTTCCACATCTCCTGTTCTCAGGTCCTCCCGGAGTAGGGAAAACAGCTACATCTGTTTCAATAGCACGCGAGCTTTTTCAGGATTCATGGCGTGAGAACTTCACAGAGCTCAATGCGTCCGATGAACGTGGTATCGATGTTGTCAGAACGAAGATAAAGAACTTTGCCAAGACCACTCCTATAGGTGGCGCTGATTTCAAGATAATCTTCCTTGATGAGGCCGATGCACTGACATCCGATGCTCAGTCAGCCCTCAGGCGTACAATGGAACGTTACACCAATAATTGTCGTTTCATCCTTTCATGTAATTATTCATCCAAGATAATCGAGCCAATTCAGTCCAGATGTGCTGTTTACAGGTTCCGTCCTCTCTCTGATGAATCTGTAGCTGAACGTATTCGTTTTGTGGCAGAGAACGAGGGTCTGGACATTGCAGATGATGGTGTGGACGCCATCAAGTATGTTGCACAGGGTGATATGAGAAAAGCTATAAATGCTCTTCAGGCTGCAGCACTTATTGCAGATACCATCCACAAGGATGCCATATACAAGATCACTGCAACAGCTCGTCCCGAGCAGGTCAAAGAGCTCATCGAGACAGCACTTTCAGGTAATTTCATAGCATCAAGGAAACATCTTGATGTTCTTCTGCTGGAGCAGGGTCTTTCAGGAGAGGATGTTGTAGGTCAGATCTACAGGGCGATGTCCGATGTGGATATTCCTGAAAAGAAAATGGTTGAACTTATCGACGTCATCGGAGAGATCGATTTCAGACTTACGGAAGGTGCCAATGAAAGGATACAGCTTGAATGTCTTCTGGCACACTTTGCCTTGTCAGGTAAGGAGTCCAATTGAGCCTTGAAGCACAGGTAGTCGAATTACTTTCTTCTTTCCCTCACTGGCTTGCTACCATGATCATAGGGGCACTGCCAGTATTCGAACTAAGGGGTGCCATTCCCATTGCTTTGGGTGTATATGGGATGCATCCGGTATCCGCGTTCATCTTTGCTGTAATGGGCAATATGTTGCCTGTCATCCCATTACTTCTGTTCCTGGACCCTGTCTCGACATATCTTAGAAGATATGCTATATTTGAGAAGTTCTTTTCATGGCTTTTTGGCAGGACCCAGCGTAACCATTCGGAAAGATTTGAAAAATATGGTACTCTTGCTCTAACCCTGTTCGTTGCTGTGCCGTTACCTGTAACTGGTGCATGGACAGGATGTGCAGCAGCTTTTGTATTCGGGATAAAGTTCCGGCATTCATTGCCTGCTATATTCTCAGGTGTCCTTATAGCTGGACTTATAGTCAGCGTTGTCACTCTGGCAGGAATGGGTCTGTTAGCTATTATCTGATAACAGCAAAATCAAAATAAAAAAAAGTATGTGTGCTGGTATTATTTACCCAGCATCTCTTTTGCAAGAGCGATATCTTCAGCCTTTACTGTCTTTCTTCCTGCATGCTCTGCAAGTTTTATGGCTTCTCTGGATATCTCCAGTCCAAATTCTTCCAGGATCTCTGTAAGTGCTATGCCTGCTGATTCACTTACTCTCTGTGCTCCAGCATTCCTTATTACTCTCTCTATGGGTGCAAATGGTATTATTGTCATAAATATCCTCTTATATGTCTTGTATTATTGATAAGGTTGAATTACACGTATCAATTACCAAAAGACAGTATATATAGTTTTTTCACATCTTTTAAGGATTCGATCAACTATATTTTCTTAAATAGCTTATTTGATATCCTGATAAATATCATATATGCTTCTTTTTCATCTTGATACCAAGATCCTTTCCCAGCCGGATGCATTCTGCAAGATCCTTTTCGTTGGGTATGTATTGTATCCTTAATACCGGATCGATCACATCAACGCCTGCTTTTCTCAATCTTTCAGCGATCTGTACAGGGGCTTCTCCGCTCCATCCATATGACCCGAATGATGCACCGACCTTTCCTTCGATCCCAATATCTATTAGCTTATCCAGGAACTTGGAAATTGGTTCAAGCATTGTGTAGTAGAATGTCGAAGATCCAATACAGATAGCATCATACTCAGCTACATCGGCCGGATCCCACTCGTAGAAACTGTTGACATCCACATCTATATGCTTTTCACGTGCTCCCTGTGCAATGGCCTCTGCCATCATCTTTGTGCTTCCCTGTGTACTAAGATATACTATTGCAAGTCTTGGCATTTTTCTGTTCCCCATATTATTTTCATTAATGGACCTTCGGCTGGTCAAAAGCTTCAGCACCACTCTCTTGAGAATATGTGGCCTGCCTGTTCATAAACATTTCCAGGTATTGGATAGCAAGACCGGATACTATTCTGACAAGGTTATCTTTATTGCATATCAGGAAATACAATAATATCACTTCAAATAATGGAGACTCCATATGGACGAGAAGATCGCGCCACACATTGATGAATTAACCATGGCGCTTGGTGATATCAGCAAGGAAGAAATAAGCACGGAACTAAAAAAGCTCCTGAAATATCGTGTTCCTCTTGATGAAGCGAAAAAGATACTGAAGAACAAGTATTCTCCAGGATCTTCAAACACTGTTAAAGTAAAGGACCTGTCTGTGGGATCGAATGGTATCGATATCTCGGGACGTATCATAGATATTGTTGAAAAGACCGTGTCCATACAGGGTGAACAAAGGACGATTTTCTCAGGAACACTGGGTGACGAGACCGGTATCTGCTCTTTTACATGTTGGGATGATCTTTCCCTTAGCTCAGGTGATGTCATCAGGGTCAAGAATGCATATACACGTCTCTGGAACAATCGCCCGGAACTTTATTTTGGAAAACGTTCCACTCTTATCCATCTGCAGGATAGTGACCTTCCTGATATTGAGCAACTGTCACATTCTAATCTTAAGAAACTTGGTGAGATCGTCCCTGCAGACGTCATTGCAAGTTCAGTGGTGCTTATAGTTGAGATGTATCATCGTGAGATCATGTTAAAAGGCGAGGAGGTCACCGTTGTGGAAGGTGTGGTCGCTGATGAGACTGCCAAGCTCCCATTCACATCATGGGTCCCTCTTGGGAAACTGGATATTGGTGACTATGTCCGTTTTGAGGGTGCTGCTGTACGGATCTTCCGTGGTCTGCCATCTATTAATTTCAATGACAAAACCACTTTTAAGGAAGTTGACCCTGATGGGCTGCCTTTCACTATGGATTCAGTGAGCAGGTCAGGGTCACCAATAGCGATCGAGCAGATACTTGAAAAGGATGGCATGTTCGATGTGACCGTAAAGGGAAATGTGATCTCTGTCAGGTCTGGTTCAGGTCTGATAGAAAGGTGTCCTGTATGTAACCGTGTGACCCAGAAGTCTGCGTGTCGTTCTCACGGAGATGTAGAATGCCTTGTGGACATGCGCATAAAGGCGATACTCGATGACGGGACCGGTGCAATCCATCTGATGCTCAATCGTGAGCTTTCGGAGGCCATCTACGGAAAGGCCATGGAAGAGGTGGAGAAGATGGCTCACACATCCATGTCAGAAGATGCGGTCTTCGAGGACATGAAAAAGATATTGACCGGGAGGTATCTTGCAGCCCGTGGTAATTCCTCTAAGAACGAGTTTGGTGTCTCTCTGGTGGCAAGGTCTGTATGGGTGCCGGATGATGATATTCAGGAACGTATCGATGAACTTCTGGAAAGAATGGGCGAAGGATGTGATGAATGATGGTGGAAAGGGAAGTAGCATACAGGATGTTTGCAAATGAGTTCAATGATTCCCGTTTTAATCTCTATTCAAATTCATCATCAACGGGTGATCATGAAGTATATTCTCCTAATTTTCTCATAACCCCTACGGGTATGAAGGTCAACAGGGTGCTTGTTGTTGGTGTTATTACCGAGGTTGACAGGCTCTCTGATCAGGAAGGACACGAAAAAGAGCTATGGAGGGCACGTATATCTGATCCCACAGGTGCTTTTACTGTCTATGCAGGAAGCTACCAGCCGGATGCATCTATCTTTCTTTCCAGTGTCAAGGTACCTTCTTATGTAATGGTCCTTGGAAAGGTTCGTTCATATGAGCCCGGCGATGGTTCAGTCTATGTTTCACTCCGTCCGGAGGAGATCAGCTATGTTGATGAGTCAATACGTGACAGGTGGATAGTTGATACTGCAGAAATGACCCTTGACCGTCTGGACCTGTTCGAAGGTTTCTTCTCTTCCGGTAAAGAGGAAGGGAAACCAATGGACTGGTTCCTGTCATGCGATGTGCCTGAAACGATTGCAAGGGGTATATGTCTTTCACTGGACTATTATCATAAAGATAAGGGCTACTATGATTCCTTGAGGTCTGATGTGAAGAAGGCCCTTTGTTCTATAAGGGAGTCATCCGGCGATCAGGAAGAAGAACTGGATAATGATTCTGCTATCATGTCAGTTATTGAGACCATTGATGATGGTAGTGGATTTGAATATTATGACTACATACAGGCCACAGGTTCCAGGAACATACCTGAGAAGGTTGCAGAAACAGCATTAAGGTCCATGCTTTCAAAAGGTGATATCTATGAGCCCCGAGCTGGCTTCTTCAAGGTGATCCATTGACCATGTGTCTTAGATGGCTAACATGTTTTTACGTCCGCTATGCTTAAATACGGATGGATATTACTCCTGAAGAGTAATTCAACCATACCAATTCATACTACTAATGAAGGGATACTCATGGCAAATGACGAGATCATAGAAAATGTAAAAAACAGTATCATAGGCATGAAGGGTGTAGGGGATACACTCCTTCTCAACGAAGAGGACCGTGAGATCATCAGGGAACTTGAGAAAAAGGCTGATGAGATGACCCTGATGGGTCTTGGCCGTGGTGACAACAAAGGTGTAAAAGCAGTCCTGAACAATAATGTTATCTTCGCATTCACGACAACCATGGATTTCTGCTGGCCTGAGGGTCCCAATGTGATACTTATGCACGATGGTTGTGTTGTAGGTCAGGATGTCGATGATGAGGCAAAGCTGGAAGAAGTGAAGTCCTGTAAGGATAAACTTGTGATCGGTAATATTGTGATATATGATACCAGTGTTCTCAAAAAGATGGATGTCAAGAACAATCCTTTGATCGTTGTGCTCCCTCCTAAACCATGCGAGGAAGTAGAGAGCGTTGACAAGGTCTGCAATGTGATACTTGCTTCTCCATCCCCTCCAAGTGATGAATACCTTAAGGAGAAGATGGGACTTGAAAATGTTCACGGAACCGGTACATTCCTTCTTGGATTCGATTTTGAGTGTTCCTGTGAGTAAAGCTTGAAGGTATCTGCTTTGCAGATGCCATTTATCTTATTCTTTTATTTTTCCATCTTTTGGAGTTGGTAGCCTGATATGCACTGTTGTTCCTTCTCCAAGGACGCTTTCTATCCAGATGCTACCGTTGTGTGCTTCAGTGATCGTTCTGGCAATATGAAGCCCCAGCCCGTTGCCGCCGTATCGTCTTGTTTTGGAACCATCGATCTGATAGAATCTCTGGAATATATTCTCTATCTCTTCTTCGGGGATCCCTATTCCTTTATCAATGATCTTTATATGAAGACTTTTGTACCCTTCGTTCACTGTTAATAGTATAGTTCCTCCTTTTGGGCTGAATTTGATGGCATTTTCAAGTATCTGGCTGACCGCCTCTTTCAGAAACTTTCTATCCCCTTCTATAAATTGGAGTCCGGGTTGTATATTTGTCTCAAGCTTCTGTTCTTTTTGTTTCAGGGGTATCAATAGCTCGGATATTGTAGAGGTTATAATGTCTTCCAGTCTCAGGGTTGTGAATGTGTATTCCAGATCCCCGTATTTTGCGACACTGATAAAAATAAGTGAGTCAATGAGTCTTTCGAGCCTTTCAGAAGAGACCTTTATCTTGTTCACTGCTTCTTTCTGCTTTTGGCTCATTTCACCAAGTGTTCCATCGAACAGAAGTTCAGAATAGCCCTTTATAGGTACCAGCGGGGTTTTGAGCTCATGTCTTAGATTCGAGATGAACTCTTCCTTGATGGCATCGATAGAATTGAACTCTTTGACAGCATTCTTTATATCCGTGCACCTTCGGAATGAGAATAGCCATGATGATATCACCAGAAGCACCATGGTGACCAACAGTTCTATGATTATCCATTCTTCGCACGGGAGCCTGGCTTTGTGTAGGGTTCCTGAAGTTCCCACAAGGAATAGTATGAACAATACAAAGGTCATTCCTGCAATTATCAGTACTGCATCAAGGATTATTCTCCTATGCAGAGCTTCTTTTCTGGAATTTATTGATCTTAGGTCCATATGGTGCACTTTTTATTGGGATTAGGAAGTCTAATTCCTTACAATCTATATATAATTATTTCCTAAAATCTATATTATTGTATTTTATATTTGAAGTGATCTCCACTTTGAAGGTAAGTGACAACCTTTCAGGTAGGTCTTTCATCATTTAAAAGAAAAAAAGTATTATTGATACATGGAACTGGCCATGTATCGATATGATCATTCGTTGTTGTAGATCTTCAGAGCATCTTCAACAGATGCATCTTCAACAGTTATTGCGTTAATGGCATTGCACATCCTGACAGCCTCGTCGAGTGGCTTCTGGTGGATGTTCCTTCCAGTTGCATTGCCCTCTGCACCGCTTACGTGTATCTGTGCATAGAGCTTCTTGAGGAATGCTTCAGGGTCATCGCTTGATCCGCCGGCACAGACAACCTTTGTCCTTCCTGCAGCAAGTACAGATTCCTTGAATGCTTCTTCAGCAGGTATTCCTTCAGCTTTTGGATAGTTGACCTTCACAAAGTCTGCATTAAGGCAAGCTCCAACTCCTGTAGCACCTGCAATGAGATGTGGGTCCTTCTCGTTCTCAACAGCTGTTCCTCTTGGGTATATCCAGAGCACGGTGAGCATACCATACTGGTGTGCTTCGTAGATGAGCTGTGCAGCCTGATAGAGCATCTCAGCTTCGTATTTGCTACCAAGATATATGGTGTAGCCGATGCCAGTTATATTGAGTCCACTGTTCTCGCGGAACTGGGCGACCTGCTGCATATCATACCACTGGTTGCTGAAAGGGTCATCATCCTTTGTTTTAACAAGGTGTGATTTGGAGTTGATCTTGACAAGGTATGGTATGTCCGGATAGTCCATTCCATATCTTGCAATAAGACCCAGTTGTGTTGCAAATACACCTATATTGGAGCTTGCAGCGATCTTAAAAAGGTGTTCAGGGTCATTGTCATCAGCAGGTACGCCTTCTCCAAAGAAATCGTCATTAAGGTGTTCTACCTTCTGGTCACCTGCAAAGAGCATCAACCTGCCTGTGTTCTGGGTGATCTCCATATAATTCTTTATGTATGTTTCACGCGCTTCCTGCGGGACATCTAATGGGACTTTAATGTCTTCTTCTTTTATTGAGACCATCTTTATCACTCTAATATATTGTTCTATAAGCGTTTTGTTTCCTAACTACCCATAATCATGTTTTTCTATTTTAATTATTGTGTACGTCAGGGAGCTGATATAAAAAAGCTGGTATCATCTCAATAAGAAGATGGTCATAGACCCCTGCCTTGCTGTCACCTTTTGTTATATTTTCTTCACTGCATTAGGATTTTATAGTAAATACCACATTGATAACACACAAGAGCATATATCAGCTATATTATTATCATTTAACAACGGAGCTTGGTTTTGGACTCAATATATTTTCTGGAAATGGTAGTTTCTGTGCTCTTTATGAGTATGGTGGCCCAGACGCTAAGTAAACGCTTCAAGGTTCCTGTCATCATCTTTCTTTTGATAGAAGGTATCCTTGTAGGTCCTGAGTTTCTTAATTTCATCGACCCTGCTACTTTCGGGGACGGGTTAACTGCCATTGTCTCTCTGTCAGTTGCTGTGATCGTCTTTGATGGCGGTTTACATATTGATGTTAAAAGCATCAGGCCGATACAGAAGACAGCGTTAAAGTTGACCACAATTGGTGTTCTTATCACATTTTTGGGTGCTACTTTAATTACATATTTGTTACTTGACGATGTCAATATAAAACTTGCAGCACTTTTCGGTGCTCTTGTTGCTGCAACAGGACCCACGGTAATAACTCCTCTTGTACGAAATATCCATGTGAATCACAAAGTAGGTAAGATACTTGAAATAGAGGGTGTTTTCAACGATGCTGCCAGTGTTATTATTGCAGCGTTCACATTTGAGTGGATAGTTTCTCAGCTTTATGGATTTGAAGCTGTTGCATTTATCCTTCAGAGGCTGGTAATAGGTACTATAATTGGTCTGCTCAGCGGTTATCTATTGAAGAATTTCCTTTCAAGGGGATCCCTGGTGACCGACCAGACAGCCAGATTCTTTACTTTGACGCTTGTTATGTCTTCTTATGTCATATCTGAACTGTTGGGTAATGAATCCGGGATCCTTGCAGCAGCTATCTTTGGAATAGTGACCGGAACTTCCAATATTCCTCATAAACAGGCTCTAAAAGAGTTCAAGTCCGATCTTGTAATGATGATGCTGTCCATCATATTCATCCTTCTTGCTGCAATGCTGGATTTCCAGGATATCATAAGTCTTGGTTTCAAGGGTATTATAGTGGTTCTGTTGCTAATATTCATTGTCAGGCCAATGGCGGTCTTTGGTTCAACTATCAATTCACGTCTTAAGACGAACGAAAAAATATTCATATCATTTATAGGTCCCAGAGGTGTTGTTCCTGCATCGATAGCAACATATTTTGCTGTTAAACTGGACTCTATGGGAGTCCTTGGTGGACAAACACTGGTAGGCCTTGTATTTCTTACTGTGATCATTACCGTTGTAATGACCGGCACTTTAGCAAGAAGAGTAGCTAACTTTTTAGGAGTTATACCTATGGAGATCCTTATCATTGGAGGAGGCGAGGTCGGAAAGATCCTTGCCGAGAGATTTGAGAAACGAGGGGAGAATGTCGTTGTTGTGGACAATTCCGAGGAGAAATGCCAGCGTCTGTTAAAACAGGGAATACGCGCTATTCATGGGGATGCAGAGGATATCAATGTCCTGAAGGAAGCTGGTATTGAGAAAGCCAAGTATGTAGTTGCAACTACTGATCAGGATAATACAAATCTCCTTGTCTCCCAGATCGCTAAAAGTAAATTCAATCGAAGAGAGGAGCAGATCGTTGCAAGGGTCAATAATGTAGAGAACCTGCATGCTTTCTGGGATCTGTCCATACGTTCTATGAGCCCGCAGATGACCACTGCTCTTGTACTTGATAATATGGTAGGGAAGCCCTCCATGTTCTCTATGTGTGAGGTTGGAGAAGAAGGTGAGATCCTTGAGATAAGGGTTACAAATCCCAAGGTCGCCGGAAAGGCTATCAAAGAGCTTAACCTCCCTGAGAACAGCCTGTTGCTCATGATAAGAAGAGGAGATAAATCCTTCATTGCCAATGGTAACCTTGTACTTGAGTACGATGACCTTGTTACTGTCATTGGAGAAGGGGATGCTGCGAAGGAAGTTGCGGACATACTTTACAGATAAATATTAGAACTTATAGTAACTTTATTACTGTGAGGGATAATATATGGGTGTGATAAGGACCAAGGAAAGCCTTGGACGCAGTCTGGGTTTCTTCCAGACATTTGCGATAGGGACCGGCACAATGATCGGAGCCGGTATTTTCATTCTTCCTGGTATCGCGATATCTTCAGCAGGCTCAGCCGCTATTCTTTCTTTTTTGCTGGGTGGTGTCATATCCATGGCAACAGCTCTCAGTATGGCCGAACTGGCCACGGGTATGCCTAAAGCAGGAGGAAGCTACTATTTCATAAGCAGGGCCATGGGTGCAGCATTTGGTGCTGTTATAGGTCTTGGAGCATGGCTGGCACTTGTTTTCAAAGGGTCCTTTGCACTGATAGGCCTGGCAGATTATCTTTTCGTTCTGATACCCATTCCTGTTATCATCACTGCTAGTGCAGTAGGTTTGTTCCTTCTTTTTATAAATTATCGTGGAGCAAAGAGCAGTGGTTCATTGCAGAACATCATTGTTATTTTTCTTCTCCTGATCCTCACATTGTTCATCATAAAAGGCACAATGATGTTCGACACCGACAAATTCACTCCCTTCATGCCTTATGGTTCTGGTTCTGTGTTTGCCACCACTGGCCTTATCTTCATATCCTATCTGGGAATTACACAGCTTGCAGCTATATCTGAAGAAGTGAAGGAACCATCAAAGAATCTGCCTCGTGCTCTTATTGCATCCGTAGGTGTTGTCACTCTGATCTATGTAGGAGTTATGGTGGTCGTTAGCGGGAACCTGACGCATGATCAGTCATTGAACACTTTGACACCTCTTGTTGATGTTTCTGAGATGATGGCAGGAGATATTGGTAAGATCCTTATAGTCATTGGTGGTCTGCTGGCAACATTATCTACAGCTAATGCTGCAATAATGTCTTCTTCCCGATTTCCTTTTGCAATGGGCAGGGACGACCTTATACCATCCTGGTTTGTCCGTATACATAAAAAGCATGATACTCCTCATAATGCTATTATGATCACGGGCGCTGTGATGATCATATTGCTTTTGCTTTTCAATGTTGAGCAATTAGCAAAGCTTGGCAGTACATTCAACATATTTATTTTCGTACTGATCAATCTGTCAGTTCTGATACTTAGAAAAAGGTCTCTTGAAGAATATAAACCAAAGTTCAGGGATCCATTTTACCCTTATACTCAGATCATAGGTATTACTTTCAGTCTTTTGCTCTTGCCTACAATGGGATTAATGCCAATGGTATTTGCAATTGTTGTTGTTGTTCTGGGCTTGCTCTGGTATGAGCATTATGGAAAAGGAAAGGCTTTTCCACGCTACGATATTTTTGATGTTCTTGAAGACAACATCTATCCTGTTCCGCTGGAGGACAGTTCTGCTATAAGGATACTGGTACCAATAGCAAATCCAAATCACGAAGATGACCTGTTGTACCTTGCGGACTGCCTGGGCGATGAGATCATCGGTCTTAATGTGATCAAGGTCCCACAGCAGACAGGTCTGGAGGAAGCAAGGGAGGCATTCCATGCGAACAGGATCGCAGTGGACGGCGCATTAAGGGAGAAGTTCGACGAGTTCCCTGTAATTCTGGCCCATGATAGAAAGTATATTGTAGCTTTCGATCACGATGTTACAAATTCTATAGTTGAACAGGCTGAGCTGGAAGATGTTGATTTTATCGTTATAGGCTGGCATGAGATCGATCTGTTCCATCCATCGATAAGAAACATTGCACATCAGGTATTATCATCTGCAAGCAAGAACCTTGTTGCATTGAATGGTAATCTACCGGAAACTATCAGGCGTATAGTCGTAGCCTACAATGGAAAAGAGAATTCAGAATATGGTCTGTATCTTGCTAAAAGACTGGCAAAGTGCACCGGTTCAGAATTGCATATTTTAAGGGTTATCCGTCCTGATAATGATGACACTTCACGCAGGTCTATCCAGGATGAACTTGAGAAAATTGCAGAGGACAGGTCTGTCTTTAATATATCAACTCATCTGATCGAGCATAGCTCTGCTGAGACTGCGATAATGGATTTTCTTGAAAAGGATGATGTGTTGGTAATAGGTGATTCCGGCAAGCGGTTCAGTTTCTCCCTGATAGGGGATCTACCATATGTCCTGGCCAAAGGTCATGACGGTCCGGTCATGATAATAAAGAAACACAGGCCTCTTTCTTCAGGTGGGTTCAGGTATTTTGCCATGAAGAAAATAAGATCCATAAGGTCCTATATTCTTGATTCCAGAAATAACTAGTCCGATGTCTATATAATGGATAATTGGACATTTCTTTATATATTACTTTCACCATGCTCACAAGTCAATTATATATGATCGAAACATACAGCATAATTGCCTCTCCAGAGAAACAAACAAGAGGCTTGAGGATCTAAATATGAAACAATTAGCACAGGAGATCAGTGCCAGGTTCAGCGAACTTGGAGTGGAGATCCCTATAGGGGATATCGAGGAACGCCTTGACAAGATGATACACAAGTTCAAGGTACCTAAAGAAGAAGCACGAAGAAGTGTTGTCAACTACTTTTTAAAATTACATGATATCAAGAGGAACGAGTTCTATGTTGGAGAGAGATCTGAGTCTCCAATGGCTAACATCGCTGATATCACAGAAGATGGCAGATGGGTCAATGTAAGGGGTAAAGTGGTACAACTATGGGACAATACCCATGAGTCTATTTCTCAGGTAGGTCTCATTGGTGATGAGACCGGGACCATCAAGTTCACAATGTGGGAAAGTGCAGGTGCACCTATCGTGGAAGAGAATATGAGCTACCTTTTCAAGAATGTCGTTGTCAATGAATGGAATGGCAAGTTCCAGCTAAATGTCAACAAGAGCAGCTCGATAGAGTCCATTGATGATGAGATAGAGGTTGGAACGGCAACGGTGGATATCACAGGTGCTATGGTGGACATACAGTCCGGTTCTGGTCTGATAAAGCGCTGTCCTGAATGTAACAGGGCACTGACAAAGGGTGCATGCATGGAGCATGGCAAGGTAGATGGTGTTTATGATCTCCGTATCAAGGCTGTTATGGATGATGGTGTATCCGTACAGGATGCTATATTGAAGAAGGACCAGGTGGAAGACATAACCGGCATGACACTTGAGAGTGCTATTGCAATGGCTGCTGATGCTCTTGATCAGGGAGTTGTCCTTGAGCAGATGAAAAGTATGCTTGTTGGTAAATACTATAAGTTGAGCGGATCTCGGGTGGACCGATACCTGATAGCTGAATCCATTAGTCCTGTTTTTACATATGATCCGGCTGAACTGGATGAACTTATAGCTGCAGCAGAGGTGATCTGAATGGCCGGATATACGAGAGAAGTTTCAAGAAGGGTGTTCGCTCAGGAATTCAGAGAATCCAATCTGACATTCAAGGATGGCGATGATCAGTATGCTCCTCAATATCTTCTGACACCAACAGGTGCAAAGATAAACCGTGTCTTTATTGTAGGGACACTTATCGAGAAAGAGGATATTGGTACTGATTCAGAGTACTGGCGTGGTCGTGTGACCGATCCCACGGGTTCTTTCCTGATATATGCAGGTCAGTATCAGCCAGAAGCAGCCCAGGTACTTGCAGAATGTGAGACTCCTGCATTCGTTGCTGTAGTTGGTAAACCAAGTACTTACACTACAGGAGAGGGTGATGTCCTTACCTCAGTACGTCCGGAATCTCTCTATGTGGTTGATGGCGAGACAAGGGATATGTGGGTTGTTGAAACTGCACGATGTACTCTTGACAGGCTCCGTTCAATAGATGGTACTTCTGCCAATTCACAGAAGGCAAAGGAGTATTACAATACGGATGTCCATCATTATTCTTCAATGGTCTCTCAGGCATTGAGGTCATTAAAGGAAAGCTATTGATGCAATTCAGGGCTTCTGCCCTTTCTTTTTTATTGGTTCTGTGTATGGGGTATTGTCAACCAAAAGTTGAATATGTAACGCCAGCCTTGTAGATATTGTGGGTGTTATGAGAACTTATCTTGTCCTCTGGTTCAACAGTGAAGGCACAACGCCTTCTGAAGTTAGCAGGAGGTTGATGTCCCTTGGATTTCAACCCGTACAGGGGAATTATGACTACGTATTCACGTGGGGTAACAATGTCGATCTGGATGAGATCCTTCGTTTTTCCGATAAGATCCAGATGACCTTGAAGGGCACTGGTGTGATGTTCAAAACAGAGACCATCAATGGTCTAAATTAGTCTGTATTATTTTCATTCTCACTGAGCTTACGTGAAAAATCGATATATCCACAGGATTGCCCTGTTATAGGAATAATATTTGTTGTTACAGAACCGTCCTTTATCACCAGTTCGACTGCACAGGGATCGGACATCCTTGCTTTTGTAGGTGAGCCCGGACAGATGATAAGTACATCGCTCTTTTCTATGATCGGTCTGTGGAGGTGTCCGAATACAAGGACATCCACGCCCATCTCCAGAGCCATGTATCTGGTTGCTGTGTTATCAACAATGGAAAGTGAAGCTTCGTGGACCACTCCTATCTTTATCCCTTCGACCTCAAAGACAAGTTTCTCAGGTAGTAGTTCCCTGACTGCAGGTTCATCGGAATTTCCGTGGACTGCTTTTAGCTTCCCTGTGGCTTCAAGAGCCTTGTAGAATGCGAGAGAATCAAAATCTCCTGCATGCACTATCATATCATACTTGTCAAAGACATCAGAAAGAAAAGCTGGAACAGTGTCGGTCTGTAAATGTGTGTCAGATACAAGTATGAGTTTCATAGCATCATCTTCGGTTATTTCTAATTCTATTGTATACTAAGGTCAACAAGTTCGTATTCAAGGTCTTCTGCTTCAAGTCTGCTAAGGATGGTCGGGACCTCCTCATCAATGGCAAGCACCAGTGAAGAAACTCCATGGTATGCTGCTTCAATTACAGATTCCTTTGCGCCGAACATCACATCCGGTTCACGTCCTATCCTTCTGAGGGATATGAGTGATTCGACACCAACTGTTGCTATATATGATCTTGACTTTGCAAGGGACCTTAAACGTTCGACATCCACGTTATGTGAACCGCCACGTTCGACCCTTGGTATGCGGCAGACAGTTATGCTTGCGTTCTCAAGGTCTATAAGGCCCATAAGGTCAGTAACACCAACATCATCGCCTTCCTTTGCGCTTGATATCGTGGTTCCTGTAGCATTTGTAATGTCTGTTGTGCTTACATACAAAAGACCATTGTCCATTTTCAGGTAGACCTCTTTGCCCTGATCAAGGTCTTCCTTGGCGATCGCAGTCCATGTGGAGACATGACTAATGATATCGCTCATTACATAGCGTGCATATCTCTTCATATCTGCTGCGTTCTCAAGTACCCATTCAACACCCTGCTTTGTGATCCTGTAGCGAACCCTTCCTTCTGAATATATATGGCCTTCAGAAACAAGTTCCTTTATATATTCTGAAACAGCTTGTGGTGTAACACCTATCTTCTCAGCTATCTCTTTCTGACGCACATTCGGCTGATGTGCAGCTACTTCGATGAGGATCTGGAATTTAGTTATACCACTTTTGCTGTGAAGGAGTTCGATCATTCTGTTTCGCCTTCCTGAAGATACTTGAGTCTCTGTCCCATGACCGATAGCTTCTCGGACCTGCGGGCGACTGCACGGATATAAAGAGGGCTCTTGTTCATTGCTCTTGTAAGACTGCTCATTGAATCGTTACCCTGTTCAACCAGTTTTTCAAGTTCTTCTATGGCATCCTTAACTTCCTCGTAAGGCATGAAAGTGAGCATTATTATGTCACTCATATCCTCAAAAGAGCACTGGAAATTAGTCTGCACCTTAGAATAGGATGTTCGGTATTCCTTCTCAGGGGTCTTGCCAGGTTCCGGCATGTGCCACTGGCTCTCTATCAAACCGCTTTTCTTAAGTATGTTTATACTTTTAGTAACGTCCGTACCTAAAAGATCATCAAGGTCTTCCTTTGTCATCCATAGGTTGAGAAGTGAATCAAATACCTTTTTGTGTCTCTGGGATCCAAAAACCTGTAGCAGAGGTACGAGTTCTGAAGGGTCGTTTATAATTCTTGTTCGTTTACTCATCTAATTACCTCGTCTGTGTCAAAGGACCTGGTATAAATAGCCACAGTTGAACTTCTTATCTTGTTCAGGTGAGCTCGTTTTGCCCACACGTTGTCTATTTTAGTACCCATAATATGGAGGTTAATCTTAATAAATGTGTTGTGATCTCATAATGTTTTGAAATAGATATCGGCCTCTTTATCATTCCATTTGAATGAAGGTATCTTGCGTAGCTGTTTCTTTATATCCTCATGCAATACCCGTGTGAATACAGGTATCTACATCCAATTCTTCGAAAGCTATCACAAAAGCCGGGGCCAACTCCAACTTCGCCCATATAGTGTATGATGTTCGTAATATTAATGACTTTCAGATCATCCTTTTACAGGGTATGTGGTCTGGAAGGTATCACATATGATCGGATGGACATTCTCAGTAGTGGATGCCCTTCCATGATAACAGGGGATATTTATTATAAGCCTGATCAATATTATGCTAAGTCATTAATGTATATAGTTACCATCAGCCTATGAGGGACTCTAATAACGTCATTATTGCTTTTAAATCTACCTGTATATACTATATTCTATAATCTTCTTTGAAAAGTACCGCTAACTATATCAGGTCTGTTACCAACTATGATGCAGTTAATATGTCTGACAATATCTATCTTCTTATCAACGAGATACTCAAGGGAAAACAGCTCTCGATAAGTGGGGTCACACGTGAACTGAAGGATAAGGGTATCGATGAGCATCGACTTGTTATGACTGGTTATCTTCGGGCACTGAAGGATCTCAGGAAACTCAATGAGGTAGAGATCCCTCCTTCCAAGGTGTACAGTATTGTAGAGACTGAGCAGACCGATAGCATGGACATATATTCCCTGATATCCGATCATATAAGGTCCATAGACCCTTCCCTGATGGTCCCTGTAGCTGCCTATGTGTTATCCAGGACCCTTGACAGGCCTGTCTTCAAGGAAGAGTTCACAAAGATGGGATTGAGTGCAAAAAGCCTTACGGATTATCTTTCATCTCCAGAGTGTGAACTTCATCTCACAGATAAGAATCCCAAGGAATATACTACTGGTATCACAAAGATCAAGGTTCCTGTCGGTGAGCCTGCATATGAAATTAAAAAAGCAGATCCTGCTGTTATTAAGCATTCCAATTGCATTCTCATCAGGATATTGAGAAGCTCTGTTGACCTGGGTGGTCTTATCCCGAAAACAAAACCCACATCCCTTGAAGATTTTCGATAAATTTTTATTTTGTATTTACTGAGGTATACTATGCCTGAATTTGATGAGAATATCATGATGCATCCGATAGGCTATATACAAAATGAAATATCAGAGCCTGGTCCTATCAGGGATAAAGAAGATCTTGAGTCTCTTATAGTTGTAAACGATGAGTATGCAGAGGGTCTTTATCGTATAGGGGAACTTGAAAGGCTACAGGTCATGTTCTTTTTCAGTCTTTCCAGAGGTTTTGACATGGTACAGAGACGCCGTTATGATGGTGAAACTGTAGGCGTGTTTGCATCAAGGAGTCCAAACAGGCCAAATGGTATTGGTGTCACTGTTGTAGAGCTTCTGGGTGTCGAGGGCAATACACTTCGTGTGAAGGGTCTTGATGCTATCAACAATACTCCTGTGCTGGACATAAAACCATATCTCGAATAGATAATATATGAAAAAATGGTTGTTTCTTTCATGAATCCCATTAAAGTAGCCTGCATCCAGATGGATATTTCTCATTGTGATAAGGAAGCAAACCTATTACAAGCTTTCAGGATGGCAGAGACTGCTGTATCAGAAGGTGCTGATATCCTGGTCTTCCCGGAAGTGTTCTCAACAGGATTCTGCTATGATCATATTGAAAGCTGCGCAGAGAGTGAGAATGGGAAGGCTATACAGGAGATGTGTGCTTTCTCAAGAGATCACGAGTGTGTACTTATCTTTTCCATAATAGAGAAACAAGTAGTTGAAAATGATATCAATTACTATAATCTCGGTGTCTGTATAGAGGATGGGGAAGTAGTGGGAACATATCGAAAGACCCACCCGTTCAAAAAGGAAAAACAATATTTTTCATCCGGTGATGAGATAGAACCCATCCGGCTTAAGAACAGGCAACTTACCATTGGTATGCAGATATGCTATGAACTGCGTTTTCCTGAAGTGGCAAGAAAACTTGCTCTGGAAGGCTCTGATCTGCTTGTTACAATAGCCGAGTTCCCAACACCCCGGGGTCATATCTGGAAGTCTCTTGCAATTGCCCGTGCTATCGAGAACCAGATCCCGCATGTTGCATGTAACAGGGTAGGAAAAGGTCCGGATCAATCATTTTTCGGTGGTTCTATAATAGTTGATGCCCTTGGTGAGGTCAAAGAAGAAGCAGATGACTCCGGATCTGTGATAGTTCAAAATATCGACCTTGAAAGGACAATGGAAATAAGGAGTATGATCCCAGTGTTCGAGGACAGAAGATCGGATCTGTATTAAAAGGACAGTTATTTCTTAGATCTTCTCTTTTTTCAGGGTTACTTTGAAAGTAGTTCCTTTCCCGTCAGGTCCATCCTCTACTTCAATGCTTCCTTCATGTAGTTCGATTATACGTTTTACGATAGCAAGACCAAGTCCGGAGCCTTTAACATTCACTTTATGTGCTCTCTTGAACCTGTCAAAGATATACGGTTTCTCAGTATCCGGTATTCCTTCTCCCTGATCGGTTATTGCTACTTCCCATGCATCTTCATGGTCATTTATCTTTATTGCGATAGTTGTTCCCGAAGGACTGTACTTTATAGAATTGCCTATTAGATTTGAGAATACATCTTCTATCGTTGCATTAAGCTCTGCAGGGTATCCGCCATCCTGATCAAAGCTAACTGTTATCTTTTTTTCATCAAGTTTCGGCTTCAGGTTATCGAGTACTTCCTCTATTACCTCTTTCAGGTCAAGTGACTCATAATCAAGCTCATCCATATTCTCAAGCTTTGCCAGATTTGCTGCATTCTCTATTAAGTAGATAAGCTTCTTGTTGTTCCTTTCAATTGCACTGGCAGCTTCTCTCTTCTGTGTTTCTGTCTCAACTTCCATTAGATATTCAACATATCCTTTGATGACAGTTGCAGGATTTATGAGGTCATGGCGCAGTATGTCTGTGAACAGGTCCTTAAGTTCGTTCGAATGCTTAAGCTCGAGAGAATATTGCTTTAGTTTCTCTTCTGCGATCTTCCTCTCCCTGATTTCGACCTCAAGTTCCCTGTTCTTGGAATTGAGCTCATAGGTCTTCTCATCGACCTTATTGCGCAGAATAAGGCTCAGTATAACAAGTAGTAACAGCAGTCCCCCGCCGATGCTCACTGAGAATTTGAGCCATGAAGGACTCTCCCATGTGTTCAGGTCAGTTGTTTCCGTTTCCGGTGTGATGTAATGTATCTTCCCGTCCTCGATCACCATCTGGCGTATGTTCTCGTCGATAAGTATCGAGATATTCATGTCTGCATTTTTGGGCAATGCGAATACCATGTCTGTCGGGGATATCACAAAAGATATTTTCTTAACATCATACTGTGATTCATGTTCGTTACCATAGGACCGGGCTATGATACCTGCATCAGCATCTCTGTTCTGGATCATCTCGAAGATCGCCTGATAATTCTCTCCCTTCACGAAAGTATAACTGATATTGGAATTTCCTGGACTGGCATTGAAGCTCTCGAAAAAGATATCTTCATAGTAGGCGATCCTTTTTCCTCCAAGGTCATTCATGGAACTGATGTTCGAGTCACTGTATGTATAGACAACACCCCAGTCTGTGAATGCTGCTTCTGTCGTTAGTAAGAAGCGTTCATTCATCTCAGGTGTAAAGGGTATGGCCGGTACTATGTCTATGCTGCCATTATCCAGTCTGGCAAGTGACCGGTCTAGAGTACCGGGCACAAATTCAAGTTCCAATCCTTCCTTTGAAGCGATATTCTTCAGGATGTCAATGTAAAGGCCTTCGGCTGTTCCGTTATCATCAAAAGATATCAGTGGGTCGTTCTGGTAGACCCCAACCCTTATCTTCTGATGGGCAGTTTCCTCTGCGGATGCACACGTGGTCAGTAATGTAAGGGCCAGCGTGATGCATATGAGGATATGGAGGCTTCTGTTGCGCCTTTCTGTCCTGTTCTGCTCTTTAATTGTAATTCATCCATTCCATTCGGTATGTATTGACCTGTACCTATTTTATTTGCTACTAATTTATATTTATCGCAACAAATTATAGCCTGAGCATACAGGGGATGAATTCAAAATGAAAAAAGAAGGCTGGCTTCATACCAGCCAATAGAGTTATTCAAGATATATGGCAGGTCTGAGTGGAGCAGCGAACCTTGACTTGTTCTCAGGGTCATACTCCGGTTCATCTGCATTATATACCTGTATCGGACATCCGATCTCATTTGCCAGACAACCGATGTTCTCTTTGAGGATGTTCATCTCATCAAGTGTCATACCTAGCATCATCTCGAACCTTTCGGTCTTCATACTGGATATGTCAGGAACAAGCTTCTGGACGTACTTAGGTATCTCCTTTCCGTATTTACGGTTCTCAGGATCGGCCATAAGTGTCTTGATAAGCTTCCCAGGGTTAAGCTCATCGTTGTTCTTCATCTCAAGTGCCATCTTGAAGGCTTTTATCTTCCAGTCCGGTGCAGTATATAGTGCTACCATCTTCGGAGTGATCTTAGTGACCTTGATGATCTCTTCGATATCCGATAGTGTGCTGCACATAAGTTCCTCTGCCAGTTCAGCATCGTTGTCAATGAATCTGGGACAGAATATCGGATATGCTGCCTGTGAGACAAAGTCTCCTTCACCATGACCCATTTCGGACCATAGTTCTTCACAGATATGTGGGGTGAACGGTGCCATAAGACGTACCCATGTGTCAAGTACATCGTAGAGCAGTGCGCTTCCACCTCTTCTCTGGTACCATTTCACATCGTTGTAGAGCAGGAAGAAAGCATTCTGAAGTGCACTTCTTGTCCTGATGGATGTCATGTCGTTGTTAGTTTCCCTGACGCACTGCTGGAGTCTGCTGAGCATCCAGCGGTCTATAAGTTTAAGTTCACCTTCGATCCCTGATGTTGCACCGGAATCAATGATCTCCTTTGCAAGTTTGTGGAATCTTTCTACCTGCTTCCTTGAACTTTCAACGCCTATGTTCCTCCAGTCTGCATCCTGTGTCTGTTCTGCACTGGAAAGGATATACATACGTGAGACATCGGCACCATAGGTGTCAACTGCTTCCCTGAGGGTGAGTATAGGTCCCTTGGACTTGCTCATCTTCTGTCCTTCAAGGGATACGAATCCATTGACTGCAAGTGCACGTGGCCATTTATCCTCTTCGAATATGGCAACGTGGTGGAACAGGAAGAACAACAGGTGATTTGGAACAAGGTCCTTTCCTGATGATCTCAGGTCAACAGGGTACCAGTAATCGAAATCAGACTTGATGTTCGCAATAAGTGTTTCCGGAAGGCCGGTGTCTATAGCTGCCTGCTGGACGGAGCCTTTTCCAAGGAGTACATAATCGAATAGTGAAGGCTTCAGCTGCTCAACATCGATGCCCTGTGCAAAGAACTTGTTAGTTATATAATATGACATGTAGATGGTGGAATCACCAAGTGACTCGATAAGCCAGTTGGTATCGAAAGGCAGTTTTGTACCAAGACCTTTCTTCCTTGCACATGCCTTATCCTTCAACCAGTCCACTTTGTTGTTGAATTCGACCCTGATCTCCTCAGGAATGATATCCATGCCTTCGATGCATTTGTAGACCTTGTCCTTCCAGTCAGGGTTTGAATAGTTAAGGAACCACTGTCCTTTAACCATATTCACAACGCACTTTGTTCCGCAGCGGCATACTACCGGTTCACTGAACTCATAGAACACTTCGCCTATGCCTTCTTCAAGGAGGTCACGGGTAAGTATGTCCTTTATCTTTGAAACAGCAACACCTGCATATTTGCCTGTGTTCTCTTTGAGGACACCACCATGGAACTCACGGCGATATACGATCTTAGTTGCCTCTTCAGCCTTAGGGTCGTTCTGGTCCTTTACACCGAACTGCTCCACAGCCTCGACAGCAGGATATTCTCCGAATTCCTTTGCTTTGATAAGTGAGATAAGTTTGATATCCTTGAGGTCTTCTGTAATGCCATATTCTGAAAGGTCCTTGTCGTAGAGATCCTTGAGTGCCAGGTAGTCATAAGGTGCATGTGCGGGTACACTCATTACGATACCACTGCCGTTTCCAGGTTTTACAAAAGATGCAGGGAGTGTGATTACCTCTTTGCCGGAAAGTGGGTTCCTGACCTTCAGACCTACAAGGTCTTTTCCAGGTACATTCTCAATGAATTCGACTGTCCTGTCGGTGAAAGTGAGTTTATAGTATGCTTCCTGACTTACCACCCATATTTCCTCACGACCATCTTTAGTGACCTTTATCTTTGCATGTTCTATCTCAGGGTTCACCCAGAGATTAGTAACACCGAAAATGGTCTCAGGTCTGAGGGTAGCACATGGAAGTATCATTCCGTCATACTGGAATTTGACAAGGGTAAAATCGACGATGGTAGCTTCCTCACCGTGGAGGATGTCGTGATCTTCCACCGGGTTGTTGTCGTTAGGGCACCATTTGACAGGGTGTGCACCTTTCACGATAAGTCCTTTGTCGTGGAGCAGATTGAACTGCCATTCGATGAACTTCTTATATGTCTCATCGGTCGTTGTGAACTTACGTCTCCAGTCGATCGAGTAGCCAATAGAGCGCATTGCTTTTTCAGCTTCGACACTGAAATACTCGACTATCTTTTCAGGAGTAGTGAGTGTTACGAGGATGTCGTCAGGTATCCTGTGCAGACGGGAGTAAACATCCATTGTCTGAGGATCCTGGTTCTCAATGAGCTCTGCAAGACCAACTATGGGTGTTCCTGTTACGTGGAATCCCATTGGGTACAGTACATTGTATCCAAGCATTCTCTTGTGCCTGGCAATGACATCTCCTATTGTGAAGGTTCTGGTGTGCCCGGCGTGTAAATTGCCGTTCAAGTATGGGTAAGGGATGGTTATGAAATATTTTTCCCTCTCATCAGGCTCAGGCTCGAATATCCTGCTCTCATTCCAACGGCTTTGCCATTTGTTCTCTATTCTCTGTGCATCATAATCCTGTTCCATTGTTAGCACCTCTCACACCGGACCTAAATAACCGCAAGAGTTCATTATATAAACTCATCCATTTATGATATTAAGTTTCTGTATCCATCCTGAAGTAGAACTACTCGTATCCTGTGGCACCAGAATATACAGGGCCACTGGTATGAATGCTTCAAGTGATACATAGATCGCTCATTCAGCAGTGTTTTATGTGGTAATAAGTACCAACCTACATAAAACGCACGGAAAATAAGTACTATGTCTATTGAACAAGTTTCTCAGGGAGATCTATCTTGTTCTTTTTTACTCGTTATATGCTTCCCACATCCTTATCATCTGTTCTCCACAGAAAGGACAACAGACATCTACATCTCCACAACTGTTACAAGGGATCATAACCTCCCTTACATAGCCGCAGTTGTGGCATTTGTAGTTCTTTCCTTTACGAGTTTCGTACATTTGGTTCATTATACCCCATTCTCCATTTTTAGATTATTACCAGAGCCTAATATAGTTAACCAGTTACACAAATGCGCAAAACTATGTGCAAGTTCTGACCGATATACTTATTCTCGATCATCTCAGTATCCTGCTACATGGAATTCATGATCATAGGTGGCTCTCTCTATGTTGAGAGCGTACCGGAGCTTTTGAGCAGGCTACGGTCGATCTCCTCTCTCTATAATACTACCATACAGGCAATGGATGCTGACAGGATAGCCGGTGAGGAACATGTCCTCTTTGCTATACGAAAAGCATTGCGTGCAATAGAGAACGGGTCCAACATGGCAAGGGACATGGGTATTGAGATAATGCGTTATGCTGCAGGTAAGAAACAGATAGAAGAGGCATTCTCAATGGGTGTTCACGAAGGTGACATGGATATTGTGTTCGTCGTGCTGGGTGAGGAAAAGGAAGTGAAGGATTCTGTAATGGCTTTGAAGGATATTATTGCGGAAACGTCTGTGCTCGACTACTCCGATACTAAAAGGGATATCATCTTGGAGCAGTTCCTGATCAGTGACAAGGAGATACAGGCAGTGGGTGAGGATATGATACCTTCCATTGTGCTGGAACGTGTGGCTCTTGTGGATGTCCTGAAATAGGACTATGTGGCAAAGTCCCTCGTAACTCTAATATAGAAACCATTAATACATGTGGCATTAAATCTTTTATAGCCAAATAACAGATATCGGAAATGATAATTATGCCTCATCCTAAAACAGCTGAAGATATGATAAAATGTGCCGGACCTATCGAATGTAACCTTCTGCCAAGGTTGTTACATGTTACAGAAGCAGCAGCAATTGCCGCTTCATATCAGATGGGCCGTGGTGACAAGAACTATTCTGATCAGGTTTCTGTTGAAGCCATGCGCAGGACACTCAATGACCTTGACATGAAAGGCGTGATCAAGATCGGTGAGGGAGAGCGTGATGAAGCTCCAATGCTTTTCATAGGTGAGGAAGTAGGTACAGGAAAAGGTGACCTCGAAGTTGATATTGCAGTAGATCCTCTGGAAGGTACCAATCTGGCAGCTGATGGGACACCTGGTGCTATTTCAGTAATGGCTATGGCAGAAAGGGACGGTCTGTTCCATGGTCCTGACATATACATGGATAAGATCGTTGTGGGCTCTGAGGTCGTGAAGTATGAGAAAGAACATCCCGATGAGATGATCGACCTTGACGCTCCTGTGATAAAGAATCTGGAAATAGTTGCAAAGGCTCTTAACAGGACCGTGGATGAGCTTGTTGTTGTCATTCTCGACAGAAAGAGACACGAGAAAAAGATAAAGGAAATAAGATCCACTGGCGCCAGAGTAAATGTGATCAGTGATGGTGACCTTATGCCTGGAGTTGCAACTGCAATACGTGGTTCCGGTATACACATGGTACTGGGTTCGGGTGGCTCCGGTGAAGCTGTGCTTACTGCAGCAGCTATCAAGATCCTTGGCGGCAAGATCCTTGCAAGACTTGTCCTTCCTACTGTGGCAAATGGCGGTACTCCTGAGGAGATCGCTAAGGAGAAGGAAGAAAAGATGCCAAGACTTGCAAAGATGGGTATCACAGAAGACAACATCAATGATGTTCTTGATACTGAAAGACTGGCTCCCGGAAAGGATATCATCTTCTCTGCAACTGGTGTGACCACAGGTTTCCTCTTGAAAGGCGTAAGTCTTTTTGGTGACGGTGATGCAAGGGCTAACAGTCTTACCATGGGAAGTTCTGGTGTCGTCAAGTTCACAGATACTATATACATCCATGACAAGGAAAGAACACCACTCAGGTTCGTATAATTCTGAAGTCTCAAATGAAAGTACATATCTCAACCTACGGCTGCTCTGCAAGTCAGGCATCAGCCGAGATCATGAAGGCAAGTGTCAGGGACAGCGGGCATGAGCTCGTCCCTGAAAAAGATGCCGAGGTAGTTGTTATCAATACCTGTACTGTGAAGTATACTACCGAGCAGAAGATCCTTCATAAAATAAGGGAATTTGGTGAGAAAGGTATCAAGGTCATAGTCTCAGGGTGTATGCCCGAGGTTCAGCTCGATGATATCATGCATCAGAATCCCAACGCCCATATCCTTGGTGTCAACTCTATCTCCAGATTGGGACAGATGCTTGATTCACTTGCATCAGCAGATGGGAGTGTGAAAGTGTTCCTGCCGGAGCCGGAAGGATTCCAGATGGTCCCAAGGATCCGTTATAATTCCAACATCCATATCTGTCAGTTGTCACAGGGATGTGATTATGCCTGTGCCTATTGTATCGTTACTGTTGCACGTGGAAGTCTGCGCTCTTTTGATCCTGATGAGATCGTCGAGGATGTCAGGAAGGCTGTGGAGGAAGGATGCAGTGAGATATGGCTCACTTCACAGGACAATGGTCAGTACGGGACCGATAAGGATGTTCTTCTTCCCGAACTGCTGAAGATGGTATGCAGGATCCCGGGTCAGTTCAAGATACGGGTAGGAATGATGAATCCCTTCTCAGTGACACCGATACTCGATGATCTTCTCGATGCTTTTGAGGATGAGAAGATATACAGGTTCCTTCACCTTCCGATACAAACTGCTTCTGACAGTGTACTTGAGAATATGAACAGGTATCATTCGATATCCGAGGCCAACGAAATTGTCGACAGGTTCAGGGCAAGATTCCCTGATATGACACTTTTTACTGATCTTATAGTCGGCTATCCTGGTGAAACGGATGAAGATGTCAGAAAGACCGTTGAATGGGTGAATGAATATAAGCCTGAGAAGGTGAATATCTCACGTTTCACTCCAAGACCTCACACAAAGGCATGGGACCTTCGTAAGATCGATTCACGTATAATAGTGAACAGGTCCAATGAACTACATGCGGTATGTGAAGCGGTCAAGTTGGAGTCAAGGGAAGGGATGATCGGCAAAGAGGTGGATGTATTTATCTCCAAACCTGCAAAACAGAAGGGTATGATGGCACGTACTGATTCTTATAAGCCTGTGGTGATCCCTGAATGTGATCTTGAACCTGGCATTACGTGCAGGGTGCATATCTATGATGCAACTCCTGGTTATTTCCTTGGAAAGATAGTAAATAGTGAATGATCACGGTGTGATCACAACTATTCTTTTCAGATCATATCGGTCTGTTCTTTTTGTAATCTTTGTACCTTGTCCAGTATCTTCTTGTCATATAGCTTAACGATATCACTGCGGGTTATTATTCCCAAAAGCTTTGAACTGTCACTTCTAGAGACCACGGGAAGTCTTCCGATATCTTTTGCAGCAAGACGTTTCAGGACCGTGTTAAGACTTTCATCAGGGAATGCGATCTCTACATCTTTGCTGGCGATCTCGTTAATGGTCTTCTCAAGTTCATCGTGTCCGACCTTATCCCTGACATCTTTCAGGGTCACTATTCCGCAGAGTTTACCATTCTGATCAAGCACCGGGAATCCTGCATGTCTGCTGGACTGCATGAGGGCTACAAGCGCACCGACATTCTTGTTCTCGGAAACGGTCTGAACATTATGTTTCATGGCATCTCTTACAAGAAGGTCTTCCATTATGTCGACCTCTCTTCCTTTTCTGATAGTGAATCCCCTGCGGTGCAGTCCCTCTGTGAATATGGATTCGCTGTTTATGGAACTTGATATCACGTTGCTCACTACACATGCAAGCATTATCGGGAGTATCATGTTATAGTCCCTGGTAAGTTCGAAAAGGATGAGTATGGATGCCAGTGGCGCCCTGCTGGTTCCTGCGAAGACTGCACCCATGCCTACGAGGGCATAGGCACCGGATTCTGCTGTGAATGCGGGGAATAGTCCGTGAACTATTGAACCATAGGCTCCTCCTAACATCGCACCTACAAAAAGCGATGGTACAATGGATCCGCCTGACCCACCGGAGCCCATTGTGAATGAGAAAGCGATTATCTTAAGGACGACGAGTACCAGCATGAGCTTGAGTGCAAGTCCGTTATTGAGGGCATCGGTGATCACATCGTATCCTACTCCAAATACCTGTGGGTAGAAATATCCGATCAGTCCGACAAAGAGACCACCAATGGCAGGTTTGACCGCCGGATGGATGGTCATGGATTCAAATATCTGATGTGTTCCAAAAAGTGCACGCATTAGCAATGCTGATGTAATTCCTGCAAAAATACCAAGGAAAAGATAGAGGAACGACTCATAAAAGGGATTAACAAATTGGTATGAGGAGACTTCAATTGTATGGACTCCGAATATTATGCTTGATACCATTGTGGCGAAAACAGCAGATATGACGATCGGTATGAAGGAACTGGCCTCTAGTTCACCAAGGATGACCTCCACTGCAAACACGACACCTGCAAGAGGTGCATTGTATGCGGCTGCAATTCCTCCTGAGGCTCCACATCCGATGAGTACCTTCACACGGTTCCCGTTTATTTTAAATGTCTGGGCGATAAGAGCGCCTATTCCGGAACCGGCCGTGACAACAGGTGCCTCTTTTCCCACCGATCCGCCGGAGCCGATGGATACAATGGATGCCAGTACTTCAAGAAACGCATTTCGGGGTGACATCCGGCCACCACGAAGGGCGGTCGCTTCGATTATCTCTTCGATATCATAGCGCCTTGTATGTATCATTGTATGAGCTATTATGCCAACGATAAGTCCGCCAATGGCAGGTATGAATATGATCAGGATGCCTGGTGAGTCAGGAAGGCTTCCAAAGAACAGTTTGTCGCTTGCTTCAAGCAACCTGTCGTAGAATACGATGGCAAATCCTGTAAGTACACCTACTATAAGTGCCAGAGAGTTAGATATCAGTGACTCGGTCTGTAACCATTGCAACAGGTTCTGTCTGATCTTTCCGTTAGCTTGTTTTTTATCCAAGGAGTTTCATCTCGGTTACTGGATGGCAGGTTTTACATGTACATGATAGATATAATTTTTGAACTGATGCTATAGTTCTATATATTTTGGGCTGGTAGTCTTTATATTGTGTGGGGATGTGACCTCTATTATTATATGTTTGTTCAATATATTAATATCTGCAAATTTATAAAATATGCAAAATTGAATACTTTTATAATATATCACAGTATATTGAGTAATTGTGGAGTAATATGGGGGCATCAGTGATAGCACTGTTTGTCCGCAAAATTAATAGGAGTAGCTGTATACAGTAAGTATTCGGCATTGTGTGTGTCCAACTATAAGATAATGGACTCAGAGCACATTGTAGTGTCAAGGGTGGAGAGCTATGCATCCCTTAGTGAAAAACAGCGAACAAAACGGGTTATTGAACTATATACGGATACTTTTATCGATCTCTATAGTACTATCGATATTCAATCCTGTAATTATAGCAAGTGCAGCATCAGCAGACGCAGTTTCAATTGGTTCAGATAGGGTGGACCCAGGAGATGTCGCAAACGTCGCGATCCTCATAAACAACAGTAATAATGTTTCTGGAATGAACCTGACCCTGGAGTATGACCCTGGTACAATAGAATTGGCAAATATTTTTGAAAATTATAGTTCTACAACCGGTCATGTTGTAAGTTACATTGATAATAGTGGAACTGTTGATATTGAGGTCAGGCAGATAGACAACCTAACTGATGCAGGTTCTGTTCCTGTTCTTGATCTGGTCTTTAATGCACTATCCAGTGGTACTTCTGACCTTGGTCTTCTGAACGTCGAGCTGATCGAGAATGGTGTACCATCATCACCTGATGTCACAACTGTTGGTAGTATCACAGTTAATACAGCACCTGAATTTGGTATTATCGCAGACCAGTATGTCAATGAGTCTGAACTTCTCTCCTTCAAACTCAATGCAACAGACATCGACAATGATGACCTTACTTTTGACAAGGATGTCATCTTTGGTAATATTGCAGGTGATGTCTTCAGCTGGACCCCTACATCCTCCGATATTGGTGTTCATTATATCAATTTCAGTGTCACTGACAGTGAGCTTCAGGATTACACTGTTGTAACGATCACTGTAAATGAAGCAAGCTCAGTGACATATACTCCGGCATCTCCGGTAAACTTCATCAACACTACCGGTAACTTCTGGGTCCTTCATGAATGGGAAGCTGGTAATAGTGGTAACATAACAGATGGTTACAATGTCAGCTATGATAATAGCTGGTACAATACAACTGGTCTTGAATTCAATGATACAGTTGGTATGAATGCCCATGACTGGTCCAATATCACAGTTTACGCTTACAATGCTACCAGTTCCAC
>NZ_FOUJ01000006.1:0-144047 GCF_900114835.1 Methanolobus profundi | reverse complement strand
ACAGTTGGTATGAATGCCCATGACTGGTCCAATATCACAGTTTACGCTTACAATGTTACCAGTTCCACCCTTTCGTCAGGTGTTGAAAGCAAGGTACAGATACCTAATAATCCAATTAGCATCATTGATGTCCCATCCTCTTTCATTGTCGATGTGGGAGATACAATAACTATAGATGCTAATCGTACAGATGCTGATGGTGACAGTCCGACCTTCTCATCCGATGACCTCAATATCTTTGACATTGATCCATCATCTGGTGTAGCCAGTTGGACCACAAAAAACAAGGATATAGGGACACATTACGTTAACTTGACCGTATCAGATGGTTATGGCTCCGTAGACCATCAGGTTGTAATGATCACAGTAACAAATGTGAACAGTGCACCTGTTCTTGGAGAAATAGGTTCACAGTCAGTTTTTGAAGGTCAGGAGCTTGCATTCACTCTTAACGGAACCGATCCGGATAATGACCCTCTTACATATTCAATGAGTGGGGAACCTGCTGGTGCAACCCTTGACCCATCGACCGGTGATTTCTCATGGACTCCAGATTACGATGATGAGGGAATACACTCTATTGAGTTCATGGTCTCAGATGACAGCAATGCTAATGATACTGAGAATGTACTGATCACAGTTAACAATATGAACCGTGAACCGGTTCTTGATGCGGTCGGTCCTCAGTCTGTCAATGAGTCTGAAACACTTACTTTCACTCTAAATGCAACTGACCTTGATAATGAGACTCTGACATATTCCATGATTGGATCCCTGTCAGGAGCAACTCTCGATCCTTCTACTGGTGTGTTCTCCTGGACTCCAGGATATGATGCCAGTGGAATCCATTATGTCGACTTTATAGTTACAGACCCTGTGAATGGTAATGACCTTGAGAATGTCACTATCACGGTCAACAATGTCAACCGTGCACCTGAGCTTACATCAATAGGTGCTCAGTCGGTGTCTGAAGGTCAGGAACTCTCATTCACTCTAGTAGGAAGCGACGATGACACTGATGATACACTCATTTACTCAATGAGTAATCTTCCATCAGATGCGACACTTAATGAGACCACTGGTGAGTTCTCATGGATCCCTGACTATGATACTACTAATGCTACTGCCGGGTTTGATGATGTAACTGCAATGTTCACTGTGTCCGATGGAGAAGATACTGCTTCTCAGTATGTCATTATCACAGTTACAAATACGAACAGAGCACCAGAGTTCCCTGCATTTGGAACTGTGAATGCTTATGAAGGTACAGAACTTGTACTGAACATTAGTGCAACTGACCCTGATGAAGACACTCTCAGCTACTTTACAAATGCAACCTTTGGTACTATGAATGGTACTAACTTCGAATGGACGCCTGATTATACTCAGTCAAGAACCTATTTCGTTGAGTTCACTGTTGAAGATGCTTCATTGGATGACAAGATTGTAGTAACTATAGTTGTCAATGATGTGAACCGTGCTCCTGTGCTTGACTATATACCAACTGTCTCAGTGAATGAGACCGAGGAAGTTACTATCACGCTCAGCGCAAATGATCCTGACGGTGACTATCCACTGTACTTCTCTATGGACTCAAACCTTGGTGATCTTAATGATAATGTCTTCACTTGGACCCCTGATTACATTTATCAGAATACCACTACTTACATCAATTTCACTGTAAGCGATGGTTCTCTTTCAGATACAAAGATGGCTGTTATTGGTGTAAATGATACTAATAATGCACCTGTATTTGAATATGTAGAAGAGAAAACGATTAATGAAAATGAATATCTCTCCTTCACTGTCACTGCAATAGACCCAGATATTGATGATGAACTGACTTATTACGTATCCGGTGCTCCCTCTACTGCAATTATATCTTCAAATTCTGCAGGAATTAATTTTAGCTGGACCCCTTCCTACGATGAATCAGGTACTTACAATGTGGAATTCATAGTAGAGGATGGAATGGACTATTCGGACAAAATGATAGTTCCTATTGTTGTCTCGAATGTCAATCGTGCTCCTGTGTTTGATTCACTGCAGTCAGGCTATACTATCAATGAAAATGAATATCTTGCGATAACTCTCGGTGCAAATGATCCGGATAGTGAAGATGAAGATCATATAACAGTGTGGATTAACAATACTGGTAATGCATCTGGTACTCTTAACGGTGATATATATTCCTGGGATACGAATTATCGTGACAGTGGCATTTACAATATGGAATTTATAGTGTCCGATGGAACGGTCAATACATCAGGAACGACCACAATTACGATCAATGATGTCAATGCACCTCCTGTGCTCTCATCCATAGGTTCAAAGAGCGTAGAGGAAGAGGATGAACTGACATTCACCATCACAGCATCAGACGTAGATGGTGATAATCTGAATTATTCAGCCCTGAACCTCCCGGATAATGCAACTCTGGGTAATACAACAGGTGTCTTTACATGGACTCCTGTAGATGGGGATGCAGGAACTTATTCGGTCATCTTCTCCGTAACTGATGGAGTAGACACAGATTCACAAACCGTGGCCATCACTGTAACATCAACCTCATCTACTTCCAGTACCACTTCTTCCAGTTCCGGTGGCGGTGGAGGCGGCGGTGGAGCTGCGACCTCTGGCGAGGAATTCGACAATATCGATTTCAAGGACTACAATCTGAAATCAGTTGTAAGAGAGGTTGATACAAGCTTCTCCTTCTATAAGGAGAATAACAGTATAGTTTCCCTGAGCTTCATCTCAGAGCTTAATGCAGGACAGGTCAAGGCAGTAGTTGAAGTGCTGAAAGATACTTCCTCACAGGTTGACTCTGCTGCACCGGGTGATGTTTACAAGAACATGAACATCTACATTGATTCAAACCTTGCAGATGACGTAATAGATGATTGTAAGATCAATTTCAAGGTGGACAAGGTATGGGTCGATGAGAACAATATCGATGTATCTATGATCACACTCTGCAGATATAATAGCGGAGAATGGGATATACTTCCAACAGCGGTCACAGGAGAAGATGAGTACTACTACTACTTCACTTCTACAACTCCTGGATTCTCTTCATATGCGATATCAAGCGTAGACCCATCAACTATGACCCAGGAGGTATCAGCTGAAGAGATCGTAGCAACATCTGTTGATATAGAACCAATGATGTCAACAGAGGATGAAACACCACTGGAATCCGGAGCAGAGCTTCCACAGAAGGAAAGTTCATCATTCCCATTCCTGATAGTCATAGGACTTATCGGTATCATGGCAATGGGCTTTGTAGGTTACAGGAACCGTGATTACTACGAAAAGGTGAAGACGCAGCTTGGAAATCCTGATGGTAAGCGTTACAGACGTATGAAGAAATAAGTAGATATTGTAATTACGACAGACCTTGAAATACCATGGTCTGTTGTTAACTTATATTTGTCCAGCAGTTCCATACTCAGTTGATTATAATTATTTTATTATATTCAAATAACTTTATCTCGACCAGAAACCAAAGTACAATCGATTATGGAGGGGATTTTATCTTTGATAGTATACGGAACGGATCTGCCCGGTTAGTTGAAAACGGGAAATTGCATGACACTTCAAGCCTTTGCTCTTTTTCAATAAGAACTTTGATAATTCTGTTCATCATCATATTTTCACAAACAACGGCACTTGCTGCACTGGTTGATACTCCGGTTCTTGATGTAATAGGTGACCGTTCTGTAAGTGAGAACAGTATGCTGACCTTCACTTTATCTGCAGAGGATCCCGAGAACGATACCCTTACTTTCTCCTCTCCTGATATTGCATCTCTTGGTGCTACCCTTGATGCTTCTTCTGGTCTCTTCGAATGGACTCCTACCTATGATCAGGCAGGCAGTTATCTTGTACAGTTCGTGGTCTCCGATGGCTCATATATTGATTCGGAATACATTACAATAACCGTGAACAATGCAAATCGTTTACCTGTATTCTCTGCTATTGATGATACTCAGGTTGACGAGAACGTCCCTGTCCAGTTAACACTTGAAGCAACTGATGAAGATTCTGACATCCTTGCCTTCTCAAAGGATGCATCATTTGGCACTCTTGAGGGAAATGTATTCACCTGGACACCAGATTACGATGACCAGGGAGAACATACAATAGTCTTCAGTGTAACGGATGGCTCTTCATCCGTAACACAAACAGCTTTGATAAATGTATCAAATGTGAACAGGGCACCTGTATTGTATTCTGTAAGTGATGTTTCCGTTCCAGAAAACACGCCAGTCACCATCCAGCTGAATGGTTTCGATGCTGATGGCGATGACATCACTTATTCTGTTGGTAGTTTACCAGCAGGTGCGGTATTTGATGAGAATACAGGACTGTTCCAATGGTCTGAACCAGGTTCTGCAGCAAAGTATGTACTGACTTTCAGTGTGAGCGATGGAATCGGTTCGGACAGTTTCACCTCAATGATTGTGATTGATAATTCCAATTCAGCTCCCGTCATGGATTCTATAGGTAGCCAATCCATAGATGAGAACTCTGAACTTTCATTTGAAATTACAGCTGCTGATGACAAGACAAAGAAACTTAGTTTTTCATTCCCGGATGGATTTCCATCTGACCCTACTGTTACAATGGGTAGTAATTCTATTCAGATCTCATGGATTCCCTCTTATGAAGAGGCAGGAAGTTACAAAACTGAATTCAAAGTATCTGATGGTACGTATTCAACATATCAGGTAGTTGATATAGTTGTCAATGATGTGAACCGTGCTCCTGTAATTGATGCTGTTGCTGACTATTCTGTCATTGAAAATGGTCTCCAGTACATCAATATGAGTGCAACTGATCAGGATGGCGATACTCTTACATATTCAACTAACAGCAGCCTTGGTATAGTAAGGGGTAATACTTTCATTTGTACTACTGATTACACAGATGCAGGTGTGTACACTGTAGAGTATACCGTGTCTGATGGTATCCTGAGCAACAGTACAACGGCAAAGATCACGGTCACTGATTCCAACATGCCTCCAAAGCTTAATTCCATAAGTCCCAGAGAGGCGGTCATAGATAAGGAACTGGAGTTCTCTCTTTCTGTATCCGATGAGGATGAAGGTCAAACCTTCTCATACAAGGCACTGGACCTTCCAGTCAATGCCAGTTTAGATGAGGATACAGGAACCTTTGAATGGACTCCTTCAAGTGATGACATTGGCGATTATTCAGTCAGTTTCTATGTGAGTGACAGTTCTCAGGAGGACTATGAGACAGTTTCCATAACTGTAACTGAGACTTCTTCTTCCTCAACCAGCACAACTTCCAGCTCCAGTGGCGGTGGAGGCGGCGGGTCCATGACAACAGGCGAACTCTATGAGAATATTGTATTAAAGGACTATGTCCTCAAGTCTGTCATACGAGAGACTGAAACGGTCTTCTCTTTTGAGGAAGAGGCTAACAGCATAACCTCTATAAGTTTCACTTCAAAGCTCAATGCAGGTCAGGTCAAGGCAATGATCGAAATGCTGAAGGGCACTTCTTCTCTTGTTGATGAGGCTGCTCCTGGAACCGTATATAAGAATCTCAACATATGGGTAGGTGATTCGAAATTCTCTTCGGACACTCTCTCTGACATACTTATCGAGTTCAAGGTCGAACGTTCGTGGATCGAGTCGGATGATCGTGATCCGGAACTTGTTGAGTTGTACAGGTATTCTGACAGTTCATGGAACTCTCTTGAAACCTCTCTTGTTGACGAGGATGAGGATTATTTCTATTATGAGACAGAAACTCCCGGATTCTCCTCTTTCGCAATAGTTATCCCACCTGAGATATCTGAGATCACCATGTCTGAGAACAGTACTCAGATAAATGAAACAATGATGTCTATTGATGATGAGATCCCAACGGGTGAAAGTGGCTACGCAGCTTCACAGGAAAGTAAAAGGTCCATTGTATTGTTCTTGTTGATAGGCGTCATAGGTTCTATTGTGGCAATTGGATACAAGTACAGATCCCATTATGATGAATTATACAAGCAGATCGGCAATCCTGATGGTAAGCGTTACAGACGTTTGAAGAAATAATTGTCTCTTACCATTTTTTTTATTTTTTCCGATTGTGGAATGCGCAGGCAATATTATTTTATACAGCACATAATTATTATTATATCACTGTAATTAAAAAAATTTATAATCCATTAATGTTTACTTTATTTTAGTTGGTGGTGGGCAGTTCCTGTCATAAGATCTATCGCTCTTTGTAGTGGTATCTTTGAAGATAGGTTCGACCTTCTTCCGCGAATGCTTTATGGGGGTAAGGCATGTTTCCCGGTGGGTCTGACAAACATAGCAATCTATACTTTATTTTGAAAAGCATCGTTCTGTTGATAATACTCGTCCCTGTGGTCTCAAGTGCATATTCAAATGAGACTGTCATAATGGGCAGCACGGTTACCAATAACAATACTTCGTTCTTCTTGCCGCTGTTCGTTGAGAACGCTACAGGTATGAGATCACTTTCCCTGGATATCAATTTCAATAACGCTTCTTTGCAGATAGATGATATTGAGGTAAATGATACATTATCAGGGTTTCAACTGGCATACTATCTCAACAATTCAACAGGTTTTGCCAATATGTCGCTCAGCTCTGTGAATATCATCACAGATGAGAAAACTCATGTGGCTGATCTATTTTTCAGAGCAATGGCAATGGGAACCTATGATGTTCTCTTAAATAACGTCTCAGTTGAGAATGACACTCTGTCCTATCCTGCTCAGTTCGTTACCAATGGCTCTGTAAGGGTGAATTATCCACCAATTATAGGTGAGATCGCTGACATGATGGTAAGTACAGGTTCAATTATCTCATTCCAGTTAACGGCATCTGATGAGGATGATGCTGTTCTTACATATGGGGCAGAGGACCTTCCATTGGGATCAGAACTGAACTCCAGCACGGGTGCATTCTCATGGATACCATCTACAGATGATATAGGGGAACATGCTGTTGATTTTTCAGTATCCGATGGTTATGCTGTGGATAACACACAGGCCAATATCACCGTTATCTCTACTGTTACTGATACTGCCCCTGAAATGGAACCTATAGGCAATCAGTCAGTTAATGAGAACCAGACACTTTATTTCACCATAAATGCCATTGATCAGGAAGGTGACCCTGTAGAGTACTCATCATCTGATCTGCCAGATGACTCCACTCTTGATAATGTCACAGGTGAGTTCCGGTGGGTCACAGATCACGAGGATGCAGGTACTTACTCCGTAGAGTTCATAGCTTCTGCAAATGGCCTGAGCGACTCGGAGATCATAATAATTGAGGTTTTCAATATCAACCGTCCTCCTGTACTGGATCCCATAGGTAATAGGGAGGTCGATGAAGGTTCAACGTTGTCTTTCTTTGTCTCAGGTTCTGATCCTGATAAGGAACCGGTTAACTATTCAGTCATCGGGTTGCCTGATAATGCAACATTTGACAATTTCACAGGTGAGTTCATCTGGACCACATCCGACGGTGATCAGGGTCTATATTCCCTGACCTTCTATGTAAGCGATGGTCTTCTGTCTGATTCAGGAACAATGGCCGTAACAGTAAAGGACGTGAATCATGCTCCAATCCTCTCTATTCCCTCAAGCGCAAGCGTTGCCGAAGGAGCCACCCTTCTCCTTGATCTTAATGCTTCAGACCCTGATGGCGATGCGCTTGTTTACTCAAAGGATGTTACCTTCGGTTCACTGGACAACGGTATCTTCTCATGGACCTCCGGTTATAGTGACGAAGGCACCTATCAGGTTACTTTCACTGTTAATGATTCAGAGCTCAATACAAGTGGAACGGTGGCAATCTATGTTTCACATACTAACTCTGCACCGGTTCTTGAAGTGATACCGGATGTCACAGTAAGTGAACTTGGAACAGTTACCATTGAGCTTAATGCCACAGATATTGATGATGATGAACTGACCTTTGGAAAGAACGTGACCTTCGGAGATATCACAGACAACGTCTTTACCTGGGGAACCGGTTTACATGATAGCGGTATCTATACTGTCCTCTTCAATGTTTCCGATGGTGAGTTCACCGATTCAAAGACAATGACGATCACAGTAGAGAATACCAATTCTCATCCTGTTATAACTTCAGTTGGTACACAGTATGGCAGAGAAAATGAACTGATATCTTTTACTCTCAATGCTTCTGATGCAGATAATGATACTCTTACGTACACATCCTCGCCACTTCCTGACGGTGCGAATCTGGGTTCTACTACTGGTATCTTCACTTGGGTCCCAGATTATGGTCAGTCCGGCACATATGATATCGAGTTCAGTGTGTCCGATGGCCAGGCATCAATATCAGATACCATGGCAATAACAGTACAGGATGTTAACCGTCCTCCTGTCCTTTCCCTTCCTTCAAGTGCAAACGTTGCTGAAGGAGATGCTCTTTTGCTAGACCTGAATGCTTCAGATCCTGATGGCAATGAGCTTGTTTACTCAAAGGATGTTAGCTTTGGTTCACTGGATGATGGTATCTTCTCATGGACTCCCGGCTTTAGTGATGAAGGCACCCACCAGGTTACATTCACTGTTAATGATTCAGAGCTCAATACAAGTGGAACAGTAGTTATCTATGTTTCAAATACTAACTCTGCCCCGGTTCTTGAAGAAATACCTGATGTAACAATAAGTGAACTTGGAACAGTGGTCATTGAGCTCAATGCTACTGATATTGATGATGAGTCTCTTACTTATACAGCTTCACCACTTCCTGACGGTTCTGATCTGGGTTACACCACCGGTGTCTTTACATGGACCCCCGGTTATGATCAGTCCGGCATATATGAAATAGAGTTCACTGTATCCGATGGACAGGCATCGACGTCAGATAACATTACAATAACAGTACAGGATGTGAATGCTCCTCCTATCCTTTCATCGATCGGGTCAAGGTCTGTAAATGAGAACGATACATTGAGTATCACTCTCTCAGCTACAGATGCAGATAACGATACATTGTCCTATTTCACGAATGCTTCATTCGGTTCCCTAGTTGATGATGTTTTCACATGGACCACTACATATGAAGATTCAGGTATCTATTATGCAGAATTCACTGTGAATGATGGCATTGAATCTGATTCTGAAACCGTACAGATCACAGTGAATGATGTGAACAGACCACCTTTCATTGAGCCTATATCGGATAAGGTGGTGGATGAGGATGAGGAACTTGTAGTACTTATCACTGCAAGTGATCCTGATGGTGATGAACTCTTTTACAGTAAAGATGTTGCATTCGGAAATCTCGATAATAAGATCTTCACCTGGACTCCTGGTTTTGATGACAATGGTCTATATGGTGTCAATATCACTGTTTCGGACGGTTATCTGGAATACACCGAATTCTTTAAAATAGCAGTGGGTAACACGAATGTACCTCCTGTCCTTGGATCAATAGGCAATAAGGAGGTCGATGAGGGTCAACTTCTCTTCTTCACGATTAACGCAACAGATGCAGATCCCAATGATGTCCTTACATACTCTGTCTCAGGCAATCCATCAGGTTCCAGTTTCGATCCAACGACACATGAGTTCACCTGGACCCCTTCATATTCACAGGCTGGCAGCTATAGTGTTGTTTTTGAGGTCAGTGACGGGGCATACATCGATGTCGAACTGATTACCATAGTTGTCAATGATGTAAACCTTCCTCCTGTTCTCAATTCCATTGGAAACAGGACAGTGGATGAGAACTCCGAAATAAGCTTTGTGATCTCAGGTAGTGACCCCGACCCTGATACTCTTAGTTACACAGTTACAGGTGCTCCTTCCGGCTCATCTTTCAGTGGTATCACAGGTGAGTTCTCCTGGACTCCTGGTTATGAGGATTCAGGTCCACATGATGTTACTTTCAGTGTGAGCGATGGTTCCCTTTCCGATTCTGAAACTGTGACAATTACGGTCAATGATGTTAATCGTCCTCCTGAGCTGGAACCAATAGGTAACAAAGCAGTTGCCGAAGGTTCAGAACTGGTGTTCACCGTTTCAGGCAGTGACCCCGATGATGATACTGTCACTCTCGAAGCTACAGGTGTCCCGTCAGGTGCCAGTTTCGATGAAAACACAGGTGAGTTCTCCTGGACTCCCGGTTTTGATGATTCAGGGACATATAGTATTACTTTCACCATCAGTGATGGTTCCCTTTCCGATTCAGAAACGATCTCTATCAGCGTAGGATCAGTAAACCGTGCCCCTGAATTAAATCCCATAGGCAACAAGAGCGTAGATGAGAACTCAGAACTGCGATTCACAGTATCAGGAACAGATCCTGACGGTGGAACTCTTGTATACAGTGTAGAAGATGCTCCCTTGGATGTAAGCTTCGATGAGAACAGTGGCGAGTTCATCTGGATTCCCGGTTATGAGGATTCAGGCACATACGATCTGACCTTCATTGTAAGTGATGGTTTCCTCTCTGATTCCGAGACTGTGACGATCACTGTCAACAATGTCAACCGTGCTCCTGTTCTGGCTGCCATAGGTAACAAGGCAGTTGCTGAGGGGTCAGAGCTAAGTTTCACAGTGTCTGCAAGTGATCCTGATGGTGATGATCCGGTACTAAGTGCTGTGGGTGTTCCTGATGATGCTAGTTTTGATGAGAATACAGGGCAATTCACTTGGACCACAGATTTCGATGATTCTGGCAGCTATAGTGTTACTTTTAGTGTAAGTGATGGCTCTCTTTCCGATTCAGAGACCATATCCATTAGTGTTGGTTCTGTTAACCGTGCTCCTGTAATGGGTACGATCGGCAACAGGGAAGTGGACGAGAATTCGGAGATCGTCATCTCGTTATCCGCTACTGATCCTGATGAGGACCAGTTGGTGTATTCGATATCAAATTCTCCTGAAGATGCCAGTTTCTCATCGAGTACAGGTCAGTTCCGCTGGACGCCTGATCACGAGTCTTCAGGAATATATCCTGTTACCTTTACCGTTAGTGATGGTTCCCTTTCTGATTCAGAGACCATATTCATAACTGTGAATGATGTGAATCGTCCTCCAGTTCTGGATGTTATAGGTAACAAGGTTGTCAGTGAAGGAACAGAACTATCCTTTACTATATCAGGTTCAGATGCCGACCTTAATAATTTGATATACACTGCAAGCAGTGTTCCTGATGGTGCCCACTTCGATGCTTATACCCGTAAGTTTACCTGGACCCCTGATTTTGATGATTCAGGTACTTATAGTGTCACATTCACTGTGAGCGATGGTTCTCTTTCCGATTCAGAAACGATATCTATCAGTGTAGGTTCAGTCAACCGCGCCCCTGAGCTAGATCTAATTGGAGACAGAACAGTTTATGAGAGTTCGGAGCTGAGGTTCACTGTATCTGGCACTGATCCTGATACAGGTGACCAGTTAAGTTATTCTACTTCTGTTCTTCCTGATGATTCTACATTCAATGCAAATACCGGTGAGTTCGTCTGGATCACTGATTTCGATGATTCCGGAACTTACACTCTCACATTTACGGTAAGTGATGGCAGTCTCTCCGATTCAGAGACCATTGTCATAACAGTGGTTCATGTGAACCGTGAACCTGTGCTAATGGTCACCGGATCAAGGTCAGTGGATGAGAACAAAGCTCTTACTATCACTCTGGATGCAGTGGATTATGATGAGGACACACTTCTTTACTCAGTTACAGACCAGCCATCAGGTTCTTTACTAGATCCTTCGAATGGTGTTTTTACCTGGACTCCGACCTATGAACAGGCTGGAGTATATACTGTAACTTTCGTAGTTTCAGATGGACTTGAAGAGGACACTGAGGATGTAGAGATAACAGTCAATGATATTAATCGCCCTCCGGTGATCGATCTGCCGGATAATGTGCAGGTGGCTGAGAACAGTACACTGGTGCTTGATCTGAATGCTTCGGACCCTGATGAAGGTGACATTCTTTTGTATTCCAGGGATGTGGAATTCGGTTCCCTGAACAATGGTGTTTTCACCTGGACCCCTGGCTATAGTGACGAAGGTACCTATCATGTAAAGTTCACTGTGAACGATACTGAATTCACTGTAAGTGATACGGTTATCATAGATGTCACGAACTCCAATTCCGCACCTGTGATAGAATCAATATCCGATACACTTGTCAATGAGCTGGATACTGTTACTATAGAGCTCATTGCTTCCGATATAGATGATGATGATGAACTGACATTCACAAAGGATGTGACCTACGGTGATCTGGCAGATAACATCTTTACCTGGACCCCTGATGTGAATGACAGTGGTTTCCATAGTATAGTGTTCACAGTCTCAGATGGTCAGCTCACTGATTCCACAGTGGCCAAAATAGCAGTTGGAAATACCAATATGCCACCTGTCATAGTTCCTCCGGATGAGCAGCATGGTAAAGAAAATGAATTGCTGACATTCACACTGAATGCTTCAGATGAGGATGATGGGGATAATGAGATTCTGACATATGCAGTCCTGCACGCTCCTTCAGGTGCAGCGATCAATAGTTCCACGGGTGTCTTCACCTGGACCCCTACCTATGAACAATCAGGCAACTATTATGTGGAGTTCACCGTATCTGACAAACTATACACTGCTGTTCAATATGTAACGATAGATATAGACGATGTCAATCGTGCTCCTGTATTCGGTCAGATGCTTGTGCATTATGTGAATGAGACCGAGACACTTCAGATATCGCTCAATGCATCCGATCCGGATAATGATGAACTGAGCTATTCTACTAATTCAGGAGTAGGACAGGTCATTGGTGATATCTTCACCTGGACACCGGGTTATTCGGATGGTGGTGACCATAGCATTAACCTGACCGTCACAGATGGTCATCTCACGGACAACACCACGATATCAGTGCATGTGAACGAGAAGAACATGGCACCTGAGATCGATACTATTGGTTCTTTCTCTGTTTATGAGAACCAGACCCTTGAGTTCTCAATAAATGCTACCGATGCTGACGATGATGAACTTACATATTCCGCAGGAGGTCTTCCATCAGGTGCTTCACTCAATGCCTCAACAGGATTATTCACCTGGCGTCCGGGTTACACCCAATCAGGCCTCTATTCCGTAGAGTTCCGTGTGACCGACGGAGAACTGAATGCATCAGAAGCGGTATCCATAAGGGTCTATGATGTTGACCGGAGTACCACAGAGGATTACAGTGGGTTTACAACAGGTAGCAGTGGTGGTTCCGGAGGTGGTTCTTCAAGTGCTTCTGAGGACTATGCCAATGTAGCCTACAAGGATTATTCTATACAGTATGTCACACAGGGTAAAGAGGTCACTTTCGAGTTCCCTAACAGAGAGAATTACCTTGAATATGTTAAGTTCGATGCGTTGCAGGCAGCCGGTCAGATCACAGCAGTGATCGAGATATTGAAGGACCGTTCTTCTCTTGTCAGTAGCAGTCCATCCGGAGATGTATATCATTACATCAACATATGGGTTGGGGATGTTAAGTTCAATTCAGGGAACTATTTCTCATCTGCTCAGATAAGTTTCAAAGTAGAGAAAGAATGGCTTACGGAGAACAACGTAGACCCATCAGCCATAAAAATGTACAGATACTCGTCCGGTGCATGGAAAGAACTGAAGACATCCAGAATAGGTACTGATTCCAGTTACTATTATTATAAGGCAGAGACCCCGGGATTCTCTCCTTTTGCAATTGTTAGCACAGGAAGTTCCCCTGTCCTGAGAAATACAGTGCCTGATGTGGAAGCTGAGAGCACCAGAATAAGCTATGGTGATGAGTCCAGGCTCAATTCCATAGATGCTGTATCCGATGCAGAAGCAATGAACGAGGCTGTATCCTCTTCATCCAAACCCATAGACCTGGGTTTCTTCTTCATAGGTATAATCGGTATTCTGGGAATTGGTTCGGTACTGGGTTACAGATCAAGGGACGAGTCCGTCGTCCTTTCCAGATATTATGAAGCTCTGCATGGTTTCCTTCTTGCCGTCAGAAATGCTGTGGAATGGTTGGAATATAAATTAAGTTCTGAGTCCAGGGAGAAGGATTACGCGATCCTTTCAGAGAAATGGCAGGAGATGAGGAATGCAGACTACAGGGCTATATACGAAAGACAGATCGCTGAAATAAAGGAAAGACAGAAAAGGTGAGATATCGTATTTTCCTTTTCCTGTATTTTTACTTTTGATCCTCATATCGATCTCCCTTAATTTTATCTATTATCGCACTGTATTAATAAAAAGGGAAAATTTACAGGGAGATATCATGCTGGAAAGAATGTTCGATCCGAATTCTGTAGCTGTTATCGGTGCTTCCAGAAAAGAAGGTAAAGTAGGAAGGGCCGTGCTTGAGAATCTCATGCAGAACAGCGAGCTTACAATAGTACCGATAAATCCCGGTGCCGATGAGATATTGGGATTGCCTTGTTATCCGAGTATAATGGATGTCCCGGATGATAAAAAGGTAGACCTTGCAGTAATTGTAGTTCCGGCAAAGTTCGTCCCTCAGGCGATCGATGAATGCGGCCAGGCAGGTGTCGGGAATGTCATAGTCATCTCTGCCGGTTTCAAAGAGGCTGGTGTGGAAGGTGCGCGTCTTGAGCGTGAATGCATTTCCCTCTGTGAGCAGTATGGTATCGATATGATCGGTCCTAACTGTCTTGGTATAATCGATACTGCATCCGGTCTCAATGCTTCCTTTGCAGCTAACATGGCTTATGAGGGTAACATTGCAATGATGTCACAGTCCGGTGCCATATGTACGGTCACATTGGACTGGGCAGAGCGCATAGGTGTGGGTTTCTCGAAGTTCATAAGTCTTGGTAACAAGGCCACACTTTCAGAGAACGATTTTCTAAAAATGTTCGAAGAGGATGATACCACCGCTGTCATAGCAGCCTATCTTGAAGGTGTCAAGGATGGACCGGAGTTCATTAAGATCGCACAGCGTGTTTCCCGTTCAAAACCTATCATCATTGTAAAATCAGGACGTACTTCTGTTGGTTCCAGAGCAGTGTCCTCACATACAGGTACACTTGCCGGTTCTGATGCTGCCTATAATGCAGGTTTTAAACAGGCTGGTGTTATCAGGGCAGATTCCCTTGAGGAAATGCTTGACCACAGTCGTGCTTTTTCTGTCTGTCCTTTACCGGAAGGAAGGAATATCGCAATAGTTACCAATGCAGGTGGTCTTGGTATACTGACCGCAGATGCATGTTACAATGCAGGACTTTCAATAGCCTCATTTGAGGAATCCACTGTAGAGCGCCTAAGGGAGAAATTACCTCCGGCAGCTAACTTCTATGATCCAGTGGACGTTCTTGGAGATGCCGGTGCAGATCTTTATGCGCATGCACTCGATGCCGTTCTTGACGATATCAATGTCAATGGTATCATTGTTCTTGTATCACCTCAATCCATGACCGATGTTCCGGGAATAGCTGAAACTGTCGCAAAGAAGATACAGCAGTCAAAGAAGCCTATTCTTTGTAACTTTGCAGGAGGCAGCAGGATAGCTGCAGGGGAAGACGTCCTCAACAGTTATGGTATACCAAATTATTCTTCTTCAGAAAGGGCAGTTGCAAGTATGAACGCTCTTTGTAACTACTTCACGATAAAGAAGCGCAAACAGGAAGAACCTGAAAAACTGAATTGTGATGTTAAGGCTGCTCGTTCTTTCATAGATACAGCATCAGAAGGAAAAAGAAGAACACATGGTCTTGAATCATTGGATATACTGAAGGCCTATGATATACCGGTGGTGGATTCAAGGATCGCCAAGACCCTTCCTGAGGCCATAAAGGCAGCAGATGACATGGGCTATCCGGTTGTCATGAAGATCCTGTCACCTGATATATCTCACAAGACCGATGTAGGCGGTATCCGCCTGAACCTGAAACATGCGGATGATATCGAACGTGCATATAATTCCATGATGTCCGATGTGAGACATTACATGCCCGATGCCACTGTCACAGGTGTGCAGCTCCAGAAGATGGTAAGTGGAGGTAAGGAGGTCATCATAGGAATGGACAGGGATCCGCAGTTCGGTCCTTTGCTCATGTTCGGTCTTGGAGGGACGTATGTTGAGTTCCTGAAGGATGTCTCATTTGCAGTTGCTCCAATAAGTGCATCAGAGGCAAGACACATGGTATCGTCGATAAAGACCTACCCTCTTATCGCAGGTGTTAGGGGAGAGGCATCATCTGATATTGATTCTATTATTCAGACACTGCTAAAGGTGTCGCAACTGGTCACGGATTTCCCGGAAATACTGGAATTCGAGATCAATCCTTTAATGGTCATGCCCGAAGGTCAGGGTTGTGTTGCAATGGATATCAGATTCACGCTGGATAGTTAAATGAGGATAAGGAGAGGATAGTATGGCTTCAATATTGATCAGTTCATCAGAAGAGTTCTCTGGTAAGAGTTCTATTTGTATGGGTCTGGGGAAGATATTCCAGGAAAACGGTCTGAAAGTAGGCTACATGAAACCTGTGGGTAATCTTCTCATAGATGTGCACGGTTCCCTCACAGATGAGGATTCAGAGGGTATCAAGAAATTACTTGGTATCGAGGACCCTGCAAAGTATATAACTCCAATTCATCTTACTGACAGTCTCATAGATGATGCTCTCAAAGGTGTTGAAAAGGACCTTGATGAGAGACTTCAGGAGGCTTATTCTGTAGTATCGAAGGATAAGGACATAATTTTCATAGAAGGCACAGGAGGTATCGGTGGCGGTTCCATGTATGGTCTCTCTGACCCTGAGATCGCTGGCAAGCTTGACACAAGGATGCTTCTTGTGACACGTTTCGATTCAATTTCCGCAGTTGACAGGATCCTTTGTGATATGCGTATAATCGGTAACAATGAAACTCTCACAGGTCTGATACTGAACGAGGTTCCGCTGAACATGGCTGACAGGGTCAACGATATCGTTGTTCCGTTCCTTGAGAAGAAGGGAATTAAGGTATTTGGCGTGATCTATGAGGATGATACTCTGCGCTCGGTATTTATTTCTGAGATAGTAGAGGACCTTCATGCAGAGGTTCTTGTGGCACCTGACAAACTTGACCAGCTTGTAGAACATTACCTGGTCGGTGCAATGGAGGTAGGTTCTGCGATCAAGTACTTCAGACGCCAGCCCAACAGTGTTGTTATAACAGGCGGTGACAGGGCAGATATTCAGATGGCTGCTATTGATTCCAGAGTAAAATGTCTCATACTGACAGGTAATATGCGTCCAAGTGGTGCTGTTCTTGCAAGTGCTGAAGAAGCTGCTATACCTGTGATCCTTGTCCGGGGAGATACCATGAACACCATCGAAAGGATGGAGAATCTCATAGGACATGCCCATATCAAACAGCAGGTAAAACTCGACCGTGTGGTAGAGCTTCTGAAGAACCATCTTGATATTCCTGCCATAGCAGAGAGCATTGGCGTTGAGATCAATGGCTGATCCCGGTCAGTAAAAAAGAAATGATCAATGAAGGAGTTTTATCTCCTTCCTTTTCCTTATTCGGATTCCAGTTCCCTGGTCCTTTCTGTCAACATGTCCACAACAGCAGGGTCCTGCAGTGTGGTAACATCACCAGGGTCCTTATTGTTGGCAATTGCTTTGAGAACTCTTCTCATTATCTTTCCGCTTCTTGTCTTTGGAAGATCATCTGAGAATATTATCTGTTTCGGGCGTGCAAAGGGACCAATGTTCTTATCCGCATAACCTCTGAGCTCTTTTTTGAGCTCTTCACTTTCTTCTGCACCGGTCTTAAGCGTTACATAGCAGTAGATTACCTCACCCCTGAGCTCATCTTCCTTTCCAACAACACCTGCCTCGGCAACAGATGGATGTGAGACCATGATGCTCTCGAATTCAGCACTACCGATACGGTGTCCAGCGACCTTGATCACATCGTCCACACGTCCGATTATCCAGAAATAGCCATCGTCATCCCTTTTGGCACCATCTCCTGCGAAGTATGTACGATTATCCCACTTGCTCCAGTATGTTTCGATGAAACGTTCCTCGTTTCCGAACACCGTACGTACCATGCTTGGCCAGGGTTCCAGTATTGCCAGGAATCCATCCTCTCCCGGAGCGGTCTCGTTCCCTTTTTCGTCAAGCACAGCTGCCTTGATGCCGGGGAAAGGCATGGTAGCACTTCCGGGTTTAGTGGTAGTTACTCCTGGAAGTGGTGATATCATTATCATTCCGGTCTCGGTCTGCCACCATGTATCAACTATGGGGCATTTTCCCATTCCTACGTTCTCATGATACCATTTCCATGCTTCAGGGTTGATAGGCTCTCCCACCGAACCCATGAGTCTCAATGATGATATGTCATGCATCTTCAGCCAGGATGTTCCCCATTTCATGAATGTCCTGATGGCTGTTGGTGCAGTGTAAAGTATCGTGACCTTATGTCTTTCAATAATGTCCCAGTATCTGTCCTTTTCAGGATAATCGGGGGCACCTTCATAGGTAAGAAGTGTGGCACCATTGGAAAGGGGTCCATAAACGATGTATGAGTGCCCTGTTATCCATCCGGCGTCTGCTGTACACCAATAGATATCGTCTTCCTTAAGGTCGAAGACGAACCTTGATGTGGTATTTGTGGCTACCATGTAACCTCCAGTGGTGTGGACGATTCCTTTGGGTTTGCCTGTGGTACCGCTGGTGTACATAAGGAACAGCATATCCTCTGAATCCATTATCTCTGGCTCGCATACAATATCAGAGCCATTCATGACATCGTGCCACCAGACATCTCTTCCTTCTTTCATGGAAATGTCATTATCACTGTTCTTCACAACAATGACCCTTTCCAAAAGCTCAATGGAGCTTATCCCGTCATCTACCTTGTTCTTCTGCTCGACGACCTTTCCTCTGCGGGCGTAACCATCACAGGTGATGAGAAGTCTGCTGTTGGCATTACTAATGCGAGTGGCAAGGGAATCTCCTGAGAATGCTGCAAAGACAACACTATGCGGTGCTCCGATACGGGCACATGCAAGCATTGATATAATGACCTCGGGGATCATCGGAAGATATATCGTAACGATATCTCCTTTCCTGATGCCCGAATCCTTCAGCACATTGGCCAGTTTGCATACCTCATCCAGAAGCTCCTGATAGGTATATTGACGAATGTCCCCATCCTCACTTTCCCATATCAGTGCTGCCTTATCTGCACGCGTATCAAGGTTAGCATCAAGACAGTTATAACATGCATTGAGCTTTCCACCGAGGAACCATTTAGAGTGAGGAGGCTCCCATTCCAGTACCTTGTCCCATTTTTTGTACCAGTAGATATTGTTAGCATTCTCCTCCCAGAAACCTTCGGGGTCTTCTTCAGCTCTCCTGTAAATGTCAGGGTCATTGACAACGGCATTCTCTGAGAAGTCTTCCGGTGGTCTGAAACCATCTATATCTTTTTTAGATCCTGTTCTTTCTCCCATAATAGCACCCACATGAACGAAAAAGTCTCTTTAATAACATTGTATCAATTTGTTTATATGGTTTGTTGTGTGGTCATGGATGTAACAGGGGACAGAACAGCACCCGGTTAAAATAGAAGAAAATAAACGAAAAGGTACAAAAAGAAAAAAGAATGGGTGCTATGACCCGTGTCTCTGAAAAGATGAAGATACCTATTTCTTCATCATTTCAAGGACATCACAGACCTTGTTGATAGTGTCAACTGCGGTCTTCATACCTTCTTCATCTTCAGCAGCAGGCTTCTTGAGTATACCGCCGAAGTGGCCTCCATCTCCTACGATTATCATTCCATGGATGTGCATCCATTCATGGATGGTCTGGATAGTCTTTTCCTGACCGCCATTCCTTGAACCACCAATGGCCATTGCTGCACCAAGTTTGTTGCTGAGCTTGAAACCCTGTCTTCTGTGAACGACACTCCTGTCACAGAGAGCTTTAAGCTGTGCTGTCATGGTGCCGAAGTAGACAGGTGAGGATACTACTATAGCATCTGCTTCCACGAGTTTGTCGTAGACCGGCTGCATGTCATCATCGATAACACATTTTTCTCCATCCTTTGCACATACGCCACATGCAGTACATGGTCCTATCTTTGATGATGAGAGGAAGACAGCATCTGTCTCAAAACCTCTTTTTTCTGCGATCTCAAGCATTTCCTTTATCAAAGTATCATTATTCTGGCCGACTTTAGGGCTTCCTGATATTCCGAGTATCTTCATATGATCACCTCTCTGGAATTGTGAGCAAGGGATATTAGTTTTTGGCTTCCGGACCTTCACGGAAAAGGTATAATAAGATTAGTTCGTTATGACAAAAAATTAAACTACGTATGTCATTTATACTCATATAGCCTTTATATATTGATCAATGGTCATTCAGGTTAAAGGAGCGGTGATGGAATTTTGACTACCAGGGACTATCTTACTATTGATGATTTTGATACTGACGGTAAAACCATACTTGTGCGAGTGGATCTGAACACCCCCATGGATCCGGACGATAATATTCTCGATGATATGAGAATAAGGAGCCATATACCTACCATAAAGGACCTTGATGATGCAAAGGTTGTACTTCTGGCCCATCAGAGCAGGGCAGGAAAGAACGACTTCACATCCATGAAGCCGCATTCTTTGCGTATGTCCCAGTACCTTGGTAAGGAAGTAAAATACATAGATGACATATTCGGCACACATGCCCGTAACTCTATCTCCGCAATGGAAAAAGGAGATGTCATACTGCTTGAGAATGTCAGGTTCTACTCCGAGGAAAGTCTGCAAAGATCAGCTTCTGATCATGCAGGCACACATATGGTACGTAAACTCTCTCCTTTGATCGATATCTTCCTGAACGATGCTTTTGCTGTTTCTCACAGAAGTCACCTTTCCATAATGGGTTTCACTGAGACCCTCCCTACCGGTGCCGGAAGGGTAATGGAGAAAGAGATAAGTTCCCTTGACAGAGGTATCAAGGGTGGTGAAAGACCATGTATCTTTGTTCTTGGAGGTGCAAAGGTCGATGATTCCCTTAAGGTTGCAGAGAACGTTCTGATCAACGGTGGCGCTGATAAGGTTCTTGTTACCGGTGTCGTTGCGAATGTAATGCTTGCAGCATCAGGTGTTGATATCGGAAAGACCAATCTGGATTTCATCGAGTCACAGGGATATACAGACCAGATCGAAAGAGGAAAACAAGTCCTTGAAAAGTTCAATGGCAAAATAGGTCTGCCAATTGACATTGCTTTCAACGATGGTGGTAAAAGGACCGAGGCACAGGTCAGTGAGCTACCCGGTGATGGTCTTCCTATAAATGACATTGGTCTTGAGACCATAGTAGCTTTTTCTGAAGAGATCAAGAATGCAAAGACCGTGGTCCTGAATGGTCCTGCAGGACTTTCTGAGATCAGTGATTTTGCACTTGGTACACATGAGATCATCAAGGCAGCAGTTGATTCAGAGTATTCGATCGCTGGTGGCGGACATATATCTGCTGAGGTCCGCAACCTTGGTTATGAGGACAAGTTCTCACACCTTAGTACAGGTGGCGGTGCATGTATCGACTACCTTGCAGGCGAGAAACTTCCTGGAATAGAGGCTCTTAAGATCGCAGCTACACGATACAGACTTAACAGATAAGTGACTAACTTCCTGTAAGGAATAACAGGAGTTAAGTCTATGAGCGAAGGGGTAAAACTACTTTCACATACCGAAGGTCAGGCGGCTGTTCAGCTCGCAAGGGATGCCATTGAGACATATCTGAGAACAGGTGAGATGCTGGATGGATCAGAGATCCAATTACCTGCGATATTCAATGAGGTTCGGGGGGTCTTTGTGACCCTGACAATGAATGGTGATCTCCGGGGTTGCATCGGTCATCCATATGCTGATTCTCATCTGAGAAATGCAATTGCTGATTCTGCTCTGTCAGCAGCTCTGAGAGACCCGCGTTTCCCTCCTGTGAGTGTCAGGGAGATAGAGGATATAACGATCGAGGTCACTATCCTGACAAGACCGGAGCTTATGGATGTCCCTCCAAAGGAACTTCCATCTTCCATCAAGATAGGACGACATGGTCTCATAGTTAAAAGCGGTTACAGACAGGGTCTTCTTCTGCCACAGGTAGCACCGGAGAATGACTTTGATGAGATAGAGTTCCTGAACCATACATGTATGAAGGCAGGATTACCATGTGATGCCTGGGCCGAAGGTGCGGAGGTATATGCCTTTGAAGGTCAGATCTTCTCCGAAAAAGAGCCAAATGGTGAGATCATTGAAAAGGACTTCAATGACAGGGAATGTTCAAGTGAGTAAGAACTCACTTCTTTTTTGTTTCGATATGTTTCAAAGATAGTTCTCAAGCACTTTGAGCATGCTCTCTATATCTCTCTCAAGGGCTTCGATCGACATTTCCATCATCAGATTAATAATGCCTTCGTCACCGAATGTCCTGAAATCGGTCTTAAGCCCAAGGACCGGAATTCCTTTTGCATAGGCATATCCCATCTCCCATGCGGTTCCTGAGTCCACATCGCTGCCACCATCCAGTACTGCAAGTACTATGTCGGAGCCATCAACACCACGAACATCGTTCTCAAAGATGTTTCTCTGCCTTTCTTCCATACGACTGGATCTTGTATCATTGCCATCTTCCTGTGGCAGGAATACTGAAAAACCCATTTCCACCAATCTATCCCTGAGCATTACGTTAAAATCCATCTCCGCCTGTGAGAATAGAGGTCCTGCTAAGTAGATCTGTTTTTTTCCATCCATTATTATTCCATCCATTGAATTAAGGGAGCTGTATATTGTCAGTCTGCTTAATAACAGTGTTGTAAGCGAAGTGAAAATAATATAAAAGGGATCATTCCTATGGTATCTCCTTTATCATCACTTGCCGGGAAACAAGCACCAGAGAACTATCATCTGGGGTCGGTCGGTATCTCAAAGGTGAACCTGCTACCTTTTCCTGGTTCACTATCTACCATGATATTGCCATTGTGAAGTTCCACGAACTTCTTTGTAAGGGCAAGACCGATCCCGGTACCGCTATACTTGCGGGCAACGGATCCATCTATCTGCACGAAGGGCTTGAATATCTTTCCGATCATCTCTTTTTCGATACCTATTCCTGTGTCCATGACCGAGACCTGCAACATGTTCCCATGTTCCTTTGTTTCCACGGTCACTGAACCACCTTCTGTTGTAAACTTAAGCGCATTGTCAAGCAGGTTGTGGATTATCTGGGTAAGTTTGTCTTCATCAGCATAGAACTTCTTAATAGAATCTTTTCTCTTAACAGTGAATTTGATGTTCTTCTTTGAAGCTCTCTGCGACATGATCTTAGTTCTCTCATTGATGAATGTGTCAAAAGAGAGCATTTTAAGAGTGATCCTGTCAGGATCATCTATCTCATACTTTGAAAAATCAAGGATACGATTGATCAGTTCCAGCAAACTGTTACCACTGTGGTGTATGTACCGCACGTAGTTCCTTTGGGAGTCACTTAATCCCTCACAGTCCTGATCAAGCAATACATCTGAGAATCCTATCACGGCTGTTAAAGGTGTCCTGAGCTCATGGGACATGTTCTTCATGAATTCGCTCTTGATGCGGTTCGCATCGTCGGCCATGATCTTGGAGTACAATAATGCCTCTTCAGCCTTTACTCTTGGGGTGATGTCTACCTGGGTACCAATGATGCGGTGAGGTTTCCCATTTTCACTGGTTCCAAAAGGCTTACCTTTAAGCGATATCCACAGCCATTCGCCGGAAAGATGTTCTATCCTGCAGTCAAGGTTAAAAGAGCTGTTAGTTTCTATGGCTTTAGAGAACTCTGATGCAACTATCTTCCTGTCATCCTGATGTATCCTGGCAAGATATAGTTCAATGTCATCGAACTGATGGTCAGGTCCCAGACCGATCATCTCATTCATCTGTGGGCTCTGGAACAGCATATTTGTATTGAGGTCCAGTTCCCAGAATCCCAGTCCGAATGTCTCCATTGCGAGTTCAAGCTTTCCTTCACTATCTATCAGGTTCTGTTCGGATAACTTACGGTCAGTGATATCCCAGTTAGTTCCTATGATCTTTAGAGGTTTGCCATTCCTGTCATGCTTAACTACCCAGTGAGCTTCAATGAACCGTACTTCACCGTCAGGACGTATAATACGGAATTCATTATCATGTTCTCTTTTCCCATTTATGGATCCTTCTATGGTCCTGTTGACCTCTTGAAGATCATCCGGATGGATCATGCTCTTCCAATGGTCGTGGGTTCCATGTGTTTCGCTCCATTCGGTGCCATATAATGCATGCATCTGCCTATCCCATATGATGGAATTCGTTCCAAGGTCCAGTTCCCATATACCTATTCCCGCAGATCTGGTTGCAATGGTCAGCCTCTGTGTTGCTGCATGAAGCATTTCCTCGGCAATTATCCTGTCTGTGATATCATTGTGTATACCAAGGTAGTGTTCATCTGAGAGTTTGATGGCATCAAATGACCAGTAGCCATGTGTCCCCTCTTTTCTAACAAAGGGCATTTCTGCAGAAAGACTGTTCTTTTCGATAAGTTCCTGGAAGAGCGATAGACAGTTATCTTTATCATCATCAGGTGACAGGTCCATAAGGTCCATGGATAATAATTCTTCACGGCTATATCCGGTGATCTGTGATGATGCAGGATTCACATCGACGTAATGACCATTTTTATCAATTACGAATATGCTGGTGGGTGAATTGTCCACATAGCTGCGGAATTTCCTTTCATTTTCCCTTAAAGCCTCTTCTGCTCTCTTTCGTTCCATTTCAGCAGCGGCACGTGCAGCAAAACTGTTGAGTATGGAATGGGTCCTTGTTGAATGTTCCATTGGCTTGTTATCAAGGATCAAGAGGAGTCCGATGTTCTTCCCGTCACTATCTTTTAAAGGAGTGCCCCAGTAGCTTTCAGCATTTATCTCTTTTAGCATCTCATCCTTAGGGAACAGTTCTTTGATACCCGAAGGATAGAAACAAGGTCCATTGTTAGTGACATTATGGCATGGCGTTCCATTGGTATCGTAACTGAAATTATCAACGTATTCCCCGTTGTTCCAGACAGCCATAGTACTTGCAATTGCAGATCCTTCAGGTTCTATACTTGCAAGTATTGCAACAGGTACTTTCTGGGAAACTGCAAGTTGTCGGACAATGATCCTGAATATATCCTCTCCTGGAGATACAGCGGTTTCAGCCATGGTCCTTAATGTGTCTTCGGCGTTCTTACGCTCCGTGATGTCAAGAGCCGTGAACGTTACCCCTGAATGGAGATCATTTGGGTCGATAGGGGTTGAAGATAATAATATGTCTATGATGGTACCATCCTTTTTCTCCCATCTTGTTTCAACTGTACCAGTTCCATCCTCTGCTATCTGCCTGTATTTCTCACTGCCAACATACTCGTATTCTTCATTACTGGGATACAATATTCTTGAGCTTGAACCTATGAGTTCCTCTGGCTCATACCCGGTCATTTCGCAGATCTTTGAATTAACTTCTGTAAGAATGCGGTTCGAGACCACACCAATACCCACAGGTGCAGCCTTGAAAATACTTTTCATTCTTTTCTCGCTTAGCTGAAGTTCCATTTTTGCATGCTTTTGTGCAAGTGCCAGAGCTATGCTGTCTGCAAGACGCTCAATAAGATCTATCCGCTTTTTTGAGAACATACCTTTGCGGTGATCGTTGAGCTGTATAAGTCCGAATATTTCCCGATCGGCATGTAACGGAATGAGTGCTACTGATTCGTATCCTTCACCATTGCAGCGGTTACGTGTGCGTACCTGTCTGTCCTCTTCGCAGGTATTTGCCAGTAGCTCCGATGTGGAATTCGTCCAGAAACTTCCTTTCCGGGTAAAAAATGTTCGTTGGTCGTCTATGCGTCCACATATAACGTTCCCGCACATACATTCAAGGACAGGGTTACCGGTATCATCCCTGGATATCTGGTCATTTATGTCCTTTATACAAAGTGAGTTCTCCATCTCTACAAAAGCTTCAGGGAAACCTTCTGTCTGGTAATATGGATAGTCATCTCCTTGCTTCAATCTGATACCAACTGCCTCGCAGTCAGACCAGCTTTTTAATAGTTCTATTACAGACCTGATCATGTCATGAAGGTCGTTCGAGCGATTAAAAAGGTCAAGAAGTTCGATAGTGATCTCTCTTTCGGAATCATCTGTTCCATTCTCTTCCGTTGTACCTGACCACTTCCCTGATGTGGTCCTCTCCACGGGACATGCTGTCCCCTGTTCCTTTCTCAGGTGGTCTGAGCTTACCTGAGGCTCACATCCATCTTCCATAGGTTCACATCTGGTATGCTGTTGCTTTCATATTCGTAAAAGTAGCTACTCTGTTCTATATTTTTATGATCTGCATCTCTGTTCTTATCTGTGATCAGTACAATTGTTTAGTATCTATTCTTTAGTTTTTGTGCATTAATGATATTTATATATGCAGTGACTATAGAATTTAATACATATGAACTATTAATTTTGAATGTATATGAATGACCCTTAATTAGAGTTCTCTGATATTGAAATACATATAAAAAAAGGCAATTTTGCAGTTGGTATTGTATTCAGCACCCTATACAGGGATCTGGTATGGTCGTTTTTGATAAAAAAAGGATATGTTCATTCGTCCTGCAGAGAATTCCTGTTCCCAATATCAATATTTGTATTGTCCATTATCTCCAGTAATTTTCCATAGATATTTTCAAGTTCCAGCATCTGACCGTAGTAAGCTTTTATGACCTCAAGATCATCTTCTATGCTTCCTGGTCCTTTTTGCTCATATTCCCTGATGATACCGGGGAGTATCTTCTTTGTAAGGGGGAAAATACTCTCATATCTCATTCGAAGCATTTGTGTACTGAGGGATATGAGGTCCTTCTCAAGGATAAAGAATACCTTTTTGGACCCGGGCCTTGTGAACCGCTTCAGTATGTGGTATTGTGAAAGTTTCTTCATGGCCGTGCTGATGGCAGAAAGGCTGTAACCCGTTTCAACTGAGATCTCTTCAAGTGACATCTCCTCGGTCTCGAAGAAAAGGAAAGCAAGTATCTTTGATGATATCTCATCGAATCCCATTGCTTTGAGGTTCTGTGTCAGAAGTTCTGTGAACTCATCCTTCGCACTTTCAGGATACTCCTGGGAAACTGATCTTCTATTGCACAGCAGACATGGAGAGGGGAAACTATGGTGCTCAGCTTTGCCGATCCTGTCGTCACCCGGACGGACCGGTCGTATGTTAGCTGTTAACTTTTCCTTTTTCCCGTCTGTATCCATACTTTAACCTCATACATCAGTTCCGTGCCGGACAGATGTTCAACCAATATACTTTCTTTGGATATAATATCCTGTATGGTTGCAGCAGTCGTATAGGGTGACCTGTTCATTCCTTGTTTATGGTCTTCCAGGTATAATTCAGCCCGGATCCCATTCTGATAAGTGAGGCTACAAGTATTGCTTCCTGTATCTCTTCATCAGATATGCCGGCATCCTTTGCGTATCCTGAATTTGTGATAAAACATGTGTCACAGCCAACCGCAACAGCACTTGCAATAGCAAGCAGCTTCTTTGTCCTTCTGTCAATTGCCCCGTCTTCCATAATAGCTTTTTTCATTGCAGAGAAACCGATCCTTCGGTCGATCTCTTCCATTTTATCCGGGTCATTCATTATTTTGCCTCCTCTACATTTACAAGATATCCTTCTCCACGGGGTGATATCTGATATGCAAGTGGTTCGCTGTTCTCTATCCTGTCAACATACAGGGCATTTTCCAGCATTTCCACATGGAATTTCACCAGAGAGCTATTGAGGCTGATCTCTTCTCCTATCTCTTCCAGGCTCAGTGATCCTCCGTACAGGAGCTTCAATATCTTTCTGCGGATCGGGTTCTGCATTGTCCTCAAACCTATTGCATGGTCCTCAGTGGGATTTGCCTTGAGCCTGCCCTCTTTTTCCAGTTTGCTCATCCACTCGTGTTTTTTTCTCATATCTTCTTCACTCATGTTGTCACCTGCTATGTTCCAGTACAAATATGCTATATTCAGTATTTACTGAAAATAGCAAAATAGATTGTGCATATTTTGTATTTTAGACTTATGGTCAATAAATGACAGCAGTTCCAGAGACACACGTACAGGACACCAGAAACTGGCAAATCCTTTTATCCTACGAACAATAACAATTAACAGGGGTTGCGTATGTCACGATTATTGATAGGTCTGAGGATCTGGTGGATCTTTGTTGTTTTTATAGTGATAGTCCTTCTGGTGCTATTCTCAGCAAACTATCTTGGTGTGAGGCCCACTGTGGCAGGTTCCGGTGTGGAGGGGATCGATCTCCCATCCGGTTTTGTCATTGATGTGTACGCTGATGACCTTGGAAGTACCCTGCTCTCATTCGGAGGTCCGTCTCCTGGTCCGCGCATGATGATGATCAAAGATGGACTGCTTTTCGTATCTATTCCTAACAAAGGTCTTGTTGCCATTCTTCCTGACAGGGACGGGGACAATGTGGCTGATGAGGTGCAGGTATTCATATCTGATCTGGATTATCCTCATGGCATCGACTATTATGATGGATGGTTCTACATTGCAGAGGAAAGCAGAGTGATCAGAGTCAGGGATGATGATGGGGACCTTGTGGCAGACGATGAAAGTCTGGAAGTTATCATCGATAAGCTTCCAACAGGCGGGCATTACACAAGGACAGTGAAGATACATGATGGAGAGCTTTACCTGAGTGTTGGTTCTTCCTGTAACGTATGCTATGAATCGAACGAGATGAGGGCAGCTATATCAAAAAGTGACCTTGACGGGAGTAACCTCACAGTATTTGCAAAAGGTCTTCGTAATTCAGTGGGATTGGCATTCCACCCTGTCACAGGTGAGCTATATGCTACAGAGAACGGCAGGGACTGGCTTGGCGATGACCTGCCACCGGATGAGGTAAATCTCATAACAGAAGGCGGCGACTATGGATGGCCAACGTGTTATGGTCAGAACATCTATGACACGGACTTCAATAACAGTGAATACACAGGCGATCCCTGCAATGATACAGGGAAGATCCCGAGCTTTGTTGATCTCCAGGCCCATTCAGCTCCACTGGGACTTACATTCTACGATGGTGAAACTTTCCCTCAAGAGTATCAAGATGATCTCTTTGTTTGTTTCCACGGTTCATGGAACCGTCAGGACCCTACCGGTTACAAGGTGGTCAGTATAGACATGGATACCCGTGAGGTAAGTGACTTTGCAACAGGCTGGCTCGGAGCTGCTACCATAAGCGGCAGACCAGTTGATGTGATAGTTGCAGATGATGGTTCACTACTTGTCAGCGATGACAATGCGGGGAAGATATACAGGATATACTATGCAGGATGATCAATGTCCGGCACGGCTGAGGTAAGTAAAATATAAGAGCTCAATGCTCTTACTAATATCAATTCATATCACAGACCAACAATTATTGTCATTCAGGGGTTATAACATCAGCATACACAACATCGATTCGGACATAGACTTCGTTGAGGACATGACGCAGGGTAGCTATTTCTCCCTGTTATATGAGAACACTGAAGAGTTCGTTGACATAGTGGCAGCTTTCTTTGAAGCAGGATTCAGGAACAACGAGTGCTGTCTGTGGGGTGTTTCCGGCCAGCTTGATCAGGACAGCGCAAAGGAAATGTTGAAAGGCGCAGGTCTTGATGTTGAAAAATATCTGGATAATGGTCAGCTCATGCTCACAGCCTGTAACGAGTGCTATATTGCAGGTGAGGGTGCGGTCTCTGAAATGGACCTCAATAAATGGGAAGAGCTTTACAACATTGCAATAGCAGAAGGCTACAAGGGACTGAGGATAGTCGATAAGTTCACCATTGTGGGTGATGATGCCTGGGACAGGTTCGTTGAATACGAAAAGAAGGCAATGGACCTGATAAAGATGAAAGGTATCGTTGCTATATTCGCTTTCCTGCTGGAAGCACGAACCCGCTCGGAGATAATAGATATCATCGGAATGCACGACGGTACTATCATACAGCAGAATGGCAGATGGACCCTGCTCCAGAGCTCTTCCTCATGTAAGACCATACAGAAAGAGACACATTTAACGGATGATATGCTCGAGAACGTGTGGACCGGTGTCTGGGTGGTAGATAAGAATGACAATGTGGTCTACTTCAACAAGGGAATGGAATCCATTTCAGGATTGGACCGGTCAGGAGTTATAGGAAAGAAACTGGCAAGTTTCATCCCTCATCACAAGGACGAAGGTGAGCTTGGATTTGTCGATATCTTCCAGATAGCAAAAGATAGTCTCAGGTCAAGGAACTATGACATCTTCCCCTTCGTCAAACCGGACGGGCAGTTCATTTACCACAGTGGATTCCTGCTTCCACTTACTGATGATGAAGGTAATTACGGGGGTATGCTTGGGACCATCGGTAAACTGTTGGAGCAGAAGGTAGATCACAGGACATTGAAGGACAAGTTCAAGTCCATCGAGAAACAGGAAGATATCTACAGGAAAAGTCCGGTTGTAGCTTTCCTGTGGAGCGCAGAAGAAGACTGGCCCGTGGTCTTCGTATCAGAGAACATAGCACAGTTCGGCTATGCTCCAGATGATCTCACATCCGGGAACATGAAATACAGGGATATGATCCATCCCGATGACCTTGAACATGTGAAGAACGATGTGTTCCAGCTTGAGGTTGAGGGGAAGATGTTCTTCTCCAAGGAGTACCGTATCCTCACTAAATCAGGGGAAGTTCGCTGGGTGACCGAAAGGTCCCATCTGATCAGGGATGAGAGTGGTGGTCCTGCTTATTATCAGGGCATTGTGATCGACATCACAGACAGGAAAAAAGCCGAAGAAGCTGCTCTGGAATCTGAAGCCAAATATCGCATGATCTTTGAGAATTCCCCTTTCGGTGTATTCCACTTCGATGAGAAAGGTATCATTACCCATTGTAATGAAAAGTTCCTGGAAATAATGCAACTCAAGAGAAAAGAGGATGTAATAGGCTTCAATATTATTGCCTCGATCGTAGATGAGGACATGAAAAAAGCTGTTTCTGATGTTTTCTCAAGGAAGGTCGGTCACTTTGAAGGAGCATACCACACAGTTACGACCGATATCACGATCAACATCAAAGCGGATTATAGTCCAAATATTGCAGAAGATGGTACATTCCTTGGTGGAATTGGGGTCTTTGAGGATATCTCCGAGCGTAAACTTGCTGAAGATAAACTGCAAAAAAGTGAAGCTCTTCTTAATGAGGTTAGCAGGATAGCCAAAATAGGAGGTTGGGAATTTGATGCTGCTACTGGTAAGGGAACATGGACGCCTGAAATTGCAACGATCCATGAATTAGATCCTTCAACTCCTACTGATGTTGAATTGGGATTGAGTTTCTACACACCGGATTCAAGGGAGCGTATTGAAAAGGCTGTCAATGAAGCCGTAGAAAAAGGTGTATCTTACGACCTTGAACTGGAAATGATCACAGCCAAAGGTACGCACAAATGGGTTAGAACAATTGGAAATCCAATGATCGAAGATGGTAAGGTCGTGACCGTCACTGGAGCATTACAGGATATCACAGAACGGAAAATGGCCGAAGAAGCTGTTCATGAGGCTGAGAAGAAGTACCGCCTTATCTTTGAGAATTCACCTCTTGGTATCTTCCATTTCAATTCCAATGGTATCGTGACCCATTGCAATGAGAAGTTTCTGCATATAATAGGTCTGAAGAAGAAAGAGGATGTCATTGGCTTTGACATGGTTGCCGGAATAAAGGACAAACTCATGAGGAAGGCTGTGGATGATGTTCTTTCCCGAAAGGTAGGCCATTTTGAAGGAAGATATCATACAGTGATAAGCGGTAAGGATGTCTATCTCAAGGCAGATTACAGTCCTAATATTGGTGATGATGGTTCCTTCCTCGGTGGTATTGGTATCTTTGGTGATATCTCTGTGCGGAAAAAGGCAGAGGAGGCCCTGCGACTTGACGAATCACGCCTTGAGGCCCTCTGGAAGATCAACCAGATGTCGGATATCTCGTTAAAGGAGATAGCCGATTTCGTACAGGAAGAAGCGGTCAGGCTCACTCAGAGCAAGATAGGTTATGTTGCTTTCCTGAACGATGATGGTGAGACACTTACTGTTTACTCCTGGTCGAAGAACATCATGAAAGAGTGCAGGGTCAAGGGTAAGAAACTGGAGTATTCTCTTGCCGGTACAGGTGTCTGGGGAGAAGCTGTAAGGCAGGGAAAAGCTATCATTGTCAATGATTTCCAGGCTCCAAATCCGTTGAAACATGGTTATCCGGAAGGCCATATAACGATACAGCGCTACATGGGCATCCCGATAGTCGATGGCAAGAAAATAGTGGGGGATGCCGGTGTTGCGAACAAGGAAGAGGAATACAATGATGCTGACGTCAGGCAATTGACCTTGTTCATGGAAGGCATGTGGAGGATGATCCAGCGCAAGAGAGCAGAGGATAAGCTGCGTGAGTATGCGGATGAACTTTCAAGAGCAAACGATGAGCTTTCAGCAGCTAACGAAGAACTGAAATCCCTTGATAAGATGAAGGATGATTTCCTGTCCAATGTGAGCCATGAGTTCAAAACACCACTTACATCTATACAGGGTTACAGCCAGTTGGTGGCAGATGAGACCCTGGGTCCTGTGAACGAACAGCAAAAGAAGGCAGTAGACACCGTGATCCGTAACTCTGAGAGGCTTCGCAGACTTGTGGACTCGCTGCTGTATCTAAGCAGGGCGCAGTCCGGTAAGCTGAACTACTCGTTCGACAATATAGATATACAGGATGTTATCAGTAATTCCATTCAGGACCTCATACTTCAGGCAGAGAGCAAGGGTATTGAGCTTGTTAAGGATATTCAGGGTGAGCTACCGTTATTGTATGCTGACCGCGATAAGATGATGGATGTCTTTGTCAATCTAATAGACAATGCTGTGAAATTCACACCTCAGGACGGTAAAGTAACGATCTCAGCTCATACTTCCGAAGGTTCCATGTACCTGAAAGTTTCAGATACGGGGATCGGCATCCCGGAAGACAAGATCCCAAAACTTTTCGAGAGGTTCTATCAGGTTGATTCCTCGGAAAAAAGACGATATGGAGGTACCGGGCTTGGTCTTTATATCTGTAAAAAGATAGTCGAGGATCATAAAGGGGACATTCATGTCACAAGTGAAGAAGGTAAAGGAACAACGATACACATCCGTCTGCCTTTACAGCAGCATTCTGTTCCTGATTGATCGTCAATGGCTATTTATTTGTAATTCCTTTTAGTATAGGGTATATCAGGATACTGACCGTTCCGGGATCAATATAAGGTCAGTGAACATCCTTTACTCCTTATATCTGCTAATCATGGTGAAATAATGAAAGTGATAATCATAGGTGGTTTTCTTGGTAGTGGAAAGACGACTACTTTAAGGAACCTTGGTAAACATCTGATCGATAAGGGACATAAGATAGCCATAATCGTAAATGAGGTTGGAGAGGTTGGAGTGGATGGTGAGACCATCTCAAGTAGCGGTCTTGTCACAAAAGAACTCACCAGTGGCTGTATATGCTGTTCACTTAAGGTCAGCATGGAATTCACCCTTCAGACCATTATCGAGGATTATGAACCGGATGTTGTTATAATCGAACCCACAGGTATCGCTTTCCCTCTGCAGATCAAGGAACATATCGAGCTTATGGATCTGGGAGAAGTGTCTTTCTCACCTGTTGTATCTATTGTGGATGCAAGCAGGTTCGGTGTTGAATGGGAGCAGATACCAAAGTTCATTGAGAACCAGATAAAGGAGTCTGAGATCGTCTGTATCAATAAGATAGATCTAGTGGACAGGGAAACCATAGCTTCCTCAACGCAGAAAGTACTGGAGATAAATCCGGATGCGATCGTTGTTGAGTTCTCTGCAAAGAACGCTGATGAGAAGTTTGAAAGGTTCATGGACCTGCTCACGGGTGAAAGTGAGATTCACCAGGAACGTGAGGATCTCAATTCAATGGAAGTGTCAGGTGTTGGCACGTATGCAGGTGAGTATTCCATACAGGCAGAGGACATTCATCCTGATAAGGTCACAACGATGCTGGTGAATCTTTTGATGGACATCAAAGATAAGGTAAAACAGTTGAATCCTGATTTTATAGGTCATATTAAGTTCAGTTTCAAGTTCAAGGAAGGTCTTATAAAGGGAAGTCTGACCTCTTCTGAAGGTGAACCTGTCATTGAGATCCTTGATGAGTTCGGTGATGGTGAGGAGCACCTCAAATTCCTGAGTGCTGTGACAAAGGTCCCTAAAGAGGAACTTGTAGATATCGTGGATGGCAGTATTCAGGAGACACTGGAAAAGGAAGGTGTCTCTTTTGAGAAGATAAGTTCAGAGGTTCATGATGAACCAAATATCATAACTCTTGAGCTATGATCGTACACTAATTTCATGACAGGAACTGCTTCTATGTTCCTGCCATCATCTTTTCTATCTTAATGACTAAATATCATTGAAGCATTTCTCTTTTTATGATACAGAATGCTGAACTCGATGTGATCGGACCACTTGCAAAGACCATTCTTGTAGCTGCAAGGACCGCACCAAAAGGAAAAGGTGTCGATGATATCGTTACATATCTTCTTCATGATGATGAAAGAATGCAGCTTGCGGATAAAATGGAAGAGCTCAGTGATATCAAGGGCATGAAGTTCCTGATGCGTGATGCAAAGAATGTAAGGGATGCAGATAGCCTTGTGCTTATCGGACTGAAGTCTTCAGGTGTGAGTTCACTTAATTGTGGTGCATGTGGTTTTGAGACCTGCAAGGAAATGATAGAACACAAGAAGGTAAAGGTTGAGTTCACAGGTCCTCATTGTATGATCAAATACATGGACCTTGGAATTGCTGTTGGCTCTGCAGCTGCAAAGGCAAAGGATCTGTGTGTGGACAACAGGGTGTTGTACTCAGCTGGTGCTGCTGCATGTTACTATGATATGATAGATGCAGATGTTGCAATGGCAATTCCCTTGAGTGTAAAGGGCAAGAACATCTTCTTTGACAGGCCATCCACTAGGTGAATGGCCGTCAGACCGTCTACGAGGTAGGCGATCGTTAGGATATCTGTAAAAAAGCGGTGTTATTTATAACAACTGTAAAAGATCTCTCTTTTAAGGTCAATTATGTAAAAGAACACTGATAATCATTATCAGTGTTCAATTGGGGGTTTGGGGGGGTGGTACTATTGAAAAATAGTCCTCGGCTTCAGGACGGCCTGTTCCTATAAAAGTCCTTGCATTTCAAATAAAATTTAAATACTCCAATGACAGGTAATGTTGAGGCTTATATTTTGGAAGAAGTGATGGGGACCTAGGTCTTGTGGTTCGGTATGCAATATCTCTGCTTATCTGAATTTAGATAAATTATCTATTTTTGCCTTTAGAACAATCCTTATAAATCCTTATGCCGTTGTATCTAGTATTGCAAAAAGAACATCAGTGGGGATAAGTTCTATGGCAAAAGCATGCATAACTAAGGAGCCGCAAGGCCTTGCTTTCTTTGAAAAGTATCTGACCGTTTGGGTGATCCTCTGTATCGTTGCGGGGATCCTTCTGGGTAGGTTCGCACCAGGGGTTGCACTATACCTTGACAGCCTGTCAATATATGTGGATGAAGCACCAGTGGTTTCTATTCCTATAGCCATCTGTCTCTTTTTCATGATGTATCCGATCATGGTGAAGATAGACTTTGGTGAAGTGCTCAAAGCAGGACAGAACCTGAAGCCAGTAGGGCTTACACTGTTCATCAACTGGGCTATCAAGCCGTTCACCATGTATCTTATTTCGATATTCTTCCTGGGAACTTTGTTTCTCGGGTTCATTGGTCCTGAAGCAACAGATCTTGTGAAGATGCCATTCGGACTCGACCTTCCTGTTGGCGCGAGCTATGGTGAAGGTACTGTTGTGCTTCAGGATGGTGTTAAAATGCTTGAGATCCCTCTATGGAGGAGTTATCTTGCAGGCTGTATCCTTCTGGGTATTGCTCCATGTACTGCAATGGTACTTGTATGGGGTTTCCTTGCACGTGGAAATGACTGCCATACGCTTGTGATGGTCGCTATCAATTCACTGACAATGCTCTTCCTTTACGGTCCTCTGGGAGGTTTCCTGCTAGGGGTTGGAAAGCTTCCTGTGCCCTGGCAGGCACTGGCCTTGTCAATAGGGATATATGTTGCACTTCCGCTTGCAGCAGGTTATATTTCCAGGAAGATGATAATCAGGACGAAAGGTGAGGAATGGTTCAATACGAGTTTTGTCCATCTGCTGACACCAGTGACCATTACAGCACTTCTTGTCACACTGATACTGCTATTCAGTTTCAAGGGTGAGACGATACTCTCACAGCCATTGACCATACTGTGGATCGCTGTTCCACTTTTCATCCAGACTGTGTTCATCTTCACTCTTGGATATGTGCTTGCAAAGCTCCTGAAACTAAGCTATAAGGATGCTGCTCCTTCTGCAATGATCGGAGCATCGAACCATTTCGAGGTGGCTATCGCCACATCTACAATACTGTTCGGGCTTTCATCAGGTGCTGCTCTTGCAACTGTTGTGGGTGTTCTTATCGAGGTGCCTGTGATGCTGATGCTTGTGAGAGTATGTCTGAGAACAGAGGGATGGTTCAGCTGACCCTCCTTTTCCTTTTTTGGATATGGCCAGGTTCTGTATTATAGGCATCTATATATTGAATTAAGTACATCAACTCTTCAACATTAGCTATATATTTTAATTACTGTCAAAAATGTATAATTAGAATGATGGCGTACTGGTATGTAAGGGGTGCTCAGGGTATTTCACATAATCTCTATGTGACACTAGGGGGTATAAAGACATATCAAAAATGGAGGACGTGGATGAAACATATACTCATAATATCAATGTTATTTCTGATGCTGCTTATGCCGGTGGCAAGTGCTGATATAGTCAAGGATCTTGAAAATGATGTAGATGAATATAATGCGAACGTGGACTCGGTCCCATCTTACCTTGTATCTCTTCTGGGTGATGAGGTCATCAAACTTGTGATCGTCACTGACGACGGTGATGAGGTCTATGTGAAGGCGGTCACAGAAGATGCATCTATAGTTAGTTTTGAAGAGGTTGATGATGATGAGGACTTCGATGCTACTATGGTTGTAGGTGCAAATGAATTTACAATAAGGAGCGTTCTAAGATCATCAGACCCATTGTCAGAGTTCATCGCAGCAAAGGATAATGGTGAGATCGTTGTAGAGCCTGTAGGTGTTACAAGTACCGTGAAATATACTGTTGCCAGCGTGGTAATGGATGTAACATCGTTGTTCGGATTTTGATTTTTAGAAAAGCTGATCCTTAAAAATGATGATCAAAGGATATATTGATCCTTTGTTCTTATTTAGCATTAAAGAAAAGAGAGGACTTTAAAGTCCTCTTCTACCATTCTGGCCTTTTACATATACGATCCCAAGAGCTGTGACAGTTCCTATTCCCAGTAGTCCATAGAGGTATCCATAACCACTTTCATCATCCTCTGTGTCTTCCTGCGGAACTGTAGATGTTTCCTCTGTGTCTTCTTCAGTCTTGATCACAGGGTCATCTGTTCCTTCCACTTCATCTGATGCAAACACCGCATACAGTGAGAAGTGTGTGGTATAGGCTGTTGCTCTGCCATTTTCCCAGTCTACGGTTGTTTCCAGGGCTATCCATCCATCTTCAGATGTGTAGGTGTATATCACCGGTGTCTTACCTTCAAAATCTGCCGGGTCGAAATCAATATTGATCATGACCTTATTGTCAAATGTCGTTCCAGAAGGTCCGAAGTCAACATAAAGTCCTGATTCAAGTACCTCCTTTGGAGTGTCAGATGGAAGGGATGCAGGTGTAGTGATTATGATCTTGCTAACGGGATCGCCATTTGGATCAACACCCTTAGTTCCTTTGTATAATGTCAGTGTTGTCTTAGCATCAGATGACTTGACAACTGTATCACCTTTTACTTTTCCATCATCGCCAAGAGAAAGGTCAGTTATCGTTCCTTCATACCTTACCCTTGTAGCTACAGAACCTCCATCTGAACCGGAACTTGAAGAGCTTGGAGCATCCCTGAAGAGTCCGAAAGTACTTGTATAGTCTTCAATTGCGATAATCTCTATACTATATCCAAGATCGGTCAGATTCACAGATATATAATTTGCTGATGTGTTGAGTGAAGTATTTGGAACCGCTACCCATGCACTGCCATTCAGTCTATACAAAGCTATGGATGATTCAGCGGAACTGCTCATTCCTGAATCGTCATAGAAGAACGTTGCATTGACATTATTTGCATTACCAATATCCACATAGCCATTGACATTGGCTTTACCGGAAAGGGTATAGGAAATTGTTTCATTTCCACTTATTGCAGTTATATAACTATCTGTGATGAAAGACATTTGCATGGAATCTCCTGTCAGTACAAGTTTATCAACAGTACAGTTCGGGGAGGATGTGGAATAGATATCATAGTCATCATTTCCTATTGCAGTATTGTCTGTGAGGGTTGTATTGTCTGCTGACTCAAGATAGAAACCACAGGAATAAATGGAACCTGAAGCAACATTAGGGGTTACAACACTATTCAAAGCTGTATCTACAGGGACAGCATCGGAACCAACATTGTAATTGGCACTGTTATTGGTAAGGATATTGTTGTCTGAATACAAAATGCAGAAGCCTGTTGCAGTCCCGCTGGATATGGCTCCAGTAGGTTCTATCACAGAGTTGACAAACATAGACCTGATATCAATATAACTACTGTCATATTCATTGTTATTTGCAATGTTTTCTATCAGAGTATTATTGTCAGATGAATATAGATAAAATCCATACATTGCATTTGAACTTGCATCATTTTCCCTGAGGTCGTTGTTGCTTGATGAGGACAGGTATATCCCATATTCATTAGAACTTAATACATTACTTATAAACGAGTTATAATTTGAGCTGGAAACATATATGCCATAATCACGATTCTCAGTGGCAGTGATGCCTGTGAGTGTATTATTTCCTGATGAATAAAGATAGATACCATTGTCACCGTTGCTTGTGATAGTATTGTCTCTGAGTGTATTATTTTCTGAAGATTCAAGATGGATACCATCGTCATCATTGCTTGTGACGGTATTGCCTCTGAGTGTATTATTTCCTGAAGACTCAAGATAGATGCCCTGGTAACAATTTGAGACCGTAACATCTTCAATGGTGGAATTTTCGGTATTCAGGAAATAGATACCATAGTATTCATTACCGATCTCAGCTCCATTAATAGTGATGTTGGTAGAGTTAATTGCATACACCACTCCTGCTTCAGAAGGTACTGTCATATCAGAACGGTTTACAAGATAATATACAGGCTTATTATCAACAAGATTGCTCGTATCGATGTCATAATGTTGATATTCTGACGAAGGATCAACAATTTCAAGATTATAGGAATTTGCTGACATGGTATTTTCTGTCATATTGCTATTACTTGAAGAGTATATGTAGATCCCGTTTGAATTGTTGATGGCATTGTTGTTTGTCAAAGTACCATTGCTTGATGATGACAGGTAAATTCCATACACATCATTGTTAATGGCACTATTGTTTGTCAAAGTACTGTTGCTTGATGATGACAGGTAAATTCCATAACTGTTGTTATTGGCATTGTTGTTTGTCAAAGTACTATTGCTTGATGATAACAGGTGAATTCCATAATTAGTATTTTCATTGGCGTTATTATTTGTCAGGTCATTATCATTGCTTGAAGAATACAAGTAAATGCCATAACTGTTGTTATTAGCAGTACTGTCTGTCAGGGTGTTGTTGCTTGATGATGACAGGTAAATTCCGTAATCATTTCCACTTGCACTATTGTTTGTCAGATCATTATAGGTGCTTGATAAAGACAGGTAAATGCCAAAATTGTTGTTATTGGCAGTACTGTTTGTCAAAGTATTGTTGCTTGAAGTGTGTAGAAGAATACCATAAGCAGAATTTTCACTTGCATTGTTGCCTGTCAGAGTATTATTGCCTGATGTCTGCAAGTAAATACCACTATAATCATTTCCACTGACAATATTGTCTGTTAGAGTGTTGTTGCTTGATGATGTCAGGCAAATTCCGTAACCATTTTCACTTGCATTGTTGCCTGTCAGAGTATTGTTGCCTGACGTATGCAAGCGAATACCCTCATCATTCTCATACAGATAATTGTCAATGACAGTAGAATTTTCGGATGATAATAGATGGATTCCGATTGTATTTCCAGCGGCAGTGTTATTTGTCAGATCATTATAGTTGCTTGAAGAATCCAGGTAAATGCCTAAATTATTGTTATTAGCAATACTGTTTGTCAGAGTGTTGTTGTTTGAAGTGTATAGATAAATACCGTAAACAGAATTTGAACTTGCATTGTTACCTGTTAGAGTATTGTTGCCTGAAGAACTAAAGTATATACCATAATTATTCTCATACAGATAATTGTCAATGACAGTAGAATTTTCGGATGATAATAGATAGATCCCTCTTACATTTTCAGTGGCAGTGTTATTTATTAATATGTTATGTTCTGATTCTTTGATGTAAATACCACTAGTGTCGTTAATGAGAGAGTTGTTTGTAAACTCATTCCAGTTCGATGTTTCATCTGCCCATATTCCATAATTGATATTCGAATCTACAATATTATTGTCCAGGGTGTTATAGTCACAAGAAGTATGCAGGTAGACACCTTTGTCATTTCCGTATATCTTGTTGTCTGTTAGTGTATTGTTGCTTGCAGACACAAGGAAAATACCGCAAGCTGAATCTGCACCTGTGATATTGAATCCACTGATGGTTACATGATCAGCAGTAACATAGAACACATCATCACTGTTTGTAGCGGCCTGAACTGTTGTGTTTGCAGAGCCATTCTCAGAGCGGATGGTTACTTCCTTGCTAACGTCTATGTTCTCAACATATGTGCCATCTGTTACGGTAATTATATCACCGTTGTTTGCAATGGCAAGTGCATTAGTGATACTCGAATATGTCTGTCCGTCACCAACCATTAATTCTGCTGCTGAACCTGTCCAGATGCATGAGGACAACACCAGCAATATCGTCGCTATGATAAGTTGTCTTAATAATAATGTCCCTTTATTTTTCATAATGTACACTCGTATATATCTGTTATAATATATTGAGTGCATTATTTAATACATCAATTATATACTTTCTGCTATTATGTAGTATGTTTTGACTGTATCTCTGCTCATTTCAGTTATGAATAGACCCGGAAGTCACTTCTTTACATATTCCCGCTTTTCCAAAGCACAAGCATTATACACAAAAACTACTTTTCATCATATGCTCAGATAACAGGGAAGAGATCATGTGGATGGTGTGATCTTTCCTTAAGGTGCAAATCCTGAAATATCATAGTAAAGTAAGGTATAATCATGGACGTAAAAGATGTAATGAACACTGAAGTTGTTACTTGCTCCTCTGAAACTCCTATTCGTGAGGTAGCACAGCTCCTGAAGCAAAAAAGTGTTAGTGGTCTTCCTGTTGTTGATGGTGGAAAGGTAGTTGGAATAGTTTCCGAAGGAGATATCCTTAAACTGCTTGAGATCCCAGAACATGGGGGACTCTGGTTACCAAGTCCTTTTGAGGTTATTGAGGTTCCTCTCCGCGAACTGCTCAACTGGGAGGAGACCAAGGATATGCTTGAGGATGTGGGTTCAAAACCGATCAAGGAGATAATGACAAAGAGTGTTTATGCAATTGGTCCTGACTCATCTATAGAGGATGCTTCCACTGTCATAAGCAAACACAGGATAAACCGCCTTCCAGTTGTGGATGAGGACGGAACTCTTGTGGGAATTGTCACACGTGGTGACATCATTAACGGTCTTGGAAAATTGTAAGAAGGAATATCATGAAATTCATTGAAGGCGGTATATGTGCTGTAAAAGGCGTGCGTGCCGGTGGCATTAAACCCGGAAAGATGGGACTGACTATCATTCAGGCAGAAGGGAACGCTGCCGGAGTATACACCAGGAACAAAGTAATTGCAGCTCCACTGGTGGTCACCAGAGAGCATATCAATAGGACCGGCAGGCTTTCCGGTGTTATCGTGAACAGTGGCAATGCCAATGCCTTTACAGGTGTTCAGGGACTTGCTGATGCAAGGATCATGGCATCTTCACTTGCATCCAAACTTGGAACTGAGGAAGAACTTATCGGTGTGGCTTCCACAGGTGTTGTGGGACGCAAGCTTGACACAAGCTGGATAACCACTCATCTGGGCGAGGTATTGGACTTAATGGGTGAGGACGCCGATGCCAGCATGAGCGCAGCACGTTCTATCATGACAACCGACACTGTGCCAAAGGAGATAGCCATTGAGATGGACTGTGGTATCCGCATTGCAGGTATTGCCAAGGGTTCGGGTATGATCGAGCCGAACATGGGAACCATGCTTGGATTTATCTACACCGATGCAGAGGTCCACCCGGATGTATTACAGTCATGTCTTACGGTTGCTGTTGATAAGAGCTTCAACATGATAGTCGTGGACGGTGACACAAGCACCAACGACATGGTTCTTTTGACAGCCACAGGACAGTCCGGCATCACTCCTGAGATCACTGACCTTCAGGCAGGTCTTGACCTCGTACTTACCGAGCTTGCAAAGATGATAGCCATAGACGGCGAAGGAGCTACCAAGCTCATAGAATCCAAAGTTACAGGAGCAGCCACACAGGAGGATGCCCGTCTTGCAGCTAAGTCGATAGTTCGCTCTCCATTGGTCAAATCCGCCATATTCGGTCAGGACCCGAACTGGGGACGTATCGTAGTTGCAGCAGGATATTCCGGTGCCAATATGGACCAGACGAAGATCTCACTCTCATTCTCAGCAGGGACCGAGGTCGTGGAACTGGTAAAGAACGGCGAGGTCGTGAAGAACGACGAGGAAACACTCTCTCAGCTTAAGTCCATCATGGCAGAGGATGAGATATTCATCATAACTGACCTCGGAATGGGTCACGAGAGTGCCACAGCATGGGGCTGTGACCTGACGTACGATTATGTCAGGATCAATGCTGAGTATACGACCTGATTTTCATTAATAGTTTGAGGGAGTGTTCCCTCTGTGGTTCTTTTATTGTTTTTCTCTTCTTCATCCATTACTGATTGGAATAAACGCAAATCGAAATAAATATATAATGTATTCTGGTATGTAGAGTTGAAAATAGTTTCAATATTCAGTAATTCTTATTGCTTTTTTCAACATAAGATCAAATGAAACCGGATCACATATCATGGAATCACAAATGAAGACAGCCCGACTTATTTTCATATTTATTATCTTAGCTAGCCTTTTTCCTGATGTCAAAAGTGGTTTCTTGGATAGTGTAACTCCTGCTGAGTCACTGGATGACTTTATTCCTGAAAAGGTTGCATATGACTATGGTAGGATAAGTGGTATTGATTGTTCTCCAGATAATAACTATGTTGCATTTGGTTGTGCTATTGATGGATCTATTATGTTGTGGAATAAAACAAAAGAAACAGGATCATTTGGTTATAACGGGGTTCAAAACAGTGGGGACATCGATATTTTAGGAAATGAACCATACAATCCAGCAGGCTTGGAGTTTTCACCGGACAACAAATATTTGTTGGTATATTCTAATTATTATAATCCTGAACTTTTCGAGTCTCACCTTACCTTATATGATGTAGAAAATAAAACCACTGTTAGAGCACATGATATGGAAAATAATCTAATAAATTATGTGGCTTTTTCTCCAGATGGGAGATATTATGCATCTTCTTACAAAATAGGAGAAGGGTCTGGTCAGTGTACTGTTAACTTGTGGGATACGGAAACAGGTGAGGTTGAAAAATCTATTATTAGCGACAATTATAGAGTAAAATCCCTTGTATTTTCTCCTGATGGTGAATTTGTAGTCATAAGTTTTGAAGGTCATGAAGACTGTGCAGACAGCATCGTTTTCTTTAATGCAGAGACCGGAGCAACTCAGACAACATTGGATGGAATTTCTGCATTTAAGTTGCAATTTTCTAAAGATGGTAGCATTCTGGCAGGGGAAAATGGGGATGGTAGGGGACTTTTTGTATGGGATACTGATTCGTACGAGGTAAAAAGTAAGTTTTATGACGCAGATATGCCTTATGATCTCTCTTTATCACCGGATGGTAAATTCCTGATGGCAGTTGATCCATCTGCTTTAATTGTATGGGATATATCTTCGGAAAAGCAGATTCTTAGGACTAAAAGTTACAAGCTGGACTATGTAGATAATTTTAATGCAGCAATTTTCTCTGCTGACGGAAAAGAGATCATAGTTGGACTTAAAGCTACTGAAGACTCCAGGTATTTAGTAGGAACCAAGTTTGATGAGGGCATGGTGTTCATCTATAATTTCACGGAGATTGTAGAAAGTTACTATGAGTGATTTTTTTACTCTATGGCTTAAGGAAACATTCGCATGTGCAATAAAATAAACAAATTAATGTTTTTCCTGTTTGTATTGCTCGTAGCTATAGCATTCTTACCTCAAGTGTCTGCCACAGATGAACCAATTCCTGTCAAGGTTTCTTATCCATCTATAGTCAATATCGCGACATTGGATTTTTCTCCTGATGAAAACTTTCTTGTTATTGGGGATTATTCAGGATATGTCCTTATCTGGAATCTAGAGACAGGAGAGGACATATCTGACCCCAACAATGTAACAGAAAAAGAACGTTTGGTATCCCTTCTTGGCAAACATGATCGAACACATGTGCATTCTGTGAAATTCTCTCCTGATGGAAAATACGTTTTGACTGGAGGGACTTTATTTGATTTTGAATCATACACCAAGGAACACCGTAAACGTGAGAATCCTGGAATTTCTATATCAGATATCTACTTATGGGATTTTGAAACAGGTGAGTATCTGAAATATGAAATGAAAAATAACGTTGTAAGAAATGTGGCATTTTCCCCTGATGGAAAGTACTTTGCAGCATCTTATTACAACAATATCTCCAGCGGGACCAATGTCGTAAAAATATGGTCCATATCATCACAAGCGTCAGCATCATTTTTAGAAAGCAATAATGAAGAGGTATCATCACTGGTATTTACTCCAGATGGTCACTATCTTGCTGTAAATTACTATAACGAGAAAACATCTTCAGAAACTATTTTCTGGGATTGGAAAAATGAAACTCCCAGTTTTAGTGTGAACACAGGTTCTCTCGAAGAGATCCAATTTTCAGATGATGGAAACATATTTGCTGGTCGTTCCAGAAGTACGAATTCAATAAAGGTATTCAATTCCACAAATGGAAACCTATATCGTGACTTTAAAAAGTATGGTATGGATGAATATTTTGTTTCATATGACCTTTCTCCAGATGGAAAATACGTTGCAGTTGTTTACGGTGGCAATATGGTTGTATGGGATGTTGATAACGAAGAAAAGATTGCAGACTTTTCGATGAGCTCAAATGCTTATTGGCTTGATTGTGTTTCTTTCTCTCCAAACATGACTTATCTTGCAAACGGTGGAGACCTTTCGGAGAGTTCGGAGTACTATCGATCAGCTGAGAAGGCATTTTCAAATGCATATGAAGATGGAATTTATTTTGAAGTTTATAGTACGATGCTAAAAAGTGATGCTGTTTTCCTCTGGGACTTTCAGGACATAAAGGAAAATGAGTATATAGAGGATACATTGGATACACTTTTTTATATCATCAGAATAGCTTTTGTAGTCACTTCTATTATGGTTCTTTTTATCATACTCTTTGTGGCTCCAAAAAGAAGGAAAAAGCTTGAAGAATAGTCCTCTAATATTTTTTAACTACACTTCTAAATGATGAAGAACATTCCAGAGCCGAAATATAGAATAACAATATAATCTATCAGAGTATCTGAGGAAGATAATGTACAAGATATACGTGGACGGTCAACATGGAACGACCGGCTTACTGGTTAATGAGCGTCTGGCAAAGCATCCGCAGGTTGAGATACTTGAGATTCCGTATGAGGAGCGCCACAACAGGGAATTGAGGACTCAGTTGCTCAACGAGGCAGACCTTGTGTTCCTGTGCCTGCCGGACGAGGCGGTAGAGGATACAGTGGGTCTGATCACAGATCCGAATACAAAGATCATCGATGCATCCACAGCCAACCGTATAAATGAAGCATGGGCTTATGGTTTGCCTGAACTCTCTTCTGAACACAGGGAAAAGATCATCGGTGCAAGCAAGGTGTCCAATCCGGGCTGTCATGCTACGGCTTCTATTGCAGCTCTTTATCCTCTTGTGAAAGAAGGGATAGTTTCCAGGGAGACAGCAGTTCCTCTGTTCTCCATAACCGGGTATACTGGTGGCGGGAAACAGATGATCGCGACCTATGAGACCACAGAAGAACGTGCCTATAAGGCTCCAAGGCAGTATGCTCTTGGGCTTACCCATAAGCATGTTCCTGAGATAATGGTCCATTCGGGTCTGAACGTGAAACCAATTCTTATGCCAGTGGTTTCCAATTTCCCAAGAGGACTTGCAGCAACATTGCCTTTGTCTGTTAATGGGCTGGAGAAACCTGTGACAAAGAATGAGCTGTATGAACTTTATCAGAAGTACTACGGAGATTCTATCTTTATCCGTGTCCATGTGCCAGATGAGGCAGATGATCTTGTGGACAATGCTTTTGATGTGCAGGGAAGCAACGACACCAACTATCTGGACCTTTACATCTACGGTAATGATAATCAGATACAGGTAATATCCCGTCTTGACAATCTAGGCAAAGGCGCATCAGGTGCAGCGATACAGAATATGAACATTATGCTTGGTATGGATGAGACCACCGGTCTCCTCTAAAACCACCTATTTTTTCTATTATTTCCCCTCATCCATCGCATATAAATACTCTCTAAACATAATTTATATCCATTGGGTGAGATAATGGATATCGCCGATTGGGAGAAACGGTATGAGGAAGCTGTTTTCAATGTGAAGGAACATATTGGGAATGTGCAGGGAGTGTTCGTGGCTTATAACAGCAATGTTGATGCCATGAAACATATCAGGGTAGATGAGATCAAAAAGCTCGTAAGTATAATTGGTTATAAGAATCTCCGGGAAAGGATAATTGAATATCCGAGAGAGATAAAGGACCCGACAGATTTCATGGCCCGGCTTTTCATAGCCATGCGGGATGGCAAAGCTGCCGAGGTGCCGACATACACCACAGATCTCCATGAGTGGCTCATGGACAATCTTGTCTTTGATTCTGCCAGGATGGGCGGTCAGGCCGGAATCATGTCCAATCTTCTGGTCAACCTTGGTGTGAAGAACGTTATCACCTATGTTCCATGGCTCTCAAGAGAGCAGGCGGAATATTTCATTGATTCTCCTCATCTCAAACATCCTGTTATCGAGGATGGAAAACTTATTTTAAAACACCCGAAGGAAGCATTCGACCCTGAGCAGAAACCCAAGATCAACTGGATAATCGAATTCTCAAAGGGTATGAGATTCAGTTGTGCTGGCGAAGATTTCGAGGTTCCAAGGGACAATCGTCTCATAGTGTCCTCAAGACCGAACTGGTTACGTATCGACATGGGCAATGACATGTATGAGCAACTGGATGAGATCAGGGAAGATATCGATGGTGCCATACTTGCCGGTTATCAGATGATCAAAGAGGAATATGAGGATGGAACCACCTATGTTGACTATGTCAAAAAAGCCGTGAATGTCATCGAGCGCCTGAAAGGATGTAATCCCCAGATGCGTATACATGTGGAATTCACCTCCATACAGAACAAGGTGATCCGTAAAGCTCTTCTCACTGAGATCGTTAAGAAGCATGTAACTTCCCTTGGACTTGATACGGTAGAGGTTGCCAATGCACTCAATGTACTTGGATATGAGGAGCTGGCATACTCAGTGATCAACAAAGGTGAGGATAGTGTTGTCTCTCTTTATGAAGGAGCTGTCAAGCTTTTAAAGGAGCTTGAACTCCAGAGGGTCCACATCCATTCACTTGGCTACTATATCTGCGTAGTCTCAAAGGATCATCCTCTGGATGCGAACATCCAGAGGGAAGCTCTTCTTTTTGCTTCAGCCCTTGCAGCTACACAGGCTACCCTTGGTTCTGTTACAAACATCGATGATATTTCGGTAGGACTTGGTGTTCCTGTCTATGATCAGGGATATGATGACCTTCTGGAACTTGAGAAATATCTCGTAAGGCGTGGTATCTGTTCATCTGAGGATTTCGAAGATGGCTGTATCAGTGCGGAAGGACACGGTCTGGTGATAGTCCCTTCAAAGGTCGTTAAAGATCCCGTGGCGACAGTTGGCATTGGTGATGCGATATCTGCAGGTGCTTTTATTGCATTGCTCGCCAGGATGCCAAAGATCAACATATGCTGATACGGAGTAACTGATGAATATTCTCTGTGCTTACAATGCGAATATAGATTCCATAGTTCACGTAGACTGTGAAGAGCTTACCCGGATGCTTGAAGTTCATGACAATATTCCAGAAAAGATGAACGATCCTACTGGTTCAATATCTTCAGTATCCGATTTCCTTGCAGGTCTTGTTATATGTATGCGTGATGGAACAGGTGCTGAGTGGCTTATCCATGACAGTAATGTGTTCGAGTGGTTGAAAGAGACATTTCTCGAAAGGTCGTTCATGAGAATGGGTGGCAATATGGGAATAATGTCCAATGTTCTATCTGAACTTGGAGCTACAAAGGTCATACCCAATGTTGCAAGCCTGACCGAACTCCAGGCATCGTTCTTTTCCAGAAAGGCGATCCTTCATCCTTACAAGGGTAAACTGTACAATAGCAGTGATCTGGAACATATACTTCATTCAGGGGGATCCTGGCAGGAACTAATTCATTTTGTCTTCGATTTCAAAAAGGGTGACACATTCATATTGTCAGGTAAAAGGATATCTGTTCCCAGAGAGAATCGTTTCATAGCAACATATGATCCTCTTAATTTCAGACTTTACATGGATGAGCATTTCAGAGAATATTCTCTGGAACATGCAGAAGAGATGGATGGTGCTATAGTTTCGGGTTACCATATGCTTCAGGAGGATTTGGATGATGGTGACTACAAAACAAGGGTGGATGAGTCCCTTGCACAGCTCATAGATTGGAAAAAGAAAAGGGCAGATCTTCACCTCCATGTTGAAATGGGGCATTTCTCTTCTGAGAATATAGCTTCCTACGCATTCTCGACACTTTCTCCCGTGGTTGACAGGATAGGTATGAACGAGGATGAACTTGCGATCCTTGCACGGGTCAATGACATGGATCCCAAACCAATACTTGGAATGGACCCTGTGGCAATAGCAGAAGCTGCAATAGTTCTTTGTAATGATCACGGGCTTTGCAGGATGCTGGTGCATACAAGGGAATTCGTGCTTTCGGTCTCATGCATGGATGAAGATGATCCTGAACTTATCATACAGGCCATGGATTTCGGTGTGAAGTGTGCAGCAGCTTTCGCATGTTCAGGAAAGCTTTCGGACAGGGATGAACTGCTGGATATGGCCGGTGGGATCAGGGAAAGCGATCCTGGTAAGGCAGCATCAATAAGACTGGCAAAGCACATGGAGGAAGAATGGAACTGTAGTGGTGTCTGTGGGATATATAACTCATATCAGGTAACCATTGTTCCGACCCGGATATGTGATGAGCCCGTATCTACTGTGGGACTTGGGGACACAATATCGGCCGCTATTTTTTTAAGGGAGCTTGAACTCAACTCCTGATATGTATACTCTTTTCTCAGAGAACTTCAACCTGAACTACACTCTTGATTGTGGGCAGGTTTTCCGGTGGGACTTTATCGATGGCTGGTGGACCGGGGTAGTGAACGGCGATGTTGCAAGGTTACAGCAGGATGATGATACAGGTGAGGTTACCGTTGATTCAAAGCTGCCGAAAAGCTTCTTTGAGAACTATTTCCGCTTTGACGATGACCTCGATTCGATCCTTCGGGAAGTGAACAAAGATGAGTTCATGGATGAGGCAATAAACAAGTACATGGGGCTGCGTCTCATAAGGCAGGACCCATGGGAATGTCTAATTTCGTATATGCTTGCAACTGCCTGGAGCATCCCTAACATCAAAAGGGCGATCTCTATGATGTGCAGTAACTATGGTAATGATCTTGGAGAAGGCTATTACAGTTTTCCTGAACCTCATTCACTTGTCCATGCATGTGACGATGACCTGCGAGCCTGCAAGCTTGGTTTCAGGGGAGGTCGTGTAATTAAAGCCGCAGGACATGTAGACAGTGGAACTCTTGTTCTTGATGATGTCTTCAAACTGGACTATGAGTCCGCAAAACAGAAATTGATGTTCCTTGAGGGTATAGGGGAAAAGGTTGCTGACTGCATACTTCTCTTTGCTTTTGAAAAAATGGAAGCATTCCCTGTGGATACTCATGTGGAAAAGGTCGTGAAGACAGTTTACGGTGACCATGAGTTCTTCAATGGAAATGCCACAAAGAGCAAGATCGGTAAATGGGGTCGAATGTATTTTGGACACTACTGTGGCTATGCACAGCAGTATTTCTTCTATCAGAAAAGACTTGAAGGTCTCTGAACCTTAATTTGATGGGCAATGGTTGGGATTTTATTTGCCTTGTTCCCATTTTCTGAGGAAACGCCTGAATCCGGGGTCGTTGATCTTAGCAATATCTGTGTTCTCAAGCACAGTAAATCCTGATTCCACTGCTTTTCCAAGATGCTTCCCAAGTGAACAGTGGTGCATTCTTCCTTCAAGTAGTTCTTTTGCTGTGCTGAACTTACGCCTGATATCTGCAACGTAGAATCCATCTTCCAGATACAGGGAGAATAGCTCATCTGAACCTATGTACTTGTCCTTGAATCCCTTTGCATGTCCGTATGCCCATACAGGCGGACCTCTGTGTTTTTTAACAAGAGGTAGCTGGGATGTGGTAAGTTCTATCAGGATCATTGCCTCTTCATTTACCCAGTAGCCCGAGTTGAGCACCTGGAACTCGTATTCTTCGAAGAGTGAACGTACAGAGTGTTCCATTTTATCCAGCTGTGGGTATAGTATGTCATCCACAAGGTCGGGTGGAGTAAAACAGATCGCAACGAAGGAACTTCTCCTTGATGTTATCATATCGATGATCTCATCATCTTTCATTGCTTTCTTTTGCTTTGGGAAGAAGAATTCTTCTGTAGGCTCTTCTGTGTATTCTCTGGCAGCATCTATGAACCTTGCGAACTGGTTCATGGAAAGCGCAGCTGCAACATTTCTTTTTGGATCGGTTGGGTCGATCACAACAAGGGGGTCCTTATGCTTGATGCTCCCATGTTCCAGCATATCGATAGTAAGTCCCGGTTTCCAGTTACATGCATTCCTGAGGGTGTTGCGGAATGATCCATAATGGATCGTCAGCAGCTCTGTGAGGTATCCTGAGAAACCCTGTGTACGAAGCTCTGAACCGTAGGTTCCGGTGCCTTTCATGAACTGTTTCATGATGAGCACATCATCTTCACGACCCGGTATGGCCATTTTTATGAATTCGTTGTGAAAAGGTGTCCTGTCCACGGCTGATATTATCTCAGAAGCAGAATCTACAGCAAAACATGGGACAAGGTCCACATCGAATCCGCCATAGTGCATGTTCAGATATGGATGCTCTGCATAACGTTCTTCTATGTTCTCTCCTTCCTTTGCAACTTCTCGTGCAATTAGAAGGCCGTTATTTTCCAGATCATCACGACTGGTATCAGCAGGGAACGATATGAAGATGTCAAGATCATGAGTGCCGGATATCCATGTGTTCCTTGCAGCAGAGCCTACAAGTTTTGGAATTATATCACTTACCTCCAGGGTCCTGGCTGCTTTGCTTACCTTCTCAAGCAGTTCTGAGGCTACTTCTTCAAGCTTCTTTTTTTCTTCAGGACTGGGCTTGATCCTGGCAAGTATCTTCTCTTCCAGTGTCATTTTTGACCTTATGATTTAATTCTAAATATTAGATACAAGTTATAAAAAATTAATGAACGTCACAGGTTAGGATATGCACCCTGCCAGGGTTAAAATGAACAATGACCTAGCAAATACCTACGTTCTCTTTCTTTATGACATGGTTATAGTTCTTGTAACCAAGGATATCAGCTATCATGTCGGTATGCTGGCCTTTGACCTTCTCCAGTTCCTCGGAGCTGTAGTCGGTGATGCCTTTTGCAAAGACCTTTCCTTCACACATGATCTCAACGATCTCTCCTCTGTCAAAATCGCCATTAACGCCTGTAACTCCTGATGGTAGCAGGCTCATGCTGTTGAGGATCGCCTCTTTTGCTCCTGCATCGACCTCGATGGAACCACATGACTTGGAGAGCAGTATCCAGCGTATCCTGTTCTTGTGTACATCCTGGTTAGCAAGGAAAAGTGTGCCTATCTCTTCACCACTGAGGATCTTTGTGATAACATTCTCTGTGGCGCTGTTTGCGATCACGAGATAGCATCCTGACATGTTACATATTTTAGCGGCTTCGATCTTTGTTCTCATGCCACCTACGCCCTTCATGCTTGTAGGGCTGCCACCATAGCTTTCAACCTCTGGTGTTATCTCTTCGATAAGGCTAAGGAGCGTTGCATCATCGTTCCTTTTTGGGTTCTTGTCATAGAGCCCATCAATATCAGAAAGTATTATCAGGAGATCAGCTTCCATTTTGCTTGCAACCATTGCTGAAAGCTTGTCATTGTCACCAAAAGTGGCTTCGATCTCATTTACACAGGTACTGTCATTTTCATTGATGATAGGTATGACACCATAGCTCAGGAGAGTGGATATACTATTCCTGAGGTTGAGATAGGTGAGCCTGTTAGAGAATGATTCATAGGTAAGGAGGATCTGGGCGACCTTCAGGTTATGTTTTGCAAAGGAATTTCCCCATTCCTGCATAAGGACGCCCTGGCCAACAGCAGCACATGCCTGCCTGACAGGTATCTCCTTTGGTCTTGTGTCAAAGTCCAGTATATCGATGCCTATGCCGATCGCACCTGAACTTACAAGAATGACCTTCTTTCCCATTTCATGAAGCTTTGCTACCTGTGCAGCCATGTTCTCCATGAATTGCCGGTTAAGTCTTCCATCTTCTGTATTGATGGATGAGGTGCCGATCTTTATGACTATCTTATTTACATCGCTGAAGAGCTCTTTCCTGTCTGTCAAAAGTGATGCTCCTTATGTCATTTCCTGTATTTTGTTCTCTTCAGGTTCAGTTTCCTGAAAGTGTGGATGAAGCTTTCTTGTTGAGCTTGCGATGTGTGAATTTCTTTGCGTCCGCTCCGGCATAGTCCGCTACTTTGTCACCGTTGCCTACAAGGATGTACTTGTAGATGAGCAGTCCTTCCATTCCTACAGGACCACGTGCATGGATCTTGTTGGTGCTGATACCTACTTCCGCACCTTTTCCATAACGGAATCCATCAGCAAATCTTGTGGACGCATTGAGCATCACACTTGATGAATCGATAAGGTCGGTGAACTTCTTCTTTTTAAGGTCGTTCTCGGTTATGATACCATCTGTGTGGTGGGATCCGTAGTGGTTGATGTGCTCGATGGCATCTTCCATTGATCCTACTATCTTGATAGAGAGTGTCAGGTCATTGTACTCGGTCTTCCAGTCATCCTCGGTAGCTCTCAGTATGCTCTTGAGGAAGTCTATCTGTTCCAGTATAGCAAAAGAAGCTTCATCGCAACGCATCTCTACGCCAGCTTCATCGTACATCCTTGCCATCTTTGGCAGGAATCTCTCTGCGATGTTCTCGTTGATAAGGAGTGTTTCCATTGCGTTACATACGGCAGGGTATTGTACCTTTGAGTCAAAACAGACCTCGTATGCCTTTGAGAGGTCAGCCTCTTCATCGACATATACGTGGCAGATACCGTCGGCGTGTCCGAGTACTGGTATCTTGGTGTTGTCCTGCATGTATTTTACGAATGCATTGGAACCTCTTGGAATGAGCAGATCGATGTATGCATCCATACTGAGGATGTCGTTGACCTCTTCTCTTGTTTCCATTAGCTGGAATGCACCTTCTGGCATTCCTTTCACGGATTCTGCTGCTTCATTCAACAGGTCGAATATAGTACGGTTGGAGTTAAGTGCCTCGCTTCCGCCTTTGAATATGGTGGCATTCCCGCTTTTGAGGCATAATGCCATTACTTGTGGCACTACATCAGGACGTGCTTCGAATATGACTCCGATAAGTCCTATTGGGCAGCTTACCTGATAGAGTTCCAGTCCCTGGTCGAGTTCAAGAGCATCTATTGTCTTGCCTACAGGGTCTTCGAGGTTGATAACATCACGGATACCATCTATCATTCCACTGATCTTGCTGTCGTTGACCTTGAGCCTGTCCACAAGGGCCTGGGAAAGTTCGCCTTTCCTTTTCAGCTTCTCTGCGGTCTCAACGTCCTTCTGGTTTGCCTCAAGTATCTTATCGCGATTATTGTCAAGTGCCTGTGCCATTGCTTCAAGAGCAGCATTCTTTGTGTCCGTGTTGACACTTGCAAGTATAATGGATGCCTTCTTTGCTTCAATGACCTTTTCTTCAATTTCCAGAACCATGAATAAACCACCTTGGGTTTTTTAAAAGAGTGATGTAGGATTATTAAAAGTTATTATCTAATATAGTGATATTGCACATAGTTCTTTGGTTTTATATTTGTCGATTATGCAAGTATGTCCTAAAAATGTATTTTGTTTTTGTTTTCCCTGATCATTCAATATTTTCTTGCTGGTATTTAAATTAAAAATATCATCTATCTATTTCTATTGTTTAGATTTTCATTTCTAGCTTTCATATCTGGATCAAATGGGTTACTATCTATGTTTTCTACTTCTATGCACTCTATGTCTATATTTATCAACATATACTCAGTAAAATTTATATTCATATATTTAAAACATATTTGTTACTGATGATCATACTTTGATAAGTCTAAGTATGAACATTGGGTTGGAGGTACAATATGGGTAAACAAAGATCAACATGCATAGTCTGGACTATGTTCCTGCTTCTGTTCATGTGTACGGGCTCTGCTATAGCAGATGAAAGTGTGGATTACATAATCTCTCCTGATACTCTGATGCTGAATTCCAAAGCACCATATTTTGCAGTTGAGATCTTCAATACAAATGGTAATTATGATATAAGAGAAATAAAGCCTGATTCTCTCAGGATAATGATCGACCTGCCTGCTGGAAGCATTCCTGGTTATGTGGATGTGGGTGAACTACAGATGGTAAAACCCAATCCCGAAATAAATGAACAGGATGACAAGTTGGTCCTGATGTATTACAGGCAGGAGCTGTACGATACACCGTTCTCGTATCAATATGTGAATCCAAAAGGGAAGACTGTGATCGTGAATACCAATGTCCTTGATTATCTGAAGGATGCATGCGATGATGCTACGCTTGAAGGCAAGGTTGATTTCAGGATACGAGGGCAACTTTATGGTAATGGAAAGATCATTGCAGGAGATGCTTTTACTGTGGATGTCAGTATGAATTCACAGGGAGGCGGTTCAGGAGGAAACGGTAATTGTGGTGGAAGTGATAGCACTGAGGACCATGGTGGTGAAACCCATACCAGCGGTACAGCAGGTGGCGGACAGGGTGGCTGCAATACTGAGATCCCGGAGTTCCCATCTATTGTTATTCCTGTAATGGCAATAATAGGTCTGATGGTATTCATCCAGCGTAGAAAATAATAGGGGACAAAAGAACTTCTGTAGCTAATGTCCTATGTTTCATTTTTGACACTTTAATAACAAAGTGTCACTTCTTTTTTATTCCTATATTTATATCCAGGCATATTACATACTAACAGAATTGTGCTTTTCTTGGATATCTCTATCAATGATCGTTTTTTATGACCTGGCAGGATATCAACATGAGAACACGTGAGTACAGGCTGTTGATATAGCAATGTATTTTCTCCAAAAAGCACTCTTTCTTCACTTACCCTCAAACGATCCTCTCCACCACAGCCATAACGATCTCAATAGCGATCAGCACAATAATTATCCATTCAAGATAATTGGAGTGCTCGATCCTGACCTCATCAGAGAGCATTGAATAATTGTCCTGTATCATGTCTATTTTACGATTCACACTCTCGCTCCACTGCTCGCTTCGTAGCGTTTTCAGGACAGTTGCATATACCCTTGCATAATATACGTCCTCAGTGACCTTGATAAGGTTGTTGACCTTCTCGGTGACTTCAGAAAGGGCTGCATTGTCCTGCATGAGCTGTGTCATAATTGTCCTGTAGAGTTGTCTTCTTTTGAAGAACGAGAGTTTATCTGCAAAGGCGATATCCTCGTACATCTTTTCCATGCTCCTGCTCAGTTCCCTGTCGTAGTAACGCAGCTCAAAGACCTGTACATTTGCAAACTCAATGAGGTCAAAAAGGTCTGTAGGAGTTTCAGGATCGCAGATCAGGGCAGAGTCCCAGGAAAAAATAGCACGGTCATGTTTAGTATAACTATGTGAACCTTTGAGGATCTCCTCTCTCACCTGGGGTGAGAAGTCAATTTTCTCGCCTGCAAGAATTGGTATCGGGTCAATGGAATCATCCATCCGGTCCATGTGGTAAATGGTATAATCTTCAAAGAAATCCGGGCTGAGTGAAAACCCTCTGATATGCGGTTTGAGTATATCTGCCAGAGTATTGAGATGTGAAAGGAACAGATCCTCAAGTCCTTCCTGTTCAGAGAATAAAAGTGCCGTGTTCTCGAGGAATTCAAAGTCCGCATCTTCTTTCTCATAAGCAAAACACAGGCTGATAGCACCAACACGGAAAATACGTGCGAAAACAGAGAACTCAAAGTTCTCTCCTTCCTTCTCCACACTGCATTGTCCAAGTCTGATAAGCAGTGGCGGTATCTCCATAATAATGGATGTAGGTCTGACACGCACAAAACTTGCTCTTGCCGTGCTGAAGCTGCTGGCAAGTTCCTTTTCAAGCCAGTCAAGGTCGATATCCAGTCCAATGTCATAGATCCTGTAAAAACGAATCGTTATCATGGATGATCATCTCCTGCGGAGAACTATATTCACAGTTTAGTGTGTAAGCTTATAAACCTTTACAGGAAGCCGTTAGTAGCTTTGTTAGTTCCTTTTTGTATTTCAGTTATTTCTCACTAAATCATCATGCAGTGATACATGTTAACATGCCACATTCTTCTAGATATCTTTATCAATGATCATTTTGTATGACTTGGCAGGAGATCAATATGAGCACACGCGAGTACATGCTGGGAAACGTTGCAATTGCACGCGGTATCGTTGAAGGAGGCGGGCAGGTCATATCCGGATACCCGGGAACACCGTCATCTGAGATCATCGGTACACTGGCAGCAATGAAAGAAAGGGATTTTTATGTAGAATGGTCGGTCAATGAGAAGGTTGCACTTGAAGTGGCTGCAGGTGCTGCAATGACCGGTGTCCGTTCTGTTGTCACAATGAAACATGTCGGACTTAATGTAGCAGCAGACCCGTTACTGACCCTGGCTTATACTGGTGTAAAGGGCAGCATGGTAATTATCGTTGCAGATGATCCATCATGCCACTCATCACAGAACGAGCAGGACACTCGCAGATACTCACAATTCTCACTTATACCATGTCTTGATCCTTCCACACCACAGGAAGCCAAGGACATGATGTCATTTGCATTTGAATTTTCTAACAAGGTACAGATGCCTGTTATCTATAGACCTACAACGCGTATCTCACATGGTAAATCCGATGTGGAGCTAGGGCCTGTGAACGAGACAAGACCTGTAGCAGAGTTCGTGAAGGAGCTTGAAAGATGGGTCATGGTCCCGAAGAATGCAAGGGTGCAGCATGTACGTCTGCTTGAGGTACAGAAGACCATGCAGGAAGGGCTGGAGAACTCTCCATGGAACTCACTCGAACTAAGCGATGGTGCAAATGTTGGAGTGATCGCATCAGGTATCGCTTCAGTATATGCAAAGGAAGCCATAATCAAACAGAGCATCAACGCATCATTCCTTAAGATCGGAACCTATCCTGTTCCTGAGAACAAGATACGTACTCTTCTGGAGAGCACTGAACGTGTCCTCATTTTCGAGGAGATGGAACCTGTTGTCGAAGAGCAGGTCAGGATAATTGCACAGGAAACAGGTTCAACTGTGGAAGTGATCGGTAAGCTTCAGGGCCCTGTTCCAAGGGTTTATGAGCTGAACACCGATATCTGTTCTGACGTTCTTGCAGAGGTTCTCGGACTTGAAAGGCCGGATGTTCCTGCTGAAGTTGCTGAGGACTTCGATTATAATGCATGCAGGATCGATCTTCCAATGCGTCCTCCTGTCATGTGTCCTGGATGTTCTCACAGGGCAAGTTTCCATGTCATGAAAAAGGTCTATGGCAAGGATGCTATTTTCCCAAGTGACATTGGTTGCTACACACTTGGTATCCAGAGCGGTACAGTTGATACAACACTCTGTATGGGTGGAAGTATTACCGTGGCAAGTGGAATGTATCAGGCAGGGGAGAAAAAACCTATCTGCTGCTCAATTGGTGATTCAACCTTCTTCCATACCGGAATGAATGGTCTTCTCAATGCTATCTACAATAAAGCTGACATTACAGTAACTATAGTGGATAACCGCATAACTGCAATGACCGGTCACCAGCCAAACCCTGGAATGGGTAAGACTGCTACTGGTGAGGAAACCTCTGAAGTTGATCTGGTTGCACTTTGTAAAAGCCTGGGTGCAGGTTTCGTTGAAAAGGCAGACCCCTATGACCTTCAGCAGACCGAAGAAGTCTTCAAAAGGGCAAAGGAGTTCAAGGGCACATCTGTTGTTATCACAGAACAATTATGTGTCATAGATGCAAAGCGTTCAGGTCTTCGCAGAAAGCCATTCACCATTGATGCAGATGCATGTGTGGGATGTAGGTTATGTGTGAATCTGGGTTGTCCTGCCATTGAGTTTGACAAAGATACCAAAAAGGCATCTATTAATTCAATGTGTACTGGCTGTGGAGTATGTGCCAGTCTTTGTAAGTTCGATGCTATCTCGGAGGTGAAGAAATGAGTGCAGAAGGAATTTCCAAATTCGACCTTGTGATCGCTGGTGTAGGTGGACAGGGTACTATCCTTGCGTCAGATATTATCGGCAAAGCTGCCGTGAAGGAAGACCTGTCTGTTCGTGCAGCAGAGACTCATGGAATGGCACAGCGTGGTGGCTCGGTTGTCAATCATATCAGACTTGGCTGTGAGCTCGGTTCCATGATCCCTATGAAGGGTGCTGACGTATTACTTGCACTTGAACCAAGTGAGGCTCTCAGGTATCTTGAGTTCCTTTCTGATGATGGGACTATAATAGTGAACACAGATCCTATACTTCCGGTTACTGTGACCTCCGGACTTTGTTCTTATCCTGATGTTGATGCTATCATTGCAAAGCTCAAAGAGACCCATGAAGTAAAAGCTTTCAATGCTACTGAACTTGCAAAAGAGGCAGGTAATCCTCAATCCATGAACGTTGTCATGGTAGGTGCAATATCAAATTATCTTCCGATATCTCCGGATACTCTGAAGGAATGTGTGAAGGAACTTGTTCCTCCGAAAACCGTGGATATCAATGTCCGTGCCTTTGAGATGGGTAGGGATATAACTCAGGGATGACTACTGGTCATCCTATATGTTTATTTTTTTGTAGTTACTAAGTTTTTGATTGATTTTGGTTATCCAAAACTCCCTATTTTTTAATTATTATACTAATCTACAAATAACAATATAGAAATCTTTATACACTAGAGTTGTAATCTGAAATATTGTTACGGAACTATGATACTATTTTCATTGCATGATCAATTACATGTATGGAGTATCTGGTTTCATACACGGTACGGTATAGTGGAGTATGACTTATGATTGAAATAAGCAAATTTAATAAGCTGTCGAAAGATATGTTCTTGATAGCTATTTTATGTATCGTTACTATCTCTATGGTTGGGGTGGTAAGCGCAAGTGCTGTTATTGCAGAACCTACTGTTACAAAGACTGCATCACCAACAAGTATCAACATTGCTGGAAGTGGCAGTAATGAAATTACTACAGTGACTATTGAGGTAACAGGTGCAGGTAGTGCTACTACAACGTCTGTACCAATGGATGTTATATTTGCAATAGACAGTTCTGGAAGTATGGGTTATTCTTATGGTGACCCTAACAACCTTAGATTGGATGCTGCAAAAGCTTTCCTTGATAAGATGGATTCAACTAAGGACACAGCAGGTGTTGTAAGTTGGGATAGTGACATTGATTTTTCAGAAGCATTGACCAATGATTTTGCATATCTCAAGACAAGAATAGATGCCGTTGATCATAGTGGAGGCACAAATCTCAATGTAGGACTGACAGAGTCAATAAATCTTTTAAATGCAAATGCAAGGTCCGGATCATCTGCAGAGATAATTATTTTCCTTAGTGATGGATCAGGATCCTATAGCCACGATACTGCTGTAGCAGCTGCAACCGCAGGATACACGATTTATAGTATAGGGCTGGGTTCATCTGTTGACACAGCAGGCTTAATGGATATGGCTACTACGACAGGAGGAGCTTACTACCCAGCTCCAACTGCAGCTAACCTTGATGCCATTTATCAGGATATATACTCTGAGGTGGCTGCTTCTACGATTCCTTATAATGTAGATGTCATTGAAATAACTCAAGCTTATATTGTAGATGAAGGATCATTCAATGTTATTCCTGATAGCATATATGAGGATCCGATCACTGGGACTACAACAATTACATGGCTCAATATTGGAGAGTTAAGTGATAAGGATCCTGATATGTCTGCTGATGAAACAGTCACTTTGACCTTCGAAGCAAAGTGTGATCAGATTGGAAACAGGCTTCCTGTTGATGTTGTTCCTGATGCAGTGGTCAATTATGATGACAGTGAAGGAAATGATGCAGGATCTGTAGGTATTCCTCAGGCATACATTTCTGTCGGCGAAAATATTCCACCAAGTGAGGAAATTCCAGAATTCCCCACAGTAGCGATTCCAATGATCGCAATTGTAGGACTGGCTTTTGTATTCAGTAAGAGAGAATAAAGTATTCTTTCTCTCTTTCTATTTTTTAGTATAGATGGTGCCTTATTTTCAATATATTCAATGCTCATTTGAATATGATTTTTCGGTAATGCTGGTACTATTTTGATGGCACTAATATATTCACTCTTATTTTTATATTTGGTACTTTATTTTTAGTAAAGCCTTTAACTTATATCGACCTATATTTATAGTAACCATAATGTGGGAGGTTTAACATGGTATCTGTTGGACAAAGATTATTAGATGTTCCATTCGGAGATATGATAAAAGAGATGGCCTTTGCCATCGCAGAGGGGCAGACAGCTCTTGATATGAACTCTATCAATGTAGCACAGGCCCTTGCAGAGACAGAACTGGATGTAGGGAGTGTAATTCTCTATATAGAAGAAACCGTGGATGAGGATGGTAACGTTACAGCAACAGATGTTGTAACGAACGATGAGCCAATGTCGTTGCTGACCTATGGCTTAGAACCACGTTTCTATGAATTCACTGAATCCATTATCGAAGTAAAGATGACCATCTCGATGAAGAGGGAATTCTCTACAGAAAAGAAATATGGCAGGGAATTCAAGTTCACAAACGAATCGAAGATAAAAGGTAGTTACCAGTCAAGTGGTCTTGCAGGTCTCCTCTTTGGAAAGGCCAAGGTAAGTGCAGAGAACACTACCAATGTTGCATATACATCGACATATGATGCTACCTACAAGTCCAAATACACCTTCAATGAACAGGGTACGAGTCTTCTGAGAACTACCCTCAAGCCAGTACCACCTCCAGAACGTGCTGTTCCTACAGTCCGCGTGAAAGAGGCAGCTGAGTAATTAAGGTAATATCAATGCAGGAATTGCTGCGTTGATAATTTATTTTTACGACCATTGAAGGAGGTAGCATATTGCCATCCAGTAGCAACGTGAATATTGAAGAGGTACTTGTCAGTCCTCTCTCTACAATATTGAGCGAGATGGGGAAATCTATTGCAGAGACTCAGAAAACGCTCGACCGCAATTCCATTGATACTCAGATAGAGCTTGAGGGCGATGAGGCACTTAAGGACTATAATATTGAAGCGACATGGTATCATATACCAGAAGTTGATATTGAGCTTAAGATGGCCCTGTCCATGAAGTATGAGGAAGAAAGGGATTCAAAGAACCGTATAAGGGGATATAAGCGTGTTCTTAGTGCAGCACCACTGAACGCTTCATATAATTCTCTTAATTCTTACGATGTAAAGGGTTCAAGTGTTCTCAAGGCCAGGATCGTGTCGGTTCCTTCTTCTTCTAAAGTAGTGGAAGAATGATCATTGGGGGAAGGGGATGGCCGATATTACAGAACTCAGGAAGAATGTTGATCGTTTGAACCGGTCAACAACAGCAGCATCTAAGAAACAGAGCTATACTCTGGTTCAGAGAGCAATTGAAGATGTGGAATCCACATATGAATCTATCCAAAAGGAGCTCATATCAAAAGAAGGGTCATTGGAATTATTGAAAAGTGAGAACCTTACTTTGAAGCAGGATTATGCTATCCTTGACAACAGGGTGCAGGAAATACTAAGGGAGAAAGCTGAAGTTGAAAAGCAGTTGGAACAGCTTTCACGTACAAGGCCGGAACTCACGTCGTCCAATCTTGTAATGGCATTTCGTGATTCTCTTGAAGAGATGGATGGCGCCATGAACTCCACTTCATCAAATGTGGATTACAGTATCAGTTCAATGAATATAAAGCTCAGGACGAACCTTGCTGTCCGGGACAATGAACTGCGCTTTCAGTTACCTAAGGCAGATGATGTGATCCCTGCTGCCAATTTGAGCGAGGTAGAGTTTACCATCAGTTCCTCGTCAAAGGGATCAGTTCTCACTGACCTTATTGATGTCCCGGATGTTGTGGGACTTGATATGGACTCGGCAGTATCTATAATAAAGGATGCCGGATTTGCAAAGGGTGAGGTTATTGAGAAGGAAAGTAATTTGATACAGGGTACTGTGCTTTCACAGATCCCATCGGGAAGTTCTGTTGCAAGGCCAGGCGATGCCGTGGATCTGGTGATATCAAAGATAACTTCAGTTCCGGTCCCTGATCTTGTAGGTATGCCACTTGTCTCTGCGAGGAGTGCATTGGCAAAAAGTAAGCTTACTATTGGGAGGGTAACAGAGCAGGCAGATGCTTTGAAGGCTGGCACGGTCATAGGTCAGTCTGTAGTTGCCGGGGATTATGCTGATATCGGTGCTTCTATCGATGTTATAGTTGCAAGTGAAAAAGTAGAATTTGCAGCTGTCTCTGGAAGAGGGGGCGTGGTCAATGCTTCACTTAATAATAATGGCGCAAAGACCATTTCTAAAATATCTGCTGCCAAACAGACATCCGTTCTGTCTCCTATCAGAAAGTCCATTTCCAGAACGTGATCATTATGCCTGTTGAATCACATCTGATAAGGGTTGCAGATAATGCAACCCCCTCTCAGATAGAAGGTATCCTTAAAGTCCTTGTAAGTATAGGCGGGCGTGTTGAGGTCGTTGCAAACAAAAGTATAATAGCTACTTTTAATAGTGACCATTCAGAGATTATTAAACGCAAACCTGGTGTCCTGGTCGTGGGTGGCGTTAATTTCAGGGGGAGGGCTGTCAGGAAAGTTGTAAAGCGCATTTCTAAGGTTCCAGATACTTCTGATAAGTAATTAATTATGCATTGCTGAAATTAGAATCTCATACGTAGGTAGTGTCGCTGTATCTGCACTATATTAAAAGTATCAGTTACGTATAGTCATTGTTAATGTTCCTTGATGCAGGTGATGATGAGTTAGGCTCATTTCTTTTTTTAGTAGATATTCTTGCAAAGGCTTTATATATGATATCTCCCTTTAATGGCGCAACGTAGATTACATAGAGATATGATGATCTGGATGTATTAAGATTACAGTGCGAAAAAGTCGGATTTAACATGAAGTATAATTGGGCCTCTTCAAGAATGCCCGTTTACACAACAATGTGTTAAAATACTGGGATGTTTAAATCTTTTCGAGATGACCACTCAGTAATGCCGTATGGCATGCTAAGGTCCGTTGATGACTGGAGGAATGTACAGGTTTGGCGTTGAATGCGTACCATGAGGGTACGTGGAGTCCGCCCTATCATGTCCACTTCATTTCTATTTGCGGTTCCTGCCTGACTTTCTCGCGTAAACTGGCCTATGCAAAATTGCATAGACCTGCCAAGAAGAAAATGTGAAATTAGGAGAATAATAATGGCAAAAGGACACAGACCAAAACGAGGATCACTCGCTTTCAGTCCACGCGTAAGAGCAAAAAGCCACATACCAAGGTTCAACTCATGGCCGCAGGCAGCTGGAGAATCAAAGCTCCAGGACTTTGCAGGCTATAAAGTAGGTATGACCCATGTGGTAATGATCGACGACGTTAAGAACAGCCTTACAGAAGGCATGGAGATCTCAGTTCCTGTAACTGTAGTAGAAACTCCTGCTGTACGTGTTGCTGCAGTTCGTGCATACGGTAGCTCTACAGATGGTGAGAAGGCTCTTTCTGAAGCATGGGCAGCTGATCTTGATGAAGGCCTTGGGAAGACAATTACCCTTCCAAAGGAATCAAACACAGATGAAGCTCTGGCAAAGATCGACGCTCTTGTAGAAGAGGGCAAGGTCTCAGATATCAAAGTCATCACATACACTTTACCAAAGAAGCTCACTGGTGTTCCTAAGAAGAACGCTGATATCATGGAAACAGCAGTAAGTGGATCTGACGTGAAGGCAAAGCTCGAGTATGCAAAGTCCGTACTCGGTTCAGAGATCAAGATCACTGATGTCTTCAACGAAGGCACATTCGTAGACGTAGCAGCTATTACAACCGGTAAGGGTACCCAGGGTCCTGTAAAGAGATGGGGTATCAACCTGCAGAAGAACAAGCACTCACGTCAGGGTAGTCTCAGGCAGATCGGTACCCTCGGTCCATGGCATCCAGCAGTTGTCAGATGGACAGTACCACAGATGGGTCAGATGGGTTACCACCAGAGAACCGAATACAACAAGCGTATCCTTAAGGTAGGCGAAGATGGTGGAGATATCACTCCAGCAGGCGGTTTCCTTAACTACGGTCTTGTACGTGGTGAATATATCCTCATCAAGGGCAGCATTCCAGGACCTTCAAAGAGGCTTGTAAGGCTCAGAGACCCAATGAGGTCAAAAGTACCTGCTATGGGTGAACCAGAGATCGTTCACGTAAGCACACAGTCCAAGCAGGGGTGAACTGAATGGTTACAGCAAAAATTATAGATCTATCAGGAAATGCCAAGGGAGACATTGACCTTCCTGAGGTATTCAACGAGGTATACAGACCTGACCTTATCAAAAGAGCAGTTCTTGCAGCTCAGTCCAACAGGTACCAGCCATATGGTCCAAGGATGTACTCCGGTATGGACACATCTGCACATTCCTGGGGCTCAGGAAGAGGTGTTGCCCAGATCCCAAGGATCGCTAACGGAAGCCGTGCAGCAAGAGTTCCTCAGGCTGTAGGCGGTAGGAGAGCACACCCTCCAAAGCCTGAAGCAGATAGAACTGAGAAGGTCAACAAGAAAGAAAGACGTATGGCTATTCGCTCCGCGATCGCTGCAACATCTGATGCAGATATCGTAAAGGCACGTGGTCACAGATTCGAAGCACAGCTTCCACTGGTCGCTGCAAGCGAATTTGAGGACGTCGAAAAGACAAAGGATGTCATAAGCTTCCTGCAGAACGCAGGTGTATATGACGACGTACTCCGTGCAAAGGACGGAAGGAACATCCGTGCAGGAAAGGGTAAGGTACGTGGAAGGAGATTCAAGAACAAGAAGAGTCTTCTTATTGTTGCAACCTGTGACAGCCCACTCATGAGGTCCGCAAGGAACCTTTCCGGTGTAGATGTCGTATCCGTTGACTCGCTCAATGCTGAACTTCTTGCACCAGGTACACACGCAGGCAGATTGACCGTCTGGACAGAGTCTGCAATAGCTTCACTTGGAGGGATGTTCGAATGACCATCATAAAATATCCGTTTATTACAGAAAAGGCAATGATGCTGCTTGAAGATAACAAACTTCAGTTCATCGTGGACACCCGCGCGAACAAGAAGCAGATCAAAGCTGATGTAATGAAGATGTACGGGTTCCCTGTCGAATCTGTCTGTACAATGAGCACAATGAAAGGTCTGAAAAAGGCGATCGTTACATTCGAAGGCACAGAAGCAGCCCACGAGATCGCGACCAGAATTGGCCTGATGTGAGGTGGACATAAATGACAAAGAGAATCATATCACAGAACAGAGGTCGTGGAACTCCAACTTACAGAGCTCCATCACACAAGTTCAAAGCTGCACTTAAACACCCACGTGTCGACGAAGAAAGCACGGTTTATGGTACAGTTATCGAAATTACACACGATCCGGCACGTTCAGCACCTATTGTCAAAGTTTCCTTTGATAATGGTGAAGAGCGCCTGATCATTGCTCCTGAAGGTATATCAGTAGGTGAGAAGATCGCTTGCGGAATCTCAGCTGAGATCAAACCTGGTAACATCCTGCCTCTTGCAGAGATCCCAGAAGGTATCCCGGTCTGTAACATAGAGTCCAAGCCAAACGATGGCGGACAGTTCGCACGTGCATCTGGTGCCTATGGAACAGTTGTATCCCACGACCGTGGAAAGACAGTTGTTCAGATGCCATCAGGTGAAATGAAGTGGTTGAACCCTAAATGCCGTGCAACTATTGGTATCGTTGCTGGTGGTGGCAGGGTTGACAGGCCTTTCCTTAAGGCTGGTAAGAAGTACCACAAGATGAAGACAAGAGCTGCAAAGTATCCTCGTGTATCAGGTATTGCTATGAATGCTATTGACCACCCATTCGGTGGAGGTAACCGCAAGCACCCTGGTAAGCCAACAACTGTTGGAAGGAACGCACCTCCTGGTCGTAAGGTAGGTCAGATAGCAGCACGCAGGACCGGAAAGCGTTAACCGGAGGTTAGTACATGGCAAAGAAATCATCATCAAGATTACCAAAACGAAAAGGTGAATATACCTACCGTGGTAAAACGGTAGCAGAACTCCAGGCTCTGGATGTTGACGAGTTTATTGGGATGTTGCCTGCACGTGAACGCCGTACTCTTAAGAGGGGCTACACAGAAGGCAGAAAGGACGTTGTTCAGCAGCTCAGAGATGGTAAAGACAATTTGAGGACCCACTACAGGGATATCATAATATTCCCTGAGATGGTCGGCAAAAATGTAGAAGTGTACAATGGCAAGTCATTTGTAGCATTTGAGATACAGCCTGAGATGATCGGACACAGGTTCGGAGAGTTCTCCCCAACCAGACCAAAGGTTTCCCACGGTAGCGCTGGTGTAGGAGCAACCCGTTCAAGCAAGTTCGTGCCACTTAAGTAAGGTGAGATAAATGGCAAGAATTGGATATTCAATCGAATTGGACCCAAAAGTAAGTTCTAAGGCAATGGGCGCTGAGCTTCATATCTCCCCTAAAAAGTCACGTGAACTTGGTAAAGCGATCAAAGGCATGCGTACAACTGCAGCACAGAGATACCTCGAAGAAGTCGTCATAATGAAGCAGGCAGTTCCTTTCAAGAGGCACAGCGATGGTTCTGGACACAGAAAAGGTCCAATGGCAAACGGTAGGTACCCTGTAAAGGTTGCCCAGGCTTTCCTCAAGATCCTTGAGAATGCCAGGAACAACGCTGAATACAAGGGACTTGACCCAGATAACATGTACATTGCACATATTGCTTCAAAACGCGGACGTGTGATCCATGGTATGAGGCCAAGGGCACGTGGACGTGGCAGTCCAAGTAATACAGAGACTGTGAATGTAGAGATTATTTTGAATGAGGTGCGCTAATGGCAATAGAGAAGAAGTTCGTACAGGAAGGCTATGTAAAAGCTTCAATGGACGAATATTTCGCAAAACAGCTCAGCAAAGCCGGTTACGGTGGAATGGAGATCAACCGTACCCCAATGGGTACCCAGATCACTGTATATGCTGAAAAGCCAGGCATGGTCATTGGTAAGGCTGGTAAGGTCATCCGTAAACTTACCCGTGATATCGACAGGATGTATGACATAGACAATCCACAGATCGATGCACAGGAAGTCAGGAAGCCTGAGCTCAATGCCCAGATGATGGCAAGCCGCCTTGCTTCTTCCATAGAGAGAGGCTGGTATTTCAGGAAAGCCGGTCATAATACCCTTAGGGCAATTATGAACTCAGGCGCACTGGGCTGTGAGATCGTAATTTCAGGTAAATTGACAGGTGCAAGGTCAAGGGTTGAGAAACTTGTTGACGGATACATCAAGCACGCTGGAAAACCTGCTGAAGATATGGTTGACGAGGGATTCGCAGTAGCTGTTAAGAAGCTGGGAACCCTTGGATGTAAAGTTAGGATCATCCCTCCGGATGTAGTATTACCTGACGCTTTTGACATAAGGGAAGTCGTTGAGACCGAAGTGGTCGAGGCTGTTGCACCGGAAGCTGCAAAGGCTGACATCGCAGAACTTGTAGAGAAAGAGTCTGAGGGTGAGGTTGCAGACGAGGAAGAAGCAGTAGAAGTTGCCGAGGAATCTGTAGAAACAGAGGTTGCTGAAGAGACTCCAGCTGAGGAAGTTGTTGAGGAGGCAAATGCAGATGAGGCACCTGTAACTGACGATGAAGATGTCGAAGATGATAACAAGAGGCTGGTTGACGGTGTATGGCAGCATAAGCATGATGGCTATGACTACTGGCACCCAGTCGCACGTATCCATAAGGAGGATAAGTAATGGCAATTCTTCGATTGAACGAGATAAGGGACATGTCCCCTGAAGAAAGGATGGACGAACTCGAGAAAATGAGAGACGAACTCATTCGCGAACGTGCACTTTCATCAGCTGGTGGAGCTCCTGACAATCCGGGCAGGATTGCTGAACTCAGGAAGACCGTCGCCAGGATAAAGACTATCCAGAGAGAGATGAAGGAGATCTGATTTGGAGATCACTCCTTCTAAACTGGTATTCCATGAACTGATCGGGTCGAACGTAAAGGTAATAGAGGCGACAAATCCGACATTGAACGATATGAGCGGCAAAGTGGTTGACGAAACAAAGAACATGATCATTGTTCTCAAAGAGGACGGGACCGAACGAAAGGTTCCGAAAAAGGGATCATCCTTTGTGTTTCAGATACCTTCCCGATTATCCAAAAGGCATGCTGAGAGGTATGTTAAAGTTGATGGAAACCTTCTGATCTCACAACCTGAGAACAGAACAAAGAATATAAGAAAAATACACATGAGGTAATAATCATGGTTAAAGATATTGGATTGGATGTCCCAGCTCCCGAAGTGGAGTGTGACGATGTCAATTGTCCTTTCCACGGAGCACTTCCGGTTCGCGGACAGGTCCTTGTAGGGACCGTTGTCAGCAACAAGATGGACAAGACAGTGGTCATCCAGCGTAGGCACGAGATGCTAATTAAGAAATATCAGAGATATGAAAAGAGGCAATCCAAGATCCACGCACACAATCCTCCATGCATAGATGCAAAGGTAGGGGACGTTGTGACAGTGGCTGAATGCAGGCCTCTTAGTAAGACTAAATCCTATGTAGTAATCAAGGCGGAGGCACAGGAATGAGGGGAATTAAATCCACCGTTCCACGTGCACTCAATGCCGGTGCTAAGATCGACTGCGTGGACAATACAGGTGCACGTGTAGTTGAGATCATTTCCGTAAAGGGCTACAGAGGCGTTAAGAACAGACATCCTAGAGCTGGTGTTGGTAACATGTGCGTGGTTTCCGTAAAGAAAGGAACACCGGAAATGCGCAAGCAGATCCTTCTCGCAGTGATTGTACGCCAGAAACAGGAAATGCGCCGTCCAGATGGTCTGAGGGTTTCCTTTGAAGATAACGCAGTTGTCATTGTTGACGCAGACGGTATACCAAAAGGAACTGACATCAAAGGTCCTGTAGCAAGGGAAGCAGCAGAAAGGTTCCCAAAGATCGGTACAACCGCATCTATGGTAGTTTGAGGTGTGTAAAATGGTATCAAATCAACCAAGAAAACAGAGAAAGGCAAGATATACTGCTCCTCTGCACATCAAACAGAAATACATGGGTGCTCCCCTTTCCAAGGACCTCCGTGACAAATACGGTTGCCGCAGTGCCAGCGTTATCGTTGGGGACACTGTGAAGGTAATGCGTGGAGATCATGCAGGAACCTCTGGTAAGGTAGAAGCAATATCCCTCAAACACGGAACGATCGTTGTAGAAGGTGTAACTGTCTCAAAGGCAGATGGTACAGAGGTTGCAAGACCTGTATACCCTTCAAATGTGATGATCACGTCCCTGGAAATGAAGGATAAACACAGAGAAGAAGTTATCAGTAACAGGTGATTTTGTGGGCAAACATCAGAAAAGAATATCTGTCCCAAAGAGCTGGCAGGTATCAAAGAAATCCAACAAATGGGTCACCGCAACAAGACCGGGTCCACATAACAAACAGCAGAGCATTCCTCTTGGTGTACTCCTGAGGGACATGCTGGGTATTGTAGACACCCGCGCAGAAGCAAAGCGCGTTCTTTCAGAAGGCAACATACTTGTTGATGGTGTTATCAGAAAGGATCTCAGGTTCCCTGTAGGTCTTTTAGATGTAATTACTATCCCTCTCGAGAATGTAGCATACCGTATGCTGCTGGACCGCAAGGGAAGACTTGAAGTTCATAAGCTTGAAGATGTAGGTGCAAACAAGCTTTGCAGGATCAACGGTAAGACCATAATAAAGGGCGGAGCAGTACAGCTTAACCTCAATGACGGTACAAACCTCCTTGGTTCCAATGATTATAAGCCAAAGGATTCACTCATCCTCTCTCTGCCTGACAAGAACATTGTCAAGCACATCAAGTATGAGGTAGGTAACCTTGCTATGATCGTTGGTGGAAGACACACAGGTGAGATCGGTACTATCAAGGAGATCAACACTGTAAGAAGTTCCAAGCACAACACGGTCGCAATTTCCGGAGACTATGAGTTTGAGACCATCGAGGACTTCGTTGTCGTCATCGGCGAGAAGGAGCCAGATATTAAATTAGGTGGTGAGGTAGTTGAGTAATCCAATGAGAACGCCTGTAGTAGAAAAGGTAGTTGTTCACATGGGTGTCGGAGAAAGTGGTCAGCATCTTGTAGATGCTGAAGGCATTCTTGGAGAGATTACCGGACAGACCGTTGTAAGGACATATTCAAAGAGAACTCTTCCAGCATTTGGTATCAAGAAGAACGAGCCAATTGGATGTAAGGTCACACTCAGGTCTGACCGTGCAGAAGAGTTCCTGAAGACAGCACTTAATATAGTAGAGAGCAATCTCAGAGCATCCCAGTTCGATAAATATGGGAATGTTGCCTTTGGTATTGAGGAGCACACTGACTTCCCAGGCATGAGGTATGATCCTAACATCGGTATCTTTGGAATGGATATCAATGTTATTGTGAACCGTCCAGGTTACAGGATCAACAAAAGAAGGATCGTCAAGAGGAAGATCCCAACATCTCACAAGATCACAAAAGAGGATACAATTGCTTTCTTCAAAGACAAATACTCCGTGGAGGTAATATAAATGGTACAAACCACAAAGAGCTTTGGAAGAGGAGCAAGCGAATGCAAGAGATGTGGAAGAAAACAGGGTCTTGTAAGGAAATATGGAATTTACCTTTGCAGACACTGCTTCCGTGAAGTTGCCCACGATATGGGATTCGAAAAGTATACGTGAGGTGTAAGAAATGGTATTATTAGATCCGCTTGCTGACGCTCTGTCTACAATAAAGAACGCAGAGGCAATTGGTAAGGATTCCTGTGTCATAAGACCAGCATCAAAACTCATTGGTACCGTACTTAAGGTCATGAAGGACCGTGGATATGTCGGTGAATTCGAGTTTGTTGAAGATGGTAAGGCTGGAATCTATAAAGTTGAACTTATTGGTAGGATCAACAAATGTGGTGCTATCAAACCACGTTATTCAGTAGGTGCTGCAGACTTCGAAAGATGGGAAAAGCAGTTCCTTCCTGCAAAGAACTTCGGAACACTCATACTTACAACCTCAAATGGTGTAATATCCCAGTACGAAGCTCGTGAGAATAACGTTGGTGGACAGTTAATTGCATATGTGTACTGATGGAAGTGATGTCGCATGGCAAAAGAAATAAAGAAAATAATCCCTATCCCTGAAGGTGTGACCGTCACATTCCAGGGCCAGGTTCTCACAGTGTCTGGTCAGAAAGGCAAGAACGAGAGGACCTTCTGGTATCCTGGTATCAAGATAGAGGTAATGGATTCAGAAGTGGTCGTGGACTCCTCGGTCATGAAGAAGACCCAGAAAGCAATGGTCGGAACCTTTGCATCACATATCTCTAATATGATCAAAGGTGTCACAGAGGGATTCGAATATCGCATGAAGGTCGTTTACTCTCACTTCCCTATGCAGATCAAGGTAGAAGGGAAGCAGTTAATGATCGGCAATTTCCTTGGAGAGAAAAAGGCAAGATCTGCTAACATCCTTGGTGAGTCAAAGGTAAAGGCTTCTGGTGATGAGGTTGTTGTGACCGGTATCAACAAAGAGGATGTCGGACAGACAGCTGCTAACATCGAGCAGGCAACAAGGATCAAGAGATTCGACCCCCGTGTATTCCAGGACGGAATATACACAGTGGAGAAGATAGTGTAGGTGATTTGAATGGATGATAAAATTAAACGCCTTTTTAAGGTAAGGAAGATCCAGAAGCACAAAAAACCTGATTTCAAAAGGACCGAGAGCCACAAGTACAAGCGTCTGGACGACAACTGGAGGCGCCCAAGGGGTCTTCAGGGTAAGCAGCGCAAGGGTATCAAGGCAAAGGGTGCTGTTGCTCAGGTAGGCTATGGAAGTCCTGCTGCTGTAAAGGGTTTACACCCATCCGGCTATGCAGAGGTCCTTGTATGCACAATTTCACAGCTTGACACTGTCAATGCAGAAGTTGAAGCTATCAGGATAGCTGCAAAGGTTGGCGGAAGAAAGAAGGCTATCATAGAGGCAAAGGCTGCAGAGCTTTCAATAAAGGTCCTCAACCCAACAAGGGGTGAATAAGATGACCGATCTGACCAATCAGAAAAGAATTGCTGCAGCAGTTTTAGGGTGTGGGGTCCACAGAGTATGGCTCGACCCTGAAGCAGCAGATGATATTGCAGTGGCTATCACCAGAGCTGACATCCGTGAGCTCATAGAAGCTGGCAGCGTCAAGGCCATCCCTGTAAAGGGTGTAAGCCGTGGTCGTGCAAGAGAAAGAGATGCCAAGCGTAAGTATGGTCACCGTAAAGGACATGGTAAGAGAAAAGGTAAGAAGGGTGCACGTAATCCTCGTAAAGAGCAGTGGATGAAGAAGATCCGTGCTCTGAGGAAGGAACTTAAACAAATGCGTGCAGATGGCTCATTGGACAGGTCAACCTATTGTAAGGTTTACCGCAAGGCAAAGGGTGGAGAATACCGTAGTGTAGCTCACCTTAAGGCACACCTTGAGTCAGAAAAACTCATTAAGCACGAGGAATAATCATGGCAACAGGACCCAGATATAAAGTCGCATTCAGACGACGAAGAGAAGGGCGTACTGATTACCACCAGAGATTGAGGTTACTCCTTTCAAAGGAAGACCGTGTGGTAGTACGCAAGAGCTCAAGGCACATGCAGGTCCAGCTTGTAGCTCCAAAACCTGAAGGGGATGTAACCCTTTCAGCTGCAGTTTCTAAAGAACTTGCAAAGTACGGATACAACGCATCTACAGGAAACACAACAGCTGCCTACCTTACCGGTCTGTTATTCGGTTACAGGGCGCTGAGCAAAGGATATGATTACGGCGTTCTTGACATAGGGCTCCAGGCATCATCATCCGGATCACGTGTATATGCAACCCTTAAAGGTATAGTAGATGCAGGATTCGAGATTCCTCATGACTCATCTGTCCTTCCTTCAGATGAGAGAGTAAGAGGAGAACACGTAGCAGAGTACATGGAAGACTCAAATCTGCCTGAACTGTTCGATGCAGTTAAGGAAAAGATCTCTGCTGAGTTCAACTAGGTGATTACATGGCATATCAATATGAAGACGCATGGGTTCCACAGACAAGACTCGGAACACTCGTTCAAGAAGGGCAGATCACTTCCATGGATGAAGTAATAGAGTCAGGTCTTCCAATAAGGGAATACCAAATAATCGATATCCTGTTACCTGATCTTGAGGATGAGGTTCTTGATATCAACATGGTCCAGAGGATGACTGACTCCGGACGTCGTGTAAAGTTCAGAGCAACTGTAATTGTTGGTAACGGCAATGGTTTCGTTGGACTTGGACAGGCAAAGGACGTTCAGGTCGGACCAGCTATCAGGAAAGCTATCAGCAATGCAAAGATAAACATAATCAAGGTAAAACGTGGCTGCGGTTCATGGGAATGCGCATGCGGTCTTGAGCACACAGTACCTTCACAGGTACGTGGAAAGGCCGGCAGTGTTCTTGTAGAGCTTAAACCTGCACCACGTGGACTTGGTCTTGCTGCTGGAGACACTGCAAGGAAAGTACTCGAGAAGGCAGGTATCAAGGATGTCTGGACAAGGACAGAAGGTACCACAAGGACAACCTTGAACTTCGCAAAGGCTACATTCAACGCACTTGAGAACTCAGGTGTTGTAAGAATGCCTGCAAACATGGAGAACAAGGAGGCTTAAAATGTACGCTTTGGTCAGAGTACGTGGAGACGTCAATGTTAGGGGTACCATCAAGGATACCCTTAAAATGGTCCGTCTGCACAAAGTGAACCACTGTGTTCTCCTTGCTGACAATCCTCACAATGCAGGAATGATCCAGAAAGTAAAGGACTATGTGGCCTATGGTGTCATTGATGCTGACACACTTGCAGAGATGCTCACAAACCGTGGAAGACTTGAGGGTGACGTAAGGCTCACCGAGGAATATGTAGCTGAGAATACAGACTATGATTCCATCAAGGCTCTTGCACAGGCTGTCTGTGACGGTAACGCAACCCTTAAAGATGTACCAAAGCTCAAGCCGGTATTCAGGCTCCACCCTCCAAGGAAGGGGCACTCCGGTATGAAGAGAACGGTCCAGCAGGGCGGTGTACTGGGTAACCATGGTGAAGACATCAACAAATTGTTGAAGAAGATGAGGTGATCCTGATGACATCTAAGAAAACCAACACAAAGAAGTTCAGAGGTTCACGCACATGTGGTGGCGGAACAACCAAGAACAGACGTGGTGCAGGTAACCGTGGTGGAAGAGGTAGATGTGGTGAGAACAAACACCATTCTACACGTGCACTTCAGCTCGGATACTTCCGTGGACATCAGAGAGGATTCAAGCGCCCATTGAAGGTTCTGAACGATGCTTCAATTGTGAACGTCGGTGAACTCGATGAACTAGCTGATCAGCTTGTTGAAGACGGTTTTGCAGAACTTCAGGATGGCACATATGTCATCGATCTTGCTGTATTAGATATTGACAAGGTACTTGGTTCCGGAAAGGTATCCAAGAAGCTTTCAATCACAGCATCTGAATTTTCAGCAAGTGCTAAGGAAAAGATCGAAGGTGCAGGTGGATCTTGCACTGAGATAGAAGAGTAATGCCATCTGGCATTACCTATTTTATTTTTATTTCTATGCGGATAAGGCATACATATTTATTAATGTGTAGATCTATTTAGGTGTACTTTACCTAATAATTGCATGGATCTTTCCATTCAAAGGGTGGAATTAATGAGTCTTAAGGATAGTTTGGAACCAATTTTTAATAAATTGCCTGCGGTTGCAAGTCCAGAGGGGCACGTCCATTTTAAAAACAAATTAATGTGGACTCTCGGAATTCTCGTGCTCTATTTTGCACTTGCTAATGTACCGCTGTTTGGATTGTCAGCGGATTCGATCGACCTGTTCGAGTCCTATAGAGCATTTTTTGCCGGAGCTTCGGGTTCTCTGATGCTTCTGGGTATCGGTCCTATTGTTACCGCATCCATTGTCCTTCAGCTATTGGTCGGTGCTGATGTCATTAAGCTCGACATGTCCAACCCATCAGACCAGGCGTTCTTCCAGGGCGCACAGAAGTTCATGGTCTTTGTAATGATAGTACTTGAGGCTCTTCCACAGATCGCTGGTGGTTATATCCAGCCGGATGCAGCTCTCGCATCAACCTTAGGCGTAGGCCTTGGTGTAGTTACATTTATCATCTTTATACAGATATGCATAGGCGGTGTACTGGTACTCTTCATGGATGAGGTAGTTTCCAAATGGGGTATCGGTTCTGGTGTCGGTCTTTTCATTGTGGCTGGTGTTTCCCAGCAGATCGTTACCGGTCTTTTCAACTGGACATCGGATTCAAGTGGCCTTCCAACAGGTTTCTTCCCTAAATGGTTATACATCGTGCAGAATGTGGAAGCAGATTTCCTATTCTCTGGCGATGGTATAATGTTCATGCTTATAAGTGGTGGAATACTTGCATTGGTAAGTACTATAGTGATCTTCCTGCTTGTAGTCTATGTAGAAAGTACACGTATCGAGATCCCTCTGGCACATAGTGCAGTAAGGGGTGCAAGGGGTAAGTTCCCTGTAAAACTCATATATGCTTCAGTTCTGCCAATGATCCTTGTAAGGGCATTGCAGGCGAATATCCAGATGGTAGGTCTTCTGCTCAGCAGTAAAGGAATAACATTCCTTGGTGAGTTCAGTGGCTCAACTCCTATCAATGGTATTATGTATTATCTGGCTCCAATCCACAGTCCATATGACTGGATACCTTCTCTTGTAAGGGAATCATTCACAAGTTATGGTGCACCTGTTCCTGCTTTCTGGCAGATCGGTCTGCACGTATTAACAGATGCTGTGTTCCTGATAGTAGGAGGTATTGTGTTTGCACTGTTCTGGATCGAGACGACGGGAATGGGTGCAAAACCAACAGCTAAAAAGATATTTAACTCAGGGATGCAGATCCCAGGTTTCAGAAGGAATATCGGAAGTATCGAGAAGGTCATGTTAAGGTATATCCCGAAAGTAACCGTAATTGGTGGTGCTTTCATTGGTTTCCTTACATTGGTCGCAAGTCTGCTTGGTACCCTTGGAGGTGCAGGTGGTACTGGTCTTCTGCTTACGGTAAGTATTGTATATCGTTTGTATGAGGATATAGCATCTGAGCAGATGATGGAGATGCATCCGATGGTACGGTCCTTCTTCGGACAAGAATAAGGTGTATATCATGAATATTGCATTATTTGGCCCACCGGGTGCTGGCAAAGGCACCCAGGCAAAGGAATTATCAAAGCATTATAATATCCCTCATATCTCTACAGGTGATATTCTCAGAGCAAATGTCCGTGATGGGACCGAGCTTGGATTGAAAGCAAAACAATACATGGACAAAGGTGAACTTGTCCCTGATGAGGTCCTTATAGGACTTATCAGGAACAGACTTACAGAACCAGATTGTGAAGCTGGCTATCTTCTTGATGGTTATCCAAGGACCATTCCACAGGCCGATGCTCTCAAAGATATCCTTTCTGAGATAAGTAAGCCCCTTGATTCTGTTATCAATATCGAGGTAAGTGACGAGGAGCTCGTTAAAAGGCTCAGTGGACGTCGCAGCTGCACTTGTGGTGAAAGCTATCATGTAATGTTCAACCCTCCTGAGAAGGAAGGTGTATGTAACGCATGTGGTGCTGAACTCTATCAGAGGGATGACGACGAGGAAGAGGTTATACGCCAGAGACTTGCCGTCTATAATGATAAGACAAAACCATTGATCGATTATTACGACAATGCAGGACTTCTTGTAAATGTCAACGGCGCAGGTGCTGTAGATGCTGTCTTTGCTGATGTTTGTAAGATAATGGATCAATACAAATAAAACTACATAAAGAGGCTATCCCTTGGTTACAGAACAATTCAAGAAGAAACTTGATCAATTCCTGCTTGCTTTTGGTATTTCCTTAATGGTGGGTATCATGATACTTGGGCAGGACTTCAGAGACTCTCTCGGAAGTGCCATGAGTGTCATAATGGATCCGGTAGTGACCATTCTTGGGGCAAGTAATTTCCACATTGTCCTTTTCATAATGGCCTCTATTACTGCTCTTTATGCATCACTTATCCAGAAATATACTATTGACTGGGATCTGATGCGTAATACGCAGGAAAAGATGAAGGGATTCCAGAAAGAGTTCAGGGAAGCCCAGCTTTCTAACAATACTGCTCTTATGAAGAAGATGGAAGAGGAGCGTAAAGGGATGATGGACGACCAGATGGAGATGTCAAAGCAGCAGTTCAAGCCAATGGCATACATCAGTGTAATATCCCTTCCGCTGTTCATGTGGGCTTATCATTATATCAAAGGCCATGAAGCAGCTTCTCTTGTATTCCCTTTCTGGGGAGAACAAATACTGACCGATCCTCTGATCGGCCCGTTCCAGCATTGGATCTTCTGGTATTTTATTGCTTCACTGGCTGTAAGTCAGTTGATAAGAAAGGCTCTGGATGTCGGTGGCGTATAAGGTGTTACTGACTATCAGCGGCCTTCCGGGCAGTGGAACTACCACTGTTTCCCGTTTACTTTCTGAAAAGTATGGTCTTGGGATGATCTCCGCAGGAGAGGTTTTTCGTTCCCTTGCGAAGGAATATGGTATGACCCTGGCCGAATTCGGTGAACTGGCCGAATCTGATGATAGTATCGATATTAAGATCGATGAACGTCAGAAAGAGATCGCCAATACCCGTGATAATATCATTCTTGAAGGGAGACTTGCAGGTCACATGGCTGAAAAGGCTCTCAAAGTGTGGATAAAAGCTTCTGTCAATACTCGTGTAGAGCGTATTGTCAGCAGGGAAAGTGGTTCTTTTGAGGATAAGCTCAATGAGACCATTGAGCGTGAGGCATCTGAGGCTATCAGGTACAAGATGATACATGGAATTGAGATAAATGATCTGTCTGTCTATGACCTTGTGATAGATTCAGAGAAATGGGACCAGTTCCAGATAACAAATATTATTTCCTGTGCGATAGATAATAGTTCTTACTTCTGATCATATATTCTGGCGGTTCTAATGAGATCTCATACTGATACTTGTATTTTACCTTCTGAGCAAAAAAGGGAGCTAGTCCATAAAGCTGAGGCAACAACAAGTCTCTTGCATGGTTGCTCTCCTTACGAACGTCCAATGAAGCAATATATTGAGATGGGTGTAGTAAATCTTGATAAGCCTGCGGGACCTACGAGTCATGAGGTCACTGCGTGGGTAAAAGATATTCTTGAGCTGAACAGAGCAGGTCATTCCGGTTCATTGGATCCTGTTGTGACCGGCGTATTGCCGATCATGCTGGGGAGGGCTACGAAAACAGTTTCTGCTCTTCGTTTGTCAGGTAAGGAATACATCTGTTTGATGACGTTGCATGAGGCGGTTCCTGAGAGAAAGGTCCGCAGGGTCTGCAAGGATTTCACTGGTCCGTTATTTCAGATGCCACCTATCATTTCTGCTGTCAAGCGTGCGGTACGTGTGCGTAAGATCTATTATCTGGAAGTCCTTGACGTAAAGGAAAAGTCTGTTCTTATGCGTGTTGGCTGTGAGGCGGGTACTTACATGCGCAAGTTATGCCATGATATTGGTGTTGCATTGGGCTGTGGTGCTCATATGCAGGAACTTCGCAGGACCAAGACCGGTCCTTTCAGGGAAGACACTCTTGTCACACTCCATGATCTGAAAGATGCTTATGTTCTCTTGAAAGAAGAGAATGATGAATCATTCCTGCGTGAGGTTATCCGGCCTATGGAGGAAGGTCTTTCACATCTTCCTAAGGTCATTATTCGTGACAGCGCAGTAGATGCGGTGTGCCGTGGTGCGGCAATTGCGGTGCCCGGTATACTGAGTTTTGACAAGAATATCAACAAAGATGATGATATTTGCCTCTTTACTTTAAAAGGAGAAGCTGTGGCATTGTGCAGATCTCTTATGAGTACTGATGAAATGCTTCAAAATACTCACGGGATCGTGGCTACGACCGAAAGAGTAATAATAGATGCTGGCACTTATCCGCAAGGCTGGCACAGCAAGCCAGATAACACAGAATAAAATACGTGTGCCGAGATAGTCTAGCGGTAGGGCGCAAGCCTGGAAAGCTTGTGGGGCATCCGCCCCTCGGGAGTTCGAATCCCCCTCTCGGCGCCATAACTTTTTTCAATCTATATCTTACATTAGTTACTAAATGATCTTACGAATTATTCTCCATACTATTCAATGAATGAGGCTACATTATGAGTAAAGTAGAGGTATTCCACATAAAAGAGAATATGGATGTAGGTCCTGGTGGCGAAACGTTGGTGACATGTCCTGATTGTGAGGGAGAGATAACAATCTCATTTTCCAACGTGGTGGATGACAGTATGGCACTATATGAGTGCATAGAATGCCCGCTCTGCAACAACAACCTGGACCAGGTTCATCCTTCAGAGGCTTTGAACAGGAAAATTGCTGACCATGTAGCAAGGGAATTGTTAAAGGACATTCAAAAACAGTTGTTCTAAAAATAAATAATGTATGATAAAAAAAGAAAAATGAAGGTGCTCAAACTGCAGCAGCCTTCTTTTCAGCCTTAGTGGCTTTCTCTTCAACTTCTTCTACTGATTCAGCATCTTCTCTTGTCAGAGCTGCGATAAGGCATCCTCTTGCAATTGAGTATATAGGGTCCTTAGAGTCTGAAAGTGTATACTTGTTCTTTTTCACTTTTGAGATGTTTATTGGAAGGCTTGCTTCAGATATTCTGGTTTCAAACATTTCCATGAATCCCTTTGCACGACTGCTGCCGCCTGCAATGGCGATAGGGAACTCTGCATCAGGCGGTGCAACTTCAGATAACTTCTTTTTCAGGTTTCCAATTATATATGTTATCAGAGCATCATAGTAAAGGGCAAGTGCACCCTGTACGCTTCCTATCTCATAATCCGAGTCAAATGAGAAATCGGTTTCTTTTATTGATGTAATTCTCTCGATCGCAACGCCAGTTGCACTGGATACCTGTTCATCGATCCAGTCCCCGCCTCTTGTAATGCTAAATGATACAATAGGTGTGGCAAGGTATGCGACAGTTATGTTCGTCATGCCTGCTCCTACACTGATTCCTATGCCTGTGAAATTAAAGTCTCCGAGTTCTGAGAATACAACTGCCAGGCCTTCATCGATAAGACTTGTCTCGTAACCAAGTTTTCTTGCCAGAGCTTCAACGGTCTTGCTGTGGTATAGTACGTTCACTTTGCTGTCAACAGGGGCAGCCGGGACTGAAATATATGCTATCTCTCCATCTTTCTCAGGCTGACCAATTACTCTTTCAATTATCAGTTTGATCATTGGGATAGATTCTTTTTCATCAGGGCTTATAATTCCCTGTTTCATTGGTCTTCTTATCCCTTTATTGAATACATTGGAAAATTTGAATGCATCCTCTCCAAGTACGTTGATCGTGTCGCCCTTCTGGGTATACAATATCTTGGCACTATCAAGCATATTCTGTGCCAGATCTCCAGCTTCCATCTCTAAAAAAGCGTTTCTCTGCTGTGCAAATGCGATCGAATCTCCTTTCCCTTTCTCTGCACATATAATATTCATTGTTCCTACATCAAGTCCTTTTGCCATGTTCTATCTCCTAATAAAGTCTATTTTATTTTTGATCTTATTCGATAACTTTCTATTTTCTATCTCTGCACTTTGCTTCATGGTTGCACTCAGCATTTTTGTTGTCAGATCTATGCCATAATCATCCACTTTGACCTTTCCACTGATCGTGCTTTGCAGACACTCGACTTCCCTTATACTATCCTGGACCTCAATTTTTGTCTGTGCCATTTCTTTCAATGCTTTTCCATGGACAAAGTTTGTTGTATCTTCTTTGATACCCATGTTGAATGAAGAGAATCTGGTATTATCAGACAAGGATTCGTTCAGTGTCCTTTCCACTTCTTTTTCAATATCCTCTTCTGTATACAGATCGATAGGATCTGTTTCAAGTAATTGTCTGGAGCGTTCCTCTATGAGTCTCAGAACCGCGTTTCCAAATGCGTTACCTGAAAGAAGGCAAATACCTGATGCATATGCGAAGGATACGTATGTAACATTGGGATATACCCATGCATCTGAAAAGATCGTTGAAAAGAAAATCACGCCGAAAATTGAAGACAGGAACCCGAATATCATTACCCAGTTACTATAGACGCCGTAAGGTCTGCGTTGACTTATCATCAGGTTAATGCCTAATAATATGAAGGAAAGTCCAACACCCAGAAGGCCATAAGTGGTAATTATTTCCGATGGATCGGATGTTCTCCTAAGATGGACCATTATAGCAAATCCAATTGCACTTATGGAAAGTATAAGGCCAGATAAGAATACCATCGATCCAAAGTAGTATCTGAGTTTCGATTCCATTTCAGGAATAAAATAGGTTTATTAATATATGTTCTTTGTGTATAAGTTGAACTTTTATACAATTGTATTTATTTATGCGTGATTATTTATTTGTTGGCTTAAATGTGATCATTTATTTACACTAACTAAACTGCAAGGTATGGGTTCAGCGTGAAAAGCTTGAGACCACGTATTAACAGGTATGTTGCAGAGTCTCAGTTGATTATAGTGCATTTTGAAATAGCACAATTAAATTGTGTGGCATTAGCTAAAGCAGTAGCTATCTGGTTTATATATGATCAAAAAATAAATAATGGGAGTAAGTTTAATACTTACTCTTCCTTGCGGCGCTGCATGAAGAATGCAAGACCGAGTATTGCAGCTACTGGCAGTGCAATTGTTGGGAACTCTGGAATCTGTGCGTTAAAGTTCTGTGATGCAGATGCCCAGAATGTAACTGATCTTATTACTTGTGATGGATCATCTTTCCAAACATCGATCCTTGCACTGAATTGATCACCCTGTTGTGCGCCAGGTTCAATTGTTACGCGTACAATATCATAGTCTGTGAAACTAGCAGCATTGACATATGTTCCTTGTTTGAGTATCTGCACGTCCAATCCTGTATCATTGAATCCTATGGTATAATATACGGTCTCTCCGGTAAAATCACTTAATATAATGCTGTAATCTACTGGAGTTCCAACGACCTGGGAAACTGTCAGTGGCAGAATAACTCCACTACTGTCGGCAAGGTCAGCTCCGTAGTTAGCACTAGCGGTTCCTACCAAAGCTATCATAGCTACTATTGCAACTAATACTAATTTCTTCATTTATTTTACCCCCCCGTACTTGTCAGTACGGATTTTCCCGTTTTTTGGGAATAAATTCCCTATATAATATCCCACTTTATATTTGGTAATTTGACCTATTTATACCTACTGAACATTTGTGATTTCTGCCATTAGCTATTTTTATATATTAATACTCATATGTATAATTCTTTATGGATTCAAGTGGCTAGTCCTCATGTTGTGCGCACAGATTTAATAAAATTGAAGACTTGTTCTCCTTCTGATCATTCATTTGTTTTCAAAATTGTCCTTTGTATCTTTTGGCACAATGTTCTTTTTCCTATATGGGAAAGTATTTAAGTGATCAACCTATAGAGAGAGTCCACTTGTATTCCTATTTACGTTTGCACAATAGTGTTAAATATGACAGATAGTATATACAGGCGAGTTATTCTAAAATCTTTAGAAATGCCTGCTCCATTGTGATGATGGGGTGTGTCGGGACCTATGTTCCGAGGCTACAGGGCGCTTGCGTCCCTAAGGAGGAAAAATAATGGCAGATGAAGAAATAAGACACTTAGTCCGTATCATGAATACTGACCTTCAGGGTAGTCAGCCCGTAATGTATGCGCTGACCGGTATTCGCGGTATAGGGCTCAGAACATCAAGAATTATAGTTGAAAGCACAGGTATCGACCCGAAAGAGACCATTGGTTATCTTTCTGATGAGGATGTTGCAAAGCTCGACACAGCTATTGCTAATTTCGAGCAGAACCTTCCAACCTGGATGCTTAACAGAACTGCAGACCCACTTACCGGAAATGACAAGCATCTCCTTGGCCAGGATATCATTATGACCCTCAGGGAAGACCTGAACAACCTTAAGAAGGTTAGGGCATACCGTGGTCTCAGGCACGAGAGAGGTCTTAAGGTCAGAGGTCAGAGAACAAAGTCCACAGGAAGGCGTGGCTCAACCATTGGCGTAAGCAAGAAGAAATAATTAAGGTGATCTTATGGGATATCCAGGTAAAAAGAGAAAGAGTTATGATACTCCTAAGCACCCTTGGCAGGCAGCCAGGATGGCCACAGAGGTAGAGCTTCTTAAAAAGTACGGTCTCCGTAACAAGAAGGAACTCTGGAAGGCAGTCAGTATCTTGAGAAGATACAGGGCAGACGCACGTAGGATCCTTGCAGAATCTGCAGAAACAGAACTTGCAGGTCACCTCAAGACCGAATCTGATCAGATCCTTGAAAGGCTCAGAAGATTCTCTATCCTTTCAGCTGATGCAAATATCGATGATATTCTTGCACTTCAGACCGAAGCAATTCTTGAGCGCAGGTTGCAGACACAGGTATACAGGCTTGGTCTTGCAAGAACTCCAAAACAGGCAAGGCAGTTCATTACACACGGTCACATTTCAATAAATGGTCAGAAAGTAACAATTCCTGGTGTGCTCATCGCAAAAGCAGATGAGATGAACATTGACTATTATGGAAATTCACCACTCACTGGTGAGTCACACCCAGAAAGGCCTGCACAGATCGCTTCAGCAGTAGCAGGAACGGAGGAATAATATGGCACCAAATGGAATATGGGCTGTAGCTCACATTAAATGCTCATTCAATAACACCATCATCACAGTAACTGATATCACAGGTGCTGAGACCATCGCCAAATCCTCTGGTGGAATGGTTGTAAAGGCAGCACGTGATGAAAGTTCCCCATACACTGCTATGCAGATGGCAAGCCAGCTTGCAGATACCCTTAAGGATAAGGGCATCGAAGGCGTCCACATCAAGGTGCGTGCACCTGGTGGCAACAAGCAGAGAAGCCCAGGTCCTGGAGCACAGGCTGCTATCAGAGCTTTCGCAAGAGCAGGTATCAAGATCGGTAGGATCCAGGATGTAACTCCTGTTCCACACGATGGTACACGTCCAAAGGGCGGTAGAAGAGTATAAATACTAAATGGATATGAACTCATGACAATGGAAGTAGACATACTTGAGCTGTCAGAGAGGTCTGCGAAGTTCATATTATCAGATGCAAGTGCAGCTTTGGCTAATGGTATAAGGAGGGCAGCGCTCTCCGATGTACCTACTATTGCTATCGATGATGTGAACATCTACAACAATACGTCAGTCCTCTTTGATGAGCAGTTAGCTTTAAGGCTTGGCCTTATTCCTTTGACGACAAACATTGAGGAGTTCGTACCTGTAGAAGAGTGCACATGTGGATCAGAATGCCCTGCATGCAAGGTATCCCTGACCCTCAGTGCAGAAGGTCCGAGAATGGTATATTCGGGCGACTTTGTCTCATCTGATGAGACCGTCCAGCCAGCTGACCAGAACATTCCTATCATTGATCTGAAGGAAGGCCAGAAAGTAGTGCTTGAGGCTATTGCCCACATGGGGTATGGTCATCAACATGCTAAATGGCAAGCTGGTGTGGCATGTGGCTACAAGAATATGCCCGTTGTCAAGTTCGAGAACTGTGACGAGTGCGGCGCATGTGTGAAGGAATGTCCAAAAGATATCATTCACATTGGTCCGAACGGCGCAGAAATATCCGGCGACGACATCCTTAAATGTATACTCTGCAAACTCTGTGCATCAGTCTGTGATATTGATGCAATTACTGTGTCAGAAGATGAAAATTCTTTCATTTTCACTATGGAATCCGATGGTTCTTACACAGTCCAACAGTTAATTATAAATGCAGGAACAACTATTAAGGAGAAAGCCAGCCAGATGGGGCAAATCTTAGAGTCCCTCTGATGTGGATTAGGAGATTTACTCTCCTAAAATTTATAGGAAATCAATCTCGATGCGGGGGTTGCCCAGCCAGGCCAAAGGCGCTAGGTTGAGGGCCTAGTCTCGTAGGAGTTCGTGTGTTCGAATCACACCTCCCGCACCAGATACTTCTTATAGATGAATTATTTCGGACCTTTCAGGTCGAACCAAATTACTTTCTTCGCAGATCATGTGCGGGGGTTGCCCAGCCAGGCCAAAGGCGCTAGGTTGAGGGCCTAGTCTCGTAGGAGTTCGTGTGTTCGAATCACACCTCCCGCACCACAATCTCTTTTTTGATGCTTTAAGATGAACTGACTAGCTTTTGATATAGTTCTAAATAGTGGTCACTGGTAAGGCTATATTGCTTTTATGATGTGACACAATGATCTTGTAAGAACAGTGGTTTTAATTCTTAACCTTTGAATGCTGCCTGACTTCCTCTATTTCCGCCTTTCCAAGGGCTTTGAGGAACTGGGCTGCACGGATGGTTGCACGTTGATGTTTTTCCCTCATACGGGACTGATAGACACGTATAGAGCGCAGAAAATCTATCTTGCGGAACTCTGGCCAGAAGGGTGCACAGAAATACGCTGCACATTCACTTCCATTGGCCTGCCACGGGAGGAAATTGGATACTCTTTCGTCTCCTCCTGTGCGTATAATAAGGTCCACATCAGGGAGTGCAGCACTTTTTGATGGATAAAGATGATCGGATATAGTTTCTTCATCGATGGTGTCGGGGTCGATCTCTCCTGTCTCCACCTTGTAGGCGATCTCTTTCACTGCCTGGACTATCTCCTGTCTTCCGCCGTATGCTATTGCAACATTCAGATTGAATTTATCGTATACTGATGTAACAAGTTCTACATTATCGATCGATTCACGGAGACTTTCCGGCAATTTATCAATATCGCCGATCGCATGGACCCTCATCTTTCTCTCATGGGTCCGTTCGTCAACGACTATATCATCGAACTTCAATTTGATAAGGTCGAAAAGCTTATCCTTTTCGTCATCTGACCGATTAAAATTCTCAGTTGAAAATGCGTATATGGTCAGGTATTCCACTCCGATCTCGCAGGCCCACTCCATAACACTCTCTGTGACATCTGCCCCGCGCCTGTGGCCATATGATGTCATTTGCCCAAGTTTGCGTGCATACCTGCGGTTCCCGTCCATAATAATAGCAACGTGTCGCGGAACCTTTTCACTCTGGACTTCCTGTGTTAGCAGGCGTTCGTATCCTTTGTAGACTATTCGGGGTATACTTCTGAATATAAGTGACACTCCCGTAATTTAAGTTAGAATTGTGTATCTTTAAAGTATCTAAAATGAAGAGTTAGGGGGTCAGTAGTTGTCAAGGACGGACCTTACGATCTCCCTGTAATCTTCTTTAAGCAGGTATATATTGTGATCACCTGTAACATCAATGCTAAGGATGCCAAGTCTTGTATTCATAAGACCTACCATGGCTGATACTCCTCTGTAGCTCACATCAAAATCCGTATTATGTAGATGCTCGTACACGTCTCCTGTAGTGAATTTACTACCGTTAAGGAACAATTTCAGTACAACTTTGCGTATACCAGTATCATCGCGACTAAGATATTTAATTAGTCTTTCTCTTACTCGCTCTTCAATCGTTTCCAGTACAAACACCTCTTTCCTCAATATGTTATTTTATCTTATAAAACTATTTATTTGAAATAGTTCTAAAACCCGTATTGGATATGAAAATTGTACCATCTATATCATTCTAACATATATAATTTAGCATTTAAAGGGGTATCTTCTCAACAATTAGCCCTTCTTTAAATGGATATCTTTCAATGATATACAATTTTCTTTTATCATCACTCACAGATCCTGCTATATCCTCCAGGATCCACCATGCAATGTCTATCCCACTCTCTGTTATTTCCAGCATATCAGCCGGTACTTCCATCTCTGAAAGTTCATCGTTCAAAGTTTCAATATCACTTATTTCATCGCATTCAATATGTCCATAGAATATGGTCCCGTCCTCACTGATCTCGTCAAAGGTCCTGGATGTCCTTTCAGCGATACGTATGAGCCTTTTTCGAAGCTGTACAGCATCCTTGTAGCTGGATGAGCAGAAATGTATCCTCTGACAGTCAGAGGCAACCTCAGCTGCATATTCTTCAGATCCCACTACTGCATTGGAGATATCATCTATTAGTTGATAACCAAGCTCTTTCATTGCATCTGCATTAGTGTCTGAGAACTCCAGTTCATTCAGATTAATGAAGCAATCATTCTCCTCTGCAAAAATAGCTACTTTATTTGCACCTTTGATGGAAGGAATCTCAAACCCAGTTTCAAGTCCAAGTTCCTTCGCAGAACGTATAGAGTCTGTATAACCACTCTCTTTCAGAGAGTCCCAGAGTCTTACAGGTGGATGGAACCTGATCTCATCGAGTCCTGCTTCCGCAAGTTCTGCCATCAATTTCCTGTCAGGGGTCATAGATGTGTACATATGGATGTGATGTTCGTGCCCGAACTCCTTCTTGAGTAGCCTTATGTAGTGGAGGACCTTCTCCTGCCTGATAAGTGGCTCTCCTCCAGTGATCCCGGTACCAAGGGCATCCATCTGTCTCGCTTCATCAATAACATCACAGTCACAGCTCACCTTTCTTTCATTGGCATAGGTATCATCAGTGCGTCTCTCATGTGACACTGGACAATAAAAACAATCCTTTGGGCATATGCCCGTTATGAAAAGGACCATCTTAGCTCCCTGTTTACAGAGCTTGCAGCCTTCTGAAAGAAAAGAGTGGAAAGAACCTGCCTCTCCCTGGGTGATATTACTCATCGTGGCATCCTATAACCTGCAGGTATATAAGGGTATTTTTGACAGAGGTCCTAAGGCTTATGTAGCATTCATACAATACTCCTCCTCGATGGAAGAGCGTGAAGGCTTCATTGTGTCACTGGGATGCAGGAAATGCGGCAGATGCGAGAATGTCTGTCCAAATGGTGCACTTTACAGGGTCAATGGTTTCGCTAATGTGGATCATGAGAAGTGTGACCTTTGCATGAAATGTGTAAAGATCTGTCCTAACAAGGCCCTGGTATATATGGAGTGACCAAGGCCCCGTATCAATTACAGTTCTACTTCTCTATTCCAATTGAGAATGCCTTTCCAAGCAATTTCCCAAGTCCGTAATAATTCCTTTCAGGCGAGTAGATTATCGGTCTTATCTTCTTTATGTCAGGGTTACCTTTCTCATCAAGCACGGATTCCTCTGCTTTGATGTCAACGATCTCTCCAATGAACTGTGTGTGAAGGCCCAGCTCAAAGCTGTGTATCAGTTTGCATTCAAGGACGATGGGGAACTCTTCTACATATGGTGCGTACACAAGGTCACTTTTCACAGCAGTAAGTCCCATCTTTTCGAATTTGTCTACATTCTTTCCGCTTTCAATACCAAAATAATCTGTTTCCTTCACATAGTCCTCAGAGGGTATGCTGATCGTAAAAGCTTCCTTTTCCATTATATTGGCATAACTATAGGTTGCCTTTCTCAGGGAAACACTGATGCACGGGGGATCTGAGCAGCAGATACCTCCCCAGGCTGCAGTCATAGCGTTTGCTTTTCCGAACATGTCATAGGTTCCGACAAGCCATGCTGGCGTCGGGTATGCTAAGGATCTGGCTCCGATCGATCTTTTCATAAAAGCACCTCTGTAAAAAAGGAATTAAGGAAGCTTTAATCTTGCGGCAGTGGGAGTATCTTTCTGTTTCCGGTTTATATCATTCCTCTGAATATAATTCTTGAGAATATCGTTGAAACAGTGAACACTATGATCGTAATTGGTAGTGTCTGGCCTATCTCATACCGTAGTTGTGCCCTGTCACCTCCGTATTCTATCGTGCCGGAGAAGCGGATAAGTATCACTGTTATCAAAATGATGTAAATTCCGATGGCGAACATGAAAAGGTCGGAAGGGATCGATTGGTTCAGATTCCCTGGGGATATCTGTGCCGGTCCGGGAAACGCGTTTTCCGGGAGGCGTTCGATGCTATCTGATATGTTCTGAAGTATCTTTGCTATGACCTCTGAGAGAGCAATAGTGACACCTGCGATAAGTGGCGCAAAGACTGCAGCAGTTGAGCGCATGGTCGATGTCATGTCATAGAGTGACTGCTTGATCTTGATCTCAACGTCCTGTAGTTCTTTAAGGTGGTCTGCAAGCTTGACTATGGCAACCCCTGCAACCAGATGGCTCTTATTCACACTTTCTACAAGGAGGAGCATCGTTGTCCTGATCCTTTCTGAGTATATATCCTTGAAAGCCCCAAAATCCTCATCGAATATTGCGGAACGGATATCTGTTCTCATATTCATTAGGTTGAGCGATATTCTTTCAAAGGCACTTGATATATCAGAACCTTCCATGGTCCTTGCAGTGTGAATGAATGCCTCCTCCGCAGACCTGCCCTCAGATATCCTTCTACCCAGAACGAACAATGCATCTGAGAACTCGTTCTCCATCTTGCGTATCTCATCCCTTATTTTCTTGTAAGGGGCATAGCTGATATTCAGGTAGATCGCAATGGCAAATACGATCCCCCATATAATGAATAGCGTTGGCGGTATTATTCCATCAAGTGTTGCTGTTGACACTATGTTCCACGGATTTCCTTTGTATATCAGTATGTATCCCAATGACGATATGAATATACCAATGGCCGAAGATAGCAAAAGTGACTGTTGTTTTCTTTTTCTTATGCCCTCAAGTTCAGGATGGCTTTCAGGTATGTCCTGTGGAATGAATGCCGCAGGTCGCTGCGTCAGTATGTATTCGGCGTATGCAAATGTCAGTAATGGAAGCACCACATCATAGATTATGACTAACGTACCAATTCCAAAACGTATGCCTACAACGGTTATTGCAGGCATCAATGCAACAAGGGCAAGGGGTATCAGAATGAATATGGAATAAAGTACATATGTGGGTGTTTTCAGTTTTGATGCAAAGTTATCCATCAGGTTGCGCGTACTTTCAAGCACAAGGTCCAGTGATCTGTTCAGGGTGATCACTCTTTGCGCTTCATCAGGTTCGCTTGTAGAACTTTTAATAAGGTGCAATGCTCTTTTGAAGTACTCGCTGTCCTTGCCCCAGAGGTTGGAGAATTCAAGTATTGCATCATCAATACCTTTGTACTCTCTCATATGCAGGTTCCATATCATCTTTTTCAGGTCCTTTGCAAGTGGCCTGGTGGAGTTCCCTGCAGCGAAACGGATAGCAACTTCCATATTTGGCACCAGTTTCATTGACATCACAATGTAACTGATAATCTCAGGAATATCTCCAAGGGAGCTGACCTTCATCCATTTTGCATGTATCTTGATATACTCGCTCAGGTAGAGCAACACTGCAAGTGGGAACATGAGGCTTAACACTATAACGGCTCCAATGGTCGCCCCTTCAAAAGTGATGAGCCTGAATAGGATGATATCAAAAGCAAGTATGCCTATCAGTGCAAGTGATGCAACTACATAGGAGAAAAGCACGGTCTCATGAGGTTCCAATGAGAATCCTGTATAGACCATTGCATTGCGGTAATTCTCGCTGATGGATCTGTCTGCTTGCTGCCTGAATGAATCATGGTCCCTAATGAGCCACCTTAAATTAGCAGATGTGAACTTGCAGCCGGTGTAATACCAGTTCTCATTGTACAGTCTGACCACCTGCGCAGATATACTGTTCGTTATGTCCGGTGCCAGGCTGTCCTTCTCTGATCACAGGAGCACTTTCATTTTTGCCTGCAAACCCTTCGAACCAATCCATCCATCTGTCACATACTCTCTGGTAATTCGTTCCATCAGGTTCTGTGATCTCTCTGTCCATCAGCAGCCAGAACATGTTATTTGCCACAGCAACGTTCCTTGCTTCCAGCAGATGCTCGTCATCCTTGCCGTACTCTGCTATCTTTGCCTTGATCATTGCTCTCATACGGATATTGCTTGATGCCTCATCCATGGAAATGCCCCACTTGTCTGCTATCTTTCCTATCAGGGCTGACTGTCCTCTGTCCATGATGTCAGAGGGTTTAAGGCAGTCCTCTGAAGCATCATAACTTAGTATGTCAGAGAAGACCTTTCCAGAACTCTCATCCCATTTCTCGTTGACCTCGGCAACTTGCATGACACGCCGTTTCATTGTCATACTTCCCGAAAGTCTTGTATTCGCGCATACGATGACAGCATCGGTTGCCTTGAATGATGCCGGTGGTACTCCAAGTGTGTTCACGACCCTCTCATAGACCGCATCGGTGGATGAGCCATGTATCGTGCCGATAACTGAGTTTCCGGCTGCTCCTACCTGCATTGCTTCATATAGCACGGCTACTTCGGGACCTCTGACCTCTCCCATTATCAAAGATGAACTTCCAAGTCTCAGGGATGCCCGCAGTGCCACGGAAGGTTCTATCTCAACCCCATATTTCATGATCGCAGATTGTGAGTTAAGTCCCTGGACCTTCCATCCCATTTCCTGCAATTCCTCGATGGGTATCTCAGATGTATCTTCTATGGTTATCATGCGACACTTTTGAGGTATCTCAAGAAGCAGAGCACACATGAGTGATGTCTTTCCGGCTCCCACTCCTCCGGCAACAAGAACTGATGCCTGTCCATCCATTATGAAACTCAGAAGACCTGCTGTAAGTGGTGAGATGGAACCGTTATTGATGAGCTTTGGCAATGACCATGGGTCCTTTGCATGTTTCCTGAATGCGTAGGCAATTCCTTTAGCACTCAGGGGATCACCGATCACTGATACACGCACTCCGTATTCCCTCAGGAACATTTCAAGTACTGGTGTAGCTTCCCCGAACGGGCGGCCACTGATGGAACGAAGTCTTGAGACCATTGATTCCATATCCTCCTGTGACAGGAAGATGTTGGTAATGCATTCCTCCCCGTCCATTACCACGTGAACCGGATTCTGATCAGCAGGAGCATTCACATAGACATCAGTGACCCTCTCATCTGACATCAGGTCCTCAAGTATTCCCAGTCCTGTGGTATACTTGGTGAGCAGGTCACAGCAGAGTTTTACTTTTGCAGGGTCAGAGGTGATATCTTCAGCAGCAGTTTCTTCGAACAGGAGTTGTTTACTGAGTCTTCGGAAGTATTCTCTTGAATTCACCGGGTCCGAGAATTGCAGGTCTGCAGGCCGGTGCATTATCATCTTCCTTCTTACCCTTTCCAGTATCTTGAGTTCCTTTTCTTCAAGAGAGTATTCTACAGGGTTGATAACATACATTTTCTCAGGCCGGTCAGTGAGCTGGTAGATATTCACAGGGAGCTTTCTTTCATCCTGGTAACTTATGTCGTAGCATTCAAGGAAGAGCGTATTATCAGGAGGTTCGGTGTATATCCTGGATGTTGAAAAAGGTGGTCTGACGTATGAACGGAGATATTTTTCGTAGTTGTTGTCTGCTCCATCAGGATAGTTTGCTTCATATGTTCCTCTATTGTGTCCATGGGTATGGAGGCAGGTACTATCTGAGACTTTTTTTGAGATGGAGTTCATTTCATAGAGTGTCTCTGAAAATCTGCCTCTGCAATCCATGCACTCGGGTTGGATATCCTGATGAAGGTCTTTTTTCTCATTATATTCTATCAGTTTATCGATCATGTAGCAGGTCTTCAGAGGATCTGCTCCTGAGGAATCCATTATAGTTCTCATTATTCCTGCATGTTCTTCGCTGCATCTTGAAGAATCGCTGCATGTAACTTGAACAGGTTTTGCATTCCTGTAAGGGATAAGTTTGTCCTTGAGACCTGCCATCAGATATATCGCTTCAAGTGACCTGCTTTCGTAGTCCCGCTCATAGAGCTTCGAGAGGGTGAGCCTTTCGGCAACAGGCTCCTTTTGAAGAATGGTGAATATATTCTTCCTGCACTGTTCATCATCAAAACTGGATGCAAGGTCACAGTCCTTGCAATCGATGGTTATGGTCCTGCTGTTCTTTGATACTCTTGATCTGTAAGGGCATATATCGTTCTCTCCATCTTTTTTCCCTGTTAATAAGGAAATGCATGACTGGATCTTTCCCAGTATCATACTGATCTTCTCCCGGTCATCTATCAGTATTTCAGAGCTTATCGGATGCTTGTCTGAAAGGATGAGTTGCATTTCCCTGTAATGGGTAGCTTTGATAGCCTCACTGCTTTTGGAATGTTCAGCAACAGCAGTTCTGCAGTCCGTTCTATTAATGTGTTCCACGTTTTTATCCAACCAGTTAATTTCTTTTTACTGAAGGCGTGGTCTATTAAAAGTTTTCTAAATAAAATTTAAAAGATTTCTTTTTTTAGGATGTTATTTTTTAGACTGTAACTTCCTGTTGATCTTTACCGGCAACAACCGTTAATATAATACTTTCACATAACTTCCCTTTGGATCTTATACTATCCGATCATAATCTTTTCAAAGGCCGGAGTTCCTACATGGGTATATACACTGTTTCACAATTGAATGATCATATCAGGCAGGTTCTGGTAAATGATCCACAGCTTGGTCAGGTATGGGTCAGAGGTGAGATCTCGAACCTGACCAAACATAGCTCCGGCCATTATTATTTCACACTTAAGGACAAAGGTGCCCAGATAAGTTGTGTGAGCTTCAGGATGACCAACCGCACGCTCAAGTTCGAACCGGAGACCTCTATGAAGGTGCTTGTCTTTGGGACCGTGGATGTCTATACTGTGCGGGGGCAGTATCAGCTCAGGGTCCTTGATATGCGTCCTGATGGTATCGGTGAACTCTACAAAGCATATGAGCAGTTAAGGAACAGATTGCAGGAAGAAGGTCTGTTCGAGGTGGTCCATAAGAAAAGGATCCCGCGTTTTCCTTCAAAGGTCGGCGTTGTCACATCTCCAACGGGTGCGGCGATACATGACATACTTCATGTCATTGAACGCAGGTTCCCTGTGGATGTACTTTTGAGCCCTGCTGTGGTTCAGGGTGAGAATTCCGCAGAGAGCATTGTCAGGGCCATAGAACATCTCAATGGGATGGATGTGGATGTGATCATCGTTGGCAGGGGCGGTGGTTCACTTGAGGATCTCTGGTCCTTTAATGAAGAGATAGTTGCAAGAGCTATATTCAACTCAAAGATACCGGTCATATCTGCAGTGGGACATGAGACCGACCATACCATTGCGGACTTCGTAGCTGATGTGAGAGCTCCGACACCATCGGCAGCCGCAGAAATTGCTGTGCCGGAGAGATCGGATCTTAAAAAGCAAGTCTCTGCTCTTTCATCTCGTATGGAACAGGCTGCAATACACATAATATCCGATAACAGAAGACAACTCGACTATCTTTCCTCAAGGATCGAGCCCGAGAGGTTCGCTGAGATCCTGCGACGTGATATGCAGCGGGTGGATGAACTGAGTACCAGGATGGAACTCGGACTAAGAAAGGTCATAGATTCGAAGTCCTCCTCTCTTTCAGGACTGGCAGGTCGCCTGAATGCCGTGAGTCCGCTGAACACACTTGAAAGGGGTTATAGTATCACTCTGAAGGCTTCGGATAATAGTGTTGTACGAACTATAGGGGATGTGGATACAGATGACCCTCTGGATGTCAGGGTGATCGATGGGACAGTAGAATGCAGGGTTACAGGTGTCCGGCCTGATAAAAGGGATGCTGATAAGAAGGGAAGTTAAAATCATGAAAGAATGGAAGAATATGTCGGAAATGATCGAAGGAGTTGATGATATGAGCTTTGAGGTCTCTCTTGAGGAACTGGAGAGCCTTGTGGAGAAGCTTGAGAGGGGTCAGCTAACCCTCGATGAGAGTCTTGGACTGTTCGAACGTGGAATGGGGCTTGCCCGTGTATGCAACCAGAAACTCTCAAAAGCTGAAAGGAAGATCGAGATACTTATCGAAGAGAATGGGAAGTTGAAAACTGAAAAATTTATAGATGAGTAAGTCTCTTTTGAAGTGAAGGTAGGTATGAATGGAAAAGGATTTTGATGGTAAGAAATACGAAAAGTTCTCCCAGCCACAGAGGGACTGGGGAAGCAAAGTAATGGATGAGCTTGAACTCAGGGGTGATGAACATATCCTTGACCTTGGTTGTGGTAACGGTCTTCTCACTGCCAGGCTGGCTGAGAGAGTGCCCAATGGAAAGGTTGTAGGTGTTGACAGTTCGTCTTCCATGCTGGAGCAGGCAGAGAACCACCGGGCTGAAAATATGGAGTTCAGACTGCTGGATATGGAAGATATTGTCCTTGAGGATAAGTTCGATGTTGTTTTCTCTAATGCAGCTCTTCATTGGGTGAAAGGTCATTCCCGTCTTCTGGATATCATCTATAACTGTCTGAATCCTGGTGGGTTCATGAGGGTTCAGTTTGCAGGTGAAGGCAATTGCCAGAATCTGTATGATGTGCTCATGAAGGTCATATCTTCTCCTGAATTTGAAAATGAGTTCAGTTCACTGGAATGGCCATGGTACATGCCGGGTACTTCAGAATATGAAGAACTCCTGTCATCAGCAGGCTTTGAACAAACAAGGGTCTGGATGGAGAATGCCGACCGCAATTTCCCGGATGAGGGATCCTTTGTAGGATGGATAGAACAACCTGGTCTGGTTCCTTTTCTGCCTTATCTCAGGAAAGAGAGAACTAAGCTTTTCAGGGATACTGTAGTTGAGGATGCTAAAAAACTAGCTGCTCAGCCCGACGGTACATACTTCGAGTATTTCAGAAGGCTGAATGTATATGCAGTCAAAAAATAATGTGTAGAACAGGTTGGAGGTTCACGCAGAACCTGATCCCTGTCCACTATCTTCTTTTTCATCTTCAAGATATCTTTTACCCAGCAGGAATGTGCTGATCCCTGTGAGTATCACAAGGAATATTGCAATGACAGCTCCTTCTGTTGTAAAATCCTGCCATGAGTGTACTGAAGCCCATATTCCACTTCTTGTGACAAATGTTGCGAATATCACAAGTATGAAAGAGGCAACTGCAAGCAGTGGTGCCAGGAATCCATACTCTCCATGTCTGGTGCGTGTCTGAGCATGCAGGTAAGCGGTAGAAGTGATCCATGGTATAAGTGAGGACGTTTCCACAGGATCCCATGTCCAGTACCATGCTCCCCATCCAAGGACTTCGTATGCCCAGAATCCTCCCAGACCTATTCCAAGTGTCAGGAAAAGCCATGCAAGTCTCATCCAGTCCCTTGCAACAAGTGTCCAGCGTCCATCCTTTGTTATCAGATTTCCGATCGCTGCTGCAAAGGGTATTGTAAAGGCGGCATATCCGAGGAACAGTATAGGGGGATGGACCGCCATCCATGGGTTACGCAGGAGCGGGTTCATGCCCTGTCCGTATGGTACGTTATAGAGCACCGCAAAGGGATTCCAGTTCGTGGGCTCAACAGTGCCCGACGGAAGTATGCGGAACGCAGAGAATGGGCTGTCGATAACAAGGAGTATCAGGAACACGGATACAATTGCCATTGTTATCATCGTTGTAATGTCCATGAGCTTTGTCTCTGAAAGCTCTCTGGTGTGTCCTGTGTAGCGGACAAGCATTAGCATGGCGAGTGTTGCCCATGTCCAGAGCAAAAGTGATCCTTCCTGCCCGGCCCAGAATGCTGAGAGACGGTAGAACCATGAGAGGTCCGTACTGGAGTGATTGTAAACGTATTCATAGGAAGCATTCACGCTAAGCAGGTGTATTATGAGTATGAGTGCCGAGAGTGTGATGCTGGCAGTACAGAGTATCTCGAACTTCTTTGACCGCATCCTTGCAATGTGGTCGGATGAAGTGTAATAGCGAATTGAATAGAATGTGGCTCCCCATCCGAAGACAAAGGCCAGCCATATGAGTATCATACCTAAGTTCAAGTCATCACCTCTTACCCTTTGTCTTCTTTACAGTACGTTTTTTGAGTTCCTGTTCAAACATCCGGTCATATATGGCATCGACGTTGGAACTGCCACTAATGTTCCTGTCAGATGCATCCTTATCCGGTACTTCGTGTCTGCGGTCGGTGAAGAACAGGGCAATGATGCCTATTACCATGAGGTACATGCCTCCCCAGAGGCAGTTGATGAAAGGTACTGTTCTCATATACAGGTCGATCTGTCCGTCAGATTCACTTATCGCCCTTGGTGCTATGAAAAGTTCCTCGGTCAGTCCCCGGTTGATATAAGTGGTAGTGTAGGTCTGTCCCCACTTGAAGTCGGTGATGTAATTGACCTGTCCTTCCTTGAAATAATTCCCGTTCTTGTAGATATCAAAGACCACTTCTGTTGTGTAGGATGAACCCTGGTATGTGCGGTAAGCCTCGCCGCTGTAGTATGAGCTCATGCTGTTGACCACCAATTGGTAATGCTGTCCATCGAAGGCGACCATCTCATTTGTCCCAAGCACAGCAGAACTTTCCATTTTCATATTAGAGCTGAGAACAATTCCAAGCAGTATGAGTATTATTCCTATGTGGATCACGTGTGCGCTGAGCTTTCTTATCTTTGCTCTGGTACTTGTGTCCTTGTTCTTTGCATATATGCCTAATATCCTGTAAAGGGTGGCAAGCAGTGTTACAATGAGTATGGGTAGAGCTATGTCCATTGGTGTGTTCCCAAATGGGGAGATCACTGCGAAAAGAATAGATACAAGGGCAGAAGCTCCAACTATGGGCAGGATATATTTTCTTTCTGTGTAGCCCACAAGCATACATGTACTCAGAAGCAGCATAAGGATAGCTACAGGGATCGCGGTCCTGTTATTGAAATATGATGGCTCGAGACTTAGTTCGACCCCGCTTGTGAGTTTTGCGATAAGGGGGGTCAGCATCCCCATTGTGATGATAGTTGCCAGCAGAAGAAAAGTGACAACAGTCGCAAGCATGGTGTTGCTTGCCGTCAGTTGCGGTATTTTGTTTTTCATCTTGGAAAGAGATTCTATGTATACAACATATTTATAATTAGACATCGGGGCAAAGCCGTTTATACTATGTACTTTTATTTATCCATCCTATTTCGATATATTAAATAATGATGTTGCATATCAGGACAGAGCAACGGATGAGAGTATAGTATTGCAGGAATAAGTTGCTAAAGAAAGTTACTACAGAGGATTGATACTTACGATAGAGATACTGATAACTGCCGTATGGCTTATGCTTCCTGCTTACCTGCCTAATTCGATGGCTGCCGTTTTCGGTGGAGGTCCTTCTATAGATGGTGGCAGGACAATGTCCGATGGAAGGCGTATGCTTGGAGATGGTAAGACCTGGCGCGGGCTTTTTGCAGGGACGCTGTGTGGGATGCTACTGGGTCTTTCGCAGATGTACTATCTTACAAAGAGCAGCAGCATATTTGGCGTTGAATTGCCATCCTTTGGAGATGGTATGGGTGCCATGCTTGTGATATTCACTCTTGCTTTCGGTTCGCTTCTGGGTGATATGTCAATGAGTTTCTTTAAACGCAGGATGGGATACAAGAGAGGTGCCGCCCTGCCCGGCGTTGACCAGCTTGATTTTGTCATGGGCGCATGGCTGTTGACATTGGTTACTTCACCTGCCTGGTTCCTGGGAAACTTCACTCTCCCTATTGTCCTTACTTTACTTATCGTCACACCGCTATTGCATTTTGTGACGAATGTTGTTGGTTATTTCATCGGGGTAAAGAATGAACCCTGGTGAGTTATTTCAATTTGAAGATCTAATAATTGATCATTAACTATTATCTGGTGATATTATGTCTGAAGGGAATGGTAAACTTGCATTGATAGATGCCCTGAAAGCATGTGGCGCTGTTAAGTTCGGTGATTTCACACTTGCTTCCGGGAAGAAAAGCACATATTATATTGATATTAAGAAAGCCAGCACGGACCCTGCTACTCTCAAAGTGATAGCCAGGGAAGCTGGAAAGGTCATAAGCAGCCTTGATCTGGATGCTGTTGGCGGCGTTGTGCTTGGTGGTGTTCCACTTGCAACGGCTGTTTCACTGGAAACCGACCTGCCACTTGTACTGATCCGTAAATCCGAAAAGGATTATGGTACTGGCGGACGTTTTGTAGGTGACTTCAGTGAAGGCTCAAGGATCCTTCTTCTTGAGGATGTTACTACGAGCGGTGGATCTGTAATGGATGCGATCAAAGCTATACGTGAAGCAGGTGCTGTCGTTGACCGTGTCATCACAGTGGTTGACCGTGAGTCTGGTGCAGAAAAAGGTCTGGCTGATATGGGTGTGAAACTTGTTCCTCTTGTCAGGGCAAGCGACCTCATATAAATGATCTTAAAGATACAGATCATTAAGGTAAGTTATTTATTACAGGAATTAGAATTTTCATACTCTGATTCCTGATAAAATTACAAAAAAAGATTGTAGATGAATGTTAGATAGGAATTATCTGCATATCGCACAAGTTTTCTGATAATGAGGTTTGATATATGAATATTCTAGTAGTTGGTGGCGGCGGAAGAGAGCATGCTATGACAGCAGCAATAGCACGCAGCAGGAAAGATCCGTCCATCTATGCAGTGATGTCAAAGAAGAATCCGGGCATTGCAGCATTATGTGAAGATTTTCTCCTTGAGAAAGAGACAGATGTGGAAAAGGTCGTTGAGTTCGCAGTTTCAAAGAACATCGAGCTCGTTGTAGTTGGTCCTGAAGCACCTCTTGCAGTAGGTCTTGCAGATGCCCTTGAAGATGCAGGCATCAGCGTGGCAAGTCCAAAGAGGAAGGTCGCACAGCTTGAGTTCGACAAGGCATGGGCACGTAATTTCATGAGGAACAACAACATTGCAGGTTGTCCTGTATTCGATGTATTCACTGAAAAGGATGCTATGGATGCTTTCATCGATGAGCTTGGAAACGTTGCTATCAAACCATCCGGTCTTACAGGCGGAAAGGGTGTCAAGGTAATGGGCGACCAGCTTCCTGATGTTGAAGCAGCAAAGGAATATGCAGCAGGTCTGCTGGACATGGGAAGTGTTGTTGTAGAGGAGAACCTCGTTGGTGAGGAGTTCACCCTTCAGGCTTTCGTGGATGGTAAGAACCTTGCTTTCATGCCAACAGTACAGGACCACAAGAGGGCTTTTGAGAACGATCTCGGACCTAATACAGGTGGTATGGGTTCCTATAATGAAGCAGGTGAGATCCTTCCGTTCCTTACGGCTGAGGATGTCGAGAGCTCAAAGCAGATTATGAAGGATACCATAAAGGCACTTCACAAGGAGACCGGTCAGGAGTACAAGGGTACACTGTACGGTCAGTTCATGATAACAAAGGATGGCCCAAGGGTCATTGAGTTCAATGCGCGTTTCGGTGATCCTGAGGCAATGAATGTTCTGCCTTTACTTGAGAGCGACTATGTCGATGTGCTGGCTGCAATGGCAAGCGGTACACTTGACAAGCTTGAGGTCAAGTTCAGCAACAAGGCGACTGTATGTAAGTATGCTGTTCCTGCAGGATACCCTGATCATCCTACAAAGGACCGTGAGGTCGTTGTTGGTGATATTGGTGATGCTGTGCTTTTCTATTCAAGTGTTTACGAGAAGGATGGTAAGGTCTACACCACCGGTTCAAGGGCTGTTGCTGTTGTAGGTGTTGCAGATTCTATCGCAAAGGCAGAAGAGATCGCTCAGATCGCTCTGGAGAACCTTTCCGGTGACCTGCATTACAGGAGTGACATTGGTAAAGCAGATCTTATCCAGAGGCGTATCGACCATATGAAGCAGATACGCGGACAATAATATTAATTAGATAAAATAGCGAAGGTTGATAGTATGAAACACCTGATCTCCATGGCTGACCTTACTCATGATGAGGTAGTCGAGTTACTCGATATGGCGGAGGATCTTAAGGAAAAGCGCCTGAGGGGCAAGGTCACAGACCTGTTGAAGAATAAGAGTCTGGGTATGATCTTCGAGAAGTCATCCACACGTACACGTGTGTCGTTCGAGGTTGCTATGTGTGACCTTGGAGGACATGGTCTCTACCTGAATCCCAGAGATATGCAGCTTGGCAGAGGCGAGACCGTATCAGACACTTCCGAGGTACTCTCCAGGTATCTTTATGGTATCATTGCCAGGGTTTACAGCCATGAGACAGTGAAGCAGCTTGCTGAGCATTCCTCTATCCCTGTGATAAATGCACTTTCGGATAAGGAACATCCATGTCAGATCCTTGCTGATCTGCTTACGATCCGTGAGTACAAGACAAAGCTCTCCGGTCTGAAGTATGCATGGGTGGGCGACGGTAACAATGTGTGTAATTCGGCTATAATAGGCTGTGCTCTCATGGATATGGAAGCTGCAGTGGCATGTCCTCCGGGATATGAGCCGGATGAGGATATTGTGGAGCTTGCCAGAGAACTTGGCGGTAACATCACTATCACCAATGACCCTGCTGAGGCTGCAAAGGATGCCGATATCATTTATGCTGATGTATGGGTTTCCATGGGCGACGAGGATGAACGCGAGAAGCGCCTGAAGGACCTTGCACCATACCAGATCAACTCTGAACTGGTGGAGCAGGCAAAACCAGATGTTATCGTGATGCATTGTCTCCCTGCACACCGCGGCGAGGAGATCAGCGCAGAGGTTATGGACGGTCCACACTCTGTGGTATTCGACCAGGCAGAGAACCGCCTGCACGCCCAGAAAGCACTTTTGTTGAAACTGCTGGCATAAGCCAACCAGTTTCCTTCAGGCTTTTTCAAACACAAAGTTTAATTAGAAAAAGCCGCTACTACCAACATTCACAATGCGGGAGTTGCCCAGCCTGGCCAAAGGCGCTAGGTTCAGAGCCTAGTCTCGTAGGAGTTCATGCGTTCGAATCGCATCTCCCGCACCAGATTACTTTTTTATTATGAGTCACTTTAAGTATATCTAACATATTGTACCATATAACTATATTTATGCAGACTCATTCTTATGTATTTGTTTTCTCTTTTATTTCGCCCCAAAAATTTTCACTAGATTCTAGGCATATTTCCACTCTTTCAAATAATAGGTTAGTTTGTTTCTCAATTGATTCTTGAACCTCAATGTAATATTTGCCGATTTGCACAATTTCCTTCCTTTCTTGCGGATTTAATGATTTGTTTCCGATACTATCAAGTTTTAAGTTAATCTCGCTAATAAGACCTACATAGCTTTTCATGCTATGTTTTACAGTTTTCATTATAGCTTTGCGTTCTTCTTCAAACCATTTTATTTCATTTTCTAATTTCTTAAGTTCATACAAGATATCTTCAAAATTTTTATCTAGAATTATCTGCTGAATTAGAGACATTTTTTCGATGTGTAAATTGAGTTTTTGATAGCTTTCTTCAAATACAGTATGGATAAGTTCTAATTCACGACGTTCTTTAGAAAACCATTTTTCAATACTTTGGCCAATATATTCATTCTCAAATCGTTCTTTTATTTCTGTATCATTTAACTCATACATGTAAATCTCTTGTTCTAAATTTTCTAGCCAAGTATTTCTTTTTTTGAAAACAAATTGAGCCAATAATAAAAAGGATAAGGTAAAAAGGGTGCAAATTTCAATTCCAATCTTGATGTAATATAAAATTTCGTGTGTTGTTAAATTAAATTCTATTGTTAATGCATAATACAACAAGATTAAAATAGATACGAATGAACCAATTAATATTGTAATTGTAGTTATTTTGTTTTCGATTTGAGAACCGGAGTTGAATTTTATAATTGTTTTCTTCAATTGATATTTTTTCCATAAGTTTGCAATATTTTGTATGTATGGGGCCAAACCGTTCGTAAATAAAAATAATCCCCAAACATAGAAGGGGAATTCCAAAACATTTTTGTTATTGAGGATTAAACCAGTTTTAATATTTGAATAACTTAGAATAAAAAACAGCATTCCTATATAATAATGCAGAGATATGTCTTCATTTAATTTGGTTAATATTTTTCTTTTTTTCTCAACATGCGCTAAATTAGCTAAGCTTATTACAAACAATAATAAAAACAAAAAAAAGTCAATTGTAAGGACAATTAGAATAAAAGGATACATTTTAAAATGTGGCCAGATTAAAGCAACAGGGATATTATCAAATAGTTCGAATAGAAAATAGAAAAAAACACCAAGCATAGCCCATGACGTAAAACCACTTGCTTGTTCTTTTTTTATATTTCTATCTATTAGTTTAGATATATATTCTGCATATTCATTTTCACGTTGCATAATATTCTTACTATGTTTTATTTATCTTTAAATACATTTTTGCAAAAATAAATTTTACACTGGAAGTAATCAGAGGCATTATCTATTTTCTAATTTCGTTGCACTTATTACAACAACTCACACCACATTCTTTTTCAGATTTAACCTACAATAACAATTCACAAAAGAGGAAACCACCATGAAAGTAGCCTCAATAAACAGAATCCCACGTAAAAAAGGAAACACAGCAGCAGTGCGGAGTTAAAACCCATGAATGAGAACAACCTTTCCGGCAACCAGTCAGATTTCATTCTCTACACTTCAAATGATGGAAAAGTGAAGGTAGACGTAGTACTGAAGGATGAAAACGTTTGGCTTACCCAGAAGGCTATGGCTGGCTTGTTCGGGGTGAAGGTACCTGCCATTAGCAAACACCTGGCAAACATCTATGAATCCGGAGAACTGGTGAAAGAGTCAACAATTTCCATTTTGGAAACAGTTCAAACAGAAGGGGAGCGCCAGGTTCAGCGGAAAATGGAATTCTACAACCTTGACGCGATAATTTCGGTGGGGTATCGCATAAATAGTGTACAGGCAACCCAGTTTCGAATATGGGCAACACAGGCCTTGAAGGAGTACATCATCAAAGGGTTCGTAATGGATGATGAACGGCTCAAACAGGGGAAGCAGGTTTTTGGAAAGGACTATTTCGAGGAACTTCTTGAGCGTATCAGGGAAATTCGTGCAAGCGAGAGGCGGTTCTACCAGAAGATCACCGACATATATGCCCTGTCTGCGGATTATAACAAAAATGCCCCGCAAACAAAGGAATTCTTTGCCACAGTACAGAATAAGCTTCACTGGGCTATTACCGGGAAAACAGCCGCAGAGATCATTTATGACTCCGCTGACGCAACAAAATTGCACATGGGCCTGACAAACTGGAAGCAGGCACCTGATGGGAAGATACTGAGATCTGATGTAACAGTTGCCAAGAACTACCTCGGTGACGCTCATATCAGGGAACTGAACCGGCTGGTCTCTGCCTATCTCGACCTCGCAGAAAATCGTGCACAGCGCCAGATACTCATGAAAATGCAGGACTGGAGTGAATTCCTGCATAACTTCCTGGAACTGTCCAGTTATCCGATATTGAAAGACAAGGGCAGGGTCAGCGCACTGGAAGCAAAACTGAAAGCTGAACAGGAATATGAAGAATACCGGGTAACACAGGATAATAATTACATCTCCGATTTTGACAGAGAGGTCCGGCGCATCATGGAGAGTAAGGATGACTACAACTAAGAGCACCTAATACTAAATCACTTATAACAACTTGCTATATTCATCTCTGGATAATTAATTTAAAATCACAAAAAGAGGAAACCACCATGAAAGTAATCGCAATAAACGGAAGTCCACGTAAAGAAGGGAACACAGCCCACCTCCTGAAAGCACTCACCACAAAGCTCGAAGCTGAAGGTATCGAGACCGAGACCATCAATATTGGTGGGAAAAAGGTTCGTGGGTGTACTGCATGTATGAAATGCTTTGAGAATAAAGACGACAAGTGTGTCTTTGATGATGATGTCATCAATGAATGCATCGCTAAAATGAAGGATGCTGATGGGATTGTTATAGGTTCTCCAACATACTTCGCTGATGTCAACACAGAGACCAAGGCACTTATCGACCGTGCAGGTTTTGTCTCTATCGCAAACGGTGGCTTCTTTTCAAGGAAGGCCGGTGCTGCTGTAGTGGCAGTTCGCAGGGCAGGCGCAGTACGTGCTTATAATTCCATCAATCAGTTGTTCGGGATCACTAACATGTTCACTGTGGGTTCAACTTACTGGAATCTTGGTATTGGTCTAAATCCCGGGGATGTCAATGAAGATGCAGAAGGAATGCAGACCATGACCAACCTTGCATCTAACATGGCATGGTTGTTGAAGAAGATAAACTCTGAGTAAATAAAAAACGGAGAGGTCTTTGTGCCTATGGCACAAATTCCTTCAGTTCGACCTCGTCATTAGCTATCTCGATATATTCCAGTTTTTCATCCTTTCCAAATCCCCAGCTACCGGTATTTGCGACCATGTTCCTTTTGTCCACGTATGCTTCGTGGGTATGGCCGTATATCATGTATTGTTCCGGACGTATGCTTAATAGATAATGTCTGGTGCTTGCACCTGCAAGATCCTTTATGCTGCCGAGGGCATCGTGCTTACCTCTCAGTCTCTTCTCAGGCGGATTTCCCATAGAGTCGAATGCTGCATAGATGTTCTCCGGTAGTCTTTTCAGTTTGTCTATGTACGCCCTGCCTGCTTGATATATCTTCCAGGCAGCATCTGCTATATCTCCCTCGTCATCTCCGGCAAGACACATTTGCTCACTGAACTTCTCGTATGTCTGCATGGATTTGTAGTGTGGGTTACACAGCACCTCCAATTGATATCCATGGAAGAAGAAGAACTCCTTATTCATGCTCTTGATAACCGTTGTTTTCTCCACTTCAAATGGGAAATTCTCCTTTAGTTTCTCACTGAGGCGAAGCATGTAGTAATCATGGTTACCGACCACATAATGGACCTGAGTATCATCCAGTATGTCGTTCAATGCGTTCAATGGTTCCGAACATTCGATGACCGCTTTTGTAAAATCCCTTCTCCATATATCTATAATATCTCCCAGCAGAACAAGATGGTCTGCCCCCATATCCTTTACTCGATGGATGAATTCTGTAAAATCATCCTTTCTTGCTCCATCCATTCCCAGATGGACATCTGAAACGGCTATAATTGACATGAGTTGCCCCCTTTATATTTCGCCGCAGGAAAAGCTGTTATCAGGGTCCTGCCGATAATGCGTGATAAAAAAGTACTTTGACATAATACAGCAAAAATTTATTGAAACAATGTTTCAGAGCAATATTTTGGAACATTATTACTGAACTAAAATGCATAATTAAATTCCGAAAGAATATTTCAGAACAACATTGCATAACAATAATACAGAACACAGTTCCTTTGAATATCTGTGCCCTCACATCTCGTACTTAAATTTCCTGATCGTTCCATTATGCGAATGGCAAGGTATTCATACTTATTTATCCTTTAAAGGTCATTATCTATCTATTACACTAATCCATATCAACTTGAATTCCTGATCAAAATGAAACTCTACAGCACAAATCTTAACGCACCGGAAGTGAGCTTTCAGGAAGCCCTTATCACCGGACTTGCACCGGACAGAGGGCTTTACATGCCAGAGAGCCTTCCGACATTCTCAAAGGAGGAGATCGATTCCTTCAAAGATGCACCGTATCCTGAGATAGCCTACAGAGTACTTAGCAAGGTACTCGAAGGTGAGGTGGACGACGAGTCACTGAAAGCTCTCACCTATGACGCTTACAACTATGATGTTCCTCTGGAAGAAGTGGACCCACAGACCTATATCATGAGGCTTGACAGGGGACCAACTGCATCCTTTAAGGACTTCGCAGCCCGTATGATGGCAAGGCTCATGCAGTACTATCTCAGCAAGGAGAACAGAAGTCTTACCATTCTTACAGCTACATCCGGTGATACCGGCAGTGCTGTTGCAGATGCGTTCTATGGTCTTGACAACATCAAGGTCATTGTGCTCTTCCCAACGGACGAAGTATCTGACCGCCAGCGCAAACAGATGACCACATTGGGTAAGAACATCACAGCCATCTCAGTAGATGGTAAGTTCGATGACTGCCAGGCAATGGTAAAACAGGCATTTGCAGATGAGGACCTCAAACATATGAACCTCTCATCAGCCAACTCCATAAACATCGGTCGTCTTGTTCCGCAATCTATCTACTACATCTACGCTTATGCAAAGCTCAGGAACTACCCTGAAGATATCATATACTCCATCCCATCAGGAAACTTCGGAAACATGATGGGCTGTGTCCTGGCAAGGACCATGGGAGTTCCTATCAAAAAGATAATAGCTTCAGTCAATGAGAACGATGAGGTTCCAACATTCTTAGGAACCGGTGGCTACAAGAAGATAGAACCTTCAAAGAACTGTCTCTCCAATGCAATGAATGTGGGACATCCAAGCAACCTTTCAAGGCTCATCGCTGTCTATGGCGGAGTAATGGATGAGAAAGGCAATATCAGCAAAGAGCCTGATATGGAAAACCTCAGGAATGATATACACTCAAGTTCAGTCACTGATGCAGAGACCAAGGCAACTATCAGGGAGATCTACGAGAAGTATGGGATCCTCATAGAACCACACGGAGCTGTAGGTATCAGAGGTCTTCTTGACTTCAGGGCACAGACCGGTGATAACACACTGGCTGTAACACTGGAAACCGCAGATCCTGCAAAGTTCCCTGAGCATGTGAAGGCTGAGACTGGTGTCGAACCTAACCTTCCGGAAAGCCTGAAGAAGGTAGAGTCAAAGGAAGAGTTCATGGATTATCTTGGAACAGATTACGCAGGTTTCAAGAAATATCTTCAGGAAAAGCTCAACTGAGTTTTCCTTTCCTTTTTTTCTTCTATTTTGGTCTGTTGATCGCAGTATTTTCGCAATGTCGTTCTCTTTATTATCTCTCCTGACCTATGGTCAAATATGGCTGCTGAAAATTCCTGTTTATCTGAAGGACGTGGCAAATATTTTGGAATATGTACGTCATATCATCATTCCAAAGGGTGTAATTGCCAAAAGTGCCCTTCTTATCCTGAGGATGGATCATTTATGTTCTGTTCCAAAGGTCCACGTCCCGATGTGCAGAAAAAAGGTTGTATGTGTTCTGAGTGTATGATCCACGGGAAATTTGGTCTTGAAGGCAATTATTTTTGCTCTACATAATATGTTCTTGTGTTGGATGATACTGTATTTTTCAAAAATATCGCCTCATCATTATGATAATTATTAGATATTAAAATATAGATATATTAATATAGTAGAAAAATATATTATCAATTGTAGCACGAACTGCTAAGGCGGTGATTGCTTCAAATGAAACATGCCATAGGTGTTAAAATATGGTTTTCCTCCCAACATTCCCCGGTAAAAAACGTGAATTGGATTGCACGGAAATGCGAGCATTGTGCCTTTCCCCTCTGCACATAAAAACGAATATGTACGCATTTCCACCCATCGGGAACAACAAAAGAGTATGAGTGGCTTTGGGAGTGGGGTTAAAAGTGCCTAAGTGGGCAAATGGAGTATGAGCTGATATCGGGGTGGTCATTCTATTGGTGGTAGAATGGCTGCGGGGTTATTGTCAACGGGATCTTTAAAATTGTCAATGGGGTTATTGTCAATTTCTTTTTCTATTTTTTAATATCATTTTTAGCTTCAGGCTTTTGATATTTAGATGTCTATCTTTATTGCACCTTGAATACTCGATCAATTCTAGTATGGCCTATTATTCTTAGATTTATCATTGTTATACTCTACTATATCTGCTTATTTTAGTATACAGTACTTTAATGATTTTTAATTTCAGATTGCTTTATATAATATATCATTGTTTCAGCAAAGCCATGATATTCAACAGTAAAAGTACTAATTACTCCTATATAGAGCTTATAATATCTTGTACTATATTTGGGGCAAGTGGAATCTTTATTAAGCATGTATACAACATGCAAACAAGTTCAATTATCTTCTACAGGCTTGTTTTTGGATTTTTACTGTTGTTAGTGTACTGTATAGTAACTAAAAGGCATAAAATGCTTATATTGAACAAAAAAAAGAGATTCATTCTGTTAATTGCGATCTTCAACGTTCTTACTCTTTATACATACTTTAGTTCAATTCAGTATGCAGGCATCTCTATCGCAGTATTGCTGCTTTACACAGCACCGGTCTATGTGACATTATTATCACCTCTCTTTCTAAAAGAAAGGATAACAAAGCGTGGCGTGTTCTCTCTGATGGTGTCTATTGCCGGTATCCTGTTGGTCATATTGCCGGGTAACAGTACAAATGGGTATGATTCCCGTCTTCTCATTGGTATCGTACTTGGGATACTTTCCGGTCTGTCCTATAGTGGCACGATAATGACTGTAAGTTATTTGAAGGACGAGTACTCAGGTCTGACACAGTTGTTCTGGTCAACGTTCCTTAGTCTGGTAATACTACTGCCTTTTGGGAGCAAGGTTCCAGCAGATGTATTATTCATGAACCTGAGAACTCTGTTTCTCTTTGGTCTCATAACAACAGCCTTTGCTTCGGTCCTCTACCTCAACAGTGCTGCAAAGATAAAAGCTCAGACTGTAAGTGTATTGGCACTGCTTGAACCTGTAAGTGGTATCATCTTTGGGTTCCTGTTCCTGAATGAGCCTATATTCATGAATACGTTACAGGGATGTTCATTCATCATTCTGGGTGCTTTTATCCTTCTTATCGACCCAAAGGATGTCAGTTCCATATTTATGAAACTATCCGGAACTTATCCATATACCATCAACAGGAACAAAGAGACCAGGGTCTTTGATATGCCTGTTTCGTTGTCATTTAAAAAATAAGTGTTATTTCCTGCTGAAAAGCAGGGAAATACCAATTATGGTCATCATGGGTACCGCTATTACAGGGAATTCAGGTATTTCCTCCGGAACCTGGGTTCCTTTTCCTTCATCCTCGTTTTCCGGTACTTGTTCACTATTGCTGCTATTGACCGGTGAACTGGTCGTGTAGCTGATAGAACTATGTCCGTCATGCTTCCACCATCCATCTTTTTCTTCCTCGTCCGGCGTATCATCAATTGTCGACATCAATGGTGTTTGTTCCCGTTCCATCTCCTGAACAGGTTCTATTATCTCATCTGTTGTATTCTCAAGGTTCCCATTATCGGACATGTCCGATGGCATCATGGCAATGGATGCCATAAATATTAAAAATATCATACCTGCAAAAGCATGGTACTTAGTAACTATCATGTATTTATCTCCCCTTACATCCACCTATGTTTGCCCAGCTACAATGTCTATATATGTTCTGTGTAAAATATATGTTTTTCCATATGCATAGCAATAATTATTTGAACCAAAAAAAAGTACTTTATCCGGGGCTTGTTGAACATACAAGTGCAGGTACATAAGTTCATTGATCGGGGACGTTAGGACCACGATCATGGTGGTGATCGATCTGATCATAAAATATATAAACATCTTTCAGACTTTAGTTATCAAGGCCATTATTGTCATGATGGCATTAGTTATTCTGAGCGCAACAATAGAGATCGCATGGATAGTTCTGGTGGACATGGTCACACCTCCTTACTTGCTGATCGGTGTAGAGCAGATACTTGATGTTTTCGGCCTGTTCTTCCTTGTCATAATAGGCATAGAGCTGCTTGAGACCGTTAAGATGATCATAGTAGAATCTTCTATGAATGTTGATGTGATCATTCTGGTAGGTGTTACAGCAGTAGTAAGGAAAGTAATGATAATAGATATCAAGAACACTGACCCACTATTCCTGATGGGAATGGGTATCCTGATAATCGCACTTGCTGCTACATATTATCTTGTAACTGCATCTGAAAAGGAATTCAAGTGTACACTTGATTATCATGACGAAATGGATGAAAGTTAAGGTGGATCATCTGATCCTTTCCTCACTTTCAAATTTGAACATTTCCAGTTTTGATCTCAATCCATCGGCCAGTTCTGCCAGTTCCCTTGCAGATGCTGTGAACTCGGTCATGGACGACGTCTGTTCTTCCACGGCAGCAGAAACTTCCTGAGTTCCGGCGGCTGATGCTTCTGATATGGAGGAAATATCCTCGATAGATGCAGTAACTTCTTGTATAGATGCTGACTGCTCTTGTGCTGAAGCTGCAATGTTCTGTGCCATGCCTGCAACTTTACCGCCACCTTCAACTATCATCTTGACGGCATCGACCGTTTCCTGAAGGGCTTTTGCACCGGTGGCAATAGTTCCTGTTCCTTTCTCCACTGTCAGTACAGCTTCTTCAGTTCCATGCTGGATATCGAGGATAAGCTTTGATATCTGCTGTGCTGCTGCTCCAGAGTTCTCTGCAAGTTTTCTCACCTCATCTGCAACTACTGCAAATCCTCTTCCATGTTCTCCTGCACGTGCTGCCTCGATAGCGGCATTCAATGCTAGCAGGTTGGTCTGGTCTGCAATATTGGTTATCAGTTCTACTATCTCTCCTATTTCCCTTGATTTTATATCCAGTTCCTTGATGACATTTGCAGATTCCCCTGCAGACCTCTGTATCTCATCCATCTGGGAAAGAAGTGTTTCGGACTGAAGGCCGACTTGCTGGATAAGTTCACTTGCAGTAGTGGCAGTTTCAGCAGCTACCTGTGCACCTGAAGCTATTTCCTGTACATTGTATGTCATCTCTGTCATTGCACGTGAGGTCTCTTCAGTCTTCATGGATTGTCCATGTGCACCTGTGGCTATCTCGCTGATGGTCTGTGCTATCTGGCTGGATACTGCTTCCATCTCCTCGGATGATGCCAGCATGTTGCCAGATGTTCCGGTGACTCTGGTTGCACTTTGTTCGATCTCCAATACCAGGTCTTTTAGATTTCCTGCCATCTGGTCGATCGCAAAGGCTAATTGTCCCACCTCATCTTTAGAATCACTTTCCAGTTTAACCGTCAGGTCTCCATCTGCAATGCTGTTGGCAGCATTTACCATGCCTTCAAGTGGTCTGGTGATGGACCTTGAGAACCTGGTAGCTGCCAGTGAACCAACAATTATCAGAAAAAGAATCGCTGCCATCATTGTGTGTCTGATGGAGTCAATACCTTCTGTGAACTCATCAAAGTAGCTTCCGGATGCTATGATCCAATCCCTGTCCTCATAATATGTATAGGCTGTCGCCTTATCACGTCCATTCCAGTTGTAATGGATAAAACCTTCCTTGTTCGCGATCATCTCTTTGGCGAAGTCCTGCTCGTAGACACTCTCCCCTTCGATATCAGGATGCAGTATGAGGTCTCCTTCGGAATTCATTATGTACATGTATCCTGTCTCACCCACGACAAGATCATCTATGTGTGTCTTTATGGTGTTAATGAACGGTTCTTCCAGTATACCGACATAAAGGATCCCGATGGTCTTTCCTGTATTGTCTTTGATCGGCTCGTATGCGGTGAGGTACCAGGCATTGACGACCCATGCGCGTCCGTAAAATGTTTCTCCATTCTTGACAACTGCCTCATAGACTGGTTGTGAGACCGTAGTTCCGACGGCTCTTTTACCTTCATTGTTGATCACATTGGTGGATATCCTTACAGCTTCTCCATTCTGTACCTGGAATATGGTAGCTGTCCCTCCTACCATGTTCTTGATATTATCCACTATCTCAAAATCATTATTGACAATATAGTCCTCTCCAAGTACCATCTGATCGTTAACAATAGATGGGTCACCTTTTGAATAGAATGTAGACCTTGCCACTCCCAGATCACTGATGACCTTATCCTGAGCAAGGGATAAGGTGGAGTCGATGTAATCCTTCTCTATGTGCACCTGCTCTTCGAGTTTATGTTGTATCTCGTCTGAAATGCTTGCTTCTGCCTGTTCATATGCATAGGTACCTATCAGCAGAGCAGGTATTATCGCTGCTATCAAAGTAAATATTATTAATTTTTTTCCAATGGGAATGTCTTGATATCTCATACTCTTATCCATACCTTGTTTCAATGAATATGAGAATTTATTATAAAATATTATATATAAATACTTCTATAATAATATGTGATTTTGCGCACCACTTTTGTTTTTTTAGAACACTATGTTTTATTTTTACAAATGTCTTACAAATATTATTCAGGGTGATACCCAAAGATGTATATGTACAAAGATCACTTTCGAATCTGCATCACTATGAAAATACATTGTCTGGTACATCTGGAATTTGAAACGCTTGGTAACATCAAAGAATGGGCATGTAATAATGGACATTCAATATCTGTTACTATGCCCTATATGAATTCGAATTATCCGCATCCCGATGAATTCGATCTTCTTGTGATCATGGGTGGTCTCATGAGCGTCTATCAGGAAGATGAGTATCCGTGGCTTATAGAGGAAAAAGAGTTCGTAAAAAATGTTATCGAGTCAGGTAAATCAGTCTACGGGATATGTTTCGGTGCCCAGATGCTTTCTGAGATCCTTGGTGGTCAGGTATCACAGAACATGTACCGTGAGATCGGCTGGCACATTATACAAACACTGGATGCTTTCAGGGAAGATGATTCTCTTTTCAATATGCCCCCTGAATTAACGGTCTTCCAGTGGCATGGTGACACCTTTACTCTTCCTAAAGGAGCCAGAAGACTCTTTGAGAGTGAAGCATGCCCTGAACAGGGTTTTATTTACAGGGATAATGTACTGGCTGTCCAGTTCCATCCCGAGACAGATGAGAGTTGTGTGGACAGTCTTGTAACTGAATGTGCTTCTGACCTTGTGAAGGGCAGATACATCCAGTCCGAGCAGGAGATCCGTGGAAGGGATGACTTGTTAGCTTCATCTTCTGACCTTATGTTCACAATACTGGACTGGTTCGAGGAGAATATCAAGGCCAAAGCGAGCAATGATGCTTAAAGGAGTTCTTAATTATGGATGTAGGGGACAAAAGGAATAGGCAGCTGGAACAGATGAGGAAACTATGTGAGACCAGGCCATTAGAGTATTCAGACCTGGACCATCTCAAAAAGGGTTCTGCCATGTTCCTTCATAAGGCAGGATATTCCGTAGAGGATATTGCTGATGCTCTTGATCTGGGGATAAGAGATATTGAGAATGATCTGAAAGGTACGGGCTTTCCACTCGATAAAAAGAAGATCTCCCCTTTTCTGGACAGGCTTCCTGCCAATATCGGTGATGTGATCACCATAAGTGTTCCATCCTGGGGAAATGCCAATGATACTTCTTTCAAAGCAAAGGTTATGTATTGTATTCCCCGTGGTGGTGGATGTGGTCTTTCCGTGATCCTTCTTGAGGATGTGAATGTTGAGATACCACTTTTCGGTATATGCAAGAATGGTGATGAGATAGTCGTTCCTCTGGAATGGTATCTCAGATAATGTGTTTTTTTTGTCCAATGATATATTGTGCTTCAGGCAAGGATCTTTGGCATGGTACAGTTACTTGAATAGCATAGCTTCCTGATCATGTCATGATGTTCGTATCTGGAATATGTGTTATACTCTCCAAGCTGACATCGTCCTGTCCTGTTCGGTCCATGGAAGTCTGAACCGCCTGTCATGATCAGGCTCTGCTTTGAACAGAGCTCATACATAGTACGCACCTGCTCTTTGTTGCTGTTGGCATAGAATACTTCGAATCCATCAAGTCCGTGTCGTACAAGTGATCCGGTGATGTATGGCAGAAGTGGCATGTTGCCTGTCTGTTCAAGTGTTCTGATCATATGTGCGCAAACAGCTTTACCTCCCGACCTGTGTATAATATCGATGACTTTTCTGGCGGGGAACTTCTGCATCTCTATATTTAGCGGTGAACCATCGGATAACCACTGGTTGTGGAAATCATAGTTGTTCATATCATTGTTCGTTACTGACATGGTGATGTCGTGTTTTGTGATAATTCCTTTCACACTTTCAAGTATGGAATGGTCGATCTCCCAGCCATATGCCTCTAGTGCTGAACATACCTTTCGGGAATACTCCTTTGCATTCTCTTTGGCATGGTCTGTGAGCTTGAGCAGTCTGTGGTTATCAGGGTCTATATTATAACCGAGTATATGGACCTCTATACCTGCGTATTCTGTCTCGGTTGTGAACTCTATTCCCGGGATGAATGTGATCTTCTGCTCGTTGCATGCTTTTCTTGCAGGTTCCAGTCCATCGATGGTATCATGGTCTGTTATACTTAAAGCCCGAAGTCCCTTTCTTCTGGCAAGTTCCACTACCTCCTCTGGTGAAAGGTCTCCGTCAGAATAACATGTATGTGTGTGCAGATCTGTCATATTCCCAATGATGTTTATTGTTCCCACCTTCATTATGCCGTGTTTGCACATTGGGACTTGGAAATATATAATTAATCTACATAAAGTATATTGTTCTACCTTACTATATAGTAAGAAATAGCTGATAGGATAATTTTAAAAAAGAAATAGGATATGGGGAAGTTCCCCACATCATTCGGATACTATCTCGTCATCATTCCTGATAGCGGCTATGATCTCTACCGGGGACACGAAGATCTTTCCGTCACCGAACTTACCGGTTCTGGCACTTGTTCTGATTATCTCGATTATAGGTCTTACATCCTCATCTCCGACAACCATCTCGATCTCTGTCTTAGGGATCATATCTACTTTGATCTGTGTACCTCTGTACTGGAGGCAGATACCTTTCTGTGCGCCACGGCCTTTGACCTGGGTCACTGTCATAGCAAAATATCCTTTCTCTTCCAGTGCTGCCTTTACATCTTCCAGCTTTTCCGGGCGAATAACTGCTTTTACTGTCTTCATTCATATCACCTCAGGCTGTTGTAGATTCTCCATGCTGGGAGATATCAAGTCCAACATATTCCTCTTCGTCTGTCACACGCAATCCCATTACCTTGTCGATGACAGTGGCAAGTACGTATGTCATTACGAATGCGTAGATCATCGCAGCAGATGCGTCGATCAATTGTACAAGGAACTGGTGTGTGTTTCCGTAGATAAGTCCATCGACCCCACCAACAGCAGCACTTGCGAAGATCCCGGTTGCGATAGCTCCCCAGAATCCCCCCATTCCATGTACAGCCCAGGCATCAAGACTCTCATCAAGTCCTTTGCGTACACGGAAGAGAAGGGCACTATAACAGAGTATACCGGCGAATCCTCCAATGACTATTGCGGACATAGGTCCGACAAAACCAGATGCTGGGGTGATAGCCACAAGACCTGCAACAGCTCCACTGATAAGACCCAGGGAACTTGGTTTTCCCTTTATCCATGATGCTGCCATCCATGTCAGGGCTCCGGCTGCTGCTGAGATGTTGGTGACCACAAGGGCATTGACAGCAAGTCCGTCTGCTGCAAGTGCGCTTCCTGCATTGAAACCGAACCATCCGAACCAGAGGAGTGCTCCACCAAGCAGTGTCATAGTGATGTTCTCAGCTTCCATGCTGTATTTGCCAAATCCTGAACGGTTGCCGATCACAAGTGCCAGTGCCAGTGCACCGAACCCTGAACTGATGTGTACTACGGTACCACCTGCAAAATCAAGTGCTCCCAGTTCACCAGCCCAGCCGCCTCCCCATGCCCAGTGAGCAAGTGGGTCGTAGACGATCGTTGTCCAGATAACTCCAAAGACCATGAATGAGCTCAACTTTATACGTCCAGCCACTCCTGATGTGAGGATCGCCAGTGTGATCCCTGCGAAAACAAGCTGGAATACCATGAACAGCATATCAGGGATACCGTCACCATCAAGACCTACTCCGGTAAGGCAAAGATAATCAAGTCCACCAATAAATCCTGATATATCTGATCCAAAGGAGAGGGTATAACCTACTGTGACCCACTGTATACTTACAATGGCAAATGATATGAATGCCATTGCGATCATTGAAATTACATTTTTGCTACGTACCATTCCGCCGTAAAAAAGCCCGACTCCGGGTGTCATTAACATGACAAGGGCGGTACAGATGATAATAAATGCTGTATCTCCTGTGTCGAGAGGCATTTACATCACCCTTCCTATTCGATCTAATTCGATAATATTTTCCATAGTTCCACCTATTTTATATAATATTAATCGGATGTCTGCAGTGTCCTTCTCTGTTCCTATGTGGTATTATTTAATACTTTTGCTTTTGTCTGCCAATTATATCTTTGGTAGAACTCAGTCATGTTTATTTACTAAAAAAACATAATATGTCTGGGGTTAGATCATGACAGATAAAGAATGCTCTATTGAAGTAAGTAAAGACGGACCTTACATTGTAAATGGTCTGAATGTTCTTGTGAACTCAAAAGGTGAAAAGCTGGAAGTACAGCCTTCTATAGCGCTCTGCAGGTGCGGCTCATCAAAGAACAAACCTTTTTGTGATGGTTCTCATATTGAGATCGGCTTTAAGGATGAGAAGAACTGATACTTCTCTATTCTCTTTTTTAGTCCATACAAAGCCTATTTATTGGTAGATCAACTATACCAGAGGCATATCGTTAATTTGAATGATCTCTATAATATAGTGATATATTATATCTACCGAGATCAAGATCATGGAGATTCAATAAATGGCAATCCATCCTATAGAATACCGTTATGGAACAGACGAAATGAAGTTTGTCTGGAGCGAGGCAAACCGCCTGGAAAAGATAATGAAAGCTGAGGCTGCACTTGCCAGGGCCGAGGCAGATATAGGACTTATCCCTAAGGAAGCTGCAGATATCATAGAGAACAGTATCGGTTCTGTAGAGCTTGAAAGGGTAAAGGCAATAGAAGATGAGATCCACCACGACATGATGGCAGTAGTACTTGCCATTTCAGAGAAGTGTGAGGAGAATGCAGACAAGTGGGTCCACTTCGGTGCAACATCCAATGATATGCTTGACACTGCAACAGGTCTTCAGTTAAAGGAAGCTGTTCTGATCCTTGAAGAGAAAATTCACAAGTTGCTTGATGTACTTCTTGTTCAGGCAGATACTCACAAGAACCTTGTGTGTGCCGGCAGGACACACGGGCAGATCGGTGTTCCTACTACCTATGGTCTCAGGTTCGCTATCTGGGCGTCCGAGGTCGCAAGACATATCGAGCGTCTTGAACAGCTAAAACCACGTCTTATCGTAGGTCAGATGACAGGTGCCGTAGGTACCCAGGCTGCATTCGGTAAGGATGGTATCGAGATCCAGAAACGTGTTATGAAGTATCTTGAGATCGGTTCAGTTGATGTTTCAAATCAGATCATCCAGAGAGACCGGCATGCGGAGTTCGTCATGTGGATGGCAAATACCGTAACCACTCTTGATAAGGTAGCTGTTGAGATCCGTTCCCTTCAGAGAAGCGAGATCGCTGAAGTGGAAGAGAGCTTCAGGAAAAAGCAGGTCGGATCTTCTACAATGCCACACAAGCGTAACCCTATCAAGTCCGAACAGATATGTGGTCTTGCAAGGATCGTTCGTGCAATGATCGAACCTGAACTTCAGAACAACACGCTCTGGGATGAAAGGGACCTTACCAACTCCTCATGTGAAAGGGTTGTTTTCCCTGAGGCATGTGTGCTCACAGATCATATTATAAAGCTGGCAATAGGCGTTATCGAGAACCTCAGGTTCTACCCTGAGAACATCCGCCGCAACCTTGACCTTCTCAAAGGTCTGAATATGGGTGAAGCAGTGATGATAGAACTTGCAATGCGTGGTGTCGGTCGTCAGGAAGCTCACGAACTTGTACGTTCCAGTGCAATGGAAGCTCATGAGACAGGTGCACACTTCAAGGATGTCCTGCTGGCAAATCCTGATGTTGCGAACTACCTGAGCGAAGATGATGTAAGCAACCTTGTTGACCCTGACAAGTACATCGGCACAGCCGTTGAACAGGTCGATATGGTAGTTGCTAAACTGAAGAGGAACTGAGGTTCCCTTCATTTTTAATTTTATTTATTTTGACCATTTGTATGGTCTTTTTTCTGCATTATTAATATCCTGGCATATTCAACATTTTAAGTCCTGTTCTTTTGAATATACTTAATTTGCTGTAGGAAGCCGGAGTATGAAGTAAAAGATGCTTCCTTTTCCAACTTCACTTTCAAGCTCCAGTCTGGAGTCCATCATTTCCAGAAGCCTGCTGGATATTGTAAGTCCCAGTCCGGTACCTCCATATTTGCGGGTGATCGAACCGTCTGCCTGTGAGAACAGATCGAATATCCGTTCCATGTCCTCTTCTGCAATACCTATCCCTGTATCAATGACCGAGAATCTGAATCCCGTCTTGTGTGTTTCATCCTGGATCTCAGACATTTCTATTTTTAGTTCTATCTCTCCATCTTCAGTGAATTTGATAGCGTTACTTAGAAGGTTCATCAATACCTGTCTTAATCTTGACTGGTCAACGATGGTCCATTCAGGAATATTTCCTATTATATTCAACTTGAGATCCAGTCCTTTTTCGTGTGCATTGGGCTCAACGATATCAATGATATGCTCTATCATATGTGAGAGGTCGATCATTTCAGGGTCCAGTTCCAGCTTTCCGGTTTCCATTTTTGAATAATCGAGTATGTCGTTGATAAGGTCAAGCAATGTATTTGCCGATGTATGTACCGTTCTCATATAATGGGACTGTTGGTCGGTCATTTTAGTTCCCATCAGGATATCAGAGAAACCGATTATTCCGTTAAGTGGTGTGCGGATCTCATGGCTCATGTTGGCAATGAACTCGCTCTTTGCACGGTTTGCCATCTCTGCCTGGGCTGTCATGTATTGTGCTTTGGCAGTTGCTTCTTCGAGATGCCTGTTAGTTCTAAGCAACATCTCTTCTGCCTCTTTGCTCTCAGTGATGTCCCTGATAACTATCATTTCTCCTATCAGGCTTTGGTTCTCATTGAAAAGTGGCTGGAAAGTTATTTTCAACCAGTAAGTAGTTCCATTAATGTCCTTCTTAACCTCAAGGTTGTTGCTTTTCTTTTTCTCAAGTTCACAGGTAACTAGCTCAGGCCAGCTGTTCATGAGCTCTGATGCATTCTTTCCTATGAGGTCTGATGTTATTCCAAGGTAGCTGGCTGCTGATGTATTATAGTCAACTATTCTTTTTGTTCCATCCAGAACTATTACTCCATCTGGCAGTTTCTCAAAAAGAAGACTACGTGCCATTGGTGCAACATCCAGCAATTTGAAGCGGGTGATCCCTATGTAGATCACTAAGGCACATAATGGGATGGAATATGGGATCGGGTCAAGCCCTTCAGGGAATATGTCGGCTATGTACAGAAGCAATGTGAGGAACGGTATAAGTGCGCCAATTGTTACAATGCTTACCTGTTTACGGAATACAGGTGCGATCTCCATCCACATATTAAGAAGGAGCATTATGCCGAACATCATGCAGAGGACATTATAGAATTCCTGGACAGCATACCATATGCCGGGTTTGAATATCAATGAGGGAAAAATTGTCCCTGTGCTAAGTAATATCTCCTTATGGTAGAGTGTATGCTGTTCGGTTGTGAACACCAGTATCATGGTGACAAATGGAATAGTAAATAATCCTATTATCGAGGGTGTAGTAAGCCAGTGTTTCTTTCCTGAATATTTGATCGCGAATGTAAGAAAAAAAGTAGGTATGAATGGAATGCCTATGTATTCCAGTTTATAGAATATCAGGGCTGTTTTCATTGTTGTTGAAGATATCTCAAGCGCGTAAAAGAATGAATAGATTATAGCTGCGCCCAGCAAAAAGGTGAAGCAGGTGGTGCCTACTGCATCTTTATGTTTCCTGATCTGAAGTATGAGTACACTCATGATCAATAGCATAATTGCTAACGGGAGAGAATAATAGTTCAGGTACATATTCATTTCTTCTTACGGCCAGCATCTCAACATTAATTGTGCTGAATGATCAATTTCTCTAGATGCCCACACTTTATTTCAGAATTTAGATACTCTCACGTACCTTTCTGAGCGGTCGGTCTCTATTCTTCTACACAATGTACCCTATCCAATAGAATTGATCTTGACTTTCCTGTGTCAATTGTGAGTCAACATTTGCACAGGTTTGACAAAAACAACATCTGATAAATAAATATACTAATGTAGTATATAATACTTCTGTAAATAGGTGTATCTGTGACACAATATTTCAAAAAAGAATGTATGGATCTAACAATGGTGGATATGTGTTAATATCACATTATCCAAGCATCTTTTTGAGGAACTTTCCGGTATAGGAGATGTCGCTCTTTGCAACTTCCTCGGGAGTTCCCTGTGCAATTATCTCTCCACCACGGTCTCCGCCTTCAGGTCCAAGGTCAATGAGCCAGTCAGCGGTCTTTATCACATCAAGGTTGTGCTCGATGACTATGACTGTGTTTCCGGCATCGACCAGTCTTTGTAGTACTTCCAGGAGCTTCTTCACATCGTCGAAGTGAAGGCCGGTGGTAGGTTCATCAAGTATATACACGGTCTTGCCGGTGGAGCGCTTACTAAGTTCGGTTGCAAGCTTTACTCTCTGTGCCTCTCCTCCCGAAAGTGTGGTAGATGACTGCCCTAATTTTATGTAACCAAGTCCGACATCATTGAGTGTCTGGAGCTTGCGGCTGATCTTTGGCACGTTCTCGAAGAAATCAAGTGCTTCTTCCACGGTCATGTCAAGGACTTCAGCGATATTCTTGTCCTTGTAATTAACTTCCAGTGTTTCCCTGTTGTAGCGTTTTCCATGGCATACTTCACAGGGCACATAGACATCAGGGAGGAAATGCATCTCTATAGTGATTATACCGTCACCTGAGCATGCTTCACATCTCCCGCCACGGACATTGAAGCTGAAACGTCCGGGTTTGTAGCCTCTTGCACGTGCCATCTTTGTCTGCGCGAAGAGTTCCCTGATGGGGGTGAATAGGTTAGTGTAAGTTGCAGGATTGGACCTGGGGGTACGTCCTATGGGTGACTGGTCTATGGTTATGACCTTGTCCACATTGTCCAGACCATCGATCGACTTGAATTTACCGGGTCTTTCCCTTGCCCTGTTCAGTTCTTTTGCAAGCACTTTATTGAGGGTCTCATTGATGAGTGTACTTTTTCCTGATCCGGAGACCCCGGTCACACATACAAGTATGCCCAATGGGAATTCAACATCAACAGACTTCAGGTTGTTCTGGCTTGCGCCATAGAGTTTTATGGTGCCCGTAGGTTCCCTTCTTGTTTCCGGGATCTCTATACTGAGCTTTCCACTGAGGTATTTTCCTGTTGTGGAACTCTTGTTCTTCATTATCTCCTTCGGGGTACCTTCGGCAACTATCTCTCCTCCATGGATGCCTGCCCCCGGTCCCATATCCACAACATAGTCTGCGTTGGAGATGGTCTCTTCATCATGCTCCACTACAATTACTGTGTTGCCGATATCCTTGAGGTGTTTCAAGGTCGTGATAAGCCTGAGATTATCTCTCTGGTGAAGTCCGATACTTGGTTCGTCAAGAATGTAGAGCACACCCATAAGACTTGATCCTATCTGGGTTGCAAGTCTGATACGCTGTGCCTCTCCTCCTGAAAGTGTGGCAGCAGACCTGCTAAGTGTCAGATAGTCCAGTCCCACATCTACAAGGAAACCAAGCCTTGCTTTGATCTCTTTGAGTATCAGGCGTGCGATGGTATATTCCCTGTCGTTGAGCTTTGGTTCAAGTTCCTTGAAGAATCCGAGTGCTTCCTCCACGGACATCTCGGTTGCATCAATGATGTTCCTTCCGTCGATGGTAACTGCAAGTGTTACAGGTTTGAGCCTTTTTCCGTGGCATGTGAGACATGGCTTTGTACTGATGTACCTGCTCATCCTTTCCTTGCTGTTCTCGGATTCAGTGCCTTCGTATATCCTTGAGAGGTTAGCGATAACTCCCTTGAAGCGTCCTTTGTGTTTCCACATTCCACCATTCTTTCCTACATGCACGAAAGGAATGAGTTCTTCGCTACCATGGAATATGACATGTTGTACTTCGGGGTCCAGTTCCTCAAAAGGTGTATCCATTGAGAATCCTTTATAGTTCGCAAGTGATTGAAGTGACTGCATGTAGTATCCGTCAGCTTTCTTGCTATACCAGGGTTCTACAGCTCCCTGGTTCAGGGAGAGCGTCCTGTCGGGAACTATCAGTTCAGGGTCGAATTCCATTGTGGTCCCAAGTCCGTGGCATTCGGGACATGCACCTTGTGGGCTATTGAATGAGAATGCTGCAGGTTCCATTTCCTCGAACCCGATCCCACATTCGGGACATGCTAGCTTCTCGCTGAATGTAAGTTCTTCTCCGTCAAGCACCTGGACCGTGAGCGTACCTCCGCTCTTCTCAAGTGCTGTTTCCACGGAGTCGGAAAGTCTTTCCCCGATACCCTCTTTGATAACGAGCCTGTCCACTACGATGTCAATATTATGTTTGAAGTAACGTCCCAGTTCGATATCCTCGGCTTCATCAAGTGAGTGTACCTCTCCATCCACGCGCACACGTGTGAATCCTTCTGTGCGCAGGTCCAGCAGGAGCTTCTTGTACTCTCCTTTTCTTTCTCTTACAAGAGGGGCGAGTACGTGTATCTTTGTGCCTTCCTGGAGGTTCATGATGCTGTCAACTATCTGGTCGACGCTCTGGGTCTCGATTATCCTTCCACAGTCAGGACAGTGCCTGATGCCTATGCGGGCAAAGAGCAGTCTGAGGTAGTCATAAACTTCAGTAACGGTACCTACGGTGGAACGAGGATTCTTGCTTGTGGTCTTCTGCTCGATGGATATGGCAGGGGACAGCCCTTCGATGTACTCCACATCCGGCTTTTCCATAAGACCAAGGAACTGTCTGGCATATGCGGATAGTGATTCCACATACCTGCGCTGTCCTTCGGCATAGATGGTGTCAAAAGCAAGTGATGATTTACCTGACCCGCTAAGCCCGGTGATGACTATAAGCTTGTCACGGGGAAGGGTGAGGTCAATATTCTTGAGGTTGTGCTCCTTAGCACCTTTTATCCTGATGCTGCTCAAAGACATTGTTTATTCTCTTGAGGTGGCTAATAGGTATAGTTTGCGGTGAACTGCAAGCGTTTAAAAAAGAGTTTGCCGTTTTGCTTTTTCCCTTTCCGATGCATTCTTTTTCTGAATGCTTCTGAGAAGGGTCATCATTTTTACTTTCTTCTCGAACTCTGTCATTGGATACTATGATTGTATTCCGGGTATATATTGGTGATGTGAGCGGTGTGAAAGTATTGATGAAGGTTATTTTTGTGTATCAATTTCACTACAGTTTCCTGACGCTTATCTATATAAATCTATAGCAGATACACTCTTTATTCAAATATAGAGGTATCTAAAATGAAAACACTTGTAACATACCTGACCCAGACCGGAAACACACAGAAGATCGCTGAAGCCATTTATGGTGAACTTGAAGGCGAAAAAGACATTAAACCAATTAATGACGTTGCAGACCTTGAAGGCTATGACCTTGCTTTCATCGGCTTCCCTGTTATGCAGTTCGACATTCCTCCAAAGGTAAAGTCATTCATAACCGACAAGACCGCAGGCAAGAACATTGCTGTATTCATGACCCACGCTGTTCCTGAAGGCTTTGAGGCGATCCACTCATGGACAGGCTCATGCAAGGAAGCAGCATCAGGTGCAAACTTCCTCGGTTCATTCGACTGTCAGGGGGAACTCGCACAGCCAGTTATCGACATGCTTCTCCAGGCAGATGACCCACAGATGAAAGCATTCGGTGAGATGGGTCCGGCAACAAAGGGACAGCCTGATGAATCCCGTGTCCAGAAGGCAAAGGAATTCGCAAAGGAAATCCAGGCTAAATTATAATTACCTGTCCAGCTTATCTTTATCTGAAAAAACGAATAAATATTCGAACATTGAGAAACAAACGGAGGGGATAATTAGTGGCAGACCAAAAGAAGGCTCCAGTATTCTGTGAGAACTACTGTCTTGTATGCAAAGGCGCACGTGCCGGAAATGGATTTTTCAAGGCTATTCAGAACCTTGAACTCAAGATATTCGGCAAGAATGGTTGTCCATGGGGCAAGGCAAGAACAGAATACTATGGCGTAACGCCTGACAAGCCAATTCAAAAGTAAGTTTTTAATTAAAATGAATCAGGGATGGGTCTTTATGATCCATCTCCTTCTCTGTTTTCCTAATTTTTAAATTAATTTTGTTTGCTTCAGAGCCTGTCTTCGACCATTTCTGCAATTCTCATGGCTTCATCCAGATCATTTCCTCTTTCATCTCTGACATGTATAGTTACCAATTCATTATTGGAGGTCATGAATATTAGGGTGGTATGTGAGATATCCGGATCATTTAACGGGGACTCTGATTCATAATATCCATTGGTACCAAAGTCGCAAGTATCAGTTTCATATTCTTCCCACGGCAAGTTTGCATCATGCTGTTCTGCCTCTTTGAGAATTTCTGTCCATTCTTGCCAGTTATTGAATATGTATTCCATTCCTTCGTCAGAATCATATCTTTCGATCTCAACAGCTACTGCACGCTGCCCTGATACGTCCATCCAATAGGATTTTTCTCCAACATTGCGAGCACCCAACGGTAAAGCGTCTGTATATTTACTCACGTTATCTAGTTCCCTGGTGTAAATATCATTTTCAGGGACTGCATAGAAGAAATAACTGTTTAAAGTACGTCCTGGTATATCGTCCTGATCAACTATTATATCAGGGATCTGAATAGATCCTGAGTCTGTTTCCGAAGAATATGATGCTTCTGATGTATTACCATCTTCGTAACTAATGCAGCCTGAAAAGAGTAAACAGACTATTAACACAACATGTATCAATAATTTTTTGATATTAACCCACTCCTCTACTTTATATATTTACTTTGCTATAGTTCAATTTATTAAGATATGTATGTTTTGTTCATATTTGAATTTCTGGTTTTATCTAAAACTTCTTTAATAGTTACATAGGAGTGCGGGATTTTGATTGATTTTACTTCCAATTTCGCCAATAAAAGGAAGTTTATCCACAAAAGATGGAACAATAGACACCTTTAAAAAGCATCAAAACAAAGTAACACCTATTAAAAATGTCATAGTATTGTGATAAAAACATGATTGATGCTGAAGCAGGTCTTCTTTTTTTTGGCGGTATTATCGTAGGTGGCGCTTTTGGAATTATTGGTAGTAAATATGTGACCTTGCAATATATGATAAAGGATGCTGAAAAACCTGATTGTCTTGACGAAAATCCGGAATCATATATTGAATCGTTAAAGTCTGATTACAATTGGACAAAAATATCTCTTGGTGGTCTGGTTTTAGTCGCTGCATTGTTATTTCTTTTGATGGTAGCTATTATAGAATCTGCCTAAACACCATATAATGGAAAAGTTTCCAATAACTTTCCAAACAGCTCTTTTTTATAATATACAATCTCAATTTTACTAACATCTTGCGAAGGCGAAGGAAGTTTTTCCTATTGTGCCAGCAAATTGACAATACTCAAAAAGCCAAAACCTGAGAATCGCACTTTGAGCCAATTACAAAAAAGATAATAAAATGAAAAATTGACACTGCTCTAAAGCAATGTCAAACAACTCTAATTCTTCAGTGCGCCTTAATGTACGCTATCATCTTCGGTGTCAGCAGAGGTATGATCTGCGGAAGCATGTTAGGCAGAAGATTACCCATTGCAGCAGGCATGAGGTCAGGCATTTGTTCCTTCATGTGATCTGGCATCGGTACTCTCTTCTCGACCGCCTTGAGCATCTTTGGCATGACCTTTGGCATAAGGGATGGCATAAGCAGTGGCATCATTACCGGCATCATTGGTTTCATGGCTACATCCATGCCGGGTACGTACTTTACCATCTTCATCATAGCTTGTAGGTATGAAGGCATGGCTCCGATCATATCAGGCAGTAGCTCGACCATCATCTCTGTCATGTTCTCAGGTTCCATGAGTTCGATCATCTTGTCGAAGGTTGACCATGCAACAAGTGCTTCATTCGTGGAATCTGGGATATCATATCCAAGACTGCGGGCTGCAAGAGCTCCAAGGTCCTGTATCTCCATGTTCACATTGTTCTCTTTAGCAGCTATCCTGAACTGCACCATACAGCATGGGCAGAGTGCAGCCATGATATCAGCATCCTGGTCCACAGCTTCCTGCAGACGGACATTTCCGATCTTACTGGCAACTTTCGGCTCATCGATAAGTGTCACAACAGAACCACAGCAAAGAGCATTTTCACGATTATGCTCCATCTCTTTGAACTTGACACCTGGGATCGCTTTCAGCAGTTCTCGTGGAGGCTCATAGACACCTGCACCGGCTCTGCCGAGGTGACATGAGTCATGCCATGCAATGGTCTTGTTCAAAGGTACCTTGAACTTAGGCTTAAGCACATCCAGCTTATCCATGAGCACTTCAGAATAGTGCTTTGCCTCGATGTCAAAGCTCATTCCCAGTTTCTCAGCCCACTGTGGATATATCGTTCTCCACATAAGCAGACATGCAGGACATGAAGTGACAACGGTCTTGGCGCCTGCCTTCTGCATGTTGGCAATGTTCATTTTCAAGATCCTCTCGAAAACATCCCATTTTCCTGCAACAAGCATTGGTATTCCACAACATGCTTCCTTGTCGCCAAGGTATGTGAACTCAATTCCCGCATCATCCAGCAGACGTGCGGTTCCTATGGCAACATCCTTTTCCACAAAGGATGCGGTACAACCGGCAAAGTATGCGATCTCTGCCTTGTCCTTTATCTTTGCCCTGAGGTCATCAGGCAGCCACTTGTCCCTGTCCTCACGATAGCTGGCCCAGATATTCCTCTGGTTGTCCAGGCTCTGTGCCATGATCTCGAACGGAGGAATTGTCATCATGCCTCTCTTCTGGACGAAGTTCTCCCTGAGTGTCATCCATGAACGCTCGATCGGCAGGTCAAGCTGGCAGTTGTGGTCACACATCTCACATGTGGTACATGCAAGGAAAGTATCCACCTGTTCCTGGTCAAGAGGCATCTTCCCGGCAAGGTACTCCTTTATGAAGAACCACTTGCCACGTGGTGACTGTGATTCCCAGCCACGACCGTAGTACTGGTCACACTCATTGACACAGTAGCCACACTGTGCGCAGGTGTAAGCATGTGATATGATGTCTCCTGGGATGTTCTTCTCATCTTTGAACTCCTGGTTGCCAACACCTGACATATTACCCACCATACGTGCCATTGGCTCGAATGTCTTTGCAAGGGAAAGCCCTGTATTGATCATTGACTTTCCTGTCATTGTCTCAGGGTTCATTATGTCATCAGGGTCTACCTGCTTCTTAAAACTCTGAATGGATTTAAAGCGGTCTTTATACACTTTCTCTGCCTGGCTCGCGAAGTAGAGACCTGAAGCATATATCCTTCCTCCATTCTCCTCTGCTATCTTCACAATGCTCAGCGCAAGAGGGAATGCAAGATTATACTTGAATGACCTTTCCGAGTGTGGCATGAAACAGAGCATGATCGCTTCGTCACCCTTTGTCACCATACCCTCTACAAGGACAGGAAGTCCGATCTTCTTCTCGATCTCATTGAACATGACATCGATCTTATCCACAGGCACAACAACCTCTGCCGGGATGAATGAAGGACCAAGTCTTTTGACCTTCATTGATCTGAACCATTCCTGTGTCTCATGCTCGGCGATCTCATCTGGCAGGATCTCTCCACCAGCTTCCTTGATCACTTCTTCAAGGCCACTTACATCTCTTGATTCAGGATAGGCGAAGTTGCATATGTAGGAAAGTGGTAGTTCCGGTCTGTGTTCATCGACCGTTTCTCCGTAATGTGTCTTATACGGCGACTTGTTCTTCATCTCGGCCCACTGCGGATTCAGGAAAGAGATCGCCCATATAGGGATCTTCTTTTCACCAACCTTCTTGATAGCTTCCTTCATGCTGGCAGCATCAGGGAACTTTGCTGAGATGGCTGCGTTCTTCTCGTATTTTCTCAGCTTCAGTGTGACCTGAGTGATAATTCCGGTGGTACCCATGGTTCCGATTATCTTTCCAAGTTCGTCGCCGGAGAACTCCTTTACCTCTCCATTCGGCAGTACCACTCTTGCTGATCCCATTGTGTCCTGTGACCAGCCGTATTCATAACTTCCATAACCAACTCCGTTCTGCGCAAGCCATCCGCCAACAGTTGCGGACATTGCGCTTGATGGAACTGCCTGAACAGCAAGCTCTTCCTCATTGAGCTTTGCCTCGAGGTCATGCCAGACAGCACCTGCGCCGACAGTAACTCTGAGATCGTCCTTATCCAGGCTGATAATATCTCTCATAGGAGTTACATCGGCAACGATACCTCCCTTTGTCGGAATGATGCCTCCATATCCCGAAGAAGCTCCTGCTCTTGGTACGACAGGTATCTTATATTTACGTGCAAAATTGATGAGTTCGACAGCTTTTTCTTCGTTCCTTACCTTTACAATGGCGGCAGGTTTTGTTTTGCCTACCATCGTTTTGATCATTGATGGTAATGCTCCCACATCATGTGTGTAAAAGTGTCTTTCTTTATCCTTGAAATTGACACCTCTCCCGAATATCCCGGAGAGTTCTTTCTTTTGTTGTTCAGTTAGTTCATACTTTGATGCTGTCATAGTAAACCCCATTGTAAATGGATCTTATTAGTTTAAATATTTTTAACTATGTATCCTATATATATTGACTTGAATACTTCTGAATAAGTCTTAATTTAATCAGTTCCATAGATTATTAAGGACCAATTGTCATTGATTATTATAGGTGGGAAACAATTATGGATCTACCAGATCACAAAACAAAGATCGTATGCACTATCGGACCTGCTTCATCCTCAGAGGATGTGTTGCGCAGACTTATTCTGGCGGGTATGGATGTTGCCCGGCTTAACTTCTCTCATGGGGATCTTGATGATCATCGTATTATGATCAAAAGGATAAGGAAAATAGCGAAAGAGCTCAACAAGGTTGTAGCTATCATGGCAGATCTTCCAGGACCTAAGATCAGGGTGGGAATAATTGAGAATGAACCAATGATGCTTGAGAGGGGTTCCCATGTCGTATTGACCACTCGGGATGTTAAGGGCGCGGACTCTGTAATTCCAGTTCAGTATAAACAGATAACAGAGAGTGTTACAGAAGGGAGTCCTATCTATCTGAATGATGGCTTCATCCAGCTTGATTGCAAATCAGTTGTGGATGAAGATATCCATTGTGATGTTGTTGTTGGAGGGCCTCTATTTTCCAAGAAAGGTCTCAACCTGCCAGGCTCAAAGATACTTGTCAATCCAATAACCGGGAGGGATCTGGAGATCGTTGATTTCGGACTTCAGGAAGGCCTTAGTATATTCTGTCTTTCATTTATCGAATCCCGGGAAGATGTCATACAGGTACGTAACTATGCAGCAAGTCAGGGAAAGGACGTGTTCATAGTTTCAAAGATCGAAAGGGATAATGCTGTGAAGAACATCAACGAGATCCTCAAGGAAAGTGATGCTATAATGATCGCGAGGGGTGATCTCGGTGTGGAGATACCTATACAGCACGTTCCGATAGTACAGAAAGATATCATACACAAGGCCAACCTCATGAGCACACCGGTTATAACAGCTACCCAGATGCTCGAGTCGATGACAGGTAATATCAGACCCACAAGGGCAGAGGCAACAGATGTTGCAAATGCGATAATCGATGGGACCGATGCAGTAATGTTGTCAGCAGAGACTGCGGTGGGAAAATACCCTGTTGAGACTGTTCAGATGATGGCCATGATAGCTCATTCTACTGAAAAGTGGAGGGACCACACCACGATCGGTCTTGAGATGATGAAGAAGGCTATCCAACGGATGCATCCTACTGTGGAGGATATGATATCCATACAGGTCAATGATGCTCTTCGAAGTCTCCCTGTCCATTTTGTGATAACGCCTACTGTATCGGGTGAGACGCCCCGGCATATCTCAAGGTTCAGACCCGATGTTTGGGTACTTGCATTCAGCCGTTATCCGCTGACATGTGAACAACTGGCAATGCAATATGCTGTTCATCCGGTCCTGGCCAGTGAAAAGGTGGATGACTGGGAAGAAATGACAATGGATCTCCTTGAAACTTCTAATATGATAGAGTCAGGGGACCTTCTGATATTGACCCAGGGTCAGGTATCAGGCCATGGTAAACCAGGTGGTACAAATCTTTTGAAGTTCATAGAGGTGAAATGAGGAGAATGTTTTAGGAACTTTTTTATATTGTGTATGTGATAGTATTTGTGCAATATTTGCATACACGTAACATTTGCATGTATTGCATGAGGCTTTAATACATGTGGTTTGGGTACTCGCCTATAAGGTTAGTTCTATTTCTTATCATCTTTAATTCTATTTTTTTACCAGTGGCAGATTGTGCACCGGACGTTTACAGAATAGGTGTCCTTTCTGTCCACGGCGAAAAGAACGATACTATGAATCAATGGCTCCCCACTGCGGAATATCTCTCAACCAATATTCCAAATACTACATTTGAAGTAATTCCTCTTGATTATGATGAGGTCACTCTTGCTATAGCCAATGAAGATATCGAGTTCTTCTATGTGAATCCTATGGTATACGTTGAAATGGCGCGGCTCCATGGAGCAGGCAGGATCGCAACTTTTCAGCCAACGTGGAACAATTCTTCTTATACTGGTCTTGGTGGCGTGATCTTCACAAGGTCTGACCGGGATGATATAAATTCTTTGCAGGATCTCAAAGGGGCATCATTCATGGCTGTCAGCGAAAATTCATTCGGTGGATTCCTTGTTCCAATGGGTGAATTAAAGAACAGTGGCATTGATCACAAAAAAGATCTCGGTGAGCTGACATTTGGCCAGACCCATGACAAAGTGGTCCTTTCTGTGATCAATGGAGATGTGGATGCAGGATCGGTCAGAACAGGTGCTCTGGAAAAAATGGTTCTTGAGGGTAGTATAGATATTAAAGATATCAAGGTCCTTGATCAGAATGAGTATGTGGACTATCCTCTACTTGTCAGCACAGACCTTTATCCTGACTGGATGTTTGGAAAGGTTGCTTCAACTCCTGAGACTATCTCCAATAAAGTATCTATAGCTCTTTTAAGCATGCCTCCTGATAGTAATGCTGCTATTGCCCTTGATTCAACTGGATGGTCAGTTCCGGCAAGTTATAGTCCCGCAGACAATCTGATGAAAGATCTCAGGGTCAGTCTGTATGTCGATTATGGAAAAGTACCTCCTGCGCAGTTGCTCGTTCAGTACTGGTATATCTTAGTTCTTGTAATCATGCTATTTGTTATTGTAGAAGTGCACTCAAGGCTGAAGCTGGAAAAAGCTAAAAAGGCACGACTTGAGGAATCGAACGATCTCAAGGACCTTTTCACAGATATCATGAGGCATGATCTGATGAATCCGGTCCATGTCATTAAAGGATTCAGTGATGTATTATATTCAAAAGAAACAGATATCGAGAAAAAAGAATCCCTGAAGATAATAATTGAGCAGACCGATCACTTGATAGCAATGATAGGTTCTGCTTCAAAGCTTGCAAAGCTTGAATCTAATACAGATGTGGAATTCGAGGTGCAGGATATTGGGAATATACTCTGGATGGTTGCTGATAGTTTTTCCCTGGCATTTGCTGAAAAAGATATGAAACTCGACTTTAGGTCATGTGGTGAATATCCTTCACATGTCAACAATATAATCGAGGATGTATTCTCTAATCTCATATCCAATGCTCTGAAATACAGTCCACGGGGCAGTACTGTCAAAATAGAAGTTCTTGATGAAGGTGATTCCTGGAAAATAATGGTAACTGACGAGGGTGATGGAATACCTGACGGCATCAAACCACATGTTTTCGAGAGATTCAAAAGGGCTGATAAAAAGGGTATCAAGGGCAGTGGTCTTGGTCTTGCTATCGCAAAAAGGATAGTTGAGATCCACAATGGTTCTCTTGGTATCGAGGATAATCCGTCAGGATCTGGTTCTGTATTCTGGGTGATGCTCAAAAAAGCATAGGTTCAGTCTATCTTTCGCATGACAATCGACCCGTCACGCATTTTGACCTCCGCATATTTCTGCTTTTCTTCGCCCTTTTCATATTTGTTGTAGAGCATTGATTCAACCCTGCCCGTATCCATGGCTTTTCTGATAAATACGCTGTCATCCCTGCTCATTCTGAACTTTTCAGCAGGTGGGCCTGTCTTCGATCTGCTCCTGGAATAGATCGCTCCTCCTTCCATTTCCGCCCCGATGAATCCTTTGGCGTTCATGAATACGAGCTTTCCATCTTTCATGTATGCACCGGCAAACTCGCCTACATCACCATGGACGATAACGGTCCCTCCATTAAGGTGTGAACCGGTGTTCATTCCTGCATTCCCATTCACTATGATGGTAGCCTTCTTTGCAAGCAGCCCGGTTCCGTTGTAGGCATCACCTTCGATGATCACCTTTGCATCACAGGTGCATCTTGCAGCAACCGTTCCTCTGGGAATGTTGTCTTTAAGGACAAGTGTGTTCTGTTCTTTGTCGAACTCATTATCTATGAGCTCATCCTTTCCGATACCATTGCACAGGATATCTGTGGTCGAACGGAATTTCCGGAATCCTTCGGCATCAGACACAAGTTCTACGATGTTGCCAAAAGGCTGTTCGATATTGCCTTTGATATACAGGGTCCCGGCCACCATGCCCATTCCGGTCTCAGCTCCGACATTCCCTGTGATGAATATCCTTCCTGTCCTCTCTGCCTCTCCGCTTCCTCCGAAGTGCTTGATGTCAGCACCCATGCTGTAGGCAAAGTTCTTTCCTGCATCACCTGTTATGTAGATCTCACCGTCAGCTTTCAGTTCATTGACAAGGTCCCTGTAAGTGAACTCAGTACCATTCTGGTCTGGTATCGTTGAATCAGGATCAAGTTCCTCATTATGCCAATGGAAATTGAAAGTGTAGTCGCAGAGGTGGTCTACCTCTTTGACAAGCTCGATCTCGATGGTCATTATCTCATCCGTGGATAAGTTTTGGCAGGCATCTTGTGCAGACCCAGAGGCTTTCCATATTATGTCTGACTGGCATCAGGTAGTTGCCCTGTTCTCCACAGCCACAGCTGAAACACTGGATAGAAACATCTGTCTTCTTTTTCTGTGCCTCGGCCTTTCTAAGGTCAAAGGGTACAGCTTCCCTTTCCTCTATGGTGATAGCATCTTCAGGACAGACTCCGATACAGAATCCCATTCCGTCACAGAGTTCTTCTGCGACTACCTTTGCTTTCCCATTGATTATCTGTATGGCACCTTCAGCACAGGGTGAAACACATTTTCCACATCCTGTACACTTTTCTTCATCGATCTTAACTATCAGTCTCTTGCCCATTCTTTCGTCTCCTGTTTGTTCTGTGTATTAATGATGTGTTCCTTCTACAAGTTTAATTCCTGCATCTTCAACTGTTTTCTTGATCTCGTCTATGTGAGGACATTTCGGATAGTTCTCCATCTGCATACAGGAGCTAAGGTGAATAACATCCACACCTCGTTTCTTCAATGACTTCAACAGACGGTATATTCTGCGGCCTGAGCATCCTCCGCATGTGAAAAAAGCAACCATCTCAGTGTTCTCATCATAATCTTTGAAGTGCATGCTCCTTTTATTGAATGCCATAAAACATCCCACGCCCGGGCATGCCTCCGAGACTATGTCGCATCTGATCACTGCGACCTTTGTTACAGGTTCAACATCTACGATAATACCAGCTCCGTTTTTTAATGAATGTTGAAAATAAGAAAAAACAGGGGTATCATCCCCTGAAGAAAGATCCTCTGATCTTAACTTATAGTCCGATCTCTGCCTTGAACTTGTCAAGTCCTATCTCGTCGATAACTCTTCCAAGACGGTGCTTTGAACCATTTGTCTTGGTGAAGCTAACGATCTTTTCTACAAGCTCGAGAACTTCGTCCTCTGAAAGTTCGTCTGCAATGATGTCAGCAAGCCTTGGTTTGATAGCTGCATTTCCACCAACCATGACCGTGTAGCCCTTTGGTGTTCCCATGATGCCTACATCTTTGATAGCTGGCTCTGAGCATGAGTTCATACATCCTGAAACTGCCATCTTGAACTTTGATGGAAGTGGCATTCCGTGATATTTCTCATCGAGCTTGAGCCCAAGACCAACGGCGTCCTGCTGTCCACGCTTACAGAATGTGGTACCTGGACATATCTTAATACTTCTTACACAAAGTCCAATGGCAGCACCTGGTTTAATTCCAAGGTCTTCCCAGGCCTTATCGATATCCTCTTCTTTCAATCCTACGATAGCAACTCTCTGGGATGAGGTTACTTTCAATGTTGCAGCCTCATACTTTGCAGCGACATCTGCGATCTTGCGTAGCTGTTCTGCTGAGACAACCCCACCAGGCAAATGTGGTGCAATTGCGTATGTTTCCTGGTCTCTCTGCAGTATCGCTCCCTTTTCAAGTAGATCTTTTGCCATTATTGTTCACTCCTTCTTCCAAAATTCTCTTCTGGACAATGGTATATTATGGATACTCACTTATATATTGGGTGGTTTCTTATAAGATACTATGAAAGATTGTACTATCTATAAAACGGTGGATATCATTGGGAAAAAATGGTCCCTGTGTATCCTTCATGAGCTGTACAAAGGTGAGAACAGGCAGAAGAGATTCAATGAGCTTAAGAATAAACTACAGGATGTAACCCCTAAGACCCTTTCTACCAGGCTGAAAGAATTGGAAGAGCATGGTCTTGTCGACAAGAACATTGACGATTCGGTCTTCCCTATCAGATCAGAATATACTCTTACTGAAAGTGGCGAGGAATTCCTTCACGTTCTCCAGAACATCAAGCAATGGGGTCTTAAGTGGCAGTTCGAGAACCCTGATTGTGGCGGGACCAACTGCAAGACCTGTGAGTTGTAATTGCTCATGTATTTACTGTGTCTCGTAAATGCCATATATGTTAACTTCAATATTTTTATCCAATAGCTATGTATCATATATTGAGGTAAGCATGGATAAACAATTAAGACGTCCAATGGGCGACAGGATGGTCGCAGGTGTTTGTAGCGGTCTTGGTAATTATCTTGATATTGACCCGGTAGTTATCAGGCTGATCTGGGCGGTTGGGACTGTTTTCAGTCTGGGTACCGGTCTTCTTGTGTATCTTATCGCATGGATCGTTATCCCTGAGGAATAGGTATTCAATACCTTTCCGTAACTTCTTATCTATAAATTATTATCACTATCTTTTCTTATTGCTGATCCTTCACTCCACAAAAAATAAATAGCGTGCAATTAGTGTATTACTTGTGGGAAATATGTCCGGGGTCAATAGTCCAGGGACACATCTGTTAAAGAACATCGTGTCCATTCAAAGTTCTATTGGGATAACTGCTGTTATCATTCTATTTCTTTTCATGCTGCCTATGTCGGGGTGCGTTGAACCTGCTGTTGAAGAACCGGATGATGTGCCTGATCCATACGATGTGAACATTACTCCGGATGAACCTTCTGTCCCTCAGGAGTTGATCAATGATGCCCATGTTGCTGAGTTAAAGGTAACAAGCTCTGCTTTTGAAAATGGAAGTACGATACCGGAACTATATACTTGTGATAGTGAGAATATCAATCCTGCACTGGAAGTATCTGACATTCCTGATGGGGTGGGTTCATTGTTGTTGATAATGGATGATCCTGATGCTCCAATGGGTACATTCACGCATTGGGTCGTCTGGAACATACGTCCTGATGAGCAGATAGATGAGGACAGCGTTCCAGGTGTTGAGGGTGCTAATGGTGCGGGTAAGGCATCATATACAGGTCCATGCCCTCCGTCCGGTACTCACAGGTATTTCTTTAAATTCTATGCTCTCGATACTGAGATCGATATTGAAAGTGGTTCTGAGCGGTCCCTGGTGGAAGATGCCATGGATGGACATGTAGTGGCATATGGTGAACTGGTGGGTCTTTACAGTCGTTCATAAAGCTCTGGTAATTCTCCCTTTATATGTGTGGTTCATATGGCCGGTAATATGAGAAATGATGCGTATGCAATAATGTCTGAGGCTATCTCTGCTGTAGATCCTTCTTTGTGTGTTTACAGGGCTATGAGAAAAGAGGATGGGAATGTTGTCATAAACGACACATTCTATGATCTTTCTAATTATGATAATATCTATTGCATAGCCTTTGGGAAAGCTGCGGTGTCGATGTCAAAGGCCGTTGAGGATATCCTTGGTGACTCTTTGACAAAAGGTATTGCGATCACAAAACATGGATTTGGAAGCCCTCTTCGTAAGATGGAGGTCTATGAATCAGGTCATCCTATTCCTGATGAAAGTAGTATGGCTGCCGGCAGGATCGTACATGACTTCCTTGAGGGTACAGGTGAGAATGACCTTATTTTTTTCCTGATATCCGGCGGTGGGTCTGCACTTGTGTCACTTCCTCGTAAGGGTGTATCGATAGCAGATGTCGTAAAACTGACAGATGGTCTGATACGCGGGGGTGCCACGATCGATGAGCTCAACACCGTGAGAAAACATATTTGTTCTATTAAAGGAGGTGGGCTTGCAAAGATGGCCTATCCTTCAGCATCTGTAAGCCTTATCCTTTCGGATGTTGTAGGTGATCCTCTTGATGTGATCGCATCGGGGCCAACCGTACCTGACACTTCCACTTATTCTGATTTCAGTGAGATCGTTGCAAGGTACAATATTACTTTGTCCCCTGCAATTGCCGGATTACTTGAGGATGGTCTGGAGGGTGTTATAGAGGAGACTCCAAAAGCTGGTGCTCCTGTATTTGAAAAGGCTTCCCATTATCTTGTTGGGAATAATGCTCTGGCTCTTCAGGAGGCCAGAACAAAAGCATGTGAGCTAGGGTATAATACAATGCTTCTCAGTTCTTCCGTAATAGGTGAGGCAAAGGAGGTTGCGAAGGTATTTGCTTCAATTGCACGTGAGGAAAGATTAAGGGAGGATCCTTTGCCTCTTCCGGCATGTATCCTGGCGGGTGGCGAGATAACTGTTACAATGAAAGGAAAAGGCAATGGTGGCAGATGCCAGGAAATGGCTTTGTCCTTTGGCATCGAGGTATCTGATCTTGAAGGTGTTCTTATGCTGGCCGCAGGGACCGATGGTAATGACGGGACCACTGACAGTGCAGGAGCATTTGCCGACGGTATGACACTTCAACGCGGAAAGGACCTCCAACTGGATGCGAGGCGGGAGCTATATGCCAATAATTCCCATTACTTTTTCGAGGAAACGGGGGACCTTATAGTGACCGGTCCAACGGGGACCAATGTAATGGATATCTACATAGTTCTGGTCGACCGCTTCTAGGTATGCTTTCCAGTCTTCGTACTTAGATCTCTATATCCACATCGTAGACATATTCGGGATTTTCTTTGTGGATCTTCCAGAATGGTTCTTCACCGAACTCCTCTGCAAGTTTGAGGGTTCTGCGGGGTATGGTCTTTGGACCAAGTACGGCACCGGGTCTGTCAGGGTCATCGATGTAGTCGGTCTCCATCATGAAACGGGTTCCCTGCTCAAGTGCTTCTTCAATAGCTCCTTTTCCTGCCAGGACGCCTGGGAATATTCCAAGACGCTCACATACGTCTACCAGTGGAGGTGCATAATGCTTCACAACTCTGTGGAGTTTAATGCCTGTCTTTTTGGCACGTTCAGTTATATCTATAAGTTCAGGCTCCCCTACGCTCTCTGTATGGAGCTGTATTGCGCAATCAAGGTCAGAGGCAAGCGTGAATCCGTATTCCATTATCTCGTTGGAAGCATCCCAGACTTCCGGGGTAACTGGGTAGTGTGGTCTTCCACTCTTTAGGCCAACTGCAAGTCCTCTTTCCACATATCCTGCTGCGATGTCAAGACCGCCTTTCATTGTCTCCACTGCTTTTTCAAGTTCCATGTATTCGGTGAGCTTTGTGATCTCAGCCGGATGTACTCCCAGTACAGGGAAGGATGTTACACCTGTTTCGTTTATCTGACGTGAGATATCTACCGTTTCATCAAAGACTGCGATCTGGTCTTCAGGTCTTGTGACCTTTATTCCAAGGGTCCAGCTTGGTTTCATCACAAGGAATATGTGTGTGCCGCCATTATTCTGGAATTCTTTTACAGCTTTGAGACCCTTGGCCCTTGGGTCTATGTGCATGTGTTCATCGGTAATAGGGAAACTTTGTGTCATGTTCTTTCATATGTTATTATTATCTAAAATTCTACTGTTAAAAATTATAAAAATAATTATGTGGTAATTTATAAATACTTATAATGTATATTTGTATTATATGCATCCTGAGTTATTTTTGGAACATAGAGATGTAAGGCGCTACTATGTGTCCCTGTTTGGGCAATTTTTCATGATCTTCTTTGCATTCAACTCTCTTGTATTTGATGACGTGTCTCCTATCAGGATCAAAGTCATGACACTCAATCTGGCTTTCTTCTCATTACTTGCTCTATATACTGTGAAAAAGCTGGTTGAAATGATAGAGGACCTCCGTCATCCTTTTTTATATCGTGATCAAGAGATGTCCGGTATTGGATGGAAAGTTCACAATAATGGATAAATATCTATAAATTGCCTTAACATCAATACCAGTTATGAATGTGAGTCTTTTTTTGAAGAAAAAGGCAGTATGGCTTAGTCTGCTGTCATTACTGGGTCAGATGATCATTATATCCATTGCTTCTGCAATGTTGCTCTATACTGATGTCTCTCTGCAAAGGGCTATTGTTCTTGTGCTTGTGATAATTGGTTTCACTTTCGTTGTCGTTGTGACCCTTCTAAGGCTTTTGGACCTGGCAAAGTTCAGTGGTCTTTTCGGAAATGCCTGATCCTCTTTTGGAGTAACTTTAGCCCTATGTTTCCATTTTGGGTATGACATATATATGATGCTGTCGTCAATAAAGCAATTTGTACTTAGCTTGCATTTTATAATATAAAATTATCAGAAGGTTGAAATTTGACAAAATCAGCAGCAGTGATCAAGGGTGATTGAGTAGTCCCTGACTGCCAAATTACAATTTGTTAAAATGCGTATTGATTTTGAGCAATATTAATTTACAGATAAAGGGATCAACATGTCACAGAAATCTACGATCATTTACACTAAAACCGATGAAGCTCCGGCTTTGGCAACCAGTTCGTTCCTGCCTATAGTACAGGCTTATGTGAAAAACGCCGGGATCACTATGGAAACGAAGGATATCTCCCTGGCGGGAAGGATCATTGCCCAGTTTCCCGAAAGACTGACAGGGGACCAGAAGATCTCTGATGCCCTTTCCGAATTGGGAGAGATGGTCTTAACTCCGGAAGCTAACATTATCAAACTACCCAATATCAGCGCTTCAGTTCCTCAGATCAAAGCGACAGTCGCAGAACTCCAGGCTAAAGGGTATGATCTGCCCGATTATCCCGAAGATCCTTCTAATGATGAAGAAAAGGCGATAAAAGCAAAATTCGATATTGTCAAGGGCAGTGCTGTTAACCCAGTACTCAGAGAAGGGAATTCTGACCGCAGAGCTCCTAAAGCTGTAAAGAATTATGCGAAAAAACATCCTCATTCCATGGGTGAATGGAAGTCCGATTCCAGATCCCATGTAGCCAGCATGACCAGCGGAGATTTTTACGGTAGTGAGAGATCTGTTGAAATTGAAGAGGCTACCAATTACAGAATTCTCTTTACAGATGACGCTGGTAATAAGACACTATTAAAAGACAAAGCTCCTCTTCAGGCCGGAGAGATCATTGATGCATCTGTTATGAACAAAAAAGCGCTTCAGGCATTTCTGGCTGAACAGATAGAAGATGCCAAAGCTAAGGATGTCTTATTCTCGGTTCATTTGAAAGCGACAATGATGAAAGTTTCCGACCCTATTATCTTCGGTCATGTGGTTAAGGTCTTCTTTAAAGATATATTTGATAAATATGGTGATCTGCTTTCAGAATTGGGTGTAGATCCCAACAACGGACTGGGGGATCTCTATACAAAGATCCAGGATCTGCCTGAAGACAAACAGGCTGAGATCAAAGCAGATATAGAAGCTGTGTATGCCAAAAGACCGGCATTGGCTATGGTCAACTCCGATAAGGGAATTACCAATCTCCATGTTCCCAGTGATGTTATCGTCGACGCTTCCATGCCTGCAGCGATCCGCTCATCCGGCGGCATGTGGGGACCAGACGGTAAACTGAAAGATATGAAAGCCATAATTCCAGACCGCTCTTATTCGGGAGTGTATCAGGAAACTATTGAGTTCTGTCAAAAACACGGTGCTTTTGATCCATCAAAAATGGGAAGCGTTTCCAATGTGGGGCTTATGGCGCAAAAAGCTGAAGAATATGGTTCACATGACAAGACCTTTGAGATGACTGGTGCAGGAAAGGTTCAGGTTATCGATGACAACGATAGTGTACTCATTGAACAGCCGGTAGAGGAAGGGGATATCTTCCGCATGTGTCAGGTGAAAGATGCACCTGTTCAGGACTGGATCAAGCTGGCTGTCAAGCGAGCCAAAGCCACAGGTGATCCAGCAGTCTTCTGGCTCGATGAGAACAGGGCTCACGACTTACAGCTCATTAAAAAAGTGAACAAATACTTGAAAGATCACGATACTGATGGTCTGGAACTATTGATCAAATCCCCTGTTGAAGCGACCCGTTTCTCATTGGAGAGAATTATCGAGGGCAAAGATACGATCTCTGTGACTGGAAATGTTTTGAGAGATTATCTGACAGATCTCTTCCCCATTCTGGAATTGGGAACCAGTGCGAAAATGCTATCGATCGTTCCTCTTATGAATGGTGGTGGACTTTTCGAGACAGGCGCTGGCGGTTCGGCACCCAAACATGTACAGCAATTTGAATCGGAAGGTCACCTGCGTTGGGACTCCCTGGGAGAATTCCTAGCCTTAGCTGCTTCTCTGGAGCATCTGGGCAACAGTTATGATAATCCGAAAGCTCTGGTTCTAGCAGAAACACTGGATAAAGCGACAGAGCTGGTTCTGGATAACGGAAGATCTCCTTCCCGAAAAGTGAATGAGATCGATAACAGAGGATCTCATTTTTATCTGGCAATGTATTGGGCTCAGGCTCTGGCCGATCAGGAGAAAGATAGCGAATTAAAAGCAATTTTTGAACCTGTAGCTAAAGCTTTGATGGAAAATGAAGAGAAGATCGCCAATGAGTTGTTAGATGCTCAGGGCAAAGCTGTGGATCTCAAAGGATACTACGCTCCAGACGAGGAGTTGAGATCCCATGCCATGAGACCTAGTGCGACCTTGAATGGGATCATCGATTCCATTTAATTCTATTGTGAGAACAAAAGGAAAGCCCTGGTTTCGGCCGGGGCTTTTTAGCATATCCAAACAATATGATCTGGAGGCTAAAGCTTCCACTTCTGCTTGGGTTGGGATGGCAGATGCGTCTTCTCTCTTTTGTTTTAGTTCCGTTTTTTTTTTGTTCACTGCTTGTTCTATCCTATTTGTTTTTCTTGCTATCGAATTACGTGATCGGTTATCAGGATCATCTGGATTTCGATCAATGGTTGCTAATGTTCTAAGATCACATATATTCAACATCAGTATTGTTGGTCAGTGTGCTGAAATGGGACCTTGTATGGGAATGTATATATATGATGTTACCTTT
>NZ_FOUJ01000001.1 GCF_900114835.1 Methanolobus profundi | reverse complement strand
CTCAGCCACAAATATGTCAGACACAATTGACCTTCTTAAGCTTAAAGTAGGACTTAATGTCGGTAGTTCTCCTGTAGATGTCAATCAGGTAGTTGTTTCCATCACTGATGGTACTACAGCGAACAACCTTGTATATGCAGGAAATACAAAATCTTATTCTGAAGCAGGTCAATCTAATGGTGCTATGGGCTCCTTTGGTGATGTTGCAGCAACCAACCTTGTAACTCTTCTTACTGGTGTAACTACGATTGGAAGCGATAACCTAACTAACTCCCAGAAGTATTATACTGTTGAAAAGATCCGTGATGAGGATGCTTCATTCTCTCAGTCCAATCCAGTAATGAACACTGGTGATCTTATCACACTATACATTGCTACAACTTCTGCTGATTCTGAGACTGCAGCTTATAATGAGGTCGGTACTTCTAATGTATCGTCAGGCGGCCTTGATTCATCCGGACTTAACCTTGTTCCGAGGACCACTGTTAATATTGTCCTTACGCCAGAATCTGGTGCAGCAACAACTGCAGACTTCGTAGCTCCTTCATCCTATGGTGTAAAGGAGACCGTGCAGCTCTATCCATAAGCATATCATTGATGTGCATTATGCACATCATTTGATATCTTTAGGGGGTATACATAATGTCTATTCCAAAGATATTTTCAAAGGATGATGTCGCTCAGGTTGGTATAGGTACCCTTATTATCTTTATTGCCATGGTCTTAATTGCAGCTGTTGCAGCATCTGTCCTTATCCAGACTTCAGGTACACTTCAGCAACAGGCCCAATCTACAGGAAAACAGGCTACGCAGGAAGTTTCCTCGAATTTGGTGATAAAAAGCATTGAAGGCGTAAGAGCTAAGAATGATTCAACTACGCTGGCCAGCAATGTATCTCTATTGAAGATCAAAGTAGGCCTGAACGTTGGAAGTTCTGCGGTGGATCTCAATCAACTTGTTATCAGTATAACTGATGGGGTCAATACCAATGACCTTCTCTATGGCAGCAATGACAAGACATATGGTAGTTCAATGAATGGTTTCTCATCATCTGCTTCATATGATACAAATCTTGCTTATCTTCTAAATGGCACTCAGTCCGATCCTGGTGTCAATGCTCGTTATTTCTTTACCGTTCAGAAGATACGTGATGAGGATGTCTCTTTTTCTCAGGAGGATCCGATCATGAACACAGGTGATCTGGTAACAATATATGTGTCTGCAGTTTCCGGTGGTGACCTGTCATATACTACTATAGATGGGATAACTACCAGTGGAGCTCAAAAGGATTCCAATCTGGATATCGGGACACGGACATCTATGAGTATAGTCTTGACGCCAGAAGCAGGAGCTACTACAACTGCTGAGTTTGTGACTCCATCGTCATTTGGTACCAGAGAAACTATTGCATTGTATCCGTGAGATAGGTGAGTATTTATTTTCCTATTTCCTTATTTATTTCATATGAGGGATGAAATGTCAACAAGAAGTTTATTTTTAGTGCTGATCTGTATGCAGTTGTGCTTTGTGGTCACTGCATCTGGTGATGCCATTTTTTCAAACGATATAGTGATATCTGAGGATACTGTGACCTTTGTGATAGATGAAACCTATTCTGGTGTGGATTCAGAGGAGTTCAGAGCTACACTTGATCTGAATGCTGACAGGTCGGTTAATTCTTCAGAGGTTAATAATTTTGCCAGTATATTTGAAGATTCAGGAAAGTATAGGTATCTGGGTTACATCTTCATCGATGATAATGAAGTAGTTATGTCTATAGATTCATTTGATATTGAGTTCATTGGTGTGGAGGGAAATGTAAACACTTCTGAACTGTCAGTGAGCTCATCTATTGTATATGATCTGGATGCTCCTTTATCTAAAGGTGATCACAATGTGTGGATATTGGGACATCCTTCAATAACCAGTATGCAAATTAGACTTCCTGAGGGTGCATTGCTTAGTTCATACGATGGGATCGAATCATCTTCTGTTTATTCTGAGGATAACAGGGTTGTAATAGAAGGTGCCAGTGGTATTCGTTCCTTTATATCAGACGGTCGTCCTACATATGAATATGCTGTCTCAATAGACTTTAAAACATCTTCTTTTGTTGCAGATATGTCTATCTTCAACAACTTTTTTTCCACGAGTCAGCTTCTTTAAATTCAGTACCTTTTATACAATATTTATGAATATAATTAAGTACTATTGTTGCATTATATCATATTATTAATATTAATATCTATATCAATATACACGTTTATCATTCCAGGTGCTTAAATGGATCTCAGGTATTCTTCAATAGTTATTATATTCATAGTCGTAGTTTCTGTCATGGGTAGTGGCTGTTCCAGCAGTTCCCAGGAAGAAGCTGTATCTGACATGGTCATGACCTTTTTGAACGCTATCAATGATGGTGATTTTAACACAGCATTCAACTTATATCAGGGAAAAGATTTCCTTGCTGTTGCAAGTGTTGAAATGATCTTCAGTAACAAGGGCATTGATCCAGGAAGTATCAAGCAGATCGAGATAACTGCTTTGAATGTATCTGGTAACCTTGCTGTGGTCACTGCAGACTGCAGTGTGTCCTCTGTCGATATGATGGGGAATGAAAGAGAAGGTACTAGCTCCATTCCTGTTTACTTCAGACTCCAGGACAGTGACCTTGGATGGATCATCACAAGGGTCGCATTTAATGAACCGCTAACATTGGAAGGCGCCGATCTTGTAGATATAGAGGTTGCATCAACTCCTATAGATGTCATCGCTAATAATGCACCGATAATTTTTGTGCTTGCTATTGCTATGCTGGGTTCTGGTCTCTACCTAGATAAGAAGGATAAGGCAAAGAAAAAGGAGAATAGCAGGACTGTCGATACTTCTGGTGCAACTCCTATACAGAAAGAGTCTATTGCTCAGTATGTAAGGTTCGTCCCGGCTCAGGATATAACTGTAGGAAAACTTACCAGTGTGGATGTCTGGGTCAAGAACTTCACTCAGCAGCCTTATGAGAACTTTTCGATGAAGGCCAAATTTGGAACTGCTCTTGATGCGGAAAAGGTCAATCTTTTCTTTGATACGGTCGCTCCTGGAGAGACTGTGAAAAGGACATGGGTAGTAAAACCCAAGGTTGCTGGCTGGGCTTCTATTGAAGAGCCAACTGTGGTATTTGATTACATGGGTACAAAATACATTGGTGTACTGGATCCGGTATGGCTGCAGGTACAATGAATTCGCATGATAATTGTATAGTGATATTTGCAGGTGGTATTTATGTCATCAGATAGCAACAGGTCAGATGAACCTTCTAAAAAGCCCTCTCCTGATATAATGAAAAAGCTCAATGACGCGTTTTCCTCATATCTTGACGGGGAAGAAAAAGCAGTTGAAGATACTGAGAAGTCCGAAAAGGACTCTCTCTTAGAGCTTGTGAGGGCTGGCATTGCTGAAAAACAAGGGCAAATGGCAGAGGAGCATGTTGGGATAATTGGGGCTGATCAAGCTAATGAAGATCCTATTGATGATGAAGATGTTACTAATAGTGAAGAGCTCATAGTTCCGTCTTTAGATAATAATGAGGTAGATGACCCTACTCCTGCTATAAGTGAGATGGTGCCTGATGTTCTGACTGCTGGATTTGAAAATGTCCAGTATCAGTCAGTTGAAATTGAAGTGGATGAGATCGAAGAGCAGTCTGATGACGAAGAAATATCTGATTATTCAGGGGTCTTGTCAGATATCCTGAAAAAGAGATCAGAGAATCCACGTGACAGTGTTGTTGAACCTGAACTGATCCCACAGCCTAAAGTAGTTCGTTCTGATGCTGATATTGGGGCCAATGGTCCCGGTTCTATTCTCGATGAAAATAAGATATCTGATGTGGCTGCCGGAACAAGATTAGGAATATCTGTAGAAAAAGCACCAGAGAAACCTGCTCCGATAAAACCTGAATTCAAGAAACCACTTCTCAGGACCGAGGGGAAAAGTTCTGCGGGTTCAACATCATCCTTGTTGTCGAAGAAGACACCTTCATCTTCTACGGTAGAGAAAGACAGTGATATTAAGGAAAGAGCGAGGCAAAAAGCAAAGTTACAAAGCCAACCTATTACTTCTGCCCCTTCCAGGCCATCTGTTACAGCTACTGCTGTTGAGAGTAGTATTAGTTCACCAAAGGCGGCTGATAAGGCCACAGAAAAGAAAGTGCCAAATATTCCTGCAGGTCCTGTCAATATAGCTTTCCTGTACAACAAGGACCATACAAGTCATGATGCTGCATCTTTATCGATAAACACTCACGAGAAGCCTGAACGTCTAATCAAGGCCATGTGGTATCTGGAAAAGAGCAAGGTTTTCGAGGATGGTACATGCACACTGATCAATGATTTCGGGATGGCAGATGAATCTGATCTCCTGAGGGTCCATGATAAGTCCTATGTCTCATTCGTTAGTTCATATTCCAGTGCAGGCGGGGGATTTTTGGGAGATAGCACTTATATGACCACTACTTCTTATGACATTGCAAAGATGGCAGCAGGCGCAGCTATTGCTGCAGGTGATCTGTTGATGGACAAGAAGTTCACACATGCATTCGTACTGGCACGTCCTCCAGGGCATCATGCCAGTTCCCAGAAGTATGGTGGCTTTTGTCTTTTCAATAATGCAGCTATCCTTGCAAGGTATTTACAGGAACGCCGGAATGTGAAAAAGATATTGATACTTGACTGGGATGCTCATGCAGGTGATGGTACCATGGAGGTGTTCTATGATGATCCATCTGTTATGTTCCTGTCCACTCACCGTGACCCTCATGGTTTTTACCCCCGAAAAGGATTCAGTACGCAGATAGGCGAGAATGCGGGGAAAGGATATACTCTTAATGTGGAGATGCCTGAAGGTTCAGGCAATGGTGAATATATGATGGCATTTGATGAGGCTATAGTGCCAATGATCCGCCATTTTTCACCGGATTTCCTTATTGTGAGCTGTGGTTTCGATGCGTATCATAAGGAAAAGAACATTGGTCTTACTCTGGATTCTGATGGCTATCATCAGATGACGGAGAAAGTGCGTACTGCTTTTTCTGGTCCGATGGTCTTCCTTATGGAGGGTGGCTATCATGATCAGAATGGCCAGTTATGCCATAGTGTCCTTAATTCTCTTCACGGAAGGCCGAATCCTATAAATGATCGCCTGGAAATATCAAGTTTTAAGCTGACCCAGCAAAAGCAGATATTTGCAGCGGCTGAGAAAAAGGTAAATGAGTCTAAAAAGAATAACCCGATACTTGCTTCACAGGTGCCATGATGATAAACATCGGTATTACGTTCAATGAGAACCACTATCTGCATGATCCTGTTCTGAAAGGATTTCCATGTCCTGAAAATCCATCGAGGTTGAATGATATTCTGGAATACATGGAAGACCATGAGCTTATCGATGGGGTAAAGTGTCATGTATACCCCTCAGAACCTGCTTCTGTAGAAGACGTCCTTCGTGTGCATAAGGCTGATTATGTAAGTCATATGGTCGAATGTACAAAAGACATGCACCGGAGTCCTGGTAAGGATGTCTATATCTGTCCATCTTCTCTTGATGTGGCATTACAGGCATTGGGATGTGTTCTGAATGCAGGGGATCTTGTAGCTATGGGTAAATGCACACATTCCTTTGCTCTGGTCCGTCCTCCTGGTCATCATGCAGGGCCTGACGGTTCCAGTGGATTTTGTCTTTTAAACCACTCTGGGATACTTGTAAAGTATCTTCAGGAGAAATATGGGCTTGAGAGGATCGTTGTTCTGAATATAGATGCACATTCATCTGATGGTACATATTCGGTGTTCGAAGCTGATCCGAATGTCCTGTGTATATCGATACATCAGGATCAGTCCACTTTGTATCCTTACAAGGGTTTCATAAGGGATATTGGGGTGAGGCCGGCACTTGGTTATTGTATAAATATGGAGATGCCTCCTGAATCGAGTAATCCTGAATATGGGATCGTTTATGATGAGATCGTTGAGAAGGTGCTGGATAGGTTCGATCCTGAGGTCGTAATACTTGAATGTGGTTTTGATGCATACTATAAAGAACCGCTGACAAAACTTAATCTGACAATTAACGGATACTATAGAATAATATTTAAACTTGCAAGTAAATGGAACATCATAACTTTATTAGAAGGTGGATACCACGATGACCTTGGTCTTCTTACATCCGTGGTCCTACGTGCATTGCTCGGCGAGGACAACGTGAAGGATGAGGTGGATCTGATCGACCTGCTTGCTTCCAGACATGCAAAAACAAGAAAAGAGTTTGAAAACAATCTCTCCACTCTAAAAACTATATTGGATCCCTACTGGGGACTCTGGTGATCATGTATATTAATAGTTGATAATATGTTCGAACTTGCAAAGACCGATGACGGAGTGACTTTCTGGAAACTTGAACATGCTTTTGAGCTTGATAAGCTCAAGATCGGTGAGTTCAGTTATTTCAGAAAATATCTTGGAATGGCTGATTATCTTGCCAATTTCAGGAGCTGGCTTAAAAGGCCCAGTGTGGCGCTAGTGCTGGCTGTATCGGATAATACTGTTGTCGGCTGGTCCATGAACGAGCGGTGGAGTACTCCTTCAACTGATGGTAGGCCTGTTTATGTGCTAAGGGGTATTGAGATCTCACCTCAGCTTGCCAGAAGGGGTATGGGAAAGAATATGTTCTTCCTGATATCAAAGGTTCTTCTGGGACATGTTATCACAAAACCTGTGAACAATACTGCAAAGTTGTTCTTCGAATCACTTGAATTTGAAGAGCCTTCATTTAATAGTCCTGTACATCTCAGTGACCATCCTGGTTACCTTATCCTTGAGGAGGGCCGGAAGAAGTCGTTGTCATACGATGGTATTTCCTTGCTCAGTGAAAATATCATGGCATGCAGACGGAAACTTTTCCCAACAGAGATTTGTCTTGAGGATACAATGGATGAGGATGATGTGGATGCCTCAGCAGCAAAATGTGACCTGATCGAAGAACCGGAAGGAACTGTTGAGGAAGTAGGTCAGATCTTTCCTGAAACTCCTGCAGATGGACCTGATGATCAAAAGGACGAGTTCATATTCGATGGTAAGTTCATTGGTGAACAGAAGATGATGTCACCCTGTAAATGCGGTCATTCTGTAGTGAACAAGTATCAGGTAACCGGGAAAAGGACAGGTACTGCATTTATTTGTAATAATTGTTATTCAGAGAGGTATTTCCTTCCATTGAAGAAGAAGGCTAAGTAATTCCTGGTACAATATTTCTATCTATTTTTTACTTTATCATTTTCTCTTTTCTATTATATGCTGCTCGTATGCTTTGCTTTTAATAAATGCTAACAACTAGTAAAAGTAATCAGGAAAGCAGAAGTTGCCATTTTGCGCTGTTCAACAGAAGGTTATTAATAGAGCCAATACAATATATGAGATAATTATAATACTTAATATATAATTTACTAGTATGGGGTCTTTCGTATGGCTCAAGAGCAGGGTATCGCAAAAGTAGATCTAACTTATATTTATAAAGCAGTAATGATGGGAAACTCCCTTTATTCCGAGAACTGGGAAAAAGGTGTTCTCTATCTTACCAACCTCAACCTATGGTTCTCAGAGGGTGGTGGATGGTTGACCATCCCATTGAAAAACGTCACGATGGTTGGCAGGGAAGTTACCGACCCTATCCGTATGAAAGCTCAGCGGACAATTGGAACTTCACATATCCTGATGATCGATTATCTCCAGCCATCATCTGTCGTAGAAGGGGCAACAGCTTCAGCTACGGCTTTATTGGCAGGTAACGAAGCAGTGATCAACACACTGAAAACATACTTGCAACCTATGTGTGGTACTCCACCAAAGAAGCAGTCACTTTCCGATGTGGACAAAAAGCTCCTTTACATGCTGTCCACAGGTGTAAATGATCTGCAAAAGCTTGTTTTCTTCATAGGTGTCGACAACGAGACACTAGCTAACAGTTTCAAGAACCTGAGAGAACAGAACTTATGTGACACCTCAGGAACACTTACGGAACATGGCCTGAAACAGATCAGGGAGATGATGTGAAATGTGTAGGATCATAAAGAAGGAGGCATACAGATGACCGACCCTGGTCTTCCTCCTTTCATGCAGAATTCCGGTGGCGCTCCGCCTCCAATGTCAGAAGGTAGTTTTGGACAATCAATGGGTGCATTTGGTGCAATGCTGAAATTACAGCAGGACATCAGTGAGAGGTTCCCTAAATCCAAAGTGCCATGGAACGAGACCAGGAAATTCCTCAAATCCATCAGTATTGAAGGGATAAGGTCAACTTCACTGTATCGTTTCCACATGGACTTCTTCCGCGAGATCGGACTTGGGAACATGCAACTAATATCGTATGCACCAATGCATTACATTTTTGCAGTCCCTAATAATCCGGTATGTAATTTCTATCCCGCTCTCAACAACCAGAAAGTATGTGTTGCCACTACAGATGCACTTCACAGGTTCTTCAGGGAAGAACTGGAGCTTGAATGCTCAGTAGAAGAAACAGAATGCATCAAGAACGGTGACCCTGTATGCAAGTTCAAGGTAGATCTTCAGCCGATCTCTGCATATCAGATAATGCTGGATGAATATGACAAGATGATCCTTTCCGGTGTAAGGCCACCGGTAGAGAACGACGAACTAATGGAACGTGTAAAGGCGTTGACCATCTATAAACTTCTGGAAAAAGGTAAACTTTCAGAGATAGGCAGTGCTTACATGCAGTTCGCAAGTAACATGAAAGTGGAGGAAAAAGTATTCGATCCTCCATGGAAGCTAAAAGAGGAGCTTTCCTCTATCGCCGAGACCCACAGTACCTTTGGTGGTGCATTCGGTGAAATGGCCAAGAAAGTGCAGACAAATCAATCAGCGGCTCCTACCTCTCCGGAACCGGTTGTCTCCGAAGAAACCAAAAGACTGCAGGAAGAAGCTAAAAAGACGGATAGCTTTGCCGAACTTCTTGCAAAAATGAAAAAGAATGAGTAGTGATGCCAATGTCAGGTTACAGATCAGTCTCGATCGATAATCATCTGGGAGATTTCGTAGGTGAATTCGTACGGGTGATTACCAATAGCTCTCACTATAGAGGTGAGTGTGCACGTATAGACCATACTAATAATAATGTTTTCTTAAAGGGCGTAGTAAAGAAGAACGAGACCGGATGGGTCGATATCAGTGAATATATGCTGATAATGGGTCATTCGATCGAGGCAGTCTACATCGAGAAAAGTTTTCCTTTCGATAGCAATGAATCTCTTATACTCTCCATTGAGGATGGTTCAATGATGCCTGGTTCAGAGAACAATATGCAGAGCCTTGATACTCTCCCTGACCTTGGTGATATTGAATTTTAGGAGGAATGTAAATGAGCGAAGAAAAAAGGATACCAACCGGGATCGCAGGTCTTGACAGAGTGATCGAGGGAGGAGTTCGTGATAATACAACCCTTCTCGTGGTAGGTTCAAGTGGTACCGGTAAATCTACATTTGCCATGCAGTACCTTAACTATGGTCTTGAGCACGGGGAAAATGGTCTCTATATCAGTATGGAAGAACCCCCTGAGCAGATCATGCGTGAAGCAAAGATGCTTGGTTTCAACCTTGACAAATACTATAATAAAGAGCTTTTCTTCTTCCACTCAAAGGGTAAGGATTTCGTACAGCTCGTTGATGAGCAATTACCTGCACTTGTGGAAGCGAACAAGAACTATTCAGTGAAGACGCGTGTTATAATCGATCCACTGACCCCATTGATATGGGCTATACAGGACAAACAGGAACAGCGTGAGATCATCACAAAGCTCTTCTATACACTTAAACAGCTAGGTCCGGTACTTATCACAACTGAGGAACATGCAGCACCAGGTGAGACCATCGGTGAGGATGTACTCATTCCTATCTATATGTCAGATGGTGCAGTGCACCTTACATACAGGCCTATAGGCGGTGCCTTTAATAGAGCACTTGAGATCGTCAAGATGCGTGCCACAAGGCATGGTGAAGAGGTCTATCCATACATTTTCGTTCGTGGTGTCGGTGTTGTTGTAAGAACGACCCCACTGATATCTGCTGAAGATGTACGCAAGTATGATGAGGTCTTTGATAAGGCTATCAGGACAGCTGCGGACCTTGGAGCCAGTGACAGGATGCTTGAAAGGCTTGTATATGTCAAAGAGAACTGGTCCTATCCATTTTCTCCAAAGGAAACCCTGCAGATCTTCTTCGAGTCTCAGGGACTTAATGATGCTGTTACCAAGGAACAACTGGAGAAAAGGAAAGAAAAGGAAGGAAGCACCCCGGAAACCCAGCTGGATATAGCTGAGCTCTCAGGTGGGACCTTACAGGTTGATGATGATGTTATCATGCCTGACTTCCAGGACGAGGCCGTAGTATCTGATCAGGAAGAAGAAGGTCTTATTGAGATAGACAGTCTGAACGAGCTGGAAGAGCTCATCAAATGATGATCGAGGTGGGTTGACGTGTCAAGAAAAAAAACAAAAGATGACCTGGAGGATGTTTCTCTTCTGAAGTTCGCTCTGGTCGCACAGCTGAAAAGGACACACCAATCCAGCGATGTGGATGTACTTCTGTTCGCAGGTGCGGATGGCAGGATATATGCATCCTACATACCGGATAGTATAGGTCCCAAGATATTCGAGCTGACCAACCTTATCAGTCATAATCTGCTGCATGTTAGCCAGCAGCTTGCAATGGGGCTTAAACAGTCTGTTATCGAATATGATTTCGGTACTGTTATTTTCTCATCTGTTGGACGTGGGGCCCTTCTCATATCTCTGTTCACTGGAAAGGCAGACCTTACAGAGAATATGCATAAGATAGAGGTCACCAGAGATGTGGTCCAGCACATATTCGAACAGCGTCCCATGTCGGCAGAGCAACTTGCCACCTATCCGGATGATGTAGCTGAGGAACTGCGTGTCCTTGCCAAGATCGTATTCAATGAGATGTATACCCAGTCATCCGAGTATAAGAAGAACATGGAGATACTGGCGGATATCAAGGAGAAGATCACAAGCGTCATGGGCAGGGGTGAGGTCGAACAGGTGCTTGCCATGGCTTTCAATGAGATAGCTTCCTCTCCAAAATGGATGACAGAGGACCTGTGGCCAATGCTTGTAGAAATGATCATTAATGACCAGATCCGCCCGCTTCATGGTGATTATGTTGCAGAGATCTGTGAAGCTGAATGGATCCCTGATATCAAGCATAAACTTGAATCTTTCGTATAATGGTGATCTTAATGGACGATGATATACATGCCCTGGAGGCCGTTGACACGGAAAGCCCCACATTTGAGGGGGACGAAGGACATAGCTTATTGGATGACCAAATGACACAAACAGACGATATCTTGGATGATATTGTTGTGGGTGATGGCGGTAGCTCTGGCAGTTCATATGCTCAGGATGTGAAGACATCAGGCTATGATGTCAGCCCGGAGAATATAGTAACTGCTCTTGTACCTGTGGGTGAACGATATGATCCTGATACTGCTGAAGATCTCGGTGATGTGGATGAGATAAGGATCGTGGATGGGGCAGAGGTTCCTCTCTCTTCAAATGAAGATGATAATGCAGTAGATGATCATGATCTGGTAGAACATGATGATGCAGTAGAAACCAGTACTATGGTAGATACTGGACCTGATCCTATGTTGCTGTCTCTGGAAGAAAAGGTCAGTGAACTTCAGATCAAACTTGATGAAGCTCTTGACCAGAATCAGATCCTTTTATCTTCCCTGGACAGGGATGTCAGGGAAAGGGCGGACGGGTCAGAGTTCAACCGGCTGAAGCGGGATTTCGACCAGTTCTCTAAAAGGCTGAAACGTGTGGTGCAGGCAGAGGACTCTGTGAATGCAGAGGCACTTGATGCTACAAAGGTCCCTCCTGATGTTCTGGAGATCACCTATGCAAAGACCCTTAATGATCTTTACCATGCCATGCTCGACATATATGGCGACAGCGAAGCTGAAGAAATGGTAGAGGAGGCCAGGGACAATGTGCGTCAGTTCAGTGCAGGAGTTGATTTCTTCAGGTTCGAGGAAGGTTCCTTCATAGTTAGGGGACTCTCAGATGCCATCGCTTCAAAGATAGTTTCTGTGAAACAGATACATGGGACCTATATTGAGCTATTCAAGATGCTGTTCCAGCATGTTCCTAATTACAATTCTCAGGATTTCCGTGCCTTTGTTGAGACCGGTAGCCGGGAATATACAATAGAGAAGGTTGTATCTCACGAGGGACATATTGACAGGATCGTTTCCGATATTACAAAGTTCAGGGATGAGCTATCGAATATAACAGAAAATGTGAGTTTCATAGCAGAACTTCAGAACAATCAACTCGAAGAAATGGACACAAAATGTCATGAGCTTGATGAGATAAGGGAGCAGATGAAGAGCATAGCTAAAGCTGTAAATCTGCATACTAAGGCTATCAATAAGTTGAATGTGACATTAAAAGAGTTCCAGAGCAATGCGCCTGCAATGCTAGATCATGCTGTGGAAACTGTTGTTGTTCCTGAGTCGGTAGAGCTGGACCGTATCGAGGAAATGGTCGTTTCCAAGGCTAATATGGAAGATATTGTCTCCATAGCAAACGAGATGGAGTCGTTCAAAGCAAATGTTGAGGGTATGTTCGCTTCCATGCAGCAGCAGATCGAGGAGAATATGCTAAGTTCCGAGAAGCTTAAAGGCATCGAGAATGAACTTTCAGGTGTACAGGAAGAGATCCAGCATATGCATGTTGCAGAGGAAACGCAGCCTGTGAGACTGGCTGATATTCCTATAGAGGACGTCATAACAGGTCAGCTTTCAATACTTGGTTCTGCAACACTCAAGCAGCTTGAAAAACAGATCAATGAACAGGGTTTTTCTATCGATCATGAAAAACTGTCCCTGGTGATGTCCTACCTGGAACAGGAGAAACTCGTCACTTCGATGAAGAAAGGAAGATACACTTTCTATTCAGTATCAGGCCCTGTAAGTATTTGAGATATCAGATGATAATAGATGTCAGTTGAAGGGTTTAATGTATTGCACGTAGCTGGGAACATCAGTTATGGTATATTGGAAACAGGTCCGTCTGTAGATGGTCTTGACATAGATATTGGACAATCTGATAAAGTCGGCTTCAATTATTTCCATAACAAGTTCGGAATGCCATATGATTTTCTGTTGAAGAGCACTATAAGTTCGGAACATTACCTGTTCGTTGCTCTTAAGGGTACAAAGCTCCTTGGTTTTGCAAGATTCGAAAAAATATCTGATGAGACCGAGAGAACATACAGGGGAAAAACGAATATTGTCAATCACTCAGTGCATCTTCTAAGAAGTGTAGAGGTACATCCATCTCACAGGCATGTGGGTATAGGTCGTCTGTTGTTCGCGGTTTCAGTGAAACATCTCAAGACCAACGTCATAACTATGCCTGATAATCCCGGAGCTGCCAGGTTCTTCAGGGAGAAACTGAAATTTACAGGAATGAATCCTGGCAACAATATTATCTCATCCAGGTACAAGGATTATCTGATACTTCCTTATCCAAAGGCACGTGGTATTCTAAAGACCATGGCAGGAAGTTATCCACGTATGGTAATGCCTGAACTGATAGGCATATACGAATCCCTGAAGTTCAAGGACAATATGGGAAGAACGATATCAATGGATGATATCTGTGCATTCCAGTTGCTCTTTGATAACTCAAAGGAACTTCTTAACAACAAATTGTTACATGAAATGGAATCTTTCATTAAAGGAATTAAAAGTAAATGATCTTATGAGGGTCCAGGTGATATATTGGCGAATCTCGATGTTCAGCGTTTGCGTAAGGATCTATTGAAATATTACAGTAAATTCAACGTATTGCCGATCAACACGTATGAACTATCTGCAAGTATGGATGCCGGTAGTTGTGCTGAGGTGATAGATGATATTACAAGTTATCTCCTAAAACCGATGGAGAAGAATATACGTCTTGAACTGTCACAGATGTTCAAGAACTGTGAGAATCCGGAGATACCTTATTTTGAAGTTGTGATGGATATCATGCAGTTCATGAATGAGTTCGTAGGTGATCCTCATACTGTGGAGCTTATATTTGCCAGGGTCAATAACGATGTGGCCAGGAAGAAGCTCGAGGTTGAAGATAAGGTATATTACCAGAATGATGACTGGACATCTGAGGCAGCCGAGGCTGCAATGCAGAAGCTTAGGGATTCCGGTACCGAAAGGGATTATCAATATATGATCGACCAGTTAACGGACGTTCTCTCACATTTCACTACTGCTGAAGGTACTAAAAGCGTGCGTATGAAATTGAACAATATAATAAAGGACCACAGCCAGCGTGAACTAAAGACATTGGATACGCATTTGTGATCAGGTTAAAAGTTATTGATAAGGGAGCCTGGTTTTAGGGGATTTACAGAACTATCCCATCGTCGGTGATATTGAACCTGTGCTTACCCATGGTGAAGTCGCTTCCCCTTTCCTTGATGATCTCCATGTATCTATACGGCCTTTGTTCTCCATTCTCAGTGCCAAGCAGCACAACGGTATCGAACATATAGGGCCAGAGACTTGAGTGTATATCCGTGGCAGGTATCTCACAGGTAGCCATCAGGAGTATGTCGTTCTCATCGAATTCCTGAAGCAGGTTCTGGATAAAGGACCTGAGCTCACATTTATAGAAAGGCCTTTCATCAAAAGTACTCTCGATATCCTCTAATATGTTGATAGTATCGATAACGACCCTCGATGGTTTCTTCTTCAACACGTTCTCATTAAGGTATTCAAATATGGCAAAATCGCCTTTTGCCACTACGTCAGAACTGATCGAGTAGATATTGAGATTATTCTTTATCTGCTCTTTATCGTAGAACGAGAATGCGGACAGTGACCTGGTCACTTTGTCCTGGGATTCCGAAAGCATCGATACGTAAGCACATCTTTCGCCCTGTTTTGCAGCATTGAAAAGTGACTGCATACACAGGTTGGTCTTGCCTGATCCGCATGATCCTGCTATCAGGACAGCAGATGGCTTTATAAATCCCCCGTGAAGATGATCATCGAATTTAGTAATATGCGATGGGGTCCTCATTTGTTCCACTCCATTTGTTTATAGTATTAATATTTTATAAGGTTGTCGTAAATCTAAAATATATTGATGATCTGTTCATTAAATGACGGTGAACGCATTTAAGCAACCTTATATATTATCAGCCCAATTAAATTGGATATAAAATGCAAAACACTTTTCCTTATGTTGATAATCATGTCTGACCTGCATAATAACAATGAAATTCTAGAGTACCTGCGTGATATGAACGATCGTTTAAGATCACTGGAGTTACGTATAGCTGATCTTGAATCACGTAATTCTCCTCATGTCAATGATAAGATGGCTGCTTTTCTCACAGTTCCGGATTCTATCCGTAAATCGCTGTTCGCTGTATCGAAGCTCACTTCATGCACAGCAGATGAGGTAAGTGATATCACCGGTAGGCATCGCTCCATTGAGAATAAGTATCTGAATGAACTTTACAGGGCCGGATGGCTGGAAAGGGAGAGAAGGGGAAAGAAGATCTATTACTCCCTCAGTAATAAGGCCGATAGCAAGACCAATGAATACTGGTCTGCAGTGGAAGAGGTCGAGAACAAACTAGATCAGTTACTTGGGTGAGTCTGATGTTTCTGAGCTTCCATTCATATAAAGGCGGTACAGGTAAGACAACATTTGTCGGAAACCTTGGCGTCATGCTTGCTCAACAGGGTAAGAAAGTATGCATCATTGATACTGATGTGAACGGTCCTGGTCTTCATTCATTGTTCGACATAAGGTACGATAAGACACTGATAGATTTCCTTCAGGGTCTTTGCAGTGCTGATGAGGTCGTCTACAAGTACGAGGATACTGATGTGTATATCGTTCCTTCTAAAGCATGCGAGGAGGATATCTCCGCAATGTTCAGTACTCCTGGTGAGGCCCGGGAGAAACTGCTGGACCTGATAAAGAAGACCGGTGACAGAATGGGCATCGATCATTTTCTTTTCGACTGCAGTCCGGGTATCAACAGATCAAGTCTTCTCACAATGAATATAGTTGACAAGGCGATCATAGTCTCAACAATAGACATACAGGATATAAGGGGAACATATGTATTGTCCAGCATGGCATCAAAGCTTGGGACACATGCAGCTCTTCTTTTTAACAGGATCCCTCTTGATAAGAAGGATGATATCAATGAGATCGTTGGAGATTTCAGCGATAAGCTCGGTACCGAGCTTCTGGGCCTGATATCATATGATGAATCTGTTGCAAGGACATGGTCAAGGAAGATTCCTATGAAGGATGACCCTGATTGTGGATATTGCTCACAGATGAGATCTATTGCAGAAAAGCTGATCCGTTAGGACCTTAATTACATTGAGGTCCTGTAATCTTCAAGGCTCTGACCAACTAGCTTATCGAGTTCTTTCTTTTCTTCAGGGGTCAGGCTGAAGATCTCTTTTATTTTGTTCATGTCGTTCTGCATATAAGGCTCAAGATGCAGCTCTTGATCACTTATAGTATATCGGATATCTATCTTATCATTCCCTTTTTTCTTCATCCTGTTGCCGTTAAGTATGAAGATATTATCGAAGAATGGGAGAAGCTCCGTTCTGACATGCCTGTCTGCTTCCTGTTCATTGACAACAGTTATCATTGTACTTCCATGAGCTTTACATTTGCGAAGCAGGACAGAAAGGAAATGTATGTATGGCCTGTTGTTCTTTTCAAGCTCAAGTATACTAAGGTCAGGGACCACTATGAGATGTTCTCTTTTGGCAAGTAATTTGTCGATCTTGATCATGGAAGTGGTAAAGTTCCTGAATATGTGTAATGAGACTATATCCTTTCCATTAGTGGTGTCTGTTAACTCATTTTCCTTCCAGTAGATCCTTATCATAGAGGGGGACCTTTTGTTAGCGATCTCTTGCGAAAGTGACCTTATAAGGGTCTCTGCATCGGAAGCGTTAGTATAGGAAAATACTGAGCTTTTTTTATCAAGTACATTGAGGAATTCTTCCAGTGTCCGTTCTTGTTCATCGACTACCATTTTTATCTTTGCCATCATGATTTTATTATCTGCAATGTATAATATTACTGTAATGGGTAGGATTTATATCTTTCTAAACTGTTCTCAGTAATTCTTAATTTTGATCGATCGTTGTTGTGTTAAAGTGAGCATTTGTTCTTTGGTAATTCTCTGTCCTTATCATCCCGAAAAGGTTAATACCTATCGCAGCAGAATTCATTCGAGGTGTTTTCGTATGTCAAAGTTCCACAAAAGAGATTATGAACGTAAGGGTGAAAAGAAACACGAAGAACTCGATGCAAAACTATTGCAGGAAAACCTCGAAGACCTCAGGTCCACGGATGGTGAGATTACAGATTGACCATAAGTATCAATATAGAACTGATCAATTCGGACCTTTCTAACAGACAACTGAACGTTCCGGATGGAACCACTTATGAAAATGTTCTGGACATTCTTGGTATAAACCAGGAAACTGTCCTTATTTTAAAAGAGAAAAAAGCTGTTCCTATTGATGGAATAGCGGTGCCCGGAAACTTAACTATCATGTGCGTAGCATCACAGGGATAGTACTGACCGGACACACTCAAAAACTTTACATCTTTTTTGTAATGTCTTTAAGTTTGGTGATGGCATCCATCGTAGTCTTAGTGTCTTCTATGATCTTCTGTTCATAGTGCTTGATGATATCTTCAACTGGTGCAGAGAGCTTGTAGATCTTTGTAGGTCTACCTTTTCCAACTGCCTTCTTGTTGTGGATATCGATCCAGCTTCTTTCACGCATATGCCTCATGGCAACGCTTACTTCTGGCTGTCTCAGACCGGTGCTCATTTCGATCTCCTGGGAGGATGCTTCATCCACATTTGAAAGGTAGGTTAATGTGGTTGCAACATTCCTGGACATGCCCAGGCTTTTCAGTGCTTCAATGAACTTGTAGTCTGTATCGTCAAGTATCTTTACTTCAAAGTCTTTCATAATTAAATAACCCCTTGTTTTTAATCGGTGCTCTTGCGAGCTCCAGTAGCTAGTATGACATTATTATATTTAAAGTTATATATGTGCAAAATTAAAACACTTAAAAATTAATAATCTGTGCTGTAAAGGATGTTTTTGTTCCACATATCGAATATTTTGTTCCTGAGTGTTTCGAGTGAATCAAAAATAGCGGAATTCTCACCATTAAATATCTGTTGATGTATCTCTTTCCCGACAATATCATCAGTTCCAGGCCTGACTCTTATTATAGTAGACCCGGGATAGATATGCTTCATGTGTGAGAAACCGTCAAGGTCACCATCCGTTATCCCTATAACAGGTATCCTCAGTCTGTATAATATATCGCCTGCAATATCGGTGGTATCATCACCTATTGTTACAGCTGCATCTGCTCCTTCCACAAGTTCAAAGGTCTTTTCCGCCTCATGGTCTATTATAGCTACCCTGATACCATCTTTATTTTCAGGAGCATTATTTTCCAAGTTATTAATATATTTGTATTTATTCTGTTTATCTCGAACAGAAAAACTGTTTCCTCTCAAAGGTCCGCTCTTCACCCAACATGTTCTAAGGTCCACAGGTATTCTTTTGCCATAGCTATGCAGTTTCTCCAGGCCATGTTCTTTGACACGTGCACCTTTGATGTCAGTAATAAAACCGTTCTCGCTGATGATCTGAATATCTCCGGAGAGTGCAAAACCTACAATGATCCCATTGATCATTATCTTCTCTCCGGGATGGACACCATACACATTCCTTATTATCCGGTGTCCGTGATCCTCCACGCTTATAGGGGTCACAAGTTCAGGTATACCTGTCATCTCAAGTTCAAGTCTATCTGCAAGTACCTGTGCAAATTCAACTGAATCTGAGTTCCATGGTACTACCTTCCCGTCAGGCATACCGGGTCTTTCTATGAGGATAAGGGGTTTTACAGTACGGCTAACGATCCTTGATATAACTATATTAGCAAAGAGCATCCCATTCTCGGTGGTCTTCCCGTGGTTCAGTAATATGACCACATCCTTTGTTCTGAAAAATTCCTCTATACAAAGACTTGGTTTCAGACTTTTCTTTATATCAATGATATTCTCCAGATGTGCATCCAGAACAGCTGTCTTGCCAATGGTGCCTGCCATTATAGCAGTTATATTCCCGTATCCTTCAAGGATCTCAAGGATATCCTTTGCCATATGGGAATCAATTACATCAGGACCATGGACAACTACACCTATTTCCATATTCCAATTGTAAGGGTCTTTTACAATTATACTTGCCGATAAACTATTATTGAGCAGATCCAATTGAGCTGTATGGAAAAAGTTGAATTAACATGGCTGAGCCATTCTTGTTTTAAAATAGAAGCTTTAGGAAAGACTATACTTATCGATCCCTTCATCACGGATAATCCTAAAGCAGAGGTCAAGGCTGATGACCTTGAACCGGATATAATTGCAGTTACACATGGACACAGTGATCATTTCGGTGATACTGTCAGCATAGCAAAAAGAACAAGTTGCACTGTGGTCTGTATCCATGAGATATCACAGTACCTCAAACAAAAAGGAATAGTGACATCCGGTATGAATATAGGTGGCAACATCGAAGTTGAAGGTATCCGTTTCATTATGACCGATGCCAGACATTCTTCTTCTATCGATGAATCAGGCTGGAGCTTTGATGGTGGAAAAGCAGCCGGCTTTATCATTGAGATCGGAGACGTATCTATCTATCACGCAGGTGATACCAGTCTTTTTGGTGATATGGAACTTATATCAAAGCTATATCGACCGGATGTTGCTATTCTTCCAATTGGTGGAAGATATACAATGGATCCAAAGGATGCTGCACTTGCAGTTCAGATGTTGCGCCCCAAGATCGCCATTCCTATGCATTACAATACATTTGACCTGATCGCCCAGGATCCAAATGTTTTTGTCAATAATATAAAATCAGCATCCGACATCGATGTCAAAATTCTGGAAATAGGTGGCTCAATTATTTTATAATGAGGGGTATATAAAATAATTTGCTCTTCCAATATATACTACGGATAGGTTTATATTTGATTATGTCGAAGCTATAATAGGCAAAAGTCGAGTTATAATTATTTATTACATATATCCCCTCTAGTTCTCGTCATACGGCTTTTGCCAGCTCTAAATATGTGACTCCGCTGAGTGACCTCTTTCTATATGTGCTTATTTTTGGGCTAAAATTACACTATATATGTTTTTTGCAAACAATGCCACTTTAGAAATATTATTTTTAATTACATTATGTTCTTAACAAAAATAATAACTTAGTTTCTTTATATTATATATATCATTAAGTAGTGTAGGCAGCAAAATGTATCTGCCTGGAACTGGCTTCTTTTTACTGAAAACCTTGATCCGGCAGGAGTTATATATGGACCATAGATTTGCTGATATCGTGAAAATAGATGAACTTCGGGAGCTTATGGTCCGTTTTGATAATTCACCTGATCTGCCCTTTTTCATACGTGATGTGGATGGGGACATACTGACAGCTTCCGGATGGACCGGTTTCATTCATTTCCATGCCGATCACAATAACAATGGGAACAACTGCTTTAGGCGTAGAACAAGTATGATCTCTCCTACAGGTGCAAAAAGGGAGATATTTGAACATAGACTGGATAATGGTCTTATTTCCTTTGAGATTCCTATAATTGCTGAAGGCTCTCTTTTTGCAACGGCTATTTCAGGTCAGTTCCTTCTTGATGATGGTGACAAAGTTGTCCCGGGAAAAAATGCTGACCTTCATTGTGGACAGGGATGTGATACTGGCTCGGATAATATCGTTCCTTTGTTCAGTAAGGATGAGCTCTGGAAAAAGATCGATATTTTCTGTATATTCGCTGACATGCTGATCTGTAGTGGACTACAGGGTGTGAAACTGAAGAACTATGAATCCAGTTTTTCTGCGTATGAAGAGGAACTCGCTGCGAACAGAGAGGAACTGCTATCTCTTGAGAAGATGAAAAGCGAACTGATATCAACATTCAGCCATGAACTAAAGACACCATTGTCTATAATAAAGGGTTATAATGAGCTTTTGTATGACGGATGTCTGGGTTCTCTGGATCAAAGCCAGACAAATGCTCTTGAAACTTCTCTCTTTAACATCGAGAAACTTGAAAGGATGATCGATTCCCTACTTTACATAGGAATGGAATACTCCACCGGTCACTATTATAATGAACTTCCTTTGAACATCCTTGAGGTCATTGAAGCAGCGACCATGGATGTAACACGCTCCCTGAATGCAAAGAATATGAATGTTCAGACAAATATCCCTGAAAAGGTATCTATTATCCGTGGTGACAGTAAAAAACTGTTCCAGGCACTTATCCATCTACTGGACAATGCGATAAAGTTCTCACCTTCCGGAAGTACCATTACGATCTCTGTTACTGAGAGCGATGATCGTCTTATCTTAAGTGTTCAGGACAGGGGAATTGGTATTGTAGAGGAGCGTTTGTCCTGTATATTCGATAGTTTCTATCAGGCAGATGGTTCACTGACGAGGAAATATCCTGGCATTGGTCTTGGTCTTAGTATCTGTCAAAGTATCATAGAACAACATGAGGGAAGGCTACACGTGGAAAGCAAGGTGAACGAAGGTTCGACATTCCATATCGATCTTCCTATAAAAGAGCGGTTCTCAGGTTGTATGTCATCCTGAAGGATATATGAAATAAAATAAGTTCCAGGTACCTGGTACCTGGTGTTTAGAAAAGCTGTTTTTTCTTATTTCTTGAAACAGGTATCAAGGTGTTCCTGTGGTGTTGGCTTTGTCATAAGACTTACAATAATTGCAACCGCAAATGCCAGTGGTGTAGCTACAAGTATCGGGTCTACAACTGTCCATGTTCCTGTGAGGATCGTGTCAACACCAAAGATCGCCTTGCTGATCCCAAGTGGTACAGCTTCTGATCTGTGAACGAATGCCAGCCAGAACAGACTGCTGAATGTACCGACAAGCAGACTTGCAATTGCACCTTCCTTTGTCATACGTTTCCAGAACAATGCACCAGAGTACATTGGCAGGAATGCTGCTGCACAAAGTCCGAAGAAGATCGCTGTTGCACGTGCGATGATACTGATAGGAAGTATGTATGCCAGTACAACACTTGCAAGGATCGTGAATGCTATTGCTGCTTTGGTTATGTTGATCGTCTGTCCAAGTTCTCCCTTTTTGATGAACTCACGATAGAAGTCGTGTCCTATGGATGTTCCCATTGTATGGAACTGTGAGCTCAGTGTTGACATTGCTGCTGCGAGCAGGGTCAGCATGAACAATACTACAAAGGTCTCCGGCATTGCACTGTTGATGAACTCAGGCATGATCAGGTCGGTGTTACCTCCTGCAACTACTACTGATATCTGTCCAAGTGTCTCATAGAAGTATGCATTGGAGAGTGCACCAACTGTAAAGGCTACACCTGTCATCATAAGGATGAATGGTCCACCGACAAGTACAGCTCTGTTGAGTGCTGTGTCGTTCTTCACTGTCATGAACCTGACCGCGAGCTGTGGCTGTGCTACTACACCAATTCCCACACCCAGTACAAGTGTTGAGATCAGTGTCCACCATATTGGCGAGCCGAACGCAGGCATGGATGTCCATCCCATATGTCCTCCTGCAACGAGACTATCAGGCACGAGGTCGTTCATTGCTGTGAGTGCAGAGTGAGCAGCTACAACTCCTCCCATCTTGATGTATGTGAATACAAGCAGGAAGATCATTCCTATGAACATGAGTGTTCCCTGCAGGGCATCGGTATACATAACAGCGATAAGTCCGCCTGTGATAACGTAAGCGGCTACGATTACTGTGAGAATAAGAACTGCAACATCATAGTTTATATTGAGGGTAGATTCAAGGAACCTTGCTCCTCCAATAAGTACAATACCTGCATAAAGTGGCATGAATATGCCTATAAGTGCTCCTGAGAATCCCTGTATGAACCTTGACTGGAAACGTCTTCCAATTAGTTCAGGGAATGTTACTGCATTAAGGTTCAGTCCCATACGACGTGTTCTTGAGCCAAAGAACACGAATGCGATAAAGATACCTACAAAGATGTTCATGAATGCAAGCCATAACAGTCCCATACCCAGGGCACCTGCAGCTCCACCAAAACCAATGATCGCTGAAGTGCTTATGAATGTTGCACCATAGGAAAGTGCAAGGATGTATGGGTGGATCTGTCTTCCTGCCACCATGTAGTCTTCAGTTTGCTTTGTTTTCTTGTATCCAAGCCACCCAAGGTAAAATATCACCATGAGGTATACAAGTATGATAACTCCAAGTACGGGTGTACTAAGTACCATTATTCCGCCTCTCCGTCGTCCGAGTCATCGTTCCATTTTAGGGCTCCATAGATTATGCAGCCAATGGCGCTTATAAAGCACAGTATGTAAGCCAGCCATATCTGTGGGTCATCTATTCCAAGCATTTTTCTCCTTCCATTTAATTAGTAGAATCCATCATGATAATTGCTAACATGTCATTTGTTAGCATTACACTCTATTTAAAGGTTAGTAAATGGAATTGCATGCCTGTGGCTGATTAAAATAGCTGGTATAAAAAAGAAATAATGCTGTTTGTAGTAATAATAAAAGTAAAGAACAGGTCAATTAACCATACGAGTTAATTGCCCGCTTCTATAAAAGAGAAAGATATCAATTTTTCTTAAAACACTGTTCTATATGTTCTTTTGAAGCTGGCTCTGTCATGAGGCTCACGACAATAGCAACCAGGAATGCCAGTGGTGTAGCTACAAGTATCGGGTCTACAAGGGTCCATGTACCTGTCAGGATAGTATCCACACCAAAAAGTGCCTGGCTGATCCCAAGTGCAGTTGCTTCCTTTGCATGTATAAATGTCAGCCAGAACAGACTTGCAAAGGTACCTACAAGCAGGCTTGCAGTTGCTCCCTGTCTTGTCATGCGTTTCCAGAAGATAGCTCCAGAGTACATTGGCAGGAATGCTGCTGCACAAAGTCCAAAGAAGATAGCTGTTGCCCTTGCGATAATTCCCGGTGGGAGTATGTATGCCAGGACCACACTTATCATGATGGTTGTTGCGATACCTGCTCTTGTGACATTTATCGTCTTTCCGATCTTGCCTTTCATGATACCTTCGCGGTAGAGGTCATGTCCGAATGCAGTACCCATTGCATGGAACTGTGAGCTCAGTGTTGACATTGCTGCTGCAAGCAGGGTTAGCAGGAAAAATATGACGAAGTAATCGGGCATCGCACTGTTGATGTACTCCGGCATGATCTTATCGATGTTACCTCCGGCAACCTCAAGGGATATCATTCCCTGGGTATTGAAGAAGTAGACATTTGATAATGCGCCGACAATGTATGCCACACCCGCCATCATGAAAATGAAAGGACCGCCTGAGAGAACTGCTCTTTTCAGTGAACGGGTGCTTTCCACGGTCATAAAACGGACTGCAAGCTGTGGCTGTGCAAGTACTCCGATACCTACTCCCAGTATAATAGTAGATACAAGCGTCCACCAGGTCGGTGAACCAAAGGCTGGCATTGTTGTCCATCCGGTATGACCGACCGCTGCTAAGTTATCAGGAACAAGGTAAGCCATATTTGTGAGTGCCTGGTGAGCTTCTGTGACACCACCGAGCTTTGAGTATGTAAGTACCAGTAGTATGCCCATTCCGACGAACATAAGAACTCCCTGTAATGCATCAGTGTACATGACAGCGATGAGTCCGCCTGTTATCACATAGGCTGCAACTATTATGGCAAGTATAAGGATCGCAATGTTGTAATCGATGTTCAGGGCAGTTTCCATGAAACGTGCTCCTCCTATCAGTACACTTCCTGCATAAAGTGGCATGAAAACAGTGATCAATGCACCGGAGAATCCCTGTATGAACCTTGACTGGAATCTTTTTCCTATGAGTTCGGGGAAGGTCACAGCCTTGAGGTTTGCACCCATACGTCTTGTCCTTGATCCAAATATGACAAAAGCAATGAAGATGCCCACAATGATGTTCATGGCCACAAGCCACAGTATTCCAAGTCCGAATGCACCGGCATATCCTCCGAAGCCGATTATGGCCGATGTACTGATGAATGCTGCTCCGTAAGAGAATGCGAGAACGAAAGGATTGACCTTCCTTCCGGCCAGCATGTAATCATCATTGTCTTTTGTTTGTTTATATCCTAGCCATCCGAAGTAGAAGACCACCATCATGTAGGCCAATACGGATATTCCAAGAAGAGGGGTGCTGACTCCCATCAGATATCATCCTCTTTATCATCGTTCCAGTGTAAAATACCATAGATCACACATCCTATGGCACTTACAAAACATAACACATAAGCGACCCATATCTGCGGGTCTGTTATACCTAACATTTCTGCATCTCCAATTACTGATAACGTCACCTGTTAGCATGGTACATAGATTAACTTTTCGATATTATTGAGAATTTTGGAACCCTGCGTATCTGGCATAAGTTATAAATAAAAAAGGTCCATAGTAGATTTAGTGTTAAAAACAACATGTGTTTGTAACACTTATGTACCACAAGAAAAAGGTAAGAGAATGATCCAAACAGTTCCCCTCTTTAGAAATGAGGGCATGAATCTGTTTTTTATTGCGGGTGCAGGACACACCCGCTCCTCCTTTGTTAGTTAGTTTGGTTTAGCGCTTATAAATACCGCTCTGCTTATCTGTTGTGTCTCAACTGAAAATCCGGCTTTTTCAAAGTGTTCTATCCAGTCCTGTATACCTCTCTCTGTTCCATGATTATGGTCAAGAGGCTCCACTGCCAGGACCTTTCCACCACAGGAAACAACTCTCTTTACCTCTGAGAGTGCCTTTGGTATATCGTCCAGATGGTGAAGCATGAAGAAGCAGGTCACTGTATCATAGCTGTTCTCGCCAAAAGGAAGCTCATAGACACTTGCAGCCTTGAAGGCCGTGTTCTCTATGTCATAAGCAATAGCATTCAAACGGCACTGTTTCATGGTGTCTTCAAGAAGGTCGATACCTGTCACCTTTGCTTCTGAATTCATCCTTGCCATCTGCAATGTCAGGCTTCCCACACCACAGCCAACATCAAGTATGGTCTTACCATTGACCTGTGGGAGTGCAACGTCCATTGTCTGCTTTTTGAGGATCTCCATTCCGGCAGGAGGGAAATCAGCTTCTGGACTATCAAATGATGTGTATGGAAGTATACTATAGATGGAAGCTTCATTCTCTGCAAAGAGACCCTTGAAGTAGATCTTGTTCTTGTCTACTTTTATAAGTTCCACAACTGAGACTCCGGCATGTCTGCAGAATCTTTTATTCCACTCATCTCTTTTCTCAGGGAATTCCATTTTAAGAGGGTCATGGACAACGATATAATGTGTATAGTCTTCAAAGATAAGTTCCTCAGAAACCGCTTTCTCTAGCTCAACGATGCTGACACTCTCTTTCCAGAGTGCTAGAAGCTGCATTGTTTCTTTGTCTGCAAAGTTGGATACATTTCCTATGGGTTTGAACGACATACGATGAAATTGTATTTTTCAAATATACCTCTACTGGTTTACTGCTGTTATTTGGAATATTTTTGAGGCTGTGTATTTCAAAAACATTTGAAACCATAATCTATATATAGCATTTCAACATATTTTGAAACAATGACATCGTATCTTGTAGATCTGGCTTACATAGGTATTGCATCAGTTCAGGAGTATCTTGCTTTGCATGTGATCCTGTGTCTGATCCCTGCCTTTTTCCTGGCAGGTGCCATAGCATCGCTCTTTTCCAAAGAGTCCGTTCTGAAGTTCTTCGGGGCCGACGCACCAAAATATGTTTCCTATTCAGTCGCAGCTGTTTCCGGCTGTCTTCTTGCCGTATGCAGTTGTACCGTACTGCCCCTTTTTGCAGGTATCTACAAGAGAGGTGCAGGTATCGGTCCTGCGACAACGTTCCTGTTCTCGGCCCCGGCGATCAATATACTTGCCATAGTTTACACCGCCAAGATACTTGGTTATGATCTTGGTGTTGCAAGAGCGGTCATTGCCATTCTTCTTTCAGTTGTTATAGGCATTTGTATGTCTTTCATATACGAAAGGAACAATGGTGAAAGAAAGGCTCTCAAAACCTTCGGTGAAGAGAAGCATGCACACACTGTCTGGTTGTTCCTGCTGCTCCTTGCGATCCTTGTGACACCTGAGATACTTCCAACATGGAATCCAATGCTCTTCGTTGAGATACCATTGATAGCTATTACAGTATATGTTTCCCTCAAATGGTTCGACAGGGATGAGCTTGAGAGCTGGATGGGAGAGACCTGGTTCCTTGTAAAGCAGATCACACCTCTGCTTCTGATAGGTGTGTTCTTTGCAGGCATCATTGTAGAGCTCCTTCCGGCAGAATACGTTGTGGAATATGTTGGCGGTGCCACAGCAGGCTCATATGTGATAGCATCTGTTGCAGCAGCCCTTATGTACTTCTCCACACTGACAGAGGTTCCTATCATAAGTGCGCTCACACTTCTTGGTATGGGAAAAGGTCCGGCATTGTCCATGCTCCTGGCAGGTCCTGCTCTGAGTCTGCCTAATATGATAGTCATAAGCAGGATCATGGGTGTGAAGAAAGGTCTGACATACATTTCACTGGTCGTTGTGATAGCTGCGATATCAGGATATGCCTTTGGTATGTATATCATATGAGACTTATATGATCAAAATAGTTCAGTGATAATATGAGAATACTGTTGATATCCGATATTCACGGCAATAAGGAAGCACTTGATGCGGTACTGGAAGTCCCGCATGATATGGTCATCTGTCTTGGTGACCTTGCGGACTATGGTCCATCCCCATCTGAATGCATAGACCTCATCATGCAGCAGGGGATCGAGACGATTCTTGGCAACCATGATGCTGCAGTAGGTTCTGGTATTGATTGTGGATGTGGTTACAAGTATAAACATCTGTCAGAAGCTACCAGGGACTACACGTGGAAGAATACAACAGAAGAGCAGATGGCTTTCCTCCGCCAGCTTCCTTTCAGTATCGAAAAGGAGGCAGATGGTCTGAAGTTATACTTCACTCACGGAAGTCCGCGTTCCAATTATGAGTACATAAGACCTGAGACGCCGGAAGAAGAACTTGAAGAAATGTTGTCCGGTATCGATGCGGATGTAGTGTTCATAGGTCATTCACATGTTCCTTTTGTAAGGACACACGGGGATATGCTCATAGTGAATCCCGGTTCTACGGGTCAGCCCAGGGATGAGGACTGGCATGCAAGCTGTGCCGTGTTCGATACATCTTCCAGGGAAACAGAGCTCATACGTCTTGATTATGATATGGACAGCACCTGCAGGAAGATAGAGGACAGGATGCCAAATGCCGATGAACTGACAGCAATATTAAAGAGAGGGTATTGATATCATTCTCTGTTATAGGTTCTAAAATAAGGAGTTTTATAAAATGGTATTTGTTGCAGTCTATGAAAATAATTGTACTGGTTGCGGTTCATGTGTAGAGGCATGCCCGAATGATATACTTGAGCTTAAAGATGGAGTATGCTTCCCTGAAAAGATGGACGCATGCCAGTATTGTCTGACCTGCGTTAAAGCCTGTGACTACGGCGCTATAAAGGTATTCCCTTGAATTTATTGAGTTAAAGAGATGAATATTATGAAAATAGAAATATTAGGTTCCGGTTGTGCAAAGTGCAACAAGACAAAGAAATTCGTTGAACAGGCAGTTGAGCAAACAGGTGTCGATGCTGAGATCGTTAAGGTCGAGGATATGGACGGTATACTTGCATATGGTGTTCTTATCACTCCGGCTGTTGTCGTAGACGGCGATGTAAAGATAGTGGGAAGAGTACCTAAGGTCGATGAGGTTATCGAATGGATAACACAGTAATACCAATGTCCGAGGGTGCAAAATGCTCATGTGGAGCTTCCGTTGTCGGAATATTTCCATGTGCAGGTGCATCTAATGTCGGCCAGCTGAGCAATGCCGTTGCAGTCGAGTTGCACAAGCAGGGCGTTGGCAACATGATGTGTACCGTTGGTATCGGTGGTAAAATCAATGGTCTTCTCAAGTCCGCAGAAGGCTGTGGCTCTATCATTGTTATCGATGGTTGTCCTCTTAATTGTGCACAGGCAACAATGGAAGAAGCAGGTATCCCAATAGGTAAGCATATACTGCTCACTGATATGGATATCAAAAAGAACAAGGACCTTGACCTTGACCCAGCACAGGTTAAGGAAGTCCTGTCTAAGGTTACGGAGCTGCTCTAAAGCAGCTATCATTTTTGATGTATAGTTATAAATGATGATGGATGAATCAAAGAACAAATGTATGACTATCGATTTAACTCATCCAATAAACCCTTGACATAATCTCCATTTTCATATGGAAGTTTTGAATTTAGCAAAGGACCATGGATATATTTTTGCACATAGCAATGTAGTATATTCCGTTCAAGGTCTTTTGATGCTTTTTCATTAGCTACTATAGTATACGCTATCTGGAATTTGGCATCTGGATATTTACTTTTGAAAGCATCATTACTCTTAACCTTGCGAGCCATGGCTTTTAAGCTTGAACACTTTCTTTCTCCTGTGTCATAAGCAAGATACTTGTTATAATACCTCTTTCGCAGGTCAGATGCTTGTCCTACATAGACAATGCCTTGTTCATCAAGACCGTTAGCTGTTTGAATAGGAAGTGGTTTACCATCATTGTCTACTATCCTAAACACATAAGTTGCTGGTTTTCTTGGAAAATCTTTTGTTGATTCATTATAACTTGCTTTATCAGTTAAATCAACATCAAACCAGTCACTCCATTCATTTATCATAATACCACCCTGCCAAAATACTCTCTATTTTCTTGGAAGATGATACCTGATTACTAAATTTGCACCATTGCCTTTTGGAGGCTGCTCTAGTATTTCATCATCTTCGTTCATCATTTGCCGCATGACATTGCAACATGTATGCATCCTGTGATGTGGACTTGGATAACTGCCAACTGTCCTATGCAAGTCACCTGACTTTACATCAAGGTATGCTTTGCCCTCACTTTCAGCACTTTCCAATTCTGAATGTAATTCACTTGCAAAATCATTGGAATTAGGCGATTCCACCTTGTCATTGATGTTATCATGTTCTTCAGTACAATAATGGTTCCAAATACTCTGCAATTCTTTCTTGAATGCCTCCACACACTCTTCCATTGTGGAGTCAAAAAGGCCCATCCATTTTTCGAAAAATGGTTTGCTTGGAATGAAATCATTGCCATTGACGACAAGTGCTGATAATAATAAGGGATGTGTGTTGTTATTTATCTCATCTAATATCTCTGATAATTCCTGAAGGTTCTTGATATCATTTCTAGGCTTTCCAAATCTCTCCAGTACATCTCCATATGTGACAATGATTTTCTTTTCACAAAGTTGTTTTCTATAATTTTTGTAATCAATATTTTCGAACTCAATCCATTTGTTAGTGCATGCATGTGATGCGATATCAACAAGATAGCGATAAACTTTAGAATAATCTAATTTATCATCGGTTTTTGTTCTATTGTTGGTTTCAATTTGTTCATCTGCCTTAACAGACGAATTACTTAACTGAGCAGATTCACTTTGACTTTCATGGTTCTGATTAAATGAATGCTGTATTACAGAATCAGCGACATGTGTGTTGATATTATCTCCGTAGTAATAGTTATTGACAACAGATGTCCTTGGAGTAGCATCACTAGAAGTAGATGCTGTTTCAACATGCTCAACCTGTTCTTTTACTCCTTGATTACGTTTTCTTTTAGCTATCACTATTCCAACGAGTAAGATTAAAAAAAATACTATTGGCAAAAATGAGTTTTTGATGCTCGACAATACTTCTATAATGTTTTCATCAACATTAGTATTTGAAAAATCAATGCCTTTATCCGTCCTAGTTCCGTATGGGTCAGAAGCTGCTTGTGAGATGGCAATTGGAAGTACTACTGTGGAAAATAGCAAAATAAATAAAATAAACAAGTTTTTCTTATTCACATCAACACCGATTTTGTTTCTATCAAACTAAGAACTATGAAATAACTGAGATAATATGGAATTTTTATAGTACTATGACCCCTGAATATTATATGAGGATTGTGTAAATGATTAATAAATCTCAAAAAAGGAAAAATATGAGTGAATCCAATTGGTGAATGATTCACTCCAATGTCGCCTTCATATCTCAGACAACAGCAGTTCCACAGGACATACAGAACTTTTCATCCTTCACAATGTCCTTCCCACATCCTGTACACTTGTCATTGCTTGTGCCAATGTTTGACCTCTGGATAACAGAATCGGTAATCTGAGTGCCTATGTTGTCTCCGTAGTGATAGTTATTAACGACATTGTTATCGATTAGGTCTTTTACATGAACACGCTTCTCTATTTCATCCAGAATACCATGATAGAAACCAGTCAGTGCATCTTCAGATTCAGCCCATGCTTTGAGTATGAGTTTTGCTTTTGAAGAACCACCGACAACTTCAATCTGTGCAGCATACTCCAAGGATTTAACTCCTTCTCCATAGAACTTGGATACTGCACGATACAGATTACCAGAATCATTAACCTTAGGATCAAGCATGAATAGATTCATGTCTTGTAGAACATCAGTTGTTATTTCAAAGAGAGTAGATGCAGGTATATCAATTTCCTTCGTTGTTTCTTCTGCTTTAGTTAAACCCGAAAGAGTATTTCGCCAACCACTTTCAGTAATTTCCTTTGATTTTAGCATAGGACATACAATGCTGATATTCTTTGCAGGGATTGAAGTTTCAGTTGTTCCCTTGGTCTTATAGTCATAGTAGACTACCTTACCTGATACCTCACAGTCACCACATTCGCCTGTTGGTCTGATGTCAAAGGTTACAGTCTTACTTTCTGAAGGCTTTATAATAGGAATAGATTTTGTAGATTCAGATAATACAAATACATCAGGAACGTATAAGTTTACTTTTACATCAGCAATTGGCTCAGATGTTGGGTTTTCCAGTTTGACTTTATAGTGAATAATAGCACCTTTGTATGCGAAGGCACTTTTTACATAAATACCACTATCTTCTATATGTGGTGAAAAAGTTTTTTCCTTTTTTAAAATATTGGACTCACCTGTAGTTTTAGAGATTGATTTAGTTAATGATTTAGGTGCCTGTTTTTTGATTGCTGATTGTTTTGACTCAATAGCTTCTATTTTATGAACAGGTTTTGATAATGTAGTACCTAATTGTTTTTCTTTCACACTAGGAGCTTTTTCGGTATTTTGCTTTTTTGCTTTTGCTTTTTTCCTCAAAGACTTTCTTTTTACTACTATTCCTAAAAATAAAAAAAAACAGGGTACAACTAGTACAAACGGAGTAAAACCGTCTCTTGACAAATTCATTGAGAGAGTTTCTGTAGTACCAGTATAAACTAAAATGGATTCTGAATCAGTTTCATAACCTTCTTTCTTCAAGGTTACACGATAACGACCTACTGGTATATCATTCAAGGTCAATGGCGTAACACCTTTATACGTACCAGCAATATAAACTTCAGCCCCATTTGGTTTAGATATTACTGCTAAATTACCGTATTTTACTTCAGTTGTCTTTTTTGCTTCAGATAAAGTGAATGTTTGGTGGTTTGTAGAATCAGCTTTGAACGTTAATTCTTTAGATACCGTTGTATACCCATCCATTTTTATTTCAACAACATGCAATCCTTCAATAACAGTGATTTCAACAGGAGTTCTTCCTCTTAATGCCCCATCAATCCAGACCTCTGCACCAGAGGGGTCGGATTTTACATCAAAGGTTGCAAAGTAAGTACTTTCTTCTTCTGCTTGCACCATAGTGATAGAAGTCATCATTGCAAAAAGTAGTAAAAATAAAGCTAATTGTTGAGTTTTTTTATACATATCCAACCACTTTGATAGATTATTTATTAGAACTATGATTAGTTTGAATGTATAAATATATTTTTGTAGTCCGGTAATACAAATCAACGATTGAAAGATATTCAGGTATGTGACTTATCAGGATTGCATATATGGATAGATTTGTAGAGAATTGTTGTATCATCGACGATTGTTATCGTTTTTAATTTTGACCTGTGGCATATTCTTGGAAGATGCTGAATTATTTGGAATCTCAGATTGTTTGAGCACAATTTTGTTGATTGAATATTTCTTTGAAATTATCCTGACTTCACACTTCTTCTCCAAGTAAAATCCTGCTTCTTTGATTTCATCTGGTGTAGCCTTCCTGTAGAGACCTTCTTTCAATAATGTTGAAGAAATATTCCTTGCAAAAATACCAATCTTTGAATCATCAAGGTTTAATTTCTTTTTCCAGTGCTAAATTGCCCATCCAACAATAGAAACGTTCATCGTTTGTGTCAATAATCAGATTATTCTCGTCCGTGACATCTCCATCTATTGTTTCATAAAGATAGTGCCTACAGAACATCCTAGTACACCAAGTGACGTTGAAGTATAGTGTATGCTATCATCTGAACAGGTCACTTTTGTAACCTCATTGCCACTGCTTGCTGTAAATATCACTTCTTTGTTAACTATGAATTCAATTTTTTAGTTTTATTCTAAGGTCACAATTGAATAGATATATACATTACTGAATTGCTGTTGATTTCTCAGGATAAGAATACTAAGATAGAATATTTGGTATGAATATTGCAAAAACACATACTTCTAACTGATATGGACATCAAAAAGAACAAGGACCTTGACCTTGACCCTGCACAGGTTAAGGAAGTCCTTTCTAAGGTAACGGAGCTGCTCTAAAGCAGCTATCATTTTTGATGTTATTTATATTTCTATTATCTCTACACCAAGTTCGAGATCAAGGAGTGCAACCGTGCGTTTGCCCGTGAGTACTCCTGCAGTCTCGCCCGGATTTATTAACAGAGTATCATTGATCTTTGTGACGCCGGCATGATGCGTATGTCCTCTGACAACTATGTCAAAGTCTCCTGATTCTGCCATGGCGATAACAGGTGGCTCATAGATTCCGTGAATAAGTGCAATTCTTTTTCCGTCAATTTCCAGGTCGCCGAAGTCACCACAACATTCAGCATTTATCTCATCGAATTTCTGTTTCAATAGCAGTCTGTCCCCGTCATTGTTCCCGAACACAAAATACATGTCAGCCTCAAGTTTGCTGAAAGCTGTTGCAGTAAAAGGGGAAATTATATCGCCTGCATGAAGGACAGTTTTGACCTTCTTCTTATTGAAAAGCTCGACAGCAGCCTTTATTGCTTCCATATTATCGTGTGAATCTGACATAATTCCTATCATTGTTCCATCTCTCCTGTTTAAAGAAGGAGGGGACAGGATTTATTCTTTTTCAGAAGGTCCTGTCCAACGTGATAATAATTATCAGACTATGTTCTTTCGTCTGCAAAGTAGAACAACGGACATAGAAGCAAGAAGAAGTAGTGAACTATTCTGTCCAAGGCCCGGATCTGCTATTTTAGTTGAAGTTATTTCTGTTTCTCCCACTTCATCTGCATATATCTCTTCTTCCAAAATTGCACCTTCATTGGTAACAGGAGCTAATTCCATTTCTTCAATAGCTTGTGCATCTGCTGTTATAGCAAAAGGTGAGAAGCCCGGGGTTTTTGCCTCGAATATGAAGAAGTCCTCGTCCTGTCCGGTAAGTTCGGTCTCAAGATCGGTCCATTGTCCATCATTGTATCTTTTGAGGTGGATGCTTCCTGTTCCTATATTGTTGACCTGCATCCATTGTTTGAGCACTTTGAACGATATCTGTGTGTCCTTGATATTGCTCTCGGTGGCATATCCTGCTTTACCGACCCAGATATTGATGTTGCGATAGATGAGTCCGTCAGGTTTTTCCGGAACCGTGGTGGATACATCCTTTAGCACCTCTATGGTGCTGGATATAAAGCCGGAATTCTTCAGTGACATGTAGCTGATGGATGTAATGGGGTTAGAGCTATCGGTAAAACGATACACTGTCATGGTATCTGCGGTAACGTATAGTTTTGACACTTCTTTGCGGTCTATGTTCTCGGCTTTCTCACCGGTATCACCGCCGCCCCCTCCACCACCGCCACCTGTGCTTGTAGTTGTTTCCTCAGTAAAGGTGGAAGCTGATCCGGGAATTGTGACATGTGAATCTCTGAGCGTAACAGGAAGTTGATTTCCTGAAGGATCGCTCAGTATCACATTAGAAAGGGTGATGCTGCAATCCCCTGTCCTTTCAAGAGCTGTAAATGTTATCTGTGCGAAGTTCTCTGCAGTGCTTATCTCAGCTTTTCCAAGTGTGACGGCAAAAAGACCGTTGATGCTTCCCTGTGAATTATCAACTGTTCCTCCGATGAATATCGAAGTGGTGCCATCCTGTTCGAAGAAATCGCTCCCATCAACGCTGTCAGCCCGGAGCATTGTATTATCATACGAGATATCAAGTTGAGCACCAGCAACAGGAGTTTCCGGTTCTATGTATACATATACATCAAAACCGTCTCCCGGGTATACCTCCTGACTTGATGGTAATATGCTTACGACCGAATCTGCCGTGACTACCGGGATACAGGAACAGGTCACTATGAAAAGCATTAAAAGTACCATATATTCCATGTATCTCTCTAAAGAACATCTCACTCTGTTCATCCACACACCCTATAAATACTCAAAATTAGTATACTAGAATATATATTTAAATTTTGTTATTTTAATCGAGGTTTTTGAGTGTGGAATGCAGAATTCGTATAAAATAGAATATAAAAAGCAAAACAGGAGATAAGGAACTAAGACCAATGCTGTTTCAGATACAAGCACTATGCTCTGGTCCTCTGTTCCTAATACCCTGATGTTCAGGTATTTCCCGAACTTACATTACAGCTCTGACTTCTACTTTTGCTTTGAACTCATCAAGAGTGGTAGTTTCATCCAGATAGTCCTGAATGTCAGATGTCTGCACAGTAAGCTCATACAGCTCTTCGGTTCCATCGTACATCTCGATGATAACCTCATCAGTATCAGGTGCTGTCTCGGCTGCAACTCCCATGATGTAGAACCATATAAAGAGTGCATCGGTATCTGATCTCACTGGTGGCTGGTCATATTTGACAAGCACATGTTCTTCAGTTACTTCCACAAAAGCATCATCTATTCCCTGGAATGCAAGGGATTCGTAAATGGACATACTTGCAGCTCTGTCAACATCATAACTATCTGATACCATTGAATCCCATTCATCAGTAGATGAGCTGTCATCGTCCCCGCCTGAGAACAGGAGGAACAACAATACTATTCCTATTATTGCGATTGTTCTTTTCTTCATAGGTCGTATTCCTCCCCGTTATTGTAGGCTATTTTAGGATTGCTGCGCTTGACCACCTGGCAGTTATCCCATTTCCATGGTTTCCAGCTGCTTCCGGAGTCTTTCAGGGCAATATCACCGATCGGATTCTCCCATTCATCTGTGGGTACATAATAAGTTCCGGTCTTTGTTGTGACCTTCACCCACTGGTCCGGGCTGATCTCATGTTCTTCTCCGTTCTCATCGGTATAAGGCAAAGAATAAGATGGTCCATCCTGGGTTTGTGTCATTTTTCCATAAGAATCCAGGAATGCGTTAGGTGTGGAAGTTCCGATCGGACCGTTCGTTATAACTCCCTGTCTTGCATCGCTGTTCTTTATAGCATCATCAAGTTCCGGCATGATCATAACTGTCTTTTCAGCTACTTCCAATCCGGTTTTTATAAGGCTGCCAACCACAGGTATTTTGTCTGCAACTTCCTGACCAACCTTTACAGTTCCATACAAAGCTTTTGCAGCAGTACCCGATGACCCTTTCATTTCACTGAGCTTCTTTGTATCTTTGTAGGCACCAACGTACTTGTCCACTTCTTCTTTTATACTGTTGACCTTGTCTGCTTTCTCAAAGTACTTTGATATCTTTGAGTCCCCATAAGTGTCTGAAAAGAAAGAAGCTGCTTCGTGTCCTGTTTTATATTTCTCCATGGTTTCTTTTCTGGTCTTGTCAAATGCATCGAGATATGGTGTTTCACTGAGTTTTTCAGCGACCTTTTCCTTACCTTCATAATCAGGTCCGCCACCTACGGTTACTGCACCGCCGTCCTCAAAGTTAAAACCATCTCTGAAGACCTCTTTGATAATAGCTTTATTAGCTTCGACGTCCTGCTCTTCGCTTGTATCTATTTCATCAAGTTTGTCTATGTCTTCGGAGCTTTCATCTCTTAACATATCTAGGATCACAGCTTCCTGTTCCATCGATTCTACGAAATCCTCGGGAAGGATATAGTTCATCTGTATGTTCTGGATATCTTCAATATCCTGTTTGTCGATGTCCTCTACATCGAGTTCTCCTTCATATTCTATAAGACCTTCTTCAAAGAGTAGATCATACTTTGCGAAGAGTTCATCGATCTCAGCAAGTTCATCTTCAAGATCATTGTCAGTAGAATCATCATCCAATCCGGTAGATTCTGTTTCATCATCCGTAACTGTAGGAATGTCATCAGAAACAGTGTCTTGCTGGGAATCGCTTTCGATATCTCCTAATGAAGTTCCTGTAGGATCATCCTGTGTGACTGCATCCTCTGTTACGTCTTCACCAATGGCACCACTTTCAAAGGATCGCTCTACAAGTGTATTATAAATGACCACTGCTACTGGCTGTATCTCTGAGAGAGGGACATTGTAGCCATCGACAGTGACATAGACTCTGGTCCCATAGGGTGTCGGGGCATCAAAAACAATATCACTGGAGATTATCATGTCCGGATCTTCAGACATGATCATTCGTTCATTGATATCCCAGTAACCCGGATCTTTCATTTCAGGTTTCAGGGCTAGTTCGGAATAGTCTACAAGACCTGCATGTTCATCGTCACCAACATACCAGTATCCGTCATCGGTGAAGCCGGGCCTGATATCTCTTATAGCTTCAACAACTTCATTATAGATATCTGATCCAGTATATATCGTGTTCATCGATCCTGATATAGCACCACTTGCTGCTGATCTTTCTACAAGTCTGATAAAGATGTTATCAGCTACTGGTTCGATCTCAGACAAAGGAAGATCATAGCCTTGAATGTCCACATAGACCTGTTCCCCTCCTGGAGTTGGTGCTGTGAATGAAGCATAACCTGTCGTGATACCAAACTGATCAGTCATTTCCCCGGTCATCATGATCATCGGATCATCAACATCCCAGTGATCAATGATCTTCATTTCAGGTGTCAGATGACCATTTTCCCAGAAGCCCACTACTCCCGAGTGATCCTCATCTCCAACATACCACGTAAGATCTTCAGTAAAACCGGGATCTCTCTCTTTCCCGGCTTCATAAATTATGTTTTTTACTTCATCATGGTTGTACTCTGCTGCTGCTATGGGCGCAGACATCAGGACAACACTTAGTATACCTAATAATAATATATCCATCCTCATATATTATGAGAGTATATTTTATAACATAAATATGTTTTTGATATGCTGCGGCACTTCCTGTGCAAATATGCACATCAGCTGGAGTGTTATTCTGGATGTTGATCGGGTGAAAAAGGGTATTCTATTAATTTCCATGAAGATACATTTCCCGTGTCAACAGGAAATATTCAGCATCCTTGCCATTCATCTCAAAAGTACCATGATGTTCCATACCGACCCGTTTTGCCAGGTTAATGGAGGCGGTATTTTCCTGTGAACAATAAATGGATATCCTCTCGATATCAAGCACCAGTATCATGTATTCAAGCATCTTCATGACAGCTTCGGTCGCGTATCCGTTACCCTGATACTCGGGTTCAAGTGCATAATATATTTGCGTATCAGGAGAGAACTCCAGTTTCGAGAAACCACATGAACCTATCACTTTCCCTGTATCTTTCCTGCTGATCGCCATTGCAAACAGTGGTTCTTCGCCGTCATAAGACCTGACAATCATCTCAAGGAATTCCTCTGTCTCCTCAAAAGTTCTGTGCAGCGGCATGTCTGTGGAGCTTGTCACCTCCTCATTATTGAAGAAAAGATAAAGGTCCTGCAGATCATCTACAGTATACCTTCTGATGCTAAGCCTTTCCGTTTCCAGTGCCTGAGGAATTCTCATGGAATTGTATCTATCAGACTTATACAAAAAAGTATTGAATTTTCACAATGTTTATGATGTCAGAGGGATCCGCTTATTTTCAGGAAATTTGTGAACAACTTTCTGCCGGTTCCTGTGTATTCATCTTCAAGAAGCTTGAAGTCCTTTAACAGTTCTTCCCTGATCATTTCCATGAGCTCAGGGTCGTTATCCAGCCAGGTAGTGAACATCTCCGGTGTCAGTTCGAAATGTCCCTGTATCCCATAGGCCCTGTCTCCGATCTTCACTATCTGGTGCCTGCAGTATTTTCCAGTGGCCAGTAGTTGCATCTCTTCGGTGATCGCCACGGTCTCACCGTGAAGATGGAATATCTTCAAAGGACTTTCAAGACCATTGAACAGAGGGTCATCAATGTACCCTTTATCAATATCTATGGAATAAGGTTCTCCGTCCTCTCCTCTGAATCCTATCTCTTTCACATCGTTGGCATGTACGGAACCGCCACATGCTTTGACAAGTGCCTGCATTCCAAGACATATACCAAGATATGGGATCCCTGAATCCAGAGCTCTGCCTATCATCTCAAGTTCTTTTGTCATCTTCTCTGTAGTATCGTTGGCACTGTCCGGTCCACCAAAGACAATAAGTGCAGAATGGTTTTCCGGTTCAGGAAGTTCATCACCGGCATCAAGGTCAACTATATCGTGAGGGATCCTATTTTCATCAAGTATTTTTTGAAGTATTCCAGGTCCTTCCCTTGATATGTTCTTAACGATAAGCAAGGTCATAGCTGCTTATATCTTATCTACAGAATAAATGATCTGCGAGCAGATACACTGGTACAGCGATAATTCTCAACAAAAGAATTGTCCCAAAGGGCAGGATTCCCTTATACGTTTTATGAGGAACATACTTTCTCCCGCTCTAGAGATGAATGGGAATCCCTGCCAATAGGCTCTTTTCGGGCAATTACGGTACCACCAACCATTTACCGTATCAACAACCACACCACCGTGTGTCACAGAATTGAATATAAGAACATGTCTTGATATTCTCTGTGCATGGTTCTATTTGCCAATTACTTCCACTCACTTATTGTATATATGTATTTCTAATATATCAGTATGCTAATTCTCATAATAATGAGTAGTTAAAATAAGGGTTCACAGGCTGGTTATAGTACTTACATGTCAGGGATATGTTCGAGGATCTCATACAATGCCTTTGAATAGGAATCATATGCGTTCTCATTGAAGCATATAAGCCGGACATCCTCAAGTTCGCTCCCTGACCGAAGGTGTTCGATCACAGTTCCCACCGCAAGTCCCGAGGCTCTGTCAACTGGAAAACCATAGGCTCCAATACTTATCCCGGGGAATGCAATGCTTCTTATCCCATGTTCCTCTGCCAGGTAGAGGGAGTTCCTATAGGCATCTGTCAGGAGCTTCTCTTCCATGAAGTTCCCGCCTTTCCAAATTGGACCTACAGTATGGATCACCCACGTTGCCGGAAGCAGGTAACCTTTTGTAATCCTTGCCTCTCCGGTGGGACATCCGCCAAGTGTGCGACATTCCTCCAGAAGCTGCGGACCTGCTGCGTAGTGGATAGCTCCGTCAACACCTCCACCTCCAAGGAGTGAGTTATTTGCTGCATTAACTATTGCATCTACTTCCTGTTCCACGATGTCTCCCATGGTCACGCTGAGTATGTCTGAGATATCCATATGGTCCCCTCCGGTCAATTGCCTTTAAATTATGATTATCTGGATCATTCTTATCTTTGTTGTGTGAGATAATTTATAGAGAAACAGTAACAATACATATACTGAAATTTACTGATAACAGCAGATATTGGCAGGCATACCATGGACGAGACCACAGAGAAGATCCTTACCCTTTTCAGGGAGATAAGCAGCGTACCCAGATGCTCCGGCAATGAGGAAAAGATAGCCATGTGGCTTAAACAGTGGGCTTTGTCACATGGGTTCAGTGTAAAGTTCGATAATGTTAACAACATTGTGATAGGGGTACCCGGTTCCAGAGGATACAAGAAACTGCCTGCGATCGTTATTCAGGGGCATATGGATATGGTGGGTGAGAAGGACCGGGATTGTGAACACGATTTCAGTACGGATCCTATAATACCTGTTATCGAAGGTGAGTGGCTTAAGGCACAGGGGACGACACTTGGTGCAGATAACGGCATAGCCATTGCTTTTGCTCTTGCCATTGCTGAGGACAAAGAACTGGCACATCCGCCACTAGAGCTTCTTTTTACCGTTGATGAAGAGACCGGGCTTACGGGTGCCAATGCTCTGATGCCTGATTTTATAACAGGCAAGATACTCCTGAACGTGGATTCTGAGGATGAGGGTATCTTCACTGTTGGATGTGCAGGTGGTCTGAACACGACAATAAAGCTACCAGTGGAAAGATCATCAATACCCGCTGATCATCAGTTCTTCAAAATAGTTGTAGATGGTCTTTCAGGTGGACATTCCGGTGTAGATATCCATGAGAACAGGGCAAATGCCAATAAGCTACTTGCAGGTGCCCTTAAAGCTCTGACAGACGAGCTGGATGTCATGCTTCTGGATATCAAAGGAGGTTCTGCACATAATGCAATTCCAAGACATGCGGAAGCTTCCATAGCGATCCCTTCAGGGAACAAGGAGAAAGCTGTTTCACTTGTATCCGAATTTGAGGAACTTATGAGGGAAGGGTATTCTGAACATGAAAGTTCCGTTTCTGTCAGGATGGATGAGGTCGAATCTAGTTCAGATACTGAGGCTATCGACACTGCATCTCTGCTCAAGGTCATTGGTCTTTTACAGGCATTACCACATGGCGTATCTTCAATGTCACCTGCAACTCCTGGACTTGTTGAGACCTCGAACAACCTTGCTACAGTGAAGATCGAGAATCGCGAGCTGGTGATAGTATCAAGTCAGCGCAGTTCTTTTGAGAAGGGTCTGGATGACCTCACTGCAAAGATAGTTTCAGTTTCCGTGCAGTATGGTGCTACCTGCTCTCATGGTTCAGGCTACCCTCCATGGCAACCTGATATGGCCTCTTCCCTACTGCAACAGTGCAATGATGTATATTCCAGTGTGTTCGCGGAATATGCTAAGATAGAGGTCATCCATGCAGGTCTGGAATGTGCAGTTATCGGCTCGAAGTATGATGATATGGATATGATATCCTTCGGTCCGACAATAAAGAACCCTCATTCTCCTGATGAGAGATTGCACATACCATCTGTGAAGAAGGTCTGGGACTTTATGGTGGCTTTACTTGCTTCTTATGATAATAAGAGGAAGTTCGATGGAATGGATGAAAAGGATAGAACCAATGTCTCTGGAAAAAAGGGTAGAAAAAGCAGGAAGGCATGATTATAATCTATCAGGTTCAATATTACTTCCATGAGACAGTTCCCAAGGCCAACAGTTCTTGTAAGCAGATGTCTGGAATTCGGTAATGTCCGTCATGATGGGCATGGTGTCCGGTCCGATATAGTTAGGGACATGATGCCGTTAGCGGATATTATACCGGTATGTCCGGAGATTGAAATAGGTCTGGGTGTTCCACGTGACCCTTTAAGGCTTGTAAGGGTCGATGGTGAGGACAGGCTCATTATGCCCTCTACCGGAGAGGACCTTACTGACAGGATGCTTGATTTTACAACTGATTTCCTTGATGGTCTCGGGGACATCGATGGTTGCATTTTTAAGGGTCATTCTCCCAGTATGGGGATTGATGATGCAAAGGTCTATGCAAAGGAAAGCATGTCTCCAGTGGTCAAAAGGATGTCCGGGCTCTTTGCAGGCCAGGTAATTGACAGATACCCCGGCTATCCGATAGAAGAGAATGACAGGTTACGCAACAGTCGTATACGTCATCACTTTCTGACACAATTATACACATTCACAGCCTTCAGACAGGTAAAGGCCGAAGGTTCTATGGAAGCTCTAGTGGAGTTCCACAGGAACAATCGTTTTCTTTTCATATCCTATGATCCCGTCATAGCCACAGAAATGTCCTTATTACCGGGTTCTGGTAAGGATATATCCTTGATACTTGATGAATATGGTTCTTTGTTAAGTTCATTGATGAGAAGACCAGGGTCGGTCGATCAGAAAGTGAATGCTGCAAGAGATATGTTCTCAATGCTTGCAGACATCACTCAGGAAGAGAGTTCCTTTTTTGAGGATATGGTCGGACGTTATGTTAATAATATCATAAGTGAGGATGCAGTGTTCGAGGTATTGAGGATGCTGGCATTCCGTTCTCAGGGTGAGGGCTCGTATTATAATTCATTCCTGTATCCATATCCTGAACAACTCAGGGGAAAGGTCGATGAGATAAGGGATAAGGAATATTGGGATAAGTGAACATTCAATTCTGTTAATATGGTGATAATATGAACCAGTTCGAACTTGAGGCAAGTTATTGTATCGACTGCAAGAAATGCTGGGATGTCTGTCCGGTGAATATGGTCACGGAGGGTAACCGTTTCACTCCGCAGGGAAAGATAGAGAGCCTTAGTAAGGTGATCGCAGGTGAGGAGCTTACACAGGATGAGATGGATAATATCTACCTTTCCTCACGATGTGGTGCATGTGATGATGTGTGCCCTGTTAATATTTCCATAACAGGTATCATCCAGTACGAACGGGAACTGCTGGCAAAACAGGGCAGAGAGCCTGCAAAGACCACAGTGATCTCAAATAATATCGTTGAGCACAACAGTCCTGGTGCTAAAGACCCTTCAAAGAGGTTTGACTGGATCACTGATGATCTTGACCTTGCCGAAAGTTCAGAGGTCGCTTACATGGCAGGCTGCTGGGTATCATATAGCCAGCAGGATGTTGCCAGAGCCACGATCCGCCTGCTCAATCATGCAGGAATAAGACCCATGATACTTAAAGAAGAGAAATGCTGCGGACTTTTCCTTATTGATAGTGGTCATTTTGAGCAGGCTGCTGAGCATGCAAAGAAGTTCGTGGATTATATTGAGTCACTGGGAGTGAAGAAGGTCATAGCCTCATGTCCGGGTTGTTATCTTGTTCTCAGTCATGATTATCCTGAGCTTTATCGTGAACTGAACTTTGAGGTAGAGCATTCCCTGAATATCTTTAAGGATATGATCGATAAAGGCATCCTAAAACCAGAGAAGCTTGACCTTACGGTCGCTGTCAGGGATGCATGTCCACTGAGAGGAACAAAGGATGTTCCACGAAGTATCCTTACAAGTATGGGTGTGGAAATTAAGGAACTCTTTGATGGTAAACAGGTATGCTGCGGAGGACCTGCCGGTCTTAAACCTAACTTCCCGGATATTGCAAATGACATCGCCATGCTGACGGTGCAGAGTTACAAGGATAAGGCTGACATGCTTGCTTCATACTGTCCTTTCTGTGTTCATCATATGTCAGGAGCCTGCGAATCAAAGGGCGAGGAAATGAATATCAAGGATGTTTCGGTTTTACTGGCTGAGAGTGTGCTTGGCGATAGTTTTGTCTGATGGAGTATCTGGACAGGGTACTCTTCTTACAGATGCTTTTTTATTCCTTACTATTTTTTGCTCTTATTCACTTTTTTTAAATAAAATAATATCAGCTGCTATGTTTATAATACATCAATTATATATGAGTAATATTATATCCACTCATTAATCTTATTACGATTCATACCTGAGGAGAGAATTATCGTGAACATTTGTTCTACAGTCCAGCAAATCATAACATTTTCCATTTTTGTATCACACTGCAGCCATCGACCACATCAACAAATACGATCTGTAGGGGTGGTCTAACATGAGGCACGCAATTCTTGCGATCATTCTGCTTGCGATATTTGCAACACCTGCAAGTGCATTCTTATGGGATATTGAAACAGTTGAAAGCACAAACCAAGCCGGATTGTATACTTCTGTTGCCTTTAATTCTTCAGACTATCCTGCAATAAGCTATCAGACCAGTCCGGCTTTTGATCTTAAATACGCCGCTTATAATGGCGTTAGCTGGGAAATTGAAACTGTAGACAGCGATGGAGTTGTTGGTCAATATACCTCTCTTGCCTTTAATTCATCAGATCATCCTGGTATCAGTTATTATGATCAGTCAAATGGTGATCTCAAATATGCTATTTATAATGGTGCTAGCTGGAATATTGAAACGGTTGACAGCGCAGGTAATGTTGGTCAGTATGCTACCTCTCTTGTTTTTAATTCCTCTGATCATCCCGCCATAAGTTATTACGATGTTAATAATACTGATGTCAAATATGCTTTTTATAATGGAAGTGGCTGGGAGATCGAGACGGTTGACAGCACAGGTAATGTTGGTTATTTCCTTTCTCTTGTCATGAATTCCTCTGATCATCCTGCCATAAGTTATTATGATTGGACTAATGGTGATCTCAAATATGCATCATATAATGGCAGTGGCTGGGAAATTGAAACGGTCGATAGTACAGGACAGGTTGGTGAATATAATTCTCTCGCTTTGAATTCTTCTGATTATCCTTCAATAAGCTATTATTATAATAACGCTGGAGATCTCAAATATGCATCCTATAATGGTAGTGGCTGGGAAATAGAAACAGTTGACAGCACAGGACAGGTTGGCTTGCACACTTCTATTGATTTTGATTCCTCAGATTATCCTGTTATAAGCTATCAAGATGGTAGTCCTAACAATGATCTCAAATGTGCCTATTATGATGGTAGTGGATGGATTATAGAAATTGTGGATAGCATAGGATCAGTTGGTATGTATGGTTCTCTTGCCTTGAATTCTTCTGATTATCCTGTTATAAGTTACTATGATAGTGGTACTAATCAGGATCTCAAAGTTGCAGTTGCTTATTTTCTAGCTACTTCTGTAAATGCTTCCTACACATCAGTAACTTATGATGAAAACGATAATATGACCATTGACCAGGGAATTGTGGTTAACGGCAGCTCGACCTTTACATCAGCCAGAGTCTACATCGGTGACGGTTATGTGGAGAATGAAGACTTCCTTCGTTTCACTAATACAAGCAGCATCAATGGAAGCTTTAGCTCGCTAACCGGTATCCTTTCCCTTTCAGGTAGTGGAAATGCAGCAGATTATCAGGAAGCTTTCAGGAATGTCAGGTACGAGAACATCAACGACACTCCTGACACATCTGATAGGAATATCACTTTTGTGATGGGATCGAATACGTTATACCTTGAGTCTACCGGACACTATTATGAAAGCGTTTATAATGTTTCATCTATTTCCTGGACCGATGCAAAAGATGCAGCCGAAGCCAGAAGTCTTTCCGGTATGCAGGGATATCTTGCAACTATCCTTACAGAAGATGAAAGTGCATTCCTTGAATCAAAGGCCCCGGACAATGCATGGATAGGTGCAAACGATGCTGCAGTAGAAGGAGAATGGAGGTGGGTCACTGGTCCTGAAAACGTAACAGGGGAAGGAACCTTGTTCTATTATCAGGGTAATAGTACCACTTTGCCTGGATTCTATACAAATTGGAACACCGGAGAACCTAATGACTCAGGAGGGACAGAAGAGTATGCTCAGATCCTGGGAGCTGGTAATAAGATGTGGAACGATCTTCCTGATGTGGGTGGTGTCTCCTATTATCTTGTAGAATATGGAGGAATGCCAAACGAGACCGCTCCGCAGCTCACCGCTACTATCACCGTGAGTATAAATTCAATTAATGATGCACCCAGCATGCCAGGCAATTTCACAAGTCCTCTTGAAGGTGACTCCGTTGAAAGGGGAAGCACGATAAATGTAAGCTGGGGAGAGTCCACAGATGTAGAGAACGATTCTCTTGTGTATGATCTCTGGTATTTCAATGGAACATGGACACAGATCGCAGATATGTTGAATGTAGCAAGTTTTAACTTCACTATACCTATTGATGATGTCAGTGGAGCCATGTTCAAAGTGTATGCCAATGATTCTGTTGACAATTCTTCAGAGAACAATGTGACATTTGATCTCACATCCTTTGTCCCGGTTACAAACTTTACGGCTGATGTGACTTCAGGTATTGTTCCTATAACTGTGAACTTCACCGATCTGTCATCGAATCATTCGACCGGATGGTTATGGGACTTTGGTGACGGCAATACATCAACCGACCAGAACCCAACACATATCTATACAACAGGCGGAACCTATAATGTCAGTCTGAATGCATCAAATCTTGCAGGCAGCAATGTCAGCACTCAGCTCTCTTACATCACTGCCTACTCAGTTCCTGGTTCCAATTTCAGTGCTAATGTGACCGAAGGTGCAGTTCCATTGACCGTGGGTTTCACTGACCTCTCAACCAATACACCAACATCCTGGTACTGGGACTTCGGTGACGGTAACAATTCAACTTCACAGGATCCGATACATACATACGTAACAGCAGGAACCTATAATGTCAGCCTGAATGCAACCAACATTGCCGGTAGTGATGTTACGATCCAAATAGCTTACATCAGTGTTTACATTACTCCCGTTGCAAACTTCAGTGCATCTGTAACTTCAGGAACTGCTCCGTTATCAGTGACTTTCACTGACCTTTCATCTAATACACCAACATCCTGGCTCTGGGAATTTGGTGACGGTAGCAACTCCACTTCACAGAATCCGACACACAGCTATACCGTTGCAGGAAGCTATAATGTTACATTGAATGCTACAAATGCAGCAGGCAGCAATGCCAGCACACGAACAGCCTATATAAATGTAAGCGCTGCAAGTTCCAGTTCAGGCAGTGACGATGGGTCAAGCCACCGTACATCTGTAGGTCCAAGCATGGAACCTGATACTGTCAGCAGTTCCGATACATCCGTAAAATATGTAATGGGAGGCACAGCAGTCGAGTTCGATCTGTCTGATGGTAACGGTCCTGTCATAGCTATTAGTTTTGATTCAAAGGACAATGAAGGTCTTGTTGTCACAAAGGTCCAGGTGCTCAAGGAAAGGCCATCTGATGTACCTGTTCCTCAGGGTAGCTCATATTCACTAATGAGCATAGACGTTGGAGCAGTTGGTACTATCTCAGAGGACAATGCCGACAATCTCAGGATCAGGTTCAAGGTAAGTCGTGAATGGATAGAAGAGAACAACATCGATGTATCAACTATCCGTATGACAAGGTATCATGGTGAACAGTGGAACGATCTGCCAACCTATCAGGAAAGGGAAGAGAATGGGTACATCTACTTCTACGCTGAAACTCCAGGATTCTCCATTTTTGAGATCGTAGGGGATGAGATATCTGAAGCAACAGAACAGGTTCCTGTCCCATCATCTCTAGATGAAGAGGAAGTAGGACCAGTAGAAGAGGAAACACCTGACACTCCTGGCTTCACTGTTATTGCAGGAATCGTGTTTGTCTCACTTGCAGTTCTTGTAAGAAGAAAATAAGATGAGGTTGAAAGAGGGCAGAAGCTCTCTTTTCTTTTTCGTTTTATTTGACTTCAATTTACATTTTATTTTCTGTAGGATCCTGCTATGCAAACTTTAAGGTAAGCATGTCTTTTTTGTCAGGTCGGTATGGTCTATCATCGTTCATGAATAACTGAAATTGTCCCGAAGGGTCCGGCGAAGCCGGCGTTTTGCCAAATGACAAAATATAATGTTTTGCGTGATACCATTGAATATTTCGTGCAGTACATTCATAGGATCATCAGTATGGCTGCAATACAGTTTTGAAAAATATTCTGCATAGGATCATCGGAATGTGCCGCCTTCGGCGGATGGTTGCTTTGGTTTTAGATTGCCAATTGTTTTTGTGAAAAAATAGTGTAAAGGCTGTATCGATCACATAAACATGATCTCTACAGAGCCGAGAATAGCTTCAAATATCAAATATGGTATCCGACACAGAAACGATAAACAACCCTGATCTCGTCCAGTTCTTTTGCATCGAACTGAATCTCGTTATCATTTGCTGAATACTTCATATCTTCAAAGTCCTTGAAGACAACTTCACATTTTACATTCTCAGGAAGCTGAGTTTTGAAATAATTGCATTTTCCTGTGATCTCAGTGACAAGCCTTTTAGTTTCATCTGAATTAAAAGATGCAGATTCAGCAGGAGAATAAACAACTTCCGTTGTCAGTTTTTCCCTATCGATGAGATTCATCCAGAAACCATTCATCACTGTATCATCAAGCATATAGTCTTTGATCTCGAAACTTTTGCTTATTACATTCTTCAAATCAGAACACCTGATATTTTCATAGATCTAAAGAGTTAAAACAGTTTTTATGATACCATTCCATGTAGCTACAATAATGTATAAAAAAGGACGTTGCGGAGTAATTCTCCGCAGTGTTTCAAATGAATTTTTCTATTAATTATCTGTTCCGGTTGCAGGTGAAGAGCTTGCAAGACTACCGCCCAGATAAGCCACGGTTCCGCATAAAAGTCCGATGAAGACCGGGTGGATAAGTGGGTTGCCGAAGAGCTGCCACAGGACAATGGATCCAAAGCTTGCAACAAGGCTGGCGATAAATCCTGTTGATGTACCGCGTTTCCAGTAAAGTCCGAAGAAAAGTGGTACGAAAACACAGCATGCGATAACTCCCATACTAACAGAAACCAACGGCACGATAAGTTGTGGTACATCGATTGCAAAGAAAGCAGAGACAATGATGATCACAACTCCGACTATCCTTGTTATCTTGAGTATCTTATCGTCTGTTGTTTCAGGTTTGAAGTACTTCAGAATATCTGAAGTAAGGGATGTCGTGGTAACGAGTACAATAGCACTCATTGTGGACATTGCAGCTGAAATGGCTGCAAGCAGCACGATGCTGTCAAATCCTGTTGGAAGCAATGATGTTGCAAGGAATGGCACCAGTCCGTCAGGGTTTGCGATATAGGGTGCAAGCTGTTCCTGACTGAATGCACCATATGCCAGTACTCCGAGTGAGAAGATACACAGAGCATAAATGGTGATGGAAATAGGGCCGTATATACCTGCAAAGCGAACAACTCTCTTGTCCTTTGCTGAGAAAAGCATGATAAGCAGGTCAGGTAATGCCAGTAGTCCGAGACTTATGGCAAAGGCAGTTCCAAAAGTCTTCTGCCACGGGACCATAGCTCCGCTCATGCTCAGCATGTTGGCCGGGATCGCGTCCCATATAGCAGTCATTCCGTTACCACTTGAAATAAGTCCTCCGTACAGGAATACAGCACCAACTATCATGATGAGCCCCTGGAGAAAACTGATCCAGAGAATGGCTGGCAGTCCGCCTATTACATAATAAAGAGCTACAATAATGACAGCTATCATAAGACCCTGGACATATGTCACTCCGAGAAGTCCCTGGAATAGATTTGCACATCCTTTAAAGATCGCAACCAGATATACTGTGTACATCAGGAGCATTATAGCTGCAAGAAGTACCTTTCCTTTCTGTGAATCATAGCGACGTTCCAGAAGTTGTGGTACTGTTTTTGCATCGTATTTCTGTGCACTTGCCCATATCCTTGGTGCAACGAGAAAAGCAATACATGCAAAAGCAACGTGGAAGAACACTGCCCAGATGACCCATGGAAGTCCGGCAAGTAAACCATATCCTCCGCCACCAAGGAATGAGGCTGCACTGAAATATGCTGCCATGTATGCTATACCGATCACAGCAGGGTGTGTGATATTACGGTCAGAGATAACGAACCCTGAGAACGTTCCCTGCTTGAGTTTCAATGACAACAGCAGGATCCCGATAACATATAGTACCAGAAGTATTTGATTAAGCATTATCACGCCTCAGTATGAAATAGAAAGTGGTTCCAAGCATTACAAGAACAGCAGCGATCAGATATAGATATGGTAATGGCATCAGTTATTCCTCCTTTCATCTGCTGATGGAACAATGATTATCATGGGGATGTTGTGTATTTTCACGGGTAATTCTCCTCCTTCAATGAACTATTATGTACTCTGGCGTCCAGAGTGATCATGTACACTTAAAAATGTTTTGTTTATCTTGCTTTCAAAAAGCATTCAATGGAATTGACTCTTTGTAGCCAGGTCTGGATACGTATGTTATATGAATCAGAAACAATTGTCAAAACATTTATATTTCATCAAACAAGTGCATAGGTCATCATTTATGTATCGATATATGCAATGCTCTTTGTTCCTGATATGGGCATTCGTAGATCTATTTTCCTATCTTCCAATTATATTCATCCGAGAGGAATGACATTGACCGGTAAACGTATACTAATGGGCAACGAAGCCATTGCCTTTGGAGCCATGAAGGCTGGTCTCCAGATCGCAAGTGGCTATCCTGGCACACCATCCAGTGAGGTCATGGAAACTATCATCTCACACGCAGAGAAATATGGTATCTATGCCGAATGGGCAACCAATGAGAAAGTAGCACTTGAAACTGCAGTTGGTGCTGCTTATTCCGGTGCGAACACTATTGTAACAATGAAACAGGTCGGTCTGAATGTAGCTTCAGATCCTCTTATGAGTCTTTCTTACATGGGTATCAAGGGTTCACTTGTAATTCTGGTCTCTGACGACCCCGGACCTCATTCATCCCAGACCGAGCAGGATACCAGGGCATTCGGTAATTTTTCTAACATCCCTGTTCTCGATCCTGCAACTCCTCAGGAAGCTTATGATATGACAAAACTGGCATTTGAGCTTTCACATGAGCTTGAAACTCCGGTCATACTGAGAACGACCACACGTGTTTCTCACGGCTGTGAGGATGTTCTTATCGAGGATATAGGACCGGTTTCCAGAGATATCGAAGGGTTTGTAAAGGACGCCAGATGGGCAATATTCCCTAAATTGACAGCCCAGCGTCATCCTCTTCTTGAAGAGCTTCAGGTCAGAATGTCTGACCGTTTTTCAGAGTACTTCAAAGATAGTTCTTTTAATTATATTACAAAAGGAAGTAGCAAAATAGGTATTGCAGCTTCCAGTGTTTCCGCTCTTTATGTAAAAGAAGCAATAAAGGATAGTTCAGATGTTTTCTCATTTTTCAAAGCTGGCACAGCTTATCCTTTCCCTGAAAAAGCAGCCCTTGACTTCATGAAGGGGTTAACTGACCTGATCGTTGTGGAGGAACTTGATCCTTACATGGAAGAACAGTTCCTGCAAATAGCAGGCAAATATCATCTTGATATTAATATCCACGGTAAGAAGAATGGATCTTTCCCTGTAAGTGGCGAATATGATGTTGATGTTGTTATAGATGGCATCAACCGTGCCCTTGACAATATAATCACTGAGAACATTCGGCTTTCTCATTCAATTGGAGCCGTAGGTCCAGAGGATATTCCTCCTCTGCCTGTTCGTGCTCCTACATTGTGTGCAGGTTGTATGCACAGAACAGTGTTCTATGCTTTCAAGAAAGCTGCTGCTAAAATGAAAAAGAAGACAGGGACCGATCCGGTGTTCTCCGGTGATATCGGATGTTATACTCTTGGAAATGCCCGCCCGCTTAATATGGTGGACACCTGTCTTTGTATGGGTGCAGGTATAAGCGTGGCAGCAGGTCTTTCCCGTACTCCTGAATACATGCAGGGTAAGAAGGCAAAACAAGTGGCGTTCATAGGTGATTCCACATTCTTCCATTCGGGTATCGCTGCTGTTGTGAGTGCCGTCTACAATAATGCTGACATAACGATAGCTGTTCTTGATAACCGCACAACTGCTATGACAGGACATCAGCCTCACCCTGGTATAGGATTAACGGCTATGGGCTCTCCTGCAAAGATCATCGATATTGCAGAGGTCCTTAAAAGCTGTGGAGTAGGGATGGTAAAGACCATTGAAGCTGATGAACTTGACAAGTGCATGGATATAGCTACCGAGGCAATGGAATTTGAGGGTCCGTCCGCTGTAGTTTTCAAAGGAAAGTGTGTTGCAATATGCAAGGGAACAGGTCAGTATGTTGTGGACGAGGACAAATGTACTAACTGCAAGTTATGCATCAAGCAACTTGGATGCCCTGCAATATTCTCAATATCTTCAGGCACTCCGGTAATTCAGGATACATGCAGTGGCTGTGGTCTGTGTGCTCAGATATGTCCTGCTAATGCTATTGTTCTGAAGGAGGTCGCACAATGAAGTTCGATATTCTCATTGCAGGTGTAGGTGGTCAGGGCGTGGTACTGGCTTCCAGATTACTTGCTACTGCTGCTATGGATGCAGGTTTCCATGTGGCTACAGCCGAGACAATAGGAATGGCCCAGAGGGAAGGCTCGGTTACCAGTCATGTGAGGATCGGCGATGATGTATGCGGTTCACTGATACCACAGGGAAAAGCTGATCTGCTTATCGGTCTTGAACCAGCAGAAGCTGCAAGGAACATACTTTTCCTAAGCAAAGATGGCAATATGGTTGTAAATGAGCATGCGATTATGCCTTCAACACAGGGTTCTGATGAATACGACCCGGAGAAGATACTGTCATTCCTTAAAGAGAGTTGTCCGCAGACCATTACAGCCGATTTCACCGGACTGGCGAGGGATGCAGGAACATACAAGGCAGCTAACGTTGCCATGATAGCAGCATCTGCAGGTGCCGGTCTTTTGCCATTCTCAGACGAATACCTGTGGGGTGTGCTTGAGAAGATGATCCCGGAGAAGTACAGGGAAGTCAACCGCAGGGTCTTTGACAGAGCTATAGAAAGCGTTTCAGGCATATCCGTCACTGAGTCAAATAAGGATGAATGATCACAGGGTGAGATGAATGTGTAACTGTCATGATAACAACGACCAGAAGCTTGCAGGAAAAGGAAACGATGCATCAGGAACTCAGCTCTGTGATTATGATATATCTGTGGAATCGAGAACAGCCAGTTTCATGGACCTCCTGAAAAGGGTGACAGAAGGGAGTCCGTTCTACCAGAAGAAGTTCGCTGAAGCTGGTGTTGATATAAGTGAGATAAGGACACTTGATGATATCTGCAAGCTTCCCTTCACCAATAAAGAGGAACTCAGGGATGCCTATCCTCTGGGTCTTCAGGCTGTACCGGATGAAGAGGTAGTGAGGATACATTCTTCTTCAGGGACCACCGGAAGTCCGGTGATCATACCATATACAAAGGGAGATGTGGAGGTCTGGGCTGATATGATGATGCGCTGCTATAAGATGGCAGGGCTCACCAACACTGACAGGATACAGATCACTCCGGGTTATGGTCTCTGGACTGCAGGAATAGGATTCCAGGCGGGTACAGAACTTCTGGGTGCAATGGCTGTTCCAATGGGACCTGGAAATACTGAGAAACAGCTTCAGATGATGCTCGATCTCAAGTCCACGGCACTTGCAAGTACGTCATCCTATGCCCTGTTGCTCGCAGAGGAAATTACAAAAAGGGAATTGAAGGATAAGATACACCTGAAGGTCGGTATAATCGGTTCCGAGCGCTGGAGCCCGAAGATGCGGGCACGCATCGAGAATGAGCTGGGAATAGATACCTATGATATCTTCGGCCTGACAGAGATATACGGACCGGGAATTGCCCTTGACTGTTCACTTCATGACGGTCTTCATTACTGGTCTGATCACCTGTTATTTGAGATCATAGACCCGGTGACCGGTGAGATATTACCTGACGGAACTCTCGGGGAGCTGGTCATAACCACGCTTACAAAGGAAGGTGCTCCTCTCATACGTTACAGGACAAGGGATCTGACACGTATATTTCCAGAACCATGTAAGTGTGGATGTCCTTTCCCAAGAATAGACCGTCTTCTTGGTCGTACAGATGACCGTATCAAGATAAAAGGTGTGAATGTCTATCCGGGACAGATCGAAGATGTCATCCTGAGGGTTGAAGGTGTCAGCAGTGAATATCAGATCATCCTTGAAAGGGAATCCGGAAGGGACAGCATGCTCTTCAGGGTCGAGATCGAGAATGCCGATGATCCTGAAAACAATAAGCTGAGATCAAGACAGATGAACAAGGCATTCCATGATTTCATTGGTGTCAGTGTTGATGTGGAATGTGTTCCTGTAGGGGCATTGCCACGCAGTGAAAAGAAGAGTAAGAGAGTTATAGATAACAGAGAGATGTGAGGATACATCACTCTTTATCCACACATCTTAAATCTTATCAGTAATTGATTCTCAGTTATTCACTAAAAAAAGAAAGGTTTAGTAGTTATTCCACTTTCTTCTATTTTTAATATCTTTCAATAAATTCCTTGGGTTCGGTTTTATACACAGTCTTGAATAATTAATTAGTAACTTAAATTTATATACTACAATTTCAAATTAATTAATAAAAAAATGATTAAGAATTAGAAAATATGGAGTATGTAATATGAAAAAAAGAATAACTATTATTTTGGCCATGATTCTATTTTTATTAGTACAGCTATCTGGTTTTAGCAGTGGATATACTATGAATTCTACTTCAGATAATCCTCCTGAACAACTTCAAATTCCTGATTATGGTCAATATATTTTGAATGATCTGGAGAATGATTCCTCTGTTATTGCTGTAATGGGAGAAATTCCTGAGATTAAACAAGATGAGAAAAAAGAAGAATGGTTACAGCAACTTGATAGATGTATAAATCAGTCATCAAATAAACTCCATCTTCAAATGAAAGAAAATGGTGGTCTACTTCTTGGTTATGGATATCATATCTATGGATATATTGTCATAGATATAGATAGTGATCAAAAAGAAAGAGTTGATGATGATGTTATCAATGATTTGTATATGATGGTTAATACTAATTGGATAAATCAAAGTGTATCTAATGTTCCTGTTGTTTTTAGGTGGAGTATTACAAAAAATGATGATGCAATAGATGATAGTATTGAATTAAACCCTGCTGATTCTGGAATGATGGTAGAAGAAGAGATCAATCAAACTAACAATACTAATTTGTTAGGTGGAGATGAGAATACAACAAATGAAACAGAAATCGATGATATTTCTTCAAAAACAACACCTGGATTCACATCATTAGCGTTAATATTGTGCTTTGCAATATTATCCCGATCACAATAACAATTCATAAGGTTGACTGAATGATCCGGGTTAGCTGATGGATATAATTGGTGAGAAACAAAAAAAATAAAACAATAGAGTGATCACATCACTCTTTATCCACAAGCACAGCATTGGTGATAACTACCTTAGCAGTGTATTCATCCCTCTCGATGACTTCCATTTCCCTGATCTCTATCTTTTTGTGATACATCGGTCCGTCAGTTACAAAGCTTTCGAACTCGCCACCCTCGCCTGCTACATTAAGGCCTATCTTCTCGTTAAGCTTGACAAGTTTCTCAATGTCCTTTTCACTGATTATCCGTCCGACCCAATCCTTGTTAAGGCCATATGCAGCAACACTGCTGAAAATGAACTCGAATCCAAGGTCAAGGAGCTGGTACATCTCTTTTTCCTGGTCGATGTGCCAGAGGGGTGAGAATGCTTTTAGTCCCAGTTCATCACATACTCTCTCGATCCTCTCACGCTGGTAGTTAGAGTAAAGGGCACCAGTGATGACACCTTCAATGCCGAACTCATCCTTAGCACGGATGATGGCATTCTTCATGTCATCAAGTTCCTTCTCTTTCTCTCCCTTGGTCAGTTCTTCAATGAGCGGCAGTTCCATCGCTTCTGCCTGTAAGCGTGCAAGGTCGATGTTAGGAGTATGGAACATATATGAGTCAAGGTTCTGGCTCTTGATCGTGATAAGACATTCAATGGAATAGTTCTGCTGTTGCATCACGTGCATAGCATAGTTACTGTCCTTTCCTGAGCTGAAAAGCACGCCCAGTTTCAGATTTGGCTGGTCGTAGAACTGCTTCAGGTATTCTGTTTTTGTCTTGCACCCTGCCTTCTTTGCAAGTTTACCGATGGCCTTATCGAATCTGCTTCCATATTGTGCTGCCTGTTTTCTACGCTGGCTGACCTCTTCCGGGATCCCTATCTTTTCACCGAGCATGCGGAGTATGAGCTTGTTCTGCTCTTCGCTGATCTTGTATTCAGGCGGGATCTTCAGACAAAAGTCCACGAACCTCTTGTCAAGATATGGAACACGTAGTTCGATGTTATTGTTCATTGAAACAACATCGTCACGATAGGTATTTTTCTCGTAGATCTTCAATACATCGGCATAGCAGTCACGACTGATATCAGTGGAACGTTTATGACGGTCATAACCTGCGAATATCTCGTCAGCACCGGAACCAGAGAACATGACCCTGATACCATCTTCCTTTGCAGCTACACAGGCTGCATACATTGTAAGTGCAACCCCGACCTTTGGCACATTGCTGTCCTCAACAAGAGGGACCACGTCCTTCAGGTATGTTTCAACCTCTTCCAGGCCGATACTTTTAATCTTCAGGTCAAGTCCAAGCTCTTCTGCCATCCTCTTAGCGTATTCGACATCAGGTGGCAGTTGTACTTCAGACAGACCTGCTGTATAACATGTAAAATCAATTCCTGGTCTTTTTCCCATGAGTTTGCACATGTGTGCGATTATAGTTGAGTCAAGACCACCGGAGAACAGGATCCCGAACTTCTCTTCAGGCATTCGTATGGACACTGCATCTTCCAGAAGTTCATGCATTTTAGCCTCAACTTCACTTATGCTGCCTTCATGTTCCGGTGTGATCGAGAAGAACTCGCGGTTGAATTTCTCAATGCTGCCATCCCCTATTCTATATGCAAGGATCTCTCTGGGGTTTAGTTCCTTGATGTCTGTATAGCCGTTCTTTGCAAGTGCTTTTTTCTCGGATGCGAATGCAAAGCCTGTTGAACTGCTATACCACAGCGGCTTGATACCAACGATATCCCTTGCTATATAGACCGTATCATCGAGCCAGTAAGCAAAAGCATAGACCCCGATGACCTCGAGCAGAACTTCATCAATTGTTCGGAGCGTATCATTAATGGAAACTGTATCGGTTACCTTGTCAGCGAGTTGTTTCTCAATAAGTTGTATCAGGAGATCGGTATCGTTCTGTGCCTCGATACCATATTTGATCCCAAGTTCCTTCCAGTTATATATCTCGCAGTTGGCCACGATCGTTCCTTTATAGGCAATTGGCTGGAGTACGAAGTTAACCATGGAATGCAGCCGATGTCCAAGGACATTCATTTCCTGAACATCACTTTCAATATTCAGAGACTCGACGTTCTTCCCAAGGCAGATATCATTTCTGGTTCGTATACCTATACCGTCCAGTCCTCTGTTCTTTGTTATCTCGAGGGCATCAAGGGTATATCCAATTGCATTATCGTTATCAAAAAAACCTGTAATAGAGCACATATTTTCAGCTAATGGATGTATTTTTAGTTCAGAAGGGTATTCCAGCCTGATAAAGGCTTTGAATACATATATAATAAATAGCTGAGTGACAGGAATTTAAATAACCTGCATATACTGAACATCAATAAAAATAGGAGAACTAAAAAGGAAGAAGGATATGCTCAGGGCTTACATTCAAGAGCAACACGTTCTTCCGGATTGAGGGATATGTAGAATTTAAGGATGTCATCCGGGTTGATATCTACATCGAGCTTGTATCCTTTTGCCCTTCCGGCCTTAAGGAAACGCTCTTCCTTTTCGTGCTTTCTGAGCATCAGAGCCTCAACCTCTTCATTGGTGAGTGATGACATATCTGCTTTTTTAAGAAGGCCTATTAGCAGGAAATTGTTCTCAATTTGCTGATAAACATTATCTATTTTACTTTCTACCTTCTTTTCAGGCTCGAACAGGTAGGCAGTCTCTCCATTTGAACCCTTGTATGCCATTGATATCTTCTTAAGTACCAGTTTTCCGTTCTCACAAACCAGTATCTTGCGCTCAGTCTTCATTTGATTGCCTCTGTATGTTTTTTGCAGAAACCAAATACACAGATAAATTATGCAAATCATGGATCGTAGTTTAGTTACGATCTATCGTGTTTGTATCTACAATTGATGGTTTTCTCAATCTACTATATAAAGTTATCTTCACTTTACTATCCAATGAGTATCATTATAATGATATATCATGTTTGCAATGTGAATGCTTTTAAATTCAGGGGCAATATCTGAAATAGAAAGAACTTCTAAAAGCCTGTAGAATAAGAAGGACCGGGAATATATGTTCAATGATCTTAAGAATAACATAAGGGCATCGATATTACCACTTGTAAGCTGGATACCATTATCTCCGAATTCATTGACGATCATTGGTCTGTTGGTAAGTATCTGGGCCGCATATCAATTTGCTAAAGGTGATCTTTTCGGTGGCGCTCTTTTGATACTCTTCAGCGGGTTCTTCGATATGATCGATGGTGCAGTTGCCAGAGCAAAGGACTGTATGACACCTTTTGGTGCAGTACTTGATTCCGTATGTGACCGATATGCAGATGCTATCATCTTCATTGGTATCATCTACGGGTCCATCACAGGTTCCATCATGCAGACAACACTTATGGAAGTTGATCTGTGGGTCTGGGTAATATTCGCCATGATCGGCTCTTACCTTGTGAGCTACATACGGTCAAGGGCAGAGGCTGCAGGTGTCAGTTCCATGAATATAGGTATTGCTGAAAGACCTGAGAGGATGATCCTTCTTGTAGCAGGTGCACTTACAGGCTATCTTGGTGAGTCCGTGGTCATTATAGTGGTCCTTACACACATTACGATAGTACAACGTGTGCTCCATGCAAAGAAGGCACTTGCATGAGATGTATGAAAAGATGAGAGGATAATGTTTTCAATGCAAAGGTTATAATATCAGGCGTTATTATCTATGGCTTAGTTTATCTTATAATATCTTATAATTATAGACATCATATAAACATCATCAAATGAGAGATGAGGATTCCAAATGCAATATCAAGCAGATGTAACCATTGAACTTAAGACCGGTATGCTTGACCCTGAAGGTACCACCATCGAAAGGGCACTTGAACACCTGGGATACGAGACCAACAGTGTCAAGACAGCAAAGAAATACACGATCGATCTTCAGGCAGAGAACATCCATGCTGCAAGAGAAACAGTAGAAGAGATGTGCCAGAAACTTATCGCTAACCCGATCATTCACAATTATTCCATATCCCTGAGGGAATTACAATGAGTATAGGTATTGTACAATTCGGTGGCAGCAATTGTGACCTCGACGTGTTACATGTCCTGAAGGACGTTCTCGGAGTTGACGCTGAACTTGTATGGTACAAGGAAGAAAGTCTGGAACGCTTCGAAGGTATCGTCATCCCCGGAGGATTCTCATACGGTGACTACCTCAGAGCAGGTGCCATCGCAGCACGTACGCCTATCATGACATCTGTCAAGAAGCTTGCTGAAGAAGGTAAACCTGTTGTAGGTATCTGTAATGGTTTCCAGGTTCTCACAGAATCAGGTCTCCTTGAAGGTGCATTGACAACCAATGAATACCCTAAATTCAGATGTGAACCAAAATATCTGAGGGTAGAGACCACAGACACACCTTTCACTTCTAAATTCAAAAAGGGAGAAGTTGTCAGCATTCCTATAGCTCACATGGAAGGTAACTTCTATGCGGACGAATCCACACTTTCAAGCCTTGAGGACAACGGACAGGTAGCTTTCAGATACGTTGACAAAGATGGAAAAGCAACAGATGAGGCAAATCCTAACGGCTCACAGGAGAATATCGCAGGTATTGTAAGTGCAAAAAAGAATGTACTTGGTATGATGCCTCATCCTGAAAGAGCATCCGAGGAGATCCTTGGTTCAAAGGACGGTCTCAGGATATTCGAATCAATGGTGGAGTTCATCTCCAACAAATGATCCTTTTCTTTTTTAATTTAATTTTTAATTTAATTCAACTCAATTTTTAGTTGTTCTTTCTTAAGGTTCTGGTTCTTTATAGTAGGCTTGTGATTAACTTATTTTATCCCGAAGGGTCCGGCGAAGCCGGCGCTTTTCTACAAGATCAAATATAAGACTTTATGGAATATCATAAAAGATTTTCTTCGCAAACTGATATTATTTATCAGGGAAAAATCTAAAAATAGTCAGTAATTTCTTCTGTATAGCTGCATCGGAATGTGCCGCCTTCGGCGGATGGTCATTTCGTTCTTGTAGTTTTTATTTCTGCTGAGAACTTATCATTCCTGCTAATCCTCAGCTTCATAATTTTTCACAACATTCTCCGCAGTTTTCCAGGAATGTCTCACAAAATCAGGCAGGTCACCATGTTCCCTGTACCAGTCTGCAAGGAACTGCTTTGTTTTTGGGTCGGAAGGATAACCACTTCCAAAGTCAACACCATGTTCTACTTTTAGTTCCTCTATCAACTGGTCCCTTTTTACCTTGGCTACTATAGAAGCAGCAGAGACGACAGGATACGTGGCATCAGCACGGTGTTTTGAAACAATTGTCAGTTCATCGGCCTGTTTGGGATATGTCTTTCTGTATTCATCCAGAAGTCGCATACCGAACCTTTCCTCGTTCACATCAGCAGCGTCAACATAAGCGGTCTCAGGATGAAGCTCAGCAAGCACCTTTGAAAAAGCGACTACCATGATGTCGTTCATGCTCATGAGCTTTCTCAGTTCATCTACCTGACCGGCCGATATTTCCAGAACGAAGACCTTTTCAGAGTATTTCTCTATCTGGCTTGCAAGGTGTGTTCTTTTCTTGGGGCTGATCTTCTTCGAGTCTGCCACACCAAGGTTCTTCAGTGTACTGTTCCTCGTATTATCCAGCAGCACGCCTCCAACACACATAGGCCCTATTACCGGTCCTTTCCCTGCTTCATCTATTCCGGCTATCTTCATCTTATCGTTCCCTGGTATCAACTATCATTATCAGATGCAGTTGATCCTAAAAAAAGTAATTGCCAGAGGTTTTAGATGAACAATGTGAATATCGTATAACCAATGGCTATCATTATTGTTGAATGTTTGAGTCCTGACATAACACTGCCTTCACCCATTGCACCTGCCATAAGCCCTGAACTGAGTCCCTGGATGATGGCTGCATGTTTGAAGAGACGTGTGTATGCCTCAAGGTCGAAGTTACCAAGGAATCCTCCTGCTGATGAACCTGAAGCCGCCATCTGCTGACCTGCTTCTGCCATCTCGGAAAGGAAAGTTGTTGATATAACAAAGATAACACCAACGAATACCATGAAAGATATGTAGATAATGACAATGTAGATCATCATGCTCATGGCACGTTCTCTTTTCATTCCCTGTTCGGAGGCTGCATCCCTTGCAGCTACCATAAGCACTTCTCCAATGTCACCACTGGATTCGTTAGCTTTGGTTATCAGTGAAAGTGACCTTGTAACGACCTGGGTCCTCAGGCGGTTCGCAAATCTTATCAGTCCGTCATTGATCTCAAGTCCCCAGTAGATATCATGCCATATCTTTCTGATCTCACTGCTCAGGCTGTCTGTCTTTGACTTTGCCATAAGCCTGATGGCATCCCTTAATGTCATACCGGTCTCATTGGTACTGGCAAGCTTCTTGAGGAAATCAGGGAAGTTATTTTCCAGCTTTCTCTTCTTCCTTGCCTTTATCTCGTGGAATATAGAAAGTGGGATGATTACTATGAACAATGCGAAAACGATCAGATCATCAACAAAATCCACAAGTAATACAGGATTGCGAAGTCTGTCAATGTTCATGAGCAATGGGATCATTATTACCAGTATTGCAAGAGGTACTGTTATCACAAGAGTTGCAAGTGGGTTCTTGAACATCGGTGCAAGAGGGTTCTTGATTATGTTCTTGAGTGCAAGTGACTTCTTTGACTTGATAAAATCTTCAAAGTAACCTCTGTTACGTACTTTGTCCTCAGTCTCGTCTATGAGCTCTCCATCTTCATCGTAGACCGGTTCGAGGTACTTCGGTACATCTGGTATCCCATGATCAAGTGTTTCGGTGGTTGGAAGTAATCTTGGCTCGCCCATTTCAGTAGGTGTTATGATACTGATCATGACAACGAACATGATCGAGCCTACAGGAAGGACCGCGTAGATAATGGCATATACCATTGTAGAGGTTCCAGATCCCATTACGGCCATCATGACACCCATGATGATAATGAACAAAGGACCTGCAACAAAAGCAGTCACATATGATTCTGCAAGAAGTCCCAGTGTCTCCAGGAATCCTTTCTGGTCTACTTCTGATTTGATAAGATATTGTTCTGACTTGTCACGGAAATAATTTGGGATATTACCTCCGCTGTCAATGACGGTCAGAAGGTTGTACATAAGGTCCTGGAACCTGTCGGATGGTGTGATCTCAGACGCATTGGTAAGTGCATTTCTCAGGTCATGTCCAAAATAGTCCATGTCCCTGACAATAGAATCTATCTCTTTGGAAACCTCTCCATAGGTGTCCTCAGAATCTGCAATAGCCCTGAACACATCGATGATATTCATACCACCCTTGCTCAAAGCGTACATGAAAGTGACAGCATATGGAAGCTGCATATCTATCTTGGCTTTCCTCTCACTTGCCTGGAATCCCGGGAATAGCATGAAGAGAGCATATACCACACCGCCCATTCCTATTGTGAATACAATGGTCATGAAGAACCCAAGGAATATTTCCTTGAATGCAAGAAGTGGTGCCAGCCTCGGTCCGAATGTCAGGTTGGTTATCTGCTCAGGTAATCCTATCAGAACGATCACTGTATATGTAAGGAAAAGTCCGATGAGTGCTCCTACAATGCCGGATACCAGTGAATAGAATATCGCATTTGAGATATACATCTCGTGTGAGATCGGTATCCTTGCCTGGTTCAGTTGTTTCTGAAGATTCTCATAGCTTTCTTTTTTAGCTTTTATCCTGTCGCCTATAAGGACGAATGGGATCCTCTTCAGAATATTGATGTAAATAAGTGCTTTTTTAGTATAATCATCAACGTCGAACTTCTTCTTAGGTCTCTTTGACTTTTTCTTCTTGCCATTTCCAACATCTTCGGTCATGGTCTCCTGGATGTCCGGAGTCTCAACTGAAACATCATCTTCCTGGTCATTCATTACCAGTTCCTCCGGAGTTTCTTCGATCTCGGTCATATCATCACCAGGTATCATTCCAGTTTAAGTTTCCTCAGGACCTTCTCAGGTGTAGACTGGTAAGCGTTGATAATATCCGATATCTCCTGGAAATCGTTGATATTGTTGTTCACCATGTGTTCCAGTATCTTCTGGCGATAGTACAGTTCCTGATCCACCCTGCCCTGTCCCCATCCACGTCTCATCTTGATGTCGAACAATGCCTTTGATTCTCCTGTACGGATGAACATATCTGATTCCGAATCCCACACGAAGATATCATTAGTCCTGATGTTTCTTGTGTTAGGGTCGATATCGATGATCTCTACCAGCTTGATGTTCCTTCTGACACGTTTACCCTTGGTGTATGTCTGGGACTGGATGCTCATGATATCAAGTGCCTGGATCATAGTACGTGGTACGCTGATAGGTGGGTTCTCAAGTCTGTGAATTGCAGATGCTACTGAATCAGCGTGCATGGTTGAGAATGTGGTGTGACCTGTGGACATTGCCTGGAAGAGTGTGAGTGCTTCTTTACCTCTTACCTCACCCACAAGCAGGAACTCTGGTCTTTGTCTGAGCGCTGCCTTCAGGAGGTCATACATATCGACTGCACCTCTCTCATCTGCTGTGAATGAATCCCTGGTGATACTTGGGATCCAGTTAGGATGAGGCAGCTTGAGTTCCCTTGTATCTTCAAGGGAGATGACCTTTGCTTTTTCAGGAATGAACAAAGATACAGCGTTAAGTGAGGATGTCTTACCGGAAGCGGTACCTCCTGCATAGATAAGACTCTTGTTGTTCTCGATACATAACCAGAGATATGCCATGGATTCTGACGAGAAAGTTCCCCATCTGATCAGGTCCACCGGTGTAATAGGTGTGTCACTGAACTTACGGATGGTGAAGGTACTTCCGTGTGCGGTCACACTTGTACCAAGTGTCATCTGTATCCTTGAACCGTCAGGCATGGTAGCATCTACCATTGGTTCTGCTACTGAGATGTGTTTTCCACTTCTCTGTGCCATCTGGATAATGAACGAGTTGAGCTCATCCTCATGGTAGATAACGTTTGTCGCAATGTTCTGATGTACCCTGTGATACAGGAATATCGCTACATCATGACCATTGCCTGATACATCTTCAATGGAATCGTCCATCATAAGCGCATCTATCTTTCCGAACCTGACAAAATCCCTTTTGATATAATATGAGATCTTCTCAAGCATTGGTGGTGTGATCTCAATAGTATAATCCTGAATGATCGACCGGATCTTTGATTCAAGGACTGCTTCTTTATCGTCCTCTTCCTCATCGATCTCTTCCACAAGAAGTACATCCCTGAGCCTGTCCTTTATTTCATGGAGGAAGGTATTCTCAAAATCAGTGAGTTCCGGTTCGACTATATAGTAAAGATGATTGTTCTTGTCCTCATTGTACAAAATGACAATGAATGCATATGGTTCATTGACCCAATAACGCTCGATCTCTTCATATCCTTCAAGGCCATTGAACTCTGTTATAGGTCCATGTTCTTCAGGGTCATAAGGCTCGATCACCATCTCTTTATGTTTGAAGAGCTGTTTGATCTTTTCAATAGGACCTAATTTCTCTTCTTTCTCTTCTAGTTCTACCTTCTCAGCCTCAGCTTCTTCGATAGTATCAGAAAGAAGTTCTTTTTCCTCTTCATCTGTTACTGGTACTTCTTCTTCAGTGAGGATCGGTCCTTCTTTTTCTTCATCAGGTAAGATGGTCTTCTCTATTTCTTCTTCAGGGGTGACCTCTTCCTCTTTATCTTCAATATCGATAAGTGGTTTTTTGGGTGGGCCGAAGTTAGGCGACCTTGGAAGCAGTATACCGATCTCTTCCTCTTCTTCTGTATCCTCTTCCTCGGTATCACTCTCTGAGCTATCGTCTTCGTTCTCTTCAGAGGTTTCGTCATCTGCAGGTCCTTTTTCAGCCTTTTCCAGAATATGTGCGAAATCCTTTTCGAATTTCTCCTCTTCTTCCTTTATTTTAGAGATCTCTTCCAGAATACTTGAAGTTTCATCCTCAGATGTTTCATTGTCTACTAATTCATCACCCTGCATACCATCATCCTTTTCCCCGTTTACTTCTAACGATGGGTCCTCACCCTTTGATAATTTGTGATCTGATAACTCCGGATCATCGCCTTGAACTCTATTTTTGGAATGCTCTTTTCCTGGAGTGCTTGATTGAGTATCGTCCATTGTTTCACCGTCTGACACAATAGGTCCGATATATGGGTCTGAGGGTTCATGGGAACTTAAGACCCGATATAAATATCATGAACATATTATAATTATAATGGTTATTAAAGTTATTGTCCGGATGTGCGTTTTTACCATAAAATGCATATGATCATCGCTCACCGTTTTCTATTTTAGATGTCTTGCTGCATAGTGTATGTTCAATGGTATATACGCAATGTACATAAAACTTATTATAAAACTACATATATATTCATTATTTTAACATGCATGTTCAAAAGTACCTATTTTTATGGATTCCAATGTACATGCAGTCGGTTCAGGGTTTGGATTTAAAAATGATATTGTAAAGCTTGTTGAGCATCTATGGAAAGAGGTCATATTTGGTGGCCACCTCTTTGCTACTGGTTCAATGGCTGTAGTAGTAGCATGTGCCACATTGTTCATGGTCCCTCTGAGTTGGGATATTCTTTTTACATCCTATATGATGTTCTATGCGATCTATCTTTATGATTACTCGAAAGGTGCATCATCAGATGAGCTGACCAATGGAACGCGAGCTAAATATCTTCAGTGTAAGAATAAGAGCACGTGTATAGTTATTGCAGCTTCAGCACTTCTGATCATCTCTCTTTTTACATTTACAACGGTCCTTACAACTATTGTTTCGATCGGAATTTTGATACTGGGACTTCTGTACGGAAGCCATTTCAAGAAACTCACAAAGAAGATACCTGCTTTCAAGAACATCTTTGTTTCGATCGTCTGGTCCTTCATGGCTCTTTTCGTATTCGTCTATTATTCACTTCCGATCACTTATGGAGCTTTGATGCTTGCTCTTTTCATTTTTATAAGGATGATGAACATCCAGATACTCTTTGATGTAAGGGATGTAGAAGGTGACAGGGCAGACGGACTCTTGACCATACCTGCAATATTCGGTGAGAAGAAGTATCCGTTCATCCTGAAACTGATCAATCTCGTATCTATCCTGTTCGTTGCTGCATGTGTTATTCAGGGTTTTCTTCCTGTTATTGCCATGGCGATAATTCCGGTATTCTATTATGGGGTAAATTATATCAACAAAGTACTGACCTCAAAGAAGAACTATACATCCTATGTATATGCAGCATGCGAACCTATTATGTGGATGATGCTCATCTTCGCAGGACGCTACATTACTGCTCTTAATGTAATGTGAGTGCTGTCAACCTTCCTATTTTCATTTATCAGAGCTCGGTATCTGAACAAAAACATTAAATGGAAAGTTAGATATGTTCTGGTTGATCTTGCTAGAAGAGAACAGGGAAGGAAAGAGGAGATACCGATGCCGATCATTACCCTACCATACGATGACCTTGAACAATTAACCGGAACAGATAAAGATACTATTATAGAACGCATACCCATGATCGGGGCAGATATAGAGCGTATTGAAGAGGAATCCATAGATATCGAATTCTTCCCGGACCGTCCGGACCTTTACAGTGTGGAGGGTGTTGCACGTGCAATTCGTGGTTTCCTTGACATAGAGCCAGGTTTCTGCGAATATGAGGTAAAACCTTACACAATAGAGATCACAAAGGATGATTCCATTGATTCTGTACGTCCTGTTTTCGGATGTGCGGTCGTCCGTGGTGTCAAATTTAGTTCCAGTGCCATCAAGACACTTATGGACCTTCAGGAATCCCTTCACTGGGGACTTGGACGTGACCGTAAGAAGGTATCAATAGGTGTGCACGACCTGTCAAAGGTACAGGCTCCTTTCCGCTATATCGCAGCAGACCCTGATTTCAGCTTTGTTCCTCTTGACTTCACAGAACCTATGACCATGAAGGAGATCCTTGAGAAACATCCTAAGGGAACACGCTTTGCTCATATCCTTGATGGGTTCGACAAGTATCCGCTTATTCTTGATGCAAATGACAATGTGCTTTCATTCCCGCCAATAATCAACGGTACTCTTACAATGGTAACTGAGGATACCACTGACCTTCTGGTGGATGTTACCGGACTTAGCAATGAGGTGTACACAGCTCTTAACATCGTCACAACTGCTCTTGCAGAACGTGGTGGACAGATCGAGTATGTGAAGGTCATTGGTGCGGATGGCACGGAGAATATTCCTCTTGACCTCAGCGCAAGGACAAAGATCCTCGAAAGAGCTGAGATAGATGGTCTTATTGGCATGGACCTTCCTGTGGATGAGATCGTTAAGCAGCTCAACAGGATGGGCTTTGGTGCAAAGGAACTCGATGACGGACGTATCGAGGTACAGATCCCACGCTACAGAGCGGATATTCTTGACAACTCGGATATCATTGAGGACATTGCAGTAGGATACGGTTTTGATAAGATCCCTGCGGTATTCCCTATGAATGCTACTGTAGGTAAGTCCCACATGCTCTCCGACATCAGTTCAGATATGCGTGAGATAATGACAGGTCTTGGTTATTCACAGGTCATGCCATTCACTCTTACAAGCGAAAGGGTTCACTTTGACTGGATGTGCAGGGAAAAGACCGATGATGTGACCTATGTCATGCATCCTATCAGTGAGGACCAGACAATGGTCAGGACAACCATATTGCCAAATCTCATGGAGATCCTTTCCATGAACCAGCACAGGGAACTCCCACAGCGTATATTCGAAGCCGGGGATGTTGTCATTAGTGGCAAGAACGGCCTTCACCTTGCAGGTGTTTCCATCAATGCTCAGGCTAACTTTACTGAAGTAAGGGAGCTCGTGGAAGCTCTTATGCGTGAAAGACTTATCGAGTACGAGATCGTTGAGTCAGAGGATCCGGCTTTCATGGAAGGCAGGAGAGCTGACATTATCGTTGACGGTAAAAAGATAGGTGTCATGGGAGAACTGTTCCCACAGGTCATAGTTAATTTCGGACTTGGACAACCTGTTGTAGGATTTGAGATCGATCTTCTCTGATCGGTCATAATTACTTTTTTAATAATACTTTTTTAAATTATAGGCTTAAAATGGCTCTGTAGAGAGCCATAACTTTGCAAGTTCATGTTAGGAACTCATAAAATAACTCGTTCTAACTGAATAACAACTAATTATACTTTTTTAATGCTATCAAACACATAATAACTAATAAACATAAAAGTGAACTAAATCCAGATAAATATGTTTCTTTTTCGATTGTTTCAATGGCTCTATATCTAAAAATAAAAGCTACAGGGACATTATCAATTCCTTCTTGCTCATACTCTTCTTCAATTATTTGATAAAGCATGTCAATTGTTGTATCATTAATTTCCGTTTCTAGATATTTATCCAGGTATACACGCATGTATCCATCACTATTATATGCAAGTGCCACTACCGGACCATCATTTGAGGTCATATATGGTTCGATCAAAGACCCTATATTTTCTCTATGACCACGAAGCTCCGCATCCCATTCTTTTAGTTCTTCTGAATTCTTTATTTCAGGTATCGTTCCTCGGATAGCAATCATATCAGGATCATTTTCTAGATCTTCAAAAATAACAGTTCCATAGTCAGAAAAAATACTGTCATTTATATATGAAAAATTCTCCTCATTATTTTCACTCGCTACCACCAAACTGGATAATAATACAAACAATAAGATCAACAGTATCTGCCATTTCAAAGTGTTTGATATTCGGATCATTTTTAGTAATACCTCTCAAATATCACTATTTACTGAAATTTAATTAAGATGTTGGTATCAGTGTTAAAAAGCAGCACTTTAATTTTTTACGTTTGCTGGATGCTAAAGGAGCGATAGTATCAACTCCAGTGATAAATATAACTTTAAAAAGAATTTGAAAACAAATATAACAAAAGAACGGGCCCGCCGCGATTCGAACACGAGTCGATGGGTATCTCCGGACCATTATGGTCACATCGAAGCCCATCAGGATATCCTGGCTACCCTACAGGCCCGCAAAGCAACTACTGATTGCTGCATCTTGTATTAAAGGTTTCTATCATTTGCGATAAAAATGCTTCTCATATCATTCCTGACAGCATTTTGAGTGCCATTATCCAGAGTATGACCCCAAACATCTTTTGCAGTGTCTCCGGTCTGATCCTGCTGTGCATTATATGTGAACCCAGCTGTGCACCAAAGAACGAGGCGATCGCCACAGCTGCCAGCATATGGATCTCAGGATCCCATGAGCTTGCATGTGCGACAAAGGCTGAGAGGGATGTGAAGAGCACAATGAAGCCTGAACTTGCTGCAGCCCGCTTGATCGTGAATCCCAATACTAATAGCAATGGTACTACAAAGGTTCCTCCGCCCACTCCGATCATTCCTGCTATGGTCCCTATCACAAAACCTGCAACAATTATGGCCGGATATCTTCTATGGTCACTGAAATGCTTACCCTTGTACAGTAACTGTGCCTTTGAGAATATCATTTCCTCTCCGACAAATATCATCAGGATGGTCAGTGCAAAAAGAAGCAAGCTAACTGGTATCACCTGTGTGAAATATGCTCCTATCTGGGCACCTGTCATGGATGCAATGATAAAAGGGATGGCTACCTTGAAATCGACCATGCCCTTTCTTATGTAAGTGATGGCTGCAGAGCCTGATGTCACCGTGTTCAAAAGAAGTGCGATCGTAACCGATGAGATGAAATCTCCCGTGAGCCAGTAGAAGAAGGGCACATAGAATATGGCTCCTCCCAGTCCGATCATTGAGAAAAGCGTAGATGTACAGAATACAATAAGAGCGAGAATTATTATTTCCATTTGTCACGATCCGTAAAGGTGGTCTTCCCTTAGTATAACTTGACCTTTACATACTTTTCCTTGAATTTCGCTATTTCTTCCTTGCCACCAACCACAGCCACAATATCTCCTTCCCTGATCACTGTTGAAGGGAGGATATCAGTGATAACTGTTCCATTCCTTTCTATGCCTATTATGGTACATCCGAATCTGTTTCGCAGATCGATGTCCAATACGGTTTTGTTAGCAAGACCTCTGTCACCTATAACGGTGTGCTTTTCAATATCTATGCCTTCATAGAGCATGATATCCTCATCCATTTTATTGCATGAGACAGCAAGACAGGATGATGTCATTTTTGCAAGCATCTGGCCGGCAACTATGGGCAATGCCGCAACGTAGTCAGCACCGGCCTTGTATATCTTATCGATCGATCTGTATGAGTTTGCCCGTGCTATTATGGTTGAACTTGGATTCAATCCTCTTGTAATGAGTGTAGCGAACATGACATCTGTATCATCATTGAGGGATACGATAACAGTGGAAGCAGTTGGAACTTCTGCCTGTATGAGCACATCTTCCTCTGTTGCATTCCCAACAACATAATTATAATCTGCATTCTCGAAGTTCTGTTCATTGGAATCTACAACTGTGAACTTTATATCTGCATATTTGAGAGTTTCCACCACACGTCTGCCAACATCACCGCATCCGAGCACTACCAGTTCATCTCTTTTGGTCGTATCTTCCATTGAGTTTCACTCCATATGTTGTGTCAGTTTCTTCAGACGGGACAGTTGCTCAGTAGAACCTATTGCAAGTAGCACTGAGTTGTCTTTGATCACTTCATCAGATCTGATGATAAAGGTCAGGCTTCCTCCTTTCCACATACCTACTATATTAGCACCTGTCTTTTCCCGGATAGCTGCATTTTTCATGGTCTTTCCTATAAGGGGACTTTTCGGGTAGATCGGTAATTCCACAATACTGACACCTTCAAAGAACTCGGTGGCTCCTGTAAGCCTGTTAACAAAAGGATCTGCGGCTTTTCTTCCAATGAACCTGCCAAACATCTCCTTTGGTGATACAACGCTTGTTGCACCGGCATATTTCAGGTATTTCTTATTGGACCTGTCCTCGACAATGGCTATTATGTTAAGTTCACTGATGTTACGTGCTGTCAGTACTATATTCGCATTCATCTCGTCAGAACGGTTAGCGATCAGGAAACGTGCATCTCTGATGTTTGCATTTTTGAGGGTCTCTTCTTCATACACTGCACCAAATATGGTCTGGATGTTCCTTTTAAGCAGGTCCTTTACAAGTCCGGTATCCTCTTCTATAAGGATGTAAGGTACATCATTCTCTTTTAGCTCCTCGATAAGTGTCTCTATGAGTTTGTTATATCCGCATATGATGATATGGTCCTTTAGTTTCTTTGAAGCTTTGGTGGGTATGTTGGAATGGATCATCTTCTCCATCCACGGTATTATGACCAGGGTGAAGAGAACTCCAAATACCAGTGGTATCCCGGATAGCTGAACAAAGACCGAATATATTTTCCCTATATGAGAGGTAACTATGATATCGCCATAGCCTACAGTTGTAAGGGTGGTGATCACCCAGTAGAATGCATCATAAAGGTTTGCATACTCGGTCTGACCTTCGTAGGTCATTATCTTTATGAACAGCAGCATATAGAACAATATGAGAGCAAGAGCTCCAGCTACTGATTTCAGTACTGTCATATGCCATAGGTGCTTTACTCTCATTCAGCTCACCTTCACATTGTAGCCTGTTCTTAATTCTATTGTGTGCTGCTCATTAGAACCCGTGCACGATGTACGGTCCGAATATCATGAACAGGAATGACATTAGTATCAGCATTGCAAAGGTCGCTGCCACAAGTGCTGAAAGATGTTCTGCTTTTTCCTCATTTCCTGTGACCCTGAATAGGAATGCGTTCATGTAATCTCTGAATACGTGTCCTCCGTCAAGTGGCACTGCAGGCAGACAGTTGAAAAGCCCTACATAGAAGTTGAGCCATCCGATCCACAAGAGTGCGTTAGCAAGCCAGAATACGCCTATTCCGAAAGGTTCTGCCCATCCTACAGGTTCATAGAACTGTGCCAGGGTGCCGCTGAATCCTGGGAATCCTTCTCCTGCAAAGCCAATGATCGGTAATCCGAGAAGGATGATCCATCCTGCAAGTCCCTTTAGCATCTGTGGTATGCTCTTGAAGAGCTCAAGATATGCTGTTGCAGGGAATTCTCCAACTGATATTCCAAGGGATGTAGCTACCTGTCCGTCATAACTTGTGACAACACCGAGGAATCCCTTTGTCTCAACATCCGGATGTTGTGCCAGAGTGACATTGTAGCTGGTGGTACCTTCTGTGTCCTCTCTACCTATCTCAACAGTGACTTCCTGGCCAGGTACGCTGGTGTTCATTATGGACTGGAAATCTGTGTAAGAGCGTATGGGACTGCCATCTATGTACATGATACTGGTGCCAGCTTCAAGTCCGGCAGCAGATGCCGGTGAATCTTCAACTATACTTTGGATCGATATTCCTGATGGTTCTATATCCGGGTCTATGACCTCGACATCATATGTAGATATTATCCGGTCAGATGCCGCATGGAGCGTGACCATGGTTCCTGTGTCCAGTCCTTCAAGGTATTCTAGCATATCATTGACATTGCCTATTTGTGTATCATCTATCTGCGTGATGACCATATTCTCGCGAATACCTGCTGCATAGGCCGGACTGTCCTCAGCAACATCTACGATCATTGTGTCTCCGAGGGGTGACATTGCACCCAGGACAGGGCCGAAGAGTAAAGTGAATGCGATAAGTGCGACCACGAAGTTAGCCATTACTCCTGCGGCCAGGATCCTGGCTCTCTGTGTGCGGGTGGCTATCTTCTCATCTGTCTTTACGACCTTCTTTTCAGGTTCATCATCATTGATCGTTATTCCAAGACGTCGGTCGCCGTAGGGGTCGTTCTCATAAGTTATCTCTTCTTCCTTCTTTCCAAAAAGTTCCTCTTCATCAGGTTCTGCAAATCCTCCAATAGGGACCACTGCAAGCAATATTCCCATGGACTTCACCCTGATGTTCTCTACACGGCATAATATGGCATGTGAGAACTCATGTACTACAAGAGTGACAACAAGTGCGATAATACCCCATGTCAATGGTATGAACTCGTTGACACCAGGTATCAGGAAGATGTTCCTTGCTTCATTGAACTTCCCGGGTTCAGGCATCGAATTATCACCGATCGATGCCAGCATGGCAAGATCTGATAAGATGATGACCAGGAACATTGCTATCATTCCTATGAACATCAGTCTGATACCTATGTCCGCGTAGACACGCCAGGCTTTCTTTGGGATGGCGAGCTTATCCAGAAGTTTCAGGCCATGTGTTGTCCTTATCATAAGGACAGGCCCGTATGTGCTTATATTATACTTTTTCAATATTCCCTTTCTTTCCAGCATTATTACAGCCAGCCAGTAAAGGAAAAAGAGTGTTAATGCAATATTTGTTCCGTCCAAAAAAACTCTCCGGCGTTAGTGTTGATCGAATAAGGTTCTAATTCTTTTAATCGGGTATATATGTTTGTTACAGTAATGTATTAAATGCCATATATATTTTCATGCGGGACTATATGGGTAAATACTGGGGGCGCATGTTTATATACAAAGGACTAATATAATAATTTGTCAGGTTAAATTTATATAGTTACTTATTTAAATGTAATATCTGGCAAAGGTCCGTTATACGCCCTGGTCCTTTATTTGGACCGAATGCATGTTAATGTGGCAGGATCTGTCCCATGTGGATCAGGATCAACTTCATTAAGCAAGTTGTTCTGTGATTTTCATGGTCTGGTCTGATGCCAATTATAACTTGCATAAAAGGATAAGTATAAAAAGAATAAAGGAAATATAGCAATTACAGAATTCCAGAACGTTAATAAACGTTGATAAATGGTTACAGTAAAATTGAGCAGCAACTGAAAAACCAGAACACTATACCGAAATGACACAAATCCGTGAGGGGATGAAAGTGCAGTCAATAGTTCAGGAAGCATTAAAACACACAGAGAAAGAGAAAGAGTACCGCCGTTCGATCGCAGTTAATGACGAATTCGATATCCTTGGGCAACCCCGGATCATGATCGTCGGATGTGGTGGAGCAGGTAACAATACTATTAACAGACTTTACAACATGGGTATCGAGGGCGCAGAGACAGTGGCAATAAACACTGACAAGCAGCACCTTGACCTTATCCGTGCAGACAAGAAGATACTTGTGGGCAAGACACTTACACGTGGTCTTGGCGCAGGTGGTTATCCTGAGGTAGGTGCCAAGGCAGCAGAACTTGCACGTGGCACTCTTGAGGAGATCTTCAAGGATGCAGACCTTGTTTTCGTTACAGCTGGAATGGGTGGAGGAACCGGTACCGGTGTCGCACCTGTTGTCGCTGAGGTAGCAAAGGAACAGGGAGCTATCGTTGTAGGTATGGTATCCAGTCCTTTCAGAGTTGAAAGAGCAAGGGCAGTTAAGGCAGAAGAGGGACTTGAAGAGTTCCGCCGTGCCGCAGATACCGTTATCGTACTTGACAACAACAGACTCCTTGAGTACGTACCTAACCTTCCTATCGACCAGGCATTCTCAGTAATGGACCAGATCATCTCTGAGACCGTAAAGGGCATCACAGAGACCATCACACAGCCATCACTCATCAATATCGACTATGCCGATATCAGAGCTATCATGGGCTGTGGCGGCGTTGCAGTAATGCTTGTAGGTGAGAGCAAGAACCAGGACAAGAGCGACGATGTCGTTCGCGCAGCACTCAACCACCCACTTCTTGATGTGGACTACAGAGGCGCAACAGGCAGTCTTGTACACATCACAGGTGGCCCTGACCTTAGTCTTAAAGAGGCTGAGGAGATCGCTGCTTCACTCACATACGAGCTTTCATCCAGTGCAAATGTTATCTGGGGAGCACGTATAACTCCTGAGTATGAGGGCAAGGTACGTGTAATGGCTATCATGACAGGTGTCCAGTCAGCACAGATACTCGGACATCCACAGGCAAACATCGCTTATGAGAGTGCACCGGTTTCAAACAGGGAATCAGAGGCACCACGTTCATACAGGCGTGCAAGCACCTCAATGAACAGAGTAAGCCGTCCGGTAGTCGAGCCTATCCAGACCAGAAGCAATGGCGGTTCGATAATCGACATAATTCACTGATCTTTAAGCAAGCTGTCCGGCATATGTCGGACATGCCGTTCAATTTTTGACCGGCAGTTATTCTTTTTTACTTTCACTGCTATTTCCAATCATGAAAATTCTTGTAGCTACAGGCACACTTGCTGAACAGACTGTAAGAAGTGCAGTTGGGGACCATGCTGATGTTGTTGTTGCTGACACAAAGGTCGCTGCATTCATCACTCCTCGCAAACTGCTTGCGGCCATTGATCAGTATATCAGTGACCTTGATCATGATCTTATTTTTATCCCAGGTCTTGTGGCAGGTGATTTCATAAAGGTTGAAGCTGAACTCGGATGCAAGGTACGCCTTGGTCCGAAACATGCCTATGATCTGGGTTTTGTGCTTCCTTTTGCGGATAAGATGGATTTCTCCACGGAAGTGCCTGCCTGTGAGCTACTTGCAGATATCCGCAGGGAGATGGCTCTTGAGAAGGTACAGGAACTTGAAGATGCTGCTGTAGCTCCAATGGAATTAGGCAGAATGAAGGTAGGTGGTGATTCCCGCATGAAGGTGCTGGCAGAGGTTGTGGATGCCACAGGACTTGATAAGGAGACCCTTGCCCTGAGGATAAGCAGCTTTGAGAAGAAAGGTGCTGACATGATCGACCTGGGTGCATCTCTCCATGCAACGCCTGAGGATGTACAGCGTGCAATAGGAATAGCACGTGATACGACTTCTCTTCCACTGAGCATAGACACACTTGATCCCGAACTGATCAATGCTGCCCTTGACAGTGGTATAGACCTGGTATTGAGCCTTGACAGCAGCAATATATCTATTGTTGGTCCTCACATTGCAGAAGCAGGGGTGCCTGCTGTTGTGATACCTGATCAGGGAGAGGGTTTTGATAGCCTCATCAGGAATATGGAACTTGCCCGTGAAGCAGGGGTTAAGGAACTCATAGCAGATCCTGTTCTTGACCCGATAGGTCATGGCATAGGTGGCTCAATTGTAAGGTATATGGAGTTCCATGAGCAGAATCCTGATATCCCGGTTTTCTTCGGGATCGGCAATGTCACAGAACTTATCGATGCCGATTCTACTGGTGTGAATGCTACTCTCTGTGGTATAGGTGCAGACCTTGGTGCAAGCATCCTCTTCACTCCCGAGTACAGCAACAAGACCCAGGGCTCGATCAACGAACTTAAACGGGCTTCCCAGATGATGATGCTTGCAAGGGAACGTGAGAGTTCTCCAAAGGACCTTGGGATCGACCTTATCGAAGCTAAAGAGAAAAGAAGACGTACTGATTCAATGCTCCCTGAAACCTTCATACGTGCAGAGAAAAATAAGATGTGGACACTTGATCCAAAGGGAAGTATCAGGGTCAGTATAATCCCTGGTCCCTATGGGATGAAAGGAGGGCAGATCCTTGCAGAACATGAAAGTGCTTCCATAGTTGGTGAGACTGCAAGAGAGGTCATGGATACTATCCTTAAAATGGAACTCGTATCGAGAATGGAGCATGCTGCCTATCTGGGTCAGGAGCTTAAAAAAGCGGAACTCGCTCTGAAATTGGGAAGAAGTTATGCTCAGGATGATGAATTCTAGAGTACCAGATTTTTCTATCAAAATTTAAGATATCAGGAAGCTTTTGCCCCCTGGATCATTTCAAGCGATAGTTCAGCACTCTGCCTGATCGCAGGATACTCTTCTTCATCATCTGCGATCTTAGTAAGAAGTTCTATTGCTGCCGGATCTTTTATCTGACCGAGTGAAACTGCCGCCGTGTTTCTAATTTCTGGAGAATCATCTTTGTTTTTGAGTATTTCCATCAGGGATCTGCTTGTTGTTCTGTTCCCGATGGTCCCAAGTCCTTCAGTAGCTTCCATCCTTACATTTAGATATTCTTCCCTGTCCTGCATAAGTTGTATGAGTGTCGGCACTGCTCTGCTGTCATTTGTCTGAACAAGTGCAAGTGTCATATAACGTCGGGTATACTCATTTGTCTCATTGTTAAGGGCCTTTATCAGAGGGTAAGTTGAATTCCTGTCAGCAAGAGCTACAAGCTTGTTTGCTGCAATGGACCTCACATCATGGTGTTCGTCATTCAAAGCCAGATCCAGATATCCGGAAGCATCTTCTCCGGCTATGTCCGCAAGGACTATTGCAGCCTGTTTTCTTACAGGCCATTCCTCGTCGTTCTGTAATAGGTAGCCAATAGGCTCGATGACCATCGGAACCTTGTCCCTGTCCTCTTCTAATTTTCTAAATGAGGATACGATACTTGCCCGGACTTCCATGTTCTCGATCGAGAGATCCTCTACAAGTATCGTAATGGCCTTATCTTTATCTATATTCAATAAAGCCCTGGGAACAGCAGTTCTTACGTCTTTTTTCTCATTTTCATCTTCCATAATGTCGGTGAGTGGGTCGATCATGTCATGGTCTTCTGATCTTCCAAGGGCTGAGATCGCAGCTCTTCTTACATCTTTATCCTCTGTTCTATCCTCTGCAATTTCCAGGAGGACACTATGGGTATTTTGTCCTCCGACAGAACTCAGTGCATAGATAGAGTTCTTTCTGACAGTGACATCTCTATCATCAAGATTTTCGATGAGTATTTCATCTGCTGATATTCCTAATTTGTTAAGGGCCTCGGCTGAATTAGTAACTGTAAATTCATACTCTTCATCCAGCATATTGATTAAAGGTTCGGCCGCTCTCTCATCTCCGATCTCTCCAAGGGCCCAGGCAACTTCGCTTTTCAGATATGGGGAATCATCATCCAGACATTCAATTAACAATTCTACTGCTCTCTCATCCCCTATCTGTCCCAGTGACCTTGCTGCAGCCATTCGCATATTCTCTGACTGGCTTTCATTTGCGAGTATATCCATGAGTGGTCCTACTGCTTTTTCATCTCCAAGGTCCCCCATGGATGTGGTTGCAGGTATGTCTAAAAGCTCATCATCAAGAAGTCCGATCAGCATATCGGTATGCTTATCATTTCCTACTTTTCCCATATAGCTGGTAACTGACTGACGCAGGGGATCTTCTTCTTCAGTATCTTCAATGATCTTTATGAATGGTATTGCAGCTCTGCTGTCTCCGGACTCTCCAAGCATATATGCGGCATGATGCCTGTTATCTTCGGTCTCTGATTCATTTTCCAGCACATCGATCCATTGGCTTACGTTATCACTTTTGCCGTTAAGGATGAATGAACGGGAAATGTCAGTTTCCTTACTTTGTGATCCATTTTGAGTAATATCTTTCAATTGGCTAGCATTATCATTTCTTTCGTTATGGATAAATGACTGGAAATGATCTATTATTGCTGAAAAATTGAACCCCATTTTAAATAATGGGGCACTGGAATTCTTAATTACTTTTACATCATTATCATCAGTATGTCCCTGCTCACTGAAAGCACAGGCTACAGAAACAAGTGCAAACAGAGAAGCTCCTATAATAAGTAATGATAGTCCGATCGTTCTAAGTGTCGATCCCTGTGTTCTTCTCATAGTTCAACCTCCAGTTCAACTCCAATTTCTGAATTATTGTAGGGGACCAGTATCACACCTTCTGCTATCTGATCCTGCCAGATAGCGGTAAGTTTCACAACATATCGGTCTCCTGTTTTCCCTTTGGCTACTGCCAGAACTGGCATGTAACTCTCGTCTGAATTCTCCCCTGAACTTAGTTCTATCACTCCGTCAGGCGAGTCTTTCCATGTGCTAAAAGCACTTTTTGAATGCGCCGGAACAACAATGCTTCTTATCTCTGACGAGATCACTTCACCCGTTTCCTGATCGATGATACTCAAAGTTGTTTCAACACCTTCAGCTCTCCCCATACCGCTGTTCAACACATAAGCATCGATATTGTAGATCTCCAGTTCATCCTGAATGATCATTTCGTTATCCAATTCCACAGATATCTCCGGAGGCATGACCTCGACGGTAAAAGAATCCTCATCCAGAACGACCTCGTTGTTCACGATCCTTATGTGGACGTCCTGTTCACCTGTCACCTGGTATCCAAGCAGAAGGGTCAGTTCGTTCTCTCCAGGTTCCAGCTTTATTTTATCCTGTGTTGAGACATAGTCAGTGTATCTGTATCCGTCATAACCGAATACAATGAATGTATCGACACTTTCTCCTTCCGCATTAACAAAGGCATTTTCAGTTTCAACTTTTATTTCTACCGGCCTTGTCTCATTATTCTGTATGGTGATCTTTATCTCGTTCATGTTATTGGATCTGATGGTATCTACCCCCAGGGTCCGGGGTGCATCGATCCCAGTTATTCTGACATCAACAGTACTATCATAATGCCACCAGATCACGACAGATATCAGTATGATCCCTGCCAGGATCAATGGAAATACTTTTCTCATCTGTTCTCACCCCTTATCTTTTCGGTCAGTGAGATGCAGTTCGTCAGGCCGTATTTCTGTTTGCTGATGATGCCTTTCCTCTCAAGATTTGAAATGATCCTTGATGTTTTGGCCTTGGAAAAATCGAGACGATTGACAAGCTCGTTCTGGAGCATTTGCCCTCCATTGTCCACAATTGTCCGGACGGTCCTTTTCTCATCCCCTTCAAGGGCCATGAGGATGACCTGTTCCCTGCTCAGTGTGGGTGGTGATAAAAGTTCTTCATTATCATTCTTGACATCAGAACCTCTATTATCTATTGATCCGGTGTCCACGCCTGCGAAAGGATGGATGTTCAGACTTATCAGTATCTGATACAATGCCATTCCGGAGAAAAGGCCACATATCAACAGCATATATGCTTCACCAGTAGTGTACGAATAGGGGATCTCGATGATCTTGAAAGATTCTCCTTCTATCTGTATCACTACAGGTGCTTCTTGCAGCAGTATGCTCACTGCAATTATTCCAGCAATTATTATGATTCCTGTTGCGACTATGATTTTTGTCCTTTCCATTGTCAGATCATCATCTCACTGTTGGTAATTGTTACAAGGGATGAAACAAATGATATATCTTGACCGCAACAGGCGGTATGATCGTTGCATAATATTGAAACCACCGTTGCATGGTGATGATTTTTGATGATGCCATAACATTTGATCTCTCAGTTCCTGATGTATCTACTATTCATCAGCACAATATTATTTTACAATTAGATATAATTATTTCTTAATGTGTGCAGACATAATAGATCTTATAGGCATTTATGCTGGAGAATGCATAATTTTCCATTTCATGAAATGGTGATCTAAATAATTAGACATCTTTATATAAATGTAGAATTATATTCTCATCTGGATGACATCTTCTAAACACAAGATCCTTATTGTTGATGATGAACCATTGAATGTGGAACTACTTTCAGTTTATCTTGGGGATGAATATGATATAGTTACAGCTTACAATGGCAGGGATGCACTTGAAAAGGTTAAATCGGAACATCCTGACCTCGTCCTTCTTGATGTGATGATGCCGGAAATGGATGGTTATGATGTCTGCCGTGTGATCCGCAATGAGTTCAAGATGGATTTCATACCTATCATTATGGTAACGGCTCTCACTGACAAAGCAGATCATCAGAGGGGTATAGATGCCGGTGCTGATGAGTTCTTAAAGAAACCCGTGGGTAAGTTCGAGCTTGATAAGAAGATAGCATCTCTTCTAAGGATAAAAGACCAGCATGATACTCTTCTGACCGAGAAGAACAAAGCCTATCAATATCTCGATTATATTGGTGTACTTGTGGCTGTCCTGGACCTTGATCTTAAGGTAACTCACATAAATAAGAAAGGTTCTGAATTTCTGGGTTATAGTCCTGAGAAGCTGGTTGGCAGAGAATGGATCGAGTTCTTCATTCCACGTAATTCGTTGAATGCTATTCGTGAGCATTACAAAAAACTCATATCAGGTGCAACAAAGGCCTATGAATATTGTGAGTTCCCTGTTATCATAAGCAGCGGAGAGGAAAGACTTTACAGATGGTATGATTCTCCACTCAGGGATGATTCGGGTAATACGGTTGGTATTCTCATATCAGGTGAGGATATCACAGAAAGAAAGGCTGCTGAAGAACAGCTCAAGGAGTATGCGTTCGAACTGAAGCGTTCCAACGACCTGAAGGACCTTTTTACAGATGTCATGCGGCATGACCTGCTCAATCCTGCAGGTCTTATCAAGTCATTTGTGGATATCCTTCTGAAAATGGAGTCTGATGAGAAGAAAAAAAGACTGTTGTCCAATGTCAATTTGTCTACTGAAAAGCTCATTGCCATGATAGAGGATGCAGCACATCTTGCAAAATTAGAATCAGTAGATGATATAAGTTTTGTTAAGATCGATATTGATTCTATGTTGCATGATACTATTGATAGTTTCATGCATCAGGCCGAAGAAAAGAAAATAGATGTAAGGCTTCAGTTAAAGAGTGGCTCCTATGCTGTTGCCAATCCTATGATAGAGAGGGTGTTCGTCAACCTCCTGTCCAATTCTATAAAGTACAGTCCCGAAGGCAGCACTGTTATTATTGAGGTTGCCAGCCATGGCGATAAACTAAAGATAAGCTTCATCGATCAGGGCGATGGGATACCCAACTCCAGCAAGGCATCCATCTTTGAACGTTTCAAACGTCTTCATAAGCAAGAGATACGTGGAACCGGCATTGGTCTTGCCATTGTAAAGCGGATAATGGACCTTCACAAAGAGGGGTTCGGTGTGGAGGACAATCCTGAGGGCAAGGGTAGTATCTTCTGGCTCACGCTTAAAAAAGAAGCCTGATCACTTTATTGTTTGCAGCTATTTTTCCTTTTTATCGATCTTAATAGTGACAACATTGGGACTATAAGTTACAGCTTGACGAAAATCAACATACGCACCTTCATGCAGAATCGTCAATTATATATGCTTGACTGCCCAATGATCACTCGATCAACAGCTTTAGAGTGATAAACATGATAAGTGTCAACGAAAAGGGATTAGCTATAATCGATGAAATGCTTGACTGGGAAGAGGAACTGAAGGTCAAGTCCACAGAACTTGAGAATGGCGCTACAGTAATTGACTGTGGTGTGAATGTAGAAGGTGGATATGATGCAGGAATGTACCTTTCCCGTCTCTGTCTTGCAGACCTTGCAGACATAAGCTACACAAAGTTCGACCTTGATGGTCTTCCAGTACCAGCTATCCAGATAGCTACCGACCACCCAACCATCGCATGTATGGCATCCCAGTATGCAGGATGGAGAATTGCAGTAGGTAAATACTTCGGTATGGGTTCAGGTCCTGCAAGGGCACTGGGTCTTAAACCAAAAGAGCTCTACGAAGAAATAGGCTACAAAGATGACTCTGAGTATGCTGTTCTTGTAATGGAATCAAGCGAATTACCAACCGAGGAAGTCGTTGAATACATTGCAAAGCACTGCAGTGTCGACCCTGAGAACGTTTACATCGCTGTTGCACCAACAGCTTCAATTGCAGGATGCGTACAGATCTCAGCACGTGTTGTCGAGACTGGTATCCACAAGCTCGAATCCATCGGCTACGACATCAACACCATCAAGAGCGGTTTCGGTGTTGCTCCTATTGCACCTGTTGTCGGTGACGATACAAAATGTATGGGATCCACCAACGACTGTATCATCTACTGTGGTGAGACCTACTACACCGTTGAGTACGGAGATGCTGAGAAGCTCGAGGACTTCGTCAAGAAGGCACCATCCACAACCTCAAGGGACTTCGGTAAGCCATTCTACACCACCTTCAAGGAAGCAGAGTTCGACTTCTTCAAGGTAGATGCAGGAATGTTCGCACCAGCCAAGATCACAGTGAACGATACCAAGACAAAGAAGTCCTTTACAAGCGGAAGGATCAACCCTGGTATTCTTCTGGAATCCTTTGGCATAAAAGAAGTCTGAGTACTTAACATACTCAAATAATACCGATACAACCTTAAAGGTTGTATTACTTTTTTCTTTTGGAGACAGTATATGGAGATCATAAGTACTTCAAAAGGTATCGGTGGCCAGCTTACCGAATTCAGAAAACTCGTTAACGATTCTCAAAGTATCACATTTATCGGCACTGTAGGTTTTTGCACACCATTTGCAGAGCTGATGGCATTTGTCCTTAGAGGTACCGATAAAAAACTGGTGTTCCTTCCTGATCTTCGTTCAGACGAAGCACGCATGATAGTTCCATCTACTAACGGAATGCAGCTTGGAGATATAGCAGACCCCTCTGCTGATACTGTTGTTCTGCTGGGTGGGCTTGCAATGCCAAAGATAGGTGTTGAGCCGGAAAAGATGAATGTTCTTGTTGATGATCTTATGAAGGATGCTGAGGAGAAGCTCATCATTGGTGTGTGCTTCCAGTCAATGCTTATAAATTGCAACTGGCCGGGACACATTGACTTCGATTACATAATCGATGCAGACATGACCAATGAGGTCAAAAAGCTCTGACATCTTATATTTTTCTATTTTTTTAGGTTCTGTAGGGATTCTGCTAACTGCAACTTTGAACACAGCAATTTTCAATAACTGCGCTATTTCGATAGTCTGCAATATAGCAGTAAAGGAACGTGCCGCCTGCGGCGGATGGTCATATTGTTATTTGTCTGCCAATGATCTTTGCAGAACTATAAGATACACAAGGACGCAGGGGATACTAAGTTTGACCGATCACTGATCATGTATAACTTCAACCGTCCCGGAGGGTCCGGCAAAGCCGGCACGTCCCTAAAAAATGACACATATTTTTTACTTAGCTCTTTTTCTGAATGGTGGTAGCAAAAGCCCTGACTTTTTAACTTCAACTGATCCGGGCATCCACAACGACGTGCCAGACGCCGGGAGAATATTTCTTGATCTTCCTGCATTCGAGTATCTCGACATCTCTGCCTGCTTTTGATGCAGCCTGCTTGATACGTTCCACAGGTCTTTCAAACAGGAGACTTTCAGGGGTGGTCTCATGGTAATGCAGGATACCACCACTTTCTTTCAAAGCAGCTATTCCCTGATCGAGATAGTGGTGAGTGGTGTTCACGTAACCCATGATCACCCTGTCAGCAACACCTTTTGGAGTAAGTTGTGCACAGTCTCCGTTCAGTGCTTCAACTATGTGTTCTACATGGTTCAGAGCTATGTTCTCCTTCAGGTATGCGTATGACTGTGGATTTATCTCGATCGCAATTATCTTTTCAGGTCTTGCATGTACTGCCATTGGGATCGTGAAATAGCCAATGCCTGCGAACATATCGATGATGGTCTCATTGGCGCCTATGTTGCTCATGAGGGCTTTCTCGTGCAGGTTCCCTTTGGAGAACATGACCTTTGTAACATCAAGTTTGAACAGGCATCCATTCTCTTTGTTGATGGTCTCTGTTGTCTCTCCGATGATGATCTCTCTTTGAGGGAGCCGGAACTGACCGCTTATCCCAAGGTCACGTATTACTGTACTGCATGTTGGATACATTTGAAGAAGGCCTTCCGCAACTCTCTCTTTCAGATGCTCGATCTTCGGATCGATCGTGATAACTATGATCTCTCCCAGTATCTGCCATCCAGAAGGTAACAGGTCGATCTCATCTTTGGGAACAATTCCTTTCATCCTGTCTTCAAGGGATCGCCATTTGTTGTAGAATATTGGTTCTTCCTGGAGATATGTCTCAAAACCCTCAATGTCTTCAGTGACAGGTATTTCAAGGAAGCGTTCTTCCTGTTCGATAACCTTTATCCTTCTATCCTGGTCGAGCCTGCCCGAGCTTGCAATTTCAAGTCTTAGGCTCTCTGCTTCTTCTATTGGTACACGAATGACTTTTCTCATATTGATCTGTTCTTGGTGGTTCTTTCTATGAGGATCTATTCAAATATATTAAAATAAAAGGTTTTAAATAGGGAATTGTATATAGTCTTTGACTATCGATTATAAATCATTCGTCAAATTGCGAACATTTAAATACATTGTTGCAATATTCAATATTGAATGAACAACGGAGATAACACGGCTATTTTTTCCACTGATATTGGAGTTATTGCTCTTAATGGTTCTGTAAAGATAAAGATACTTGAGTTCCTAAAGGGCGGTTGCAGATCATTTGATGAAATAGTTCAGCATACAGGAAAGGCCAAGTCAACGATCTCTGTTCATCTCAACGACCTGAAGACCCAGAACCTTCTTGAAGAGGCAACAGATGCCAACGACAAAAGGAAAAAGGTCTATTTCTTAAAATGTCAGTACGTTGCATGTTCTCAGGAACCGGGAATGAAACACTATAGCGAAATGCTTGATGTTATCGGTTCTCCTGAAATGGACTCTTTTGGTTGTCTTAAATGTCTGTTCCATGCCGTACAATATGGTTTCCGTGCCCATGGTGTGAACTGTGATCCTATTATGAGGAAAATAGGGAACGATGTTGGTGCCAGTCTTTCAAAGAACTTCGTTTCAAATGATATGGGTAGTATCCTTGATGAGATGGTAACCTTCTGGACGGACCATGAGATCGGAAGTTTCACTGTTATAAGTAAAGATCCGATAAAGATCGCTGTTCATGACTTTTTTGATTGCAGGTCCATACCGATCAAGGAAAAAACATTATGCTCTTTTGCCCAGGGTGTCTTTGAAGGTGTCTTCAAGGAAAAGCTGGGTGTGGAATGCGTGATGCAGATGCTTGGTAAATGTGATGAGAACTGCGATGCATGCCATTTCCAGATGATAGAACTTTAAACGGACCTTTATTAAAAAAAAACCTGTTCTACTTCTCTGTTCTGATAACCCCTAGCTCACCTTTAACAAGCCTGCCAATGGCGGCAACAATACCCGGTCCATCAGTGTTCTCTCTGCAGGTTATCATATGTTCCATAAGTCCAAGTCTTTCTATGCCATAGATATCTCTTGAATGGCCTGTCTTTTTGATTGCGGCCTTAAGCTCGGAACGTGTAACTGAATTAGCTATAACTCTGTCCTGCTCGGATTTCTTCCAGTTCCACCAGATGTCTGCCTGCTCTTTGGTAAAAGTACCCTGCCTCGCTTTCTCGTCGGTGATCTCGATCTTCACCGGCAGGTGTCTTATTATTCCAAAGCGGGTGGCGATCTGTTCGGCAGTTCCACTTCCAAGTATTGCAAGGTTCTTTTGTGGGATGGTTATAAGGTTCCCTATATCAACAACCATTTCCCTTTGATGTATCTGACGTATAACGCCTATGTAGGTCTCATTCTTAATGAGCTTTTTAACAGGTGTGCCGTATTTCTGCATCAGGAAATTGGAAACGAACTCACTGTCCTCTCCGCTGATATCTGCTATTATCCAATTATCATCTGATATTGAGAGTTTTGCAGATGCATCGAGTTCTTTCAGTTCGTTGTCTATGAGGACCTCAGCAGAATGCAGTGCACGTTCCTTATTTCCGTAGACGTTCAATAATAGTGTTACAGTGACCATTTTATTATCCTTTCAATTATTGCTTCATAACCGTATCAAAGATGCTCTGTATCTCACCGAGCTTATCCAGACCTTCATCATCGATAAGGTCCTCATTCTTCTCTATAGAATTTAAGAGTAACTGGATATCCCGGCTAAAAGGACCGATCTTCATCTTCATTTCCTCTGGTTTTGAACTATTATTGAAAAGATCATTGTATGTGGATACTATCTGCTCATGTAACCTGTCAATATGGTCCCTGGTGAGTTTCTTTTCATCCTCTGTGGCTTCGGCAGGGGCATCTGTATCCTCGCCTTCGCTTCCCTCGGTGGTCTCAGGTGTTTCACCTTCGATGGCCATTATCAGATTCTTAAGGGCCTCGACCACTCTGTAGCCGTGGTCAGTGAGCTCCACATATTTGACACGTCCCTCTACTGTGAATTTAACAAGACCATGCTCTTCCATTTTAGACAGTATCTTGGTTGTATGGGCAAAAGTCGAATTGATCTCTTTTGTGATCACTGATGCATATGTTTTTTGAAAGGACCATATAGCCAGAAGGGCAAGAGTTGGTTTCTCCTGTAAAAAAAGTTGCTCAGCATATTCTTTCGTCATAATATTTCCCCTTTACAAGCAATTTGAACCCTTTTGTTTGAAAAAGTATCATAATACCTTGTATTATATATTTTAATATATATCATTAGAATAAAAATAGTATATATTTCTATCGGATATTAGAGATAATTTTCTCTATATCCGTGATCTTTGCATCCGTCTTGAAAGATGTACCACTGAAGTGTGTCCTTGATGCCAGGAATCCATTGTCGCGAAGTTCCTGTATCACTCTATCAATTTCAGACGCTGACAATCCAAGTTTTTTACATATCAGGTGCTGATCGTAGAACATAGGTATGTCAAGCTCATCCCTGCAGAACTCCAGCATTTTGATCGCTTTCTGTCCGGTGCCGCAGTTGCGCTCTTCCAGGTCAGCAATAATGTCACTACAAAATTCAGGATCATGGAGCTTTCCAAGCCACAAAGGACCTGCGATCATATTCTCTTCACTACAATTGCTGCAATTCTTCTCAATAGGTACAGCAAGTCCATTGATAGCTTCTCTGTGTCCGCATGATGGGCAATGAGCAATGAACCCGATATCATTGAGCATCTGATCCGCTCTTTTTGCACCTTTTTTTATCTCAAGATATGTACGAACGTAGTGTCTTGTAGCATGGGATAGAAGTGGTCTCATAGTCTTATCATGGAGTGATAGTTCCCTTGCTATCTTTCCAAGGAGGATACGCACTCCCATCTCGCTGTGATATTCGTTATTGAAAGGTATTGCTGCATATTTCCTGATGCCGGAATTGAGGTGGGCACCACAAAGGGGTGCAGTGTCGGTTGCAGTCACTGCAAGCAGGTTGACCACGGAACGTGCAGCTGCTGCAAGAAATGGTGCAGGAGTCCCGAATGGATCAAGGTCCACTATATTGAAGTGTTTCTCATGAAGCAGGACATTTGCATTCTTATGGCTTGCAACTGCCTTATCTCCAATATCCAGCCTGTCAATGTTCTGTTGTATGAGCTCACAGGCATCTTCACTCCAGTCATTGAGCGTGGTATGAACGCCGATCTCATTTGCCAGCCTGAGCCCGCGTATGCCGGATGCTGAGAGTGCATCCACATAGGTGATCACCTTCTCAGGGTCCGGTTCGATCCCCTTGAGAAAAACAGATGTAGCAGCTATGGAGATATCACGGTTCATCTCCATGGCCGGATTATAAAAAACAGGTGCTGCAGAAGGAGCAAAATTAGCCCCTTCCTCAGGGACGGGAACCAGTACTTCAGTATCTCCTTCTTTGATAGTCCTTACTTTCATCGGGTTCCCTGAATATCCTTTCTTATTTAACGGTAATGGTTCCCTTCATCCTTTCTTCCCAACCAAGTACTTTGTATGTGTATGTACCGGATTCGTTGAAAGTGTATGTGAAGGACAATCTATATCCCATGGAAGTGTTCTCCCAGAGATCCTCATTGCTTATAAGGGTGAATATCCTTTTAGGGTCATTGCGGTTGAACCACATGACGGAGTCACCTTCATTGATGGTCAGATCGCTGGGCTGTGCGAGGAAGTTCTCCATATAGATAGTATATGTCTTTGCTCCCTCATAGTCTATTATTTTTGGTTCGTCTTTTTCGGAAGGGTCATCCATTTCTTCTTCAACGGTCGCATTCATATCAGTGTCGTTAGTTGTCTCCTCGACAACGTCCTCGGTGGTTACATTGTCCGTGTCGTTCACGACGGTGGTTTCCTCTTCGTCGTCAACACATCCAATGACCGTGAATGAGAGTAGTATCAACAATATTATCAAGATCTTTGCTTTCATGAGATCACCTGCATTATGATATATTTTCGATGGTTAAATATCTTCTCTACCTGCCTCTATAAGTGTTACTTCTATATTGGGATCCTCGGTATCTGATCCTATATCGATAACCGCAGCAAAGCCCAATGCTGCCATTCCGGGATTTACTATTGTGGTCTTTCCGGATAGCACAATTCCTCTGGCCTCGTGTATGTGTCCACAGACCATCAGATCTGCAATGTCAAGGAGATCGGTGAGGACCTTACATCCCACATGCTCGTCCCCGACCTGATCAAGTATTCCGAACGGGGGTGCATGTGTAAGGATCACCAATGGTTCTTTATGATCGTGTTTTTCCCCTGTCATCTTTCCGAGACTTTCTTCATAGTCACATTCCTGTATCTCAAAAGGGGTACAGAATGGAGTGGGGTTAGACCCTCCCATTCCTATGAATCTTACTCCTTCGATGGTCACGGACTTTCTGTGAAGATCGGTTGCAGGGGAATTATGTATGAGATCAATTATTGAGCGCTGATCACAATTACCCGGTACCGCGAGGATCGGCTGTTCGAACAGGGAGAAGAGTTCAAGAGCTTTCTCATCCGGGCCGAAGTTGGTTATATCTCCAGCTATGAGCACAACATCGACCTTTCCTGCTATCTTCAGTAGCTCTTCTATCTTCGAATAGTTCCCATGCGGGTCTGCAATTGCGAACAGTCTCATTTTTAGTTGATCTCCGTTGTTCTTTGATTAAGGCTCAGAATGAGCGGTCCCCACCAAGCAGTCCTCCAAGGGCATTGCTGCCTATGCCTGCTATTCCTGAGGACTCTTCTCTCTGGGAGCCTGTATTGTATCTTGATGCAGCAACTATCCTGTCTGCCAGACGTGAGAACGGGAGGCTTTGCAGATAGACCTTTCCCGGGCCAGTGAGGCTTGCAAGTACAAGTCCTTCTCCTCCGAACAGTGCATTCTTGAATCCACCTGCCAATTGAATATCGTAGGTAACTCTTTCTTCGAATGCGGTTATACATCCGGTATCTACGCGTATCGTCTCACCAGGTGCAAGGTCTTTCTCTACTATAGTTCCTCCGGCATGTACAAAGGCAAGTCCGTCTCCCTTTAATCTCTGGAGGATGAAACCTTCTCCTCCGAAGAGTCCTGCTCCTATTTTCTTGGTGAGTGCCATTTCGATATCTATACCATTTGCTGCACAGAGGAACGAATCTTTCTGACAGAGGAAACTTCCGCCGAACTTGCCAAGGTCAAGAGCTATGATCTTTCCGGGGTAGGGTGCACCGAATGCAACGTATCCTTTATCATTTCCCTGGTGGATGAAACTGGTAATGAAGAAGCTCTCGCCTGTGAACGCGCGCTTGAGGCCTTTGAGGAGTCCTCCACCTGTGGATGTCTCCATCTTGATCCCGGGACCCATGTACATCATTGCGCCAGCTTCTGCTCTTACTGCTTCATTAGTGTCAAGTTCTATCTCCACAAGCTGCATCTCACTTCCAATTATCTTATAATCTATCTCATCTGCCATCAATTAGCCTCCAATGTATGAATTTAATAACTTCTGATAGATCTGTGTTACTCCTATTTATTGGTTTATCCTGAAAGGGCATCAATTGCGGACTGTAGCACAACTCAACTTGAATAGTTTAATATAGCTCTTCTGCGTAACCACCTGTTGATAAGTGTGTACCGAAAAAATTTCCCACTCCATTTGAAGCACTACTTGCTTGCACTGCAAGCAAAGAAACACGGCGGGAGGGCTTGTGATCTGGCAAAAGAACTAGACGTTCCAGAATCAGGTATTCTTGATTTCAGCTCAAACCTCAATCCGCTGGGGACACCTTTCAACTATAAGGACGATAGCATCGACCTGGAACAGATTATCTTTAGTTCGGTGGACAGGTTCGAACAATATCCTGATAACAGGTATCTTGAGCTCAGGAATGCTGCTGCCGGCTTTACAGGTCATGGAGTTACTTTTGACAATATAGTGCCTGGCAGTGGGTCATGTGAGATATTGCGTCTGGCCGTTGAGTCTGTTGTAAAAGAAGATGATCTGGTAATAGTCCCTTCACCTTCTTCTGGGCAGTATCGCCATATTGCAGGTATATTCGGTGCTCGTGTACATTCATTTACTTCAAAGGAAATGCTTACCCTTCCTAAGATGACTCTGGAAAGGGCAAGTGTGCTTATCATCCAGAATCCAAATGACCCTACAGGGGAACTGTTGCAGAAAGATGACCTGATCCATCTTGCAGAGATGTGCTCGGAGCACAATACCCTGCTTATAGTCGATGAATCATCGATCGAGCTTTCAGACCCTGATATGAGCATGGTGGACCTGGCACTGGATAACGATCATCTTCTGGTGATCCGGTCTGTATCTAATATTATAGGTATGCCGGGTATAAGGCTGGCTTACGGTATTGCCTCCCGTTCACTGGCTGGGATACTGAACTCTGCCCGTCTGTCGTGGAATATCGGTGTTGTGGATGAGGTCATTGGAACTGCTTTCCTTTCAATGGAAGGAGGAAGCGACTGTGAATATCTTTCCATGTCAAGGGACCTTATCAAAAAGGAACGCAAGTATATCAGTAAACGTTTCTCAGGGATCTACGGTTTCGATGTTATTGAAAGCAGTGCAAATTATGTGCTTGTGGATATCCGTGATCTTTTCCTGGATTCTGCCAGGCTCACAGAAGGACTTGCATCCCATGGTATAATGATACGTGATTGCAGTGATCTCTTCAACGGTGAGAAAAGATATGTAAGGCTATCTGTAAGGCCAAGGGATGAGTTCGAGAGACTGATACGTACCCTTGATGATGTATTTGCCGAGATGAGCCGCGAGGATGCCAGGGAGAAACTTGAGGAGACCATTGAACATGGTGGTGCTTCAACTGCTGGCAGGGGTTCCTGCGAATATTATCCATGTCATTTCACAGGACAGGACTGTACTTTCTGTTTCTGTCCTTTCTATGCCTGTGAGGAAGAACGAACAGGTGGAAAATGGATCGAGAGCTCTACAGGCGGGCAGGTCTGGAGCTGCGAACATTGTACTTTATTGCATAGACCAAATGTCGCCAAGATGGTGCTTGATGCACTGATGGCAGACGGAGATACTGATGATAATATAAGGAGAGCATGGAAGGAGGTAATAATACCTCTGCTTTGACCTTTCCAAAGGTCGCAAGAGCAGGTATTCTATTTTCCTGATCATAACATGCTTCGATTACTATGACTGACCAAAGATCACCTCTTCCGGTAAAGAAATATCTTTTGAGCCTTGAACCATGCGTTCATGGTGGACTGATAAGAAAAAGTTCCCAGAAATATGGGATCCCAGAGTCCGAGATGCTGGATGCAAGTGCCAGTCTGAATCCGCTGGGAACACCATTTGAACAACCCGCGCCAGAACTGGATCTACAGGAGCTACTCAGTTCAGGGCTTGAGAAAATGGAACAGTACCCTGATAATCGTTATCTTGAATACAGGAACGCAGCAGCGGATTTTGTAGGTATGGGAACTACATATGAGAATATCATACCTGGTAATGGCTCAACTGAGATAATCAGGCTGGTTGCAGAATGTGTCATAGATGAAGGCGATGTAGTACTCATACCTAAACCGACATTCAGTGAATATGAGATGCAGTGTCAGGTAATGGGTGCAAAGATCAGATACATCGACCAGAAAGATATCTTTGACCTTGATGATGCGGTCCTTGATGAAGCAAAGATCATCTTTGTATGCAATCCCAATAATCCTACAGGTGAGATGTTCTTAAAGGAAAGGATGGAGCAACTTGCAGAGAAGTGTGCGGCTAACAAGACCATTCTCTTTGTTGATGAAGCATATATCGAACTTGCAGATCCTGATCAGAGTGTCGCATATTTAGTAGAAGAAAATGATTATCTTTTCATACAGCGCTCCCTTACAAAGTCCTTTGCCATTCCCGGAATAAGGATGGGCTTTGGAGTAGCCTCTAAAAGATTCGCATGCGTATTGAACAATGCAAGGCTTTCCTGGAACATGGGTTGTATCTCAGATACGATCGCAACTGCACTGTTAAGCATGAAGGGCGGTGCAAACAGCAAATATCTTGTGGACTCCAGAGAGTTCATAGCAAAAGAACGTGCTTTCCTTATGGAGAAGCTCTCTCGCAGGGGTTTCAAACCATTTGAGAGCAGTGTCAATTATATTTTTGTGGATATCTCCGATCTCTCGCTCAACTCTGCAGAACTTGCAGAACGTATGGCCTCTCATGGTGTGCTTATCCGTGATTGCAGTTCTTTCCAGAACATCGGGGAGGACCATATCAGGATAGCTATACGCACCAGGGAAGAGAATGAGCGTATCGCAGCCACCATCCGTCAGGTGATCTATGAATGGGGCAGGGAGCAGGCGGAGTTACAGCTCACAGAGAACATAAAAGATGCTGCTGATTGCGGCCGTAAGGGAAGTAACACCGATTGCGACTATTATCCATGTCATTTCGAAGGCCAGGACTGCACTTTCTGTTTCTGTCCTTTCTATCCTTGTGAGGATTCCCGCACAGGTGGGAACTGGATCGAGAGTTCCAGTGGAGGGCAGGTATGGAGCTGCCTTAAGTGCAATATAGTTCATGAGGAAAAGGTTGTTGATGATCTGCTTTCAGTGTTCACGGCCGATGGACTGAACAAGGAAAGCATAAAGAAAGCCTGGGAAACCGTAATGGAGAACAACCTATGATAATACCGGTACAGGCCGATGCATTGGATCTCGTTATAGTGCTCCTGCTGGCCTATGCCCTGGACCTGTTGTTCTGCGAACCACCTTCTGCGATCCATCCTGTTGTATGGATGGGCAGATTGATAGGTTTTTTCAAAAAGAACATACCAAAGACCAACAGGAAGCTCTATGGAATATTCATGGGGCTTGTAACCATACTCTTTGGCGCGCTCATAGCGTATCTTGTACTGTACTTCATGGGGATCGAAAGCATCCCTTCACCTTTGCGCTACCTTGTGGCAGCCTATTTCCTCAAGGCAACATTCGCTATAAAGTGTCTCTCCGGGGCTGCTGACGAAGTACGGGTAGAGCTGGATGCCGGAAGGCTTGATGGTGCAAGACAGAAGTTATCCATGTATGTGAGCAGGGATACATCCAGACTGGATGAAGCGCATGTCTCATCAGCTATAATCGAGACAACATCAGAGAACTACGTTGATGGTATCCTTTCGCCTCTGTTGTTCTATGCATGTTTCGGACCATGTGGTCTGATAGCAGCATATGTCTTCAAAGCAACAAGTACTCTCGACTCAATGGTTGGTTATATGGATGAACGTCACCGTGAGGTGGGATGGTTCTCTGCAAAGCTTGATGATGTACTGAACTGGATACCTGCACGCTTCTCTGTACTTTTCCTGACAGCAGGGACGCTTGTGATAGGTTTGGTATATCGCAAGGTGAAAGTGCCCGATCACAAAAGTGCCTTCAAGAGAGGTTTTGGCGAAGGCTCGGGAACACCATCTCCCAACTCAGGTTATCCAATGGCATCAATAGCAGGTGCTCTCAAGGTAAAACTTGAGAAACCCAATACCTATGTCCTTGGAGAGGGTTTTGTTTACCCGATGTCCGAGGATATAAAACTAACAAGCTGGATCATACTTGTGGCATCGTTATTTGCAATAATTGTATCTTCATTCATAATTACAGCATACTCCTGACCGACTAAATTAACATTAATAGATTCCCCGAAGTGATGGCAATGAAATTATCGGATATTGAATCAGAAGACCGTAAAAAGGGCCAGTCAAAGGAACTGGAAGGTGAGATCACCAGGGATATAATAGAGATCCTTGAAGAAGAAGGAATAACAGTCCAGATGCTTGTTGATGCTGCACTGGAACTATATGCACCTCACCCTGGCATCGAAACAAGAGAGCTTGCAGAGGCAAAGTTCCTTGAGGAACTGGATATCGCGATATCTGATCCTAACCTCTGTCTATTGGTATATTCTGGTGTATTACTGGAGAATGAGGGGCAGAAGGGCAGGTTGCCTAATATCAGTAAGAGCTCCTATGAAAAGGACCTGACGTTCATAATAGCAGATGAGGTACTTGGAACGAGCATCGCCAGATACATCAGTGGTGATAAAGGTATGTTCGAGTTCGTTCGCTTTGATAAAAAGAAGCCAGGTATCCTTGCAGAGCTCGGTCCTTTCATGGACGATATAATAGGCGGTCTTATCGGCGGAGTCTCTGCCAATATGTACACAAGGGCCATGGCAGAGGCAGCAGGAAAGTCTAAGAAAAAAGAACCTGAAAGTGAGTGATAGCAGAATGAATGGATTTCTACTAGCTCTAAGGTCAAGTTTTGGTTTCCTGTCAACGATCCCTGTGGGGATCACAATGGAGGGACTTGATGAGTTCTTCAAAAGGACATATCTCCATCTGGTGGTCGGTATAGTCCTTGGTCTGATCATGGGTGCAGTTGCTTATGCATTGGTAAGTTATGTGCCTATATCAATAAGTGCCGTACTGATAATTGCTTTTGTTTACTATCTTACCGGTCTTAACCACCTGGATGGTGTTGCAGATCTTGGTGACGGTCTGACAGCCCATGGTTCGGTGGAGAAGAAACTAAAAGCGCTAAAAGATATGTCCCTGGGCATAGGTGGTGTTGCATATGCTGCTCTTATTATAATCGCACTCTATGCATCCCTTACAGCATTGTATGGTGAGGTTAGTTTGCTGTACACAACTGCTGAGGTCGCACGTATATTCTTCTTTGCCATGTTCGTGTCAGAGGTCAGCGCCATGCAATCAATGCTCACAATAGCTGCATTCGGCAAGTCTATCCATGAAGGACTTGGTTCTATACTTGTGAACAATACCACAGTACCTAAATACCTTATAGGTTTTGTAATGGGTATCGTCGCCTGCATTGGGGCATCATATTACTTTGGTCTCGGACTTACAGGTATCTATGCTTTCATGGCAGCGATCTTCGCGACATTTATATTACTGAACGTAAGCAACAGGCACTTTGGTGGTGTCAATGGCGATGTCATTGGCGCATCTAATGAAGTAGGAAGGATAATAGCATTGATCACCATTACGCTGGTATTGATGTAAGGAGGTATCGTTTGCACGCTATAATAATGGCAGGGGGATTTGGAAGCAGGCTTGGTATGGGTGAGAAACCCTGTGTCGAACTATTAGGAAAACCTCTCATATCCTATGTGATAGACACTCTGCAGAGAACGGAAAGTATAGGTGACATATATGTTGCTGTCTCTCCTGCAACCCCGAATACAGCATCATTTGTTCAGAAGGAATATGAAGGGAAAGTACAGGTCATCCCGACAGGTGGAGGGAACTATGTTGGTGACATGGTATATGCGGTAAAGGTCGCAGGTATCAATGAACCGCTTCTGATCCTTATGGCAGACCTGCCACTTCTGAATCCGGAACTCCTTGAAAAGGTCATTATGGAGTATAAGGAGTGCGGCAAACCTGCTATGTCGATCTTCTCACCGATCCATGTATGTAAGGGTCTTGGAATAAGACCGGATACGGTATTCAACTGGGATGGTGAACTGATAGTACCATCTGGTATCAATATCCTTGACGGGAACAATGTGGATCACGAACAGGAATATGTCAGTCTGGTACTGGATGATTCAGAGTTCGCTCTTAATATCAACACCCCTGACGATCTCAAAAGATGCAAGGACATGCTTCTTGAGAGGGATTCCCGGCCTGTGACCACTCAATGATATAATATTGTTAATGAATATATCAGTAGTCTTGCCGTATAATTTATATTGCATCATCACTAACAGTCATAACTGAAACTGGTTGGAGGCACTCAGCTACATGGGTGGTTGAGACATCATCGGGCATCTTCCTATACAAGGTGCCCCTCCTTTTCTTTTGATATCTTTCTTTTTTTCATATTCTACTGTCAGATCGGCAAGTTGCTTCTGTCAGGTTCAAACCAAAGAACTTAAATTACGTGTTGGAATAGAACAAATAATATTTTGGTTGTTATACAGAGGGTAGTTTATGAACAAAAGATCCTATTTGACATTTATAATTGGTATCATTGTTATCCTGGCGGTAATTGGCAGTGGCTGTACCGACTCCAATGATACAGGTACTGAAGAAGAATATGAAGAACCTGTAGCTGATACAACACCTGAAGAGGTTGAGGTGGATGACAGCACCTATACAAATTCCATAGGTATGGAATTTGTGAAGATACCTGAGGGGGAGTTCTACATGGGCGCTCCCTCTGAAGAGGCTTACAGCGACAAGAATGAAAGACCTGTACATTATGTTTCCATTGGTTATGATTATTATATGGGTGCATATGAAGTGACCCAGGAACAATGGGAAGCAGTAATGGGAGATGAGCCATCTAAGTTCGAAGGTGCTGACCTGCCGGTAGAACAGATATCATGGGTGAGCGCAAATGAGTTCGTAGAGAAGCTCAATGGAATGGAAGGTACCGAATCATATCGTCTGCCTACTGAAGCAGAGTGGGAATATGCATGCAGGGCTGGAACAGAGACTGCCTTTTCATTTGGTGATGACTCTGATCTGATGGTGGACTATGGATGGTTCGATGACAATTCCGAGGATAAGACCCGCCCTGTAGGTATGAAGGAAGCAAACCCATGGGGTCTGTATGACATGCATGGGAATGTTGCAGAATGGGTACTTGATGAATATCACAGCAACTATAATGATGCACCAACTGACGGAACTGAATGGACCGGCGGCGTTGACAGACGAGTGATACGTGGTGGAAGCTGGGAAAACTCAGAGGACAACTGTCGTTCTGCTGTCAGAGATAGTATCGGTGAAGGTAGCCGTGCAGACTACGTCGGTTTCCGTATTATAAAAGAGATCTGATATCCTTTATGGGTATCCTATAATTCTTTTCTTTTTCTTTCTTTTTTTGTCTGCTTATCTTTTAGTGATATTGTAATTCGAAACTTTTAAGTACAATCCATGCTGCCCTTAGTTGAAAAAGTGTTCAGTCAAATGAAATGATATATCCGGTCAATGCAATATATTTAAATTGAATATTGCAGTAGGAATATCACGATCACATCATATACATTAATCATAATTGACCTTTACATGGAGAATCCTAAATGATAGAGGAGATCACCAATCAGTACGATCCAAAGACAATAGAGAAGAAGGTGCATGACCTCTGGGCAGAGGAAGATGCCTATTCTAAAGTACGTGAGCACAGGAAAGGCGCGAAAAAGTTCTTTTTCGTAGATGGACCACCATATACAACCGGACATATCCATCTTGGAACTGCCTGGAACAAGATCATCAAGGACTCCATTCTGAGATACCGTTCCATGAACGGTTTTGATATCGTTGACCGTGCAGGATGGGATATGCATGGCCTTCCTATCGAGGTAAAAGTGGAAGGTGCCCTTGGATTCACATCCAAAAAGGACATTGAGAGCTATGGCGTAGGTAATTTCATCGAGAAGTGTAAGGAATTCGCACTCAACCAGAAGAATGATATGACCGACCAGTTCCAGGTACTTGGTGCATGGCTTGACTGGAAAGACCCTTACATGACCCTCAGGGATGAATACATCGAAGCTGCATGGTGGACCCTCAAACAGGCACAGGAGAAGAATCTCCTTGAGCAGGGTAAACGTGTTGTCAACTGGTGTCCACGATGCGAAACAGCTATTGCTGACTCTGAAGTGGAGTATGAGGACAGGACCGATCCGTCCATCTTCGTCAAGTTCAAGATAAAAGGTGAGGAGAACACCTTTGTCGTCATCTGGACTACAACACCATGGACCATACCATCCAACGTTGCGGTAGCAGTACACCCATCATTCGAATATGCAAAAGTAAAGGCAGTGGCAGCAGACGGCAATGAAGAGGTCCTTATAGTTGCATCTGAACTTGTGGAGAACGTACTCAGAAAGGGAAGATACACCGATTATGAGATCATCGAGACCATGCTTGGAGAGGACCTTACATCATTATCATACGAAAGTCCGCTTGCTGATATGGTGCCAAGACAGGCAGCCATGGAGCACGGCATCTATCTTGCAGATTTCGTTACCGCAGAGAACACAGGCTGTGTACACATCGCACCTGGTCACGGTATGGACGACTTTGAGGTCGGTAAGAAGAATGGTTTGCCGATATTCTGTCCTGTAGGTTCTGACGGGCGTTACACCGAAGCTGCCGGAGAGTATGCAGGAATGCATATCCGTGAGGCGAACAAGGTCATTATCGAGGACCTCATTGAGCGTGGAAGACTTCTTTCAGAAGGGACCATCAACCACAGGTACGGACACTGCTGGCGCTGTAAGACCCCTATAATCTATCTTGCAACTGAACAATGGTTCATCAAGATAGGTGAGCTCAAGGATCAGATGCTGGATGAGATCGCCAAGGTCAAGTGGTATCCTGAATGGGCAGGTTCTGCAAGGTTCAAGGACTGGATAGAGGGAGCACGTGACTGGTGTGTATCCCGTCAGAGATACTGGGGTATCCCGATACCTGTATGGAAATGCAGTACATGTGACAAGATGCATGTTATCGGTACCAAGGAAGAACTTCAGCAGATGTCAGGTGTCACTGAAGATATCGAGCTTCACAGGCCATATGTGGACGAGGTCCTGCTGGACTGTGAATGTGGCGGAAAGATGAAGCGTGTGGAAGATGTCTTCGATGTCTGGTTCGATTCAGCCGTAGCTTCATGGGCAACATTGCGCTTCCCACAACAGCAGGAAGATTTCGATAAATGGTGGCCTGCAGACTTCATCACAGAAGGACAGGACCAGACACGTGGATGGTTCTATTCACAGCTTGGTGCCAGTATGGTGGCCTTTGGAAAGGCTCCTTACAAGAGCGTGCTAATGCACGGTTTTACCCTTGATGGTGAAGGCAGGAAAATGTCCAAGAGTCTGGGCAATGTAGTTGCTCCTGGTGATGTTATCGATAAGTTCGGCGCTGATTCAATGAGGAGCTTCGTATTATCATCAAGTGCACCATGGGATGACCTGAAATTCGCCGAGGATGAGCTCAAGAACATCCACAGGACACTGAACATCCTCTGGAACGTCTACCGTTTCCCATTGCCTTACATGGTTCTTGACAAGTTCGATCCTTCAAAGGTATCATTCGAGTCCATAGAAGCACATCTGCGTAAAGAGGACAGATGGATACTCTCAAAGGCACAGTCACTTGTGGCTGATGTGGACGATGCCATGTCAAAGTGCACACTGCACAGGGCACTGAGAGCTATCAATGAGTTCGTGCTTGAGGACCTTTCAAGGTGGTACATCCAGCTTATCAGGCCAAGGACATGGGTAGAGGCAGATGATCCTGACAAACTTGCAGTATATCGTGTACTGTATGATGTCTTCGTTCTCACCGCAAAGGTGATCGCTCCGTTCATGCCGCACCTGGCAGAGGAGATGTATCAGAACCTTGTAAAGAATGTGTACTCTGATGCACCGGTAACTATTCACATGAACGACTGGCCACAGGTGGACGAGAGCCTTGTTGACAAGGACCTCGAAACTCACATGGCTATGGTACGTTCAATTGTGGAATCAGCATCCAATGCACGTCAGAAGGTAGGCAGGAAGCTCAGATGGCCGGTATCACGTATCATACTCACACCTATGAACCAACAGGCAGCAGATGCAGTTACAGAGCTTAAATCTGTACTCATGGACCAGACCAACTCAAAGGACATCGTGCTCACAGGTATTGATGAGGCATGGGATGAGCTTGGTTTCGAGGCAAACCCTGATCCCGGTGCTATCGGTCCTGTGTTCAAGGGCGATGCCGGAAAGGTAATTGGTGCCATTAAAAAGGCAGATGCAAGTGAATTGAAGAAGGCACTGGCACTTGAGGACCAGTTCGAGCTTGAGATCCCTGGCGGCTCAGTTACAATAAAACCTGAAATGGTTAACTTTACAGAGACATTACCTGAAATGGTTGCAAGTGCACAGTCAACTGCAGGTATAATATATGTCGATGCGAACCTTACTCGTGAGATCGAGTCAGAAGGTTTCACAAGGGAAGTTATCCGCAGAGTGCAGGATATGAGGAAAGAGCTCGATCTTGCAGTGGATGACAACATCAGGTCCCATATACAGATCAACGATGAGAGAGTACTTGATCTTGTACTTGACCGCGAACAGCATATTGCAAAAGAGACACGTGCCAATGTTCAGGTCATAGGTCTTGATGTGGATACTTCCGGGTCCCTTGAGAAGGACTGGGATGTCGAAGGTATATCCATGACCATCGGCATAACAAAGGCTGAATGAGGATATAATGGACTTCAAAGAATGGGAACCCATTTACGAGTCCATCTTAAAGGATATGGGCTTTAGCAGGGAAGGTGATGAGCAGGCTGCTCTCATCCTCTCTGATATGCTCTTACCCTCTAACTCGGTCGATGTTTCTGAAATAAGAGAACTGGTTGAAGGCAGGGATGTCCTTGTCTGCGGCAATGCTCCTGTGCTTAAAGGAGAACTTGACCTTATCGACCAGGATGATTTTGTTATAATAGCTGCCGATGGAGCCACAGCTGTACTCATGGACAAGTGCATGGTCCCTGATATCATCGTCACAGACCTTGATGGTGATGTTGAGAAAGAGATCCTTGCAAACCGGGAAGGTTCTCTCATGGTGGTCCATGGACACGGTGATAACATCGATAAACTGGAGAGCTATGTTCCGCGTCTCAATAGAATTGTGGGTAGTACACAGGCTGCACCCTTGAAGAACATCTATAATTTCGGGGGTTTCAGTGATGGTGACAGGTGTGTCTATCTGGCAAAGGAGTTCGGGGCTTCCAGTATAATCCTGATGGGTTTTGACTTTGATGATGAGGATGTCGATCCTATCAAGAAAAAGAAGCTCAAATGGGCTCGTATGCTGATAGAAAAGATCGTTCCTTAATATCAGCGGGACTTTTTCTTATCTTTTTTTAAGTTCCTTGCAGATACTGTTTTATCAGAATCTATTTATATTTTCGTTATAAATATGCTACAGGAGTTTCATGGAAACATTAGTGATCTGTATTGACAGGGATAACGATCTCGGGGATAAAGCAAATGTCCAGGCACCTCTTATTGGCAAGGAGGCCAACATAGAGGCAGCTGTGAAACTGGCAACAGCAGACCCGGAAGATTCTGATACCAACACTATCTTTGGCGGGGTCAAGATACTTGATGAACTGCTTGCTAAGGGTGTTGATGCGGAGATCGTTACTTTTGCCGGGGACAAGAACATCGGTATCATATCCGATCAGAAGATCGCAAACCAGCTTGACATGATCCTGAAGAAGTTCCCTGCAGAATCGGCAATATTCGTATCCGATGGTGCAGAGGATGAAACACTGATCCCTATTGTCCAGTCACGGATGAAGATCGATTCCGTGAGGCGTATCGTTGTTATGCAGAGCGCGAATCTGGAAAGTACTTATTATATTATCAAACATGCATTCAATGACCCAAAAATATCCCAGACATTCTTTGTTCCGCTGGGACTTGCTGCTCTTATTTACGCTTTCTTCCTGCTGATCGATTATTCCCAGGGTGCGATCATAGGAATACTTGCAGCAGTGGGTCTTTACATGCTTTACAGGGGATTCAACGATACTGTTGATCTCTACTGGGAGAAATTGAAGGATTCCTTCTATTCAGGAAGGATGGCCTTTTTCACATATGCTACGGCAGGTTTCCTTGTGGTACTGGGTACAATACTCGGTCTTATGGATGTATGGTCACTTTACACTGCAGAAGGTATATGGTACTATGGAGTAGTTCCGTTGCTTACTTCCTTTGTCCACAGGACCGTATGGATCTATGCCCTTGCACTGCTCTTTGCAGATGCCGGGAAGATCGTAGATTGCAGAACACGTGGAGAGCCAGTGCGTATGTATCTGATACCGGCTTTCTTCATACTGTCCATAGGTTTCCTGTTCTGGGGAGCTACAAGTTATCTCATATCTATGAGCTCGGTACTTGCAGACAATGGTGACCCTCGTACCGGTATACAGTTATTTGTGTACTCAGTGGTGTTCGCTATTATACTTGCACTGGCAGGTATCAAGGTCTCAAGTATGCCAAAGCCCAAAGACAAAAGGTCAAAAAGGTAGAGAATAATGCAGAAAAATGATAAGGAATATCAGGAATATCATCTTGATGCTGCTGTTATTGGCGGTGTCGCATTTTCCTCTGCAAGTTCATGTGAAGAACTTACGGTAAGTACGCCATATGGTAAGGTTCCGGTAAATGTTTCCGATATCGGTGGTAAGAGAGTTGTGTTCCTCTCCCGGCATGCGAATGGTGACAGACATGTACCTCCGCATATGATCAACTATCGGGCTAACATTTACGCTATACATGAATTAGGTGTGAGGAATGTCATCTCTACTAACTCTGTAGGGACAATGAAGAACCACCCTGTAGGAAGTTTCTTTTTACCTGATGATTTCATAGATCTCACCAGGACCAGACCCTCGACGTTCTTCAATGAAAGGACGGTCCATGTTGATGTCAGTGAACCATATTGTCCTGATATCCGCAACCTTATGAAAGGTTCACTTGTGAACAGGAATATCGGTTTTTCAGAAGGTGTCTATGTATGCACCGAGGGACCAAGGTTCGAGACCAGGGCTGAGATCCGTATGATGAGACAGTTCGGTGATGTTGTGGGTATGACCGGTCTTCCTGAGGTAGTGCTGGCAAAGGAACTGAACATGTGCTATGCATCTATCTGTACAGTGACCAATGATGCATGTGGACTTAGTGATGGCAAAATGACCGTAAGTGAAGTATTGGATACCCTTGCAGCTATCAATGAGAAATTACAGGTCGTACTGCTTGATGTTATCCAGGCATTACCTGAAAGTTGTTCCTGCAGCTGTATGTATGCAACATTGGATTCAGAACTTTAAAAAAGTGAAAAAATATTGATTTGCATGAATATCATGCAATATCTCTGGAAGTATCTATCTGTACACCATCGCCTATCTTGAACTTGATGATCTCCGTACTTGGTATCATTCCCCTTATCTTTGGGATCGCCAGTTTGCTGATCACCTTGTCAGCTCCTTTGTCAAGCATTGACTCAAAGATAACGTCACATAAGCTGTATGTGAAATTCTCTATGTCGCTATTCTTGTTAGTGTTCGTTGCATAGAGATATGTAAGGCATCCAAGTTCTTTTGTTGTCTCGTAGAGCACGTTGATCAGTTGCTTTACCAGACTTTTGTTAATAGTAAGGTCTATGAAGAACGAGAACGAATCAAAGATTATGTTCACTTCCTCTCCACTGGAGTCATTTGCTATATTGCGCAGATTGTACTCTGTGAACTCTATGATCTTAGAGTCTATGAACTCGTTACCGACATTATCTGACATATCGCCACATGAAGTGCAGTAATATTCGCTGTATATATCTACGAAAATGATATTTGACGGGTCGAAACCAAGGTTGATGACATCATTCAGGACGTATCTGGGTCTTCGGGAGGTCGTGAAATAGTATGTCTTCCTGGATTGTGTGAACTGATAAAGGAATACCTCTGACATCGATCTTGGGTCAGCTGAGAAAAAGGTAAGTGAACCGGCAGGTAATCCACCTCCAAGTGTTCTGTCGAGAACATTGATCCCTGTGGTACTAAGACGTACACCTTCTTCGATAACAAGGCTCTGATCCTGCTTTTTAAGACTGTCATACAAAGATGGCTCTCCCATATCTCCAGATTCAGCCTCCTGGCTAATGGTTTCTGTTTCCATTATGTTTTTAGGATCGAACATTTTTTTATCCTCAATAATAATTGATTATATTATGATTAATATTATAAAAATCTTCTTTTTCATATATACAATAGTATTTATAGCCTATGAGTCATCAAAGGTCAGCAATGACTCTCTGGATACTTGCAAGCGCCGAAAGGTCAAAGATAATAATCCTGCCGATACGGGATAAAAAGAAAAAACCTCTTTTTGTCGGTGAGCTCATCCTGAGAGATACAGATGCAGGACCTCGTCCTCATAAGTTCAAGGTAAAGGATAATGGAAAAGGTGAGTTCAAACCACCTTCGGAATTCGTTGAACTTTTGAGGAAGACAGATCGTATAATGATAGCAAGGGGTGGCGATGAAGGACAGACAGCCAGTTTTGTGGAAATGCTCCAGGGTTTCCAGATGAGTGCTGATGTTGTCAATGCATGCAGGTTCTGCCTTTTGAAGAACAGATTCAATTTCCTGAACAGGCGCTCCATAAGATATCACAGGGAAAAGGTCTGTGAGGATTGTGGACGTGAAGAGCTTTTTAACACCCTGAAAAGTTCCCATGTAAATTACAGTGATGAAATATGTGAGCGATTCGAGGATATAATGCTCAAGACCAAGGACCTTGACAGGACCATGGCCATGATAAGTCCTGATGATATCGACCCTGATCTTACAAGGTTCGATTCGATCGCTGCAAACACTTCCGTCCCGAAAGGGCTGATAAAGGACCTGCCTTTACATAAGGGTTTTAAGAAGATCCTCCTTGCCAAGTCAGAGACTCTTCTGCCGGTCCAGTCACTGTCCGTAGAGAATGGTCTTCTCAAGGGCCAGAACCAGCTTGTCACATCTGTAACAGCTACCGGAAAGACACTGATAGCCGAGCTTGCAGGTATCGAGAATATTCTTCGGAAAAAGGGAAGACTGATCTATCTGGTCCCTCTTGTGGCACTTGCCAATCAGAAATATGACCAGTTCACGAAAAGATATTCCTCACTGGGTATCAAGACATCTATACGTGTAGGTAGCGAGCGTATCAAGACAAAGAAAGGTGCCTCTATGAAGAGGACCCTGGATTCTGACATAATAGTTGGAACATATGAAGGTCTTGATCAGATATTAAGGACCGGTAATGCTGATCTTCTTGGTCAGATAGGGACGGTTGTTATCGATGAGGTCCATACTATAGAGGACTCTGAAAGGGGTCACCGCCTGGATGGTGTCATTGCACGACTTAAGTACGTTGCAGCCGGTGCTCAGTTCATCTACCTTTCAGCTACTGTGGCAAAACCCCAGTTACGTGCCAAACAGCTTAACGCAAAACTGATCGAATATGAGTATCGTCCGGTACCTATTGAGAGACATCTCATTCTATGCCCTGAACATTCCAAGACAAAGATAATGGCACGTCTTGTGAGAGAGGAATTCTCGACGACCTCATCGAAGGGTCATAAAGGGCAGACCATTATATTCACTAATTCAAGACGTAATTGTCATCGTATATCTGAGGCTCTCCCGATCTCAGCTTCTGCATATCATGCAGGTCTTACAAGTCAGGAAAGGAAAAAGGTGGAGGTCGCATTCGTCAAGGGTAAGCTACCTGTTGTGGTTACAACAGCAGCACTTGCGGCAGGTGTTGATTTTCCGGCTTCACAGGTAATATTCGAGTCCCTGGCGATGGGTATTGAGTGGCTTACAATGCAGGATTTCCTTCAGATGCTGGGACGTGCGGGAAGGCCTGATTACCACGACCGTGGTGAGGTAGTGGTGCTTGCTGTTCCCAATAAGAAATACTCCGGGGACAAAGGAGATACAGAGGATGCTGTTGCCCTGAAGTTGCTAAAGGGGGAGATGCAGCACACAAAGGTCGATTATGGGGATGATGAGAAGATGGAAGAGATCCTTGCTTCGGCTGCTGTTACCTCTTCCCGGAACGATCTGAAGATGATCCATTCCTATATGCTGGCCGATTATAATGTTGATATGTTGCTTGATAAGCTTGCGAGGAATAAGTTCCTGCACAAGAAGGGTGACCTGATCGCCCTTACAAGGTTCGGAAAGATAGCTTCAGGACATTTCCTGTCTGTTTCAAGGGCTTTCCTCATACGTGATTCAGTTCTTATTGACCAGGAACCTATTGTCACTGTATCGAACCTTGAGTTCTTCGATGCTGTTTACTACAAATATGCTGCACGTGTCTCTGCAGCTCTTAATGTGAATCTTCCTTCAAGGGTATTTCAGGGTGCTTCACTGGATATTCTATTTGAGGGGGAGAATATGGATAAACTGGATGTGACCCTGCGTGACCAGTTGCTTGATTTCGCCGGAGATTTCCTGACGTGTAGCTGTCGTGATTCTCCTTATTGTGGCTGTGCGGAACGCAAGTTCTCTGAGAAGATAATATCCATCAGGGCAGAAGGGTACGATCCGGAAGGTATTGTGAGGAAACTTGAGCACCTTTATGGTATCACTGCCTATCCGGGGGATGTTCTGGGTTATCTTGATAATGTGGTGCGTAATCTTGAGGCGGTGGAACTGATAGCTTCTGCCTATTCAAAGAGGGAGATCGCATACAAAGCCCGTGATCTTAGAAAACTTGTGGAAGGTTAAGGCTATCTCCTGCGCTTTGATCCCGGGTGTAATGCTGTGTTATCGTACCCGGCTATCAAAAATTATAATAGTTATGTATGCAGATAGAACCCATTGAGGATATGGTGGTATGGACACAGAACTACCAGAAGGTAAGATAATGACCGATAAACCGGAAGAGATAAAGAAGAAAAAGAGCGTGAAAATAGAGCTGTATAAGCCGGATGACTTCAAACAGGTATATTCCATTGGAGCGGTAGGAGGTCACAGTCCCTATGATTTCAGGATAGGGTTCTACAACGATATGCCTATGGCAATGGGTAAGTCCGGCGGTGAACAGGTCATTCAGAGAAGACTTGAGACAGAGGTCATACTTTCTCCTCTGGCTGCGGTGGAACTCGTACGATGGCTGAACCAGCATATACAGAACTATGAGAATGCATTCGGTCAGATCACTAAACCACAGGCAGGAGCTGTTAAGAAGAAGGCAGAGCCTGTACAGGACAGCACTGATCTGCAAGGCTATATGTAAACTTTGAAGATATTTCGTTTTCAGGTAAGTCGCCAAGAATAAATATGATATTGGCTATTTTTATTAGCCTGAAAATGAATGTTATTCAGACAATTACCATGACAGATGTTATGTTTAAATTATTCTTTTAAATAAAAGAGAGGATTAATTTTGTTCCCTAGTAAGAAAGTCCAGAAGTTAATTGGATCTAAGGTCCAGGTTGAGATGAAAGGTGACCTTCACCTGCTCGAAGGAACTTTGAAAAGTGCAGATGATTATATGAATCTGCATATGGTGGACACCGTTGAGATGGCTGACGGTGAGCGCCTGCGTTCCCTTGGTTCTGTGGTGTTGCGTGGAAACAACATCATTCTTGTTGTTCCAATGGAAGAATAAACACTTAGTGGAAACTAACATGAGTATTGAAGAGACTGCATTGAAGATCATTCGAGACAGCAAAGAAGGGGTTTTCCAGAACGAGCTCTGGAAGGTCCTTGAGATCGATAGCCGTAAGTGCTCACGAGTTGTGTCGAAGCTTCTGGATGATGACCTCATCACCCGGGAGCAAGCTGTCTCCAATGGAGCAAGGACCTATCTTCTCAAGGTCAAGGAAGAAGAGAAGCCATGCTTCGATCTCCTGATGTCCGGCGAGATGTTCTCACCATGTGCTGGTTGCAGAGATGCATGCCAGCCTGAGAGCTGTGAAAAGATCACTGCATGGGTTGCAAACATCAGTGATGATGAAAAAGCAGGGGAATTTTGCTGATCAAGCGAAAGGTTTATAAATGATATATGCTATGTTGGAGTCGCTTCACTAAAGCGAAATCAACGTGCTCCGGTAGTGTAGTCCGGCCAATCATTCCGGCCTTTCGAGCCGAAGACTCGGGTTCGAATCCCGGCCGGAGCACCAATCTTTTTACTCTGCTTTTCTAACAATTTTTCTATCATTAACTGGTTCTTTATTCGTAAGCTCTTGTAACCATGGTTCTATATTCCGACCAGCTAGTTGGAACTATATGATCAATTTGCAATGCTCTTGGACATACACTCAAAAGGTTTATAAATGATATATGCTATGTTGGAGTGCTCACTAAAGCGAAATCAACGTGCTCCGGTAGTGTAGTCCGGCCAATCATTCCGGCCTTTCGAGCCGAAGACTCGGGTTCGAATCCCGGCCGGAGCACCAATCTCTTTACTCTGCTCTTCTAACGATCTTTCTACCATTAGCTGATCTTTCTATCATTAGCTGGTATTCTATTCTGATATTGCTTTGAGCTTGACCATTTATTCAGATCTGGCAGTTATGATCATATGGGATATTAACAATGTTTTTCATTATCCGTTCTAAATGTCTGATACTACTCAGGAAAAATGATGGTCAAAGTGGAAGTTCTGAGATATCCTAAGATGGTCAATGTGAACGATCCTGGTTTCTCTGATGATGTTTAGGTCCTTTCTTACGGTTCTATAGATATTTCCCAAATGGAATAGAGCTAAATAGCATAAACCCGTTCAGGAAGCAACTCAAATTTATTATAATGGAGAGATTAAAAAAACTTATCTAGTTTATCTTTACAGATCGACCGTTAACACATATATGCGATATATACATTGATCTAATGTTCAATTATGGGCCTGCGGGAATTTTTGGATCTCGTCGGGAGCATCATACAAATTTTCAAGTAAATTATTGAAATTAATATTCGTATTTTCTTGTTAAATACTGTTTGTTAACTATTGATGTCGTTCTTGTAGAAAATAACTATGATCTTATTTACAGACGTTATACTGTGTGGAATTAGTCCCGGTGTTCTTCCGAAAAAACAATGTTACTGTTTATTATGAAGGTTGGACAGGAAGCGATTTCCAAGAAGTTTTGCACTGTAACCTGAGGTACAACCATGTCATTCGATGATCTAAATCTAATATTTCCGCTTCAACGGGCTTTGTCCGATGAAGGCTATACAAATCCAACTCCGATACAGGAAAGTTCTATACCACATCTTCTTAGTGGTAAGGACATGATAGGTATCGCTCAAACAGGTACAGGCAAGACCGCTTCGTTCATATTACCTATCCTGCACAACATGTCAGCTTCAAAGAAGAGGGTACGTCCGAAAAGTCCGCGTGTGCTCGTGCTTGCACCAACAAGAGAGCTTGCAGCCCAGATCGGGGACAGTTTTTCAACCTATGGTAAATACACCCGCTTCAAGCATACAGTGGTATTTGGCGGTGTGGGTCAGAGTCCTCAGGTCAGAGCACTCTTTAAGGGTGTAGATTCCCTTGTAGCGACCCCTGGCAGATTACTGGACCTGGTAGACCAGGGTCATGTAAAACTCTCTGACGTGGAGTATTTCGTCCTTGATGAGGCAGACAGGATGCTTGACATGGGCTTTATCAATGATGTGTACAAGGTAGTTGCACTATTGCCAAAAGAACGTCAGTCCCTTTTCTTCTCAGCAACCATGTCCCCTGAGATCTCAAAGCTTGCTAAGAAAATGCTGACAAACCCTGTCACCGTGGAAGTCACTCCACAGGCAACAACTGTTGAACGTATCGATCAGTTCGTCTTTTTCGTAGATTCGGAGGACAAGAATGAGCTTATACTCCAGCTTCTGAGAAGCAAACACCTTGAATGTGTTCTTATATTCACCCGTACAAAGCACCGTGCCAACAAAGTAGCGCAGATGCTTAACAAGAACAGGATCCCTGCAGATGCGATACATGGTAACAAATCCCAGACACACCGTACAAAGGCCCTTCAGGACTTCAGGTCAGGCCATCTACGTGTACTGGTAGCAACAGATATTGCAGCTCGTGGGATCGATATCGACGATATATCCCATGTGATAAACTATGACCTTCCAAACATTTCAGAAAGTTATGTACACCGTATCGGACGTACTGCAAGAGCAGGTGCCGATGGTACTGCATTCTCTTTCTGTGCTGCCGATGAGCGTGATTTCCTCCGTGAGATCGAGAAGCTTATCAGGATGGAGATCGAGGTTGCAGAGCATGAGTATCACTCCGATAAGGCCATGAATGCCACTGGCAATGACGCTAAACCTGCTCCCAGACAGCAGGGCGGCAGACCAAGAGGAAGTTCCGGTCATAAAAGAGGTCAGGGAAGGGGCAAGAAAGGCGAAGCTAAAGACGGCAAGAAACCTGTCAGAAGGGAAAAGAAGAACGTAAAGGCAAAGAGCCCACAGTCTTCTGGTCCAAGTAAAGGACAGAATAAACAAGGCGGTCAGAGTAAACAAGGTGGCCAGAGTGGTCCTAAAGGGCAGGGCAGGAACAAGACCGGTAGAAGTCCGGCTTCCGGGAACAAACCTCAGTCCAGAAGATAATTCCAAATAGATAATTCAATGGTCATCGGAAATATCGATGATCATTGCTTAGTTCTTTCAGTAGCATCGATCACAGCATGAACCGAAAGTGCTAATATCAGCTACCGACCTTATATCCGCTTCATAGCAGAACATATATTGTGCTGCTTATCTACAAAAACGAAAGTGACCTTGAATGAAGTATGTCATCCAATTCGCAATAATTCTCGCTATCTGCTATGTGGGTGATCTCATCCATAATTATCTTGCTCTTCCCATTCCGGGAAACGTTCTGGGAATGGTATTGTTGCTTATTCTCCTGCTTACAGGTATACTGGAACTGTCGATGATAGAGGATGTAAGTAACTTTTTGCTGAAACATCTCTCGTTCTTCTTCATACCTGCAGCAGTAGGACTTATCACATGTTTTACGATCCTTGAAGGGAAGTGGACCGCACTTTTCATTATATCCGTGGTCTCAACGTTCATCATTGCAGTTGTGACCGGGGCAACGGTACAGATCCTTATGAAAAGGAGGCAGTCCCTTGAGTGAACTTATATCCCAGTTCCTGCAGTCACCTGTGTTCGGCATAGGGATATCCCTGCTGACATTCTATGCAGGCGGACTGCTCTACAAAAGGACAGGTTCCCCACTCATGAATCCGCTTGTTCTGAGCATGCTGATGATAATAGCTCTGCTTCTGAGCTTCCATATAAGTTTTGATGATTACAACAGGGGAGGGCAGTTCATATCGTTCTTCCTTGGTCCTGCCACAGTTATCCTTGCTGTGCCTTTATACAAGAAGATAAGTCTGCTGAAGGAGAATGTCGTTCCTATAATTGCAGGTATCAGTATAGGTTCGGCTGCAGGCATAACCAGTATCATCGTCATGTGTAAGATGTTCGGGCTTGATGAACTTATCAGCATCTCAATGCTGCCTAAATCCGTCACAACGCCTATAGGTATCGAGATATCCAACCAGCTTGGTGGAATTCCATCTATTACTGTGGCTGCCATAGTCTTTACCGGAATAGCAGGTGTTCTCCTGGGTCCAATGGTCTGTAAGTTGTTCAGGATAGATGACGAGGTGGCAGTAGGTATTGCCATCGGTACTTCATCCCATGCCCTTGGTACGACCAAAGCGGTGGAACTTGGAGAGACCGAAGGAGCTATGAGCGGTCTGGCCATCGGCATTGCCGGACTTATCACTGTGTTCCTTGCACCATTGCTGGCTAAGCTGTTGATGTAATTTGTGAGACCTGTCCTGCATGGAAACGATTATCTCGATGAATGATACTATTCTTGTAATGGGGAATTTACATGATCTTAATACAAAGAAGATATCAGGACGATGTTGAAGAGATCGATGAGAAGGGTATCGACCGTGTTAAACTGAACCTTGGCATCACAAGGAAGGTCTGTTGTGGTGGAAGGGAAAAGAAGGATTATGATATCGGGTGGATAGAGAACCCCAAGGACATGAAGATAACCACTGTAAAGGACTATGAGATAAAGGACAGGGTTCTGGAAGTGTGGATCGAACCTTGAAATGCTTTTTGATCTATTATCTATTCAATTTGAGCTACTGATCACCAAAATGGTCACTGGCGATATTGAACATCATTGCAATGATGGATCCTGTAATAAAACCAAGTGCACCATAGAATAAAGGTGCAAGGGGGATAATTCCTGCTACTATTAACATTTCGGTACTTCCGATATCTGATATTGATGGTGGTGTCACGAGAATTATCACAAGAAGTTCGAACAGGACTGCAAAGATGATCGCAACTTTCTTTCCCATTGCTATTGTATCTATCTTTGTAATATGTATATTTGGCATTTGAAGCTCATCCTCGCACGATTATAAAATAGTGCAATATTGGCATAAAAAGATGTTGACAGTTATCTATCTTTCATAAATGCTAAAAATTATTAATATAAATTAAATTTTATTTGAGCGGATGCGGATAAAATCGTAAAACATATATTCAGGTTGTTAACATCTGAAATAACATGGTTTTGTTCGTATCGCTTTTTCTTCTACATGATACGGCATTATCAGAGGCTCGCACTTGATATTTGACTGTTCTGGGTTGGATACTTCATCAAATAGCATAGCGCGAAGGTGGTTGTATTAATGATCTTAAAAATGGATGTGGTGCAATGAGCAGTGAAAAAGGAAATCTGAAGTATGTACTCTTAGCGGCAGCTGTAGTGATATTAGGAAGTGTATTCTGGGTCTATGCCAGTTTCTCGATACTGGGACCCAAGGATCTCGGGGTCGAATATACCCATGAGGACTATCTGAGCGCTCTGGAGAAGACCGGTATGCAGATAGAGTTCGAAGGCATGACCGGTGAAGAGCTGGAAGAATACAAACAGAATGCAGAAAAGAAATCTATCAATGATTACAATTTCGAGTTCTCTGATTATGAAAGAAAGGAGTTCACTTTGACCGCAGCAGAATCAACGGCTCTGCTGAATGAGATCGCACCTGGATTCTGGTGGTTCGATGACCTTCAGGTAAAGGTTTTGCCTGATGGTACTATGGAAGGATCCAGCACTGCAGATATCGGGAGGCTTAAGACCGACCTTTATTCAGATGTTGCAGATGATGTCCCGCTTCCTCTTCCTGACAAATTGAACATCTACAGCAAAGGACGTATCAGTGTTACCAATAACCAGTTGAGCGGTGATCCGGAATCATTCTATCTTGGCCCTGTTTCTCTGCCTGAGAAGTATATGGAAGAAGAAAGTGTGGATGTAATGGAAGAATACTTCCCGAGGATCTATACTGTTGTTCCGGGGCTTGAGATCACAAGTCTTGACTCCAATGAGAATGGCGAGTTCGTCTTTGATGGTGTCATTCCACAAAAGGTCTCTGTAACCAAGAAATAAGGCAGAGGTTAGGATTTGAAATATCTAATGGTAAATGGGGAAAAAAAGGAGATACCCCCATTTCCACACCATAAGGCTTACGTCTACAGGAGTAAGCAGTTCTTCTCAGCGAAGGGTATTGCCACTCATCTTACGATGGGAGAGTTCATAACCTTAAAAGAGCTCTACAATGGTTTCAAACACAAGTGCTCTATTCCAAGGGTCCTGCTCATCGACCCGACCAGCGATTGCAATCTCAGATGCAAGGGCTGCTGGTCACAGGACTATGAGAGCGGACATAACATCTCCTATGAGAAGTTCGATGACATATTGACTCAGGCTGAAGAACTAGGTATTCTGGATTGCCTGATGACAGGTGGTGAACCACTTCTCAGGAAAGATGATATCCTGAAGTTGTGCAGGAAACATGACCGTATGACATTCGGTGCGTTCACCAATGCCACTCTTATCGATGAGGAATTTGCTGACGAGATGGTTAAAGTTGGTAATCTGAATGTCTTTATCAGTATCGAGGGAACAAAGGAAGAGACCGACTTCAGAAGAGGGGAAGGTGTCTACGATAGAGCGATAAGGGCCATGGATATCCTGAGGTCCAGAGATATCGGCTTCTCTTTCTCTGCGTGCTATCATTCTAAGAACTACAGGACCATCGCCAGTGATGAGTTCCTTGATAAGATGCGTGAGAAGGGTGCATGGTTCGGGTGGATGTTCCAGTATATTCCGGTGGGTAGTGATGCCGATACGTCTCTTGTGTGTACTGCTCAACAGAGGGCGTATGTGCAGGAGAAGATAAGGGATTACTGCGACAGGCATGATTATGTGATAGTGGATTTCTGGAACAACGGCCATCTCTGTTTCGGTTGTCTTGGTGCAGGTACTGGCTTTGCCCACATCAATGCCAAGGGTGATGTTGAGCCGTGTGCTTTCTGTCATTATTCAGATTCCAATATACACGATGTCTCACTTGCTGATGCACTGAGATCGAAGTTCTTCACCACTTTCAGGGCTGCTCAGCCGTTCTCAGAGAATCCGCTGAGGCCATGTCCATTGATAGATAACCCGCAGGCTATTGTTGATGTTGTAAGGGAAGGTGGTGCCAGATCGACCCATCTGTCCAATCCTGAATCTCCTGAACATCTTGCAGAGAAAAGCTATGAGCGTGCCCTGGAATGGGAAGCATTATCAGAGGAACTTTTCGAGAAGATGCCGGAGCATAACCGGAAGAACTTCCCTGTGTTCTTAAAGTACCTTGCTTTCAAGAAAGGAATGACCGATGGCAGAAGGAAAAAGGTTTAGTGCTGAGGTTCACCTTAAGGACGGTTCTAATGACTGGATAGTGTTCGTGCATGGTTTTGGAGGCAGTGCAAGGACGTGGAAGAACCAGACCGAGTTCTTCTCAAAGCACTATAACCTGCTTGTTCTGGAGATGCACAAAGAGAAGGTCCACGGGGAACTGGAGCTGGATAAGGTTTGCAGGCTCATAGCTGGCACGCTGGAACACCACAATATCGAAAAGGCTCATTTCATGGGCTTTTCCTTCAGTTCACTGATATGCCTGCGCTTTGCTGTGCTCTATCCTGAAAAGGTCAGCTCGCTGATCCTTGGAGGCGGGATAATCAAGTTCAACCTGAGGACGAAGTTCCTGCTTTACCTTGCTATCACGTTCAAGAGATGGATCAATTACATGATCCTGTACAGGTTCTTCGCCTACATCATACTTCCAAGGAGCAATCACAAGAGATCGCGTTCTATCTTCGTGACCGAAGCGAAGAAGTTAGGCTATGATGAGTTCTGCAGATGGGTGGATCTCATCCCTCAAACAAATGACAGCCTCACATGGCTGGATGAACTTGATGATGATATCCAGGTACTTTATGTCTCAGGTGATGAGGACCATCTCTTCCTGAAGGATACTTTGAGATACAGTAAGAGGATAAGCAATTCTCGTGTTGAGATAATCGATAATTGCGGGCATGTCTGCTCGATCGAGCAATATGACAAGTTCAATGATATCGTTCTAAGGTATCTGAGATCTGTATTTGCTTGATAATAAAAAACAAAAAGTAGAAAGAATAAAGGATTAATCGTTCAAATGAACGACCTACTCGATATCTACTTCCAGTCCACCTATGAAGCCGGTTATCACATTGAATACCACTGCTATTATCAGACCACTGATGAATCCCATTATTCCGTAGAAGATCGGCAGGGTTATTATCGAACCGACACCGAACATAAGTCCACTGGCAAATCCCATTTCTCCCATCATTGAACCCATGGCAATGGAGAAAAGACTCATCATAGCTCCTATTATGAGTCCGAGTATTCCGTAAACTGCACCAAGTATCTTCCCGAGAGAGAAGACTCCAACCTTGTTAATGTATTGTGTTGTCATATACGATTCCCTTAAATTGTACATTATTAAATGTTGGGATAATATATAAAAATAAGTAATAAAGTAAATGTGTATTTGATCAATGGTAATATCCGGTCAATTCTGATATTTGTCCTTCCAGATCATTGTTTCTTTTAGTTTGCTCTGGAATAATTGTGGGTAGGAGTCAGAAACAGGAATACAGGAAGCCATTAAGTGATGTATTTCTTGATTACTTAGACCATCCTGAAGCCATGTTTGAAGGGGATATTGGAATTCTACAAAGGAGATATTTGAAGCTCACAGGATGTGTATATATTGGCAAGGAGGCAAACAAGGTTGAAATGGAAGAACTGGAAAGCAATAAAGTTGAAACATATCTTGATATCAATAAGTTTCATGAATGGGTGCTTTCTCTAAAACCTAAAGATGTACTGCCAATGGGGATTGAGGATAGGAGTACACTGAAGTGGATTAAGGATGAAATTGAGCAGGGGAAGAAGCTCAATTATGAACATGGTGCGGTGAAGGTGTTGGTTCAGAATTATATTTGCAACAATTGATCGGAATTAAAATCCACTCGGTCTAATTTTGCACTTAATAAATCATAGATATAATTATGCATTGGAAGTGGGTCAAAAAGATATTTACTAACCCCTTTTGACAATGTCATCAATTTATATTTTTGTCCATCAAGAATTAAGTTGTCTCGCTTTTTCTGAACGTCACTTAAAGACTTAAAAGGATTTTGATCTTGATTTTTCAAAAATACATCAATACGTTGCTCATGGACTTCTTTATTTTGGAGGTAATATGTAGTAATAATAGGTCTTTGTTCAGGATTTTCTTTGTTATCAATTACAAAAATAATTCGATTAAAATTTTTAAAAAAAGACATTTCCTCTTTTAAGAGAGGAAAATGTTTTTCTATCACAAAATTATAAACTTCAACTGATTGTTTATATATTATTTCTGCATTTCTTTGAATGTCTTCTAATGAATAAGCATGCCAAATATTATTTTGTACTTGTTGTAATCTAGAAAAATCAGGTGGCACATAGACTCTATTTATTGTTTTTCTCCTAGAATTCTTAATAAAATCAAACAAATTGTTCATCATATTTGAAGAGAAAAACGTGCTTTTAAGGTAAATATCAAAAATAGAGCGATCCTTATTTTCAAGCCTTGTTTTTACATTTGCAATTATAAGCTTTAAGTCATTTTCAGCTATTTTACTTGTTAATAAATCAATATTAATTATGGGGTTAAGGCTTAAATTGTGGTTTACTTTTTTTGCAGTTTCTTCGATAAAAATAGGAAAATAAACGAAAAAAGCATAATCAAGTTCGTCAATATCATATTTATTTTTAATCTTCAAACCTAAATACTCATTATTTCTATCAATGAAAGAAAATAGCAATTCCTCAGCTAAAAGCAAATTTTGTATATTTAGTGCTTTTTTTTCCAACACTTCTTTAGCTTGTTTTTTTGCCAATTCAGTGGCATATTCTTTTGGTCTAGTTTGAATTGGGTTTTCACTATAGAAAATTGTTGTTGTGTATCCAAACTCACTTTTATCCAATTGATTCGTTAGTTTACTTGAGAATTCCCTTATTTGCAAGTCATTACTACTCATATTAATTGGGTATAAAATATACGCAATCGAATCCTTTTCATAACCACTATAAGCAAGTCCTAGCTTCCAACAATTAGGGTAAAGTATTTTTTTAATATTATTCAGATATGTATCAAAATGAAAGTTCAAATTATCTAAAAAAATATGAATTTTTTGAAATTCATCTCTTTCCGAATTTAAAAGTGGCTCTGAGTTATGGATAAGCAAATCATGATCTTCTTTTAGTTGTTGAAGTTCTTCCTTTAAGGGTTCATACGAACTTATTCTAATTTTGTAATTTGCAATGATTTCTTTCCATTCTTGGATATAACCACTTTCTCCTTTTCGAATATATTTTTCAGGTAAAATTTTAACAGTTTTTGTTTTGGCGTTTTTGCTAATCGATAATTCTTTAAAAAGATTATTGCATAGCTTCCAATAAGCAATATTGTTTTGAATGTCAACCAAGATAAGAAAAACAGGAAGAACACTTTCTTCGCAGTATTTCAAAAATTCTACTTTGCATTGATATTTTGGATTTTCTAAATTATTATCTGATAATTTCTTCACTTGTATTTCCAATTTTCCAATTGGAATTTGGTCAATATCCACAATTTCGAAATATCCATCGATATTAGGTACTTTATCTCTTTTATTCAAATCTGTCTTCACAAAATTTTGGTCAAGTATATACTCCAAAACTGTAATAGCATTGTTTTCCAAAGTATCGTTATATGGATATTTTGCAGGTTTACAAGTGATAGTTTCATCCATTTAAGAAAAAAATGAGTCTCAAACATTTAAAATATTTCCCTACCCTACAATGATAATCTATGATGTGCTGAATGTTTTAAATAATCGTTGCCATAATTTGAGTTGTATATATCCCCTTAATCAAAAAAGAGGGATTAAATTTGAATTTTTAATCCATAATAAATTCACTCCCCCATCCCCTTCTCAACCTCCAGCACCTTAACTGCTATCTTCATCACAGAATCAGGGTTCAGCGAGATCGAATCTATTCCCTCCTTCACAAGGAACTCAGCAAACTCCGGGTAATCGCTTGGAGCCTGACCGCAGAGACCGCTGTGTTTGTTGTTCCTTTTGGCACCCTGAACTGCCATTGAAACTAGTTTCTTCACGGCTTCGTCGCGTTCGTCGAAGGTGGATGCAAGGATCTCGGAATCACGGTCAACGCCGAGGGTCAGTTGTGTGAGGTCGTTGGAGCCGATGGAGAAGCCGTCAAAGTACTTGCTGAACTCGTCTATGAGCAGGACATTGCTTGGGATCTCGGTCATCATGTAGACCTTGAGGTCGTTCTCTCCCCTGACAAGACCGTTCTTCTTCATCTCTTCGAGAACCTTTTTGGCTTCATCGATGCGACGGCAGAACGGGATCATCAGTATGAGATTGGTCAGTCCCATCTCATCTCTCACTTTTTTCATGGCCTTGCACTCAAGGGCGAAGCCTTCCCTGTAGCGCTCATCGTAGTAACGTGAAGCACCTCTGAAACCTATCATGGGGTTGCTTTCCTCGAACTCGAAATACTCTCCGCCTATGAGGCTGGCATACTCATTCGATTTAAAATCGCTCATACGGACAACAACAGGCTTCGGGTGGAATGCTGCTGTTATCGTTGCAACACCCTGAGCCAGTTTCTCAACGAAGAAATCAGCCTTGTTCTCGTATCTGCCGGTGAGTTTGTCGATCTCTTCCAAAACTTCCTCATCCTCAACCTTCTCGGGATGCACAAGTGCCATTGGATGGACCTTGATGTAGCTTGTGATAATGAACTCCAGTCTTGCAAGTCCTATACCATCATTCGGTATCATGGACATGGCAAACGCTTCCTCGGGATTACCCAGGTTCATCATTATCTCGGTCTTTGTCTTCTCAAGTCCTTTCAGGTCAACGGTCTCTATATGGAAAGGAAGGATACCTTCATACACCCTGCCTGCATCCCCTTCTGCACAGCTTACCGTCACATCCATCTCATCTCTCAATTTTTCCGTGGCATCCCCTGCACCTACAACAGCAGGAATACCAAGCTCACGGCTCACGATAGCTGCATGACATGTCCTTCCACCTTTGTTGGTAATGATAGCCGCAGCCTTCTTCATCACAGGTTCCCAGTCCGGAGTTGTGGTATCGGCAACCAGTATCTCACCGGCATTGAAGTCGGAAAGCATGGACACATCAGGGATCACATGTACCTTCCCTGCAGCTATCTTTGCACCAACACTCCTTCCCGTGACAATTACATCTGAGGTACCATCGAGATAATATGTCTCCAGCACATCCTTCCTCTTCTGTGATTGCACCGTTTCCGGTCGTGCCTGGACTATGAACAGCTCACCGGTCTCTCCATCCTTTGCCCATTCAATATCCATAGGCATGCACTTCCCCTTCTTTCCTGAGTAGTGTTCCTCGATGGTAATGGCGAACCCTGCCAGTGCCAGCGCTTCATCATCGGTGATACAATACAGCTTCCTTTCAGCCTCCGGAACATCCACATTACGTGTCAGTACACGGGAATCTCCACGACCGTATATCATCTTGATCTCTTTACTGCCGCGTTTCTTCTTGATAATAGGTCTGTATCCGTCTCCCAGCGTGGGTTTGAATACATAGAACTCGTCCGGGTTCACAAGTCCCTGTACGACGTTCTCACCAAGTCCGTAGGCTCCGGTAATGAAGACAACGTTCTCAAATCCCGTTTCCGTATCAAGGGTAAAGATCACACCGCTGGATGCAAGGTCCGAGCGAACCATCTTCATAACACCAATGGACAGGCCTACTGAAAAGTGGTCGAACCCGTTGTTCACCCTGTATGATATCGCCCTGTCCGTGAAAAGTGATGCAAAACACCTGTTGCAGGCGTCTTTAAGTGAATGGTAGCCGTGAATATTAAGGTAGGTCTCCTGCTGTCCTGCAAATGATGCATTGGGCAGGTCCTCTGCAGTGGCCGAACTGCGTACAGCTACATCAACGTCTTCCCCGTATTGCTCACAGAGTTTATCGTATGCCTCTTTGATCTCATCCCACAGGTCATCGGGGATACCGGCATCAAGTACCAGATTCCTTGCTTTCTTCCCTCTGCTGGCAAGGTCGGTGACATCATCGATATCAAGTCCTTCAAGTGTCTGTTTTAGCTCATCGAGCACCCCGGCATCTTCTAACACATGCCAGTACGCATCCGCAGTGATCGCAAAACCATTCGGTATCTTGATATCTTTATTTGTCAGTTCCCTGTACATCTCACCAAGGGATGCGTTCTTTCCACCAACGGATGGAATATCATCAATGCTAATTTCCTCGAACCAGCGAACATATTTGTTGCCTGTCATCATCACCCGCTCCACGTAAAAAATTCTTTATTTGTAATAGCATTGTTTTTGAAGGCTATTATTGTTTGTGGAAGAGTAAGGTCAGGAATGCTAAAAAGTTCAGAGAATATGACACTTATCTTTCATCCATCATTGCCAATAGCAGAAGCAGGACAGGAACTAAGTGCCTCTTCACAGTTCCTGATCTCACTATCAGTTTCCGGCTGTTTGTAAACATATGAGTTCATATTGCTCTCGTTCATTTTGAAATGGTCAGGTGCTCTGTCATTGCATAGCTGGCATGAGATGCAACTGTCATCCACGTAATATGGCCCGGGTACATTTTCCGGTACTTTCTTTTCTTTGTCTGCTATTTACACTCCCCCTTTAATTGGTACTTTTAAGTATCAATTATTATTTGAAGAACATAATAGATAAAATATTAAGTCCGGGAACTAAATTTGTACAACTGTAAAATTCAGGATGGTTGAACCAGTGTATTATTAAACGACTTTCTCCTTTATGCAGGCAAACAGGACAATATCGAAAAGGAGCATACCATGGGCACACAGATAGGAACATTACTCACAAAGAACCCGATAAGCTATGAGGAACTCTCAGGTAAAGTGATAGCAATAGATGCGTACAATACGATCTATCAGTTCCTAAGTGCCATTCGCCAGCGTGACGGTTCACTTCTCACTGATCCTTCAGGCAATCCTGTATCTCATCTCACAGGTCTGTTCTCAAGGACAAGCAAGCTCAGAGAATCCAATATCAAACCAGTTTTTATCTTTGATGGAAAACCACCTGAGATGAAAAAAGAGACCCTTGAAAAGCGTAAGGAATGCAAGGAGAATGCAGTCCTCAATTACGAGATCGCTAAAGATGAAGGCAACCTTGAGGACATGAAAAAATATGCACAGGGAACTTCCAGGATAACTCCGGATATTCTGGATACTTCAAAGAGGCTACTTGAGCTCATGGGCATCCCGTGGATACAGGCAGAATCCGAAGCCGAAGCACAGGCTGCTTTTATGGTGTCTCGGGGAGATGCAGACCTTGTTGGTTCACAGGATTATGATGTTTTCCTTTTTGGTGCTGAGGATGTTGTCCGCAATCTTGGAAGCACTGGAAAGAGAAAGGTTCCCGGTCAGAATAAGTATGTGGCAAAGACTCCGGAACATATATCACTTTCATCCAGTCTCGAGGAACTTGATCTGAGCAGGGAACAGCTTATTGATCTTGCTATCTGCATCGGTACGGATTTCAATGAGGGGATGCACCGTGTGGGTGCTAAGACAGCTCTCAAGCTCATCAGAAAGCATGGTAATATCAATACCGTGATCAGTGAAGAGAGCAAGGATATCCGTGCATGTGCATCTGTTGAGGAGATCAGGGATTTCTTCATGGACCCACCTGTGACCACAGACTATGCTTCTAAGCTTAAATGGAGCAAACCACGGTCAGATAGATTGTTCGATTTCCTTGTAACTGAAAGGGGATTCTCGGAGAAACAGGTTCTAAAGAATACTCAGACACTTGAGGAGAGGGCTGCTTCTGAGTGTCAGTCATGTCTTGGTGACTGGTGAGGAAGGCTAACCTGATAGTTTGAAAAGGTGGTTCCTTATTGGTAAGTATTTATACTTATCTATTTTATTTTGTTTCTCTTTTGCACATTTATCTACATAGTCATAATAATATCGACTATTATTAAGAAATAGAACAAGTCCTGCCTTTTTTGAGTAAACCTTTTAAGCTTACGCACGAAGCATCAAAGTGGATACTCATATCTAGGTTCGATAAATGAATTTGGAAGGCTGGTGTTAACGGTGTTAACAAAAGCTTATTATTTATTCAGTGTAATAGCGTCACAAAATAATGTGTAACTGTAGGTTCACCAGTATAAACAAGCACAAAATTTTATACTAGCAGTACAAAATAATAATAGGAAAGTTATCATGAAGGCCGAATTGATAAGTACGGTGTTTCTGTCAGAGAAGAGAAAGCAAACTCTTTTGATGTTAATGGATGGACCAGCTACCGTTGACGAGATAAAAGAGTCTCTCACAGGGACAACCAGTGCGATAATGGCCCAGGTTAAGATCCTCTTTGAACAGGGACTTATAGAACAAAAAGAGGATGAATACAGGCTCACTTCCATTGGAAAGCTGATAATGAAGAAGATCAGACCTCTCATCGAGACACTGAATGTGGTGGAGGCGAACAAGGATTTCTGGGACAGCAGGAACCTTGATCCAATACCTGAGTTCCTTCTTGACAGGATAGGTGACCTTGGAGATATACTGATCCATGAGCCTGACCTCAACCACCTTTTCGAGCCACCAAAGGAGTTACTTACCAGCCTTCATGAGACAAAGAATGTGTGTACATTTTACTCATATTTCTGTCCCACATGTCCTAACAACTACTCAGAACTGGCAAGAAAAGAGGTCAATTACAATCTCATCCTGACCCGTCCGGTATATGAAAGGCTGCGGGATGAATACAAGGAACAGCATGATGCCATGATGAACTCGAAGAACTCCCACATGTACATCTGCGACGACGAATCCATGAAACTGGGTGCTCTCTCCGTAACCGATGACCTGATGCTCATAGCTTTCTTCAACAAGGATGGTTTCTTCGATCACAAGAAGGTCATAAGCTTCGAGGAAAGTGCCCGCAACTGGGGACAGGATCTCTTCCAGTATTACAAGGAGAGGTCTGAGAGGGTAAAGTAGGGTTTTGTTTTTTAGAAACTAGATCTTTGCTAATCCTGCCTGTCTCATTATTAGATAAGGAATTATAGATAACTTGTAAAAAAGGGGGATCTTAAGAGATCATATGACTAGCAGGCATCAATAAGAAGCTCATAACATGGATCAGTTTATGTGATATCGAATCGCTTTCCCTTGGTCCAGAGGTCGTCGAATTTAGTCTTGAAACGCTTTGTATATGCCTCATCATGAATTTGCGTCATACCGAGACTGGTACCCGTATCTATCTGATCTTCAATATCAAGGAATAGGGTCTTTGAATCAAAGATCACGAAATCATGCTTTGTTTCCAGAATTCTGATCTCCATGAATTTCTGAAGATCACTTTTGACTGATTCATCTTCTATTGAAGTAACAAGTTCTTTTATTGAAGGTAACAGTTGAGAGTGGGAATCCAGGATCTTAACATGAATGCCACGCTGTGCCAAATTTAAGTAAGCCTTGCTGAATACCGGCATTGAGTCATCATATTGTTCTGATACTCCTGGCTTATACTTACTGGGAGTAACAACACATATTTCATGCTCGATCCCCTCAAAAAATGAATTAATTGTCTCTTGTAGTTCATCATCATGGAACTTATCGGGCCAGAATGTTGTTTCAACATGCTTTGGAGAATCGTCTTTGGAAAGTTGCAGTTCAATTTCAGCAAATGCTTCCCTGAGTAGTTTGAGCTCATTGAGTGCTTCTTCTTCTCTCCTTTTGTACATAACTTCAAAAGCAATTTTAGGCTCAACAGTCCTGAATTTTCGTGGCCTTGAAGGTTTGATCTCCACAAGACCATACTTGTTCAGGTCGCTCAAAACCTCATAGATCTTACCAATAGGAACTCGTGATAACTGTGATAATTTACTTGCTTCCAGCTCTCCTTTTTTCAAAAGTGTCCAGTAAACGGTTCTTTCATATTTGTTTAAACCGATATTTGCAAGTAACTTTTCATCCATCTTTTCACTACTTTTTAGTTTATCGTAAAGTAAAATTGTTATCTATTCTGAGAAGTATTAAGAATCACTGCTTGAACATATAAATTTGTAATTATCAATGTAACTATCAATGTAATTGTCAAAAAGTCATAATGAATTTGTTGCATATTTATACCAGGCAAAATAAATGATGAATATAGGTGCAAAAATGGGATCAGCAATTTTTGAGATATTTGATGGTTTACCCAGACAGGGTCCGGGTAGTAACGAATGTACTGAAAAAGCATTCAATATGCTTTCTTCTCTTCCTGCAGGTGTTAAGATCCTTGATATTGGATGTGGTGTCGGTATGCAGACAATACACCTTGCCAGTATCTGCAAGGACTGTCATATCACTGCAACTGACATTTACCAGCCTTTTCTGGATAAACTGATGGAAAATGCAGCTAAAGAAGGAGTTGATGACAGGATAAGCACAGTTTGTGCTTCCATGGATGACCTGCCTTTTGAAGCAGGAGAATTCGACGTGATCTGGGCAGAAGGCTCCATCTTTATCCTTGGTTTTGAAAAGGGGATAAGCTACTGGAAACAGTTCTTAAAAGATGGTGGCTATATGGCAGTGACAGAGAACACATGGTTCAAGGATGAACCTTCTCCAGAAGTTGTTGAATTCTGGCAGGAAATATATCCTGGTATAATGAACATACCTGACACTGAAAAAGTTATCACGGCAGTAGGATATGATGTCATTGATCACTTTAAATTGCCAGTTTCTGTCTGGTACGAGTTCTATGACAACCTGGAAAAAAGAGTTGATGAGATCAGTGATAACTATAAAGGGAACACTGAGGCAGAAATGATACTTGAGTTTAACAGAAAAGAGATAGAACTATTCAGAAAAATCCCGGATGAATATGGTTATGCGTTCTACATTTTTCAGAAGAACAAGCTCTAATAGCGCATATGTGGAGTGACTTGCTCATGAAAAGCAGGTCATATCCGAATACTGATCCCTCATGCTCTGGTTAAGGTTTTACGTAGATAGTTTCCCCTTTGTACCTGATCTTAAGTATTCTGTGATATGGGATCATAGTATCTGGAACTAGTGTGAAAAATGAATGCCCAATATCTACAATATTATCGCCAGAGATCCTTTTTGTATTTCCGGGTGCGCCTCTGTGGATATACTCTATATTGCATTCGTTTATGTCAAGACCATCTTTCCATTTCAACTCATTGAGTATATCCCTTGGATGTTTCGATCTTATTGCAGTGCTCATGGAATAACTTCCAGAAGGCTTGATGTGTATATTTGGGATCGTTCATACAGACCCAGTGGTCTTTGAATTTGTTTTTTTCTCCCCAATATCAGTTTGAGTGATCCTTGATAAATAGTTATTGAAGATGATCCTGATCAGAATAAGAAATGATCGAACTTTTATTGATCTGCTATTAAATAGAGATCATACTGCAGATCTATCTAGTTACACTAGTGGATAAGTCAACTGATTCAAAACATATTTCATTTATTTTAGTACTCGCAAACAGATCCATAACAATTTAGAAAAATTTATATCTATGTATATGTTACTTCCCACGTTAATTTGGATGGTGGTCAGATGGAAAAAAATGTCCCTATAAAACCAGGTGCTTCTAAAAAGGATAATATGATCAAGGATCTGATCATTGTGGGAGTAGTACTCTTTGCTGGTGTAATGTTGGTAAATACTTTGGAAGACCTTGATGATTCATCGATATATGAATTTCTACGAATCAGGTTCGATCTGACCGGAAGTCAGGAAGGGATTTCTGAAACAGAACACATAATTTATCCTTCTGAAGCCCCTGATGATATTTGTCTTGATTCTAAAAGAACTGTTTATCCATCCACTGGAGAAGGTTCTGCTACCTGGTTCTATTATGGAAATTGTGGTGGCTGGAAAATATATGATGTAGTTCCCGGATCAGCAGTTAAACTTCAGGCCAGAGGAGATGAATGTTCAACCTGTCCATCATGCACTCTTGGAGATATCAATTACTACATATATGACTATTATGATGATCAGTGGAATGAGATGGAGTTTATAGACGGACCTGACAACCATTGTGGTGAATACATTGAATATTATATACCAACTGGCGACAGAATAAAGATCGTTGCTGAAAGTGGTTTCTATTTGACCGTTTATCAGTAGATATTAGAAGGGCAGAATTTGTCAATGATCGATCACTGTCAATATCCATGCCCTTGATAATATCAAAGGTTCTTTTTTTCTTCTTATCAAAGTCTTCCTGCATGGTATCGTTCTAAAATATGGTATTCGTTATGATCACTATTTGATCCTGGAATATAGTATTGATAATAATTCATGCGTTGATTAATTACTTGAAGTTATTATATATAACTCCAGCTTGCTATTTCTCTTTAGTCAGTAATTGCGGATCTCGGTCTGTATTACCGACCACACATAGTTAATCATTAAATAGGCGGCAAAGGGCGGTAATTCTGATTTCCGTGATCTGCCGACCATATAAGAACATGGGTGATCAAATCATGCCAGCAAAAGATTACGCACCAATAGATCAAAATTGGCTAGAAGAAGCAGGAAGTTTGTGGACAACACCTTGGGTTGACAAGCCATCTGACAGGGTCATTGTAGATCCGATCATATTGTCCCATGCTGCAAGCCTGTTCAGAAAAAATGCAGGATATTTCTATCAGAATCCTGACGAAGCGATACGAATGGTATGCCATGCATGTGAACTCTACGATGTCACTCCTGTTGGCCACTATCTGTATGCAGACTACTGGGGACAGGACTATGGAGCCGAAATAAAGGTCCAGACCAACTCTCCACCAGGTATCACAAAGCGTCCTATCAAGACCGCTGAAGATGTGGACAACTTCGAGGTCCTTGATGTTGATGAACTGACCAAGGGTCCGACCCTCACAACACACTACAAGGCTCTTGATACCTGTAAAGAAGAATTCCCTCACATGTTCGCTCCTATCACACAGTTAGGCGGAACAATGGAAGTAGCAACCAACTGGGCTGCTATTGAGGACGTCTTCATGTGGATGATCACAGAACCTGAACTCGTTGACAAGCTCTGTGTAAAGGCAGGAGACCACATGGTGAACGCATGTAAGGCAACATCCGAAAGGTACGGTGCCAACGTAATGATCACAGGATCCGTTATCGCCAGTGGTGATCTCATGGACACAGAACAGATCAAGAGGTTCGGTTTCCAGCCAGTCTCACGTGCTGTCAGAAAGGTCCTGAACTCAGGAGCAGGTCCGGGTATCTACTACCACCTCTGTGGAAACCATACCGATGACTTCGAGATGTGGAAGAACGCTCCAATGAGTCCATTTACCATCGTACAGATCGGATATGACGGACAGAACATCTTCCCAACATCCAAGCTCGTAGAACACTTCGGTGACAGATGTACATGTTTTGGAACAGTGGACACAAAGCTCATTGATCGTGGAACTCCTGCACAGGTATACGAACAGGCCAAGGAACAGGTAACTGCAGGAAAGGACAGTCCAAGAGGATTCATTCTTGGAACTGCATGTGAATGTCCGACCAACGCACCACCTGTAAATGTCCATGCACTGGTAAAGGCTGCAAAAGACCACGGAAAGTATGAGAAGTTCTGAGGATGAGGATCGCAGCAAATAAGGAAAATTTAAGGAGTGTTTCAAAATGGATATTAAGATAACTGAAGAACTTGACAACACACTGAAGGATAACGGTTTCAAAAAGGAAGAGATCCAGGAGCTCATTGCAAATGCAGAGGCCAGTGGTACAAAGCTCAAGGCCAGAGATGGCAACGTAACAATTGCAAAGGGTGGATCGGACAACCTCACAGTCTATGCGGTCTACTCACCTGATGAACTCTTAGACGTGTACGCCCACAAGATGAACATTCTCGGTCTCACAGGCGGAGAGCTCAATGAGATCGACTATGATGATGCAAGCGAATGGGCATGTGCAAAATGTGGCGAGATCGCACTGGAAAGGAATGTGGACATGACATACATGGGCGTTACAAGACCGGGACCAGGACTTGTATGTCCAAAGTGTGATGAATTCTACGTATCCGATGGTGTGGCAAAGACACTGAAGACCGCAGAAGCGATCCTGGAAGAGAAGAGAGCTTAAATTGTAACCCAAGTCTCAGGATCCCTGAGATAAATACCACCTTTGAGAGGGATAAAAATGGAACCGATCGAAAAAGTACAGAGTCTGTGTCCGGAATGTCTTGCTAAGATCGAAGGCACAAAATATGTCGAAGATGGCAAGGTCTACATAATGAAGAACTGTGCCGAACATGGCAACTTCATAACCCTTGTCTCTGAAGATATAGACCATTATCGTCAGATGGATGAATGCTTCGATGTTGACAGATCAAAGGCCAGAGCGCCTTTAACGGATACACAAAGAGGCTGTCCTTACGATTGCGGTCTGTGTCCCTCTCACAAACAGGATACCTGCCTGGCAGTGGTCGAGATCACTGACAGGTGTAATATGAAATGTACATATTGTTTTGCAAATTCATCAATGGATGAGAGCCTTGATCCTGATATGGATACCATCAGGCTGATGTTCGAGACGGTAAAGAAATGCCAGAATGAACCCACATGTATCCAGATCTCCGGCGGGGAACCGACCCTGAGGAACGACCTCCCGGAGATCATCAGAATGGGAAAGGAAATAGGTATCAGCCACATCGAGCTGAACACCAATGGTGTCAGGATCTCAAATGACCAGGAGTACTTTGACAAGATCGCTGCTGCAGGTATCGATGCAGTCTATCTTGGATTTGACGGCGTATCGGATGAGGTCTACATGCAGAGGACCGGAAGGAAGATGCTTGATGTTAAGACAGAGGTCATTAACAGGTGCGAAAAGGCCGGTATCGGTGTTGTGCTCGTACCACTGGTAGCCAAGGGCTACAATCTTCATGAGGTCGGCAAGATAATAGATTTCGCAGCAAGAAGAGTTCCTGCTGTAAGGGGTGTTCACTTCCAGCCAGTGTTCCATTCAGGAAGATCACCATCTGACATGACGGACAAGGTAACTATACTGGAACTATTGAGGGAGATCGAAAAGCAAACAGAAGGACAGCTCAAGGTCAGCAATTTTACACCTTCACTGATGCCACATGCACATTGTGGAGCCACATGTCTCACACTTATCGACAACGGCGGCTTCCTGCCACTTACAAACGTTTCCATGGGAGCTGTAAAGTCTGCATCTGACGTGGCAAGTAAGACCAAGAAGTCCATCATGGGCAGATGGAAAGGTCTTGAGAAGGACCCAAAGCCAGCATCTTCATGTGGTGATCTGCTGATAAAGGGTTCCTGCTGTGAAAAGCCTCTCAGTGAACTGACCGTGAAGGGGTCCTGTTGTGAGAAACCACTTATAGATGTCCTTTCAAAGAACCCGGGTTCCGGTAAGGATAAGACCGGTGGCTGGGCAGATTTCATTGAGATGAGCAAGAACAATTACCTCACAATTTCAACCATGGCATTCCAGGATGTATGGTCATATGAGCAGGACCGTGTTGAGAACTGCTGTATACATGTTGTCACACGTGACGGCAGATTCATCCCCTTCTGTAACTATAATATGACCGATTGCAATGGCAACTTCCTCTACAGGGATGCTGCCTGATATATCATATTCCTTCGTTTTATTTTTTCTTTTTATTATCCTTATTATTTTCATCAGGGAACGGGACAGTATGTCCAGAAGATACAGGAGGCAGAAAAATGAGTCTTTGCACAAAGATAAACACGTCTGTTCGTATGAGTGTGGCAAAAAGGAAGCTCGATTCCAGAAAGATAAACATCCAGCAAGGCAACCCGCTTGAACAGTGGGGTCTTACAAAGATAAGAAGCGATATCAAGAACAACAGGGTAATGAGCAATTACTTTGGCAGCGAAGAACCTGACAGGGAATCAATCAAAGAGTACAAGCTCTTCAAGTTCAGAGAACTTCTGGCATATGTACTGGATAATAGTCCCTATTACCAGGACCTCTATGCAAATGCAGGCATCGCTATCTCTGATATCAGGAGCTATGAAGATATCGAAAAACTGCCACTCACAGAACAGGTGGACCTTGCGAACAAACCTTATCACTTCCTTTGTGTTCCAAGAAAGGACATTATCCGTGAGTTCACAAGTTCCGGTACCACTAACATGCTCAAAAGGATGGCATATACCCAGGATGAACTACTGGAGATAGTTGATTCTGTTATATCCGGTCTGAAAATGGCAGGTATGGATTCAAAGGATGACGTGTTGCAGATAATGTATCCGACTATAACGGCAACATGGGATCCCGGACTTGTTCTCAGCAAAGCATGTGCTCTTGGAGGTTTCAATTCAGTTATCGAGGATTCTCTTGATGCAGAACAGCAGATAAAGACCATGAGGGAATCTGGTACTACCTTCATAATAGGGACATCGTCTTTCCTCTATGATCTTTCAAGACAGGCACGTGGGCTCATCGAACCTGGAGAACTTGGTATCAAGAGGATGATCTGCTCATCCGAACCTTTGACAGAGGAAATGAGGGAAGAGATCGAGAGTGTCTGGGGCTGTAAGACCCTCAGGCAGTGGGGAATGACAGAGCTAGGTCTGGCAAATGCCATTGAGTGTGATCACCAGAACGGCTTCCACCTGAACAATCCTGATTTCCTTGTTGAGATCATTGATCCTGAAACGGGGAAGGTATTGCCTGAAGGTGAGAAAGGGGAGCTTGTTGTCACAACCCTGAGGAGAAAGTGTATGCCTCTTATCCGTTACAGGACCCGTGATATCACTTCCATTATCGATGAACCATGTCAGTGTGGTTCCTGTGTGGATCAGAGGATAAGCGACATAGAAAGATGGACCGGTAATTGAGGTAATAGAACATGTCTGTTCCATTCCGGAAATATGTGGCCGAGTTCGTGGGAACATTCGCACTGGTCTTCATAGCTGCCGGTTCCAATGCTATCGACCACATATCACATGGCTCTCTGGGTCTTACCGGCATGGCTGTTACCACTGGTGTAACTGTTATGGTGATGATCTATGCTATCGGACACATCTCGGGTGCTCATATCAATCCTGCTGTTACGATAGCTATGGCAGTGACAGGAAAGATGGGTGCCAGGAATTGTTTTGGATATATAGTATCACAGGTATCAGGAGCATGTGCTGCAAGCTTTGTTCTTATGGAACTCTTTCCTTCAGCAGTGAGCAGTGTGAACCTTGGAGCAACAAGTCTTAGAACCGATATCTCTCCTGGAACAGGTCTGATGATCGAAGCGATCCTCACTTTTTTACTGGTATTCACGATCTTTGGTGTTGCAGTTGACAGCAGGTCTCCACCGGGTATGGCAGGTTTTGCTATTGGTTCATTTGTACTTCTTGCTATCCTTGTAGGAGGACCGGTGACCGGTGCATCAATGAATCCTGCAAGATCCTTCGGTCCGGCTCTTATTTCAGGTTACTGGACAGATCATCTGGTCTACTGGATCGGTCCGATAATTGGTGGTATCGTCGCAGCATTGCTGTATGACAATGTGTTCATTGAGAAGAATGTTCTCGGAGAGAATGGGGATACTATAGGACAAGGACTGTGATCTTTGTCCGGATAATGTTTTCAACAACCGTATATTTAAAATACTATTATACACTTCTAAACGTGGGTTAGATATAATTCTTTTTGGGAATTGTCTAAAGGTTGGATGTTGTTAATGAGGTATAAAATGACATCACAAAAGCACCACGTTTTTCTCGCATCATCAGAATGCATGTTACATTCACTTGCTGATCGTGAAACCTATTTTCAAACTTTGGTAATGAAGCATCCTGAATTTGGAGTTTCATCGATATTATGAACGATCAGACTTGTCTGTTGTTAAAGGGCTTAGTTGTCCTTTTTGCTCTCTATGTCACTTTAGGGGTCTTGCTTGCATTTTGTTCCAGACTTCTTTTCTAGATCATGGTGGTCTGGTATTGAGCCGATTATGGATCATTTAATATTAAATAAGTAAAAAAAGTAAAAAACAAATGATGTGATTCACATCATGAATTTCTTCGGGTAACCAATGCCTGTTATCTGGATCACTGTCTCAACAGGGTCATGTTTCCAGTCTTCGGGAGAAAAGGTCTTTTTTGTCGCTTTGATCTCAACAAAATCCCTGCTGACACCACATTCGCTCATATAGTCAAGAACAAGTTTTCTCCCATGCTCATTTGCATGATCAACTGTTTCACGATATCCTTTAAATGAGGCTCTGCCAACCGGAGAGAACATAAAGTATCCCTCATCAGGGTCATCGATCGACATTGGTCTTATTATTATCTCGATCCTCTTGATACCTTTTCCAAAGAGGGCACCGGCAGCATTGCCAACCTCTGCATGTTCAGGAATGATAATGTCCGCATCGATAACTTCGCTCATGATGTCCTGATAGGCAGATACAGGCCCACCAAGAAGGACCACGGGGACATCTATTTTGAAGCGGGACTTGAACTGTCCGTCAACTATTTTCCTGATACCGGACCTCTCAATACCAGGAAGTAAAAAGGACATCAGGTCAAAGGCCATGTTCTTTGCAACAATGTCTTTCACCTTTTTACTGAATTCAACAGCATCGAGCTTGTTGAGCTTTCCCAGTTTTTCAGCTCCTATTTCTGAAGCCCTGGCATCCCATAGTGCATACTCACCCAGTACATGAAGTGCATCAGTTGGCGTAAAACCAACCGGCTGTATAAGTCTTTTCTGTATAAGAGAATCAATTACAATGGAAGATGGATATCTTCTTGAGATAACAGCTATCTCATCAAGGCTCATTGGTTCATCACCAATTGCAGAAAGAACCTCAGTTTCTGCATCTTCAAGACCTTTAGGCTCAAAACCCGATCGCATGAAGAACTTGGTAGGCTGTATGTTCCTGTCCAGTACACTTCTTTTTGGAACAGGTGTTCTTTTTAATTTCTCTATGAATCCGGGGAACTTCGAGGAAGCAAGACACAGAGGGATCACCCTTCTTGGACCTACATTTATTTTCTTCGATCTGGTCCATACATGACTATCTCCTCCCATTGCGGATGTTTCCATCCTTGTTGCACGGACCCTTGTCTTCCAGCCACCTACAACAGCACCGGTATTCGATAGTTCAGGGATACCATCGGTTATGGCTGAAACATCGGTGCTGGTCCCACCGACATCCACAACTGCACATGTATCAAGACCAGAAAGGAATGAGGCACCTACAAGACTTGCAGCAGGACCTGAGAATATGGTTTCTACGGGTTTGTCCAGAGCGTCCTTCAGACCAACTACCGTTCCGTCACATTTCAGCATCAATAATCTGGCATTGATGTCTTTTCTCTTGATCTCGTCAATGACAGAAAGGATGAATTTGTGAGATATCGGAAGCAACTGAGCATTCAAAGCAGCGGTGACCGCTCTCTCATATGCACCAAGATCCTGTGATAGCTCATGACCGCATACTACAGGCAGTCCTGTAAGTTCATGGATAACATCTGTTATGACAAGTTCATGTTCAGGATTCCTGATACTGAAGAAGGAAGATACTGCAAAAGCAGCTACATCATCCTTTACCTTTTCAGCGAACTTCCTGACAGCTTCAAGGTCTGGTCTCTCGATCTCTTCGCCATTGAATCCATGTCCGCCTGCAATCTCAAGAACGTGTTTTGCAGGAAAATCACCTTTTACCGGATGGTCGCCTGCAAGGATAAGAGCTACCGGACTTCCGGTGCCTTCAAGCACGGTATTTGTTGCAAGGGTGGTGGAAACCGATACCAGAGTGATATCTTTCAGATAATCGGACCCTATACCCTCGATCGCATTCCTGATACCTGTTACAAGGTCAGGATATGTTGTAAGTGCTTTACTCGAATCAACCACTGAGCCATCTGAATCCCTTACAAGGATGGCATCCGTGTACGTTCCTCCTGCATCGATCCCTAGACTGAATTGCATGATATATAGCTCCTTTTTAAGAATTTCAAAGTAGCCTGACCTGCCATATTTTAATTCCCCCGTTCGCTTCTACTCAGGCAGTACAGGCAAAGATATAGTATTGATAAGAAGTGGATCTGTAGTATCTTTTATCCTTTCTATAACAAGTTCTTTTCCCTTTTTGGTCAGAATGAAATATGGAGCAGCACAAGATCCTATGCTACCCACACAATGGCACAACTACATTAACCCATAAACTATTTTGATGGCCATTATCCACAGAACCACACCAAACATCTGTTTAATGGTTTCTGATCTTATTTTGCTGTACATCAGATGAGAACCTACCTGTCCTCCTGCGAATGCAGCCAGGGCTGTATAGATCATGAGATCCATGTCCAGATGTCCTGTGCTCAGATGACCAAAGAAACCTGAGAACGAAGAGAACAATACAATGAACGCTGATGTGGCAGAAGCACGTTTTGTCTCAAACCCAAGTGCGATCAGGATAGGTACAATGAACACACCGCCACCAAGTCCGAGAAGTCCGGCGAAAAAACCTATCATTAGGCCAAGAACGATGCCAATGGCAGTTCTGTTCTTCTTAGCTGTGTCAGTAGCTGATACATTCTTTGCTCCTTTCCTTCCAAAAAATGACATTCGTGCTCCGGCAAAGATCAACACTATACTAAGTATCCATAGCAGTATCTCAGTTGGAACGAACTTAGTAAAGTAAGCGCCGAGTGGAGCCCCTATGATGGAAGTCAATACAAAAGGAGCTGCCACTTGCAGGTCTATCATTTTTTTTCTGTAATATGTGATCGCTGCTGAGCTGGCAGTTATACCATTGAGAAGCAATGCTGTAGGTATCGCTATTAGCATATCGATGCCAAGCCAGTAGAACAATGGTACATATACCAGAGATCCGCCCAGACCAAGCATTGAAAATATAACAGCTAAAAAAAAGATGATAACAGCAATTAGAATAACATCCATATGACCAATTCCAGACTTTGTAGTATATTGTAAAAATGGTTGGTGCAATTGCACCTACACCAAATGCTCAGTTTATCAGTTACTTATTTGTCTGAACAGGGTTTGCAAAGCATTTTGCCATCGACATCCTGCAATTTATGAGCAAATGTGCGTTCACCGCATTCCTCACACAATCCTGTATCAAAAACCCCTTTCTTCTTTTCGAACGGATAGTCGAGAACAGGTCCTAGCTCCAGGAAATTCTCTTCAGGTATGCTCAGTATTTTGTTAACCAGAGGCTCCGCGATATCAGAAGAAATGTCCTGTGGCAGTACACCTGCTTTCCTCTGCTCAACGAACGGAGATCCCAGCATGTTCCCAAAGAACTCAGGTTTTATGTATGCTCTGACAGCCTTTTGGTTTATGGTATCGATGAGCGTAAAGGCCATTTTGCCATAGTAGGTCTTCTCAATATTGCTTTTTCCATAAGTACAGCCAGTAATGGCCATAAGACCATCAACAAAACATCCGGCTGCATGGTCATTTCCTGTCTCTGCGATAAGATGGAGCTCTTTATCTTTCGATCTGTCGACCCCAAGTGCATTCATAGCAGCAGCACCGATCCTCATTCCAAGTGGCATAGCAGGGCACCTGTGGCCGTGAAAAATAAATCCAGTTTCAAGATAGTCATTTACATCGATCATTTTAGCATCCTTCCTTTGTTCTTGATACGCCAGTTCCTTCCATGGTTTTCCAGGCTGGTGTTGATCAAGGCGATATTCCTGTCCAATGATATCCGTGAGATCTGAGCTCAAGTAATTCACTTTTTGTCATTTCTATATTGGATATCTCCAGAAACTCACTTGCACGGTATTGGGATTCACTCACAAAACCGATATTGTACAATTGGTCTGCCTATATTTAAACATAGTGGTTTCAAAATCATTTGAAACACAATAAAGTTTCAATATATGCTATCGTGAAACATGACTCTTTTACGAAAATCTCCAATTGAAATTTGAAGAGTGTTATTTAAGCATTAAGAGTAAAGAACTTGTCAGTTTTAGCATTCTTTTTTATATGATCAGATGCATCTCTCAAAGATTCCGGTCCTTTCCAGTCATAGTTATAATTAAGATACATTAACTTGAGCTTTATTATTTTCCTCAAATAATTCACAGTTGTATGACCGTCAGTTGCTTATATTATTAAATACATAATTTTATTTGGTCATAAGGGAGTAAGCTGTAAAATGGGGCAGCGTTTTCAGAATGGGGACTACATTGGAACCATTCCGTAACAAACTTCATTTACGCGTAATTTGGATGAAGCAAAATTCAGAACGGGACAGAGCCCGTTTCAAAGTCGCTTCATCAACGTATAGCTGAAATGAAGTGAAATTCAGGACGGGATAGAACCCGATCCCGTAATAACCTTCAACACCTTGTGACCACCTTACTAACTATTTTAATCAACATCAGAGCTGTTGCTTTCATTTTTCTTCATGAGTATTGTCTCAACAACATAGGCTACTTTGTGAGTACACTCACAGTAAAGATAGATACCTGGTAAAAATGAAAAATAAAAAAAGTAATTTACTTCATTAGGATCAATTCAGCCTGCCCAATTGGTGGAATGCTCCTGGTCAATGCAGGACCAAAGAAAACCCTGACATTCATTCCTTCTCTTAGATTTTCTGCATCAAAAAGACCTCCATTTGGGTCTACTATTACAGTTTCATTAGATATTACAAACTTAATTCCATTTGTATACCCCGAGCTGTTTATTTCTTCGCTTTCAAGCAGGAACATTGGATAAGTATCTCCATCTTCGAGAGAAGATATAGTTCCATTGAAGCTGTTAAGAGCTTCAGCCCCGTCATTGTTCTCTATAGAGCTTTCCTCTTTTACAAACAGCATTCTGTCGCCATTCTCACCTGTACCAAGAACAAGCTGGTCATTCTCAATTGTAATAGTTGCCACGTTGTTCAATAGGGAAAGATATTGACTGTCCAGTGAATCGGAACCACAGTACATAAGTGTCATTGGTCCAGGAGATAATGTAAGATCACTTTTTTCCAGTGTATAGCTTCCACTTCCAATGTTGCAGTCTGCTTTAAGTGAGTATGTTCCATCAGAGTTGAAGATGAGTGTGTAGTTTTCAGGATCAGGAACTACAAATTGACTGGCAGGTTCAGTTTCAATAAGTCCTGACCATTGCCATTTAATGTCAGTTATATCGTCTATGGAAATGGTCTCGGTTTCTATTTCCTCGTTGTTCAAATTATCCTGATCATCTACAGTTTCAGTACAGCCGGATACTAAAAGAGTGGCTGTGACCAAACTGCATATGAAAAATAAAGCCAGTATTTTCCTTATAGATCTCATATGTTTTTGCTCCTGACACCAAATAGAACCTGTTACTATTTAGGCACTTTCTAAACTTCGAACCAATTTGAAGTCTTCATTTTTCATTTTAAAGCATATGAGGCTGTTTTTAAAAAAGTGAAAGGCTACTTCAAGAGCCTTTCCATGTCCTCTTCAATGGTGGTGTTCGGTGTTATGTTGAATTTCTCCACCAGTACTTTGAGGACATTCGGTGAGACAAAGGCCGGTAGCTTTGGACCAAGTGTGATATCCTGTATCTCAAGTCTCAGAAGTGTGAGCAACACAAGTACTGCTTTTTGCTCATACCATGCGATATTGTATGAGATCGGTGCCTCGTTCACGTCTGTGAATCCAAGTTTTGCCATCAGTCCCTGTGCAATAACTATCAGTGAAAAAGAATCGTTGCACTGTCCTGCATCCAGAACCCTCGGGATCCCATCGATCTCTCCCAGGTCGAGTTTGTTGTAGCGATATTTTGCACATCCGGCAGTAAGGATAACAGTATCTTCGGGTAATGCCTCTGCAAAATCCGTGTAGTATTGCCTGTCCTTGTGGCGTCCATCACAGCCTGCCATGACAATGAACTTCTTTATCTTCCCTGTTTTAACAGCATCAACTATCTTGTCCGCATTTGATAACACGGAGTTGTAGGCAAAACCACCCATTATGGTGCCTTCTTCCAGTTGTACCGGAGCTTCGCAGGTCTTTGCCTGTTCAATGAGGGCGGAGAAGTCTTTCTTCCCATCTTCAGCTACGATATGTGTGGCACCGTCATAACCTACGGATCCTGTGGTGTATAGTCTGCCAATGTAGCTTTCCCTTGGAGGAACTATACAGTTGCTTGTCAGTAATATTGGCCCGTTGAAACTCTCGAATTCCTGCTTCTGATGCCACCATGACCCGCCATAGTTGCCTACCAGATGTTCGTATTTCTTAAAATCAGGATATGAGTTTGCCGGGAGCATCTCGCCGTGAGTATAGACATCCACACCTGTGCCTTCTGTCTGGTCCAGTAGTTGTTTCAGGTCCTTCAGGTCATGTCCGCTTACGAGAATTCCAGGATTTCCTCTTGTTCCTATATTGACCTGTGTAGGTTCCGGATTTCCGAATGCAGTGGTATTCACCCTGTCAAGGTCTGCCATTACATCAAACCCTTTTTCCCCGCATTTCAGGACCAGTGAGATGAGGTCCTTATCGGTCAGGCTGTCATCCGTTGTTGCCACAAGTCCTTCTTCAATGAACGAGTTGACCTTCTTATTGACATTTCCAAGCATCATGGCATGATGGGCGTATGCTGCTATTCCTTTGATACCAAAGATAAGCAGTTCTCTCAATGACCGTATATCTTCATTCTCTGTGGCAAGTATGCCTGTATCCCTGTCCTTGAGATTCTCAGGTGTCAAAGTTGCTATCTCAGGCAGGTCTTTCTCATCAAGCGCATTGTTGTCCAGAAGTTTCTGTCTGATCTCATTCTGAAGTATGAACCCCCTGTCAATACGTTCCTGGATCCCGCTTGCTCTAAAATCGGTATTGGTTATGGTCGAGAACAATGCATCAAGCATGAAGTCATCAGTGCTGGTTTCAGAAATATTTTCCTTTCTTGCTTTCTGGTTGTAGAATGCAATGCTCTTAAGCACATAGATGAGATCATCCTGAAGGTCTGCAACCTCCCCTTTCTTACCGCACATGCCGTTCTTTGTGCAGCCTTCCCCGTTCATTGTTTCTTCACACTGGTAGCAGAACATTTTATCACATTATTGTGTATGTTTTGCAGGTGTATCTATATACTTTGGTTGGTGGGGATCTTTGGAAATGCGTGATACTTTCTTTTTGTAGAATTATCTCTATTGTTGAAGATAAAGGAGTTTGTTCAGTATGTTTTCAGAAAGGAATACAATTGATCACAGTAAACCTGTTTATGGTGCTATAAGGCAGGATTCTCAGGCAATCTGTAAGGAGTTGGAGATGTGGGACAGAATCGTTGATCGGAGTAACTAATTATTAAAAAAGACAGAGAAATTTATTCTCCGTACAATGCCTGTATACCTGATATATCGCCAGTTCCCAGAGTTTGCTTCTTAGTTTCCCCATAACCACTATATCCATACATTGTCAGTTCTGTGCATTTTGTGATATACAAATCGTTTAGTCCGTTGTGCCCGAATTCGTGGGTTGCTATATTTTGCAGATCCATTTTATTTGTCTCACCAGTTGTACTCCACTCATAGTATGTATTGAATTCAACATCAGAATCAACAATCTCTCCAGTTGCTCGGTAGAACCAGAATGTATTCATAGCAATTATTCCACTACTACCAAGGTCATTCCAAACGACTATATTTTTACCGTCTAATTCTCCAGGCGTTACAGAGGCTTGTCCTTCCATCCATTTGGGTTTTGCAAACAGATCAAAACTTGTTTCAGCATCCCATGTTTGTAAACTCTCACTAATAGCATCATAAGTATTTTTTTTGTTCAGGCCACTGCCATCAGCATAAATTTCATACTCCACAGTATCATACCACTTAACTTTAGATGGTAACAACTTATACACATCAACTTCTTCATCCCACTCTGTTTTAGAATTATCAGCCGATTTTGCATAATGGACAAAAGTTATTTTCTGGACATCAGGTGGAGCGTTATCTGGCTTGTTATCAGTTGCCACACCTATTCCTGCTGTGCTTAGAAGCAATAATGCTAACACTAAACCTATGATCAGTTTGTTCACTTATTTACCCCCTTTATATTGGTCAATCTGACTGGATAATTCTGGAATTACCAGTAAATATTACAATATATTCAGGATGCATTCACGATCCCAAATATCCATTTCCCACGACCCAGCTTAGCGATTAACCACTAATAAAACATTGTTTTAACTACTGATAAAGTAATTCCAGAAAAAAGAGTTGTCTTAATTTAAGTTACGTAAATAGGCAATAAACCAATAACATTAATGGCAGCCTCTTGATGTGAACATGGCTCAGGAGTTCAGGAACAAATACGATCATACTTTTTGTGTTTTTGGTGGAGAACATTACTCTGGGGATCGACCGTTTTAAATAAATATATTAAAATAAAATTTAATGTAGCGTGGATCACAAAAAGGTTATATGTTATTTAGGTATGTAAAGAAAACATGAAACCAGAATTCTCAAAAAAGGTTCTCATCATCGGTTACGGTTCAGTTTCGCAATGCACCTTACCTCTCTTACTGGACAAGATCGATGTTTTGCTAGAAAACGTTACATTAATTGATTTTGAAGACAAAGCAAATGCCCTGAAGAAATATACTGATCAGGGATTGACATTTGTTCGTGAGAAGATCACCCCGGAAAACCTGGGTCAGGTCTTATCCAGACATATGGATAATGATGGTCTGATCATAGACCTTTCATGGAATATCGATGCTGTCGATATCATTACATGGTGTCATGAGCATAATGTGCTGTACGTAAACACATCTGTCGAAGTATGGGATCCAACAGAGGATTTCCTGAACAGAAGTCTGCTGGAAAAATCCCTCTATTTGCGCCAGATGAAATTACTTGAGCTTTCCCGTGACTGGAAGGATGCACCTACAGCTATTGTTGATCACGGTGCAAATCCAGGTCTGATAACTCATTTCGTAAAGCAGGGTCTTCTGGACATTGCAGAACGAACCTGTGCTGACAAGAAGGTATCTCCTGAAGATGAAGCAGAGATCAAAGAACTTGCTGAGAAAAGAGACTTTGCTCATCTTGCCCACAAACTTGGTGTAAAGGTCATTCACTGCAGTGAACGTGACACACAGGTTGCTAACCGTGCAAAGGAAGTCGATGAATTTGTAGGTACATGGAGCATAGAGGGACTTCGGGAAGAAGGAACAGCTCCTGTAGAGATCGCCTGGGGTAGTCATGAGAACAAGATGCCTCCACTGGCTCAGGTTCCAGACTTTGGTCCACAGAATGTTATCTTCATGCCACAGATGGGTATGAACACCTGGGTAAGGTCATGGATACCTGATCAGGAGATCGTTGGTATGGTTATCCGACATGGGGAATCATACGGTCTTTCAAAATTACTGACAGTTTGTGATGAAGAGAAGGCTGTTTTCAGACCAACCATCCATTACGCTTACATGCCATGCCATGATACGCTCTCATCTCTCTTTGAGCTGCGTGGACGTAATTATGAGCTTCAGCCAAAGCTCAGGATAATGACAGATGAGATCGTTTCCGGTGCAGATATACTGGGAGCACTTCTGATGGGTCATTCTTACAATTCATGGTGGACCGGAAGTGCTTTGAGCATCGAAGATACAAGGGCCCTTGCTCCTGGTCAGAATGCAACCACACTTCAGGTAGCTGCTGGTATAGTAGCTGCTATACTCTGGATGCTTGAGAATCCAAAGGAAGGGATAAGGACACCTGAAGATCTTCCACATGATTTTGTCCTTGATATTGCAAAGCCGTATCTTGGTAAGTTCATCTCCACTCCATCCGACTGGACCCCACTTAAGAACCGTAAGGTATTCTTTAAGGAAAATCCGGCAGTGGAACATGATCCTGATCCATGGCAATTTGAGAATTTCCAGTTCATAGGATAAACTCAAAGAAAGGTCCCGATTCGGTCTATGGATCTGCAGTATAAAGCAGATCCATTACCGGAAGGAAATATGGTATATATGGGAATGGTCAGGCATTTCTGTCTGTTCCTGTATATCGAAATATCAGTTTTTTGGATCTCAGAAAATGGTATGATCAGGAATATACCAGATCTGTTTACATCTTTATCTGTATGTCAGTTCTTTAGTTGATATTTCTCATATTATTGTTTACTTGTTTGTGGTGACAGTTGAGAATATTTGCATGGACTATAAGTACTACCTGGTATATTTTGATACTAGGGGGTAGAAAGTATGTGGTCCTTCTTTTCAGGCCATCTTCTCATTATCAGAATGAGGTCCCAAACGTACATAACAGTTTTAGAACAGTTCTTGATTACTAACATATCACCCGCTCAGGAGAGAAGACCATGAAAAAGATCCTTATTATCTTTGCCCATCCGGCAAGAACCCGCTCAAAAATTAATAGTGCTCTTCGTGCTGCTGTTGAAGGTCTTGAAAATGTGACCATCAATGACCTCTATGCGAACTATCCGGACTTTCTGATAGATATCAAAAGGGAGCAAAGTCTCTGTGAAGAACACGATGTCATTATTTTCCAGCATCCGTTCTATTGGTACTCCCCTCCTTCAATAGTAAAGGAATGGCTTGATCTGGTACTCGAGCATGGCTGGGCCTACGGTTCGAAAGGCAAGGCTCTCGAAGGAAAGCTCTTCCTGCAGGCTATCTCTGCAGGCGGTGACGACAGTACCTATCAGAAAGATGGTTGTAATATTTTTACGATCAGAGAGCTTACTTCTCCCTATTGTGCCATGGCAAACCTGTGCAACATGAACTGGCTTCCACCATTCACAGTTCTTGGAATACATCAGGGCTTGTCTGAGGAGGAAGTTGAGTTCCATGCAAAAGAATATCGCCGCATGGTCACTGCCTTACGGGACGATAGGCTGGATATTGAGAAAGCAAAGCAAGGTCAATATCTTAACAGCGACCTGGATTCGATCATCAGGGGGACGTAAAAGTGGAAAGTTTCCTGTTACAGTTATTTATTTTCCTGGCTTCAGCAGCCATTGCCGTTCCGATTGCCAAGAAACTGGGGCTTGGTTCTGTGCTCGGATATCTCATCGCAGGTATCGTCATCGGACCCTTTGGTCTCTCTCTCATTGCTGACCTTGAAGAGGTCATGCATTTCACAGAGTTTGGCGTAGTGATGATGCTATTTCTGGTTGGACTCGAACTTAAACCATCACTGCTCTGGCAGATGCGTACTCCAATATTGGGAATGGGTGGAATGCAGGTTGTTCTGTCGAGTGTCATCATTTCCGGTATAGCACTTATTTTTCTGCCCTGGCAACAGGCAGTGGCCGTTGGTCTTACTCTCTCCCTCTCCTCTACGGCCATAGTTTTGCAAACCCTGCGGGAGAAAGGGTTGATGAGAACCTCTTCCGGAAGGTCTATCTTCTCGGTCCTCCTTTTCCAGGATCTGGCAGTCATTCCTATGCTTGCTGTTCTGCCATTTCTGGCAACCATCGCTATACATGACGACGGACATTCTGAAGCAGCCCTGTTTAATATCAGCGCACTGCCGGAATACATGCAGATCATTGTAACGCTGCTCGCGATACTGTCTATCTTCTTCATAGGTAAATATGCAAGCAGACCAATATTCAGGACCATTGCAGCTACGCGGGTCAGGGAGATCTTTGTTGCTGCTGCCCTTGCCCTTGTAGTTGGGATCTCGATACTTATGACTGCAGTTGGTCTATCCCCTGCTCTTGGAACCTTCCTTGCCGGTGTTGTTCTTGCAGGCAGCGAATATCGTCACGAGCTTGAAAGTGATATAGAACCATTTAAGGGCCTGTTACTGGGCGTCTTCTTCATTTCCATTGGTGCCAGTCTCAACTTCACATTGATAGGGGAAGAGATCATGCTGATCGCAGGACTTACTGCAGGCCTGATAGGTTTCAAATGGCTGGTCCTTGTAAGTACTGGTTCTTTCTTTAAAATGGAGAAAAAGGACCGTTCACTTTTTGCTGTTGCACTTGCTCAGGGAGGAGAATTCGCATTTGTCCTTTTCCAGTTCTCAAGGACCAATGGGGTATTGCCTGATCAAACTATAGAACCCCTTATTTCCGCAGTTGCTATCTCCATGTTCCTTACTCCGCTCATGTTCCTGGTATATGAGAAGTTCAGTACACGTGCTCAGGGGGATGATGCATCCAGACGTACTTCAGATACTATCGATCACACCGGACACAAGGTTATCCTTGCCGGATTTGGTCGTCTGGGAACTGATCTTGGTCGTTTCCTTATCTCTGCCGGGATCAAACCGGTCATTCTTGATTATGATGCGGATAATGTGGATATTCTGAGAAAATTCGGATTTGAGGTGTATTACGGAGATATTACACGACTTGACCTTCTCGAAGCTGCCGGAGCTGCTGAAGCTGAGCTCTTAGTGATCGCCATAGGTGATGTAGATAAATCGAGAAAGCTGATCGAATTAGCAGGTAAGCACTATCCGCATCTTAAAATTGCAGTCAATGCCTATGACCGTGCGTCTGCTCATGAGCTCATGGATATGGGAATCACCCAGATAAGAAGGGAGACCTTTGGCAGTGCTCTGGCACTGGGACAGGATGCATTGAAACTTCTCGGGTTCGATCCATATGAAGCGCATAAATTGATGCGTATTTTCCGGAAAAAGGATGAAGAGATGATGCCGGAATTGCATAAAATGCACCATGAAGGTGAGGACAGTTACATATCGATGTATCAGAAGCATAATGAAGACCTTGAAAAGTTAATGATGCTCGATCTGAACCTGAACATTGAAGAGATCGACAAGGCCTGGACTGCTGCAAACCCGGAAAAATAATACGCCGGAACGAAATTCTGATGGGATAAATGGAGACATACCATCAGATAAATTTCAATGATATATGCAGATACATCCGTCTCTTTCAGAGAGTGATGCCTGCAAAAATTAGAAATCGGATGCAGACAAATTCTAGTTTAGAGAGGTGTGTCAGTGGATAAAGAATCCAGACCTTCAATAAAGGTATCAAAAAATGGTCCGTATATTGCTAAAGACGTTAAGACGCTCAGGAATTCAAAGGGTGTTCTAATTGAGACAAAACCCGTTATGACACTTTGCAGGTGTGGAGGCTCGGCAAATACTCCATTCTGTGATGGAACACATGCAAAGATCGGTTTTTCCGGGGAAAAAGAAGAAGACCGTGTTCCTGACAGGATGGAGAATTACGTCGGGAAGAATATCACTATCCATCGTAACAGAGGTGTGTGTTGTCATGTAGGTTACTGTGTTCACAATCTGCCTGCGGTTTTTGAAAGAGGAAGGAATCCATGGGCAGAACCGGATGCAGCAGATCCTGAAGAGGTAGCAGCTCTTATCAGGTCATGTCCTTCCGGTGCATTGAGCTATACCATCAACGGGGAATTGAATAAGGATTACTCGGAAGAACCGGAGATCTCTATTCTAAAAGATGGACCTTATAATGTCACAGGTATAGAACTTAATGACCCAGAGGGCTCAGTACCCGAGACACAGGACCATTATTCCCTTTGCAGATGCGGAGCATCTAAAAATAAACCGTTCTGTGATGGCAGTCATCGTGATATTGAATTCAAGGATGACCATGAAGCCTGAATAAATGTCACATTTTATGGTCGTAGAATGAGAGAGTGATCGGATAAGAGTGTGATCAAAACGACTTCTCTTGTTCTGATCACATTACTGTTAGAACATCAAAGTTCTGTTATTTGTGTAGAATCCTTCAAATAATGGTCAAATAGGTCTTTTCCCCATTTGAGAGCATCAGGGTCACTGCATAGAATGAACTTGCCGTCGAAATCTCCATCTGTTCTTAAGAGACTGATGACGATATGAAAATCATCGAATGTGAAGAACAGAAATTTAAATCCATTGTTGTAAACGTATAGATTAAAGAATTCCGATCCAATAAAAAATTTGAAATCTTCATAGTGTTCAGTCTTTATCTTATCAAGTAACTGCTGCGAGACAATATAATTTATAGTTACATTGTTCTCTAGCAGTTCATTGAATATTGTACGATAATCCGGATAAAGGAAATTTGTCACTTTAAAGACAGATCCTGTATTCTTCTTATCATGAAAACTTTTGTGCATTGAATATAGGTCTGTGACAGAAGGGTTTATGATCTTGCAATTTTTGAATTCTCTCATCCTTTTCAGGAGATCGGGTGGAATGAAGTCAATGTTATGTGTTCCCCAGTAGTCAATGTCTGGTCCGAGTACTTCGACCGTTGATAATAAAGGTCTCATATCATCTACGATAAGTTTCCCAATGGTCGTTAGTTCATAAGTATCGTTATAGTGCCTTACAAGATGATGATCTTCAAGGATCCTTATTTGAGGGAGCAGTGCCTGCCTTGTTGTTTTTATTGAATCAAGAAGATGCTCCATTTTCTGTGAACCATTCTGTAACAATAATAGCACATTCTTTCTCTTATCAGAAGCATATATTACATCAAGTAATCGTTTTTTCAACTGATCAACACCCACATGAGCAGATACTGCTCAAATCAAAGTTGATGCTGCACTTATGCACATGTCGTATTTAAAGTATACTGTTGCATATTAATGACCTGGTGGCCGTCCTGTGAGCATGGGTCATTTCAGATGATCATCCAATGGGATGGGACACCATTAACTTTAAAGCATATGGATAAAGACCTGCCAATCAAGTATTAAGACCATCTATACCGATCAGGGAGTTATCATCATGAAAATACGCGAAATTATCAGTCAGTATTGCATCAATACTGAGAAAAAAGGGAATGGGATCACTATCTATACGCTCGATGTTCCTGAACCTCTAGAGACACCCGAAGTGTTCAGTTATTTGGATCAGCTTTCCGAGGAACCTTTAAGAAGGATCTGGGCAAGCGATGCTTACAGGATGATAATAACAGAGATAGATGGCAAATTAACTGTTTACGAACACGTGAGGATGGCAAACTACAGGATACAGTTGACCGACCTTCAGGAAAAGTATGAGGTGCAGAAGGAGGCAGATCTCACAGATCTTGCTGATGCGTTCGCGTTTGCCGTTGGTGCACACAGTTATGATCTGAGAAAGTCCGGTACTCTGTATATATCGCATCCAATGGACGTAGCGTCCACGCTTCTCAAAGAGAATGCATCTATTGAACTTGTTATGGCAGGATTGCTCCATGATGTTGTTGAAGATACCGATGTTGACATTGGAACAATAGCAGATAAATACGGCCAGCAGGTTGCTGACTATGTGAATGCTGTTACCGAACCTGAAGAGCTAAGGGAGCCTGCCACCGGTGACAAGGCACGTACCTGGAAGCAGCGAAAGGAACATACCATTATGGATATCAAGAGTGCTGACCGTGATGTCAAACTTCTCTCATGTGCGGACAAGCTTGCAAATATCAGGGATCTCATCAGTGAACTCAGGATGCAGGGAGAAGGCTTCTGGGACAATTTCAACGCAGCAAAGGAAGAACAGGAATGGTACTATCGCTCAATGCTGGAAGCTTTCGCCACGGGTCCGCAGAGCATAGAAGATACGCATGCTTACCGTGAGCTTAAGGTGTGTGTGGAAGAGCTTTTCTGAACTACAGATGAAAATGGCTGAGCAGACACCGTTATTGTATAACTATTAGAGAACCCTGTTCTTTATTTTCTTTTTATATCCACGTATCTCAATTGATCGAAAGAGATGCATTGCTAAGTTATTCAGTAATAATGTTCCATAAATGATATAGAATACAAAAAACAATATTATAATGTGCAATTATTTGCGCATAACTGATGTAAAAATGGGATGTAATAAAAGCGAAGGAAGCTGAAATGACCGAACAGGACACGGGAATTCCAAGGGTTCAAAACAAGGTCGATGGATCGATGCAGAAAAGAACCTTTTCGAATAGCATCGACGAGATGAATGACGAATTGTATGAGAAGATAATCGAGATAGTCTCATCCTGTAAGGATATGGCAATCTCCACCGTGCGGGAAGACGGATGGCCGCAGGTCAATACCGTCAGCTTCGTGAATATGGGGCCTGACATTTATTTTGAAACATCCAGGTACACTTCAAAGGCGAAGAACATTGCACATGACCCTCGTGTATCGATCGCTATCTGGCCTTTCTATGAGGATCTGCTGAATGGATGCGGTATCTCGCTGGCTGGATATGCCGAAGAGGTGAACGACGAAACGGTAGCCAGGGAGTTTCACCGTAGGTTGTTAGAGAAAATGCCAGAACTTGCAAAGATCACCTACGACGGCGGCGACAAGGTCTTCCCCGACCCCAATACCAACCTGTATCATATCCGTACCACCGTGATGTCAATTCTGGACTTTTCTAAGGGATTCGGACATACAGACCTCGTCCTCTTTGACGACAACGATAGTGCTAACAGGGAATGATAGATCAGCACATTCAAAAGGGTACTGGAGTATCACTGTTCATGAATGTGAATGAATATATGTCGTGTATATCCAGTTATTGAACTCCTCAGTCAACCTTCTTTGTTCCTGATGGTTTGAGCTGAGAGAATAACTCTCAGCCTGATGAATTCCTTGTTATCCATTTTATCCAACTCGATCAAGTCGATAATTGAGAGATCAACAAGGAATCTGAAAGGCTCTTGTATGTCATAGGCTAAATTATTCATACTTGGATTAAATATCTTGAGGTTCTGATACATAATTGGTGCTGTTAGAAGTGGATCCATTCAGAAAGTCTTTTACAAGCAGCCTTGTACTGTCCATTTGAGACAGCATTCCATGACCACCGGTATCATATAACACCAATTGTGATCGAGCTATTTTATTATGAGCATTTTCTGCATGTTTGTAACTTACCAGCACATCATCTTTGGCGTGGATAATTAACGTTGGTGAACTGACATTATCTGCAGGCACAGTATATGATCTAATCATTCTTTCATCGTTTATAGTGCCTTCATACCTTTGAGACATTGGATGCATTACATCAAGCATTTCCTGTGCTAGTTCTTTCTGCTCAGGATCGAATGTTTCATATACGTCGGTGGGAATTCCCATCAGTTCCAGAATTGTGGGCTGGAAAAATCTTGTAACAATCCAATATCCATAATCGGATTGCTGGATCGTGTGAATAATACCAACATAAAAGGGGTCTTTGTCATCTGGTGCCGGCCCCATGCTTACAGCAGATATCAATATCAATGCTGAGCATCTGTCGGGATAGTCATTGGCAAACTGAGTGGCTGAAGGCCCTCCTGCCGAAACACCAATAACAATTGCTCTGTCTACGTTTAAACTGTCCAGAAGAGGCTTATACGCTTCAGATTGCATCTTTACCGATGCATTATTCGGAATGCTTGATCGAAGATAGCCATATCGTGAGACTGAGATGAATTTATAATCGTCCCCGAAAAACACTTTACCCAACCAGAGACCCTGATCATAACCACCGCCTGCTCCATGTATCATTAAGACAGGTGTCCCTCCTCCTTTCACAGCATATTCAATATCTCCATACTCAGTTTGCAAAATATTACTGTCAGCGAGCAACTGCTTTTGTTTCTCCGTCATTGTATCGTTATAGTCAGGATAAGTCAGAGCAATTAGTATAAGAGTTATCAAAATTGAAAATGCCAATACAATTAGTAAAATATTCCGGACCCTGCTCTTAACTTCTTTCAAGAAGATCACTTTGACTTGTAGTTATTATACCCGAGCTACGACCATTTGATCATAGGAACTATCCCTATAATATCCCATAATTCAGGTATCTTATAATCTTTTCTATTTCCACACAAAAATAAAAACTCTTGAGGATTCTGATTATTTGTAAGAACGAAAGTTTCATATTTTCTCGATTCTTCAACAAACTATACAGTAGAAATTAAAAGTAAGAGTTCCGTTCTTCGAGCTTACCTACTTCCCAAAATAACATTGCTACTTCTATAGTTTGAACCAAAGGACTTTGATATCAACTTGAAATTTTACGCAATCTCATTTTACGATCATAAACAAAAGACCATATCACAAAAAATAAATAAAATCACCAGATAAAACAAAAACAGGTATCAGCCTTCGCTCCGATACCTGCAATCTGTGTCACATTCCCTGTTGTACTGTGTATAGTCGCAATTCACATGGAAGTCTGCTTTTTCGTACCAGCCGAGGTCGAACATATCGGAGAGGTACTTCATTCCTTCTTCAAGTGAGATGCGGGTCGACTTCTTGCAGCATCTGGCACCGCCTGCATCGGCTATGCATTTCAGGGTACAGGCAGTGGCCCAGTTGGCATGTGCTCTTTCCTCGGGTGTGAGGGGAGTGGCTTCCAGCAGCACGCACATGGCAATACCCACTCCTATTCCGGCAGCACATGCTCCATAAAGACCACAGTAGCCACCCGGGACCAGGCTGCCACGTCTCATTGCCTCAACGATCGGTCCCTTATCCGTATTACCTGTATAGTTCTGGTAGGCGGTAACAAGGACCGCAGGGATAAGAGCATGGTGTTCCGGTCCATGCATATGGATACTGGGGTGCTCCATGATCATCTCCGCAATGGTCAGCGGGTCTGCAATATCCGTAGTCCTGCAGATATTCTCAATGACGGCCATCGCATCTTCGGAATGACACCTGTTGCACACGTAATGCCCGTCATTGCACACGAAATACGTCCTCTCCTCAACTCCGCAGTAATGACAGGTCGCATTCACCGGCTCGCTCATATAATCTACCTCAGTACCACAAACAAGACAATCTGTCTTGCAGGTGTTCCTGGTGCCTGTACTTAAAACCTGGATCACAGGAATATTATCACTATTTTTTCCACAAACATCATTCTTTGTATTTTCCATACATCCTATCTCCATTTTTCTCACCTCGAACACATTATTGATCAGCTCCCTTTTCACAGGAGCAGATAAACGTCTCTCTGGAACGGATACCACCGTCCTCCCTCAATTCTGAACGTGACATCCTCATCAGCCAGCTCACAGGCAGACGGCAGGCAATGCGATGCAAAAGACCAAGACCTCTGCCCGGTATCACCACATCCCTCTCACATTCAAGCGCACGGTAGGTATCACGTGCAACAACACCGGCATTCACTGACATCCATGAACGAAACGTCTTGGTGTGGTCCATTCCTGCCACCGTCCTGAATCCCGTATCCTTCACAGCGGTCGGACAGACCGCCATCACTCTCACATCCAGTCCCTTCTCCTTCAGTTCGTAGTTCAGCGCCCTGCTGAAGTTCAGAACAAAGCTCTTGCTGGCACCATAAGTGGCAAAATACGGGTTTGGCTGGAAAGCCGATATCGATGACAGATTGATTATCCTGCCATCATTTCTTTCGACCATATCCTTCAGGTAGAGCCGTGTCATCCGGTAGAGCGTGATAACATGCAGTTGCAGCATGTCAAGTTCCTTATCCTCATCTTTCTCATTGACAGGACCGTATGTCCCAAAACCCGCACAGTTCACCAGCACATCGATACTGGCACATTGCTCACATGTATATGAATAGACCTTTTCCGCAGCATCCGGTTCTGTAAGGTCCTGTGCCAGCAGGTATACACTCATGTTCAGGTTGATACCCTGCAAAGTATCCCTGGCCTTCTTCAGCTCTTCCTTGTTTCTGTCAACCAATACAAGGTCGTAACCATCACGGGCAAAGAGCTTTGCAAGCTCCTGACCAATACCTCCTGCTCCTCCGGTAATAAGGACGGTCTTCCTGCACTTTTCAGTGACATGGTCATTCTGGATCTCCCTCTCTTTCATGGTCACATCCACCTGTACAATGATCTTACCATCCACAATACACGGTCGCTGTAGGGTGGATATATCATATCCAGCGACCCCCACTTACGATGGATAACACTCCGCTTGTTGGAGAACTCCATGAAGCAGTGAAAACCAAGTGACTTTCCCATGCCACTGTTACTTACTCCGCCAAAAGGAAGGTTCGGATTACTGTAACCGAGCATATAGTCATTGATAACAGTGCCACCAGCGGGATTTCCATCCATGAAATACTGGATGTTCTTCCTGTCATCACTGGCTATGTAGAGCATCAGGGGATCTGGATGTCTGCGGATGATATCCTTCACCTCAGACCTGTCATTATAGGTAATAACGGGGAGCAGAGGCCCGAATATCTCCTCCTGCATAATGCTCATATCCTCGGAGATATTATCAAGCAATGTAGGTGCGATGAACAGGTCATCTTCCTCAAAGTTACCCCCGGTAAGCAGGTGAGCACCCTTATCTATTGCATCCTGATAGAGAGAACCAAGTCTCTGAAAATGATGAGGGTTTATGATCCTGCAATAATCCGGTGAGTGTTCAGTACCGGTTCCGGCCCTGTTGTAGAGCTCTGTGATAGATGACCTGAACTCTTCTATGAACTCTTTTTTCTTAGAATCATGGATGATAACGTGGTCCGGTGTAACACATGTCTGACCACAGTTGATCGATTTAGCCCATGCCAGCCGTCTTGCAATACGTGGGATGTCAGCGGTCTCATCTATGATAGCAGGAGACTTCCCCCCAAGTTCCAGGGTCACACTGGTAAGATGCTCTGCAGCCTTTGCCATTATTATCTTTCCAACACGTGGACTGCCGGTGAAGAATATGTGGTCGAAAGGTAATTCCAGCAGCTTTGTTGCTACCGTTGCATCACCTTCAACAACGGCTACTTCGTTCCATCTGAACAGTTCAGTGATCATCTTCCTGATGTAAGCTGAAGTATGGGACGAGATCTCACTTGGTTTCAATATAACAGCATTACCTGCTGCTAATGCATAGACAAGAGGTACAAGGGAGAGGTTGAGGGGAAAGTTCCATGGAGAGATAATGAGAACTACTCCCTTTGGTTCATAGCGGATATAGGACCGTGTACCGAGCAATGGCAACGGAGTGGAGACCCGGTGATCACGGTCCCATTTTTGCAGATTCTTTTTGATATAGGATATCTGGGCCTGGATAACGCCCACTTCTGTTGCTATGACCTCAACCTCTGGTTTTCTCAGATCATTGTAAAGCGCCTCATAAAGATCCTGCAGGTTCTTCTCATCCCTGAGGTAACTATCGATGCGAAGTACACGCTCAAGTCTTTCTTTTGCATCAAGTGAACCCTTTCTGTGTACTTTTTCCTTCTGTGCGCCAAATATGGTTCTGATGTCAGGTTGCATCGTGTGTATCACTTCGTTCCTGTTGTTTTCTTTATATCTTATACCGAAATTGATCCAAGTAAGAGGAATATGTAGAAGGTCGTAAGGAATAAGCCTGCAATGACCTCTTTTCCGTTCTTTGATATCCTGCCCTTTGAAGCATCATTTATCGTAAGACAGACCCATAGCAGGAACACATAGCCTGCCATCAGGGATATCAGCGAGAATTCAGGGTGTGTCCACGTACCTATCATCTCTCCTGTAAGTTCTGTGAGAACAGTGAAGAAAGCCACAAAATAGGCAAGTCTTATTCCTTCAAATGTCCTGAAGAGCATGAGTGCAAGTGTGAACTTTGCCAGTATGCTGAGAGGTTTCAGTGCCAGATCGAAAACCATGTGATCAATAGCTATCAATAAAGCAAGGCTGACAGGTATGAATATATTCGTGAACCGGAACCATCTTCTTTCTGAATACGTTCTCTCGAAGATCTCCCACAGGTTATAGGATGACCAGAATATCGTTCCGTAACCCGGGATGAGCCAGATCGGGGATCCGCCTATGAATCCTCCAAGATATGTGAAATATCCATAGCTGACACCAAGAAGTTCATGCACATAACCGAAGACAGCTGCTATAACAAGGAATATCCTGCCCTTCTGGTCGGTGTTCTTCCAGAAAAGGACCCAGATCAGTGAAAGCACTATCGTAGGCAGGATCTCGTCAACGGTAGCCCTGTAATATATGAGGACACCGAATATCGTTGAGAGCATAAAGATGAAGAAATATTGTGGATCATTGAGAAGTATCCTGCTCTTTTCCTCAAGTGATGTCTTCATATATTGAAGTGGCATAGGATCTTGAAGTTCCTGTGTATCTAAGAATACCTTTAATTGAGATGACATATCGATCACTACATTTTTCATATATTGTGGAGAGAGGATCGGAGTTAGAACTCCTGTTCTTATCTGATGTTTCAGTTCCCTAAAAAAATAAAAAGCCAGTGTTGATAAGGCACTGGCCAGGGAAGTGCGGAGGTAGATCTCCGGATAGAACCCGATGCGCTTGATATTCAGGTCCCATCATATCAAATTGATAATCTCTCCTGGTGGAAGGTCATTGAACATGAAAGAGACAACTGGGAGACATTATCTTTGATCTTGATCTTTGAATTTCTAATACCTGTGGTTTTTGGCCATTTCGACCATAGCCTGCAGGTTTGCATTTGGTGTTTTGCTCACGATACCACAGCCTGGTCCCAGAAGCCCGACCCCTGCTTCCAGTATGCCCTTTGATACCTCTTTGATATCTTCCGGGGACTGCTTCCACAGGGCACTTACCGGGTCAAGGTTGCCGACGATAACTGCTTTGTCAACCTTGCTGAGAGCAGTAGCAACATCTACATTCTGGTCAACACTTATGGCGTCAACTCCTGAAGATTCCATAAGTCCCAGACTTGGTGTTGTATCTCCACAGATATGCAGTACGGTGGCAACGTTCAGTTCACGCATTGCATCTACTATTCTTTTGTGTGCAGGTACCACGAATTTCTGGTAGAACTCGTCACCGATAAGCATTGCACTTGCAGTTGGGTCTATTATGACCATTGTATCTGCTCCGTTCTCGACCATCTTCTTTGCATATTCTATGTTGAACTCGGTAGTAAGTTCCATAAGAGCAAAACCGAAATCCTCATCGGTCATGATAGCCATGAACCAGTCATCACCATTCATGTGCTGTGCAAGGGAGAAAGGACCGAGCATACTACCCATGATAGGCAGTTCTTCACCGTATTTCTCTGCAAGTATCTTGATGGCATCACATACAACGCCGATCCTGCCTTCACTGATGTCATAATCCTTGAGCTTCTCGACATCTTCGATAGACTTTACTACGTGACCTACAACAGATGGCTGTTGTTCCTTGGTACCGTCCTTTATCTTGCATCCGAAGAACTCGGCTTCTGCTGTGATGTCAAAGGGAACACGCACGGCTTCAAGACCAATGACAGTATGTCCTGCTTCTGCAAGTGTTGCCATCTTCTGTGCATCTTCATTAGCTTCCGGCCAAAATGCACCACAGGCTTCCATCTGTTCCACAGTTCCTGTCTGTGTAACAGAGATAGCTGGCATCCTGTCAACTGCTTCTCCTCTTAATGCACGTGACAGTCTCTCTTTTGGTGTGTATTCTTCCATTGAAGTGAACTCCTGTAATCTTTATAATTATGAAATAAGACCCGTATCACGGATCAGGGAACAAATTTTGTTTTTAATTCTCTGTGAAATGGATATAGGATGAACAGGACCAACTGACATGTCCATTCCTCCTTAGTTAGCTGTCAGGGTCCCGTCATCATACTACAGTACCGGCACGGACCTGTTCGAATGTGCGTATTAACTGCCGGGTGAGTCTTTGATAGTCGGCAGTTCTTCCTGATGGTTGGTTGTTGCTTTGTGTGGCCTGTCTGATCTGTGAACCAGGGCATGGGCATGGATCAGATAAGGCCGAACATGTTGTCTGTGCCTTTTCTGTAGTCGTTTGATCTTTAGCTCCACCTTTCAGGTGAAAGTGCTGCTGCTGCATCCTGTGCCCATCTTGCAGCTTCCATGGCATCGGTCTTGGTCGCATCTGCACCGATCTCGTCTGCAAAGTCTGCAGTTATAGGTGCACCACCGATGATCACCTTCAGGTTGTTCCTGATGCCTCTGCTCTCAAGACTGTCCATGACCCTCTGCATGTTATCCATTGTTGATGTCATGAGTGTGCTCATAGATACGACGTCTGCCTTGTGCTCGACAGCAGCTTCTGCGAACTGTTCGACAGGTACATCCTTACCAAGGTCTATAGCCTCGAAACCAACAGCACTCATCATGGTTTTTACGAGGTTCTTTCCAATATCGTGTACATCTCCTTCCACACTGCCGATGACAAGGACCTTTCTTGCTCCTTCACCTTCGGTCTTGATGTGTGGTACGAGTACGTCCATACCTCCGTACATTGCGTTGGAAGCCATCAGGAGATGTGGCATGAATGCCTGCTTTTGCTCATATCTCTCGCTCATGATCTCCATGCCCTTTGCAAGACCATTTATCACTGCTATGTAAGGATCAATACCTTCTGCCAGTGCCTTTTCTGCTAATTCGATTGCCTGATCCTTCTTTCCATTGACCACTGAATCGGTCAGTCCGTTGATGATCTCATTTTCTTCCATAGAATACCTCCGATCTTTTTGTCAAGGTCCAGGAATGGGGGTATTTCAGTTCGCTGCATTCCTGAACATTGTTCTGTGAATTATGTATCAGGTCAACAGAACAGATCATGGATCTGTAATGGTTGACAATTTACCATTACCCATACGAATATATATAATAACTTAGAGTAATTAATCAACAAAATAATTATTATCAATACTATATTCTTAATTCAAAATGTGGATATTGCAGATCGGCTATTCAGGATCTATATGTTGTAGAAAAACCCCGGTATGCAAAAAAAGAACACCTTTGATATTATCAAAAGCATGAATATTATCAGTTGTTGAACGAAAGAGAAGTTTTTGTGATCTGATCACATTCACACGATCGCGTTCCTATTCTTGAATTCAGAGAATTATCAGATATTCCTGGCTATCTCATTAGCTCCGGTAACGGCTTCCCAGACCCTTCCGGTCCCACTTGCATCCCCCACTGAATAGATCTCTGGTGCAGCATCTCTTTTCAGCAGTTCATAGTAGAGTGCATCATCTGCCTTCCCACCGGTAGCAAAGATCACAAGATCGGTGTCGATGATGATATCTTCCACATCATCAGGGTCAAGTTCCTTTTCAAAGGGATCCTTTACATTTTCAGGGATCAATGGCTTCCAGGGTGTGTATGGGTCTTTTCTTCCCCTGTTAGCTTTAACATGGGCTTTGCCATCTGAGAATCGTACTATATTAGAGGAATTCAACACCCTTATTGCTCTTTCAAGGACATCCTCTTCCTTTCCAGATGGTGAACCTTTTCCCATCATCATCCAGAGCATCTGTGCCCGGTTGGCATGTGTGGTCTCCGGCATAAGTTCCTTATTCCTTCCTACCAGCGTTACATCTATTCCTTTTTCACAGGCAAGGGAATAAGCGATCTCACAACCGATCATCCCACCGCCTACTACCATTATATCTTTAACACCTGCCGAAAGCTTCATGTTCCGGTTCAGGAACTCCCGTGCCTCGATATGATCAACGTTATCGATCCCATTGATATCAGGTAATGATGTTCGCAGTCCGTTGCAGCAGATAATAACATCATATTGATCAGCGATGTCATGGTTCCTGATCTCCTTATTGAACTCCAGTTTCAGACCTTTCTTCTCCATAAGTCCTATCTGGTACTGCAGGTTATCGAGATACCTTCGGATATCATGTTTTATTGCCATCTTACCGGCAGTGAACAACTGACCGCCAATCCTGTCAGTTCTTTCGAAGAGAGTTACATCATGTCCTCTCTTGAATGCGGTCATAGCAGCTTCACAACCGGCAGGACCGGCACCAATGACAGCCACTTTCTTTATAGTATCTGATCTGACCAGTTTCTTTGTATCCTCAAAACCGGTGTAAGGGTTCACTGAACAGCAGGGATGGCCGCCTTTTTTGAACGATTCCATGCAGCCTTCATGGTCGCCTATACAATGGATGATCTCTTTTGTTCTGCCAGCTTTTACTTTAGCAGGCCAGTATGGATCGGCAAGCAGAGGTCTTCCAAGCATCACAAAGTCTGACCATTCTTTTTCAAGGACATTTTCAGCAGTTTCAGGTTTTCCAAGTTTACCTACAGCTATCACTTTTGTATCGATTCCTTCCTGTCTGAAGAACTCCTTTAGCTTGCCGGCCATTTCTTTGACGTATATAGCATCATCAAAATAGGAAGGAGGATGTGGCCAGAACCAGTTATCATAACATCCCTTATCGACATCGAATGCATCCACACCTGCTTCATGGAGAGCTTTACAGAACTGAAGTCCTTCTTCAATATCTCTTTCTTTTCCGTGGAAACGTTTCCTGAAAACCTCATTTCCATAACTTTCCTGTAACGCCTGTGTAAGATCTATTCTGTAGATCACAGGAAAATCCTCTCCGCAACGTTCCTTTATTTCCTTGACAACATCGATACCGAACTGGAACCTGTTCCTGTACCTGCCGAAGATCCTTCGGTTCCAGGGTGCAGATGTCAACTGGTCCATCAGGTATCCTTCATGTCCGTGCAGGTGGATACCATCGAACCCTGATACTTTCGCATTAGCTGCACTCTGTCCCATCATTTTGATGATCTTCTTTATCTTGCGATCAGAAAGTGGAAGATGAGGTACCTGGGGTATGTAGAAGTTCCTGTTCCATGAAGCAGATCTTAGTATCTTTCCTTTCAATGCAGGTTCAGGAGAACCTACTCTTCCAAGTCCGGGTGAAAGCTGAATGAATATCTTTGATCCATATGGTTTGACCGCTGCTGTGAGGTCTCTCCATCCGCTAAGTCTTGTTCTGGAAGAACCATCGATACGGGGAAAATATGTTGTGTTGTTCTCTTCGTAAAGGCAGGGGTCGATACCATAGGAAACAGGGACAAGGCCGGTTATCAATAGTCCTGCTCCACCCTTTGCTCTTTCTTTGAAGTACTCTGTCATCTTATCAAGAGGACGTCCGGTGGGGTCTGCCATATTGATATTACCAATAGGTGCCATGATGATCCTGTTCTTGAGATGGCATTTCCCAATATACGCAGGCTCGAACAATCTCTGAAATGCCATGGATCCTCACAAAATACCTGCTCTCATTTTTAACACACCATTTTTGATCGTTCCAGTTATAGAATAAGGGAATACTGGATAGTTTGCAAAATGCAGTTTGCCAGAAGGTATCTTTTTTCTGTTCAGATATCTTCCTCATTTTTTATATGTATAAAATATGGATAAAACAGATTATTATATCTGATCCAGTTGTTATGTTCAAGGCTTTGATTTTATCAAGACCATTGTTTTTTTGCTGACAACAGATTTCTTGAGCCTATTTGATTTTCCTGCATAATTCGTTATATATATACCTGAACTCAAAATCATGTATGGCAGTCAACAAGGTGAAAAAGATGTCAGATGAGAAAAGATTTATCGATGACCTGAAGCGTGATGAAAGATATTCTTTTGAGCTTCAAAGGAAGGGGGTCAACAAGAGTTTCTACGACGCGAACAGGATGCTACATTGTCCTGAGTGTGGTACTACCTTCAACCTATTCTACTCAAGGGCAAAACTATGTACAGGATGTCCAAGTCTGGTCAGGGGTTGTGAACTTGCCAGATGCACACATTGTCATACAGAGTTCCCACTGAACAATTTCATGTCAAAAAGATCATCCAGGATGACATCCAACTATATCGGATCTGTCATCAAGCGATATCATCACACATTTGGAGAAAGACCAGGTCAATAATAATGGGGGTCGCTGTGGTCCCCTTATCTCAGGTGAAAAAATGGCAGTATTTTACCAGTTACAGGTCAGTTGCGTTCGGTCGGACCAGGTGACCCTATCAAAGGAAGGGCAGGTGAGCTAACCATGAAAACAGAATTGATTAGTACAGTATTTCTGTCAGAGAAGAGGAAGAACACTCTTATCATGTTGATGGAAAAACCGGCAAGTATCGATGAGATAAAGAGTTCTATCAATGGTACCACCAGTGCGATCATGGCTCAGATAAAGATACTTCTTGAGCAGGGACTGATCGAACAGGAGAATGATGAGTACAGATTGACCCATGTAGGGCAGATAATTCTCAAGAAGATAAAACCATTAATAGAGGCTCTGAACGTTGTGGAAGGGAACAAGGATTTCTGGGCAAGCAGGGATCTGGGTGCAGTACCTGATATGTTGCTTGACAGGATCGGGGATCTTGGTGATGTTATGATACATGAACCGGACCTGAACCATCTTTTCGAACCACCAAAGGAGTTGCTTACAAGTCTTAAACAGACAAAGAATGTATGCACGTTCTATTCGTACTTCTGTCCCACATGTCCTAACAACTATGCAGAACTGGCAAGAAAGGAAGTGAATTACAACCTTATCCTTACCAGGCCGGTATATGAAAGACTGAAGGAAGAGTACACCGAGCAGTATAATGCGATCATGGAATCCCAGAACTCACATCTGTTCGTTTGTGATGAGAATATTATAAAACCAGGTGCGATCTCGGTCACGGATAATCTTCTGTTGCTCTCGTTCTTCAACAAGAAGGGATTCTTCGATCATAAAAAGGTTATAAGTTTTGAAGATACTGCACGACAATGGGGTCAGGAGTTCTTTTTGCATTACAGAGGCCTTGCAGAACAGGTCAAATGATCCTTTTTCTTTCTTTACCAAGGTCTTTGAGCGAGGAATCATTCTTTTCAAGTGGAACCTGCACATCTCCTGATCCACACTTTTGATAATATCAATGGCTTAAATTCTTCTTATATCTCTGTTCTTTTGTATGCTTATATCTGGAATTTGCCTGTTCTCACGATCAATCATTTTGACCAGGTTTACGTTATTGATAATAATTGCATCATCGATCAATTACCAGAGGTTATTATATATCCTTTTACCAGATACTAGGAATTGTAAACCTGTCATGACGTGACAGGTGCACGTAGATGCAGGGACTATCGCACTGCAAGGGTCTATCCACTCTACTTCCAACATTAGAGATCAGCCTTCAAGATATGATTAGATACCATTTCTACACAACTGTGCGATATTCTACGTACCATCTACACATGTCGCAGGGTCTCTCCACACAATACAAGGCTCTGCGACCTTTTCTCTTTACAAATGGACGATCTATCTATCGTTTCAGTATAAAATAAATAGCATTGATATTATCGATCGCATTATTTTTTGATAAAGGCGTTGTTCTATCGATCATATCATTCACGTTTGAGCTGTTGATTATATCGCCAGCTCTTATTTTTTGCTCGAATTCGTTATTTATACTTATCTCACAGATTATTCGGCATATAACAGTGAATGGTCAGCAGCCTTTCAAAATTCACTATCAAAAGGAGGAATAATTTGTACGGAATTGCATTGGATCTGGGAACAAGCGGATTTCGGTTGCAGCTTTTGAACCTTAGTAAAAAGAGTGCTGTAAAAACAGTAATGACAATGAGGCATCCACTTCCCGGTGGGAACGTGATCGATCACCTGGGTTTTGCAATTCAGGTAGGACAGGATAGTGCGAACAAGATAATGACCCACACTATCCACAAGATGCTCGATGAATTACACATCCCTCTGGAGATGATCACAAAGATAGCTGTATGTGGAAATCCTATCCAGTTATCCCTTTTCCAGAATATCGAGATAAGGGATCTTGCCTATGCAGGTAAGAACATGCAGAGAAGGCTTGGTATCGAGGAAGTGAAAAGAGGTCTTAGGATCTATAAAGGCAGTGATATCTTTGGTATCGATTCAGGTCTGGACGAATGTGAGATCATAGTCCTTCCTTCCATCGAACATGAGATCGGTGCCGATGCTCTTGCAATGATGATAAAGACCGATTTCATCAGGCAGGAAGAGATCGCCATAGTCACTGATTACGGTACCAATGCTGAGATGGCATTGAAGGTCGGTGACCGTATCGTAACATGCAGTGCAGCAGCAGGTCCTTCGATCGAAGGTCAGGGTATCAAATGCGGAATGCTTGCCAGTCCGGGAGCTATTTCAGATGTGAATATTGAGGATGGCTTCTGGCGTATGACGGTTCTGGATGAGAATATGGAACCTGGAAAAGGTGACCTGATCGATCCGGAAACAGGTGTCATCGTTGAAAAGGGTGAGGTCTATGCAAGAGGTATCACAGGAACCGGTGTCATCTCAGCTATTTCTCTGGCTGTAAATACCGGCCTGATAAAGAAGTTACCTGAACTGCCAAAGGGCAGACTTGTACTTGGTGAGACCGTCCTTCTTACTGACGAGGACATAGCCGAGGCAGGAAAAGCTATCGGTGCCATAAGAGCAGCTCATCTTACATTGCTGATCGAGTCCGGGTTGAAGTATGAGGACCTGAAGTACATGTATATGTCTGGTGCATCAGGGACCTATGTCGATGCAGAGAAAGGAAGGAAGATAGGACTTGCTCCTGTGTTCTCCAAGAACATCGTACAGTTCGGAAATACGTCACTGGAACTCGCAAAGGACGTGGTTCTCGGGAACTTTGAACTGGATGAGATCGTGGAGCTTGCTGACAGGATAAAGGCAGATCACATAATGCTGGCTTCCAATGACACTTTCAAGAACATCTATGCATGTGAACTGGCCTACTGGACCGAAGGTATGCAGGCTGAGATGTATAATCATTTCCTTGAAGCATATGGAATGCCCGGATTGCCAGAGGTCACAGATATACCTTCGATCGAACAGAGGGTCAATAAGGATATCGATGACACTGGATATCAGGGTCTGAAGATCATAAAGGACCTGGATATGATCATTGAAGAGGAATCCAGTGGCTGCATGCAGTGTAAGATATGTGAACGTGAATGTCCCGAGCAGGCACTACATGTTGTCCCGAAGGACGGACATGTCTATGTGGATTATACCGCTCATCTGTGTCTTGGAATGAGCTGTAAGAGGTGTGTTGGTGTCTGTCCTGTAAAGGCGATAAGCTACAGGGAGATAAGATCATTCTCAACAGGGGACATGCCTGCAGTATGATCCCCATTTTTTATGGTATAGTTCTTCAGCATTGTATTTTCATTTGATCGAAGAGTAATTCAGGAATTAACATAATCTGTGGTAAAAACATGAGCTTACAACCAGATCTAGATATCAGCATGGAATCGGTGATAAACAATAGTCCAGTTATTGTGATATCAAGGAAAGTCGAAAAAGGTCTTCCGGTAAAGTATATTTCTAACAATGTAAGACAGTTCGGCTATGCACCTGAAGAACTCTATTCAGGTAAGGTAAAATTTGCTGACCTTATCCATCCTGATGACAGGAAAGCTGTAATGAAGGCTTTCAAGTACCTTAATAAACAGTTACCTGAGTTCATTCAGGAATACAGGATACTGAGCCGGTTCGATGAGGTGCGTTTTGTTGAGGACCGGGTTCGTATAAAGGTCTATGACAAGGACAATATCCACCTCGAAGGCACGATAACTGATATCACTGAGCGTAAGCACCATCAAATGATAGTCCATCAACAGAAGAACCATGGAAGGAAAGTGCTTACTGAGATCTCACTTGAGGATGTTCTGGGACTACTTGTCACCAATGCGGAAAGGATCCGCGAAGGGCTTACATGTGCCGTTATGCTACTGGATAAGCAGCATCAGCATATCTGTCGTGTCATTGCACCTAATCTTCCTTCATTTTATAAAGAAGCTCTAGAAGGGCTGGAGATAGGATACGGAGTTTGTTCGGGAGGTACTGCACTCTATATGGGAGAACGGGTGATAGTCGATAATATAGAGGTGCATCCATATTGGGCAAGACACAGGGAGCTTGCAAAGAAAGCAGGTCTTAAAGCCAGCTGGGCAGAGCTCATCACCGCCTCCACCGGTGAGATATTAGGTGTCTTCCTGATGTATTTCAATTTCCCGAACAAACCCAAGAAAACATGTTACGAGTACCTGAAAGCCAATGCTGATCTGGCAGCTATCGAGATCGAGCACAGGATCGCTAACGAGAGCTTCAGGGAAGCTGATCACAGGTTCAAGACGATCTTCAACAACATCAATGACCAGATCTATGTCAGTGAACTGAACGGTAATCTCATAGATGTTAACAAGGTGGTAGTAGATAGTCTTGGTTATTCAAAGGACTTTATTTTGAATTCATCCCCTATAGACATTGTTCCTTCATGGTATGTACAGCGTGCCTGTGAACTTATCAAGGTGATCGAAAGGGACCATAAGGTCATGTACGAGGCAGCAGCGATCTGTAAAAACGGTTCTGTTATCCCTCTGGAGATCAATGCAAGGATGATCAATTACAATGGTAAGAAGACGATCCTTTCCGTTGCACGTGATATAACTGAACGTAAGAAGGCCGAAAAGGCAAAGCATTTGAACGAATCCAGACTGGAAGCTCTTATCAGGCTCAATGAGATGACAGGTGATTCCCTTGATGAGATAGCTGAGTTCGTTAAGGAAGAGGCTGTAAGACTTACCGAGAGCAAGCTTGGTTATCTTGCATTCATGAATGCCGGTGAAACTGATCTTATCATGCATTCGTGGTCAAAGAATGCAATGGCAGAGTGTGGGATAAGTGACAGGCAGTTCATCTATCCTGTAGAATCCACAGGACTCTGGGGTGAGGCTGTAAAACAAAGAAAGGCTATCATAACTAACGATTATGCTGCTCCTGACCCAATGAAGAAAGGTTATCCTGAGGGACATGTCGAACTTATAAGACATATGAATGTCCCAATATTCGATGGTGATCATATCGTTGCTGTTGTGGGTGTCGGTAACAAGGAGGAGAACTATGATGAATCCGATGTTCGCCAGCTCACACTTCTCATGCAGGGTATGTGGAAACTTATCCAGAGGAAGCAGTTGATAGGTGCTCTGAGCAAGTACTCCGAAGAATTATCAAAAGCTAATACAAAGCTTCGATCGGTGAATATGATCAGGGAGGAGTTCCTCGAGGATAGTATGAGGAAAGGTCATGACCTTTTACATAGTTTCGATGCACTGGACGATGAAACTCTGAACCTGCTGGATGATTCCCAGAAGGAGGCTATCTCTGCATTACTGAACAACTCCGAGAGACTGAAACTGCTTATCGATGCGGTACTTTATAGTGACCTTCAGCAGTCAGGCAGGATCGAGTATTCCTTTGAACCGGTGAGTTTAGGCACTGTACTTTCTGATGTCCTGTTGAACCAGATCCTGCTTATCGATGAGAAAGAGCTTGCTCTTGAAAAGAATATACCCACAGGTCTGCCGCCTGTGAAAGGTGATAAGGATAAGCTGACAGAGATGTTCGTGTACCTGATCCATAATGCTATCAATCTCACGCCTAAAGGTAACAGCATAGGGATAGATGTCTATGAAGAGAACGGACACCTGCATGTGAGCATAAAGGATAATGGCGAGGGTATAGCACAGGACCTGATACCACGTCTGTTCTACAAGATGTATCAGGCGGATGATTCTATTGCCAGGATGTTCCAGGGATTTGAATCCAGTCTGTATATCTGCAAGGATACTGTGGCTGCCCATCAGGGAGATATCTGGATAGAGAGCGAGATCGGACAGGGAAGTTCGTTCCATGTAAAGATCCCTAAATGGAACTGATGTGTGCATAGTCCGTTTTCTCATCTTTTTTTATTGTCCGTATACAGGAAGTCAATGATATGGATCTGCAAACAGGCTATATCTCAGGAACAGCAAGGCGGGAGCATCCTGTCACTCTGGTCAATTCGATCGGGATGGAGTTCGTATCGATCCCTTCCGGCGAGTTTCAAATGGGTTCCGTGGTGCCTGAAAAGAACTGGTACAGAAACGAAGGTCCTGTTCATAAAGTGAATATTAAAAGGTCATTCTATCTTGGAAGATATCTGGTAACACAGGAACAATGGTCTGAGATAATGGAGAACGATCCCTCTAAGTTCAAAGGGTCCGGGAGACCTGTGGACAGGGTCTCATGGAGTGCTGGACAGGAGTTCATTGCGAGGTTGAACGAAAAAGAGGATACGGTCAGATACCGTCTGCCATCTGAAGCTGAATGGGAATATGCATGCAGGGCAGGCAGTATTACGAGATATTCTTTCGGTGATAGTGAAACTGAACTTGATCCATATTGTTATTATGGGAATCAGGATATCGGTTCTCATCCAGTTGGAGAGAAAAAACCCAATAATTGGGGATTGTATGATATGCACGGGAATCTCTGGGAATGGATGCAGGATGTCTATCATGACAGTTATGACAATGCTCCCCGGGATGGCAGTGCAAGAGAGGATCTTGATGGATCAAGGTCTATGAGGGTGCTGCGGGGAGGCAGCTGGCAGACACCTGCTGTGGGATGCCGATCTGCAAGTCGCTATTACCTGCCTTCGGTTGTAAGAAGGAACAGTAGTCGTGTTGGATTACGGCTTGTAAGGGATGTTTGACCTTCCTGGAGCAAGAATGGTATTTTTCCTTAGTTAGCACGATCTCCCCATAGACATCTTTCACCCGGTTCGATCTGCTGTTATGTCCAAAGTCTATATACATGATAATTTACACATTTTCTAATAATAACTTGTAATTTAGGAAGAATACAAGGGAGTTAAGTAGAGGATGGGTCGAAATACAAAAGCTATCTATTCATTTCTGGTTATCGTTGCAATCCTTATGGCAGGAGCAAGTATTGTTCAGGCAGAATCATCCGGGGATGAATGTTTAAGAGCAGTAGTGGAAGATATCAGTCCAAGTTCTGTTGGCAGGGATGAAGAGTTCACTGTGGGGATAAGCCTTGAGAATTGCGGGACCCAGGTGCCTGAAGATATCACATTCGAGATAATCAGTATTCCACCTGACATTATAGTTACAGAGGACCTTGCCACTGAAATTCCTCAGTTCGTCTATAAAGATAGCGAGAGGCAGTTGATATACCATATGAGAACGACCCAGGATGCTACTCCAGGTCCTCATATCATTAAACTGAAACTTACATACGGAAGTACGGATGCCAAAAGAACAGCGTACTATGAAGTTGAGATCATAGTTACAGGTGAGCACGCAGAACCAAGGATCGCTTCTGTCAGTACCGATCCGAAGTATATCTATGCCGGTGACACGGTTGATCTTGATCTTGAGATACAGAATTTCGGGGATTCAATAGCAAAGTCCGTAGAGGTCTATCTGGAACATGATTTTAAAGGGATCACAGGTTCCACTATAGGGGCACTTGCAGCAAATGACACTCAGACAGCATCGTTCAAGTTCAAGGCTAACATTTCAGGAACATTTCAAATACCAGTCATCATAGAATATGAGGATGATTACGGTGTTCAGAAGGATGAATATGATATTCAGATAACCGTTCTTGACAGAAAAGGAAGTCTGAACCTCGCATCTGTAAAGGTCGATCCTGTTCTTCCTTATGTGGATGATACTGTGGAACTTACCATGAGGGTCGAGAACTCCGGTGACAGGACCATCAATTCGATACGTGTCTATGCAGACCATCCATTCAAAGGACTGAAAGAATCCTTCATCGGAACTCTTGACCCTGATGAGGATGGACCTGCAGTTATCACTTTTATTGCAGACCAGAAAGGAGAGTTCGAGATCCCGGTGATCATCACTTATATCGATGATTTCGGGGAGGAGCAGATCGAGACGAAGGTCAATGTCATAGTTATGGAAAAGAGTGGCGGGGCAGGAACTATCATTGTTGTATTGCTGCTTCTGGCGGTCATTGGTGGACTGGCCTATAACAATTACAGGACTAAAAGGTCAAAGGATGAGATCATCAAGCAGCTAATGGAAGGCGGTAGCATCCCGGGTGAGGACACAGAAGAATAGAGGTGTCCGGTATGATAGATGATATCAGGGTTGGAGCACTCATTGCAGGCAGCAGCATAAAGAGAGGCAACAAAAAAACATTGGTATTCATTGTTTTTGTGCTTTCACTTATCTTTATGAACCTTGTTTTTCTCCCTTCGATGATAGGAGGGATGACGGTCCTGTTCACAGGTTTCATGCGTGATTATCCTTATGGGGACATTGTTATCGAACCTACAGGTGATAATACCTACATCAACAATGCCGATAATGTCCTGAAGAAGGTCCGTGCTGTGGAAGGTGTGAGGGCTGCAACCAAGAGGCTGGATGTGGGAGCATCTATCGAACATAAACAGAATGTTGTGGGAGCGACCATCACAGGTGTGATCCCTACGGAAGAATATGATATTTCACAATATCCGTACATTATCAAAGAAGGGGATTTTCTGGGTGATCTTTCCCGTGATGAGATCATCATCGGCTCTATTATCTCAGGTACAAGTACGACATTTGGTGAAATTTATGATGATCTGGGTGAAACCAGAACAGGATCACTTGTTGATGTAACATACAGCAATGGTGTGAAGCGGACCTATAAGGTCAAAGGCATCATGGAAGGTAATTTTGAACTTGTGGACCTGAATGCTATGGTCCATTACAAAGAGATAGAAGATGTATACGGCCTGGATAGCGGCAAGGCTACCAGTGTAGTGGTCAGGATAGATGAACAGGGTACTGAAGATGAAATGAAGGACAAGATAAGGGAAGCCGGGGTGAACGAAAAGATCTTCACATGGGCAGATAAATCAGAGACCCTTATCAGGCAGGCAATGCAAAGTCTGGGTGCTATAGACACTATGTCGAAATTCGTGGGTCTGATAGTCGGTGCAGCATTGATACTTATTATAATCTACATCAACATACTCAACAGGAAAAAGGAGATCGGCATCCTGAAAGCTGTGGGGATCACTCCAAGGTCGATAGTCCTGTCCTATGCATTCTTAAGTATGTTCTATGTTTCGATCGGGATCTTTGCAGGATTGATATTGTATCTCTCACTTATGCTCTATTTCCAGGCAAATCCGGTGGTATTCTATGAGACTATGGAAATAAGGCCGCAGATAGATGTAATGCTGCTTATCGAGAGCATAGCTACAATGCTCACTCTGTCGGTGATCGCCGGAACGCTGCCTGCATGGAGCGTATCAAAGGAAAGTATACTCAAAGCCATATGGGGACGCTGATAATGATCACTGTAAAGGACCTGAAAAGGTATTATGGTTCAGGGGATATGACAGTTAAAGCTCTTAATGGTGTTTCCTTTGAGATCAACAAAGGTGAGTTCGTAGCCATTATGGGAGCATCGGGATGTGGTAAAACAACCCTCCTGAGAATTCTGGCATTGCTTGATGATGCAACGGATGGGGAATACACCATCAGGGGTCTGAAGGTTTCCAGCCTGCCCGAGGCGGAAAGGAGCTATTACAGGTTAACACAGGTGGGTTATGTGTTCCAGGACTATGCACTTATCAATGAGATGACCGCTGCAGAGAATGTGTATATTCTTTCCATGATGGAAGGCAAGTCTAAGAAGGAATCCTATAAAGTTGCCCTTGAAGCACTTGACAAGGTTGGCCTGAAAGATAAACATGACAGGATCCCTGATGAGTTATCAGGTGGGGAAAAGCAAAGGGTGGCCATTGCAAGGGCCATTGCTAAAAAACCTGACATTATGTTTGCCGATGAGCCCTGTGCAAACCTTGATACCAGAAATTCAGAACAGGTACTGGAAGTGTTCAAGGACCTGAACGATAATTATGGCCAGACCATTGTAATGGTGACACATGAACCATGGCATGTGAAGTATGTTGACAGGGTGATCACATTCCAGGATGGTGTCCTGGTCAGTGATGAGTGGGTAGAAGAGCAGTAGTTTGCAAGATCCTGATGAGCAGGATCTTACATGTTCCTTATAATGATCTTTTCTATTCTTTTGATCCTATTCCCATAGGCTGTTCGATCACCATATGAGGTTGTTCGATAACTCCAGTGGCATTGACAATACCAAATATCAATCCAAGTCCGATCCCTGCAATTCCAAGGAATGCGTAGGCATCGTAGAGTGTTCCGGTTTTAAGGATCGGTTGGATTATCAGGGGACTTGCGAGCTGTCCGAGGAAAAGCACAGTAGTAAATCCTGAGAATATCTTTCCACGGGATTCCTCAGGTGCGATCCTTCCAAGCCAGCTAAGGTTCGTGGTGTTTATGATACCAAAAGCTATCCCTGTTATTATCAGCCCGGCTATAAGAGATGGCATATCAGGTGCAATGGAGAGGATGAATACGCCTGCTCCCATCATTATGAAGAAGAAGAGATTTGTCTTCATCTCTGTAACGAAACCTGAGACCTTTACTTGTGCCAGTGCTCCAACAGTACCGAAAAGTCCTGGAATTGATATCAAAGCACCAATTAGTAATGCTGATGTGATCCCTTTCTCGTCCAGTACGAATGGAAGTTTTGTTGGTACTGAAAAGAAAAGCACCATTAGTGTGAATGTGGCTACATAAATAAGAGCGATACTTTTGAGTTGTAGTTTCTTTTCTTTAAAATGCCTTTCAGCATTAATATTTTCAGCATGATGGTCATTTTTATTATTGCTTTTTGAACTACTAATCGAGATCATAGCTCCAGGGATTATCAGAAGTGAGATGAGGTATATGTAGAAAGGTGCATGCCAGCTGATATCTGCAAGAGCACCACCTGCAACTTCAAGGACCACAGCTCCAAAACCCATGCATGCAGATTGCAGTCCTATCTTTTTCTTAAGTTCAGCACCGGAATAGTTGTCTGCGAGCAGGGCTGTGGCACAGATCGTCATTCCTGCAATTCCAACTCCAAGTAATATTCTGAAAGCAAGTATTACGTAAAGTGAATTAAGAACAGCACCGGTGACTCCTACAACTGCAAATATGGCAAGGGAGACCATGAGCATGTTCTTCCTGCTGTATCTGTCAGCGAGGATGCCGATGAAGGGTGAACTGAGAATGATACCCAGTGCCGGTAGTGTGACTACCATGGATACCAGCAGACCTGCGTCAGGGATATCACCAAAGAATTCTAACATCTCCGGAAGTGCCGGTGCTACGGCTGCTGAACCCATGATGGTGAGCATGGATGCACTGAGGATGACTATGAGCTTTAAAGTCTCATTTTTTTGCTTTGAATTCTGTTTTTGATGTTCTAATGGTCTTTCAGTGGAAATTCCTTCCATTTTCTGTCACCTTTTTCGTAAGCATTTGCGTAGCTGTTCTGCGCTATCTTGCGGAGCAAGGACTTAGCCTGATCTTTCTCTTCTTCTGTAAGATCTCTTAAGACAGCTTCTTCCCATTCTCTGTCTATCTTCTCCACCTCAGGGATGAGCTCTTCACCTTTCTCGGTCAGGTAAACAAGCACAGCTCTGCGGTTGTTTTCATCCGGGATGCGTCTTACGATCCCATTTTTCTCAAGAATATTTACCGCTCTGGCAACTGTTCCTTTGTCAATGAGCAGTGAACCTGCCAGGAAATCCTGTGTAATACCCTGCTGATCAGCAAGTACCATGAGTACGTGAAACTGGCCTGATGAAAGTCCAAGTTCTTTCATCTGGTTATTGATCCTAACAAAATGACTCCGATAGGTCATTGAGATGTATGCCCCAAGGGGTATGTATTTCATTTATTTTCCTCTGCTGCTAGTTGTCGAAACAACTGTTGTCTTCACAACTTTTATGATTATTTAATACTTAACTGTATTGTTTAGTAAAAGTACTCTGAACCGGAATATGGGTGCTTAGCCCAAAATAAAAGAATAGCAAAGAGGAATGCGAACAACCTGACGTTAACAGCCTCTTTTTCTTTGGCAGGGATCAGTTATTGAAATTATCAAGTCTTTCCAATAACAGTTTTCCATTATCAGTGACTATATACTTTTTCCATGTTGTTTTTTCAGGATTAAGGCATGTAATGAATCCATGTTCTCTGAATTCCTTCAGAGCATGACTTATGTTCTGTACGGACCTGCTTGTTTCCTGGGCAATATAAGATGCCTTCAGTACAGAGTGCTTTTTCATGGATTCCAGCAGGATAATTCGTCGGTCAACGTCGAATACCCACGCGAACAGTTCAGCATCTGACATGCTGTTCAGATCGTTTCCATCTGATCTCAATGTTTCTCTCAATTGTGTCATAATGATCATCCGTTTTTCCAACTGTTGTCAAAGCAACAGTTGTTATGACAACAATAGTATATCTGATATTTAAATGTAACTGGTGTTGGAATAGTAGCTTGCAGTGTGCTGTTTTTAGCAAAATATAGTAGCGTGCACATGTTTTTTCAGGACTTTACCTGCTATACATGAAAAAAGCTGATTGAGAAAAGTTAACTTATGGCGCTATTCACTGTGATACGGATATTTCCAGCCAAAAAGCAGTTCATTTATTTTTTCTTTTCTCAAAACATTTCCTGAACTTTTCGCGTGAGAATGGTTTTCCATGTCCGGGATAAAAAGTATTGCATCCGGTTGAAAGCAACTTTTCCCAGCTTTTGATCAGTTCAGTCTCATCATTGGCAAAAGGTGGGTAGACAGTTCCCGGAATGATATTGAAAAGAGTATCACCAACAATTGCATCTTCATTATTGACTATTACGCATATGGAACCGGAGGTATGACCTGGAGTGTGGATAATATTTACCGGGGGTTCAGATGTTGACAGGTCATAATCACCTTCAATTACAATATCCGGTTCTACAGGAGTAAATCTGCCACCACTGGAAAAGAAACGATTTCCCGTATTACTGATGATCTTAAAAGGCATCATTGTCCCTTTTGGAAAAGGTGTGTGCCCTTTTTTCAGGTAACAGGCTGCATCCCTGTGAGCCAGAACCCTTGCACCGCTTTTTTCTTTTATCTCGGCAAGGTTTCCCACATGGTCATAATGGGAATGTGTTATGATAATGAGGTCAATATCGGTGATAAGAAGTTCTTTTTGTTCCAGAGCTTCTTCTAAATTGTTAATATTTCCGGAACAGCCTGTATCGATAAGGAGCACTTGTTCAGAACCGTATACTAGATACGCATTGGATCTTCCCATGTCAATGGGAACTATATTGTAGTTCTTACTTTGTCCCATCATTGGTCCGCCTGTGATACATGTATTACTTTATTGATATGCAATAGGTAATTAATCAAATATGAGTTGACGGGGAAATAAATTTACCACCGTCAACTTCTTTGTGTTCTCTAAAACACATTCATTCTGTCATTTACTGCTGAGCAGAACACTCATTTACCCATGCAATGAAGTTCTCCGTACTGTCACCTGTACGTTCTGCTGTGGTGTGACCCTGTGCCCAGACTGTTTCAAAGTCAACACTTTCAACCTCATCGTATTGTTCCAGTGCCAGTGCCAGGTTTGACTCGACCGTTGTAGCAGTATCTCCCTGTTCTATACCTGTTCGTATCCTCCAGTAAGGTGCCACTGTTGAAGTACCGTAGCCCTCATAGTAGTCACTGATGTAGTACATTGGGTTGTATGCATTCATGCGGTATTCGATACCATTCTCGAACTTATCAACAGCCTGAAGGTCATTCTGATATTCTTCAATATATGAAGGATCCCAGTCATCGTATTCGGCATACTTCTCCTGTTTCTCTTCCAGAAGAGCTGCCATGACGGTGTCGAAATGAAGGGCATTGCTTTGATCATTTCCGAAAAGTGTGTTCTCTGCCTGTCCACGGCCCAGGTCATCGAAAGCACCTACGTCCTTAGATGGGTTCTTGATGTGGTTCACAAATGCTTCAATACTTACAATACTTGCAGTGTTCGTTTCGGCATCATATTCGATCCACACTTCATCGGAATTAAGAGAATCGATGTAATCCTGTGCAGTCTCATATGTTGTGGACGAGGTATCTGCGGACTGGTCAGTATCTTCATCTGATGTGCTGTCACCATCTGTGGCAGTATCATCATTTCCAAACAGGCTGTTCAGGAAATTGATAATACTATCAAAGAATGATGCAGATACCACTTCTGATGTATCCTCATTTGATTGAATACTGTTATCTGGCATTTCCCCTCCAGAGAAGTCACCATCAGGCATTTCTCCATCAGGGGCACCGTCTCCGCCAAATCCTCCGTCTGCCATTGTCATACCGGCAGATGCGGTATATGGGAATGTGGTATCGCTCAGGAAGTTGTTCAGGGAACCTTCAATGACCGAAAGCTGATATTCATAGTAGCTTCCTGATGCATAGATCTCATTATCTGAAACTTCAAGGGTGAGGACATCTCCATCCTCATCCATGAGCCCAAGTTCGTTGATATAAGATGCATATGCTTCTGCCAGGTCATCGGACATGGCTGAGGTCCATGTATCATCAGCACGGGTACCGGTAGTGGAATATTGTCCCATGTTCCACTCGTATGCCCCATTGGCATGATCCAGACTTGTTATAGGACACCAGCACATTGCTCCATAGATGGCATCGCTGATGTAGTTACCATCTGTATCATACATAGCTGCACCGATAGAGCTCAGATAGTCGTAGTAAAGAGCACTGTCACCGGTGGCACCTGTAAGGCTGCTCTGTGCGCCACCTCCACTGTGGCCGAATGTGAAGATATGTTCCATGTTTCCCGGAAGGAGGTCCTGATTGAAGCGGTAATAGCGTATTGCAGCCTTCAGGTCTGTTACACCCCATGGGGCACCGCCACTGTAGGTAAGCTCATCGTTCTCATCATAACCATTGTCCCTGCCACGCATACCGGCATATACATACACAAAGCCTTCTTCAAGATAGCTTGAAATGCTGTTATAACTGTAGGATGTCGGAGCTGCCTGTGCGGAGTAGCCTGCAGTGTTCACCGGAAGGACGATCGGTGCTGTATTGGCAGTGTAACCGTTGATCTCGTTTTCCGTATTGACGGTACAGGTGTAGGTTCCGTCACCATTGTCTGTTGCGTCCATGTAGGCTCCCGGAACATAGATCCCCATGCTTTCATAATCGGTTGTTTCAGGAGAGGAACAATAAACGACACTGATCTGCCAGTAGACATCGTTGTCCTCATCATAGTTCCATGCACTGTTGTCAAAGGTCAGTGCTTCATTGTCCTGATCATAGCTACTGATAATTTCTGCCTGTTCTTCAGCAGTGCTGGCCGAACAAAGTGGTATTAGCACCGACAGAAGAAGCATCAGAATTAAAGTCCTCTTGAGTAATTTCATATTACACTTCCCGGATACTTTTGTACAAGATCCCCAATAGGATTCTGATCTTGTAATATAAATAATTTAGACGACAGGAAGAAAGAAAGGTAGTCCCTATATCTGAATATCAATTCAGAAAAGGTAGTATTTTCACTGGGATATTGAATATTGTTGTTCATTTACTCACCTGCTGTATATTTTTTGATGCATGCGAACCCCAATTTCACATTTTGCACCAGAATTTCTTTTTAGCCACCCGATGAGGTACCGAACAAACATGTCACAGATGTTCTGATCATTTATATTTGTAATTCAGGTTATGCAAAAAACCTGTTCAACATTGATCATCAACGAAGTGCAGCACAAAAGTTTAATAAGATGTACTATCCTTTCTATTGTGATGAACAACAACTAAGCATCCTGTTCTATTGAAGTTGTTAGCAGTTGATCGAAGATATTGAGTCCCGGGACTTTCCCACTAAAGGAGGGCTCGCCTATGAATTTGACAGATATTATTGAGTTTACACAGAAGCCACAGCTATATGCTGAAGGAAATGCGATTATGTGGACGGATGCCCACATTTCGAAACAGTTGTTGAACATCCACCTGGATCCGGATGTGGATCTTGCAAGCCGGAAAAGGTCAAGTATTGACATTACGGTTGACTGGATCCTTGATCCGGTGAACAAGGAAAAGATGACCATACTCGACCTTGGATGCGGTCCGGGTCTGTATTGTGAAATGATGGCAGAGAGAGGCCATCAGGTCACAGGCGTTGACTTTTCTAAGAATTCCATTGAATATGCCAGAAAGGAAGCCACCAAAAAAGGTCTGGATATCGAGTATGTGAACCAGAACTATCTTGAGCTCAATGAGGAGGAAAGGTACGATCTTGTAATGATGGTCTTCGCCGACCTTGGTGTCCTGAGGCCACATGAAAGGGAGATACTCATCAGGAACGTACACAGGGCTTTAAAGCCGGGTGGAGTTTTCATCTTTGATGTCCTGAGCAACAGGAACCTCGAAGCTAAAGTCTCTGCAAGGACATGGGAGATGGAAGAGAGTGGTTTCTGGAAGGACAGGCCGTACCTGATACTCTCGGATTCTTTTCTCTACCCCGATGAAAAGGTGATACTGTACCAGCATATCGCGACGGACGAGTCTGACAAGTTCGATGTCTATCGTTTCTGGACACATTTCTTTGAGTCTGATGACCTGAAACGGATCCTGGAGCCGGAAGGCTTTGAAGATATCGAATGTTCTGATGATGTGTTGCCGGATATTGATATGTGGAACGGGGAGAATGTTCTGTTCTGTAAGGCAAGGAAGATTGACGGGGAATAGGTGTTTAGACACCAAAGTCCCATTTCCTTTTTTCAATGTTTCCAGAAAGCAGGTGTTAACAGTACAATAACAGTAAATACCTCTAGCCTCCCGATCCACATGTTGGCGATCAGTATCAGCTTTCCCGGATCCGGTATGTTATCAAAGCTGGCCATCGGTCCTACAAGACCAAGCCCCGGTCCAACATTTCCAAGGGTTGCAATGGAAGCGCTCAGTGTGGTGATAAAATCCATTCCTAACATGGAAAGCAGGGTCGAGCTGACAGCGAAGATCAGAATGTATATCACCAGGAAGGACACAATGGAATGAATAACATCATCCGGTACTTTTTTGTTGTTAAAGCGGATCGGTATGACAGCTTTTGGATGGATAACATTTAGAAGGACCTTCTGTGCGTATTTCAGCAGAAGGAGCAAGCGCACTACTTTCACACCGCCTGATGTAGATCCTGCACAACCTCCTATGAACATTAGCAGAAAGAGTATGAACCTGGGAGAATCGGGCCAGAGATCAAAGTCCACACTTGCATAGCCTGTGGTCGTCAGAATAGAAATGACCTGAAAGATACTGTATCTGAAAGCATCAGTGATAGAATAGACTTCGGCTCTGTAAAGCTCATAGACAAGAACAAGGGTTGCAGATACAATTATCAGGAAGTAGAACTTGAATTCCTGATCCTTTATCAGACTTTTTCTGTCAGAATATATCGTTTTGTAGTGAAGGGCAAAATTTGCTCCTCCAAGGAACATGAACACAACGAAAATACCCTCTACCAGAGGGTCACTGAAAGTTGCTATGCTGTTCGCATATGGAGAGAAACCAGAACATGAGATAGATGTGAATGTATGGGTGATGGCATCATATGTAGACAATCCGACGATCTTCAGGATAATGAATTCTGAAATAGATAAAATAATGTAAACAAGCCACAGGATCTTTGCAGTTTCTCTGATCCTCGGACGCAGTTTTTCTTCCTGAAGACCCGGAACTTCTGCACGGAACATTTGCCTCCCTGCAACACCGAGCTTTGGTAAGATCGCAACGAACAACATGATGATCCCCATGCCTCCAAGCCATTGGGTCAGACCTCTCCAGAAAAGCAGGCTTTTACTATGGCTCTCAATGTCGGGGAGTGCAGTTGCTCCTGTAGCTGTTACTCCGGACATGGATTCAAACAGGGCATTTATCGGAGGTACGCCTTCGAACATGTAGGGAAGCGAATAGAGCACTGCTGCAATAAGCCAGGTCGATGCCACAATGAAGAACCCCTCCTTACGATTCCATTCATCTTTCTGCCTTTTAAAGAATAATGTAAAAATATAAGCAATAACTACTGCGGAGACCAGAGGTATAGCAAAAATATGCAGTGGCTCCCCATAATACAGAGCAACCATCATCGGTATGATAAGAAATCCGGAAAGCAACCACAGAACAGGACCCAATACCCCCAGAACTACTCGAGATCTCAAACCGATCACATCCATATTAATATTGCTTTTTTATCACAGAAAAAGCCATATTTCACTGCTGTTAAAAGGCGTTCCCACTCTTGATCATACCCATATGCCCAACAGGATGCAGATATGTCTTTCATCCATAGTTATTACCATAAACCCAGGGTACTAACAAAAGGGCATTTCTCCACTCTATTTCATGTTAGTGCTAATGCTTGATATAATGTTCTTGCAGCAGCATATCCGGGTCGATCCAGATGTTCTGTTATGCAATGCAAGTAAATTCTTTGTGGAAATGGAGTCCTTAGGACATCGATCTCTTATTTTGTTTCTAAAGAATAATAGTGGCAATGAAGCTTTAATAAAGCTTCTTTTTTGAATTCGATTTCATAATGAAGCTTTTCTTATTAAGTATGCTTATATTAAAAACGGCTAATCAGTGATCTGTCAGAAAACACTGGCATATGTTCAGACAATACTCAAGTCTCAATGTGGCCTGATAAAAATAACGACGGAGAAAATAAATGAATTACAGATTGCTCAAAGGTGTGGTCTATCTATCGTTCATAGTCGAGTTCATTGGATTGTATTGGCTGAGAAACACAATGATGATAGTGTAAAATAAGGAAAAGGAGGCTATGAATGAAACACAAGATCCTGAAAGGAATGGCCTGTATAGCAGCAACAGCCGTTGTACTCATGGCTGTATTGCCTAAACAGCAAACCAAAGACGAAGAATGATACAGATAAAAAGTTTCTGTAAACTATCCAAAATACCAGCTCTGAGATAGGATATGATCGGTCATTTCCTACCTCACAACCACCTTTGAACTGGTCTCAAGGGATATTCTTACAATATTTTGCTTATAGTTACAAATAAGGATTATCTATATATAAACTAATTAAATTTAATTAAAATAGGAGGGAATTTGGATGAATGTTTTAAAATTTAGTACATTAATGATCTTTCTTGTACTACTGGTTTTTGCTTCTGGTTGTGTTGATACCCAGGATGATCAAACAGCTAGCGATTCGGATCCAACTGATGTATCTGATTCACAGGACGATGGATCAGCGGTTGAAATGGACGGTAATATGACCCCACCTGATGGAATGCCGGATGGTGAAATGGGTACACCTCCTGGTGGAGAAGGCGGTTCTACCAGCGTAGATACCGGGACCGGTGCATATGTTCTGGCTGATGGTGAAGAGCTGACCGAAGGAACATACACATCTACAAATGACGATGAGAACGCCATCAGAGCTGAAGATGAAGTTACTGCAACACTTACTGATGTAAGCGTTGAGAAAACAGATGGTTCTGCATCAAGCAGTGATGCATCAAGTTTCTATGGTCTGAACTCAGCGATCCTTGCACTGGATAATTCCGTCCTTTACATCAATGGCGGTACGGTCACAGCTACAACTGAAGGTTCCAATGGTGTCTTTGCATACGATGGTGCAACTATCTACATAGAGGATACCGAGATCAGTGTGACTGGCGGAAATGCCGGCGGTATCGAAGTTGCCGGTGGAGGAACAATGTATGCTACCAACCTTAATGTCTTCTCAGCAGTAAAAGCTGCAATACGCAGTGACCGTGGCGGCGGAACAATGGTCGTTGATGGCGGAACATACACAACCAGTGGAAGCTCAGGTGCTCCTGCGATCTACAGTACAGCAGATGTTACAGTAAGCAACGCAACACTTACAGCTGAGACCTCTGAGGCAGTTGTTGTTGAAGGACTGAACTCAGTAACCATCAATAATTGTGATGTATCAGGAAATATGGAAGGTGTATATGGCGATGAAGGTTCAGAGAACATCCATAATGTGATGTTATACCAGAGTATGTCCGGTGATGCAGAGGTAGGAACAAGCTCATTCACAATGACCGGCGGATCCCTTGTATCTAACAATGGGGACATGTTCTATGTCACAAATACTGAAAGTGTCATCACACTGAACAATGTTGACCTGACCCTTGCTGACGACACATACCTTATTGTGATCGCTGGTAATGATGGTTCAAGAGGCTGGGGAACTGAAGGTTCCAATGGCGGTGTCTGTGAGGTCGACTTCAATGAGCAGACTGCAACAGGTGACATAATGGTCGATTCCATCTCTGAAATGACCCTGACCCTTTCAGACGGAACATCATATACCGGTGCAATGAACACCGACGGAACAGCAGCTTCTGCGCTCTCTGTAAGCATCGATGACACAAGCACATGGACCCTCACCGGTGACAGCTACGTTACAGAACTGAGTGGAAGTACCGACAACATCGATCTGAACGGTTACACACTGTATGTAGACGGAGTTGCTTTCGAGTAAGTCTATTGAGAATGGAGGAGAGCTTTCTCCTCTGTTGTTTTTTTGCTTTCTTTTTTTTCTTCAACATTTCAATTCAATATTCTGTATAGCAGCGGACAGTTGCATTGTTATACGTTTGCAAACTGACCGGTGTAGGCATTGAATAACTTGAATTATCCCGAAAGGTCCGGCGAAGCCGGCGTTTTCCCAAAAGAAGAAATGAAATAAAATGCGTGTTCATGCAATGTTTTTCTTCGATACTTCCTTTTGATATTTATCAGCACAAATTCAACGATCATCTTCACATCACTATAGGAATGTGCCACCTTCGGTGGATGGTTGTATTGTTCTTTTTTTATTTCTCTTTATAATGGTACAAATACAAAGATGTGATACTTTTATCTTAGATCTGGGAACTTCTATCAAAAAGTTTATTCACCATTACATCTTGTGTTTATGTTATGAATGGTGAATGCAGGAACAAAGGAAGTGATACTTCAGCCATATGTGTTATTCCCGGCTGGAACAGTTCACTTGCATCTGCTTTTTCAGCTTATAATGGACCATATATTCCTGGGAGGATCTCAACCCAGCATAAGACAGTCTGGAATATCCTTACTGAAAAGGGTGAGATACAGGCATCAATATCAGGAGTTATGCGTAAGGTTGGCAAGCAGCCAGTTGTCGGGGACTTTGTTGTACTGCTTGACCAGAGTGATATCGGTTCATACACTATCGTGGATATTCTCCCGAGAACATCCTGTCTTTCCAGAGGCTCTGCAGGTGATTCAGGTGAAGAACAGTTGATAGCTGCGAACATTGATACTATCTTCATTGTCACAGCAGTGGGACATGACCTTAACGTGCGAAGACTTGAAAGATATCTCACCATCGTTCATTCTTCCGGTGCAAGACCTGTTATTCTCATTAATAAGATCGATCTTGTCGAGACCCTGCCGGATGATGTCTCAGAGACGATACAGGAAATTAGAGATATCGCTGATGATGTTCCGGTGATCACTCTCAGTGCTCTTACAAGTACTGATCTGGAAAAGCTGGATCCTTTCATGAACCCGGATGAAACGATAGCTCTAGTCGGTTCCTCAGGAGTTGGCAAATCAACTCTCATCAATGCTCTTTTAGGTCACGATGTCCAGAAGACATTAAGTGTACGTGAAGATGACGATAAAGGAAGACACACCACTACTGTAAGACAGCTTTTCACTCTCCCCAACGGCACGATATTCATCGACAACCCCGGCATCCGTGAGATCCAGCTTGGAGATTCATCCGATGGTATAGACAGGACTTTTTCCGACATTGCCGAACTAGCTCAAAACTGCCGTTTCAAGGATTGCACACACCGCAACGAGCCACACTGCGCCGTAATAAAAGCAGTGGATGATGGCATCATATCTCAGGAAAGGTTTGACAGCTATCATAAGCTCAGCGATGAGCTAGCCTTCCAGGCGGATAAGGCTGAGATCGGGTTGAAGGGAGTTGAGAAGAAAAAGTGGAAAGGGGTAGCAGTGGCAAGGAGATATGTCAAGTCAAAGGAACAGTGATGGAAGGCTGAGCACGGAAAATATTAAAAATACGAGTTTATACGGCTCTGTAGAAATCCTGCCATTATGATTTTTCGCAGATTACGAATATCTTAAATGATCCCGAAGGGTCCGGCGAAGCCGGCGTTTTCCCATAAGACTATACAAAATAATCTGCATAATACCTTGTGCCTTCTTTACTGGCTTCTGTAGAATTCTCGCACAAATGCAACTATGATCTGTATAGCAACATAGGAATATGCCGCCTTCGGCGGTTGGTTGCTTTGGTTTTAGTTTGCAAGTTGTTTTTATGGAAATGAAAAAAGCAAAGTATGTGTCACTTGTCACTTATGTTTACAGGAATTCTACAGAGCCGTTTATACGCAAATATATATAGTTTATTTAAGTGAATCAATATTTTTAGCTATAAACCAAATTTCCGATATTGATGAGCTTTTCCATAATTGTCGTTTCAAGAATTATACACTTTGAATGAGCCACACTGTGCCGTCAGAAAAGGAATTGACGATGGCATCATAATTCTGGAAAGGTTTGACAGCTACCATAAGCTCAGCGATGAACTGGCTTTTCAGGCAGATAAGGACAATATTGGTTTGAAGGGGTCTGTAAAGCGAGGAAGGTTAGTAAAGAAAGAGATGTCAAAAGACATCTGTTTATCAATGTTATGATTTTGTATTCAATGTATATGTAATTTAAAATATAGTAATTAACTTTATATAAAAAGTATTATATACTGTTTCACATGACGCAAAATATAGATGAGTTAATATCTTTTTTTGATGAAGCTACTATAGATGTCCTCAAAAGTTGTGGATATAGTGAGATATGGGATGAACAATTGGAATGCATTCAAAAATGTGTTTTTGAAGAAAAAAATACATTTATATCGCTACCAACCGGAACTGGAAAAACATTCCCTGCTTTATTAGCTATTATTAATAAAGTGATAAAACAAAATGGGAAAGCAATTTATGTAGTTCCATTAAAGGCACTTGCTAGGCAAAAATATGAGCATTTTAAAAAATTATTCTCAAATTTAGGAATAACAGTTGGGATAAGTACTGGAGACTATGCAAAACACGAATATACTAATTTAGGGGATAAGCAAGTAATAGTTGTGACAAATGAGAAATTAGACTCTCTCATGCGTCATAATGAACCATTTCTAAATGAAGTCTCTTTATTTGTAATCGATGAAATCCAAATGGTAGAAGACGTTTCTAGAGGGCTAACATTAGAAATTGCAGTATCTGAGATTATTCGGAAGTATAGTTCAGCTCAGATAATTGGACTTTCAGCTGTAATTGGGAACCCTGAAGACTTTGGACATTGGATGGCAGAGGAGGTTATTTATACTGAAGAACGTAGAATTCCACTTAAGAAAGGTATTTTGAATAATGGTGGTTTATTAAGGTTTAATGATAAAACCAGTTTTCAAATTAAACTGAGAAAGAATTTATTTAGAAGAAGGTTAGCACCAAGGACTGATCAAGAAAAAGCGGAACGATACAGCAATTCTATAGATTTGATAAAAAGTATTGTAAGTAAAGGGGAACAATGTATCGTTTTTACTACTGGTCGAAAACATGCTGAAAATTTGGCTTTTGCATTAGCATCCGATATAGATTCTGGTGGGTACAAGTTCGATAATGAGGATTCATTTCCTTTTGCAGAAGAATTGAATGAATCAATTGAAGAAAGAACAAACTTCTCTGATAAATTATTATATTGTATTCGAAATGGTATTTCTTTTCATCACGCAGGAATCGAGTTAATACTAAGAGAGAAAATTGAAAATGCCTTTCTAGATGGAACTTTATGTGTTCTTGTAGCAACTACTACATTAGAACAAGGTATAAATCTTCCTGCAAAGACTGTAATAATTTCTGATAATACTATGTGGAGTTCTGATGATATGGCTTATATGCCCCTTTCTGTCAATAGTGTGTTAAATATGATGGGCAGAGCAGGAAGGCCAGGTTTTCATGAAGTAGGTAATGCAGTTTTAGTTGAAGACAAAGTTACTGATGGTTTATTACACAGTAGGTATGCTGTAAAAAAACCGGAAAAAGTATTATCGCAGTTTAAAAATGTAAGTAAGAGGAGAATGAATTTAAATGGGTTGATATCTTCAAATGATTTTATAGTTGAGGATAAAGTCCATGAATATTTCAAAACAACTTTATGGTACACTCTTTTCATAGAGGAATTTGGCGAATCCGATTTCAAAAAAATGATTGATGAAGACTTGAACTATCTAGAAGATAATGGTTTTGTTGAAAAAATAGAAAATATATTCATCTCTACAAAATTTGGAAAAATTGTTTCGGATTCATGTATTGACTGTGAAACAGCAATTATGTTTAAACAAATATCAACTAAAATAATTGATAATAAACAAAGAAAAGGATTACATTTGCTTAATCCTTGGTCTGTTTTCCATGCTCTTTTGATGTCATCACATGTTATGCTTAAAGCTTATGATAAAAATGGAGCAGGTATAAGGATTACAGTTGAAAATCTTAAATGTTTACTTGTTGATAAACCCTCTAATCCAACTGAGCAAGTAGAATTTTATCAAGCATCTGTTATTGCAAATATATTAGAAAAATGGATTGATGAAAAGCCACTCCAATATTTATTAGATTGGGAAAAAGGTATTGGAGATAAAGGTATTGATGAAGCAGATATTTATAATTATGGAGAAATTATTGAGTGGTTAGGGGATGCATTAGTTAAAATTATGATTCTGGAAGGCGTACCTAGTGATATTACTGATCAAGTACTATTTTATTGTGACAGAGCTGTTTTTGGGGTTAAAACTGAATTATTGGACTATTTTAGAATAAAAGGTATCAAAAGGCTAAGTGCAAGGAAACTATTTGAGCATGGCTATGATTATGCTGCATTGAAAGGATTGGAATATAGTATTTTATCACAAATCATTGGACCATATTATTCTAAAATAGTTATCAATCATTTTAAGCAAGATGATACTGAAAAACAGTCTATTTTTGAAGAGGATGAAATATATACAGAAGTTAAACAGGCTGTTGAAGATAATGAAGAGATAAAACATTTGTTGAATGATCATAAACCTACGATAGGGATAGTCACTGCACTTACAGAAGAGTATGTTTCAATGAAACATCAAATTAAAAATCCACAACAAATTACTTACTCTTCTCGAGGATTGGCAAACTATGACATCGGTGAGATTTCAGCAACTAATGGTGGCACACATTCTTTAATTTTAGCACTTGCAGGGATGGGAAATAATAATTCAACTTATCGTACAACTCTTATGATTGAACGATTTCCAAGTATTAAGTATATTATAATGGTAGGTATTGCAGGAGCCGTTCCATATGCTGAAAAAGTTGATGATCATGTTCGTCTTGGAGATATTGTTGTGTCAAGTGAAATGGGTGTAATTCAATACGACCTAATAAAAGAAGATGACGAACGTGTTGAGCATAGACATCATCCAAGACCTCCAAGTTCTGACTTGTTAAAAGTTGCAAGATTATTAGAAATGAATGAAAGTTTTGGAAAATATCCATGGATAAATTATATTGAGCAGCAACTGAAACAAAGAGGTCTTACTCGCCCTTCTGATGATAAGGATGTTTTGTTTTGTTCTACAGGTACTGTTACAAGTCATCCAATCGATAAAAAAAGGATTGAAGGTCAACCTCGCGTATTTATTGGTCCGATTGGATCTGGAAATAGAGTCGTAAAAAGTTCAGAACTTAGAGACGAGTTAAGAGAAACATTTAAACTCAAAGCAATAGAAATGGAAGGTTCTGGTGTTGCAGATGCAGCATGGCAAGGAAATGTTGGTTATCTTATTGTACGTGGAACTTGTGATTATTGTGATTCACACAAGTCAGATGATTGGCATGAGTATGCTACCATAGTAGCAGCGGCTTATGCTAAAGCACTGATTGAGGAAATACCTATCAATCCTTAATAAATGGTGTTCTGTGTATTCATAACCTTTAAATACCACTTCCCCCAATCCTAACCTAATGTCATACTCTACCACAACTAACACTTTACGCAATGTGTCAGTAGTAGTGGTAGTGCTACACGCTTGAGCAAGATAATCAGAAACTTTTCTGGCTCAAGTGCACTGTTTTTTGGTCATTTTACTGAATAGTGTATCCTGTGCCGGGATCGTTTCTTTCACGGAGAATTATAATGGAAGAAATGAATGGAGCAGAAATATTAGTTAAAAGTCTGGAGGACCTTGGGGTCAAACAAATATTCGGTTACACCGGAGCGGCGATACTGCCGGTCTTCCATGCACTTGAAAAGAGTGACATCGAGATAGTTATCAATTCCAACGAGCAGTCAGCAGCTTTTAGTGCAGCCGGTTATTCCCGTTCATCAGGCGAGGTCGGTGTTGCCATAGTCACATCCGGACCTGCGATCACCAACACACTGACCAGTGTCGCCGATGCTTATGGTGACAGCATTCCACTGCTTGTCTTTGCAGGGCAGGTCCCTGCGCATAAGATAGGAACCGACTCCTTCCAGCATATCAATGTTGAGGGCATCTTCGGGGAAGCTGCAAAGAAGGTCATGCTGGTTTCTGATGGTGATGATCTTGAGGCTATTGTCAAGGATGCATACTACTTTGCAATGTCTGGAAAACCCGGGCCTGTTGTCATAGACATACCTCTGGATAAACAGCAGAAGATGCATGAATACCAGAACATGAACGTCATGAGGTTCGAGGAAAGCTACCATGATGACAGACACCTGTGCGAAGAACAGTGTGAAGAGTTCTACCAGATGTTCCTGAGATCCAAAAAACCGCTTCTCTATCTGGGAGGAGGTCTTAACTCAGAAGCAGGAAGCCAGGCCATCCGTGAGTTCAACGAATACTTCGGCATACCTTCAGTTAACACTCTCATGGCAAAAGGTGTCATCGACGCCAACGATGATCTCAATCTTGGAATGCTCGGGATGTTCGGTACACCCTATGCTAACATGCTCATCCAGGAGAACGACTTCTTCTTTGCCATCGGTGTCCGTTGGGATGACAGGGTCGCTGAGAAGGTCGGATTTGCAATAGGAACTGACGTTGCTTACATCGATATCAATCCCGAGAAGATGCACCAGATAAAGATAGAAAGAGGACCTAAATTCTCATTCATCGGGGATGCTGCCACGGCCATAATGGACCTGCTCAACTACGCTAAAAAGCATAACATCACATTGAACATCCATGAATGGCAGGAACGTGCAAGATCCCTGAAGAGGTCCTGGCCACTGGACTACAACCGGGGATCCGAATATATCCAGTCTGCCGAGGTCATGTCCCTGCTCTCAAACTATATTGACAGCAATACAAAGATAACCACAGGTGTCGGAAACCATCAAATGCTTGCAGCCCAGTATCTCCCAATGCAGAAGGCAAAGTCCTTCATGACCTCCGGTTCCTTCGGCACCATGGGCTTTTCCATGCCAACATCCATCGGTGTCCATTATGCAAACCCTGAAGCAAGGGTCATAGCCATAGATGGAGATGGCAGCCTGCGTATGAATCTTGGAGAACTGCACACAATTGCATCACTGGATCTCCCGATAAAGATACTCATGCTCAACAACAGGAGCGATGGAATGGTCCAGAATCTTCAGGATGCTGCTTATGATGGAAAAAGAACAGGTACACAGAGACCAAAGGATGTTCAGTTCGCTGATATCGCAGAGTCATTCGGTTTCAACTTCGCAGAAAGGATAACCGATAGAAGTGAGCTAAAAGATGGCATGGAAGCCTTCCTGAACTCAGAAGGACCATGTTTCCTTGAGATCTGCACGGACAGGGAAGAAGTTCTGTATCCAAAGGTTCCTGCAGGTGGAGCTTACAAGGACATGATACTGGGTCCGTATATCAAAGAGGTTGAGGACTGATTATAAAAGCCGGGAAGCTAAAACAAAGTAACTATCCGCCGAAGGCGGCACATTCCCATAATGCTGTACAGGATATAGTCACATGGATGATCCTACAGGAATCCTGTTAGAAAGTGCTTCAAGGTATTATGCGGATCATTTTCCAGTCTTTTGGGAAACGCCGGCTTTGCCGGACCCTTCGGGATAGATCAAGTTATTCACTCCTTGATGGCTCTGTTGTTGCTTACCTTTAAGTTTTAAATAACAGGCTTTCTGAAAATGAAAAAAAGAGGTAAAAGAGGAATGCTGACCCTGACGTTAGCAACCTCTCACTACTTAATTATGACTGAAATAGAGGTCATCGATAATTTTCAATAATCTTCTTCCCTCATTTGTTATAGCATATCTTTTCCATGTGGTCTTCTCAGGATTAAGACACATGACAAATCCCTGTTCTTTGAACTCTTTCAGGGCACGGCTTATGTTCTGTGTTGACCTGTTAGTTTCCTGGGCTATATCAGATGCTTTCAGGATAGGTTGATCTTTCATGGCCTCTGCAAGAACGATACGCCTGTCGACACCGAACACCCATGCTATTAACTCATCTTCAGACATGTTTCCCTGAGCATGGTCCATCATATTGAGTGCTCCTATTGCTTTTAGCAAAACAATTCCCCCATTTCATGTCCATTGGAATAGTTCTGCAGTTTTTTGGATGTTCTCAATTCTGTTGCTCTAAAGGAATTCTCTGTTTTTTTCATGGTACGGGTCTCCATTAATATTTCTTCATTATGATTAATAATGATAGATTGACAAGGATACCTCATGATTATTCATGTAGTTAAACCTTTCCCAAATGTTTTCACAGTCTCTCATAAGTTCTCATATCTTCTAAGTGCATGCGCATTTTCCAGTCTGATAGTTTAAATACGAATATTATTTTGCTTAGTGTTTCTACTATAGCGTTAACTTGGGGCGGAAAGTCACTTCCGGTCATTACTCTTAAACTTATAGATGGACGGAAGCTCTGTTTTACAATTCCACATTTATAGAAAAAAGAACAATTGTTAATTGAAGTAATAAGTTCAATTCTGGTGTGGTCTATGAAAAAAGCAGTAATAACGACTATATTGACTTTAGTACTGGTGTCACTTTTGACTGCCGGGTGTACTGGTATAGGTAGCAGCCCTTCAAAGACAGTAGAGGATTTTGTATCAGAGTTCGATGAAGGTAACTATGACACATGTTATGATATGATGTCATCAGAATACAAGCAGGGAACCGGTCTTGCAGATTTCGTTGATATATGCAAAGATGTCAATCCTGATAAGTATCAGTTCATTGAAGTAACAAAAGAGTATGTTGATGAGGATTCCGCTGTAGTTGACGTCCTTGTGAACGAATCCAGCGTTGCTATCAAATTCTCACTCAGGAACTTTATTGAGGTCGAGCCTGAGTTCGAGGAGACCACTAAAGTGATCGAACTGCTTAAAGAGGAAGATGAATGGAAGATAACAGAATTCCCATATGCTCTGACCTGATATATCAGACCTTTATCCTGAAAAGGTATTTGATCAGATAATATGGTGGCATAACAGAGTGTTCGTGGGAGTGGGGTAAAGAACATGCGTGATGTAGTATTATTGATAACATGCAGCCTTGATGGCTTCATAGCAGCAGAAGATGGAAATGTCGACTGGCTGATCGGTGAGGAGGAATATGACTTCGATACATTTCTTGAAGGCGTAGAGACCCTGCTCATGGGTCACAAGACCTATCAACAGGTACTTGGTTTTGGTAAATGGCCTTATAGCGGCAAAGAGACCTATGTTTTTACCAATGAACACATGGACCAGGAAGATGGCAAGGTCACATTCTCAAACGATCCTGTCGGTACCACTGAGGACCTGATGCTTGGTACAGGAGGAGCTATATGGGTCGTAGGCGGTGCTTCTGTCATTTCCCAGCTTCTTAACAGTGGACTTATCAACGAGTTCAGGATAACGATACAGCCGGTCATTCTGGGCAAAGGTATCCCGCTTTTCAGGGAAATTAAGAAGAGTATCAAACTTGAGCTAAAAGGTACACAGGAGTTTGGATCAGGTCTTGTAGAACTGGTCTATGCATCTAAAAAATAAGAATGGATGATGGATACACATGATCCATTTCCCGCATCACATTACAGGCATGCAGATATCCACAATATGGTGCTTTTCAGGATGCTCCTCAGGAGAGTTCTGGATAAAATGGAAATGTTGATTACCCCTCTCAAGAGCTTCAGGACAGATGTAAGGACCCATTTATAATCACTCCATCAAGTCCCATTCGACCAGCTACATCGATAGCCTCTGAAGGATAGTGTACTATTGGCTTACCTTTTTGATTAAATGAAGTATTGATAAGAGCTGGTATACCATCTTCCTCCCATAACTCAGACAAAAGACTATATATCCATTGATTATCCCTGTCCTTTGACCTGACGATCTGTGCTCTTAGCAGGTCATTTCCATGGATTATTCCATCTAAATCTTTTTTAGAATCTTCAACAATCTCATAAGCTCCCAGCATGAAATGCGAAAGTTCACTTTTCAGGGCCATATCCTCTAGGACTTCCTTTGCTGCAGCCTCACAAAGTATAGGTGCCACAGGTCTGTACCATTCTCTTTTCTTGATCTGTTCACTCAAACGTTCTTTTATTTCTCTGGAATTGGCTAATCCTATGAGACTCCGATGACCAAGTGCACGTGGACCCGCCTCAGCTGACCCATTGCATACTCCAAGCACTTTTCCATCCAATATCATTTTCTTAATATCATCATTGTCATCTTGATGTTCTCTTCTTTTTTCGATACCGAATCGATTAAGAAAAGGGCTGTTTATTTCCAGTTTCCCATGGTCGAGATATTCCATCCAGGCAGCAGCTCCCAGGGCCAGTCCGGAATCACTTGTTACAGGCGGTATGAAAATCCGCTTGAAACGACCAGAAGCCTCAAGACAACGATTAGTGGGTATGTTCAAAGCTGCACCACCGCTGTAGTATAGGTTTTCTGTCCCTGTTACTTCCTGGGATCTAAAAATTACTTCAACAATCTTTTCTTGAAAATCCTTTTGTATAGAAGCACATAGATTCATGAAAAATGGAGATCTGTTATTATAGGCTGTAAAATTGGTCTTCCACCTTCTATTCAATAGATCCAGCATACTGGTTCTATTCCCCTGAAAATCCAAGAACCAATTATTGGTCTTCAGCCAATCTGAGATCTCCGGGTCTGTTTTTCCCAGCCCGCAATATCCCATCAGTTTTCCAGGCAAAGAAAGATGCTGCCATTCTTCCTGATGAAGAATAGCCATAGCCAGTGGATTTACATTGAAGTTATTTACCTGATTTTTCAATAGATCCCAGGAGGCTTCCAGTAGTTTCGGGCAGTTTCCATCCCAATACCAGAAAGAACATGCTGATCGCGATGCACCTCCATCAATATGCACAAGGAGACTATTTGGTAGGAATTCTCCTACAAAAGGAAGTATTGATGCAATGTGAGCAAACTCGTGGCAGATAATTTTGGCATTTGTCTCTTTTTGTTTTCCAGCTGTATCATACCATTTCACTTCAGCTTGAAAGAGAATACTTTCAACATCCATCTGAGAATCGGGCTCAATTCTCAGTCTTCCATCCCCAGAAATAAATGAACTTCCTGAAAATGAATTGGTATTAACAAAACGTACTTCTTCATCATAAGGCAGGTATTTGTCAAGTAGTTCATGTATATAGACTGGAAGTCTGTTGTCATGTTTGAGACGTGTATATCTTTCCAGCTGAATGGTCGTCAGAACTTTTCCATCTTTCATCAGAGCAATCCCATGATCATGAGTATACATTGGATGAGGTCCATTGCCAACGTCCTGAATTCCAAAAAGACCCACTGTAATCATACGACCACCTTATGCATCTGCCCGTCCCACCAGAGATCATATGTATTCTCCTGCTTGACTAATACCACTCCGTCAAGTGGTTTTATCCATTTTCCATTGAACTGCTCACCACAGTAATGTGCAATAAAAGGCATGAGAATTGAATCATGAGATATGCAAATACCGTCTCCTGTACTGTCTTCAAGGAAGTTTATGAGACCTTTTAAAAGAATCACGCTTCCTTCCCCGGAAGACCTTATTCCAGGAAAAGACTGACCTTTGATCATTTCCCTCACTACTATTTTTGGTCCATGATCGAAGAAAGCGTTAATTGCCTGATCACCATCAAAAACAAAAGGCCCAGGTTCCCCTAGCAATTCCGAAATTGAATGAATTATTCTTTTTCCATACCCATCACCTATCGAATCAATGGTCTGTGTACACCTGAGAAGTGGACTGGTCTTACACCATTCTATAGGTAAGGATCTTAGGACTCTTCCTAATTCGAAAGCTTTCTCTTTTCCTTCCAAAGTAATATGAACATCACTTCCTAATGTTCCCTGAAGTATGTTTTCCCTGTCAGAGTGCCTTATCAATATCAACTTTTTTTGATTCAGATCTTGCACTTTGTCCAATGACCTCAGGAAAGATTCAGGTATATTTTCCATCTCAAATCCTCCTTTTGATAAGACCTTCGGGAGAGTTATTTTCATCTGTGATATTTTGTTCCTGAATTTGAACCGATTCTGTTTTATGGATTATTTCGCCTCTTTCATCAATAATAAGGAAAATACCATTCTTATCCATCACCCGGGCATGACCATTATAGAATGGCTCTACCATATCATAACGTTCGGAATATACGACCTCTCCTTCCATATTTATATGAGTCCAGCCATGCATATCCTTTGCTCGTGCGAATCCTTTATGAAAAACATCGAGATCAACAAATGAGTTGTCATGGACTTTTGTTCCATCTTGGAATATATGATGTGCCTGCCCAGTATGCTCAAAAACAACAGCTATTCCGTATCTGTAATCGCCTGCATATATGAACCTCGACTGATAGGCAGGTTCACCAGAAGGTAAAATGTGATAATAGGCTCCGTTCCTGTCTCTCACTGTGCAAAGCCCGTCCTGGAAGTTTCCTACCCATTCAAATCTATTACCATAAACAGGATTTCCTTCAAGGTTAATATGGTACCATCCACTAACATCAGCCACAGCAGCAAGACTTTCATAAAAGCCGTATGCTCGGAGAAATCTCTTGCCAAACAGATCGTTTCCTTTGATATCAATATAAAAACATCCAGTATCATCTTGTACCGGTGCGATCCCTGGATCATGGAAACTCTGGACAGCGTTGAATCTCTTATTATACAATGGATTCCCATCTTTTAGATGGTGTGTGCCATCGAAGGAGATATGGGTTCTGTTATATCCCATTAATTACCACTCCCTTCGACTGACCTTCTCATATTACAATTTCTGCAAACACCGTTTTTACCAGCATACCTGATAAAAGACTGATACTTATCTGATTGCCAGAGTTCCATAAATGTAGTGTCTCTCACATTACCGAAATATCCAAATCCTTTTCGAAGCTCATCCGGCGCACAGCACACATTAAAGGTCCCATCCCATGCAATCCATGCTTCTTTCCCCGCAAACGGACATTCATAGTGTTCAGGCAACAGGTTGTCGACGCTGTCTATAGGAATTTTAGACACGTTGGCCAGCTCAATTCTGTCTTTGCCGAGAGCTACGAGTTCATCTACCGTTCTGTTCCACTCAATACGGTCATGTACATTTCCAGTCAGAGATTCTTCTTCCAGTTCTGGCCAGGTTATCCATAGATGATGTCCTTTGAACCTATCAACCCGATAATCGATAGCGAGCTGAAGAAGAGATTTCAAATCCCTGATATTCTTCTTCATGAAAGTTACCTGGAAGGTAATTGTCGGCCAATTGATTCCTTTATCACGCAGATCATCGCATATCCTTGTCAATGTCCTTATGCTCTCAAGGGTTATTTCATGGTCAATTCCCTTCATTATGCTTTCATTTATAGAATTAGATGAACCATTTATTGAGACCTTTATGTCACTGGCCAGAGGCAGTATCTGATTGCCCCATTGCTCGGCTCCACGACCAGGAAATGTTCCATTGGTTGTCAGATTGATCTTAAGTCCATGTTCATTTGCCAATTCCAGTAATTTATCAAAGTGTCTGTACAGAAGAGGCTCTCCCATTGTGCTTGGGATTATCTCTTTGAGCCCATGAGGAGCCGCGTTTGCAATAACTTCTGAGATAATGTCCGGATTCATTATCCTGATGCTGGGCTTTTTTTCCTTCCTGTACTCGCTGTGCTCCTCACACATGATACAATGGATATTACAGGAATCGGGGTTCGTATCAAAAGTTATTCTCCAGGGTCCATCTTCCATTTCAAAGCACCTCCCTGTACAATTCCTGCACAAAAGCAGCATCATCCTGAATGGACCTTACCTTTGTACTGCTCACATTAAGACCGTTCAGGATTGTTGGATTATCTTCTATCCTTTTCATGATACTTTTCAACGCATCTTTGTTACCTGTATCGAATGTAAAGCCGTCAATTCCATTTTCTACAAGTTCAGCCATCCCGCCGATATCAGACGTTATCACAGGGATGCCAGCCATGAACGCTTCCTGGATCACCAGTGGTGAATTCTCGTACCAGATCGAAGGAACTACAAGAACATCAATTATCTCAAGAACCTTATTAATTTCCCAGTTGTCAAAAGAACCATCGAAGAAGATATTTTCATCTACATATTTTTCAAGGAATACCTTTTGTCCACCTACTGAACCAAAGATATGAAGTTCACTTCTTTCAAGTTCCCTGAAGGCTTCAAGTAGAATTTTGATACCTTTTACGGGTATTACTCTGCCCATGAATCCAAAAGATATCTTAGAGTCATTTTCATAGTTCCTCTTTTTAGGAAGAATGATACTCTTGTTGAAACCATATTTTGAGAAGACAAGTTTTTTATCATCTACACCGTTGTTTTTGTAGAAATCCAAAAGGAAATGAGATGGTGATAGCAGAAGGTCTATTTGCGATATTACAGCATCCATATGCTTCCGGTATACTTTTACATCTTCAATGTCCCATTTATCCTTGAATGTGCGCTTTACGCAGTCCAGACAGTTCTCATCAGAGGGATCTGAACATATCTGCAGATCAGGTTTGATCAATTGTCCACGATAGCATTTCAACCAGAAATCATGCAAAGTATAGATCACAGGACAACCTTTTTTCCTTGCAATCTCTGGTAAATTGGTGGAAAGATGAGATAGATGGCCAATATGCACAACATCTGGCTTTATCTCTTCCAGAAATGTTTCAAAAACTGCATCGATCTTTGGATCAAGGTATTTGTCGGTCAGAGTGTAATCTCTCAGAGGTTTATTGACCCTGCGAACTTTCAGACCATGATAATCTTCATCATAGTACGTATACGGATCTTCATATGGATTTTCTATCCTTGTAAAGACATATACCTCATTGTTCTTAGTAAGTTCCTGGCAGAGATTATATGTATATACTTCTGAGCCAGCCATGTAAAATGGTGGGAATCCGTGAATAACCATCAATATCCTCAAAGTGAGAACACCTCCCTGAAACGGTCAATGGTCATTGGAATACCCTTTTCCGGTTTGATCCTGGCCTTGAAGTTTATTTTGCTGATAGCTTTGGATGGTTCACCAACAAACCTGTCAACATCATAGTTTCGGCAGTCCATTTTAAGAAGCTGTACATCCTGTCCAAGATGATCAGATATTATCCTGGCCACTTCCTGCAAAGTAGTGCCTTTTCCTGTCAGCAGATGAAAATCATCATGCAAAGGACAACCGTTCCCAAGGTAATCAATTGCTCTGAAGATACCTTCCACTGTATCATCGATATGTGTAAAATCGATCAACTGGTTTCCCCCATGGATCTCCAATGGCTGGCCTTTTAGAGCCCTCAAGACGAATCTGGGCAGCACCCTGTCCAGTATATCTTTTTCGTTACCGTATACATTGGAGAACCTGAGGATCACCGAAGAATTGCCTGTACGAACTGACCATTCTCTGACCGCTTGTTCTCCTGCGAGCTTTGTTTCACCGTAAATATTAATGGGCACCTTTGGAGCATTTTCCTTAACAGGAGTAGATGCAGGTTCGCCATATACTTCTCTGCTGCTTCCAAATATAAACCATGGATCTTGCCCTGTTTCTTCGAGACATTCAAGAAGGTTCTGTGTGCCATCCACATTTACTTCTTTGCACCTTTGTGGATTCTCCTCTCCCCAGACAACTCTGGAAACTGCTGCAAGATGAATTACACCATTAAAACTGTACTTTTCCAGGAAGTATCTTAGATCATTTTTATTTCTGGTATCAAGATTTACAGTCTTCACTGAACCATTCAAATGACTGAACTTATCCAGATCATTTCTGTGATCCAGACAGTGAACATCTTTTCCTTCTCTGATTGCTCTTTCAATAACACTTGAGCCTATAAACCCAGCTCCACCGGTTACCAATATTCTTTCTTCCCTTTTCATTGTTCTTATCTCCATGTGAAAGGGAAAAAATGCCACAAACAAACGGTTTGTGTTCTGTTGCGTTGATTAAATGTTTATACATAGTACAAACTAAGGAAATAAACGCATATTCAGAACAGCTGTTGCAAAATTGTCTTTTAATCATGTTCCCTTCCAATTTGAGCTTGCACATACATCCACCTTCAGATCATACCTGAAAGGACGAACATTGACTTCGCACATGTGAACTAATTCACATGGGTGGCGTATCTGCAAACTTATTAATGATTTTATAATATTTATCTGTTTATGTTATAAATTTTATATGTTGCTTGATAAGCAATATTTCGATATGGAATTTTAGAAAAGGATTTAAGTTTTAAAAGTCGACTATCCAAAAGCACAGAATAGAGGACATCTCTATTCTTCTACGAGATTAGGCATCATACTTGCTTATAAAAAATACAAATTGTAGCTTATTTCGGACAAAAAATAATCATTAGCCCAAAACAGGCATGCAGATGTCTACAATATGGTGCTTTTCAGGATGTTCCTCAGGAGAGTTCAGATACACCTCGTAGCTTGCTCTTGACATATCGATCTCGAGCTTGTTCTGAACTAACCACTCAACTATTTTTTCCCATGCCGGAGCATATTCTTCTGCTCCTATGAGCTCAGCACGCATAACAACATACTTACCACCAGGAAGTATCTTCTTTTTGACATTCCCTGCAACCTCCACGGTATCTCCTATGGTCATGCACACATCCAGTTTCAGTTCTTCAGGCGGAGTAACGCCCGGGTCATCGTAGTATGCGGACAGCATAAGTGTATCCGGTCCTATAAGGTCCCTGGGGATCGCCCAGCCGAGAAGTTCTCCAAAGAGTTCTGCAAAGACCTCCTCCTTCCCGATGTAGTTCCCTACGAATGGAACATATGCCACAGTTCTTTCATCTATATTCGTTATCTCAGGTTCATTGATAATTTCCAAATCTATCTCCCACCTTTAATGTTCATTTTTAAATTTGTACTTTGTATTATAAAAGTCCATAGAAGGCAGGGTGAAAGTAATTACTACAGTATCGATCCTTGTAATTCCATTAGAATATCAGAATTAATATCAGTGGGGAGAATTCACCAGAAAAAGAATATTGGAAAAAAAGAGTATTAGAAAAAGTCTGAAAAAAATCTAATGGGCAAAAGCCCATTAATTCAACACGTTAACATTTTGACAGAAAATGTCGGGTAGAGGTCAATAGTAATGTTTGAGTCTTTGGTGAACCTCTTTTCCTGTATCTGTTAACATATACCTTTTCCAAGTCGTTTTTTCAGGGGTAAGGCACCTTATGATGCCTTTTGTCTTGAGTTCCTTCAAGGCACGGCTTATGTTCTGTGTTGATCTGTTCGTTTTCTGTGCAACATCAGATGCTTTAATGACCTGATGGTTGTCGATGGATTCCATCAGAATGACACGGCGGTCAACGCTGAGTATCCATACGATTAGTTCTTCTAAAGGAGTTGAGCGTGGATTTTCCATTGTTATCTCCTGAGTAAGTTTTTGAAATCAACTATTTACTCTGTGAGTTTATTTGGTTTTTAATGACCTTTCTCTCTTGTCATTTAAATGGCTGTACTTTGAGTGAACTCATAGTGCTCGTGCGTCCTTCTTTCCGAATTCAGTGACAGGTTGGTCAGACCATCCTTACACTTTGTTCAGCAAGCTTTCATTGCACGGATCTCATCGATCACCAGCTTTACAGTGGTGTCCAGGGAAGCCTGTACCTTTTCGGACAGGTCGAGTGATATCTCGTCTGCCTTCTCAACCTCTATAGCAAAGATAGTGAGCTGATCTGGCATTTCCTGGACCTCCTCGGCTATAGAAAGCACGTCTGCAAGGCTGATGTCATGAATTGACAGGCCGCCGTTGGATGTGGCTCCTTTAACATCATCGGCCGACAACCGATGAACAGAACCGACGTTCCCGGCACCCTTGACCGCGTCCACGATGATCACATTACTGGTATTTTCCAGCATGTTCAGCAGATCGAGTCCGCAGACACCTGCATCGATAAGCTCGACGTCATCAGGGAGCTCATCCCTCATTTCGCCCAGCTTCTCAATAACATGGATGCCAATACCGTCATCACCCACAAGGGGGTTACCACAACCAAGTACTTTTATCGTAGGATCACTCCCCGGGCTCTGCCTCTACATTGATGAGCTTAATGTAATTATGGTCGCAAAGGTCTTCTTCGCCACCGATGAAGATCGCCTTGTGGTATTTCCATACCTTAGGGTCCATCTCGATGATACCTACGTGGACTATAACTTCTATTATGAAGAAGTAGGCCATTGCAAGGTGAAGTGCGCGCATGAATGCTATGGTGCCCATGTTGAACAGTGGTGCTACAATATCACCGATAGCAAGCAGTATCTGGCTTACTGGTATTATTCCAAGCAGGCTCCACTGGAGATTGTAGATCACAATTCCGGTGAACACGATAACTGCTACTGCCATACCTTCGAATACAAGCAGGAACTTTGTTGCAGGGTGGAGCTTTCCAATGTATCCCTTGTTCTTGACATCGTATACTGTGAATGCAGGGTAGTCGCCCTTGCCAATGAAGTTGAGCATTATATGGTACATGTTCTTGATGTCCTGTGGACCAAGGAGGTACCTGCCTGCAATGTTCATAGCAGAGTGGACGAATTCGTTGTGTTCTCCTGACTTGCATTTCTCACAATGAGGGACCTCTGTGGTCGCAATGTTGTAAGGGATCAGCAGCCAGTTTGCAAGGATGAACACGATAGCGAATATCATGTGGATGTACAGAGCTAAGTGATAGCTCATGAAGTCCCAGCCAAGATAGATCTTAAAACCTGTGAACAGTAGGATGAACAATGAAAGGAGATGCGCAAAATGCGCAAGCCTTTCGAGGAATGAATACCTCTCGATATGTCTCTCGCCGCCGTGAAGTTTGATGATCCTCTTGTCTTCGGGAGTCAGTCTTTGTCTTCTCCTCATTTCCTTCACCCCGGGATCATACAATGGTGAATGTGCCCTGTTCCTTGTTCTTACCTGTAAGATCTATGGTGTGAACAGCACATGCTATACATGGGTCGAATGACCTTGCAGTGTGCAGAATTCCTGTAGGGTTCGCATTGTCTATTCCCATCATGTTCTCTGCTGCTGAGATCTTGGTACCCATAAGTGCCTGTTCAAGAGGTCCTGCAACTCCGTTCGCATCTCTTGGGGAACCGTTCCATGTTGTTGGAACTACCATCTGGAAATTGGTTACCATTGAGTCTGAACCGGACTTGATCCAGTGACCGAGTGCTCCACGAGGTGCTTCCCAGAGACCGATACCCTGTGAATCCTTTGCCATTTTGAGCTCAGTGTTCACATAGTATCTTCCGTTTGGATCAAGGTCTACTGTTACCCATTTAAGGAGCTGCTCTGAAAGTATGAGGGTTTCCTGCATCTTGGCGACCATTCTTGTGAAGCTGTTAGCAGCTGAATAACCGTTCTCTGCAAAGAAGCTCATAAGACCGGTAACAAGTGGCTCATCCATTGCCATGAGACGGGAGATAGGTCCTACCTCACATGGTATACCGTTGTAACGTGGTGCTTTCATCCATGAATATCTGCTGTCGCTTCCGCCTTCGAAAGTGATCTCATCTGCAGTCCTCACAGGTTCTGTAACACCGTCGAATGGGTGAAGTGCTTCATCATGGGTGTAGAATCCATGTGTTGTCTCTTCAGTAATGTAATTGTGATCGAAGGTCTTCTTCTCAAGTGCACTGTTGATGAATGCAGCCTTCTGGAAGCTCTTCTGACCAAATCCGGTTGGGTCATAACCGTCACCGTTCTCAACATCGTAGAAAACACCGTATGAGAGGTAACCTACATCGGAATCTTCTGCATACTGACCTGTACGGTCGAACTTGAAGCTAACAGGAAGTCCGAGGGTATCCTCACCGATAAGCTCTGAACCGAATGCTGCGAAAAGCTCGAAGTCTCCCCATCCCTTTGACTTGGAGAAGTTCTGGGATGAAAGTGAACCGTCAACGACATCCTGAAGGTGCTCAAGCATGAAGCTCACAGCTTTCTGTGGTGAAGAAGCTCTGTAAGTGTTATCGAGCCATGTCTGTGCATCTACCCCGAGGGTTGAACCATTTATAAAGTCCATAAGGGTGAGGTAGTATGATGTGAGTTTACCGATATCGCCGATATTTGGCAGGTAGGTCACACCACCAGTGATGGTTGACATCTGGTGTGGCATCCTTCCTGCGATAAGTGCCATTGCCTCTTCGAGGTTCTTCTTCTGTTTGATAGCATTGATGTAACCAGTACCTGGAGTAATGGCTTCACCGTCCATCTTGTAACTGATAGGTGCAAAGCGTGAAAGGAGTTCCTTCCAGAGTGCAGAGCCTGTATCATCTACTGTTGCGAGTATGTCCCTGTATGCAGGGTTGACCACATCAGGCATCCACAGTACATAGAAGTGGGTTGCGTGACTGGTAAGGGTGTTAAGACCCTGGATGATGTTCCTTGTAACAAGTGCGTCCTTTGGGATCTCTTCAGCGACACCGAAAAGGTCATCGAGAGCATTTACAGAAGCAAGTGACTGTGCTGTTGGGCAGAGACCACATATTCTCTGTGTGAGACGTGCTGCATCCCTTGGGTCACGGTTCACAAGTATACGCTCAATTCCTCTGAAGAGCATTCCTGAGCTCTGTGCATCTGTGATCACGCCGTTAGAGTCAACTTCTGTTGCAATACGGAGATGACCTTCTATACGTGTTAATGGATCAACTACAACTTTTGTCATTTTTCAACCCTCCTTTATTCCTCATCATCTTTGAATACGAACCTGCGGATCGCATGTATTCCTACACCGGCTGCTGCAGCTGCGGTTCCTACCTTTGCTGCTGTGTCAATGTCCACTCCGTACATGAGTGGCTTGTCTTCTCCCATCTCATAGAATGGTGATGTGCTGTCCGGGAAACCAGGTTCTGAACAACCTATACATGAAGAACCAGCCTGTGTGCACATGCTGACACCGCCATTCCACTTGCGAAGTCCACAGTCGGATCTTGCGTATGGTCCTTTACAACCGACCTTGAGCAGGCATCCTTCGCCTGAGAAGTCTTCGTCAAGAATACCTCTGTCATAGTATCCTCTGCGTGGGCAGTTGTCGTGCATTGTGTTTGTCTCCGGGAAGAATACAAGAGGACGCTTGTACTTGTCAAGAACAGAGTCAAGATCATTGATGTCGATCTTTCCGAGGATAACAGCTGCTAATGTAAGAAGGATCCAGTCAGGGTGTGAAGGACATCCTGCGATGTTGATGACAGGTTTGTCAATTCCAAGCTCTGTGAGCATTCCCTTTGAGTGGGATTCTTTCACAAAGTCAACGCCTCTGAAATCTGTGAGGTCTGCAAGGTCACTGTCTGCTGTGTTGATACCACCAAATGCAGCACACATACCGACTGCCATGATCATGTTAGCGTTGCTTGCAGCTTTTGCGAACATGTCCTTGAAGGTACGCTCACCGTACATGCAGTATTTACCTGAACCATCCGGACCATTTGCGATAGCTCCTTCGACTACAAGGATGTAGTTTCCTTCCTCGATAGCCTCATCCAGAAGGATCTCAGAGTTCAGTTCAGAAGTAGATGCTGGTTTCCCATCAACGAATATTCCCTGGTGGGCCATCAATGTCTCGTGGAATACCAGGTCAACACTGAGTTTGTTCAGTGCCTGGGTGAGGTCCGGGTCCTCTGCATCAAGAAGAGAAGCTGAACATCCGGTACATTCTGCACCGTGCAGCCAGATGATCTTTGTTTTTGAAAGCTCGAGAGCTTTTGTTATCTGTGAACGATGTAATCCCAAAAAAGCAGACGCCCCAATCGCACCTACCACCTTGAGAAACGTTCGTCTATCCATACTTAAAAAGTCCTGTTTTTCTGTTTTTTCCATGGGGTCTAAGCTCCTGTAACCAGACGAATTTGGATTGTGAATATTTGAACGCGATTATCATGATTGTTTATGCTAATAAAGGTTTCCGACTGTCTTTAATTTTTTATAATATTCAATAATAATTTCTAATAGCTATTCAGTTTTTGAGTAAGTATCTTTTATATACCTATAATGCTAATTCAAACCCATGTGTATTGCAATTCCCGGCAAAGTGACCTCACTGCTGGATGAATATACTGCCATGGTTGATTTTGGAGGCGTTGAAAGGAAGATCAAGCTCGATCTTCTTGGCGAATGCGATGATACGCTTCTTGGGCAGTATGTCCTGGTGCATGTTGGTTATGCTATCTCTTTGCTTACAGAAGAAGAAGGAAAAGAAACCCTTGAGCTCATAGGCGAGCTTATGGAAGGAGAACAGGATGTCTGCTGAGTCAGAACTCCTGGATAAGATACGTGATATCTCACGTCCTGTCAGGATCATGCACATCTGCGGGACACACGAGAGGACCATCTCAAAGTATAGTATGCGCGATGTGCTACCTGAAGAAATAGAAGTGCTCAGTGGTCCGGGATGCCCGGTCTGTGTCACTCCTGAACAGGAGATCGATCGTGCAATAGCACTGGCCGAGTCTGGTGTGATCCTCACTTCCTTCGGGGACATGATGCGTGTTCCGGGAAGTAATGGCAGTCTCATGGAAGCCCGTTCAAGGGGAGCTGATGTGAGAATGGTGTACAGTATCGATGATGCCATTGCCATTGCAGAGAAGGAACCTGAGAGCAAGGTTGTGTTCTTTGCTATTGGTTTTGAGACCACTGCACCTACCAATGCAGCAGCAGTCCTTCGAAAACCACCTGGGAACTTTAGTCTGCTATTGTCCCACAAACTGACCATCCCTGCAATGAACGAACTTATCGATGAGATCGAGGTAGATGCTTTCATTGCTCCTGGTCATGTCTGCACTATTATAGGTATACATCCTTTCGACCAATTTGCCGAAAAGGGTTTTCCAGTAATTGCAGCAGGATTCGAGGCTGATGAACTACTTCTTTCCATTCTCATGGTACTCGAACAGCAGAGATCTGGTAACCATACTGTTGAGAATGCATATCCAAGAGCCGTGAAAAACGAAGGGAACCGACGTGCTCAGGAAATGATGGAAAAGGTATTCGAGGTCATTGATTCTGACTGGCGTGGCATCGGGACAATAAAGGATTCCGGTATGAAGCTAAGACCTGAGTTCGCAATGTATGATGCAGCAGTGATCTATGAGGACCTCATCAATGAGAAAGTGAAAGATATCTCATACGAGAATTCCGCATCCTCTCTCTGTCGCTGTGCTGAGATACTGAAAGGAAAGGAAAAACCGAGCGATTGTCCTCTTTTCACAAAGAAGTGCAACCCTGCCAACCCAGTTGGTTCCTGTATGGTAAGCCAGGAAGGCATGTGCTATAACTGGTATCGCTACAGAGGTGTTGAGGATGCATGAGTATTCACTGGCATGTGAGATCATGGATAACGTGGTCTCTATTTCAGAGTCCAATCAGGCAAAGAGCGTGAACTCGATAACCGTGGGCGTGGGTAAACTGACCCATGTGAACCCGGACCAGTTGATGTTCTGTCTTGAAGCCCTTGTAAGCGATAATATTGCTCAGGGTGCTGAGATAATACTCAATGAGATCTATCCTGATATGGAGTGCCAGTGTGGTTTTTCAGACAGCGGTGATAAATTCTGCACCAGAGGTGACGAGGTTGTCGATGATATCAGGGCCTTCCTTGAGGTGCCATGTCCCGAATGCGGGAAAATGATGCATGCTTCAGGCGGGCGTGAACTTATCATCGAAAGCATTGATATTGAACAATAGGAGAAACTTATTATGTTAATGCATGTGATCAATGTGGGCCATGATGTTCTCAAGGCCAACGACAAACTTGCAAAGAAGAACAAGGAAAAACTGGACAAGAACGGGGTTCTTGCCATCAATTTCATGGGTGCTATAGGTTCAGGAAAGACCACGCTCATTGAAAGAACCATCACAGAGCTGGGTAAGAAATACCGCATAGCTGTGATAGCCGGAGATGTTATCGCTGATATGGATGCAGGAAGGATAGCAAAGCTCGGTGTCACCACCATACCTGTGAACACAGGAAGAGAATGTCATCTCGATGCTAAACTGGTTGAGAAAGCTTTGAAATCCCTCGACCTCAAGAACATCGATATTCTGCTCATGGAGAACGTCGGTAACCTCATCTGTCCTGCTGATTACCAGCTTGGTGAGCACCTGCGTGTTGTTGTGGTAAGTGTAACCGAAGGTGATGATATTGTCCTGAAACATCCTGTTATCTTCAAGAGCACAGACATTGCTATTATTCACAAGAAGGACCTTGCAGAGGCAGTGTTTGCCAGCACGGAAAAGATGGAAGCAGATGTCAGACATCTTAATTCTGAGATACCTGTCCTGAAGACATCTATACACGATGCTGAGAGCATGAACCAGTGGTTCTCAACTATCTCATCCTTTGCTGATGAGCGCAAAAAGGACTGATATAAATGTCCTCTAAAAAAACGATAACAATGGAACATGGTGCCGGTGGGCAGTTCATGCAGGAACTGATCGGTGGCATGATCCTGAAGAACATAACCCAACGTTCTGCCGGAACTGTTGGCCTTGATGATCTTGATGATGGTTCTACGATCTCCCTTCCGGAAGAACTGGAAGATGGAGCTGAACTTGTTATGACAACTGACAGCCATGTTGTGGATCCTCTTTTCTTCCCTGGCGGAGATATAGGAAAACTGGCGGTCTGTGGAACTGTTAACGACCTGACGGTCATGGGTGCAAGACCACTGGCACTGACATGTGCCATTATTCTTCCTGAAGGGTTCGAACTCTCAGTTTTTGAAGATATTATGAAATCTATGAACCTTGCAGCAGAGGAAGCCGGAGTTGCTATAATCACCGGTGATACCAAGACGATCCAGGGTAACAAACTTGATTCTATGGTTATCAACACCACAGGAGTGGGAATTGCTCCTAAGGTTATCAGGGATAACGGACTCTCAGCAGGGGATACCATCATAGTAACTGGTAATCTCGGAGACCATGGAATTGCATTACTTTCCCACAGGGAAGGCTTTGATTTCGAGACAAAGCTCGTCTCAGATGTTTCACCTGTCAATGATCTCCTGAAAGGACCACTCAGTTTAAGGACAGAAGATAACCAGCCTGTTATCACAGCCATGAAGGACCCAACAAGAGGTGGACTGGCCTCATCCATCAATGAGATGGCGCAGAAGAGTGGTGTAGGTATTGTCCTTGAAGAAAGTGATATTCCTGTTGATATGGCAGTGAACACAGCTTGTGAGATGCTCGGACTGAACCCTCTTGAGATAGCAAATGAAGGAAAGGCCGTTATAGGTGTCAGACCAGAATATGCCGAAGAGGTGCTTGAGCTGCTCAGGTCTCACAAATATGGTGCAAATGCCCGTATAGTTGGCAAGGCTGTCAGCGAGAATACAGGCAAGGTGCTTCTCAGGACATCCATAGGAAGTCTTCGTCAGCTTGGAATGCCTGTTGGCGATCCAATTCCAAGGGTCTGCTGAAGAGCAGGCTCAATATTGTTCTTAATTTAACTATAAAAAGTTGAAGAATGCTGAATCTCAGCATTCAGCTATTTTTCTTCTCAGGATACTCATTTTCGGATAAGTGCTGCACCAGCTAATCCAATAAACCCCAAAATAGATCCAAATCCAGGTGCAGAGACTGAACTCTCTACAGCAACCTCTTCGACCTCTTCATCTGTCTGGGCCTCTATCTCATCAGTTGTGTCTGCAAGGGTACTTTCCTCTTTTTCTGTTGTATCCTCTTCTGCAAGGTCTACAACAACTACCTCTGTGTCTTTCTCCGTTTCTGTTGCTGTATCCTCAACCTTTATGGTACAGGTTTTCCAGAGTGACATCTTCAGGCATGGTGCATCGGTATCTTCTGTTTGAAGGTAAAGACCAGCGTGCAGATCGATCTGTTTATCAGGGCTCAATGTCACTGCCTTATTGCTGGAAAGGACAACAGCATCATCATCTGTGTGAAGAACAGTACCTTTTCCGCTTCCTGCATAGTCAATACCGTCCATAAGAGCAGGTACTTTAAAACCTTCCACATCGAAAATACCATATGTTGCATCACTCTCAATAGTGGTGATATCTCCTCGGAGGAAAGCATATTTGAAAACAGCAAAGTTTGTATCTGTGCCGCTGAATATTGATTCTACAGTACAATAGAACACAGGATTATCATCGCTGTCCTTATAGAGATAGGTTTTTTCCATGTTGGTCATATTTGCAGATGCACAAATTACACCACTATCAATTTCCTCACCATTTTTCTTCAGATGCACCCAGACCTTTTCTCCTTCGACATCGACCTGGTCTACGACAAATGTCCATCCGCCTGCCAGTTCCCATTCTTCCCCGGAGAACATCTGTTTCTTATCATCACTATCAAATTGTAACATTATTTTGGCAATTTCATCTGGTTTGCATCCCTGTGAAGGGTCTGAAGGATCTTCAGGCATGACCAGATACCCCGGACCGAAGAATCCCATCTGATAGATGAACTCCAGATCAACATCATCAACTACAAAGGTTCCTCCGTCATCTGAACCTGCTATCTTTGATTTTTTCTTTTGTGGTTTAGCCACATAGTAGAGATCGCCTTCTTTGATGGTATCTCCAAGCTGGATCATTTCTGAAGAGTTCACGCTGTTGTGAATGTAAAGAACCTCACTTGAAAGACCGGGTTTTATTGGATACCAGAATCCTGAAAAACTATTTGCATCCCAATAGTGGTCTCCTGCTGCTGTAGAAGTATCTGTACTGTCATATACACTACTTCGGATCTTGTAAGTTACGTCTTCTGCACTTACCGGTACAATGAACATAGCCATCAGGACCGATACTACAAACATGAATTTAACAATTTTTTTCATATGAATTTCTCCTGAAAAAGATCACGGACAGAACCCCACCCAATTACACAAGAACCGACAGCAACACCAAAATAAACTGATATTTGATCTGTTTGTCTGATCTGGATGTACTCTGATCTTCTTAAAATATCAAAATGAGATTTTTGCCAGATAGATAATGTTCATATATGTACTAATTACTAGTTCAATCTTCTAGCTCTCATCATTTTGTAATACGTATCATGTTTGTTAGTATTATGTGATATATACTTTATTATTTTGATTTTTGTTTGTTTAGAATAAGAACACATATATAGTTAATTTGCATACAACTTTTGACATTTACTATTTTGGAGAAACAAAATGAAAGGAAACAAAACTCAGTTCATGTGCTTTTTATTTGCGTTGATCGCGATATCAGTTCTAATATCAGGTTGTACTGATTCGTATACATCACAAAGTATACAGACACAGGAAGAAGTTACAACAGTTACTATCACCGATGCCCTTGGCAGAGAAGTGGAGATCCCTGCATCAACTGAACATGTGATATGTTCGGGTGTCGGTTCACTCAGGCTTCTTACGTATCTTGAAGCTCAGGATATGATAGTGGGGATAGAGAGAGGGGAAACAACAAGCACTGCCTCCAATGCAAAGCCATACTCACTTGCAAACCCGCAATTTGCCACGGATTATGCCATATTCGGTGAGACCAGAGGTCAGGATGACCCTGAAAAGATACTTTCCCTTGACCCTCTTCCTGATGTTATTATTAAGACATATTCTGCAATGGGATACGACCCCGAAGAACTTCAGGAGAAGACAGGTATTCCGGTTGTTGTTATCTATACCGGGGATCTGGCAGAGAACAGGGACGAACTTGATCTTAGTATCAGGATAATTGGCCAGGTCGTAGGGAAAGAAGAACGTGCTGAAGAAGTGATCTCATTCTTCGATGAGGCATTAGAGGATCTTGATACACGCACAGAAGATGTCGCAGAGGAAGACAGGCCAACATGTTATGTAGGTGGTATCGGACGTTCAGGAGGACCACAGGGTTTCCAGTCCACAGAAGCAACATATCCTCCATTCCTTTTCACCAACGCATTGAATGTCGCTTATGGTGATACGAACATCAATGTTGCAGATGTTTCCAAGGAAAAGATCATTGAGTGGGATCCTGATATGATATTCCTTGATCTAAACACCATAGAATGCGGAGATGAAAGAAGCGGTGTCAGTCTGCTCAGGGATGATGGATCATACAGTCAGCTTCAGGCAGTACGGTCTGGAAATGTGTATGGGGTCCTGCCGTTCAATAAATATGCAACCAACTTTGGTTCAGTAATTGCAGACTCTTACTTTGCAGGCAAGACACTCTATCCTGACAGATTTGAGGATGTATCTCTTGAAGAGAAGACTGTGGAGATCTACACATTCCTTGTTTGCCAGGGAGATGAAGAAAAAGGCAGGGAGATCTATGATTCTATGATCAATGCCTATGACATTCCTGCATTCACAAAGCTGGATGTATAAGAATAAAAGAAAACGGTGAAAAAATGGACACTAGCTCGGGCGAGATCGCCCGTCGTTACAAAGAACATACCGGAAAGAAGATAACGTATATACTAGCCGGTATCGTTCTTTTATTTATTCTAATGGTGATATCAATTTCATTGGGTCCTGTTGACATTCCAGTACTGGAAGTGATGCAGACCCTTTTTGGAAATAAGGTCTCACAGCGATGGGACAGCATTATCTGGAACATACGCCTACCTCAGGTGCTCACTGCCATTGTAGCCGGTGCCGGGCTTTCAGTAGCTGGTGTTGTAATGCAATCCATTCTCAGGAACCCTCTTGGATCTCCTTTCACACTTGGGATCTCAAATGCAGCAGCCTTTGGAGCAGCATTCTCGGTAATGGTGCTGGGAACCGGAGCAACACACACGAACGTTGGCAGTGCTGTTACTATCAGCAATCCTTACATCACTACGATAGTAGCATTTGGATTTTCCCTTCTTGTTACTGTGATGATCCTTGCTTTCTCCCGGTTAAGGGGAGTTACACCTGAGGTTATGATCTTAGTAGGGGTTGCCATGGGTTCGCTTTTTACAGCAGGAACTATGCTGCTGCAATATTTTGCTGATGATACGCAGCTTGCATCTATTGTTTTCTGGACCTTCGGGGATGTTTCCAGAGCAAGCTGGGGAGAACTTGCGCTTATCACTTTCGTAGTGGTCCTATCTATAATATATTTTACACTTGAACGATGGAAATACAACGCCATAGATGCCGGGGATGAGACTGCAAAAGGACTTGGTGTCAATGTTGAACAGGTGAGGCTGAGGGGTATGATGTGTGCTTCCCTTGTAACCGCCATCATTGTTTCCTTTCTGGGGGTCATTGGTTTTGTAGGTCTGATCTGTCCTCACATGGCCCGCAGGATCGTAGGGGATGACCACCGTTTCCTGATAGTGGCAAGTCTCATAATAGGTTCGTTGCTTCTGCTCAGTGCTGATACTGCTGCAAGGATGCTGATCGAACCATACCAGTTACCGGTTGCGGTGCTGACCTCTTTTTTGGGTGCACCTACATTTATCTACCTGATATTAGGAGGAAGAAGAATATGATATTAGAAGTGGAAGGAGTGGAATTCCAGTATAAAAGTAAGGAAGTATTGAAGGATATCAGGTTCGAACTTAAAAAGAACGAGATCCTTTCCATACTTGGACCGAACGGTGTGGGCAAGACCACACTTCTGAAATGTATGAACGCTATCCTCAAGCCAAAGAAGGGAGCTGTCCTGATAGAAAAGGAAAATGTTCTCGAACTGGAGCAGATAGAGATAGCAAGACGTCTTGGTTATGTGCCACAGCGTTGTGAACCTGCAAGACTGACCGCCTTTGATGCAGTACTTCTTGGAAGGATGCCACACATGAAATGGAGCATTACTCCTGATGATGTTATGATAGTTGAGAGTACCATCAAGAAATTGCATCTTGAAGAGATGGCTCTGCGCTATATCGATGAGCTCAGCGGTGGAGAGCTCCAGAAAGTAGGTATTGCACGTGCTATAGCCCAGAATCCCAAACTGCTTCTGCTGGATGAACCTACAAGCAGTCTTGATCTTAGAAATCAGCTTGAGATACTGGATACGGTAAGGGATGTTGTCAGGAAGGAAAATGTCTCAGCCATCATGACAATGCATGACCTTAATCTGGCTTTCAGGTACTCGGACAAGTTCCTGTTCCTTAAAAATGGAACTATATTTGCAGCAGGAAGTATGGATGAGATCACTCCTGATATTATCGGAGAGGTTTACGGGGTACCTGTAACAATAGAGAATTTTCAGGATGTTTCAGTTGTGATTCCGGTATGATATCAAGGAGAGGATAACTATGAACCATCAGGATATAGATTGGGGTAATGTCTGGACAGAACAGATGAGAATGCATCTGGAAAGCGGTAACAGGAAAGAATGTGCTTCTATCTGGGAAGAAAAGGAAAGTGCAAAACGATTCTGGGAGATGTCCCTTCGGGATGACCAGAAAAGAGCAAGGGAAGTTATCAGTGCTCTGGAGATCACTCCGGATTCAAGGGTTCTTGATATTGGTGCAGGTCCGGGTTCACTTGCTATTCCGCTTTCTGAAAAGGTGGGACATGTAACTGCTGTAGAGCCATCAAAAGGTATGATCGAAGTGTTTGAGGATAACATCACTGAATATAAGCGCGATAATATTTCCCTTATCAAGAAAAGATGGGAGGATATTGATGTTGAAAAAGACCTTGACGGACCTTATGATGTGATAATTGCATCCTTTTCTCTTGGTATGCCTGACATACGCAGGGCAATAGAGGATATGCTCTCAGTGGCTTCAGGAAAGGTCTATCTCTACTGGTTTGCCGGAAATACTGCCAGAGATGAACATTTCAGGGAGATATGGCCCAAACTGCATGGGACCGAATATTGTCAAAAACCCCATTGTGATATACTTTTTAACTTGCTCTATCAGATGGGAATTCACCCTAACATGGAAGTGTTCACACTTGGAAGGACCGAGGTATATGAGAGTTTGGAGGATGCTGTAGACAAACTTTCATTCCATTTCTCTCTGGAGAACGATGTTCACAAACAGGTAATGGAAGAATATCTGGAAAATGTTCTTAAAAAAGAAAATGGGAATTACATATTCGATGGTTCTACCAGAAGGGTCCGGATCTGGTGGGATACGCAGAACAACTGATGATAAGGAGCAGGTATCTGTTACCTGTTCCTTTATTTTTGGAATCGATATTATTTACCTACTTTTCTTTATTCGAATTCTATACTCTCATATACAGGTGTGTCGGAGATGGTCAGCATTGTCTCATAGACTGACATCCCTTTTTCTTTGTCACCTTCACAAACAAGGAATCCATAGATCTCTGCAGCTTTATCCTCTACTGTGATATCTTCAAATTGTTCCGGGAAGAGTATTGTTCCTGCAAAGTATGCATTCACTAGAGCAGTATCGGGGTTATGGGAGTAGAATTTGTAAGGTAACATTCCATACACGTTCTCATTCTGTACTGCCTGAAGCTGGCTGTATGCCTCATCATGTTCAAGCTGGTATGGTGCGTAGTTCTCCCCGTCGAACATACTTGGTCTGAGTTCAACAAATACAATCTCAGGGTCCCATACGAGTATGCTTTCCTTTGATATCTTCTCAACACTCATATTTTCCGGGTTATATGCTACATTGTTCGCGTTAATGAAGTACAGTGCAGGGTAATTTGAGTCTGTACGCAGGAAGTCATATGCGCTTGAACTTCCGACACCACCGGCATAGCATGTTATCTTTTCTTCATCAGGTATGTTCTCTGTACGTTCATTGAGTTCTGCTATGTTCGAGTCAAAGAATGATATGACCTCTTCTGCCCTTTCCTCTTTATCCATTACTTCACCCATGATGCGAAGTATCTGGTACATATCTTCCCGGTTGTTCACCATATCTCCTTCTTTCAGGGCAATGACAGGAATACCGGTCTTATCCTGCATTTCATCAGGGTCATATCCGTTGGTGGTATACATTGTGAAGATCACCTGTGGCTGTGGGTCAAGGTTAAGGATGGTTTCCAGATTCTCTCCGTTCTTCCCAAACATCGGGTAGCTTTCAAAATAGGAATTCACAACTGCATAGGCTTTACCAACCGATACTTTGTGTTCGCTGCTGTCCACTGCAACTATTCTATCCTCTGCCTGAAGATATGTCAGGTATCTAAGTCCTCCTGCACCGGAACATATGACCGATTCCGGATCTTTAGGGACTTCTACGTTCCTGCCAAGAGAATCCTGGACTGTGATCATTTCTGCTTCATTCTCTGTTTCCTCAGGTGTCAGGATACTCTGGGATATCGATGCATCGCCCATGCATCCGGAAACCAATACTGAGGCCATGGTCAATGCGATAAAAAGTACTGCTAAGATCGTTCTGTTTTCACTCATTATTATCCTCCGATGAAGATCTATGAGTGAATGTTGCGTTAAACTATATACATATGTCTATTTTAACTAACAAGTGTGTGTCATTTGCTTTATATAATGTGTGTTGTAAATAGTTCTTTTATATACGGTATTTTGAAGAGAAGCACCATGAAAAGGTGCTTTTTAGGGTCTGTTTTAAGAGGCACTTATAGTATACACGAAGCTATAAGCTTGAAAGATATTCATATGCAAACTCTGGAGGTATTTCACATCAATTCACATGAATTATTGCTTATGTTAAAAAAAGAAGCTGAGAGCTTATCTTATGAGCACTTAATAAGTACAAGTGAAAATGAAGCAGATAGTATTCAAAGTCTTCCGGGAAGTCCCCGATACAATATCGAATATCTTGTAAGGTATAACCATAGGAAATTTTCCGAGCTAAAAGAGAGGGACTGTACTGATCTATCTGAAGAGATAGACATTGGACAGCTTGATGATCTTACATTCAGGATCAGCAAGTATATGGACACGTATGCTCCTGGTCAAAGTGATCTGAAGGAATACATTCGTATTATTTCTACATATCTTACTTTTGTAGTGAAAGAACCGCTTCATCCGCCGGGAATGTACGTAACTGAAGATCAGATGATCTTTGAGAACAATGGAGTTTATTATTGTCCTGTAAAGAGTAAGCATATATCAGAAGAAATGTCCCTGTGCAAATATTGTGTTTGCAGAACGAGTTAACTGTTGCCTACCTATATGTAGGTAGATATTTAAGGTATGGATATATATCATCTATATAATGAACAAGAGGACATGTTGATTAATATGACCGAGCTTAACTCTACCAATCAACAAATACTCCATTATGCAGGACACTTTTTGCAATGCAGGGGCTATAATGGATTTAGTTATAAGGATATTTCCCAGAAGCTTGGCATAAAAAATGCTTCAATACATCATTATTATCCTAAAAAAGAAGATCTTGTTGCTGCTTTACTTGAAGAAAGAAGAAAGAACCTGGCAATAGCTATTGCACAAATGGATGGGTCCAAAAAGTCTGCCCGTGAGCAGCTTCAATATTATTTCGATCATGCATTGCAGGAGTTCGAGGAGGGAAAATGTATCTGTCCTCCCGGTTCGGTGATGATCGATTTTGAAGAACTTCCTGAGAAAGTTAAAAAGCAAGAGATATTACTACTGGACGATATACGTGCCTGGCTCACCAATGTTCTGAGAACTGGTCTGGAACAGGGGGAATTTGATTTTTCAGATCAAGTAGAAACACGTTCAGAAGATGTATTCGTAACATTGATGGGGGCCAGACTATTAGCCAGTATTAAAGGTAGAAAAACACTTGTCAGGTCAATTTCTTCAATAAAATCTGGTCTTGGATGGAGGGATTGATTTTTTTATTTAGCTACAGCCTATCTGCATGTAGGTAGGCATTATATGTTGCATATTATTTTTGCTGAAAGAAAATTGAATAAATAAAATACGCAAAAAAGGAGGAGATCTGTAATGTCTGTTATGAGTATCATCGCATGTAAGATAATGCAGGATGAAATTGTGTGGCTTTTTACCAATGATCCTGAAATTGATAGGATCATAATAGTTGAGAACGAAAATATTTCAGAGTTTAGAGAAAAATTAAATGAACAGCATGTTCCTTATGAGGTAATACCTTTTGAAAAGATGCAAGAGCATCCAGATGTGACGGATAAAGATGGATTGGTCATAATAGTAAATATTCTGGAACTCGGACTTCATGCAGTGCCAAAAACACTGAGATCCGAGGTTTATCAGACTATTGAGGAAATGGTTCCTTTCTCCGATGGTATCCTCCTTTTTTACGGCCTTTGTGGTAATGTCCTTGGTAAAGTAGAAGAGGATTTTTGCCTTGAAAAAGATGGTTGCATTGTCAGGATACTAAGGGATGATGTGCGAATTGTGGATGACTGCATTGGAGCTGCAGTTGGTGGTGGAGCTAATTATCTGAAACTGCTTAAAACCCACAGTAAAGAACCTGCTTTTTTCTTTACACCCATGTATGCTAATTCATGGAGAGAACTTCTAAGCATCGATAAATATGCCTCTGATCCTGAAAAAGCTCTTAAGATGGCTAAAATGGTCAACGACATGGCTGGATATTCAAGGGTTGCAAAGGTCAATACCGGCCTGACATATGTAAAGGATATTGATGCAAAGATCGAAGAATATGCCAGTTTGTTTGGATATAGCACTTTTGAAGTTAGTGGGAATCAGGAGATATTCAAGAAATGCTATTTCTCAATAAAGGATGAACTAAAGAACAAAACAACGTAAAAAATGATAATGCCACTTTTAAGTATAGTTGCCTGTGAAATGCTTGAGGATGAATTGGTCTATGTTCTCTCAAAGGACCCTGAAATCAAACGTTTGTTCGTGGTAGAGAACAGGAACAGTTTCAGATTTGTACAAAAACTCAGATCTGCAGATCTCAAGCCTTTTGTATTTTCGTCTGACCGGCTATACTCTGTCGTCTCAGAAAGCAATAGTATCTCACACGATAGTTTCACGAAGATGCTTTTAAATATTCCATTCTTCAGGCAGATCTGTAATTCGTTAAACCGGAAGAAAGAACGAGAATTAACGGTTGTCGTTCATCTTCTGAGAAAGGACCTGCATTCTGATATTGATAATTTGCAGTCGGAAGTGTATCTGAACGCAAAAGAAATGTCAAAAATATCAGATGGCATCCTTCTTTTTTATGGTAAATGTGGCTATAGTTCTGAAAAAGTACAGGATGAACTACAGAAGCTTGATTGTCCTGTTCATTTTCTGAGAGATGATGAAAAGAACATTGTTGATGACTGTGTTAGCGTAGCACTTGGTGGAAATGAAATTTACACGAAAACGATGGTACTTGGCAATGGCAGAGGTGCTATATATGCAACTCCAATGTGGCTGTCAAGCATGAATGAAACGGATTACAGATCAACTGTATCTTTCCAGAACGCCCGTAAATATCTCAGCAGTCCGATGTACAGCCTTCTTTTTAAGATAAAGAACCAAAACTACAAAGATGCTAATTTTCATAGGAACGCTTCCGAGTTTGCAAGACTCTTTGACATGGAGATCATCGACATTGATGGAACAATGGATATAGCCATCAATTCGTACATGGAAGCTAAAAAAAGTGTCTGTGAGAATACAAAGTAATTACATTGGAGTCATGTGCCAGCCTGGAATGCCTGTTGTGAATACTATTCCTAAAGTCTCCTGAAAGCAGGCTCAAAGTTTTTAGTTTATACTTATCCGTTATTCTAAAGCAAATCTGTTTTATCTCTGTATAAATCATTTAAGCATATTGAAATAATATAACAATAGTTTAGTAAGTAAATTGCAAAATCTCAATTAATCTTACAGAGCTATCAACATGTATTCCAAAAACAAGATATTCAGTTTTTTATTATTATCAGTGATTTCACTGTCATTATTAATACCTCTGGCTTCTGCGGAACTAGAATCTGTAAAAGTCTCTTATGGCTATGAAGTAAGCGGAAGATCTGTTGAGTTCTCTCCTGATAATCAACACATTGCAATAGGGTATGATAATGGTGCTATTAGAATCTGGGATACTCTAAATGGTGAAAATATTGGTTTTGATCCTGAATATATTGACAAATACAGATTAATGTCTCTTTTTGGAAGTACCGAACCTTCTTTGTCTAAAATAAAATACTCTCCAGATGGACGATATTTATTAACTGCTTCCTATGAATATGATTTTTGGGGTCATCAGGCAACTTCAGCATATTTGATCGTGCACGATATCGAATCTGGAGAAGTGATAAGATATCACAATATGACTACTCCTGCATTATGGGACATAGCAATCTCGGCAGATGGGAAAACTTATGCTGCTCTTTCTGAAATGGACCCGGAAAATGAAACATCTACTATAAGCCTGTGGGATATGGATACAGGTAATTTAGTTGACACTATTGAAAGCAATAATTGTGAAGCAACTTCTATTGCTTTTACTCCTGATAATAAATCACTGATAGTCAGTTTTTTGAATAGGAAAAATCCTGACAGAATAGTAATATTTGATCTGGATACAGGGCTTGAAACTAAAGTTATTAAAGAGCGTTCCGTTGCCAACATTCAATTTTCTGATGATGGGCGCATATTTGCAGCAGGTGGTACTATCTATGGTGAAGTCATCGTTTGGAATTCAAGCAATTATGAAGAGGTTCTACGAATAAGGCATATCAACCATCCGTCGGAGGACATTGCTCTTTCATCTGATGGGGAACTTTTAGTTGTTGTTGAAGGAAGTTCATTAATGGCATGGAATCTATCAGCCAAAAAGCAAATTTTGAACATGGATTCTCTAATTATAGAATCAAACCATGCCTCTTATGACCAGGTTGTAAAATATCAGTGCATTGACATTTCTAATGATAACAAATATGTCGCTGTTGTTGCTTGGCTAGATGATGATTCAAAATATCACCTTGATTCAGATACCTTTTCAGAATCTTTTGGTACCTTGAATGATGATATTGAACCTAGTTACAGCGGTAATGTGGTTTTTATTTATGATGTCCAAGATATCAAAACTAATGTATACAAGGAGAATTTTTTCGATTTTATACTTAGATTAGGAAGGACATGGGAATCATGGCAAAGAAATATGTTCTAAGTAATATCTTTATTTGTCTCAGCTTTAAAAATAAGCTATAACTATGTATTATTAGTAAGAATTAGTAAATATGAGAAACGGATTAAAACATAAAGTAAGTGAGTCTTAAGGTGTTAAGCTCACTTTTTCAGCATGGCGTTGATCTCGGTGAGGAGCTCATCATCGCTCTTTCCGGTGGTATCAATGCCAAGGTTGGATGCTACCTGTTTAACGTCAGCTTCCTTCTTTGTTTCCTGGGTCTCTGTAGCTCCAGGGTTCTTGAGGGAACGCTCGAACTCTTTTACTGATATCTCTGACTCTTTCTGTGCCTTTTTGAACTCGCCCATGGAAGTTCCCATGGAACGTGCAAGTTCTGGTAATTTGGCAGCACCAAAAAGCAAAAATATCACTGCAAAGATCAGTATAAGCTCTGTTGGGCCTAATCCGCCTATCATATTTTCACGACTCCGTTTTTTATTCTGTTTTTCAATGTCATTTGGCCTTCGCAGCTTCTTCCATAAGGGCAAGAAGTTCCTCAGTGCTCTTATCCTGCACATCTATTCCAGCTGACCCTGCAATTTCCCTTATCCTCTCATCGACAACCGTCTGTGCAGAGGAAGTTCTCTCTCTGGACTTTGGTTCAATGTCGAGGTCAGATAGGCCAAGTTCAGCTGATAGTTGTGCTTTGTGGAAGTCACCATATGCTTTCCCTGCTGCCCGCGCAAGTTCTGGTATCTTGTCCGGGCCAAAGATTAGCAATGCAGCGACCAGTACAACAACTATCTCTAGCGAACCTATCATGGTATCAACTAAACCCCAATATTTCTTTCTGACATATACCTTTTTTGTTCGTTTATTTTGAAACAAGTAATCCTATCTCAAATAACACTATCAAGAGGACCGCACACACAAGTTGTGCAATAAATGTAGGGTCCGGTGTTATAAATAGAGAAAGTGTCAGAAGTGACGCGTACACCAGAACTCTCATTTTTCTCAGTGTCGCATGCCTGACAAGCTGCATTCTTGTGGCAAAGAACATCAGTACGGGTATCTGGAACACAAGACCTGTACCTGCCATGAGCGTAACGGCCATGGAGACGGTCTGCTTAACAGATATCTGGTTCTCGGCAACAGTGTCAGATGAGAGAATGATGTAGTTGAACATCAGAGGCAGAATGAATATCAATGCAATGGCAGCCCCTCCAATAAAGAACAGGAAAGATACAGGAACCACGCTCTTAATGAATCTCCTTTCGTTAGGATATAATCCTCTTGAAGCGAACCTGAACAGCTCATAGAGCGTAAAGGGCAGTGTGAATGCCACCGCCATGAGCAAGGATATCTTTATTCTGGCGAACATCCATTCGAATGGGGTATAGATGTTCATATCTATGTTCTCGCCCAGAAATGCATTCCACGCATTTATGAGCATAGATTCAGTGAAAGGATATGTGACAAATACACAGAGAAGCATTGCAAGGATTATTACAATAAGACGGTTGCGCAACTCACGCAGATGGTGCCTGACGTGTTCATTGTAATCACCTGACACGCCGATGCTTGCCGAATTGGCTTTATTTTCAGTACGTTTTTTATTTCCAATCTTTTCGTAATCCATAAGATCACAGTAGCTTTAGGATATATAACATAAAAACTGATTGGGACTTTGTTCTTTCAGATAGTAACTTTTGCGATCAGTTCCTGATTTATAGAATAAAAACATAGTACCCGAAAAAACGTAAAGGTGATATTTTGAATTCTTATATGGAAGATATCAGCGTGATCATAGTTTCACTCAAAAAGAAACTGGCTCTCCTTTTATCATTGTTCTTTGTTGTTTTTATGGTATCCTTCCAGTTTGCCGGCTTAGTTATAAGCACAATAAAGGATGACCTTCTGCCTGAGGGCGCAAAGCTGGTCTATGTATCTCCTCTTGAGATAATGCTGTTAAAGATGAAGATAGCACTGTTCATTGGTCTGTTCTTCATAATACCGTTCATACTTATCTTCGCTGTAAAGGCTCTGATGAAAAGGAACATGGTAACAATAAAAGTGAAAAAAGGACCACTTTTTGTTGTGTCTGTCGTTGCTCTCATCTCATTTTTAGCAGGCGTATCCTATGCATATTTCATTATGCTCCCGCTCTTTATTGATTATCTTTACCTGAATGCTGCAGCTTCAGGTGTGGTTGCAACCTACTCGATATTCAGTTTCATATCCTTCGCGGTGCAGGCCTCACTCATTTTTGGTCTTGTCTTTGAGACACCGCTCGTGCTCACAACGCTGACACGTCTGGATATAGTACAGTACCAGACACTGGTAACATACAGGAAACATATCTATGTCATTTGTCTGATCATAGGCGCTGTTATCACTCCTCCTGATATTGTCAGTCAGATGATGGTGGGTATCCCTCTTCTGATATTCTTTGAGCTGAGTTTGATAATCGTCAGGATCGTAGGTAAGGGGAAAAAGAAGGATAAAACCTGATGATATCTGAACAGTACGAGGAAAGTACACAGAATAATCATTGAACTTTGAAACTTGCCGGATCCTTTCCGGTATTCTCACTTTTTTACTCATGCAGACTTGCAACTATTGCCTGTCCAAGTGATATCCCGGCATCTCCGCATGGGATCCGGCTGTGTGATACGAACCTGAGCCCGTTCTCCTCTATTACGTCACGGATGCGATAGTTAATGTGTTCGTTGTAGGCAACACCGCCTGTAAGCCCAATTATGTCGATACCAGTCCTGTTCGCAGACCTTATGGCGAGTTCTGCAACTCCTCTGGAAAATGCATCCTCATATGCGTATGCAAGTTCGGGAACAGTATATTCATCCATATGGCGATACAGTTCAAGAAGCAGTCTTCCTGTATCAAGGATATTGTCTTTGATGTTAACAGGTAGTTCCAGTGACCTGTCCTTTGCCTTTCTGGCGATCGATTCAAGTTTCATGGAAGGTTCGCCCTGATAGCTGCGATATCTGCATATTCCAAGGAGTGCTGCTGCTGCATCAAGTACCCTTCCCGAACTGCTTGACATGATCACATTGATCCTCTTATCGAGTTGTCCAAGGACCATTTCTGCTTCTTTCTGTCCGTGCTTCAGTTCAAATGGCAGTTCCAGCAGTTCATCATGGTCCACAAGCCCTTGAAGCATTGAAAGTACCATCCTTTCAGGATAATAGGAACAAAGGTCACCACCGGGCATTGCATGGGTTTTCAGATGTGCATGTCTGATGTGTTCGGTATAGCTGGTCTCAAGGACCTCTCCGCCCCATACAGTGCCGTCAGAACCGTACCCCACACCGTCAAGGGCGATACCGATCATCCTTGCATCACGTTCAAGGCCAGCATCCGCCATGAGGGAGACCAGGTGTGCATGATGATGTTGTACAGGTACAACAGCATCCCCTCCATTATCCTTTGCAAATATCGTGGTGCTGAAATGTGGATGAAGATCACATCCCCATCTTTCCGGTTCTATGGATGTTAGCTTTGAGAAACATTCAAAGACCTCAGCATGGTACTTAGAGGTCTCAAAATGGCTTGTATTGCCGATGTGAGGGGAAATATATGCTTTGTTCCCTGATGCAAATATGAGCGTATTGCTCAGCTCAGCACCAACTCCTACGCAGGGTCTTACATCGAATGGCAGTTCTATTGGTTCAGGAACATAACCGCGGGAACGACGGATGAATACATGGTCATGTTCGAATGACCTGATAACGGAATCATCGATGCGGTTCTCTATCCTGATGTCATGCAACAGATAGTTGTCAGCTATATGCCCAAGTTCCCTTATAGCAATGTCATCATCGATCACCATTGGAAGACCAGGGACATTGGCAGATGTCATGACATATGCAGGACTTGATGTGTTCCTGAAGAGCATCTGCTGTATGCCTGAATATGGTAACATCACTCCGATGTTGTGAAGCTGTGGTGCGATCTCCTCAAGATCATGTCCGCAAGTCTCATTTTTTATGTTAAGGATGACAGCAGGACGTTTGCTGCTCAAAAGTAGTTTCTCTTCTCTGTCATTGATATGGACCAGTTCTCTTGCAGTTCCGATATCCTTTACCATTATCGCAAATGGTTGTTGTGGCCTGCCTATCCTTTCTCTGAGACGCTGTACACTTTCCACATTGAATGCATCACATGCAAGGTGGAATCCACCGTATCCCTTGATCGCCTGTATCTTCCCTTCATTTATTGCATTGGAACAATCTGTAATGGCGTTATCTCTGTGTGATATCAGTTGTCCGTTACTGTCCGTGAACTTCAGTTGTGGTCCACATTCCTGACAGCATACTGTCTGTGCATGGAACCTTCTGTCAGAGGGAGATGAATATTCCTTATCGCATATCGGACAGGGTTTGAACTCACCCATGGAGGTGTTGTACCTGTCGTATGGAAGAGTGTTTGTAACTGTATATCTGGGTCCGCATTCAGTGCATGAGATAAATGGATAGCTGTAACGTCTGTTCTGCGGGTCTGCAAGTTCCAATGTACAGTTATTACAGATGCCAATATCGGGAACAAGTATCGAATTTGGAGTTCTGTCACTACTGCTCTGGATTATAGAAAAATCGGTATAGCCATGGATATCAGTTTCTTCCTGTTCGATGGAATATATCTGGCTTACATCCGGTTTATCTGATATGAGGGAATTGAGGAAGTTTTTGATGTTGCCCTGACTGCCCTCAGCCACGATCTCGACCCTTCCTCCGGTATTACGGACATATCCACAAATGTTGTGGTTTTTCGCTATGCGGTATACGAATGGCCGGAATCCTACACCCTGTACGATCCCTTCTACTGTGATGTTCCTGCAGATCATGGACTTTGTTTTTTTGTACTTCAATATTCGTTATGGCACGAACAGAAATATTTACGATCTTATAATTGATAGCTCTAATCTCTGACATTATTAAAAAGTAATCTCTCACTTTTTGTGTATATACATTTTATTTTTTTAGCTATATGAATTATTTAATTTTATATGTTATTATATGATCAATTCTTAATTTGCATTTATTATTCGCTTAGTGTAAACAACTTCTAAAATTTAACTTTCTCACTATTATTTTAGATCTAAAGATGTTACTCGCAGTTTTGTATATCTTCTCATATCTTCTAATAGCAAATACCGAAATTTTCATAAGTTTCACCAACACCTATGTTTTTTAAAGTGTGTTAACACTGTTACCTAAGAAAAATGTTGTAAATTGCAGCTAACTGTATATACAGATAACAGTTGAGTATTTATATTAAAAAAGTTAATTGTGCAAATATCCTCGGTTCGATCGGGATAGGTGCCTGTCAAAAGCACACCTGCATTCATTATATATCTGATTTATATATTTGTTTGCTGTGCGCATTAAGGATGTACCGTCCATGCGTGGACATGTGTGTTATATACGGGTCATATTTATCGATCGCATCGGGTGATGATCAGAAAAACGAACGCAGATCTAACGGACCGATATTCAGGGCCGGAGGGCACTGCATACAGATCCTGTGCCATCGGTCTGTAACAGTATCATATGGCATGGGACTAAAAAACGAGGTGTAAAACGTGAGATGTCAATTAAATGTGAAGTCTATGGTAGATGATCACGTAAGGTGGATCTTGAGTGTAGATCGCAGACTAATCATTACAGAATATTTGAAGAAACATTCTATCGGAAAAGCTTCTGATATAGCTCAGGCAACCAGAAGATCAACCCAGAATATGAGCCGTGGCCTGAAGGAATTCGAGGACAGAGGACTTATAGAGTGTTTAAATCCTTCTAAAAGCACATGGAAGAAATATATGCTGACAGATGCAGGAAGGAATGTAATACGGGAAATGGATGGGAAATTTATCTGATCCTACCCCCCTTCTTATTTTTGATCTTAAAAATGATCAGCATAGTGTTATTCTTTATTGGTCCCAGGTACAATATCAGTAATTGGCATATCTCCTGATCCGGGATATTGTACCGGGTTCCCAATTATATTTTTCTTTATAGAAGCAGACCTGTAAAAGAAAAGGAACAAGACCATTGCTGCAAAGATAAACCCGGAAGGGTACGATATAGCAGTTGACAGTCCAAGTCCTTCGGGAGCTTGCACTATATATGTTGCAACAACTGCCGTCATGAAAGAAGCAGGGACAGTTGCGATCCAATGAAACTTGTTCTTTTCCAGCAGATATATGGCAGAGGTCCAGAGCACGATGGTGGCAAGTGCCTGGTTGGAGAATGCAAAATAGCGCCATACTATACTGAAATCTATTAGGGTGAGGGCGGTACCAATAGTAAATAGTGGTAGCGCAATTATCAATCTATTCTTTAATGGCCTCTGGTCTATGTCAATCGAATCAGCAATTGTCAGACGTGCACTTCTAAAAGCTGTATCTCCTGATGTGATCGGACAGGCAATAACTCCAAGAACTGAAAGGACCCCTCCGATCGGTCCCAGAAGTCCCATGGACACTTCATTTACTACCAGTGCAACACCGCCTGTACTTATTACTTCGTTCAAGCCTTCTATTCCTTCAGGGAAGAAGGACATCGAGGCAGCTGCCCATATAAGAGCAATGATACCTTCCGCGATCATGGCGCCATAAAATACATGTTTTCCATACTTTTCATTCGGAAGGCACCGTGACATTATTGGAGACTGGGTAGAATGAAATCCACTTACGGCCCCGCAGGCTATTGTAATAAAAAGCATGGGCCATAGTTCAAGGCCATCGGGATGGAAGTTCTTAACTGTTATCTCCGGTATACTGTAACCTTTTATAATAAGGGCAGAGGCGATCCCTATTGCCATTATTAATAAAGAAGCTCCGAAGAGTGGGTATATACGTCCGATGATCTTGTCAATTGGAATTACAGTGGCTATGAAATAGTATATTACAATAAGGGCTATCCACGATCTATAGTTCCCAAATATGCTTGTTGACCCAAGGTCTGTTAGAAGTCCTGCCGGGCCGGCCATAAAAACCGTTCCAATGAGTGTAAGCAGAATAACAGAGAAGATCACCATGATGATCCTTGCCCTATTGCCCAGATATATCCCTACTATTTCAGAAATGCTCTTCCCATCATGGCGAACGCTTAGCATCCCTGAAAAGTAATCATGTACTCCGCCTGCAAAGATACTTCCAAGGACTATCCACAGGAAAGCTGCAGGACCATATAATGCCCCCATTATGGCTCCGAATATAGGTCCAAGTCCTGCAATGTTCAGGAACTGGATAAGAAAGATGCGTGGCCAGCTAAGTGGTACAAAGTCCACATTATCTTCCAGAGAATAGGCTGGTGTAGTTCGGGAATTATTTGCTCCAAATATATTTTCTACAAAAGTCCCATAAACAAAATAACCCAGAATAAGAACAATAATAGAAGCCAGAAAACTAAGCATAGTACCTTTATAATATATTAAAGGCAATATACTTATCTATAATTCATATTTTATTTAATTCAGTTCTGGCAATCGAGGTCAATGTAGCCCTTAACAAGATCAAGGTTCGCTTTTATTACTGAGTGCTTGAAGTTCTTAAGGTCGGAACATATATCTTCCAGTTGTTCTACGTCTTTTTGATCAGTGACCACACGTCCATCGGGAACTACCTTTCGAGCAGGGATCTCGACCGCACGCACTGTGGCATTATGGAGAATGACCACGTCATTTCCTACATTACAGTCAAAGACAACAGCTCCAAAGCCGACAAAACATCCATGGCCTAGTGTACATGGCCCATGTACGATACATCCGTGTGCCAGTGAAGTGTTATTATCTATCATTACTTCTGAATTGGATAATCCGTGAATTATCACGTTGTCCTGTATATTGCAATTATCCCCTATAACAATAGAAGCGCCGGGTTCATCAGCCCTTATTACTGTATTATGTGCCACATATGCGTTCTCTCCTATCGTTACATCTCCTACGATCACCGCATTTTCTGATATCCATGCTGATTCACTTATCTTAGGATGCTGGTTTTTGGGATTGGGATAAAGCATTTTTATTACCACCTTCGGTTTTTACGTTATTTGAGCAGTGTGTTCTTTGCTTGTTCGATACAGATCAAACTAGCAAACGTTCATCTATAGCCACTACTACTCAGCAATACATTATAATGATAAATAGTGACAATTTATTTATATCTATTGCAAGATGCAGGTTATGCCTGCTCTCTTTCATGAAGATGTTTGAGGTGCAATTCTGCTGCAGCTTTTTCAGCTTTTCTTTTACTGTTGCCTGAACCGGTGGCAAGGAGCTTTTCACCAAGGTACAGACCTACTGTAAAATACCTTTCATGGTCCGGTCCTTCTTCATCGATGATCCTGTAGCTGGGATGTCCCCAGGCATTTTGGTGGAACATTTCCTGAATGAGCCCTTTGGGATTCGATATACTTATCTTATCCAGTGCATCGTCTATATCAAAGAACTTGTATACGAAATCCCTGGCAATTGAATAGTTGTTATCCTGGTCACTATGTCCCGGACCACCATCCAGATAGATAGCACCGATGAGCGATTCGATCATATCTGATAGTTTTCCATCGATGTTGACATGTGGTTCAGCCAGTATGAATCTTGATAGCTTTATTTTCTTTGCAACAGGTTTTAAGCTCTTGTTGGAAGCAAGAATCTCTTTTATCTTAGTGCATACTCCTTCAATGGTGAGTCCTTTTGAGCTGGCATATTCGTTAATATCCCTGTCATGATAAGCATACTCTGCTATTATGAGACCAAGCACCGAATCTCCCAGATATTCAAGTTTCTCATAGTCCTTATTCTCAAGACCGTTGATCTTTCTAAAAGCATTCAGTTTGTCCTTATCTCCACTGAAAAGTGATCCATGGACAAGAGCCTGTATAAGATAGGTCTGGTCATTGAATTTGAATCCAATTATTGTCTGGAACTCGTTCAGGTCATCTTCGTTCACTTTCAGGTCAGCATTAAGTCTCACTTTTTCCCCTCATCTTATTGGCTGTCTTCAGTATTTTATTCCAGTAGAAGTATTCCAACACATTTCACTCTGTCGAAGTTACAGTACTCAATTTCAAGTCCCTTCTTCTCCATGAGCTTTGACAGGTTGATCCCAACAGCTTCAGGGGGGAAACGCCTGAGTTCAGGTTTGTTGCATTCCTCGCCACAGATGGCGCATTCGTTACATGCACCGGGACGAAGCAACTGTGCAAAGGAAAAACCTTTCCTGAAAGCAAAGTACTCAAGATCAAGCATCTTATGGAATGAACCCTTACGCAGTCTTGACCATGCTTTGAAGATATCATCCTCAGCAGATGTGTCATGCTCTTCGATAAGCAGAATGGCAGTGCTGTACTCTTTTAGCATTTTCCTGAACTCATCGATGGAAATAATATGTGGCGGACAGCTCAGACGTTTTCCATAGCCTCTGCATCCATAGGCACATTTGAGTCTGACCCTGTTCTCAACATCGATATCAGAAGCATCCAGCATGTAAGCTGAGAGTCCGAGTTCTTCAGCTTTAGTTATCACTGGATGGATATCTTGTGTCATCTGCTGTAGTTATGGGATGCGATCATTTAAAAATAGATCGAGTAATGCTTAGTTCGCTCATAACAGGAACCATGAAGCAGGATCACATTTACAATGGCGCTCATAGGATGGGAATCTTCTCCATGCCTGTATCAGCCTGATATTAGGGTTTGCTTCGATCGATGTGATGATCGACTGGATCTCTTCGATCGTGTAACCTGCCTTATTCCAGAGATCAGTTGATCTATTCTGCTGGAAGTTATCTATCAGAGAGGTTGCTGTTCGAATTCCAATTGCTCCCATATTTTGAATAGGGGTCTTATTCTCACATTTTTTGTTCTTATTGTTGTCCGCAGTATCCATTCCCAGTGTCATATAAAGAATTGCCTGATCGATCCAGAAGATCAGTCTTTCTCCTGGGAACCTTGTTATCAGCATCAGGTCTACTATATCTGCGGTAGCAAGACTTGGAACATTGCTAATATCTTCTTCCTGGAACCTGAGTTCAGCCCATACATCAAGTCCGTCAAGTTCAGTAAGAGGAAATCTTTCAGTAAAATCCGGTAGACAGAACGCATACCAATCAGCAGTGTGTTTTTTCAAGAAATTCCATATAATAGAAGGAAAAGCTCCTATTATAAAGCCAAGAAAGTTCAGTTTACCCATATATTCTACTGCTGCAAATGAGTTGTAATTATTTGACAAAATTGCAGGTATTGAAAAAATAACCCATGTGGCTATGATGCCCAATATTATCCTTTGTGAAACTGTAATGAATACATTGATCCTGAAATCCCTTCGCAGGAATCTTCTGACAAGTATCTGCATAGAATAAAAATATGCTCCAAGGAACGCAAAGGTAACGGGCGTTCTTGTAATATTAAAGACCCTCATAAGACCGTTGAGCACAGGATCCTCTATAGTTTCTGTGTTCTTATCAGAAACTGAATATGATACATTACTGATATTGTTATCTATTGGATACAGTCTTTCATTCTCTGTAAGAAAAGATAATGGATCGATGATCTCAGCAGTACCATCTCCTGTCTGCCATGGTGGCAATGTGATCACCCAGCCAACTGCGATGAGCAATATTGTAAACACGATCGGTATATACCATAGAGACTCAGGTGTCAGACAACTTTTAAATCCCAGAGGGCCCATGGATTCTATTTCTTCAGGATCATCCTCTTTTATTCTTTTGGAGAGCTTCTCCTTCATATCTTGGGAGAATTGTCCGTAGTATTCCTGGAATTTTTGCAGATATGCATAGATCCTTCTTTGATAATTGATCTCGTGTTCATTATTGTATCTTGAAAGCAATCCCAGTTTCAGTAGATCGAGTATGAACTCTGTAAAAAGGCTGTATCTTCTGCTGCAGATGAACAGAACGAACATCAGGACAGGAAAAATAGAGGCTAGCAATATGAAAAAGAATCTGGTCACTATTATATTGTAGGGTTCTTGCTGCAAAGAAAGAATGCATAATAGGCTTATTGCTATTACTAACATGATCAATATTATGATCGCAATGATCACCCGGACTATGTGGTAGTCCCAAAATCGTTGCAAGAAGTATGCTATCTTTTCCAGAGGCTCCTTTTCCTTTTCAGCTTCTGTCTCTTTGTTTTCATCAGGCTTATCTTTTTCCTTTTCTGTCGTGTTAATACCACCAACTAGATTGAAAAAGAGTATTTTCTACGAAGTTAGTTGATCCATTCAATTCTACAACGATAATCGCTAAAAATAAAAGATATCTAAATAATCAGAAATGACACTATTGTCAAATACTCTTCTTTATTCAGATCTTGTTCATATGTCCAATCTTATAGATATATATTTAATAATCCATAAATCTTTTGAAACAATGTTTCTTAATTATGATCTAAAAGATAAATTTTAATTTTAATCAATAAATAAATATGATATAGTTTTTAAATACAATATCAATGATGATTTATACCTGCGGACCAGATGTTCAATTACATGAAGGAGTGATGTTATCATGGAAGAGGAATGCTGTCCGAAGTTCGATCCTGAACCCTGGGATGGGAAAGTCATTGAGTGGGAGAATAAGAGATTTATAAAAGACAAAGTACTGACACTATTCTATATGCCGGTCAATTTTGGCGGAGTGATGAAGAGACTTGACCGGAAAGTGCGTGAAGCAGGTGCAAGTATACCGGATTCTCTCGGTCTTTCCGACCACACATCGAAATGGAACATGGATATCTATCTGGCAGTCGATAAAGAGATACCGGATGCGGAGAATGTAAACCTTAGCGGCAGGTTCCTGAGCAAGGTATACGAAGGCCCGTTCAAGGATACTAAGAAATGGTGTGATGATTTCGAGATATATGCAAAGGAACAGGGTCATACTATCAGGAAATGGTACATGTGGTACACTACCTGTCCCAAATGCGCAAAGAAATATGGTAAGAACTATGTTGTGATAATAGCTGAGATCGAGTGAGTATCAATACAGGATATTTGGCTCTGTAGATATCCTTTTAATTGCAACTTTGAACTCAGTAACTTTCAATAAATACATTATTTCACAAGCCTTCATGATAGCAGTGAAGGAACGTGCCGCCTGCGGCGGATGGTTGCCTTGTTCTTTGTCCATCAATTATCTTTGTAAACAATCATAAAAACAAGTATGCAGTGAACAATAAGTTTTATCGATCGAAAAGTCATGGATATCTTTGATCATCCCGAAGGGTCCGGCGAAGCCGGCACGATTCGAAAAGATGATTTAAATAATCTGTTACTTTCAACTCTTTTTCCGCATATAGTTCATTAAAAGCTATGATACCTGCCACAAAATTGATAGTCTTCGATCATCACATGTATGCATTATCTCATGAATCATTCAAATGAGGGATTCTACAGAGCCAGATATTCAAACTTGTATATGTTCAGTTGAAGTGTTCTCATTAGTATCCAGGATCAGTAATTCTTTTTAGTAATATTTGTCCCAAAAAATATATCGTATTTTAAAGCCAATAGTGCAATGAACAAATTTTTTTCTATTAATTCTGTTTGTTCTTTTAAGGGGGAATAAAAGTGACAAAAGTAAAAGGAGATAGCACTGCATTTATCTTAGTAGATGCGCAGAACTTTGTTCTTCATGAAAATGGATTTGGGATCGACTGGGGTGTCTGGAAATTTGCTCAGGAAAAAGACATGATCAGGAGAACGGCCAAAGCCATAGAAAAGTTCAGAGCAGCAAAGATGCCCATAATCTTCGTTGAAATGGACCTGCGACCTCAGATAGCAGGAGCACTGAACCGGAATTTGTCGGCTGTAGATTTCTGGAAGCCTCTCAGAGAAATGGACCTTACTGAAATGACGCCGGAAGAAGGCGAGTTCCAGGGAAGGGTCATAGATGAATTCACCCCTCATTTAGAGGATATCAGAGTTACTAAATACCATACGATGAGCGGCTTTCACAACACAGACCTCGATCGGATACTCAGGGCCCTGAACTGCGATACCTTGCTATTTGCAGGTGCTGTTACTAATCTCTGCGTTGAAAGTACGGTAAGGAGTGCTTTTGATAGGGGCTATAACTGTGTTGTCCTGAGTGACTGCGTTGCTGCGAGAAATGACGATGAGCAAAATTTTGCCTTAAATGTGATCTATCCTATAATGGGTCAGGTCTGCAGTTCTGCGGAGCTTGAAATTATGGGATAATGTACCGCATGCTAAAGGAATAGATGGGGTGTCCGAAGAAATAGGTAACAATATAATTCAGGAACTTGAAAAGTTCAAAAATAGATATAATGGTGCAATAAATGCACCACTCATTTTTCATTTACTCAGTAAAGACAACATTGACCTCTTTTACATCCCAGAGAGATTCGATCTTTTCCATGACCTCTTCTTTGATGTTTGCTGCGAACTGGTGATTGGATGGCAGGTCGATAAGTATCCTTACAACACCATCGTTTATCTCCATCTTTGTCACAAGCTCGGTCCTGATGATGTCAAGTCCTGCCATTGGGTTCATGACATGCTTCAATCTGCTTCTGAGGACGTCTGGAGTGGTTGGTTCCTGTTCGCTTACAAGGCCGTGCTTTTCCTCATAGTCACGGATGGCAGCTCTCAGGCCTTCTACCGCAAGCACGGAACAGTGTGCTTTAACTGGTGGAAGTCCTCCGAGCTCTTCTGTTGCTTCCTGCCATGAGATCTTCTTTGCTTCTTCTAGTGTCTTGCCTTTTGCAAGCTCGGTTATTATAGAAGCAGTTGCAATGTTGGAGGCACATCCGTATGATTCGAACTTGATATCCTCAATTATCTGTGTGTCCGGGTTGACCTGCAGGTAAACTGCAACCATGTCTCCACAGGCTGGGCTGCCTTCAAGTCCTTTTCCATCAGGATTCTCCATCTTCCCTACATTACGTGGGTTCTTAAAGTGCTCAAGCACCTTTTCAGTATATGGGAATTTCATTATCTCACCTCATTTGTTATACAGGGGACTGATAGCCCTGAGCTGACTTACTATCTCTTTGATCGCATCTACCACTGCATCAACATCTTCTTTGCTGTTGTAGCGTCCGAACGTGAATCTTATCGATCCGTGTGCTCTTTCGTGGTCACCACCGATACCAAGTATCACGTGGCTTGCTTCAAGTGAACGACTGAAGCAGGCTGAACCCGTACTGACTGCAAAGCCTCTCATATCAAGGTGCAGAGTCATGGATTCACCTTCAACATAGTGGAATGTGATGTTCGCATTCTGTGGTGTTCTCTGTGTCTTGCTTCCGTTCAGGGTAACATGAGGTATCTCTTCAAAGACCCTCTCTATGGTATAATCTCTGAGCGATGTCAGGAACTCTGTCTCCTTTTCAGTGACAAGTTCCACTGCTTTTGCAAATCCTACTGCACCAGGGATGTTCTCAAGTCCTGCACGACGGTCGGTTTCCTGATATCCACCGTCCATCCATTTGTTGATGGGTGTACCCTTGCGGATGTATAGTGCACCGACACCTCTTGGTCCGTGGATGGTGTGAGCTGACATGCTTATCAGGTCTACAGGTGTCGTTGATACATCGATGGGTACTCTTGTGTAGCTGTGTGTTGCATCGGTATGGAACAGTACATCCTTTTCTTTGCATATCTTTGCGATAGCATCCAGGTCCTGAAGGGTGCCTATCTCCTGGTTTGCATGCTGGATAGATACCAGGGCAGTATCGTCACGTATCTTGCTCTTAAGTTCCTCAAGGTCCAGGATACCTTCTGCATCAACGCTGATGTAATCTACACTGTAGCCCTGTTTCTCAAGGTTCTTTGCTGTGTTCAGGACAGCAAAATCCTCTAGTTTGGATACAATGATGTGCTCTCCCTTCTTTTTCTTAAGAGCTGCTACAACACCTTTTATGGCCATGTTACTGGACTCGGTCTCGCCTGATGTGAAGACGATCTCTTCTGCTGATGCACCAAGTGAGGTTGCTATAATGCCTCTGGCTGCTTCCAGTCCTTCTTTTGCATCAATGCCCATTGAGTAACCGAATTCGGATGTGGCAACTGCATATGTGTCGAAGTAATAGGGTTTCATTGCGTCCATTACTTTCTCATCCAATCGGGTACTGGCAGAATTATCAAGATATATCATTTTATCGAACATCTGTTCCTCCTCTTACACTCCTTGATCTTGAGCATATTTAAAGTTCATATGAAAAGTGTTATCTTTGCGTCCTTTGCTTCCATAATATAGGTGCCGACAGCACCGTATTCATCTATCCATTCACGGTTCAGTTGTTCAGGCTTGATACCCATGATCTCCATGGTCATCTCGCAGGCAATTACCTTCCCGCCAAGTTCCTTGTAGTCATTCATGAGCCTCTCAAGTGAGACTACGTTGGCTTTCTTCATCCTGCTCTTAACCATCCATTTACCCAGTCCAAGAAGGTTCATTCTGGAAAGGGGTCCTTTGTCAAATCCGTTCTTTTTGAGACATTGAAGTCCCCAGAACGTAAAGAAAAGGGAGGCATCCATTCCCATTGAGAGCGCGCCGTTGGCTACTATCATAGCGCTGTATATTTTGTCAAGGTCCCCACTATGGACTACTATTACAGCTTTATCTGTCATGTTAAGTCCCCACTACTATCCATCTATTGTGATCTATGTCTATTCTATCTTTTGATGCGTATCTTCCATTCCTTGTCAGCGTTCTCTTCTATTTCCATTACTTCAAGACCCATGGCAGTACAGGCCATTGGTATCTCTTTTTTAGAAGCAGGGTGTGTTCCCAGAATGATTATCTCATCTCCCGGGGCAGCTTTTTTGAGAGCTTTACGGCATTCTACAAGAGGGACCGGACAGGTCTGTCCTCTAACATCGATATTCGTTTCTGTCATAGGATCTCCCATTATACATTCTGTATCTGGATAATTTAAATGTTCCCTAAGGATATCCTTTATGGGGTCCTTTGTATTTAACAATTGTGAACTGACTGATCTTATTATGTTCGCCAGGATGCATGAGCTCATGCAGGATCGCTTTAAATATGTAATAAAAGGCAGGAAAATGTCTCATTTTATATATTCTATATATTTCCTGTTGATTAGTCCTAAATATGGTGTAATCGAAGTTCAGTCGTCTATATAGGGCAGAAGTAGCACTTGAACCGACGCCATGAGTACATCTTATCCCGGGACCGATGGTCAGTGTGTATCATCTTTCTTCAAAAAATCACTAAAAACACATAACCCCTAACATGTGGCCCTATATAGCAATTCTTATTACAGTTCGATCTATTCTTCCATGATGCCGGGAACCGCTATTCGGCACATGGGAACTTTTATCATTTTAAGCAGTGATCCTCAGGTTGCTTTTACATAATACAGTAGCTCTCATTTCTATTGTTCTTGTTCTTTCCAAAAACAAATACCGATACCTCATTATCTTTGACGACCGCGAATGCACCCTTGCCATCTCTGCCTGCATAATTCGGCGTAGAGAATATAGATAGCAATCGTCTATGGAACCACCATTCGTAACCGTTTTCAAGTGCGGTGTGCCCACGAATCATCAGGGAAAGTTCATTGTGTTCCATGAACTCATCAAAGGTATCGGGTCCGAAACATTTTGGTCTTATTCCCCTTACGGATGCGTTAATACCGGGAAGTTCGGATGGGTCGTTCCAGAGGTAAGGGAATGAATTCTCTTTACTTATCTCCTCAATATCAACAACTCCGGGTATTCCTCCGTGGACACAGAATATAGTATCATTAAGGACTGCTGCTACTGGCATTTCCTGAAATGTCCTGTTTACTGCAAGAAAGAGATCATGGTCCTGTATTTCTTCATAAAGGCCATATATGCTGTTCATTTCCATGGTCTCATGGTTCCCTTTCAGAAGTACTGTTTTCTGTTCGTTTCTTATTTTCAATTCGAACAACCGGCACAGAACGGCAACAGAATAAGGTCCTCTGTCTACGTAATCACCAAGGAATATCACATCTTCGCATTCCATTTCCTGGTACATTCGAAGGATGAATTCAAGTGCTTTGATATTGCCGTGGATATCTCCAACTATCATAGCATTAGCTGAGCTTATGTGTATGAGTGGACCCTCTTTTTTGAAAATAACAGAGGCTCCATTGAGAAGTGTACGTAAGTCATTGTGGCACAATGCCATCCGACCTTATTCTGTTAAGTAATATTTATTCCTTCAATACTTTGCGTATCAAAGCAAGGCCTGCGAGGTTAACACAGACTATCAGTGTTCCTCCTATAATGTAACGTGGGTTATGATAGGATTTATCGCTTGTGGACTGGTTCGAAGAAGTTACCAGCTCGATAATGGTGCTCGACCCTATGTTTATGACCTTTTCAATATCTTTCTCAGCATCTGATATGGGGTTATATTTGAGCTTATAGTCCATGTCAGGTTCCAGCCCTACAAACGATATTGCATCATTGATCTTGCTTTCAAAAATGATGTCCTCATTTTGAATGAGTGTAAGCTGACCTTCTCCCGGGACCTGGACTTTCAGGCTGACATAATCTTTTACGGGGATCGCTGTGCCATCTGCAGCCCTCAGTTTTCCGGGCAGGTTAAGGACCTCAAGTATTGTAGGTGCAATATCTTCCTGTCCGAATTGTCCTTCTATCGTTCCAGTGTTCACGTCTTTTGCTGCGATAACCAGGGGGACTTTCTGGGATTCGGTCATTATGGAGTACTTGTCTGCCTGATGTCCACCACGGGAATCTGCTGTTGCGAAACTCATACCGTGGTCGCCTGTGAATATGAATGCCATGTCATTTTCAATGCAGGTTTCGTACAGGTCCATGGTTGCATTATCTATGCCTTTAATGGTTGCAATGTAGCCGCTATTCTTTTTGTAGTGACCTGCACAGTCCACTGCCCCTACGTTTATGGTGAGGATATAGTGTTGTTCCGGATACTCTCTTTCCATATGGTCCATGAGTTCAATTGCAGTATCAATAGCCCATATGTCATAGGCATCATATTTTTCCTGTGAGCCGTCAGGATACTGGTCCAGCTGATCCTGCAGTTCAATAGAATTCTCCTGCATCAGGTCTGCAATTTCAAGGGATATGCTTTTTCCATCTCCTGAAAGCATGTTTGTCTCTATGATCATTTCAGGTTCTGTTATTGAGTTCTCAGCATCATGGACTATTACATTCTGCTTGCTACGCATACCTGAGGAATCTCCTTTTTCCATGATGGCAAAAGTGAGATATCCGTTATCATGTGCTACATCGTATACTGTTGTCCCAGACGATGCTACAAGTTCACCGTCTGCTTTGGAATATCCAGTTGCCAGGACCGAATGTCCTCCTTCAGTGAATGTCTGTGGAGCCGTAATATCCAGTACTCTGCAACTCTGGTCGAATATCTGTAATATCTGTTCAGGCTCAGCTTTATCCAGCACACTACCATCAATAGCATAAGGCGTATACTCCGGATAAATATAACAGGAACTAAGTCCATCAACAATAAGAATAACAGCACCCTGTGGCGTATTCACCTGGTCGAACTCAGCAACCTCGTTCGCACTACAGACAGAGATCAGGACAAAGAACAAAAAGCATAGTATGGATAACTGAAAAACAGCATGCTTATACGTGTTATACCTTCCATTGCCAAGATATTTATGCTTCATTCCGTTTTTACCGGCTGTCATCACTTCATGAAACAAATGACAGGCATAATAAAGTTTCTATTTGAATCTACTTTTTATAAAATGAAGGTGATGCATCTTATTTATTAGATCAATCTTTTGTTTCGAGGTATTTTTACGTGTGTTAAGACAAGGGGTGGGTTTATGTAATTATATTTAGTTACGTTAAGATTGAATTAGTATATACTAGACTGTCTAATTATGTGTGATAAATTTTAGTTACAGTTTTAACATTTAAATAAATCCGTGTGTCAAAAATAATTTATTGCAATAGTTAGCAATTGTATTATGCTATTTTTATTTAATTATTTAGTGTTTGAATAGTATAGAGGTTGCAAACGCAAAGTAGTGTAATTAATCTATCCAATATACTTTTAAAAGTAAGCTTGGAAAGCAACAACACTTATATTTATTTCAGTATGTATGTCAGCTCAATCAAAGAAATCTTGCACAAATTCTTGATATTAAAATACAAACTAACAAAATCTCATTTTTGATTCTCTGTTTATACATGTGATGGAGCTGTGCAAAAAAGGGTATGTTTTTCTGAAAATACTTGTTCCATAGTACACAGGAATATGAGGTTATTGACTTGCCACCTCAACAAAAATCCATAGCAATAAAATTGGTGTATGTTTTGCTTTTAGAAATGGTATTCCATACATATGGGCTATGTCTTTATTATATAAGTTTGCGCCAATATTAGGTTATATTTACTTTGCCTTAAAACAAATAATTTAACTAATTAAACTGCATACTTATGAGTGATGATAAAATTACTTCATGATAAAATAGATAAATTAACAGAATCAAAAAGCACTGAAGGCTTTCTACAAACAATATTAATCATAATGGGTCTTTTTTTAGCTGTATTCGTCTCTCCTGAAAATTTAAATTCAAGAATTATTTTCAGCTATAGTTTTGCAGTATTTATTGTGTCTTCATTGTTTCTATATTCAAACTTTTTATCTCCAATATTTTCTTTCCTAATGGGTGGTTCTTTTTCATTAATTTTCATCATTTATATAGTGCCAGAAGGGCTTTTTACTCTACAATCATCCGCAGAAAATATGGGTGTTTATCTATTGTTTTACTTTGCTCTTTCAACTAGTATTATTTTATTCATACTAAAAAAAGATGAATACATAAAAAAGAATGTCCCATTAGTGCCGTTATCAATATTATTAACATTTATTTCATTTATGTATTTTTATAGTATTTCTAATCCTGGGACTAAATTTGAGATTAAAAACTGGGTTCTATATATTTCAGCATTAATCGATTTTGCTGCATTGATATCTATTTGCCTATACCATGATAGGGAAAAAGTCACAATTAACACATATGCCTATCCAATAATGTTAACAGTAGGTTCATTGGTTTTATGCGTGTTTTTTATTTATGGATTGATACTTGGCCCTGAAGTTCCATAATCAAAATAATACTTTCACCCCGCAAATCAAACCTTAATTTAAAGATAAATAGTAAATTATGGGCTGTGGGGTGTCTTACGCCCTCGCAAAAAGATGCTCCTCAGCACCACCTGAGAGAATTTCCTTCTCTGAAGCTTTCACTCCCCACTTTCCACTCCATCCTTCAGGAAAAGGGACAGCACCATAAAAGCAGCACTCAAAATAAACACTGTCTGGTAGCCCATGCCAACGAACATTCCTGCTATAATTGGCATGAATGCGAGTCCTGCATAGGTATATGTATTGAAGATTCCCATAGCAAGGCCTCTTTCAACAGGCATGTGTGAAACAGCTACAGGGAGGCCGATCATTCCTGTTCCAGAGCCGATGCCAAGTAGTGCAAAACCTATGAATGGAGCCTTTAGGGAGATAACTACACCTGCTGCTGCCAGCAGGATGCCTGAGAATATCATCTTTCTGAAACCCAGGTTCATTCTTCCAACAACGATATTTGTTATCATGGAGCTGGCATAAAGGATGGCAATAGCCACGCCTAGTTCAGGTTTGCTAAGCAGGTCCTTGCTGTATTCCGGATAGAATGCAAGCATTACTCCGGTGATACCAAAAATAAGGAATGCGGTTATCCAGATACGGATAAATTTGAGGTCGAACAGTTTACTGATCACATTTTTGGCTTCAATGGATGGTGATATGTTCTTAACTTGTATCTTTCCAGGCCTTTTTCCTGTAAACACAACTGAGGTGCCGAGAAGCAGTATTATTATAGACAGGCCGGTGAAGAGGATAATTGCTCCTCTAATTGACCATGCAGCCAGGAAGCCTGATGAAAGAACACCAACAGCAAGACCTGCGTTAAGAAGGAAATTGAACTCTCCAATGTATCTGTTCTTTTCAGTAAAACCGGCAAGCAGTGAATATGCCGGAGGGAAGAATGCACCGCAAGCGATACCTTCCAGTAGCCTGGCACCAATGAGCAGATATATGTTTTCGCTTAGTATCAGCACAATTCCCGCAAAGAGAGTTAGTGTGATGGAAAAGATCATGATCTTCACATTATCATAGATATCTGCCATGAAACCAAATGGGATCATGGTTAGTAAAGCTCCTATGAAGTATCCCGAAAAGAGTAATGTATATGAGATGGTTCCTGATGACACAAGGCTACCTGCAGCGATCTCAGGAAGCACCGGGATTACAGAATTGGATAATCCCATGATGAGAAAGACCGTGGAATATATCAAAAGCCGTTCTTTTTTCATGAGCTCACCTGCATAGATACATCAATATGCCATTATGGCATATTTAGGTTTAGGAACTTGTATATAGGTACAATATGTCCTATGTTCGATTACTGATACTGGTTGGAATTTGTATTATATACTTTAGTATATATGTTCTGACTGGTTGAGTCATGACCTGTGTATGAGTATAAAAGTCGATGCTACGGTATATATGTTAAACAATATGTAAATATAATTTTAGCTGGATGATAAATTTAGTTTTAAATAAACAAATGTTTTTTGAAAGTAATGTTTTTATTATGATATTTTTATATTATATTTTATGGCTCTGCGAGTATAGACTAAGTACACCAACTAATATATAATAAAAATATATGAATAAAAATAAGACATTGCATGGAAATTAAGATTTAATCAAAATAAATTATGCAAAACTCATGCATATTATTTAATAATAACTTAAATAAATTTAGGTGACTGAATTTCTGCACTACCTTGTACATTTTATGCGACAGTTTGTTGTTCTGTCTAATCTCTGATTACTTGCCAGTTAGACAAGACTCTAGTTGTCTAGTATTCTTGTTTATCACCAACAAATATGCAATATATTTATTACATAGACCATAAGAATAAAGGTGTTTGATTATATGGTATGATTATTTGTACTATTTTCATGCAGATCATGTTGGGGTGGCAAGTCAGGATTCTCATATTCCTACATACTATGGAATAAGTGTTTTCAGAAAAACATACCCTTTTTGGCATTTTTAGAGAATTCACAATCTCATACACATAGACTATAAGAATATGGATTTTTGATGGATTTTGGCTTTAATGTCCTGAACAGCAGATTATAATTTTTAGAATGTCCTCTCATAATCATCTAAACTATATTGTAAAGTATGCTAAAAAACAGGCACTTCAAAAATTATTGGCGTTAGTTTTAGTTTGGCTTTTTCAGCACTGCACTACTATACTAAACAAGCTGAAAACTATTATATAAAAATAGCCTAATAATATATATTGGAGAATGTTATGACTTCTAAAAGAAATAGGACTCTATTACCTTCAGTTATCAAATGGTATGTATTAATTACATCTTGTTGCATTTGTTCACTAAATCGGAAAAAACGAGGGTTTTGTTCGCAATGATACGAAATTAACTGATTAATTAAGTATATCTTTATAAATATACATTAATAATATCTTACTTTTATCACTATCAAATAAATATATGTAACTAAATATTGTTACACAACATTGTATACTAAAGTATATGCTAAAAAGGGCCATTTTGTAATAGATTATAGTTACAGTTTAACATTTTGACGAGACTTTGAAGTTTTCACAGCTTTTTACCTGCCTTTCAACACTTCCCAAGTTATACCAAACAGATGAATTTATGGCTGTGTTCACAACCAGTCCTTTAGATAAGATCACTGTTTCAAGTTCCTGCATTGTCCTGATCTCAAGTAAACTAAAGTTCTGACAGGTGACCAAAAACGTTGCTGTAAAGTAATAGAAAAGAACACCGACAATGCAAATCGGTGTTCATTGGGGGTTTGGGGGGTGGTGGTACTAAAAATAGTGCCAATTATACTATTGAACTACTATTATATCAATAGACTAGTTTCTAATTGGATACCTGCATTCCGGGAGTTACTCTCATGTCCTTTACAGATGAACATGTCTTAAATCGCGTTTCTGTCTTCCTTATGGCATGTTTCCTTTCCCAACACACATTCCGGTATTTTATGTGAACGCCAATTATTGTCTATTTTTTCATAGACTGATTGTTGTGTTTTTTGGCGTGGTTTGAGTTATGCCTGTGCCTTAATTAAAAAAGTAAGTTAACACATCTTCAGAGGATATAAAAAAGTTGCCTGATAAGAATATTCATGGTGGTACGAGGTGATATCCTTATCAGCACCCGGCTCATCTTTACCCCCACTCGATCTATGTAAATTCTGCACTTTAGTTACCATAATTATCTATGCACACAGCAATTTACCATAGATAATGGTTCCTTTGTATGTAGTGCCTATTAAAGCCGACCTGGCACCATTTATGCACCTCTGGGTGGTACGGATCAGAGGTGTATAAGATAGTATTATCTACTTCTTCCTAGATCAGATCTATGAAACTTAGTTACTTATCTATTGTTAGTAATGTAACTTACATTAAATAAGAGATCGGATTTGCTATTTACCTATCTTTTATTTTGTTCCCTGGTTAGTTATGCCACTGATAGCTATAAAGATGCAGGATAAAGCAGAATAGTTGTGAAAACGGGATTCTGATGAGCTGGTTGGTGGTATTACCATTGTAATAGGGACTCATATATTAAAGTTTGATCATCCATCAGAGTAACCTGACAAGGAACATGTTAGGTTGGTTGGTGTGGTGCCTTGTCAGGTTTTATGTACCATCTCTATCCAATTTTATGTGCAAGTTAACGGTGTTAACAAGCAGCCTTACACTGTTGTTGAACCTATATATAATTTAACACCGGCATTTTATTCCAGCAGTACCAAAGATAATATGATATTGTAAATGTAAGTGAAACTACCCATTGAGCTCTAATGCCTGAGAAGCAATTCTATATAATACAATAGGAAGCAATGTTACGCAACTCTTATACGTTATATGCTAGAAAGTAACAGTGAGGAAGAACACCACTGCTAGGTTGGTGTTCTTGTGTGGGTTTGGATAGGGTGTGTTACTATTATATATGTAGTAACACACACTATTAATTATTTCTATATTATATATATCCATATTATTTGATTCTCAAAATTAACACTGTTTATGATAAATTACTTTTTGGACAGGCCCGTAGTGCAACACACTTTAAGAGAAGGAGGAATTGTTGCAGCGAGCACTGCCGTAAGTATAAAATGCTGCCTATAAGGGTACATGTTAGGTTAGGGATCCTGAAGGACCCTATAGGCAACTAATATGTGATATAGCATATTATCCCACACTATATTCTACATTTAGTTTTTATATTATTCTATTTATAAGTTCAGTACTTATTTTATATTCAATAATATAACTTAATTTAATGATATAATTCTTTCAACCACTATTTTCAGCTGCAGAAGATAATTATGCAAGCTTTCCATAAGATATCAATATCCTTATGATGGTGTATTATAAGGAGGAAGACGCCGATGTTATTGTCTTCGACGCCTGTGTACTAACCCCGATATTCCTCTTTTCGAATTGTACACAGTTTATTCTGTTCTTAAAATATATAGAAGAACAGGAAACAATGTTACGCAACATTGTCACTCATCAATAAATGTGGGTTCCTGATAGGGCAAACGAAGGAACGGGGGTTGGTGGTACAAATATGATATTGTTTGATGTTTGGGTGGTGGTACTTGCACCTATCAGGATGCTAGAATTGTAATGTCCCTTCAAATCTGAAGATGCAAACGTTAGTATATAAATATGTTGTTCTTGTTTCCTACAAAACCATTATCTGTAGCTAATATGTACAGGTATACGATATATGATATGGCTATTGCAGTAAATAGCATTTGGTAGTTACCAGGATATTGATATAATATGCACAGTTGCACATAATATGTGGAAAGATCGTCAAACACTACGACTTATACAATAAACTTATGTAATAGTTTATTAATTATACGTTATTGTAAAACAAATTATGCAAGTATTATTTGCATATTTTGTATTTGAATACCCTAGCATATTCAAATCAAAAAATATATTATAAAAACATCGTTATTTAAATACTACTTCTATGTTTTTAACAAACTGTGCAGATGCTCACTCTATGCACTAATACTCAAAGTAATACTGTCTATATTATTTTCGCACGTATTCCTAACTCTCATAGCTTTAGTATGCATATACTTGAGCATGATCCGATCATATATTTATGTGGATCCCGAACAGCTCTTCAAAATCTGCATATTTCTTACGTGCCCTGTATAGGTATTGGCGAACGTATTTTTCGCCTCTGGCCTTTGCATACATAGCATCGGTCTCAGCAGGAGTAAAAACCGTAGCAAGTTTCTTTCGGTCGATCGAATTAAGGTTTTTCAGGTTATTGCTGCTTTTGATATCAAAGAACTGAGAAATGGTTTCTTCTCCCTGCCAGTTCCATTCATTATCATACATTATCGCAACTATGGTGTCGCAAAGACTGCATTTTCCAGCAACTACCATCCCTTCTTCATAGGTGTGATAGCTTATGCTACTTACATCTGAATTACAATTGTTGCAGACACCTATGAAATTAGTATCCAGGCTATGGGGATGTATATCAACATCATCTATCTGCATCACATTATTTTCAATATCGTACCTGATATCCATATAGTCACCGAAGAATTGAGATACTAAAGAATACTTTTATCCTATTAGTCATTTTAGATAAATGGCCTATTATTTCCATTTTATTATAATACTTTAAAAACATATATATAGATTGAAGTGCATATAAAAGTTTGTGCTATATATGAGGTGAAGATATGGACTCAATTCGCGCAAAGATAAAACGAAGATTGCAAAAGTTCATTGAACTTGATTGTAATGGGCTCCGCAGTCACATATTATCACTATTCTTAAAAGTGAAAGAGACAACTGTTGATGAACTGCATGAGAACATCACTCAGAAGTATGATATCTCCCGTAGTGCCGTTGCATCAATGGTAGGCTACATCTACTCTAAGTTAGGTGTCCTCAGGTCTCATAAAGAGTCCTACAAGACCCCTATAGTGTATTCCCTGAAGGAAGAATATGAGGACATGATACGTTCTGCCCTTGAATCAAGATCCTCTGCTTCTGGTTGTTGATCATTCAGCAACACAGCAGTTGAGATGAGACCATTTTCCCGACCTCAGGTAATCAAATGTCTATTGTAAAGAACGCACCACGTACATCTACCACATTAGTGATACGTTCGGATTCAAATTCACGTATAACCCATTCCAGGGACCCGTATTATAATCTGATGCGCCGCCTTTTCCAGGAGGAGGCAACCGCCATTCGCGGCCAGAAGTTCCTCATGATGGTCGAAGACCGTCAGAAAAGTGGCAACCCCATCAAGACCAGTGAATGGGAAAGCATCCTTGAAGAACTCGACATAGGCAGAGCCTCATTCTATGCCATGCGCAATAAACTGCTAGGCGCCGGCCTCATTACTCATAAAGATAAAGAGTATCGGCTTTCCGGTCAGTTCAGTAAAGACCTTATTGACATGGCAAGATGGTGGTGGACTGCTGTTCTGAATGAGAACCCGGAAGGTCTTGAATAACCATCCGTCCGATACCTTAATATACAAGCTTTACAATTAGGGAGATGCAATCACCGTAGCCCGGTAGTGTAGTGGTCAATCATGCAGGACTCTGGATCCCGCAACCTCGGTTCGAATCCGTGCCGGGCTACCAAATTCGTTTACATACTTTTTCTTAAGCATCTTTAACATATTCATCAAATACCTGAATATCAGTATCGTTCTTTAGGCATACTTACCAGTCATTCACTGAGAGCTATGTCCTTCATTTTGTTACAGTCCTCAGTCCGACTTTCAAAAGCTGTCACAGTTAAAATAAAAATAAAAGGCATAAGACTTGTTCTTCAGAGAACAGAGAAGTATTTATGACGAAGGCTCCATTTAGAGACAAAAGCCTACCAACTGCCCTCTTCTTCTTCATGATCCCTTATGTTCTCCAGAATGTCACGTTCAGTTTCCTCCAGAGTATTACCTGAATCCCACAGAAAGTTCGGAATGCCTCTGGACATTCTTTCTATTTGCTGTTTTCTGAAATATTCACCACTTGCATTAACAAAACCTAATAGGATCCCAAGCCCTACGAAAACATACAGTATCGTGAAGATCTTGCCAATATCAGTGACCGGAGCCAGATCACCGTAACCTATGGTTGTCAGGGTTATCACAGAGAAATACAAGGAGTCGATCCATCTCCATCCTTCCACTGAATGATAGACCACAGTTCCAAAAGTAAGTGTGAACAGAACAAGCAGAAAAAAACTTCTGAATTCCGGTTGCTTTAGCATTCTAAATAGCGAACTTAGGAATATGAAGAAAGTGAGAACGAACGGTATCATGGTCTTTCCAGTACCTATTACTTTCTTCCTATGCAAATACTATTCGCTATTTTCCACTTAATGATGATAACTAAAGAAGCGGATAAAGATCCTGCAGGACCTTCATTTGGCTTTTCAGATATCCGTAGAAATAGGACGAAGGACACAGGCGATCCATTTCAATCCCGGATATTCCCGGTATCCCTTGGTCCTGCATGCACCATAGATATATTTTTGATCGTTTAATTCAAAAATACCAGAAACCTTTTCTCCTGGCTGCAGGGCAGAGACCTTACCAGGAAGGCCAAGTACAGAACCTATCGAAATATCACCCTCTCCTGTTGTCTCGATCACCTCAAGGTCCTGATCTACGTAGACAGCAATACTGCCAGAGATCACCTGTCCGTTCCTGTCTTTTGGAAGACATGTTTTCAATATCGTTCTAGCCTCAGTGTCCCAGTCGAACAGTACACCCAGTACTCCAATAGTTTCTCCTTCTCTGTCACCATTTCTGCGAACACCACCTGCATAGATAAGAGAACGTTCCTTATCCTTTTCCAGAGGAGAATCCATGACATCCTGAACAGCATACTGATTCGATCGTGAAGTGTGTCCTCCTTTCTGGAACCATATGTGGCCAGACACATCAAGTTCACTGAGCTCACCCATTAGCTCAGTATTCGAACAGGCTCTGATAATTCCATTAGCATCCGCCAGAACCAGATTCCTGTACATGGTATAACTGCCATTGATGACCTTTAACCGTTCGCTGGCTTTCCTGAATCGTTCTTCAGAAGGGTTTAAAAGTGCTTTCCAGAAATATTCGTCAGTTGACCACCAGCGGATATCAGCTGCCCTTTCAAAGAGATTCCTGTCGATCAGATCGATCGCCTGTTTAGAAAAGTTCTCCAACGTCTTTAGATTCAATTGCAGTTCAACAGCTGCCATCTCTTCCAGCAGGTCTTCCATTTTGGACGTTATCAAATTACTGGAACGGGTTATCTGCTTGAAGATAGGTTCTAATTGATCGCCACGCTCTCCCATTTTTGAGGCATATATAGTCCCGTTAAGCGATGTCAATTGGATCTCATTTTTGTCATTCTGTATCTTTGTGTAGGTCTGTTTGTTGATCTCCGGGTTGATATTGGAATTCATCAACTCCTTTGATCCGATATCATATTCATCAGCATGAACGTTATTCGCAAAAATATGGGACTTAGGAAGGATGACATGTGAACTCCAGCCAAGTCCGCGATATTCCAGATAACCGTCCGTCCTTGATGAGAAAATAGCAGAATCCACGCCTTCGAAAGCCATATAGGTATTTACCTGCTCACCATCGGCCAGAGCACGATTATTTCTTGGAATATGCGCTTTTTTCTCGACCTCAAGCATATCTTCATCTGTCGAGGCAATTATCCTTCCATCACTGGTTGTAAACATCGAATAACAACCATCCTGTATGGTCCCTGTTGGAGTTAAAGGCATGAATTCACTCAGGATGATACTAGCCTCTCCCTGAAGATCGAAATAGATACCCATGGCTCCGATCACATTGCCATTCTCATTGCTATTTTCACGTACAGCTGTCGAATATACCAGAGAAAGCTGGTCCTCTACTCTGGATGGGCAGATATCCTGAGCGACATATTCTGTACCATTCCTGGTTTTCAAAGCCCTGGCAAACCATTCTTCATCATCTACCTTTAGACCAAGAACTTCTGACCTTCTAAGGCTGTTAGAATTTGCTATGATATATCCTTCAGGATCAGCAATGACCAGATCCCGGTAAAGTGTATAAGAGCTTTTGATATCTTCCAATCTATAACATGCAAAAGAGATCTTAGAATCCAGGTCCATAAGGTCCTGCAGAAAGTCTTCCAGAGTATTGCGATCATGTGCCTCTGTCTGGAACCTATGGCTAAAACTCCTGAACTTTCCGATGAAGTCCTTTAATGCTCCATCCTTTAATAATTCCGGGAAATTTGTAAGGCGATCTCTGATATCATTATCAACATTTGATCCTGTAGTTTGATCGAGAATCTGTAAAATGGACCATGCACTTTGTTTTGTCTTTTCGTAAAATGCAATACAGTCACTAAAAGCTGTTTCCAGTGCCCACCATCTCACGTCACACGTCCGCTCAAGAAGATTCCTGTCCAGAGTATTGATCTTATTGTAGGCAGTAGTATGAAGGATCGATTCATGTTGTTCCTCTTTAGCGACATAGTATTGATCAAATAACTTCTTTGTTATCTGTAATAACTGTCTCGAGAAATCTTCTACATGTTTCATTAATTCAGTTATCTGGTCCCTTTCAGTTGTATTTTCACAAATTGCAACAGCTATGGTCTCTCCATGAATACAGACCGGTATCATAACATTTAGTTCACTGACTATCTCTTCATAGAACTCCCGATGTTCAAAACGTATTGAAGGGTCAAAAACACTGAAACTTTTCTCCCCGCTCATCTCAATTCCCCCGGGCATTTCTCAAGATCGTGCGGTCTGCCTCTATAACATATTGATATTGTGTAAGCGCGTCACTATTATTAAACCCGGTATTTATACATTTTATATGAACAATAGCGGTATTTTTGTCATGATCATCATTCATTGTATCCCTCAACTTGCGTAAGAAGTTGTATTCCTACTTGTATTATATAAAATTATCTATATATTTTAATTTTTTTAGAATTGCTTATATAGTACAAGTTGAGGTTCTCGAACATCCTCCATTCACCATTTTTATGCTGATCGACATTACTGATCGCAGCAGCTCTATTCCTTATATTAGGGCATGAAACTGGACAGAACTTACTACCAGCGGAGTATTGGATAATTATAATTATAAAGAGTGCATAAATATCATGTACTGCTACCTATATTTTTTATAAAACACAAATATATTCCAGGCTGCGCTTTATATGTCAAATGATGATAGATTCAGGGATATGGTTTTTAGCCTTCCAGTTGGCATACTCAGTTGCAATAAAGAAGGCAATATAACATTTGTGAACAAGTTCCTGCTTGAAATGCTGGGTTCACCCTCCAAAGAAAAGACAAAGACCATAAACCTGTTCACATTTGAACCGATCAAAAAGGCAGGTCTTCCTGATGCTCTTGAGGAATGTATGAGAACAGGCATGGAGGTCACAGTAGAAACACCATACAAAACGATATGGGGTAAAAATCTCTACCTGAAGATAAGCTCAAGACCTGACAGGAGCGAAAATGGAGAGATCATCGGTTGTGTTGTCATCTTTGAAGACATATCAAAAAGGAAGAAAGCAGAGAAAACCCTTTTTAAAAGGAGCGAGATCGAACACTTTATAGGTGAGATATCAGCTACTTTTATAAGAATGCCAACAGGAGAGATAGATAAAGGCATATCTGATTCTCTGGGACCTCTTGGAAGGATAACAAATTCCAACATCATATGTATCTTTCAGGGCTATCAGCCAGATGAGATGACCTGCACTCATGAGTGGAACAGTAATATAGATAGTAAACCCGGGGTTTCTGTTCTGAAAGATATCGTTCTCAGGAACACAGAATGGTTCAATGAAAAAAGTGAGACCTCATCTCTTATTAACGTCAAGGACCTGCCGGTCACTGATCATGAAGGAACGGAACTGGACATACTGACAGATAGTGGCACAAGGTCCCTTATGCTAATCCCAATGTTCGGTCCCGGATACAAAATGGGTTTCATCTGTCTGAATTCGTTATTCGTTGTTGAAGAATTTGACACTGAACTTATCAAGTTGCTCAACATTATCGCCGAGATCTTCATTAGTGGTATCGAACGCCAAAAGACCGAACAACTAATGACGCGGAATGAAGAGAAATATCGCAGGATCTTCGAGGAGATACATGATATCTATTACGAAAGCGATTTTGAGGGAGTGATCCTGACAATAAGTCCTTCTGTCCTGCAACACATGGGATATCATGAAACAGAGCTAGTTGGAAGACCCACCAGTGTCCTGTACAAAGATCCCAAAGACAGGCATGCTTTCCTTCAGACGATCCTGAAAAATGGTTCTGTGACCCACTACGAGCTTACATTGCTTAAAAAAGACCGGAGCATAGCCCATGTATCGGTCAATGCCCATCTTGTCTATGACAATGAAGGCAATCCTTCAATGATCGCGGGAATTATAAGGGATATAACAGAGAGCAAGAGAGTACACAAAGAGATAAAAGAGCACAGACAATTGTTGTCAAGCACTTTTAGCTCGATCCCTGACCTTCTTTCCGTAATTGACAGGGATCATCGTGTGGTGCTGAGCAATTGGGAAGGTCATGAGCATCTGAAAGGGAAAGAAGAAATGCTTAACAGACCATGCTATGAAGTGTTCATGGATCGTGACACTCCATGTGAACAATGTATACCATTCACTGTTTTCAGTTCGGGAGAGACCATTACCTACCAAAAGCACATTGAAATTGACAATACGGCCCGCGAGGTTCGAATCATACCTATATTCGATAGTGAAGGGAACGTATCAAGGATAATTGAGCATATAAGGGATATAACCGAGCAAAAAAGAACGGAAGAAGAGATAATCGAAGCCAGGATCATAGCCGAGACTGCCAACAGGATAAAAAGTGAGTTCATTGCAAATATGAGCCATGAACTGCGTACTCCTCTTAATTCTATCATCGGTTTCTCAGATATCCTTATAGACGGGACCTTCGGGGATCTTAACGACAAACAATTGAGCTATCTTTCCAACGTATCCAATAGCGGTAAACACCTTCTGATGCTCATCAACGATATTCTAGATATCTCGAAGATCGAAGCAGGAGAGATGCAATTTAACGTTGATACCTTTGTGTTCCTTGATGTGGTAAGGGAAGTTGTAAGTGTAATGGGACCACAGGCATTGAGAAAAGCTATCAAGCTTCGTAATAATGTCACAAATGGTTTTGAGATGACGGCCGATCGGGCCAAGATCAAACAGATCCTCTATAATCTGATAAGTAATGCCATTAAATTCACACCCGATGGTGGTTCTGTAGACCTGGATGCTGTTATAGATGGAAATATGATAATGATCTCAGTAAGTGATACAGGGATCGGCATCTCCACAGATGATCTTGACAAACTGTTCCATCCTTTCAGGCAGATCGATTCGTTCTACAATCGCCAGTACGAAGGAACCGGCCTTGGACTTGCACTGGTGAGTAAATTCGTTGAGATGCACAACGGAACCATCACGGTTGGAAGTGATCCCGGCAAAGGCAGTTGCTTTACCATAACAATTCCTCTAATATTTTCAACTGCTTGAACTGAAAGAAAGTTTATCATTGATATGGACAGATAATCACTTCTGACAAATAATATTCAGAGAGATAACATGAATTTACTGAAAAAACATCATGTCCTCTTCATCACAGCCATTATAGTCTTTAGCCTTATTGTCTCATCAGGGTGCATAACTGATCAGCCTACGACCTATAATGGGGATAACAATATTGATGCGATCAGTGGTGATGAGAACGACGCTGTTCTTGAAGAACTTTCCCCGGATAATATGTCACTTATTGATAATATGGACCTCTATAGTTCCACATATACTGCTTCCATTAAAAGAACAGGCATCCTTGAACTTGAGAACAATTATTCATTGAAAGTACTTACCATCAATAAAGATGAAGGTAAGATCCGGGTATCGCTCAGGAAGGATGGGAACGAATATGCTTCCGGTAGCATGCTAGTAGGTTCTACCTATAATGTGAAAGACACCAATGATCTGAATGTTATCTATTCTGTCCATGTTAACAGCATTCTGGACAATAGCTTTTTTGTGGAACTCACTTACACCGTCAGGCCGGAAATAACCCTTGAGGTTGATACCTATGAAGGGAAAGTAATAGAGAGCGATCTCAAAATAAATGAGGATACTATCGTACGGACCTATAGATGGTATTATGAGAACACGGAATTTGTTGTGGAGTATGAATACAATATAGAGGCATATGATTCATATTCGGAAAGGAGCCGTAACAGGGAGTTCACTCATTTTGTAAATGACCCTTATGACGATGAACTTATATCTCAGATAAGCTCCCAGCTTGGTGAACTTGCTGAGGAGAAAGGCTATAGCAGGAATGATATCCCCTATATTGCCATGACATTCGTTCAGTCACTCCCGTATGTAAGTGATAGTGCTTCAGCAGGTTACGATGAATATCCACGTTTCCCTTTCGAGACATTATACCATGGCGGAGGGGATTGTGAGGATTCTTCGATCCTTTTGGCATCCCTGCTCTATGATATGGGTTATGGTGTGGCACTTATAGAATTACCAGGACATATGGCAGTAGGTGTAAAGGGCAATTCTGCTCTTGAAGGTAGCTACTACGAATATTCAGGCATTCGATACTATTATCTTGAGACCACGAACTCGGGATGGGATGTTGGTGTCATTCCTGATGAATATGCGGACTTTGAGGGTACAGTAGTGCCGATCTCAGAAGGACACCCGGAACTTAGTATAGGATTCAGTGGCACTGGAAAAAGTATCGGACAGGTTACCTACGTTGACCTTGACATAGAGGTCGAGAATGTTGGTTCTATATCTGCTAAGGATCTTGTGATATATGCCACCCTTGAAACAAGCGCTGATGGCATGGTATGGGATGACCTGGAAACAGACACGGGTCTTGATCTTGCTGTTGATGAAAAGGTGACATATTCCGTGTCAGACCTCCATGTCCCTGCAGGACAGATATATCGTGTGGGCATATGGGCATGGGGCGACAATGCCGGGGCTTCATATGTTTACAGTGACTGGTCCACTGCCTGATCAGAATATAGAAAGAACGTGAATAAAATAGGAAAAGGTAATACCTTTTCCGATCAGACCACGTATGCTTTCAATGGTGGGAAACCATTGAACGACACGGAACTATAGCTCTGTGTATATGCACCGGTGGTAAAGATATAGAGGCGTTCTCCTTCGTTGAGGGTATCAGGGAAAACGTATTTGTGATCTTCATAGAGAATATCCATGCTGTCACATGTAGGACCTGCTAGTATGACCTCTTCTTCATAACCTTTGCATTCGGTGTAAATGGGATATTTTATGCATTCATCAAGGGTCTCAATGAGCCCGCCGAATTTACCGATATCAAGGTATACCCACTTATACTGATTGAGCTTTGCTTTCTTTGAGATCATTATAACCTCGGTCACGATCATACCGGCATCTGCGGTAAGTGAACGTCCCGGCTCTATTATTATTTCAGGATGATCTTCCCCGAAGTCTTCCCATATGAAACGGAGGATCTCATGAGCATATGTTTCAAGTTCATTTGCAGGTGAGATATATTTGGCAGGAAAACCTCCGCCAAGATTTATCATTTGGAGTTTTATACCGTGTAAAGCAACAGCTTCAAAAAGGTACTTACATTTTGAAATGGCATTGTCCCATTGTCCGATATCACGTTGTTGTGAACCTACATGGAATGAAAGTCCGTATGGTTCCAATCCCAGTTCATGTGCCAGAATTATCAGTTCATAGATAACATCAGGATGTGATCCGAACTTACGTGAAAGAGGCCAATCAGCTCCGTCACTTTCAGTTAGCAGACGGAAGAATACACGTGAACCTGGGGCATTATTGGCAATTTTCCGCAGATCGCTTTCTGAATCTGTGGCAAACATCCTTATACCTTTCTGATATGCATAGGCAACATCTTTTTCCTTTTTGATAGTATTGCCATAGCTGATCCGTTCCGGTTCCACGCCCAGCCTTAAAAGCTGGTCTATCTCGTAAATAGTTGCTGCATCAAAATTCGATCCCTTGTTCTTGAGAGACAGAATTACCTCATCAAGTGGATTTGCCTTCATTGCATAGTATATCTTAACAAAAGGCATGTTCTCTACAAGTTCATCGTACCTTTTTTCGACTTTGTCCAGATCTATAATAAGAAAGGGAGTCTCTTTGTCCCTGGAAAATTCTTTGATCTTTTTAAAGTCGTCCTCAGAGATGAGATCATCTAGAGGGAATTCATATTGCTCTTTTCTCATATCTACTCCTTTTATGTTGGAAAACAAGTACTATAAGGAGCTAGTAAGTTGTAAAAAAAGACTATACTAGTTTATTCTAATAAATACTTGATATTATTTGGATAATAGCATATTAGATATATAAAACTAATTCTTAGAAGATATTAGATGCCTATATACATCCTAATCTATTTATTCAAGTTTAAAATGATTTGAAATGCTTATCAGTGCTTGAATAACTATTGAATCTATTAATAGAGGATTTAGAGGTATATAAATAAATATAAATGGTAAATATCACTTAAAAATAGTATAAAGAATAAATAGGTCTATAGATAAAAATAAGTACTCTATATAGGTGTTCTATTATCTTTCAGTACAGTCTGTTAAAACAGGTATCGTGAAAAAGAAGGCACTTCCTTTTCCAGGTTCACTTTTTACCCAGATATTTCCACCGTGCATTTTCACGAATTTTTTGATTATGGTCAGACCAAGGCCTGTACCACTATATCTGCGTGTTGTTGAACCATCGCTCTGATAAAATGGCTCAAATATCTTATTAATATCATCTTTTGGGATGCCGATCCCTGTGTCACTAACAGACAACTGGATGAAACCAGTATCCTTCTGAATAGCGCGGATAGTTATCCTGCCGCCATCCGGAGTGAACTTCAATGCATTGTCCAGCAGATTGTAAAGGATCTCTTTGATCTTTTCATTGTCAGCCACGACCATTCTTTGGGGCAGATCAATATCCATATCAATGCTTATGTTCTTCCTGGAAGAGAGTATGGAGATCATTGAATGCACATCATTTATAGCATCGACAATGTCAAACTTCACACACTCCAGATCCATCTCACCAAATTCTATCTGAGAAAGATCAAGTATATTGTTTATAAGGTTCAAAAGGAGGTTACCACTCTTGTTTATGGTTGTAACATATCTTTTTTGTTTTTCATTGAGCTCACCCATAGTTCCTTCTATGAGCAGATCGGAAAAACCAATGATAGAACTAAGAGGAGTACGGAGTTCATGACTTGTATTGGCCAGGAACTCACTTTTACTGCGATTGGCAATATCAGATGCCATTTTAGCTTTAATGATCGCTTCTTCAGCTTCCTTCCTTTCTGTGATATCGCGGAAGAACACCAGAACACTATCTGCTCCACCATAGTTGATAGGAACCACTGCTACCTCTGCAACAAATGAGCTTCCATCAAGACGAATGAATGTTTCTTCTACGAGGTGAACATCCTGTTTATCTCCTTTCAGACCATGGATAAGTTCTTTCACAGTATCCTGTGACCTGGTATCGAAATGGTCAATAACGTTCTTACCCAATAGCTGTGCAGGAGAAGCAGCTCCAAGAAGCTTCAATGTTTTGGGATTAAGATAAGCGAATCGCCAGTCCGTCTGAACAAAGATAGCTTCCGGCGCACTTTCAACAAGAAGACGGAAGCGTGCTTCACTTTCAGCTATTGCTTCTCTGGCAGCACGTTCTTCAGTCTGGTCACGGAAGACGAGTACCACCCCAATGACCTCATCATCCTCATTGATTATAGGAGAAGCACTATCTGCGACAGGTATTTCCATACCGTTCCTTGAGATCAACAGTATGTGGTTTGCCAGTCCGACCACTTCTCCAACTCTTAGTACTTCACGGATCGGGATATCTACCGGTTCCCTGGTATTCTCATTGATGATGACCAGAATATCCTCCAGTTGTTTTCCACTTGCTTCCTTTTCTCCCCATCCGGTGAGCTCTTCAGCGATCAGGTTCATTTGCTTCAGGTTTCCATGAATATCCGTGGTAATGACCGCATCCCCTATGCTATAAAGAGTGGTCCTGAAAAGTCTTTCACTTTCCCTCAGTTCTTCTTCTATTGTTTTCTGTCTTGTAACATCAGTAATGAAACCTTCCAGGGCTATCACGTTGCCTTTGTCATCAAAGATACCCTTACCCTGTTCCCAGACCCATTTCACTTCTCCCGAAGCAGTGAGGATCCGGTATTCAGCCTGAAATGTCTCTTTTCTTGAAAGTACCTCAGCCCATTTATTCCATATTTTATCCCTGTATCCGGGTTCTATTATATCGTTGAAGGAGATCAGCCGGTTCCCTAAAAGGTCTTCAGTCTGGTAGCCCGTAAGCTCGTAGCAACCTTCTGAGACAAAACGCATGGTCCAGTCCCTGTCATAATCACAACGGTATGCCATTCCATGAAGATTAGAGAGCAGGACGGTTTTGCTCCTTTCACTTTCCTGAAGTTTCTGTTCAAGTTCTTTACGATCGGTTATATCTCTGAGAAAACAGAGCAGACCAGGTGTCCCATAGTCAATATATGTTGCACTCACTTCAAGATCGATCAGACTGCCATCTTTTTTAAAATGATGGGTCTCAAAAAGGGCTTTACCAAGTTTTTTGGTCCGGTCTATCTGATATATGACCTGTGATCTGTTCATATCTGCTTCTATATCCCATATAGGGCTACTGATCACTTCATTATAGGAGTAACCTGTCATACTGCAATATCTGGTGTTCACATCGAGGATATTGCCATATTCATCAATGTACCAGAAACCATCTACTGTCAGCTCCACAATTGTCTTGTAGCGTTGTGCAAGTCCGACATCGTCTTCGTCCGTGTCGGATGAACTGTCCATCCTTATCCTGCCTGTTTCGTTCTCCATTCCCATTTTTTTATGGTATCGGGTATGTATTAAGGTTTGTGATTTATATGAAAGTATTACAGGGCATATCTATACTTTTTTACAACTCAGTTCCCATCAGTTCAAAAGTGGTATTCACAAGTATCTGCTGACTGAGAGGGGTTGTCAGGATGATCCCTCCAAAATAAAGAAGTAAGCTGAACCATTGTGGCCAGTGAAAAAATAGACCAATGTAATAAGGTAGTGAACCTGCCAGAGCGATAAGTGCAATGACAGTGCATATTATCGTACTGGCAATTAAGTGTCCCTTTACCATTTTGATGCTTTCTGATATTGCATTGGTTATCGAATACTCTTTTATTACAAAAAGGGGGAGCACATAGACGATAAGGATAGCCGGTATGGCAACTATGCAGGCCAGGACAAGCGAAACTATGATCAGGATGGAAATAACCATTGTTTCAGAAAATACCGGACCCGCCAATGAACCAAAAATTATCATGAGGATCCCTGCAAAGATATAAAGCACCATCCATGCGATCATTAGCAGGATAACCACAGCTATCATGAAAATGAAGTATATCCAGCTCCTCAGGAAGTTACCGGAACGGAAACCATCGAATACATCAGTGGTCCTTACTTTTTCCTGTCGTGCTCCTTTTATGAGCATTGAGATAAATCCATAGAGCAAGGGCGGAGCGGTTATGATCAGCATTGATGCAAATGTGAGAATAAGAGCTGCAAGTCCGTAAGGTATGATATTGCCAATGACAATACTGAAAGAATCCCTGAACAGCCTTTTGTATTCCATATATCCAACCTTTTCTTTGAATATTTACAAGACCTGAGCTCATATTAAGCATTATGTATCTTTGTTGCCGGTCCGGGTGAATTCGTCAAGGAACGCATTCACGATCTCGTATAGAACAACGATAACAGGTATTATAAAGAGAGTATATCCAAGTGTCTGAAGCAGTATAGCAATGGTCCTGCCTGAACCTGTCTGCGGTGTTATGTCCCCATATCCTACTGTTATTAACGTTGTAAATGCCCAGTAGACGGCTAATACAATAGTGGAGAAGCCATTATTCTTCCCTTCTATATAGTACATCATGAACCCTGAAAATACCATGATGACCAGTATTATGATCAGAAAAATGCCAATTTTACAGCAACTTCTTCGTAGGATCCGTTCAAGGATAATGTTCATAGTTATATTAATTTATTTCATCATATTATAACTTTTTGAAATCTGTCAGATGGTCTTCAAAAATGAAAAGGTCATAATATGGAAAAGTATGAATGTTACGATGGTCTAAAATATATCAAGTTGAGAGAATCCTATTATGTGAGAGGTCAGATATGAACATCTATCTGCTGTTATCCGGTATCTTGCTCATATGCCTGTGTATCCTTCATATTGTATTTGGGGAAAGGAACTATTTCCAGAAAAAAGAACAGCGCAGCATAGCAGGTTATGTTCCATATCATCAGATGTCTGTTGTTTTATTATTGCAGGGACTTGGATCGGCATATTCTGCCTTTTACTTCAATTACATCCTTCCGGTTTTTATTCTTATGATGGTGACCTGTGGTCTGGTAGTATTTGTGGCCATCTGCATCAAAGAAACAGAAACAGAAACTATCAAAGCATCAGCACCTCAGTTCATTCTTTTTGGAATTGTCATTATTCTACTGATACTGGGCATCTATTAGGGTCAATAGTTCATCCTTGACCTTATATAGGAGAAACAGATACTCAGGATGCCTGAATACTTCTTTAGGTCTTGATCTGATCAGTAAAATACTCTTATACTAACACAGATAATATATACTGAAGAAATCTTTAAGATCATGGAATAAACTACGATAAAAACAACATCTTACATTTTAACAGGTTCTTATGTGCAAAAATAATGGTCAATTAATTCTTGGATGGCGTGAATGGGTTGCATTACCTGATCTGGGTTTACATGCTATTAAGGCGAAAGTGGACACAGGGGCCAGAACATCTGCATTACATGCTTTTAATGTAGAGGTATACGAAGAGAACGGAATTGAGATGGTCAGATTCTTTGTTCATCCGATCCAGAAGGACCAGGAGCATTATATCGAATGCACAGCGCCTGTTATAGACAGAAGACAGGTAACCGATTCTGGAGGACATCGGGAATTACGTTATGTTATAGAAACGAACGTTATTATCGGAGATCTGCATTATCCGATCGAAATAACCCTTACTGACAGAGATACTATGCGTTTCAGGATGTTATTAGGTCGCAGTGCTATGAAAAATAAGATCATTGTTGATTCCGGCGCGTCCTTTATATGTGGTCAGCCGGACTTAGGCGAAGTATATACTTTCAAAACTGAGGTCGATTAATGAAAATTGCCTTATTGTCAAGAAATCCAAATCTATATTCATCCCGTCGTTTAATTGAAGCAGCAGAAGCAAAAGGACACGAAGTACAGGTAATAGATGTATTGAGAGCTTATATGAACATAACCTCTCACAAGCCTTCTATTCACTACAAAGGAGAAGAACTTGATAACTTTGATGTTGTCATTCCCCGTATAGGTGCATCTGTAACATTCTATGGTGCTGCAATTCTTCGACAATTCGAAATGATGGGAGTATTCCCTTTGAATGAATCAGTTGCTATCACACGCTCCAGAGACAAATTACGTTCTCTGCAGCTGCTATCCCGTGAGGGTATTGGTCTGCCTGTAACCGGATATGCAAGTAAGCCAGATGACATAAAGGACATGATCAAAATGGTAGGTGGTGCACCCCTTGTCATTAAATTGCTTGAAGGTACACAGGGAATTGGTGTAGTACTGGCCGAAACACAGAAAGCTGCTGAGAGTGTGATCGAAGGTTTCATGGGTGTAAAAGCCAATATTCTGGTGCAGGAATATATCAGTGAAGCAAATGGTGCAGATATCCGTTGTTTTGTGATCGGCGGTAAAGTTGTAGCATCCATAAAAAGACAGGCTGCAAAAGGAGAGTTCAGATCGAACATACACAGGGGGGGTACTGCCGAGGTCATCAGGATAACACCTGAGGAAAGGTCCACCGTAGTACGTGCAGCAAAGATCATGGGGCTCAATGTAGCAGGTGTCGATATCTTACGCTCCAATCATGGACCTGTGGTAATGGAAGTAAATTCAAGCCCTGGACTCGAGGGTATTGAGAAAGCCACCGGTAAGGATATTGCAGGTATGATCATCGAGTATTGTGAGAAATCCAGCAAGCCCGGTAAAACCGCAACCCGTGGAAAAGGTTGATCCATGCAGCGCTCCATTACGATCGCAGGTATAGAGATCGAACCCGGGACCAGGAGATCGATCGAACTACCTATCCCGAGTTTCTATACACATACATCAGCTTCAATGCCAGTACATGTTGTGAACGGACGCAAACCCGGACCTTGCCTGCTTGTATGTGCTGCGATCCATGGGGATGAGATAAATGGCGTGGAGATCATCCGCCGTATCCTTAAGCATAGAACGATCAATAATCTGAAAGGTACGATAATTGCAATCCCAATTGTAAATGTATTTGGTTTCGTTTCCCAATCCCGTTATTTGCCTGACAGACGTGATCTCAATCGTTCATTTCCGGGATCAAAAGAAGGATCAATGGCATCACGCCTGGCCAATATCCTGATGACAGAAATAGTGGCTCAATGTACTCATGTCATTGACCTTCATACAGGAGCAATTGCCAGGGAGAATCTTCCACAGATCCGCGCCTTCCTTAATGATCAGCCTGAAACAGAAGCAATTGCACGTGCTTTTGGTGTTCCTGTAATAATCAATTCTAATGTCCGTGACGGTTCATTACGTGAAGCTGCCTGCAAACACAATATTCCGGTAATTTTGTATGAAGCTGGCGAAGCACTTCGATTCAATGAGGTTGCTATCCGGGCTGGAGTAAGGGGTATTCTCGGGGTCATGTCCTATCTGGGTATGAGACCAAAGAGCAAGAAGATAAAAGAACACAAAACCCTGATATCCGGGTCCACACAATGGATACGGGCTCCTGAAAGTGGTATATTACGTTTGATCGTACCCTTAGGTTCACTTGTTCAAAAAGGCGACATTTTAGCTTACATAAATGACCCGTTGGGTGATATCGAAACAAAGGTTATCAGCTCAGCATCTGGTATTGTCATTGGTAAAACGAACCTTCCCCTTACACATGAAGGCGAAGCTGTATTCCATATTGCAAAATATTCAGAGGCAGAAGAGGTATCACAGCATATAGATACCGATTATGATGAACTTGATCCATTTAACGATGATATAATAAGTGGTGAAGTACCTGTTGTTTAGAGGTCCTGTAAATTTCTATTATATGGCTTCTATTTAAATAGCAGTGTCCAAAAACTAAAATAGATTGCTGACCCTTTCCTTTTATATGAGTTCTATTCACGAAGATCTGGTCAAGTCGCTTAATTCTAAACAGGAAGCATATGTAAATATGGAGTTGCCGGACCCGACCAACGGGGAATACCTGCTCGGTGTGTTCCACATTGTACCGGGAGGGAAGTTCAATGTACTCCAGGCTGCTGCAGAAGTAGCTGCTGAATCGTCCACGGGTACGAACTTCAAGGTCAATACCGAGACACCTTTCTCAAGGACAATGAATGCACTGGTATACCAGCTGGACCTTGAAAGGGAACTCGTGTGGATCGCATATCCATGGAGACTCTTTGACAGGGGAGGGAATGTCCAGAACATCCTGACCTATATCGTGGGTAATATCCTTGGAATGAAGGAAGTTGCAGCCCTGAAACTCCTGGATGTCTGGTTCCCGCCATCCATGCTTGAGCAATATGACGGACCAAGTTTTACAGTGGATGACATGAGAGCATATCTCAATGTATATGACAGACCTATCCTTGGTACCATCGTTAAACCTAAGATGGGACTCACATCTGCTGAATACGCTGAGGTCTGCTATGACTTCTGGGTAGGTGGCGGAGATTTCGTGAAGAACGATGAGCCACAGGCAAATCAGGATTTCTGTCCATATGACAAGATGGTATTGCACGTTAAGGAAGCCATGGATAAGGCTGTTAAGGAAACAGGTCAGAAGAAGGTGCACTCGTTCAATGTATCAGCCGCTGATTTCGATACCATGATCGAAAGATGTGAGATGATAGTCAATGCCGGTTTCGAACCCGGAAGTTATGCATTCCTGATCGATGGGATAACCGCTGGATGGATGGCTGTACAGACACTCAGACGCAGATATCCGAATGTTTTTATCCACTTCCACAGGGCAGCTCACGGAGCTTTCACAAGACCTGAGAACCCACTGGGATTCTCGGTACTGGTACTCTCCAAGTTCGCAAGACTTGCAGGTGCTTCAGGTATCCACACAGGTACCGCAGGTGTTGGTAAGATGAAGGGAACACCAAAAGAGGATGTTGTTGCAGCTCACGAGATCCAGTATATGAGCGCAGAAGGTCATTTCTTCAGACAGAGCTGGTCAAAGATACCTGAGACAGATAAGGATGCTATTGCCATTGTGAACGAGGATATAGCACACCATGTTGTACTTGAGGATGACAGCTGGAGAGGCATGAAGAAGTGCTGTCCTATCGTATCAGGCGGTCTGAATCCAGTGAGACTTAAACCTTTCATCGATGTGATGGGTAATGTTGATTTCATAACCACCATGGGTTCTGGGGTGCATGCTCATCCTGAAGGAACACAGGCAGGTGCAAAGGCACTTGTTCAGGCATGTGAGGCCTACCTCAAGGGTGTGGAGATCGAAGAATATGCAAAGGACCATGAGGAACTTGCACAGGCCATAGATTTCTTCACAAAGGCAGCAAAGGATGCAATGTGATCATCACATTGCACATCGACTTTTTAAACAGGTGGAAAAATGAGGATAAGGGAACTTGTGGACTGGAACATCTACTGGTTCCTCTTCATGCTCGCAGAGTTCGCTTTGCTTGCAACTATCCCATATTCCATAACCATGTCAGAGGACTTCCTTTATGACCTGGGTGTTTCTTTACCCAATCTACTGGCCACCCAATTCATCCGTTCCACGGTCATTTTGATGATCTCTGTTTTTTTGGGTCTGTATCTTGGAAAAAAAGTAGGCTTTGGAACCCCTATTCTCAATTCCTTATCAGAGAAAAGGGAATTACCCTCTGAAACCGGATCGATCGTGAAGTTGTCGATCTTCATAGGCCTGGTCCTGACAGTAGTTATATTTGTTCTTGACTATTTTGTATTTTCAATGTTCGCTGAACCTCTTATAGTCACTCTGACAACACCTCCTTTATGGGAACGTTTCCTTTACTCTCTATACGCAGGTATTGTAGAAGAGGTGGTGCTGAGATTCATGCTTGTCACACTGCTTGTGTGGATATCGTGGAAGATAAAAAAGACAGCAGACGGTCAGCCAACAAGAACCGGCATATTGATCTCAATATTGATCATAAGCCTTATATATGCAATTGGATATTTCCTCTTTAATTCATCTGCAACCATCGATCAGATATCTGCTTTACGTTTTGTGGTCATCAATGGTGTAGCAGGTATTGTGTTTGGGTGCTTATACTGGAAAAAAGGACTTGAGGCTTCGCTCATAGCAAATCTGACCGCGAGCTTTATGCTGTTCGTCGTTCTAGGATCGTTCTTCTGATCGCTCTACATGCCTGATAGTTGTGAGATATCCAGAGAAAAGATGATAATTCTGTTATATGAAAAGTAGAGGGGAAATTAAAGAAATTGACAATAACCCTGTTCCTTGAAGGAACATATTTCCCCTGTCGCTCATACTCCATCTTATATTTAGATAATTGTGATGACTAAAGCCTGAACGCAACAAACCTTGTGTGTGTTGTGTGGGAGTAATTTGGAGTAGGTTTGTTAACGTTCCAGTTTTTATGCGTTTTTAGCTTCAGTTATTTTCAATCAAGGTCAGATCGTACCACCGATCATTGGTCGTGTAGTCAGCCTGTATCTCCAGACTGTGTGACTACAAGCACTAGTATATTTTTCAAGTATATAAATATATGTATTCTTTAGTATATAATGAGAATGATGATAATGATATTCTCGTTTTAGACAGTTGTCGCAAAACAAATACAGCCACTCAATAATCGATGGCATAAGAGATCAAAGTTAAAAAAGGGTTGAAAGATCAGGGACATATCTGTCCTTTGAACTTAACAACCTGTATCACATATCTATGCTTCGATGACCTTGATATTGAAGGTCAATGCTTTACCTGCAAGAGGATGGTTCAGATCAAATGTGACCTCATCTTCCGTAAGGTCAACTATCTTTGCAGGAAGTGGTTGTCCATGTGGTGTCTGTACCAGGAATGTCTTACCGACCTCTATTTCCATATCGGATTGAATGAGATCCCTTGATACAGTATCAACCAGTGAGATCTTGCGTTCACCATATGCTTCTTCTGGTGAAAAAGTGACTGTTTTCTCATCGCCAACTTCCATCCCCATCACAGCATTATCGAAACCTTTTATGATCTTGCCTGAACCAACTGTGAATTCCAGAGGTTCTCCATGAGCTGCAGATGAATCAAAAACCGAGCCATCTTCAAGTGTGCCAGTGTATTCTACCTTTACTGTATCGCCGTCTTTTATTGCCATATTATCAACCTGATGTCTTTAGATATGTAAAAATGAACTGTTGTTCTGGTACGACCGAGTAGCCTACTTTACTTAGGTGTTTTGGTACTACATTCGTTATTTTCCAGAACAGAGGCCATATATTCATTCAAATGAGCATGCAGGGACAATATCTCATCATTCTCAGGTAATGTGGCTATCAGATCATCGATATATTTCCGTTCCCTGAGCAGCTTCATGGTTTCAACGAAATTAATATCGAATACCCATGCAAGACGTGTTAGGTTCATGTCATTACATGTTCTGACATGCTTCACACTCGCAACCTTATTGTCTAGTATCTCCTGTACGATCTCAGGAGAATATTCTTCTGTGTCAGGAAAGCCCAGATAAAGAGCAGGATTTGTTGTGTTAGAATTCACCTGGTCGACCAGAACCTTATAGATATCCAGTTTATCTGCATCCCTTATGAGCTTTGCATGAAAGAGAGTTCTCTCATCAAGGTTGCCGGTTATCATGAACCTGTTATGTTCTGCGATCGCAAGCAGAATGGTTCTTCTATCCTCTCTGGAAATATTCGATAGCACACCTTCTCTTTTAAGCACCTTTACACCAAGTGTTGCATGGTTCTCTGATTCTGTATCCCTGAATGTCCTATATTTACTGAACTGCTCAAAGCGGCCAATATCATGAAAAAGAGCGATCGTCATGGCAAGAGAATAGTTTGTTTCATCAACCTTTTCAGAAAGAGCAATAAGCGAAGCATTCTCACAGACCCTGATACTGTGTTCCTCTTTGAGAATGATGTTCTGTTGAACTAAAGGGTCATCTGAATAGAACGATCTTACATACTCATCGAACCAATTCCTAAAAACCAGATGATCTTCTTTTTTCATTATCGGATAATAATATCCTGCTGATTATTAGGTTTTGTGCAATGTTCCTGATGATCATGAATTATATCCAGATCAGACCATTTAAGACCACAATACAAAAATATATCTGCACTCATTTATCGAACTTACATAAAAAAGAGTAAGAAGACTCTATTATTCAAATTCAGGGGATGAATGAATAATGCCAGAAGTAAAAACACATGACAGAATAAATACTGCCGTACTCTTAGCACTAATGTCGGGTCTTTACTACATTATGTGGAAAGAGATAGCTCCAGTTGCAGAATATCTGGACATTTACATGTTGCTGGTATTTGCACTAGCATACCTTTTCGCAACATTCTATCTAAGTCCGGATCTCGATATAAACAGTAAACCGTACAAAAGATGGGGCATCCTTAAATTCCTGTGGTGGCCCTACAAGGTCATATTCAAACACAGGGGATTCTCACATAATCCTATCATTGGACCTTTAACAATTGTACTGAACCTGGCGATCATAGTTGCTGCATTGCTCCTGCTTGGAGGAATAGACCTGCACAGCATTCCATCCAGTTTCATCGTAGCGGTCACAGCAGGAATGGTCCTGTCAATGGAAGTCCACATCATATCTGACAATGTGGTCTCAAAGATGAAGAGAATATTTTAAGGTTCGATAAGCATAAGACAAAAAACAAAGCGACAGGAAATTTTTAGTTGATCCTGTCCTTGAACTCTTTTTCTATATGAGTACCATCACAGAATGGCTTATTCTTTGAAGAACCACATCTGCAAAGCGAATAATGGTCCATGGTCTCTGGTTCTGATCCATCCGGGTCTTCCAGTTCTATCCCACCAACAACATGATAGGGACCATTCTTAACAAGGAACATCTCCGGTTCATGAGGATAATCCTTGTGTAGTTCATCATTGATCGTATAGCTCAATGCTCCTGATGGACATGTCCTGATGACCTTTGCGATCTCTTCAGGTGTTGCTCCCTCGGTATCTACCCAGGGAACCTGACCTTTTCTGAACACTTCTGGTAATTTCAGTATACAATGACCTATATGAGAGCAAACTCCCTTGTTATGATGGACGGTTATATTTTTACCTACATAAGAGTCCACTTTATCAGGAACACGTCCCTCTTCCTTTTCACCTGAAAAACCACTACTTGTGTGTGTACCATCACAGAATGGTTTATTATTTGAATCCCCACATCTGCATAATGCCATTACAGGCACTGTCTCAATGAATACGCTCTTTGAGTTTCGAAGTGTCTTAAGGTCCTTAACAATGAACGGTCCGTCCTTAACGACTTTAATTGAAGGTTTTTTGTCTTTGTCCATGATATTCTCTGAAGGACTTCGTTCACATCCGATTTGTAGTTTTTGTCCCTTAGATGTTGAAAAGCTGTTTTACAGTGAGGACTAGCTGTATAATGGAGACCACCAGAGTTGCCGAAAGGATGAACATTGACATCGGGGTTTTGAATTCTTCCCTTCCTTTTTTAATGAAATACATGTGAGCCGTGAATGCAAATAACCCTGAAAAACTGAGGATAAGTGAGAATATCAGACCTGTGTATGACTGTTGGAATACAAGGACCAGTCCATAAAGAACAAAGAAGAGTACAGGTATGTGTATCAGCAGAAATCCAGTGATCCCACCGGGGAGTTTGAAAATATTCCATTCTTCCCAATAGGCAGAATCTATCTCATGGTCGATAAGCAGAACAGAGTTGATAAGATATAGCCAGAATAGAGTGTTCGACACCAAAATATCACTTCCTCTTTATTGTGACGATCCCCAGATAACCATCCACTGTGACCTCATCACCATTCATTATCACCATGGTCGCATCGGGTATACCTGTCACACATGGAATGCCATATTCTCTTGCAATGATAGCACCATGAATCAGCATCCCACCCCTACGTTCTACAATTCCGCTTACGATGGGTACGATGAAGGTCATGTTCGGATCGATCGCATCACAGACTAGTATCTCACCTGATCTTACGTTGAAGAGCTCCTTGTTATCGTCGATCACATGTGCAATACCGGTGACAAGTCCTTTTCCTGCCGGTTGACCCTGTATCTGCCTTTTGAAAAGCTTACTGTCTGAACCAGTCTTCTTGTTCTCATCCATCTTACTGATCACAGGAACATATGTTTCGTTGTTAAGCGCTTTCAGTATCTCCTGTAATTCAATATCGTTTGATATTTCAGGACCTTCTATTCTGTCTGCAAGCCTTCGCTTTGCCTCGTCCAGTGACAAAAGATACTGATGCTCTATTCTGCCAAGATAGATATTATCGTCATCACGCAGGCGATAACTTATACGTCCAATATCCAGTAGTTCTTCAGCAAATGCCCGGTCCTTTTCAGGGAACGAAGAAAAGAACTTTTCTTCCACATCACTATGACCGCTTTCTACCGGGATCTTCTTTTCAGGTCTTGAAGCCATTTCCGTTATGAGCTTTAACAACTCATCTCTGTTCCCTATGGAACCAGAATGACCGAAATCTTCCAGAAAAGTATCGATCTCTTTTTCAAAAGAGTCATCAATGGAACCAGCCATTATTTTATCAAAACGAGATGGATCGGTCCTTAAAATATCTGCCATCTGGCCAAGTCTTTTGTTCCTTTTAATGCTCAGCAATCCTGAACCGGAAAGAAGCCCCATGAACTCATATGGGTCAGATGGTCTTACCATATCATTATAGACCTGACCGAAAAGTCGCATTCCGTGGGCAAAAGGAATGAACTCATCAGTATATCGTTTATCCCAGTTATCATAAAGTTCTTTTCGCCGTATTATTTCCCCGGCAAGCTCTTCATTGTTCATTGATCCTGTATCAACAGAACCAAGGATCCTGGCATCCTCTATCATCTCCGGGATAAGTTCGTTCTCTATCTTCAGGCGAAGCTGTTTCAGGTTATTCATGTTCCTTCTGAGAGAAAGATACCAGAGCTTTTCTTCATCATCTGCAGTTGTTATTGGTCTTGACTGCAGGATATATAGCTCATTATCCTTTTTTGTCCACTCGATGTCCTGTGGATGTCCGAATGAGCTTTCCAGTTCCATTGCTATACTATGTAGCCTGTGAATCTCGGTCTCATCTAAAGGGACAGTACGAGATAGTTCATCAGAGGAACTTTCAAGGGATGTTCCTGAATCCCTGAGATGCACGATCCTATTGCGACCAGATGGACTGGAATATTGATCGATCGATGCTGTTCTCCTGTCGATCGACCACCTGTCAGGTTCTATATCTCCATCCACAAGTCCTTTATTAAGACCATGTATGGCCTCGATGACCAATTGTTCTTTGTTCTCAGGACTGCTGCTGAAGATTATCCCTGAAACATCACCTGCAATGAGTTCCTGGACAAGGACAGCCATTTTACTATGCTTTATGTCAAGTCCTAGTTCTTTCCTGTAGAGGATAGCTGCATCGGACCACAGGGAAGCCCACACGAGCCTTATATGTTCCAGTATTGCCTCAGTTCCTCTAATGTTGACATAGGATTCATGAAGCCCTGCAAAGGATGTCTGGGATGAGTCCTCTCCGGGCGCTGATGATCTGACAACCACCGGTGTATCAGTGAAGCGTTCAGCAATATATTTCCGGATATCACTGGCAAGTGAATTGGGGATCGGCGTGTTGAGGAACATGTTCCTGATCCTAAGAGAGGTATCCCACATCTCTTCCCAGCGCATATCACTAATGTCTTTTCTGGAAAGCTCCAGTATGATCCTTCCTTTAAGAGAACTTGAGTTCAGATACCTTTCATAGGCATTTGTAGTGATACAGATGTATGAGGGAACATTAAAACCGATATGGAATATGGAATGAAGTGAGAATGCCTTTGAACCTATGAGATCACGATGTTCTTCCTGTATGTTCTCCATTGGAATGACGAGTTCCTTCATCTCATATCTATCTCCACAACATTCTGGAACCGGCTGGCGATGATATACCTGTGTACCTCCATTCTCATCATGGCTGATGATGGTGATTCCAGGAAATCAGTAAGATAAGGATGTTTTCTAAGATATATTTCCCTGAATTCCTTCGTTTTTTCAACCTCTGTTACCGTACCGGTAGCATTCACTGCTATTGCATCCTTAAGATCAGACTCCCTGTTAGACCTGTTATCTATCATTATGGATGCCTTGCCGGAATCCCGAAGATAGGTATATTTCTTTGTGGCAACAGGAGTTACAAAAAAGATGTATCTGAGGTCATCGCTGCTTGCAAATCCCACCAGATTGGTATACGGTTCATCATCATGAAAGGTAGCAAGAACTGCAAAATTCTGCTTTTTCATAAGGTTCCTGAGAACTTTCATTGTCCGGTCATCAGGCATCTAAGTTAACACCACCCACAACATCCACATTTTTAGATTGGTCCCTGTGTATTTATGCTTTGTTGGAGAGATGGCCATAATATTTTTTAATAAAATTGCCATATTTTCTATTTGTTGATATGATATGAAAAGATCAAAAATTATTGTGCTTATGATCGCACTTGTGGTATCGATCATGCTTATACAGCCCATAGATGCAGATATAATGCTCCCCGGGACAAAGGGTATACACAGATATGTTATGATCAACAACACAGATGAGTTTCCTGATGTGGTCTTTGTGGGATATATCAGGGGACCTGTGATCCAATGCGAGAATCCTTATCTAATCGATACTGATGAATGCCTGACACAGTTCTATAAAGCTAACGAGCTTACGATATATGCTGTTGAACGGGAATATTTCGATGTTTCAGGCCTGGAAAATATCGACTTTGAAAAAGAGACCGATCATCCGGGATATACTTTTGACCTCAATGTGGATTGGGATATGGTCGCAGTAACAAACCCACTGAACGAGGAAACAAGATACTACTCTATAGCTGGTTTCAACAACAACAGTCTGATATTGTATGAATCTAAAAGGATATCAACATATGTTGGAGATATAAAGAGGGTAAAGACATTCGAAGAACCAGAGATCACTGATATGATACTGACGTTGAATAGTTCTCTGCCTGAGCAGAATGAAGGTTCTATTGTTGTAGATACAACGGAAGACGTTGTTATTAAAGATGCTATCATTGAAAATAGAGATACAAAGCAAAATGCTTCAGCTTCGGATAAACAAAGTAGTAATGAAAGGAGCTTTTCTGATATTCTTATCCACTTCTTCAACAGGCTATTCAGTTCTGCATAAGAAGTTGACAGAGGTTCAATGATGAACTATGAGCTTTTATTTTTACTATCCCTTGTCCTGACCATCTTTATTGAGACAACTGTCCTCATAATAGTTGTCAGACACTTTCTTAGAATCGATAAAGACCAGGCAAGTGATGTCCTGTTACTATTCTCAGGAATATTTGCCTCTTTTGCCACACTGCCATATCTTTGGTTCGTATTGCCTTTCTTCATAAGGGATCATTATCTTAATATGATGGCTGGGGAATCACTCGTATTCCTCGTTGAATCTGTGATCTATTATTTCTTGCTTAAAATAGGGATAAGAAAAGCTCTGATCTTATCATGCATATGTAACCTGATATCATTTCTGGCAGGTCTGCTGATAGTTCCGGCTCTGTATAACTAACCGTGTAAGTAAAATGAAGAAACTTTATCAGGCAAGAACAACTTTTATCGAACATGGAATATCAGGATCAGGAGTTTGAAGGAGAAACATTCAGTGATCTCGATCTCACAGAGAGATCATTTAAGAATACAAAGTTTATAGATTGTGTTTTTCAGAACTGCAATCTTTCAAATATCGACCTTAACAACACAAGGTTCCAGGATGTCAGGTTCATTGATTGTAAAGTAATGGGTCTGGATATTTCAAAATGTAATGACTTCCTTTTGAGCTTTTCTTTTGAAGGCTGCTTACTTTCCTATTCTATATTCTCTGATATGGACCTTGAGAATACTGAGTTCATTAATTGCAAGATACATGGTTGTGATCTTGTCAATACAAACCTGAAAAATGCTAATTTTGATGGTTCTGACCTGATGGATAGCATGTTCGGTAACACTGATCTGAGTTTTGCATCGTTCAGGAATGCAAAGAACTATGAGATCGACCCGAACAACAACCGCCTGCAAAAAACCAAATTCTCCATTCCCGAAGTCCTCTCACTTTTGAATGTATTTGACATTGAGATAGATTGATAAATTCTCATCCGGTTTTTACCTTTTTGACCAGTGGTTCACCTTTCTGACCAGTGGTCCATATTATCCCAATACATCTTAATTCCAGTGATCTGACATCTTCTGGATAATTTGGATACATACCAAATATCTGTTGGTTGTATGTAATATTATTTTTATAAGCTGTAAAAAAGCAGGCAGAAGAGAGCGATTTTATATGTAAAAGTTTATGTGTATTAGATGTATACAACCTATCGAACAAGTTCGGTCTTACAATTTGATCTAATATTAGTTATAGGCTAACTATACTACCTGATCACTTTCACCATATGTATCCCTACCGGACGGAGGGTTGGATATTGAAGAAAAAACAACTGCTGGATGTTATATTTGCATCGGATAAAAGGAAAAATGTACTTTTGATGCTGCATGATGGGCCTCAGGAAATGGAGCTGATACTTGCACATCTTGATACTACAAGACAGGCACTGCTTCCACAAATGAAGATCTTGAAGGAACACCATCTTATCTATCAATCTGATGACAGCTATGGATTGACAGGTATGGGGAAGATCGTAGTGGATGAAATGGAACCTTTTTTGAATACCATCGAAACACTTGATGAGAACAGCAATTATCTGGAAGCTCATAACATAGATGCTATCCCGGAGCCTTTCCTGAAAAGAATAAGTCATATCCGAGGCTGTACGATAATCGAACCCAGCATTGTCAATTCACATGACATGAATGCAGATTATCTTGAGGTAGCTCTAAGGTCCAGAAAAGTATATTTTGTATTCACCTTTATGCATCCTTCCTGTCCTTTGATCCTTTCTCAGCTTGCAAATAGTGGTGTGAATATTGAAATAATCTTCAGTAAAGAACTTGTCCTGAAATTGAGAGATAGCTGGAATAAGGAGTTCAAACATTTCCTTGGATATGAAAATATAAGGTTCTATCAGTATGATGAGTATCCTGGGATCTCATCGATCACAGTAACAGATGAAGGGTTCCTTTTAAGGTTACTATTCAATAATAACGAATTCAGTAACAAGCAGTTGATCTGCGGGGGATCAAAAGGACGACAATGGGGAAAGGACCTCTATGATCATTACAGGAAAAATGCTACTCTGATAACTAAAATAGAATAAAGTTGATCATCAATGAAGAGAACATTGATAGATGTGATATTTGCATCTGACAAAAGGAAGAGAACCCTTTTGTTATTGCAGGATGGGAATAAAGACATCAGGCATATCATTGGAACGCTCGATACAAGCAGACAATCATTACTTCCACAGATAAGGATGTTAGAGAAACATGGCCTCATTTACCACTCAGATGATAATTATGGACTAACATCTATTGGAAAGGTCATAGTGGATGAAATGCGACCTTTTCTTGATACTATTGAGACTCTGGATAAAAATGAACACTACTTTTCAACCCACAATACAGATGCGATGCCTGATGAATTATTGAAAAGGATAGGTGAAATAAGGAATTGTGTTCTTGTAGAGCCAGGCCATGTGGATGCACATGATCTGAATAGAAATTATCTAAAGGAAACTCTTACATCAATATCTGTGTATCTCATATTCACCTTTATGCATCCTGACTTTATTCCAAGATTTAATATGTTCCTGGATGCAGGACTTCAGATAAATATTATCGATAGCAAGGAACTTGTTGAGAAACTTATTACTGAAATGCCTGATGAATGCAAGTATTTCCTTTCTTTTGATAATGTGAAGATATACCGATATGATAAAGACGTCGAAATATCATCACTTACAGTTACAGATAATGGTTTTCTTCTAAGATTACTGACCAATGATGGCAATTTCAGCAATAAACAACTCATATGTATGGGCCCTGAAGTGCGTAAATGGGGAAAGGACCTTTATGATCATTACCTTAAGGATGCAACACAGATAACTGAGATATGATAGTTGAAGTAAGAGAATTAATTGCTCATTGTTCTGTCTAACTAGTCACAGAAGCCCTTTCCTCAGTGAAGATATATATAATTTAAATGCCAAGAGGGGGGCTGATGGCCGAAGACAATAACGATCTCAGAAAAACGATATACTCTTTACAGAACGAAACGATCGAACTATTGTGCAATACTCAGAGAGAAACAAAGATCACAGTCAGAGAGATCAATTCTCATCTTGGAAACGTTATCCCTTCCACCAGTCGGCAATCTTTGTTCCTGTTCCCTTTTACAGATTCTGTGAATCTCAACAAACCAATAAACATCATCAAGGAGATCTTCCTGAACCAGATAATCCAGATCGAAAGCAATAATGATCTAAAGATACCTGTGGATTACGACAGCGTTCTGGAATTTATCGAGGGTCTGGAAAACTATGATGCTTTTAAAATAGCTGAACATATCAAGAGCAAGTATCTACAAAATGACGACCATATACTAAAACGGATCAAAAGCGATTGTAGGCGTCTTATTCCTCTTGACCATGTATCCTCAGAAGAGGAAGTGGAAAAAAGGAACAAAAGCGTAATTAAATTAAAAGCATTGAAAAATACCGAACAATCCCTAGATTGTCTTGAAAGTCTCGGGAAACTTGTTGATATAACCCTTAACAGTACACCTCCTTCAAAAGCAATAGGAATAAAGGTAGAGCCGGGTCAATCCCATATTGATGAAATAATGAGACTCTACTATTTTAAGAACGGAAATCTGCGTCTTATATTCGATGATCCGGAAAACACTGAAAAAATAATCAATGCACTGGAGATCAAATGTTGATCCGGGTATCATTACAGGTTCACTGAAGAGCAGCGTTATTTAATAAATATTTAATACACATCCCGTCCAAAATTCAAGTATAGATGATAAGGATGGTTCATTCATGCATCCTTGCATCGAACGGGAGCTGGGTATCAAATGGGCGAAGATGGTAGTGAACACGATAAACATACAATAAATAAGACCGTTTTCTGGTTGTTTCTCTCCATAGGCATAATACTGACATTGTTATTTCTTTCAGGTCAGACATTCTCACTGATAGACTACGACATGACGGTCTCACTGGGATTACAGGAATCTGTAGAAGAGGTCGGTGAAGTTGGTATAGCCTGGGCAAATGGGTTTGCATTTGCAGATACCATATTGTATATTCCACTATTGATCATAGGAATTATCGGATTGCTAAAAAGAATGGACTGGGGCCTGTACTCAATGTTCGCAGCCATGGCGATCACTGTCTATTGGCGATCGTCAGTCTGGCAGCCATCTTCATTGGCAGGGATACTTTCTATCTGAGTGCGGATAAATATGTTTCATATTCAATTGTCCTTCCTTTGATCGCACTATATGGACTTTGGGGAATGTGGTACCTGTATAAGAACAGGGATGAATTGATAAATTGAATTTCAGAATGGTTACAGAGCACATTAGATAAAGTAGCAAAATGAGCAGGAATTATCTTATTTCCTGCTCCCAAATATCGCAGAACCTATTCGGACAATAGTTGCTCCTTCTTCGATCGCAACCTTATAGTCACCGGACATTCCCATGGAAAGGTCCTGAAGGTCGATATTATCATATCCTTCCTGGGTAGAAGCTTTGAGCTCATCAAAAAGACCCTTCATTTTCCTGAAATAGAGGCGTGCCTGTTCAGATGGAACATAAGGAGGAATACACATCATACCTGTGACCCGAACATTGTTCAGTGAAGCAATCTCTTCAATTGCCTGTTCTATCTCATTCTGCATGAATCCATATTTCTGTGGCTCAGCGCCTATGTTGACCTGAAGATAGATATTCTGGACCTTAGCTGCTTCCTCAGCTCTCTTATCGATCTCCTGTGCTACCTTGAGCGAGTCCACTGACTGGATAACATCAAAGAACTGAACTGCCTTTTTGACCTTATTGGTCTGCAAATGTCCTATCAGGTGCCTTTCAGAAGGGAGAAGTGAAGCATACTTTTCTTCATACTCCTGGACCCTGTTCTCACCAATTATCGTAGCTCCGGCTTTGATAGCCTCATTTATCCTTTCAGGGTCCACTGTTTTTGTGACACAGACCAGTTTTGTGTTTCCCAGTTCTTGCAGGACCTCGGTTATATTCTCTTCAACTGACATATTTTCCCCAATTGAGATCATTCTAATTGATCAAATGACCTTTATTGAACATAGTTCACAGATAATTACCTTTCAATACATTTACCACCATCGTTTGTCTTTGATAATTACCGGCATCTGAAGAAATATCCCCAGCATCGAAAATAAAAAGATAATACCTGCAAAAAACACAGTTCTCTTCCCGGGTTAAGCGTGCAATAGATATAACATAGACTTCACATTTAGTAACGGGGTGCTTTATGAAAGATATTAGAATCGTTTTTTTCCTTATCGTGGCGTTCTTCTTTGGTATCGGACCATTCGTAGGGATATACACAGATTATCTCTGGTTCGACATGATAGGATACACGTCCGTTTTTACAACGATATTACAATGGAAAATTATTACAATAATACCCGGATTTCTGCTTGCTTTCATCTTCCTTTACTTCAATGCAAAGCATGCAGGGAACACGGTGAAAAAGATACTTGAAGACAAGAATATTGCATACAGCAATACTGACAGCACAGCTATACTGATACTCATTGGGGCATTTTCGCTTCTGTTCGGTCTGGGATTCAGCACCAGCTGGAGAACGATCCTGCTCTATCTGAACAGTACAGCCTTTGGCATAGATGATCCGATACTCATGAATGACATCGGCTTCTATGTGTTCCAGCTACCTTTCATCCATATGATCCGCGGTGTTCTCATGACCCTTACTGTCATTGCTATCATAATGACAGTGATCCTCTATGCAGTGAGGCTTCAGTCTGTCCTCAGATTAGATGCGATCGAGATAGACAATACAGAAGAGTCTTATTTCCTTTACCAGACAGGAAGTCTGAAGGATATTGTACCCGAGAGGGTGCTTGTTCATCTTTCTGCACTCCTTGCCTTTATGTTCGTACTGATCGCGTTCGGATTCTTCCTGGACAGGTATGACATACTTTTATCACAGCAGGGAGTGGTTGCCGGTGCAGGGTATACTGATGTGCATGTCAGACTTCCCCTTTTCAATATACTCACAGCACTGTCCTTCCTGGCATCCATAGCTCTAATAGCCAACATAAAGCTGAAGAACGTGAATATACCCATGGCAAGTATATTCCTTGTCCTTCTCTTCATGGTGACAAGTTCTATGGTACCTGGACTCTATCAGCAGTTCAAGGTAGAGCCAACAGAGATCCAGCTTGAAGAACAATATCTGGAATACAATATCAATTACACTAGAACAGCATTTGGACTTTCGGATATCGAAGAAAGCCCATTTGAGGCTAATACCGACCTCACTGCAGAAGAACTGGAGAACAATACCCATATCACGGATAATATACGGATATGGGACCGCAGAGCCCTTGAACAAACATACAAACAGCTCCAGCAGATCAGAACCTATTATACATTCAATGATGTGGACACTGATCGCTACATTATGGACGAAGGTTACCAGCAGTACATGATATCTGCAAGGGAACTTGACACCATGCAACTTGCACCTGAGGCCAGGACATGGGTGAACGAACGTCTGGTCTATACACATGGTTTCGGCATAGTTATGAACCCGGTAAGTACAAAGACCGATGACGGAAGACCAGAGTTCGTGCTACAGGATATCCCGCCTACAGGTGAGTTCACCGTCGATAATCCACGTATATACTACGGGGAGATAACAACCGACTATAAAATAGCTGATACCGGAAAAGAGGAATTCGATTATCCTAAGGAAGGCCAGAACGTTTTCACACAATATGATGGGAAGAGCGGCATACTGCTGGACTCGTTCGTAAAGAGACTTATATATGCTTACTCATTCGGCGAATCCAATTTCATATTGAGCGAATATGTGGATGACAGTTCCAGACTGATGTACCACAGACAGATAGTAGACAGGGCACAGACCATAGCCCCATTCCTTGAATATGACAGCGATCCATACCCTGTGATCTATGAAGGAAAGGTTTACTGGATGATCGATGCATACACAACGGCAGACAAATATCCATATTCTGAGAGCTATTATGGTGAAAAGTTCTATGACATCAATTATATCCGTAATTCCGTGAAGGTCGTTGTTGATGCCTATGACGGGACGGTTGACTTCTATGTCATGGAAGACGAACCTGTGATCAATACCTATTCAAAGATATTCCCGGACCTGTTCAAACCTTTCAGCGAGATGCCGGAAGGACTTCAGGAACACATACGTTATCCCAAGGATTTCTTCAAGGTACAGATGGACCTGTATGAGAACTATCACATGAAGGATGCTGAGACATTCTACAACAAAGAGGATGCATGGGAGATACCCAGAGAAGTGTACAGGGGAACCAGTATTGAAATGGAACCATATTACATGATCACCAAGCTCCCCGATGACGGAGGACTGGAATACGTCCTTTTGCAGCCATTTACACCAAGGAACAGGGAGAACATGATCGCCTGGATAGCAGCCAGATGTGACGAGCCTAACTACGGTGAGCTCAAACACTACGAGCTTCCAAAGGGAGAGCTGATCTACGGACCTACACAGATCGAGTCCAGGATCGACCAGGATCCGGATATCTCTGAACAACTGACCCTATGGGGACAGACAGGTTCCAGGGTTATCAGAGGTAATCTGCTGGTAGTACCTATAGGTAATTCCATACTGTACACAGAACCGATATTCATCAGTGCCGAGGAATCTGAGATCCCTGAGCTCAGAAGAGTTGTGGTCTCCTCCGGGCAGAAGGTCGTTATGGGAGAGGATCTGCATGAATCACTGCAAATGCTTGTTGAAGGCAGGATCAGTGTTGTGGAAGATGATACAGAGCAGGAGACCGGAGTACCGGAGACTGCAAAGGAACTTGCACAACAGGCACTGGACCACTATGACAGAGCACAGGAATATCTTGCAGATGGTGACTGGGCAGGTTATGGTGAAGAGATGGATAAAGTGGAAGAGATACTCGACCAGTTGTCCCAGGTGCTCGAAGAGGCAGAGCTAAGTATCTCTGGCTGATAGCAAAAGATTGTATTTCGAGTGCGTTCTATGGCTTTAAAGTAAGCCATGAACTCTCTTTTTTCTTTTTACGATAAATGTTTGCTAACCAACAAGTATATATTTAGGTAAAGCCTAACTAACTACACGGACGATCTACAATGGAGGAAAAAGAGCAATTATTTACAGTTTTTGAAAAATTACTGAATATCAAGAACCAGTGCTCTTCTGATGTCCTCTGTGAATGCGGATCACCGGACATAACCATAAAACAGGTAAGATACCTGCAGGTCATTGATGAGCATGGGGAGATCACATTCAGCAGACTTGCTGAGATCACACGTAACTCCAAACCCACAATTTCAGAAATGATCAACAAATTTATCCGTATGGAATATGTTTACAAAAAAAGATCCCCCGTTGATGGCAGGACCTACTACATATGCCTGACCGATAAAGGGCAGACCATTTGTCGGCGTGAACAGATCGCTTTATTGAAACTGACTGAAAGAATGGCATTTTCACTTGATGAAAATGAGATGTCAACCCTTATCGGGATCTTAGGAAAGGTGAGATGATTTTTTTATATCTCAATGATTAGGTAAAGGCTAACTAACTTATTAACACCCAAGACGAGAAACAATGTACCCACAAGCAACAGAAAACGGAACAGAAAGTATAGTTATCAGACTTTCTGAGATAGTGATATACCCTGAGAGCAAGACAAAATTCCTGGCTGACAAAAAGACAGGGCAGGTCCTTCTTTCAATGATGGAAGAAGAAGGCACCGCGTATGCGGTCGGGCTCACCATGAAAGACGGGACCCAACTATCGGACCTCTCCGAAGAGACACTCTACAAGACAGGTAACCTTCTGGAAATAATATCAATACTGCCTGCAGATGAAGGTTATGTTGTGTTTGCAAGGTCTGTGAAGAGAGTAAGGTCAACTTCTATTTACAAGAAGGACGGGATGTTCTATACGACATACGAACATGTCCAGGATGTAGATGACCTTGATGAGGGACTTCGGGAAGTTATCCTGAAGGATATCAAAAAGATGATCTACGAGATTAGTGAACGCTTCAAGAGCTCAGAGACATTTACCAAACCAATTGACAAAATGGATTCCGTAGACCAGATCATGGGCTATGTGATGCCTTTTATGCCGATCGAGGTAAAGGACAAGCAGGACCTGCTTGAAACGGTCTCAGTGCGCGAACGTTATCTTACATTCCTCTATGTCCTGACCAACCAGAAGGAGAATATCAATATCCAGATAGAGGTAGCTAAAAAGGTTGCTGAAAAGGTAAACAGAACACACAGAGAAGCAATGCTGCGTGAACAGCTCAAGGTTATCCAGGAAGAACTTCATGAGTTCGATGACCCTGAGTCAGGTGAAGCTAATTACAAGGACAGGATCGAACGTTCCGGCATGCCCGAAGATGTTAAGAAGAAGGCATTTTCCGAGCTCAGGAAGCTTGAGACCGGAGGGGACCACAATCCAGAGAGCAATGTGATCAGGAACTATCTGGACCTCCTGCTGGACCTCCCATGGGATGTCACAGAAAGAAAGAGCATTGACATCGAGCAGGCCCGTAATGTGCTTGAAAGTAATCACAATGGTCTTGAAAAGGTCAAGGAGAGGATCATACAGCATCTTGCCGTAATGAAACTGAAGCATGAAAAGCAGGGTTCGATCATTCTCTTCACAGGTCCGCCAGGAACCGGAAAGACAAGTCTTGGTAAAAGCATTGCAGATGCCCTTGGTAGGGAATATGTACGCGTGAGCCTTGGTGGTGTCAGGGACGAGGCCGAGATAAGAGGACACAGAAAGACCTATATCGGCGCAATGCCGGGAAGGATCGTACAGGGTATCAGGAAGGCAGGGACAAAGAATCCTGTGTTCATCCTTGATGAGATCGACAAGCTTTCATCATCCCATTCAGGTGATCCTGCAAGTGCCCTTCTTGAAGTACTTGACCCGGAACAGAACAATACGTTCTCTGACCACTATCTTGAAGTGCCATATGACCTTTCCGAGGTGCTCTTCATAGCTACTGCTAACTCACTGGCGAACATCCCGGGACCACTGCGTGACAGGATGGAGATCATCGAGATATCCGGCTATACCAAGAATGAGAAACTTGATATCGCAAAAGACCACCTGATCCCTCTTATACTGGAGGACCATGGTCTTGACGCTGAAAAGCTGAGAATAGAGGATGATGCCCTGAAACTGATGATCGAGAGATACACCCGTGAGGCTGGTGTCCGTGGACTGAAGAAACAACTTGCAAGGGCTGCAAGGTTCGTCTCCGAGAAGATCGTATCTGGAAATGCTGAGCTTCCATACGTCATCAAGGCAGATATGCTCAAAGAGGTCCTTGGAAAAGAACTGGTCCGTCAGGATGATGCAAGAAAGGAAAATGTACCCGGCGTGGTCACAGGACTTGCATGGACACCTGTTGGTGGTGACATCCTTTTCATAGAAGGGACATTCATGCCCGGAAAAGGAAAGCTTACACTCACAGGTCAGCTTGGTGATGTAATGAAGGAATCAGCACATATCTCTATGAGTCTGGCACGGTCACGGCTTGCAGGCACTGCAACAGCCTTTGATTTCACTGCTAGTGATATCCATATCCATGTGCCATCCGGTGCTACACCAAAGGACGGACCATCAGCAGGTGTGACACTCTTCACTGCGATCACTTCCCTTATCACCGGGAAGGCAGTGGATCCGAAGCTTGCCATGACAGGTGAGATCACACTTAGTGGTGCTGTACTGCCCGTAGGTGGTATCAAAGAAAAGGTCCTGGCGGCTCACAGAGCAGGTATAAAGAAGGTCATCCTTCCAAAAGAGAATGAGAGAGATCTTGAAGATGTACCTGAGGATGTAAGGAACGAGCTCAAATTCGTACCTGTAGAGACCATAGAAGAGGTGCTCAAGGAAGCACTTGACATCGACCTGCACAGGCCGGCAGTAAGCTACATCGATAAAAAGATGGCATCTGCGGGAAGTATATGAGCTCAAAAGAACGTGAATAAGGGAACAATTGATCTTTGTTCTCTTTATTTTATTTATTTCTATATTTTATCAATATTCAGTCCCGAATTTAGTTTTTAGTCGATCTGTTTTGAAGTTCTTTATATATGATGTTCTAGCATCGCTAAAGATATCCATAGTAAAATATAGAAAAACACAGTTATTTAATGTAACATTGGTCAGGAGAACAACACAATATTGCTCCAAAAATAAAAAAGAGTAAAGCCTTTATTCTTCAAGGCTTGCTATGTCTGCTTCTTCAGCGAAAAGGTATTCTTTGAGCTCTTTGGAGAAAGCATCGTCGTGCTGTCTGATCCATTCAAGGAGCATAGCAGCATGTTCTTTCTCTTCATTTGCATTGTGAATGAGTATCTTCTTGAGGTTCTCATCTGTACATGCATCTGCTCTCTGGTTGTACCAGTCAACGGCTTCAAGTTCCTCTCTTAAAGAATCGATAGCTCTTTTCATGTTCAAGGTACTTTCTGAGGTTTTGCTTCTTTCTTCGTGCATCATAAGTATCGCCTGCAAATAAGCGATCAAAATGTATATGTTTTTTGGAAGAGACAGAAATGAAATATACACATAAGTATAGGAACAGTTATATATAGCATCCCAGCGTGTTAAGGTTGCTTTTAGAGGCTTTAACTAATTTGATAATAATAGGTTTAGATAGTATTACACTAACTGTTTTTACTGTTTTTTCGTATTCTGACCAATGGGTTTTGTTTCTTTTAAGCTAATCTTAAAGGACGTGAAATATTTGTTTAACAATGATTCAACTGCTCCAGTAGAAGCTGGAGAAAGCTACGATGTAACTATTGAAGATATTGCAAGAGAAGGCGACGGAATCGCAAGAGTAAGCGGATTTGTTGTTTTCGTGCCAAACACCACTGTTGGTGACGAAGTAACCATTAAGGTTACAAAAGTAATGCGCAAGTTCGCATTTGGCGAAGTAGCTTAATTTTTCTACAATAACTATTTAACACGGAATTGGAAGACCACTTTTGTGATCATCCATTCTCTTTTTCTTCAATTGTTCCCTTTGACAATTAATTCTTATAGTAAGCTTTCAGACGTGGAACGATCCTGTGGACATTCTTCTGATATTCACGATATTCATCACCGAACTGTGCAACCAATCTGCTTTCCCAGTGAAGGGAACCCATGATCAGGTAAATTGTTGTCAGGAAGTATATGATGAGCAGATTAGTGGTCATGAATGGAGTAAGCCACATAATGACAAGTCCTGAGAACAGAAAAGGATCTCTTATCCATCGATAGACACCGTGTATATCAAGAGGACCTGCTTCAGATGTGCTTGGTGCAGATAACTGTCTTCTTAACTGGAACCGTTGTGGTGCATCTCTCAATGCTCTTGGACCTATAATAGCAGCGATGATCTGACCACCTACCATGAACCATTTCCATGGAGATGGAACTATATACAGGAACTCACCCGGGTTCTTATAGAGCAGGTACACCAGCGGAATAATGGTTATAACTGCAATAAGGTTGTAAACAGGCATGTATAGACCATCGGCCTTCGAGCCTAAGGACCGCCTGATGAAACGCTTAAAGGGCAGACTTGCCAGTAAACTGTGAATTGCTGCAAATCCCACCAGACAAATAATAAGTATCACTATTGATGAAAACAAATTCTACAACCTCCTTCTTGTTATTTAGAGAATGTTGTATTTAGGGATTGTGCGTTAAAGTCAGTAAGATCACAGATGGATCTCCACATTATGTTTTCCATAATATACCCTGATCATCTCCAAAGGTAATGTTATAATCCAATGAAAGACACATTCAGTATTGGACTTTTAGTGATATTGAACTAATAAACTGTGGGAGTCGTTCAAATGCCTATACAAGCCTATATAAATTTTGATGGGAACTGTCTTGAAGCTGTTAGATTCTATGAAGAGGTTTTCGAAACAGAGGAACCAGAGATAATGTTCTACAGGGATATGCCGGATGATGCTGATTTCCATGTGAGCGGGGAAATGGAGGACCTGGTATTGCATACATCTCTGGAGATCGAGGGAAATACTATAATGTTCTCCGATGTGCCACCTGGAATGCCATTGACCGTTGGTAATAATGTCAGCCTGGTTATCCTGAGCGATGATAAAGAGAAGTTGAGATCGATGTTCAACAAGCTCAAGGAAGAAGGTACTGTGAGCATGGAGCTACAGGAAATGTTCTGGAGCGAGCTCTATGGATATGTTACTGATAAGTTCGGGGTGAACTGGCAGTTCGATCATGATACAGAAATGGGATGAACTGCTTTTTGAGCAGTCCATCTTACTGAGATATTGATGATCTTATTCAGGCATCAGGGAACATGTCTGCCATATAACTTGCAAGCACCATCTGGACATTGGTCTCTTTTGCAGACGTCTTACCACATTCCATATATTCCATGATATATTTCGGGAACACATATACCCAGCCGCCACCTAATTTGTCCATTATCGCACGAAGCTTGCTTCCACCGGCCATTAGGGCAAAGTTGAGCTGGGAAAGACTGGTCATGCTATCAGGCACTATCATGACGATTGATCCTGAAAGGAAGTGATAGATAAGTGACTCCTTTATCGCAGGGTCGTATTCAATGACGAACTTAGCATTGGATGATGTGTTCTCTTTGATGTAATCAAAGCATTCATTGTAGCGGTCACAACTCCTTGTCAAAGGTGAGATGAATTCCAGAACCTCAGGATCCTCGCTGTATGAAAGGGAACCCTGATTCTCATCGACAGTAGCCTTGACATCATCTGTGGTGAGGCCAAAATCACTGGCACTTTCCAGAATGCTGGAAACCGGGACCGAATAGGTAAGAGGTTCTTCACTTATCCTTGAAGCTGAGTTGTCCTCAATATACTTGGTGATCATTGTTTCGATCAATGCATGCTTGATAGGTAAAGGCAGTTTCATTGTGGAGGCTCCATGTAGTTGAAATTGTAATATTAATTAGTAGACGGAAGTCATATACTGAGGTTCCATTATTTATAATTTACCATATAAGGACACTTGTTCAAAAGAACTGCCAAAAATGAGCTAATAGAAAGCTGAAATTAAACAACCCCACTCAAACAATGGTTATTACAACATTCCCTCTTTTGTGTCCGGTATCAACATACCTGTGAGCATCTGCTATCTGTTCCAGTGGATATTGCCTGTCGATGACCGCTTTTAGATGTCCTTCCTCAATGAGCTGCTTAAAGAAGAGAACGTCCTTCTTAGTGTATTTGGGCATAGGGAACTTCACTTTTTTACTTCCGAAAAGGGAGGTCCATATATCAAGGAAAGGGTTCTGTGCCATTGGTCCAAGTTCAGTTGAAAAATAGATCCCGCCATTTTTCATGAGATCTTTGCAACGTGAGAAAGTGCTTTTACCCACAGCATCGAAGACCACCTCATACTTCAGATCGTCCTTTGTGAAATCCACTTGAGTATAGTCAATTACCCTGTCGGCTCCAAGAGAGCTGACCATTTCCATATTTCCTGTGCTGCATACTCCCGTGACCTCTGCACCACAATATATGGCAAGTTGTATACCTGCCGAACCGATTGAACCGGAGGCTCCGTTGATAAGTACCTTGTGTCCTTTTTTGAGATCAGCTTTAGCAAGATATGTCCAGGCCAGCGCAGCACCGTCACATATCGAGGCAGCCTCCTCATAGCTCATATTCTCAGGTTTTAATGCCACAGGGTCGTCTTCTGAAAGGCAGATGTACTCGGCATGCGCCCTGAACTTATCTCCGCTATGCCCGAATACACTGTCACCTGCACTGAATTCGGTCACATCTTTGCCTGTGGACTCTACCACTCCAGCAAACTCAGTTCCAAGTATATGATTTCTTGGACGTGTCAGACCGGCAAATAGCCTTGCAATGAAAGGGTCAGCTTTCCTAAAACCGCAATCTGTCCTGTTAACCGTGCTGGCATGCACTCTGATAAGTATCTCGTTGTCCTTGGGGATGGGCTTTGCTATCTCTTTCAACTCAAGTACATCAGGAGATCCATATCTTTCGTATACAATTGCTTTCATCAGGCACCCTTCATTTTGTAATACATTCATTTATTCATTCAGTTATTTCAGGTATACTATGTCCTTTTACCAGAAGCCATATCATAAATACAAGTTCACCCCAGCCAAAGATCGTACTGAGTGCTATATTTTGATCAGGAACAAGATATCCAATAAAATGATCCGACAGATAACTTAAGCCTGCAAGCATCACAAGCAAACCAAGAGCTCCGGGGATGTAACCTGACCTGAGGACCAGATAACCAAGAAGCACAAGATGAAGACCGAACAATATCAACCCAACAGCCCATGCTTCACTGAAAGCATTGATAAATAGCATCATCATAGCTTGTGAGTGATCTGTGCCGGATATTGCAAGATATTGAGCATCATTCAGTATCTGTAGGGCAATTACAAGAAAAACAATGCTGAATATCAGGATGGCAGCATATACCAGCCTGAACCATGCTGCAAGCAATGATATGCTCCTGTTCACCGACCTGAGCAAAATATAAAATGCCCATGCAACCAGCACATCAAGAACTGCCACCACAATAAAGCTGCATATGGCCAGACGGAACAAAACTTGATCAGCCATGATATTACCTGCCGTTGCTGCTGCATCTCCCGGCACGATAAGACGCGGTAGGATCAAAGCATCGGACAGGAGAGCGAAAAATGTCATCAGCAGAAGTCCATATCCTGCGATGCCGGCAGCTTTTCGCATCGATATATCAGTTGAAAGGTTTGCCATGCTGATCACTTCCTCCCATTTTAATTTAATTTTGTTCCATATTTATTTGTTTCTGGATATTTCTTCATGAGGTATCTAATATTTTATGCCGGGTATTCAGGCAATGTTAGTTTACGGCCTTTTATCAGAAGCCACAAGGTGAGAGAAAGTTCCCCGATAACACCGGGAACGAGAACTATCAGCATGAATATCCCTGCGTATTCTGCGTAGCTGACCAGAAGCACATTGGCAAAACTGTCGATCAGATAACCTGCTGATGCTATCATAAGAAGGATACCAATGAATTTCGGGATATAACCCGACCTGATGATAAGATAACCCAGAAATGCCAGATGTATCCCAAAGAAAATGAGTCCTATAAGCCACGTGTCATTGAATGCAGTAAAGAATAACATCACCTGGGCCTGGATCATTTCCGGGGTGAGCAAATCCTGATAAGTGGTATCGTTCAGTATCCGCAGGATCGCAAAAAGGTCATAGATAGCTAGCCCGAAGATGGTTGCATTCACCAGTCTCAGCCATGCAGCAAGCAATGAAAGCCCCCTGCTCACCGGTTTGAGCAGGATGTAAAGGGCCCAGGCCACTATCACATCAAAGATGACCATGATTATAAATCCCAGGATACCCGCACGGAACTGACCCATATTGGCCAGAAGGCTATCTACAGTGCCCGCAGCATCCCCGGGTATAAAAAGATCCATAAGAACAATAAAATTGGATGCAATACCTGTGATGAATATTATCAGATAACTGAAACCTGCTATCAGTGCTATTTTGCGTAACGATATATCGTCAATTAAGTGTTCTGTCATTCTAACCCTTCCTCCCCGTTATTTTTGAACACAGGTCCTATTTATGTGTTCCTTAAAAGATGAAAATTATTTTGATATCACATACAAATATTTACTTATACCGTTGACATCTAAATAAGAGTATGGTCAATGGGATCGCAGATATCTGGATATCCATCCTTAAAAATAACTACCGGATGCTGGGACTCGATGAAACAAAACCAAGAGGAATAGTTATACTTGGGATCCTCATTGGTCTTGGAGCTATATCCCAGTTGTTCATGGCCATTACAGGAACAAATGCATACTTTTTGGGACACTCTTTGAATATGACCCTTTCAACTATTGTTTACATCTTTTATGCAGTAGTATCTGTTGTTCTGGCCTATGGGATGATCGACTTGAAAAGGTCAGCCCTATATTTGTCAATACCCTGGTTCCTGTGGGGTACAGGTAATGGGATCATGATCTATGTGGTAATAGGGAATATTGAAATGCTTGCAGATGCTGCCTTGTCCTTTATCTTTCTGGCCCATATATTGTCCAGGAGAGAGTATTTCGTGAATTGATCCCGGATGATCGGGTATTCTACATACTTAAATATATATGCTATTCCTGCGAATGTTTTATGGGAGTGTTTGAATGTCATCCGGAAGGATGCATTGCTATATTGGGGTGGAATATGAATATCACATATTTAATAATGGGGTTATTGATAGCTATTTTTGCGTTAATGGTTCAGCCATGTGGAGCAGTTGAAGACGACTGGTATGATTGTCTGGATTGTCATAGGTCCATGGATGCTTTCCCGGCCATAATAGATGAGTGGGAGGACAGTACACATGCAGAATATGGTGTTTCGTGTGCGGATTGTCACGTTGCTCAGCCAGATGACCCGGATGCTATATCGCATATGGGATACGATATCACGCTTGTGGTGTCAGCAAGTGACTGCGGATCCTGTCATGCTACAGAGTACGAAGAGAATGACAGGAGCCTTCATGCCCTGGGTTCAATATATTATGAACTGGATTTTGATAACAAGGCATTGCCATATCTTGAAAGTCTCGTTGTTGTCGATGGAGAGACCATTGTAAGTCATGATGCTACTGTCAACGGATGTCAGGCATGTCATGGGACAAATATGCTTGGTAAGACCACAGAGGACCCTGAGGTCTGGCCGAACAACGGAATTGGAAGGATAAATCCTGATGGAAGTCTCGGATCCTGTTCAGCCTGCCATACACGGCATCTTTTTTCAGTAGAGGAAGCACGGAAACCAGAATCATGCGAGCAATGTCATCTGGGACCTGATCATCCACAGACCGAGATATATGATGAATCTAAGCATGGAAGCATCTACAATACCGATGGTGATAACTGGAACTGGACATCTGTGGATTGGGTGGCCGGAGAGGATTACAGGGCACCTACCTGTGCTGTATGCCACATGTCAGGAACACAGGAGATGGCTCCTACACATGATGTAAGCGAACGTCTTTCATGGGAACTTGAGACACCTGTTTCCAGACGCACCGATAACACAGCTAACTTGCTGGGAACTCCCATAAGTGATGGTTCCACCTGGGAGGAGAAACGTGAGCGCATGTATTCAGTGTGTGAACAGTGTCATTCTGATGACTGGATAGCTAATTACTACACGAATGCGGACAACACCGTGGAATTATACAACATCAAATACACGGATGCAAAACTGATCGTTGATGAACTGAAGGAAGAAGGTTTGATCACTGAGCAGAACTTCGACGAACCCATCGAGTTCAAGATATACGAGATGTGGCACCATGAAGGCAGACGTGCCAGAATGGGCGCTTTCATGCTGGGTCCTGACTATGTACAGTGGCACGGGTTCTATGAACTTCTAAAGGACAGGGCCGAACTTGAGGAAATGGCAGAGAACATCAGGCTCAATGCAGAATTAGAGGAACAGCTGGGAATAGAAGGAACAAAGGCCAGTACCGCAAGTTCACCGGGTTTTGAGGTCATACTTGCCATGGCAGGTGTCTTTGCTGTTGTATTTGTTAATTTGAGAAAGAAAGGTAAATGAATATAAAACTCGTTGTAAGTTGTTTTAAGTTTATTTCGATAGCAAGCGACATAGTTAACAGACAGATATATAATAGATGAAGGGCATTTTGAATGCAGAGTTGGGAACAACATAACCATCCCATCATCACTCATTAATTGCGGACCACCCTCTTTAATTAATGAAAAACTACCCAACTCCAGTATCATTGGCCAACCCAACCAACCACCCCCATATTTACCACTTTCCTGATTTGGCCAATGATGCTTTATTACTACATTTAGGGAAATTTATCTGGACATCTGCTTTTTAGTGGTCACAATATATTCAAGGACCTGATTTATGCTATACCACTAATTCAGGATATCACACGGACCTTAAAAGACGAAAACCAAGTGAATAAGAACCATAGTCCGAATCATAGCTGCTTCGACATGAAGAACAGCATTTATCAGGATAACTGACCCAGCCGCCACCACGCAGCACGATACCGATGCTTCCTACAGTATCCCATGCAGTTCCTTCGGCAAGGGCTTCTTCGTAGTTCCTGTGATGCCTGTTCTGGCACCATTCCCATACATTGCCGTGCATGTCATACAGTCCCCATGGATTGGGCCTTTTCCTCCCTACCGGATGCGTATTGTGCTCTGAGTTACCATAGTACCATGCATATGTACCTAATTCTGCATCAGAGTCTCCAAAGAAATACTTCGTATCCGTTCCTGCCCTGCAGGCATATTCCCATTCGGCTTCAGAAGGAAGACGATAAATTCCATTGTCTTCTTTTGCGTTCAGTTCTCTGATGAACTTCTGAACATCGTCCCATGAGATACACTCTACCGGCCTGTCATTCCCTTCAAAACAAGAAGGCAGATCGCCCATGACAGCTTTCCATTCCTTTTGTGTCACCGGATATTTTCCAATATAGAATGGTTCCGGTATAGTAACTACAGGTTCTGGTATCTCATAACTGAACATATTCTGATCCAGCCTGAAACAGCCAGCCGGAATAAGCATGAACTCCATTCCTATCGAATTCTTAAAAGATGCAGCAGTTCCGTTCATTTTTTACCAGCCACGTTCTTCACTTAAGTTGATGCCTGATCGACATCTATATAAAATATATTCGTACTTCGCATTTATGGATTATGCAGACCTGTATACGCCTATATAGTTCCTTTTGGCCACTTCTAAATATCAAAAAAATAATCTGGAGACCGGTGGCACGTGGGAGACTAAGTGTCAGGTAAATGGTATACAAGGCAAGAGTAACACTTGAGCTTAACAAGGTTTATGTCCCGGGTACTTGTATGGGTAGTCAGTACCTGCTGTAATTCTTCAAAGGTCTTTCATGACACATAACCTCTATAATGTGGCCCTGTTTACCATTTTTACCATTATGGAAGAAAGAGTAAGTATATTCTTTTTGATCGTTATCATGAAAAAAGGCAGCTACCTTCTTAAAGAAAAGCAGGAACAGATGTGAATTAAAAGATCAATGACCATTGAAATGGACTAAAGATCATGTAAAAAATAAAGTGATCAACAAGTAAAAAGAGAGTTGTTGAATTATATTGAACAACTCGCTTTAGACATTGAATTTGTTCTCAGGATATGAGAAGTCTGTCGACTACTCCGCCTTCCTCTACTGCATCAAGTATGTCTTCAATATCATCTTCTGATACTTCGCCATACCATATCTGCTGAGGGTAGATCATTACTATTGGACCTTTTTCGCAAATACCTACACATCCGGTTGCAGTGACCATCACTTCACCTTCCAGGTCCCTGTCCATTACTTCTTCGGAAATCATAGCTACAAGATTATGTGATGATTTGTTCTGGCATGCGCCCTTTACTATTCCGTTCAGTCTTGTGCTTGCACAAACGAATATGTGTGTTTCTGGTTTTTGCATGAAAAGTCTCCTCTATTATATTTTTGAACTATCCCATTAAAGGACATATACGGAATGAGGTTACTGATGTAATCATATTTAAGTATATGTATTGAATTTTTATTTGATGAATATGTGCATTCTACAAGCTGGAGATCAGTTCAACATCTATTTGGTCAAAAAACCGGTCAAGTAGTTACAGAATATTTTGCACCGGAAATACAGGGGTATAATATATAATTAATTAAATGAATTATAAGATAGCGAATATACAACATATTAAATTAAATAATAATAAACTCATAAAATCCAGGGAATAGTGATAAAAATTATCGATATCATATCGATTATATAGCATGTGGACTACTATGGTAGTAGTGCATTTATGTATCATTTGAACTTCTTAAACTGTCCATACCAAAATATCACGGACCATATTCCAAACTTTAAGCAGATAAATAATAACTTGCTTTGAAATATCATAAAGAGGAAAAATGAAAACTAATTCAGGATCATCTGAATTCAATTTAGATGAAAAAACGGAAGATAACATTCAACTATTCAATAATGACCATGTTATCATGTTACTTATTGAACCTGAGAGTCTTTGTATCATTGATGCCAATAATGCTGCTTCCAATTATTATGGCTGGTCACCTGAGGAATTAAAACAAAAGAAAATAAGTCAGATAGATATACTGTCTGAGGAAAAAATACTATCAGAGCTTTCCAGAGTTAAAAACGAAAGCAAGAATCACTTCACTTTTAAGCATAAATTGAAAAATGGTCAAATTCAGGATGTTGAGATCTACGCAATTCCAATAACTTCCAAAGAAAAGGACCTGCTTTGCCTGGTGATCCACGATATAACTGAATTAAAGAAAGTAGAAGAGGAATTGCTTCTTGAAGAGGCCAGATCAACAAGTATCATTGAAATTCTACGATCAAAACATGGATCAATACAGGATCTCCTTGATTTTGCTCTAAATGAATCCATTAAGCTCACAAAAAGTAAAATTGGTTATATTTACTATTATAGTGAGAAAAGGAAGCAATTTACCCTTAACACGTGGTCTAAGAATGTAATGAATGACTGCGGAATAGTTGAGCCTCAAACTGTTTATGACCTTGACAGCACAGGTATTTGGGGAGAAGCTGTCAGACAACGTAAAACAATAATAGTAAATGACCTCCATGCTTCGAACCCATTGAAAAAAGGTTATCCTGAAGGACATGTTGAACTTCATAATTTCATGACAGTGCCAATTTTCAGAAACAATAAAATTGTCGCTGTAGTGGGAGTTGCCAACAAAGGATCAGATTACACAAGGAGTGATACCCTTCAGCTTACTTTGCTCATGGATATGGCCTGGAACATTATAGGCCAGATAGGTGCAGAAAAGGAATTGATAGAAAGTGAGCAAAGGTATCGTGGCCTATTTGAAAATGATATCAGTGGGGTAGCGATCCATAAAATGGTCCTTGATGAAAAAGGCACTCCGATAGATTATATATTTCTTGAGGCAAATGAAGCATTTGAGAAGCATACGGGACTAAAAGTTGTCGATATTATTGGAAAGCGTGTAACCGAAATTCTACCTGGCATAGAAAATACCTCTCTCATAGAAACGTATGGTAACGTAGTAATTACAGGCGATCCTATTAGTTTTGAAGAGTTTGCTGAGCCCTTGGACAGATACTTCAGTATTAACGCTTACAAAGTGGATGAAGGTATCTTCGCTACTGTTTTTCAGAATATAACAGAACGTAAGCAGGCAGAAAGAACTATTCATGATAGGGAAGAGCAATACAGAGCACTTTTCACGGACGCACCGATATCGATAATTATACATGACAAGGAAACCGGAGAGATCATTGATGCTAATCCTAAGACCTATGAAATGTATGGCTTTTCTTCGCTTAAGCAGTTAAAAGCAAATAATTTCTGGCTGGATCCCCCATATTCCTTTAATGAAGCACTCATATTGATCCATAAAGCTGCCACTGAAGGAATACAAGAACTTGAATGGCTTAGCATAAATGCAGAGAATGAACATTTCTGGCAACATGTCAGATTAAGTCCTGTGACCATAAACGGTATTGAAAGGATCATGGCGACAACGATCGATATAACTGAACGTAAAAATACAGAGATAGCATTAAAGAACAGTGAAGGACAACTTCGCACACTGGTTGATACTATTCCTGACCTTGTATGGCTAAAAGATGTCAATGGGGTTTATCTTTCATGCAATGCAAAGTTCGAGCGTTTTTTTGGTGCAAAGGAAGAAGAGATCATCGGGAAGACCGATCATGATTTTGTTGATCAGGAACTTGCGGATTTCTTCAGACAAAAGGACATCAAAGCATTAGAAGCTGACAGACCTTCAGTTAATGAGGAAATTGTCACCTATGCGGACGATGGACACCAGGAATATCTGGAAACAATAAAGAGTCCAATGCATGATTCCAGTGGAAAGATCATAGGAGTTCTGGGTGTTGGCAGAGATATTTCTGAAAGAAAGCAAGCCGAAAACAGCATAATAGAAGAACGTAAGCGTCTGGCAAACATCATTGAGAGTACAAATGTTGGTACATGGGAATGGAATGTGCAGACCGATGAGACCTCGGTCAATGAACGCTGGGCGGAGATCATTGGGTATACCCGGGATGAATTGGTTCCACTCGACATCCAAACATGGAAAAAACTGGTCCATCCTGATGATATAAAAGGATCAGACATACTTCTTAATAAGCACTTTACAGGTGAACTGGAGTACTATGAATACGAAACACGCATGCAGCACAAAAATGGAGACTGGATATGGGTACTCTCCCGTGGAAAAGTGATAGAGTGGGACGAGGACGGCAGACCACTTCGCATGTATGGAACTCATTCAGATATCACAGAGAAAAAGAGAGCTGAAAGGAAAATTGAAGAGGAACGTGCCAGAAGGAACATCCTTGTTGAACAATCAAATGATGGCATCGTTGTTGTTAATGACAAAGGTGAGGTTGTCGAGGCCAACCAGAAATATGCAGATATGCTGGGATACTCAATGGATGAAGTTCTTAAATTACACGTATGGGATTGGGAAAACAATTCGACACGTGAAGAGATAATTGAGATAATAAAGGATGTTGATGAGTCCGGACACACATTCGAGACACGCCACCGTTGTAAAGATGGGACCTTACTTGATATTGAGGTCAGCTCGAACGGTGCGATATTTGGTGGTCAGAAACTGGCTTTTTGTGTTTGCAGGGATATTACCGAAAGAAAGAGAGCCGAAGAGATGCTTAAACATGCAGAGGAAAAATACCGGCATGCATACAAGCTCTTGCAGGAAGTGATCGAGAGTCCCAAAGATGTTGTCATATTTGCTCTGGATAAGAATTATCGATATATTGCTTACAACAACAACCATCAGAGAACGATGGAAAATATCTGGGGTACCAAAATAGAGATAGGGGACAGCATTCTTGATCATATAAAAAATACGATGGATATAGAAAAAGCAAGGTCTAATTTTGACAGGGTACTTGCAGGTGAAGCCTTCACTGTTGTTGAGGAGTATGGTGATTCATTCTTTGAGAGAAAATGGTATGAGAATGTATACAGTCCTCTTAAAGATGAGATGGGAAATGTTATCGGTCTTACTCTTTTCCTCACAGACATAACTGAGCGTAAGCAGGCTGAAATGGCCCTTCTTCAGGCTAAGGCCCTGGCTGAAGAATCAAACCAGATAAAATCAGAGTTCATTGCGAATATGAGCCATGAACTTCGTACACCACTTAATTCGGTCATTGGTTTTTCTCAGGTACTCAACGACAAACTGTTTGGAGATCTGAATGAAAGGCAGGTTCAGTATGTCTCTAATATCCTTACTAGTGGTAATCATCTGCTGGAACTTATCAATGATATTCTTGATATTTCAAAAATAGAATCTGGCAATATGGAATACATACCTGAGATGGTCGATCTCCGGAGACTAATAGATGAGATCTTGATCTTAATGGACCCGCTTTTCAGAGAGAAGGACCTTGACCTGGAAGTCAATATCGAGTTTGATGAACTGGCGATCATTGCTGATAAGATCAAGCTTAAACAACTCATGTATAATCTTCTTAGTAATGCGATCAAGTTCACACCAAGATCAGGCCAAGTATGGATCGATTCTAAAATAATGAACGAAAATGTTCAGGTGTCTATCATCGATAATGGTATTGGCATTCCTCCTGAACAACAAAATGCTATATTCGATCCATTTAAACAGCTCAGTTCCTTTGTGAATCGTGATCATGGTGGAACCGGCTTAGGTCTTGCAATTGTTAAACATTACATAGAGATGCATTCAGGAGATATATATGTTGAAAGTGAACCTGGAAAAGGAAGTACTTTCACATTTACAATACCGATCGGTCTGTGAAACGATCGAGTATGTGTGGTCAGAAGATATTGAACGCATTTCTGAATGAAAAGAAAATGATGATCAATGATCATCTCAATTGTATGTGCCATTAAAATGGCATCTTTTGCTTTTACACCGGAAGCTGGAAAGCTTTTTTATCCCAGTTCGCCTTTTTAGCACCGGCCTGATAGACACTTTCCATGAATTCCACTATTGCTTGTTTTGGATCAGGAGTGCTTCTGGCATCATTATACATCAATAGGGCCATTCCACCTCCGTCAGGGGACCAGAATGCTTTCTCAGGGCTCAGCGGTTCATCGGTAAGTCCTTCTGGTTCGGGATATACGGAAGCGTAAAATGCAGGTTCTCTGACGTTCTCATCACCTGGCCAGAATCCAAAGGCTATCAATTCATGTGAATAGGCTTCAGTATCCACCGGATTGGCACCTTCCCATAGTTCTACAGATCTTCCTGAGTAGAATATCAATGACAGGTCTTTATGGTGCCAGAAAAATTGCGATGGTGAACATTTTCCTGTGAATGTACCTCTGTAGGTCTCAAAGATCGAGTTCATCTGAACAAGAATACGCCAGTATCTGTTGACATACTTTTCATTATATGAAGAATGCTTATCATCGGTTTCAAATGGTTCTGTGCTAAACGGCGTGTCATAAGGAACCGCTACTATCTTAGTACTTATACCGATATCTGAAAGCTCTGAGAACACTTTTTTATAGAACTGAGAGACAGAGAGTCCCTTTAGTTCGATGTTCCTATTCTGATCTGTGCTTGTTCTGATGATCAGCACATGCTCAATGAGATCGAATTCCATCTCAAAGCTCATATCCTCATATGGAATAGGGCCTGTTGTGATCCCTCTTGTTGATATGTATAAGGTCACATGCCACCAGTGATTTCTTTTAGGGAACAGCTTAAGTCTGATCTTCCCTATCACTTGCAGGAACAGATGAAACGTGTTCATTGTATCTTCCCATTCTTCAATAGGAAGAACTGGAAATTGTTCTTCTTGATATGAGTTATTCATAATATTCCTCCCACAGAATATGTAAAATAATTTCTAAGTAGTCCCAATGTAAGTATGAAAATAATGCTATAAAGTACCTTCTGATCAGAGAGATCTTTAGATATAGACACACCACTTAAATAACCTGCAATTCGATTTTTTTATTATAGGGCCTATTTTCTACAAAGCCAATCTGATTATATAGTAAAGAAAACCAATTATTAGTGGGGAGCTTAGTTGTATTATTTTCCTGTTGATATTTGGGTTTTGTTTTGATCACAAGCTGCCTGATCGTTGAAAATAAATAAAGGGGGAGTTAAATGACCGTTGAAGAGAATCTGGAATTAATGATCACACTGGACGATGCATGGAATGCACAGGATTGGGAAACATTCAATAAACGGCATAGTGAAGACACGGCTGTTTACTGGCCGGGACAAACGGAACCAACAAGGGGAAGAAAAGCACATAACGAAGAGGCTATAGAGTTCTACAAGACATTTCCGGACAATCATGTTGAGAACAGACCATACAAGGTACTTTTTGGCCAGGGGGACTGGACATGTTCAGTGGCTGTCCTTTCCGGTACCATGAAAGGTCCCATGAAAACTCCAGAGGGAGATGAGATCCCACCTACAAATAAGAGCTTCAAAGTGGACTTTTGTACAGTTGCTCACTGGAAGGACGGACAGATCGTTGATGAGAAACTGTTCTATGACCTTGTTGGAGTGATGAAACAGATAGGTCTGATGTAACTGCTATTTTGAGTGAAAATAACATTATGTATATGGCCCTGCAGAAATGACAAAAATAATGTTGTTATGGCAAGGTCATCTGCAAATAACTGAACAGGACAGGCTTTTAAGAGAGACTGTCCTGAGTTTAGATCTTTAACTTTATCATTCTCCAATTGGAAGGATCGTTCTACCGAACTTTTCATTGAGCACTTCAGCAAGAGCCAGATAGATAGCACTAAGCCCACAGAAGATGCCTTCATAGCCGGCGAACTGTTTTATGGACCCATTACCGGTGAGATCGGCTATTGCCAGCAATATGAATAGCACTGTCAATGTTCCAAAAACCACCTGCAAGGCCCTGTTTGCTTTGAAGGTCCCTATGAACATTCCAAAGGTGAATAGTCCCCACATGAACAGGTATGCAGCCATTTCGAGCGCACCTGGAGCCTCTCCCAGACCGAATTGAGGTGCTATGACTATAAAGACCAGAGTAAGCCAGAACATTCCGTATGAAGTGAATGCTGTTGTCCCGAAGGTGTTACCTTTTTTCCACTCCATGATACCTGCTATCATTTGAGCGATACCGCCATAGAACAGACCCATAGCCAGGATCATTGACCCCAGTCCAAATAATCCTGCATTATGCAAATTAAGCAGTACTGTGGTCATCCCGAATCCCATCAACCCCAATGGAGCCGGGTTTGCTGTTATATCTTTTATCAAAGTTTCATCCATACTAATACCCCATTAAATAGTCTTCATTGTCAGACAAATGCCAATTTTTAGATATATATTAGTTATTCTTAACTATTATCCATTATATTTTTCGTATGAGCTGATCTTATCCCTTACTGATCGAACTCAACTCCGGAACCATTCTAAAAGACCCGGCAGGCAGAGAATTAAGCTGCATACCCTGGTTATTTATGGAACCAAATAAGGAAGAGATAATGAAACCAGAGGTTAATAGTTCTCAACTATCATGAATAATAATGATATATTTATTTAGCTCTTGTGGTCTCTGTGATCACGAGACTACAATGAAGCGTAGGATAGTGTTAAGTAAAAAAAGATAGGGCCTTAAAAGGCAGTCCTTATTACATGAAAAAATTCATGAGATGATCATTTATCCTCTTTTTCCATGATCTCTTTTATCTTTTTATCTTCCCAGTTCGTTCCAAATTTGCTCACATTTATCCCATGCATCACTACAAAGATCCCCCATCCAATGACCGGCCATTGAACCCACCAAGTGCCTCCATCTGAATAGTCGATGAAAAATAGCAGGCCCATTATCACTACGTATAATACCAGATGGGTGTAAAAGTTCTTAAGTTCCTTTACTCGTGCCTGAGCACGTAATAATTTCCTGTCTGTTCCTTCCACTAATATTGCCTCCCCCTTTAGAGTATAAAAGGAATGATTAATTAGTATTTTGGATATGGATATCTACAGGGGAATTATCAGTGGATACGCTTCAAGGAAGGGAATATTGGAAACCGCTAAGTGATGTATTCCTCCAAATTTACTTTGATCTGTTCATTATATCTCGTTCATACTGTTCCCGAAGGCTCGGTATCGATCGCATCCGGATCGAATCCTTTGACGATAAGCCATACTGCAAAAACCATTTCCTGCATGGCTATTGGAACAAATAGAATACCAAGCAGATAGATATTGAAAGGTTGCAACAAATAATATACCCACAGCAATGCAGCTCCAATAAAACCCCAGCCTGATAACCATCTGGGAACTAATTTTGATCTGTACAATAAATAGTTCAAGATAAGGGCAGATATAGTAAAGGCAACTGCGAATCCAAACAAAAAGGCCAGGTCACCTGCTGCCAGTAATACAGTGCCAAAGGTTTGATAATAGGCAGTATCCGGATATCCTGCTTTTGCAAGATCCTGAGCTAATGCCAGTAGTGTCAGTATGGCGATCACATTAATAGTAAAAAGTACGCCCTCTGCAATTCTGGCACCGGCGTACCCAAGGGCTAAAGATCCACTATGCTTTTTCAGGACCGGATATATCATTATTCCAATGCCTGCTACTGCAACGGCATCTATCAGAACAAGGAACGATCCTATTATCATCGTGTTCTCATTCTCAGAAGCCATAGTAAGATAATCTGAAGCTCTCAGGATCGGTTCCAATAAAATAACACCAAGCGAGTATGCAACTGTCGCAGTTATGAACAAGATGCCCACAATTATTGCAGTCTTTCTGTTTGAGTCCATCTAATATCCCCCCATTATAAGTGGGGTAAATTAACTATTTACTATTTACGGATATGTTCAATTTTGATTTTGCAGTGGTTAACCTGATAGAGTCAGAGAGGATGGAAAACAAGGATTTCATCAGGACAGAGAATTACTCATTGCGTCTGAGACCTACCGGGGCTAAGAAACTAACTGAAGAAGTAAATCTGTGGTTTAACAAAAGAGTTAGCTATAAAGGAAATATGACTATGTGGAGCTATGTCATGTTCCTGAAGACTATGGAATTAGCTCAATACTTAACTAACAAAAGAAAGGACATTGATTTCATTGTCCCTCAGTATGAGACAAAGCGACAGGACACAAGCGACATACGAAAAAAGATTCTAAGTATTTCCTATTCAGACTGGAAAAAGCTAGGTTTTTCAAAAGGAACATTGCATTACATGAAGAAAAATGCGAAGGCAGATACACCTTTTACACTTAATGCTCATAATAAAGAACGTTTGGATCAGTGGGAAAAACTTGTTGCAAATGGTTGATTTTGACGGAGACATGTGTCTCTTTTGTCTTTTCATGCCATATTTAGGAGACAATTCCAAGAGACATATGAGACAAATACAGACGACAGACAAGAGACAGACACAAAGGACAAAGCGACAGACTAATGAGAACAGTCACATTAAACACAAATAATTTATAAGTTATTGTATGATGTAATACACAAAACTATCAATAGACAAAGCCATAACTTACAACAAAGCAAATATCAAAATATCTTTAGAATATGCTGATCATAAGGCCAAAGGTTGTTAATTACATGGACGTTATACCAGTCAAGGAGATACTACTTGAAAATAGACTAGGGAATCCAACATTAAATGCATTGATTTCAAATGTGGATACTTATGAAGTTTTACTATTACAACCTCATGGTGATATAGAGGCAGATGAAAATGGTGTTCGAAATCGCGACCATACACTTGCAATTAATCAGTATAGTCTATTTTTGGAAGATGCAAATAAAAAGCAGGCTGATTTGCTAATTACTCCAGAGTATTCGATGCCATGGTCTGTTCTTGAAACAGTGATTAAAGAAGGGCAAGGGCCTACCAATGGGAAATTATGGGCGCTTGGTTGTGAGAGCATAAAAATAAGTGAACTTGATGCACTAAAATCAGCTCTTGATTCAGTAGCAACTGTAATTTATGAACCACTTGACTCGTTTTCTCCTAAATTTGTCAGCCCACTTGCCTATGTTTTTAAAGCACCAATTGCTGCTAATTTAGAGGAATCAAGAACTGTAATACTCGTACAATTTAAAACAGAGGCAATGGGAGATGTAGACCATTTTGAGAATATTGGTATGCAAAAAGGCACACATCTCTATCTATTTGGCGGAGATGATGCTTCCATAAAACTTGTGTCTTTGATTTGTGCTGATGCTTTTGGGTTTGAGGATACAATTGCTAAAAAGATTCATGATCGTGCTTTGATACTTCATATCCAATTAAACCCTAATCCACGACATGAATCATTTCTTGCATGTAGAAGCAATCTTTTACGATATAGTCGGGATGAAACAGAGATACTCTGTATAAATTGGGCTTCAGATGTTATTATGGAAATAAATGGACAAGATAAGTCTTGGAAAACAATAGCTGGGTCAGCATGGTACTTGAAAACAAAAGACTTCGACGAGTCTGACCATAGACTTTGTGCCAATCACCGACTTGGGCTTTATTACACATATCTTCAACCACACCGATCACATGCATTATTCTTTAATTATGAACCAGCGACTTTTTTGTTGACCGCAACCAAGGTAGCCCATATTGGAGTCCCTGGATCAGCATCAAAGCGTACTGGACCTCGGCTCACTAGAACTTGCACTTGGAATAATGAGGCTAATAAATGGATTGTGCTGGATGCTGTAGATGATGGTTTTTCTACGTTAGTGGATGAAGGAATCGATGCTCAAAGTGCTATTAAACAAATAGCAGATACCAACCCTTTCAATGCAGAGCGCATAATGGCATTATCTTCTGGTGAAATCAATAAAAATAGATGGTATGAAGTTAAATCATTGGATTCTTGTGTAATTGAATTACCTGAGGTTGTCCGAAGAATAACTTTTGCCCAAGATATGCATGAGGATGCAATAAAGTTCAGAACATCTAGGTTACAGCGCTTTAGTCGTTTATGGAATATAATAGAACAAAATGATTTGCCACCCAGTATTAACGATTTAAAAGGTGATTTTGAGTTTCAGTGGTCTCCAAATAATCCTCAACAAAATATCAAATCATCAATTGAAAAATACGCTACAGTAATCTATGTGGGTGAAGATTCTACCATTCCTCAAATAGAAAAAACTGTCACTCGTGTTAACTCCTTTATTTATGAATCATCTTCAGATATCAATCAATGTATATCAGCGCAACAGCGCTTCCATATTTGGTATCGTGATAATAATGATCAAATAGTTCTATACGAACCACACCGTAATCTCAATTATGATCAAACAGGTGATGAATCTCCTGTTGATATTGGGAGGGAACAATGAATTTAACTCTTGAACAAATAAAAAAACGCATTTCAGATTATTATTTCGATGTCCAACAAGTGGATGATACAATTATTCGATTCACTAAGATGGATGGGGGTAATCCTTACGCTATTTGCTATTTAGATCTTGTAGAACACTTACCTAAAACACCAGAAGAAATTAATAATTATCAAGATGGTGTTATAGGGCCCTATTATTTCGAGGGTAAAAAAAGCCTTCAATGGAATAATTATCTCTACTTTATTTTGGATGAAGAACGTTTATCTGAGCCCGATATATTGAAGGCTAGAAAATTAATTGAAAGTAATCGAACTTATGCACGTAAATTAGTCATCTCAGAAGATAAACTCGACTCGATACTTCCACCTGCAAATATTATACCGACTGAAAGCACTCTCCACAAAAGTATCCTTTCAATTTGGACGGATTACCTTATAGATGCGGGATTTGAGGATGCAATTCTAAACAAGCATACAATGCCAGAAAGATTAGATTTGATTAAAAAGTCATATTTAGAATCGAATCCTGAACAAACCTCACAATCCCTGCAATTTCCACGAACTTCCCATTCAACAACACCGGATGTACCTTTTATTAAATCAATGAAGCTAATAAAATATTTGGATTATCCTCTACAAAGACATTTTGAATTTGGCAAAGTAAATCTTATTGTTGGCCCTAATGGCTCAGGTAAAACATCTCTTCTCGAATCAATTGAATTATATTACTGTGGCCGAAATAGAAGGAATCCGGATAATTCACTGGAATATAAATTGAGTGTAGAATTGGCTGAGGGAACTCCTGATGAAGTTGACCATAAGCGGCCTTTATCTGAATTTCGAGATCGTAATCTTATTTGGTATTCTCAATACGAAATTAAGACAAATTATCTGTACCAAAGTTTTGAAAAATTTAACTTTTTAGATACAGATGCTGCTTCGAGGTTGGCAGATTCAGCTTCAGACATTAAAGACGCTCTTTCAAAATTGATATTAGGCTCTGAAACTTCTACAATAGAGACAACAATAAAAAAAGTCCGTACGGCTCTTTCATCTGAGTTAAAAAATCTTAAAGCACTAGAATTACAAACAAGTGATGAAATTGCTGCTTTGGAAATACAGATTCGAGAAGCTAATAGTGTACAACATGAGTCCGACTCAATCTATACTCATTTGAATGAAAAGATTTGCAATATTGGATGGGATTCAACTCAGAATAATAAGGAATTATTTGCTACTAATATTGTGGAAAATCTTTCTGAATTGAAAGTATTACTGGAGCAAGCTTTGGAACTTAAGTGGATTCCTTCTCCTATCTCGCTTGACGGTTTGGTTAGTTACTGCAATAGTGCCAAACCTCTTATTGAAAAGCTTGAAGCCGACATTTCTCGTCTTGAAACATTACTAAAAGATCAGAAAGCTCTTGAAAAATCTAAAAATCAAAAACAAGTAGCATTGTCCCTCTTGGAAGAGGCAAATCAATTGGTAAAAACAGACGTACCTATACTCCTTGAAAATCAAAGAAAACAACAAAAAAGCATATCAAAATATGCTGATTTGTTGGTTGGATTTGATGGAATTAAACTCGATACAATTAAAAAGATATACTTCGATGTTTCTTTGGCTGAATGCTACGAAGACGCGATTTCAAGACTTGATGATGCAAGAAATCTTGCAATAAAGCAAAAAGAAGAATACGACAAATTTACTGAAACACAAGATAAATCTTTCCGTCTTTCACAAGAGCTTCGTGAAATTGCAGATAAGCTTCTGAAGATTAGTCCTGAATCAGATAAATGCCCCCTTTGCAATACACAATTTGATTCTGGTGAATTAGTCAATCATATGACTATGGATATCGATGAACGTCTTAAAAGTCACGCCCAACATTTTGTTTCTCGGATGCATCTTCAAGACAAATTAGTAAGCAATGAACATGATTTGAAGTGCACTTTGGCTTGGTTAATGCGTTATTGTAATGAGAATAATTTATCTACAAATTCCACGTTGCAGCAGGTACTTTCAGAAGTAAAAGAAGTTGAAGAAAGGTTTGAAACAGCTAAAGCTCATCTAGTCGAAATTAATGATAAATTACTTTTATTTGACCCAAACGGATTGGCTAAAGCGAAGATGGAGAATATTGTAGTTAGTTTGAATGAGTCTGGATATACGTTTGCAGATTTCAAGGAAGAGTACGTCGAACAACTGCATAATCGAATTGAACAAGATATGGCCTCTCTTTCAAGTAAGTCTGAGTTTAATGGAGAAAATATACGTGCATTAAAACAAAAGATTGTTATGAATCTGGAGGAAGAAGTACTAGAGACGCAGGATTCGATTGATGCACTAGTTAAATTGAAAGAAAAACTTAATAAAACAGAGAGAATTCAGAAAAAGCTGAGAACTTTTCTCTCATCATTCCCATTTTCGAGTGAAATGCCACTAACAGAGTTATTGGATGAATCTAAATTAATTTATCAACTTGCAGTGGATTTACAAACGGCTCTTAGTAAAGAAAAAAAATCAAGTATTAATTTTTTAAATTCTACGAAACGGTTAGATGTTCTTGAACCAAAGTGCTCTAATTTGCGTAAGGAAATAGATAATCTGGTTAATGCAGATTTCGTTCTTCAAAAGTTGATAGAGGAACATTCCTTGATAGAAGCTATGGGCTCTGAACTTCAAAAGAACCGTGCTAGCATTGAGCATATTTTTTCTTGTATTCATTCACCAGCAGAATTTGAAAAATTCAGTTCAGATTGGCAATCCCTTATTCGAAAGAATGGGGATGTGGCCCACCTGAATCAAATTAGCACTGGTCAAAGAGCAGCGCTCGCTCTGTCAATTTTCCTTTCACAAAATGCTCAACTAAAAAGAGGGCCTCCTGTCGTTCTGATTGATGACCCTATTGCTCATATAGATGATCTAAATGCACTGTCGTTCCTTGACTATATACGTGAACTTGTATTGAGTAGTGATAAACAGGTATTTTTTGCAACATCAAATGAGAAAATAGCCACATTGTTTGAACGAAAATTTGATTTTCTTGGAAATGATAATTTTAAAAAATTTAACCTAAGCAGGTCTTACGCGGATTAATAATTTGCATGGTTGATTTCTAAAGTAACCCAAAAATAGGTAAATGAATATGATTTTTTGATAGAATTATCCATATTTGATTATCTGTTATTTTTAGGTAATACTTCTATTTGATGAAGTTAATTTATAGCTAGAGTTATAGTTTTTTGGAGAAAAATCATTGTAAACTTTTAACATACAACTTCCCAAAATTCTGAGTATCTATTTTCTAAGATACCTATTACCCAAAAACAAAGTGCGGGGGGAGGGATTCGAACCCTCGAAATCCTTCGATACCGGATCTTAAGTCCGGCGCCTTTGACCTAGCTGGGCAACCCCCGCAGTAAGAATAAAGAGTTGTGTGCCGGTCTTGCGGTCTTAAACACGAGATAATAACAATTAAGTTACTTAAGTCTTATTATAGCGGATATGAAAATCACGTTTCTTGGCACAGGAACTGGCATACCTCAGGCTGACAGAGTACAGTCCGGTGTGCTCATGGATACAGGGGATTCCCTTCTGCTCTTCGACTGTGGATGCGGGGTCCTTGGACGAATATTCGAGAGCGGGTACCAGCATAAGGATATCACAGGTATAGTGCTTACCCACCTGCATCTCGACCACGTAGGGGATGTACTGGCACTCATCAAGGCAAACTGGCTAATTGGCAGGACCGACATGAAACTGTACGGGCCGCAGGGCACGCGGGAATGGTTTGAGAAGACACTGGACGTTTACGACTATCTCAGGGACAGGTTCACCGTGGATATCACTGAGCTCTCGCCCGGGGATGAGTTCACGCCCGAAGGCTCCGATTGCGTAATAAGCTGTGCAAAGACCGTACACACAGACAACTCACTGGCCTATCGTCTCGAAAAAGAAGGCAAGAGCGTGGTCTACACAGGTGACACAGAGCCATGCTACGAAGTAATGGAACTGGCAGAGGGTGTGGAAGTGCTAATACACGAATGCTCCTTCCCGCTGGGTTTCCCCATGACCAACCACACCACACCTGACATGCTCTCCCTCATGCTTGAAGAGGAACCTCTCGACGTAAAAGATATCTATCTCACGCATCTCTACCCTCACATGCAGGGACGCTACAGAGAAGCAGTGGACCACCTCAGGAAATACTTCAAAGGCAACGTCACAATAGCAAAAGACCTCATGGAGATTGAGATCTGACCGGATGTCCGGTCAATATAGAAAAAGAAAAGAAAGAACAAAGGAAAAATATAAGGCCGGTCCCACCGGCTTCACATCTCCTCCAGAGCCTCAAGGACCGCCTCACCGAACTGCTCCGCAGCAGTTGGGTCACGTGCTGTAACAACATTCTCAACGATGATCACATCCTCATTCTCATAATCAGCACCACCATCAAGAAGCTCCTTGATAGATGCAGGATCTTTGAACACCGTTGCCTTCTTACCCTCAAGGACACCTGCCCTTGCAAGGATCACAGGTGACACACAGATCGCAGCCACCACCTTTGCCAGATCGAATGCCTCGGCCACCAGCTTCTGGAGCTTTTTATCAGGCCACAGCAGTTTTCTTGAACCAGGTCCTCCGGCTATCACAATAGCATCATACTCTGTTATATTGACATTACCTATCGTAACATCAGGCTTAGCAGTTCCCCCAAGTACTCCTGTCGCTTCCTTCATAGTATTACTTGCAATAGTGATAGAGATCCCTGCATCTTCGAACACATCCCTTGGTTCAAAGAACTCCTCATCCCTGAACCCTTCCTGTGCGATAACCATTAGAATTTTTTTGCTACTTAGATCAGATCCTGACATAATATCACTTTTGTATCAACCTTACCAATATCATTTTTTACATTTCCGCCAGGCGGAACGATCATAATGCTAATTATCTAAAATATTCTCAATACTGATTCTTTCATTCCAGCTACTTATATCTGACGAACTAAAAGAAAAGAATAGAGAGCCTTAGACCATACAGATTAAGAAAAACAAAAAAGAACAGGAAAAGATATCTTCTTCCCTGATCAATCTGTAATATACTTTGAAACGATCTCCTGCATCTCAGAGGCCATCTGTGCCAGTTCCTCAGAGCTCTTGGCAATATCCTGCATGGATGCACTCTGCTCCTCTATGGCTGCCGATGTTTCCTGTGTACCGGCTGCTGCCTCCTGTGATATCGAGGCCACCTCATCTATGGTTGCCGTCACCTCTTCAATGGAAGCAGATTGTTCCTCGGCTGCTGCTGCGATATTTCCTGCCATTATAGCGACCTTGTTACTCTCCTCGACTATCTTTTTAACAGCCTCAACAGTGCTTGTAAGGGCAGTGACACCTGAAGTTACGGTCCTGGTACCTTCATCCATGGAACTTACCGCGCCATGTGTCTCTTCCATTATCAGCGTCAGCAGCTCTGATATCTGGGAAGCTGCAGTTCCTGAGTTCTCTGCCAGTTTCCTCACCTCATCAGCAACAACTGCAAAACCACGTCCGTGTTCACCAGCACGTGCAGCTTCAATGGCTGCATTTAGTGCAAGAAGGTTCGTCTGGTCTGCGATATTGGTGATAAGCTGCACCATCTCACCGATCCTGTTGGATTTCTCCTCAAGCTCCTTGATGGCCGTAGCTGAACTATCCGTAGCTCTCTGTATGGCATCCATCTGCAAAAGAAGATCACTGGATTGGTCACCAACACTTGCAATGAATTCCTTTGCAGCATTAGCAGCCTCAGAAGCCTCCTGGGCATTGCTGGCAATATCCTGTACACCAATGGTCATATCGTTCATCGTCCTGGCAATATCATCGGTCCTTGTGGACTGGTCCATAGAACCTTTAGCAATATCACCCACAGTGGTTGCAACCTGTGAAGATGCTGCAGTTATTTCCTCAATAGAAGCAGACATCTCTTCTGCGGTCGAAGCTACATTATTGGCACTTCTGCTCACCACATTTATCACATTGGTAAGAGTATCTAAAATGCTGTTCAGACCACGTGGTATGTCCAGGAAATCAACTGCTACGTCCGTCTCAGCCCTTGTATTTATCCTTCCTTCCAGAGCATCGTCCGATATCTTCTTGAAATCTGCAACGATACTGTTCACATCACCGGAAATTGATCTGCTTATAAGGAGTGCTGCTGCAGATCCAAGTACCAGAAATACTAATACTGCTGCTATAAGTCCGTTCCTGATAGCTTTTACAGGAGCTTCGAACTCTTCGATATATGTACCGGATGCAATGATCCAGTCCATTTCTTCATAATAGGCATAACTGATAGCCTTATCACGTCCCTGCCATTCATAGACAAGTCTTCCTTCCTTTTCTGCGACCATGGTCTTTGCAAAATCATTTGAAAGAAGGTTATCTCCCTCAACAGTAGGATGAATGATAACGTCACCATTAGAATCCATCACATACATGTAACCGGTCTCACCGAACACTATCTGTGACATCTGCTCTTTGATGATCAGACGGTAATGTTCCACGGGCATACCCACGAACAGTATACCGATAGTTTCCCCTGTATTGGCCTTAATAGGCTCATAGATGCTCAGGTATTCCTCTCCGAGTACATTTGCCTCACCAATAAAGGTCTGTCCTCCACGGACCACTTTCTGATAGATATCTTCAGAAACAGCCGTTCCCACAACACGACTACCTGTGTTTCCTACTATCGTTGTAGATATACGGACTGCTGAATCGTCCATGACCTGGAAGATCGTGACATCTGTACCGGTCTCTTCTTTTACTCTGTCAACAAGCGCAAAATTATTATTTATCGTATAGTCATCGCCATAAGTAAGCTCCCCGTTCAATATCGATGGAGAACCATGACTGAGCATTTCGATCGATGCCACACCCATACTTGATGCAAGGTTATCCTCAGCGATCGTGAATATTGCTCCAACATACTGCTCTTCCATGTAGACCTGTTCATCAAGTCTCTCATGTAACTGTTCCCTGATGGCAGTAGAGGTTTGCTCGTAGGCAAAAAGACCCACAGATGCCATAGGTAAAATTGTTAGTATCAAAGCAAATACAATGATCTTCCGACTAATTGTTATTTTTTTCCAGTTAAAAGTAGTGCCCTTCCATTTCAATCCACCACATCCAATGATCATATACAAATAATAACACAATGATCAATGTCCTGAATTCAGAATGACCACATTTTGTATAAGTTACACATTTGCATTATATTTTCATAGGGTTACAAAGTATAAAAATATAAAGAGAATCAATATAATTAGGAAGTCAGATATTGGAAGAATAGACGACACCATTAGAAACATTATGGAATAAAAATAAGATAATAGACATTCTCCAAATAAAATTGGGAGTATGAAAATAACGAAAAACAGCAATGATAAAAAAAGAGCAAGAATAAGAATGAAAAGAAGGGATGATCCCTTCTCCGGTCTTATTCTGTTACGTATTTTGCAACAAATTCCTGCATTTCAGAAGCCATCTGAGCAAGTTCCTGTGAACTCGTTGCAAGTTCGTGCATAGATGCGTTCTGCTGTTCCACTGCTGCAGAGGTCTCCTGTGTACCAGCTGCTGCTTCCTGTGAGATAGAAGCGACCTCATCAACAGTCGCAGTGACCTCTTCTATTGAAGCGGACTGTTCCTCAGCTGCTGCTGCAATATTCTCTGCCATAAGAGCAACCCTGTTACTCTCCTCAACGATCCTCTGGACAGCTTCAACAGTGTGAGTAAGTGCATCTACACCTTCAGACACGGTCTTAGTTCCGGATTCCATAGAGGTCACAGCTGCATGGGTACCATCCTGTATCTCACCGATAAGTCCTGATATCTGGGAAGCTGCAGTTCCTGAGTCTTCAGCAAGCTTTCTTACCTCATCAGCTACAACCGCGAAACCACGACCGTGTTCTCCTGCCCTTGCTGCCTCGATCGCAGCGTTCAGAGCAAGCAGGTTTGTCTGGTCAGCAATGTTGGTTATGAGCTGTACGATCTCACCGATCTGGTTAGACTTACCTTCAAGTTCCTTGATAACATTTGCAGAACCATTGGTAGCAGCCTGGATAGCATCCATCTGAACAAGCATGTCCCTGGACTGATCACCAACATCTGAGATGAACTCTTTTGCTGCATTTGCTGCTTCTGCTGCCTGCTGAGCATTGCTTGCAATATCCTGCACACCAATGGTCATATCGTTCATGGTTCTTGCTACATCCTCTGCCCTTGAGGACTGAGCCTGGGATCCCTGTGCGATCTCATTCACAGTTGTTGAGACCTGTGTGGAAGCCGCAGTCATCTGCTCAACGGATGCAGACATCTCTTCTGCAGTTGAAGCAACACTGTTAGCGCTCTTTGTTACTACATTTATGACACCTGTAAGAGTTTCCAGAATATCATTAAGACCTTTTGGAATATCAACAAAATCAATATCCACATCTGTTTCAGCTCTGGAATTTACCTTACCATCGATCGCATCATCTGATATCTTCTTGAAATCAGAAACGATCCCTTCCACACCTTTGGAGATGGAACGGCTTATGAAAAGACCAGCTCCGGAACCCAGGAGAACACATATGATCACAGCAGCTATAATTCCATTCCTGATAGCTCTTACAGGAGCCTCGAACTCATCGAAATAAGTTCCTGTAGCGACGATCCAGTCCTTATCAGGATAATAAGTATAGCTCATTACCTTTTCCCGGCCTTCCCAGACATAATCGATCCTTCCTTCCTTATTTGCGACCATTTCTTTTACAAAATCATTTTGATAGACATTGTCGCCTTCACTGGTCGGGTGGATTATGAGATTACCACTGGTGTCCATCACATACATATAACCAGTCTCACCAACGGTTATGTCCAATATCTGTTCTCTGATCGTCTGAGTGTAGTGTGCTTCAGGCAGACCGACAAAAAGAATACCAATTATCTTTCCTGATGTATCCTTTATAGGTTCATAGATACCTATGTACCATTCACCAAGAACATCAGATCTTCCGGTATATGTCTGACCTTCCCGGACAACGCTCTGATAAACAGCATCAGTAAGACTTGTACCTACTAAACGGCTTCCGGCACTGTTCTTGATAGTAGTTGAAACACGTACTGCAGAACCATCCTTTACCTGGAATATAGTGAGATCCCCACCGGTCTCTGCTTTAAGTTCATCAACAAGGTCATAATTACCATTGACAACATGGTCGTCACCAAATAACAGGTTACCATTGGATATCATTGGAGTTCCCAATGAATAGAAACTATTATGGGCCACACCTAGATTGGCTTTCAGACTTTCCTGACCTACTGAAAAGACAGCATCAATGTACTGTTCTTCCATCCATACCTGCTCATCAAGTTTTTCGTATACCTGTTCTTCTATAGCAGAAGAGGTCTGTTCATAAGCGAACAGTCCCACAGCACTTACAGGTAAAATACTAAGTATCAAAGCAAGAGCAATGATCTTTTTATTAATAGTTATATTCTTAAGATCTAATGTAGTTATTTTCAAGTGTATCACCCATCTAAAAAATGTAAATAATAATTGAGATATGATCCATCTTAGATTATGGTTCAATTTTGAGTATTAGTTGAACAATTGTATATACAACAATTCAAATATAAAAATGTAGTGATAACACTCTGCAATTTTTCAACATGCGTAGACGCACTGAATATTAAAATTTAGAAATATACAAATATCTTTTTAGTAAAAAAATAGATTAAATAATAGACAAAGATGATAAAAAGAAGATAATAACTTAAAAAAAGAAAAGAGAAGGGACACTTCCCTTCTTCATACTTATTCTGTCTGGTACTTTGCAACGAATTCCTGCATCTCAGAAGCCATCTGAGCAAGTTCCTGTGAACTCTTTGCAAGCTCTTGCATGGATGCACTCTGCTGCTCTACAGCTGCAGAGGTTTCCTGTGTACCGGCTGCTGCCTCTTCTGATATAGAAGCGACCTCATCGACCGTTGCAGTGACCTCTTCGATCGAAGCGGACTGTTCCTCAGCTGCTGCTGCAATATTCTCAGCCATAAGAGCAACCTTGTTACTCTCTTCAACGATCCTTTGCACAGCTTCAACAGTATGAGTAAGTGCATCTACACCTTCTGTAACTGTCTTTGTACCGGATTCCATTGAAGTTACTGCTGCATGGGTACCTTCCTGGATCTCTGCGATCAGTTCTGATATCTGGGATGCTGCAGTTCCTGAGTTCTCAGCAAGCTTCCTTACTTCATCAGCTACAACAGCGAAACCACGACCGTGTTCTCCTGCCCTTGCTGCCTCGATCGCAGCGTTCAGTGCAAGCAGGTTGGTCTGGTCAGCAATGTTGGTGATAAGCTGTACGATCTCACCGATCTGGTTAGACTTACCTTCAAGTTCCTTGATAACATTTGCAGAGCCATTGGTAGCAGCCTGGATAGCGTCCATCTGAACAAGCATATCTCTGGACTGGTTGCCGACATCTGTAATGAAGTCCCTTGAAGAGTTAGCTGCTTCTGCTGCCTGCTGAGCATTGGTTGCAATATCCTGCACACCGATGGTCATATCATTCATGGTCCTTGCTACATCCTCTGCCCTTGAAGATTGTTCCTGTGAACCTCTTGCGATCTCGTTCACGGTTGTTGAGACCTGTGTGGAAGCTGCGGTCATCTGCTCAATGGATGCAGACATCTGTTCTGCAGTTGAAGCGACACCATTAGAGCTCTTAGTTACTACATTGATAACGCTTGTAAGAGTTTCCAGGATCTCATTAAGACCTAGTGGAATATCTGTAAAGTCGATATCTACATCAGTTTCAGCTCTTGAATTGATCTTACCTTCCATTGCATCGGTTGAGATCTTCTTGAAGTCTGAAACAATGTTCTCTACACCCTTGGATATCGATCTGCTGATAAGATATGCTGCACCTGAACCAAGTATCACGAATATAAGTACTGCAATTACAAGACCGTTCCTGATAGCCCTTACAGGAGCCTCGAACTCATCGATGTATGTACCTGATGCAATGATCCATTCGTTATCCGGATAGTATGCATAACTGATAGCCTTTTCACGACCCTGCCAGTCGTAAACGAGTCTTCCTTCCTTTTCTGCTACCATTGTCTTTGCAAAATCATTTTCCAGAAGGTTGTCTCCTTCAACAGTAGGATGGATAATGACATCACCACTGGTGTCCATCACATACATGTAACCGGTTTCACCAACGACAATAGTTGACATCTGTTCCTTGATTATCTGACGATAGTGTTCTTCTGGAAGACCAGCAAAAAGAATACCTATGGTCTTTCCTGTTGCATCCCTGATAGGTTTATAGGTACCTATGTAGGTTTCACCAAACACATCTGCTTGACCTTCATGGTTCTGTCCTCTCTGTACGACAGTCTGGTAAACTTCCTGAGAGACTGCTGTGCCTACAATACGATTTCCATTGTCATCAACCAAAGTAGTAGCAACACGAATTGCTGAACTACCGGATACCTGGAATACAGTGACATCTGACCCGGTCTCTTCCTTAATGGTGTCAACAAGACCATAGTTATTATTAATGACCGTATCACCAAATACCAGATCCCCATCTGATATTGAAGCTTCTCCATATTCATTCAGTTGAAGACTGGCAACACCAATACTAGCTTGAAGTGTTTCCTTTGCTACCGAGAATACAGCTGCAACGTATTGCTCTTCCATAGAGACCTGTTCATCAAGCCTTTCATGGAGTTGTTCCCTTATAGCAGTAGAAGTTTGCTCATAGGCAAACAGACCAACGGCTGTTACTGGCAAAATTGTAAGGATCAATGCGAAGACAATGATCTTACGACTTATTGTTATGTTTTTTAAATTCAGTTTCAAGTGTCCACATCCTCTTGTAGTATATACGTAATTTCGAGTGAATTAACAATTGTGAATAGATATTCGCGTACATATGTGTAATAGTTACACATTTGAGCCAGCATTCTATATAATCTGAAAATATATAAATGTGTTGTTTAGTTTGCAAATACCCGAACAAAAAAAAGAAAGGCTCCGCAACAATACCTTTTTTTATACTCAATAAATTTATGTGAAGATCTACAATGTTAGAATGTTCAAAAAAGAGATACGTTAATGCAATTGAGAAATATCCAGTTTGATCCAAATATTTGTATTTACACATACAGCCATTATTTTTTGAATGTCTTGTGCATATTGTATAAACACATTATATTAGACCAAACATAATATCCAAACTTATTATCACTAAATTATAGATATGATCGGCTGTACAATAAGCAAATCATTCATCTTATTCATAGAACTCATCCCTTGCGGCCACAAGAGCTCTAATATTCTCCACCGGAGTATGAGGTGCTATTCCACACCCTGGTGCCAGTATACCAACACCGTCCTCAATACATTGTTTTGCCTCTTTCTTTATCTGGTCCGGACTTTTCCCAAGCAATGTTGCCGCAGGCGAGACATTTCCGATCAGGCAAAGCCTGTCCCCAACAACCTGACTTGCATAGGCAATATCCACCTTCTCCTCAACACTCAGACCGTCAAATCCAGATACAGCGACCATTTCAAGGATATCGGTTGCATCTCCGCATATGTGGATGATACTGTGACCTTTCATTTCTCTGGTGAGCTCTTTATAGTGAGGAAGAACAAGGGATCCGAAAAGTGGTGGTGGTAAAAGGTCAGGACCTGCCTCTGAATCTATAATTACAACAGCATCCACACCTCTTTCAAAAAGGGCATTGGCATATTCCACACAGACCCTGGTTCCAAGAACTATAAGTTCTTCAAGGATATCCGGATCAGTTATACACCATTTAAGATAATTCCTGGCACCACACAAATAGAACGCAATAGCAGCAGGTCCGATCATCCCTGCTATCACAGGAACATCATCCGATACCCTGCTCTTTATAATATCAGTGGCTTCAAGCATCGCACTGATCCTTCTTGACCCAAGAAGATCACCCGGAACTGAGATACCTGCAACATCATCCTTGTTCTTACATGGATGATCGAGCTGATAGGGTTGTGTGTCAATAGAACCCTTATCAAAACTACAACCAAGGGTCTCAGCTATAACTGTTGTACAAAAAGGATACCTTACAGCTTCAAGTCCCAAGACCTCATGTCCTGCGATCGCCAGTGTAGCCATTTTCTCTGGATCATAATGTGCATCAGGCCATTTAGCACCCGTAAGTTCCATGAGTTCTACAATACCTGTCTGGGTCACCGAGCATACAGGAACCCTGTCAACCTCTTTCTTTTCAAGTGAATAGATAAAACGCTCTTTCAATGTCATGGCAGCCAAGGTAGTATCCTCCTGAAGCATAGAAAAGGTCACTAAAGGAATGTGACCACAGAACTATGCATGTTACACTAATAATAAGGTTTCTTTCTGGTGAGAAACACCCAGGATATTATCATGATCTTAAAAGTATTCTTTTTTTGTTGTCACTGTTAATTATATGTCAACATATTATTCCTTTGTAGAATAATATAAAATATAACAATTAAAATCAAAATTTATCAAAGGTTTTATATGTACGCAAGTAACTTCTGGAAGTGAGGTACCAATTATGGCTAAAATGTTTCAAAAGATGATAGTGATAGGATCACTATTGGTTCTTGTATTGATGTCGGGGTGTGCGGAACAAACAGCCGACCCTGTAAGCCCGGAAAATGTCTTCCTTTCAGCACCTTCTGTTGTTATAAAGGAATTCAATTCACAGGATATTGCCCTGACAGTTACTAACAATGACACACAGGCAATTGATTCTGTCCAGCTGACAGGGTCTTTACCACTTACGGTCACAGGAACAAATTCTATCAATATACCTGGAAAAGAAGGAACTGCCGGATCATCGGTCCTGTCTGCCCAGGTCACAGCACCTGCATATGATGCAGATGTCAATGACTCTGCATTGACCATCAGTTATCTTTCAGGCATGGATGAGGATGGAGCTCAGATAACAAAGACAGCATCCACACCTATTGACGTTACAATACTTCCTGATGTACAGCTTCAGTTCCTTGGTTTTGTCAAGGATATGGATTCACTTCGTACAACAGCAGCCGAGTCATGGGAACTTGAAGCAGGTGACAATGCGACCATCACGTTCTCCGTAAAGAACCACGGACAGAGCACAATACCTGCAGGTCTTCTCACCGTTGTAGTTGACGTTGACAACAAGCTCATGGCAGACCAGGCTTCCCTGAACATCACACAGGCAATGGCAAAGAGCGGAACATCCTACACCAAGGGATTGCAGATACCTGTCAATGATGATGCACCTAACGGCGAGACCGATGTGTATGTCAGGTTGATGTATGGAGACTACACAGTAGATGAGCAGACACTCACACTAACAGTCAAACTGTAGGCGGTAGCATGAAAGTTAGGAATTTCCTGATCATTCTCTCCGTTCTCTTTTTTTGTATTGTCAGTGGATGCCTGAACGAGAACCTGAGAACAGAGGAACAGCATCCCGTCATAACTAACGTGGATGTGATGTCTACATCAACAGATGAAGAGTTCCAGCTCAAGGTTACTGCCTATATCATGAATCCCACGGACAGTGACACTGGTACGCTTTCTGTGAAGGTGAAGACAAAAGATCCTTATACGAACCTGATAACCGCAGAATATTCAGAGAATATAGGATACCTGAAGGCAAATTCACAGACCTATAAGGCATTCTCGTTCAATGTACCAAATAGTGGTGACCAACTTGTACAGGTTGAACTGTTCGAGGACAGTAACCTTGTAGATGACTATACTACACAGGTAGAACTTATCCAGAAAGCCGATGGAACGGTCTCCAATGTGATCCTCACCGACCTTATGATAGAGACGATACAGGCGACCAATTACGGGGAAGATATCATCTTCGAGGCATCTCCAGGACTCTACAATCAGGGTGATGAGGTCAATAAGGTAACTGTGGTCGTTACAGCCGTAGTTGACGACTATACCGAATACATTGGCAGTACTATTGTCTCAAATCTGGAAGCTAACCAGAGAAAAAGAGGCACTGTCAGAATGACAGTACCTGCAGACGGATCATACAGCTTCGATGTTAAGGTGATCGTGGATGGAGAAGTTACCTCCAGTGGTGCTACAAGTACATCAATAAAGGTCCATGACCTCAAACTTGATACTCCAACGACCTACGAGCTTCTGGGAACAGAGACACCTGTGGCAGAAGATATGCCAGCAGAAGAGACTGCAGAGGAAGAATCTCCTGGCTTCGAAATACCTGTCCTTGTGATCTCGATGTTATTCGCTGCCGGAGCTATAAGAAGGAAGAACAGAGAGCAATAACGTTCTTTTTTCTTTCTTTACTTTTTCTTTTTTAAAATAAGGATCAATGCCCAAGAACATTGATATTGAACTTTTCCAGCATCTTTGATAATCTGAAAAGTGGAAGACCCACCACATTAAAAAAGTCACCATCTATTCTCTCAACAAGTATGGCCCCCTTTCCCTGAATGGCAAAAGAACCAGCCTTTCCGAATGGCTCACCTGTGTTGATATAGTCATTGATCAGTTCCTCAGACATCATCCTCATCCAGATGCTAGTCATCTCATGCTCTGTTATCACTTTTTTGCTGGCAGCATCCATCACTGTTAATCCGGTCACGGCACTGATCGCTCTTCCATTTATCTGAGACAACATACTCTTTGCATGTTCCTCATTCTCCGGTTTTCCAAGTACTTCACCATCACATACCACAACAGTATCAGCAGATATTATGATACCCTCAGTAAGATCATTGGTGATATCCAATGCCTTTTCACGGGAATGATACATCACAAGTTCCACGGGACCCAGACCATCAACCACATCTTCATCATAGGAACTTATGCGTACCTCGAACTTCTTGCCGATCAATTGTGCCAGAAGCTCTTTTCTCCTTTCTGATGCTGAAGCGAGGATGATCGGTCTCATGTTACTAAAAAGGACAGGGAATGATATTTACTTTATGTAAAGAAAAAATGAGGAAATTATTTATTATAAGATAAGAAAATGAGGCAAACGTTCGCTTGCCATCATTATGAATGAAGGACTACCAGTCCTCCGTACTTTCACTTACCATTCCATACATGCCAGATGGCTTATCGAATACAGGCAGCTCAATTGGATACCACATCTGCAGGAAGGTCAGCATATGATATTTCATAAAGACCTTTGCAGGCATTCCAACAAATACCATGGCAAATATCAACAGGAAGAACTCGATAACGATCACAGGTATCAGTACCATCCATACTGTTGTGTCGGCTACCAGTGATGAGAGAATATAATAGAGCGCCAGATCAGCAAGACCCATTAATATCAATATTATAACACCGATGATCAGTCCCAATATGGCAACAGCTATGCCCACAGCAATGATAAGGACCGCACGTCCTAACCAATATATAACAACCTGCTTCCACTCATTCCTGAACTGGGCCAGCACCCTGGAAAGACCTGAGAATATACTACATTCTGAATACATGGATACCGGGATTGCAAGGTTGATAAATGACTCGATGATCCCCATGATGACCGATACGACCAGAAGGATGAAAATACCAAATATCATAGCGGAAGCAAAGAGCATTAACAATTTGCCTTCATCAATTGAAGACGGATCGGACAGGTCTGAAATAGAAATGCCTGCCATGGAAAGACTGGCCAGTCCTAGAAGGATAAAGACCAACAGTACAACCAGACCTAACAGGAAGCGCAGAACAAAAAGGGAGATACCCTTGCCAAAATACATTTTGAAATATTTACGTATCTGCACATCATTGGATACAAGCGATCCAACAAAGACGAATTCCATTATACTGCCCACTATACGCATTACAAGAGCAAAAAGGACCAATGCTAGGATCACTCCAATAATGATCGACATCAATGAATAGGATGAAATAAAGTTATGTATGCTATCCATTAACTCAGTAAGACCTGCCGGGATCTGTGAGAGGTCAGGGTCAGAACCTCCATAGGAATTACCACCGCCATTGAAATTACCACCACCCCCGCCTCCAAGAAAAAGGGCTATGATAGATAGTTTTATCCATTTCCAGAGGTCGAAGGGCTCAATAAGACATTTACGTGTCCGTTCTACAGCACGGTCCACAGCATCAATTACATACCAGCTCATATAAATAAATAGAAAGTGTGCAGATAAATAATTGCTGGTTTGTTCTCAGTTGAAGTATGACCTGGAACTACTGCGATTCCTTGCTCCGAGTATCACTTTTTTCAGCATGACAAGACCATCGTCCTGAGGATAGTAGCTTATCGCCCTTTCAAGGATCTCCAGTGACTTTTCAGGCATAGATGAATGAAGACAGGCATCTGCAAATGTTATCAGCACGGTCTTGGAGAACGGATCGATCTCAAGGGCTTCCTCAAAGATAGCAAGACCTTTCTCGTGCTCACCCATAAGACAATATGCAAGACCTTTGAGTGACATCGCCTGCTCATCCTCCGGATCATGGGAGAGAACCTCATCCAGACAGGATATCGCTTTTTCATATTCCCCGTCAGCGATCAATATATCAGATCGCCTGATGAGGAGTTCTTCATCTGTGGCAGAACTATCCATAATAAAAGATGAATGTTCATCATTAATAAACATTATAGTCTGTAGCAGCTACCTGATAAAGTAATAGAGCAATAATAAATATTTTAATAAAAAGTAGATATGAACACGTATATAGACAACTGGTCCTTAAAGGAAGGAGGTAGTGAGCAGATCACTTAAAGACCTGCTCATAGGATCATATGTTCACAGCAATGTTGCCGAACATCCTGAGGTCCATATGTTTTTCCTTTGCACAAAGTCTCAACAGCGAAAGCCCTTTTTCCATTATCCTCGATGCTGCCATGATCTGCAGGAGCTGGATATCACCCTTCTCATAAAGATCTCCCATTTCCTTCATTCCCTCAATGAATCCATTCTCTATCAGGTCCACCGGGTCCATGCCTGCGTCCACCGCTTCCCTGACGGCAGACTCGGCTTCCCCACTGTCAAAGTTAAGAATTGATCCCCGTGCTTTTTCTATTATTTTCTGGAATAATGGTTTTTCAGTTTCCATATTACCGATCCTTTATATCTGTAAGAGATGTACCTCGTCCATTGTAACATCCCATTTGTATCGACTGTATCTTTGGAGGTAGTCCAATTTACTTGTCTTAAAACAAGCTAGATTGTCTAAGCTTTGATGATATATAAATTGCACGCTTTCCACTTTATTTGAAAGTAAACCTACCATGAAGATCCCAGATACCCATAAAGTCCCATTTAATCACCATATTTATTATAAGGGAAAGGCTATGAATCCATAATGTCAGATAGGGAGATCATATCCACTTTCAAATACGTCTCACGAATGAGACCTGAATTCATGTTATCGGAGCTTACGGATTACCTTAAAGAAGAAGCAACCGTCGATCAGGCATACCAGACACTCAAACCACTGTTCTTTGACCTTGGGGTCGATGCTGTTGCAGAAGGTAAGGATTTCAAGATCGTCAGGGCAGCTTCAAGGAAACAGATGGAACTGTCAAAGGATGAGATCAAGAAGAACGAGTTCTTTTTCAATTCACCAGGTGTTTCCAGGAAAATGGAGCGCCTCATCGAGAAATACATAGAGAAGAAGACCAGTAAGAACTGGGATGACCCCATTGTTCTGGAGAAGATGAGAAAATCCGTACGCCATCAGAAAAAAAGTTACTGGAAAGAAGGCAGTGCCAGGAACATAAGTTACGAGAAGGGATACGATGTACTTGGATACCTCGCATACCAATTCCCTGTATATTTCGTACAGTTCCAGTACCTGCTATATGATATGGCAAAGGAAGGACTGCTCAAAGAGCGCATGAAGATACTGGACATAGGTTCCGGGCCGGGCACCATACCACTTGCGATCATAGACATGTACAATCGTCTTGATGACCGTAAAGCAGAGATACACTCCATCGAGCTTTTCGAGGAGAACGTAGAAGCCTACAATTTCCTGGCACAGCAATATGCAGCCATCCAGTCCAATGTCACCATAGAGGAGCCCATAAGAGCGGATCTGAGCAAGATCGATGTTGAAAGCCTGCCAGATAATATCGACCTTATGGTATTTTCCAATGTTCTCAACGAGATAAGGGAACTGAGCCTGGAACAGAAAGCTGAGCTTGTGAAGAGGATGTCAGACAAACTTTCACCTGATGGAAGTATCATAATAATAGAACCTGCTGACAAGAACAACTCCACTGAGATGAGAAGGCTCACTATAATGTTAAAGAGGCTTGGTATCAAGATCTACAGTCCCTGTACCTTCATCTGGTCCGGTGAATGTACCCTTGAGACATGCTGGAGCTTTGAGGAGAAACAGGACATTACGGCTACAAGGCTCATGGTCAAAATGGCAGAGTGTGACGAACCATACCGCTACATCAATGTTGACATCAAATACTCATATGCGATACTCAGGAAAGATAAACTTGCAAAACAGAGTTTCATCACTCCTTCAAATTCAAAGTTCGCACGTATGTCAAAGATGGATACGCATAGCAAAAAGCGCATTAATGTGATGTGCTCGCTAATGTCAGGGGACCTTGGAGATGAGAAATACCACCTATACAGGATATGCGATGGTACTTCAAAGAAAGCAGTATACGCAGTGCTCCCATCCCACAATTTCACAGAGGATAATGAGATCATCACTAAAGCTAAGTATGGCAGTATACTGAGAATATCCAATGTTCTCGTCAAATACAATGAAGCTAACGACTCTTATAATCTGCTCATAGGAAAAGGTACTATAATAGAGTCAGATGCTCCATCTGAAAATGAAGAAGAGTAAAATCATCTTATAGTGAAGATCATTCCATACCGGATAAGCGGACGTGGATAAACGCCGCTATATGAGCTGGAAATGATCCCACTTGAATATTCAACTTATATCAATTAACAAGAACCTGATCCATATGCAGAGCAACATACCTTCAAAATGTACCCCTCCTGAGATACTGGCACCTGCCGGAGACCCGGAAGCCCTTAGAGCAGCCATCAAAGGAGGTGCAGATGCAGTATATCTTGGGATCGGCGAGTTCAATGCCAGACAGGGTGCAAAGAACTTCTCGATAAGTGAACTAAGAGAGAACATAGAGTTCGCACATTCCTATGGTGTCAAGGTCTTCCTTGCACTGAACATACCGCTCAAACAGAATGAGGTACAGGACGCCATTGACATCGTGCACAAGGCCTATGCATACCACATAGATGCGATCATACTGGAAGACCTTGGTCTGTTCTTCTTATTAAAAGAGAACTTTCCAGACCTTCCACTTCATGCCAGCACCCAGATGACCATACATGATCCACATGGAGTCGCATTCATAAGTGATGCGGGTGCCTCAAGGGTCATTGTTTCAAGAGAACTGACAACAGAACAGGTAAAGAGCATAATAGATCAGGCTTCTGCAGAGATAGAGATCTTCGTGCATGGTGCTCTTTGTTATTCATTCTCTGGCAGGTGTCTTTTCAGTTCAGCCATAACTGACAGGAGTGCGAACAGAGGTGCCTGTTTCCAGCCGTGCAGAAGACCATTTAAGATGTCCGTTGACGGACAGATCATAGACAGCAAACTGGTGGGCGATTACCCGATCAGTTGTGCAGAGCTATGTACATTCCCCGGGCTCGATGAGATCATAAGGACCGGTGTCAAAAGTCTGAAGATCGAAGGCAGGATGAAGAAACCGGAGTATGTTACTGCCAGTGCCAGAACCTACAGGACCGTGGCTGAAAGGGTATGTGATACCGGGGAGAACTTCAGTACCGAAGAACTGGAGGAGATGGAAACTGAACTGGCCAAGCTCTTCTACAGAGGATTTACACGGGGTTTTGTACTTGATGAAGAGGATGTCACTCAGCGCAAATACAGTGCAAACTATGGAGCCTACCTTGGAACTGTATCTAATATAACAAAGTCCCAGGATGAAGGAAGACTGACCATCACACCACTTCAGGATATAAAGCCCAATGACGGGATCAGCATAAACACACGCATACGAATAATCGGATGTCGTATCGATGGGGTATTGGTAGATGGGAAGCCAGTTGACGTAGCAAAGAAAGGAGAAGAAGCTACCCTCCTTATCAGCCCAAAGACCAGTAAGTCCATAAGAAAGAATGATGAGGTCTACGTATCAACTGATCCACAGTTGTTGCAAAGATTACAGGATACCGAACTCTATAGCACTCCCCTGAAGATAACCATACACGCAAGGATAGGCGAGAAGCTCCGTATCAATGTCAAGAGCAGGAACCTGGAAACAGAGTCGGTGAGCGACTACGTTGTACAGGAAGCTAAAAAGGCACCTACTGACAGGGAACAGATAATAACTACCCTTGGAAAACTTGGGGATACAACATTCAGTGCAGATGAGATCGTTCTGGATATCGATGACAATATATTCATTCCTCTGGGTGCACTCTCAGGAACCAGAAGGGAAGCAGTTGATGAACTTTACAATTCAAGGTTCCCGATTATCGCCAGGAACCGTCCCTGCCCGAACATCTCTACAGGTTACAATAGAAAGAAAGCTCATGAAGCATCAGGAACCGGAGAAGTTCTGTTAAGTGTAGAGGTCTCTGATATAGACTCCATGATCACTGCGTCCAAATCAGGTGCAGACATCATCTATGCACCTATCGGTCTTTTCAGTGAGATGATGAACGAGGAGAACATCCTCAGGACCAGTGGCCTGAAAGAGAAGGATATCGAACTGGTCCTTATCACACCAGCGATCAGTTTCGAAGAGGATATGCCTGAACTAAAAGAGCAGATGCAGAAAGTAATAGATGCAGGTTTCCATCTTTCCTGTTCCAATTATGGAACAGTAAGACTTGCAAATGAACTGGGTGCATCATTTGTTGCCCAGAAAGAGTTCAATCCTTTCAATGCGTATACAGTAAATGCATTCGGTACATCCGGTGCTCACCGTGTGACACTCTCCAGTGAATTGAACCTTGAAGAGACAGGGGATGTATGTATGGCAAGCGATCCTAAGGTGCAGACCGAGATCATGGCTTTCGGACGTGAACTTTTGCTTGTGACAAAGAACGACCTGTTAAAGCCACTTGTTGATGACGGCACTGTAAAAGAGGATAGTGAAGTACTCTTAATTGACAGTACCAAAGGCTCTTTCCCTGTAAGAAGAGAGAATGAACGTACCCTTATCTATAATTCCACCGTGCTCAATATGCTGGATGATATCGAGAAGCTATGTGACTCGGGTGCTGATGTCCTGAGACTTGACCTGTCCCTTTATGGCAGAGATGACGTAAAGGATATAACACGTAATTTCAGAAAAGCACTTGATGGAAAACAGATAAAACTTAAGTCCTCAATGGATGAAGAATACGACCAGGGACATTATTTCAAAGGTGTGCTCTAATTCATATAATACTGAACGACCAAAACATTATGATCTAAAAACGAAAGGTGAGAATATGGCAAGAGAACTTTCCCCCAGAGATATAGCAGTATTGAAAAAGGTAGCTCCGGAATGTGCAGGACTTGAATGTGCAGGATCAAAAGCACCTTACAGATCCATACTTCCACCACTTTCCAACCACTATGCCAAGAGCGAGGAGGATTTCAGGGAACGGATATCTGCACTTGATGAAGAGGATCTTGATTACCTGTTATCCCTCATAAAGACCGGAGAGGAAAGTCTGGGATGTGTGCCGCCACATTACATGACGATCTTCCTTGAATATATCAATGAAAAAGTTGGAAAAGAGAGTGCTGAAGAGATTATGGACATTTATATGAAACTTAAAGAGTGTGAAACAGCAACAGTGACTAAATTCTTCTAGATATCTTTCTTTTTTTATTAGGCAAGTCCTCGAAACAGGACTTAAAATATACTATTTTTACCATTTTTTATTTTATTTTTCATACTTAATTTATTTAGAAATTAACAGTGTGAATCTCAAAAAAAAACGATGGTTAACGCTGTTAACAAACAAGTATATATAATATATATTTAAATTTATTAAAATTAAGACACATTAAATACATTTTGTAGTTTTGAAAAACAATTTGTGTATGTCTTATCAATATTATAGCAACAGTTCAACAGTTGACGGGTTTGGGATAGAAATGTTTAGCACTAGCGATAAATTCCAGTCAGAAATGACAGATGTCATAAATAGTTTCATGGTGGGGAACCTCGATGCCAGGGTCGGCCCTCAGTCAAAACCAGAGAAACAGAGTACAGCAGACAATATCAATCTTTTATTAGATGAATTATCAGCTCTCAAAAAAGAAATGGCCTCTACAGAAATGGATGAAAAGGAAATTGACAATACATCACTACTGAACGAGGTATCCGGTCTGGTAAATTCAGCGATCAAGGGAGAGCTGGACACAAGAGCAGACTCCAACAGCTTCTCCGGTGCTTCAAAGGAGATACTGGAAAGGATCAATGATCTCCTTGATGCAGTGATCGGACCACTCAATGTATCAGCAGAATATATCGACCGTATATCAAAAGGCGACATCCCCGAGAAGATAACGGACGAATATAAGGGCGATTTTAACGAGATAAAGAACAATCTCAACCAGTGTATAGATGCGATAAACCTGCTTGTTGAAGATTCCCTGATATTATCGAATGCAGGGATAGCAGGACAACTGGATGCAAGAGCAGATGCTTCAAGACACACAGGGGACTTCAGAAGAGTTGTGGAAGGAGTGAACGGATGTCTCGATGCTGTTATCGGACCACTCAATGTAACAGCGGAATATGTGGACCGCATATCAAAAGGTGACATCCCCGGGAAGATAACAGATGATTACAATGGGGATTTCAATGAGATCAAGAACAACCTCAACCAGTGCATAGATGCAGTGAACCTGCTGGTAGAAGATGCACTGACATTATCTGATGCAGGAGTAGCAGGACAACTGGATACAAGAGCAGATGCTTCAAGACACACAGGAGATTTCAGAAGGGTCGTAGAGGGAGTGAACGGATGTCTTGATGCTGTTATCGGACCACTCAACGTAACAGCAGAGTATGTGGACCGTATATCAAAAGGTGACATACCAGAGAAGATAACAGATGATTACAGTGGGGATTTCAACGAGATAAAGAACAACCTCAACCAGTGTATAGATGCAGTGAACCTGCTGGTAGAGGATGCACTGACATTATCTGATGCAGGGGTAGCAGGACAACTGGATACAAGAGCAGATGCTTCAAGGCACACAGGGGACTTCAGAAGGGTCGTAGAAGGGGTCAACGGATGTCTCGATGCGGTAATAGGACCACTAAATGTAACAGCAGAGTATGTGGACCGCATATCAAAAGGTGATATCCCTGAGAAGATAACAGATGACTACAATGGGGATTTCAACGAGATAAAGAACAATCTCAACCAGTGTATAGATACCCTTAATTCGCTTCTTGATGAAACGGACGATCTTATCGAAGCTGCAGTTGAAGGCAAGTTGAGCACCCGAGGAAATGCCGATATGTTCACCGGGAAATTCGCTGACCTTGTGGGCAATATCAATTTTGTGATCGACACCCTTGTAGGCCACATAGATAGTATTCCGGCACCTTTCATGATAATAGACAATGACTTCAATATCAATTATATGAACAAAGCAGGTGCAGCAGTTATTGAAAAAGAGCAGTCTTCACTGATCGGTCAGAAATGCTATGATAATTTCAGGACATCGGATTGTAACACTGATAAATGTGCCTGTGCAAAGGCCATGAGCACCGGAAAGAGCCAATCCAATGAAACCGATGCCCATCCAGGGGACAAGAACCTCTTCATCGACTATAATGGAGTTCCGATCCGCAACAGAAGTGGTGAGATCATAGGTGCTCTTGAGATAGTGATGGACAAGACAGCAGAAAAATCAGCTTTAGAAGAATCAGGGATCAGGGCTGACTATCTGGAGAAGGTCCCAACACCTGTAATGGTCGTGGACAAGGATTTCAATATCCAGTTCATGAACAAACTGGGAGCATCAGCAGTTGGAAGCACCCCAGAGAACTGTGTTGGAAAGAAATGTTTCGACCTTTTCAATACAGAACACTGTAATACAGATAACTGCCAGTTAGGAAAGGCCATGAGGACCGATTCGGTCTGTACCAGTGACACGATCGCGGATCTGCCTTCAGGAGAGACACCGATCAGATATTCAGGTACACCCCTGAAGAACGAAAAGGGAGAGATAATCGGTGGACTGGAATACGTGCTGGACATAAGCAAGGAAATGGAGATCACAAAAGGAGTTCAGGAGCTTGTGGAAGCAGCGATCGCCGGAAGACTGGATGAACGTGCCGATGCGAGCAGGTTCGATGGTAATTACAGACAGATAATCGAAGGTGTCAATGCTACTCTGGATGCGGTCATAGGACCATTGAACGTAGCAGCAGAATACATTGATCGTATCGCTAAAGGAGATATCCCTGAGAAGATAGATGATGAATATCAGGGAGATTTCAATGAGATAAAGAACAACATCAATCAGTGTATCGATGCGGTGAACATGCTTGTTGGTGATGCAGTAATGCTTGCGGATGCAGGTGTAGAAGGTAAACTTGCAACACGTGCTGATGCAGAAAAGCATGGAGGGGACTTCAGGAAGATAGTTGATGGAGTTAACAATTGTCTGGACGCAATAGTAACACCTGTAGAAGAAGCATCCAGGGTCATCAATGGATTTGCTGCAGGTAAGCTCAACACAAGGTTTGGTATCGAGACAAAGGGAGACTTTATGAGGCTTGCAGACACGCTCAATGAACTGGGACAGGAGCTGGAAGCGATCATCGAGGATTCAAATGCTGTCCTTGGTGCGATAAGCAATAATGACCTTACACGCAGATCAGAGGTCCAGGGTGTCGGAGAATTCAAAGAACTTACCGACGGAATAGAGAATTGTCGCCTTTCACTTAATGAGATAGTATCAGCGGTACTCAAAGATGCCTTTGTGTTAGCTTCTACTGCAGAAGAGATGTCAGGCTCATCCACAGAACTTGCATCATCTGCAAGTCAGGTATCCTCAACTGTAGAAGAGATAGCAAGAGGAGCACAGGTACAATCATCCAAGACCGAGGAAGTTGCAAGGGCAATGTCAGATATGACCCGTACGGTCCTGGAAGTAGCAAATAATTCACAGAAGACAGCTGAGAACTCGGAAGCCTCCAATGAGCTTATACAGAATCTTGGTATCGTTGCACAGAACCTGATGCAAAAGATGTCAGGGATACAAACTGCTTCTGACGAATCATCACAGCACATAAATGATCTGGCGGAGAAGTCGAACAAGATCGGGGAGATCGTGAACCTGATAACTAATATTGCCGATCAGACCAACCTGCTTGCACTGAACGCAGCTATCGAGGCTGCAAGGGCAGGAGAACATGGCCGGGGATTCGCTGTTGTTGCTGATGAGGTAAGAAAGCTGGCAGAGGATTCAGGCAATGCGGCCAAACAGATAGCAGTTCTCATCCATGCAATGCAGGAAGGAACGACCAATGCGGTCAATTCTATGGACCAGGCTAATTCCGAGGTAGCAGACGGTGCAGAATCACTTCAGCAAGCTGTTAGTTCCATTGATCAGGTAGTAGAATCAGGTAACGAAGTTGTGAAAATGGTGCAGGAGATCGCTGCTGCAGCCGAAGAACAATCAGCATCCATAGAAGAGGTCACATCCTCTATCGAAGAGGTATCATCGATCTCAGAGGAATCCGCTGCAGGAACACAGGAAGCTTCTGCTGCAGTAGAACAGCAGACAGCGGCCATGCAGGAACTGACCGCGTCAGCACACCAGCTTGCGAATGTTGCATCAGAGATGCAATACATCGTATCCAAGTTCAAGGTCGATAAGAGCAGTGAAAGATCATTATCATCAAATGCCCCTGACAGAGAAGGCGATGGGGACCTTGAACAGGAGATGAGATCCCAGAGCCTGTATGTCTGAACTAAGGATATCAGGAACGTAATACATCTGATGAATGCGGGTCGTTGAGCTTGGCATAGAGCTCAGCCATCCCTTTCAATGTTAGATGTCCTTTTTTTGTGATCATATAATCCCCGCGTTCTGTTCTCTGAAGGATCATTCCCGTGTCAAGTAATTTCTGAATATGGAAGAGCAGGTTCCCACCACGCAGACCTGTTATCTTTGATAGTTCAGAAAAGCTACGAGTATCGGAATGTAGAGACCTCATAATAGCAAGACGCTGTTTATTTGCAAGTGGTTCACATACATCTGTGACAACACCATCCGATATATCAGCGATATTAAGGTCATTTCCAGTACGGAGGTCTTCCTTCGACATACTGAAAGAGCGTATCAGATCCATTTGCTTATGGAATATCCGTGAAGCTGAAGCCACACATCCATCACAATTATCTGTAACAGCAAAACCTTTGAGCTCATCGAACCTTTCTCTGAAATGGTCCATTGCATCCTCAGTGACCTGGTCCTCGAGAAGCAATAACGCCATCTCATGAAGAAGGTCGGAGAAGGCAGACTTACAAGGGTCCTTCTTATCACATTCTGTACAGAATCTCTCATTGATGGTCTCTTTTGTATCCTCTAACATGTAATTCAGGAACGGTCGGGAAATATCACCCTTCATCTCCATGAACACAGCATCCATTTGCTGATGACTGGAACGTTCAAGAACCCTGTTCACATCCTTTTTCAAAGATATGATCTCTGACCTGAGGTTCCTGAACTCCTCCAGATATACACCATTGACCATATTCCCATCATTATCTGTTATCTCACTACTCAGATCGATCCATCCTTCTTTTTTGATACAGAATTATAACATAAAACTATATTAATCTATACTACATGAGGACATAAATTCATATTTCCCCCGTCAGAACACAAGCAAACATGATATATAGAAAAAAGTTATACGATGTAAGAAGGCCATACAGCAATTACTTTTAACAAATGAAAAAGGAAGAAACAAATTGATCTGCTCGATACTGGATAATGATCTTTATAAGCTGACAATGCAGATGGCAGTCCTTGAACTATTCCCACAGGCTTCTGCAGAATACAGGTTCACTAACAGAGGAAAGCAGCGTTTCACACAGGAATTCGTTGATGAGCTCAGAAGGATCATTGATGAGGATATACCTGAACTCAGCCTTAGCGAGGATGAGTATACATGGCTCAGAGCTGAATGTCCTTTTTTTAAACCAAGTTATGTGGAATATCTAAGGAACTACCGTTTCAACCCTTCTGAAGTAACTATCGAGCTTAATGATGATTCAGATCTTGAACTTATCATAAAAGGACCATGGCACAGCAGTATTCTCTGGGAGATAGTTCTAATGGCCACTATCTCAGAGCTTTACTTCGATATGATAGAGACAGACTGGAAAGATGAAACTCATGGTGATTCTCCGGGATACGAAAATCTCCTGAAGGAATATGAAAAGCTCATGGTCAGTATTGCAAGGGAACTGGAACATAACAACTGTGGTTTTTCAGAGTTCGGGACAAGAAGAAGAAGAAGCTTTGAGATCCAGGATATCACGGTCGGAAAACTGCATAAGTGTAAAACATTCTCCGGAACAAGCAATATATACCTTGCCAAAAAATATGGCGTCAGACCTACCGGAACCATCGGTCATGAGTGGATAATGGGCAATTCCGCACTTATGGGGCTGCGAAATGCCAATCTATTTGCCCTTGAGAGTTGGGCAAGCGTTTACAAGGGAGATCTTGGAATAGCCTTATCAGATACCTTTGGATCAGAACCTTTTTTCAGGAACTTCGACCTGAAGCTCTCCAAACTTTATGACGGTGTCAGACATGACAGTGGTGACCCCATGAAGTTCGCTGACAGGGTAATAAGACATTATGAGGATATGGGCATCGACCCTTTGACGAAGGTCATAATCTTCAGTGATTCACTTTCCGCTGCTGATGCAATCGAGATCAAGAAAGGATGTGAAGGTCGTATCAAATGCATATTCGGAATAGGTACGAGCCTGACGAACAACCATGAGTTCTTCAGATCCAGTCCGCCTCTGAACATGGTCATCAAATTGCACAGTGTAAACGACATACCTGTTGTAAAACTGAGCGATGACGAAGGAAAAGAGAACGGTGACCCGGATGCTATAAGAGTAGCTAATTATATATTTGGAAGAAAAGGACTTGATGAGTAGACACCATTTAGATGAAATGTGTCACTCTTGACATCAGCCCAAGAGATATCATCAAAAACAAGTACAACAGAAAAATTACAAATCCTTTTTTTATTTCAACATAAGTGCTGTTCTTCATGAAATTCCCCAATTCTATATTGGAATTGGGATTATATAAACTTTCTGAATTAATGTTACCATATTATTTGATCTTTTTAAAATGAGATTTATTATTAATAGTGTTAACATTAAAAATCAGGTCGCATAGCTAGGTTGTAGATAAATAATACATATATTCGAAATGATAACAACTTATCGGTATATACTTAAAAGACAATAACCCTCAACAAACATGACCCCGATCCCAAAGCTCATACTCCACTTCAATACTCAAGGGTGAAATGCAGACATAGATATGCATTGCGTTAAAGACAATGTCTGAGGGGATGATGGATGAAAATGGAATATCCACACTTCGCACCCTTGCGTTTTTCTGTTTTTAGCATGTTTGTTGAGTAAAGACTAGTAATTTAGAATACTATTTAAATATATCTATGAACTAATATATCATTATGATGATGAACAATATCAAGCGACATATAATCAGTAACAGGATAAAGAAAATATATTGAATTTACTTTTTTCTGTTTTGATTCAACAACGTAGTCGGAAATCTGCTTCTTAGATAACAATACTTATATGTTTGTATGACTATTGAGATAACTGACACCACAATAATAGAAACAAAAACAAAGTTGGTGTTAATTTGAGACCGACCTGAGACAAGGATCTAAGTTTTATTTTACAATGCTACTGTTAGAAGAATATTAACATTAATGCCATGCAGGAAAATAAGATACTGCTCAAAGGTATATCAGAGGGAACAACATGAAAAAAATAGAAGAGACAATGAGCATATACCAGATCTTAAGCGAACATCCCTATTTGATCAAGATATTCAAGCAGCATGGACTGGAAAAGTTTGAGAGAAAGGATGTTCTTGAACAACTTGGCCCTTTGCTAAAGTTAAAAACTGCTCTATCAATGGTATCGGTCAATAAGGGATCTTTTATTGAGCTTTTGGATCAGGCTATTCTGGACAATGAAGCAAAAGGAGAATTCACCCTTGCAGGATCACCGGAAAGACAAAAAGAGCTGACACTTCTGGCACTCTTACCCTGTGGTATGAAAATGCCCTTTAACCGCGCACTGAATGAATTCTCAAGCGAATACACAGAGCGTACAGGTAATGTGCTTCATTCACTCGTAGAAGGTAACGTCAACCACGAGATATCCTACTATGCCTACATGGATTCGGTCACATCAGAAGAAGAACTGCCGGACATAATCATCAGTTCTGACATAAACAGTTTCTACCACAAACCATTCCAAGAGAACTTCCTCAGTCATGAATATTTCACAGACATTGGTGCATCACCTATGAATTCTGATTTTGAAGCCATAGATTTCGCCGACCCACGTGGACAGTTCACTATGCTCTCCGGAAATCTTCTCGTCCTTGTCACAATAGATGAGCTAATGGAAGGTAAAGCCACACCGACTTCCTGGGGAGCTATATTAGAAGAGGAATTCAGGAACAAGGTAGTAATGAGAGGACAGAACGGTTTCTTCTGTAATGGCGTACTGCTTCCATTCTACCAGATGTATGGTATGGAAGGAATGAAGAAACTTGCTTCATCCATATATGCCGGATCACATCCCTCCGAGATGGTAAAAATGATCGACAGCAAGAAGGACGATGTCCCTCCAATGTATATCATGCCTCATTTCTTTGCCATGAAGATCAAGGATAGGTCAAGGGTAACTATCACTGTACCCACAGAAGGTGCAATTGTAAGCCCTGTCCAAATGCTGGTGAAAAAGGAAGCAACCGAGAGAGTGAAGGAAATAACTGATTTCCTCTGCGGAAAGAAGTTCGGTGAGATATCAGCTAAGGCATTCTTCCCGACAACACACCCCGAGGTCAAGAACAAGCTTGAAGATGTGGACTCACTCTACTGGCTTGGCTGGGATTTCCTGCTGAACACTGATATAGGAGCGCTCAAAAAAGAGATCGCAGAGGTGTTCAATAAGCAGTTCATGATAACCGGTGGTGTCGTTTGAGACTTGTTACGGTAGCAGGTCCTCCGTCATCAGGAAAAACCAGTATTATTATCAAAACCATCGAAGAGCTCAGACAAAAGGGCTTTGCGATAGGTGTGGTAAAGTTCGACTGCCTCTCAGCCCAGGATGAGGAACTCTATGCAGCTCATAACATACCGGTCAGGACCGGCCTATCCGGAGGTCTCTGTCCTGACCATTTCTTTGTAAGCAATATAGAAGAAGCCCTCAGATGGGCGGAAGAGCGGAAGTTCGATTTCCTGATAACTGAAAGTGCCGGGCTCTGCAATCGTTGCTCCCCACACATCAAGGATGTCCTTGCGATCTGTGTCATTGATAACCTGAGTGGTGTCAATACACCAAAGAAGATCGGACCTATGCTGAAACTTGCGGATATCGTTGTTATCACCAAGGGAGATATCGTGTCCCAGGCAGAGCGTGAGGTATTTGCATACAGGGTCAGACAGGTCAACCCCGGCGGGACGATAGTCCAGCTCAATGGGGTTACCGGACAGGGAGCATTCTACCTTGCAAAGCTGGTGGAAAAGACAACTTCAGTTGAGACACTCCAGGGAGCCGTACTCAGGTTTACCATGCCCGGAGCCCTGTGTTCATATTGTCTTGGGGAAAGGATGATCGGAGATGACAGGCAGATCGGCGTTTCAAAACTGGTGAATTTCAGAGGAGATGAGTGAATGCGGACAGATATGCTTCATAGAACTATAGATGAGCTCATGGAGATGATGCCGTGGATAGAGGATTATTTATCTTCATTTGCGATCGACCCTTCGCAGTTCGGGAGGACAAAACTGGAAAATCTGGGTTCAATACTTACTGAAGAGTATTTTGAAGAAAGAGGAAGTGACTATCAGACCTTTATTGACGGATTTTTTTTGTTCATTGAGCAGGTAAAAGTTCTTCAGGAGGGTAATGTTCTCACAGTTGGATCTCTGACCGTGCTCCCAGGACACAATAAGAATGGTGAGAAAGAAGAGTTTTCAGTTGAACTGAAGAAAGGTGAAGTGACAGCGATCGTTGGTCCCACCGGTTCAGGAAAATCACGCCTTCTGGCCGATATTGAATCTCTGGCCCAGGAGGACACACCAACCAAGCGCAGAATATTGATCAATGGTCGTGCTCCGGACGATGAGGAACGTTTCTCTACCGAAGGCCGTTTTATAGCTCAACTCTCCCAGAACATGAACTTTGTCATGGACCTTAGTGTAGAGGATTTCCTCACACTTCATGCAGAGAGCCGTATGGTTGATGAGATATCCCATATCGTCCAGAAGATATACGATACAGCGAACGTCCTTGCAGGTGAGTCTTTCAGCAGGGAAACCCCTGTCACACAACTTTCCGGAGGACAGTCAAGAGCCCTGATGATCGCTGACACAGCACTCCTAAGCCCTGCATCAGTGGTCCTGATAGATGAGATAGAGAATGCCGGAGTTGACAAGGTAAGATCACTGGAACTTCTGGTAAGTAATAACAAGATAGTCCTTATCAGCACCCACGACCCCCTACTCGCTCTCTCAGCAGACCAGCGGATCGTCATAAAGAACGGTGGTATCTCAAAGCTCATGAAGACCACAGATGACGAGAAAAAGCATCTGGAAAGCCTTGAGAAGATAGACAGGAAGATCACACAGCTCAGAGATCAGTTGAGAACTGGGAAGGAGATCGATATGAGCGATCTGTTGGCGTAGATCGATATTGTCCAGACAATGAAGTAAATTAAATAGCTCCAGATCATTCAGGGTCAACATGGCAAAAAAGAAGAAAGAAACAGACGAATTCGAATTACCCGAAGATCAAAAAAAAGCCATTGATGATTGGATCAGGGCAAATATCCTCCCACAAAGGACACAAGAGAAAACTTATGCCAGTTATGCGCTTAAACTTCTTTTCGAGGAATCACCAGATGGTTTCTTCATCACAAATCCACAGTTCAAAGAAGCAATGCTAAGATGTGGATTTTCACCCGTAAATAAGAACAAATTGAACTGGGACTTCCGTGTTTCCATAAGATCTACAGAGAAGAAATGATCGAAAATTGTGCATATGAAGGATATTGAAACAGCTTATCTCATATTCCATAATCAAGATAGCTTCCATTAATACAGAGTTATTGAAGACTACGAACAACTTTAACAGACCTAAGTACCCGGCGAAGCCGGCACAATACGAAAAGCTAGAGAAGAATAGCCATCTGATCTGAATTTCTCCTTAAATACCAGCATCCGATATTTTCTCCTTATGGATACTTCCATGAAGAGATAAAACCAGAATGTTCATAGTATTCTTCAAAACATCACTTACTTTAATTCCAGATCACTCATAATAGGATTCCAATATCTCCTCAAAATCATAAACAAAGACCATTCCAGAGTTATAATCAGGTTGTACGGTATACTCAGAACCTCTCTTTACTACCAATGCTATTACAAGATATTTTCCATCATCGGAGAACGTACATGATGAGAATGAGTCAACAAAATCAATATTTAGATGCCTGCTACTCACGATTTTTCTTTTTGACCCGATATCCCATACGATCAGTCTGGAATAGTCCATAGCCATAATATACTTTCCATCCCGTGAAAGTGCAGTACTATCAGGTGAAAGCTCCAATCCCTTCAAGCGATACAATTCCTCGTAAGAATTCCCATCCCAGACAATTACTTCACTACGATAAAGACTACCTGCTGCAAGAATCTCCCCATCATCTGAGAACTGGAGGTCAGCAACCGCCCTTTCCTTTATCGTCCTGACAATATCTCCATTTTTTAGATCAAAGACAAGTATTCTGTCAGGATTGATACTGTTATCAAAGCTTGCAACCAGATATTTTCCATCAGGTGTGAATGTGATCGAGGTTGCTTTGTAATTGTCACTTGTAATTGAATTCACGACTTTGCCAGTTTCAATATCCCATAATGTAATTGTGCAACTCTCGGGGTTTGCTGTCATTTCCGTACAGGCAGCATAGGTAGTTTCGTCCGGGGAAATGGCAGTATCCTCTATGAGAGTATCGTTTATCTCATGTCCTCTTAAATAATCACTGGCTACACCTTTGCTGTGAGTCATATAGTAGAGTGTCAAATGTGATGATGTTCTTCCTTTATAATACGGATAATCACTGTTGGAACCTACCAAATAATAGTTTCCTGGTGTAGAAAACTCAATGTCTACAAGGTTGTAATATGGTTCATGATCTTCTACCGTAGCGCTGGTCCCATCATTCTGTTTATGGTATCCAAATCGTTCATCGCGTCTCACTATATTCCAGAAGTTGACTGTGCCCAGTGTGCTGCTTACAACAAATTTCCCATCTGGGGAGATATCTATATTTTCCACGTCACTTCCTTCCACATAGGATGTTTTATAGGGCTCAAACTCGTCAAGTGACTTTGCTGGGGAGACAAGATCCCAGACATCTGTCATTACTCCTGGAACTATTGACATTAAGAGTAACAACGAAAGAGCTATTGTAAGGGGCTTTTTCTTTTCTGGCATGTTAAAACTCACTCATAATAGGATTCCAGTATTTCTTCAAAATCATAAACAAAGACCATTCCTGAGTTATAATCAGGCTGTCTAGTATACTCTGAACCCCTTTTTACTACCAATGCCATTACAAGATATTTTCCATCATCTGAGAACGTGCCTGATGAGAATGAGTCAACAAAATCAATATTTCGATGTCTGCTACTCACGATCTTTCTTTTCGATTCGGTATCCCATACGATCAGTCTGGAATAGTCCATAGCCATGATATACTTTCCATCTCTCGAAAGTGCAGTGCTGTCAGGCGAAAGTTCCAATCCTCTCAAACGATACATTTCCTCGTAAGAATTCCCATCCCAGACTATTACCTCACTACGATAGATGCTGCCTGCTGCAAGGATATTTCCATCATCAGAGAAATGGAGGTCAGTAACCGCTCTTTCTTCCATCGTCCTGACAACATCTCCATTTTCCAGAGCAAAAACAACTATTCTGTCAGGATTAATGTTGTTGTCAAAACTTGCAACCAGATATTTTCCATCAGGTGTGAATGTGATCGAGGTTGCTTTGTAATTGTCACTTGTAATTGAATTCGCAACTTCGCCAGTTTCAATATCCCATAATGTAATTGTGCAACTCTCAGGGTTTGTTGTCATTTCCGTGCAGGCTGCATAGGTAGTTTCGTCCGGGGAAATGGCAGTGTCCTCTATGAGAGTATCGTTTATCTGGTGGGTTCTGAAAGTTCTGCTGGCAACACCTATGCTATGTGTCATGTTGTAGAGTGTCAGATGTGATGCTTCCATTCCTCCATAATGTGGATGATCACTATTGGAGCCTACTAAATAATAGTTTCCAGGTTTAGAAAATTCAATATCTACAAGGTTGTAATATGGCTCACGTTGTTTCACAGTAGCACCGCTTTCATCATTCATAACATGATAACCATAGAGTAAGTCGAGATCCGCTGCATCCCATAAGTTAACCATTCCAAGTGTGCTGCTTACAACAAATTTGCCATCAGGCGAAATATCTACATTTTCCACACCACTTCCAGTTACGAGTGATGTCTTAAAAGGTTCAAACTCGTCAAGTGATTTTGCAGGAGAGATGACATCCCAGACGTCTGTCATTACTCCTGGAACTATGGACATTAAGAGTAACAACGAAAGAGCTATTGTAAGGGGCTTTTTCTTTTCTGGCATGGTGATAAGCTCGCATCAATATTAAATACTTACAGATGTAAGACATGCCACTTGATAAATATTATGTTTGAAAAAAAATAAATAGTTTATATTTCACTAGCTTTAAAATGTTACCAGATATGAACTTTAAGAGGTTTTCCGGGAAAACTGGCACGTGGTAAAAACAAACTCCTTCTCGAAACTATATAGAAAAATACTATTGCTCTCATCTATCAGATAGATATATGTGCAACTTCTTTTCATACTATATTTGTTCAGATCTATTTGAAATGCTTTCACTAAAAAAGGAAATGGAACATGGATACTAACAACAACGGAGGATGCTGTTCATCTGACACTGAAGTGAACACAGGTCAGTTCATCCAGATGATAGGACTGGATAAAAACAGCCCTGCACCGGAAATTCAGGAAACAACAAGTGATCTCACCTTCAATGACAGGTTCGACCATTTCCTTGCACGATGGGGATTTAGACGTTCAGAACACATAGTCCAACCTGGCATCTATAAATTAGGAACGCCTGATGCAGATTCTCCTGTCTTTGTATCAGCTAATTACACCCTCAGTTTTGATGCACTTCGCAGTTCACTTGCAGGTATCGACTGTTACATCCTTGTTATAGATACAAAAGGTATAAACGTCTGGTGTGCTGCCGGAAAAGGGACATTTGGAACTGATGAGATAGTATATCGTATCAAATGGTCAGGACTTTCTAAGATCGTGAACCATCGTAAACTCATTCTGCCACAGCTCGGTGCACCGGGAGTATCTGCACATGAGATCAGTAAAAGGTCAGGATTTAAAGTCGAATACGGACCTGTACGTGCCAGTGACCTTCCTGAGTATCTCAAAACCCATACTGCCACACCTGAAATGAGAAAGGTGAAGTTCACATTCAAGGACAGGCTGGTACTGACACCAATAGAATTTGTCCACGTGGTTAAACCAACGATCATCGCTGCGATCTTGCTCTACATGTTATCAGGTCCTCTTGCAGCGCTCATCGCAGTCATCGCCGCAGTTGCAGGAACGGTACTTTTCCCGGTCCTGCTTCCTTTCCTGCCTGCCCATGATCTCAGTATCAAAGGGATCATCCTTGGCTGGCTGGTAACGATACCTTTCGGAATTGTACTTGCAGCTGACCCCTCCATAGTACTCTGGGAGAAGATACTTACATTGATGGCAATGTTCCTTCTAATTCCTGCAGTGACAGGATTCCTTGCACTGAACTTCACAGGTTGTACTACCTATACATCCAGGACCGGGGTCAAGAAAGAGATATTCAAATATGTACCGTACATAGCACTAAAAGCAGGTACCGGAATAATCTGCCTTATTGTCCTTGGAGCAAGCCGTTTAATGGAGATTATCTGATGTTCAATTCATACAATGAGAATACCCTTCAATTCCATCCTGAAAAATGCATCAACTGCCTTATATGTACTCAGGTATGCCCACATGGAGTCTTCACTGAAGGAAAAGGTCATGTAGAGCTCACAAGTCCTGAAAAGTGTATGGAATGCGGAGCTTGTGCCGGAAATTGTCCTGTAGAGGCCATCGAGGTACAGAGTGGTGTTGGCTGTGCCTGGGCAATGATAAATGCAGCACTCAAGGGCAAAGATATGGACAGTGATGCATGCTGCTGTGGTGATGATGGCTGTTGCTAAAGAGTATATAAAGCAACCGGGAATATCAGAACAGATTCGTGAGCAATGGAACCAGCATCATGCACAATGCTTTTATACAAATAATCCATATTAGGGTTTGCTTTAAAATAGGATTGTTTTGCTAAACGTATGGCATTAAATGGCATTTACTTAAATTGTAGATTACTATTTTGCATTATGTTTTCAGCTTACTCGGATATTTTAGGCTATATTTAAAAAAGGACGTGAATCTATATGTTCAACAGAGAAGAATCAACAGCGCCAGTAGATGCCGGCGAGACATACGAAGTAACAATTGAAGATATCGCAAGAGAAGGCGACGGAATTGCAAGAGTAAGCGGTTTCGTGATCTTTGTCCCAGGAACATCCGTAGGCGACGAAGTAACCATCAAGGTAACAAAAGTTCTGAGAAAGTTCGCATTTGGCGAAGTTGCAGAATAATTACTTCACTCTTTCAACAGAAGTATCCAACAGATACTTCAACCTTTTTTCATTCTAAAATTTTCATTCTACTAACAACTATTCTTTATCGATATATCTTTTCAATATCTGTATCTATGACCTTCGGTCAGGGATGATGACAACTGGAGAACAGAGCCTGAATAAGATAAGCCCAATTAGGAAATTCTAAATAAAATTATTAATGACAACAGAATAGTAATTTTAGAAAAGATGAATAGAATTCATCTCATCTTACTTAAGGAAGCCCTTTCTTTCCAGCCAGTTGACCTGTGGACGGGTGTACTTCCATATAACATCGGCCTTTTCATCCTGGATCTCCCAGGGAGTAGCAATAACAATGTCACCTTCACGTACCCACATTCTCTTCTTCTTGGAACCTGGGATACGACCCATGCGGACTACACCGTCCATGCACTGTAATCTTACCCTGTTAGCTCCAAGCAAGCTGGAAACTGTTGCCAGAACTTCACCATTTTCTTTTCTGGGTGTCCTTACTCTGACGACCTCGCCATCAGGGCTTCCACCACTTGCATTACTCTTTCGTTTCTTACTTCTATAATTAGCCAGATTAATACCTCAGCGTTGTAAAGTTTTTATTCCTGCTTTATTCAAGAAAAAGGACATTAATAGGTGCTGTTGCTGATCGGTCATCACAACACTAGAACATCCTATTCAGATAAAACAAGATCATACCATGTTAAATTACTGAAAAATCAAGTTTTACAGCATCTGCATGGGCATTGATCCTAATCTATATGATAGGCTCAAAGTATATAATATGTATCGTATGTTTTCGGGAAATAGCGGATAGATCCGACATATTTCCCGAAAATTACTCAAAATAGTATCATTACTTGTTATCAGAGAGCATTATCTTGACAAGACCTGCAGCAACATCCATTGATGTGCAATCCTCATCAAGCATCTTCTCAACCCAGTGGATGTACTTTCCAAGGTGTCCATCATCGATGGTTTCCTTTACCTTCTTGGAAAGCATATTAGCCTTGAAGTCCTCAGCATCACTTCTGGTTGGTATCTTACGACATGTGATCTTTGTCTTGGTGTACTTCTGGATGCTCTTGATCTTGTAGATCTCTTTTGGAGTAACAAAGGTAAATGCTATTCCCTGCCTTCCTGCACGTCCGGTCCTTCCGATCCTGTGAACGTATGATTCCTCATCCTGTGGCATATCGAAATTGAATACAACTTCAATGTTCTCCACATCGATACCACGAGCTGCTACATCAGTAGCTACAAGTGTCTCGATCTCTCCTTTCCTGAAACTTGCCATTACCTTCTCTCTCTGGTTCTGTTTCATGTCGCCATGAAGACCATCTGCAAGGTAACCCCTTGTCTTAAGGGTAGCAACAAGCTCATCCACCATCTTCTTTGTATTACAGAATACAAGGGATGACTTCACATCATGGATATCGATCATCCTGCAAAGAACATCAGGCTTCATATGGAATTTGACCTCGAAATAAGCCTGTTCCATATTTGGAACTGTGACTACCTTATGAATGGTCTTAACAAGTTCCGGATTTTGCTGATACCTCTTTGTAAGCTTCATTATTGGCTTTGGCATTGTAGCAGAGAAGAGAATGGTCTGCCTTTGTTCCGGGACACTGCTAAGGATACTTTCGATATCCTCTCTGAATCCCATATCCAGCATCTCATCAGCCTCATCGAGAACGACCATTTCGAGACTGTCCAGTTTCAGTGTTTTACGTTCAATGTGATCGAGCACTCTTCCAGGAGTTCCAATAACTATCTGAACACCCCTTCTGAGAGCCTTTATCTGCCTTTCAATACTCTGACCGCCATAGACAGGCAGAATATTAGCTCCTGTGTACTTACCAAGTTTGCCCATCTCATCTGCAACCTGGTTAGCAAGTTCTCTTGTAGGACAAAGCACAAGCACCTGGGTCTTCTTGCTCCTTGCATTGATCATTTCAAGAGCTGGTATACCAAATGCTGCAGTTTTGCCTGTACCCGTTTGGGCCTGTCCGATAACATCCCTGCCTTCAAGAATAAAAGGGATGGCCTTGGACTGAATAGGGGTAGGTTCCTCAAAACCAAGATCCACTATTGCTTTTTCTATATTACTTGATAATTGAAGGTCTTCGAAAGTTGATGATTCCATATTAATAGTTCCTGTGATTATGTGGCCCTGAATTTAAAACATAGGATGAAATAACATCATCAATATCTGTTTCCAATTTGGCCCTGTTTAAGGATAAATGTTCCAAATTGTTTTGGTAAAACAAAACAAAAAAGAGCAGTGCTATAGTAATGACAACAATGAAGTTAAGCCTGTCGGTGATAACTTGAACCAAACATCATTTCCGAGCAATTGAACCCGATATCTTCACTATCTTTCTGCACAAGCACTAATATTCAATAATATCAACGAACTGTATAGAAACCTTTAAGACCTCCAGCGGATCAAATGTGTAAAACATTGATCAAATAACAGTTATCTTTCTTTGCTGATCCCAATGCAGGTATCAAATATCTGCATTATCCCGAAATGACCCATGACTCGGGAATGCACTGGTCGATCAAATGCTAATTTATATATAAAAGTAGAACAGTGGATCAATGGGGAATATAGTGTAATTCAATTTATAGTACAGATATGAACCCCTCAAGCTGTATAATTATCAAACAACATGGGAGAACAATATTATGTCAGAGTGGGTAGTTGCAATGAAAGAAGAGGACTTGAAGGAAGAAAAGATCAAGGTCATTAAAGCAGAGAACAAACAGATAGCTATTATCAAAAAAGCTAATGAGATCTTTGCACTTCTGAACGAATGTCCTCATGAGGGATGTCCTCTAAAGAACGGGACACTTGAAGAGTATACACTCAAATGTGCATGCCATAACTGGGGATTTGACATTCGAACCGGAGAGAATGTAGATACCGGTGAATACATAGACATAGATGACCCAAAGGTAGACACCTTCGAGACAAGGGTCGAAGGTGGAAACATCGAGATACTTGTATGAGAGCCTAAGATCATAGGTCAATTGCACCTTTGTAGCCTCATTTTTTTATGAGAATAGTTATAGCTATGCAATATCACACATAAATATAACCATATTTTTATATTAGCACTGCTTAAAGACATTTATACTCTATAGATGCACTAAGCAGCTACTGCTTTGCATACCTATAAGACTTAGAGGTGGACAATTGGTTGGATATTTTAAAAATTCAAAAGCATTATCTCCTGTTATAGGAACTATCATGATGGTAGCCGTAGCTGTTATCTTTGCAGCAGTTATAATTTCAGCTATCGGACCAGACCCATTAAGAAGTGCTCCGCAGGCGGACATCAGAGCAGTTACTGATAATATAGGCTCAGATACCGTCATCGAACTCATACATCAAGGAGGTGAGGAGCTAGCACTCACCGAAGCAAGAACAAAGATACTTGTTTCCGGAAATTCAAGCATCGATGGTGTTGTATCCTTTTCAAAACTGGCCACTGAAGCTGACAGGAAATTTGTCACAGGAGATTCACTCTACCTGTATATGGCAGGTGGCAAAGTATGCATCGGTAACAATACTCTTCCAGATGCGGACCACATTGATATCGCACAGAGTGGTGAAACACTGGACATCAATATCCTCGATGTCAACAGCCAGCAGATGATAGCCGATATCAGCGCCAGGTTCTAGACAACGAACATATGGTTCATTTATCTGTGTTCTTCTGCATTACGAAGAACACATAACCATACTCATCAGGATGCTTCCTGAATATTGCTATTTCCTTTCTTGTGAACTCAATAATAGACTCACCTTCACTGTTGCCTTTGAGATTCCTCCCTATTGAATCAAGCCTTTTCTCCAAAGGAAGATAAAAATCATTTTCCCATTCAGAAGCATGTAGCCTGAACCTGTCAATAACATTATACCCTGCTGCCCTTATGACCTTTTCAGTATCAGGGATGCTCTTTATATCAGGATAACAGAGATCCCAGAAATGCACTACTTCATCCGAGGGGGAATCGGTAAACCATGCAGCCTCGGTCAGTGCCATATAACCATCATTCTTAAGGAACTGCTTCCAGTATTCAAGTCCCTTTTCGAACCCAATGACAAAAATGGACCCCTCTGCCCAGATAATATCAAATTCTTCCTGGTCAAAATGCAGATCATCCATGGATGTACAGACCGTAGTGATCCTATCTGCAACGCCTTTCTTAGTTGCATTTTCCATAAGAACATCAAGATATGGCTGATAGATATCAACAGCAATGATATTGCATGTCCTGCATAGTTCTGCAAGGTGAATTGTCTGCATCCCCACACCACAGCCGATATCCAGTATCCTGGCACCCGGAGGAACAGAAGGTATCAGCCTGAAAGCTCTTTCCGTACTTTCATTGCTACCTGGCCCCTGCCTTGGTAAACCTTCAAATATCTCAAATATCGCTGAACCTTCCATAAACAAGCCATTCCAGACAAGAATAAAACACTTTCGAGCAATCAAAAATAAATTACAACTAATAGCTACATAGCTCCCGATAATAACTACGGATCGATCTGAAGCTTAAGAAATTCCTTAATAAGTTAACTGATATTGGTATGAGATAGCTACCAGAAAGATGGCAAAGATACAAATGACCTGGAACGAATTAATTGTTGGGTGGTCCTTTATGAAAAGAACGATAATGATAACTCTTCTGATACTTACTATCCTCAGTGCAGGATGCACAGAAGAACAAAACACTAATACAGATATTCCTGATGATGTGGTGATCACTCACCTCAGATACGGTGCGTTCACATTACCTGAAATGGCAGTAAGTGAATTGGTTGTTAATTCCACATCAGTGAACCTCAGTTACTATAACTATGCAGGGAACCTGACAGCAAGATACACAAGACCTATCGATGAGACAGCAAGGAACGAACTTATTGCACTCTTTGAAGAAAATGCCTTTATGGAAATGGACGAGCTCTATGAACCCGAAGATGGGCAACCAATGGTCGCTGACACAGGGATAGTTGAGATAGCCATTACCCGCGATGGAACAACAAAGACCGTAAAGGTAGATCCGTATGCACAGTTCTACATGCCTGATGAACTTGCAGAGATAGATGAAGCATTGCTGGAACTACGCACCTATGCCATGACGATCCCTGAGGATAAAGCTAAAGAGATAGCTGAGGAATGGATCAGTAATTCACCAACATACAGTTTCGATGGTTCTGACATAGAATTACAGGAATACCAGTTCAATGAAGATAACCCCAATGAACAAACACTGACATATTCGTTCATCAGCACACATGGCGGTTTTGGTAACAGGTCTGACCAGATGGTAACCGAAGTCCTTACAGACCATATTATAGTGATCGATCTGTACAAAGGTGAGGTCCTTTCAGCAATAATAGATGAAGAGTGGGATGAAATGACCCAGAGAATGCTGGACGAGATAATCGAGATGCAGTCATGGGAAATGGATTGTGATAGTACACCCTGGCATTACTGGTATGCAGAAGGAGATGTAAGATTCCTTAAAGAACCTACAGAAGAAGAGTTGGTGACCACATACTTCAGTACAGTATATGAAATAGAGATAACTGAATTCAGTTCTGTAGAACTGGAAGATGGGAAATGCCAGTATACCCTGAAAATAGAACAGCGTGATTCAGGGATGCTGGAAGAAATGGGATGGCAGGAGATATGACATCCCTGCCACTTTTTATCCTTTTTTATTGCTTTTTTACTTGAACTTATCAAGATAGAACTTGAAGAAATTCTCAACGGTCACAGTTGTCACATCAGTACCGATATTGCCAGCATTGTCCATTACAGTGAGCGTTACTGTGTACACACCTGCTGTACTATATGTATGGAAAGGCTCTGGACCAATAGCAGTGCTGCCATCTCCAAGATCCCAGGTGTATGACATTATTGTTCCATCAGGATCATAGGAACCTGTGCTTGAGAATTTGAACTTCTTTCCGGCCCTCACCACATAGGGACCATTGGTATAGGCAACTGGTGGAAGGTCAGAAGGAAATACGTCGATGGTCAGAACCTTAGTGTCGTTAAGATATCCATCTGTTACTGTGACCTCCAGAGAGTGTTGTCCCACCTGAGTGGTATCGGGAGTCCACAGAAGAGTCCCCGTTGAAGTATCAAATGATGCACCATCTGGAAGTGAAGTTGCGGAGAAAGAAAGTACATCGTCATCAGCATCATTTGCCTGCAATGTCAGATCAAGCGTCTTGTTCTCGGTTGCCTGCACTATACCTGTTTCAGCCAGTACAGGTGTTGAATCTATAAGGATCACGGCATCTTTCGCAGTATAACTTACCGGATTGGAAGAAGCATCACTTAAGATGATACCATCAAGATCAAAGGTCTGATAACCAATATCATCTCCGGCGATCATGGTCAGAACTGCAACATTCCCTGACTCTGAGACTGACCTGTTATCGAGGATAGCAGAATATATGGTTCCTGTACTTGTACTGCTCTGTGTATCACTTTTTAGTTCAAAGACCGTGGATGAACCATAAATAGAGAAGATATCTCCTTCTGAGATACCGGTCACCGAAATACCAGGGTCAGTGTATCCCATATCGAACTGTACACCTGAGACAGGAACTGCAGGATAAAGATCAACAGCCACAGTAAAAGTGCTTCCGGGCTCTACCTGGTAAGAAGATGGGACCACTGTTATCTCGCTTACATCAAGCTGTTCCGAACTTGTGTTCCCGGCTAAGACCAGAACAGCAATTAAAGTTATGAAAGTGAAAATGAAGAATAAATTAGATCGTTTTTTAATATTCATAAAGGCACCATGACTGAAGATGCTTGTATATGCATATCATAGTAATGAGTATGGAACCGGAGAATATGTACATAAGATCAGGAAATGTGTACATAAAATGGAACTTACTAATAGAAGCCAGTAAGTGAACTATTTAAGATCATAAAAGATGAAAAAATATCTTTTCAGATAATAATCAAGAACAGAAAATGCAGAAGAATGAAGATTTCAAAGGCTTTACAGGGGAAGTGTGTGTGCACATGCCATAAAAATGAAGGTTGTGGAGTTGGAGGTAGAATTGATGGCGTTGTGACCCCGTTTTTTTCTGTAAAGCCTATGAATTTTATTGTGGAGTTAATTTTGAATTGATAATTGTGATGTGAATAAATAAAGGAAAGAAGTTTTCGTAAAGAAAACTTCTTAATACTACATTTAGAGAGCGTAGTTCTCTGGCTTGAATACTGGGACTTCCTTTGAGAAGCGCTCCATGCATTCGCTCATGAATGTTTCGGATTCTGAGGTGATTGCGTCGAGTTCTGCGGTTGCCTTTGCGAGTGCACCGAGTTCGAACTTTGTCATCTCAAGACCGTCTGCGTTGTTGAGTGTGTCACAGCATGCTATTGCAGCGTTCTTTGCACGGAGGAAGATGTCTTCTCCGTCCTTAACGATTGCTTCACCGACTGCGTATGCGTTGTCGTATGCAAGTACATAGGACTGTGGGTCTCTGAATCTGTCGGAAGCCATGAGGAGGTCTCTGAGGATCTTCTCGTTTCCTGACTTAAGAGCTGTGTTCATAAGAGCACAGTCGTAGTTGAGGGACTCTGACCAGCACTGTACTGTTGTACCACCAAATTCACCGTGGTATTCAACAGACTCGTTTGACCAAAGGTCACAGCACTGCATGATAAGGTTACCCATTACATCAGAGTGTGCACAGGTTGAAGTCTTACCTTCAAAGGACATTGGCATACCGGAGATTGCCTTTACGATGATGTTCTCGTATCCACAGTCCTTTCCTGGACCTACTGCGCCAGCTTCGTATGCTGCGAGTGATCTTGGAGCGGAGATTGCTCTTGCGAGGATCGCAAGTGTGTGTGCAAGGTTCTTGTCGAGGAGACCACCTGCAATGAACATTGCGGTGTTTGCCTGTGCACAGTCGGTGTCACCAGCGGAGACAACGCCCTTCTTCTGTGCTACGCTTGAGATCTCCTGCCAGAGGTAGTCCATGTCCATGGTACCAAGACAGCCGATTGCGTAGAGCATACCTGGAACATCGTTCCTGAGTACTGCGTAGTCGAAGATTTCCTTTCCACCCATTGATTCGATGGAGAGAAGGTCTGCGCCGCTTTCTGCGATCTGTTCGAAGGACTCCATGACCACTGCCATCTTGTCGCCTCTGAGCTGCATGAACTCTTTGTGCTCTCTGATGTCACCAGGGGTGTGTCTCAGTGCACATTTGATTCCATATTCTTCATGGTACTCTTCCATGATGGTCTTCTGTGCGTGTGCTACAGCTGCTCCCCATGATGGGTTGTTGGTCATCTGCTGTACGTGTTCTGTCTCAAGTACTACGGATGGGAAACCTACCTGGACCATTCTAGCCATGATATCTTTTGTGATTCTCTGGTACTCGTTTACGAGCTTCTCCATAGACTCACCAGCTTCTGGCCTTGGTGCGTAGTTTACTTCTGCAGTTGTGTATCCTGCTCCGATCTCGAGGTCAAGACCTGCTTTCACAGGTAATTTTGCGTTACCGAAGACCATCTCATCTGCTTCGGAGTATGCCATTGATGTAAATCTTTTAATTGCCATTTGTGATCACCTTAGTGGTTGTGGAATTTTGCTCTCAGTGCTGCAATGTCTGCGCCTGCAAGGATAGCGTCAGCCATCTTTGGTGCGTCTGCTGCTTCTTCTCCGTATACACCGAGTGAGTAGGTTGATACGAAGTCCTGGTTTACTGCTCCGCCACCACATGCGAATGGCATTGTGATTCCGCTCTCGACGAGAAGGTCGTTGACTTCCTTGAATGCGTACATGGTTGTTGTCATGAGTGCAGTTCCGGTCATCATGAGTGGCTCGTGCTCTTTTACAGCTGCGAGTGCTTCTGCTGATGGTACATCTCTTCCGAGGTCGATAACTTCATAGCCGTTTGCCCTGAGGAGAGCTGCTACGATTGACTTACCGATGTCGTGTACGTCACCTTCTGCGACCATACAGACGACCTTGCCCTTCTGGACTGGGGTCTCTGTGGACTGGCTCTTACAGAACTCGATACCGTCGAGCATTGCATCTGCGGACATCATTACGTTTGGAAGGAAGATTACACCCTGGTCGTAAAGGTCGGTTACTACCTTCATACCTACCATAAGTGCATCGTCGATGAGTGCGATCGGGTCCTTGCCTGCTGCGATTGCTGCTTCGAGACCTTCTATTACATCATCTTCTTCACCCTCAAAGATCGCTTCTGCGATTGGCTTGTATAACTCCTCTTTTGGATAGAGTTCTGCTGCCGCCTCTTCAGGGGTCATTGATTTTTCCATCTTAACGTTGTATCTGATAAGGATACCTTCTTTGTCTACTATTAACATTCTATACCTCCTTCAATTTTGGATAGGTTAGCTAGTTGAGCTTGGGTCAAGCTCAATCCAATCTACACAAAAAGGTTCTTTTGAACCTCAAAATATCCACTTTTTTCATGATATATAAATGTTATCTTGATAAGATACACATATAAAAAGATATCGATTTAGATTTAATTAAAACATTATAATAATAACAAACTATATGCTTAATAGATAGTGTTTTTAAATTAACTGTGCATTTGTGTAATGCAGCAGCTACAAAATATAGGCAAATCTTATTATATAATGAATAAAAAGAATATGAGAAATACACCTATAAAAATAGATGTACACTTAGAAATAGATATTATAAATAACAATACAAAATATCATAAAAAACACTCCTATTGATATCGAAAATAATAATAATCAAATTAATGATTAAGAGTTACTGAAAAAATAACCATAATCTTTAAATATAACCATATTCCGGATTTTAGGATTGACAATTAGTAAATTCATAGAGTAATAACTAAAATCATGATATAGGTACGTATTATGAATAAAAATGAAAATGTAAGTAAATATAATATTGTAGTTATAAATAAATCAAAAACACAAGAACAGAATTCTCAAAAAAAGCCATGATCTGACCAAAAGAGATATATTATACCAATTCTCTGCTGACGCATATCGTTATTGGTTCGCCGTCCAGTTGCCCCGCGGAACAACGCATCTCAACAGGTAACACCTCATGAGAAGAAGATTCGAAAGGTATGGTGCAGACATGTGCCCTGCCCTCCAGTATTTCCTTTATCTCGGCGGCCGCCTCAATGAGCATCTTCTGAGGATATAGATTGATAAGGTTCATACCCATCAGATCATTTTCCAGGTAACCAAGCCTGCTACATGAATATGGATTAGCATAAAGTATGCAACCATCGCTGTCCAGCATAAAGACCATCTCTTCCATTGAACTAAAGATCACCTGCAGGTTCCTGATATTCTTCTGGACATCCGCCTGTTCACGCATACGGCCGATGACCGGACCTATCTGGGAAGCTATAGCCTCAAGGGAATCCCTTACTTCGAAAGGAACAGCATAAGCGCTATGGGATGATAACATCAATATAGCTACAAGTTCCATGCCATATCTAATAGGAATAAGCGCAGTAGCTTCAAGACCTTCAAAACTTAGCTTTTCACCCGGGACCATGGAAGTAAGCTCATAGTATCGTGTGTACAGCGGATATTCTGTTTTTAGAAGACGGGCATTGATGGACTTGCCACCATAATACCTTGCACTTTTAATAAAATCAGAGGAAAGCCCGGAATGAGCTACTATGTTCATATCCCCACTAACCCCATCTACAAGATAGAGTGCACCGCAATCAAGATCATCCATCTGGGTAGTGAATTCCACAAGCTGGGAGAACATATCGCCAACATCACCCAGCGGACTAAAGAGCATACCCATATCCGAGCCGATCTGCATGAAACTCTTCACGTTCTTACGTTCGGTGATATCAACAATGATACCCTGGATATATTGCACATTACCCTCGGGGTCACGCTTTATGACAGACCTCTCGTCTACCCACCTGACCTCACCTGCCTTTGTGAGTATACGATACTCAAAGGATAGATTATCCTCACCTGAGAATATATCATACTCCATAGTGAGCCTTTCAACATCAGATGGATGGATGATATCACCATAAAGGACCTTACCGGACATGAGCGCATCAGCCTCATAACCGAACTGAGATATGTTCTCAGAAACGAACTCCACCCTCCAGTCCTCTTCCGGTTTCCAGAAGAAGACGACCGCAGGACTGCTCTTGATAACTGTTTCCAGGACCTTTTGTACTTCGATCAGCTCAAGCAGTTCTTTTTCCTTTTGCTTCTGATCAGTGATGTCCCTTATGATCGCCATTATTGCAGGTCTGCCCTCATGATCGATTATAGATGAGTTGATCCCGGTAGGAGTGTTAGGTCCATCTTTAGATAGCAGCTCGATCTCATATTTAAGGGAAGCCTTCCTGTTCTTTTCAAGGCTGTTCCTGAATTTGGTCAATACCATACGTTTATACTCAAGTGGAAGGAAATCCTCGAATGGCCTGTGAATTACCTCTGCCTTTGAAAATCCAGTGATCTCGCAGAACATCATATTGGCAAATACCAGCATTCCATCCTGCACTACGATTATACCATCATTGCCTTCTTCAACAAGTGTGGAATATTTCTTTTCCGAAGCTTTGAGCTCTGCTTCAGCCTGCTTCCTTTCGGAGATATCCCTGACAGCCATCATAACAGAGGGCTTTTCCTCGTGCAGAATGAAAGAAAGACTCATTTCAGCAGGGAACACTTCCCCATCCTTTTTCAGGAACTCGATCTCATCATTCCTGCGGATACTGTGCCCGTCCCTGAGAACCTTCTTTACGCGTTTTCCAACCATACGCCGGTAGTCTACAGGCACATGATCGAGGAATTCCTTTTCAAAGAGTTCCTCTCTGGAGTAACCTGTCAGCTCGGAGAATTTAGAATTTATGAATTTGAATACATCATCCTGTAATATGATTATACCATCATTACCCTTTTCGACAAGTGTAGAATACTTCTCTTCGGATGCTTTGAGCTCTGCTTCAGCTTTCTTTCTCTCAGATATATCCCTGACAGTCATCATAACAGAGGGCTGGTGCTCATAAAGCAGGTATGAAAGACTGATCTCAGCAGAAAATGTGCTCCCGTCCTCTTTCAGGAACTCTACCTCATCATTTCTTTTGATAGCCTGCTTATTCTTCAAGACCTTCTTCAGCCTCTTGGATATCATCCTGTAGTACTCAAAAGGAACAGTTGCGAACAGCTCAGTTCCAATAAGATCACCAACTCCAAAACCTGTCATCTGAGAGAATTTCGAGTTTGTAAAGCTCAGTTTCCCATCCTGAACGATAAGTATACCATCATTTCCTTTCTCCACAAGGGTGGAATACTTCTCTTCTGAGGCCCGGAGGTCAGCTTCGGCCTTTTTCCCGGATGTTATATCCTCAATTAAAAGAAGTATACGTTTCTCAGAATCTATCCCGATATCAAGATGCCTGGCTGTAAGACGCATTGTCCTGACGCCAAGACCTTCTATATCGCAATTAACTTCCAGATGCTCGAAGAAATAATCCTCTTCAAGTCCCTGTTCCAGAAATGAGGTCAATTCTTCCTTATTATCTTTGTTGAAGCTTAAGAAGTACTTTCCTTCCGTATTCTCAGGGGTCAGCCTGAAGAGCTCATAGAAATATTCGTTCGCAGAAAATACATGGAACGTGCTGTCAAGTATAAGAAGAGGGTTCTGTATGCTGTCAACTATATTCTTGCAATAGATCTTTTCAGCATCTGAGCCTGCATCATTATCAAAACTTCCTTTTATGGAAAGGATCCCATGAAAAAGCGTGCCATCATCCTGTTGGACTTTGAATGTCCTTTCTATAACATCACATACCCCGCCATCAACAGAACTTATCCTGTATTCTGCCTTGAAGAAAGTAACAGCTTCCTGGTCGCAGAACTCTGAGAATTTTCCTTGCAGCTCATTGACATCTGACGGATGTATGATATCTGAAAAACTAGCTTTTCCTGAGATAAGATCATCAGAGCTGTATCCCAAAAGTGATATATTATCTGAAACTGAAAGTACCGATCCCCTGTCATCACCCCTCCAGAGGAAAGAGAATTCTGCTACTTCATCTGAAGATCCTGCGCCCCCCATACAGGATGCGGTTCCTTTTTCTACCTGATCTTCAGAATTTATGATATGAACCCCCTTATTATGGTAAATGTGCCCTTACGACATCACAGATGATATCAAATTAGCAATATTCATTAGTTTAATATTAGTAACTATTAGTTATCTTGTCGAAAACCAATCTCTTACATTCTTTTTTATCTGACAAAAAAGGAGATATTAAATACATGAAAGGTTCAACAATTATTTGGCTCTCATCTGAATATTGTACTTCCTTCAATCCAATCTACACAAAGAGGGATCCGTGTTTGGATGTGAGCCACCTGACCTTTCTGTCCTTTTCTATTAGCAACTTAATGTACGTGGAACTTCTCTCTTAGTTCGTCAATGCCTCTATTTTGAACTATCATATCCGCTATCTTTGGAACTACTGCAGCGTCCTCACAATATATACCCAGTTCATAGTTCATAACGAAATCCTGGGTCACTGCACCGCCACCACATACGAACGGGATCCTGATACCATTCTCAAGGAGACGGTTGTTTACTTCCATAAAGGAATACATAGTTGTCGTCATAAGAGAAGTACCTGTCAGCATGATAGGCCTGTACTTGAGCACTGCCTGGATCACCTCATCAGTAGGCACATCGCTACCAAGATCTATGACCTCGTAACCATTGGACTTCAGGAGGACGGTCAATATCTTCTTACCAATATCATGGATATCACCTTCCACAACATAGGATACGACGGTTCCCTTACATTCATGGGTCTTTCCTGATATCTGTTTACAATATTCGATCCCATCGGTCATTGCATGTGATGCGATGATAACATCCGGAAGGAACAATACACCATCATCATATAGTTGTGAGACGATGTTCATCCCTTTCATCAGGGCATCATCGATAAGGGTTATAGGATCTTTCCCGGCACTTACTGCTTCTTTAAGAGCGATGATAACTTCATCCTCATCTCCTTCAAAGACTGCTTCTACGATATTTCGCAGTAGTATGTCCGAAGGGAAAAGTTCTCTTGCTATCTCGTCAGGAGTTAATTCTCCTTCGAGTTTGACATTGTATCTGACAAGGATACCTGTCGGATCTATATCCAGCATTGAGCCTCCGTTTTAGATTTTCGTTTTTCCATAAAGTGTGTACATGCCTGAATACAGGCAATTGTCTTTAATAATGAATAAATGAAGTATATACAAATTACTAATGGATAGTATTAACAGTAAGTCTGATATGTAAAGGTAACGTTTAAAAAAAGAATAGTCTAAGTTAGACAGAATATTATATATTCCAAAAAAACAGCACCCATCAATGCATCCCTATTATAAGTATATTTTTGAAATGTCGAAAAATGGCATAAGGAAGCCTTAGATGCCATTATTACACCACGGTCATTTTGCATCCTTATTATCTTCCCATATACCGAAGACATTTCCTTCCGTATCAACACATATAGCAAGATAACCCCAACCCGGTACAGCCATCTTGTTCATGGTCTGTCCACCGGCATCCTTTATCTTATCTATATATTCATCCACTGAAGGGACACCAATATATCCGGTGATCCTTTGACCGGGATCCCCGCGAAGACCCATTCCGCCCCTTACACCTTCCTCACCATTAATACCTTCAGTCTCGTAGAGATAATAGTCCATGTCAGGGAACGGCTTTTCGAACTTCCATCCAAAAAGACCAGCGTAGAATTCCTTTGCACGTTCAACATTATCGGTAGGTACATCCATATGTATAAAAGTCGCCATTTATTAACCCCATAATAGTTCTACAGGGCAAATATTAATAATTTGGCATTTGAACAAACCAAATACTTTATAGCTTACTTTGCCATTTCCCACCTGATGAACCCGGGATCCAAAAAACCCTACATTGAACTTGTAACCGGATCCATTCTCTTTGGGCTTTTAGGTGTTTTTATCGATCAGCTGAAAGATGTACCTACAGGGCCAACGATATTCTACAAGCAACTCTTTGGAGTGCTCGCTTTACTTGTGTTCATGATACTGACCGGTAAATTGTCCCAGATAATACCCAGAAAAAAGAAACGCTATCTATTATTACTTGGATTTATCAACACAACAACCCTGTTCACATATTTCATGTGTATAAAGTATACCAGTTTCTCGGTTGCCATACTGATGCTCTACACAGCACCCATGTATGTAACACTGCTATCACCACTAATACTGAAAGAGAAGATTACAGCTAAAGGGATAGTTGCGCTCATACTATCATTAATAGGACTTGTGTTCATTGTCGATATCAGCGATCTGATAGGGGGATTCTCATCCGGCAACGGATACATCATTGGAATTACTGCCGGGATACTCTCTGGTTTCTCCTTTGGCAGCGAAATCGTGACAATACGCTACATAAAAGATGATTACTCCAGCGTTGCCCAGTTGTTCTGGTATACTCTCATAGGCGTTATCCTGCTCCTACCCTTCGCCACAAAGGTGGCAGCCCCGGTACTCAGCGATAATATGACCTTGCTGGTAGTATTCGGCATTATCAATACAGCCATGGCAGCATTGCTATACGTTAGTGGCATATCGCAGATAGAGGCTCAGAAAGGCAGTATCCTGGCTTTAATAGAGCCTGTCAGCGGCATTTTCTTCGACGTTACCATACTGCACACACCTTTACTTGCAGATACACTAACAGGGTGCATCTTCATCCTTCTTGGAGCATACATTGCAGTTATGGAAAAAAGTCCGAAGATATTTGGTAAATACTTCAGGATACAGGTATGATAACTCTGTTCTTAAAGTAATGTAGAAGGAAGTAGTTTTATATATATATTTCAACATATTTTGAAGTAACCGGTGCTGACCCTAATTAACAGTTACCGGGTTAACAGTGTTAACTATAGATAATATAAGTGGAGAAAATAAAATGAGGATGCTTGAAGAGTTCTTCCCCGAATTTACTGAAAAACTTGATGAAATAGACAAGATGTATGCTGAGAAAAGACCAGTAGATGAGAAAACATACCAGTTCCTGTGCTTTGCACTATCTATCAAGGCAAGATCAAAACCATGCGTCCTTAAACATTTCAAAGGTGCACTTGAGGCAGGAGCAACAGTAAAAGAGCTTTCATACATACTTGCACTCACCATGAGAGAAGCAGCAGGGGCAGATGACTGCTGGACCCATGATGTCATAGGAGAATGGCAGGAGATCCTGAAAGGAAATGTCTCGTGCAGTTGCTGCGGTGACGAAGAATAAGGATACAACGAACAGTGGCGTGTGCTTTACAGGTACATTCCATTTTCATCTTTTCATTTTCAGCAACATGCGAATAGAACTGCTGAAAACACACTGTTTTTAACCTTTGACGCAAACTTTTAAAACAATTCACATTCAATGATTCCTACTGAATATATTACAGGCCCTAGGCCAAAGGAACGATAAAGGGAGATAATACATGCCATCAGAAGTAAAAGTCAACTCAGCCATATGCGGTTTCAACCATAAGATAACCGGACAGCTCGAAGGAAAGACCGTGATCACTGACATCGAAACAGATTGCAGTAAGGTCGCTAAGATAGCACACATGGAGATTCCAAAGAAACAGACCCTGAACATTAAAGAGAACTATGTCATGGACCAGGCAAAAGACACCTGCTGTGTGACATGCATCGTGCCTGCCGGTGTTCTGCATGTCTGCAAGATGGAGTTAGGTATGCTTTCCAAGACACTTGCAAAGCAGTCAGAAAGAGTGAGCATCGAATTCAATGATGAATGATAGGGATAAGAAATGGCAACAACAGTTACTGTCAATTCGGCCATATGCGGATTCACCCATAAGGTCACAGGAGAACTTGATGGCAAAAATATCATAGTAGATATCGATACACCATGTGAGAAGATCAAAAAGATGTCACACATGGAGATACCTATGATGGAGACCATGGACATCAAGGATAACTTTGTAATTGACAGGGCAAAAGAAGTTCAATGTACACCGATCTGCCTCATACCAGCAGGAGTACTTCACGTATGCAGGATGGAAACGGGAATGCTCTCGAAGAACCTTGCTAAGAAGTCACAGAGAGTTAGTATCGAGTTCGATGAACTATAGTTAGCCTGTTGAAAAGAAAAAAAGTTTATGGAGGAGATGGGTGCTGAGCGGCACCCATATGGAAATCTTAACCCGTTAAGGTCTTTGAAGCCGGTATCTTATTGGAGAGATGGCAGTTCGTTTTTTGTTAAGATCGAATCGATGTTGTGTAAGGGGTACACATCTACCGGCTTCATGTTGAAAGCAGGGATAGGTGCACTTTTTTTTCCGTATGATAAGATCTGGTGGCTCATCCTGCTCATCATACATCTTCTGAAATGGTTCAGGTTTATCAACCCATACCTCAGTGTTGTTGCTATATCCATGTTTTCACCTTTTGTTGCCTTAATCGGCAGTCTATATCTGACTTTATAATATATAAGTATTTCTAAGCCATTATTACCTAATTGAAACATATATGGAAGTCGCAGAAAATATAAAGGATCGATCGGTCTGCCTATCAGCACCAAGCGACATCCAGCAACCACTTCACGATAAGACCTACAAAGACAGCTATCGTAAAGCTCAGCAACGTACCTATCAATATATACTCACTGACCTTCCTGTCAGTGGTGAACCTGAAAATGGACTTGGCAGTAACGAGCAGACCTATTGCCTGATATTGCTCCAGCAGAACAAAGGTCAAAAGAAGGAAACGTTCCAGACGGCCTATCCAGAGACCTGCGTTCAGTAATCCTTCACCTTCTTCCCCATCCTTATCATGATGCCATGGTTCTGTGAATTTACCTATAGCTATCCCACTGGGCCAGATAACTACCACATAGGCAACAAGAAGTATCCATGCAGAGGTACCGGAAAGTGAAATTGCTGGAATGAGGGTCCTGACCACCAAAGGTCCGGTCAATATAAGCCATACAACAAGAATGGTAAAGATATGGGCTGCCTGGTCAAGAATGAACCATTTTAGATCATCCTTCCGTGTGGACTTGAAGCCATCTATCATTATGTGGGACAATGTATAGGCAATGAACAGCAGATAATAGCTGAACTCTCCTGAAAGGATGTATGCCAGCAGACCGGCAATTATGCCATGAATATAAAGCCAGCCGGACCTCCACTTGTTCTCGAAGCGGTCATCCACCATTGACCTTGTCTGGAAAACGAAATCAGCAAGCAGATGAGAGAGAAATAGTTTTGCCAGCAGAGCTATATTCAAAGATCCAGGGTCCATCATTCATCACCTTCTACAAATATACCCGGGTGTTTAAATAATTCTTCATAGTTGCTGAGGAACTTCTTTACCGTATCAAATCCTGCGGAGCTCAGGCTCTGGGAGACCGTTGACTGGGACCTTCCTTTTTTCAAGGCTATTCCTTCCTGTGTCAGACCTGAGAGCTTCTCGAAGATGAACTCTTTCTGGATATCCGTCCACCTTCCGGATATCAGGTCAAAGAAAGCACACTGACTCTCGAACATCAGGTTCAGTACAGCGTCAGGTGTCGTGACCAGAAGACCCTGATCCCTCTCTTTCATCATATCAAGGGACCTGCCGGAAAGCCGGAAAGCCATACCATCTGCTTCTCCCACATTTCCGGAATCAGGAATATGACCGATCGTCCCGATACCTATAGAGATCCTTGCTGCAAGATCATTCGTTTCCTCACCGAAAAGAGAAAGCTTAATGGAAAGTAGTACAGAAGCAAGCAGTGCACGTTCAGGACATGTCAGTACAACCTGAAAACTGTCGCCCCGGTATATATCAAATGGCAGTAGTACTGCATCATTTAGCTGTAACTGCTCAGCGATCGATCCAAATGAACTGTGCAGATAAGAGATAACAGACCCCCTTCTTTGGTAGCCCAGTTCAGATGAACTAACAAGATCACCAGTTATAACAGCACAGAGAGATCCTTCGTTGATCATACTATTGTTCCTTCCACAGTAATATTAGTTTTATAGCTTATTAATACTAAATACAGATTAATTAACTTATATTTTACTTTTATCGTATTTATAACTTATATCAAAGCAAATGGTCAAAAGATCCCTCTAAGATAACTACGATCGAACCTGCAGTCAAATAAAGCTGTATATAGCTGAACAGGGATAATCTAAGAAATAAAAAAGAGGAGAACATATTCGTGAATAAGAGAACGATGCGAACTATAGCTATTATGTCCATGATCCTTATCGTGATCGCAGGTCTTGGTTGTGTTGCAGAAGAAGAAGATTCAGCTTCCCTGGAAGAAGCACCTGAACAAGAGACAACAGAAACAAACGACCAGAGCATTACAAGCACTTATACCGAAGACAACTACCCCAACACAGCCTATGGAATAAAAGGCGATGTGATCATCGTGGAACTGGATGAGAATCCAACGACCGGATACTCATGGAACCTGACATACAGTAGCGGACTGGAACTTAACGATGATGTATATGCACAGGAAAATGGAACCGAAGGGATGACAGGTGCAGGCGGGACCCATAAATGGACATTCAAGATAACAGACACAGGTAAGCAGAATATCTCTGCAGTCTACATGCGTCCATGGGAGAACGTAACAGGAGAAGAGGATACCTTTGACATGACGATCATGAGCCTTTCAGAAGATGAACTTATCGAAGCCAGTGGTACAGTAAGCTATATGCAACTCGAAGGTGGATTCTATGGCATCATTGCTGAGGATGATTCCAGATATGACCCTATGAACCTGCCTGAAGAATTCCAGAATGACGGTATGAATGTAGAATTCGTTGCATACCCGAGGAACGATGTAATGAGTTTCCACATGTGGGGACAGATAGTAGAGCTCAGAAGTATTACAGAAATAAACGAATAAAGAACAGATGGCCTGTTCTTAAGAACAGGTCCTTTTCGGCTTTTCTGATTTTGATATTATCTCATTGAATATCTCTATTCGAGATTGTGCATCAAAGGCAATAGTGAGATATTGATAGGCTCGCCAAATGCTCTGTCACCGGCATCTCCAAGACCTGGCAGGATGTAACCCTTGTCATTGAGCTCACGGTCGATCTTGGTCACATATATCTCAACGTCCGGCAGTTCCTTCTTTATCGCAGTTATGCCCTCGGGAGCTGCAAGAACACCTATTATAACAACTCTTTTAGGATCACCACATTCCTTGATCGCTGACACCGTCTTCAGAAGCGTGGAACCTGTAGCGATCATCGGGTCACAGACAATTACAGTATCATCCTCCCTCATGTGAGGGACCTTGATGTAACTCATCTCTATATCAAAATCAGGCGCCTTGCCCCTTGAAGCGGATACAATACCTACCCTTGAATGTTCAAGTGTCTTTAGCAGCCCTTCCATAAGCGGGATGGCAACCCTGAGCACAGTTATAATATATACGTGATCCCTGTCACCTGACGCTATACCCTCTGTACTCTCAAGCGGTGTCTCGATCTTTACTTTCTTAAAGTCCATGGTCTTTGTGAACTCATAACCCATGTACCTTCCAAGTTTAACAAGCCCTTTTCTGAACTTGATATTCTCTGTTCCTTTTGACCTCAACAGGGTCAGTATCTCCATGAGGTAAGGCGAATCCTCGAATGAATAAACACCTTCCCATCTATCATCTGTTATCATATTTCCACCTTAATCATAATTGAGTTATTTTAATTGATATTCCTAATTTTAAGCCCATTGTCCTATTTGAGCAACTGATCCATTATTATCGCTGAGATAGCACCGACAGCCATTCCGGATTCAAGGATACTTGCGATTATCTGTGGGAAGTTAGCAAGGAACTCTGCTGGGAGCTGAGGAGCACCAAGACCGAGCACCAGAGAACTGGCAAGAATGAGAGTGTTCCTGTCGTTGAGTTCCACCTTATCCTTGATCAGCTTAAGACCTGTGACACCGATCATTCCGTAAAGAGCAGTTGTAAGTCCACCAAGTACAGGTGCAGGAATAGATGCCAGCAGACCTGAGAACTTAGGGATCAGCGAGAACAGTATGAGAATACCTGCACCGATCTGCACGACCTGCACACTGGAAACCCTTGTAAGTGCCACAAGACCGATGTTCTCTGAATAACTGGTGGTTCCACAGGCACCGAACACACCTGCAATGGAACATGAAAGACCTTCTGAAGCAATACCGCGATCGATCTTCTTGTTGTTTATAGGCAGATCAGAGATAGTGGATATGGCATGATAGTCACCCACACTTTCAATGATACTTACCATGAATGCAAAGAGTAAGATGATTATCGCACTTGCATCGAATACCGGAGTACCCCATGGGAGCAGTTTTGGAAGACTGAAGAACGGCAGGCTCCTGACAAGCCCGAAATCTACCAATCCGAATGCCATACTAAGAATGTATCCCACCAACGCACCTGCAATAACAGGCATTGTCCGAAACGTGCCTTTAGCTTTCAATGCAACAAGTATCGTTGTGACAAAGGTCACAAGGGCAATGATAGAAGAAGGAAGAATAGTAGAGCCTGAAGCATCAGCAAAATAGTTGAAGGAATACTGAACAGCCACATTGGCAAGCGAGAAGCCCACAAGCATGATGGTTATGCCCGTTACAAGAGGAGAGAATAACTTTTTGAGTTTACCGATAAGTCCTAAAGCCCCTGTAAGTCCCTCAATGATGCCACCAACTATGAGGGCGCCTTCCACCGCAGCAAGTCCTATTCCAGATCCAATAGAAATAAGACCGGGGATGAAGGCAAAGCTTGAACCCTGAACGATAGGGAACTTAGAACCGATAAATGTCTGTAACAGGGTTGCAATTCCCATCGCAAGAAGAACAGCCTGTATCATCACTGCAATATCCGAAAGTGGAAGCCCTATAGCAGAACCAACGACAAGGGGGACCGTTACGGTCGCACCGAACATCGCCAGAACGTGCTGGAACCCTAAAACTATCCGTTTCATACCAATCTCCATAAAATTATATATTCAAACTCTATTCCGACCCTGACAGCCAGACCTCTATCTGACAGAGATAGCCACCGGATCATTGAAGCATGAAAACGTTTTTCCCGAAAAGAGATTCTCTTTTTATGGTTAATATTGTTTGGGGTACAGATCGTAAACAGGGACCTTAAGCAAAAAGTTTTTTGAACCATCAGGGAAGATATCGATGTAGGAGAAATCACATGGATGACAAGAATGTGAAAAAGGAAAAGAAGATCGAGGATATCGAGATACCTAGTCTGGATGAACAGATAGATACCTGGTGTACAGTGCCTGAACAGAATGATGATACAAAGAGTGCAGGAGATCTTGAGGTCGATGCATGGTGTGATAATACAACTGTGGACGAGGAAGAAAAGAAGAAAAAAGATAAGAAATAACATATCTCCTTTTTTATTCTGTTCTCTGTAAATATGGTCCTGCTATCAGGAACCATTCTCTATTTCTTCAAAATATTCCCTTGTTTCAGATATCACTATCTTTCTCAATGCTATAAGGGCTATCAGGTTTGGGATAGCCATCAGACCATTGAATATGTCAGCCAGCACCCATATGACATCAAGTGTAAGGAACGCACCAAGTGCTACCATAGATATATAGACGAACTTGAAAGGTAGTATCGCTTTCACCCCGAAGAGGAATTCCGTACAACGTTCTGCATAGTAATTCCATCCGAGAATCGTTGTGAATGCAAAGAACATCAATCCTACACCCACAACATAGGTACCCATGTTTTCCAGAACCGATGTATAGGCATAGTTCGTCATGTAAGCACCGGCAAGCTCACCTTTCCATGAGCCACTGATGATAAGCACCAGTCCAGTCATGCTACAGACGATAATGGTATCGAAGAAGGTCGCGGTCATGGAAATAAGACCCTGTTTTACCGGACTTTTTACTTTGGCAGCTGCAGCAGCTATGGGAGTGCTGCCAAGTCCGGCCTCGTTGGAAAAGACACCTCTAGCCACACCGAACTGTATCGCCATCATTATGGAAGCTCCAAGAAAACCCCCTGTAGCCGCAGTCCTGCTAAATGCCGAACTGAGCACCAGAGAAAATGCCGAGGGTACCTGGTCCATATTAAGGAGCAATATCAGTAATGAACCCAGCACATACGCTGTAGCCATGAAGGGAACCACCAGTTGTGCTACCTTTGCAATACTTCGGATCCCACCTATGATCACAAGGAAGACCAGTACGGTAACCACTGCACCGGTCCATAGCACCGGGATCCCAAATGTTATGTTCGCGGAATCGACTATGGCATTCATCTGGGCAAAAGTACCGATCCCCATACACCCTACAAAGATCCCGAAAATAGCGAACATCTTTGACAGTATGCCACTGTAGGACCTGTCTGCAAGACCATTTTTTATATAGTACATCGGACCGCCTGAAACCTGTCCGTTCTCATCGAATGTCCTGTACTTTACAGAAAGTAAACACTCTGCATACATGGTTGCCATCCCAAAGAATGCAGCCACCCACATCCAGAACAGAGCACCTGGACCTCCTGTCTTTATTGCCGTTGCAACTCCAACAATGTTACCGGTCCCTACTGTAGCTGCAAGTGCAGTGCTAAGTGCACCAAAACTGGAGATGTCACCCTGCGAGCCATCTTCGATCCTCCCTGAGCGGATAACATACTTCAGGGCAAGAGGCAATCGCTTTACCTGAAGAAAACCAAGCTTGAATGTATAGAAGGCTCCCGTACCTACCAACAGAGCCAGTAACGGAGGACCCCATACAAAGCTGTCGATCATTGTCAGATATGTGATCAAAGAAGAACTATCAAGTATATCCCCTATCACATCAAGTAGACCCATATATAACTCCTTTAAAGTTAATGACAGAGAGACTTATATAAGTATTTCACAGATCAACATATTTGGATCGAATCTATATTCATCTGTATGGTATCTTTTTGCAAAGGTCATTCTATGCACATAAACAATAGCCATAGCCTACAGTTATTTTTTTGAGTAGATAAATAAAATTATAAAAATGTTTTTGAGAGTAAACTTTATAATTTATAAGCCCTGATCTATTAAATGGGAGAGGTTCAAATTCAGAGCTTAGCTGGGGTGCTCTAAGTCTGATCATTTAAACCATATTCTCGGATCAGAATGAAGAACAAACTAATAGTGCAAACTATAGGGGGAGATAGGGTATGTATGAACCCGTCAAGAAACAAAAAGAGATATTAGATGGACTTAAAAAGGTTGATCCCACTCTTGATATCAAATGGGATGAAAGTACCGGCAGCCCGAAACGATTGAAAGGAACACTTGCCAGTATAGGGCAGCAAGATCCAGGTAGAGCAGCTCTGGATTTCCTTGAAACGAATAAAGGTCTTTTTTTATTGGACTCTGTCCAGAAAGAGATAGTACTGAAAAGAATAGACACGGACAGGATCGGTGCAAAACATGTACGGATGCAACAGGTCTACAAGGACCTGCCGGTCTTTGGCAGTGAGATCATAGTCCACATCGATGCCAACAGTACAATAAAAGGAACTACAGGTAAACTTGTACCAACCATTGACCTGCCAGATAAACCAAAGATAGCTGCTGAACAGGCTATGAAGAAGGTACTTGGCGAGAACAAGGAGAATACAAAGAGCCACATACATGCAGAACCAATACTTATGGTTCTTACTCAGTTCGTGGAAAAACCACACCTTGTATGGCATGTGACCGTTAATGGAATGGATAAGACACTGGCAGGAGATGACACACCTGCAAAATGGGAATACTTCGTGGATGCACTTAATGGTGAGATCGTCTGGAAGTATAATAATGAACAGACCCACATAAGCACCACAGGATCGGGTATCGGAAGATACGCAGGTGCTGTTACCGTCAATACGGTACATGACCACGGATCAGGAAACTACCTGCTTGAGGACCAGGGGGTACCTACTTCTGCAAGGGTCATTACGCATGATGCAGACGGAGGATATCCACCTGCCGATATCTCGGAAGACAGCAACAATAACTGGTCGGCAGCAGCACAGGGACCGGATATCGACTGTCATCTCCACACAAGGATCGTCTTTGATTATTTCTTCACCGTACATGGACGTGACAGCTATGATGATGCAGGCGCTGACATGCATATCTATGCGAACTGTGGTACCAACTGGAACAATGCCTCATGGAACGGCAGTTACGTCAAGATAGGTAACGGTGACGGTATACGCTACGACCCACTGTGTGCACTGGACATAGTAGCTCACGAGTGGACACATGCTGTTACCGAGTACACCGCTGGCCTTGTCTATAGCGGAGAATCAGGTGCCCTGAACGAATCCATGTCCGATGTATTTGCCTGTCTCATTGCAGGTAACTGGCTCTTCGGAGAGGACGCATGGTTACTGGCTTCCGCACCCGGATCCCGTAATCTGGAAGACCCGACCAACGGAGGACTGTATGACCCTACCGATCCGATAGACAGTGTCATTGCAGGTCACCAGCCTGACCATATGACCGATAAGTACACCGGAGCACAGGATTACGGCGGAGTACACATCAACAGCGGAATAATGAACAAAGCCGCTTACCTCATCGCAACAGGTGGTACACATCGTGGCATCAGGATATGCGAGGGGCTTGGAAACGATGTACTGGGAATACTGTACTACCAAGCACTTACAACACATCTGGTATCAAGTTCCGATTTCAGCGATATGCGGGATGCAGTTCTTGATTCACTTGATGATCTCTATGCTGCGAACCCACACTATTCACGCTGGAGAGCAAGTATCATCAATGCGTTTGCTGCTGTTGGTATTGGTACTGCGGTCACATGTCCGATCACATGCTGGATAGCTCCTTTCATCTGTCCACCATCACCTCATCTGATATGTCCGCCATCACCACACTTCGCATGCCCGCCAGCTCCATTCATCTGCCCGCCTGCACCGGACTTCATCTGTCCGCCATCACCAATGCTATCCTGCCCTCCTTCACCGTATATAGCATGTCCGCCATCACCGGGACTCTCCTGTCTGCCGGGACCGGACCCATTGCCATATACGCCTGACATCCGTGTGAGACATCCGATAATCACACTGAAGACAGATATAATAGAGATAGTTGGAATTGGTCCGGAGATCGCAGCGCTTTTTAAGGCAAGGTCCATTTCAACCCTGGGCGATTTCCTGAAGGCAACAGAGAACCAGAAGAACATCAGTCAACTCTCGGATACCCTGGGTCTCTCAGAGTCAAGGATCAACGACTGGAGAAAGAAGACACTGGTGCTGCTCGGAGAAGTAAAGTGAGTTTAGAGACAAATAGACCGGGACATGTTCCCGGTGCTTTTTCTATCGCGGATAGCGGTGAGCTTGTCCCTTATTTCCCCTTTCGCATCAAAAAAGAGGATGAGCTCTGGACGATGAAGAACCCATTGAACGGACAGGAGAGTGAACTGAACGAGGCAGCCTTCTGGATGCTGAAGCTCTGTGACGGCTACAGGACACTGGATGAGGTGATCACGGAGATATCAAGATCATATAAGACCGAGCGAGAAAATGTTCTTGGTATGAGTGCACCTCTGCTCGAGAACCTTACAAAGGATGGAGTGCTCTGGTGGCGCGGAGGACGACTGAACTACTGGAAAGTACCTGCACCTGCAGGTGTTCTCTGGGATCTTACTTCAAGGTGCAACCTTCGATGTAAGCATTGTGTTGTAAGTGCAGGAGAAGCAGGCAGGAATGAGTTAAGCCTTGATGAATGTTGCAGGCTTATTGACCAGTTCGCAGATCACGGAGTGAGACAACTTATCCTCAGTGGCGGTGAGCCAATGGTCAGGGATGACTTTTTTGATATTGCCGGATACGCTGCGCAAAAAGGTCTTCTGATACAGGTAGCTACCAATGGCACCATGATAGATGAGAATGCTGCGAAGAGACTTTCGGATATAGGTGCTTCCATGCAGGTCAGTTTTGATTCTTCAGAGCCTGCCATTCATGATGAGTTCAGGCAGCATCCCGGTTCCTGGATGAGAACGAAGAAAGGTATAGAACTCCTGAAAGAAGCAGGTGTTCCTGTTACACTGGCTGTGACCGTGACGACAATGAACATTGATAATGTTCCCCGTATCTACGAAATGGCAAAGGATATGGGAGTACAGACATTCCGTATCCTCCCTTTCGTGCCGTTCGGACGTGGGAAGTATGCGGATGAACTGGAAGTTTCACCTGCGAGGATGAAAGAACTGACGGAGTTCCTGCATTCAAAGAGAGATGAGGACGGTCTCAACATTGCACCAATGGAGTTCGAATGCACTTTCAGCCCTCCACCTGAGCAGGGAATAGATGGTGATACCAGAATAGGATGTGATGGAGCCATATCCTACTGTACTGTGAATTCAAGTGGAGAGGTACTTCCATGCAACTACTTCTCAGGAGCAGATGCAGAGAATATCAGGGAACATGATTTCAAATGGATCTGGGATAATTCCCGTTTCCTCAATTATTTCAGGAGCCTGAAAGCAACGGATATGAAGGGAACATGTCAGGAATGCAAATGGCTTCCTGTTTGCAGAGGAAGTTGTATCGCAGCTAATTTTGCACACGGGGATATCTTCCAGCCAAATTGCCACTGCTGGATGGTCAATGAAAAATGATTTCCGGCTCTGTAGAATTCCTGCCATTTAAACTCTAACACAGCAGGTCGGCCTGGTCAGATCGATATGGTCGATCGCAGGCCACGGATAGCTTGAACGATCCCGAAGGGTACGGCGAAGCCGGCGCTTTCCCATAAGAAGATACAGAATTATCTGCATAATGCATTGTACTTTCTTTGCAGGCATTCTGCAGAGATCTCAGTATAAATGCAAGTATGTGGAAGCATCTTCTGCATAGCATCACAGGAATGTGCCGCTTTCGGAGGATGGTTATTTTGTTTTTAGATCGCAGGTTATTTTTGTGGAAATTAAAAGAGCAATGTTGGACTCTGTAGAGATCCTCATTTGAATATAGAGGTAAAGTTCAGTAGATCGATTATTTTCATCTTTTCGGACCGTGCCGGCTTCGCCGGACCTTTCGGGTCGGTTTAGTTATTCATGATCTCTTGTTAGCACAACGATTGTCGTTGCATCTTTGTATTTATTAAAATTATTCAAAGAACAAATTGGAAACAAAGAGCATTACAACCATCCGTCGCAGGCGGTATGTTCCATTACCACTGATCGAAAACAATTGACTTTATTCGGCAATTGATAGTTGTTGACTTTGAAGCTGGAATTTACAGGATCTCTACAGGGCTCAATGTTGTTTCACTTATATAACCAGAATTTCTACGAAGATGATCTTCCTTTTTATGATATCAATACAGAACCTTATCACATAGCGGAAGTTGTGACAGATAACGTATATTGCCATCTTCAAATGAGAACTGAAGCGGGAACACTTTGACACCGGCTTTCAGGGCTTCCTCGAATGTCCGGGCAAATGCAGGATCGATGATACCATTGGCAGTGAAGCACTCCGCCTCCGGTCTGAGAACAAGTATGATAGCTGCAGCATCATGACCTTCCGACCTTGCCTTTATCAGTTCCTCAAGATGACGCTTTCCACGTGTGGTCGGTGCATCCGGGAAAGACGCTACACTGCCTTCGGCAAGTGTACAGCCCTTGACCTCTATCCATGTGCTCTGTCCATCTTTCAAAAGGAGATAGTCAAGCCTGCTGTCACCATATTTCTGCTCGGGAAGGATACTGTCATTATCACTTAACTCTTCAATTATCCCATTCTCCAATACCCATTCCGATATCTGCCTGTGGAATGCGGAGTTGATGAGTATCCAGTTGTCACCGGATATGCCGGCTATCATGTCCCATCCGGTCTTCCTGTTGGGATTGGAGGCTTTTCGTAAAAGCACCCTGTTACCGGGATAGAGTATGTCGAGAAGTCTGCCGGGATCATGAACATGGACCTTCTCCTGGGTTTTCGTGCCATTGTTATCTATCTCTACAATGGCAAGGAAACGGTTCGGGCGTTCTATGAATGTGCCTTCGGTGTCGGTGTGAATGTTGAGAACTTCTGTGCGAGTTTGGAACTGGGATCTTCGGGTCATGAGAAATCGTGATCTTTAAATGATGTACAGGCAAAGAAAAAACGAACCGAAGATATTTAGGATCTCTGCTTAATGAGATCTGGCACAACTGACCGATCTTAGAATAAAAACAGGGTTTTTGAAAAATGAGGAGGAGAAGTCAATTACTATGGGGTGTCCTGTTAATTAAAAAAAAAGGGGTGAGGGGGTTTGGGGGAGAGGGGAAAATCGACTACCTTGGAGAGTCCAGTGAGAACGAGGAGGAGGAGGGAAATGTGAATGAGAGGATCTCTACAGATCGATCAATTCTTATCTCCATATGAGGTTCTTTCCAACTCGTGGACAAATTAATGCAGGAATAAATAATCAAAAGTACTGATTCAAGCCACCGCCTTCAAACCTGCAAGCGCAGCCTTCTTCAAAAAGCCCTTACATTCAATATCAATTGAACCATTATCAAGGGCCATTCCAAGATATCCGACAGGGTCATCATTTTTAAGAATGCCACGAATAGCGTTCTCGTTACCTGTGACCGTTACCGTTGGATCGATGTTCTCTGCTGAGGAGAGCTTTCGGAACTCGGTTATAAGACCATCCTTTGTAACGACCTTGATCATCAGGTTGCTGTTGTCGTTCATGTCGATATCCAGAAGAATTACATCATCTCCTGCGACCTTCTTGACCACATCCGGAACATCGTTGATACCGGCATTATAATAGCCAGCATATCTTTCCATCTGGCTGTAGAGGTCTGTACTTGCAGGTTTTGTGTAAGCTCCTGCGACCTCTTTACTGGAAATAGAACCGGAACCACTACCAGAATTGGAAGTTGTTGTGGAACCTGAAGACACACTATTGTACTTGCTGTTGTCCGGATCCCGATCCGCCAGTGATGGCAGTATCTCTCGCTTATCCAGCTCGTCCCTGAGACCATCCGTCATTTCAGCAAGTGAAAGGTTAGAGAAAGAGAGAATTGCAAGAATAGCCACAACTAACGGAACTAACTTCTTGATGTCCGGCCTTCCAATACCCGATACCATATTAAAGGAACATATATGTACATCATAAAAAGACAATGTCCATATAAAAGCAGACTGTGAACATATCGGTACTTTATTGCATTGATATTCAAACACATTCATATCATACAAAGAAAAATACTGTTAGCCAACTAAAACTAAGTCGTATTTTTATATATCATTACAAAGATAAGCAGATATGTATCCAAATAAAAAAATAAATCTTTACGCATAATTAAGACCATTCATGCGCTCTGATCATAAGATAATCCTTGTATCCGTGGTATTCGGAATCCTTTTCTGGCTCCTTGATTCTGTTTTAGACCACTATTTCTATTATGAGGGCTCTGTGCAGGAATTGATGATCACGGACATACCACCCCATGAGCTCTATGTCAGATCAATGGTCATAATCCTCTTTTTGATATCCGGCATCACACTTTCGCAAATGGTCAAACGACTCAATACAATAGGTGCCGGACTTGATGAAAAGGTGAAAGAACTTGAATGCCTCTACCAGATATCAGAGATAATAGGAGAGAACCATCCTATTGAAGATACGCTTAAAAGGATAGCAAACAGCATCATCTCCACATGGCAGTATCTGGACCTCACTGGTGTGCGTATAGTTATGGGAGAGATGCATGTACGTTCAGACCGTTTCACAGAGACCGGCGTCAGGCTGTCCCAGAATATAGTCGTTAACGGATGGCATGCAGGATTCATAGAGGTATGTTATTCCGAAGAGAATGCAGAGGCCGGGGAAAATTGTCTGCTGGATGAGGAAAAGAGCCTTCTGAACATTATCGCAGAGAGTATAGGACAGTTCAGTATACGTAAAAGATCCGAACAGGAACTCATGGAAAGTGCAACAGAACTCCGTGCACTGGTGAACACAATACCTGATCTTGTTTCATTGAAGGATGAAAATGGTATCTATATCGAATGCAATCCCAAATATGAAAGATTCCTTGGTGCGAAGAAAGAAGATATCATAGGAAAGAACGACTACGAACTTCTGGACAGGGAACTGGCAGATGCATTCAATGAGCAGGAAAAAGCTGTACTCGAAAAGGGTGAGATATCTGTAGATGAAAAAGAGATCATCTATGCTGACGGAGGAAAACGTGAGATCGTTGAGATCATCAGAGCCCCGATATACACTCCAAAAGGTTCGCTTATGGGCCTTCTGTTCATCGGCAGGGATGTCACAATACGCAAAGAAACGGAACTGGGTCTTTTCAAGGACAAGGAACTGGCCGAGGAATCCAGCGAAGTAAAAGGCAGGTTCCTTGCTAATATGAGCCATGAACTGCGAACACCCCTTAGTTCTATTATCGGTTTTTCAGATATCCTGGCTGAGAGGAATTTCGGAGAGCTCAACGAGGATCAAAGTAAATTCGTTCAAAATATCAGAACCAGTGGTGAGCACCTGCTGGAACTTATCAACAATATCCTTGATAATTCAAAGATCGAATCAGGACAGATGGAATTCGAGCCTGACAGATTTTTCCCGAAGGAACTTATCGATGAAGTATTCTCACTTATAGAACCAGTATCAGAAACCAGATCCATAGAGCTAAGATCAGATGTAGACCTTGATGGTGTGGAGATCTATGCTGACAGGATCAAGATGAAGCAGATAATGTATAACCTTCTGAGCAATGCTATCAAATTCACTCCTGAGAATGGAAGAATAGATATCAGTTCAAAACTGCTCGATGATAGTATACAGATATCCATATCAGACACTGGCATAGGAATTCCATCTGATAAGCAACACACCATCTTCGAGCCATATAAACAGGCCACATCCTCTTCTAACGGCCACTACAAAGGAACCGGACTTGGACTTGCCATCGTCAAACAGTTCGTAGAGATGCACGGAGGCCAGATCACGGTCGAGAGTGAAGAGGGCAAGGGTAGTACTTTTATTTTCACGATACCTGTTAAAATGTGATATCATTTTTCGTTCTACTTCTACTGCCAATGTGATGTATGCATTAAAAGCATCAACAAAAATCATTAAATATCGAAAAGATCAAAGAAGAGGGTGATACACATGGATTGTCTATTCTGCAAGATAGTTGCCGGTGAGATCCCGTCACATAAGGTATATGAGGACGACTTTGTCTATGCTTTTCTGGATATTTATCCCTGCTCTGAAGGACATACCATCGTTCTTCCGAAGAAGCACTTTGGCAGGTTCACCGATATGAATGAGGAAGAGGCAGCAGCACTCTTTAGCTCAGTGAACAAAATTGCCAGAACAGTAGAAAGTACACTTGGGCTTGAAGGAATGAACATAGGTATCAACAATGGGGAAATAGCGGGGCAGACAGTACCACACGTGCACGTCCATATCATACCAAGGCGTGCAGGGGATGGGGAAGGTAACATGCATACCATCGTAGAACTGCACCCTTCCACAGATAAGCTTCCTGAGCTGGCAGAAAAGATAAGCAATTCATTTGAATGAGAAAAAGCCGGTCATTCAGAAATGTGATCATATCATCATATCATTCCTTTATCACACTTATTTCAATAAACTACAGGAGAAATGAACTATGGCAGACGATGAACAGAAAGTACTCGACGCACTTAAAGATGCAGCAAAACCAATGAGACCTGGCGAGATCGCTGAAGCAACAGGACTTGAGAGCAAAGAGGTCAGCAAAATACTCAAGCAGCTCAAGAGCACAGATGCCGTCTGTACTCCAAAAAGGTGCTTCTACGCACACGTTGACTACGAGAAATCAGAAGAGTGAGCTTTTCACTCTTTACCCACATTTTTAATTCTATTTTTTATTTCTTTCTCTGGCTGTTCTACCTGATGATACAGCACATATCGAATATCGAACCCATCTCACTCACTGCTGATGACAGTGACAGTGACGTCTCTTGTCCTGGGACCATCCAGTTCTGCGAGGAAGATGCTCTGCCATGTGCCAAGCACTAGTGTCCCATTGACCACCGGTATCATCTCGCTGCTTCCAAGAAGGACGGCCTTCAGGTGGGAATCAGCATTATTGTCTATCCTGTCATGGGCATAGCCTGCATGTGACGGTACGAGCTTTTCCAGCATTTTCAGAATATCAGATACAAGACCTGACTCATTCTCGTTGACAATGACAGATGTTGTTGTATGCTTTGTGCTGACCACACATATACCATTGAGGATCCCGCTATCAGCAACCTCTTTCCTGACCATGTCAGTGATATCTATCAGCTCGGTCCTCTTTACTGTCCTGATCTCCATATGAATCACCATTCAGAGATTAACTCCCTGAGTATTAACCATGCCGGGAATTAGATACAGCATGGAACATTCCATGTCGATCGAAAAGAATAGATGATCCATGTACATAGCATTCACACAATGTTTTTGACTGGATAATAACAGAAAACACTATCGATCAATATGATCATCGGGAAAAGAAACAAAAATAAAAAGGAATGTCCCGGATAGAGATCCGGGTCAATTATTATAGGCTGGTCAGTGACCTTACTTCAGGGATTCAGTGAAGAGAACACTTGCTGTACTGTCACAGGCATTCTCGCTTGCATCGTACTCATAACCATCGAGCGTGACATCGGTCACTGTGAAGATGAAGCTGCCTGAAGGGTTCTTCAACTGACTTGACTGGAATGTTACAACACCGTTCTGGTCGGTCACGGCAGTGACACTTCCTGATACAAGACCGCTCCAGTCACCTGAGACCGTTGCACCGGAAACAGGATTATTGTCAGCGTCAACTACGGTAGCTGTTGAGGTTGCATATGCAAAGATATGTTTCTTTGCCTTTACAGTGTAAGTAGTGTCAACTGTAAGATCACTAAGATGCATTGTTACTACAGGATCTGCAACTGGATCAGTAACAGGGTCTTCTGTAGCAGGCACCTCTGTTGCAGGGTCTTCGGTAGCAGGGTCCTCTGTAGCAGGAGCCTGGTCGAGGTCTGAGACTGCTGCAAGAGCATTCACAAGTCCGTATCCATAATAAGTATCCTTACCTGCATCACCAATATCGGTAGCTGTGCTCTGGAGTCTTGCACGTACCTCTGCAGGGTCCCATGTGCCATCGTTATCAAGGTCAAGGGTAGTTCCTGATACATCAGTACTGAGAAGGAGAGCCACTACACCGGTCACGTGAGGTGTTGCCATGCTTGTACCGCTCTTGTATCCGTATGAAGAACCAGGCATTGTGGAGTATATGGATACACCAGGCGCTGCAAGTTCAACCTGTGAACCGTATGATGACCATGATGCCTTCACATCGTTCGAATCAGTTGCGGATACAGCGATAACTGAATCATATCCTGCAGGATAGATAACAGAGCCACCTGTGTTACCGGCTGCTGCAACAACTACAACACCACTGTTGTATGCATTGTCACATGCTGTTTTGAGTGTTGAGGAATATGAACCTCCAAGGCTCATTGTAATTACATCTGCATCATTGTTAACTGCCCAGTTGATGGATGCGATCAGGTCACTGTATGAAACTGAACCGGATGCGTCTGCTGCCTTAAGGGCATAGAAACCTGCATTAGGAGCAACTCCAAGGACACCTTCCTCATTGTCGATACCAAGGACGGTACCTGCGACGTGGGTTCCGTGGCTGTGGTCATCCATTGGATCATTATCACCGTTAACGTAATCATAACCACCAAGATAGTTGGCTGCAAGGTCAGGGTGAGTGTAATCGACACCTGTATCGATAACAGCTACCTTGACACCACTTCCGGTAATACCAAGGGCCTGGGCACCAGGTGCATTTACCCTGTCGATACCCCATGGAGTGGTCTCTGCTGTGATCTGAGCAATGCCATCAGGTTCTATAAGTTCGACATTCGGATTCTTAGAAAGAGCATCGATAGCCTTCTGAGGAAGCTCTGCAGCAATAGCGGAGACCACATCATACTCGTACTTGATATTACCACCATTGGCCTTTACAAGCTGGGCATCGGACTGACCTTTGAATTTAATAAGAACAGGGACTTTTTCATTATTGGACGATACAGCACTTGCCGGCGCCACCATAAAGGAAAGCAAAATAGACAAGATAAAGAATAACGTTATTGGTACTTTGTTCATCATATCACCAGTTTTTCATAAATAGGATCTGCACTAGCATAGCAGGTTAATGGACACGTATAAGTATGTTATGAAATTATCATGAACATTACATCAAAAATGAGATAGTAATAATACACTTACAATGTCACTAAATATAATAGTTGAATAAAAAAATGAATATTGAAGCCAATATTCATTCAAAGCTGGTAAGTCCTTCCATATCCAGCGTTGCAAAATAGTCTTCAATTGTTTCAGCTTTTCTTATCTGGACAAAACTTCCATCAGGTCTTAGAAGTATCTCTGCTGACCTCAGTTTTCCATTATAGTTGAAACCCATTGCATGACCATGTGCACCTGCATCATGAATTACAAGCACATCGCCTCTTGTAAGCTCAGGCAGAAGTCTGTCAATGGCGAACTTGTCATTGTTCTCACAGAGAGAGCCTGTAACATCATAGAGATGTGTAGCTTCTTCATTCTCCTTTCCAAGAACAGTTATGTGATGGTAAGCGCCATAGAGTGCAGGACGCATGAGATTTGCCATACATGCATCGGTACCGGCATAATCCTTGTAGATATGCTTCATATGACGGACACTGGTAACAAGGTAGCCATATGGTCCTGTGATAACCCTTCCACATTCCAGGAATATCTTCAAAGGATGAAGACCATTTGCCCTTATCGTCTCATCATATGCCTTGCTGACGCCTCTGGCGATGACATGGTAAGGCACCTGTTCCTGCTCAGGTCTGTATGGTATACCGATACCGCCTCCAAGGTTCACAAAGTCGAACTTGATATCAAGCTCCTTTGAAAGCTCAGCTATAAGCTCGAAAAGGATCTTTGCGGTCTCGATGAAATATTCAGGGTCAAGTTCATTGGAAGCCACCATTGTGTGCATACCGAACCTTTTGACACCCTTTTCCTTCATGACACGATAGCCTTCAAAGAGCTGCTCTCTTGTAAAACCGTACTTTGCCTCTTCCGGGTTACCGATGATAGCATTCCCTTCCTTAAGTGGACCGGGATTGTAGCGGCAGCAGACGATCTCAGGCAGGCCGGCAGTCTCTTCAAGATATTCTATGTGGCTGATATCATCCAGGTTGATGATCGCTCCCAGTTCCTTTGCCTTGATGAACTCCTCTGCCGGAGTGTCATTGGAACTGAACATTATGTTCTCGCCAACTATGCCCGTCTTTTCCGCAAGCAGAAGTTCAGGCAAGGAACTACAATCAGCACCAAAGCCCTCGGCCTTGAGCAACTTCATGATATAAGGATTAGGTAATGCTTTTACTGCAAAATATTCCTTGAAACCATTAACATCTCTGAAGGCTTCCTTCAGCTTCCTTGCATTCTCGATGATCGCTTTCTCATCATATACATGGAATGGGGTTGGGTACTTTTCGATTATCTCTGTTATCTTTTCCTGTGTGAATGGAAGTGTTTTTGACACCATTGATCTCCCTCATTTTGATCTAATATATAGTTCTGGTTCTCTTAAACTCGGTACACAAATAAATAGTTGATCGGCCAGCTTAGATCATCATTAATAACACATGTCTTCTGAATGTGATTTTAGAACAGAGCTTACAACCTTTTATTTTTTAGAACGCAGGATATTTATAGTGCTTGTTCGCATAATATAGAACGATTAAGAATATATGATAATTTAAGATTTCAATGAAAGTGTATGAACACAGGTCTTGGAAAAAGAGGACGTAGAAATGAACGACAAAGATCATTACTCCAGTGATGATGACTCGCAAGATAAGATAACCAGCATTGATGAACTGATAGAGCACATTATGGAAATGTTCGCAAATAATATTGGTGAAAATGATGGAAAACCAGTGATACAGGGCTTTACAATTATCAACCAGCCAGGGAAAAAGCCATTTTTCTTTGGTTTCAAGGGACAGGGAGAGCCTGGATCAGTGGAATATGAAGATGAGGGCGAGGGAGATTTCTATATCTTTAACCAGGAACCTTTCATCGATGTCTCTGAGGCCGAAGATCAGGTGATCCTGCTTGCAGACCTTGGGGTAGAGGAAGAAGAGATAGAGTATTATCCATATGCTTCACACGTAGAACTCTCTGTCATAACTTCCGATACAGGATATTCCCGTGTCATTGACCTGCCATGTGACGTTGACCCTGAGAGCATGGTCGCAAGTTACAGGAACGGAGTACTCGAGCTTACTTTCCTTCGTGCTGCCGCAACAGAATAAGCAGCACATCTTACCTTTTTCTTATTTATAACAAGTTGCTTTTCTGATAGGTCTGCTGAGATCAGGATCTTTTTTGTCTTTTCTTTATCTTTAGGCTTTACCATGCATTCCCGCACAGGACCTCAAAATGGTAAGGGTCAAATACTTGAACCCTGTTGTCAGATTAAGCAAAAAACAGGGAAAGATCACAATGATAAAGATAGTCAAAGCAGACGAAAGACATCTTGTTAATAACGACTCACAGAACAGTTACTGGCTTTTCTCATATTCGGACTACCTGGATATGAAGAACACACATTTCGGTGACCTGAAGGTATTCAATGATGATACACTGAAAGCAGGAAAAGCATTCAGTACAGAATCCGTCAACGATAAAGAGATCATCACCATAGTCCTTGAAGGAGAACTTACCCATGAGGACAGTACAGGAACAAAAGATGTTCTCAAATCCGGTGATGTACAGGTACTCTCAACAGGCACTGGTGTTTCTTTCTCAGGAATGAACCTCACAGGCAATGATACACATCTCTGCAGGATGTGGATCGATCCATTAATGCAGAACATGAAACCTGCATGCAGAAAAGAGAACTTTGACATGGATGCACGGAAGAATGAGCTTGTTGCTATAGCAGGTCAGGGTTATCCTGGTGCTGTCAAACTACGTGCAAATTCAACTGTCTTCATGACAAAACTGGAAGAAGGTAAGACCGTGGACATTCTGTCCGACATTTCCAGATACATATTCATCTATGTTATCGAAGGCGTGATAGATGTCTGCGGAGAGAAACTTGATAAGAACGACCAGATACGCATTAACCAGAATGAAGAGGTCATCATCAAAGCAGATGCTGATGCGCTCTTTGTCCTTGTGGATGCCGCTGGGAACTATTAAGAGCAGGTGACTTGATGGGTGACCTTACAAAAATGCCAAATATAGGCAAAAAGGTCGAAGAACAACTTTTAGAGGCCGGAGTGGAGACACCGGCCGACCTCATTGAACTTGGAAGCAGGAAGACCTTTGAAAGACTTCTGATAATAGATGAAAGTTCCTGTATTAACAAGCTCTATGCTCTTGAAGGAGCAATTCAGGGTATACGCTGGCATCATCTTCCTGAAGAAGAAAAGAAAGCTCTTAAAGAGTATTATCTTTCTCTGAAGTGATCTGACAGGTACTCGAATACCTCGCCAAGATCATCATATCTCAGGTATGCATGACCATCCAGAGGTGTTTCCATATTATTTACTATCACAAGTTTTCCTCCTCCTTTTAGTGCCAGCATTGGAAGTGTAGCAGCCGGATGAACTACCAGTGAAGAACCAATGACCACGAAAAGGTCTGCCTTTGCGCTTGCATCCATAGCCCTTGTAAAAGCATCCTGGTCCAGCATCTCACCAAAAAATGTGATATCAGGTTTGATCAGACCACCACATTCACTACAATAAGGAACTTCTTCATCTTTCAGGATCTCACGAACATCATCATAGGAATACTTCAGGTCACATGAAAGACACTTATGAATGGAAGGTGAACCATGTACCTCGATAACATTGACCGAGCCCGCCTTCTGATGAAGAAGGTCTATATTCTGAGTGATGAGAGCCTGGATATATCCTTCTTTCTCAAGGAAAGCAAGGGTCTTATGGATGATATTGGGTTCTTTGCTGTCAAGGTTGTAGATGAAGTCCCTGGCATGTGTGTAGAAATAAGCAGGGTCATTATAGAAACAGTCGATATCGAATATCCTGTTGGCATCGAACTTTTTGTATATACCATTACTTCCTCTGAAATCAGGAATACCTGAAAGAGTAGATATACCGGCCCCACTCAGAAAAACAGTGTTCTTTGAACTTTTCAGGAGATCGACCAACCTTTCCATAATAATATTTTACATTTCAGACTTATATATTACTTCGCATCCCCACAAAAAAGGGCATTTGATATTCATTCTAAATAAAAAGATGACGGACGGATCTTTAACAGATATTAAAATAAACATACGCCACATAAATTTTTTAATTTATTCCCCATAAAATATACATATTCCATATTGTTTTAAACAAATTTATATACTAAAAAGAAAAAGTGGAGCATAAATTCATTATAATGTTGAGGCGCATCTGCATTTATACATTGTATCATAGTGATGAAAAATGAAAAACAAGGTCAAGAGCAAACTCTCACTGGTATCCATTCTCTTCTTTGCGATCCTCGCCATCATTTTTTTACATATATATACCAGCCCGGATGCACGAAGACCTGAGTGTATATTCTTCCTTGTAGTCCTTACAGGCTTCATTCTCATGCATACCCTGATGGTTAAAAGTTTAAAAAAAGAACTTGAGACCGAGGTAAAGAAGAATGAGATCTCACATGAGAATCTATTGTTAAAATACAGGGTTGAGAGTACATTATCACAGATATCCTCTTTACTTGCGTTCTCAGACGATCTTGATGAAAAGATAAATGGATCCCTGAAACTCCTCGGAAACATGTGCAATGCAGACCGTGCATATGTTTTCAGGTTCCAGACCAACAATGACCTCGTAGACAATACACATGAATGGTGTGCCGATGGAGTGGGATCCCAGAAAGATCATCTTCAGGATCTGCCAAGGTCCATGTACAAGTGGTGGACTGACAAACTTTACAATGATGAGATAATCCACATCAAAGACCTTGATGAATTACCAGCTGAAGCTGAACCTGAGAAAGAACTACTTGCAGGGCAGGCTATCAGATCGCTCATAGTCCTTCCTTTCAAGATAGAAGGAGAACTTGCTGGCTTTATCGGATTCGATAATATTCAGGATACCGGTGGCTGGGATGAAAGTGATATTGAGGCTCTGCGTACCTTTTCTAACATGCTGGGGCTGGCTTTCAGGAAAAAGGCAGTTGCAGAGGAACTGGATGTTGAAAGACAGCAATTGCTGTCAGTATTTGACAGTATAGATGACCCTATCTACGTCTCTGACCCGCATAACCACGAGATCCTCTATGTGAACAAGTTCATGAGCAAGATACTGGAAAAAGATGTCGTTGGCCGTAAATGTTATGAGATAATGCAAGGTGCTGAAGAACCCTGTGATTTCTGCACGAATCCCATCATCCTGGAGAACAGGAACAAGGCATACAAGTGGGAATACCATAATCCAATAGCATCACGGGACTATCTTATATCCGACAGGATCATCAAATGGCCGGATGGGCGTGATGCCCGCCTGGAGATAGCTCATGATATCACAGAGATAAAAGAAAAAGAAAGAGAATTGAAGAAGAACGAGGAGAACTTCAAGAAGCTCATTGACAGCTCACCTTTACCAATTGCAATAATGGATTCCGAGGGTAGCTTCGAATATATAAATAACAAGCTTACAGAGATGCTGGGCTATACCATAGAGGACATACCTACCATCGATGAGTGGTGGATGAACGCCTATCCAGATCCCGCATCCAGAAAGATCGTTAAAGATAACTGGACAAATGTGTTCAGAACAAAGGACACAGGCCTTAGCGGTGAATGGAACCTGACATGCAGGGATGGAACCCTGAGACAGGTAGCATTCTATTTCACCAAGACCGAGAACGGTGTTATATTCATCCTCAATGATCTGACAGAGCTTAAAAGAGCAGAAGAAGCCCTGCTTCTGGATGAATCATGTCTAGAGACACTTCATGAACTAAGCCAGATGAACATACTCGAGATCGATGAGATCAAATCATTTGCGCTGGAAGAATGTATGAAACTTACAGAAAGCAGTGCTGGTTTCCTTGGTTTCTTCGATGAGGAGAACAACAGGCTCACCACGGATGTAAGTCCTGCAGACCTGTTATCAGCTAATGACATAAATGAAGAGATATTCCTGTCCCTGCTTGAGAACACAAGTATGTGGCCTAAGTTCTACCAGGGCAAGAAAACAGTTGTCATCCACGGACCTATGGAAGACATATATTCTTCTGATCGTGCCTTTTTCTGGAAACTGTCCATTGGTTCCTTCCTTGCGGTACCCATACTGAATGAAGATGATGTTGTGGGATTTGCGGCCATGGCGAACAAGGAAAGAGAATACACAGTTTCGGATGCCAGACAACTTGCGATAATCACACAGATGGTAGCAGGAATGATATTGCTCAAGAGATCTGAGGATGAACTGAAAAAGTACAATCAAAAGCTCAGGGAGATCAATACTGAACTTTCAAGAGCTAATGACGAACTTCATTCACTTGATGAGATGAAGAACAACTTCCTTTCCACGATTAGCCATGAACTAAAGACCCCTCTGATATCCATAATGGGTTTCAGCGAACTTGTAGGTGACGAGATCCTCGGACCACTCAACAATGAACAGAAAAGGGCGATGAACGTTGTCAATAGTAATTCTACCCAGTTGAAACGTCTGATAGAATCCCTTCTTTTCATGAGCTCTCTTGGAGCAAAGAACTTCAGTTACGATTTCAGTACCATACCGATCAAACCCATAATAGAGAACTCACTTTCGGTCATAGCCATGGAGAACAAGGACAAGATGCTCACTGTAAATACTGATCTTCCTGATGAGCTCTATTTTATCAGCGGAGATCCCAACTATCTCAGCGAGTTGTTCATCCACCTTCTGGATAATGCTTTCAAGTTCACACAATCCAATGGAAGAATAGACATTCGCGGACATAATGAAGGGAACAGCATCCACGTTGTCATTGAAGATACCGGCATAGGTATCCCTGAGACAAAGATACTCAGGACCTTTGATAGCTTCTACCAGCTTGATGGTTCCCTCACAAGGAGGTACGGAGGAGCAGGCATCGGTCTCAATATCTGTAAAAGGATAGCAGAGGATCACGGTGGAACTCTATGGATAGAGAGTGTAGAAGGAGTAGGAACAAAGGTCCATGTCAAACTCCCTGCAAAAAAGAAAACACCCCGATCTAATCCTTCAGGATCATCATAGGATTCCCTACACCGACAATTGTCACCCTTGTCTCAAGAGGAGGATGTGACCAGTTATCAGGCGATGTCGTCTTTTTTGAAACAGATATCTTAGTATCCTGTTCCAGTATACCGCAACGGCTCTCGTAATCAAGTACAAGCTCTTTACCAAGACCTGTAGCGAATTCAACTGCATCTCCATATCTCTGGAAACGCTCCCTGCCAACCGGAGAGAATACAAGGAAATCCTCATCAGGATTCTCTATTGATGCAGGCATTATCATGATCTCGATCCTTTTGACACCTTTTCCTGCAAGAGCCCCTACAGCATTACCCACATCTGCGAATTCCGGTACTACAACATCTGCCTCGATAAGGGACCGCAGTTCACTTCCATATGCCTGTGAAGGTCCTCCTAGAAGAACGACCGGCAATTCAACTTTGAACTTTGCGGGATATTCATGGCTCAACAGGTCTGCTATCATACCCGAAGGATGATGTGGGAGTATGTAGGACATAAGGTCTGCTGCCATGTTCTTTGCAACTAGTTCTCTCACATGTGTACAGAGATCATACTTTCCTTTGGTAACATATCTTGCAAGGTTCATTGCACCTGTCTCAGAAGCATCAACATCCCATTTGGTATACACTCCAAGCACATGCAGAGCATCGGTAGGTGTGAAGCCTATTCCCTGAATAAGTCTTTTCTGAACGAGGGAGTCAAAGACATTTGTAGCAACTGTTCTGTTAAGCATACCGGACAGCTCTACAGCCGATACCGGGTCACTGCCCATGAAAGAAAGAACTTCCTTTTCATCCTTATCAAGGTCCGAAGCCTCATAATCGCTCCTGACAAAGAACTTGGTAGGCTGATAGTTCTCGTCCATTAGATTTCTGGATATCACCTTGCTTCTTTTGAGCTTGTTAGAAAGGTCAGGATACATCTTAGATGCAACACATAGAGGAATTACCCTTCTGGGACCAACATGGACCTTGCTTTCAGTTACCCATATGTGACTGTCACCACCTGTTGCAGAGGTTTCCATCTTCATTGCCCTTACACGGGTCTTCCAGCCACCTACGGTCGCACCTGAGGAACTTATTTCCGGGACACCATTGTACAACATGGAAACATCAGTACTTGTGCCTCCAATATCTATCACAGCACATGTTTCCATCTTTGAGAGATAGGAAGCTCCGAGAAGACTTGCAGCAGGTCCGGAGAATATGGTCTCTATTGGTCTTTCCAGTGCATCTTCAAGGTTATAGACAGAACCATCACATTTGAGCATGAGAAGACGGGCTTCAATTCCACGGCCTCTGATATCTTTAACAACTGAATTGACGAACTGGTACGTTATAGGGATCAGCTGGGCATTCAGGACAGCGGTCACAGCCCTTTCGTATGCACCGAGTTCCTGGGAAAGCTCATGTCCACAGACCACCGGCATTCCGGTCTTTTCCATAATGAACTCTTTTACCTTCAGTTCATGTTCAGGATTACGAACACCAAAATAAGCAGAAACTGCATACGCAGATACCTTTGATCTTGTAGTTTCAATGAAATCCTCCACTGAACAGATGTCAAGTTCACAGGCTTCATCACCCCTGGTATCATGTCCACCTTCAACACACATCATGTACTGTGTGGGAAACTCGGTCTGGGCCGGCTTCTCACCTACTATGATAAGACCAACATTAGTTCCGGTCCCCTCCAGAAGAGAATTTGTTGAAAGTGTGGTCGAAACCGACACAAGATTAACACTCTTTAGTATTTCCTGATCAAGTGAATACAGAACGTTCTTTATTCCTACCTGAAGGTCAGGATATGTTGTAAAAGCTTTCTTTGAATCCACGATGGCTCCGTCTGAGCCTCTTATAAGTACTGCATCTGTATATGTCCCACCAGCATCGATACCAAGACCAAAGTGCATTTCTTATCACCCGTTTTAAAGAAATTGTACTACATATATATACAATGATGGTGAGCTATTTAAGCATATTCGCTTCAATAATTTTTTAAATACTTCCTGCATATTAGATACTGGGTTACAGTAGATGCAAGTAGATCATATAGAAACAGTTCTGCCATGTATAGCAGATCCATGGAAGTTGAGGATAATTGCACATCTCGATGAAGAACCTGACCTTGTGCTCCTGTCAAAATACCTTGATGGGAAATACTCTGAGAATCTGGGTATGGTCGTTGTGAAAAGCGGAATAAAAGAAATGAACTTCTTCCGCAATGGCCAGGTCACTATAAGGATGGTGGATTCTGAGCAGGAAGCAAGCGATCTCGTCAATGGCCTGTTGTCAATGGCATATCATAAAGCAATGATCTCCGGCGATATCTGATACAAAACATTGATAATTCATTATCAGTTGAATACCAACTATAAATGTTAATGATAAATCAATACTTTTTTAACTTAACATATCATAAGCCATAGAACACGTTTTGACAATGAGGAAAAAAGATGGCAGAAAAGAACATATTGGGTAATAAGATACGCCAGATACGTGAAACAAAAGAGATGTCCGTGGAAGAGCTTGCAGCCAGCAGCAACACAAGTACCGAACTCATAGAACAACTTGAAGATGGTGCACTTGTACCTTCACTGACACCATTGATGCAGATCGCAAGGGCACTAGGAGTACGTCTTGGGACTTTCCTTGATGATGCACCTCAGAGCGGACCTGTAGTTACAAAAAGTGGCGGATCAGGTAAAGTTGTCCGTTTCTCCGGAAACTGCGATCCATGTGAAAAGAGCACACTTGACTTCTTCTCACTTGCTGCTGATAAAGCAGACAGGCACATGGAACCTTTCATCATAGATGTACACCCAGCACAGTCCGGTGAAGCAAAGCAGTCATCACATGAAGGAGAGGAGTTCATATACGTCCTCAACGGTCAGATAGAGATCCTTTACGGAAAGGACAGCTTCACACTTTCAACAGGAGACAGCATCTACTATGATTCCATTGTCCCTCATCATGTTCATGCAGTAGACAGTGAAGCAAAGATACTGGCAGTCGTATACGCACCTTACTAAGAAGAAGATCAATATGTTCAAAACAACTGTTACTCCAAGATTCGGCGACATTGATGGATTGAAACACGCTAACAACATTGCCATTGCCATATGGTTCGAACAGGCACGTAACCCTGTTTTCAGGCTATTTACCCCTGACCTTGACCTGAGCTATGAGAACTGGAAGCTCATCATGGCAAGGACAGAATATGATTACGTAGGAGAGATGTTCTACGGATCCGATGTCGAGATAATCACCTATGTCTCAAGGATAGGGAACTCCTCTTTTGTGGTCACACAGGAAGCATGGCAGAACGGAAGAAAGGGGGCAATTGGCAGGTCTACCATAGTCCATTACGATTTCATCAATCAGAGATCAGCCCCAATACCTGATGACATAAGAAAAGAACTCGGAGAACACCTTCAGGAAGAGAGTGATAGTTGTAAATAAGACCCATGGAGATTTATCATGCCTTTTACAAATGATACAGTTGGTGACTTCTTTGAGAAACAGGTTATGAAAGACCCGAACAGAGAGTTTCTGGTCTATCCTGACAGGGATCTGAGATTCACCTACAAGGAATTCGATGAACGCGTCAATATGCTGGCCAAAGGCCTGCTGGAAATTGGTATAGGAAAAGGTGACCATGTAGGTATATGGGCTACCAATGTACCTGACTGGCTGACCTTCCTTTTTGCCACAGCGAAGATAGGTGCGGTCTTCGTTACAGTGAACACCGCCTACAAGATCCACGAAGTTGAGTATGTGATGAAACAGGCGGACCTGAAGGCCATTGCCATAATCGATGGTTTCAGGGATGTAAGTTACCTTGAGACAATCTATGAGCTTGTTCCTGAACTTAAGACCCAGAGCCGTGGAAGCCTTAAGAGCGAGAATTTCCCACACCTTAAGAATGTTATTTTCATCGGACAGGAAAAGCACAGGGGAATGTACAGTACAAGAGAGCTCTTCCTGCTTGGACAGCACAGCGATGATGAGCAGATCAGAAGCATCATGAAGACACTGGACAAGGATGATGTCATCAATATGCAATACACTTCCGGGACCACTGGCTTCCCAAAAGGTGTCATGCTCACACATTACAATATAGTTAACAATGGATACTATATCGGAGAAAGACAAAAGTTCACCGAGAAGGACAGGCTCTGTCTGCCAGTACCGCTCTTCCACTGTTTCGGCATAGTGCTTGGAGTGATGGCAACCCTGACCCATAGAGGAACGCTTGTACTGCTTGAGCTCTTCGACCCACTAATGGTACTGGCAGCGGTACAGAAAGAGAAGTGTACAGCACTTTACGGTGTGCCGACAATGTTCATTGCAGAGTTCAGCCACCCGATGTTCAAGATGTTCGACCTTTCCTCATTGAGGACCGGTATCATGGCAGGTTCACCATGTCCGATCGAGGCAATGAAACGTGTTATCGATGATATGCACTGTAAGGACATAACTATCGCATACGGACTCACCGAAGCTTCACCTGTGTTCACCCAGACAAGTACTGATGATGCCATTGACCGCCGTGTAAGTACAGTTGGTACTGCTATGCCTGAGATAGATGTCAAGATCGTGGACCCTGAGACAGGGGAAACCGTAGGACCGAATGAACAGGGAGAGATCTGCTGCCGTGGTTACAATGTCATGAAAGGATACTACAAGATGCCTGAAATGACAGAACTTGCTATCGACAAGGACGGATGGCTTCACAGTGGTGACCTTGCAACAGTTGATGAAGATGGATACTACAAGATCACAGGCCGTATCAAGGACATGATAATCCGTGGTGGAGAGAACATCTATCCAAGGGAGATAGAGGAATTCCTTTTCACCATGCCAGGTGTCAAGAGTGCTCAGGTAGTTGGTATCCCTGATGAGAAATATGGTGAGATAGTAGGTGCATTCATAGTGACAGATGAAGGTACTGATCTCACTGAAGAAGATGTCAGGGACTACAGTCTTTCAAAGATCGCACGTTATAAGGTACCAAAACATGTCTTCTTCATTGATGACTATCCGCTTACTGCAAGTGGAAAAGTACAGAAGTTCAAGCTAAGGGATATGGCAGTAGAGCTTCTGGAAAAAAGGAATGAAGAACAGGTATAAACTTAAAAATAAAAATAGTATGATGATGTGTAACTCACATCATCCTCTTTTTCTGTCTGTAAGTGACTGCCAGTAGTCCAACGGCTGCGAGCAGACCGGTGAATCCAGGTATTCCTGTACTCTCAGTCTCTTCAGTTTTCTCCGGGAGCATGCTATACCCCTCATACTCTTCATAGACAGCTATTGATGTACCAAGGAAAGCAGTATCATTGGTGTAATAATCCTGTAGTTCCTCGAGCAATGTCTGTACATCTGCATCTGTCATGAAGTCCTCAGTAACTGATATACCGATCAGGGCCTTTCCATCAGATACCCTTATCTCACCCATTCTGGAAGCAACCGAATCGATCACATCATCTTTGGCATCAGGGTTCTCCCCTTCAAGAGAATAGGTCTGAAGGATTATGAGGTCCGCAGTCTCTGCGATCTCAGATACATCGGTCTGTGTATATGATGCAGGCATATCAACAGCAATCGCAAGCTCACTACCTGTCATCTCACGGACATCTTCCAGAAGCATCAGATTGAGTGCACATGCCTCTCCAAGGTCCTCGCTGCATGGATCAAGGGCAATGTCAACACCATCGAAAGCCGAGAGTGATTTCTCGTTGTAGTCAAGGACCTGTTCCAGTACACCCTTCACATATACGGAATTATCCTCATCCGACTCGCTCTTAGGGTCATTGAATATCATTGCATAGACCTGCATGTCATTATCATGAGCTGTCTTGACAAACCTTTCAAGGTTCCATACATCATCACCATCTGTGAGCAACATGATAGTGTTAAGTCCACTGTCCTTGAGCTCAGCTACGGTATCATCATCATAGTCTGTTGAATTGAAGATACGAATAGCACTTATCAGACCACTGGCAGGAGTTATATTGATCCTCACAGGCTCTGCCTCTGCTACAGTCTCATCCTCATCTGCCATGGTACTTGTGAACATCACTGAAGGTTCAGGATAAACGAATTTACGCACATAGGCATAGTCAATAGATGAAGAACCAGTATTGTCAGATACATCAGAATAGGTGCCTGTGTAGTAATATGCCTTCATGTCAGTGACAGGAATGTAATTATCCTCTTCTGTGGACTCAAGGTCCATCTTACTGTCCCTGACACCGTTCTTATACCAGGCGACCTTTCCCAGTTCATCTTCCATGTACCAGGCAACACCGATAGTATACCAGTCACCCTCGGTCACGTCGATATTTGTCAGGTCCTTAGGGTAATAACGTGAATCACTCTTGTCATTTTCAAGTACCCATGTCACCTTTGTCTCATTCTCAAGTTCGCTGCTGGTCAGTATCTGGTTCTTGGTCTCTCTTTGAGGATCCACAAAACCCTGCATCAGTACAGGACCACGAGTATCAGTACCAGTTGTTGTTTTCTTCCTCTTGACAACGAACATAGAGTTCACAGAGAACTCATCCTTGGATTTGATGGTTGCAACGTCCTCAGGATGGAATTTTGGCACTATTAAAGTGCATACACCGGCAGTGACTTTAATATCACTTCCTCCGTTTGTGAAGCTCTCCCAGTTACCAAAGAGACCTGAACTGCCAAAATCATCATATAGATCAAAAGTTGCCGGTCCGCTGCTGATATCCGCTGCCTCAGGATTACCATAATACATTGTTATCTTTGCAGTACCATCAGCTGAAATGGAAGGTACCTCCACCCATACGACAGCTTCCTCCTTTTTGGTATTCCATTCCTCTACCCAGTGTTGTAACTGCTTGTCACCGGATGTGAAACGCAGGTCCTCTCCACCTGAACGAGCAACAGAGAAGTCAAAGTTAGAACTGTTGAGGATAACAGGGATCTGATAGTTCACCAGAGCATTCCCGGAATTCTCCTCAATAAATATCTCTTCAGAATAGTTCCATTCCCCACCACCGGAATAGGTCAATGCTGCGCATGTCTGCACAAGTGATATGCATGCGATAAACAATATCGTGATATAGATAATTCTTTTAAACACCGATCTGACACCTTCTTTTAGGTTTTACCACCATTCACATTCTGATCTCTTGCTAATTATCTGCGATCAGAGATTATAAATATTGTGCACTTGAAAAAAAGCCAGCACATCACACGGATCCATATGCATCAAATAATTATTTGATATCTATTTCGAGCACAATATATATAGTAGAACTCTTCATAGAAGTATTACTATCTGGATAGAAGTACTATCTGCATACACTTTACATTAATTTTATAACTGGATATTTGGGTTATTGGGGGAGGATTGAGGATCTCAGACATAGAGGATATACTAAGAACAGTACCTCATGCTGTCAGAATAAAGGACAGCAATAATAATACTATTAGTTACAATGAGGAATTGTGCAATCTTTTGAATAAAGGTCATGATGAGATAAACAACAGCACATGTTACGAGCTCATAGGTAAAGATGAGCCATGCGATATTTGTGCCACTGCCATGACTTTCAAGACAGGAAAGAGTTCACATATTGAGAAATATATCGAATTCCTTGACAAGTGGGTCGATTACAGGGCATACCCCATATTGGACAACAACGGGGAGATCAGCAAAGTAGTTGAGCATATCAGGGATATCACCAAAGAGAAAAAGGTAGAGGGACAGCTATACAGACTTCTCCATGAGAATAGAAGCAATGAGATATATACAGATAAGATCGGTCCGGACACCCTGTTACCTGATGATAACACCGGCTACTCAGGGATCTTTGATAACTCGCTCAATGCATTTGCACTACATAAGATCGTGACCGATGAGCATGGCGATCCAGTTGATTATATATTTACAAGTGTCAATAACGCATTTGAACGGGACACTGGCCTAAAAGCAGAGGATATAATCGGAAAAAAGGTCACTGAAGTGATCCCCGGAATAGAGAATAGCTGTTTCATAAAGACCTATGGTCAGGTTGCTCTTACAATGGAACCTGTACACTTAGAAGAATACTCAGAACAACTGCACAAATATTATGATATATCTGCTTTCTCACCTAAAAAGGGGTTCTTCGCTGTCATCTTCAATGACGTCACAGACCTTCGGATCAAAGAAGAGGTCCTTCTACAGGAAAAGATATCACTGGAAGCTGCCAGTCTTGCACAGAACGAACTTTTTACCGGAATTAACCATGAGCTGAGAACACCACTTACTTCCATAATTGGATTCACCGAACTTCTCCTGTATCCTAAGACCGGGGACCTCTCAGACACACAGAAAAAGTACCTTGAGAACATCCAGAGCAGTGGAAAACACCTTCTTAATCTAATCAACAACATACTCTACAATTCAAAGATAGAAGCAGGTAAGATAGAGCTTGACTATGAAATAATAGATGCTATTTCGATCATAACCGATGTGAAAAATGTGATGTATCCACTGGCACTACGGAAGACGATCGATCTGAGGATATCTGACATACCTTATGATCTGACCTTTGAAGCTGACAGGATCAAGATAAAACAGATACTCTATAACCTTTTAGGAAATGCTGTCAAGTTCACTCCGGAGAACGGGATGATCGAGCTTAGCGTAGAAAAGGATGATAATAATATCATTTTTACAATAAGGGATACAGGCCCCGGAATGGACAAAGAAGGAACAAAAGACATTTTCAGTCCATTCGTTCAATTGAGATCGGATAGTATACAAAAATACAAAGGTACCGGCCTTGGACTTATGATATCAAAAAGGTTCGTTGAGATGCACAAAGGCACTATTGGAGTTGAGAGCAAGAAAGGGGAAGGAAGTACTTTCTCATTCTCGATACCATTGAAAATAAAGATCTAGCTCAGGAATGCTTATTGATAAAATGATGGATCAGCTGCCCGGATATACTTTCTGTCCCCGGAATGTTCGGGATCTCATCTTTTGTATACCATCCGGCATCCTCTATCTCAACACCATCGATCCTTATCTCACCTTCTGAATGCTCAGCGGTGAAACCTAACATGAGAGAATCAGGATAAGGCCATGGCTGGCTACCGAAATATCTGACGTTCCTGACCGATATTCCTACCTCTTCCATTACTTCACGTACCACTGCCTGTTCGATAGATTCCCCTGGTTCCACAAATCCTGCAATGATACTATACCTGCCAGCAGGAAAATGAGGGGAGCGGGCCAGCAATAACCTGTCCTCTTTCTCTATGAGCACGATTATAGCAGGAGAGATCTTTGGGAAGGCAGTGAAGCCACATTCAGGACATCCTTTAGCCCTTTCGTTATCCTTGAGCTCTGTTGAAGCACCGCACCTGCCACAGAATAGAGTGTTCCTGTCCCATTCCATTATATGGACAGCCTTTCCTGCCAGTGAGATGAAAGGATCATCAAGAATACCCGATAGTTCACGGAGTCCCACAAAACTGGAACCATCCTGCCCATCCATATTACCATCGTCAGGCCCATCAAGTTCCATAGAAAAACAGGATATGTCCCTGAGTTCTCCAAGATACTGCTTTCTCAGGATATCCAGACCCATATTCTCTGCTTCTTCAAGGGATGGTAACCTGAAATTACCCATATCTTTCAGCAATAATAGTTTGCGGTCCCTGAATGCAAAACAATACGTCCCGTAATTCTCATCTTTTCGCGGAGGACTTACCAGTGGGAAGAATTCCGAACTCCAGTCTTTGTCTTCTGAACTCATGGCTTGAGAACTAATGTTCGGGCACATTTATGAAATTTGCCTTAGCACAACTTAAAGCTTTAATAATCTTAAACCAAGATATTATGTGAGTTAAAGGGGTTTTGTGATGAATTATCTGATACTGGTAAGACACGGACAGTCAAGGTGGAACCTTGAGAACAGATTTGCAGGATGGGTGGATGTACCACTAAGTGAGAAAGGCATCCAGGAAGCAATGGACTGTGCAGAGGAACTTGCAGATATGCAGCTCGATGTTGCCTTCACATCCAAACTATCAAGAGCACAGGAAACACTTTTCCTGATACTTGCAAAACAGAAGAAGACAGGAATATTTCTTCATGAGAGCAAAAAAAGAGACGAATGGTCATATCATCCTGAAAGGTTCGATGATTCCGAGATACCCATATACTCGGACGAGCATCTGAACGAGCGTTACTATGGTAAGCTTCAGGGACAGAACAAGCAGGAAGCTAAAACCGTTTACGGGGAAGAACAGGTCTTTATCTGGAGAAGGAGCTACGATGTACAGCCTCCTGGTGGCGAGAGTCTCAAAGATACATATGAACGCACCATTCCTTATTTTGAAGAGAAGATAATGCCGGAACTTGAAGCTGGTAAGAATGTTGTGATCGCTGCTCACGGCAACAGCCTGCGCTCTGTGGTCAAATACATCGAGAATATCAGTGATGAGGATATACCGAAGCTTGAGCTTGCGACAGGTAAGCCACTATATTACCAGTTCGTAAAAGGCAAGTTCATCAAAGAAGAATAATTGTAATGAAAGGTTGTCCTTTCATTCGTAAGGTGAAACTTCATCAGGCATAGGAGATGTGTGCAGGACGCATTCATCACCATGTTTTATGAGCTGTTCGATAGATTTCCTGAGTATCGAAGGATAGACCAATCCTACTTCTTCCTTAATTGCATTGCCTTTGCAGAAGAATTTGAATGTCGGAGTTCCCCGTACACCATATTTCCTTGCAGTCATGGGACTGTCCATACCATTCATCCTGACGAAAGTGCAGGATTCATGGAACTCGTTAGAATAATCCCTGAAATATGGTTCTATTTCCTTACAATGGGTACATGTGGGAAGATAGAACATAACTACCATTGGTTTCTCCTGGTTCTCAAGGAGTTCTTCCCAGTTGGAATCATTAGCTTCTAATACATTGCTTTCAGCCATTTTTTACCGCTCCCATAATAAAAGGGGACTTACAGCTATTAAAAACTTATCTTCAAAAAAGGAAATGTAGCAGGTATTAGTTACCTGCCTGTAATTTAGAGATACTCTATCTCAAATGTTCTCTTTTGCCCAGGCTGCTGCTGCCTCAAGAACTGCATGGTTCAGCGGAATGAGCTTTGGTTTCTTGGAGAATGTCTCTGCAAGTGCAGACTTGAAGTGTTCCTCCTCAAGTCCTGTGATACCAAGTGCCATAATGACTCCCAGCATGACAGTATTTGCAGCTTTCTCTGAACCTGCATCTCCGGCGATCTTCACTGCCGGAACTGCAATAGCTGTGACACCTTCAGGAATATCGCATTCGCCTATTGTTGAATCATAGAGAATGTAACCTCCTTCCCTTACATCAACAGCGAACTTCTCCAGTGAAGGACGGTTCATTGCTACAAGTACATCCGGTGTATAGACCACAGGGGAACCTACGGACTCGCCTGAGACAACAACTGAACAGTTGGATGTTCCACCTCTCTGCTCAGGTCCGTATGAAGGATACCATGAAACAAAGCGCTGTGCATCGCATCCTGCGTGTGCAAGGGTCAGACCCATGCTCAGGACACCCTGTCCACCGAAACCTGCTGCCTTTACCTGTACCTCCGGGAATGATGGATCAATTCTTGCATCAGGTGCTGACTCGGTCTCAAGGTTGAAAAGGTCATCAATTGACTTCTTATCAAAGACACTGTCATCCCTGAGAAGAGATTCTGTCTCATCGGAAAGGTCCCTGAAGTTACCAAGTGGGAATTCCTCTTCCATCTGCTCGTTCACAAAAGCAGTGCTCTGCTCGGAGTTCTGCCTGAGGTTTGTCGGACATGTGGAAAGGATCTCTACGAATGCATATCCTTTGCCATCACGCTGGATCTCAAGAGCCTTGCGTATAGCCTTACGTGCTTTTCTTATGTGTGATATATCTGAAACCGATACTCTCTCGATGAAGACAGGAGCTCTCAGGTTGTCTATAAGCTCACACATGTGCAGTGGATAACCTGCGAACCTTGGATCCCTTCCATCAGGACATGTGACGGTCTTCTCACCGATCAGGGTTGTAGGTGCCATCTGGCCACCGGTCATACCATAGACAGTGTTGTTCACGAAGAATACAGCCATCTTCTCGCCACGGTTGGCTGCCTGCAATGTCTCATTAAGACCAATGGATGCAAGGTCGCCATCTCCCTGGTAAGCGATAACAACAGAGTCATCCTGTGCTCTGGAGACACCAGTACCGACAGCCGGAGCACGACCGTGTGCTACCTGGATGTTTCCACAGTCAAAGTAGTAGTAAGCGAAAACCGCACAGCCTACAGGACTTATCATGACACTGCGGTCCTGTATCTCAAGGTCATGCATTGCCTCACCGATAAGTTTGTGGATAACACCGTGTCCGCATCCCGGACAGTAATGGGTTGCTGTTGGTGCTGCACCACCCTTACGGGAGAACTCTGAATACAGACCTGCATTTTTGATAACTTTCTCAGCCATCTTTATTCCTCCCTGCCTGCAATTTCCCTTATTCTTTCAAGGACCTGGTCCATTGTTATGAGATTTCCACCCAGACGGTACACAAGTTCTGTTGGTCTGCTGCATTCAATTGCCAGTTTAATGTCCTCAAGCATCTGACCGTTGCTCATCTCCACAGAGACGAATGTGCATTCTCTTGAATCGGCTATTGCCTTTAGTTCATTCTTCGGGAACGGGAAGAGGGTCTTTGGTCTGAAAAGTCCGACATTGATACCTTCTTTCCTTGCCTGATCAACAGCAGACCTGCATATACGACTGCTGATACCGTATGAAACAAGGATTATCGATGCATCCTTTGCCATATAATCCTCGTACTCGACTTCCTGTTCCTCTATTGTCGCGTACTTTTCCTGGAGCTCATAGTTGAATTCCTCAAGCTGGTTGAAATCAAGGAAGATGGATGTAACAAGATTATCTTTGGTTTCTGCGGTACCGCTGACAGCCCATTCATTATCGATCTCAGGTCTGACAGAGACCTCCGGGAACTGCAGGGACTCGACCATCTGACCAAGTACACCATCAGCCAGTACAACAACAGGATTGCGGTACTTGAAAGCAAGTTCAAAGCCCTCGATGACCATATCGCACATTTCCTGTACGGAGTTCGGGGCCAGAACTATGTTCTTGTAGTTACCGTGTCCTCCGCCTTTGACGACCTGACTATAGTCACCCTGTTCAGGACCGATGTTACCAAGTCCCGGACCTGCTCTCATAATGTCAACGATGACACATGGAAGTTCAGCGCCTGCAAGATAGGAAACACCTTCCTGCTTAAGACTTATTCCCGGACCTGATGATGCTGTCATGACCCTGTGACCAGTGGATGCTGCACCGTAGACCATATTTATGGCAGCCTCTTCAGATTCTGCCTGTACGAACTTTCTTCCAAGCATTGGGAAATACTTGGAAGCCTCCTGCAGGATCTCACTTGCAGGGGTGATAGGATAACCGAAATAACAGTCACAGCCAGCGTATAATGCACCTATGACAGCTGCTGTGTTACCTTTTACTAATTGTGTTGCCATGTTCTCACCTTAAGTTCATTCATCTTTAAGCGGAATGTGTATCTCTATGGCAAGCGGCTCAGGACAGGTATAATAGCAATTGGCACAACCTGTACAGCCCTCGCCTGCATACTCTATATAGTGATATCCTCTCTCGTTGAGCTCTTCGCTCATCTTAAGGACACCTTTTGGACATGCAACAATACAACGTCCGCAGGCTTTACACTCAATGATATTGATAACCGGATATGGTTCTTTCTTGCCTGACATAATACAATGCCTCATTTTAAGTTTAAAAATAATATGCCGGATGGAATAGTCCATAAAGAGACGGAATATCTATCTACTTTATGGTCCGGGCTGAATTTCAAATAAAAAAGGAAAGTTACTGGGTACCTTCCTTATCGTGGTCACGGATCTCAACACGTCTGATCTTTCCACTGATGGTCTTTGGAAGTTCAGGTACAAATTCCACAACACGTGGATACTTGTATGGTGCAGTGACCCTCTTTACGTGATCCTGGAGCTCTTTCTTAAGCTCATCTCCTGCTGTGTAGTCCTTTGTAAGAACTATGGTTGCTTTGATGACCTGTCCTCTTACAGGGTCAGGAACACCTGTGATAGCACATTCAAGTACAGCAGGGTGCTCAATAAGTGCACTCTCAACTTCAAAAGGACCAACACGGTAGCCGGATGTCTTTATGATATCATCGGCACGTCCTACGAACCAGTAGTAACCGTCCTCATCCTTCCATGCCATGTCACCGGTGTGATAGTATCCATCATGCCAGACCCTGGAGGTCAGATACTCATCGGAGCGGTATCCTGTGAATATTCCAGGTGGATTGCCGAAACTTGTGTCAATGCAGATCTCACCTTCTTCACCTGCTTCACATGGTTTGCCTTCACCGTTCAAGAGCATAATATCATATTCTGGTGATGGTTTACCCATTGAACCTGGTTTTGGCTCAAGCCATGGGAATGTAGCAACTGAAACAACTGTTTCTGTCTGCCCGAACCCTTCCATGAGCTTCATACCTGTTATCTTGTAGAACTGTTCATAGACCTCAGGGTTGAGTGGCTCACCTGCTGTGACGCAGTATTTCAGGCAGCTAAAGTCGTACTTGCTAAGGTCTTCCCTGATAAGGAACCTGTAGATAGTTGGTGGAGCACAGTATGTTGTTACACCGTACTTGATAGCGTTCTCAAGCATCCTGTCAGCACTGAATCTTTCATAGTCATAGACAAAGACAGCACTACCTGCTATCCACTGACCGTAGATCTTACCCCATACACATTTTGCCCAGCCGGAATCTGCAACTGTATAGTGAAGACCATCATCTGTTACATTCTGCCAGTACTTTGCGGTAATGATGTGTGCAAGTGGATAGGTGAAGCTGTGCTGTACCATTTTCGGGAACCCGGTGGTCCCTGATGAGAAATAGTTCAGGAGGATATCAGTGTTTGCTGTTGCTTCCTCACCTGTTGGACGCTCAAAGTCCTCTGATGCTTTTTCCATCTCTTCGGTGAAACCAAGCCATCCTTCCCTCTCTAGGCCAATGACAAGACGGTTCTTCAGTATGCTGCTTACCTCATCATAAGCCTCGTCAACATAATCAAGGATACCTTCATCGGGTGCACATATTACAGTATTGATAATTGCACGCTCTACCCTGTAGACAACATCCTTCTTTGTGAGCATGTGGGTTGCAGGAACTGCAATAGCGCCTATCCTGTGAAGTGCAAGCAGACAGAACCAGAACTCGTAACGGCTCTTGAGCATAAGCATTACGTTATCGCCCTTCCTTACACCAAGGTCTTTGAGCATATTTGCCGTCTTATTACTATAATACTCAAGATCTTTGAATGTGAATATCTTCTCATCGCCGTTGTCGTCACACCAGATCAGAGCCTTCTTATCAGGCTGCTCTGCTGCGTAAACATCAACAACATCATATGCAAAATTGAAATTATCAGGGATGTTGATCTTGAAATTCGTTTTGAAATCTTCGTAGGAATCGTATTCAATACGTGAAATATATCGGTCAAGTAATGAAGTCATACTGCCTCCTCATGGATCTATAAATATAATTAAAGGATCACGGCCAGGAACTTCGCAGGTTTTCCACCCACTGACTGCATGCCATGTTCATAGCTGGAATCAAAGAAAATAGAATCTCCTTCTTCAAGGACAAGCTCGTTACCGTGAATTATCACTTTCAGGGTCCCTTCAAGCACATAGTCGAATTCCTGTCCGGGATGGGAGTTCATTGAGACAGGTGTTCCTTCCGATTTTGGGTCTACCCTGACGACAAAAGGCTCAGCCTTCTTGTGTGCGAAATTAGCAGCGATGTTCTGGTACTTGTAGTCCTTACGACGTTCAGCACTTACACCTTTGTCCTTACGGGTTACTGAGAAAACACGCATCCTTGGCGCTTCACCGGTAAGCAGTACTGACATATCTACATTGAGATGTTGGGCGATCTCAAGGAGGATACTTGCAGGTATGTCCTCTTCCCCATTCTCATACCTGGAATATGTGTCAACAGGCAGTTCCAGTTCCTTAGCCATTTCCTCAACGGAAATATCTGAGATGTCACGTAATTCCCTTACACGAGCTGCGATTTCTTTGATCTTTTCCTGCATAGAGATACCTTCATAAAATAATAATGCAAATAACAGGTAATAATCGCACAGAGCCACCTGAAAACGAAATTATTCTCTTGAAGAGAGAAAGTCCCTTATATCCGCATCGATCTGTGTTTTTAAGGGTTACTATTATTTGAATATATTTGTTTAAACAGTGTCATGTATTAGCATGGCATGTTTTATGTATTACCATAGTGTAGCGATCATTCAACATGATCACATTAATAACAGGAGACTATAATTGGTTTTATTACAGGAAAATATATTAATATAATAATATTTGATGTAACAGTATCAATATATAGGTTAATAAGAATCCTACACTAATAAAAAGGCATAACCGATAAACATGGAAGGCATTCTTGGACTATTTGATGAAATGGAGCATGAGTACAGAAGACAATTACTTCATGCTGCCTTTGGCCTCTTAATATTGCTATTTCCATTTATTAGTTCTGAGATCCTTCTATTTCTTAGCTTTCTGGTAGTTATGGGACTAACATTCCTTCCGGAAGATTCACGCATCTGCAGGTACCTGTACATGAAACCACTCCCGGGCTCCCGCGAGATGCTTTCTGACAATATAAACCAAGGGCTCAGGAGCGCAAAGAACCTCGCGATATCTGTATTCATATTGATGCTGATAAGCTCACTACTGAAATTCACTACATACCATTTACCATTATATGTTATTGCAGGTGCCATTGCGATATCTACCTTCGGAACAAGTGCAGCAAACTTCATGAGACACAGGAAGAAGCTGCAGACACTTCGCATCGGAGCGGCAGGGGAAGAGGCATATGAAGGATACCTGTTGCCTTCCAGTATCGTACTTCTGGGAGTCGGGATAATAACAGCATACTTCGCTGGTATCTGGCTCATGTACTGGCAAGAAAGCGCTGTCAGTATCAACATGATAGTCTTCCTGGCAGTTATCGGTTCCATAACAGGCGCACTTTTTGAGTCGATCCCATCTAACATCGATAATAATCTATCGGTGCCACTTGGTTCTGGAATGATGATGTGGCTCTTCAGTTCCTTTGGATATTCGGTACCGCCACAACAGATGATCTTCGCACTTGTCTTTTCGATCATACTTGGCTATCTGGCATACAGGACAAAGATAGCAGACCTTTCAGCACTTTTCAGTGCAGCACTTCTGGGAGTGTTGATAATAGTTTTCAGTGAACTGTTCTGGTTCATCCTCCTGTTGACGTTCTTCATTCTTGGAGGGGGATTTACCAAATATAAGTACAGATACAAGGAATCCATAGGTCTTGCACAATCCAAAGGTGGTGTCAGGAGCTATGAGAATGTTTTCAGCAACAGTACCGCTGCCCTGGTACTTGCGGTCCTGTATGGGATATATCCACAACATGCAGAACTCATCATCTTTGCATATCTTGGTACCGTAGCAACAGCGACCGGAGATACACTGGCAAGTGAGGTTGGTACCACAGCCCATGCACAGCCGATAATGATAACAACCCTCAAGCCCACAAAGGCCGGAGTTGACGGAGCGGTCACAGTACTTGGTGAAATAGCAGCTCTCCTTGGAGCAATGATAATAGGTGTGCTTCCGGTACTCTTTGGAAAGGTCGATGATGCATTCCTTGTAATAGCCATCACCACAGCAGGTGGTTTCCTTGGAACGAATGTTGACAGTATCCTTGGAGCCACACTTCAGAAGAAAGGTGTTCTAACTAACAGTGGTGTCAACTTCGTTGCGACCTTTGCAGGAGCCATTATCTCAGGTATACTCTACCTGATCATTGTTTGATCACACAGTAGGGTCCTGATCGAACTCACAGGATCTTGCAACACCGCTTTTTATCGCTGCAGCAGCGACTGCTGATGCAACAGCTTTTACAACTCTTCTGTCAAGGGGACCGGGAATGATGTAGTTCTCATCGAGCTCTTCATCCGTTACAATAGATGCAAGTGCATAAACTGCTGCCATCTCCATCTCAGTGGTTATATCACTGGCACAGGTATCAAGAGCACCACGGAACAGACCCGGAAAACCAAGGCAATTATTGATCTGGTTAGGACAATCTGAACGACCGGTTGCAACTATCCGTGCACCTGCCTCTTTTGCAAGTGAAGGCATTATCTCAGGAACAGGATTGGCCATTGCGAATATTATAGCATCCTTAGCCATGGATGAAGCCATCTCTTTACTTACTATCCCGGGTGCGGAAACGCCTATGAAAACATCTGAACCTATAAGTGCGTCTGCCAGTGTACCTGAAATACCCTTTTTATTTGTCAGGTCAGCAATCTCTTCTTTTTCCGGATTCATGCCTTCTTTTCGGCCTTTGTGAATTATACCACGGCTGTCACAGACAACAAGTCTTTCAGAACTGACCCCTGCATACATTAGCTTTAGGGCAATAGCTTTCCCGGCAGCTCCAGCCCCTGAGATAACCACATCTATTTTGTCAATTTCTTTCCCAACGATCTTCAGAGCATTGATAAGTCCTGCAATGACAACCACTGCAGTTCCGTGCTGATCATCATGGAATACGGGTATTGGTAGTTCTGAACGAAGTCTCCCCTCTATATCAAAACATCTGGGAGCACTTATATCCTCAAGATTGATACCACCGAATACAGGTGCAATGTTCCTGATCGTCCGGATGATCTCTTCCTGATCATTCGTATCAAGACATATGGGAACTCCATCGATACCTGCAAGCTCCTTGAAGATCAATGCTTTTCCCTCCATAACAGGTAAAGCTGCAAGTGGTCCGATATTACCAAGGCCAAGAACTGCGGATCCATCAGATATAACAGCCACAGAGTTCTTTTTCATTGTATACCTGTAGACCTGATCAGGGTCTTCAGCTATCCTTCTGCAGGGTTCGGCAACACCTGGGGTATATGCAAGGCTCAGATCCTCCACATTATCAAGGGGAACCTTGCCGCATATCCCTATAACTCCCCCGGCACTTTCATGGAGCTCCAGCGACCTTTCACCAAGAGTATTATCGCCTTCTTTACACATTGAGATCCCTTTATCCATTTTCATGACACCTGCTCCTTGTAATATTAATAGAACACACGTAACTCCTTATGCTATATGCTTCTCAAAAAAGTTATATGTTCTCCATGAATAGGATAAAGAATGAAGATGATGATCAAGGGAATTGCAAGGGAGACACTGAACTTCATAATGGAAGCCAGCAAGTCAACATTTCCTAATGAGTTCGCTGGTCTTTTACAGGCAAAGGACGGCATCATAACCGATATTCTTATCCTTCCGGGAACTGAGTCCAGTGAGGTCAATGCGGTCCTTAAGCTCTTCATGATGCCAAATATCTCAGCAGTGGGTTCTGTACACAGTCACCCAAGTTCTGTGATCAGGCCTTCAAAAGCAGATCTGCGTCTGTTCAGCAAAACAGGGAACCACCATATAATAGTGGGTCATCCATTCGGCCCTGATAACTGGAAATGTTTCAGCGGCAGCGGTGAGGAAATATCACTGGATGTGCTGGACGTTGAGATAGAGGATGATGAACTTGTCTGAAAGGTGAACTCAGTGTTCACCCGGGAAACTACTATAATCACAGATACTGTTCATGGAATTATCAGGTTCCTGATCGGACAAAGGTAGTATCACTTCGAATGTACTTCCTTTTCCAGGATCGCTTTCCAGATCGATGTGACCTCCATGTACTTCAACGAACTTCTTGACAATGCTCAGTCCAAGACCTGTACCCTCGAACTTCCTGTTAAGAGAACCATCAAGCTGTACAAAGGCATTGTATAGTCTTTTCTGGTCTTCTTCTGATATGCCGATGCCATTGTCCTTTACTATCATATGAAGGTCATTACTCTCATTCTGTCTTACAATAACAGAGACAGTACCACCTGCAGGTGTGAATTTTATCCCGTTGCTTATCAGATGATGTAACATCGTCTTGATCTTTGACTTATCAGCGTAGACAACACTTACATGGGTATCTATATCGAATTCCAGTTTCACACCCTTCTTGAAAGCATTTGGACCAAGCATCCTTTTTACATCGGACATCATGGCCGGAAGTGAGAACATCTCGATATCAAGTTCCATCTTTCCTTCCTCGATCTCAGCAATATATATCAATGAGTCTACAAGATCAAGAAAACGCGAACCTGCAAATTTGATGATCTCCGTGAAATGTTTCTGTTCTTCATTTAGCTGACCGGTCTCCTGGGCAAGGAGCAGATCAGCATATCCCAGTATAAGGTTCAATGGGGTTCTCAGTTCATGGTTCATGTTACAAAGGAACTCGCTCTTTGTACGGGAAGTGTTCTCTGCAAGCATCTTTGCATCAAGTATCGCCTTTTCGGCCTGCTTGGAGATAGTGATATCCTGCAATGTCTCGATCGCACCCATTATATCATTGTTATGATCTCTGATAGGTGCAGCTGTAAGAAGTATCCATTTGTTGAGCAATGGGAAGAAAGCTTCTGCCTGATATCCACCTTCAACAAAGGATGGTGTAAGTTTATTGTTCTCATAGAGCTTATCGATGTTCTCCAGAGAATTATCCACTACAAGATCAGCAAGCACCGGACGCTCTTCTTTGTAGAAGGCCATCCATGAATCCCTGGTACCTATTACCTCATGTGCCTTGATACCTGTTGCTTTTTCACATGCCCTGTTCCAGTAGATGATGTTATGGTCCTTGTTTATCACAAAAGCAGGTATGGGACTTCCATTGACTATCTGGAACAACTCATTCTTCTTATCCTGTAATTCATCTTCAGCATGCTTGCGCTCAGTGATATCCCTCCCAACTCCTACAACACCAATGAGCTCATTCTCTTCTGTAAGAATGGGGGTCTTATATGTCTCAAGAAGTATACGGTCCCCGCTTGCACAATCGATCCATTCCACACTTTTTGAGGACTGACCGGTCTCAAGGACCCTTTTATCATTTGAGCGAAAGAAATCTGCACGGTTCCTGTCAAACAGATCATGACTTGTCTGACCTATTATCTCGCTGACCGGTTTGCCGATACACTGTGCGAACATCTCATTGCATGAAAGGAATACGCCATCTGTATCTTTGAAGAAAACAAGGTCAGGTACAGATCGAAGTAAGCCTGAAAGTAGAGCTGTCTTTTGAAATAATTCTCTTTTTAGATGATCAGACCTGTCTGAAACGTCAGGATCATCTGTCATATTCTTATCTATCAATGCTAGTACCCCCGTACTCCACGCATCATATTTCCGGTCAGCAAGTGACCGGCATGTGATTCATATCAACGTATGATCAGATGCACATTTAAATTTTACTGAATAAGCAATTACCTTGAACTATATAAACTTTTTGTGTTGATTCCAAAAATATCTGCTTAAAATATAATTGTATTAAAAAATCAGGCAGCATATATCACAAATGAGCATAGGAGAACAAGTATACTCTGTTCCAGATAAGTTAAGCATTCAAAACAGGAATTATCATAAAGAATAGTTCATATGGGGGACTATATGGTTAAAGAGAGATTTGATGATCGATACGAAATAGGGGTTTACTTATAATCAACTGCCACACAATTGAAAAGTTAGCAAATGGATGATGGATTATCCATTTGCTCTTTTCTACACTTATTCCCGACTAGACCCATTCTTAATTCTGTGTGGTACAATTTGGACCTTAGACTACACCATGGTAGTGAAGGAATGAATAGTATGTCAACAAAGCGACTGTGAGAGAGACGAACATTGTACCAAAACTGTACTGATCATTTGTAGCGTAATATTCTGTCATGTTTTATCATGATATACATACATTTGAAAGCATATAAATGTTTCTGCTATTTATCATGATTAATCATTCTATTTGTATCTTTACGAACTATATTGTCAGACAGGACCAGGCATTAATAGTATGAGTATACACTGATCGGCATTGAATAATTGTTCAACAGATAGTCAAATATGTTGTGAATAACATCAGACACACCTACAAATAACATGCATCTAAAAAGATATTTAAGATAGATCATCATAATTTATTTGTTAGTAACATATGGGAGTGTAAGAAAATGTCAGAAGAGATCGAACAGAAGATAATAGAATGCCTGAAAGACCATGACTGGTTGAACCTTGGGACAGTGGACAAGGATGGTAAACCAATGGTACATACCGTAGCCTATGCATCTGATGGTGCAGTCGTTTATTTTAGCACTGCAAAGACCACACGTAAGGTTACCAATATAGAGAACAACCCTTTTGTGGCCTATACAGTGGATGATGACAAAGTAAATGTCATGGAGATCACAGGTGTTCAGATGGAAGGCAAGGCCTCTATCGTTACCGATGAAGAAGAAACTGGCAAGGTATTCGACATAATGCTTGAGAAATTCCCTTTCGTCAAAGACATTCCAGCAGAGGTCGAACACGTTCTGTTCAAAGTAGAGCCGGTCAAAGCGTATTACCTTGATTACACAAAGGGATTCGCTCACCGTGATATGGTAAGCTATTGATAGTGCAGCCATCATTTTTCTGGCAGGAGATGATCATTATACTTTTTTTACCTGCCATCATTTCTTTCTTATCATGCTACTTCATCTTTATTCACTACTTCAGGGAACTGCCATTGATACAGGTGAGATACACCTGACATATCATGCGGATAATTGCTAAGTACCAGAAGAACACAGAAGAGAGATTATCATTCAAATGAGGAAGAATATGGATAATACGGAAAATATGGAAGATATTAAAAGATACTTCTCACAGGAATGCTTTGCCTCAAATTCCGGCATGACAATAACCGAGGTCTCTAAAGGCTATGCTAAAGCAGAGATGAAGATCGAGAAAAGACATCATAATATCCTGGGAACGGTACACGGTGGTGCCATCTTCACACTGGCAGATATGGCCTTTGCCGCTGCATCCAACTCCTATGGGAACGTTGCTGTTGCTATCAATGCTGATATATCCTTTGTTAAAGCCGCATTTGAAGGAAACCTTTATGCCGAGGCAAAGGAAACATCCATCAACCCGAAGATCTCAACCTATGTTGTGAATATAACAGACGATAAGGGAGATACGGTTGCAATATTCAATGGTATGACCTACAGGAAGAAGAACAAACTGGATATTCCTGAAGAATGATGATCCCTGTAAACGAGATCATCAGAGTTATAAAAATAAAGAAAGAACTGAGATAACTGGGATCAAACCAGTTCTCTTGGCTGTTTTTCTTCAGGCAATGAAGGCAGTTTTGCAGAACTTACAAATAAAGGAGCTTCAACTTCCTTTGCTCTCTCAAGCAGCAACTCTTTTCCTCTCTGTGTAATTCCAAAAAGTGGTACTGCACTTCCCACCTGAACAAGTGGTGTTACAAGTTCACGTATGTTCTTTGAAGCACAACTGGTAACGATATCCACGTTATTCAGAAGTTCCTGTGCGAATTCTTTGCCTATGCCTGTAACGTGTGCACCAATTATCGTAAGTTCAAGATCCATTTCAGCTTCAAGTTCCCTTAGCTGTTTTGCAGTTTCCGGGAAGACCACGGTCACAGCTATTTTCTTATAACCGAGTTCTGCTGCTTTCCTTGCAGCTGCAACAGGATCTACTCTGGCAGTTGAAGGATCAAGGACAATGCCTCCACGTTCATTTATACCATTGATGGTCTCATCGATGGGTTCGGTCTCAACAAGACCTGAGATGCGTGCACCCATTCCCTGTACGAGGTTTGGATTATTGGAAATAACGCTGCCTGCACCATCACATGCAGTGACCGTTGTATCAAGAAGTCCACGTTTAAGACCTGTCATCATGGTCTCAGATGCACCGAAACCTACAAAGATATCCATGTCAAGTTGACGTTTGCTGGTGAAAAGCCCGAAATCCCTTATACGGAATTCCATATTCTTCTTTATCTCTTCTTTAGTGATCTCAGTAATACCACGTGTCTTGTCAAAAATAGGACACCAACTAATAAGTGGCTCGCTTACCTCTACAACTTCTCCATTCTCAACAACAACTCTGGCCTTTCCAAGTATTTCCATAACATGTGGCATACATTTCACCTTTAAGAGATAGTTACAATAAGATAATAAATAGAATTAATAGATAGGATCATTGAAAGGATATGCTCACAGAGCATCCCTTTTGTCAATTACCTTCTTAGACTTACCTGCTGTACGTGGGATATTACCTTTCTCGGTCAATTCCACATTTGTCCTGATATTGAGCACACTCTTAAGTTCGTTCTCAACATGTTTGCGAACAGCAGCAAGGTCTTTGAGCTCGCCTGTAAATGCATTATCATCAAGCTCCACCCTCACAGTGATCTCATCGAGCATCTTGGCGTTCCTGTCAAGGATGACCTGGAAATGCTCTGTGACCTCAGGAATGTTTACAATTACATCCTCTATCTGTGACGGGAACACGTTTATGCCTCTGACAATGAGCATATCGTCAGCCCTTCCCAGAAGCCTTGATATACGTGGTGTTGTACGACCACAGGAGCACTCGCTTTCAAGCAATCTTGTAATGTCACCGGTCCTGTATCTGATAATTGGTAATGCTTCCTTTGTAAGGGATGTGAGTACAAGTTCTCCTTTCTCACCTTCTGCAACCTGCTCACCATTCTCATCAAGGATCTCTACATAGAAATGGTCGCTCCATATGTGAAGCCCATCCTGCTCCTCACATTCAAAAGCAACTCCGGGACCCATAAGCTCAGAGAGACCATAGGAATCATAGGCCTTTATGTCCAGAGCATTCTCAAGTTGTTTTCTGGTATTGGCTGACCATGGTTCAGCACCAAAACAACCTACCCTGAGGGAGAGTTTGTCAACGATGTCCATCTCTTTGGCAGTCTCAGCAAGATAAAGAGCATAAGAAGGAGTACAATGAACTGCAGTAACACCGAAGTCTATCATCATTTCAAGCTGTCTTGCAGTATTTCCGGTACCACTTGGCACGGTCATGGCACCCATTCTTTCGGCACCATAGTGGAAACCAAGACCACCTGTGAAGAGTCCATAGTTAACAGCGTTCTGGAAAACATCATTACTGTCAAGACCTGCCATTGTGAGGTTCCTTGCCATAAGGTCTGACCAGTTCTCGATATCATTCTTAGTGTAACCGACAACAGTTGGCTTTCCACTGGTACCAGAAGATGCGTGTATCCTCACAACATCCTTTTTCGGGACAGCAAAGAGCCCGAAAGGATAATTGTCCCTGAGGTCTGTCTTTCTGGTCGTCGGTAATTTGCTTATATCATCCAGTGACCTGATGTCATCAGGACCTATACCAAGCTGTTTGAACTTATCTTTGTAAAAAGGAACATTATTATAGACTGCTGCAGCCGTCTTCTTCAAGCGTTTCAGTTGTAATTCGGCAAGTTCGTCCTTTTTCATAGTCTCGTATTTTGGCTGCCAGTATCTCATAGGAAAATCTCCGCAAAATATCCTCTCTTAGGAGTACATCTTTCAGTGTTTAAACCTTTTTGCAAATACATATTCTTTTCGTCAGCAAGAGGACTTGATTTGAACATCCAGAGAGGTATGTGAATATTTGAAGTGTATACTAAGGTATGCGCCAACATGACATGCATACTACATGAATATAATGGTTAAGATGAACTAGAATCAATATTTGTTACAGTAGTAGTAGCTTTGATGAACAATAATTATGCAGCCGGACTGGAAGTTCCTTTGAGAATATGATCGATGCATAGGAGAATTGGCCAATCTCCGGAAGGTAGTGGTACACTAATTGGCCAATATGAACAGATCAAATAAGACTTCATGAGCCATTTACTTAAGCTGACATGTAGATCATTTTGGAGAACTTCTTGATTACTTTACTACCCTATTTGACCTGCTCATGCCATAATAGGAATTCTTTGTATATCAATATTACTAATTGATAAAAAAATAACAACAAATAAGTATTATATATTGTATTGTGATAAGTAACCACACATTTCAAAGGTGAACACAATGGAACTAAAACCTTTCAAAAGAGAATCAGTAATGCCTTTGCCAGTTGCTTTCATATCTACAATGAGTAAAGATGGCATCAGGAACATTGCTCCATATGGTTGTATAATGCCAGTGCTCAGGCCCCTTGACCTCATATGTATAGCAACTGCAAAAAGAAGAGATACCCTTGATAATATCAGGGATACAGGAGAATTCGTTGTCAACCTTGCAGGTGATGAGTTTGCGGACAAGGTCATACCAACAGCCAGAGCATTTCCAGCAGATGAAGACGAGTTTGAGATAGCAGGCCTTGAGGAAAAGCCCTCTAAAAGAATCAGAGCTCCTGGAATAAAAGGATGTTATGCCTGGATGGAATGTGAACTGTTCAAGATGTATGAAGAGACGAATTACATATTGATAATGGGTAAAGTTGTCCATCTTGAAGTTGCTGATGAGGTATATGGAAAGGATGGTCTGTGCAATGTGAACAAAGCCCGTCCTTTAATGATGATGGGAGCAGACAAAGGAATGCATTTTTGTACGGTTGAAGAACTTGGGAAATTCGAACCATTTGGAGCAATGTTCCCGAAAGGAAAAGATCCTCTTGCTAAAATGTATGAGGAAAATAGCTCTCCCTGATAGTTCGTAAAGTAATTCAAGTCGATCTGCTATTTTCTCTTTTTTCATTCATATATTAGTAAGTTTGATATTACGTTTCAAATATTATTCAACTTATAATGGCATTAAACTAATACCACATCACATTTTAGACATTATTATTAGAAATAAGTAAAAACAAATAACACGAAAACTATTAAATGTATTATTGTATTTTACATTCTGTGATTATCATGTCATCAGAAGATTCTACCCAAAACACTACAAGAGAAATTGCTTCCTTTGAAGATGCTGCAAAGTTCCACGGACACGTATGTCCGGGGCTTACCATTGGCTACATTGCAGCAAAAGCAGGTATAGAAGCGCTGGAAACAGAAAGAGATATTGACGAGGAACTTGTCACCATTGTGGAGAATGATGCCTGCGGAGTTGATGCAGTACAGGTACTTACAGGCTGCACAATAGGAAAAGGTAATCTCATTTACAAGGACCATGCAAAACAGGTATTCACATTCATCTGTCGTGACAGTAAAAAAGCTGTTAGAGTAGCTCTGAAAGCCAGTTTTAATATTGACAACATCGACCCGAAAGTAAGTGAACTTCGTCCTAAAGTAATGTCAGGTTCTGCAACTGATGAAGAGGCAAAGGAATTCAGGGAAAGAATGGATGGCATCTCAGTAACAATGAGGAACACTCCTGTTGACGAGATGTTCGAGGTCAAATTCGTTGATGCAGAGATACCGGGAAAAGCAAGGATATTCAATTCTCTTCAGTGTAGCAAATGCGGTGAAATGATGGCAGAATCCAGAGCAAAGATCCAGAATGGTGAATATACCTGCATCCCATGTTATGAAGAATACAACAGAGGATGGTAAGGATGAAATTGAGTGAAATATCAATTTCTCTCTTCATCTCTTTACTTCTGGTCAGCACAGTATTATTCGTACCTGCATCCGCTTCCGGCGATGATAGCAGCCAGGAAAGAGTATTTACTGCCAGCTGGGGCACAAGTTCAACCGCAGACTGGGGTTTTCCTTCTCCACTGACATTCTATCCACGTGGTCCCGGCTACATAATGACAAGCTACTGTTTTGATACACTCGTATGGCCGGAGGGATCAGGGGAATTCACAGGCCTGCTTGCGGAGTCATGGGAAAGCTCCGATGACGGTCTGGAATGGACATTCCACCTGAGAGAAGGAGTAAACTGGCATGACGGTGAACCATTCACAGCAGATGATGTTGTATTTACAATGGACTACATCAAAGGAAAGGCATCAATAAGTCCAATAGGTTCAAGCTGGTACAACACCGGTGTCATAAACAGTGTTGAAGCTCTTGATGATCATACTGTTGTTATCACACTGAACTATCCATACGCACCATTTATGCAACAGGTTGCAGCGGTCATCCCGATCATGCCAGAACACATCTGGGAGAATGTGGAGGATCCAAGTAAATATATGGAAGATGAGGCTGCAATAGGCACAGGACCTTTCATTCTTGAAGATTATGACACAGACCAGCAGTCTTACAAATACACAGCTAACAAGAATTATTTCCTTGGAGAGCCAATAATTGATACTCTTATCTATGTCAAAACATCCGATGTTGTTATTTCCCTGAAGACAGGTGAAGTGGATGAATCCGGTCTTACTCTTGATCAGGTCCAGGCACTTGATGAGTCTGACAACATGGAAGTTATCAGCGGACCAGGCTACTGGGTCTACCGCCTGAGATTCAACATCCCTTCGAACACAATACTAAATGACACAACGGTTCGTCAGGCTATCTACTATTCTATGAACTGTTCAGATATTGAAAGCAGGGTGCTCCATGGTGGTGGAATTGAAGGAAATCCTGGATACGTTCCTCCTTATTCAAGCTGGTACAATCCTGATGTAGCTCAGTATGAATATGATATCGATACAGCTAATCAGATGCTGGATGATGCAGGGTATTCCGAAACTAACAGTGACGGAGTAAGACTGGATGCAGAAGGCAATCCACTTGAGTTCCAGTTATTATATTCATCTGACCAGCAGAGCCAGAGGATCGCAGAACTTGTCCAGACATACCTGAAAGAAATTGGTATTGGGATCACTCTTAAACCAGGAGACACCAAGACCGTTGACGGACTGGTTGGTGCAGGTAACTTTGATCTTGCGATCTATTCACATGGCACATCCACAGATCCTGCCAGAATGCTGAACTCATTCCCGACATCAACAGGATGGAACAATTCAGAGTACATGGCCCTTGCAGAAGAGCAGATGAGCACAATGGATGAAGATAAGCGTAAGGAACTTGTTGATGAGATGCAGGTCCTTGTAGCTGACAATGTCCCAACGATCCCCATCATGTACAGGAACGTTTACAGTGCAACCAGCAAGGACACAGTAACCGGTTTCTTCTACACGGATGGCGGAGTAGGTGGCGGAGTACCAACCGAATACAACAAACTTGTTTTCATCTATGGAACATGGAATGGGGACAATGATGATACTGCTGAAGGAACAACAGAGAGTTCAGTTGCCGGTATAAGAATACTCGGCTCTGTTGCGATCCTTGCATGTGCCTTTGTTCTGATCCGTCACGGGAAGCGCTAGACAGGATCAAGCAGGAGAGATAAAGGACAATGGACAGGAAAAGGTCTGGTCATATAATATCCAGAGGACTGGAGTATGCCATCACTTTTTTCCTGATCCTTGCAATTAATTTCTTTCTTCCCCGGGTCATGCCCGGAGGACCATTGCTCAGTATCACAGGCAGCCAGGGCTCAGATCTGCCAGTGGTCATTGATGAGGAAATGAAATACAAATTGATGGATTACTATCACCTCAACGATCCGCTTCATATTCAGTTCATACATTACATCTCAGATGCATTCCACTTTGATCTCGGTCATTCCATATTCTACAATGTTCCGGTAGTTGACATTCTGATTGGAAGGCTTCCGTGGACAATACTGCTCATGGGCACTGCTCTTTTGCTTTCAACGACCTTTGGGATCATGACCGGTCTTGAATCTGCCTGGAGACGCGGAGGAAAACTGGACCATGCACTTCTTGTAATAATGCCATTCTTCAGGTCGATACCTGCATTTTTCCTCGGAGCTATTATGATATTTGTATTCGGATACAAAACAGGATGGTTCCCAACTTCAGGAGCAATAACCCCATACATGGATTATGCAGGACCCATTGACCATGCAATGGACATTCTTTCTCATCTTACATTGCCAATGCTCTGCCTTACTGCATTTGAAATGCCGGGTACATACCTGCTTGTGAGGAATGTCTGTGTCCAGCAACTTGGAAAACCATATGTGCTCATGGCAGAGTCCAGAGGACTTAAAGAACGGACAATAAAAAAACATATACTCATCAATTCAATCGTGCCTGTGATCAATCAGATAGCAGCAATGCTTGGTTTTATGGTGGCAGGTGCAGTATTTATCGAAACCGTGTTCTCGTATCCGGGAATGGGAATGCTGGTGTATAATTCATTCATAGAACGTGATTATCCGGTACTTCAGGGAGCTTTCATCTTCATGTCACTGGTAGTGCTGGCATGTAACTATGCAGCTGATATTGCATGTTCCTTTATTGACGGAAGAGCAGGGCAGGAGTGAAAATGCACGAAATAACAGTGGTCCAGAGATTAAAAAGCCCAAAGGGTATTAGCGGACTTGCTATACTCTGTTCTTTTATTTTCATTGCTATTGCAGCACCATTCCTTACATCTTATTCCCCTGATGATATATCGAGCAGGCCTCTGCTAGAGCCGAACAGTGAACATCTGCTGGGCACTGATGATGTTGGAAGGGACATATTCAGTAACCTATTATATGGAGCAAGGACTTCCCTCGCAGTTGCGTTGATCGTATCCTCTGGTGTCTTAATAATAGGAACTCTGGCAGGTGTTTTTTCAGGATATACCGGTGGGAATTTAGACAGGGTCATGATGAGAGGGGTCGATATCTTCCTTATGATCCCTGACCTGCCATTGATCCTTATACTTGCAGCATACCTGAGGCCAAGTCTTTGGAACATTATTTTCATTCTCATTGTAATGGGATGGCCAGTTGGTGCAAGGATCACACGAGCACAGACAAGGACATTAAGGGTCTCAGGTCACGTGGACTTTGCCAGGATCAGTGGTGCAGGAAACTGGTATGTGATCAAAAGACACATAGTTCCAGACCTGTATCCTATCATGATCACAACTATTGTCATGCAATCCATCAGGGCCATACTTTCAGAATCAGGACTTGCTTTTCTGGGCCTTGGAGACCCTTCATATCCAAGCTGGGGAACAATGATAAAATATGCGATCTCATATCCGCTGGTGTTCTTCACGGATGCCTGGATGTGGTGGTTAATGCCTGCCGGGGTTTGTATCACCCTGCTGGTACTTTCTTTTGTACTTGTAGGACAGGCATTGGAAGGTGATAAGTGATGCCATTGCTGGATGTTAAAGAATTATCAGTCAATTTCTCAACAAAGGAAGGAGTACATCATGTTCTCAAGAACGTGGACCTCAACATAAACAAAGGTGAGATCGTAGGACTGATAGGTGAATCCGGATCAGGAAAATCCACACTTGCAATGACAGTCCTCGATATTAATTCCCGGAACAGGGAGATGTCAGGAAATATCAGTTTCATGGAAGAAAGAATTGATAATCTCAAAAAGGAAAGGATGCGCAATATTAGAGGAAAACACATAGGATCTGTACCTCAATCCTCCATGAATGCACTTGACCCGCTTGTGAAAATAAGGTCCCAGTTCTTTGAGACAATTAAAGCTCATACTGATATGTCCCGGCAGGAAATGCTTTCGTTGACTGCAAGATCACTGGAAATGGTAGGGATCGATCCTTTAAGGATGAATTCCTGCCCGTATGAGTTCAGTGGCGGACAGAGACAGAGAATTATGATCGCACTTTCAATGCTCCTCTCTCCTGAGCTAATAATTGCGGACGAACCAACCACTGCATTGGACGCAACGGTACAATTGAAAATTACAACTCTTCTAAAGGACGTGGTACAACAAAAGAACACATCCATGCTTGTAATTTCCCATGATCTCCATACGATCTCAAGGATATGTGACAGGATCTACATCATGTATGCGGGAAGGATCGTTGAAACAGGGACAAGGGATGAGATCCTTAACGATCCTGTTCATCCGTATACTCAAAAACTTCTGGCCTCAAGATTGCCTTTGATGTGTGAACCAGTAAGAGTGAAGGGAATTTCAGGCACTCCTCCTTCAACTTTGAAGAAGTACGAGGTATGTGAGTTCATGGAACGTTGTGACAAAGTCTCAGATATATGCAGGACGGTCAGACCTCCGGAATGTACAGGTAATGTGAAAGTGGCATGTCATATGGAATGCCATCTGGAGTGATGATCATGGACAATTCCTGCCTCATAAAAATAGACAATGTCAGCAAGGTGTTCAAGAGAAAAGGCATGTTCAGGAATGAGCCAGAGGTTAAAGCTCTTGATAATGTTTCGCTTACTGTGAAAAAAGGCGAGGTGCTTGGGATCATCGGTGAAAGCGGCAGTGGCAAGACAACTCTTGGTAAACTGATACTGGGTCTGTTGAAGCCAGGTTCAGGAAATATCTCTTTTGCCGATATCGACAATAGTTCATCACAAAATGGAAAGCCCATTGTTCAGGTAATATTCCAGGACCCCTATGACTCACTGAGCCACATGATGACAGTTGAACAACTTGTGGCAGAACCCTGCATTATTCAGAACAGGAAGAATTTTGACAGGAACAGGATCGTTCTTGCTCTTGAATCTGTTGGACTCACACCTGTTGAGAGCTTCCTTCACAAATACCCACATACCCTTAGCGGAGGGCAGCGTCAGAGAGTTGCAATTGCAAGGGCAATGATCACAGAACCTGACATGATAATTGCCGATGAGCCAATATCCATGCTGGATGCCTCCATTGGAGTTGATATCCTCAACCTGATGCTTGATATGAAGGAAAGAACAGGTATCACGTTCATGTTCATCACACACGATATTGCAGCAGCAGCGTATATATCAGATAATATTGCTGTAATGAAAGAGGGAAAGATAGTTGAATACGGTTCCAGAGAACAGATAATCTCCGATTGTTGTCATGAGTACACAAAGTCACTGCTTTTGTCGGCAAGCACTGGAACATTTAATAATACATCTTTTGATGATAAATAAATAAAATATCCATGTTATTGCTAACATGGATCATACTATATCAGGAACAACTCGGGCATTCATCTATAGTCCATTCCATCCATTGTGCTGAACGTAATTCTTTTGCGGTTTCAACATCAACACCATAGACATTCTGGTAGAATTCAATAAGCCATTCATCAAGCTCCACGTCCTCAAACAGTTCAGGATATGTTCCTGTTGCAATTACCATCACATCTATAGGATACTCAAGCCTTTTTGCGCAATTACATGGTGACCAGGGGAGAGCTACTACCTTTCTATTCTTGATCGCATCCATCTCCTGTAGGCTCTGGTAATAGGGTGCTTCATAAAGTTCAAGTGGTGGATGATATCCTGAAGCTGTGCATAGAACGATAACATCAGGGTTTAATGCCAGCATGTGTTCTGCACTTACTGTTTTGAAATATCCTTCTTCCTGGAAAGCATTGTTTGCATTTACTATATCCTCAATAAAGAAGGATTCAAGAGTATCAAGTCCAAATATCTGTCCGGCTCCACCTTCTCCGCGTGCTTTTGGAGATGCACCGAATATCAGTACTTCAGGCTTTTCTTCTTCCTGTATGGTCTGTGTCCTTTCACTGACAAAACTTACCTGTTCTTCTAGGTAATCGGCAATGATCTGAGTTTCATATTCTTTTCCAAATACCTGTCCAATTATGTTGATCTCATCAGAGATGGTAGCCATATCTGGAGAATCATAACAATTCGGATCATATAGAACAACTATCGGTACACCAAGTGATTCCATTGTTTCGATACTTTTTTGTGTACTCTCATCCTCTATGTATCGCAAGGAACAGCTTCCAATTCTTACGATCACAACATCTGGTTCAAGACTTGCAAGTGTTTCGTAGTTCACTGCAGAACCAGAGGAAACAAAGAGTGGAAGTTCCATGATCCATGGATTAAGATATGTTACCGGGTTCATCCCATTTTCATATTCATATGTTTCGCCACCAACGGTTTCATAAGAATAATTAAAATTACGTTGAAGACAGCTCGAACCGACCCCAACCAGAGTATCCTGGACACCAATGGATGTCATGACACCTTCGACTAGGCCATCACTAACAGTAGCAACGCGTTCAATGTTCACCGGAACCTCAACCGCGACACCACGGCTATCAACAACTGTTCTGTATTGTTCTTCATTTGTAGCATCTTCTGCCACAATACTATTATCGGTCACATTTTCAGTGCACCCAACACTTAGCAGAATGCACAGTAAAAGACCCAATACTGCAATATACTGTAACTTTAATCTCATTTTAAATCCTCTATAAAAAAATATTCTATGGTTATCCAAACCTACTGGAAACACTTCTTGGAAGCACCATTTTGACACCATCGAATGATCTGACGGTACACATATCCTGATAAACATCGTTAAGCACGGATTCGGTGATCACATCATGTGGAGTACCCTGACAGAGGATACCGTCCCTGTTCATAACCACCACCTTATCGCAAAACCAGGATACATGATTAGGGTCGTGGCTACATGCAAGGATGGTTATTCCCTGTTCTTTGACTTTCCTCATTAAGTCCCATATCCGCATCTGGTTACTGAAATCCAGGGCTGATGTAGGTTCATCCAGAAAAATAATTCGTGTTTCCTGTGCGATCGCCCTTGCGATCAGTACCATCTGGCGTTGTCCTCCAGATAGCTGATTATAAGGAATATCTGCAAGATGAGTAATATCAAGTAGTTTCAGTGCATCCCATGCTTTTTCTTTATCATTCTTACTGATGCCAAAAAATCCACCAAGATGCGGGGTCCTTCCCATTAGAACGACTTCTTTCACAAGATAGGGAAAAGGTGGTTTATGTTCCTGTGGAACATAAGCAACGATCTTGGCCATATCTTCGATCTTGCATTCACTAATGTCCACGCCATCCATGACCACAGCACCTTCTTTATACTTCAAGAAATTCATACAGCATTTGAACAGGGTTGTTTTACCGCAACCATTCGGCCCGAAAAGTCCGCATAATTGTCCTTCTTCAACGTTGAAAGACAGGTCATTTAGGACCGGGGTGTTTCCATAATTAAAATGGATATTTTTTACTTTCAACATGTGATCACCCCAATAATGATCTTCCTTTGTTTCGCAGAAGATAACACAAATACGGTGCACCGACTATCGATGTTATGATGCCTACAGGAATCTCTGAAGTAGTCAGTGTTCTTGCCATTGTATCACAGACAATAAGGTAGATACTTCCAAGCATCGCAGCAGATGGAATCACAAACCTGTTGTCAGGTCCCAGTATCATCCTGGCAGCATGTGGCATCATAAGCCCGACCCATGCAATTATGCCAACAGTGGAAACAGCAACTGCAGTTACAAGTGTTGCAATAGTAATTACGACCAATTTTGACCTTTCAGAATTCACTCCCAATGCCTTTGCTTCTTCATCCCCCATAGACAGAATATTGAGTTTCCATGAATATATCCACATTATCAAAAATGAAATGAATACAATCGGAACAGTGACAAAAACATCCTGCCAGGTTGCATAGTAGAACCCTCCCATTAGCCAGAATACGATCTCACGTAATGCTGAATCATTTGCCATGTATTTTAACAGGGATACAAGTGCTGAAAATATGGAACCTATTATAACTCCGCCAAGTATCAGGGTTATTATTGGCGTCTGACCTCGTGTCCTTGCAAGCATATAAGCAGCCAGTACTGCTAAAGAACCAAATATGAATGCTGATATCTGGACCGAACTGAAAACATCGGGGTAAACGATCCCAAGTGCTGCACCAAATGCAGCACCGGATGAAACACCTAGAATATAAGGTTCGACAAGAGGATTACGGAAACAACCCTGAAAAACAGCACCTGAACTTGCAAGTGCAGCTCCCACAGTTATTGAAAGTATTATTCTTGGAAGACGAATATTCCATATTATAGTATTATGCAATTTACTGACACCAGAAACATCTCCATATGGGTTAATATTCGCAAATATGGTAGCATAGACATCTGTAAATGAGATGTCATAGGCTCCCAATAACATGGCAAATGCTGCTGCAAATAATAATATCAGGAAAAAAATGAAAAGAACTCCATATTTTCTGATATCAGAGAACGTTTCAATATTTGCTTCGAATTCGCTCTTTGAAAGAACGCCTTTTCTAAAACCTTCGAACATTTCAATTCCCCTTAAGTTCTGATCTCATGTTCCTGGTTCATCAGGCAGGCATCAGCAGCTATTCTGACTTGCTTAAGAGGCATAACATATGGTATTCCCGCATGCTCATGGACATGTGCTTCAACGCCATACACATTTTCAATATTCTCGCATGTTAGTACTGAAGCCGGATCACCCGCAGACACGATCTTCCCATTTTTCATCATTAGGATCCTGTCTGAATATTTGGAAGCCATATTGAGATCGTGAACGACCATCAAAGCGGTCACGTTCTTGTTATTGACAAGAGAACGTACATTTTCCATCACGTCAAGCTGATGCCAGATATCCAGATTGCTTGTGGGTTCATCAAGAAGAATGACCCCTGTCTCCTGTGCCAGAGCTCTTGCGATCAGGATCTTCTGCTGTTGACCTCCACTCAGTTCGTCAAAATTGCGTAAGGCAAGATCATCAAGACCCATTTCTTCAAGGATCTGCCATACCCTCTCTTTGTCAGTTTCATTACTGAACCATCCGAGATGAGGACGTCTTCCCATCATCACAGTTTCAAAAACAGTTGTAGGAAAGACTCTGTTCGAACTCTGAGGAACATAGGCAACATTTCTTGCCACTTCCATTCGTTTCATTTCCTGAACATTGTTATTATCAACAATGATCATTCCTGACCCGGGTTCCAAGAGTTTGTTAACACACTTGAGCAACGTTGATTTACCTGCTCCATTTGGTCCTACAATACTGACAAAGCTTGATCTGTCAATATCAACTGAGACATTATCAAGTATTTTTGTGCTGCTGTATCCAAAGCAGATCTCATTAATATTCACTGTAACCATATTACCAGAACTCCTTCCGTTTTCTTTTGAGTATTAGGTACATAAAGAACGGTACTCCCAGCAGAGAGGTCATTATACCAGTAGGAATGATCGTTGGTCTTATCACGTTCATACCAGTAACATCAGCAGATATCAGGATCAATGCGCCTAGCAAACCCGAAGCCGGGAAAAGGTATTTGTGATCAGAACCTATTACCATGCGTGCCATATGCGGTGCTACCAGTCCTATAAAAGCGATAGTTCCTGTAAAACAGACAATTGTCGCAATTAAAAGGCTTGAAAGCAGCATACAGAACATTCTGACCTTATTAGCATCAATACCGAGACTTTTTGCATTTTCATCTCCGATCACCATGATGTTCAGATCATTCGCTTTTAAGTACAGCAAGGGAGCACAAAAAAGAAAAACACATAGTAGCAGCAGGAAATTACTCCAGGAAAAAGCAGACAGGTCTCCCATTCCCCAGCTTACCATAAGACGAAGCTGCTCATCCGTTGCAAAATACTGGAACAGATCAGTAAGGGAACTGAAAAGGTAATTTATTGCAATTCCTGCAAGTATAAGGGTTTCTGAAGTAGCTCCTTTGAGACTTGAAAGAGCAATAATGAACAAAGAGCACAGCATAGCAAATAAAAAAGCATTACCTACAAGCATATAAGGACCATTTATTATACCAACTCCCAGAACAGCAGCTACAGCCACTCCAAAACTTGCCCCTGAAGAAATACCAAGTGTAAATGGACTTGCCAGGGGATTTTTTAGAACGGATTGCATTACACATCCACATATTCCCAGACCAAAACCTGCCATGATACCAGCAACGATCCGGGGTAAACGAATATTCCAGACAACTTGCGAAGGAAGACCCGCTGTTACGAACATATCAGGGAAGTATCTGGAAAATAGTATTTTGTAGACCTCAGGAACCGATACTTCAAGAGGACCTATGGTCACGAAGAATGCTCCCAGAAAAATAACAAGAGCGAACATGCAAATTATGAGAATTATTTTTCGTCCCACATAGCGCTGGTAGTTATCCCTTGCATCGGATCGCTGCTCATTAGCAGAGCTACTTAGCTGTTCAGTATTATGTGCGGATATTTTTTCAAATAGCTTTAGCATATTTTCACCTAAAAATAAGAGGGAAGTTCGCATGCAGATCGGTTGCAATTGCTCCCTTCCCTGAAATTATCATATTTTACAGGGCAGTTCAATACACTTCTTTTACAAAGGTCTGATATTCAGCAAGCTCGGTGAACATTCCATCAACTCCCAGTAGTTCCTTATAGATCTCGTTTCCTTCAGCTTCCATGTCAAGGTCACTGAACTCTTCCGGATGCAGTCGTTTTGCCATGTAAAACATATTCAATAAGCTTCGGTCAATTGGTCTGCCCCTGCAGTAAGGATAGAAACAATCATAGACCTGCTCATTTTCTACAGCAGGAATTTCTGACAATTCGGGCGTCTCAGTTACAAAACCAACACCACTTTCCCCATCCCATGTATTCTTTGCAACAAAGATAACTTCCGGCTCCCATACAACAATTTGCTCAGGTGCAACATTTATCTCATCACCCGTGCAGTTCTCTGCAATATTTATCCCGCCAGCAATGGTCAATGATTCATATACCGCTTCAGTTCGGGTAAAATCCCTTCCTTCAACAGCATCATAGAAACCTTTTGTAGCCCCTCTTGGTGCAAAATACACGATCGGTTTTTCACTTTCATCTATCTCAGAGGTAACCGAGCTGATAATCTCAACTTTGGACTTTATGAATGAAACCAATTCATCAGCTCTTTCTTCTTCATCAAATACATTGCCCAGTAACTCTATTTGCTCATAGTTCTCTTCAAATGTGAAACCAGATCCTGTAACCACACATGGACATCCCACTTTTTCTTGGATCAGGTCTCCACGATTATACCATTTAGCGTCTAAAACAACATCCGGCTGAAGTATTGCCATTGTCTCATAATCGATCTCTTTACGGGTATTGGTCTCGGGAAGATCATCAAGCTGACCACTATCGTATGTCTGGAGAGCTTCCCAGGCATCTACAACGATCTTTTCATCATTTGAGTCTCTTGGAAGTACGCATCCGTCACATGTGCACTCATCTGTGGAAACAAGTTTATCAAGATACCCTAGTGCAATCGTGAACCTGGAATTATCCGGATTTGTAGTTATTATTCTTTCTACCGGCCTGTAAAAAGTGACTTCTCTTTCATGACTGTCAGTAACAGTTTTTGGTTTTCCATCCCAGAATGTAAGTATATATGAAGCATCTCCAACCTCATCGAGAGTATAACTGCTGTCTTCAAGCATATAATCACATACTGCATCTGAAACTTCAGTTTCGGTCAATACTCCGTCCCCATCATCACACGGAAGAGTGGAATACATAGCAACAGCATTGTTCATGGAAGAAAATGAGCAAGCAAGTATTATCATTCCGATCAATAAATACCTCATTTTGCTCATTCTTCATCCTCTCCTGAATTGTTCTTCCTTAAAAAGAGAACACATGCAAAAAGTGAAACAGAAGATACAAGTAAACTAAAACCAGGCACACTGGATTCTACATCGGTCGTAGTATCTCCTGAATTATCTTCACCGGAGTTCTGTACGTTCGAAGCTGAATTGGGATCAGTTACTGTGATCCATCTTTCTTTTCCTTCGTTCAATTCCTGTGTCTGATAAAGCAGATCGACCCAGTATCCTTCAAACGTGTTTTCAGTGTCCTCCGAAGGGATCACATAATATGTGACTTCACTACTGTCACTTACTGAAAATGATATTTTTCCGGCATCTCTGTCGATCTTAAATGCTCCAGAATCAGATACCTCCTGATCACTTTCAGGAAAAGTGAAGCCCTGGGGAATAGTTTCCACTATACCTACCATAAAAGGACTTTCTCCTGTGATCTCCAGTGTGATCTCTGCTATTTCTCCCTCTGAAAGATCAGAGGGGAGATGGCGTTCAACATCAATTATCTCAGAACAGGAAGTAAAGCCAACAGTAGCAACTAAAAGAACCAGCAAGCTTATACCAACAACAAATTGCTTTAAGTACATAATAATCCTCTTTCGTATTGGTTTTCCAGGATCTTCACTATTAGGTCGTAAAACAATAGTTACTGGATCCTCCTGCAAAACCAGTCTTATTTTAAGTACTATCTATCTTCTTCAAAAAAGTGCAAATTTCACTAACCTCTGGCACATCCACCTGGAATTTCTCACCAAGCAGTCCGGCCTTGAACACAGAAACAATTACCGGCAAAGTTGCAAGAATGCGATCTTCAGGAACTTTTTCGCAAAGGACCGTTTTAGTTTTTCCTTCTACTCTGTTCAATACATAGTAGAGGTCCTTTCCAGCTGATTCTGCCAGGCTACTTATTTTATCAGATAGACAGATGGATTCATAGGAAGGATCAATGACCATTAACAATGCATCACATCCTTCTTCTACTCCTCTTCCGAAATGTTCAATTCCGGCTTCAGTGTCAACCAGAACAATGTCATTACTTCCAACATCTATGTTCTTGAGCAAATGTTTTGAAAGAACTCCCATTGGACAGGCACACCCTTCTCCAAAATCGTGGATCTTTCCAACAGACATCAATGAAATATTGTCTGTTTTTGAGACATATTCTTCTGGTATATCCGCAATTTCCCATCTTTTATCAAAGAATTTAACCTCTTCACCAGTTGAAAAAGAAGCTTTCATTCTTTCAACGAGGTCCTTTTTCCCGCCGAAATAATTCAGGAGATCCTCTGGTAGTTCCAGTCCCAATTGCCTGTGAAGTCCAAAGTTAGACTCATCATTATCAACCACAAGTACATTGTACCCTTCTTTTGACATTGTCTGAGCCATCAAGGCTGTTAATGTACTTTTTCCACATCCGCCTTTTCCGCATATCAGTATTTTCAAAACATCAGCTCCTTAGTTGTTCTCTTTCTTTTCCCAGCAGATCCTGACACGTGTAGAATCACCTTTTTCAGTGATCTGACCATCTTCCCATGAGAGCTCATCCCTGAGATAGTTGTAAAGAATAGTTTCCTGCTCCTGTGTTTCGATCGTGTATCTTGATCTGAAGAAATCCATAGCATCATCCATGGATCCAAAATTGTTAGTGTATTCCAGTGGAAATACATGCATATCAGGATAAATACCCATATCGTAGAGAACATTGTACAATACATCGCATTTTGGTCCACAGGTGTAACTGGTTCCATACAGATATGGCCAGAGACCTACAGAATGTTCTTCCCATGGCGTTGTTCCTGCAAACCAGTAGAGGTAAACATGTTTGGAAGAAGCCTGTTCCATTTTCTGAATTGCATCTTTTATGTCAGGCATCCCAAGAGAGAATGATGCAATGACAATGTCATAAGGACCATTAAGATCATTTTCTACGTCAATATCTTCCCAGCGTTTGCTGACGCATTCCAGATTGGTTATTCCTTTTTCATCAATATTTTTAAGAAGCAGATATTTCATACCTTCTGCAGGTTCCACGGCGGTTACATGTGCAACTCTTTCTGCTATAGGTATTGAAAGTCTTCCAGGTCCTGCACCAATATCCAATACCCGGGATCTCGGTGTAAGCGGTAGTTCTTCCAGAGTTAATTGTGTTCTCTCTGAGTTTTCCTGGGATCTTTTCCAGAATCTCTCTGCATTGTTCCTCTTATTCCACAGGTTGTCCTCGATCTCTTTGTTTGCTGCCTGCTGGGCGGTCATGAGATCCTTCCATACTTTATTCCAGTCTATTTTTCCGTGTTCCATTCAAAATACCTCCATATAGTGCTCCGGGATCATCTGAATTTAAAATAATCATACCGATGAGTGTTATGAAAGATAAAATTAATCTGTTTTTTTGTTATTTTTATTATTGAAAATAACACAATGAGCCATTGAATATAAATATATGTATTAACAACGTGAACCGCTTAAAAATACTCAGTTACAATATACAAAAGATGGGATCAAAAAAGACAAATGCAAAAATTCAAAATCAATTTGAACTAACTTTTCCCGGGATCAGTACATGAACTAGGGAATACTTCATTTAGTTCATTATAACTATAAACACAAATATGATGTAGAGAACGTGCTCATTTAGGATATAAGCTAAGAACTATAACGAAAATTTAGTATTTTATATAATATAAACAGCATTTTTTATCAAAAGTTAATTCACTGATCGAAAAGTAGTTACATTTGGCACATACTAAATTCAAAGTATGCAGGTGCACTTATATGAGTAAGAATGATACGTTTACAAAAGCAATTGTCAACGAAAAAAGAGTAAAAATACTACAAGCCCTCTCTGCCAAAGATATGCACATAACAGAACTTGCTAGTGAATTGGGAGTTTCAGGTACAAGTATTTCCAAACACATCCGCATCTTAGAAGATGCAGATCTCGTTAAAAGAAATATCTATGGCAAAAGTCATGTGTTCTCATTAACAAAAAGAACTGATAACAACATGAATAATGACAAAGAATTATCATATATGGAATTGCATATTCTTCAAAATCTTTTTCTCATTTAAAAATATGGCATTCCCCACATTAACATATTTTCTGAACTAATAATAGCTGCCTTAGAAAAGCAAAATTCCTGCATTTTCCATGAATTTACTATCGATGAAAAGATAGCTATCCCCCATATTAGTTATTATGCTAACATATATGTGGAAAAATCAACTCTATAAATATACCTTTTTCCAGACGCTACCTAGTAATTCCGGACCAGGGGCGAAGATCCTGGCCAGATGGTTTCACAACTGTTCAGAAAAACAAACCTTGTGAAACGGTGGTCACATGAATGGAAAAACTGATGAAAAAGATAGAGTTGCATCACGAGTATACAAGTCAAATAGAATGGAAAAAGATAGAGAGACCACAAAAGATCTCTTATGGCAAACATCAGGTGGAGAACTTATATTCCGTCATGAGAGATCAATAATAGTAGAATTGCCACCTGGAAGAAAAACCCTTACTACATCCTGGTTAAATGGCGGCTATAGAGAAGATATCCGATATATCTATAATCATCAGGTGATGCACGGATCAGATGTAGATCATGAGGTCTCCTCACTTGAGGGCGGGAGTATTTCAGCATATGCTGCGATAATTGCAGAAGAACTGGGTCTGGAACCTTTAACCTCCACTGGTCTTATGACGGCAGCCAATATGAAAAATGTTGCAATAACAACCCATAGTTTTAGAAACCTCGAAGTAACAGCCGTAATTACAGGAGGGATTGAAGTTAATGGTGGAAGACCGGGTGATCCTGCATCCTATTATCAAGAAAATGGCCAGTTCACCATGATCCCCGGGACCATCAATACTATTTTGATCATCAATGCAAATGTCCCACATTATGCTATGGTAAATGCAGTCACTACAGCAAGTGAAGCTAAAGCAGTTGCAGTACAGGAACTCATGGCCCCAAGCCAGTATTCAAATGGAATAGCCACAGGGTCAGGAACGGATATGATCGCCGTGGTATCTGATAATAGTAGCTCCATATATCTCGATGATGCCGGAAAACATTCCAAACTTGGAGAACTCATCGGTAAATGTGTTACTGAAGCTACAAAAAAAGCTCTTGCACAACAATCTGATCTGACACCTTATTCACAGTGTAATATGCTTGTACGACTTGAAAGATTTGGGATCGATGAGAACAGATACTGGAAAGAAGCTTCCTCTATGACCGGGGAAAATCGAAAAAGTAGATTTATAGATGAGCTTAAAACAATTTCAAAGGACCCTGCACTTGTAAGTATAACGACATCAGTGCTTCACATTGTTGATGAGATATCGTGGGGATTACTGCCTGAAACAGCCGGAAAGAGAGCTGCTTTTTCATTGATCAAGGGTATCCCCGAGATACTGCCGGTTGAAAACTATCCACCATTTAACAAGCTTCTCAATGAAAAAGAATCCATACTTGATAACTGGGTGTACGTAACTGCATGGATCATAAAAAATGGACAGTGTGCTCCAGACAAAAAGTTCAGTGATAATAATTGAAACGATATTTTAGATCATAAGGGAGAACGGTTGAATGAAAAAGCATCATGTTTTTATTTTACTTATACTAGCAACATGCATTCTTTTTTCGGGATGTATCGGAGATAGTAGTCAGGAAGAAAATAGTCTGATAGATGATGATTACAATTCTTCAATGGATTATTTTCCACATAAGATCAACATAGAATATGCACAGGACTTTTCAGTAGAGTATCATAACAACTACAAACTTGTAACCGTGACAGAACAAGATAATGACAATGAATATTCATATGTACTGGTGCAAAAAGGAACTCCTGTACCGGAACATGATCCGGATTCCATCGTTGTCGAAATTCCTGTTGAGAGTGTAGCTGCTCTTTCCACAACCCATCTGCCAGCTCTAGAGATCATAGGTAAAACGGACACGATCAAAGCTGTTAGTTCTTTTGCCTACATTAATTCTATCCCTGTAAGACAGATGATAGAAAACGAAACCATAGATGAGGTAGGAACAGGCAGCTATATGAATACCGAAGCAATGATCAAAATAGAACCAGATGTGATCTTTACCCTTACAACTGGAATTCCGTACGATGATGATCACATTGATAACCTGATCGACCTTGGACTCAAACCTGTTGTTGTCGATGAATATAAAGAAACATCAGCACTCGGTCAGGCAGAATGGATCAAGTTCATATCATTGTTCTTCAATGCAGAAGAAGATGCTAGTGAATACTTTGACCAGGTCGCCAGTGACTATAATGAAATGGTCAAGGTCACAAGGTCCATTGAAGATAGACCCGTGGTCATGAGCGGTATGGCATGGCAAGGTACATGGTATGTGCCTGGTGGGAACAGTCTGATAGCCCAATATATCGATGATGCCGGAGCTGTTTACTTCTGGTCTGATAACAACAATACAGCAACAGTGACCCTTGATTTTGAAGCAGTGTTCGATCAGGGCAAAGAAGCTGATTACTGGATCTCATCAGGAATGTGGAACAACACAGAAGAGCTTGAAGCTGAAGACGTGCTTTATCTTGAATTCGGATCTGTGAATAATGGAAATGTCTATACTAGTTACTATAGGATCAATGAAAATGGAGGGAATGATTATTATGAATCCGGCATTGTGAGACCAGATCTTGTATTAGCAGATTTCGTTAAGATGTTCCATCCGGAACTAGTACCAGACCATGAACTGGTTTACCATAAGAGGATAGAATGAAAAAAACTGAAAAACGAAGCCTGAATAAGCAAATACAATTCAATGGCTTACAGAGGACAACACTTATCCTGTTCACCCTCCTTATCGCATTGTGCTTATTCTTTACACTTGATCTGGTCCTGGGGTCAGTGAATATACCTTTAGAGGAAACTTTTTCAGTATTATTTGGAAATATTCCACTAAATGATCCGTCAAATATCATAATTATGGATCTGCGACTTCCAAGGGCATTAGCAGCAGCTTTTGGAGGAGCAGCTCTTGCTGTTGCAGGTCTTCTGATGCAAACCTTGTTCAGAAATCCTCTTGCAGGACCTTTTATTCTTGGTATCAGTTCGGGTGCAAGTCTCGGAGTGGCAATTGTAATTCTTCTATTCGGAGGGGTGTCTGCAACAACACTCCCACAAATGCTTCGTGCCTTTGGTTTTTTAGGTAGTGCCACAGTTGCTATGGCAGCTTTCATTGGTTCTTCAGCTGTGTTGATGATAGTTCTTTTCGTATCACGGAAAATAGAGAGCAATGTAACTATTCTCATTTTAGGACTGATGTTTGGCTATATTACGAATTCTCTTGTTACTATTCTGATACACTTCAGTGATCCTGAAAAAGTAAAAGCATTCTCAGAGTGGACGTTTGGTACTTTTGATATCAGATGGGCAGAGGTCAGTATTCTTGTTCCTGTAATAATACTTGCTTTGATATTCTCGTTCCTATTGACAAAACCACTTAATGCATTGCTTTTGGGTGAAGAATATGCTACCAGTATGGGCATGAACTTCAACAGAACACGTAGTTACCTTATCGTTATCACAGCACTTCTGGCAGGAGTAGTAACTGCATTCTGTGGTCCAATTACTTTTCTGGGAGTGGCTGTCCCTCATCTTTGCAGAGGTATTTTTGTTACCGCTGATCACAGGATACTGGTTCCCGGATGTACATTACTAGGTGCAAGCCTGGCATTATTTGCAGATATGATAGCACATCTCCCAGGAAGTAGTCTTACTTTGCCATTGAGTTCAGTTACATCCATGCTTGGTGCACCTGTCATTATATGGGTAATATTATACGGAAATAAAATTGGAAGAGGTGTATCTGTATGAAAGAAGTACCTTTGATATCAACCTCAGAACTTTCAATTGGATATAAACACAGGAACAAGGAGCCGACAATAGTGTCCAAAAACCTTAATCTGAGTCTCATGCCAGGGGAACTTGTATGCCTTATAGGTCCAAATGGAGCTGGAAAATCCACATTGATAAGAACACTTATAGGCATGCAATCCTGCATTTCCGGAGATATACATCTTGCAGGTAAATTACTGAATGATTTCAATGCTATAGAAAAAGCGAGGGTACTAAGTGTGGTACTGACATCACAGATATCAGTCTCACATTTTAAAGCATCTGACATTGTAGCATTAGGCCGCTATCCGTATACTGGATGGTCAGGTACTTTATCAGAAAAAGATAAGGAAATGGTATCCTACTCATTGACAGCAGTTGGTGCCAGTGAACTTTCCTCACGTTACGTGTCAGAACTAAGTGATGGAGAAAAACAAAAAGTAATGATCGCACGCGGTCTGGCACAGGACCCGTCCGTACTTGTTCTTGATGAACCGACTGCATTTCTTGATCTGCCACATAAAATAGAAATAATGCGAATTCTGAAATCACTATCAAGACACCCTGGCAGAGCTGTTCTCCTATCGATACATGATCTTGATATTGCAATGCGAACAGCCGATAAGATATGGCTTTTCAATAAACATGGTGATTTTTACTCAGGGGCTCCTGAAGACCTTATTTTGAAAGGTGTTTTTGGATCAGCTTTTGAAATGGGAGGAGTTCATTTTGACAAGAAAAAAGGAACATTCATCATCTCTCCTGAAAAAAAAGGAACTGTCTCTCTCATAGGAGGTAACAATACAGAATTCATCTGGACATCACATGCACTTGAACGTGCGGGATATAACATCTGTACTGATACTAACACTGACATAACTATTGAGATACAGGATCGCAAGGGTGATACTTGCTGGCAGTACATGGACAATACTTGTGAACATGATTTCTTTTCTATTGGAGATATGATCCAGTTCCTGTGCAAAGGTCACAAGAACAGTGTTGATCAACAACGATCATCTGATGAGCTAATGTACCTGGAATTCGGCAAGAGAACTTTCCCGGAGGTACAGAGGACTTGGTGATAGGTTTTCAAATACAGAACTTGAGATATATTCAGGATACTACATCAGGAGGATCGATCTTAAAATGATCCAGATAGCGATCTATGGGAAAGGAGGGATCGGGAAATCCACAATCTCAGCCAATCTTTCGGCTACACTTGGAAACCGGGGAAGGTCTGTACTTCAGATCGGATGTGACCCTAAACATGATTCCACCAGATTACTCCTGAAAGGTGGATCAATAGCTACTGTAATGGAATATATTCATGATACATTCCCGGAACAAAGAAAATTGGAGGACATACTTTTCCGAGGCTATGCAAATGTGGGATGTATAGAGGCAGGAGGACCTGAACCGGGGGTCGGATGTGCAGGCAGAGGGATACTTAGTACATTTGAACTCCTGGATGAGCTGGGGATCGATCAATTAGATTTTGATGTAAAACTCTATGATGTGCTGGGAGATGTTGTATGCGGTGGGTTTGCAGTTCCTATAAGAAAAGAATATGCAAATTCAGTATACATTGTAACATCTGGTGAATACATGGCATTATATGCTGCCAACAATATTCTCAGAGGACTACGTAATTTTGATAGTGACCCACCCCGCGTTGCAGGAATTATCCATAATAGCCGGGGGATGGAAAATGAGTATCACACTGTAAAGGCCTTTGCCGATGCAGTTGGGTTGCCAATTATAGCTTCTATTCCAAGAATGGAACTATTTGCTCAAGCAGAAAAAGAAGGATGCACTGTAATACAGAAATATCCAACATCAACGCCGGCATTTTTGTTTGATGAACTTGCCGATCATGTAGAAAAAGTATCAATGAACAATGCAAGTCTTTTTTCAGCCGACCCTCTTACCAATGAAGAAATGGAAGAGATAGTTCTTGGAAAAGTTAAGGAGAGTGGACAGAACAAAAAATATCCAGGTTTTGATCGGAAAGTATTCAGGCATGAAATACCTGAGGTCAAAAAACGGTCTTTGATGAATAAAAAGAATCACTTTTTCACAAAGAACGTTAAGAATAAGCAGCCACTTCAAGGTTGTTCATTTGCAGGTGCCTTTACTGTTACTTCCCGGATAGCAGATGCATTGACCATAGTCCATGGACCACGAAGTTGTACACATATTGCTTCCCATTTTCTTACTAGCTCATTAATAAATGCCAGCTCAAGATATGGAACCCTTCCATCCGGAATGGAAGGAAAAGCGCTTGTATCTACCGATATGGATGACAGATCATTCATATTTGGAGGAACTGAAGACCTGATAAAGTGTCTTCAAGAAGCCTGTATAAAAGGCTGGCATACAATATTCATATTGACCACCTGTCCTTCGGGACTTATTGGGGATGATATTGCATATTCGGCATCCACCGTCAAGAAAATGTTCCCAGGAACCGATATTGATCCTATACAGGTTGACGGGAATCTTGCAGGTGATTTCTCGCAAGGGATCATTGAAGGGTACAGAGCTCTAAGCAACATGATCGATCCTGCAATTAAAACAGAACAATACCTTGTTAATATAATAGGGGAAAAAACACTTTCTGATAATTTACACTCTAATTTCGCAATAATTGAAGAGCTCCTCAGAAATATAGGCATTGATATAAATTGTCGCTTTCTTTCGAACACTACAGTTCATGATATCAAGAATTTTGGGAAAGCTTCATTGAATATTCTGGCCTACAAAGATGACACGGGCAGGGTCTTAAAGCAAGTTATAAGTTCTAAGACAAAAGCCGAGTTCTTTGAACTTCCGTTCCCTACGGGTTTTAATGAGACAGTTGAGTGGCTGGAGCTAATTGGTGATAGATTTGATATTGGAACGAGAATTAATGAATTAATAGATGATGAAAGAATAGCCTATGAAAAGGAAATAAAAAGTCTGCGTGCGATACTGAAAGGGAAAAAAGTACTGATAAGTTCTTTTTCTACAGACCTTGACTGGATCATCGATACGATAATAGACCTTGGCATGGTTCTTGTAAAAATAGGTATGGCAGGATCACCTTACACCGATCTCAGGAGCAAGCATATCGGGATATTACCGCTCGAGTATGACTACAGTGCTGAAAAAAGGCAACATGACATTGAAGTGCTGGGTCCTGACCTTGTTCTATCGAACTATCCTCCCCAAATATCAACAGATGGAGCACATCATGATCAAATACCATTCTCCCCTGATGCAGGGTTCCATAGTGGAATTAACATGGCCAGAAGATGGAGCAAACTCCTACGTCTTCCAGTTACAGAAGGATGGAAATTAGATGGAGTTGATGTCTCATGACACTTACAGCAGATGCTTTTACAGGTTCACTGCTGGCTGTGGAAGGGATCAGGGATGCAACGGTCGTGCTAAATGGTCCAACAGGCTGTAAATACTATCACTCACATATTTCTGATAAACAATATCCTAAAGCTTCTTCTTTAGATCCGCTCGGGTATACAGAAGAATTTTATTTTGGACAGCCACGTATTCCCTGCACCTACCTTGAAGGACAGGATTACATTGGAGGAGGAACTGAAAAGCTCCAGAGGATCCTTCCTGCCATTGCATCAAAGAATAATGATCTGTTGGTAATCGTTAATTCCCCCGGTGCTTCACTGATAGGAGATGACCTAAAACGTTTCATAGATTCAGCAAGTCTGTCAAAGCGTTGTATAGCTATTGAGGTGGAAACTGTTCTTTGTGCCGGAACAAGTATTGAAGAACTTCGCAGATCAAGCTCAGTTGCATTCAATCTTGTCATCTTTCCAGAGTATGGCCTCAAGATCGCAAAGTGGTATGAAGAGAGATTTGATATTCCATACATTATATCACAGGAAGGCGGACCTGTTGGGTATGATGCAACTGAAATGTGGATTGAGAAAATAGCCTGTTCTATGTCAGTTGATCCGTCAAAAGCAATAGAGATGGTGAAAAAAGAACGAAAAAAGCATTATCATAAGATCTCACGTTTCTATTCCCTTACTGGTCTTCCAAAAGGTGCTACATTTTTAATAAAAGGGGATAGTTCTGTTGTCCTTCCCCTCACAAAATGGTTGTATGAATATCTTGGCATGGAGCCACTGGGTGTGAAAACCCTGCCAGGTATGTGTTCTGGAACAGAAAGACAAATTATTGATCTTCTTGAAAATATCGGATTTGCTGATTCATGGAACAACTTTAGTGATGATATACCAGTGGATGTGGTGCTGGCAGATGGACACACTGTGAAGATGATGAGTGAGAAAAAACTGTGCAGAAGTGGAATAGAGATATCAATGCCATCATCAGGATATTTGAATTTCTTGCCACGAACATATATTGGCATAAATGGCGCACTATTCCTACTGGAGCAAATTTTCAATGGCTTGCGGAGAATGCCGTAAAAATATCCCTGTTATACCTCCTGCTGAGTTCTCAAATTCAGGAGCTATGTTGAACAGAGAATTCTGGTCTTGAATATGGATAAAAAGGCGATGATCAAAGCTTCTGGAAAAATATGCTGCAACATGCCGGATAATTAGAATATTATTAATTAATATCAGGCATTGATCCAACAATTTATCAAATATTGAAGTCTCTTATCAGTTACTTTTGCATCTGTATTTTCAATTGGCACAGCATTCAACCAATAATGTATAGCTCTCTGAAGTTCATTTGTGCTTATATCAACTCCATTTTCAGAGTTGAGGTCGTCCCAGGGATTCCAGTCATCTGCCTCAAATTCCTGCAGGTCTGATGGAGTAATGTCAACTCCATCTTCAAGCTCAGATAAGACCTCATAACTTCTTGGTGGGAATGCTATTGAGTCATGCCAGTTCGACCAAACTATTGGATAAAAATTTGACATGAACAGTTCAGAGCCATTGATATTGCGCTTTAGAACTGAAAACTGATATGGAGGGATCGTCCAGCTACTATTTGGTCCCTAATCATAAAGAACTACTATCTGATGTCCAAATGGTTCCCACTGGACAGTAACTTTTGTAGAAGGAATATTTATACTTTTGAGAAAAAAAGTGTCCATACAGGCAACGTCCCTGCAACAGCCAATGATATGATCATTTTTCTTATAGTAGTCCCAATGCCAATCCAGATTGGAAAGTCCGCTTCCTGATGTTATCTTACCATCGACCTCTATGTATTCTATTTCAGCTGAATAATTATCACCATGATATTCAAGAGAAGATGAAAGCATAATATCGATATCATTAGTTATCATTTCATGATCAGATATTGACAATTTTTCATTATGGAACTTTTCATATAATAAAAATGAACGCATTTCTTTAAGAGTATATACATCAACAAAATACCATTCGAAATCTTCCTGTGTTAACTTATGTTTGTTAAAAGTAATAACCCAATCAGGATAAAGGTAACATGTAGTTCTGATATCACCATATGTTGTACCTTCAGGATATTGATCTATCTCATCAAAAAAATTAATTGTGCTTATGCTATCTGCTCCCCATACAAGGGTTATAAGGGCTTCAAGAGGATAGTCTTCTGTATTCCACGATATAAGAGCATCAGTTTCAATGAAATGATCATCACTTCCACAGTATAGTTTTTGAGGCCACTTTCTACCTCATCTTCACATATAGCTAATACCGACCCATAATCCAATGCTATTGCCATAGCTAGTCTTTCATGAGCGGTTATATCTCTTTCTTCGGTCGCCACAACAATATTTCTAATTGTGTATTGTATTCAGGAACTGTGTATTCAAATGTATCTAATGGAGTTCCATATTCTTCCATTATCAAAAAAGCTCTTTTAACCTCAGCATCTTCACTATTAAGCAGATAGAGTATCCTGTCTTTCCCAATTTTTTCTTTTACACTAGTTCCGTCAACAATATCTGGTAAATTTTCCAGGTCATTCTGCAAAGAAAGAGAATATGATCCATCTGAGGATGAAGATACTGCTTCAATGACATTCATATTCATGACAAAAATAGAGAATACAAGGAGTATTAAGATCGTATAGATCCTTAACCTCTGGAACATAGTAAATTGTTTTGCATACAGTATTAATAAACACATCTGGATCTGCAATAACTGTTACCTTAAAAGAAAACATTATTCGCATAAAGATGTCTTAACAAAAAAGAAGATTTGTTGGCTGGTCCGTATAGTGTGGAAGGTTTGATGAAGTAAAAATAGGGGTTGCCAGCCAACCGGCCAAATAACAAGTTGACATAAAAATATAGGTTGCAATGCGAAATGTCAACTTCATTACCTGGCTCATGTAGCTTAGCATGCAAACTTCATATATAACAAGATGAAAAATGATAATGTATATTGCCTTTTAAACTAACAGTGGTCATTAAATAAAAAATATTTAAAACAGAAATGTTCATGATCCTATCATGTCCATTTGAAGTATAACTAAATTCGAGCATCCATGATCTTATGAACGGATCTACCCAATTTATTTCTTAATATCGATGCTCCTTCTATGTCCGATCTTATCTTTTTTTCATAGTAAAGAGATCTTTACAGTATTTATATGAAGATACTGTTTCTGTGAAAATTGTCCTTGACATCTTTCTTTGCGTAATAATGATAGAAAATATACCTAAACAGACCACATTTTTTATTATCTTTTTAACTAACATATAATTACAAATGATAAGACATATATGTGCCTTTGGGCTCTTAAATAATATGGCACACGAGGATTTTAAGATTCTTAATGCACTTGGAAATGAAACACGACTAAAGATGTTCAAATACATCAATGAACAGGATATGCATATATCAAAAGTGGCACGAGTATTGGAAATATCGATATCTGTTGCTTCAAAACACGCTACAATACTTGAGGATGCAAATCTTATACAAAGGAAGATCTTTGGGAAAACGCATGTTCTTTCTATTAAGAACAAAAAAATATGCAAGATCGATTATGATCCGGAAATTATTATTAGCAGTGATTATCACAAAATATTCGATGCTGTTGAGTCTCTTAAAAAGGTCACATCCATTGATGGAAAATAGAGAACGATGCTGATCGTCCTGTAAATGAATTGATCAAAAATAACTTGCAAGAGCAAAAAGAGTTAAAATGTTCAGAAAATCCTCTATTCTCATCCTTTATGTGATCTTATGCTTTTATTCCATAGCATATGCCAGTGCTGTAGGGGTGGGAGTAAGTCCCGCAAATATGACCTTTGATGCACACGTTGGTATCACAAATGAACAGTCACTTTTTGTAATAAACGATGGCTCAGGCATATCTGATTACAGGGTCTACGTTGATGACCAATTTGTAGAGTGGTTCACCATATCACCCAACAATTTCACACTTGATCCTGGAGAACATAAAGAAGTGATCATAGGGTTAAAGGCACCTATTTCTGCAAATGGTAATTATGATCTGAAAGCTTATGTAATAGCTTCAGCTCCTTCCTCTGATTTTGAGGTTGGAAGTGGCATAAAGATACCAGTTGATATTAAGCTCTCAAATGATGGCCTCTTCTTCGCTTCAGGAGCTTTAGCAATAATACTGATAGGAACCATCGTTACTGGAAGCAGATGGAACAAAAACAGGATACAGAACAGAAAAAATGTAACTACAGATGAAAAAATAATTGCTGATGAATTAGTTACATCATCGATCATCGAAGAAATTCATGGTCGATCGGATAAAAGTCCTGATATGGATGAGATAACTGATGATACAAACGATAAATGAACTGTATACAGGATCATTTCATGATTCGAGCAACCATACAAGTTGATATGGGATCATTTCCAGTTCTGACCAACTACAGTAATACAACTGTGGTCATTAATCATTATTTTTGAGATATATTTTTAGTATCCCGGCATTATTAACCCATAATAGCTCATTCTAAGCTCAGGTGGTTATCTGTGCATTTATTTTACTGGATAATCGCTGATAGATCTCTTTTTTATCAACCAGAAGTTTTTCTATCCATACCATTCCACCACCCTGGTCGATCCGAAAAAAAAGCTCATTCAACAATTCAATTTCCTCATCAATAATACATACTTGGCTAGTCATTTTACATTCCCTTTTATTAATAGGAGATCAACATGTATAAGCTCGTCGAATAAGATAACATATGTTAGCACATACTAGTATATGCATCCATGTATAATTGCAGGTTATTCCTATCAACAGTTAACTGAGACTCTGAATGAACAAATTCAAGTTACAATGTATCTCAAGATCAGAGTGGTCTAGCAGAAAAAGAAGTTATTAAAACAAGTATCATTACCACTACAGTAGCAAATGAGAAACAGAACTTGAAACATTATTTCCACGAGATCCGAATATGGGACACATATTCTAGACTATTCATTGTTTGCATCTCAACTTCTTTTGCTGGCACTTTATTTTCAAATATCATATAATTTCCTCTTGTATTACACATTAAGAGTACCTAATTAGTTATTGAATAAACAAATATAACAAGCAGCACTAAGAAAATTATCATTACAATTGAAAATGAAAAACACAACTTAAAATATTCTTTCCATGAGATATGTACATGGGATATATGTATAAAATCGCTAATTGTTTTCATCTCAACTTTCTTTTTCGAACTTTTATCTTCAAAATCCATATTACTTCCCCTAATGGATTAAACATTAATAGCTATTAGATAAAGTAAAATCCAGAATCAAAAATGCTGTATCAACACACATAATAATTATCTCAGCTATGGATTATAATATTCTTAAGTGAGTGAATTATAAATAGACATGATTTTCACTTAGGTATATTAGTTTCAAAGATAATTCAAATAAAATACACAGTATAAATCGAATATTAAAGAAAAAGTGATGAATCTAAAAGTGAATATTACCAAATCTTTATAATGAAAATACCAACGATCCCTTATCAAGGGATCGTTATCATAACATCAGAACTACTCATTTTAACACTCATATTGTAAAAAGAAGCCCTTACAAGACCATCTTCCAGCATTTCCACATCTCCCTGTGTTGAAAGGTAACTATACCAGGCACTCGGATAATCAGAACATATTGTTAGATTTGTTACTTCTACAGACGGATAGGTTTTCTCTTCATGGTCTTCAACCTGGATGTTTACAGTAGAAATACCATTTCCACCCATGCTATCGGCTATTCCAACAACATTGAATACCTGAATATTCAGAAGCCTAGTATCATTATCGACTGTAATAAAAGGTCTGGATCGTACCAGTGATCTATTACTTGTGGATTGTTGCAGAATTACAGCTCCATTTTCAAAAATGAAATCCTGATCGATCCAGAAATTATTTGATGGACCATATGAGAAAGATCCGGTACTTATGTTAATTGACCTGTCATGAGTAAATCTTTTCTCGGAATTATCATATGGAGGGATCTTCTCGTATTCTATCTGGAACGATCCATCAAGCATCAGGGTAAATGGCTTTTCGACATCTTCTAGTATATCTGAAAAACCGTAAACAGGATTCAGAACATCGAACGTGAAATACTCATCAGTATCTACTAAAGGAGTTGGAACAAAACCATAGAAGAACGTATTGCCATTACGCCGGGTTTCTATAAGCAATGTACTATCTCCTATCCACTCAGCATGAAGCATGTTATCCTGATCGAATATAATATCATAAGTAGCAGGTAACCCTGCATCCTTTACAAGATAAAATGAAGAGATCGATGTCAGATCTTGCAAAATATATACAGAATCAAATCTGTTCTCCGGTTCTGCTACAGCGTTCATTGAAATATTGATCCAGCTACTATTAGGATCTACAGTCAATGTCCCACTTGAAGAGACCGAGGGACCAAATGGCATTTCCTTGCTTCCTAAAGGGATCTCAACTTTTTCATTAGAACTTCCCGAAGCAGCTAATGAAGCTATCTCTACAAAGCTATCTCTCACATCCTGCATATGTTCAATTTCATTCTCAGCTCCCAGAGACGGAATATAGTAAGCATTGATAGCAGAGATGAATGTGGTAAGGACAACAAGAATAAGCATTGCAGCAATGACTGTTGAAACCGCTTCACATGAAAGATAAAAAGGTCTGTTCATACCTTTTTAACCTCACTAATGGCTATTATTGCTCTCTGGTGAACCACTGTGATCTTGACTGCATCCATTTCAGAACTTATATCCGTGCTTGCATCAAGATGCAGAGTTTGTGGGAACTTCCAGAAACTCTGGTTTGTAAGCTCAGTTAATTTGTAATCTTTTTTATCGAATATATTAGAAGAATTGCTGAGCTCAATATACACATCATTGGTTCTGACAGGATCACCACCAACATGTGTTATATCTATGACACTATCGTTACTCTGATTAAAGCTCATTTCAATTTCAATATGTGGAGGACGTTCTTCTGGAAGAAGAGCATAGACACCAATTGATAGTACAGCTGCCAGGGTAACTACAAGTGCAAGTTTGAGCACCTCACCGATCATTTCCGAAGCCATTTTTCCACCTAATAGTTCATAAGTATTGTAAAGCAAGCAAAGCTCAGAACAAGTAATATGACAGAATGCTTAAGTCCTGAGAGAAGGTTACCATGTGCCATTTCACCTAATATCAATCCTGAGAAGAAACCCAGTATCCCGCATGTATTGAACATCGTTGAAGTGATCTGATCAACGTTTAGCATACCATCTCCACCAATGCCTGACATGGATGGTATGAACTGTGTTGAGAATGAGTAGCAGACATACATGAACGTTCCAAAAGCTATGTAGACAGTTGCAAGGTAAATAAATCCTGTATTGAACCGGTCATCCCTGAGCTTTAGCATGTTCTCTGTATCTTCAGCAGCTATCAGAAGCACATCTCTTGTATCATCACTTACTTCAGTTGCCTTTACAAGAAGAGTTACTGCCCGCCTGAGAGCAGGTGTACCTATCCTGTTCTCAAAACGTGAAAGAGCATCTTTCATCTCACCGCCCCATTCCATATCAAGCCAGACCCTTTTTATCTCACCTGATAGGAGTCCTACATCAGATCTCAAAAGAAGACTTATAGCATGGTTCACAGGGATACCCATTTCATTGACCTCTGCAAGACGTCGGAGAAAATCAGGTACTGCTTTATCCAGTTTCGCCAGTTTCCTCATTTTATATTCATGTGCAAGAGACACTGGGAGTATAGCGATAATTATAGACAGAACGATCTGTTTGTTCAGATCGAATGATGTCAGTAAAAATGGCAGAGCCATCAAAGGTATGCTAAAAGCAAAAGCATAGAGTGGCTTCTGGAGGATCGGGGCAAGGGGATTCTTTAATTTTGCAATTATCTTTCTTTTTAATTTTTTATTATTGTAGTTCTTCAGGTTCGATTCATAATTCTCCTCATCTATCTCTTCTTCTTCCATTGAATGCGATCTTCGCTCTGTCTCCCTGTTAACATAATGAATACCAAGTTCTTCTTTGGGGGAAATAGAATCTATCAGCACTATCAATGCGATCGATCCCAGTGGAAGACCGATATATAGAGAATGGAAAAGATAGGAGGTCTGGCTAAGATTTAGAAGACCTATGGTCACAAGAGTTATAAGCAAAAAGATGGGCACAGCAACAAATGCTACTACGTAGACCTCAGAGATGATCTCCAGCGTTTTGATGAACATTTCCTGGGTCTTTTTTGCATGCAAGAAATATTGTTCTGTTTTGACTGCAAAGTACTGGTGTATATCACTTCCACCCTGTATCATTGGTACCAGGTTCTCAAGAAAATCATGAAAGGTTTTGGATGGTGTGGTCCTTGCAGTATTCTTTACAGCATTTACCAGGTCGTTCCCCAGCAGTTCAACATCCCTCACTATATACAGAGCCTCCGTTGCGATCTCACCATATATATGTGGATTTTCTGCAAGCTCTTTGATAGTTTCATATATTGGTGTTCCACCTTTTGTCATTCCGTAACAAAATGAAGAGGCATGGGGAAGTAGTACATCTATTTTAGTTGCACGTGAATATGCAACAAAACGTGGATACTGCAGATAGGACCAGTAAACTATGTAAGCTGAAATAACTGGAAGTAAGATATAAGTCAGATCTGAAAAGATCAGGGACCTATATGTTCGAAGTATTTCAAATATGGGTACGTCTATCAAAAAACGCATCAAGAACAAAGATACCAATACAACAGCATAGGTCTGAATAGCATATAGAGAGCCCTGTTCAACATATGTAGAATAATGGATATCCATCCTCGCGGCTCTGAGACTATTTATCAGGAAATAATACTTCTCAGAACGTTTTTTAGCATATCGTCTGACAAAACCAAGGTCAATTAATGAGTTATGCATATTGGACCAACTCCCACATCATTGCTCACCGGAGACCAGAAGCTGGATCACTTTATCAGGGTCCTTGCTGTAAGCATGTATCGATTGAATAAATTGATTATAATCCCTGATATTCTTTTCAAGCATAAGATCAAGGAACATGGCCCTTCGACCAAGTTCTTTATTTATTTGCTCTTCAGTCCAGCCAAGTTTATTTTTGATATCCTGAAGCACCCTTGACCCCATGAATTCAAATGAATCTGCGACCGGATCCCACAAAAAAGTGTCTTGCAACTCGATATGGCTTGTCACATCCGTGACTTCTGATATGTGAGATGCTTTTCTTTTTTCGATACCTCCTTCATAGATATTCGATTGCATTGAAATAATATCAAGCGCACTGAACATTGCTGGTGGTACATTCAGAGGAGGATTGGTAAATCTGTTGATCACCTCACGTGGTGTTCCTGCATGGAAAGTAGAACAGGTTGCATGTCCTGCATTCATTGCCTGGAAAAGTGTCTGTGATTCCCTGCCTCTGACCTCTCCCACTAGTAAATATTCAGGTCTTTGTCTTAATGATGCACGTAATAGATCTTCAAGATCAATAGTACCCATTTTGTTGACCGATATTCCTTCCCTTGTTATTGTTGATATCCAGTTCTTATGTGGAAGATTGATCTCCTGGGTATCTTCTAGAGTAACTATCCTGATATGTATGGGGATGAACAGGCAAACAGCATTCAAAGAAGAGGTTTTACCGGTAGCAGTTCCCCCACAGAAAAGAATACTTTTTCCATGTTCCATACAGAACCAGAAATAGGCCATCATTTCTGATGAGAAGGTTTTCCAGGCAATAAGGTCAAGAGGCGTCAAAGGCACCTTTTTCTGCCTTCGTATGCTGAATGAACTTCCCTTAGGACTGATATCATGTCCATAGGTTATGTTTATACGAGAACCATCACGCATTATCGTATCCAGTATCGGAGTGGATCTTGAAAGGTGGCGAGAACTTTGCTGTGCTATAAGTGTGACAAAATGATCAAGTTCTTCATCGTTTGAAAATACTACATTTGTCCTGATATTTCCATAAGTTTTATGATAAACAAATATCGGTATACCAACCCCATTGCACCATACATCTTCAATATTGGGGTCTTTCATGATAGCACTTATAGTTCCAAAATCAATAAAATCACGTTTCAGGTAGTAATAGATCTTCTCAAATGTCCTTGTTTGAAGATCGAAGTATTCTGTAAGAATATGCTTTGTATTTTCCCTTAATAGCTCGTATCTGTCAATAGAATCAAGTTCAAGGCCATCATCCATATTTGAAATTGTCAGCCTGTCACCCATAATATTATTGAACTCTTGAAGCAATGTCTTTTCGAACTTATTCAATTTTGGTTCGATCAAATAATAGTTCATGTTCTTCTTTAATGTGTTATATAAGATACAAATGAAACAATATGGTTCATCTACCCAATATCGGTCAATTTCCTCCATATGTGCCGGGAGGGAAAAGGATACAAGATCGTCAGGAGTTTCCGGTAATTCAAGCAACAGCTCATCATTGTTCTTTGATAAGCGACCAGAGATACCTTTTAATACAGCAGGTTTTTCCGGTATGTTCGCAGATGAGAGCATCTGCATCACTGAACTGTTAAATTTATTAAATATAGTTTTCATGTCCAAAACCCCGTGTTTTTCGTTTTTAAGTTCAGCTGGCTATTAATTATTATAATTTGGAAACAAGACCCACCCACCAATCAAGACCTCTATGCTCAATTATAAAGCACTTAATCGATTGGAACCATGTTCACTTATTGATCATAACTGCTGCATAGTATGGACTGGAACAGTAGGTTAGTAGGAAATGTGTGTCAGAAGTATTATATATACACTTCTTTTTGATTTACATATGTTTGCTTTTTAGATAACGATACTGATACTGGCTTTCAAGATCGTTCTCAACTAAAAAAAGGTAGCTATAGGTCCAAAATAACTAGATATATACGAAGAAAATAATGTCAAAATGGGTACATTAGAACTATCTACGCTTCTTCCTGTGATAATAGTAATAGGTAGCCGTATGCCTGCACCAACGGCCAGGTCACTTCCAGTAGGTGCTGCGATGACATATAACTTAAGAGAAATATTTCCTGACATGGTTTCTGATGGAAGACATTTTACTGTCACTTCTTCTGTCATACCCGGAGAAAGGTCAAATGCTGAAGGAGAGATAATTATCCAGTTAGTATATTCACTTTCCGTATATACTCTGTAGCTTGAATTATCATTCCCATTATTAATGATAGTAATGTTCTTCTGTAAAATTCCATCCTCCTGATCAAATTGAAGACTGTGCGGAGAAACTCCCAATGACACAGCGGTTGCATTGTGTATTGAGATAATGAGAAAAAATATTACTAATAGATATCTTAATGCCAAATTTATTGATAGATGAGAATAATACACACAATAACTATATAATTAAATAATATATATTTTGCGAGAGCAAATTAATTAGATCATCATGTTAAGATCATACTAAAACAAAAATGGAACCTTTAAGGTTCCATCACAACATTAGCTTCATAAATACTGTTTTCAGTATTTACATCTACAAGTGTAAATTCAAATGTTTCCCCGACCATTACTACCTGATCACCAAGTAAACAGCCTATTTCACCTGTATTGTTGGAATGTCGATAATCATTATCAAATTTATAGGTTGCCAATTGTCCGGGTTGCAGTGAGACTTTGTCCATTGCAGCATCTCTGACCTGCTGATCAGCAGGATAGAATGTAAGATTTTCCTTTGAAAGATAACCTGTCATTTTAGGCAGACCATGGGATATCATCATTTTGATATCTTCTTTGTATATTATATCCCCTCCCATGTGCTTGATAATTATCAAGCCATCAGAAGCAGAACATGAGACATCAAAGGTCGCCTGCGTAGGATCATCCTGGGTTTCAACACTGCCTGCAAAAGAACTAACCGCAGCAGCAAGGATCACAGTCACAACTATCATCAACATTACACCAATTACCGGACTGACAGCATTTTCAGATAGGAATATTCTTCTATTTGCCTTCATGATGATACCACCACATCTTTTGTAAAGATCACCTTATTAGTTGGAGTATGAATTATTTTTATTGTAACAACATCTCCAGAATGGACTGTATCATCAGATGGATCGGAAGGGTCATCACCCCAATCTGCAAACATTGCCTGCATACCTGTCATATTCCCATCTGGATTCGTTGTATATTTTCCTGTATCAGGTTCCCAGACTGCGCCTACATAATTAGCATATTCATCAGCAATTATGGTCATTCCCGACTCTAACATATATTCTCCAAAGAACTGTCCGGTAGTAGGGAAATTTCCTAAATTCCAAAAAGGAGATACTCCGGTAAAAGACTGAGTAGCTGTATTGTTATTATTAGGCAAGATCTCCCTTGTTTTGTACTCACCTTCTGCATTTGGATTTATCGTAACGATCTTAAGATCCTTTGATGGGATCTTGTCGCCTGTCACCATAGTAATGGCAATGTAACTCATATTACCATGACTGGTGCTGATATCTTTTCTCATGTCAACATCAAAAGAAGCTTTTGGCACGTCTTGTGAACCAGGAAGCATACCAGTAGTATATGAACTGACAGCGGCTGCAAGAATAACAGTAACAACAACCATCAACATTACACCTATTACAGGTGATGCAGCCAATGAGCTATTTAAAAATCCTTTTAATTTTTTCATTTATTCACCTCATGGTAATAGTGTGACCTTGTTAGAGTAGATGGTTTGTCCGGAACTGGTATCTATAACAGTTATCCTGAAAGGTTCACCAAGTTCTACTTCCTGATATATTTCAGACCCATCAAAAGTTATAAGATCATAAGATGCTGAAGAAGTGAAATTCACCCTTGCCTCATCACCTGGATTTAGAAAATTACTATTCGGAGAAAAAGTAACTTTATCGATATCCACATATCCTGAAGTCGCTGGATATCCGGACTCGATCTCTATCCGTATGTCCCTTCTGTCAATAGTATCACCGCCTAAATGCTCGAGAAGAAGATAACCATCCTGGATCGATGCTTCTGCCATCAATGTAACCTGAGGTGCCATCTCCTGAGATTCAGTGCTGTTTGCAAAAGAACTAACGGCAGCTGCAAGTATTATTGTAACAACTATCATCAGCATAACTCCAATTACAGGTGATACAGCTGTTGTATTTGAAAATATATTATATTGTTTTTTCAATCATACCACCTCTACATCTGAATCAAAGATGGGCTTACCACTTGGAGTGTGAACCAGAGTGACACTTATAAAATCACCTGAACTGACATTTTCCCAGCATGATACTAATGCTTCCATGCCAGTAGCATCATCTGCAGGAACATCATTTTCATTGGCTTCAGCAATCATTACGACTCCTGGTTTGAGAACATAGTTTCCGAAATTAACTTCCTCATCCGTACCAAAATCACCAATTGCCGGATTACTCCAGTAAGGAGAAACACTGGATATTGAAGGAGAGCCACCATTTATCAAATATGTGTTCTCAGAATTCGGATAGACCTCTGTGATAGAGAAATTGCCATTATCATCAATATATGAAGTTATTATCTTAAGATCACTTGTATCAATAGAGTCTCCAGTGATCTCTTTGATCTTAATAAAAGAGATAGTGTCACCTCCTATATCTACATCTTTTTTTATCTGTACTTCAAATGTTGCAGTCGGTGCTGTTCTTGTATTACCTCCAATTCCTCCTGCATATGAACTTACAGCAGCTGCAAGGATTACAGTAACCACCACCATAAGCATGACACCGATCACAGGTGATGCGGCTGCACTATTACGTAAAAACGTTTTTCGTTGTTTTATATATCTCATACTCCACCTTCTGATATCTATAAAAATAGACAAAATAGTAATATTGTACAAGATGTGGTCTAAATTGCAAGTATTTAAAATAAATAATAAAGATTAGACATATTATCTAAAAACATAATGATGATTCTCTGTAAAATAAAAAAGAGAAGGCGAGAAGGACTTCCTTCTCATCGAACAGTTCAGCTTACTTCAGCCCAGAAAACAAGCTTACCTTCCATGGAACCAATACCTATGAAATCATCAGGAACATGTAATGAAGTCTGTACAGATTCTGTTGTCTCTGAATCTACAACATTTGTATATCCATCCCAGGTACCTGAGTTAAGCATAAGTCCGTCTTCATATAGCCCTTTTGCAACATCTGTCACCTGTGCTGTTACTTTTGTATCTGTAGCACCCTTGTTCTTGATATGAAGCGTATGTTCACTACTTTCCTCACCAGCCGACAGAGTACCGAAATCCAGTGTTCCCGGAGTTACTTCTATTGAAATGGCAGGAATTATAGTTGCACTTAGAGAGATAGAAGTAGCTTCATACGAGTTATAAACATCATCATCGTCGTCATCATCGTCATCACCACCAACAACAATGTAACCCATTTCGGTTAGTGCATCACTGTCACTGCCATCTGATACAATAAGTTTTACTGCATATGTACCATTTTCAGTATAAGTGTGAACAGGGTTCTGTTCTGTTGAATCTACCATTCCATCATTATTAAAGTCCCATTTCCAGGAAGTGATGGTAGTTCCGGATGCTGTGGATAGATCAGTGAACTTTACTGAAAGCGGTGCCTTGCCCGAGGTAGTGTTCGCTGTAAAATCAGCATCTAGGAAAGATGGAGTTACACTTCCACTTGAAACAGATATATAATTACTTTTTACTACAGAATCACTGTTACCATTACCATAAGCTGTGAGTTTTACTGAATAATCTCCTGAACTGGCATAGGTATGAACAGGGTTTTGCTCGGTGGAATCCACTGTTCCATCGTTATCAAGATCCCATTCCCATGATACAGCACCTTTCGTTGCATCTGTGAACTTTACTGTTAAAGGGTCATCTCCAGAAGTTACGTTTGCAGAAAAATCAGCATCTAATGAAACTGTAATATAATCTGTTTTGGTTTCGGTCTCACTGCCATCTTCGCCTGTTGCTATCAATTTTACAGTATATATACCAGCCTCAGTATATGTATGATCAGGATCTTGTTCTATTGAGTCAATAGTTCCATCTCCATCAAAGTCCCATTGCCATGATGTTGCTGCAGTTGAAGTATCATTAAATTTGACTGCCAGAGGAGCAGATCCGGATGTAACATTAGAAGTGAAATCAGCAATTACACCAACAACTGTGATCTGATGATCACCTTTAATGCTGATATCATCGATCTCATGTGCTGAGCCAATTCCCGACAAATTATAAGTACCTGCTTCAGCATCATCCGGAACAGTAAGATCATATATCACAGTTTTTTGGTCACCCGAATTCATTTTACTTGACCATATCCATTCAGTTGTTTCTTCTTTATAAGATCCGGTATCAGATATTTCTGTTAATTCCCAACCGGATGGGATCTCCTCCTGAATTGCAGGACCCTCTATATACTGATCGGCTGTCAATACTAGTGTAACCCTTACCGTATCTCCAGCACATACTTCAGAATCAGATATTGTTCTGGTGACTGTTAATTCTCCTGCAGCCATAACAGGCGTTGCAAGTATCAGTAGAAAAAAACATGCAACAGTAAGAATAGAAAAAGTTCGCTTATATCTCATGTTTACTCCTATATTAAAAATAATTTTTAACTTTGTAACCATTCATGAATGACCTCTTGTAATCTGTCAGTTGTCACTACATCTCCTGAGTCTGTTATTTGGATATTATTTATCCAATAATGAATAGCATCCTGAAGTTCATCAGTTGTAATTTTAGCTCCATCTTCTGAATCGGAATCATCCCAGATGTTCCATTCATCATCATTTGCATCGATAACAGAAATGCATGGATCTTTTACCTCAGTATCAGTTCCTTCATTATTTGTTACTTTTAAAGAAACAGTATATTTCCCGACTGCTCCATACACATGAACTGGATCTTGCTCTGTGGAATCTATAACTCCATCATTATCGAAATCCCATTGCCATCCTGTGATATTTGTTCCGGACCGATCTGTAAAGGAGACTGCCAGGGGTGCAGTACCTGAAGAAACGTTACTTGTGAATTCAGCGTACGGTTCAGAAAGGGAACCATAAGCATACACCTTGCCATCATTTCCAACAGTATACAGAATACCTTCGGAAATTGCAGGACTGGCACCTCCACCTGAAGAACTCCATATAGTGCTTCCATCGTATGCATCAAACGCATAGATCGAACTATAGCTGTACATGGTGGGATCCATCTTTCCGATGTAGCATTTACCATCAGCAACCACTGGAGAACATGTCCAGGCACCTATACCACTGTAACTTGCAGTTGTACTCCAGATCTCTTCACCCGTTACAGCATCAAAACAGTATGATTGTAACTTACTATAACCAGGGCATCCACCGCAAACATAGACATTACCATATGCAACAGCAGGACATGAGTCTGTCCTTTGTATTGTCTTTCTCCAGATGATGGAACCATCATATTTATCGACAGCATAGATATCCCCATTACCATTCCAGTTATAGGTTGTGAAATACAGGATATCATTGTAAACAGTAGTTCCTACACTTGAAGCATCATGTCCGGAAGGGGTGCTAATATGCCATATAGTATCTCCGGTTTCAGCATCTACACAATAAACATCACCTGATAGTTCAAACTTGCAACTGGTAAAATATACCATTCCATCAGAATAGGCCGGAGTTCCCATTGCAAGGCCATTTACAGCTTTTGTCCAGACTGATGTACCGTTCTCTTCATATGTACAATAATAAGTATACCCTTCGTAATCCCCAACATATCTTTTACCGTTTACGATCAGATCTCCACCGTTAACGGAATCTGACCTGCCACAAGAGATATTACCTTCATAATAGCATGGAGAAACCCAGGAACCCCAGGATGTACCTCCATCACCAAATGTGCCTATTGTTTCCCCTGTATACATGTCAAGGCCTGTTACAGAGGAGGAATCATCTCCTGTAGACGACATGACAGAGTCACCACAGTTAATGAAGACCGTACCTTCAGCAATTACAGGAGAGGAACTCCCAACCGCATTGATATCATCGCTTACCCACAGAAGAGTTGCATCGTCCGGACCATTACCAGGATAATAACCAGTATGTTCCACATCTTTGTGGAACTGGAACCAGTTCTCGTCAATTTCAACACTTTCAGATACAAGCGTTGCTGACATTTCATTATTCGATTCCAGTGTTTCTTCTACACTATCTTCAGTATCAACAACAGCCTTTAAACTGATATCTCCTGCAGGAAACAGCAAAGTGAAAGAAGCCTGAGTGGTACTACCTGAAGCAAGATATGGTATTACCTCTTCTCCAAGAGACTCAGTTCCATAATACAGAACCACTTTAAAGGCATCGGCATTTGTTTGACCGATGTTTGAGATATTTACTCTTATTCTGTTCGGCTGGTCTGCTACCAGTGAAGATGAAGAGAATGAATCAACGATCAGATCAACGGGTCCTGCGGATATATCAATATAATTCCCGAATGGACTTGCCAGAGGGTATTGGTCAGTTCCTGCTCCATAGGAGATAGTATATGAACTGTCAAGAATACCATTATTATTTATATCGTATCCACTGTCCTCACCCCAATAATTGCCCAGATAACTTGAAAATGAGTCATCGTTGCAAGTGTAAGCTATAATTTCAGGAGAGTTCCACTCAATTGAAGGTGGATCAGTTGCTTTAATGTTTTCATCATTGTCTATGAAATCATTGAGATATATCTCATTTCCAGTTCCTGAACTATAGAGATATATACCATATTGATTCTCCTGAAAAACATTGTAATATACAGCATTATTGTCACTGTTCGTATAAAGTGAAAGAGCTGCACAACTATTATTGATAAAGGTATTTCCACTGTAGGTACAATCATGACCCAGACCATAAATTGCAAAATACTTTCCTGTACAATTGGAAACTACATTGTCAGTAAAAATGGTATTATCTTCTTTTATGTAAATACCTGTGCTATAAGTAAGTCCATCAAATACACATTTGCTGATCTTACAACCTGATGATGTTACCTGAACACCTTTGGAACTGTTAACTACAGATATACCTTTAAGAACACAATCTTCAGCACTCATTTCTAAATATGAGCCGTCCAGATCGAATATGACCTTATCAGAACCTGCTCCAATGATCGACAGACCTTTTATGTCCAGGTCGATCGGAGTATCATACACTCCCGGATTCAGATAGATCACATCATTCTGACTTGCTTCAGATATCTTATCATCAAGAGTTGACGAATTATAGGCCTGATATAAAGTTGCACTGGAAGGAACAGTATTAAAAATGACAATAAATGTTAAGATCAATAATGTAAGCATTTGTTTCTGCATATAAATGGCCCCTCTGATCCACCGTAATTTTACTCTAAAATCTTCATTCAAATAAGAAATGAAAATTCAAGATAAATTATCAATTTTCAGCTAACTACTGCCTGACATATACTAATTTTAAGATCTGGCCTGTATAGTTAGACAGTAATCAAACAGCCTATCTGGCAAGCAATATTTAAGCGAGTTTAATTAAATAACACATGTTAGCAACAATACTAAATATTCATCAAAAAAATATACTATGGAAACTACACCAAAACAATGACAATGAATTATTTTTTCAGTATCCGACCTCAGAAATACATCAGCAGAACAGGATAAATAACCATATTTATGGACATAATCATTATTTAATGATATAGACAAAAAAGTAATGCAGCAAAATACAAAATGTATTGTGCTGCTAAATGACCTATCAGCTTTCCAGCCAATTATGTATGAGTTGCTGTAGACGGTCCGTGGTGATAATTGAACCTGTCACTGTTGCAGGATCATCGTTGATCCAGATATGAATTGCTTCCTGCAATTCATCAGTGGTCATGTTCTCTCCTCCATCTGAAATGGGGTCATCCCAGAAATTCCATTCTGCAAGTCCGAAAAGATAACCATGGTCATTTCCATAGAATAAACGTCCATCTTTGATAGTTACCCCTGGAAGAGTGTATTCTGTTTGGTCAGAAGATGCCTGAAATGTCCATTGAAGCTCGGGTTCCGTACAATCTGCATGATCTTTTAGGCAATACACAGTTCCATTCAGAATGTTAGTTGTAAAATAGACATATACTTCACCATCTCCATCATCATAGGCTGTAGAAACAACTGGTGATCCCTGCACACCACCATTAGGTGTATAACTCCATATTTGTGTAAGATCATCTGCATTAAGGCAATAAAGATCCCCACCTACTGAATAATCCCCGGTTCCCACATAAATACGACCATTGTACAAGGTAGGAGTTGTCGTACTTTTCAAACCAAGATCGAATTTATGTACATCCGAAGTGTCAAAAGTACCATCTTCATTGAAACCAATTGATATGCAATGTCCATCCTGTGTGGATGTATACAGGCGCTCTGAGTCGGGGTCATACATGACAGATGCTCTTATCTCTTGTCTGGATGTACCTATACCAAGCAGATCAGCCATATCCACTTCATCAACAGTTGTTCCATCATATTTGTCTACAGACGTTATGTGCATAGCATCATCAGGGTAGACAAGGTACTGCTTGATAATTGCTGCACCTGCACGGTAATATCCAACATCTTCTGATGAAGAACGAGTCCAGAGCTCATTACCATCTTCATCATAGCAATAATATTTGCACTCATCGCCATCATCTACATAAGATAACCATTCCCCGAAAAATATCCTGCCATCATCATAGGTAATAGGAGTATTTAACTGGCAAATAAGAGGATTATCTGTGTCAACTGATCTATTCCACAGCATAGTACCATCCGTGGAATTAAAAGCATATATTTGACCGAATGAACTTACAAACAACTTACCGTTGCCATAGGCAGGAGCACCCAAAGGAGCTGTCACTCCGGTTACAATATCACCGGTCCATTCAATTTCACCCGTATCTATGTTAATTGCCCATACATTTCCCTGAGTAACTGCATATACCAACTCGTCCACAACAATGGATACGGTATCTATTCCGTGTGCCCCGGGAATACCATATGTATAGGTCACCCAGGATTCATTTTCTTCTGGATCCTGTATAGGCCCCCTATCAGATGTTACTCCATTGTTGTACAGTCCGGTTTGAAATAGTGTCCAGTCAGTGGATGAGAAATCCGGAATTCCCGTAACTTTCACCTGCATATCACCAGTGACTTCAGCTACATCTCCCTTCACTCCTGAACCTGAATAGTCGGCATCTGTGTAGTAACCACTAATATCATAGATATCAGGTGACACACTTTCTGGCAATGTCATAGTGTAATCAATATGATAGGTACCAGGACCCATATAATATAAAGCTGCACCTCCTGTTGAAAATTCGAACCTACCAGTATTATACTCATTACCATTTTTAAAAACATTGTTAAAAGGAGGGTCGGCAGTCACATTGCTGATAGTCCATTTCAACATATCATCTGTAGAAGAATAATATTCTTTTACGGTTGCATAGTTGGTATTTTGCTCACTTTCTATCGTACCACTGACTACTATTTCAAGGCTGACATCAAATGAATCACCAGCATCCAAAGTAGTTGTGTTTAATGTTCTCACTATTGTGACATCATGTGCTGAAGCTGTAACGACAGATAGCAATAGCATGAACATACACAATAGAACACCTTTTTTGATATTCATTTTGTTCATTTCACAATCCCCTTTTTATTCAAATCCGCATATTACCTGATCAGAGAACGTGTTTTTATTACTCTATTAGAATCTAGTATACCAATCCTTAGGATATTGTCCTGTGTTTAAGTACAATCATGTCCTTTGCGCATGAATTATTTGATCGTAATAACATAAATTGAAATATACCGTATAGAGTTTATTTTTTAAATTTAGCATATAGTAAAGAATTATGAAAATTTTTCAGGTCATAGATGCACATAACTGACATTATTGGAAAGATCATCTGCACACCAGTAAATCCTGGCATTTGATCCTCCTGATTTGCTGCTGTATCCTCTTGGGAACTTACGGAGAAAGTAGTGAATTTAGTATCTTCTGCATTCACAGGATCAGAGTCATTGGTAGTGATCTTTGTAGTCCCGGATAATTCAGTTTCAGCAATTGATATTGTACTATTCTCCATCAATGATCTAATCCCACTGAAGATGAATGACTTTCAGAGATATCAGACGAAAATATAGCATCAGAGACTTTCAAAGTAATTTCGTTACTACCCAACGGTTCCAATCTCTCTGGATAATCCGTATCAACCCATTTACCACTAACCTGATAAGTACCCAGTTCATATCCTTCGGCCGGGGTCATTCGATAGTTTATTCGATAAATGCCTTCGGGAACTGTACTCATGCCAGCACTCCACTCATACATGCCTGCTCCATTATTCTTATAGTGAACAAAGACCGAATCAGCATCAATGTTACTTATCTCCCATTCCAGCATGTTATCTGAAGCTGTGTAATCTTCAGAAAGAGTCCCAAATATTACCCCTGCACCCTCAATTACTATTTCAACACTTACATCAAAAGACTCACCACAAGAAATAGTATCAGGAGTTATATTCCTGCTCACAGATATATTTGCAATTTCAGCGTTGCATGGGTTGATAGATACAATTAGAAGAACCATTAGAGAGGAAAAAATAAAATTCGAATTTATCCTTTTGACCATCGATTTACTCCCATTAATAAAAAAGAGGAATAAACACCCTTTTCAGGGTATTTACTCAAAATTTTCTGTTTACTTATGCGTCAGCACCCTCCGGACATTCCTTGTTCTGTACCCAGTAGTGAACCAAAAGCTGCAGCCTGTTGGTTGTTATATCATCACCGGTTGTTGGAGCTGGAAGGTCGTTCAGCCAGCAGCTAATAGCTGCCTGAAGTTCATCAGTTGTTATGTATTTGCTACCATCGGAATCAATATCGTTCCATGGGTTCCAGTCAGTAGCAGATACATAGACCATATCGTCACCAACTACAGGAATATCGTTTATGTCATCGTCACCAACAAAAACAGAAGCAGTACCATCTACAGGATATTCTCCTGAATCTTCATCAGATGGGAGTGTCAGAATATATTCAATTGTCCTGCTGTCACCTTCTGTCATTTTGTCAGTCCAGACCCACTCATAACGGGTATCGTCTGTGAGATTTGCCTTAAATACCCCTTCATCATCATTGGATGAAGTTAAGGTCCAGCCTTCAGGAATTACTTCTTCCAGTGCAAGGGAATCAATATCCTCTCTTGCCGTAAGGGTAACCGTAACCTTGGTAGATGTAAGACCATACTGTGTAAGCAATTCCTCATAGAAGTTCTGGTTTGCAATGTCTCTCTGTACAAGTACAGGAGTATCTACCTGATTCACATGGATGTGGACTTCATCATATTCATCATAGCTGTCCCAGTCGGTAAGGATGAAACTTACTGTATCACCATCAGTTACTACATCATCTGTGACATGTCCGATACCATATGAGGTATATGCACCATTGACATAGAATGCCCAGTAGCACGTTTCTGTTGGATCTTTAATATCTTCAATGGATTCAAGATAGAATGAACTAGAGTTTACATAGTCATCATCATTCATCTTAAATTCAAGACCGGTTTCGAAAAGTGCACCAAGAGCACTCAATGAATCTACAGTATACTCATCGTCCTGCAGGGTTAGTGTGTATGTGTCGTCTGTCACAAGATCAACAGCACCGTAGTACAGGAAGTCGTCCTTCTCTGTTACATCTACTGTGATAACCACTGAATATTCATCACTACCTGAAGCAGCATCAACGTATACGAGGCTTACAACGTCACCATCTGAAACGTTGTCAAATGTAGAACTTCCAATTCCATAGCTTGTAGCTGCACCGTTGACACGGAATTCCCAGTACTTTGACCAGTCAGATGGTGTGTCATAGCCTTCAATGCTCTCTACAAAGAATGAATCCATACTTGAATACCAGCAGTCAGATGTTTTCATATCAAGACCTGTTGCCATGAGTGCAGCCATTGCTGAAAGTGGTGCAATGTCATATTCTGTACCTGTGTTGTCGTATGGGACAAATGTACAGGTCATGTCAGATCCGAGTTCCACTGTATCCTCATAAAGAACAGTGGTGGATGTTCCTATACTATTAGCATCTGCACTCCATGCACCCATGAGCGGATATTCATCAACACCGCCATTAGTACTATCTGTAACATTTTCATCACTAATACCATTATGGTCAGTATCGGCACCTGTATAATTAGAGTAGTAGTTACCAAGATAGCTGGTCTGACCTACACCTGCATAGGTATAGGTAACAGGTTCAGGTGTGCTGTAAGTTGCGAGTTCCAGTTTTACAGTAGGATGGCCGATATTGTTCAGGTAATATGTTCCATTCTCATAGAACTGAACATAAGCTGTGGTTGAAGTTCCAGTATAGATCAAGTCATTTTCATAAACCTGTCCTTCTAATTTCATATAAGTATAGCTGCTACTGAATGTATTATCCCTTATAATATTGGATACATTATCGTACAGCGAGATGTAAGAACTTGTAGTAATATTGTTATCTTCTATCAAACAGCTTCCTGTTCTATAGTTTAAATACTTAAAACTCAGATCATTATTCTTCATAGTGAAATCAGAACATGGAGTGGTAGTAGTTGATGAAAGCGAATAGGTTCCACCTTTGATCTGACGACAACTACCTATATTGCCTTCCATGAGTACATTATCACCATAGATATATACACTTTCAGATGACGAATCTAGTACACAATTCTTCATCACTGCATTGTGAGCCAGATTTACAGATGTGTTAATGAATGTACAATCTTCGAGTCTTTCATCGCTCACATCTATATTATCAATATAAGTGTACTGCTCTCCAAGTTTGTTTATTCTATCAAAGGTTATTCCATTAAAAGTTGTACCTGAAGCATCACAACCCACATCAGTTGAACCACCTACACTACCAAGCTCCAAACCAAGATGTATATCGATATCACTTAAACTTGCATCCGGTGTAATGATTACTTCTCCGCCATTAGCCATGAAGGTTAGATCGCTCTTGTTTATGTACAGGTCAGCTGGAAGGACATAAGTACCGGCTGCCATCATAATGGTGTCACCGCTTTCTGATGCGTTAATCACGTCCTGTAGGCTCATGGTATCATCAATGTATGTTGGCGGGTCTACTGGCGCAAGCAATGTGACCTCGGAGTCACCTGTAACATCGACTGTGTATCCTGCAGTTCCGGTTGATGAGAAATCGGCATCAGTATAATAACCACTGATACTGTGGACACCAGCTCCTGCACTTGCTGATGAGGTCATTGTGTAATTGATGTAGAACGTACCACTACCACCAGAAGCTAAAGTCATATAGTATAAAGCTCCACCACCGGTTGAGAACTCAAAAAGCCCGGTATCATTATTATTACCGTTCTTGAATGCACCATCAAAAGGAGTTTGTGCTGAAACATCGCTTATGATCCAGTTCTCCATATCATCAACTGCGGTATAATATTCCTTTACCGTTGCGTAGCTAGAGTTTTGTTCAGACGTAATAGGACCTGTAACTGTTATTTCAAGACTGACGTCGAAAGATTCGCCTGCAGTCACAGTCGTCGGGCTTATGGTCCTTGAAACTGCTACATCGTGTGCAGATGCAGCACTAGCTGATGCTAATAATAGCATCAAGACCATGCTTATTAAAATCCCATTTTTAATAACCATATTTTTCATATTTGTACTCCACTTTATATGTTGTAAAATTGCAAGGAAGCAACTACTGTTACCACCATGAAAAGAAATTCAGGCCATTGGAGTGTTGTATCTCCAGGCATTGTACATGGAAATGACATCATCGATGGACACACCATAATCAGTGTAAGGTGCAAGGTCGTCATTTCTCCAACAATTGTAAGCTTCTATGACCTCGTCAATTGCGATATTCCTGCCTTCTGCTGATCTAACATCGTCCCAGGGGTTCCAATCACTACCAATACAGTAAAGCTTCCCACCATCAGTACCGAAATATACCAGACCATCTGAGATGGCTGCACCCTGCAGAATATAACCATCGTCATCCTCCGGATTGTATTCCCATACAGTGTCAGCATAGTCACCCATGTCCATGATACAGAACATTGAACCGTCGTTCTGGGCTTCGGTAAAGTATACCAGCGTACGGTCAACTTCATCCTCACTGTCATAATACGTGGCTATGGCTGGAGATGATTTGACACCTTTATCCACAGAATAGTCCCAGAGCAACGTCCCGGTGGAATCATCAAAACAATTAAGTTTACCAGTCACACCATGTTCACCCTGACCTACGTAGACACGACCGTTGAGAATTGCAGGTGTAGAGGTACTGAATCCCTGATCGACACTCCAGCCGGAGTTTAAAAAACTGCCTGTTGATCCATCAAAGCCTACCTTCCACAGGTAACCATTATCGCCGCGCTCTGATGTAGTGTATAGATAACCACCACAATATGAAACTGAAGAACGGAAATTTCCAGGATCGGCCTGTGCAAAAGAAACATCAGAACTAAGGCTAAGGTTCACCTCGTCAACGAGATCTCCCGTGACCCTGTCAAGGCTTACAAGTCTTCCTTCAAATACAGGATAAACCAAATAGTCCCCTACAATAACTGCACCATTCCAGATGAAACCTGCAGAATTGTTATTTCCATACTTCCATACCAGATTGCCCAAATCATCATAACAGTAGTAGTACTTGGTTCCAACGTCACCGGAAAGTCCGTCAGCAACGTAGATACGATGATCATAATAGGTAACCGGACTCTCAAAAGAACTGTTAGTGACAGATACACTCCATCGTTTGTATCCGGTAGATGAATCAAAGGAGTAAAGATCCCCCTGTGCAGTGGCAACAAAGATGTTTCCATCTCCATATGCAGGAGTGGATTTATGCATTGAAGACTCGGTCTCTTTTTTCCAGGTTAGAGAACCATCATTCTTATCGTATGCACATACTGAACCGCTGGAAGCGATCACATATACCGTATCATCCACAATTACAGGAGTTACATCTATTTCTCCGTTAAAACCAGAAGCACTCCATTCCTCAACTGCCTCCTGAGCAGCATAAGATCCCACTGTGCCGTTACGCAGCCAGTTTAACTGGAACTGAGCCCAGTCGGTAGACTGCAGCACTTCAATTGCAGTGCTGGCTTCCACATCGATCCCATAAGAATCTGCATTATTGGAATCACTTTCTTCCACCACCATGTCTGTGGAATCAACATTCATAGACAGATAAACAAAGCCAGTTGAACTTGCAGTCCACGTGAAAGTAAATTGCTCAACTTCACCCGGACCAAGGGAAGATATGGTCTTGCTTTCAACTAAATCGCTTCCATCTTTGATCTCTACAACAAAGGACTCAGCAACATCATATCCTGTATTAGATACAGTTGCTGTCATCTCATAAGGCTGATTGATATATATCTGGTCCGGTGTAATTGAAACAGGCACTAGATCTGGATTTCCATCAAGAACTGTCACTGAAATGGAAACATCATTGTTACTTTCATCAGTCTCAATAATATTATCCAGTGGATCTACAAAAACCTCAACATCATAGGTCTTTACTGATTCCGGGAGCCATGTGAATGTAATGTCTTGTGACGAGCCTCCACCTACACAACTAATTGTCTGATTAGCAATTTCAACATTATCAATTTTAAGTGAAATAAGGACATCATTTGCAAATGTACTACCTTCATTGAGGATTGTTATGTCAATATCCTGCTCAATACCTAGGTATGAATTTGTAATAGAGCTCATTTCTGCAGTGATGTCAACAGTTTCACTGCCACCACCATAAGCAACTACACGACCGCCCTCAGCTATTGTGAACACAGTACCATCATAAATAGCCGGGCAACTGCCTCCGTTCTCATTTGACCAGAGAATGTCACCGTTTGTAGCGTCCAGTACATAAATTCCCTCATAGTCGAAACTGTCATCACTATACTTTTTTTGTGCTCCTGCGAAAACCTTCCCGTCAGCAACGGCAACTGACAGAGTCCAGCCACCAATATCATTGCCATCAGTTTCCCACAGCAGATCACCGTTGCTGGCGTTTCGACAGAAAACCTTTCCACGCTGATATCCACCAGATGTATACACATTACCATATGCAACAGCAGGAGTTGAATCAGTCCTCCAGATATCTTCCTGCCAGAGAATATCACCATTACTTGCATCTACAGCATAGACATCGCCGGTACCATAGAAATTGTAGGTTGTAAGATATACTACACCATCAACAACTGCAGGTGAACAATACACATTATGTTCAAATGTCTGGTTCCAGTATTCTTCACCTGTATCAGCATCGACACAATAAAGAAAACCCTCAGTAAGTACATCATCTATAATGTTCTGGTCACAGCCACTTGTCATATAAACAAGGCCATCTACATAGGCAACTGTTCCCTGAGCCTTGCCAGTACTTGTACCACCCGTTTCAGATGCACCATAGATAGGGAAGTTCCATATCTCTGTACCATCAACCTCGTTCAAACAATAGTAATGACCCCCTTGCCAGTCATTTACAAAGACCTTACCATCTGCAATGGCAGGGCTACCATTGCATGAAGCTTCCTCTGTTGTGAAGCTCCATATTTCAGTTCCATTTGAAGCATACAGACATTTTGTCACTTTACCAAGAGAAGTGAAAACCTTTCCATCATGATAAGCAGGAGATGCCCAGGAACCCCATTCACGCTCTCCCATAGAAGTATTCCATAAAAATGTACCATCATCAAGGTCAAGAGCTGTTATCCAGCACTCACTGCTTGTACTCTCCGGGTTGGCACAATTCACGAAAACCATTCCATCAGCAATGACAGGGGATGAAGCACCGATAGCACTAACATTTGGACTTATCCATGTTACTGTATTAGAATCCGGCGTATCTGAAGTGGACGATCCGGCATGTGCCAGATCCTTGTGGAACTGATGCCATGAAGCATCGGTTGTCTCCTCTGCCATGGCGGGAGAAATGAATAATAAAATAATTGCCAAAGAAATTATAAATGTTGTTGTTTTACTTATTTTTGCCATAAACTACCTCCGCTAGTAGCTTTCAACTGAAATTGTATAGTTGAAACAACACGTAATACCCGGCATACAAGTCGGATAACTTCGTGTTTTTGTGATCATTTCATTATGTTAAGCAAAAATGCACCATTAGCATTGGTTACAAATGGGCACATGCCTTGCATAGGAGTGATAATAACACATATATAAATGGAAAAAATACTGTACCAGTTATTATCCATATGACTAACAACATATCCGACCCTGGCAATATTATAACTTGTTAAAGATATAACTATGATAGATTCGCTGTTGACATTGGTTTTGATAAGCGAATGCCTCTTAAAAACTATCAAAATATGTGAGATTGTAGAAAATATGGATGAAGACAAAGTGCAGATTTGATATCTACAAAGACTTTAGATCCCTAAAAACAAAAAAAGAAATCCGGAACTCCGGATTTAAAAAGGAGAGATTATTCTACATTAAGGTCTATTGAGTGAATTGGATTTCCAATAGGTTCCCATGTGGTAGTGTCATATTCATGGTATTTGAATTGGGCACATTCTTCTTCATCGATCGAATTAAGTCCAAGACCATATGATAAATACTCACCATCAATGTAAAGGAACCATGCCTTATGGTTGTCATAGTCATCAGAAACTCCATTGATATCTGTAAGATAGAAAGAACCGTAATCGTCATACCAGGTATCAGCTGCACTGTATGTTAAGATATTCTCATCCTGAGCTTTCTCGAGCGCACCCATAACCGTCATCCAGTTTACAGTGTAACTGGCACTTGCATTGTTTGAAGGTACAAATGTAAATGTGCCTGTTGACAGATCTACGTCTTCGTCAATGTCTATTGAAGCTGCTGCTGGTACAGTAAGCAATGCCATAGCAAAAAGCATAACTATCGCAATTTTTAGAATTGATCTTATTTTCATTTATTTTTCTCCCATATTTTAAGAATGCAGTCAATTGAAAAACATAACACTGAATTGGTGTTTTGTGGATATTCAACTGTTAACATTCTATTCAGTAATGAACTTTTTAACATATAACTATATGTAAAAGATTAATATACATTAGTTTACAAGATTATATAAAATATAAATCACGATTAAAGAGAATCAAAATGATAGAAAATACGTAGGTTATCTTTTAATCAACAAAATATTAGTATTTAGCAATTAAGCCAATTGAATAAATAATAAGTTAAAGCTCCATATTTCCAACTTAAAACAAAAGCAATTATTGTCTTCTGTTTTCTATAATGAATAATACTCTGAAAACTTATCCTTTTTAAAAAATGAGCTCCGTAGAACTCCTGCCAGTAATACTTAAAAAAAGTAGACCGGTTTTGTCATGTATATCGATTTATCGTCTTTCATTAATAACCTGAATTATCCCGAAAGGCCCGGCGAAGCCGGCGTTTCCCACAAGACAATACAAAAGAATCTGCAAACACACCGTACTTACTTTACGAGTCTTCTGTAGAATTCTCAAGCATAAATGCAATGTTCCTTTATACAGAGGGATTGGAAAGTGCCACCTTCGGCGGATGGTTACTTTGTTTTTAGCTTATAGGTTGTTTTTTTGGAAATATAAAAAAAACAACGTTTATGTCGTTTATATAAACAGGATTTCTACAGAGCCAAAAATTGCATTAAAACAGGAAGCATGACATTACAGAGAAAACTAATAATATCATTTTATATGATGTAAATATAAGTTAAAGCTTTTTTATATAAGAATAAAAAATCCCGGAGAAAAAATTATTCCTTTCTCCTGTTAACATACATTTAAAATGTACCTGAAAATGCTATTGTCAAGAGGAGATCAGCTCTTTTAACCCATCACATTTGATCATTATACCTCCAGGCATTGTACATGGAAATCACATCATCGATTGAGACACTATAACCTGTATAAGATGCAGTGTTATCGTATCTCCAGCAATTATAAGCCTCGATGACCTCATCTATGGATATGTAACTTCCACTTACTGAACCAGCGTCATTCCATGGGTTCCAGTCATCGGCCACATAAATATAGTCAACCTTGAGTTCGGAATCACTTGCAGTTGATCCGTGGATCGTTAAGTTAACTGAATACCTACCTGCAGTAGTATAGGTGAACACCGGGTTCTGGTCAGTTGAATCAATTACACCATCATTATCAAGATCCCAGTCCCATGATAACGTAGCACTGGTCATATCTGTGAACTGTACGGTCAGAGGTGCATTTCCTGAAGTGATATTTGCAGAGAAGTCAGCAACTGGTGCTTCAATTTCACTTGTGGAACTGATCCATTTACCTGTCAAAGGATAGTAATCTATGCCTCCATTTGAACTATCTGTAACAGGGTCATCACCAATACCATCGTCATTGACATCGGTACCGGAATAATCGGAATAATAATTGCCCAGATAGCTGGCATAATTTGTATCTTTGTATGTATAATTTACTGGATCGGATGTATTGAAGGTTCCTGAAGCCAGAACAAATTCCATATCATTACAGTCTATTATATTGTTCAGGTACACCTGTCCGCCCAGTGACAACAGAGAAATGTTCGTGAAATCATTGTTTAGGATAAACGAAGCTGAATTATTTATCTGGCACTGGATACCGGATGATACTGCATGAATTATGTTGCCCTCCATCAGGTAGGATACATCACTTAGATCGAGTGAACCATCCAGACTGAAAGAATTATTCCTAATTGTTAGATCAGATGCACCTGACAGGTCTGTGCTCAGTTCCATTCCTTTGAAAGTACCATTATTGCCTTCAATAATTATATTATCCCCACATATCATAAGATCGGGGCCATCAGAGAATGTACAATTCATCACATAAGAATCATTATGGATATAATGAATATCAACATCAGAGAATGTACAAGTCTCAAACCGTAAATTGCTAAGAACCTGGTTGCTTTTAAGATCATTGTTTGCAGTACCTATCATATCAAAGCCAGCAAAATTTATTCCCTTAAAAGTAGTTCCAGAAGCATCGCAACCTGCAGTATCGTCTGCATCTGCCACACCAAACATGAGAGAAGGACAGGCATCCGTGTCAGGAACAATTATCACTTCTCCACCATCAGCCTCGAAGATCAGATCACTCTTGTTAATGTACAATGAAGAGTATCCGGTTAACGGGTCCAATGAAACGTTATAGATACCAGGAGACAGCATTATTGTATCACCATTCTCTGCATCATAGATTTCATCCTGAAGAGAACTACTATTATCAATGTAGTGGACTTTACCAAGCGATTCTTTCGTTGCCATCCCAAACACATAACGTGCGTCATTCCCATAGAAAAGCCATCCGTCAGAAATAGTCACTCCCTGTAAAGTATACTCATTTATTTCTGAAGGTGCTGTATAGGTCCATTGTTCAATTCCTGATCCATTAATACAATATACAGTTCCATTTGCAACATTGGTAGTAAAATAGATATATATCTCACCGTCACCATCATCGTAAGCTGTACTGATAACCGGAGACGACTGGATAGCTGTTGCATTGCTATATGACCAGAGTTTCTCAGAAACATTGCTCGCATTATAACATAGCAGACCGGAACCAGCACCACCAAATACAGAACCAGTACCAAAATACACTTTTCCATTATAGTAAGCAGGTGTGGATTTACTTGTACTGGGGAGTTTAGCATATTGTTTATCTACAGTATCAAAAGTACCATCAGAATTCATACCTATAGAATATAAATAACCACCTTTGGAAGTTAAGTATATGCGACCCAGCTCCTCAGCATAGCAGATAGAAGAATAGACATTTCCTGAATCAAAACCATATGTTAAAGAAAGGTCCAATTGATCTCTTGTAAGACCGGTGTTTTTGTACACAGAAACCAGATAGCCACCTATATCCGCATAAACCAGATAATCATCAATTACAGCAGCGCCTGTCCAATAGTATCCACTGTCAGTTGTAGTCTGGCGCTCCCAGCATTTTGTGCCGTTATCATAATAGCAATAATATCTAGAATAGTTTTCGTATGTTACATCTGATAACCAGCCACCAAAGTAGACCTTATGGTCGTCATAGACTACGGGTGTGTTCATCTGATAGTTTTTATTAACTTCGCCAACATACAGTCTTTCATCTGCTTTCCACTCTACAACACCCGTTGTACTGTTAATACAATATAACCAACTCGTGTATGTAGAAACAAATATGCTGTCATTGCCTGCTGCGATACTTCCAAGATGAAAACCTTCACCAGTATTGGTTGACCATATCTCGGTACCATTTCCCATATATAGTGCCCTTAAATTGTGATCGCAACCTACCACATAAAGAACACCATCTAATGCAATGAAAGCTGAATCAAAACCTAAATACCCATCTGCACTAATTGCTTTTGTAGCCCATGAATATTCATTCCCTACCGGATAGGTAATGGGAGCCTTGTCTTCTGTTACACCAGTATTATGTATGTCTCCCTGAAACTGTTCCCAGTCAGATGCTGATACTGTTGATGGAACAAACAGTAAACATAGCAAGAACACTACTATTAACTTGAAAGTCCCTTTTCTTCCTTTAGTCATCATTTTTACTCACCTCTATAAAACAGGATTCATGATGCGATTAGAACTTTTCATATTGTGAGACTGAACTGAGGATAAAACTCACAAAACATGTGTTGCACTGCTACCATGATCTGTTTTTAACTTAAAGTAATGTCAGATATTTTTCACTAAAAGAAAGCTAATTCAGCAACACATATAAACAAAAAATAAATGCAAATATACATTAGCTTTTGAAATAAAATAGAGGAGCAACTATTTTCCAGAAAAGCATTAACTTTCACTTGATGCTCCATTATTCCATAAAAAATACTCCAATATTCAAGATTTTAGCTTTAGATCATCAGAGAATATATTGATGATGCTAAGCTGTTACTTCACATTGCGACATTAAATCGCCATGCATTGTACATTTCAATAACATCATCAATAGATACATCATAACCTGTATCGGAAACATCATCATACCTCCAGCAGTTATAAGCTTCTATTACCTCATCTATCGTTATGTAGCTTCCATCAGGAATTCCTTCTGAATCCTCATCATTCCACGGATTCCAGTCATCGCCTACATAAATGTAATCTTCCATGACCAACATATCATTGCGATTGGAACTTGTTACATTAATAGAAACAGTGTATTTTCCGGGAACTGTGTACACATGCACAGGATTCTGATCATAGTGATCAACTTCACCATCTCCGTCAACATCCCATTCCCACGAAACAGCACCGATCGAAGTATCATTAAACTGTACCGTAAGAGGTGCAATACCTGAACTCGGCTCTGCTTCAAAAGCAGCTATTTTGATGCTTTCTTCAGTGGCCAGTCCAAAAAGATAACCGCCATCGTTACCGAAATACAGCCATCCATCTGATATTGCAACTCCCTGAAGGATGTACTGATATTTATCGGAAGGAGGCTGATAGTACCAGACTTCTTCCGAAGCATTATTGTCTGAATGATCACGCAGGCAGTAAGCTCTTCCCTTATCAGTATTGGTAGTGAAATAAATATACACTTCTCCTTCCCCGTCATCGTATGCGGTACTTATCACAGGAGATGCTTTTATACCTCCATTAGGAACATATTCCCATATTTCACTCAGGTCTGACCCATTGAAACAATATAATTTACCGCCTGTGTCATGATCACCTGATCCCGCGTAGACCCGACCATTATAATACGCAGGGGTAGAGGTACTGGGTAAGATCTCGACTGAGCATTTATCATAAACATCAAATGTACCATCTTCATTGAACACAATAGACAACAAATATCCTTTACTTGCCCCTTCTGAAGTAAAATATAGCTTGCTGTTCATCTCATTATAAGAAACGGAAGACTTAATACTACCTATGTCTGAAAGTCCAAAAACTGATGCCACATTAATTTCATCTCGTAATGTCCCTTTCTCTTTATACACTGAAGTTAAAAATCCTTCTGAATCACCAAATATAAGAAAATCACCGACTACAGTTGCACCTGCCCAATAATAACCACCGGTTGTTGTGGAATCTCGCTCCCACCCCTTTGTTCCGTTATCATAATAACAGTAATACTTTCCCTCTGTTCCTTCCCAGTCACTGCAGTATCCAAAAAATATCCTGTGTTCATCATATGTAACAGGAGTAAAACCCCACTTTCCTCCATGAGATATATTCCATGCCACATTTCCATTTTCAGCATCAATTGTAAATATTTTTCCTGTATATGTTGGGATGAACAAAGTACTATTTCCAAAAGCTGGTGCACCCAGCTGATAGCCAATATAACCAAGAGAAATACTCCATTTTTCAATACCAGTTCTCTTGTTAATTGCACTAACACTTCCATCTGGCGTGACAGCGTATACCGTGTCATTCACAACAAGTGGAGGGCTATATACATTCGATAATCCTGCTGTACCAGAGAATGTATAATCCCATGAAAGATTTAAATCCGGGTATGTTATCGGAGCTTTGTCCATACTTGTTCCACTGTTGTAAGTATCATGCTGGAACTGGGTCCAGTCTGATGCGGACACACAATAGGGCAGAAGTGTGAAAATAGCTAATGAAACAAGCCATAGTCTTGTATTTGTCATTTTTGGGAGAGAAACGATAGCACTTCCATACAATTGGTAACTAATATTTCATGCTTAAAGAAGAAGACTATATATAGCTGGAGTTGTAGCTAAAACATGATACCTTAAAAGATAACAAGGTTGTATCCTACTTTTGAAGATTATCTACAAATTACCAAATCGAGTTCTTTGATTGATCCCGTAAGCAAGTTTAATCACTCATTTCCAGCTCCTGCACATTTACAACTTGTCCGGTATCCGTATCAACCAACATGAAAGTAACTTTATCTCCCTCGTATAAAATCAGATTCCCAAGCATGAATCCTCCGCTACCTGAATTTGAAACATCTAATGTTGAAAGATCGATCTCAATCACATCTCCCTGATCCAAGAGATGCTTATCAACTCCGACATCATAGTATAAAGGATCAGAAAGATGGAAATCAATCTCACTTTTATCAATTATATTTACTGCTGGAAGTTCACCTGTCATACAAATAACTTTTAATTGCTCACTATAGAGGGGATAGCCACCCTCATAAACAAATGTAATGTTGTTTCCAATTAGTGAAACATCACCATCAAGATCAGAGACCAGATAAGGATAATAGGTTTCAGTATCTTCATTAACTGTGACATTATCATCAAAAAGTATCTTGCCTGTTGGTGTATAGATAATTTTGATATTCACGGAGTCTCCAGCAGAAAGTGAATCATCAGAAGGATCTGAAGGATCATCACCCCAGTCAGCAAACATCGCCTGCATACCTGTTTGATATCCCTTTGGATCTTTTATATAATCTCCTCTGTCTGGATCCCAGGTCGCACCAGCAAAATTGGAATATTCATCAGCAACAATAGTAATCCCCGGCTCCATCACAAATTCCCCAAAGAATTGTCCCGTTGTAGGGAAATTGCCCAGATTCAGAAAAGGAGATGCACCGATCAAAGATAACGTATTTGTGTTATTAATATTTGGCAGGACCCCCCTGGTCTTATTGGAGCCTCTTGCATTCGGATTTGTAGTGATGATCTTGAAATCCTTTGTGTGGATCACATCTCCTGCTGTTTGCTGAATACTTAGATAACTAAGATTACCATATCCAGTTTCAATATCCTTGTGTAATTCAATGTGGAACTCAGCAGAAGGCGATAAATGTGGCTCAGACATATCATTTAGCCAGCAATGTATCCACGTCTGGAGTTCTTTTAATGTCAGTGCATCTTTCTCCACTATATCAGGAAGAACACCTCCATCCATTATGAGAAGTTCTGAATCAAGAACTTCATTGGAAGAAGTATCTATTACAGATAATCTGAAAACTTCATCTTTACAAACAACCTGACTGCCCAGTAAAACACCTTTTACCTGGCTGTTAGGACCATATACCCAGTTTTCAAAAGAGATGTTGATCGAATCTCCAGGTAACAGTGGAGAATTCAATGGATATGATATGGTATCATCATCAAGGAAAACATTCATCACGGGCAGACCATGAGAAACTTCAATAGCAATATTCTCAGGATACACTGAAGTACCTCCAAGATATCCCAAAGTGATAAAGCCATCATCAATAGGAGAACTCATATTGAAATTAGCTCCACCTTCTGCTAACCTTATTGGTTGCTTAGGATAGCCCGAAACAATAACTTCCTTTTCAAAAATGATCTCATCTTTTGATGAATCAATGAGCATAACGGAAACAACATCTCCGGGTTGCAATGAATCGTCAGACGGGTCTGAAGGATCATTTCCCCAGTCAGCAAACATTGCCTGCATACCGGTAATGTGTCCATCTGCATCAAGTACATAATCACCTCTATCTGGATCCCAGGTACCACCAGTATAAACGGAATACTCATCAGCAATTATGGTCATGCCAGGCTTTAATATAAGATCTCCAAAGAACTGCCCATCAATGGGGAAATTACCCACATTCCAGAAAGGCGATGTTCCAACAAATGAAAGGGTTTTTGTGTTTGTTACACCGGGTAAAATCACTCTTGTTCTATTCCCGCGTGCATTGGGATTAAAAGTTACGATAATAAGGTCATTGGTATCAATTGGCTCACCACTTGTTTTGGTAATAGAGAAATAACTTACATTTCCATAACCGGTTTGAACATCTTTTACAATTTCCAGATCATATTCTTCAAGGGGAAGCTGCTCATCATTTAACCAATAATGGATCATTTCCTGTAAGCCATCAGTGGTGACCATACTATGAGAATATGATGCATTGAACTCTTCATATGAAATACCCGATACTGGAACAGATGTAAACACCATTATTAGCGACGCAATTACAAACGAGTGAGTGGAGATGTTCAATACGCATTTCATGATAATACACCAGATAGGTCCATTTCTTAAAGAATAAAGATAGGAACCATATCAATTAGTTTCCATAATTTTTTACTTTGTCCATACAGAAAATTTAATTACATATAAATAGACCGATCCAGACTACGTATATTACCTGTAAAGATAACCGTGCGTACATAAGATCAATAGAAGTAGTGTTGATCAAGATCTCTCATGATATGTAAATAAAATACTAAACACTGCATATTGCAAATGAAGAAAAACCAGGTGTCTGTGCTCCAAAGACTAAGTTATCATCATTTTCTTCAAGCATTTCAGTAGGCAGTTCATGCCACATATCATCCACATACCTGAACAGAGCTATAGATGAAACATCAATTCCATTCTCTTCGATCCATGAACGAACGACCTTAAAGGCTACTGTTGAAGTATCCATTGTCGAAGGATCAAGTCCTTCTGCAACGATCCAGATATTGAGGTGCCTATATACTTTACCAGGAGGATCGACCTTTACAAAAAGGGATCTGTTCCTCAGCACTTCCACCTTTACTTCCATGTCTCTGGAATTATCAATTATTTTGAATTGAATATATTTTATTGGATCTTCCTCAGTATCAAAGTAACAAATAGTAAGACCATCAGGAACTATTTCACATGAAAGTGTATCCTTGAAGATAACATTTTCATGTTTGTTCTTCCCGAAAGAAAGGAGACCTTTTCTCTCCCCTACATAGATACAAATGCCGGTAAACAGTAGCAATAAGAATAATATCCATGTCCATCTGCTGATACCTGATGATGAAGCATCGGTTGACAGTAATTCCTGAGCAAACGGCTCATTGGAAGAAGATAGAACTTCCTCTGATGTTGATCTTAATGTACTTACATCTGTATTTAAAGGTACATCCTTTTTTATTCCAGTAATGGCAAATGGAGAAAATCCGGGTGTTTCAGACTCAAAATAAACATATTCATCATCCTCTTTTACTTTAAGCGTGTCCAGTTCATTCCATTTACTTCCACTGTACCTGTAAAGAGATATACGAGATTCACGAACGTCATTCTCTGATATCCATACCTTTTCAACCTTGAACGTGATCACTGCATTCTCAATATTATCCGGAGTTGCAAATCCTGTATCGCCAACCCAGATATTGACATACTTATATACTTCTCCGGAAGGTGGAGCAGATACCAGTGTTGAAATTCCTTTCAATATTTCAATTGTAGTGCTTATAACACCGGAATTCTTCAAAGCAATAAAACTAACAGAATCTATAGGGTTATCTTCTGAGTTAAAGGAAAATGTCGTTGTTCTTTTAGCCAGCACATTCTGACTTTTGGACACTTTATTCAGAATATTGTCATAATTTTCTCCGAAATAGCCTCCCCCACTGACATACCGTCCACCTGAAGAACTGCTACCTGAACTATCTGAAGATGAAATGGACGTCACGTTCCATATCCATTTCTTTTGTGCAGTCCCATTCATGTTCTCAGCATATATCGTGAGATCATGTACTCCGTTCTTTGCTGAAGAACAATAATAAGAAGCTGCCCTGGTGGAATTATTCGTTTGTATGTCTACGTTGTCAAGGGTCCAGGTAATATTTGCAACTTCATCAGTGGTAACTTCAAACAATCTGGAAGCACCTGTCTGATCTGTAATATAGCTACTCGATGGAGATACAAAAGAAATTATTATCCGGGGATAAGCAATGATGTGATCTGTTCTTTTCTCAGTGCAATTCCCGAAATTATTTCCAGCTTCAAGAGATATGGTATAATTACCAGCTTCAGTGTAGGTATGTACAATATTCCTGCCTGTGGAATATGTACCATCTCCAAGATCCCATTTCCATGATGTAGCATTCACGGACATGTCAACGAACATTACACTTAAGGGGATCTTTCCCTCTGTCACATTAGATGTAAAATTAGCTATAGGAAAGTCATTATTGTCATTTGCAGCATTAATAGTGATAAGCACAGTCTCTGAGTCCGATGCATAGCCATCTGAAACCGAGAATGTGACCTTATGAGCTCCAGGTCCTATTCCTGTTGTGTCCCATTCAAAGATATTGCCATAAAGGTTTCCAAACTTCGCCGTGGTTGAATATGTCAATTTATCGTTATCCGGATCATAAGCATGCAGAATTATCTTTACCTTATCAGAACTATTTACAGTTATATCTTCTATTTTTTCAATGACAGGGGCATTGTTTTCTTTTAATTCCGCCCAGAATACCAATTTACCTTCCATTGAACCAATACCAACGTACTCTTCCGGTACGTTCAACTGCAGACCAGATCCAATGCATTCTCCAGGAGATATTGTCTTTTTATAGTGTGTCCAGGAAGCATCATCAAGTTCAATTCCATCCACATAAAGGTCCTTTGCAGCGTCTATGACCTCAGAAGTGACATAGATCTTAGAACTACCTTTATTGAATATTCCCACCTCATGCACGTCACTGGACATACCTGCTGACAATCTGCCAAGATCAATTGCATCAGGTGAAACTATTATCGATATTGAAGGACTTATCTTAGTCGAAAGGGAAACCGCTGTTGCTTCGGAATATGTTTCTATTTCAGAAACATTTGCTAAGTTCAGGTCTTGGTCTAAAGCTTGTGCAGAAAAAGAGAATAGAGATAGGAGCAGTAAAAAGATAAGAAGTGGTATTTTGCTTTTCCCCATCTCTTATTCACCTTAGTTTTTTCTGCAAAAAAGTAGAATTATCTTCTACCTTTCATTGTGATGAAAATACCAGCAATAATTACACCGGCAATTCCTATTAAAACTCCAAATCCAGGGGAACTTTGAGACGATTCCACAGGAGTGGATGTTTCTTCTTCAATAGGTTCAGATGTTGATCTAAGTTCTTCTACATTCTCACCTGCAGATGATGAAACAACTGTTTCTTCTTTTGCCGGAGCGGCTATTGCAAATGGAGAGAAACCAAGTGTTTTGGATTCAAAATAAACGCATGTATCGGCTTCACTCAGAACACTTGTCTCAAGTTCATTCCATACATCATCTGAATACCTGTAAAGAATTACCTCATCTGATGAAAGACCATTCTCTTCCAGCCATTCCTTCTTTACACTGAATCCTATGACAGGATCTTCAATATTATCTGATGTTGCAAAACCAACTTTGCCCACCCAGATGTTCATGTTCTGGTATACCAGTCCCGGTGCATCTGAATCAGCAAATGTTGATCTGGCATTGAGAACTTCTATTGTAGTGGATATCTGTCCTGAGTTCTTAAGGCCAGTGAACTGTACATAATCAATTGCATTCTCATCAGCTGAAAATTCATATTTGCTGCTACTACCTTTATTAATGAATACAGATTCAACTTCCTTTTTCATAATGTTCTCATACACTTCACCAGAGGTTCCACCACCGCCACCTCCTCCGCCCCCGCCACTGGAGGATGAAGAGCTGGAGGATGATGAGGAAGAAGATGCTTCACCTACAGTTACCTGTGTGTCACCTGTGATCGAAACTTCGCAGATATCATCTTCAACAAGAGCTTGACTATCGGGGACATAAGCAGAAGCTGTACCAGAAATAGAATATTCTCCATTAGTAGTTGAATTTGGCACAGTAACATCATAACTAATAGAAAGTGTTTCACCAGAGCTGATATCACTATTCCAATTCCACATGCTTTTTGTGGTACTGCTCTTAAAATAAGCATCCCCTGAATCAACCTCATTGACTACCCATCCAATAGGCAAGCTTTCTTCTATTTTCGGACCGGTCATTTGATCATTAAAATAAAAATCAATTGTCACTGTGAAAGTATCACCTGCATCGACAGATGTATCTGATATGCTTCTTGTAGCTGTAATTTCACCAGAACAAAGAGCATTGGTTCCGCACAAAAATAAGATCAATAATAAAACCCCAAAATAAGATGTTATCTTTTTAGCTATCATATATACCTCATATTCATATACAACTTAATATTTCTAAAACAAATATGTTCTTTGTATATAAATATGCTGAAAAAGCATTGGACGTACTCATCATCATTATTATGAGTTTACAGGTGCAAGACCACCATTCTTTCATCTAAAGAAATAAAACTATAACACTTAAATACAAACATACATTAGATTCAGACATGCAAATATTGTCTGAAAAGATAAGATACATAATAAATAGTGTGAACATACCATTGAAGTTCACAGATAAACCTACTGAAAAATACGATAATAATGAGATGATCGTTACCTTTGAACCCGAAACCGGGGTAGAAGAGATTGAACGTTATTGGGTTGATGAGCCTTATGCATTTGTTTCCATATTGAAAAATGATAACGACCTGTACTACCATGTTGTTGAACCTGAACTTAATGAAGTGGAAAGATCGCTATTGGACGAAGTTCTATTCACAATAGGAGATGTGCTTACACTAAAAGATGTAAATGACCTGGATGAGATCGATAAACAAAATAAATACATAATTCTCAAAGAAAAAATTAATGAACTGCTATCTGACAATTCTCAATTTTCAGAAATAATTTTTGAAAAGATCTATTACTACATAAAAAGAGATTTTATAGACTTCGGAAATATAGGCCCCGTCATGTGTGACCCGAACATTGAAGATGCGTGGTGTAATGGGGTAGGTATTCCTGTTTATATTTTCCATTCAACCTACGGAAATCTCATTACTAATATCACATTTGAGAACGATGATCAGATAGCTGCTTTTGTGATGAGGGTCGCACATCAGAGTTCCAGACACATCTCCAGATCATCTCCCATACTGGACACAGTCATGCAGGACGGGTCCAGGATAAATATTACATATGGTCACGAGATCAGTCCAAAAGGAAGTTCTTTCAGTATACGAAAACAAAAAAGATCCCCTCTTACTCCTTTAGACCTCATTGACGGGAATACATTCTCATCGGATATTATGGCCTATTTCTGGCTTTGCATGGAACATGGAAAGAACATATTGATATGCGGTGGAACCGCAAGTGGCAAAACATCTACAATGAACGCGGTCTGTATGTTCATTCCCTTAAATATCAGAATAGTAACTTTAGAGGATACCCGAGAGATACAATTACCACATGAGAACTGGATACCAATGATAACCCGTGAAGGGATCTCAAATGACAGTATTGGGAACATTGATCTGGATGATCTGTTAAGGGCATCCTTAAGGCAGCGACCTGACTATCTTTTGGTTGGAGAGGTCAGAGGTCGTGAATCACAAATACTCTTCCAGGCTATGAATGCAGGTCATGCTACCTGTTCCACATTCCATGCAGGTTCACCCACAGAAGTGATCAACAGATTCACCAACCCACCTATCAATGTTCCAACAGCAATGTTCACTGCACTTGATGTAATCTGCATGCAATCTAATACATTTGAAAATGGAACTGAAATACGCAAAGTATCTAAGATCACTGAAGTAACAGGTGTGTCAGAAAAAATTGATACGCAGGATGTTTTCATATGGAACAAACTTAAAGATATTTTTGAATACAATGGTTCAAAGATCCTTAATGATATACGGGTAAGAAGAGGATGGAGTGAAGAGGACCTTAAAAACGCTCTCAATGAACGGAAATACTTTTTGGAAACTTTGATCTCTAAAGGAATTCGTGATCATAGTGAAGTGATCTATTGGATCGAGCATTTCAATAGATCTCCTGAAAAAAGCATGATCGATCTGGATATTCAATAAAGTTCAAGATAACAACTTATACATAAGATCAAAATACCAAATATAAAAATATATATAGATATTAGTCTTTAGTGAAGACATATGACTGATAAAGCTAATGAAAAAGCAGAAAAAGATGAAATATCTGATTTTTTAAAACTTTTTTATGCATTAGACAGTAAAACAAGATTAAATATTATTCAGAGTTTATTTGAAAATGAAAAACACATTTCCGAAATTGCTCGTGAGCAAAGCATATCTGTTCCTGTCGCAGCAAAACATGTTAATATTCTGGAGGATGCTAATCTTGTTACAAGAAATATCTATGGAAAAACCCATGTTCTTCAATTGAATAATAAGGATGTAGCCCGATCACTCGATGTTCTTGCACCCATTAAGACAGTAGAAATTAAAAAAGGAACAAATCTACTCGATATCCTAAAAGATGTGGTTATCATTGAAACTAAAAAGTTACGGGGAAAAGAGCACGTAATTTCAACTAATGGTGATAAGGGATTTTTTATCTATGAAATTGACGGGCAGTTTTGTGATCAGACCGTTCAAAACTGCGTATTTAGAAAAGATACAACAGTAGTGTGGAAAAAACTTGAACCTGTGGCTAAATTGCGCTTGAACATCAAAGTAAAGGATCAGTGAGATCACAACAGAGATTAATTTTAAAGACTCTGCTTTAATATATGAGATGTAGATCCAATAAAAGTTGAATGGTATTTACATAACACCGGGTCTCATTTACTTGTACACATAAATAATATCAGTCATATTCTTTTTCTCATCCATTTCTTGTAAGAGCATGCTCCAAAAAGAAGATCAGAGAGTATCACTAGCTTAACAATTAGTAGTTAAACAGAAAAAACACAATAATCGGAATACATAACTACCTTTTTTGAACATATATTCCCACTAATACCTACATGAATTTATAATTTAGACTGAATATATATGATTCTATGTACATACATCCAATTTCCATGTACACAAATTCAATTATGATGTCATAACGGTTTAAACGATGTACATCCAGTCTTCTCATCAGATAGCTATGGGATATTCTGAAAAACGTCGTTTACTAACAGGAACAATACTTCTTGTCCTTTTCCTATTCGCTGTTCAAGTGACAGTAGCCGACAGCAATGATATCTCAACTGACATAAGTTCAACTTACAAACTGATGCCAGAAGAAGGAGTGGTAAAGGTATCCAAGGAGATCACTTTCCATAACGATAACAGTGATACCAAATACTGGAGAGGATATTACTCCAATTATAACTACTACCTTCCTGAAGCTGCTATGAACATCCAGGTCTATGATGACGAGAGAGCAATGACCTTTTCCATAGCAACTGAAGGTTACCATGTATTCTACTTCAACAAGAAGGTCTGGTATGAGGAAAGTTACACATTCTACGTGACCTATGAACTTGAAGCGAACAAGAACACAGCTAGTTTCTCCATGAATGAATATGGAGATAACATAGAGGTCACACTCGAAGTACCAGCTGACTTTGATACACACCTTAGCAGGGATGACTACAAGGTCGAAGAGAAATTGTATTCAAGTATCTATAAGTTCGAGAAAGGACAGGAATGGAGCACAGCATGTGTTGTCAATTCTGTAAGATCCTCACCACGCCTGACACTCACAGATACAGCACACCTTGATGAGAGAGATGTGGATGTAACCGTAAAGTACTGGGAAGGAGAGGAAGAATGGGCTCAGGACACTATGCAAACAGCCATTGAAGGTCTTGAACTCCTTGAAGAGAAATGGGGTGTCCCTTATCCTGCCAGTTATAACATAACCATTACACAGGCTAACATAACTGAGACCGGAGGCTATGGTGGCTACAATGAAGGAAGGAACGGCATATGGCTCCTCTATACTTCGAACCACGGCATATTGATACACGAGCTTGCACACTACTGGACACGTGCCTGCAACTTCGACCAGTTATGGATGGATGAAGGTTATGCTGATCTTTACACATATCTTGTACTTGATGAGATGGAACCGGAAGAGGCAGCTTCAAGACGTGACAGGTTCCTTAACAAGTACAACGATCTTAAGGATGAATATGATTATCCATTAGCTGACTGGAGCACTCCTGAAAGCATCAGCGGATCCACAGAAGAGCGTGTGGATTTCGGATATAAGAAAGCATTCTCACTTACATACACATTATATGATACAACAGATATCAATACCCTTCAGGATATGAACAGGGAGTTCGTTAACTCTGGAACTGACATTGATAATTCTGACTACCTCAATATAGCAAACTCAAACATAGATAAGGATATAACCTTCATTGAGAACTATATTTACAACTAAACTCTTCAGATAACTCTTTTTTCAAATACCACTCAAATATTTAAATACATTTAAATCTAATATATAGTTATAGTAGGTATATTTATAACCAAAAAAAGCATAAGGGTATAAGGTGAGTGGGAATGTTGCTACATTCTTGTGTACATAGTTGACTTTATTTGCTCATGGGGTTAGTGGGAAATGAAGGGATTCAAAAACATTGAAGATACCATAGGGAACATAGCCGATATAGTCGATACTATGCTTGATCAGGCATCTGTCGAGGAGATACTGAAAGTACTTGTAGATAAGATACCGGCACTTTTCTCAGAGGACAATGTTTCTGCAAGTGTCAAGTGGAAGGACAACATTTGTGGAGCATCCTCCTGCAGTGACCCTGACATGATAATTGCAAGTGATATAGTGGTCAATGGACAAAAAGAAGGATCCATTAAGATCATACTAAAGAACAAAGATATCACTCTTAAAGAGAATGAGGACCTGGTACGTGATTATCAAAAGCTCCTGCACCTTATTTCCAGAATGGTATCCGTCTTCTTTGAGAAAAGGGTACAGATCACCGAACTGAAGGACATTGAAAAGAGAGCGCGGAGCTATTGCGATAAGCTCGAGGATTACATTTTTGTTGTGAACAATAAGGGAAATATCATTGATTTCAATATCAACTTTGTGAACTGTACAGGCTACACGTCTGAAGAATTGATGAAGATGAATATCAATGACCTCATACCACAATGTTCAACCGATCTCTCCGAGTCACCACTTATAAAAGAAGCAATAAATAGCGGTTCATCAAGATATGAATTTGAGCGAAGATGCAAGACCGGTGAGAAGATACCAATGAGTGTCGTCTGTAAACCACTTGACGATACCGATGAAGCTTTTATCTGTGTGGCAAAGGACGTCTCAAAAACGAAGATGATGGAATCAGAACTTCATGAGTCAGAGAAGAAGTACTCAACAATTGTAGAGAAAGGAAATGATGCTATCCTTATCTTGCAGAACGGTCTGGTGAAATTTGCAAATACCAGAATATTTGACATAACAGGCCTGGAAAAAGAGAATATCATAAACAAGAGCTATCTTAACCTTATCCCTGATATCGAGCATCAGAACTGTATTGAGTGGTTCATTGATCATGAGAATGTGAATGAAAGGAATATATTCACTGTTGAAATGATTACAAAAGAAGATAGCACGATACCTGTTGAGATCAATTGTTCCGTTATAGATTACCAGGGCAAGAAAGCAGAACTGCTCATTATAAGAGACATCAGAGAGAGGATGCGCAGTGAAGAGCTTCTCAAGAAAGAAAGGGACAGACTTGAGAACTATCTTGATGTTGTCGGATCGATCATTGGGATAGTCAACAGTGACTCACAGATCATCTTTGTCAATCAGGTTGGAGCAGAGACACTGGGATATCCAAAAGAAGAGATAATCGGAAGGAACTGGTTCGATGATTTCCTGCCGGAAAGTGTAAGAGAGCTTACCAGAGAGAGCTTTTTTAAGGTTATGGCAAACGAGCTTACGCCTCCTCAATATTTTGAGAACCTCATAATGACAAAGGATGGAGAAGAAAGGCTGATCTTCTGGCATGATGTACCTGTTGAGGACGAGAATGGTAAGCGTATAGGTATGATAAGTTCCGGAGAGGATATCACTGAGAACAGAAAGATGGAAAAACTCCTGGTAGAATCCGAAAAGAACCTCAAGACCTTATTCGATCATATCGATGACCAGATATTTATTTACAGACCTTACGGGAAATTCGTGGATGTTAACAAAGCAGTTATCGGATCTACTGGATATACCCGTGATGAATTGCTTGACATGTCACCTCCTGACCTTGTAAAGACAGAAATGCAGCCATTGATAGATGGTTATACAGACCGCATCATGAGCAGGAAGAATGTGATCTTTGAGATATCACATATCCATAAAGATGGAAGTCAGGTGCCCCTTGAAGTGAACGCAAAGCTTGCGGACTACAAAGGAGAACAGGCGATAATTTCAGTTGCCAGGGATATCACTGAGAGGAAAAAAGCAGAGGAGAGACTAAAGAGATATGCTGGTGAGCTAAAACATTCCAACGAGCTCAAAGACCTTTTCACAGATATTATCAGGCATGATCTTCTCACACCTGCAAGTGTTATTAAGGGTTATACTGAGGAATTGCTGCTTGCCATAAAGGATGAGAATGCACGTAAACTGGCATCAAAGGTCAAAGAGAACAATGAAAGACTTATAGAGCTGCTTGAAACGGCTACAAAGCTTGCAAAACTCCAGAAGGAAGAGGATATCACCTTTGAGACCATGGACATTGTATCTATCTTCAAGATGGTAGTTGATGGGTTTAAACCACAACTTGAAGATAAAGAACAGAACCTTGTAATTACAGGAAATAAGAAATGTCCTGCACTTGTCAATCCGGTCATTGAAGAAGTATTTGTGAACCTCCTTTCAAATGCTATTAAATACAGTCCCGAAAAGGGAAATATCGAGGTTAATTTCACTGATGAGGACAAGATGTGCAAGATGAGCATCACAGATCAGGGAACAGGAATACCTGATGATGAGAAACCACTGCTCTTCAATCGTTTCCACCGTGCAGACAAGAAAGGTATAAAAGGAACAGGACTGGGGCTTGCCATAGTCAAAAGAGCAATAGAACTACACGGCGGAGAGTACGGCGTTAAGGATAGTGAAATAGGTACAGGTTCCACCTTCTGGATCAAACTGAGGAAAAGTTATTCAAGATGAGATGAGTAAAAGGACATTCTTAACTACATGATCCCATGACCTTTATCTTTGTTCCATCATCAAGATCTTATCCGGAATTTTTATCATCTGCTCTGTCCAGTTTTTCATGCTATTTACAACTCCGTTGAAAGGTAGGGTAGAACACTTCTATTCATTTATTTCTATCCATAAATACAGTCTATGAACGTTCACGCTATGGCAAACTGACATGAAAATGATGCTCGCATTATCATGCATATATATGATCTGTATTTTTGTAAGACCGAATATACAATCTTTAAATAGTAGTTGCTTGATACTTTATTTGCGGTTGGATAAAGGATTATTTTATAGTATTTGAAAAATTGGACCTATAAGCATCAATAGTTTAGGAACTGCTGCTGATGTTTCATATCGCAGAGGATATGACCAAGTTATGGTCCTTTCGATCCTTATTTCAGCCATAGGACAATGATCTTATGGTATTCATAGATGAGCAACAACTTCATACCGGGAATATAGATCCCATCTGTGAAGAAGATGAGGAACTAATAGGGTACTTCCTTACCAGGGAAGGAACATGCAAAGGGTTATTCGAAGATGAGGTAGCAGTTGTCCTCCTTGTCGATCCCCGGACCCTTGATATCATAGATGCCAACAATACTGCATGCAGCTTCTATGGATGGAAGCGATCTGATGTCCATAGTAAGAACATTCGTGACCTGGCAGTTCTGTCCGATAAATATGAAAAATGTCATGAGAACATTGATATTGCCGGAAGAGGACGATATTCTATTTCAAGACATAATGCAGCAAATGGTACCTTCCGGGATGTAAAGATCTACATGAGCCCTGTTCTGGGAGAACAGGACAGGCAATATTATATGATCCAGGATATAACTGAACATAAGATACTGGAAGAAAAAAGACACATTACTAATTTTTCCCTGTTCAATTTCAGCGACGCGGTTTTCTGTACAGGATCGAATGGACAGTTCTTCTACGTAAATTATGCTGCATGTACCCACCTCGGCTATTCGGAAGATGAACTACTGACCATGGGTGTTGCTGATATCAATCCTAATTTTACATTTAATAAATGGAAAAGACACTGGGAAAAAGTGAAAAGTGAAAAGAATTTCATGTTCCAGACACTCCATCGTACAAAAAAAGGAGTGATCATCCCTGTTGAGATCACGGTCAATTACATGATCTATGATGGGAAAGAATACAATTGTGCTATTGTAAAAGATATAAGTGAAAGAAAAAGGACAGAAAAGGGATTGAAACTTGCATGTTTCTCACTGGAGAACTTCAGTGATGCAGTTATATGGTCAAGAGAGGATGGCAGTATATTTTACGTCAACAAGGCTGTATGCGATATTCTTGATTATTCCAGTGACGATCTGCTATCAATGTCCATACCCGACATTAATCCCATGTTCACAACGGAAAGCTGGAGAGAGCACTGGAAAGAGGTGCAGATGAACAAGGAATTCCATCTTGACACCACCCTCTACACCAGCTCTGGAAAACCTGTTCCTGTTGAGATCACTGCCAACTACATGAACTATGAGGGGAAGGAATACAATTACGCCATTATAAAGGATGTAACTGAAAGGAAAAGAGCCGAGAAGAAACTGCAAATGGCATGTTTTTCAGTGGAGAACTTTGTGGATCCCGTTGCCTGGATAAAAAATGATGGTAAATTCATCTATGTAAATCAGGCTGCATGCGATCTTCTTGGCTACACTAAAAAAGAATTCCAGTCAATGTCGGTATTTGATATAGCTCCTTATTATACCCAGGAGATCTGGGATCATAGATGGATCGAAATTAAAAGGAAAAAGAGAGATCGTATAGAAAGCTATTTTTCTACCCGGTCAGGTGAGAACATACCTGTCAGCATATCTTCCACCTATATGAACTATGAAGGAAAGGAATACATCTGCTCCTTCGCACTGGACATAACTGAAAAGAAAAAAGCTGAAGATGATCTCAAACTTGCAAGTTTCTCGCTGGAGAATTCCGGTGATGCAGTATTCTGGTTAGAAAAGAACGGGCAGATATTTTACGCGAACCGTGCTGCACGTAAGCTTTTAAACTATAATGATCAGGAACTGCTGACTATGTCTGTGCCAGACATCAATCCATTTTTATCCCATGATATGTGGACTGAACATTGGAATAAATTAAAGGAAGGTAAAGTATTCCACATCGAAACCAGCCTCCGTACCAGATCAGGAGATATGTGTCCTGTAGAGATCACCTCCGGTTATCTGAACTGGGAAGGAAAGGAATATGATTGTGCTTTTGTAAGGGACCTTACTGAAAGAAAGAACAGCGAAAAGGAACTTCTTGAAAGTAAAGGACAATTACGCACACTGGTAGACACAATACCTGACCTTGTATGGTTAAAAGATCTGAATGGGTTCTATCTTGCATGTAATACCAGATTTGAACAACTCTACGGTGCAAAGGAAGCAGAGATCATTGGAAGATCTGACCATGATTTTGTTGAAAAGGAAACGGCTGATCTCTTCAGAGGAACAGATAGGAAAGCAATAGATGCCGGTACTCACATTGTATTTGAAGAAGAGGTCACCTATGCTGACGGACATAAAGAATACCTGGAGACAATAAAAAGCCCTGTTTATGATGCTAACGGGAAGCTCATAGGAGTGCTGGGTGTCGGCAGGGACATAACCCAGAGGAAAAGATCGGAAGAACAATTAAAGAAGGCAAGTTTCTCACTGGAGAAATCCAGCGATGCAGTTATATGGATCAATAAATCAGGGAAGATCGATTACGTCAATAAGGCTGCTTGTGATCTTATTGGCTACTCCGAGGATGAATTCCTCTCAATGATGATCTTCGAGACAAATCCCACGATAACACCGGAAGATTGGGAAAAACACTGGACGAACATAGAAAATGAGAAAGTGATCGATACTGAAACCTTCGTTCCTACCAGATCAGGAAAAATGTGTCCTGTTGAGATAACGATCAGTTACATGAACTACGAAGGAAAGGAATATGACTGTGCCATCATAAGAGATCTAACAGAACGAAAAAAGTATGAGAGGACACTTGAGCAGGAAGTAAAAGGACGACGCAATCTTATGGACCGGTCCAAGGACGGGATCGTCAGCCTTGATATGGATGGGAAGGTGTTCGAGGCGAACCCGGCATATGCCAGAATGCTCGGGTATACAATGGAAGAGATAAAGGACCTCTACGTATGGGACTGGGATGTCAACTATACTAAAGATCAACTTCTGAATATGATCCGGAACAATGATGAGACCGGGCTATTTCTGGAGACTAAACAACGCTGTAAGGACGGAAGAGTATTGGATGTCGACCTGAACTCTAATTCTGTGGAGTTTGCCGATCAGAGACTGGTGTTCTGCGTATGCAGGGATGTTACCGACAGGAAAAAAGAGATAAATGAACTGCTGGAAGCGAAACTAATAGCTGAGACTGCAAGCAAGATAAAGGATGAGTTCCTTGCCACTATGAGCCACGAACTAAGAACACCTCTTAACTCCATCCTTGGATTCTCAGACATACTTCAAAGCTGTTCATTCGGAGAGATAAATGATATGCAGGCTGAGTACCTGTCCTACATTTCCAAAAGCGGAGAGCATCTCCTGAATGTCATAAATAATATTCTTGATCTCTCAAAGATAGAAGCCGGAAAAATGAAACTGAACTATGAGATGTTCTTCATATCGGAAGTTTTCGATGAGATCATAATGACACTGGAACCCCTTGCAGTAAAAAAGAACATAGAACTGACCATTTCATCGGAAATGCCAACAGGAAATATCGAGGCTGACAGAACAAAATTCAAGGAGATCTTCTATAATCTTGTTAGCAATGCCATAAAGTTCACTCCTGAAAAAGGGAAGGTCGATATCGATCTTACGAAAGTGAATGACATGCTCTATATCAAGGTAAAGGATACGGGAATAGGAATTGCTACTGAGGATATGGATAAGTTGTTCCATCCGTTCAGACAATTGAATCCGTATATGAACCACGAATACGAAGGTACAGGTCTTGGGCTTGCCATTACAAAGAAGTATATTGAAATGCACGGAGGGAACATATCAGTAAAGAGCAAGGTAGGAGAAGGGAGTGTGTTCATATTCTCCATCCCCTTGAAGCTAAATATGTGAACTATGGTCAATAGGTCTGAAAATACATCGATCATGATACGAAGTGATAATGTAGAAACTGTTCCTTCCATGGATCTTTCAGCATCCATTCCATCTAATAAAGTTCTCGAACATCACTGGAATAAAGGCAAGATCACTATCTGAAGATCCCACCAGTTGTAATATCTGTAAGCTCCATATTCCTCAAGTACAGCCCACTGTTCTTATTTGTCTATCAGATACATCCGGTGATAAAGAGATATTATAATTACAAAAAAGAATATCGTCAGGACAATATTTATATAAACACATCTATTAAAATATGCATGGATATTATAATAATATTCATGTAATGACAAGAAATACCCGAAATGGGAAAAAGTGATCATCATAGAACTATTTACAAATTAGAAAGGGACCGTCAAGTATAGCACTAAATATACAAAACAATAAGTTCAGACGGCATTTTCCATCTGTCCAAAGTTAGAACCGCACAAAAAATGGATACAGATATATTGCAATAGAAGGACATAACATGTCTTCAAAAAAGACGAAGGAAGAGACTGCATATACCGAACAGGAAGGGGATCTTCGTGCAGTACTCAATAACATGCAGCTTGCAGAAGTTGTGCTCGACGCAAATGGGCATATGATCGATTGTAACGACATACTTCTTGATATTGCAGGATGGGAAAGAGAAGAAGTAATAGGTCTTAACTGGTTCGATCTTTTTCTGCCACCCGATACACTCGATGATATAAAAGAAATATTTTTCAAAACCATAGAGAATACGGAAATACCCACGTACTATGAGAATGAAATACTTACCAGGAGTGGTAAAAGGAAACTTATAGCCTGGACGAACACTGCGGTCTATGATAAGAATAAGAACATATCCTCTGTAATAAGCGTCGGAGAGGATATAACCGAACGTCGTTCTACTGAAAGGTCTCTTTTGGTAAGTGAAGGACAATTCCATACGCTGGTAGATACTCTGCCAGACCTTGTCTGGCTGAAGGATATCAACGGAGTATTTCTCACATGTAATTCAAAGTTCGAGCGTTTATTTGGTGCGAAGAAAGAGGATATCGTTGGGAAGACAGACTATGATTTCCTTGATAAACAACTTGCCGATTTTTTCACTCAGAAGGACAAAGAGGCTTTGGAAGCCGGTAAACCTATAATTAACGAAGAAGAGGTCATCTATGCTGATGATAGACATAAAGAGTACCTTGAGACCATCAAAAGTCCTATGTATGACCAGAATGGTCACATCATAGGAATACTAGGTGTAGGTAGAGACATAACAGAAAGAAAGCGTTCTGAAGAGGATTCAAAGAGAAGAGAGACCCATTTAAGAACGGCACAGAAAGTTGGACGTTTCGGAAGCTGGTACTTTGACCTGAATACAGGTATTGCTGAAGCTTCAGATGAAGCTCAAAGGATATACGGACTAAACAATGCTCATCTTACCATTAAGGAAATACAGACGATCCCTCTGGCTGATGAGCGCCAAATGCTTGATAAAGCAATGAAGGACCTGATCACAGGAAAAGCATCTTATGATGTGCAGTTCAGGATCAAGAGACAAAATGACGGTGAGATCCGCTACATCCATTCAGTAGCCGAGTATTTTGTGGATAAGAACCTTGTGATCGGAACGATACACGATATTACTGAACAAAAACTCGCTGAGATCGAGCTGCATAAAAAGGAAGCACTCCTGAATGAGGTTGGAAGGATCGCAATGATCGGTGGGTGGCAGTTCGATGTCCTCTCAGGAGAAAGTACAATAACATCTGAAATTTCAAAGATCCGAGATACAGAGCCAGACGAAACTGTAAGTGAATATGGTCTGGCATTCTTCCCTGACGGATCTAGGAATAAAATAGAGAGAGCATTTAAAGACACTATTGAAAAAGGGGAAGCATACGACCTTGAACTTGAATTTGTTTCTGCAAAAGGTAAGCATAAATGGGTAAGGGCAGGTGGCAGTCCGATAATCGAAAGTGGAAAAGTAACAACAGTGATCGGTTTTCTGCAAGACATAACAGAAAGAAAAAAAGCAGAGAGAAAAATTGAAGAAGATGCCATTAGAAAACGTATACTTATCGAAAATTCAAACGATGGAATTGTAATTCTTGATCAGAATGGTAAGATACTTGAAGCAAACAAGAAATATGCTCAAATGACCGGTTATTCAAGTGAAGAGCTCAATGGGATGCATGTATGGGAAATAGATGCCCAATGGACGAAGGAAGAGATGTTAGATACCTTCGATAATTATGATACTGCTGACAGATATATTGAAACTACACTTCGCCGAAAAGATGGTAAACTTCTTGATGTTGAGATAAGCGCCAATGATGCTACGTTCTCAGGAGAAAAATTGATATTCTCTGTGTGCAGGGATATTACAAAGCGTAAAGAGATCGAACGTCAGATACAGGAAGAAGCGATCAGAAAGCGTATATTCTTCGAGCAGTCCAGTGATGGGATCGTTGTTATCGACCAGAATGGAAAAGTTTTCGAGGCGAACCAGAAATATGCGAAGATGCTTGGCTATTCCATGGATGAGCTACTTCAGTTGCATGTCTGGGACCTTGACCCTAAATGCAAGAAAGAAGAGCTGCTCGAAATAATTAGAACCAATGATGAAGTATCCTCGCATTTTGAAACGAAACATCGCCGGAAAGATGGTAGCTTACTTGATGTTGAGGTCAGTTCAAACAGGGCTATTATAAGAGACCAGAAGCTTGCTTTTTGCATCTGCAGAGATATTACAGAACGAAAACATGCCCAGGAAAAACTACTACAGGCTAAGATAGTAGCAGAAACAGCCAGCAAGGCAAAATCTGAATTCCTTGCCAATATGAGCCATGAGCTGCGAACACCACTTAATTCGATATTAGGTTTCTCCCAGATGCTTGATGATAAGATACCTGGTGAATTGAACAGGAAACAAACAAAATACATATCTAACATACTGAAAAGTGGTGGACATCTAATAGAACTTATCAATGATATACTAGACCTATCAAAAGTTGAATCCGGAGAGATGAAACTAGATCTCAGAACCTTCTATATCGAGGATGTGTTGAAGGAAGCTATTACAACGGTCAAACCTTTTGCAAAAAGAAAATCAATTGATGTAAGCACCGATATACAGACCAGCAACATAGAGATCAATGCTGACCAGAGCAAGATCAAGGATATTATGCACAATCTTCTTTCAAATGCAGTCAAATTTACACCTGATAAAGGAAAGATCGGTATCAAAGCAACCTGCACTGATCATGAGCTGCATATATCTGTATCTGATACAGGAATTGGTATTCCTGAAGCAGAACTAGAAAATATCTTTGAACCTTTCAAACAGGTTGACAGTTTTATGACACGTGAATTCGAAGGGACCGGACTGGGACTTGCACTTGTAAAAAGATATGTGGAAATGCATGGTGGAAATATTACTGTTCATAGTGTAGTTGGGGAAGGTAGTACTTTTATGGTCAGTATTCCAATGGATAAAAGATCAAATGGATTACAGCACATTTTGTAGCTCCTGATCGTCCGGATCATTCTTCGACCATACATAACCTGTCAATTATCAATCTGCTATTAAATTATTAAAATGTAAATAAATAACTTTAAATAGTTATTGACCATCTACTTTACAAAATGTTTTCCTTATGACAATGATATTTTGATAGTATATCATTTATCATTCCACGAACAAGAACATAGGGCAGTGGTGGTAAAATGGATTTTAAAAACGTGGTAATGCTAATTCTTTTTCTAATAGCATCTATCGGAATTGCAGTTTCAGACAGTACTAGTCAGACTTCTTCCTATTCGAACATATCAGCACAAGAAGGAGATCTTGTGTGGGACGAACTTACAGCTTCCTCTTCAACATATACATGGGATGCAAGGACATTTTCCGGTTTCTACTATGACCTGGATTCTGGAAAGTTATCAGAATCACTTACAATAATAGATATTGGAAGAAACATAGATTCTAATGATATTGTCTATGAAGCCGTACCAATTGAGACGGATTTTGCACATGAGGAATGGGGCAGTTATGAAACTGTAGGTTTTCTCGGAGAAGAATATTTTGTAGCGTACACCAACAACACAACAATCATCGGTGGGTCAGATGATCTGAATATGTTATCTGTGGGACAGTTATCAAAGGTATTGATCGATGATGATGAACACGTAGTAGTATATTCTGATTCGTCCCTGTTACTTAACGATGGATACGCACTTGATATTGTAGATATTCTATATGAAGGGAATTCTGTGTTATTGGCACTTACCAAAGATGGAGTGGAGATCGAACAAAAAAATGTTTCTGTTTATGATCATTATGTGTATAAGACCAATATAGGGGACTGTAAGAATGTTACATTGATCGCAGTTCGTCCCGTTGACTGCTTCATAGGAATGATATCAGAAATTGTTGTTTTTGAAGGAATCTTCCAGATATCAGATGATTATCTGGATATTGAGGCTGGAGACTCCTACGCCAACATGCGTGTAATGCACATAAATGAGACAAATATCCAGATGAAGAACAGTGGTACAGTAACCCTGAATAAAGGTAATCTCGTAGAATTGATGGGAGATATTTTACTTAATGTCGCTGATGATGAGACACTCAGGTTTAAACCATCTGTAGATAGGACCGCAGCTGGAACCTATGAATTGAGGGGAATTACTGCAGAAAATGAAAGGGTTAACTGGACACCCCTGAATTTTGAATATTTCTATTATGACATCAACAATGATCTGGGAACTGAAAAGATTATCCTGACCAATCTAAATGGAAGGGATATTGAAGAGAACTGTATGGAATACACTACGAGCATCCAGGAAAGTTATTTCAAAGCTAACTACAGTGACCTTGACACTTCACTTTACCCTACAAAATATCCTGTGATGGGATTGTTCGGAGAGATGTATATTCCATTAAAGAACAATACATCGAACATACTTACAAGATTGCTCCTAGATAGTGATGATGAATATCATCTTCAACTAGGAGAAAATCTTTCCGTTAATGATGAATATACACTTTTCTTGAAGTATGCCAATGTAGATGAGAAAAAAGTCTCCATTGAAATCTTAAAGAACAGGCAAGAGAAATACAACCAGACAATTACACTGGGCACATACGGTGGAACCATCGTCTATGAGGAAGATATCGCAGGCATGGATACAGTTGAGATAATGAGAATACACCTGAGCAATATATCGACTGATCAAACTGTTGCAATAGACGGTATATGGTTAAGGGATGATCAGGACATTCTTAAGATAGATAATGGTGATACTTTTGGCGAGCTTTCTGTTTCAGATATCGGAAGCAATTATCTCAGAATGCAGAATAATAACACGATAACGCTTTCAAAGGATTCCATCATCGATATCGCAGGTAACTTTTCATTTAGAATAGCAAACGATGATACCCTGAGATACTATCCATTCACAGAGGTCATAACTCCTGAACCACTGACGATAGTTCAATTAACACCGGATGCTCCTTACGCAAGCTCCTATGAAGGAGACATGACCACTTTTGATATAGAACTGAATGAAATAGCAGATATTACGTGGATCCTTGATGAAGAGATACTCTATACCAATGAATCTGTTATGTCAGCCTCATATACCAATATAAGTAATACATCCGGCACATACAACCTGAAAGTAGTAGCAGAGAATGAGAATGGAATACTTCAGAATGAGTGGACATGGACAGTAAAAGCACATCTATCGGATAGCATTATAACCAATCCCATCGGGGATGATTGTTCGATGCATATTGGCGAAAAAAAGGACTTCTATATCAATACAAGCCGTACTTCCACAATAGACTGGTATCTGGATAACACTCACATTCAGACAGATAAAAATGTATCCACTGCAAATTACACATTTGATTCCCTCATAAATAACTCATCTTCATCCGGACACCATTATATCAAAGCCATAGTTTCTGACAAAAGCGAAACCTATGAGAAGAACTGGGACTGTAGTATATCCAAAATATTAATGCGAACAGGACAAACATGGGAATTGAGAAATGGATATTCTCTAACACCACATTTAATAGATATAGATGGTGACCAGATCCTGCTAAACCTTAGCAGGAACGGAGAACTTGTTGATCAGCACATTGCATCAGCAGATAATTACTACTATTACAGCAGGTCATTTAATGGCAGTGATGAGATGATCGTCAACATCTATATTTCAGATCTATTTCAAAGTCAATTCTATGGTATTGTAGTTATCTCACAGATAGAACAATATACTGATGCAGGTACACTGGATACTGACCCGACAATATTACTGGAATCTGATGAAGTATGGGATATTGGAAATAATTATTCTGTAAGGGTTATTGACGTTGGTAAGGAAAGTGATTACTGTATACTGTCACTTGAAAGAGATGGATCTGTAGTGGACAAACGTGTTGTAAGCGAGAACAGTAATTATGTATATCAGCGGCTGAATGAACACACCGGTGAGACTGTAACTATCGTTGAACTTCCGGTTCTGAATACCCTGATATCAACATCCGAACAATTTATTGAGCTCTCAACTAACTATACCCTTTACTCTGATGAGAACACACTCGACACCGAGTCCTTCCTGTTCATACAAGTTGGAGATATCTGGAAGCTGTATAATGGATATTCAGTCATTATAGATGAGATATCTGGTAAAAAAGCCTTAATATCCATTGATAAGGACGGCACAGTCATCGATCATGACATAATAGAAGAAGATGCTACATTTGCCTATAGCAGGTTCGACCCTTCAACCCAGATAATCCACAATATAGTGACATTCAATATCTCAAAAATATTCGATGGAATTTCCAATGATTGTATCGAACTCGAGCCTGTATACCATGTTGGATCTGACGAAGGGACTGTGGCTCTGGAAAATAAAAGTATTATGGAGACTGGTAGTTCATTGGATATTGGTGAAGGATACACCCTTGATCTAATGTATGTTGATATTTATGCCAAAAAAGCATACTTCCATCTGCTCAGGAACGGACAGGTAGCAGACAAAATTATTCTGGGATCAGGAGAATACTATTATTTTGAAAGGTCTGTGAATGGAAATGAACAGACTGTGATCAGTTTCCTTATGGATGATGTGTTTTCAGGAGAGACAAACAAGATTGCGATGATCAGGGATATTTTCCTGGATCCTTATCTGGCAAATTATGATAACTCTATTGAAGATACAGAGAAAGATGATATCAGGATACGGAGTCTTCTCTATAGTGCCATTGATCTGAGCAATATTACAGGCCCAAATGATGAGGATCATATCACGATAGGGGCCACCGACTTCCCAGGCTTGCTTTATGATAACGACGAAAATGTTTCAACTGAAACACTGAAAATATTCGGTGGATCGTATTCAAACGGTAACACCATTGAAGCTGATGGACTACTGTATACGACCAAAATAATGCTGACTGGATTCAAGAGCAGCAATATAGAAGGCTCCTATAAGTTCATTGGGATCTTTGGTGAACGCTATACACCCCTTAAAACAAACATGCCACATAAACTGGCAGAAGTACTGGTCGATATTGATGAAAAGATAGTCATTCCTCTTGGAGAAACACTGCAACTACCAAATGGTTACTCCATCGAAGCAAAGCAGATCGATGTTGAGGGAGATAAAGTCTGGGTCGAACTGGCTAAAGATAATGAGTTCATAGAGGATGAAATAATCGATATCTCAACTACCGGCAATACATGGATCTATGATAAAGACATTGCAGGTGAAGACGATGTAGTGGTCATGGCAATGAATGTCACCAAACTATTCCAGGAGGAATCGGAGGGTATGATGGTTATTGAAGGACTATGGCTGATCGATTTTGAAAATACCCACCTTATAGAGACAGGAGACATTTTTGGACAACTGGAGGTTACAGAAATTGGAAGTGATTATCTTAGATTCACCAATCCTGAACCAATCGACCTGACAAGGAATTCTTCTGTGAAAATTGCAGGCGACCTTTACTTTGATATTGATGATAATGACGACCTTAGTTTCTGTATTGTAAAAGAAAGCGTTGATGCTAACATACAGGAGATAAGGGGTTCCGTTGTTGAAGACAAAACAACAGCCGAATGGACCTCAGTTAACTTTGAGGGATTTAATTACATTTCTGATGAACCACTTGAGACTGAAAGACTACTGCTCAACCTCTCAGACAGAACCATTGAAGAAAATCGCCTGCTGTATGATACGAACCCATTCCTGATCGATCTCAAACATGACGAATGGGGTGAATATACTGCAATTGGATTCCTTGGAGAGAAATACCTTGCTGGATATGATGATCTAACAACATTCCAGGAAAGCAATGTTAGCCTGCTTTCGAATTCTATATTATCCAGAGTCCTGATCGACAGCAACAATCATTATGTTCTTTACCCTGAATCATCTCTTGCCCTCAGGGAAGGGTATGAAATGGAAGTTATCCATATCAATGCAAACAATAGTAGTGCCATAGTGTCTCTCACAAAAGAAGGTACAATAGTAGACACCACAACAGTATATTCCTGTAATGATTATACTTACAGAACAGACCTCTCATCAGTAGACAATATAACAACAATTGCTGTGCATTTTACTGATATAACAAACCAGACAGGAACAAACAGCATATCTATCGAAGGAATATTCCAGATATCAGATGAATATCTCACTTTGTCCAGTAGTGACCTGTACGGGAACATGGAAATTAGTAATTTTTCTGAAGAGAGCATATCAATGTATAACGGACATGAGATTATCCTTTCAAGAGCCAGCTCTGTCAACATTACAGAGAATATACACTTCAAGGTCGCAGATTCAGATAAAGTTAGGTTCTATCCTTACATGGATGTTATGACCACGCCGTTAGACATCATGACATTTGGACCATCTCATGCCAGCCTGAAATTCTACCCAGGTAATTGTCAGAACTTTAGCATTACTGCTAACAAGGAATGTGATATTACATGGATGGTCAATGGTACTGAAATGCAAGTAAATGGCTCATGTGTATCATCATGCTATTCGTATACTCCTGCTTCCGCAGGTTCATACAATATAACTGTATTTGCAGAGACAGCAACTGAGAACGCACAAAGAACATGGGACCTTGCTGTGACCAGCACCACATCAAGTACCGAAGCCACCACATCTACCGGCAGTTCATCAGGTGGCGGCGGTGGTGGCGGAAGCACAGGTGAAGATTACGACAACATCATGAAAAAAGAAGTTGTACGTGAAGTCGTGAACAAGGATATTGAAACCTCATATCACTTTGTAGAGGAAGAAAATGCCATTGAATCGATAAAGTTCATCGCACTCAAGAATGCAGGACCTATCTCAGCAACAATAGAAGTCCTAAATGATAGATCGTCCTTTGCAGATAAGGACCCCTCAGGTGAAGTATATCAGAACATGAACATCTGGATAGGTAAAACAGGTTTTGCAACCTCTGATAATATAAAGGATATACAGATACGGTTCAAGGTCTCAAAGGAATGGATCAAAGAGAATTCTATTATTGGGTCATCAATATACCTTTACAGATATCATGATGATATCTGGAACCAGCTGAATACATGGAAAGTGGAAGAAGATGATGATTACATCTATTTTGCATCAGAAACTCCCGGTTTTTCACCATTCGTTATAACAGGAATGAGCGAACTTGGAACAGAGGATAAGGAACGTTATAATGTACCAGCTGAAAATGTCAGGACAGAGCACTTAACTGATATTGATGAAAGTGGTGATCTGGAAGATATCAATAGCATTCCAGGGTTAAGTGGAACACCAATTGTGATACTGATCGCTTTTACCGCTCTGGTAATGAGGAAAAAGGACTGATGTCCTGTTTCCTTTATTCCTGTTCTAAAGAATTATCAACGGGAATATTGAAACCAAATATACTGTACTTACCATACTCACTTTTAACCCAGACCTCACCTTTGTGAAGTTCCACCAGTTCCCTGACAAGGGACAGGCCCAAACCTGTGCCTTTATGTTTTTTCGTAGAAAGTTCACCAACCTGAGAAAATGGTTTGAACAGGTTTCCAATATCCTCCTCTTTTATTCCGATACCATCGTCTTCAACTTCAAGCTGAACTATTTTGTCATCCATATCGCATCTGACAATGATGGTCCCGTCATCATTGGAGAATTTAGCTGCATTTCCAACAAGATTATAAAGTATCTGTTTAAGTTTGCCCAGATCGCCCTTCACTATACCAACATTTGGCGTAATAATGGTATTTATCGATATATTTCTTACAGATGTTGATGGACGCATAGCTTCCACCACCTCATTGATGACCGAGGGAAGCAGAATAGGTTCATATTGAAGCTCCATCTTTCCGGCCTCTGCTTTTGATATATCAAGTATATCGTTTATGATACCAAGCAAATGTTGTCCGCTTGTTGATATGTTATTTGCATATCTCTTGTGATCATCACTAAGACAACCGGAATGGTCATTTGCAAGGATATCAGAGAATCCGATTATAGAATTAAGTGGTGTTCTGAGTTCATGGCTCATGCTCGCCAGGAATTTGCTTTTAGCATTACTGGAAGCCTCTGCTATTATTTTAGCTTCATTCAGATCATGTTCCATTTGCTTCCTTTCGGTCAGATCTATCTCCATGGAAAATATCTCAAGCAAGTCATCTGAAGCAGGAACTGTTGAGTAGCTGGAGAATACCGGCAGCTTTCTACCATCCTTTGCTAAGAAAATAGACTCAGATGCCTGTTTATATTCCCTGTTATTCTGCATTGAAGAGAGAATGTTCTCAAAATTATCTCTGCTTTCCTCTGGAACTATAAGATCGAACATCTTTTGTCCCATGACCTCGTCTTTTTTATAGCCATACATCTTCTCACTGGCAAGATTCCAGTAATGCACACTACCGTCCAGGTCAAAACCCTGGACAGCAACATCTGGAACAGTATCAATAAAATTCTGGAACTTCATCTCATACATTATGAGCTGTTTTTCCTGTTCTTCCACTGTCCTTAAGAGAGCAACTTGTTTGTTGAGTACCATATAGATGATATTGGCCATCAAAAGTATCAGAACAAATGTAAGTGTCTTAATGAATGTCACATCGCCTAAAACAAGACCATTAATGAGAATACTATCAAGCCATTTCCCAACATATGACCAGGCATTATAAAGTACTGCAAAAAATATAAAAATAGTAGTGATCGTTACTGAATAAGGTTTTTTGAACCAGCCTCTTATCATAAGAGGATCCATGTCATCAGCATCACTTTTCATATTATATACCCTGGTCAGGAATGATATAGTACTTGCAGATCGATCAATAATAATTTGACCACAATCAGTATTATAAGTTAATTAATAATAACGACTATATTATATAAAATAAATGATATATCCTTCATACTTACATACCTATAAGCAAGAAATGAAGAGATATCTATCTATCTTATTCACGAAACGAAAGAACAATAGAGGATATAATGCCTGATCTAGAGTCCTATTCTGCATATATGAACATATTTTTATTCCTCATACTGCTGAACTCACTTCTGTCAAGATTTGCAGTGATAAATTCTCCAGTGTCATTGGCACCTGGAGTCTCTGGCATGTACTTTGCAGTGGCATTTATGATAGTGTTCACTCTATGGTACGGAATATGGGGTGCCTTATCGGCATACTTTGGATGTATGATCGGAGCAGGTATACTTGCAGATATGCCTTTTTCCCTGAATGTCATATGGTCGCTTGCAGACCTGTGGCAGGTGCTCATACCACTGGCTGCTTTTTCCTATTTCAATGTCAACATCAGATTGCGAACAAAAAAAGATATTACAATATTCATCCTCTTTGCCGTTCTTATCAACAATCTGACAGGTGCTACCTGGGGCGCATTGATGCTGATACTTACCGGGGTAGCTGAATGGGATACATTCAGTATTACATTTCAAGGATGGTTCGTTGGTAATTTTATAACCTCATTGCTTATCGTTCCATTGTTACTCCGATATGTAACTCCTTATATCCAGCAGACGGAATCATACGTTAAGGGTTATTGGTTCTGACAAAGATCCAGATACATATAAAAAAGAGATCAATATTTAAAATTATCATAATACGTATCCTTATAGCCACCATATAGAATAGTTGATACGGTCCCGGAGCTCTCGACAATTGTTATCCCGACGATAGCTATTATCGGATTGGCACTCTTGTTCAGGCAGAAAAATAATGCTAAAGTAAAGGGCAAAACCCTTTGCTTATCTTTTAAAGATGAAACATCAAGATCATTTAATTCTTGTGTTGCACTTGCTTGATATCAAACCGATATCAGAACTATAGCTATCATAGAAGCCATCACTCCTGCCCATTGACGTATAGCTAGCTGCTCCTTTAACAAAATACATGCCAGCAATACCGTTACTACAGGGCTCAGTGATGAAAGTATCGTGGCAATGTCCAGTCTTCCGGCCCCGGATGCCAGAGCGAACAGAACAGCACCTCCGGTATTGAATATTCCAGCAAGGATCGCCAGTGCAATAGAACCAGTGCCAGGTCTGCTAATCTTCTTTTTGGACATAATGAATCCCGTAAGCAGGATCATCGCAGGGATCCTTGAAACCGTTAGCGGCCAGTATATAGCATTTGAGCTGAAGTTATCAATGGATATAAAGAACAGACCATATAACATTCCTGCCAGCAACGGATATTCCAGATCCTTTGCCTTAAGACCTGATCCGGTGTTCCTGCGAACTATCGACCATATACCAACAAGCGCAAAGATAAAGCCCAGTATCTTGAACAGTGACGGTATCCCTTCATTCAATGCTGAATACATAACAGGTATGATCACACCTATCACTGCAGCCAGAGTGGCAGTTATACTGATCATCCCTCTGGACATACCCTGGTATAGTGCTATCAGGCCTGCAGCCCCAAAGAAACCTGCAAGAGCACCCCACATAAGATCGACCATCGGTGGCAGGCTCTCGGAGAATACAAGTGCAAGTAAAGGGAATATGATCAGACCTGTGATCTGTGTCACCAGGACCACGATATAAGCACCGGTCCGTCTGGATGCATACCCTCCGGCAAAGTCCCCTGCACCCCATGATAATGCGGAGCTTATACCAAAAAGAATAGCAAGTGTTTCGATTGGTATCATATTATGTCCTGCTGATCATCAAGATCATCTACTTTTGGATATGCTGGTCAGTATCAGCTTTCATGGATATACTAAAAGATCTAATGTGCTGATACTGCATATAGTCTTCCTGTATGACCTGTGAACTTATAGATATAGTTAATTTTTGATCTGCAGACAAATTCTGAGATCATTACCGATCTCACTGATCAGGCAAAAAGAATGAAATGAAGATATTTCATTTGAGCTACCAGTGATCTCTTTGCATTTATTCTTCTGATAAGGAAATATATCTGAGAATTTTATGACGTATATAGTATATAATAGTAGACTTATATACATGTAACAATTAAACAGTACTTATTATAGTGTAGCTCAAGATCTGTATATCCTTTTATAAAAAAGGAACTCATTGAAAATACTTAGATGGAGAATATATTGTGGGAATGGATGAAGCCGGATATCGGGTACTTTTCAACAATGAGCATCTGGTCATACTCCTGATAGACCCGGACAGCCTGGATATCATTGAAGCAAACAATGCTGCTTGTAACTTCTATGGATCAAGTGCTGAAGAGTTTACTGGCAGGAAGCTATCCCATATCAGCACACTATCTGAAAAAGGAACAAAATTACAGATAGAGGAAGCAGAGAGTGGGATCAGGGACAAATTCATTTCCAGACACAAACTTGCTAACAATGAGATACATGATGTAGAGCTCAGTATTATCCCTGTCATTTCAGAAAAGACTACCTTGCTTTGTGCCATTGTTCATGAACTCAGTGGAATAAGAATAGCTGAAAAAGAAATGGAGAAATGGAACGAGCAGTATAGAAAGCTTTTCAATGAGATACCGATATCCACCATGATCCACGACAAGGATACTGGTGAGATCATTGATGCTAATCCCGCAGCTTATACTTCTTTTGGCTTTTCCTCACTGGAAGAGTTACAGGCAAACAATATCTGGTCTGATCCACCATATTCTATTGCTGAAGCACAGGAATGGATAGACAAAGCAGTGAATGAAGGCCCACAGGAATTCGAATGGATCCACAAGATGGCAAACGGACAACGTATGTGGTTATATGTCCGGCTGAGTCCTGTTATGATCAATGGCATACAAAGGGTCATGTCAGCATCGGTCAATATAACCGGAAGAAAGGAAGCTGAACATTCTCTGCAGGAAAAGACAAAGGAACTGGAAAAAAGTCATGAGCGTTTCATTATGGCTGTCAGCGGATCCCAGGATGGGATATGGGACTGGGACCTGATAACTAATGAAGTATTCCTGTCTTCCAGATGGAAGGAAATAATAGGCTTTGCTGATCACGAGCTTCAGAACTCTTTCTCTACCTTTGAGGAGAGACTCCATCCAGATGATAAAAAAAGAGTTATAGATCAGCTTGAGAAATACCTGAAAGGGGAGCTACCTGAATACAAAATAGAATTCCGTTTGAAACATAAAGATGGGAATTATGTATGGATACTTGCCAGAGGTACAGCCCAGAGAGATGAGAATGGTGCCCCTTACAGACTGTCAGGTTCTCACACTGATATCACTGAGCAGAAAAGATCAGAAGGAACACTGAAACAGGCAGAAGAGAAATACAGACAGGCATACAAGCTATTGCAGGAAGTTATTGAAAGTCCTAAAGATGTGATCATATTCGCTCTTGACAGGAATTACCGGTATATTGCTTACAATATGAACCATCAGAGAACGATGGAAAAATTATGGGGAGCCAGAATAGATATCGGCACAAATATGCTTGACCAGATAAAAGACCCTGAAGATGTAGAAAAAGCTAAAGGGAATTTTGACAGGGTACTTGCAGGTGAAGCTTTCACTATTATTGAAGAGTACGGAGATTCTTTTTCAGAAAGACACTGGTATGAGAACGTATATAGTCCTCTTAAAGATGAAGATGGAAAGGTGATCGGGCTTACTCTGTTCTTAACAGATATCACAGAGCGCAAGATGTCTGTTGTGGAATTACTGAGGAAAGAGATGCAACTTCGCACAGCACAAAGTGTAGGAAGTGTAGGAAGCTGGGAATTTGACTTCAATTCCCGTAAGGTCGATGCATCAGAGGAAGCAAGAAGGATCTACGGAATTGAAGATAATGAACACACGGTAGACACTATACAAAATATACCACTGCCTGAGTATAGGGAAATGCTGAAAAATGCAATGGCAGACCTTCTTCAAAAGAATATACCCTACAAAGTTGAATTCAAGATCAAAAGACCTGATGACGGTGAGATCCGCTACATCCATTCCGTTGCAGAATATTTTGCTGAAAGGAATGTGGTCATCGGGACGATCCAGGATATCACAGAAAGGAAGATAGCTGAGGAACGGATCGCAGAAGAGATGATGAGCAGGCGTCTCCTTATTGAGAATTCCAGTGATGGAATAGTGATCCATGATATGGATGGAAAAGTACTGGAAGCGAATAAGAAGTATGCTGCTATGGTAGGATATCCGCCTGATGAAGTTCCGGGGATGCATATATGGGAATGGGATGCGAAATGGACGCGTGAAGAGCTTCTTCGCCTGATCAGAGATTATGACGATAAAGACGGTTTTGTGGAAACAAAGATCAGGCAGAAGGACGGGACTTTAATTGATGTTGAGATCAGTTCCAGCAGGGGAGTTATACATGGGAAAATGCTGGTGTTCTCTGTGTGCAGAGATATCACTGAAAGAAAACATGCCGAGTTGACACTTCTTCGGGCCAAGGCCCTGGCCGAGGAATCAAATCAGATCAAGTCGGAGTTCATTGCAAATATGAGCCACGAACTACGCACTCCGCTAAATTCGGTCATTGGTTTTTCCCAGATCCTTATGGAAAAAACATATGGGAACCTGAATAATAAGCAGATGAAACACATCTCGAATATACTGAAGAGCGGAAATCACCTGCTTGAGCTTATCAACGATATACTCGATATCTCAAAGATAGAATCCGGCAATATGGAATATGAACCGGAGTTGATAGACATACAGGAAGTGATGAATGAGATCATATCACTGATGGACCCTCTTATCAAAGAGAAGCGGATCGGACTTGAGGTCAATATCAATTTGAGCGATCCTGAGATCATAGCGGATAAGATGAAGATCAGACAGATCATTTATAATCTTCTCAGTAATGCTATCAAGTTCACACCTGAAAATGGTAAAGTATGGTTCAATTCCAGAATAACAGATGGAGACCTGCGTACATCTGTATCCGATACTGGCATCGGTATTCCCATGGAACAACAGAAAGCTATATTCGACCCGTTCAAACAGGTCAGTTCGTTCACAACCCGGGATCACGGCGGAACCGGACTTGGACTTGCGATCGTTAAGTACTATGTAGAAATGCATTCCGGTGAGATCGATGTTGAAAGTGAAGTAGGGAAAGGAAGTACCTTCACTTTTACGATACCGGTTAGAAAGTAGTGATATTAAGTGATAGGATCATCTTAAGAACTCTAATATACTCTTTTTCAATAAAAATTGAAATACTTAAATAGTAGAAAATAATAATATTTGATAGTATTGGAGATCTACTTGATCAGTTCCCGATCCAGCTTCTTTGTATCTGCATAACAGAGAACAGCTTAATAGACCGTGATCAGAGAATCGTTCTGACCGACATGCAATATCATAAGATAAGGAAAGTATCTGCCAGAGTGAGATCAAAACAACGATAATTGAATTTGCAATTAAGGTGAATTCCAATGACAAGAACAGAGTCCTCTGAAATGAATAGCTGGCCTTTAACAGATGGAGATTACGTTATAGGTGACCCGGGATCTTCCGTTGCTGTTGTGACACTATCCTCTGATCACCAGACACTTGGTCTACAGAACTATGCAATATGTGGTACATGTTTTACAGAGAATTTCGGGATACAGAAAGTTATCGTTAATGTACTTTCAAATCCCAATATCAGTTGCCTGATACTTTGTGGTAAAGAAAGCAAGCATTTTGCGGGTCAATCTATTCTAACACTTGTAGAGAACGGGGTTTCGACCATGGGCGGCTATAAAAAGATAATAGGATCAATGGGAGTGATCCCTTATCTGGATGAGATATCTATGACTGCGATAAACCGCTTTCTTCGAGAGATCGAGGTTATAGATCTTATAGATACCACAGACCATGGAACGATCCAGAACAAAATAGATTCCTGCAGCCATAAAGAACGAAAAGAAGCAGCAAACCATATAATGCCGGTGATCGATGAAAATAGCTGGAAAAAGTATGAAAATATAGTTCAGCAAAATACCATGTCTAAAATAAAGAAATAGGATCTGATCATTAAGGATAGCTGCGTAGTTCAGATATGTACATATATCAGACTGAAATGAAATAGAAAACAGGCTCTACAGAGCAAGAATCTATTTTTTATTGCTTGTGACCTGCACGGATGTATGAGATATTGTCTTTCTCCCAGACATCTACCTTATAGCCTGCTTCCAGGAAAAGTGCTTTCCAGTCTTCAGGATACCTTTGTACATCATGGTAGTGATCGATGGGCTCTACTGCAACTACTTCACCAGATGGCTTTAGAACTCTTTTGATATCTATCAATGCTCCTGGTATGTCATCAAGGTGATGCAGCATAAAGAAGCAGGCTACTGTATCAAAGTACCCTTCTTCAAAAGGTAGCTCGTACGTGTTGGCTACAACAAATTTTGTATTAGTTACGCCTTCAATTTTTGCATTGAATTTGCATTGATCTATGGCACTATCAAGCACGTCTATCCCATATACTAAGGCATCTGGCTTTGCTTGTGCTATCATTATTGCAAGAGTTCCCAGACCACAGCCAACGTCAAGTATATTCTTTCCATCCATTAGTGAAAGAACATCACTGAATGACTTCATTTTCCTTGGTTCCATATAACCTTGAGGGAACTGTGCTTCCTGGATCTGATCAAAATATGTGTATGGTAAAATATGATAGATGCTGGCACCATTTTCAGCCATCAGACCCCTTATATAATGCATATTCCCTTCCTTTTGGATGTAACTCACAACAGAAGCTCCCATACCTGCACAGAACCTTTTGTTTAGTTCTTCTTTGCTTTGTGGAAACTGTATTTTAAGCGGGTCATGTATTACTATATAATGCGAGTGTTCCTCTGTGAAAATCTCATCTTCTGTACCTGTGATCTCAATACCACTTATTGCCTGTCTCCATAAAGGCAACATCTTCAAGTTATCTTCTGAAGTATGGTTATGAACTTTTCCTATGATTTCCATTTGATCCACCTTTAAGCATTGTTATAGTAGCCTAGTTTTTTTCTCATTTCAAATCTTGCAATAAATACTGTGGAAATTAGTCCGGCGATCAATATGACATATCCTGCATCATAAAATATTTGTGAAACACCGTAATGACTCATTATATATCCATTAAATATTGTTCCTGATGCACCACCCACAAACATGTTAAATGAAGCCAATGACATAGCAGTGCCTCGCATCATGTGTAATTTTTCCTGAGCTGTGGCTACTAGTGTTGATTGCATGAAAATGAAAGCCATTCCAAAACCAATTAATCCGATACCTAAGATCCAAATGTTGGTATATGCTGACATTGCAAATAAGGATATGAATCCAATGATGCCTGCACTTACAAGATAAGCATGATTTAGCATTGATCTAACCTTTGGCGCAATCCTGCCACCAATCACAGTTCCAACACCAAATAATGATAATATCATTCCCACTTGTAATATGTTATATCCTGTTACTGACTGGAGCAGTTTTCCTGAATATGTAAAACTTCCAAATACTGAGAATCCGACGAAAAACATTACCAGTACTAATCTCATAAACCTATAGTTTGTTAGAGGTGTTTTGTAAGCACTGATAAGATCGAATTTGTCTACGATGCCTTCATCTTTTTCAAGAACTCTTAGCATAATTAATGCCATTATTAATTCTGCGACTCCGTATGTGATATACACTAATCTCCATGAGCCAAGATATGCTAATGCTCCGCCTATCGCTGTTGCAGCGGCGCCACCAAAGAACATAAGCCCCATTACTTTTCCAAGAGCTTTATGCCTGTTTTTATTATCAAATGACTGTCCGACCAGTGCCAGCGTTACAGGTAAAATTCCTGCCCCAAAAGCTCCGTTTACTGCCCTGAAAAAAATTAGAGATGGAAGATTAAAAGCAAATCCTCCGAGTATGCTAAATATTGCAGTTCCAATTGCAGCTATATTGATTATCTTTGCTTTTCCAAACCTGTCTGAGAGTGGACCAAACAATAGAGTGAATAGTCCAAATGAAAGCATATAAGCTGTAACAGATAAAGCAGCAGCACTTATTGTTATGTTCAGATCTTTTGATATGTTTATCAATAATGGTGCAGCGGCATAATTATCTCCATTTGCAAGAAACGCCATTATCCCCAAAATTAAAATTATTTTATTTTTTTCATCCATCATTTTTCGCCTGCCCTTTTCACGATCTTGCTTACTTGTTTATATTTGGTGATTTTAGAATAGTTTCAAATAATGTTGAAATACTATTTATAGATTGGTATTTCAAATATGATTGAAATACCTATATATATCAGAATCAAGTAGTATTTATTAGCAAAACTGGAGGCAAATTACATGAGTGAAGTTACGATCAATTCGAACATTTGCGGATTTGTGCATACGGTAAGTGGGGAAGTAAAAGGAAAAGACATTATCATCGACATCGAAACAGATTGCGAGAAGATCAAGAAAATATCACATATGGAAATACCCATGGACCAGACGCTTGACATCAAGGACAATTATGTCATAGCAAAGGCTCAGGAAGTAAATTGTTCAGCTAACTGTCTTGTACCCTGTGGCATATTACACGTATGCAGATTTGAAATGGGAATGCTATCTGAGTCCCTGGCCAAGAAGTCAGGTAGTATCAGTATTGAATTCAAATGAACTATTTTTTAAGCATAGAAAAGCTCAAAATGAGTTTGGGGAGGTAGCTGTACATGAAAATGCCAGAACATGTATCCAAAGAAATAGAAATGATAGGAGGTATAGATAAAATAATTGAAAAACTGCCTGATGAAAGTCAGATCAGCAGACAAAGCCAGATATATGTTGCATTATCCTCTTCTCTCCGACTAAAAATATTGAACCTTCTTTCGATACAACCACTTTGTGTATGCGTTATTCAAAAAATAACTAAAACCTCTCCCTCAAAACTTTCTTATCATCTTTCTGTGCTTGCTGATAACAATCTGATAGAAGGAAATAGAGATGCTTCGTGGATCACATACAGACTTACAGATTTGGGTAAAAAATATGTATTCTAATAATGTTGAGTGATATCCTATTTATAAATGATCTTAAGTTCATATCCTCTGCCTTTTCATATAGCACTCAAACCGAGTACATGCGCTATATTGTGCATTGTAACGATTACGATTAAAAAGTAGTAACTCTATAAAAACAAACTGCAAGAGAAATAGATAAGTATGGTGGGCCCGATGAGATTCGAACTCATGACCCCCGCCGTGTAAAGGCGATGTCATAACCGGCTAGACCACGGGCCCACATTGTTTGCGAATAAAGTTGTTCGGTGGCGCTTTCGCCCACGAGCAACCCCTAAATGTAACTAGTTGTATATAACCTTTATTGATGGATGAGGGGATAAATGCATCAAACTTGCAGATATCTAAGGAAAATCCATCAAAAATATCAAAATATACAGTGATCACATAGCTTAGTTTAAAAATGAAGGGATGCATTCACTCATGATCAGTGCCGCAAGTGGCAGGTTTGGGATAACCTGAGGACTTGCCCGTCATTTCACTGATATCTATCCTGATGATCGCAACCTTGTTCAAGATGGCATCCTCGTAGCAGAGATCATTTTCTCCGGCATACTTTTCCATCAGAAGGTTGAGGGCTCTGGTCTTATCCTCCCCGGCCGTTACAAAAGAAGCTGTCCCACGACCAATTATACTGTAGTACTTCATACTCCAGCCACAACTTGTAGGTGCAGGCGTAACCTCGGCCTTATATTCCATCTCAAAACAGACACATGGGTTCTCACTGAGGATATCCATTTTCTTTCCTTTCTGAGCAGCATGAAGATAAAGAGCATTATCACGGTATGCAAAGTTCATCGGCACCACATAAGGAACATTGTCCTTGCACATGGCTATCCTGCATATCACGGCCTCATTGAGGATCGTCTTCATTAGATCCTCATCCAGTATCTGCTTCTCAGGTCTTCTCATAATATATCTCCCTTCTATCAGGAAAGCTGTGGGAAAGTATCATTGACAATATCCCTCACCTCATCCAGCCATTCTTCCCGCTCTTCCGAAGAACTGCCGGCAATGGTCCTGAACATCCTGCGATGGAAAGTGGTCACTCCACAGAAATCAAATACACAATCCTTCCATATCCTCTCAAGCGGGTCACCGAAAACATTGTTCTCTCTTTCCTCTGGTGTATTGGAGGTATTAAGGACAATTGCAGCCTTTGCCTTCAAAAGTCCAATGGGAAGCCCGGAGCCATCATCATCATCCGGGAACATGTACGCCACACCTTCCCTGAGAACACGGTCCAGCCATCCTTTCAGAATAGCCGGTGGCTGTCCCCACCAGTTAGGATGGACGATGATAATTCCATCTGCTTCTCTGATCTCTGCCCAGTGAGTTCTGACAAGAGGATCCTCTGAACGATCGGCCACTAACTCCTCGCCCCGAAGAAGCGGATCAAAGCCTTCCTTATGAAGATCATGGAAATGGACCTCATGGCCACTGGTAAGCAGAGCCTCCATCACCACATTTGCAATGGCGTGGTTGAAGCTCTTTTCATAAGGATGTCCCAGTATAACAGAAACCTTCACGCAGCATACCCCTTCAAAATAAAATACCCATAGTAATTAAAAAGAAATAAAAAGAAAAATCATTCCGGTCTGATCAGACCAGATAATCCACAACCACTCTATCCTCGTTGATCTTACCAACGAACTCAGCGACCTTCAGGTGTTCAGGATGGTCCTGGTATGTCTTGAGCGCTTCCTCATCCTTGAACTCGGAATAAAGAACTACATCATAGGCAGCGGCTGAGGAATTGACATTAAGCCCCACTTCGATCATCTCGATCTCAGGTATGACATCCTTGAGGGTCTCAAGCATCTCTTTCATAAAAAGAGCATTTTTGATGTTGGTATTTCCTTCAGCATTATCCTTCAATTTCCACATCACTATATGTTTTAACATTGGCTTTCCTCTCATTTCAAATAGTGAGCATGTAACTTATCTTTAACCGTAGGATAGTACATCTTGAAAATAAAAGCTAAAAAGTCCATTGGTGCCTGATATATATAAATAATAACAAAGTGAAATAGGGCAATGTAATGGCTTACGACCAGAGTGATGAAGACGAGGACTACGAGATAGAGGTAGTCGAGGAATACATCGGAGATTACGGAAGTGTCCGCTCCATAGTGCGTGAGGCGTTGCCATTTGAGCTCATGGCCACCATTGGAGGTGTAATCTCAGGACTTATCCTCTCAGGCATGAGCAACGAACTGGAACTGATACCAGGACTTATAGTCATAACACCAGCCGTCCTCGGTATGCGTGGTAACATATCATGTACACTGGGTTCCCGTCTTGGAAGTGCCATTCACATGGGTCTTATAACCAAGATAGACCGCAATCCAGAGCTTGTGAACAATGTTTCAGGTTCACTTCTTCTCAGTCTTATCATGTCCTTTATACTTGGTATTGCAGGACATTTCATAACAATTGCACTTGGTATGCAAAGTGCAGGTGCATTGACCCTTACATTAATAGCAGTTCTGGCAGGCGTATCCTCAGGGATCATCCTGTCATTTGTAGCAGTACTTCTGGCACTTGGTATGTTCCGTTTCGGGTTCGACCCGGATAATGTAGTTACACCTGCCATTGCCACCATCGGCGACATCGTATCGATGATAATGCTCTTCCTGGCAGCAAAGGTGGTGCTTCTGATATGAGCTACTACACCGTACGCGGGATAGTCAACAGAGGATTCCCGATACTCCTTGTCACATCGATAATAGGCATATTCTCTGGCCAGATACTCAATATAGAGATCGAGAAACTGGTCTCTATGCCCATAATACTCGTACTTATACCTGCGCTCATCAAGATCGGTGGTGATACGGGAAGCATGCTTGGAGCAAGACTTTCCTCATCCTTCCATATGGGTCTTGGTAGCCACCTTCACAGGAACCCGGTCGTCCGTAACAGTGTCTATGCAGCCCTTATCGTGGGCCTCACTGCCTGCATGTTCGTTGCTATAACGGTATGGATAACCGGAATTATCTTTGACATGGGAATACCATTCTTCAAGCTTTTTGCACTCTGCATGATAGCTGGCTCATTTGAGCTCATGGTGGTATTTTCGGCAACCATAGCCATCGCGTTTGCATCTCACAGGTTCGGAGTGGACCCGGATGATACAGTGATACCACTTATCGCCACATTCGGTGATCTGATCGGTGTCAGTGGTATATTCATGACAATGCATCTCCTGAACCTAGTCTAAACTATAATATATTTAAAAACCAAATACAGAATAAGAACACATTGAACGGTAGAAATCTATGAGTCCCAAGGAAATAAGATATATTCCACGAAATCTCAAGGATCTGTTGATCGAGATGAAGGATACATCCGAACTCATGGTAGATCTGGCATATTCGGCTATGGTCTATGATGATGAGGATATTGCTGAAGAGGTGATCCGTCTTGAAGAGAAGATGGATACACTTGACTACCACATGAAGATCGCTGCCATGCTCAGCACAAGACGTGTTGAGGAAGCCGAGGAAATGTCCGGTGTGCTTCAGGTTGCCCGTGCATCAGAGAATATAGCAAACGCTGCAGGCGACATTGCCAAGATCGTGCTGATGGACATGGGCATCCCGATGGAATTGAAGCTCGCAATGCGAGAGGCCGATGAGACCATCACAAGAGCAACTATCAGTGAGGACTCGGAAATTGCAGGAAGGAACCTCGAGGACATTGAGTTCGATACAGAGGCAGGCATGTGGATCATCGCCATCCGCAGAAATGATGAGTGGATATACGACCCAAGCCATGAGACCCGTTTAAGACCTGACGATGTACTCTTTGCACGTGGTCATGATGAAGGTGTTACCCTTTTCATGGAACTTGTGACCAATCACAAATATGTTCCCCGGGAAGTACAGCATGAGAGATTCCTTATCGACCTTGAGAGAGCTGTTGATATAATCGTCGAGATGAAGAACATGGGAGAGCTTTCCGTAGGACTTGCATATTCTGCCCTGCTTTTCAACAATGAGGATATCGCATACGAGGTCAGGGCACTTGAAGTAGAGATGGACTCCATGAAGCATGAGCTCCAGCACTGGGTACTTGAGACTGCAAAGCATGTGCCTGACGTTAATATCCTGCGTGGACTTCTTCAGCTTGCAAACTCTGCAGAAGCCATCTCAGATGCAGCATACACAATTGCAGATACTGTTCTCAGGGACATCGACCTGCACCCTATAATCACAATTGCTGTGAGAGAATCCGACGAGGTAATTACCAAACTGGTAGTTCAGGATTGTTCACCAATAATCGAGAAGACATTCGGTCAGCTTAAACTTGAAACAGAGACCGGTGTTCACGTAATGGCCATCAAGAGAGATGACAGATGGGTCTACAGACCAAATAAAAGAACAATAATACATGCAGGGGACATCCTCATAGCCAGAGGATCACACACTGGAGAAGAAGCATTGTTCGAGATGTGTGCCTGTCCACTTGATGGAAAAAATGATTCCTGATCTTTCGATCAGGATATTATTTCTACGGAACCGTCCTTCTTACCTATGTAGACCTCGTCTGCATTGGTAAAGATGCCGTGTTCCACAAGTCCTGCGATCTGTGAGAGAACAGCAGAAATTACTACAGGGTTCTCAATTACACCAAGACTTGCATCGATAATGAAGTTACCATTGTCGGATATTACCGGACCGTCCTTCCTTGATGCAAGACGAAGTTCCGGAGTACCACCGATCCTTTTTATCTGCTGGGAAACGTACTCCTTTGCATATGGAAGTACTTCCAGAGGCACATAGTGGTTGAGCTGGTCACTTACCTTTGATTCATCAGCCACAACAACAAAGCGCTCAGCGGAGCGTGAAACCACCTTTTCACGAGTGTGTGCTGCACCGCCGCCTTTGATAACGTTCATACCGGAATCGATCTGGTCTGCACCATCGATGGCAATATCAAGGTTTGGATGCTCTGCAAGTGAAGTAAGGGTGATACCTGCCTGGATAGCAAGCATCTCTGACTGGTAGGATGTTACTACCGCAATGATGTCAAGACCTTCATCTACACGTCTTCCGAGCTCTGCTATTGTGTAAGCTGTGGTGGAGCCGGTACCAAGACCAACTACCATACCATCCTGAACAAGGTCTGCTGCAGCGATACCTGCAGCTTTCTTCTCAGGACTCTCTCCTGCTGGATTTCTTTCTTTCATAAAGACCCATCCTGTACTTGTATTATGGTGAAAGTCTGCGCCTGTCCCTTGGGAAGAGCACAACATCACGGATGTTATCGACACCCAGCATTGTCATAACAAGTCTCTCGCAACCGATACCCCATCCTGAATGTGGCGGCATACCGTATCTGAAAGCCTTGAGGTAGAACTCGAATCCTTCTGGGTCAAGACCCTGTGACTCGATCCTCTCGACAAGGAGCTCAGGGATGTGTATACGCTGTGCACCTGATGAAAGTTCCATTGTCCTGTGCATCATGTCGAATCCCTTGGACAGGATCGGATTGTCCTCATAAGGCATTGCGTAGAAAGGCTTTATCTCGGTTGGCCAGTCGATGATAAAGTAGTGTGATTCACCGGTTTCCTTGAAGACATGCTCACCAATGGTGTGCTCTGCAGCAGTACCAAGGTCATCTCCCCAGTTGAGCATCTCGTCAGTGTTCGCGTTGACGATCTCAATAGCCTCATCGTAGGTTACTCTCTTGAATGGAACTGCTGGTACCTTTAACTCTACACCAAGAACTGCAAGAGAGTCTGATGCATTCTCAATTACCTGTTCATAGATGTAAGCTACCATGTTCTCAAGTACTTCCATTACATCGAAGTGGTCACAGAAACTTGCCTCGATATCAATGGATGTTGCCTCGTTAAGGTGTCTGCGGGTGTCGTGTTCCTCTGCCCTGAAGATAGGACCGATCTCGAATACCCTGTCAAGTCCACCTGACATAAGGATCTGCTTGAAGAGCTGAGGACTCTGGTTGAGGAATGCTTCCCTGTCGAAGTATGTGATCGGGAAAAGTGATGTTCCACCTTCTGTTGCTGTTGCTACGACCTTTGGACTTGATGTCTCGATGAAACCGTTGTCTGTAAGGTAGCCCCTTACTGCTTTGAGGACCTCATGTCTTATCCTGAAGATAGATGTGGTTCTCTCACGTCTGAGGTCGATGAACCTTGAATCAAGACGTGTGTCAAGTTCAGCTTCTACCTTTCCGGTGGTGTCCATTGGAAGTGGTGAGTCTGCCTCGTTAAGGACTGTGATCTCATCAGGGATGAGCTCATAACCATTTGGAGCCTTACCTTCAGGTTTTACACTGCCGGTAATTGAAACCACGGATTCCCTGACAAGTTTCCTTGCCTGCTCCAGAAGTTCCGGGTCTGTCTTCTTCTTTACGAGTGTGATCTGAGCCCTTCCTTCACGGTCCCTGAGCACAACAAAACAAATTCCACCAAGGTCACGGACCTCGTGAACCCATCCTGCAACGGTAACCTTCTGGTCACCCAGTTCCTCGGGGTTGATCTGTGACGTGTAATGCGTCCTGAGATTTGCTAATGACATATATTCACCTGAGTATTGTATTAATATAATAGACTGATTTGCTTCAATACCTAATTTATTCGTAATAAAGGTTTTCGAATTGGTGATTAGTAAAATGTTTTACTATTAAAAATGTAAAGACAATTAACTATTAAATGAATCCAAGACTTTGCTTAAATTTAGTTGAACCTTTTTCTATGTATTAATTCATACCTTAGTCTTATATTAAAACAAAACACGAATGGAATTATTTCTTGAAATAGTAAAATCACACCATAGTTACCTATATAGATTAAACATATATTCATTTTAGCTCATGGCCATAATGCATATATAGTTAATAAAAGAATTATACAATGTCACATTGAAATAATGTGAGGTGGGGTCCAATCTATTTTTGCAGAGTAGGCTTGAACCCCGAAATGCCCAAAGGCAGGGTTATAATTGACTTTGTGACGTTTAAGGTTTACGTAATCTTGCCTCTGGAGTTTTATATGAGGTAATAAACGATGAACAAAACTAAAGCGCTTATAATCAGTGCACTGTTTACAACAATGTTGCTTTATATTTGCAACTGTGCCAACAATGGGTGCACAGTCAGATACAAAATATGAAGTAACTATAAAAGAAGCATATAGACATGCAAATGTATATATGGTTAATTCGATGACAAAAAACATGCCGGGACTTGAAACATGGAATGAATCTTCTATTAATCCATGTCCACTTGAACTTTACGACATAAATGGCGATTTATTATATTATGAATTTTCTGTAGAAAAAGAAGATAAAGTAATAGGTCGGATAAAAGTCGGCGCAAACAAGCTTCTTGGTTACTCAGTTAAAACATTTGAATTTGGGATGCGTTCATGGGACCCTAAAATGGTAATGCAAAAATCGGTAGAGGTTGCAAATAATAAATATAGTGATGGAGAAATACTATCTACTAAAATGGTTGTATATAGCTATCCTAGCATAGGGTCAATGACAATAATAAGGGATAAAAAGACAGGAGAAGAAAAAAGGATATTTGTAGATGCATATACTCTTGAAATTATACCTGACAAAACTGCGGATGACGGCGAAATTGGTGTATGGTCATTTTATGAGAAAATCTCTGATAAGAAGGCAAACGAGAATTTAGCTAAATGGACAGAAAGTGAAGATTTTGTTAGTTCTGTTGAGAAAAGTACTGAAGACGTCGGGTTGGATATCTACACACCACTCACCAACGAAATGCTTAGTCAACTAAGGGAAAAATCAGCAATAATTACATCTACTAAAGGCAACTTAATTCTAAATGTGCCATTATACGCACAATCAAAGTCTTATTACTGTGCTCCTGCATCCGCTCAGATGATTGCTAAATTTTATGGAGTAACACATACTCAGAACTATATTTATGGCCTGATGAATGACGGAAGTGGAGGCGCATGCACCAATACTGAACAATTGAACTATTACCAGGCATCGAACGGACTAAATAAACCAAATTCTTATCTGGACAATACTCCAACTTATTCGGAGGCAAAAACGAAAATATCTCAATCCAACCCTCTAAAAAGTGGAGTAACTGACCATGCTCGTGTCTGTAGAGGGTATTATGATTCCTATGGGGTATCTGGTCAAAATGCACTGTACATTAATGACCCTGCAAATGGTGGTAGCACATACTGGGAAGAATGGGATGATATTGTCCACACAAATTACATATATGTATTGTAGATGATTAATATTAATCATCTTTTTTTGAAGGTATGAGTATGATGCTAAAAAATCACGTACACTTTATTATATTTGCATTGTTGTTCTTGATTTTAGGTGTATTATTTATTAATTCTACAATTAACAATACAGATTCAGTTCAGGGAACATATCCAAAAATTGAAAATGATTCTGTTTTCCCCGATGAATTGAACAACTCTGAGACTTTTAATGGAGATGGTCGAGAAATTGCAGGACTGTACGTTGGATTCAAAGAAGGAATGAACGAGACACAAGCCGTTACAATCCCTGAGAACTACAGCCTTATTAAGAGTTACAGAATAATATGCAACCTTGACTATCATCTGGCTGAGCGTTACTACATAATGGTAGAAAACAACAAAAAATCGGCTGTAAAAACCGAGTTGATGAATGCGGAAAATTGGATTGATTCCGCTGAAGATGTTGAAAAAGGGAATTACTCCATAATCCATGTATGGATACCACTCGCAGAAGACAATGATTTTTTAGAAATATTGGATGAACAGAATCTTCACTTATCTGAATTCTACTGGTGTTACATTTACTTTGATGGAGAGGGAATCGACTATGAAACTGCAAAACGCATACAGGAAGAGATGGAAGATAATGAGAACGTGTTGGTAGTGTATTTTGATGAGGCGGAGGGATAAAAGGCGGAATTGCTCACTCTAATTATTTTCCATCACTAGGACAAGCTCTTGCATAAATATCTATAAGAAATTTACTTTTTATTTTTAAAATAGAGAAGGAAGTATTAATACATGAATAAAATACGTGTTGTTATCCTTATAGTTTCATTGGCATTAATAGGAATCACACAAGCAAGTGCATTTGATGCTATCTCTAGGTACTGAAGCTGAATTTTTTGAAAGAATTACTACCTTATCACAATATGGGATTGAAAACTGCACTAATCCTGAAAGTCCCATATATGACGCATCGGTTGTGAAAGCATATGGAAATGTTCCTGTTATAGATAATGCAAGCCAGCTAAATGAATTTGCAGACAAATTGAAACACGTCAGAGAAAGCTCATGGGAAGAAATTGATTTTTATCCTAATGGGTCTATTGTCCGATATGGCTCAGACACTTCAAGAGGTTATTTCCTAATAGAGTTATATGATGACAGGGGAGGAAATTATTCTGAAGAAGATACTAGAGAGATTTACGATATCGTAGAAAAATACGCAATGAAAGATGGAGTTGAAGATATTCCTGTTGTTTTTACACTAACAAAAGAAAAAGATATTATAGGTTTTGTGGAGTATCCCGTTTATAGATATGATGTTAACAATATGACAGTAGGAATCTCAAGAATAAACAATTCTATGAATAATACAAATAGCACAAGTCTCCATAACAGTCAAAGTATACCTTTATCAGGAGTTCTAACCAGTCTTCTTATTATTGTACTTGCATATACAATAATTAAAAAGGAATAGGGCGCATTGTAAGTAAGGTTAACAGAATACTACATATATCCCGAGTTGCTTCGATTGATACTAAAAAGCAGAAAGGAATTGATATTCAATGGGTCATTGAATATCCTTATTCATATTTTATATTAATACAAAATGTGTAACTACTAAATGCCGTTGAATGTCTTATTCAAGGCTCCTCTCATTGATCTCGCACCTGATATCCTGTTTAAGGATATCAACTGCATCATCATAATCCTGTATCTGACCAAGGGTCCACATCATCTTAACAAGTGCAACCTCAGGAAGCATATCCTCGCCTTCGATGGCTCCGGCTTTTAAGATGTCCCTGCCTGTGTCATAGACCCTGTCACAGATCCTGCCGTTGAGACACTGAGATGTAACGATGACCGGGATCTTCTGTGATGTGGCTCTCTCTATCTGTGGTATCCAGTCAGTGGATACGTGACCGAGACCTGTTCCTTCTATGACGATGCCTTTGTAACCTGCATCGATGAAATATCCGAGTATGTCAGAACTTGAACCAGGAGTGAACTTCACAAGGGCACATTTTGGCTCCAGTGAAGCCATGAGTGACAGTTCCTTTTCATTCCTCTTTGTGTAGGAAAGACCCGTTGATATTTCCCCGGTGGAATAGTCCACATAACCTATTGGCTCTGAATTGATGGACCTGAAAGCATCCCTTCTGGATGTGTGCATCTTGCGGACCTTGGTGGCACGGTGGATGGAACACTTATCATCTGATGATTCACTGTGCATGACAACAGTCACTTCAGCAATATCACTTACAGCAACCTTTGCAGCGCAGATAGCGTTCATGGCATTGTCACTGCTCGGCCTGTCAGCACTCCTCTGTGAACCTACGAAAACAATAGGCACAGGAGTATCGATCATAAAGGACAATGCAGCAGCAGAGTACATCATGGTGTCAGTACCATGAGCAACGATGATACCATCGGCACCATTTTTGATCTCTTCAACAACAGCCTTTGCAAGTTCCTGCCAGTAGTCTGCCTTCATGTTCTCGGAAAGGATGTTATAGATGGCCTTTCCACTGAAATTAGCGATCTCAGTAAGCTCAGGGATCGCCTGCAGGATATCATCCGCTGAGAACTGGGAAGTTACAGCACCGGTCCTGTAATCGATCTTACTTGCAATGGTCCCTCCTGTTGAGAGAATGGATACCTTTGGAAGACCCTTCTTTGGCTCCACTTCAGCCTTTCCAGCTGCCTTGGTAGAAGCTTCCATATCCTGTTTCTTCTGCACGACTGTAACAGTGGCACCCTCAGGGTCTATCCCTGCATTGTATCCACTTACCATCTTTATGATTATATGACCGGTCGTGCTTGGCATGGCGATACCTTCGTACTCCACACCTGCTTTCTCGACCTTTACTCTGTCACCTTCTTCGAAGTCCATGATCATCCCTTGATTGTTATAAGAATTATAGTATTATATGTATCTGACAGACCTGATAACTTTCAGGCCTTTGTTCCGGTATAGTCTTCAACGACACTGTAAAGCACCTTCAGTGAATCCTCGATGCCCTTGTTCAGAACGGATATCTCCGCCTTTGTGCTCTCAAGCTCTTCCATACGTGCCTTGATAGCCCTTTCCATCTCGGTTGGAGCAGGACCACCTGTGATATTCCTTCTGCTGACATTCAGTACCGGATCTAGAGCTTCCTTTACCATCTCTGCTGTAAGTCCGCGTCCATTCAGGGTCTCGCCGATAACATCCTTTGCCACCGCATCTATTTCCTCGAGTGTTGGGTTACCATCGCCACGTGCCAGCACACCAACTATCTGGTGAGCTGTCCTGAACGGAATTCCTCCCGCCCTTACCATAGTATCTGCTATCTCAGTTGCTGTTGTGAAACCAAGAACAGACTTCTCAGCCATGCTTTCAGTGTTCACCTTCATGGTAGCGATCATACCCTTTGTGATACGCACGGCACTTCTGGTCGTCTCCACAGCACGCCACATGTTAGGTGTCGCTTCCTGAAGGTCACGGTTGTAGCTAAGTGGAAGTGCCTTACATAAAGAGAGCAAAGCCATGAGTGAACCGATCACAGTACCTGCCTTACCTCTTACAAGTTCAGCAGAATCAGGGTTCTTTTTCTGTGGCATGATGGATGATGTGGAAGCATACATATCATCAAGTTCAACGAAAGAGAATTCGGAACTTGACCAGATGATGATCTCCTCTGCCATCTTACTAAGATTGACCATTATATTGGACATAGAAGATGCGGATTCTATCAGGAAATCACGGGTGCTTACAGCATCCATAGAATTACCCAGCATGTCATCAAAACCAAGAAGTGTACGTGTCCTCTCACGGTTAAGATCAAAACCTGTGGAAGCAAAGGCTGCAGAACCCAACGGACATTTGTTCACCCTTGAGAACGCACTTACGATACGTTCTATATCCCTGCCTATTGCATCGGAATGTGCAACAAGATGATGTGCGAATGTGGTTGGCTGTGCATGCTGCAGATGTGTGAAACCAGGCATCAGTGTCTCAGTGTTCTCTGATGCTCTTCCAAGAAGTGCCTTTCGAAGCTCCAGAAGCTCTTCCATAAGGGAAAGAAGCTCATCTCTCAATCTGATCCTTATACAGGTTGCAACCTCATCATTACGGGAACGACCGGAGTGCATCCTGCCTCCTGTGTCCTCCCCTACTATATCTATAAGCCTTGACTCAAGGGATATGTGAATATCCTCATAACTGTGGTCAAGCTTCTCGATACCCTCTTCCCTTATCTTCAACAATCCTGTAAGGATATTACTGCAATCTTCCTTCTTGATGATACCCTGTTCATGCAGCATGACCGTGTGAGCCATGTCCACCAGGATGTCAGCTTCGAATATCCATTTATCAGCGGACATTGATGATGTGAAATTTATCATATCTTCATCTGGTGTTGAAGATAAGCGGCCTCTACGTAAAATATCGCTCATTTGAACCCTCGTGATAGTAAAAAATGATTTGACTAAATGAATAGTGATACTGGTTTTTAGCGTGCTATTGATCTAAATACTTAAATAAGGATCGGTTTTTAAGAGTTGAAGGAGGATTAAGGCAATTATTGCCACCTAAGAGAAGTTATTTATACTAACTTGAATATAATATTATGCAGAATAATTATGTACGGACCATAGTGTGCTAATATGGTTCCGTTTCACCGAGGTAAAATTATGGCTAACGAGAATGATAGTTACGCAGACAATATTGATGATGACCTTAACCAGCTTGTGATCTTCAGTCTGGGAGTCGAAGAGTTCGGGATCAATATCATGCAGGTTCAGGAAATAATAAGGATGCCTGAAATAACAAGGATCCCAAGATCACCTGAATATGTAAAAGGTGTTATCAACTTAAGAGGAAAGATAATTGTTGTCATGGATCTTGACAAACGCTTTGGGATGTCAACACAGGAAATAACAGACGAATCCAGGATCGTTGTAGTTGATATAGATGGTACCATCGTGGGACTGGTAGTTGATTCCGTAAGCGAGGTAATACGCCTCAATAGCTCCAGCATCGAGCAGACCCCTGAGATCATCTCACAGAAGATCAATGCTGAATACCTGAACGGTGTTGGTAAACTGGAAGACAGGTTACTTATCCTGCTCAACCTGAAGAACATCGTCAGTGAAACCGCAGCAGCATAAACATACCTTTTTCTAACAGATGGTAACGTTCCGAAAGGAACAATACCATCATTTCATATCTTTTTCCCTATTCGTCATTTGCTTACACGTAGTGTTATAACCCGTATCCTGATCAAAGGCCAGATCAGCGGATAAGAACTAACAAAGTAAATATATAATAAATGATAGATACATCCTTCAAACAATGAGGAAATACAAATGAGAAGATCGAAGATATTCATTATTCTACTGACTGTTATTCTGTCAGCAATAGCAGGAGGTTGTATCAGTGAACAGAAAGACGGAACTGTAACTGATGTGGACACAGCCAGTAATGCTGAAATGACATCAGAGACAGAAACAGACACAATATACCAGTTCTCAATAATCAATGCCCTGCTTGAAGGGGTCTATGACGGAGAGATAAGTTGTGGAGAACTGAAAGAGAAAGGTGATCTCGGACTTGGCACATTCGATAACCTTGATGGAGAGATGCTGGTACTTGATGGCGTTATCTATCAGGTCAAAGCTGACGGTAATATCTACCAAGTAGAGGATAGCACAACATCACCATTCGCTGCTGTCACTTTCTTTGAGACCGATATTGAAGAAACAGTTAATGATCAGATGGACAGCCAGCAGATGGCAGAACACATAGCTGACCTTCTTCCCAGTCAGAACATAATGTATGCTGTGAAGATCACCGGAGATTTCAGTTACATGAGAACACGCAGTGTAGCACCGCAGGAAAAGCCATATCCAAGGCTTGTTGATGTGACAAAGGACCAGTCTGTCTTTGAGTTCAATGATACGAAAGGTACTATTGTCGGATACTGGATGCCTGAATATATCGATGGTATAAATGTCCCAGGTTATCATCTGCATTTCATAACAGATGACAGAACAGGTGGCGGACACATCCTTGATTATACAATAGTGTCAGGAACAATAGAGATCGACAGCACTGATAAATTCTATCTAGAGCTCCCAACAAATGAGAACTATCTTGGCATGGGTCTTTCACAGGATACAGAAGGAGAGCTGGAAGAAGCTGAGAACTGATCCTGCTTCATAGGGATATAGACATGAACATCTGTCCCTGTCCCTTTTTCACTTTCGATCCAAATATCGCCTTTGTGATTCTCTACGATAACTTTACTGATATAGAGCCCCAGTCCGTTCCCACCATAGGTCCTTGTTGAAGAACTATCTATCTGATGGAACATCTTAAAAAGTCCAGGGATATCCTCTTCTGAAATACCTATTCCTGTATCCCCAATAACAACATGGATACCTTCTGCCTCGATATGAGCAGATACAGTGATCGTCCCGTTCGCAGGTGTGAATTTAACTGCATTGTCCATTAGATTGAGGAATATCTGTGGCAGATATGTCCTGTCAGCATCTACTGAACATGAATCGAATGTATGATCCACATGAATACGCAAGTTCTTTTCCTTCATGGGATCAAAGAAAAGGTTCACAGCATTGTTAAGAACGGATGATATATCCACAGGTTCGAAATTGTACCTGATATTCCCGTTCTGATTGGTACTGATAAATAATAGTGAATCGATAAGATTCTGCAATTTACGTGACTTTGTCACTACACGCTCGATCGCATTTGCCTGTTTGTCGTTCAATGGACCAAGGGTACCATCATAAAGAAGTTCACTGAATCCTTTTATAGAAGTAAGAGGGGTGTTCAGTTCATGGCGGAGATTCGACAGGAACTCATCCTTTAATTTGTCAAGGGATTTCAATTCCTCATAAGCAAGTTCAAGGTCAGAGGTCGACCTTTTCAGTGCTTCCTCTGTCTGTTTACGTTCGGTGATATCGCGTATATGGCTTACAGCCATAGCAACATCCCCTTTAGTATCATATACAGGGAATATACGGAAATCCCGGACCCGGTCATCAACAGGATCAGTATGTTCGAATTCTTTCATACGTCCTGTAGAGAATACATCCTTGACAGGACACGTGTCGTGAGGGAACAGATCATGAGTGAACAGATCACACATCTGTGGATGCTGATCACCTTCCTGTGGAGGAATTATCTGATCGCTGTTCCAGTTACTTGTAACTACCCTCATTTCTCTGTCAACTACGATAATAAGATCCTGCAATGCATTGAACGTACTTGTAAGAAGTTCTTTCTGGTTCTCAAGTTCCTCTTCAGAGTTCTTATTTGCAGTTATATCGGCGAGCAGGCCAATACCGCCATAAATAGAATTATCCTTGTTCCTCAAAGGAACATAATATGACTTCAAGTGGATCTCTCTGCCTGCTGTACGTGCAGAGTATTCATTCTCATAGAATGCATTCGTATCCTTTGAGATACCTGCAAGGATCCTGTTAAGATCTTCATCATTTACATAGTCGAATATCTCGGCACCGACCACATCGGCCTTCTGTACTCCGAATATGTTGAGAAAACCTCTGTTACAATGACTTATGGTCCCTTTGTTATCTACGAAAATACCGAGCGGGGAAACATCGAAGATCATCCTGTATCTTTTCTCAGACTCAAGGAGAGCCTCTTCAACATGTTTTCTCTCGATCACTTTGCAAAGACGTGATGTAATAACATCCAGCAAGCGTTGTTCCTCTTTAAGGAACGGACCTATGTCATGATATGGACGCTCTTCTGAATAAGATATGTGAATAGAACCACGTTTATGACCGTGTACTGCTATATTGCTGGATAAAGTATGGATGTTCTTTTCAAATCTATCCGTACTGTATATATCCCCATCCAGAACTATGCATACCTCTGCAACCTCAGAGTATAGAAAAGCAGGCTGCAATCTCTGCATGATCCCTTTTAGAAGGGACTTAAGAGGTACATGAAGATCGAACAGGTCAGATATGCTGTATATGCATTCTAGCTCCCGCTCCCTTTTTTCCAGAATGGATCTTTTTTCTTCTAAATTAATGGCCACACCACGTTCCAGTATTTCAACTAATATATTATTACAATATATATTATTTATATTAATAGATTTTGTTGCGATACACAGATCAATATGAAGAAGTGTACAGAGATAGACAAAGATCCCGTATACCATGCTATTAAATAGATGAGAAGCAATAGATGATGCATAAATGCCCCATTGGCACAAAAATGATCAAATTTAGGTGAATAAATGTATTCAGACAGGATCAATTCATTACCACCATACTTATTTGCAACGATCGATGAAGCAAAGGCTGCAGTAAAAGCAAAGGGTGTAGATGTCATAGATCTTGGTGTTGGTGACCCTGATCAGCCAACTCCGGACCACATTGTAGAATCAATGTGTGACGCTGTACGTAACCCGGAAACACACACATATCCATCATACACAGGAATGATGAGCTTTAGGAAAGCTGCTGCTGATTGGTGCAAGGAAACAAGAGGACTTGATCTTGATCCTGCATCAGAGACACTTACACTTATCGGATCCAAGGAAGGAGTAGCACATATTCCCCTTGCGTTCATCAACCCAGGGGACATAGCACTTTGTCCTGACCCTGCATATCCGGTCTACAAGATCGGTACAGAGTTCGCAGGCGGAGAAGCACACATCATGCCACTTCTGGCTGAAAATGACTTCCTGCCGGACTTTGACGCAATACCAAAGGACAAACTTGCAAAAGCAAAGCTGATGTTCCTGAACTACCCGAACAACCCTACTGCAGCAACCGCTGATAAGAAGTTCTTTGAAGAGGTTGTGCAGTTCGCCCGTGACAATGATATAGTGGTCATCCACGACAACGCATACTCTGAAATGACCTACGATGGTTACAAGGCACCAAGCTTCCTGAGCGTTGACGGTGCAATGGATGTGGGAATTGAACTTTACTCACTTTCAAAGACCTACAACATGACCGGATGGAGACTTGCCTTTGCAGTAGGTAACAAGGACATAATAGCTGGCATCGGCAAGGTAAAGTCAAACATCGATTCCGGAGCTTTCGATGCTGTTCAGATGGCAGGTATCACTGCACTCTCCAGTTCCCAGCAGTGTGTTGCTGACATGAACAAGATATACGAGGAAAGAAGAGATACACTCCTTAAGGGACTCAAAGAACTCGGAATAGACGTCAAGCCACCTAAGGCAACATTCTACGTATGGGCACCTGTTCCTGAAGGATATGATTCAATGGGATTCTCAAAGTTGCTCCTTGAGGAAGCAGGTATCGTAGCTACACCAGGTGTTGGCTTTGGAACTTACGGTGAAGGTTATATCAGATTTGCACTGACCCGCTCCGTTGAGAGGATCAACGAAGCTGTAGAAAGGATGAGCAAACTGAAGATCTGATCTTCAACCTCTCTCTTTTTTTATTTTTACTTTCAGATCTCTCAATTCTATTAATTGTATTTTTCTTAAATTACACATAATGGTCATTCATGCCATACCCGGAATAACTTCGATATGACATAGAGATATATAATTTATGGACCATAATATATATTTTAATTATATTTATTCTATTTTAAGAAAAATATGAACATAACTACCTCAAATAACTACATTCCACCAATATACATGAGCAAGCTTCTATGCAGGTATGTTCTCTAAAAATATCGAAAAAGGGTTGTTCAGCACAGAAGAGATATACGAATTCATCTATGATGCAAGATACATCATCCTGCTTTACGTAATAGGGGATTTCCTTACCACATTCCATGCACTTAGCAATGGATACGGATTTGAGGAGAATGGTTTTCTTTCAGGGATAATGGCATCTCACGGAATATGGTCCTTACTTGTAGTAAAGATGCTGATACTGCTGGTGATCTACTGGAACTACAGATCGGTCAGGACATCGGTTCATTCATATGCCAGGAAGCTATGGGATATATCAAGGATGGGGATCAGCCTGTTCGGCCTTGTCCTTGTGATCAATAACCTTATGGTAATAACTGTAAGATCAAGCCTGTTCGAGTATCTGGGCCTCTCCTGAGAGAGACTCTTTAATGTCAGTAGCTTTCATATTGATGACCATTTCAGCGATATCGGCACTATATTCAACGATACGCTGGAAACTCTCAATTATCTTTCTTTGCTTTTCCCCATAAAGACAATAAGCACTATCAGATAACTCTGATCTTTGAATTATCCTGTTACCAAGAGCAGATGATATTTTTGAGGTCCTCATTATATGATTTGCGATCTCAACATCGATATCCAGAACAGCCTGGAACGAATCCTGGAAAAGCCTGTGTGAAACCATACCCATCTCGATAACTTCCTCATTATCGTTCTTATGATCACCTATCTGAATAACGGTGTTTGCTATTCCATGAACGTGATCACCTATACGTTCCATGAGCTTGATTATAAGACGATAACCAAGGCAATCTTTTGAATTTTTGATACCGATCTTCTGGGCAAGGACAGAATCATCCAGTGCAGCCTTGATCTGCCTTACACTTAAAAGATAGAATTTGTCGACATCATTGTCCCTCTGGACTATGTCTTTAGCAAGTTCCACATCACCTTCCCTTAAAGCAACGATAGAGTCCTCCATCATGGAAGATATTATACGGAACATGCTCTGCAGGGACTTTTCCAGTGAGATATCCTGATAGTTCAGAAGATTCTGTAGAACTACTTCGGTCCTGGACTCCTCGACGATCTCGATACCAATCAGACGTTTTCTGGCAGATTCTTTGAGATACTTACGTTCAGCTGCAGAAAAACCACCTGGACAGACTACCCTGATGATATCATAGCCAACAAGATAGTTCGCCACAAGTGTCCTGAAATTCTCTTCTCTGTCTTCAGATGCGATCATCTCGACCTTTGAACGGCCGTTCTTTCTCTGCTTTCCCTGATCAGGAGTGATCAAGAGTGAACGGTCCGGCTTCACCGTAAGAACTACAGTATCCCCAGCACCAAGGTCACCTTCCCTTACCCAGTCTATTGGAAGAGAAACTATGTATGTGGAACCACCTGTCAACTGGATCTTTCTTTTATGTGAAATGTATATCCTTCCTTTGATTTTGTTATATATCTTAGATATTTAAAGGATCGTCAGGTTACCTGACACCTGACCGAGTCGGGAGGTCATGCCATCATCATCTGTTATCTCAAGATCGATAGTGACATTCTTGTCATTATAAGGGTCGATACCTATTGGCCTTACAACCATACCTGAGAGATCATAGTCATAAAGTGTCACTGTTCCGTTACCCGAATCCTTCCACACGGCCCATTTATAGCTTGTAATAAAACCATCCACATCCTGAGAATCAGATGCATCCAGTATCAGATAACTGTTAGGGGTCTGGGTACCATTGGCATTCTGAAGATACTCCACCTTGAACTGGACCTCGGCCACTGGCATTGGCGGTGTGAAAAGTTCCTTGAAGACATTGATATAAGAGGTTATTATCTCGACCTTTATAGGATCGCTCTCAGAGGGAGATGAACCTGCATATGAAGTAAGATAGACCTTGTAGAAGATATCATAATCCGTATTGTTGGTAAGGTTCCCACCAGAACCTGAACCAAAAAGGGTTATCTCCCGGTTCTCATCATCTATTGAGAAATTACCGGTTTTAAGGCATTCTGTTCCGTTGGAAGAATAATTGACATGGTAGTCATATGCAACCTCACCGAATGCATACCATGGATGCTTATCCAGTGTGTATGAGTGGTCAAGACTGTTATTGGTCCATGATGAAGTGTCGATCGTCTCTGAGCCTTCCAGGACCATATCCGAAAAATTCAGGTGGATCGTCTTGCTCCTTGTGGCCGGAACCACAACCTTGTGGTTCGCACTATAGACAGCAGGGTAATCCCTGTAGACATCGAACACACCTTCACTCTCATACGCCTTGTAATGGAGGAAATATCCGCCATTGACGTTTATTGCTGAGATATAGGAATCTGCAGTATTGAGATTAAGAACTTTGAGGTCAATGGACTCCCAATTAGAACCATCACCAACCGGGTCAATAGATACTATTTTGAGATCCTCGTTCTCAACGGATGCTTTGTGACTTTCAAGATCCATCGCCTGCTTCTGCGTAGTAGAGATCATATATGCCACACTCGTGGCAGCGATTATCGTAATAAGTATCAGTAACAAAGTACCAAATACAACAGTAACCCCGCGATCATTGCGCAGGAAAGTGCTCATATCGTTGCCAGCCATCTCTGATGAAAAGTGCATTTGCGATTATATACTTTATTTCTATAATATATATAGCTCCCAATAATCTATAGATTTTGCCATTTTATTCCAAAACCATTTAAGCAATAATCACTTTTAGGGATTTGATGGTGCTAACTAGCTTCGGTTTAAAAAACGTACCTTCCAATGTGGTACTGTTAATAGAAGAGGATATAGGAGATGTAAAGAGTGTCTTCTTCCGCAAGATCAGTTCCGATGCACTGAAACTTGGAAAGAAAGTTCACTACATTTCCACCAGAAGTTCCGAGAAGGATATAATAGAGGAACTCAACATACCAGCGACCCAGGATCATAAGGAGAGACTTACCGTCATCGGAAATTTCTCAGATCCGATATCCCTGCTTGACATGTGCTACAGAAGACACAAACTGTGCATCCGCCTCTATGGAGAAGGTGCTGGTCCTCTGCACAATATAGCCGATGCGGACGTCTGTGTGATCGACATGTTCTCATCACTTTTCATTCACGAGGATGTAGAGGTCATTTCTGAAACTATAGAAGCCCTCATCAGGATCAGCAGGGAAGCAAATATAACATTCCTGCTCTCAGCAGATATCGGAATTCTGCCAGAAAGAGCAGAGAAGATACTCCGCTCTATGGTAGATGGTGTTATCCAGTTCAGAACAGAGTACGCCGGTGGCAAGATCAACAGATACATCAACATACCTAAGATGAAAGGAAGTATCCCCCTGAACAAGATGATCGCCTATAATGTCACCAGTCAGGGTATTACCATGGATAACAGAGAAAGGGTTGGTTAGACCTGTCCTATTATCTTTTTTAATATCAAATTATGAAACATCCAAATGAATGAAGGAGCGATCAATCATCTCCTCCATTCACTATTATTGTTGCTGTCCCTTTTGATTCACCCGCTGTTGCAGTGACGATATACGTACCCGCATCAGAACCTGGTATCGGTGCAACTGAGACTTTGCCATCCTCATCGGTCATAGAACTTGTAATAATACCATCCGGTGAAATTGTCATCTTAACAAAAGTACCCGGAACAGGAGCACCATTCGTATCTGTAACATTGAATACGATAGGCTGCTGTAATGGTATGCCACCCATGACCTCCTGTGCGTCACCGGAAACCATACTTATTGTATAGGTAGCACCCACACCAGCAGGCAATAGCAGCGTTACACATGCAATGTAACTTAAAATTATCAGTATCGCCGAATGCTTGAAACCGTGTTTTATCTCACCCTCCGTGATCTGCCCTATGATAAGTCCACCGAACAATGCATTCAATATTATCATATGGAAGAAACCACGCTCAAAATCTATGTCTGAAAGACCTGCACCACCGAGCATTTCCATACCTACACCCTGAATAAGAGGCAACAGGGATGTCGAAAGGATATAGGTCAGCATCACGATGATACCCTGTGCGAGATAGAAGATGACAATGTACTGCTTCAGATTTGCTTCCTTTTCTCTCTGAATGGCAATGACAGATCTCATATCCTCTGAAGTACGGAACAGCAGGTCAGCAACATTACCACCAGTATATGCTGCCTGGACAACCACATCGATATATCTGGCTACAAGGCGGCTGTTCATGGACCGGGACATCCGGTGCATGGATTCATCAAAAGATTTCCCAAGTACCATTGAGGAGGCAGCATCCTGTGCATGAGTACTTATCGCACCAAGGTTGGTCTTTGAGAGATTGATGAAACCTTTTACGGGATCGATACCACCTCTCATAAGCTCCGATAATTTGTAAAGGAACTCACTGAAAGCTAGTTCTCTTCTCTGTAGCTTTCTTTTCTCTAATAGAGAATCTATCGAATAGGGAATGATCGCTACAAGCACTGCAAAGACCATTATATGGTCCAGATCATCTTTGCCTTTTTCCTCATCGGGCTCCGGTTCCACTTCCTCTTCTTCAGCAACGATCACCTCGCCTCTTTCTGCTGCCTCTGCGGCTTCCATCTCTGCAACGAGTGCTTCATATGCCGCATGTTTTGCAGCAGCTTCATCACTTACAGCAGCTCCTGCTGATGCTTCATCGGTAACGAAGGAGTGACCTGTAAGAACTGCCATGAGAAGTATCATGAATGCCAGAAATATCGGGATACCCAATGTAAGATACTCTCGTTTTATATCATACCGTAGTGTCAGTATCTGCACATATCGCCCTATTATCAGGCGATATTTTTCAATATTCATAGCAATGTTCATAGAGTGCTCCTTGAATATTTCATCCACAACAAAATAAGAAAAACGATATTGATGAAAGGTAACATGAAGTAAACGAAGAACTGGAACATCTGTTTGGCCGTGAAAGGCCCAAGATCGATCCCAAGTGCACTTGTGACAACTATCATCAGGACCACAAGTACAACACTCATGACCACGCCACTGAGATAGCCTTCACCATACACACCAAGAGAATCCACGAACTCCTGTTGCATCTTTCTTCTCATATCCATTAGTTCACGTGATTTCATCTCAAGATAGGTACGTAAACCCCCACCGGACTGCATTGCATTGGCAAGATCTATACATATGGCCCTGAGAGATTCCGAGGATGTGTTCCTGATAAGGTGGTTCATGGCACTTACACCATCCTCCCCCAGAACATCCACACGGTACATTACCTTACCAAATTCAGTCGAAACGTCACCATAGTCCTCTATAGAGACTTTCCTGATCACATCCATCGGAGATGAACCGGAGCTTGCAAGGATGGTCATGTAACCCAGTGTAAAAGGGAGCTCATGCTCGATGTTCATGTTCTTGTTCGATATCTTGTTATAGAGCATGAAGGGAAACCCACTGACAGTCAGACCGAATGTCAGGAATGTCAGAACGGAGATATAGACAAGTGGAGAAGATGATCTGCTGAAAAGTAGGATCGATAATACGAAAATGATACCTGAAGCCAGTCCTGCCGTCACAAGTGCAAGAGACATGAACATGCCAGGGGTCAGCACCATATCTGCCTGATATAATGACTTTGCAACATCTTCCTGAGGTTTCTTATCTATGTGCTTACCGAATACATAGCAGAACATTTTGTATTTCTCAATGTACTTATTGGTCTCGTCCTCATTGAAAGCGTGATGAACATCAAGGTCCGGGGTCCTGACCATTTAATGACTCATCTCCATCATTTCATCTTTTTCTCTTGAATACCTCCTTATCGCTCTGGCAACTGCTTCATATTCAGTTATACCGTCACGAGCAAGGTTTTCGAGATATTTTGCCCTCATATCCATTTCCCTGACAAGTTCAGCCTGCTCGATACCGAACTCCTCGTTAATGTCATCAAAAAGAGCACTACTGCCACTGAACTCATATTCATCCGTAATGGGGTTCCATTTAAAAACTGGATTTGTGATAAGGTCACCACGTTCCGGATCAAGTTCCACAACCTCAACGATCCGCAGTGCACGCCTTAGGAAATGTTCACCGACCTTGATCATGGAATTGAAGATCACCATATCCACACTGGCAAATAGATTCCTTGGCACGTTCATAGGCTCTGATTCTACTCTGGAAAGCAGTTCATGGATAGAACCTGCGTGTATGGTTCCCATACAGGGGTGACCCACAGAGATAGCCTGGAAAAGAGTACCTGCTTCCGCACCACGAACCTCACCGACCACTATATATTCAGGTCTCTGCCTCAAAGCGGCCTTAAGAAGGTCGAACAGCTCGATATCACCTGCGGACTTACCACTTTCGCCACCACCAAAACCAGCCCTTGTAATAGATTGAGTCCAGTTCGGATGCATAAGGTTCATTTCAGCAGTATCTTCGATCGACACTATCTTGTATTCCGGAGGGATGAATGCACCAAGAGCGTTCAGAGTGGTGGTCTTACCGGATGCAGTACCTCCTGCTGCCAGCACAGAACGCTTGTACTCCACCATTAACCAGAAATATGCAAGAACCGTGGAGTCATATGTCTTGTAGTTCATCAGGTCGATACAGGAAACAGGATTGGACCTGAAACGCCTGATAGTGAAAGTCGAACCTCTTTTTGTGACCTCTTTTCCAAGTGTGAGGTTGGCACGACTTCCATCCACAAGGGTCGCATCCCTGATGGGTTCAAGAACGGAGATATGCCTGCCTGCTGCCTGTGCCATCCTCATGACAAAGTTGTTGAGCTCTATTTCCTCGTAGACCACATCTGTGGCAACTGAACCATAGACCCTGTGATTAACATAAAGAGGAGTGAATGGACCGTTACAGGTTACATCCTCGATATAGGGATCTTTCATCAGGAGGTCCATCCTATCAAAGCCCATGTATTTTTTATGAAGATAATAGAAGAACTTGTCCTTCTGTGTATCACTAAGCTTCAGACGATAGATATCAACGATAAGTTCGAACCTGTCCCTTAAAGCCTCAGCTCGGTCCTCTTCTTCTACAAGCAATATCTCAGAGTGTGCCATCTTGTCAAAGGCATTCTGTATTATGTAAAGTGCTTCCTTCTCACTATCACTTAGTGGAGGTTCCAGACACTTGTATTGAAGAGACTCACCATCGAACTCAATATGAACGTACTGAGTGCCAGATGTCACTTCATAAGTTATATTGACTTCCTTTTGAGGAACTCCGGGAGCAGGGATCGATAGTTCACCGAAAGTGAATTTCATCTCTTCAATTGTTTCGGGAGCGGGAGTTATTATCTGTTCTATCTTTTTAAGAAGTAAAGAGACCTGTGAATCTTCTTCAGACCTCAGTTCCTGCTCATCTGTGGATATAAGAGCTTCCTCAGCTGTTTTTTGTTTGCCATTTTTCTTCTTTAAGCTAAAATTTAGGTCAAGGTTGAATTTTGACCTCTTTGTACCTTTTTTACTATTTTCCACAGAACTATCTGGGAGAAGAGAATTATCTTCTGGTTCTGACACCTGATTATTATCCTTTTTCTTCTTCTTTTCAGATGAGCCTTTGATCTTCTTCGACAAAACTAACCCAAATCTCTTCTTTTTGACGGATCCATTCATTTTATTTTGAAGAGAAGAAACATCTACATCCAATCCCATATCCTCAGACAAGGATACTACATCACCTGTTATCTCTTCCGAAATATCCATATTAGTATCAGTAGTATCCAAGGTTTCTATTACTTCCACTTCATCAGATATCAGGATGGGACCATCTTCATCTAAAGGTACATGACCATCCGCCCCGCTCTCTGGAATGATTATTGCCTGATCGGGGCTGAATTCTATTTCAAGCACTTCCCGAATTACCTCATCTATCTCTGATGAATGGCTCTTTCTACTGAAAGGAGATCTTAGCTGAAGTTTAGCCAATTCTGCGCCTCCAGACAATCAATCTGGTGATTGCATTGATGACCATTACGATGACTATTAGGACAAATGCTGCTGCAAAACCTTCTGATGGAGATACCATACTCGGGAATTCAAAAGAATGGTATACTGTTATTGGAAGAGAAGCTACCAAATTCTGTAATGGAGATATGCGTATTCCAAAAAGCATACTCTCCTTTGCAGCCACACCAAACTCTGGCATAAATTGAGAATAACCTGCAGTCAAAACCACAACTGCCGATTCTTCAGCAGCTCTTCCTATGCTGAGAACTATACCTGTAACAATACCAGTAGTTGCATTTGGAAGAGTAATTTTACTGATAGTTTCCCATTTTGTAGCTCCCAGTGCATAACTTGCATCCTCTAATTCTGCAGGAACAGATTTAATGGCCTCTTCTGCAGAACGCTCGATCACGGGTAAGATCAGAATTGTGAGAGCGATCGCACCAGAAATAAGCGAAAAACCACCGGTAATAAAGCGCATATAATACACAAGGAACATCAGTCCGAATATTCCAAGCACAATTGAGGGCGTTCCTGAGAGGACATCTATTATAAAACTAAAGCTCTTAACAAGACGCGCATTCTTTGCATATCTTTGCATATATATTGCAGTCCCTACCGCAATAGGAGAAGCAAATATTGTGGACAGCAATGACAGCAGAATTGTCCCAACTATTGCATTTGCTATTCCACCTCCAAAACCTTCTGCTTCATTTTCAGGAGTAAGTAGGAATTCTAAGTTAAGACTTGGAAGAGCCTCCAGAGCGATTTTTCCAAGTATTCCAAAAAGAGCCAGTGTTGCTAAGACTGCTGAGAAATAACATAGGAATATGTAAAAAGATTCTTTTGCTTTTCTATGGTTCATTTTCTACCACCCAGATATCTTGAAACAGCAACAAAACCTATTTCAATCGCAAAGAGGACTGCTGCGATACCGAACAGAGCTGCCCGTGGGCCTTCTTCAGAAAAATGATGACCAATATCATTGAGGATCTTTGATGTCATTGCATAGCCAGGACCCATTACTGAAGAAGGGATTGTTTTGGAATTACCCAGTAGCATTACAATAGCCATCGTCTCACCCATAGCTCTCATCATTCCAAGTACAACTGCAGTCATAATCCCACTGGAAGCAGCTGGAAGAACCACGTTTCTTATCGTTTCCCACCTATTGGCACCCAGAGACAAAGAAGCATGTCTATTCTCAACAGATACGGATCTAATGGCATTTTCAGAAATTGTTGTGATAGTTGGAAATACCATTATTGCTAAAACTGTTGATGCTAACAATACCCCCAATCCAGACTGAGGATTGACATCAACAAATATAGGAATGAAACCCAGAAGTGAAGCAAGTACAGGCTCTATGTGATTCTGAAATATATTTTCTAGCACGAACAATCCGAATATACCGTAAACCACAGATGGTATACCCACAAGTAATTCAATGAAAGGCCTTATTGTGGAGGCAAGACGGGGAGACGCAATCTCTGAAAGGAATATTGCTGTAAAAATGCTTATTGGTACTGCCATTATCAGAGTAACAACAGTCATTATGACAGTGCCAGCTATAAAGGTCCTAATACCGTATATGTTCTTACCATAATTCCATTCATCAGTAATAATAAAATTAATCAGACCCTGACTCTGGAATACAGGTAAAGCAGTGTAGAATATAAATCCTATAAAAAAAATCACAATGAATGCTACAACAATAGTGCAGACAAAAAATATAAGATTTGCTGAACGATTGTATAATGCTCTTTTATTCGATTCCTGAGCATTAGAACCAAAAAATGTTGCAAAAACAGCAGAGGATATAAATGCAAGATTTATGATTTGTAAAAGTCGTCTTTTGTCGTTCATAATCATCGTTTTAAATAAAAAGAAGGTTAGATTTGTGCTATTGCACAAATCTCAATCCAAATTTAGCTGAAGTCAATTATTGAGAAGTATCCAACTTCTTCGAAGTACTCAGTTGCTGCTGGGGACATTGCGAAGTTGATGAATGACTGCTCAACAGTGGATGGGTTTCCATTTGTAAGGTAGTTGAGTGGTCTTGTAAGGTCCTCCTGGTAGGTGTCTTCACCTGCAAGACAGTCAAGAACTGCATCTTCATCTACATCGTTGTATCCATCTACACCGACTATTGTGACAGTTTCAGAGCTGACTGCAAATCCAAAGTCTACAAAACCAAGTGAATCTGTTGTATCTTCCACTGCTGCAAGTACACCAGCATTTCCTACTGCACCGATTGCCTCGGATTCATCTACATCCTTTGCATCCTCAAAGTCTCCACCAAGGTACTTTGCGAAAGTTTCCTCTGTACCGCTTGCTTCTGATCTCTGGAATACTGTAATCTGTGTACCAGAAGTTGCTGATGTGAAATTGTTACCGGAGATTGCGTAGTATGACTTACCGCTTGTACAGTTGTCATAGATAGCGAAGAGTTCAGACTGTGTTGTGTTGTATCCTTCAAGAACACCATTTGTTATTACTACTACAGCACTTCCACCAATCTGGTGTTTCTGAAGTGATGGGTATTCGTTGACTGTGTCAACATCCTTTGATGCTGCACCGATGTCAATAATGTCGAGCTTGGTCGAGGTGATACCTGCACCGGAGCCACCGCCCTGTACTGTTACCTTGATACCGCTGTGGTCTGCCATGTATGCTTCTGCAAGAAGCTCAGAAACAGGCTGGACTGTTGTTGAACCAGCGATAAGAAGTTCGGTTGATGCAGCTGATGTTGCATCGCCTGCACTTGCACTGTCTGATACGTCTGATGAGAATGATCCCATAATCGTTCCTACTGCTGCTGCACCAGCGATTGCAACTACTACTAATACGAGGGTTGCAACGATAGGTGAAACACCAGCTTCATCGTTGAAAAGTTTCTTAAATAAGTTCATGTTTATCGTACACCAATTTGTTTTATGTTCCTATTCGGGAGCGAGTTTTAATCGCTCTGGCATCTAATTGGATGCTGAATATATAATCATTCTACAAGTCATATATATAGAGCAATAATCAATATAGAATTCCAATATCTCTATATATTGCCGCATATACAACAAGCATTTTCCTTAAAATTGAAAAAGAACAACAATCTACATTTAAAAAGAAAGTGAATTTAAAAAAAGCACTGATAAATTACGAATTCTTTTATTCATCACACATTAAAAAAATAAATACAAAAACAGGGAAATGAATTTCTGCCATACATATGACAGGGATCAAATATGTAACTTATTTTGAGATCAAAGTATATACCACACCAAAAACTGCTACTGCAATTAAAATAATGACAACATAGAGATAGTTCTCAACAGCATCTATGGCTGAATTTTCCACAACACCAAACAGTGAAAGAACTCCATTTATAACACTATCAAATGTATTGCCTACGAATTGCTGGACCTTATCGAACATAGAAGTTAACGGGTCCAGAATAGCCGAAAAGAACGAAGTATCGGATGATTCCTGTTGCACCTCCAGTGACACATCTGAGGTATCCAGTATTTCTTCATCTGATGAGTACAGAATATCTTCATCAATATCATCTTCGTCCTCAAATTCCTTTTCCGGTTCTACCTGTACCACTACTACATCATCAAGAGCATTCTCATCCGTTACCCATCCACCATTCAGAGGTTTCCAATATTGTTTGACCTCATTACCCTCAACATAGAATGAGGAACGCACTTCTCCCTCATAGTCACCTATAGCCCTGAACTCACAAACCGCAGAAGGAAGATAAAGAGCTGTATCTGATGATACATCATAAGACATAGATAACGATGAACCAGGAGGGAGCAGCACACCTTCAACAGAGAATGTATATGAATCATTTGATCTTGAAGTACTGAGATCCCATTCACTCAAAGGCAAACTGCTTCCAGCCAGGCCTTTTTCTACACTTCCACTTACATATGTTACATTTGCAGGAATAGAGTCTGTCAGGTTTATCCATGCTGCACGGTCACCATCATTGTTCAATGTGAGCGAAACAGCATAGTCATTGCCTGTTCCTGAAATATCCTTGTCGACCACAATATGGGGACCGTGGATCGTTAGTGACTCTGTACCGGACTTCCACGTCATTTCCTCACCAAAGATATCTGCCGTTACAATAACACTATCAAAGGAGTACTTTCCTGACCTTATACCGATGAGTTTCTGACCCAGATAATACTGACCATTCGCATCCATAGATGAATGGTCCCCTGAATCATAGGCCTCTGATATCACAATATCTTCAGGTATCTCTGAGAACTGTACATCCAGATCATCTATTGTATAAAGACCAGTATTGTAGATATGTGTCCTGAGAAAAACGAACTCCGTTGCATCACGTATCTCATAACTGTTGGAACTGTAGCTATCCGTACCACTTTCCAGCTCCTCTACATACCAGGAGGTCATATTTATCTCATCCTTGGTGAGTTCCAGAAGGACCTCCATATCAGGATCAGTACAGGTTAATTCCAGAGAACCATTGAACTCATGTTCATCACCCTTAATATCATCTCCAACTGCCGTTGCATTAAGGAAATAATTGATATCATACGGCGAGGTCTTACCATCCCACTCAGGTGCAACCACTGTGAAGTTAAGCTCAACACTGTCATCGACCTCAAGACAACCCAGGTTCTTCTGTATTATATTGTCCTTTACCTGGAACTCCCCTTTTTCCCTCAACCGAAGTTCTCCAAGAGGGATCTCAAGGACCACACCCTCTATCCACGCATCTCCGGTATTGGTGACCTCAACCTCTATGGTCTTTTCCTCACCCGGAGCATACTGTTCCGATGAAACATCCACACCCTGAATAGTTTCCTCACTCGCATCGAACTCGATATCAAGCTCAGGGATACCACGATAATATATCGCTATTTTGGCAGAAGGGGTCTTGTAACTATCAGTTGTTATATCCTCCAATAGCACCATGACCTCATTATCCCATTCAAAGGACATCCTGTCATAGACATCCAGGAAAAGGAATTCCTTTCTTACAACCCCATCATTCTCAATGGAAATAAGGGCTGCATCCAGATCCCCGGTGAAGTCATCCGCTCTGAATGTATAAAGAACACCATTTACATCTACGGTCTTTACTTCTCCCCATTTGATACTGACAGAGCCTTCATCTACCCATTCCACACAGGTATCAAGATCATTGCACGGACAGTAATTATCCGCTACTGCTAAAGGTAAGAATGAAGAGAACAGTACTATCAGCGCTATTATGTAGAAGAAGCTAGGTATGTGCCTACTCGTTTTTTTCACAGGACCCACTCCACACTATTATGATCTTTTTGACACTTTCTTAGATAGAACATAGGCTAGCAATGCATATCCTGCCATCGTGACAAAAACAAAAGGTATCGCCATGTTGAAAAATGACGATGGGGTATACCAGCACGTAGAATAGAAGGTATAGAGGGAAAGTACCACTGCTGCCAGCAAACTGACCATTCTCTTCATGACTGTAAGAATCTCAGGTAATCATATATCCCTTGCACAAAGGAACTATGTACGCACATGTAGACTATTGGGAACTAAATAGAGTAGGTAAAAGCAGTCTTTTGTCATCCATTATATTATCGTTCCCTTTTCAGGACCTCGTATCCGAACACGGATATCGCGATTATTATCGAGGTCATGGATAACATGAATATCATATTGGAATACGTTTCCTTCAGAACGAACCATGACATACCCCCCAGCACATGAGTGATGCTCATGAGCAGGATAATAAAAACACCGATCGGGTATATCTCCTCGTTCTCAAGGAACCTGAGTATAGTATAACCCATAATGTAATAGAAAACAACAGTTAAAGCAAGATACGGAAGGACAATACCGTTCTTAACTGCAAACACAAGAGTAGGACTGAACTCATGTGCCAGTATGTTCTCAATACTTCCGGCAAAATAGAAGGTCAGTGAATAATCGATCACAACGGCACTACAGAGAAAAAGAGGGATCAACCTATAGTTGTGATAGATCGATCGCAGACTCTGCAATATTTGACGCATAATCCCTTATCCTGCTGAAACTGTCAATTATCAATTCAATGGAATCTCCTACAGGAACCTGACTTGCATTGATAAGCTTCTCATTGAAAACATCCCCTCTTCCAAGTACATCATTGGCAAGTTCACGGTCAGACCCTCTTAGAGCTTCACTGCTATCCATAAAGAGTTTCTGGCAATCCCTGCAGAGATCAACAAGCACAGAACGTGCATCCATGGGTAAAGAGAGGTAAGAAAAATGTAGTGATATCTTGGATATGTGGTCACCAATTCGTTCTACATCACTGGCTGCAAGTCGATAATAGAAAGACTCCACGAGAGAAAGTCTGTCATTCTTTGATCGTTTTTTCAGATTAAGTCGGTCAACATGCTGTTTTGACACGAGAAGGAACATTCTGTCAAGATCATCATCACGAGTAATGATATGTTGACACATATCCCGATCATCTTCCTCAAAAGCAGATGCAAGCTCATCCAACATTAAATAGATGAGAGATGACATGCGTTTTAGACCTTTCTCTATTGTGAAATCCTCAGTATCCAGAAAGTTCTTGATAACTATCTTCCTATCATTGCTCTCAACTATCTCGAATCCCACAAGACGGTGGCAAAGGTCCTTGATCACACTATGTTCCTCTGAAGATATACTATCACTAACGACCTCTATTGACTGATAGTCACCAACGATGTAAAGACCTACAATATCTCTCTTAAGATGGTCCAGTTCTTTTTTGAACTTTAGTTTCTTTGTCTTCTTTGAAGAAGTAGTGCCAGGTGGTTTTAGAAGTAAGGACCCATCATCCTGGTAGAATATAGATATATGTGAACCGGCTGCCAGTTTTGAACTAACTGCCCATTTTTTGGGAAGGGTCAGAACATAAGTGGATTTACCTGTTATCTGTACTTTTCTTGTATCCATCTATTCTCACTATCCAAAAGGAAGTTAGGTCTAATGGATCAAATTTTGGCTATAAAGTTTACCTGTATAGATTATAGGGACTATGAGAACTATATAGTTAGAATATAGTCTTCCAGAACAGTGGGTATTGATCAAGAAATATCAATGATCACTGTGATCAGGAATTACAAAATAGAATGTACTTCCTTTTCCATATTCTGATATTACAAGTAATCTGCTATTATGTCCAGCGATTATACTGGATGCTATTGTCAGACCAAGACCATTCCCACCGAACTTTCTTGTAGAACTACTATCGACCTGATAGAATCTGTCAAAGATATGTTCCATATCATTTTCTGATATCCCAATACCAGTATCCTTTACGTATACTCTGGTCCCACCATCGACCGGAGAGGTACCGATCTCAATAAGACCACCTTTCTCCGTGAATTTCAATGCGTTGTCAATAAGCTTTGTGAGTGCATATGTGAGTTTCTCAGGATCTGCTTTTACATGTTTGTCCTCACTGAACTTTTTCATGACCTCGATATCAGAAGTACTTAACTTCCCATTGAAAACCTTACATGCCATTTCAACGATACCATTTATACTGGTCATGACAAGGTCCATGTCATGAACCCCATCTTCACCACGTGCGATCTCAAGAAGATCCTGTATCATGATATTTTGCCGATCAAGAGCTTTTAATGACCTATTCAGGTAACTATACCTTTTCTCACTATCCTGCTCTTCCATAGATATCTCAACATAACCTTTCATTATGTTCAAAGGAGTACGAAGTTCATGGGATATATTTGCAATAATATTGGCCTTAGTCTGCTCAAGCCTCTTTATTTCCGTGATATCCTTGGCAACAGCTACGTATTTTATCTCACCCCTATACTCTACACTACCCATACTCAGGATAACGACCTTCAACCTTCCATCCATATCAGTAAAATTCAGTTCCTTCATAAAAGTAGCATTTCGGTCAGCACTTGTCAAGAAAGACCTTAGTTCATCCTCCTTCTCCTGGAAGAAAGAGTAGATACTTGAGCCTATTATCCACTCTTTTCCTGATCTTGCGATCCGAATGAACGAATCATTAACAAACTCTACCTCCCCACCATCATCTATTACAGCTATTCCATCAAGGCTGCCTGAGACGATCTTTGTGAGATAATTGCGTGTCTCAAGTACCTCTTTGGCAACTTTTTCCTTTTCTTTTATCAGGTAACCTATATGATCTGCCATGTCATTGAATGAATTTGCCAATTGACCTACTTCATTATTTGAATTTATCATGACCTTATGATCAAGGTCACCTTCACCGAATATCTCTACCCCTTCCTTAAGTTCCAGTATGGGCCGGGAGACCACCGAACCTGCAAAGTAAGCTACATTGGAACCTATGAACATGAGCATAAGAACGAACAGACCTAACGAAATGGTGAACTTGTCCACATTTGACCTTATGTGTTCCTGAGACATTCCAACATGGACCTCACCTGCCTTTCCTTCAAGTATAGGATAAGAGATATCCCGTACATATCCAACTTCCGTATCAAGCAGCATAATACTACTGCCACCTATAGCAGGATTTATGCTATAGAGATCAATTGGAAAACCATCCTGGAAAGTATGGACCAATATATCTCCCTGTTCATCTGCAATGAAAACATAAACTACCTCTGACTCGCTGTCTCTGATAGTTTCAATAAGCCACTGAAGCCGGACCTGATTGTCCGTAAGTATAGGATTAATACTATTCTCAGCCAGATTACGTGTAATGGAGATACCCTTCTCGTCAAGCTCCGCACTCATCATGCTTGTCTGAACCAGATTGAGATAGGATCCCATCAGGATACCAAGAATGAGAATAATTCCTACTACCGTAAGTATCATTTTAGTTCTGATACTGAAATTATCAATATCTGAAACGAGTCCCCTCAATTTCGTTTCTAAATGACATGATCCGTTCTTCATAACCCATCACCATATGAAGAATAAGTATCATGATCCATCTCAACGAACATGTTGAAGTGCATGTCCTCAAGGACAAGCCTCCCTTCGTCAGTATTGTGCATATTGAGCAACGATTCCCTTATCTTACTTTTCAACCCGGGATCAATATCCGGATGAACTGCAAATGCAGGAGACACCTGTGATGGAGAAGTGTAGATGATCTTCATGTTCGATGAGAGTTCGGCAGATCTTTCAACATAATAGGCCCACATTATACAGTCGATCTCTGCACCGTCAAGTGTTCCCTGCATTATCATATCAATGAAATTATCCTGACTGTTACTGTAAATATAGCTTGAGAAGAATTGATCAGGTGACCCGTTAATTTCCGACCGCATATACTCAGGTACAATATCACCCCGGTTGAAACGATAGCTATTGAATGCGAATCTCTTACCGCGGAGATCTTCCAAAGACCCGATATTATTATCAGACCTTGTTACTACATAAGAGGAATAATGGATATCACCGTGGATCACAGGTACTGCAATGACCTCCATACCAAAATCATCATGTCCTTCCAGATAGTCATCTTCCCTCACTAATACTGCATCAAGATACCCTGTTTCCAGCAGGTAATTTATCTCAGCCGGATTGTCCCTCTGGACCAGCTCGACCTCGAGTCCTATGTCATCTGATAAATGGTCAAGGAATCCCTGATAATATTCCATGGTCGTCTTAGGAGACGCCATGGCAAAGACACCAATGTGTATCGTTATCTCATTTGCCACCTGATCGCCTATAGCTTCTGTCCTTCCAAGGGATACTTTCAATGCCTCCTTTCCTTCAAAACACCCACTTGAAGCTGTTATAAGAATAATGGAAAGAGCAAGTGGAATGAGAAGCAGATATTTGTTATGGCTCAGCAAAGTGTTTTTCATCCATTTCCCATAACAGTGGCATTTGGTATAAAAGAATATCTACATAAATATATAATTCCGCTATATTCCTTCATAGGTATATTGGGAACTATATAGACAGCTAAATATCATGAAAATAAATGAACACCGCTAGTACATCAAAATAAAGACAAAAAAGCTTAAAGAAGAGTGCTCAACAAGCACTCATTTCAACAATGAAGCAGGACCTATAAGTCCGCTTCCGATCATATGATCTACAAGAACAAGAGCCATCATGGACTCTGCTACAGGAACCATTCTTGGAGGGATCGTGGGGTCATGTCTTCCATGTATCTCGACATCGATCTCTTTCATTGAGGCTGTATCGACACTTTGCTGTGTCTTTGAGATAGAAGGTGTTGGTTTCACCGCTATCCTGCAGATGACCGGCATTCCTGTGGATATGCCACCTGTGATACCACCTGCATGATTCGTTGCAGGGGTAACCTGTCCGTCATCAAGTACATAGGGATCGTTCATCTGGCTGCCTTTCATTCCGGAACATTCGAAACCTGCACCGATCTCAACACCTTTCACAGCGCCGATACCCATCATCGCGCCGGCGATATCAGCATCCAGTTTACCGAAAACAGGTTCACCAAGACCTGCAGGCACACCTGTTGCTATTATCTCGACAACACCACCAATGCTGTCACCTTCAAGACGGGCAGCATTGACCTGTTCGAGCATCTTTTCAGCTGCACCAGGATCAGCACACCGGACAACATTACTGTCCACATTGGAACGGATCTCATCAAAGGAAAGGGATCTGGCCTTCACACCACCAAGCTCAATGACATGGGCAAATACTTCGATACCTGCCATTGAGAGGAGCTTTCTGGCAACTGCACCTCCGGCAACCCTGCCGATGGTTTCCCTGCCTGAGGACCTTCCACCGCCCCTGTGGTCACGGATGCCATATCTTTCAGAATAGGACTGGTCAGCATGTCCCGGTCTTGGGATATCCTTTATGTAATCATAAGCACTGGACTTTGCATTCTTGTTCCATACGAGCATGGAAACTGGCATTCCTGTTGTTACACCATCGAGTACACCGGAGAGTATCTCCACTGAATCAGATTCTGAACGTGGTGTTGATACCTCGCTCTGCCCCGGACGACGACGGTCAAGGTCCTTTTGAACATCTGCTTCTGAAAGTGTGAGTCCTGCCGGTACACCGTCGACTACGACTCCCAGAGCTTTCCCATGAGATTCGCCCCAGGTGGTGATCCTGAAAGAATGTCCGAATGAATTTCCTGGCATAATCGTATAGAGTTCCTGATAATATTTATATCGACCGTGTGTGGGCTGGCTCTATATGCACAAGGACCTCTTCTATTCCCTCGAAGTTCTCCTTGATACGATACTGGACAATGTGAGATATTGTATGAGACTTATAAGTGGTCATCTCAGGGTCAACTTCTACATGAAGGTCCACATAGACATTTCCCGGTGGACCCCTTGTACGTATCTTATGGCAATCGATGACACCTTCTATATTACAGACAACCTGCGATATCTTTTCAGTATCGATCTGTGATTCATCAGCAAGGATGGAGACACTATGTAATATGATCTCTGCACCTGCATGTAATATGACAATTGCGATGAGAACAGAAACAACCGGATCGATAATTGGGTATCCGAGATATATTGCTATAAGACCGATGATCACAGAAAGAGACACATATATATCGCTCTTCGTATGAGCTGAATCTGCAAGCAGGACCTCACTGTTTAGTTCCTTACCTGCCTTACGTTCATACGTCGTTACAGCATAGTTCACAGCCATGGTACCAAGCATAACCATAAAACTTATCGCAGTAACCTCAGGATGATTGCCATTACCAAAGCGTTCGAATGCTGAATGGACTATCTCGAATGCTACCACTGCAAGTATCACCGCGATCATTACGGATGCCAGCGTCTCGAACTTACGATGACCGTAAGGATGCTCCTTGTCAGGTGGTTTGGCTGCTATCTGGATCCCGATAAGACCTATGATGTTGGAAACACCATCGAAAAGAGAATGGAAACCGTCTGACTGCATACTGAGAACGCTTGTATAATATCCATATGCTATTTTTGCGAATGATACAGCCAGGTTCAGGAAAAGCACATATATCATTACTTTTCGTATTTTCCTGAAACGCAGATCCATGTCATACATCAATAGGGATTATGAACAGCAACAATATAAAGTATATGATTTTTATATCTAAAAAAAGAAGGAGAGCCAACAATTGGTAACATCAAGTGGTTTAATATATAAATAAATTCATAGTATATCCAGGTGATACCATTGGTCCTGAACTTAAAAAGAATTACATTACTGATATCATTGTTATTCATGATCCCATTAATTACAATGAGCTCCGGGTGTCTTGAAACCCCTGAAGCCACTCCTGCAACCATAGATGAGAATGCATTGTCTGCATACGGATGGTCGCAGGTATCTGTTGAGGAAAAAACCTTTGAACAACAGATCACCGGATCAAAGACCCTGACCATAAGCTCCGCTACTGTGGAATACTACAACGACAGGCTCATGAACGATATCAATGAACAGACACTACAGTTCACAGAAGACAACAATATACCTGTCTCAATTGATCTGCCAGACAGCATGACTGCACACATCATCACATACCGCCTGTCACTCCCATCTGGTGCAACACTGCCTACTGATCTCGTATCAGACATAAGGGAAAAAATGCTCACTGATCTTAAAGAAGGTAATGATATTGATAGCATTCAGGAAACAACGACAAGGACCATCATATTAAATGATGGAACAGAAGCAGTTGTTAAAATATACACAGGATCAGGAAATTCCACAGATACAGACCTGAAGATGATGGGGTTCGTCACTGCCTTTGAAGGCGAGAACACGAACACTTTTGTAATGGGATTTGTACCTGATGGAGAACACAGAATAGAATCCGGTATTGTGAACGGTACACTGTTCTCGATCGACGGAGAAAGCGAAATGGATGAGATGCTTGAACTTATAAGCATGATCGAGTGACCTATAAAGTAATATATAGCCAGATATTCTCCACGGGAGAACTATACAGATCCAGTAGAACAACTACTTGTACGATATTCCGAATCGGATAATAGGTGTTCTATTTGGATATTCCTTTCAAAAAACATATAGCAAGAATAATACCTGTTACATTGTTCTTAATTACCATCATTCTTTTTTCCGGCTGCACTGCCAACAACATCAGTGTAGATATACCCGAACAGTTCAACAATTCCATTGGTATGGAGTTCACTCTTATCCCTGCTGGCGAGTTCTATATGGGAACAAACTCCACTCCTATAGTTGCCTTTGACGATCCGATGCATAAAGTGACCATTGATAATGCGTTCTACATGGCAGAATACGAGGTTACCCAGTCACAATGGGCAGCCATCATGAACGATGATCCATCTTACTTCAAAGGTGATGAACTCCCTGTGGAACAGGTCTCATGGTACGATGCACAGGAATTCATTGAAAGGCTGAACGAGATCGAGAACACAGACAAATATCGCCTGCCGACAGAAGCTGAGTGGGAATATGCGTGCAGAGCAGGAACATCAACTGATCTCTCATTTACAGATGAAGCTACAGATCTTGATACCTATGGATGGTCCGATAGTTATGGATGGTGTGCCCTCAACTCAAATAGTACAACCAATCCGGTAGGCCAGAAAGAACCGAATTCATGGGGTCTTTATGATATGCATGGAAATGTCTGGGAATGGGTACAGGACACGTGGGAAAATAACTACGAGGGTGCACCTGCCGATGGAAGTGCATGGGAAGAAGGAGACCTGAGCAACCGGGTCGGACGTGGCGGAAGCTGGATGGACGGACCCAATATATGTAAAAGTCATTTCCGCGGTAGTCTTGATGCGAACAGTACTTCCAATGTACTTGGCTTCAGGGTTGTAAAGGATATCTGAATTCCCATGAAAAAGGATGGAAATGAGCATCTATACAACCGGAAGATATAATTCTGATAGATACTCAGTTCTGAACATGGTTAAAATTGCAGTCACCGGGAAAGGCGGAGTAGGTAAGACAACATTGTCAGGTACCCTTGCAAGGATGCTGGCAAGAGATGGATATGATGTGCTTGCCATTGATGCCGATGCTGATATGAACCTTGCTTCCTCACTTGGGATAGAGAAAGCCCCTGAGCCACTTACAGATTATCAGGACCTTATAGAAGAAAGGGCTGGTGAAAAGGGAGGAATGTTCAAATTCAATCCCAAGGTGGACGATATTGTGGACAGGTTCGGAGTAGTAGGACCTGATAATGTCAAAATGCTTGTAATGGGAACTATAGAAAGAGGTGGAAGTGGCTGTATGTGTCCTGCCTCTGCATTCCTGAAGGCTTTTCTGAGACATGTGGTCCTCAAGGATACCAGTGCTGTAATACTTGACATGGAAGCAGGTATCGAGCATCTGGGAAGAGGTACAACCCGTGGTATCGACCTTATGATAGTGGTAGTTGAGCCAGGAATGAGATCGATCGAGACAGCACAGAGGATCAAGCAACTTTCAGAGGGTATCGATGTAGAACATCTCGCTGCGATCATCAACAAAGGAACTGCTGCAAATATCAAACCAAAACTGGAAGAACTTGGAATACCTGTCCTTGGGGAAGTAGCATATGACCCTGGTCTTATGGAGGCTGATTTCAACGGTCTTGCACCTATTGACGTTGGTGGTAAATGGGTCGATTCAGTAGCGCAGATCAAGGACCGGATGCTTGAGATGATAGCAGGCTTTGAGAAGGAAGATAAAGCTCAGTAGAGTTAGAGCTACAGATATTCATGAGCATAAAGACTTCCTGCAGGGATGTTGAAGCCTATATCACAAAAGATGGTTCTTCCATCAGGGAATTGATACATCCTCAGATACATGGTAATTCTGCACAGAGCGTTGCTGAAGCCACTGTTCCTGCAGGAACTTCTACTCTTTTACACCGACACAACATCACTGAGGAGATATACCATATACTCTCAGGTTCCGGATGGTTGACACTGAATGACAAGATCATAGAGGTTGAAACAGGTGATTCTGTCTGCATACATCCCGGAGTTTCACATAACATAAAGAATACAGGTACTGATGATCTCAGGATACTATGTTGCTGTTCTCCTGCCTATTCACATGATGATACTGAAGTTCTGGAATAGCTTAGATAAAGTACATGATCACAGGTAACAGGATCACACCCATACAATGACTCTTCTTAACTTCAAGGAATGGTGCGAGCATCCCAATTGGAATTGCTATGATGAAGATCAGTAATCCGAATACTCCTGTTGATAACAATACCATGACTGCGAGGAAGAAGATGATCCCATAACAAAGTTTGGGATAGTCGATATTTTCCAGCAAATGATGGATATTATCACCAAGGTGTATCGTAGAAAAATATGACAGCAATGATGTCAGGAGTATTGCACACAGGAATAGCACCACGATCGAAGCCTCAAGAGATATTCCACCTAAAAGTTCATCGATTGCTACCATAGCGCCGCTCCTTGTCTTACCAATGAACGCAAGTGCCATCAGTCCGAATATAGCATTACTTGTGTTGACACCGGAAATTGACACAATGAACTCTTTTGAGGAACTCAGGAAAGCTTCATTATCCTCCGACCTATCTCCTGAACTTTCATCCCCCCTTACAAAAATACGTGCAAAAACAGTTGCTATGGACGAGGATACTCCAGGCAACCATGCCACAATGGAACCTAATACACTGCCAGTGACCACAGCCCGAATGACCTTACTTCTTTCAAGGTCCGGTCTTGAATCATATTGTAATGGAATTACAGGGTCAGAGAACAGGCTTATGATCAGCTGTGATGCACCGAAAAGACCGCTTAACAGAGGAAGTAATATTGAGCCTTCACCCCAACCTATCAGCGGATAGGAAAGATAGTCCATCCTGAATGCGAGCACACCAAGCATACCGCTCATTCCAAAGAGAATAAGCGCAAAGGCTCTTCTTCTCCACACATGTATCCTTCCTTCTCCGCGGAGATATTCACCTTTTTCAGTCATGATCATTACAAAGACCACAAAGATGAGAATGTATGCCATATTCTCCTGAATGATCTGGTAGCCTTTAACAAAGAGAAATGACAGTGGGATCACCGTGAGAAGTGATATGACCACAGAACCGGCACTTCCAAGAGCTGAAAGCCGAATAGCCTGTGCACCCTGACCTTCAAGAAGCAGGGTGTGACCGGGAAGTACTGCGAGTGCTGTATCCTCACCGGGTGCTCCAAGGAAGATAGATGGGATGATATCGTGGAAAGTGTGCGAGATGCTGTTCGATAATATCATTGCAGCAATACAGATCACCGGTAAACCATGATCAGAAAGTATAGGGGAGAATGCAAGAAGTATAAGAGCAAAGTTGTTGGTGTGGATACCAGGCACCAGACCGGAGATAACACCCAATAGATAACCGGCAAAAACCGATGCCAAAAATGCCCACATGGGAATATCCGTCAGAATATCCATTATTATTTTCCTTTACGTTTTGCATGAAAATATTCCATTAGTACTTAATTCTTGCTTTTTAGTTTTAAAATAAATATCGTGCAATAAAGGTCTGCCAGACACTCTGAAATTCTGGGCAATAATAGATTTATATATTAAGATCTCCTGTCCTTACAGGAATGGATACCAAAACGATCAAATGCAGTAAATGTAACAATAACGCTATTATTTTTCAGAAATACTCAGGTATGCACCTGTGCAAAAAACACTTCATAGAGGACGTTGAACGTAAGATAAAACTTACGATCAGAAAGCATTACAGCGTCAAAAAGAATGAAGTGATCGCAGTGGGACTGAGCGGTGGTAAGGACAGTAGTACCACTTTATACATACTGCATCAGATATTTGGTAAAAGACCTGACATCGAGCTTGTGGGCATTTCCATTGATGAAGGCATAGCAGGTTATCGACCTGATACTATCCAGTCTGCAAAGGAACTGACCGAGAGACTTGGGATCAAACATATTGTACGTTCATTCAAAGATGAATATGACACCACCATGGATGAGATCGCACCCCAGCAGAGAGAGAAGGGAGCATGCAGCTATTGTGGTGTGCTTAGAAAATCACTTTTGAACAAGATAGCTCTGGAGCTTGGTGCCACAAAGCTGGCTATCGGACATAATCTCGATGATGAGGCTCAAACTATCCTCCTGAACCACCTGAAAGGTGATGTTTCACGTATGGTCAGGCTTGCTCCTCCAAAAGAGCTGGAAGGACTTGTACTGAGGATGAAACCTCTGAGACATATTCCTGAAAAAGAGATAGCTCTCTATGCATATCTTCATGACCTGCCACTGGGATTTGGCGGATGTCCGTATGCTCATGAAGCTATGAGAAGGGAGATAAGGGTCATGCTCAATGATTTTGAAGTAAAACATCCCGGTACGAAATACGCTCTTCTGAGTGGTTTTGATAAGATGTCCGGCATACTCGGACGTGAGTTCCCTCAGGAAGGACTTTCTAAATGCAGCATATGCGGACAGGCATGTACAGAGAATGTATGCCAGGCCTGCAAACTGCTTAAGAGGGATCAGTAGTCCAACATATATTCTTCAAAGGAATAGAGCTTCCTTTCTGTCCTGTTAAGATAGAAGCGTGTAAGCCAGACTGTGACAAGTGGCTGTATAACTACGATGCTCAAAATGGATTGTGCAAAGGACCATAGCTGAGCTATCACATCCACACTGGATAGCATCTCACCTATTATTGCGAGTAGTATGCCTATTGCCATCACAAAGAGCCAGATAAGGATTACAGATGATATATTATTCCTGAAGAAAGAAAGGGATCTTTCGACCGCACTTATCGGGTCAAGCTCATCAATGACCAATGCATAGCTTGTGAAGAAAAGAAGAATATTGAGCACTATCATGTAAAGTGTCCATGCAAGTATCCCCAGCATCAGTAATGTAACTCCGGCTGCTTCACTTTCAGGATTTGCTAAGAAAAGACTTACATCCCCTATGGAGACTATACCGGGTACCAAGAAGACCAGACCAACAATTGTGAGTAGCGATATGAGTACATTTGTTAAGAAAAGGTTGAGAAAGTTCTCACTGCCTGCTCGGAACATATCGTTTATGCTCGTATTTCCTTCCTCGGATGCCTTCTTTGCCATACCTATAGCTCCGGCTGTAAAGAAAGAAGAGAACAACATGTAGAGCAGAAGGAATACAAGTCCTGCTACGATCAGCAAGAAGAGACTCTCGGAGAACAAGGAATCGACCAGGTTCAGCATTACATCAGGAGTAAGAGCCTCAGGATCAAGGTTTTGCTGTGAGACCAATGGCATAATGAATATAATTATAAAGACTACCGTTGCAATGATCAGTAAAAATGCGGCTGTTATCATTTCAAGTATGTAAGGAACACAGATATTAAGGTTCCTTTTCCAGGTACTGAACCCCTTATTAATGACTGTTCCAATGTCTTCGACCATTATATAGCTCCTAATGAAGTCCCTATGTCACACTTATATTTATTTGCATCCCATACTAAATGTGCAAAATGGCAACAAATAAAATAAATTATCAACATCGGAAGACGCAGAGTTAAATCATAAAACTTAAATATCTTGATTGCTTTTTTCAATTTGTTATTGCGCGGGTGGCTCTTTTCATACACTAAACCCACTCCCACACTTAAACCCCACTCCCCAAATACATTAAACCCAACCACCCGTGCAAAACATGTAACTCTTTTCTATAGCACTTTTCAGTTGCTTAATTCAATAAAGGAAGCTTAGCTTTAGCAGTAACCAAATAATCAGGTCGCAAAGCAGATAGATGCCAACTATTAAAATTTTACCACATGCTCGTCAATTTTATTACTACTGCTCATGAAATATCCCAGAAAAATATATATGATAGCAGTGGCTATCATTTTTGAGGTGAAAATATATGTCAATGTTGTATAATATATGGGGATTGATCGTACTGGCATCGTTCATTTGGGTAGTATATGATATCTTCACCAATAACAAAGGACTTGATCCGATCAAGAAAGCTCTCTGGATAATTGTAGCTTTCATCTTTGGAATCTTGGGAGCAGCAGCTTACTATTTGATTGGAAGAAAATAGTCATCAGGAAGTTTCCTGACCAGTCATTTCTTTTTTTATCAGTTGATCTGAAGAAATAATATCATCTGAAAGCAACTGAGCTTTTTCTATTGACCTTCAAGATCATATCCTGAATGAACGGTCATAATAGAATATTTAAAAAAGAGAAAGAATTTCCGGCTTTTGCCGGAAACACAAATTATTCTTTGTTTTAGTTTTAGAACAGTCCTGCACCGATGAACAGTGATGCGAACAGGATCGCTACCATGTTCACTACCTTGATCAGAGCGTTAAGTGCAGGTCCGGATGTGTCCTTGAATGGGTCACCAACAGTGTCACCGACAACAGCTGCCTTGTGAGCTTCTGAGCCTTTTCCACCGTGTTCTCCGTCTTCAATGAGCTTCTTTGCATTGTCCCATGCTCCACCACCGTTATCCATTGTGAGTGCAAGCAAAAGACCACAGACAATGATACCGATAAGAAGACCACCAAGAGCTGCAGGACCAAGTATAAGTCCAACTGCAAGTGGTGTGGCTATAGCAAGGAAACCAGGGATAGCCATCTCACGGATAGCTGCTGCTGTAACGATATCGACACACTTGCCGTATTCAGGCTTTCCGGTTCCTTCCATGATACCTGGAATTTCACGGAACTGGCGACGAACTTCGTTCACGATCTCGAAAGCTGCTTTACCCACAGCTCTCATTGTAACTGCACTGAATACGAATGGAAGCAGTCCACCAATGAAGAGACCTACAAGGACCAGAGGCTGGTCAAGACTGAGATCTGCACCACTGAGGTCGACCTTGTGTCTGTAATCTGCGAACAGAGCCAGAGCACCAAGTGCTGCCGAACCTATGGCATATCCCTTGGTAACTGCCTTTGTGGTGTTACCTACTGCGTCAAGTGCATCGGTGATCTTACGGACATTGGAAGGCATACCTGCCATTTCAGCGATACCGCCTGCATTGTCAGTAATAGGACCGTATGAGTCAAGTGCTACGATCATACCAGTTGTTGAAAGCATTGCAGCTGCTGCAATTGCAATACCATAGATACCAATTGCCGGATCTGCTGCTCCACCTACAATGAAGTATGAGGACAGGATACCAACAATAATGATGATCACAGGAAGTGCGGTACTTTCAAAACCAATTGCAAGACCGGAAATAACGTTTGTACCTGCACCTGTTTCAGATGCTGCAGCGATCGTCTTTACCGGACGGAATGATGTTGAAGTGTAATATTCTGTGAATACCACCATGAGAACCATAATTATTACACCTACTAAAGCTGCGTAGTAGAATGTAAGGTCACCCATGAGGGAAGTTGTAACGAAGTAGAAAGCAACAAGACAGAGAAGTGCAGAAACTGCTACTCCTTTATATAGAGCTTTCATGATCTTTCCATCGCTGCCGACCTTCACGAAGAAGACGGAAATGATGGAAGCGAAAATTGCCACTGCACCAAGAATGAGTGGGTAAAGAATTGCGTTTGAGTATGTATCAAGGACAAGTGATCCAAGAAGCATTGATGCAAGAACTGTTACTACATATGTTTCAAAGAGGTCAGCACCCATACCGGCACAGTCACCTACATTGTCACCTACGTTATCAGCAATTACACCTGCATTACGTGGGTCATCTTCAGGAATTCCTGCTTCGACCTTACCTACAAGGTCTGCTCCGACATCGGCTGCCTTGGTGAAAATTCCACCGCCAACCCTTGCGAAGAGACTGATAAGACTTGCACCGAAACCAAATCCTACTACAAGGTCTACATCCTGATAAAGTATGTAGAAACCACTTGTACCAAGAAGTGCAAGACCTACCACAGCAAGACCTGTGACAGCTCCGCCGCGGAATGCAACGGACATTGCCTTCTGTAATCCTTTTGATGCTGCACTTGCAGTTCTGACGTTAGCCCTTACAGATACGTTCATACCGACGTATCCTGCTGCTGCTGAGCTTATTGCACCGACAAGGAAACCGATAGCGATCTTGTCTCCATCTGGAAGGAGAACAAAGATGAGAACTGCAAGAATTACAGCTACTACTGCTATTGTTTTGTACTGACGGTTCAAGTATGCCATCGCACCTTCCTGGACGGCACCTGCTATCTCCTGCATCTTCTCTGAGCCTGCATCCTCTTTGAGGACACTGCGCGCAAAGATGCCGGCGAATACCAGACTAATAAGACCAGCAAGAGGGGCAAGATAAATTAAAGATTCCATATTAAAACTCCTCTCAAATTATAGTTTATTTAAATGCGATTTTTGATCGATCCGATTTTGTAATCATTAATGAAGTAACATGTCGCTTACATTACGGCCTGCTACATAATTGTAACCACGTCGGGTATAATACAGATATATACTATATAAAAGTAGGCCGAAATAGTACACACAAGATATGAATGTTTCGATGGATGAAGCAGTAATTACATGCCTCCGCCTATCTGCATAAGCTCGAACTCGATATCATCAGGTACATCGACCCTGAATACAAATACATTGTACCTTGATCGGCGTGCAGTTGATATAGCAGTTTTCTGTTCAGGCGTCAGATATCCATCAGTGCTTGCTATGCACAGTGATTTCTTTGTATCCTTCACAAGGAAATCGAAGTGCTCGCCAAAAGCATCGAGGAATTCCACAAGACTGCTCAGATCATCCCAGCTTTCACACATATGGATGCTCTTGTTAGCAGAATTACTTACATACCAGTCCCTGCTCATATAAGGATAAGCAGCATACTGATCTTTCAGGTCATCATATGCCTTGTGTATCTTTGATATCTCGGAGTTAAGATCGACCCATTTCCAACCCTGTTCTGAGAAATAGCGTGATGCCACTATTGATACTACCTTATCCTTATCATTCTGTTCAAGCTTCATTTTAACACCTGCGCGTATAATAGGCCTTATGACATTTAATTATATATCCATGGTCATTCACTTTTTCGCCAGATGACTGTTCGAGAACAAGATAAAATGACAATAAAGACCTTAAGGATCACAGGTCAGCATCATAGCTCAAATAGGCATAGTTTCTGTTGAAGATACACGCACATTTACTATGGGTTCAAGGTCCATGATCTCTTCCTTGGACATACCTTCTGTAAAGAGCTCAACAGTACCTCCTACATTCATAGATGAACCTGCTTCCACATACCCATTGATATCCTGAAGCACAGAATCCTGTGAGGTGAGAATATAGGGACTATCGGCCAGTATCGGCTCAACTGATGTTACATAGACATCTTCCTGCCCACTGTTATAGAGAGTGAACTCGTACGTGTAAATGGTGACAGAACTGTTATTCTCTGCAAGACCCATAGATGAAACCCCTTCCACTACCAGTAGACCTTCTACCTGAACAGGTCCACATGACCAGATATTCCCGCTGAAACCTATAAGTATACCAACAGTAATGATCAGTAAAGCATAAGAAAGATTTTTTTCCATTATCGATCCCCGACATGAAGAAGAACTCCATATGATTTTATATTTTTGGCCGTCATGCAGAAAAAGTATTGGTTAAAAGTAATCGGGGAGCCCCGTGTTCTCAAAATATGAAAAACTGGTTGGTATGGTACAATAATGAGATGGTGGTGGTAATATTAGCTCCCCTTTTACCATTTACTTATTTATCTGCATACTATATAAAATATGCCAGCCTAAATCTAAAAAATATACACAATAATATATAAATAGAAGTCTAAAGCGATCGGCATAAATATGATCAAATACATATAATCATTTAATTCAAAAATAAATATATTTCTATTAAATATCAATCTCGGTTTCTGAGAAGATAATGATCTAATATAAGAACATTCCAATCATATGGTTGTGAAAAACAAGGACGAGAAAAATGAACTGCTCAAAATGCAACTATAGAAAACATATTCCCCTATTTTCGAAATGTGCAGGAGTACAGGGAAGAGCAAGAGTTGGAACCGCTTACTATTGTGGACATCCTGAAATGATGAATCCCACACCAGTGATCCCCACTGATGGAATAATGCCAGAGGATTGCCCGGTAACAAGAGCAACACTGACCGCATCAGAGAATATGCAGGATACCGAAGTAACCGGATAAAGAGTTTACAATCACTTTCTGTTATGTAGAGATAAGCGACTGACCCTGATCACAGGGATCGTCCTACACATTACACTTACCTATTTTTAATATTATTTATAAAAATATACCATAAATATCAAAAACAATTGCAATAGACATACTATAAGTATAAATCAACTGCATGCAAAGGGATGATATTCAAAAGGAGTATCATACGATGCAAAAAGCAATTATTTTACTTATTGGAATTTTATTGATAACAGGTTTCACAGCAGGATGTATATCCTCTACAGAAGAGGATAACACTGACAACAGAACCGTAGATATTATCGGGAACACTGAGAAGAACGATAGTATAAATAATGAAACTGTACTTGCCTCGGTTCAGGATGAAACTGAGAATTATCAGAATACCACAATAGGACAGGCTCCTGTTCCAGAGCCTTCTGTCGTTGACATCGATAATTTACGTATAGGTGCTTTCAACATCCAGGTATTCGGGGTCACCAAGGCATCAAAACCCGAGGTAATGGAAGTACTGGCTGAGATCATCCGCACCTATGACATCGTTGCCATACAAGAGATACGTGACGCATCGCAAACAGCCCTCCCATCCCTGGTGGAACTTGTCAACTCAGATGATCATGAATACAGCTATGTAGTAAGTGAAAGACTTGGAAGGACATCCTCAAAAGAGCAATACGCTTACATATTCAATACGCAGACAGTTCAGATAGACGGGGAACCACAGACATATCCTGAGCCGGAAGATACAGACCCTTTCCACCGGGAACCATATATCATGGCCTTTAGTTCTGTTACGGGGAACTTCGATGCAGTTATGATGGTCATACACACCGACCCTGACGAAGCAACAGAAGAGATCAATTACCTTGATGATGCACTTTCCTATGCACAGGAGCTATATCCTGATGAAGAGGACTTCATGATCCTTGGAGACCTGAACGCAGATGGTTCATATTTTGATGAGGACGGTACCAGTGACCTTGATGCATATCAATGGATCATCAGTGATGATCTGGACACCACTACTAAGACGACGAACAGAACATATGACCGCATCATCCTGACAGATACATCCGACTTCACCGGAGATGCAGGCGTGTTCAGGTATGATACTGAATACGGACTGGACTATGAACAGACCATAGCTGTATCTGACCATTATCCGGTCTATGCGGAGTTCATTATAACGAATGACAACGACCGGAATGTTTCATCTGTTGTCTAGATCGTACAAAAAAGAGTTTCAGAATGGTACGAACATGCATTATGTGCATGCTCGTATACATTATGATCACTTGAATAATTCAATACCTGCGGTCTTTGCCTGTTCCATAAGCTCAGCATTCTCTTTTGCTTCACCAGGAGCATGATGACCGACATCAACGAAAGTGCCTTTTACATCCATTCCGAACATCTGAAGGACCTGGGTGAACTCTTCAAATACTCCCTTGAAAGCATCAGGTTCAGGATTTCCCTGCGCACTGACTATAATAGCCTTCTTTCCAGCTTCAATGCGTGATGTGAAATCAGGATTTACAAGTGCCCAACAACGGTCGATCACCTGACGCATCTGACTTGTGAACTGGAAGAAATAGATAGGGGATCCAAATACGAAACCATCTGCATTTTTAAGGGCATCATATACTTGTGACATGTCATCTTTCAATTTACAGCCATCGACCTCCCTGCAGTATGTGCATCCCTGGCAACCTTTTATGTTCATTTCATTGATGTAGAACTTCTCCACATCTGCCCCTGCTTCTACAGCTCCGTCAAGGACCTGCTGTACTAGTACATCGGTATTACCGTTCTTTCTTGGACTTCCTACAAAACCTACTACTTTCATTTAGACCATTTCCTTTAGTTTATGAATTGTAAATCAACATAAAATATTAAAAAGGTAGATGTTAACTCACTATATTTATATCCCATACACTCATTTTTGATAGGAACTAACAAAAAGTATAGTAAGGTAAAATATGGTAACTGAGAAAAAAACGACTAGTAAGAATGAGAAACAATACTGTTGTCCCGTAGAAGCTACACTTGGTGTCATAGGTGGTAAATGGAAACCACTCATCCTCTGGCAGTTGAAAGAGGAAGTATTACGTTATAATTCACTTCAGCAGGCATTACCCGGGATATCCCCGAGAATGCTTACAAAACAACTCAGGGAACTAGAGGAAGACGGACTTGTCAGACGAGAGATGTATCCTGAGATACCGCCGCGTGTCGAGTACTCACTGACAGATTTTGGAAGAACGATCATTCCTGTGCTTGAAGCCTTGTGCCAGTGGGGAATTGAGTATATGGACCAAAGATGCGAAGTCAAGTGAATCACATTTATATATACACCATAAATTATTAAAAGTATTAAATATAATATCACATCTGGATAGTGAAAGTTAATTCTGGGGTGTGACTCATTCTGAATCCTCCTAGCTTTTCCCGCCCGTCTAAAGCGGTACCCACACCTCAGAATAATTACTGAAAAGCGAATTGCTCCTCCAAAGTATTATATCAGTATACGAACTTGTTTTTTCAGGTAATAAAATATGAAACTAAAGATGCTGTCAATATGCTTACTTCTTACACTATCACTTGTCATTATATCAGGGTGCATGGATGAAGGGACAGAAAATGAAGATATAACAACTACTGACATGGTTGTGAATGAAACGGAATTCACTGAGGTCATGGCAGAAGCGAATACAGCCTATGTAAAAGCCCTTGTATCAACAAGTCAGAAGAATGTGTCAGCATCCAGATCGTCTATTGATGAACTGGTCAACAAGCTCACCTACGTATCAGACACATATGGAGAAGCACCTCCCGAGATGTATGCCAATGATAAGAACTGGCAGAGCGAGATAAAAAGGGCAGTTTTGATAGCAGAATATTCACAAGAGATGCTTGATGAGAATGATATTGAAAGTGCTCATGATGCTCTTGAACCCATGAGAGACCTGTTCTTTGGCCTTCATGAAAGGAACAATGTCCTGCATATGGGAGACCATCTTACAATGTTCCACATGACAATGGAAGAAGCTATTACTGCTGCAAATGCCAATGATACTGAATTGGTTGCTTCCTATATCCCCACATTGGAAGAACAGTGGCAGGACGTTAAGAATGCGACAATGCCTGAAAGTGCAGACAGCAACTACAACCAGTCACTTGCAACTGTTGATACTGCAATTGAAGTGCTTGACGACTCTGTAGCAACAGGAAATTCCACACTTGTACAGCAGGATGCTGAATCTCTCAGACTTGCATTCGCAAAGGTCTTTGCAAAATACGGTATTGTGATATCCTGAAATTATCAATAGAGATCAATGTGCAGATACATTCTGCACTTCCCTTCACTCTATTATTATTTTACATTAAATCCTTCATGCATTTCACATTACAGTATAGGCAAACCCAATAGCTCCAGACCTTGCTCAATGAAAATAAGAGCGAAAACAAAATACACAAAACCCATACCACGTATAGTGTAGAGATAATAATTGTTCTTCAGAAAGGACCTTGACCTGCCTACAAGTAATGCTATCATGATCTTTGATCCTACAAGAAAAATATAGAATCCGAGAACAAAAAGAACAGGTGCCAGCATAGCAACATCCAGAGCCTGAAAAAGAACAGGACCACCTATCGTGATCCAGAACAGGTAGGGATGCGGACTCAGGAAATTGGCCAGAATGCCCTTCTTCAGCGAATCCTTTTTTCCAGTGATAATATCAAGACCATTATTCCCAGTCCTGAGCGAGGATATTCCGAGATGTATAAGATATAATGCACCTGCCAGGCTTATAAAAGCAATAGCTATCTCCTGACTTTTTAAATTGAGAAGGATGAGCAGGATAACTGAAACTATAAGGACATCTGTTATCAACGGGGAAACAGCAACCTTGAAACCTTCCCTTGAACCATGTTGCAATGTCTCAGAGATGGTCATTGCCATAAGTGGTCCGGGAGAGATACCTGCAGCAAAACCAAGGAATATACCCATTAAAAGAAATTCATAGCTTCCATTCATATCCACTCCGTATATCTTCCAAACCAGCTTAAAGTTTTTGAGTGTAGATTAGTGTAACAGATACGAAAGTACACAGATGTTAAATATATAAACTAGTGATTTATAATAGAAAATGCGACATAAATAAACTGCATTCATAGTATATTCATAAAATGATCAGGACATACTATGAAGAAACTTAATTTAAAAATAATGAAGTATACAAATATTCTATTGAACCCAGGATCCAGGACCTATACATTTCTGAAAAATGCCTGATATATCCCGGCAACAGCTCACACAAAACCGAGAACCTTACCATGAGCATCAAGACCAATAGCAAGGAAAACAAAATGCTGGCTTTTAAAGTAACCATCATATATGCAGCACTCGCAAGTATGTGGATCATGTTCTCCGACAGGATACTTGCATTTTTCATATCAGATATAGAACTATATATGGAACTGCAAACCTATAAAGGAGGAGTTTTTGTATTCGTTACTGGGTCACTTCTTTACCTATATCTGGATCCACGTGTAAGACAACTCAATGAATCCCGGATGAACCTTCAGGATACTGAACTACTACTGGAGAAAAGATTGGACTATGAGATGGCAACAGCGGAGTGTATGCACATCCTTCTCGAGAAGAACAGTATCGAGAATATACTGCCCCGTATCCTCAAAGTAATAGACAGGACCGTAAAGAGCAGCAGATCATATATTTTCATGAATGGATACGATGATGAGCTGGGACTTTACATGTCACAGATAGCTGAAGTAGCATCACATGGTATTGAAGCACAGATAGATAACCCGGAACTTCAGCGTCTTCCATACAGCAAAGGAGCACCATCAGTACTTCGTGCTCTGGAATCAAGACACCACTTTGCACATCTAGTTGAAGATCTTGATGAACCTGAAAAGACCATTCTTGCTGATCAGGATATTCTTTCAGTACTCATACTTCCAATATTTGCAGGCCAGGAACTCTGGGGTTTTATAGGGTTCGATGATTGTGAAGAAGCCAGGGAATGGCATGAAGATGATATAAAGCTACTTGAGATCATAGCTGATGGTATCGGCGAAGCAATATATCACAAAAGATCAGAAGATGAACTGAAGGAAAGCGAAGAGAGATTCAAGATCCTGCACAATGCGACTTTCGGCGGGATACTCATTCACGACAAAGGTACAATACTTGACTGCAATCAGGGATTATACGACATGAGTGGATATTCAAAAGAAGAACTTATCGGAAAAGATGGATTCATACTTGTCACTAAAGGATCTAAGAATATCATCCTGGAAAAATTGGCATCTGATCATGAAGAACCATATGAGGCTGTTGGACTACGAAAGGACGGAACAGAGTATCCTATAAGAGTACATGCAAAGAATCTCCCATATAATGGAAAGCAGCTAAGGGTCACTGAAATAAGAGATATTACAGAGCAAAAAGAAGCATATAAAGCGCTTGAAGAAAGTGAAGCAAAACACAGTGCAATGATAGCTAACATTGCTGATGTGATCGCAATTGTGGATAAAGATGGCATTAACAAATATGGAAGTTCTACTTTAGAAAAATGGTTTGGATGGACACAGGAAGATGCTATTGGGGAATCGGTATGGAGAATAGTCCACCCAGATGATCTTGAAAATGTTATGAACGATTTTGAAGGAGTCGTCCGTGAACCTGGCTCCATGATCACTTCTGAAGGGAGATTCCGTTGCAAGAATGGAGAGTACAAATGGGTAGAATACACTGCTAAGAACCTGCTCAATGAACCACATATAAATGGTATTCTCATCAACTACCACGACATAACAGAAAGAAAAGAAGCAGATATTGCACTGAAAGAAAGTGAAGAGAGATTCAAAGCACTCCACAATGCATCTTTTGGTGGTATTTTCATACACCAGGATGGGATCATTATTGACTCTAATCTGGGTCTCTCTGAAATATCCGGTTACACAGTTGAAGAACTAATAGGAATGGATGGAACACTCCTCATAGCTGAACGTTGCAGAGATAAGATCGTAAGGAATATGCAGGCAGGTTATGAAGAACCATACGAAGCCATAGGACTCCGAAAAGATGGAACAGAGTATCCGGTCAGAATAAATGCAAAGAACATCCCTTACAAAGGAAAGATGATCAGATCCGTTGAATTCAGGGACATTACCGAAGAGAAAAAAGCAGAAGATGAACTAAGAGAAAGTGAAGAGAGATTCAAAGCGCTTCACAACTCATCTTTTGGTGGTATAACCATCCATGACAAAGGTGTGATACTTGACTGTAACCTGGGGCTCTCCGAAATATCTGGTTATTCTGTAGAGGAACTAATAGGAATGAATGGACTGCTACTCATTGCAGAAGGTTCAAGAGACCTTGTAATGAGCAACATATGTGCAGGCTATGAAGAAGCGTATGAAGCCATAGGACTTCGAAAAGACGGTACAGAGTATCCGGTCAGACTGGAAGCCAGGAACATTCCTTACAAAGGAAAGCAGGTAAGGGTTGTTGAGTTCAGAGATATAACTGATCAAAAGGAAGCAGAACGATCCCTGAGGGAAAGTGAAGAAAAGCAGAGTGCAATGATAGCTAACATTGCAGATGTCATTGCTATTGTAGATGCAAAGGGGATAATAAGATACAAAAGTCCTAACATCAGGAAATGGTTCGGCTGGGAACCAGAAGATGTTATCGGAAATCCGGTTCTTGATAATATCCATCCTGATGACAAAGAAAGATTGCAGATCGATTTTGTCAACCTTGCGAATATGCCGGGGTCGAACCTCAATACAACCACCAGATACCTTTGCAAAGATGGAACGTATAAGTGGATAGAGTTCATAGGCACCAATCTGATCGATGAACCGGCCATTAAAGGAATTCTCTTCAATTATCGCGATATAACGGAGCGAAAAGAAGCCGTGGACAGTATCCTTGAGAATGAAGAGAGGCAAAGGGCCATGATCGCCAACAGTACCGATGTGATAGCCATCATCGATGATACAGGGATCAATAGGTACAAAAGCCCGAATGTGGAAAAATTGTTCGGATGGAAACCAGAAGAACTTGTCGGCAATTACATGTGGGATAATATCCATCCTGAAGAACTGGAACTGATAAAGACGGGATATCCTGTGTTCGTTACTATCCCAGGGGCCATATATAATTCAGAGGTCAGATATCGCTGCAAAGACGGAGATTATAAATGGATCGAATATACGATCACTAATCTCTTGCACGAACCTGCGATAAAAGGTATATTACTGAACTATCACGATATTACTGAACGCAAACAGGCGGAAGGTTTCCTGCTTGAGAGCGAAAGGAAGTTCAGGAACTATATCGAAAATGCTCCATACGGTATTTTTATTATGGACCATGATGGGAACTATCTTGAGGTCAACCGGACAGCCTGTGAACTTACCGGATATGAAGAAGATGAGCTTACTAAACTGAGCATAACTGATCTTATAGCACCGGAGTCATTGATGAAAGCAGGCCAGAGTTTCGATGAGCTAAAGCTCACAGGCTTCACATCATCTGAGCTTCTAATGAAACATAAGGATGGAACTGTAGCCTGGATCAGAAGAGACGCTACAAAACTATCAGATGACCGTTATATCGTATTTGCAAGCGACATCACTGAAAAGAAGAAAGCGGAACTCTCTTTGCTCGAAGCTAAAATGCTGGCAGAGGATAACAGTCGTATCAAGTCGGAGTTCCTTGCCAATATGAGCCATGAACTACGAACACCACTAACTGCTGTAATAGGGTTTTCAGACATACTTGGAACAACTATGAAAGGTGACCTTAGTGAAAAGCAGCTCGGTTATATTGAACACATAAATAAAAGTGGAAAACATCTCCTTGAACTGATAAATGACATTCTGGACATCTCAAAGATAGAAGCCGGTAAAATGGAGCTTAAACTTGAGAGATTCAATACCTCAAAAGTGTTGAAAGAGGTACAGGAGTCTATGTTGCCTCTTGCAGGAAAAAAGAATATCGAAGTCAGAATGATCAATGAGATAGATGATGATGAAGTATTTGCTGATAAAATGAAGTTACAGCAGATAATGTTAAATTTGCTCAGCAATGCCATTAAGTTCACTCCCGATAATGGAAATGTTTCCATCAAGGTCAGGAATTATGATGGAAATATAGAGTTCTCTGTTTCTGACACAGGTATCGGGATCCCAAAAGAGAAACAGGAAGACATATTCGACCCCTTCACCCAGGTAGATGCCTCAAGTAAAAGGAGGTATGGAGGTACAGGTCTGGGACTGGCACTTGTCAGACAGTTCGTGGAAATGCATGATGGTAAAATATGGCTTGAAAGTGAGGAAGGAAAAGGTAGCACCTTTACGTTCACTATCGGTACCCAGGATAAGAATAGAAACTAAAACTAAAAAAGATATACTTGAAGTTGATATGTGATATCACTATCAACTTACAAGAATTTCCTGATTCTGCTCGAATATCCTTGAATAGAGCCTCATGTTACTGAGTTGCTTGTTAGATTCCTCAAGTTTGCTCTTGAGCTCAAAAACATCATCCTCAAGGATCTTGATATATGCCAGTTGTTGTTCGATCCTGGCATCCTTCTTGATTATGTTCAACTGCTGTTTGTGAATAGTTACCTGCTTGCCGATCTCTTCTTCAGTCTTTTGCTGTAGTTCGACAAGTTCATTTTCACGGGATGAGAAAGCCTGTTCTTTTGCAGAAAGGGTTTCCTGAAGATACTTGATGTACTCACGTTTGCGTTCGATCTTCTCTATCTCAATATCGACATCCATCTCACCGGAAGCGATCTCTTTCTTTTGTGCAGCAATGTCCCTTGCCTTTGAGTCGAGCCTTATCTTGGTCCTGTCGAGCCTTTTTTGTTTTTTACTAAGAGCTAGTTCCTGCTCGAACTGTGCACGCAGAACTCTGTATTGGTCACAATTCCTTTTTTGAAGGGACGCTTTATTGATGTCATACCTATCCATCCGTGTGCTAAGTTCGGTTTCAAGCTTTAAGAAGTCAACACGCTTTTTCTCGTATTCCTTCTTTGCGATCTTTAGCTCATCGTTCTTGGATACAAGCTTTTCATATTCAACTGCGATCAGCTTTTTAGCTTCACGGATCTTATGGTATTCTTCAATTACAAGGGATTCGTCAGCTTTTATCTGCTCCTTCTTCAAAGCGATCTCAGCACGCTTCTTCTCAACTTCATCAAGCTGACTGAAGTATGTAGCCTTGATGTCCTCAAGGTTCTGGAGTTGATTCTGGTAGAAAAGTTCCTCGCTCATGTTCGGTCCCACTTTATGTTACACTGATCGCTCTGGAATACGATCGTTGTAGTAATAGAGAATAATTATGTCGATATATAAAAGAAGCATGTTCATGATTTTGAAATATACCGAAAAACATGAACATTGTTAACATTTGAACCATAGATTCAAATAAAGTAATAGAATATGTTATAAAAACAGAATAAGGGATTAGAGCCCTTTTCTGCCCTTTTGACCTTTCATTACAAATATTGATGCAATGACGATCACTGCTAATCCAAGGATCAGGTACAGATAACCTGAGCCACCCTCATCAGCAAGTTCTTCCACAACAGCAACAGGTTCCTCTATGACCTCAGGGACCTCTTCAATTACCTCTTCGCTTTTTTCAACACCAAAGAGAGCGTATACGGAGAAGTGTGTTGTAAAGGCACTAGCTCTTCCATTCTCCCAGTCAACAGTTGTTTCAAGGGCGATCCACTCACCATCTTCAGAATAAGTGTAGATCACAGGATCATGGTCCTTTGAAAACTCTTCAGGGTCAAAGTCTATTGTGATCATGACCTCTTTGTTGAAAGAAGTACCTGAAGGTCCGAAATCAACACATATACCGGAGTCGACCACTCCAGGAGGTGCAGCAACCGGTGTAGATGGTAATCTGTTCACAGTTATCTTTCCAACAGCAGTTCCTTCAGGACTGACGGCTATTGTTCCCTTGAACAGGGTCACTGTAGTTGTGGAGTCAGGGGATTTGGCAACAGTATCACTGCTTACCTCACCATTCTTACCTAATGAAAGATATGTGGTGATCCTTGTCTGTGAACGGAGCAATACAGGAACTGAACCATCATCAAGTGTTTCGGAAGGACTATCAGCTGGATCATCAGATGATCCGGATGATCCATCATCATAGAAGATACCGAATCTGCTGAACTCTGTGAGATTGCCAATTATAGTATTGGTAGTTGTATTAAGAGAGGTATCATTCACCACTGTCCAGTTACCACCGCTCGATCTGTAAAGATCAAGTGTTGACTCTTGCGTACTGCTCAAAGAAGAATTGTTGTATGAGAACGTAATGCTCATGTTCTGTGAAGAATTGATAGATAGGTATCCAAATGCATTCACCTTTCCTGTGAAACTGGTAGTATCGCTCTCATTTCCGTTCAGACTGGTCTCTGAACCATTGATATTGAATGACAACAGAAGTGAGTCATTGATGAACGACTGGTCAGTGATCGCCAGATCCAGAGAATCGTTCGAGTACAGGCCATGAAGACTGTTCCCTACAGCAAAGTTCGATGATATGGTACTGTTACCTGAACTGTTGTCATAGATACCAACAGTATTGTTGTTCAGAGTGTTATCCGAAAGTGTATAATCCTCACAGACATCCACATAGACACCATAATCAGAGTTATAGCTGACAGTATTATTGTCAAGGGTCACATGCCAGTTCTCTATGAGATAGATACCATGGTCAGAGTTACTATTGATGATATTATCAGTTATGGAGCTGTAGTCACATGTATTATCAGAATATTGTGAATAGGAATAGATACCATATCTTGTATTGTCACTTATATTGTTCTGAGTGATATTACTATAATCACAGCTACCTGTATATATGGAGCTGGAACTCAGATAAAGCATTACACCATCACGATTGCCTGTAATTGTATTGTCTACCAGGGTGTTATAGTTGCACTGATAACTATTATATGAATAAAGGTAGACCCCCTCATTCGTATTGTCAGTGATCACATTACTATCCAAAGTATTGGAATTCGAGGTCTCGATCCTTATACCACGCACATTGCTATTGATAGTATTGTTCGTTATCTCATTACTGGCGGAATAATAATTGACATAGATAGCATAATTAGTACTGCCTGATATCTCATTATCAAGTATATCATTATAACTGCATGATGAATGTATGTAGATACCGTTATTATTGGAACTAAGGATATTATCAGTTATCTCGTTGAACCTCGAAGAAGCATAAAGATAGATACCATAGGAACTGGAACTGATGTTATTATTGCTCAGAACATTGTAGTTGCCAGAGGAATATAAGTAAATACCATTGTTGTTGTTGCTCGTCAGGTCATTGTTCGTGACATTATTGTAGTCACATGAATTGTAAAGATAGATACCGGTAGGATTGGAGGAAACAGTATTGTTTATCATGTCATTCGTATCTGAAGATGAAAGATAGATACCAGTATTACTGTTCCCTGTTACATTGTTGCTGGAAACATTGTTCTCATTACTTGAAGTGTAAAGATAGATACCATAAGTATTGGAATATACAGTATTGTCGAATATCTCATTGTCTGTTGAAGAATACAGAATAATACCATTGCTATTGGAAGAGACATCATTATCATTTAGATTATTGAAAGAATTGGACTCATCCAGGAATATTCCCCTTATACTACTGTAGCTGGTAATGTTGGTCAGATCGTTATAATCGGAATCGAACAAACGAATACCGTTATAACCATCTACAACTGTCACATTATCTATGGTCGAGTTGTCAGTATATGCGAACAGAATGCTATCATAACCATCTGACAAGCTCATATCCCTTACAGTGATATTAGTGGAATTGATCACACATATCTGCCCGGAATCAGCAGGCAACTGAACATCGGATACATTCATCCAGTAATATATCGGCTTGCTGTCAACAAGATTGCTGGTATTGACATAATTTATGTAATGGTCCAGTGATGCACCGTCAACTCCGAAATTATAGGTATTTGAGGTCATTGAGTTGTTTTCAAATGTATTGCTTCCTGAATTGAAGATGAATATACCGTATGTGCCGCTATTGATACTGTTATTGGATACATTGTTGTTGGTTGAGGTCTGTAAATGTATACCATAGTTATTCCCTGAAGTAAAATTATTGTTCATTATGTTGTTGAATGAATTATAGTCATCAAGGAAAATACCATTCGTCTTTGATGATGCTGTTATATTGGACACATCATTGTACTCGGAATCATACAAACGGATACCATTGGTACCAATTGACACAGTAACATTGTCTATGGTCGAGTTGTCAGTATATGCGAAAAGAACATCATCATATCCTCTGGAAAGAACAAGGTCAACAACAGAGATATTCGTGGAGCTTGCCACACAGACCTGACCTGCATCTGCAGGGATCTGTGCGTCGGACTGACTTACCCAGTAATAGATAGGTTTGCTGTTAACAAGGTTACTTGTATCTACATTATTTGAGTAATGAGAAGCAGAAGAACCATCAACTCCAAAATTATTACTATTGGAGTTCATAGTATTATTAACCAGTATACAGGAACCCGAAGAATCAAGATATATACCATGACTATTTGAGTATGCAGTATTGTTAGTAAGGTTACTGTTCCCTGAAGCAGCCAGGTAGATACCATAATAACTGTTAGAGTATGCAGTATTATTGATAAGGTCACTATTCCCTGAAGAAGACAGGAAGATACCATAAATATTAGAATATGCGATGTTATCTGTCAAATTGCTATAGCTGGAAGAACCTATGAAGAAACCATATTGACTGCCACTTATTGTATTGTTCCATAACGTGTTATAATAACTTGAAGAAATAGTGTAGATACCATAATATGAATTACTACTTAGATTGTTATTGTATATACTATTATTACTGGAACCGGTCAGGTAAAGACCACGATAATTATTTGTAAATAGATTGTCCGATATCGTACAACTAGAGTTCAAGGATATCTTCACTCCTGAAAATCCATTTGATGTGGCATCCTTGATCGTAAAACCGGAGAGAGTTACGTTATCGGATGTTATCTGAACTACATCCCTATTGCTAGCAGGAGTGCGGATGATAGTACTTGCAGCCCCGTTCTCAGAAGTGATTGTAAGAGACTTATTGATGACAGGATTCTCTGAATACGTACCGTCCTTTACAATAATTATGTCATCTGGAGATGCGGCAGTTATTGCACTGGAAATTGTTGTGTATGACTCACCTGAACCTACTGTGAGCGTTGCTGCTGAAACTGTACCTGAAAATAGTATAGTGATAAATAAGAAGAGTATTATTTTTTTGATATTTGCTTTTGTTAGTAACATATTATCATCCCATCCATATCTAAAGTGTATGTACACATCGTTATATAAGAGTTATTATAAAATACAGCTTATCATTATTGACCGATAGGGATCTTCAGGGCTCGTTTACTACTTACTACGGATAATGGGATTTGTATACAACCAGAACAGATATTATATTATCATATACAATGTAAAATGAAAGAATACAAAAGGCACGTGCACCCCTCTGTAATTTTTGGTTGGTATGCGAGTTCCCGCCAAAGACATACTCTTTTGCATGTCACCGTGCCTCTGACCATTGATCATCAGAATATTATTTAAGTTTTTATGATCGATCCTGACATGTAAACCGTGAGCTACAGGAGTACATAACATATACAATATAAAAAGAAAGTAAACACAGAGATAAATAAGCTTTAGTTAGATAGATAATACATGTGTCCCCATGTAAAATATTTAAATAGTATTAGTTTCAACTTTAATTAGTTTAGTGGGAAAGTCCAACATCAGCTTTGGATATCAAAACTGCATATCCTGCAATATAAGAAAGATATGCATGGATCGTGGCTGTATATTCATCATGCTTGTGGAGGCATGAGAAACTTAGACGCTGGGGTAAAAACAATGATGAAACTAGAAAAATGTCCTGAATGTAATTCAGAATTGAACGAGAACGAACATGTGCAGTTTTGCAGAACATGTGGCTACTGGACGAACTTAGGAACAGTGAGATTCGATCCAATATCTCTACTCGATTGAACTATCAGGATACAAAAGGTCATCTGATCGACTAAAGAAAAAAGAAAATTATTTGCAGCTTGCAAGAAATGAACATTTCATCCTGCATTAGCTGCTGCACTATTTAACAGTCCATCATATGAGAATATTGATATTCCATATATTGTGACATGAAGCCTGATACTGTACAGGCTCCAGATGTATAGAGAAGTTTATTTTCCCTGAAGATGGACCGCGATATACGGCCATTTATGCGTGTCTGGCCTTATGACCAAACAGCTTTTTCATGTTCAGTATAGTGTATATGAATAGAGCTATGAGAATACGCATGAGTGCCCCTCCGCTTATAATCTTTTTTTGTACCTTGTTTTTCTGTAAGGAACTGCACCATACCTGAATTTTAACGCTGTTCCTACGTTCTATACTCAGCCCTAAAATATTATTGTTTATTAGTGCTTATGAGTAATTTTACAAAATAGCTCTATATAAATGTTCCTATTTGATATGCAGTAAAAACAGGGTCTTAATCACTTTTTTTGTGTGCAGCTGTGAGATTTAACAAAAAGGTTTCACAAATTCCAGGTGTTTGCTACGAATGAGATGAAGAACATACGATGTGACCTAATAGACAAGACCAGATACAGGTAACAAATATGAGGTATCTGCCTGAATTCGCACGGATTTTGGGGGAGTGGGTAAAATACCAGGTAAAGAACAACAGCGAACCAGATACCTCAATTTTATTGAGATGTTAATACTATATAAATATAGTTATATTATTTAGAGTAATATTACTATGGACGTATCGTTTAAACTAATCAACTATTTTCATCAACTTTCTGACTGGAAGAAATAAAGAAAAATGTCCATATGACTGTATGCTTTAACAGGATACGGAAAAGTAACCAAAATAAACATAAGACTTTATATACATAAAGAACAATTTTATAAATAATATATTAATAGTGTTCACAGATATTAGCATATCCTCAACAACAGAAATGGTGACCATATGCGTGTTTCAGCTGCTACTAAAAGAAAATTATCTTCAACTGAAGGACAGATAGGAATAGGAACTTTGATCATCTTTATTGCTATGGTACTTGTTGCAGCTGTAGCAGCTTCGGTCCTTATCCAGACTTCGGGTGTATTGCAACAAGATGCCATGTCTACAGGCAAGGAAGCATCCAAAGAGGTATCATCGAATCTCCAGATACAACAGATAGAGGGATTCAGAGCAAAGAACACAGATTCCAATTTGTCCTCTACAATAGATGCACTCAAATTGACCATCGGACTGAATGCTGCCAGTGAAGCAGTGGACCTGAATCAGGTTATACTCACGATCTCAGATGGATACATAACAAATGACCTGGTATATGCTGGAAATGAAAATACTCTTAGGAGCATCGATTCTGATGGAGTAATTGACTCGGGAGCAATGGGAGACTATGGCCTTGGTAACGCTACAAGGGACAGAGAGCTCCTTTTCGATTTTTTAAGCCAGAATGATGGTGAATTTGTTGTAAATCAACGCACCTACTATATAGCAGATAAAGTACGGGATGACGATAATTCATTCAGCGTGATGAATCCCGTGATCACATCTGGTGATGTCATTGTCATCTACGTTGGAACCCTGTCAGAGGTATCAGACAACCAATACAGATATCTGATAGATGCAAGAGTGGACAATGGTGTGGCTCAGACAACATCCCAGCTCGACCTATCCCCACGTGCAACGGTCAATCTGGTCATGACACCTGAAGCAGGCGCTTCAGCAACAGCAGATTTTACTCTGCCATCTACATTCGGCAGTAAGGAAAGAGTGGCCCTGTATTAGAAACAGTTCACCCTTTGTTATCCAGCCTTTGGAACTGCTCTTAGGCCATCCTATGAAAGGAATACCAGTATCCTGTCCGCATATTCAGCACCAAGGTCCTGCTCCCCACAATGTCCTACGCCATCAAACCGAACGAGCTGTGCGTCCGGGATCATTTCTACCATTTCCAGAGAGATATCCACAGGTGTGAGCAGGTCTTCAGTACCTGTCAGGAGTAGTACCTTGTTCTGAATATCAGGAAGTTGTTCATAAGTGCCGTTCCACTCCAGATTTGCTTTTGCATACTTTTGAAGCACCGGGTTTGCTTCAGGATCGGAAGATATAGCCTGAAGTTTAGCTTTGAGGACATCGGTCTGGGAAATATCAAGACTGTAAGTTGCCGATGAAAGTATCAAGGTGTCAACTTTTTCAGGATGCTCAACTGCCAGTTCCTGAGCTATGGATGCACCCATGGAAGATCCGAATATATGTGCTGAAGGTAGATCAAGCTCATCCATCAGGCCTGCAGTATCGTTGACAAAAAGAGAAAGAGAGAATGTTCCATTATTGTTCGATGAATAACCCATTCCCCGATTATCGAAGAGGATGACCCTGTAACTGCCTGCCAGTTCACTGACAAAAGTATCATTGACCATGTCCATTGTTCCGGCAAATGGCATGATCATTACAATAGGGTCCCCTGAACCAAATTCCCTGTATCCGATCTCGATGTCATTGGCAGAAGCATATTTTACAGGGGTCTCAACTATAGAACCGTAGTTAGTTGATGTATCTGGCTGGCCGTATGATATGTTCTCAGGTTGGGTCCCTATGCAACCTGAGAATACAATAGTCGCAATTAGTAATTGAAAAATAAGAGTTATTATTCCCTTCATTAAATATAAATTATAATTAAGTTATAAAAAAGCTAGCTTTAAAGATAGAATGATAAAAGAGAGTTACCCCCACTCCCTTACCACTCATACTTTTTTTCTCAGGAGAATGGAAATGCTGATGTCAAGATGGAGAGGGAAGACATCTTGCAGCATTTCCATGCAATCCAATTCCTTACGTTTTTCTACCAGAGAGAGTTCGGATGAGTTCCATATTGTACCACCAAATATGAATGATTCTCATATCGTACCACCGAATCGTTTTTTTGTGACATGTACTGCCTGGCAGTTCGTGCCACAATTACTACTACTTTTTTCTACTATATTAATATATGTACAGTAGAATATATAATGAGCATCATTATGATGATATATTTATTTGAACAAGTTCACTGATGAAAGTGAGGCTGTTAAAGTACAAACATAAGGGCATTTTCATACCTTGTTCTATCATTGGAATTATTTTAAGAATACATTGAATATGAGTTTCGTGGATAATTTCAGTGCTGATCGCCTATGTATTTGCTAAAGAAAATATAAGAACACGAACATAATGAGGATCTGAGATGAAAGTAAATGAAGACCTAACTGTAAGTCTAGATCAGCTAGAAGAATTCCAGAAGATCATTGGTTTTGAATTTAAGAACAAAAGCATTTTGACAGAAGCTTTGACGCATGGTTCATTTTATAGCGGCAATAAGCGAAAAATGAAAGCTTTCATTCAAAAGAACCATCTTGAAAATGCTGATTACAATAAGCTGGAAAATCTGGGAGACCTTGTATTAGACCTTATTATTGGTGACTTTTTTTACCATCACAAAGAGATCGAGGAATATGCAAGGTCCAACGACCTGTCAATAGAAGCTGCACTAACTACTGTTAAGATCGTGTTGGTCGAGAATGAAGGTCTGGTTCCGGTAGCACAAAAACTGGAGCTGGAAAAGTACATCATCTACGGCTATCTGGATAGTGTTGAAGATATATTCGATGATGTTATCGAAGCACTCATTGGAGCTATCTATCTTGATCAGGGCTTACCTAGAGCCAGAGAGTTTGTCTACAAGTACTTTGATATCGAAAGCGCCCTGGAAAAAGTACCACATTCAAATCCGGTCGGCAAAGTACAGGATATATACGGTGAAGACAACATCAATTATCCCATTATCGAAGAAACCGGCCCGGGCCATTGCAAGATGTTCACTGTTGGACTGGAAATACATGATTCCATAGTATCTACAGGAAAAGCAACCCAGGTCAGGAAAGCAAAGGCTGAAGCTGCAAGGAAACATCTTCAGTCCTTGAAAGGGAAAGTAAAGCCAGTTAATAGATAATCCTGATCATAATCTCCATGTATGCTTGATCAAAGTTGACGTGAAGACATCTTGTTTTAAGATGATACTATGTAGTTCTTTCGAAATAAATTATCCCCACTGTGACTTGATACGCCTCATGATATCGATTATCATAATATACATCTCTTTTTTGCAAAGGCACTTTATAGAATTGAGATCAAATATCACATTGCAATTATTTGTGACTAGGGAGTGTGTGAATGTATAGAAGATCAATAATAAATTTAGTATTAATCGCAATATTGCTGTTCTCAGCAAGTTCAAGCGTGGCCCTTGCAGGCCAGGGTAACAGTCTGATAGGGGAGTTATCAGAAAGAGATGTTTTTCACGCAAATGAATACCAATATAACCTGTTCTACAACGAATGGCATTATTTCAATGTGATTGATGAAGAGCAGGGTCTGGAAATTGTGACAACGCTAAAACTGAACGGAGGTGTTTCTACCGGCTACAGTTATGCCCAGGTTTTTTTGGGTTATAATAAAGGAATAATCCCGGGTGCATCAGTCGAGCTTTATCCAATAACTGATACTGCGTTTTCAGAGGATACGCCAAATGTTAGAATAAATAAAAGCTGGGTCGAGCTAACTCCACAAGGATACCATGTCTATGCAGAATCCGGTGATGGAAATGCGGTTTTTGATGCGATTTTCAAGCCAATGGTGGAACCAGTACAATTAGATGCTGAGTCATTACCAGGATCGGGTTCTATGAGCTGGCTGGTGGCTTCATCAAAAATGAATGTAGATGGCACACTTACTGTCGGCGAAAAAACCTACACTTTGAAGAACGCAAGAGGCTATCATGACCACAACTGGGGTTTCTGGAACTGGGCTTCCGTCGGATGGGACTGGGGGCAGGTCAGCCAGACAAAGAAAAATCAGCAAGGAAATGATGTTGGCACATATTCAATTAGTTTTGGAAACGTCACCAATAGTACCCATACTGACTCCATGAGTTCTGTGCTGAACGTGTGGAAGAACAAGAAAGTAGCTGCGAGTTTTAATGATGCTGATGTGCAGATCAGCCATTCTTTGGTAAGTGCACCAGATTACCTCTTCCTCCCGGTTCCAGCTGAATATCCAAGACAAACGGTCATCAATGCTACTTCTGATGATGGGGACTGGGTCAACATCACGTTTACTGCTAAACAGCCCGTACCACTTCCAATACCCCTTACACCTCTAGACCCAGGTTATTTAATCATATGGGAAATCATTGGAGAGTATGAGGTAGAGGGAGTCATAGATGGAAAACCTGTTTCCTTTGTGGCAGGTGGATTCCTGGAATATGCAGCTAAGTTCTAATATGAATGAAAGATTCGGGAAGACACTACGTCTTCTCACTTTTTTTAATTATGGTCTTTTTTACTATAGTAAGACTACATAATTCTTGTATAATCTTTTTATACCCGTTATATTTGTACTTTAATGCCGATAGCCATCATTATTGAAGGAAACGTATTTCCATTCAGCACATAAACAAGAATGTATTGATGACAAACAAATTAATTAAAAAAAGATATCGACGCTGAGGAAGAGATTCGAACTCTTGCAGCGCGTTAGCACTACCGGTTTTCAAGACCGGCGCCGTAGTCCACTTGGCTACCTCAGCATGTCGGATGATATCTAAATAACGACCTAAGATATAAGGGTTTTGATTCAAAACCGATGTTGACAGTATTTGTCAATGGTTATGAAGAGAGATATGAGTTGAATTTATAAGTGAAATGTAAAGTGAAGTGAAAAGAGGAATATTATTCCTCTGTTGCTTCAGCTTCTTCGTCCTCTGCAGGAGCTTCGGTTGCCTCAGGCACTTCTGCTGTCTCAGGAACGTATGGGTGCTTCTCGACGTATTCAAGGTTTGGAACACCAAGCTTGTCGATAAGTTCACCTGCGATTGTGAGCTTTGATACGAGCCATCTCTGGTTGAATCCAAGCTCAATAGGAGTGTAGATCCTGATAAGGTCATCAGTTACCTCGATCTCGATCTCTGGCATACCAGTGTAGAGTGAGAGCAGACCCTGTGCCTTAGCGACCTTGTCCTCGATCTTCTCTACGATAGTGTACTCGTACTCGACTTCCTTACCAGCAAGTGCATGGTTGAGGTCTACACGTATTCTGCGTCCAATGACCTGGGAGATAACTCCACGCCTTCCGTCAAGTTCAACAGGCATTCCAGGGTATGGTCTCTGGTCACCGAGCTGTTCCTTGAGCTTTGTAACTGAAACTGTCTGGACAAGAGCAGGGTTGTGTGGTCCGAATGCCATTTCCGGTGCAATGGTAACAGTACCATTGTAGCCTACATCCTTACCTACAAAATCCTCATCAAGGCCCTTAATAGTGTGACCGGAGCCAACGATCACAACATCTCCACCATAAACGCCACGTGGGTTGTAGATGCCATTGTCTTTTGCAAGCTGTTCATCGGTAGTGTCGAAGATCTGTCCTTCATTGAACTTACCGGTATAGTTAATTTTTATGAAATCGCCTTTCTCAATTGCCAAATCGACCAACTCGATATAATTTACTTGATTAATAGTAAGATCTTAGTATAAGACCTATGAATTGAATTACCTGCTCGCTATACTCATATGTCTTTAAGAATCTTTTGCCACCAGGACAGAAAAAAAGGTTAGAAAAGATCAGGATCGACCTGAAAACATTAGAATGTATTATCTACAACGATCCCCAGACCGAACTCCCGGTCATCTCCTTCAAGAAGCGTGATAAGTGACTCAGACTTAAGTATATCATCAAAACCAAAGAACATATTCTCAAAAGGAACCCTGGTATCATGCCAATCAACCCTTCTGCTATGGCTCAGGATACCTTTACCTTCACGATATTGATAAGGTTCCCGAACCCTTCCAACAGCCACCCTCTTCTCGCACATTATCGGCAGCAATACGATATCATATGTCTTTATATCGGTCACAAAATGCATCATATCCTTAGCCCAGGTATCAAGCATCGCCATCGGAGGAGAACTGAGCCTTGTCAGCAAAGCCTTTTTCATCTGCTCTTTCCTTTCGAACTCATCGAATTTCCGCATTGTAGCATCGAACTGCTTGACCTCCTCGTCGAACTTCTTCAATTTCCCATTGAGGCGCTGCATCTTCTTCATCATTTCCGGCCGGTCAGCAGAATAATCTATATCCTTAATAGCATCTTCGAACTCTTTTCTGAACTTCTGATCGAAGTCCCTGTATTTATCCCCGAAATGAAGGTACCTTTTATAACTCTGTGGCCTCTGTTTCATATCCATGAGCTCATTCCCGAAAAGGTCCATAACATGAAGGTTCGGATCGAATGAGATAAAACCCCTTTCAAGACATGTTGTTTCCTGTTGACCACAATACCCCGTACGTACTACCCAGACATTATTCCTGTGCTCACGTATCATATCTCTCACCATCTAATATATGATAGTTAGATATATTTAATAGAATGTATTCTGTGTAAAAGGTCAGAAGACCATTGAAATGATCACCGGTCAAAAAACAAGGCACACCTCCATCTGAAAAACAAAATAATGGAAATCACCATGACACCTGAAGACTCATATGATATCATCGTTGTCGGCGCAGGCCCGGCAGGTTCCACAGCAGCAATGTACGCAGCACAGAAAGACATGTCAGTGCTTCTGGTCGAAAAGAAAAAGGATATCGGAGTGCCATTACAATGTGGAGGGTTCCTTCCACACTATCCTGTACTTCAGGAACTTGTACCCAGTGCAGAGCTCCCGGTAACACTCGAAGAGATACCATCGGACTGCATACACGCTACAGCCTCATACCAGCGATTCATAGCACCTAACGGCTATTCCAAGGGCTTCGAGGTCGATGCCGATGCAATTGACAGAAGACGTTTTGACAAGCACCTTGCAAAAGAAGCAGCCAGAGCAGGTGCAGAGCTCCTTGTAGGAACGAACGTCACTGAGGTCAACGATACTAAACTCTTCATGGACGGCGCATTCGGTGAGTTCGAAGTAGAAGGAAAGGTCATCATCGGAGCTGACGGACCTAATTCCATAATTGCAAAAGCAAACAACATGCTAAGGGATATCGACCCCATGGGAACAGGTACTGCCTTTGAATACGAACTCAGCGGTGTTGACATCGACAAAGAAGCTGTTGAGATGTACTTCGGCAAGGATTACGTCCCCGGAGGATATGCATGGATCATATCCCAGGGTGGAGATACCGCCAACATAGGAGTAGGTATCAGAGAAGCACTCTTTGAAGAACATCTCTGTGCAAGGGATTATCTCGAACGTTTCATGTACGAGCACCCGATCGCAAGCGAGAAGCTAAGTGGTGCATCCATAACTTCCGTGGTCGCAGGACTTGTTCCGGTAGGCGGAGCGCCAAAAGTAACTGCATCCCACAACACGCTCATAGCAGGAGACGCTGCAGGTCACATAATAGCCACCAACGGAGGAGGTATATCCACTGCAATGGTCGGAGGAAAACTTGCAGGTGAAACTGCAGCAGAGTTCCTTGCAGGCAAATGTCAGCTAAGGGAATATGAGACCAGATGGAGACAGCAGATGGGACTTGAGATCAAGACCGCAGTCTACGTCCGCAAACTAATGGACAAGCTCATGCTCTCCGACAGGCTTATGTCCACAGCTATCAAAATGATAACTCCGGAACAAATGAAAGCCATACAGTGTGGTCAATTACCAGATCCGGTGAAAAAGACACTAATGAAACTGAACGTGGGACTCAGTTAAATGTACATCTTCGTCTACGGAACACTTAAAAGAAGCGACCCTAATCATTTCTTATTGAAAGGTTCAGAGTTCATCTGTTCAACAAGGACTAAAATATCATACACCATGCTCGACCTTGGACGCTTCCCGGGAGTGATCAAAGATGAGGTCCCAAAAGCAACTTCATCACCAATATATGGAGAGGTCTATGATATTGACCAGCAAACACTCGAAAAGCTCGATGCTTATGAAGGAAGCTGGTACTTCCGTGAAGAAGTGGAACTTGAGACAGGGTTAAAGGCACTGATGTATTTCCTGAGAAAGATACCACCTCTGGAATATCATGTGATCACTGACGGAAACTGGAAAAGGCATAATTAACGGGTAAAATAGGAAAGGGAGAAAATAAATGCCGGACAATGATAACAGCATTCCAATGTTCAAAGGAACAATAAGCTACGAGGCATTCGGGAACCTTTATCTGAACATAACCAATCAATGCAGTGCAAATTGTGTTTTCTGCATAAGGGATCTATGTGATGGAGTATACGGCTATGATCTCCGCCTTTCAAGAGAACCTACTGAAGAAGAGATCATCGGGGACCTTGAAAGCCATGATCTCAAAAGGTATAATGAAGTTGTCTTCACAGGTTTTGGTGAACCAACATGCCGTTTTGACACCGTCCTTCACATAACGAAGTGGCTACACGATAAAGGTATCATTGTCAGGCTTGACACCAATGGTCATGCAGCTCTTATGAATCCCGGAAGAGATGTTGTAGCAGAACTCAAAGCTGCAGGACTTGATGATGTATCAATAAGCCTCAATGCAGAGTCTGAAGAGCGGTACAACGAACTCTGTAAACCTGCATTTATAGGATCCTATGCTGCAATGCTGGATTTCGCAAAAAGTTCGGTACGATTGGGGATAAAAACACGAATGACAGTTGTCGGTGACAATGACATTGACATCGAAAAATGTGAAAGTATAGCAACCGGGATCGGTGCTTCTTTCAGAGTGAGATAAGTTAAGAAAATACTTATCTATAAAACTTAGAACTACGGTTCTCAGAAATACCTGAACAGGTCATCCCTTTTTGCTGCATGCAGACGTTGTCTGATAAGTGCCTTCAGGGATTTGAGGTCACCTTTTTTAGCACATACAGGAGCTACAGAATCAAGCCACTGCTTCCATGGAGGCAGCATGCCCAACTTATCGCATATACCATCAAGGGTCTCATTTAGCTCAGAATCCTTTATCTTATCTGTCTTGTTAACAGCAAGTATAGTATCTACGCCAAGCTCCCGGAACAACTCGAACAGTTCAATATCAATAGGTATCTCATTCCTTTCTTCCCATCTCTTCACAACGTCAAGGAAAACAGCACCATCGATCACCAGTACAGCAATACTTATCCTGTCAGCATTCTGTTCGATATAGCGAACTATCTGGTCCTTCACAATATCCTGTTTGCGGTCCTTAACACCGCTCATAAAACCGAATCCCGGAAGATCGGTCACCACTAGATCTGAATTACGTATATGAGTTGGTTTCAATGTCACACCCGGGCGTTTACCCACTTTGACATTCTTCCCTGTGATACCTCTGATAATAGAGGATTTGCCGACATTGGATCTGCCTGCAAAAAGTACTTCGTAGTTCACACCTTCAAGTTCATTGACCTTTTTCGCCATTTTAATCAACTTTAACCTTACTTTTTTCCTCTCCAATGGCCCTGTCAAGCGCATGAAGGAAGTCATCAAAAGAATCTTTTGGGATCCTTGCTCCTGCTGCCGCTGCATGGCCTCCGCCACTGCCACCGAACTGTGGAGCTATCCGTCGTAACAACAAGTTCAGGTCCACAGAATCCCGTGAACGGAAGCTCATATCATAAACATTCTTCCTATGTCTGAACTCTGCTGAAAGCCCTATATCCCTTCGCCCATAAGAAGCAGCATATATAGCTGATTTTGACATATAACCATTGGGGTCCACTACATATGCAAGATTCTTGAGCGTCCTGACCTCATGCTTCACATGGATACGAAGTTTTTCCTCAAGTTCTGCACCCTCTTTAGCATATTTGAGAACATTTGGTATTTCCGTAGGTATCTTGTCATGTGAAAGAGGAATTACCAGCTTCCTCTTGAAATCATAGTTCCTTCCTGAATAGATAAGTGCCTGTATAAGCGTCCCTGCCTGGAAGAACAGACTTCTCTTATCCCAGTCACGAAGCCACTCCTTAACAGAAGGAGTTCCATCGTAGTAATCTCCAATAGCACCATATATAGCCACACGACGCATGTCCCTGCTAAGCCTTTTTTCAAGAACCTTATAGGTAAGTTCTGATGAACATACTGTCAGATCATGATGTAACCAGTCAGCACCTATACATTTCTTTGGCAGAGGATGATGATCGATATACAGAAGGTTAGCATTATCTGCTATCTCATAAAGACGCGTGAAAAGCTCCGTACATTTACTTTCATCAACTGCGATGTCACATATTATGACATTCTTATATCCCTCAGCAAGGCTAAGCTCATCCACTATCCCGATCGGAGAAGTGAAATAGATATCAGAATCAGGATATGCACTTTTTGCAATTGCACCTGAACATACCCCATCGGAATCCCCATGGGTAAGGATAAGGGTAGAATTATTGCCATTCTCATGTTTATTGGATCGGGTCATAGGAACTTCCATTGATCACATAAATAGAATGATGATCTGTGTTTTAATTGATGCAATGAGATTCATAGTATTTTGTCTTTGGTATTGCTCAGGAATTCTGTTATCGAATTCAGGATATCATAGAGGAACTGTAATCTTCCATGGTCCTCTTCGACCTCGGTAGTAGCTGCCTCTTCAACAGGGACAGTATCATCGGATACATCGGATACATCTGATGTTTCATCATAGAGATCATCCGAGTACTCCTCTTCATACATATCTGTTATCTCTTCATTCGGGTCCCGGACCTGCAGGAGGAACTTTTTGGAATGCACTGTCCCCTCATATTCCTTTGAATCAACAAATTTTGCCTGAACTGAAGGAACAACAACATCTCCTGCCCTATCCATACGCATTGAATAGCTCAGCGAGATACTATCCTCCGCCTGAAGTACACGACTTATACCTGTATTCCCTTCTAGAAGAACAGCACCCACAGGTAACTGATCAGAAACTGTAACATGAGCTGCCCTGTCCCCTTCATTCACTATATCAATAGTTACATTCACATAGCCATTGAGATCAACAGTTCTATTGGAAAGGGATTTACTCACATTTATGTAAGGACCATGAACCTCCAGAGTGGAATTGTTCAGCATTGTAGAATGTATCCTTCCATTATGCTCGACAGATATCAAGGTCCCGGTAATATCATAAGTTCCTGGTCTTAATGCCTTAATGGAAAATTCCAGTTTCTTTTTCTCATAAGGGTCAAGGGAGACATTCCATGCTGGATCGGAATCCGGATCAAGCACAAGTTCAGTAGGAAGTTCCCTGATAACCGAAACACTGTCATAAGGATCACTTCCAAGATTTTTCATTTCAACTGAGAAATAAGCCCTTTCATCAATGTAGACCTCAGCACTATTAGAATCAGCGAACTCAAAATTAGCATCCATCCAGGATACGATCTCTGGTAAGGAACCGGTGGAATTCGATATCATCACACTTATAGTAGTATAGGGTGACGGGATATCATTGCCTGTTATTATCTCAACAGCTGTTATATTCAGCCTGTCATCAAGGACCGTATTGTTAGATATCCCACCCGTATTATTGGCAAGTATAGCTCCCCATGAATCCCCATAGACACTTTCTATTGAAAGCATCACATAGTCATTCTCAGTATCAAATGCCTTGGCTGGAGAAAAATCAGATGCAGTTATCAAATAACCACTATGGTTGATCTCATCTCCCCAATAAAGTGTATACTCCTCTGCATCAAGCCATTCAATATCTGACTGTGCACCTGCCACAATGCAGAAGCTCATGAACAGCACAGTCAGTCCTATGAACAGGAATATTCTCTGCCACATCGGGTACTTACCTGTCTCTGCGTCTGGATACAAAATAAACTGCGAAAAGTGCCATGATCATGAAGCTTGCTTCGAATCCCGGCTGGACCCTGTCATCCTCATATTCTGTCTCAGTACTTACATCACTTGTAGAACTACTACTCTGTTGATCAGAAGTACTGGAACTGCTGCTGCTACTTGATGATGAACTTTCCTCTGCCACTGCGTTAGGATCTACCACTGTTATCACAGGAGTGTTCGATATCTTTTCACCCTTATAAGCTTCCATATCTATGAAGGTAGCAGTCGTTTCAGGAAGCTTCAGTTCTCCTGCATCATCGATCTGTATCTTGTATGAGTATGAATATGATTTCCCATCTGCAGCCACATCATCAAAGGTCAGATCACCGCTGATAAAAGTGACACCATCAGGTATAGTCTCAGTTGTTTCAACGCTGGCGTCCCTGTTACCCTGATTCTTAACAGTGACCTTTACAGTCACCTCATCACCCATATTGATAGTTTCCGGACTTACTGTTTTAGTGATAACAATATCAGGACCGTTTATCTGTATAGTTGGCTTATCGGCCGTAAAAGTATATGTTTCTCCATCAGGAGCAGTAAAAGTAGCAGTTGCTGCAGGAATCGTGAACTTGCCGGTCTTTGTTGGCTTCAGAGTATACTCGAATATCTTGGCCTTAGTTTCCTTTGAATTAAAGGAAAGTGTCACTTCGTTATCCTGACTATCCTGCATCTCAAGATCGCCTGTAACTGTATTACTGACCTTTACAGAACTTAGACTATAGATACCATTGTTCCATATACTGACAGAAACATGGGCCGTTTCATCCATGTATATCTCTTCAGTAACTGTCTTGGTGATCATAAGTTCAACGACAGGTTCTATTGTAATGGTCTTTGTTTCAGTATCCTCAAGGATCTCACCATTGATATCCTCGGACAGTGTTGTTATTGTAAGATCAACATCTGTCTCTTCCCAGTAATGAGGGATCTCAAACTTAACATCTATGGTATCAAGCACTTCATCTTCATCTACAGAAACATAATTGTATTTCAGTTTCCCGTCTGCAAGCTCCATTCCATCGGCATCGATGATCACATCCATATCGAATGCCTTGGCATCGCCTTCATTCTGGATATCAATGGTAGCTTCTATGTATTGATATGCAACCGTTCTTGGATCATACTCATCATCCTCGGTCTCGATGGTGATGTCCATTTCAGGTATACCCCTTTCATATACTTCCACTACGGCAGTTGGATCTTCCATATTGCCTGTCCATTCATCGATGTTCAGGTCCATAGATTTTATAAATATACGTATATCATCGCCATATTCTGTATCACGGAACTCAAAGCCATTCCCTGACTGAACAGGAGACTTATCCTCAAGAACTCCATTTCGATAGATACCTATGCTGACAAAGCCTCCTTCATCAAAGTCCTCTGCCTTTATAGTGTAATCATCCAACTTGAGGGTACCACCCCAATGAAGGGTACCACTTGTCGCTTTACTATCACTCCACTCGATATCATCCAAATCATATGCAGATGCAGAAGTACTGAAGATAAGAATGACAAAGACGATGCATAACAGATAAAAGAGATTTTTTTTGAACATAGACATCACAGACATACTTAGTTATATTATTAATAGATATTAGCTCTTAGGAAAGAGAGGTTTAAATCCCTGTAACTGGGATGGTCGATCAATTGCCTTTATCCTGGATGTTGCATCCGGAAGGTTCATCAAAGAAGGACGCTGGATCATACCGGCAGAGTGTTCATTGCTAAGGAAGTTACCATATCCAGATTCAATGAGCCTTTCCTTATCTCCAGATAATGCAAGTGCTCCATACTCACCTTTAGCCTGATTTCGCTCTTTTTCAGCCTCTTTTTTCGAGAGACCGGCATGCATATCCCTTTCTTTTGCCTTTAACCCTTCTTCCTTACCTTTTGTATATTTCTCCTTGACAAGTGTTCCAAATCCAGCCTCTTTAGCAAGATCCTCCAGCATAGAATATCTTTCACTTACCCAACCAAGTTCTGAATGCTTATGGTAGCCTACCTCGAAGCCAAGATCATAGGCATTCTTTGTAAGCTCAGCAACCTCGGCATCGGTAAGCTGGGTCTTCTCTTCCTTTTTTGTGAAAAATCTTACCATTGATGAACACCGTCATTCAAGGAAGCCACTGACAACAAGTCCCTGTTCACTAAAACCTACTTCACGCATGTTACAATCATGTTTTGTACCCCTCATTTTGATAACCTGCAATGCGCGGGTCATGGTCTTATCATAGAGGAAATTATGCATGAAGATCACGCCATGCGCAGCGAATTGTTCAGTGGAGTAAGCACTTGGATCGGTCATCTCTGATATCAATATAGTAGTGCATCCTAGCTTCTTGAGGTTCCTTATAAAACGACTCATCTCCTTTTCCTGAAGGGAGAGATCTCTTGTAGTGAACCTTATTGCAGATACTGAATCGATGACCAGCCTTTTGACATTGTATTCCGCAACGTAGGCAGCAATTTCCCGAAATACCATTGAAGGAGAAGGGGCCTCGCGTTCAGGTGCAGATGTAGCTACCTCATAATCGGGAGTTATGTACTCGCTCATCTCATCCATGTACCCGTATTCCATTCTGGGACCAAGGTCTGCAAAAAGCAGTTTTTTCATCTTGATGAGAGTGAGTACGTTCATCGAGTAATTGGACATGTCATCGATGATATTCTGCGGACTTTCAAGTAAGGTCACATAAAGTCCAACTTCACCAAGAGCCGCACCATGGGCCAGATACTGGACACAGAATGTTGTTTTGCCGCTGCCTGGCGGACCACTTACCAGATATACACGCTCTGCAAGCAGACCTCCCTGAACCAGTTCGTCAAAACCTTCTATACCTGTCTTTATCCTCATGACCTATCCTCGACTATTTAATAATACCGTCTATAATATAATAATCATTTATAATTATACTGTGCACCTATTTGAATGCTTCGATTGTATACACATAAATAAAATAATAGTCAGTTAATAAATATGCGTCGCGAGAGTATGTTCCCGACAGATTCAAATCGGTTAGAATTTATCCATTTTTTATGCATTTGAAAGACGTCATCCCGGTCCTTGAAGAGATAGCACCTCCCGAGCTTGCAGAAGAATTCGATATTGGAAGGATAGGCCTTACACTTGATCTTCAGAATGATGTCAAAAAGATAGCTGTGGCACTTGACCCAACTGAATATGTATTGAACAGAGCTGCTATGATAGATGCAGACCTTCTTATAACTCATCACACACTTATTTTCCATTCGATCAATTGCATCGACAGGAAACTGGCAGACAGCCTGAAGATAGCACTTGACAATGATATCTCATTGTACTCCATGCACACTAACTTCGATAAGGCAAAAGGAGGGATCAACGATGCCCTTGCCAACAGATTAGGATTGTCAGATATACAGGAAACACCTATCGGAAGGATAGGGAAGATAAGTCCGTGTTCTAAAGATACATTTGTCAATCATGTCTCAAAAAGCCTGAACACACACATACAATACACAGGGAATAAAGAAGAGATAAGCACTGTAATGGTATTCGGAGGAAGCGGTTTCAGGTCAGAGTACATTGAAACAGCAAGAGAATATGGAGCAGATGCCTACATCTCATCAGAAATAAAACATGATATAATACGTTCCTATAGTGATATGTTGCTGGTGGATGCAACGCACTATGCTACAGAGAATCCAGGAATGGAAGAACTGTGTCCTGTACTTGCTGAAAAGCTTAAGCTTGATGTTGAATTCATCGACCATGACCCACTCATAAGAACTCTTTGATAGAACTGATCAGTATGCCAGCAGAAAAAGAAGAACATAACAAGCTAAGCGATGAAGAGATCGATGAGGATGAGCTTGAGGAATTGTTCGAAAAGCATCTGAAGAGAAGAGAGGATCCAAAACATCGTGGTTATGGTGACTATGAAAGAAGAAGGATATACAGGGGACCCTCGGTGAAAAGGGACCCTGAAGAATAATATTTTAAACTGACCTTTACCTGTTATCAATGACCTTCTTGCCACATTTCTCAGGAACTATTGTCAATTCCCCGCCTTCGAACTCATCGCGAAGATGGTCGGTCTCAGCTATCCTGTCAAGCGTTACTGCAACAGCAGCAACCTCTGAATGTGGCTGATTACCTACTGCAACATTCCAGTCGGCCATCTCATAGATCTCAAAAGGCACTTTCTCAGCACCTACGACAACCATGAGCTTCTCGCATTCCTTTATTTCAGGGACAGCATCAGGGAGGTTGATGCCATACATTGACAGATGGCAGACCTTTCCACCAGCATCTTTCCACTTATTTATCTCTGCTTTCCAGCTGACGTTATTCTCAACATAGAAATTGCCTCCCCATCTCGTTGAAACGTCGGCTATGTTGTCAGCAAGTTTCTGGTCCTCCGATGCAAGGAGCATACCCTTTGCACCAAAGGCCCTGGCGGTCAGACCCACATGAGTGGTTATCCTCTTATCCCTCTGAGGACGATGACCAAGTCTTAGAATTACTATCTCTTTTGGCATATCGATCAGACTTCGGTTATGTCAGCTACCTTCTCAAGAAGCATACCTTCCACGACTATTGGTATATCTTCCCTTGCATTCTTGATAGCTTCTGCAAGCTTTTCTTCCTTCTCAGCATAGATGGTCAGGACAGGTTTACCTTCTTCAACGGATTCACCACGCTTTTTGTGTATCCTGACACCTGCACCCTTATCATTTGGTGCACCTGCAAGCCTTGCGATCTGCACGATACGTTTGTTGTGGAACTCAAGAATATAACCATTGGTCGGTGCAGTAAGTTCTGCTGTGAACTGACCCACTGGAATGTCCTTATGGGTCACATTGGGATTGCCACCCTGTATCTCTATGATCTCCTTGAACTTTGCCAGAGCCTTGCCGTTCTTCAATGTTTCAAGGGCAAGTTCACGTCCCTGTCCTTTTGCAGCCGCTCCGCCCATCTCAAGCAGCATACCAGCAAGGACAGCACTCTTCTCAATAAGACTGTTAGGGCCTTCCATTGTTTCAAGGACCTTAAGAGCCTCTATGACCTCAAGTGCAGGACCAACTGTCCTTCCTACCGGAGATGCACCATAGGTAAGAGCACAATCCACATCCATTCCAAGGCGTTCTCCAAGACTTATGAGATCCCTGGCGAGTTTTCTTGCGGACTTTACATCCGGTAATTTCGTACCTGCGCCTGTAGGAAGGTCCATTACAACCTTCTGGGCACCTACAGCACCCTTTTTAGCAAGAATGGATGCCAACAACTGGCAGTGAGGGTCGATAGAAAGAGGATACTCTATCCTTATTAGCTTATCATCAGCAGGTGCGATATTCGTTGCACCTCCCCATACTATTACTCCACCGACCTTCTCGGTCATCTCTTTTATCTGCTTAGCTGTGAATTCCACAGGAGCAAGGATCTCCATGAGATCTGCGGTACCTCCTGCACCGGTTATAGCACGGGAACTTGTCTTAGGGATGAGAAGACCATTGGCTGCGACGATAGGAACAATAAGAAGTGAGATCTTGTTACCAGGAACACCACCGATCGAATGCTTGTCCATGATAGGTGAGGTGCTGAACTCTATACGTTCACCGGTCTCGATCATTGCCTTGGTGAGCCATTCGGTCTCATCTTCGGTCATGTCTTTAATATAAGTAGCAGTGAGGAAAGCAGCAAGTTCGATGTCATTGAGATTCTCCTCAACTATGTCCTTCACAAGCTCATATACCTCATCCCTCTCCAGCTTATGACCATCCATCACTTTCCTGATGATTCGGGCAGACTTCGGTTTATCTGCAGGCTCGACCTCCACAGTCTCGGTCCATTCCTTCTGAAGCTGTTCCTGAACTTCATGATACAGTCCTACCATTCCCGGAGCTATCATATCCTCTGTAAAATCAACAATCGCCGTGAGGATGGTGTGATCCTTTATCCTGACCCTGTCTCCTTCATTCACTCCAAGTTCCTTGGCATCGATGGTATTCAGAACCACTTTGTATTTGCCGACCTTGATATCAATAGGCTGTACTTTTAGCTGCATTGTTCTACCTCTATATTATACAGAAAAACGCACTAAGGGATAAATAGCTTTATGGTACCCTGAAAAATAGAATTAGGATGTCTGGAAGACCAGACATCGACCTGAATACATTAAAAGGTTAATTGGTAAATTTAGTCTTCAACCGGAGTTGCTACTTCACATTGTACAAATGATCCGTTCTTACTGGTTGCAGATGAAACGCTCTTACCTGTAAGGAAGTTCTTTGTTGTGCATGCCATCCACTTCCAGTGCAATACTACATGTATAAGTGAGAAAGCAACCATCAGGATACCTATCTGTTCATGCATGTGGAGTAACTCCCTGCTGTCAAATCCAAGGAAACTTGTTCCATGGCTTCCATACATCAGGACAACTCCTGTAACGCTTACTATGACAGACTGTGCCAATAGTGGGAGGTCCACTATATAATTGAGTGTATTTTTCTTCATTTTTCCAACTCCTTTTTTTATGCTATTTCTTTTCTGTTTCCTGTAATTGCGGATATTGATCAGTTTATGATATGAATAAAAGTGAGATCACATGTTGGTGTACGACATGTATGGTGGTACGGTGATGATGGTTTGTGGTGGTAACGTTGGTTGGTGGTATCGTCCATGTGATCTTCACACTTCCCAGATTCGAAACTGCAAATATAAAGATACTTACAATTAAAAAGTGATAATAAAGCTTTAATTATGAATACAAGTTGTTCAAAGTTTTAAAATCACATCAAAAGCTCATAATTTGATCTGTAGACGTATAAAGCAGAGATAAAGCTTCATATCCTGCATATGTGCCATTTTCAATGAATGATACCACTGCACTTAAAAACAAATAGACAATGATATTGTCCATGAACAACTTCATGGAAATGGCTATCGATGAAGCACGCAAGGGAATGAGGCATAACCACGGAGGACCTTTCGGAGCAATTGTGGTGAAAGATGGGAAGATACTATCAAGAACACACAATGAAGTACTGAGAACCAACGACCCGACAGCCCATGCAGAGATACTTGCCATCAGGGAAGCATCTGCTACTCTGGAGAGGTTCGACCTTTCAGATTGTGTTATCTACACAAGCTCACAGCCATGTCCAATGTGCCTTGCAGCCATCTACTGGGCACGCATCAGGACCGTGTATTATGGATCTGACAAAGATGATGTGGCAGATATTGGTTTTGATGACAGTCTGTTTTACAGATATATCCGTGGAGAAGAAAAGGAAGTGGAACTTGAGCTGATCAATACGGACAGGGAAAAATGTCTCGAACTTCTCAGGGAATGGTCTGAGAAGAGTGACAAACAGATGTACTGATCAGATAATTATCAGTCTTTGCTCAGAGAGATCACATCTGATCCACATTATATATATTATGAGATTATCATTATTTAGTAAGTATCCGGGAAGATAACAGGAGAGAAGACATGGACATAGAGCTATTCATACCAAGCATGATATCATTGGTGATCACTCTCTTGCTGGTGCTTTTATTTGATTTCCTGTTCAGGAAGAGGAACCTTTTTGCAAGAGAGAGAATAATACAGCAGTTAATCTTCGTTGCTATTTTCGTTATAGGAATACTTTTTATTGTCTTCACCCTGCCTATCGATGTTGAAGATAAGAACCTTGTACTCACTTTTGTCAGTATAGTTATCGGTGCTATTATCGCATTCTCATCCACAACTTTTGTGGCAAATGCAATGGCAGGGATCATGCTTCGTCTGATACATCCTTTCAAGGTTGGGGATTTTATTAAGACGGATAGTACCTTTGGAAGGGTCACTGAGATATATTTCCTGCACACGCAGATACAGTCCGTTGACAGGGACCTTATTACAATACCTAACCTGACGCTTGTATCAAAACCCCTCAAGACCATCAGGTCATCAGGGACCATCATAACTACAAGCGTTTCTCTGGGTTACAATGTATCCCGCAAGGATATCGAGAAAAGTTTACTACAGGCAGCAGAAAAAGCAGGCTTAGAGAATCCTTTTGTTCACGTTGAAAAGCTCGGGGATTTCTCCATTAGTTACAAGGTCGGAGGCTTGCTCAAAGACATAGAAGGTATCATAACGGCACGTTCTGACTTCAAGAAGAAGGTCATTGATTCACTTCATGATTCCGATATAGAGATAGTCTCGCCGACATATATGAACCAGAGAGTGTTCAGCGAGGACTACGTATGCATGCCACCAAAGGATATATTCGAGGACAAGGACAGGAAGGAACCTGAACCGGAGGTAAAGACCGAGGAGATAATATTCGATAAAGCGATCATGGCACAGATGCTTGACAGGATATACAAGACGTCAGACTCACTCTCATCACGCAGGAAGACCATGGAAGAAAATATCAAGAGCATAGTCGATGAGAGCAAACGTAATGAGCTCAAAGAACAACTTGCCATCCTGGCTCTCAAAGAAGATGAGATCAAACCCGAGATACAGGAGCTGAAGAACCTTCCTGATATCACATCCCTTCCTGATGAAAAGGATGATGTTTATATCAAAACACTGCTCGATGCTGAGAAGAATATTACACTATTGAACAACAGGCATAGTGATATTGAGAAAAAGATAGAGAAAGCACTTGAAGTCCAGGGATGAAAAGATTTTTTTAATTTACAGTTATTGGGGAACAGAATGATAATTGGTGTACTTGGCCCTAAAGGAACCTATACTGAGAAAGCTGCAAGGCAATGGATAGAAAAGAAGGAACTGGAGAATGAGGCAGTTCTTGAATATTGTGCAGACATACAGGATGTCTTCTTCCTGCTGGAAGATGGGGGATGCGACATCGGTGTGGTCCCTATGGAGAATTCTATCGAGGGATCGGTAGGGGTCACCATGGATATGCTGATGGAAGGAGAAGCACATATTATAGGAGAGACCGTTGTCACAATTGAACATTGTCTGCTTTCCAGAGGAAAGAAAGAGGACATAAAGATCATACTTTCTCATCCACAGGGTATCGGTCAGTGTCGCCATTCCCTGAAGGAACATTTCCCGGATGCTGAGCTCAGGACAACTGGAAGCACATCCCATGCAGCGAAGCTTTCCACCGAATTCGAGGAGATGGCTGCTATTGCTTCACCTGATACTGCAGAGGTTTATGGTCTTAATATTGTAATGCCTGATATACAGGACCGCAAGCATAACCACACTCGGTTTGTTGTTATCACAAAGCTCGATGATGACGAACTTAAAGACAAACTAAAAAGTGATGATCCGGATATTGCCTATAAGACCTCTATTATAGTATATCTCGACCGTGACCGTCCCGGTGCACTTTATTCCATACTGGGCGAGTTCGCAAAGAGCAATATCAATCTTACAAGAATAGAATCAAGACCTTCGAAGAAGGTACTTGGGGATTATGTGTTCTACATCGACTTCGAAGGAAATATAAGCGATGCAATTATAAAAGATGCTATATATAATATTGAGCCGCAAGTCGGGATGTTAAAAATGCTGGGTTCATACCCTGAATTCGACTCCCATTGTGAGTCGAATTAGAAGCTTTGGAAAATACCTTAAAGAATAGTACAAGCGGTGCCACCATGGATGTAAGGGATTTCGTAAAAAAACAGGAAGCAGCACTTAAGCGTTACCGCAGGATCTACAAACTTCTCGATCTTGTAGGAACGGCTATCATTCTGTATCTGTTGTTGTTCTATATCGGTGTGGACCAGATATTCCAGTACCTGAGCAATTTTGAGGTAAAGGCAGGTACATCATATGACATACTGGGAATGAACATTGCTTTTGAGACCGTTGCACTGACACTTATCGCATCTTTTGTATCTATAATAATAACATTCCTGAGACACTTACGTGATGACAGGAAAAGAGCATTGTTCCTTATTGAGGAAAAATATCCGGAACTGCATGAAAAGCTCAGAACAGCTTATGATAATGCTACCACTGAGAACCTGATAGTCAGTGACCTGCTCGACTCAGTGTCCCTTAAAGTAAAACAGGTTGCTTCATCTGCACTTCTTGTTAAAGGAAAAGTTATTTTCGGACTTATTATCATACTTGTTTCCAGCGCAACGCTGGTCTATGTTGTTGATAATGATGTCCGCACCACTGGATTCACTCCTGATGATCTTGCAGATGTTATCAATGACCTTGCCGGCAATGATAATGAAAATCCGGATGACTTCGTTGTATTGGATGATGAAGAGAACGAAGCAGGAAATACAGGTACAGAGAACCTGACAGGTGAAACGGCGATCATTGTGGTCGAAGGGACCGAAGTGGACCTGACACTTCCGGCCGGAAGCGGGATCGGATTCAGTAACCAGGAAGATGCCGAAGAAGAGGATACGGATTTTGAACGATCCTCAGCTTATGAGATAAGTATAATCTCATCACAATCATATTACGAAGAATTGCCTGAAGGCTATGAAAGCGTGATCAAGTCCTATTTCGAGGAAATGGCTAACAACTAGATCATGAAAATATATAATTCACATTCATCAATTACATTCACAGGACAAAGATAAAGGAGATAATAGATGGCTAGCGACCTTAATTCAAGAGACCTGTCCCAAACATACAAAATGGCTGGCGATATGTTCGCATCACTTTTCAATGAGATCGGAAAAGTAGTAGTCGGCCAGAAAGATTCAGTGGAACAGATAATCATTTCGATACTCTGTAACGGACATGCACTGGTAGAAAGTAACCCTGGTCTTGGAAAGACACTTACAATATCCACCATATCAAAATCAATGGACCTGAACTTCAGCAGGATACAGTGTACACCTGACCTTATGCCTGCAGATATCACAGGAACACATATAATAGAGGAAAGTAACGGACATAAGGAGTTCAAGTTCGAGCCGGGACCAATATTTGCCAACATAGTACTTGCTGATGAGATAAACCGTGCTTCACCAAAGACACAGTCAGCATTACTTGAAGCTATGCAGGAGAAACAGATCACTGTCGGTAACGACACTTTCATCCTTGAACAGCCGTTCTTCATCCTTGCAACCCAGAACCCGATCGAGATGGAAGGAACATTCCCACTCCCTGAGGCACAGCTTGACAGGTTCCTGCTCAAGATCCTGGTAGACTACCCTAGCTATGAGGACGAGATCGAGATCGTTAACCGTTATACTAAGTCCATAATGCCTACAGTCGGCAAGGTGGTCAATAAGAATACACTACTTGACCTTCAGAGACTTACAAGGGACGTACCTGTTGCCGATGACATAAGGAACAGGGCAATACAGATAGTCATGTCAACACGTATCAAGAGCGAATACATCGAATACGGTGCATCTCCAAGAGCTTCTATCGGACTTATTCTTGCAGCAAAGGCACGTGCATTGATACAGGGACGTAATTTTGTCAGTGCAGAAGATATCGATGCAATGGCATATCCGGTGCTCAGGCACAGGGTCGTGCTTACCTTCGAAGCAGAAAGAAGGGGAGCAAGCACCGACCAGGTAATTAAGAGCATACTTGAGAAGATAAAATAAATTGGCATATTTGCCAGGTAACTCAAGCAGGGCACTTGCAATGAGCGACAAGAGACATAACATCGATGTTGAATTCTTCAGACAGCTTGATCGTTTTACCTTTATGGTAAGGAAAAGAGTATCAACTGCATACGCTGGTAGCAGACGCTCCATCCATAGTGGAAAAGGACTGGACACCATAGGCTACAGAACATATAACCAGGGAGATGAGCTCAGGTCCATCGACTGGAAAGCATATGCAAGGTCTGAGAAACTCTATGTCCGTCAGTTCGAGGAAGACAAGTCCCTGACGACACATATACTTCTGGATTCCAGTAAGAGTATGGATTATACTGGTGGAAAGGACCCCAGCAAGTTCGAGTATGCAACAATGCTTGCAGCCGGTTTTGCCTATCTTGTTACCAAGGACAATGATAAGTTCGCCATATCTACATTCTCAGAGGAAGTCGATATCACAAAGCCAAGAAGAGGAAGGAAATACCTCCTCAACACCATTGAGAGACTTGAGACCGCAAAGGTTGGCGGGAAGACAGAGATCAACGAATGTACCGTTGTCTATGGGAAGGCCATACACTCACGTTCACTTGTAATTATTGTTTCAGACTTCCTTCAGGACCCCAAGGAGATAGAATCAGCCATCTATCGTTTTGCAGACCATGACCTGATACTTGTACAGGTACTTGACAAAACAGAAAGCTCACTTGCGATACATGGCCACAGCAGGCTTATCGACCTTGAATCCGGCATTAAGCTGGACACATACATCAGCGAAGATCTCAAAAGTCAATATCAGGAGAAGCTTGAGGAACATATCAACCATATCAGTGACACCTGCAGCAAGGTTGGTGCTGAGTTCTACACGTTCACAACTGACATCCCGATATTCGATGCTTTCTTCCACACCATCAGCAGGAGGAAATGGTAAATGCCTTTCGAGACACCTCTTGCACTTGCAGCCCTTGCAAGCATTATCCCACTTATAATATTATACCTGCTCAGACCAAAACCACTTCAGGTGCAGGTACCTTCACTTATGTTCCTTCTTGACATCAAGGAAGAGAAGAAACGTTTCTACACATCCATTACAAAACTTATCAAGGACCCACTTTTCCTGATACAGCTACTTGTGCTGATACTCCTTGCACTTGCTGTAGCAGCACCATATCTCGATACACAGGAAGCACTCAGTGGAGAGCACACCGTACTTATAATAGATTCATCTGCAAGTATGCAGACCAATGACAGGTTCGACGATGCAATATCAAAGGCAGAAGACTACGTCAGCAAAAAGAACAGTATAATCCTTGCAGAAAGCACACCAGTAACGGTGCTTGAAGGTGAAGGTTCGGAAGCTGCCTACAATGCATTGGAGTCGCTGGAAGCAAAGGCAACAGTAGCAGATATATCAAGTGCTGTTTCAGCAGGAATGCGAATGCTTTCTGACGAGGGTGGCAATCTTATAGTTATCTCTGACTTTGCCAGCTGGAACGGAGATGATCCGGTAAATGCTCTGAAACTTGCAGAATCATATGGCCTTACGGTACAGTTCGTCCTCGTTGGCGACGATGCTGACAATGTAGGATTCATTCAAGGTAGTATCGAAGCTGTAGATGGCAGTTATACATACACAGGAGTTGTCAAGAACTATTACAACAGCAGACAGATAGTAGATCTGGAGATAGAGAACCTTGATAGCGGTAAGACGAATACGGTTTCTCTTACTATTCCTGCAAGATCCACAAAGCAACTTAAGCTTGAGAATCTTGGAACTGGAATTACCGAAGTAAGGCTAACTGATGATGACAGCCTTTCGGCAGATAACATCGCCTACATATCCATCCCAAGAATATCTGACAGGCAGTTGCTCTATGTAACAGATACCGACAAACTGCCATCACAGGTGGCACTTTCACTCATACCTAATATCGATCTCAAACAACTTGAAGGGATACCTGATGACCTGTCTGATTATAGTATAATTGTAATTGCCAACAAGGAAAGGTCACTTGCAAGCAATGAAATAACGACCCTCAGCAACTATCTGAACAGTGGCGGAAGAGCTGTATTCATTGCCAGTGAAGCACTATCATCTGAAAATGCTCAGACAGAGCTACAGGAACTGCTTCCTGTCAGACCACTAGCAGTTGAAGAAGCAGAAGACGGCATTACCCTTGAAGTAGTACAGGAAACAAGGCTCAGTGAGGATATAAAGTACGAAGAGGTTGCCATGTATCAGTACCTCAACGTGACCGGCAGGATAGACTCAACTACCCTTGTAGCTACTGAAGAAGATGTACCGATCCTGGTCTATGGTTCAGTTGGTGACGGCACGGTTGTGTACTTCGGCATCAATGACCTCACAGGAGAAGATGCATGGAACAATTTCCACAACTTACCTGAGTATCCTGTATTCTGGTTCAAGCTTGCAGGCTGGCTCGGCGGTACTGGCAGTGTACAGGAATATAATCTCAAGACAGGAACTATCTCAGCACTTGCAAAAGAACAGGATATTACAACGCCTTCCGGTACAGAGACCGTGAGTCGTGTACTTTATGACCAGAGCGGTGTCTATCAGGTAGCTGGAAAGGAGATAGCTGTGAACCTGTACAATGACAAGGAATCTGATACCAGCCTTGAAGGAGATGATGTCATAGAACGTGCACAGGCAGACAATGAACCAAGCATCGTACGTGCAAGCTCCTACACAGCAAAGAACTATCTGGATACTTACATGATAATCATTGTTTTCGCACTGGTGATACTTGAACTGCTTATAATAAAGAAGAGAGGTGAGCTCTGATGGTACAGTTCGAGAACATCGAAATGCTTGTACTTATCATACCTGTGATAATTGCAGGCCTCTTCCTCATGAAAAAAGGGGCAAGGAAAGGACTTATAATTTCACGCATACTTGTTGCGGTACTTCTTGTAATAGCTCTGGCCTCACCTTTCACACTAGTACCAAGGGTCACAAGCGATGACAACCCGGACCTTGTGATAATCTCGGACGAGACCGACAGTATGGAGCTGTTCGAGAACGAGACATCAGCTGAACTGTACGAAGCACTGACATCCAAGACACCTACATCACTTGTGAAGATCACCGGAGAGAGCACTGCACTGGGAGATGCCATCGTACAATATTCCACTGGCGAGAACCAGATAGTGCTTGTCACAGATGGTAACAGCAATTCAGGAGAGGAACTTGAAGACGCTCTTCAATTCGCACAAGAAACTGGTACAACCGTCTATCTTGTACAGCCAGACCTTGAGGAGAATGACCTGAGCGTGCAGATAGAAGGTGACAAGACTGTCACATACAAGAATGAGAACCAGTACGAGATAGTGGTTTCACAGGCGATCGAAGAGGAAGTCTCATACAGCTACGAACTTTACAGTGATGATACACTCATCAGAAGTGGAAGGGTCACACAGACAGAACGTGAGAAGAGGATAATCGTACCACAGGTAACATTCTCTAAGCTTGGAGCACACACACTTAAAGCAGTTATAACACCATCAAGCTCTGATGTAGATGATATCAACAATGTGTTCTACAAGTCCATCTATACAATTCCAAAATCGGACATACGTACTATAGGTCTTGATACAGATTCACCACTCGGGGACATACTTTTTAACCTCTACGATGTATCATCTTCAGGAGAGCTCAATAATATAGATGACAAGAAGGCAATAGTCATTGACAACACTCATGCCAACTCATTCACAGAGGATGAAGTACAGGAACTAAAGGACTATCTCAACGATGGAAGAGGAATCGTTGTAGTCGGTGGAGATGGCTCATACAATTTTGGTGACTATCTTGATTCACCTATTGAGGAGATCCTGCCCGTGGTCTCAACGCCAACAGACTGGAGTGGAGGCAGGAACATTGTACTCGTTCTGGACATCTCACAGAGTACTTCTGCCCATCAGACACTTGATGATATACTTGGGAATGCCCTTTTCATATTGAACAATGATGATCTCAGAGATGCATACCTCGGAGTCATTGCCTTTGGAAGTGAAGGAATGGATGTTTCAGGAGGACTTCTTTTCCTTGGAACAGCTTCCAATCTTGAAATGCTGGAAGATAGTATCCAGACACTTACACCAGGATCTACAAGTGAAACATCACTCGATCAGGGTCTTGCAATAGCTGAGGAATGGCTGGAAGGTGAATCAGGAGAACTTGAAATAATCATCATTTCAGATGGTGGTATTGAACAATCATATGATGACAGCCTTGAGATCGCACAGGATATTGTGGACAGGGGAGTTAATCTCTATTATGTGCATATCAGGTCAAGTGCACCATCACAGACAGATGACTATGCTAAGTTCTATGCAGAAACATTGATGGATGAGGTAGGAGGAGTCTACTTCCACATTGATCAGGAAGAAAGGGCAAATATACAATTCGAAGACCTTGAACCTGCAAGTGAGGAGGAAGAAGAAACTGAAGCTGGAACCTTCCCGCTCATCGAATACAATACCAGGCATTTCATCACAAAGAACATTGATGTTGAAGGCAGCATCACAGGATATAATGACGTTACTCCAAAAGCCGGAGCCGACAGACTCATCATCACAAGTACAGGAAAACCGGTCCTCACAACATGGAGATACGGTCTTGGAAGAGTAGCAGCCTTTACAACCGATAACGGACAGGGTGGAGATAATATGTGGGCCACACAGATGTATTCCGGCAACAATTCAAAGCTCATATCATCCACTGTTAACTGGGTGATCGGCAATCCAAGAGAGGAGACAGGTGCTGTTGTCGAAGCAGAGGACACATGGTATGGAACCCCTGTGACGATCGAGCTCACAATGTATGACGAAGGTATCCCTACACTGAAACTGGATGATGATGAGGTCGATCTTTCACTCACCGGAACAAATGTCTATGAAGCTGTCATCGATCCCGGGTCAATTGGTATACATGACCTCTCCGGTTATCCTGTTGCAGTGAACTATGCACTTGAATACCGTGACGTCGGACTTAACGAGGAACTTCCATCACTCATCAAGGCATATGGTGGAAGCACATATACAGTGAACCAGGCAAGGAATAACCTTTTGGAAGAAGCACAGGGTAATTCCGAGAAGCTTGTACGCGACAGTGTCAGCCAGAAGATCTACTTCCTGCTGGCTGCCCTTATCATATTCCTCGGCGAGGTCATCCTTAGAAGGATAAGGGAAATAAAAGAGATGAAGAAACTTGAGCAGGAGATCAGGACATAGGTCCTGATCGACTGATATATCCCTTTCCTGCAGGAAATAACACATCGAAGGAAGATGATCTTGCCAAGCCCTATGGTCTTATACGGTCTTATTTTTGTTCCTCATCAATAAGATGAACACCTGTAAGTTTATTTAATAGGAACACATCATAATATAAAGAGTAACAGTTTCTACTTCAGACCATCAGGCAGTGACAATTGTAGTGGGTTGTCCATTAACTGCAAATTAATGTAGAACTGTAGAAAGTGGGAGTTGAAGGTGATCATGAGTGGTTCGCCTTGAAGGGTAGACATGATGATGCAAGACCAGGTATTGAAAATACTGTTCATAGAGGATATGCCAGAAGACCTGGAACTGGCAAAAAGGAAGATACAAAGTAGTGGCATCACTTTTGAATCGTATCTTGCTGAGACAGAAGATGAATTCCTGAGAGGATTATATGACTTCAAGCCAGACATTGTCATCTCAGATTATATACTACCTGAATTTGATGGCATGAGAGCTCTGGAAATAACGCTGACATATGATGCTACTGTCCCTTTTTTGATACTTACAGGAGCGGCCAACGAAGAGATCATAACAGATGCTATGAAAGCCGGAGCAAGTGACTACATATTAAAGGAACGCATAAATCGGCTACCTTTTGCCATAAAAGAGGCTGTTAAGAAAAGAGATACACTTTTAGAGAACAAGCAAACGTTCGACTCACTTCGGTTCCTTTCCCAGATAATAGAGCAGTCCCCATATTCAGTCATTTCTACAGACATGGAAGGTATCATCACAAGCTGGAACAACGGAGCTGAAAAGATATTCGGTTACAATGCAAGGGAAGCTTTGGGCCAGCACATATCAATTGTTTATCTTGACAGCGACCTCCAGATGCTCAATGATGAAATAATCAGTCCTCTGATAACCAACGAGCAGCTGCATAAAAAAGTACGTTTGAAACGCAAGGACGGGAAAACATTCATTGGTTCGCTTTCTTTATGGGTTGTCAGGGACAGGACCAATAGACCAGCCGGGATGGTAGGATACACCCTTGATATTAGCAAAGCCATAAAGGTAGAGGAAGAACTGAAGATCAAAGATCAGGCCATAGAATGCAGTGTTGATGGCATTGCTCTGGTGGACCGGGATGGCAGGATATATTATGTGAACAAGGCTGTCCTGAAGATGTGGGGATTCGATAAAAAAGAAGAAGTCCTTGGCATGAGACCAGAGGACTTCTTTGATGCTGAAAGCAACAGAAGAGAGATACTGGAAATGGCACCTCAGCATGGTTTCAAGGCTGAGATGCTGGCCAAAAGAAAGGATGGCAGCACCTTCCCGATCTGGCTTTCAACAAGCATCATCAGAAATAAAGAAAATGAACCAATAGCATACATGAGCTCACTTATCGACATAACTGAGAGAAAAATAGCTGAAAAAGCAATGAAGAAAAGTGAAGAGCTATACCGACTGCTTGCTGAGAATACACTTGATTGCATATGGATGATGGACATTGACCTTGTATTCACCTATGTTAACCCTGCGATATACCCAATGCTTGGGTTCACACCTGAAGAATGGATCGGGTCCAGACTAGTTGACCATTTTGAGGAAGATGACATCAACAGGATGATGGGATATATACAGATGGGAATAGAGAAACCTGCAGATTTTCCAGGGATCCGTTTCCAGGCAGAGGCATTGAACAAAAATGGAGAGAAGGTCCCTGTAGAGATCATCGGGAAAGTACTGACCGATGATAGCGGAAATCCCATCGCATTACATGGAACTACCAGAGACATAACCAAGAATGTGGTCGCAGAAAAAGCCATGAAAGACAGTGAGGAAAGACTTGAGCTTGCAATGACCGTGGCTGAGCATGGATTCTGGGATTGGGACCTTGAAAATAATGAATTCTACTTTAGTTCAATATCTTACAAGATGCTTGGGTATGAAGACAATGAATTCCCCATGTCCCTTGAAAAATGGGAAGAGATCATGCACCCCGATGACAGGAAGGAAATAATGCCTAAGATCATCGGATCTGTAAAGAAAGGCGATCCATTCAACTTTGAGATCAGGATGAGCTCAAAGTCAGGTGACTGGATATGGATACAGGCAAAGGGAGCAACATTCAGTGACAATAAAGGAAATAACAGGGCTATTGGAACACTTGTGGATATAACCGAAAGGAAGCGTACAGAGGAACAGATGCTACTTGCAAGGATAGCAGCTGAGGATGCAAACCGCTGTAAAAATGAATTGCTTGCAAACATGAACCATGAACTGAGAACCCCATTGAACTCTGTAATTGGTTATTCCGATGTCCTTATCGATCTGAATATCGGAGACCTTACAACCGAACAGAGAAAGTACATCCAGATAATCAACAACGCAGGATACAAATTGTTGAACCTGATAAACAATATGCTTGATCTGGCACAGATAGAATCAGATGGTATGGGACTTAGATTCACTTCCTTTGAACCAGGGAAGATCATTGAGAAGGTTGTCGATGGAACACGACTACTGGCCAGAAAGAAGAGGATAACTGTCAACGTACATGTTCACGATGAAATAGCAGAGATAACAGCCGATGTAGACAAGTTCAGAGAGATATTGTATAATCTTGTAGAGAACGCCCTGAAATTTACCCCAAAGAATGGAACTGTAAGTATTGAGGCGGGAATACGGGATGATGACATACAGGTATCTGTTACCGATACCGGAATAGGGATCGCTGAAAAGGACAGGGAAAGGATATTCGACCCTTTCGTACAGGTGGATGGATCCAATACACGAAGATTTGGCGGTGCAGGCCTTGGACTGGTGCTAGTAAAGGAATATCTGAAAATGCAGAACGGGACCATCTGGGTCGAAAGTGAAACTGATAAAGGCAGCAAGTTCACATTCAGAATACCGATATCCCCCCTTGGCAGAGGTAACGATATATAGGTACAGAGAGAAAATAATAATTAAGTGTGTTATGTGGGAATTCTCATACTTAATAATGTAAGAGGATGTCGAATATGAAAGTAAGCATCATAGGCGGACCAACAGATAGCGGTAAAACAACATTGATACTCGATCTTGCAAAGTACCTTACTTCCAATGGGGAGAAGATAGGTGTTATTGTGCAGGAGACAGGAGAAGTAGATTATGATGAAAAGACGCTCTCTGACCTTGGCATCAGTACAAAAGAGGTTAACAGTGTCTGTATACCATGCTCCCTTGATACTGATATCAGAAGCAATCTGCTGATGTTGCAGGAAGAATCCTCCCCTGATACAGTATTCATTGAGACCGAAGAGACCGTGCTTCCGCATAAGCTCAAGGCAGACCTTGAAAGAATGGCACTTCCCGATACAGAACTACTTCCTGCAATAGTAGTTGTGAATTCAACTGAAGCCGAAACAAGTTCAGACCAGCTTATCGAATATGCCAGGAAGCAACTTGAAGGTGCAGAGATCATCTGTATCGATATGATAGAGCTCGATAAGAAAGAGCATATTGCAGATGTCAGGAAGATGATCCTGGAACTCAATACAAATGCAAAGGTCCTTGAGTGCCCAGTGGCCAGAGATGAGTCATTCCTGAAAATGCTTCTTGAGTAGTTATTCTTTACAAAAAAAGGAATGAGCATATGCAGTTCTCACTGCATGTACGATCCTTAGACCATTGATCGGGCAGTATCCATTACTGTGATCATTAAAAACGTTCATCGAGTACCGGAGGTTGTGCAATATCACCTGAAGCAATAAATCATAATAATAACTGCAAGTAATATTCACTTTGTGAATTATGCGAAACTATATATAATGAAAAGACAATTAGGTAATATCACGATGTGAGCGTGACAAAAGATACAAGAGGAAACAACATGGACGAGAAGAAATATGGACCCAATACCCTTGCATTACATGCAGGGCAGGAGCCGGACCCTGTAACAGGGTCACGTGCAGTACCGATCTACCAGACAGCATCATACACATTCAAGGACGCAGAACATGCAGCCAATCTCTTCGGACTGAAGGAATTCGGTAACATCTATACAAGGCTCATGAACCCTACAACTGACGTACTTGAGAAGAGGGTTGCTGCCGTCGAAGGAGGCATCGCTGCACTTGCTGTTTCTTCCGGAATGTCCGCTATCACTCTTGCAACGTTAGGCGTGACAGGTACCGGGGACGAGATCGTCGCTGCCGACAACCTCTATGGAGGAACATACCAGTTATTCAATAATACATTCCCGAATCTTGCAAGGAAGGTTGTCTTTGTTGACTCAACTAAACCAGAAGAGTTCAAAAAAGCGATCACACCAAAAACAAAGGCGATATATGCAGAGATAATCGGAAACCCGAAACTTGATGTACCAAACCTTGAGGAGATCTCGAAGATAGCACATGAAGCAGGGATACCGCTCATAGTTGACAATACAGTAGGAATTGGTATAGTAAAGCCGATCGATCTTGGAGCTGATATTGTTGTGCTCTCTGCCACCAAGTTCCTTGGAGGACACGGAACATCCATCGGAGGACTTATCGTAGATTCTGGTAAGTTCAACTGGGACAACGGGAAGTTCCCGGGGCTCACAGAACCTGATCCAGGTTATCATGGCCTCAAATACTGGGAAACATTCGGTGATTTCCCTGGAGTAGGCAACATCGCATTCATAATCAAGATGAGGGTACACCTCCTTCGTGACCTTGGGCCTGCACTGAGTCCTTTCAATGCTTTCCTGTTCCTGCAGGGACTTGAAACACTTCCACTGAGGGTGGAGAGACACAGCAGCAATGCACTCAAGGTAGCAGAGTTCCTGGACAGCCATCCTGCTGTGGAATGGGTGAACTATCCCGGACTTAAAGATCATCCAAGTCATGAGCTTGCGACGAAATACCTGAACGGTAAATACGGAGCCATCCTTGGATTTGGAATTAAAGGCGGTCTTGAAGCAGGAAAGAAGTTCATCGACAGCGTTGAACTGCTTTCGCACCTGGCTAATATCGGTGATGCAAAGACACTTGTGATCCATCCGGCCTCGACCACACATCAGCAACTTACAGTGGAAGAAAGAAAGTCCACAGGTGTTACTGATGATTTCATCAGAGTGTCAGTAGGACTTGAAGATGCAGAAGATATCATAGCAGACATCGACCAGGCTTTGAAGAAGGCACAGGAAGCATGAAAAAAGAGAACATAGGTATCGTTGAGACCCTGACCTTCAACCTTGATCATGACCTTGTACTGGAAAGTGGTGCAAAGCTCAAGGATGTTCAGATAGCCTACGAAACCTATGGCAAGCTGAATCCTGAGAAGAGCAATGCTATCCTGATCTGCCATGCACTCACAGGAGATGCACATGCAGCAGGTCTTCATAAAGGTGAAAGCAAGCCGGGATGGTGGGATACACTCATCGGACCTGGCAAGACCATTGATACGGACAGATACTTCATTATCTGTTCCAATGTCCTTGGGGGATGTAAGGGTTCAACAGGACCCTCTTCCATCGACCCTGACACCGGAAAACAATACGGTAAGAATTTCCCGTTCATCACCATAAAAGATATGGTGAAAGTACAGAAAGACCTTGTTGAGCATCTTGGGATCTCGAAACTGTTTGCTGTCATTGGAGGGTCCATGGGAGGAGTACAGGTACTCCAGTGGGCGGCCACATATCCGGAACAGGTGACAAAAGCAATAGCTATTGCCACTACAGGACGTTCATCTCCTCAGCAGATAGCATTCAATGAGGTTGCAAGGATCGCCATCCTTTCCGACCCTAAGTGGAACGATGGGAACTATTACGATGGACATGCACCAACTCACGGACTTGCTCTTGCGAGGATGATAGGACACATAACATATCTTAGCGATGCTTCAATGCACCAGAAGTTCGGAAGACGACTGCAGGATAAGGAAAAATATGACTACGACCTTGGGTTCGATTTCGAGGTTGAAAGCTACTTGCACTATCAGGGCCAGTCTTTCACAAAGCGTTTCGATGCTAATTCCTACCTGTACATAACCAAGGCACTGGATTATTTTGACCTTGCAAAAGATGGATCACTTATCGAAGGACTCAAAGATGCAAAAGCGAAATTCCTCATAATTGCTGTCAGTTCCGACTGGCTGTATCCACCTTACCAGTCAAAAGAAGTCGTTTCCGCTTTGAGTGCCAATGACGTTGATGTGACATACAGGGAAATAGAATCTAATTACGGACACGATGCTTTCCTGCTGGAATCAGGACAGCTCAGTTACATGATAGGGAACTTCCTTTCACATACAATAGTGTCCGATGTTATGAACACTGACATCGTCTCTATCAGAAAGGGCATCAGTATCGAGGAAACTGCTCAAGTGATGTTCGAGAAGGGAATAACACACCTGCCGGTAGTAAGCGATAGTGATGAACTGACAGGAATAGTTACATCATGGGATATTTCAAAGGCAGTTGCACTTAAATGCAAGACCCTTGAAGGTATAATGACAAAGGATGTCCTCACTGTAAAAGGGAATGAGGATATCGAGAGTGCTGCCAAGAAGATGGAACTGAACAGTATATCAGCCCTTCCAGTTGTCGATGATGAGAACAGGATCATCGGCATTGTGGGAAGCGAAGAGATCAACCGCCTTATAGGCGGTTACAGATAAGTTCCATTTCAATTCTTTTTTTAGTACTTCTGTTTTTTTGCAATAATCTGCAGTACTTGAAACCCTTTATATACAGCTGCTGCTTTAGTACAGTACTGTCGAATAATGGAGGTATCAAATGGTAGATTTTGCCTGTAAAGAGTTTGAGATCGAAGCTGTGATCAAGTGTGGTTTGAACCTTACGAAAGCCGAACTTCAGATATTGAAGTACTTCCTGCAATACGGACAGGACTGGCTTACGACAGAAACAATAGCAGAGGAACTCGGACTTAACCTCTCAACAGTACAGAGGAGTGTAAAGAAACTCTTTGAAAGGAAGATACTCATCCGTTCCCAGAACAACATGGACGGCGGTGGATACTTCTTCGTCTACAAGATCCGCAGCAAGAAGGACATCCACGAACTTATCATGGAGATAGTCAACAGCTGGGTCAAGAGGGTTGACAGCGAACTCCGGTCATGGGCGGATGAGAACCAGTGAGACCGGTCCTTATTTACAAAATACCACTTACAATTCATAAAGAAAAACAAAAAGGGTGATAAATGTGCTAAAAATTACTCCATACCTTGGAATTCTCGTTATTATTGTATCAATTGCAGGACTCTGGTTCCCACTTCTGGGCTATTTCCTGCTGCTCGTATTCGCAACGCTACTTATAACAAGTATCTCCCGGGGAAGATGGTTCTGCGGAAATCTCTGTCCCAGAGGAAGTTTCAATGATTTCTGGGTAGGGAAAATAACACGCAATAAAAAGATACCAGCGATCCTCAGAAGCTACTGGGTCAGGATACCTATCTTCATGCTTATGATGGGATTCATGGGTTACAGACTCCTCAGCACCCAGGGGCTGATCAACCAGATCGGTATGGTCTTTGTTATCATGTGCCTTGTTACAACAACCATCGCACTGGTCACAGGTGCAGGCATCAGCCCACGTACATGGTGTACCTTCTGTCCAATGGGAACCGTCCAGAACCTGATCGGTGGTAAGAAATACCAGCTCAGGACAGATGAATCAAAGTGCATCAACTGTAACAAGTGTGAGAAGGTCTGCCCAATGCAGCTCGATGTCCACACCAACAATGATAAGCCAGACTGTATCAAGTGCGGAAGATGCATCACAGCATGTCCAACAAAGGCACTGGCATTCAAAGCCTGAACCAGATTCAGGCACTTTTTTCTATTTTTATTTTTCAGATAGAAAAGCCATTTCTAATCTAAAAACAAAATAACCATACGCCGAAGGCGGCACGTCCCTACTCTTCTTCAAAGAAGCTATACTAAAAATCTGGGAATATACAGCTTATTTTTTAATCTTGTGGGAAAATGCTGGCTTCGCCGGACCCTTCGGGATCGGTAAAGTTATTCAAATTATTCAATTTGTCATTCCAGTTCAGAATTGTCCTTACAGATGCAGAACTCACAGAATGATATATTGGTCTCTGCCTGCTTATCCTTTACAGGACAATAATAATGCATTTCCTTCTGAGTTATCCTCATACCACCCGGAAAGACCATCCCGACCGGATGCAGCGGCTCTTTAACTATGAAGACAAGATAAGCAAGTACAAGAGTTGTGAATCTGGTCAGAGCTTCCCTTTTTCTGTCCTCAGAATAACTTTTGTCCTTTATGCTATTCAGAAGGGAGCCATATTCCTCCTGATCAAGTTCTTCTTCGATCCCGGCATCCCTATGTCCTTTCAACCTGAGGAAGTTCTCGTAAAGGAAAGTGAAATAATCCGATGAATATATCGTCTTGTATGGCTCCGGGACGTGTTCCACAGCTTCCATGATGGCTGCTCTGGCAAGGCTCAGGTCTTCGTTGGAGATATAGCGAGTCTCTTTTTTGAGTTCGGTTAGAAGGTCTGAGCGGTTCATGGTGTTAGGAATAATCTTGGGTGAAAGTACATAAGTGTTTATTCAGTGGAGGGGAATGTAATAGGAAAAAGAATGAAATACAAACTTCAATAAATCAGTTATACTAAATTGAAGTTTTACCATTGAAAATGAAGTAATTCATTTCCATTTTAAGTCCAACTTCAATCAAATGCACAATAAAATAAATATAATCAGTTTACATTAAATATCTATTTACATAAGATTTTAATGTTCATGAACCTATCTACAATTGATCAACAACTTTTGAGTTTATCACCATGCCAGAAAAGAAAAAAGCCCTTAGCATGATTATTTCGTTGTTAGTCATAATGTCCCTGTTACCAGGAATCATCGCAGGTGCCTGGGATTTCACCTCCACTGAAAAAACACTTGATGAGTTACCCATAATTCCCGAGTTTATAGCATTCATATATGATTTTGTTTCTCCTCCTAAATCACTTGAAGAGTTTGAACCTTTTAAGACATCCTATGTAGAGGGAAGTGGCGTGGAAAATATCGATATATCTCCTGATGGGAAGTTTGTTATAAGTAGTACAGGACGTACAGTCAATTTCTGGGATACTAAAGATGGTGACGATTTCTATGGATATCACGTGATGAATGATGGAAGCAGTGCTACGGTAGAAGATCATGAACCACATCGCAACATTATAGACACTGAATTTTCTATGACTGGTAACTATTACCTAGTAGGTTCCAATAACGACGAATCCTGGGCGTATGATGAAATTCCAGCGTCACATCTGACACTTTACAACATGACACACAGCATAGGTGTTGCCAGCAGAACTTTCAGGACGCATCAGATAAACGATATTTTTATAGAAGATACTGCTATTTCCCCGGACGAAACTATCTATGCTGCCTGTACAGAAATGACTGCAGACCCCGAGAGATGCACAATAACTTTCTGGGATATTGAAACTGGTGAAGTGGTGAATTCAATTACAAGTGACAATTACAAAGCAACCTCGATCACATTCACGCCTGATGGAAAATATCTGGTTGCAAGTTTTGCCAATAGTATCAACCCTGACAGAATAGTTTTCTTTGATCTTGAAAGTGGGGATATTGTCAGAACTTTAGAGGAAAGGGCGGTTGCTGATCTTCAGTTCTCCGATGATGGGAAAATCCTTGCTGCAGGTAGTTTGGGTCTCAGTGAAGTAATAGTCTGGGATGGGAGCTCTTATGAGGAAATGTACCGCCTGAGAGGATTGGAACTTCCGCCTTACTCCACTGCACTGTCAAGGGATGGAAAATACATCATGAGCATGGATTTTGCCAGATTGATCATATGGGATACTGATTCAAAAAGAAAAATTGTGAGTAGCAGAAGTTTAAAACTTAATTTTACCCGATCTTTTTCAGCAGGTACATTTTCAGACGATGGCAAATATCTTGTGCTAGCATTGAATGCAAAGAGAGGCTCACAGTATGCTGAACAATTTGATTACAAATCAGGAATGGTCTTCATCTATGATTTTGAAGAGATTTTGGATGCTTATTATGAGTAAATGATTACAATTTACAATCATTTACTGACAAAATCTTCTCATTTTCATGTAGAAATATATACTCTACATAATTATTTTTGTCACAAAAATAAAACTATTATTAATTTTGCTGTGTAAAACTACCATATTAATAACAAATATAATAACGTTTACTTACATGACTAGCAATAACGAAAACAATATACATGTCATACCCACAGAAAAAGCAACAAACCAAGGACCACCACCATGCACCCCGGCAAAACACGACGTGACTACAACGACATTGAATCAACCTTTCTCTACAGGAAAGAGATCATCTTCAGGGAACACGCTGCCAAGCTGGACATCTTACAGGATTCGATCGAGTTGTTGTTCCACCTTACGACGGTTCTTAATGCCGGGTTTGTTGATGAGTTCAAAAGAACAGGTAAACATCCCGAGGGTCCTGGGTCGATAATACCGGTACTCTTCGAGCGAAATAACCACAATCTGATAGCAGCCTACAAATTAGCATGTATCGGCCTGAACAATCCTGCTTACCTGAACCTGAGAACAGTTTTTGAAGGAATCACACAGATGTACCTGCTTCACATGACCGACAGGGAGGCATACATTTTCCATAAACAGCAGCTTGGTACTCTTACAGAGGACGAGGAAAGAGAACTGAAGAACAGGCATCACTGGCTCAGACCATCAAGGATACGTGAGGTCCTTTATACAGGCGATAAGAAAGAACAGGTCGACGACTTCTATATACTCATCTCAAATGCAGCACATCCGGGAATAAAAAGAGCGATCGGTGATTTCGATTATCGTGAAGAAGTAACTGTTGATGTGCTGTCCATTTCCCTTGCTCTGGCAGTTGCCAGTCTTATGGCTATAAGAGATATCTATTCATCCATGATCAATGAGGAAGAAGTTGAGGAGATCGATGATCTGCTGGACAGGGTGATGCAGGAATTAAGTGGACAGGTGATGGATATTAGTCCGAATCATCCTGGTCTGAAAAGAAAATAGATGTTGACAATTCTTCCATGCAGAAAGTGATCATAATGTATTGCAGACAATGTGGTGAAAAGATACCAGAAGGAACTGCTTATTGCAGCAGTTGCGGGGCGAGATCAGAGGAGATGATCGCATATCTGGCAAAAGCATCTGAAAGATCACCGGAAATGCATAGTGACAGTACGTTCGTGATAGTGTTCATAGTCGGACTTGTCTCGTTGCTATTTCCACCTTTGTTCGTTCTGGTATTCCTTGGAAGTGTATTCCTTGTCTATGTTGATGCACAAAAGATAGGCTCTGAACGTCCCGGACTTTGGGCACTGTTCGTGTTCCTTGCGTGGATAATTGGGATGCCGTGGTACATACTTAAACGTGGAGATATCAGGTCCCGGAACAAAATTGCAGATAATAAGGGGACCTGAACCAGAAATACCTCTTATTATCTGGCGAAAAAATAGTAGTAAATAGTTATATTCCTAACTTTTTTCAATCAATTTTATATAAACATTTAATAAGCATGAATGCATACTAGATGCCGTAAGTTTTGAACGGAAAATAAGAACCGAGAGATTTAAAACAAACATTTCTTAGACTGTATTTTAGAGAGACTGTTTAGTGTACGTTTTAGATATATTCAATTAAACATTATTTATGTGATCATTATGAATTTTTCACGGAGTTGTATTTAAATGGGTGAAAAACAGGCTTATGATGCAAGCAATATACAGGTACTTGAAGGGCTGGAAGCTGTTCGCAAACGTCCAAGCATGTATATCGGGAGTATCGATGGCAGGGGTCTTCATCATCTTGTATATGAGGTGGTGGACAACAGTATCGATGAAGCACTGGCTGGGTATTGTACAAAGATAGATGTAGCTATAAACCATGACGGGACCATCACGGTCCAGGATAATGGTAGAGGTATCCCTGTAGGGATGCATCCAAAGTACAACAAGTCAGCACTTGAAGTGGTAATGACCATTCTCCATGCAGGTGGTAAATTTGACAAGGACACCTACAAGGTATCAGGTGGTCTGCACGGTGTTGGTGTATCAGTTGTCAACGCACTGTCCGAATGGATGGAAGCAGAGGTCCAGCGTGATGGTAAGATACACTATCAGCGCTATGAACGTGGAACACCTACAGATGAGATACTGGAAATTGGTGACACTGATACTACAGGTACCAAGGTCACTTTCAAACCGGATGATACCATCTTCGAGACGACTAAGTTCGTATATGAGACCCTTGTAACAAGGCTGCGTGAACTTGCATTCCTCAACAGGGGAATAAGGATAAGCATAGCAGACCACAGGGAAGAAGAAATAGTAGAAGAAATATTTGAGTACGAAGGAGGTATCGTTTCTTTTGTAGAGCACCTTAACCACAACAGAACTACCCTTCATGATTCCCCCATATACTTTGAACGGACAAAAGATGATACCATTGTTGAAATATCAATGCAGTACACAGATAACTATGCCGAATATGTTTACTCTTTTGTCAATAACATAAATACCCACGAAGGTGGTACTCATCTTGTTGGTTTCAAATCAGCACTCACAAGAGTTGCTAACGACTATATCAAAAAGAACAATCTGGCTAAAGGTGACCTGAAACTCTCAGGCGAAGATATCCGTGAAGGATTAACAGCCATTATAAGTGTCAAACTAACAGAGCCACAATTCGAAGGGCAGACCAAAACCAAGTTGGGTAATAGTGATGTAAAAGGAATTGTTGACTCCATGGTTTCAGAGGGACTCTCCGAATACATGGAAGAGAACCCAAAAGTTGCCACTGCTATCCTGCAAAAAGCATTGGATGCACAACGCGCCAGGGAAGCTGCAAAGAAAGCAAGAGAACTTACCCGCAGAAAGAGCGCCCTTGACGTAGGCACACTTCCAGGAAAACTTGCAGATTGTTCTGAAAAGGACCCATCACTCAGTGAACTATATCTTGTAGAAGGTGACTCTGCAGGTGGTTCTGCAAAGCAGGGAAGAGACCGTAAGAACCAGGCCATATTACCACTCAGAGGTAAGATCCTTAACGTTGAGAAAGCACGTCTGACAAAGATCCTAAAGAACAATGAGATCCTTGCATTTATCACAGCTATGGGAACTGGCATTGGTGATGATTATAATGTTGAAAAAGCACGTTACCATAAAGTTATCATTATGACCGATGCCGATGTTGACGGAGCTCACATCAGAACACTTATCCTCACACTTTTCTTCAGGTACATGAAACCAATGATAGATGCTGGTTATGTGTACATAGCACAGCCACCACTCTACAAAGTGAAAAAAGGCAAAGCTGAATATTATGTATATTCTGACAGGGAACTTGCAGCAAAGATGGAAGAGATCGGTGACAAGGGCGTAGGCATACAGCGTTACAAGGGTCTTGGTGAAATGAACCCTGAACAGCTCTGGGAAACAACAATGAACCCGGAAACAAGAACACTGCTACAGGTCACAATGGAAGATGCAGTTGCTGCTGATGAGATGTTCACAATACTTATGGGAGATGATGTTGCTCCACGTAAGCATTTCATAACAACGCACGCAAAGGATGTAGCTAACCTGGATGTCTGAGGTGATAAAAAATGGCAGATAATATTGATAATGAAAATATCCAGGACAATGATCCAGATACACCGGAAGATGAAGTTCCTTTTGATATCCAGCCAACAGATACCGGCGAAAAAATAGTCCCTATCCTCATTGAAGATGAGATGAAAAAATCATTCATGGACTATGCCATGAGTGTAATTGTAAGCCGTGCACTGCCTGATGCAAAAGATGGACTCAAACCAGTTCACCGTAGGATCCTCTATGCAATGAAAGAGGGCGGCATAACCTATGACAAAGCGTACAAGAAGTCTGCCCGTGTAGTGGGAGACGTTCTTGGTAAATACCACCCGCATGGCGATACTGCTGTGTATGATTCACTTGTAAGAATGGTACAGGATTTCTCATTGAGATATCCATTCATAGACGGACAGGGTAACTTCGGTTCAATTGACGGGGACTCCGCTGCAGCTATGCGTTACACTGAAGTGCGTATGGATAAGATATGTGATGAGATGCTCCTTGATATCGATAAGGAGACCATTGCAACACGTCCCAACTACGACGGTTCACTTGAAGAACCAGTCGTTCTTCCGGCAAAACTACCGAACCTGCTTATCAACGGTTCCACGGGTATTGCTGTGGGTATGGCCACTAACATGGCACCTCACAATCTTACCGAGGTCATCGATGCGACCATGATGATGATCGAGAACCCTGATGTGACAATTCCCGAGCTCATGACAGCTGTAAAGGGACCGGATTTCCCAACAGGTGCCACTATAATGGGCAAGCATGGGATCAAGTCAGCCTACGAGACAGGTCGTGGCAGGGTTCAGATCAGAGCTGTTGCTGAGATAGAGGAGATGAAAAAGGACAAGTATAGAATAATTGTCTCCGAACTTCCATATCAGGTAAACAAGGCAAAGCTCATTGAGGATATCGCAGCCCTTGTAAGGGAAAAGAGGGTCATTGGTGTTTCAGACCTGCGTGATGAATCTGATCGTGAGGGTATTCGTGTTGTCATAGAACTGACACGGGGTACCAACGCAAATGTAGTACTGAACCAGCTCTATAAACATACACAGATGCAGACAACTTTTGGTATTATCAATCTGGCACTTGTAGATGATGTACCAAGAGAGTTGAACCTGAAACAGATCCTGCGTATCTATCTGGACCATCGTATCGATGTTATCCTTAAACGTACACAGTTCCTTCTGAAGAAGGCAGAGGACAGGGCTCACATACTCAAAGGTTTAAAGATAGCTCTTGACCATCTGGACGAGGTCATTTCACTCATACGTTCTTCGCAGAATGTTGAAGAAGCAAGAGAAGGGCTCATCTCAAAGTTCGGACTTGATGAAGTACAGGCAAAGGCTATCCTTGATATGCGCCTTCAGAAGCTCACCGGTCTTGAAAGACAGAAGATCGATGATGAATATAATGAACTGCTCAAGCAGATAACTGAATACAAGGCGATCATCGAGAGCGATGAAAGGAAATATAGTATCATTAGAGATGAACTGGCAGACCTGAGGGAACGTTTCGGTGACGAACGTAGAACGGCTATAAAGTCATCTGTCGAAGAGCTCGAAGATGAGGATCTGATCCCTGAAGGGGAAATGGTAGTGACCATCACTAACAGTGGTTACATCAAGAGACTTCCTGTTGATACATATTCCAAACAGCACAGAGGCGGAAAAGGCGTGATCGGAATGGACACCAAGGACGAGGATTTCGTGGTGGACATCTTTGTTGCCTCTACCCATGATTATATAATGTTCTTCACCAACATGGGTCGTGTACACTGGCGTAAGGTCTATGAGATACCTGAAGGCAGCAGACAGGCACGTGGCAAAGCTATTGTGAACCTGCTCGAACTTGGAGAGGGCGAACTTGTAACAGCAATGATACCTGTGAGCGAATTCAAGGAGGATGAATATCTCTTTATGGCAACTCGTACAGGTACTGTGAAGAAGAGCCAGCTCTCCGATTTCAGCAACCCACGTAAGAAGGGCATCATCGCCATAAACCTTGTTGAAGATGATGAACTTGTGAATGTCGCACTGACAGATGGTTCCAGGGACATGGTAATGGTCTCAAGACACGGAAAGGCTATCAGATTCTCTGAAGAAGAGGTCCGTATGATGGGACGTAGTGCCAAGGGAGTTCGTGGAATGAACCTTGAAGACGGGGATATGGTAGTGAGCCTGGATGTTGTTGATGAGAACGCATCACTGCTTACAGTGACCGAGAATGGATTTGGTAAGAGAACAGAGTTCAGTGAATACAGATCAATGCACAGAGGAGGACGTGGTGTTATAACCATAGTAACAAGTCTGCGTAATGGACCGGTGATCAATGTGAAAGCAGTAAATGATGACGATGACATCATGCTTACCAGCTCCGAAGGCATCATTATTCGTATTCCTGCAAAGGATGTGCGTGTCCAGGGCAGAAACACACAGGGTGTAAAGATAATGAATGTCCGTGCCAGCGACAAAGTGGTTGGCGTGGCAAGAATAAGACCGGATGAAGAATAGATGTAAATGCTTTTAAGCATTAACTTTATCTAGTAATCTGAGTAGCTAAGGCATAAAATTCGTAAATTCAATTCAGGATGATATTATGGAACTCGAGAAATTAAGACACGGTACAGAGCTTATCAAACGCGGCTTTGCAAAGATGCAGAAGGGTGGCGTAATTATGGACGTTGTTAACCCGGAACAGGCAAAGATCGCAGAAGAAGCAGGGGCTGTTGCTGTTATGGCACTTCAGGCTGTACCTGCTGACATCAGAAAGGAAGGCGGAGTTGCCAGAATGGCCGATCCACAGATCGTTGCAGATATAATCGATGCTGTCACGATCCCGGTCATGGGTAAGGCACGTATCGGCCACTTTGTAGAAGCTGAGATCTTAGAATCACTTGGTGTTGACATGGTCGATGAGTCTGAAGTACTCACACCAGCTGACAACAGCTACCACATTGACAAGACCGAGTTCACTGTACCATTCGTTTGTGGTGCAAGGAACCTTGGTGAAGCACTTCGCAGAATTAATGAAGGTGCTGCAATGATCCGTACAAAGGGTGAAGCTGGAACCGGTGATGTCAGTGAAGCTGTCAAGCACATGAAGCAGATCCTTGGCGAGATCCGCATGTTAAAGGGTATGAGCAAGGAAGAGCTCATCGCTGTTGCACGTGAGATCGAAGCTCCAATAGAACTTGTTATGGAAACCGCAGAGATGCAGCGTATTCCTGTTGTGAACTTTGCAGCAGGCGGTGTTGCAACACCAGCAGATGCAGCTCTTATGATGCGCATGGGTGCTGATGGTGTCTTTGTAGGATCAGGAATTTTCAAGTCAGAGAATCCTGAACTTATGGCAAAGGCTATTGTCGAGGCTGTCAACAACTACGATAATCCAAAAGTGCTTGCAGAGGTATCAAAGGGTATCGGCGCAGGTATGAAAGGCATCAGTGTTGACTCCATCTCCGAAGGAGATATCTTACAGAACCGTGGATGGTAACCCCATCCCAACTATTCTTTTTTATTCATTTAACTTAAAACGTGATCTTTATGAAAATTGGTGTTATTGCTATTCAGGGAGATGTTTCCGAACACGTTGAAGCTCTTGAAAGAGCTATCGAGCAGCGTGGTGAACAGGCCGAGCTTGTCACAATCAAACACAAAGGAATTGTTCCTGAATGTGATGCACTGGTACTTCCCGGCGGAGAAAGCACAACCCTTGGAAAATTGCTGATACGCGAAGGTATCGCAGATGAGATCAGGGATATGAACACAGCCGGAAAACCAATTATGGGAACCTGTGCAGGCCTTATCCTGCTGGCAACATCCGGTGACGAGCAGGTAGCAAAGACACACCAGCATCTTCTCGGGCTCATGGACACAAAGGTCAACAGGAATGCTTTCGGAAGACAACGTGATTCCTTCGAAACAGAACTTGAGCTCCCATTCCTTGATGAGCCATACAATGCAGTATTCATCAGAGCACCCGGAATAATCGATTCAGGAAACGATGTCAAAGTCCTTGCAAAGATCGATGATATGATCGTAGCTGCTGAACAGGGAAATGTTCTGGCACTTGCATTCCATCCTGAACTTACATTTGATACAAGGGTTCACCAGTACTTCCTTGATAAGCTGTTCTGATATTGCATCAGGACCTGTACTTTTTTTGTTCTTTAATTTACGCCTTATTACTATTGTATATTATGGCAAAGTCCCAAAATCATATTTTGCATTTTGTCCCCTAAATCGTGAGCACCAATCGAATCATATATTTCTTGTGCATTTTCTAAGTATTTCAGTGCTTTTTCAAATTCACCTTTTTTAAAGTATATTATTCCAATATTGCCTAGCCCATTTGCCTCTCCTAACTTACTTCCAGACTCACGATGAACCACAACTCCTCGCTCCAAGTATTTCAGTGCTTTTTCAAACTTGCCTTTGGTAAAGTATATGTTCCCAATATTGACCAGACCATTACCTTCTCCTTTCTTGTAGCCAATCTTACGATGAATATCAAGTGCTTGTTCAAAGTATTCCAAGGCTTTTTCCAAATCACCATGATGAATATAGATATTACCGATACTACCTAATAGGTTACCTTCTTCCAATGTATATCCAAACTCATGATAAAACTCTATGGCTTGTTCGAAGTATTCTAGGGATTTTTCATCTTCATCTTTATCAATATAGACAAATCCAATGTTTCTTAGTTGAATAGCTTCTTCTAATTTATTTTCAATCTCATGATTAATGTCAAGCGCCTGTTCAAAGTATTCCAAGGCTTTTTCTAAATTCTCTTTAGCTCTGTATATAGTACCGATTTTTCCAAGATCATGTGCCTCTCCCCATTTGTAACCAATTTCGCAATCAATAGCTAACGCCTGTTCAAAGTATTCCAAGGCTTTTTCTAAATCGCCACGATTAATATATATGCTACCAATATTGCCCAATTGATTAGCTTCTTCTAATACGTATCCAAACTCACGATTAATGTCGAGTGCCTGTTCAAAATACCCCAAGGCTTTTTCATCCTCACCTTTGGCACTGTACACTATACCTATGTTGCCAATATCACCACCTTCTCCCCTCTTGCATCCAAGTTCACGATGAATCTCAAGTGCTTTTTGATGATATTCCAATGCTTTATCAGAATCACTTTTATCAGTATACACGTTCCCGAGGCCACCCAAAACATTTGCCTCTCCTAATTTATTTTCAATCTCACGATTAATATCAAGCGCCTGTTCGAAATGTTTAATTGCTTTATCTAATTCACCCTTGACGCGGTAGACTATAGCAATATTTCCCAGTGCCACTCCTTTCGCAGAGAGGTTATTTGTTTTTTCCGTAAATTTGAGGGCTTTTTTGAGTTTACTAATAGCCTCATCATAATCCCCTATCAATAGGCAAGAATTTCCGATGAGCATAAAAAGAGCTATTCTTTGATCATCTGTTGGGTTTTGATCTAATAGAAGATTAAATCGTTTTATAGCTTCGTTTGGTTTATTTTCATTCCTCAATTTCACTGCCGTCTCAAACATTTCTCTCTTGTGTTCATCTTCTATTATTGGATAGTCTGCATTGTAATCAACAATATCATGAATCGAAGATTTGTCAAATGATTTTAATATTTTAAGTGTTTCATCTTGTTTAGCTTCAAACGCCGACATTTGTTCTTTATTTTTTATATCTGATTTATTTTGTTTTAGATAAGCCAGAATTGTAATAAAAGCACTAAGTACTCCAATAATTCCAAAAACCAATCCAAGATTATCTTTAAGCAAAACGTAGTAAGAAAAAAAAGTTGTAATAATAGATTCTTTTAAGCTACCACATGCACCAATAATATCACTTGCATTTATTGTGGAATTGTTGGTCATTATACGTGAAAATAAACATTAAGCAATATAAATTTATTTAAAATTTAATTATGAATTAACTAATAACAAATTTACTCACAATATACATTTACCATTCTTTTACCATAATTCAGCTTCTTCCCTTGCTTAATCTTATCCTTAATCCTCTTCAGTGTACTCCTTTCCATAACTCCATATCTCCTAGCTCCCTTTGGAGCTATACCTAGAATATTTTGTTTAATACCTTAATTATAAAATAATTGGTGATGAAGAGCTTAACGAACACATGAATAATCAAAAAAGAATAGAGGGCTTAGAATAAGTCCCTCAGCCCACCGTTCATAGACAAAAATCATCGATAGCTAAGCATGGCATCAGCTACCATCTCAGCATTACGTGGGGTTGCCATTTCGAATCCGTAGTAATTTCCATACTTTGGGCGCAATGCATCAGTTGCATTCCTGGCGATAGCATCGAACCATGCAGGAAGGAAAGCAGTATGTGCATTGACCTTGTCTGCATCGACACCTGTGCCCCATTCGACTTCGCCCATGGCTTGACCTACAGCCTGTTTGAGATCTGAAAGGAAGGAACGGTAGAACTCAATATCTGCTTTGTCTCCAACATTGCCATGTCCACCGCTCAGATAGGTCCAATCTAAACTTCCAAGTTGCTCGACGTTCGCCTCGTAATAAACAAAATTCTCAGAACCTGCAAAGGCCCAGAAGGGCAGTTGGTCAGGGTTAACAAGGTCCGGCAGGTGTGCCACTTTTTCCTCAACAAGCAGCCAAACTCCATGGTCGTCACAATGCGATGCACGCTCGAATCCATGAAGTTCAACGGTAAGACCTTCAAACTTGAAGGATCCTTGTGGCCAGGCTACCGTTTCCGTGGGTGCAGGGAGGGAACTCTTGAGGAAATCCATCTTTTCTGCCGTAGCTTTCGAAGCAATGATCCGCTGTATGGCTCCACCCTCTGTAAAAGTATTGGCATCACCGATATGATCGGCATGAGCATGAGAATACACGATCGCCGTCAACGGAAGACTGGTGACCGATGCTATTGCCTTCTTGATAGATTCCCCCTGTCCATCGAGAGCATCAAAAAGCAAAACACCGCTTTCACCAACATAGAAGATCGTTCCGTAATATTGACCTTGATACCAGTATGTGTGTTCTGTCAGGCGCTGCAAAACATATTCCTGCGTTGAATTCCTTGTAAAAAGCTTGTCGATCTTCTCACCAGGTTCAAGTAGACGAGTGATAGACGGATCAACATAAGTTGCACCTACAGTTGATGGTGCCTCTGTAATAGATGGTCCTTTCATCATTATTTCTCCCATTTCCCTTATAGAGTGCCCGGCAAAGCACTACGAACACCCTAATAAAATATTTACCATCTATTCTATAAATAAGTCCCTTAACGCAAGAATTTGTTTGTTCAACTTCTTATTGCCTTCCCCAGCAATGTAAAGAACATTCAGAATACGAAATAACCAATAGACAAGCATTCCATCTTTCACCACCACTGATGAAAAAGCTTAAGCTTGATTAGCGAGTAGATTTACTGTACTTTTTATTTTTAAACGCAGAGGTGACATCAATGGTTAAATTAACAGATGAGATGAAAACAGAGTTTGAAAAGATGAAGATCTTCCCACTGGCAACAGCATCAAAAGATGGCGTTCCTAACGTAATTCCTATTGGAATGTGTTTCCTTCAGGAAGATCTTGAGACGATCTGGATCGTTGACAACTTCTTCCTCAAGACAATGGAGAACCTCAGAGCAAATCCAAAATGTGCGATATATGTATGGGGACCTGAGATCAATGGTTGCTTCCAGGTCAAAGGAGATGTCAGAATTCTTGACCGTGGAGAGGAATACGACGAGATGCGTAAGATGGTCAAGGCAAAGAGCGACCGTTTCCCTGCAAAATACCTTGTCAAGATGAAGATCACAGACGTCTTTGAGTGTAAGAGCGGCCCTGACGCCGGAAAGAAGTTACTTTAAGTAACTTCCATTTTACTTCTTTTTTAACTCCACTCTTACACATATTCAGATAATATGAGTAGCTGATGCCTTAAATGTCAGGTGGACCTTTGAACCCTGTGAAAGTTCCATATCATCATAGGCTCTCTTTGTAAGCACAACCCTGAAAAGCAGTCCTGTGTCTATTAACAGTTTGATGGTGGACTTCATCCTGATAACTTCGGAAACAACACCGCTGAATGAGTTCCTGGCACTTGAATCAATAGGCACTTTTGATATCAGTATATCTTCCGGTCTGATGGAAACAACAACATCCCCATCCCCAGGGGAAGTCGAAGTGATAATTAGCCCGTTCACCTTTATCTCGGACAGGTCATCCTTCATGACCGCCTTTCCGTGGAAAAGATTCTCAACACCCACAAAATCAGCGACGAATGTCGAATTAGGTTTCCTGAAAACCTCATCAGGTGTGCCTACCTGATGGATCTTGCCTTCATTCATTATAGCTATGCGGTCAGCAAGGTTGAAAGCCTCCTCAAAACTGTGGGTCACATGGATAGTTGTCGTTCCTTTTAGCTGGTGTATCCGCCGAAGTTCCTGCCTGAGCCTGTCCTTTGTTCCTGCATCAAGGGCTGAGAGAGGTTCATCCAGCAAAAGCAGATCAGGTTCAGTGATGATCGCCCTTGCTATTGCTGATCTTTGTTTCTCGCCACCGCTCAATGTTGAAGGGTGTCTGTCAAGGAGGTGATCAATCCCAAGCATCCGGGCAGTTTCTTCGACCTTCTCGTTCAGTTCGGACCTTGCTAATTTAGAACCGTTAAACCTAAGTCCAAATCCTATATTCGCCCTGATATCCATATTCGGGAAGAGCATAAAGTCCTGATAGACCATACTGATGTTCCTGTCCTTTGGAAGCAGGGAACTTACATCATAATTATCGATCAGTATTGAACCAATATCCGGTTCATTTATCCCTGCAATGGTCTCAAGAAGAATGGTCTTACCGGAACCTGTCGGACCCAGTATACAGAAATATTCTCCCTTTTCGATCCTCAGGTTTATACACTCAAGTTCGAAATTACCAAGGGACTTTGAAATATCACTTATTTCTATCATGCCCATCATATCGCAAAACAAGGAACTAATAGAGTTTTGCGACCCCTCCCTTGCGTTCAAAAAGATACAATGCGACAGACGAGATGATTATCAGTATCGTTGCAGCAGCAATTGCCAGATCCAATCGGCCTGATGAGATGTTCAGATATAGTGATATTGGCAATGTTTCGGTCCTCATTCTTGTAGCTCCTGCCAGCATCAACACTGCACCGAACTCACCCATGCCCCTTGACCATGTTATCACAGAACCTGCAAGAATACCATTCTTTGAAAGTGGTAATGTCGTCCTCATAAAAGCCTGGAAAGGAGTACAACCCAGCGTCTGAGCCACATATTCATATCGTGGATCAATTCCTTCGAATGTTGAACGCATTATCCTGAGCATCAGTGAGATGTTGACAGTGAACTGAGCCACTATTATTCCAAGCGGAGTGAAAACGAACTTCAGTCCCATCTCTTCAAGATAACTGCCTGTTGCAGTTGTCCCGAAGATAAGCAGAAGGCCAAGACCTGCTACGATCGGAGGTAGTGCCATTGGCAGATCCAGTATCGTGTTGATAAGTGCCTTTCCACGAATATTGTATCTTGCCAATGCATAGGAGGAAGGTATCGCTATCATCATACACAGAAGTGTGGAGATCACAGATGTAATCAGACTGAGCCTTACTGCAAATTGTATCTCCCCTGATACGATATTGCTCATGAGACTCACGACATCAGTATGTGTGACTATCTCAATGATCAGCGAAAAAATGAAAATGGTAAGCAGGAGCATTAGAAGTATATTAGCCTGCTTGAATCCAATTCTTTGCATCAGACCGCTCCTGCTCTGTTTTTCCTGACGATATATCTACTCGTTATCTATCCCATTATCTCATTCAGACTCCAGATAGGCATACATCTCATCCGGATAGAGTGTGAACCCATACTCCTCAAAGACAGCTCTGCCCTCATCGGAAACCACGAACTGCACGAACTCTTCTGCAATTTCAGGGTTCTCTGAAGATGTTAGAGTAGCGATAGGTACTATCTTGACAATGTTATCTTCCTCTGCTATCTCGACCATGTTGACATCTTCGTTATCCCTGACAAGGTCTTCCCAGACTATTGATACATCACCCTGACCAAGTGAGATATAGGTGACAAGTTCGTTCACGGTCGCACCCTTTGCAACAACATTCTCCTCCACATCCTCATAAATTCCCTTTTTGGTCAGCATCTTCTGGCAGAGAACACCGATAGCTGCTGCTTCAGGATCACCGAGTATTACACTGACACCATCATTTGCCAGATCATCAATGCAGCTGATGTTTGCAGGATCATCAACAGGTGTGATCATCACCGGAACATGATAAGCTACTTTGCTGAAGTTACTCACAAGTCCTTTTTCAGAAGCTACATCAAAATAGTAGGTCGCACCAGGCATGTAGACGTCCCCTTCACCTGTGAGTTCCATCTGTGTCAGGAGTGTGTTGGAACCGGCATAATTGTACTGTATGGAAGTTCCGTATTCTTCCTCGAACATCTCACCGATCTCATCCATTGGCAGACGCATTCCTGCTCCACAATATACAAGAAGTGATGTTCCACCGGTCCCTTCAGCTATAACACCCACATCATCAGCCGCTTGATCCTGTGCCGTAATTGAATAGTCCTGCTCGCCAACACAACCAAGAAACATCATGCAACAAAGTAATATCAAAAATAGTTTCACTTTTTCATTTACCATCGGATCATCTCCTGAATTAAAATGCAGAATATATGTTATGCCAATAGGCATAACATAATTCGAAGTAGCAATGTTCGGAGTGTTATGTTTGACACAACATAACGGTACTTCCTTGGCATGTCTGATATAAATAATTTACTATTGAGAGGTGTTAAGTTAAGGAGTATGTAATAAATTAAAAAAAGAAACATGACGATCCAAGAATGGGATCGCATATATTCATACCTAAAAACAGTACTATTCCATTGATTCAGCTATCTGTATCATCTCATCCGCATCAAGAGAACCACTGATACTCATTATCGCATCTTCGGTCTCCCATTGCAGCATCATGGTGCCACCATACATGGTATAGAGCTCAGCTTCTTCACCATTGACAGAAACAGTTTCACCTTCCATCATTGATAATGAATTTGAGTCTTTCTCTCCATCATAGAAAGTTTCGGATACCAGTATCATTTCATCTTCATTTGAATAGAACAATGTGACCGATTCTTTAACACCAGATACAATTGACGTTTGGCTGTATGAAGCACTATCCAACCCATATCCTTCCGGCACATATGAAGGAACAAGCACCTCAAACTCCGATGCCTGCTTTATTTCATCAAGTCCCATATCCACAGGAAACAGATCCTCAAAGTCATCGATCTCAATGACCTCTGCACCATCCGGGATCTCAAATTCGAATTCATCATCTGATATACCGGTATTTACTTCAAAGTCCCTGTATTCCACAACCATGTTGTACTCATCTTCAATCTCCATCTCGATCTTCAATGGTGTCCAGGTCTCTTCATCGACCCATACCTTCATATCAGAACCAAATGAACTATCGTCCTCCTTTGGAACGACTATGAGTACGAAAGTATCCCTGCCATCGAATTCTTCAGTACCCAGAAGTGAGACATCACTTTCGTTCAGGATACTTCCAATAGCTGCTGCATAATCCATTTCGAAGTCATCAGGGGTCTCCGGCAATGGCATAACAGTCACCTGATCAGTTGCCGGATCATAGATCCACATTGTCTCCCCGTTGGAAACAGTTGTCTGGCCTGCCATCTCCTCCGGCATGAATACAACACTTTTAGACATACCCGGATTCTTCTGGATCATCTTTATCTCTGTTTCCCGGACCTCATCATCCATTGTCACTATCATATGAACTGTGGTAGAAGTATCCTCTATGTTTGCCTGCTTCTCCTCCATTTTCTCAGCTATCTGGTCAGCAGTTAACCCCTCACCAATACAACCTGAATTGAAAAGTGCTATGCACATCAGGAATAGTACTAACAATATCTTACATTTCATTTTCATTCATCCACTCATTAACATCAGAAATAGCCCATAGATCGATCAAGATACAAAAAGGTCATTCAGAATATTAATCATACTAATTAAATAAAGTGCAGATATTAATGAAATAATTGTATATAGTAATTATGGCCAGAGTTTCCAACTGTAATGCACAGATCGAACTATAAATAAAAACAAAAAGATCAGGCTCAAAAATAAGCCTATAGAACCTTATAGTAAAATATTAAAATGAATATTCCCTGAAAAAAGATGCTCATTTATCTTCTTTCAAAGACTCTCTGATAGACGATATCTTTTCCTGATCGAAAAGTCCTTCAACATCCTCGCACATCGAGAGGATACGTTCCATATCCGATACCTCAGGGTCACCATGGAAATAATCATCAAGAGAACAGATATCGAATATCTTATCCAGTGATCTTATCTCTTTGTTGAGTTCCTCAGGCACTTCCATGAACAGTTCTACCGTGTCCATAAGACAGGTGTAATTGTGATTATATGGATCCATATCATACAGGTAACACAAAGCAACAAGGTAACGCTCAAGTGCAAGCGAAGCTACATTGAATACCACACTGTGGTCCTGTCCTTCTGCCAGGAATAACCTTGCTCTGCGAAGGTATGCCTTTGAATCACGATATTCCGTTTCAAAATCCTCGAATCTTGACCTTTTATCCATTAGTTCCAGTCTCATACGATAGCCTCCACGGTTTTATTCTCTAAGTCATATACCTTCTTTTCACTGTACACGGAATGTAGTTTCCGCATTATTAAATATAGACTTTGCGGTCAACTTCCACATCTGAAAAATGAAAGATGGAGAAATAATATATCATTGATCCTTATCTAAAGAACCATCCTATCAGGACTTACATCAATCAAGTTTCCGTCCGCAATTGATACAGAACTTCTCGCTGCCTTCAACCTCTCTGCCACACTCAGGACAATTCTTTTTCCCATTTCCAATATTGGAACGCTGGATCACACTATCCTGTATCGTAGTTGTATTACTTATATTGTAATGGGTAACAGAATCATCAACAAAGAGCTTGATATCGGTCCTCTTCTCGATCTCCTCGAGTATCTTGTGATAGAAACCGGTAAGTGCTTCCTCCTTCTCAGCCCATGCCTTCACAATAAGTCTGGACTTACGCTTACCTACAACCTCTATGTAGGCAGCATATTTCATACCGGCAACACCCTCTGCATAGAACCTTGCAACACCGGTGAAGAGTTGCTGTGTTGATGTCACCTCAGGAGCGATCATGAACATATTCATGTCCTTAAGGATACGAGTAGCAATATCGAAGAGATTCTCAGCAGGGACCTCCAGATCCTTGGTATCCTCCTCTGCAACCATCATAGAACTGACAGCAAGTCTCCACCCGGCCTCATCTATCTCCTTTACCTTGAGAACAGGACAGACAATATCCACCATCTTGTTGCTTAGGTCCATCTGAACATGTTTCTTCTGGCTATAATCATAATAACGAATATTACCTGACAGAATACAATTACCGCACTCTCCGGTAGGTCGTATCAGGAAAGTAGCCGTCTTACCTTCGCCTGGCTGGAGCATGGAGATGTTCTTCGTGTTCTCTTTAATATGGAACACTTCAGGAACAAAAAGACCTATACTGATATCTCCTACAGGCTCATCGGAGGAATTCTCCACCTTTATCTTGTACAGGATGTTCGCACCCTTGTACTGGATAGCCGACTTGATGATAACAGGCTCCTTCCCGGATATAGCAGCAAACCCTGCACCAGCGGCCGACCCTGCTGTGAAAGCTGCCTTATCGGCCACCGGACCGGATGACATTGCAGCATTTGTTCTTAGTTCCTGCTTTTTCAGAGCTTTCTTCTCTTTTCCCTTCCTGGAAGCCCTGCGTATGATCCATACACCTACAATGACAAAGAAGAGAATTATCAGCATTCCATAGAACTCATCATCAGATGAAGTATCAGAATAATCGTAATCAGAATAATCGGAATAGTAGTCCGTATCGGTCCTTGTAACCTCACTTTCATCATACGTGATCGTATAATCAGGATAGACGTAGATATCAGAGATCACCACATAATCGTAATAAGAATCGTAATAGACATCACTTATCTTGAATTCCAGCACAAGGTTGCGGTCCTCATAGTAGAGATAATTACCTCTGGCATAGTACTGGTCCAGCACCGAAGTGTCATAATAGGATACAATGAACCGAACAGTCTCATCATAGGTATCAATATCTATAACACTTAGATAGTAACCATCCTGTATCTCTGCGATCTCACCCTCTATGAGAGTTATCTCATAATCACTGGCAGTTGTAAGACCAGTTGTCAGACTGAAGATAATACATGCCAGGAACACTACAAGAAGTATCCTTAGTGATCTTTGTACCAATATTCCACCCTTGCCTATCCGATAATACTACTGTTTTTTGTTCTGGTGTTATTTAAGCTTCGCTTACAAAAAGAAAAAAAAAGGGAAAACGTTCAATTCGCATCAAACGTCAGTTAGTCGTTTTCCGCACTGACTGCAGAAACTGGATTCTGCCGGAACGGTTGAACCGCAACCAGGACATTTCCTCACGGTCGGAGAATGCTTACCCTGTGCTGCACCCATCATGGCAGCATCAAGTTCCTGCCTGCGATAGGAATCATCACGTTCCCTATCCTCTACCTCCATCATGAAGCTGACCTTATCCTCTTTTGCCAGAGCCTCGCCCTGTTTGATCTTTGCAAGGGCTTCAAGCTGTTCAGGTGACATACGACCATATTCTCGGCCTTCACTCACGGTCTTTGCAACATCCGACCCACCTGACTCAGTGATATGTTTCAGGTACTCCATATCACGTCCGTGCTCACGGTCCTTCATATCCTGCTCGACCTCAAGCTCGGCACGCATCCCTTTTGCTTTTGCCAGTTTGAGCTCTTCCTTGAGCTTTATCGCTTCCCTGGCTTCCCTCATATCAGCTTCCGATTGTAATCTTTCAGCTTCAAGCTCAGCTTTGACATCTTTGAGACTCTGGTCGCGGTGGAAGTCCTTCTCAGTTGCTATGGTCGCATGACCAGCACGCATACCCGCAACCTCTTCCCTTCCCCTGCGTTCAAGATCACCCTCTACAGACAAAGTATCAAGTTCTGAAAGTTCCTCACGTGTCTGGAAATCATTTGTTGCTTGCATGACCTTGCCATAGGAACCAAGGTCCCACTGGACAGTATACTTGAGCATTTCCAGTCCCCACATTGACATGGTAGACCTGAGGCGCATCTCAAGCTCATTCTCGATGTTCAGGCGAAGGTCACGATTGCCATAGAGTTTCTCTATATCTTCCTGCCGCACCTCAGGCTCAAGTACAAATGTCAATACCTCGCTCTCGATACGCTGATAAATATCATGTACAGAAAGTGCCCTGACACCTTTCTTATCAGGAGTTGAATATGAATACAACATCTGAAAGAAACGCTTTGGCTCCTGTATCCTGAAACGCAGCAGACCGTTACATGCCACTCTCTGATTATCCCTGGTCCATAGTTCAGGCTGCTCCCACTGCAGGTCCTTTGGAGAGGTATCCATCATAGCAACATCCACATCCTTTCCTATGTTGCCGGGTTTTAGAAGACCCCCAACCTGCAGCTTGCCGCTGTCAACTATCTCATCAACTACACCATTCTTTACCATGGCTGCCTTTTCATTAGGTGAGAGGATCACTGCTTTACTGAAAAATCCACCAACCTGTTTCTTCGGGACCACCCTGGCAATATCATCCGCTTCTCTTTTCCACTTAAAGGCCATGCTCTTGACACCTATTTGTAAATTTGATCGATACTCCTAATTAGATATTGGAGAAGTATTATATATATTGTTTTCCATTGTATACATAAGTATACAAATCACTGTCAAGCTGGAATAACTATGGCTAATTCTTATCCTGTAAGCGCAAGAATATCAGAAGATAGTAAAGTATATCTGGATACATTAGTAGAAATGGGAATAGCGATCAACAAATCTGAAGCCATGAAACTTTGTATCAGATACGCAAAGCAGAAAAAAATGGAGGAGGAATTATAAGTGGGATTGACCAATCCATTTAAGAAAGTATCACCGGAAGAGCTCAAGACAAAACTGACCATTTCAGAACAGAGACTATCAACACGCGAGAAAGAACTTATCAAAAAGCAGAACCAATCCAGGGAACAGGCAAAAGAAGCACTGGCAAAGGGTAATGACAGAGAGTTCAGAGTTGCTTCAAGAAGATATTCACTTGTCGAAGGTCAGGTCAACACCATCAGCAGCATGGTAGAGATGGCACAGTCCATGAACGATGTTATCGAGATGCAGACCGGACTCAAGGAAGTCGTGGAGATCGGACAGGACCTTGGAAAGTGGCAGAAACAACTTGGTTTTGATACTTCCAAGCTTGAAGGTGCAGTCACAAACATAAGAACCTCTATGGAAAAGGTCAACACTGCTACCACCATGATGACAGCTTCAATGGATGCAGCCATGAGTGGGGGCGCCGAGCTCAGCGAGATGCAGGATTCACTAAGATCAGAGCTTCTTGCAGAACTCTCAAGTGAACAGCCTGCAAAGGATGAACTTTCAAAGAAGATAGAATCAGAGATGGCAGATACCGAATGATCCGGCATTCCATCTTTTGAATTACCCAGGGGTTAAAAATAAAGGGGTGCCTAGTTGAACTCAGCTGTTACTTTTGCGGCTCAGGCCCGTGGCTATGCAAAAGCCGCGAAGGACCTGGAAGAAAGAGGGGATAAAGAAAGAGCCCGTGAGCTTTACCTTAAAGCTGCCAAGCTCTACAATGATGCGTCCATGATGGCAGGTGATGATATTGACCGGAACACGCAACGTGATCTTGCAGAACATCTTTTCACCAAGGCCCAGTCACTCAAGAGATCTGCTGCCGTGCCCTCGGGCGGAAGAAGTGACAGTCGAAGGGACCAGGATAGCAATGACGGATCATCTATCTCAAAGGATGATGTCTTTCTCAAAGAGATCCCGAAGGTGGGTTTCTCAGATATCGGTGGCCTTGAGGATGTAAAGGAAGAGATACGCAAAGCGATCATCTATCCTTTCACTCACAAGGAACTCTACCAGATGTATGGACAAAAAGCAGGAGAGGGAATTCTTCTATACGGACCTCCCGGCTGTGGAAAGACCATGATGGCAAAGGCAGCTGCAAAGGAATGCGGTGCTGATTTTATCAGTGTGAAGACCAGCAGCATAGTTAGCAAGTGGGTCGGTGCCTCTGAAAAGAACGTCAAACAGGTCTTTGATATCGCCCGCGGAGAAGAAAGGTCCATTATATTCTTTGATGAGATCGACTCCATTGCTGCAAGGCGAAGTGAGAGCGAGGACTACGCAAAGAGAGTTGTCAATGAACTGCTTGCACAGATGGATGGAGTAGATACGGCATCTGACAATCTCCTGGTACTGGCAGCTACCAACGAACCATGGGCAATTGATCCTGCATTGAGGCGTCCGGGACGTTTCAGCAAACTTGTCTTCGTACCTGAACCTGACCTTGAAGCAAGAGAAGCCATCCTTAAGATACACCTGAAAAAGCGACCGCTGGATGATAATGTTGATATAAGGCACCTGGCCGAACTAACAGATTCATACTCCGGTGCTGATCTTGCAGCTATATGCAAGGAAGCAGCTGACATACCTCTTGGTGAAGCATTAAGAGGAGGAGAAGCAAGGAATATCGGTCTTCAGGATTTTAAAATGGTTCTGGAAAAGCGCAAGCCATCCATAGTTAGCTGGTACATCGAAGCAAGGTCCGCGATCCAAAAAAGTGGCGAAGAACAGGTCTTCGCAGAGCTACTGAACAAGTGATGCAAATGTCATTTAAATTATCTTATCTTGATCCACGTAACAACTTGCGTATCGGAGTCTACATTGGTCTTCTGTTCGGCCTTAGTAGTGGAATAACAGGAATGATACAAGGCGGGATCATCGGCCTTATACTCGCATTCATTACTGCATTCCTGGTACAGAGGATGATGAGCAAGAAGATCGAAAATGATGTAATTGGAGAGGATGTCCTTTCAAATGCATTTGTCCTTGGTATCATAATAGCCATATTCGGAGCAATTGTTTTCTCATCATTTAAAGCAGCACCTGCAATTGCACTTTTCTCCTGTACCATAGTAGCCGTACGTTCCGGCTCGAAGTACAAGAAGCTTGTTAAGGAAAAGAACCTGAAAATAGAGGATGAAAAAGCAAGGTTGATGCAACAGGAAAAAGAAGCAAGTGATTCCATAGATGTCACAGTTGAAGTGCAACAGCCCCTGAGGACAAATGCCGAGAATCCTGTCAAGATAACAATAATGAATCCTTCACACCTGCCCATCAGGAACGTATCCATAAGGGCAGAGTGTCCCCGTCTTGTCAGATGCGATGAGCCTGAGGTCAGTATAGACATCGTAGAACCGGATTCCGCAGCATATAATGTGATATTCGTCTATCCAAGGATCACCGACATGATCGACCTTGGGAAGATACACGTCGGATACCTGCTCAATAATAACTACTACAGAAAGATCCCCATAGATATAGGAGAATATGGATCAGTAGACGGAAAGGCAGGAAGTGGTATGGAGGTCCCTGAAATTGAGAGCCACATGCTTCAAGCTGTAAGAGAGACAGAGTTCTATCAGGGTTTTATCCGTCTGAAGATGTCAGTGAACAATACCTCTCCGCTTGTAGTGAACGATGTTTCACTGGAGTTTGATTTTGATGAACATCTTTTCAGAATAGACAGGTTCGAGCCTGCATATACTGTGAAGAACAACAAACTGATGATCGGAAATATTGAAGGCAATACTTCACGGTCTGTTGCGATATATTTCGACCCCTTGCTTTGCTCAAATTCATCTGACATCAAATGCAGGATATTCTATAAGGATGCAAAGGGCAAGCTTCGGACCACTGAGATGAAGCCAAAGAACATCAAGGTAACATGCCCGATCATGAGAACGGACTCTGACATAAACGTAGGAATGCTACGGGAACTTGTATCAGCACTCCCTTTCAGTGACAGCAAGGTCTATCGGATCAAGTCGGACCTTGATACTAAGACCCTCATGAACATCTGTCGTGAGATGGTTCAACGACGTGATATCAGGCATATCAGGACCCTGAGGACAAAGGACGGCAAGAACTATGAGACATGGTACCACGGAAAGACAAAGGTCAATGGTCACGATATTGTCCTGAAGATCACCATCTCAAAAGATACAGGCAGCATAGAACTTTTCGGTGCTACACAGACAGCAGAGTCACTTGTAGGAATGCTTGCCGAGTTCGGTCGTGAGCTCTCTAAGGAAATGGAAGAAAGCAGCATAGGAAAGAGTGAGCTGAACCAGATCGTCAATGTAACGATCAAGGACTCCATAATCCAGCGCAGCAACCTCCTTAACTCATGTGACATCAGCGGGAACTGTGCAGGAGATGTTGTAATAGAGGATAGTGTGATACAGCGAACAGAGTTCAAGGCCAATTTCTGCCCATCATGTGGTACAAAGCTTGCTGATGATGCAAATTTCTGTAGTGACTGCGGAACAAAGATCATTTGAACTTGACCCACAGATAAAAGTACTAATATATTTATAATTACAGATCCATAAGATAATTGAAAGTATTTATTCATTCCTTTAAAGGTGGGTCAAATGAAGCTGGGGCCTCTGGATGATTTTATAAAAGCACTTGCCTATTCCCTGCAGAATCAGGCAGGAGGTAGGATCGGATCGCTCTTCCAGTTCTATGTGTTCCTATGGATAGTCATGACCTCGTTCTTTTCAGTGACACGGATACTTGCCCTTACTGAAAGACCTGACCCAATATACCTGGCCAGTGCACCGATATATGTAGTACTCTCTTACATTCCGATACATTTTTTCTGGATCTATGAGAAGAACGTGGGAATAGAAAAAAGAAGAGTAAAGGAAATGCAATTTGTGGATTCTGTCAATGTTGAATATAAATTTACAGAACCTGCTGAGATGGGATTTAAAAATGCATTATACCTGAGAATTAACAATCCTACTATTAAAACAATAGAGAACATATGGATGCGTGCAGTGTTCCCTTCAAGTGTTCACTGCGATAAGCCTGTGCTGAGTCTTGGTTCTCTTGAACCGATGTCCTCACTTACTGCATCTTATTCTTTTGTTCCCTTTGAGACAGGAAGCCATTCCATGGGTTACTATGACCTTTATTTAGAGATAGATGGGCATGAACACCAAAAACCTCCCATATTCTTCGGGAACATAAATATAGCCCATTCATATCTTGGAGTGGAATTTGAGGTTACCGGACAACTTAAGTTAGGACATCCAACTATGATATCAATAAGGATGAAGAACTACTCTAACAGGAACCTGGATAATCTTCATGTAAAATGTTCCTTCCCTAAAAGTATCACCTATGATACAGCTTTTTCAGATACAAGGACCATGACACCCGGTGCATCTTTTGATACGGCGTATGAGATCACACCGGTAGCAGGAGGAGAGATCGACCTTGGGTATTTCGATGTTATGTTCGAAGTTGAAGGCAACGGTTGCAAGATAGGAGACAATCAACTTGGAAAATATTATGTACAGATACCTGAAGTGGATGTCATGATAAATATGCCGGATACATTACATAGTGAAGTTGGGAATACTATCGGGATCCATGTTGAGAACAGATCCGATGAAGTGATAGCAAATGTTTGCTTCAATAGTTGTTTCACCTCGTTCATAGAATGCCACAAACCAAATGTCTGCATCCCTGAGATCCAGCCATATTCATCCGGGTATGTGTCACTTGTGATCAAACCAATTAATTCAGGAAAGGTCGACCTTGGGAACCTCAATTTTTCATTTGAAGTGAACGAAATCCTTTTCCAGAAAGAACCGATAGACCTCGGGACCCATGGAGTGGCATAGGAACTCTTAGATGCCATTGGAAATGATATCTAATACCTATAAAAAATTCATTAACAATATATTGAATACAATATGAGCTGGATGATAGAAATGGAATCACTAAAGGACCCTGTAACGGTTGAACAGGCTAACAGACAAACAATTATCAATAACCTGAATGAGGTTTATGGTTCAGTTGAAAAGCTCATTCAGAGAACCTATGCAAATAGACAGACCGATCTTAATTTCCAGCTTCGCAATGTAAGGGCATCTGCCTCCCAGCTCCTGGCAGATATAAAGAGCAGGGACCTTGACAGCTTTTCCGGAAAGAAGGGAACACTGGAAGAGTTCTACAGCAACGAAGAAGAATTACTGAAAGCATCTTCCAGAATAAAGGATGAGTTCGCTTCATCAATATCTTCAGAGAATATTGATACATTCATGCTGGAAGGCCTTCTGGATAGTTTTAAAAAAGGATTCAATGAACGTATTGTAGTAGATAAGGATATTCAAAAGGAATTCAAGCTCAGGCAGATGGAAAAAGAAAGTGCAGAGCGTGTCATTTCGGGTGAAAGACCGGCAAAGACAAGCGAGGAGAAACAGGAAAGAAAACCTTCCGGAATTGCCATGACAGGAAAACTATCTGAACCTATGGACACATCCAGGACCACGCTTGGTCCTTCAGCAAGTTCCGAAAAAGCCAGAGATATCCTGACAAAAAAGACAAGCAAGGAAGATATCGAAACCGACATACTTTCAAAGCTCTACAATTACATGAATGGACTTGAGCAGAAATATTCCACACACCAGCCTGAAGTTTCATTCAATGGAGAATACATTGGTGACAGGAAATGGAAGTTCAACATATCCGAGCGATCGGTTTCCGGAACAATAATGGATGGTATTGTAAAACCACTTTTGACATTCGAAACCTACTGGCATCCTTTCGAGGACATGAGGAACATAATGGAATTCATCCAGAAGGAAGCGAATACAGTTCCATCAGGACAATATAGAAGCGTATGTATTTTGAGTTCCGGATGGAACACGGAGATATTAGATTGGGCACAGAACTACGTTCATCCACGTCTTATGGTATATCTTTACGATCTTGGAACGAACGAGATCACATTCAATGCCAGTGTGAACAATTCTGAAAGGCTCAAAGTATGGCATGATCAGGAGGAGTACGTACCTCTTGAGAATATGATCGAAACTCTGGTAGAACAGGATGATCCTTTTGATGCATCTGATGTAGCTGAAATTACAGGACTTAGTGCAAATGGAGCACAAAGATTCATCGTTAAGATGCTTTCAAAGAATAAGATAATTGATGTGGGATTTGGAACGTCCCGTTATTCCGGGATCAGGAACAAGTAAAAAAAAGTATTCAGAAAGAGTGAGAAACTCACTCTTCTGCTGCAACTTCCTCAGCTGGCTCTTCGTCGCCACCAAGGATCTTCTCTATGGTCTCGCTGCCATATTCTGCGACAATGGTGTTGATCTGGACTATGTCCGGTGCAACTTCCTTTCCGCGCATCATCTTTCTGCGGCGTACACCCTTTGATACAGGGGAGTAACCGGTTCCGTTTGCAACGAGTATTCTCTGTCTTCTTGGACCTGGAAGGTCTGGTCTCATGACCATTCCGCTCTTGTCGCTTCCGCCAGTGATCTTAAGTGTGTATCCTGGGAGGCCGACTGCTGCTCCTTCAACTGTTTCGCCTATTGATCTTCCAATGAACTTGTTGGCTTCAGCACCTGTGACATCAAACTGATATGATTTTGTCTTAGGATCTGCAACCACTACTTTGAAATCTGCCATATATTTTCCTCCTTATTGGTTTTATTGTTCCTGTTTGTTATGATCTGTCAAAATGAATCGTGCATTCTCATTATTTTGCCCAGAAAGGATTATCCTTCCTTTTCATTGCAAGGAATGCATCCAATGTTTCTAATTCATCTGCCGTCATTGAGTCGTAAATTTCATGTTCCATTTTCTTTGCATGTCTCTCAGGGACATTCACAAAGAGAGTATCCTCTTCCTTGATCTGCCTTCCAACAGTAGCTCCTTCGATGGCCATGGCAACTTCCATGCCGATCTTCGCTTCGGAGACATTTTCTCCACGCATTTGAAGACCTTTGACCTTGCCAACGACCTCACCATCTATTGTAGTAACATCCACACCAGTCCTCACAACGCCGCCAATTATCTTCACACCTACAACAGCAGGCTTGCTCTGGCGGAATGTGCAGTCAGGCATTATCTGGAATCTTCCGGGTTTTGTGATGGTATCGGATATTGCTTTCTCAGCAAGTTCCTTCTGTTTCTTCACCCAGTCCTTATAGTCATCTATCAGACGATATATCACATCGTTCTTGAAAAGCGTGACATCTGTGGACTGAAGCTTCTCCTTTGCGTCCGGAAGGATCTTCACATTGAAGCCGACGATCACAGTAAAGAATGGATCCTCGATAGCTGTTACCTCTACGATATCTCTGTTACTGATATCACCGACGCTAGCTTTCCTGATAGGGATCTCCTCTTTTTTAAGCTCGTTCACAAGAGCCTCAAGGGAACCTATAGTATCAGCTTTTATCGTGATACCTACAGAATCTGTATCGATCTGAACATCAGCGATCTCACTCTTTATCTGTTCAGTGATAGCATCGACCGTCTCAGGGCTTACTACCCTCACAGGTGCTCCTGCGAGTGCGCCCTCCAGATTAGGAGCCGATATCTTAACACCAACCGCAGCAGTGACCTCGCTTATCTGCTGGAACTTCTCTTCAGCCTTTATCTCAGAGAGAGGACGGGGCTTCAATAATGCCCTGATCTTCGTCTGGATCGGATCTCCAAGACTTCCGACAACTATGATGTCTCCTTTCCTGATGGTACCATCGTAAAGGATAGTGTCAATGGTGGTTCCAAGACCCTTCTCCTCTTTCACCTCAAGGACAGTACCAGTTCCCGGAGCAGTTGCATCGTAATGCAGGTTGCCCTCAAGGAACTTCTGGGCAAGCCCAAGAAGGATAATGAGTACATCAGCAATGCCTTCACCTGTTGCTGCGCTTATAGGAATGACACCAATATTACGCTGGAAATCACTTACACGGTCGTATCTTTCGGAATTGAAACCTATATTGTAGAGCTCACCAATGACCTCATAGAGCTTGTTGTCAAGATCGGACTTAACACGTTCACTCTGTTTGTTATATGAAGCAAGGAAAGATGAGTTCTTATTAGGTTCCCAGCCGTGGATACGATCGACCTTATTGGCAACAACTACAAAAGGAGTCTTGAATCTCTTGAGGATCTGAAGACTTTCGATGGTCTGAGGCATGAAGCCTTCGTTGATATCAACGATCACAATAGCAAGGTCCGCAAGAGCACCACCTCTGCTTCGCAGGGAAGTGAATGCGTGATGTCCGGGTGTATCAATAAAAAGAAGTCCCGGTACAATGAACCTGTCCTTAAGTGACGGATCACCACATTTGTTCACAATGTTCTCTATGGGAACCTCAGTTGCACCTATATGCTGGGTAATGGCACCTGCTTCTCCCTCGGCAACGGAACTTCCCCTGATCTTGTCAAGTAAAGTAGTTTTGCCGTGATCGACATGTCCCATTACAGAAACTATTGGTGTACGTAGATTTTCATTTACAGCCATGTGCAAACCCCTTCAAAGATCATTCAGATAGTTGGAAATGATATTGGTTAAGGATATTTCAGGATGTTCGCTTAATATTATCAATGCAAACATCCCGGACCTCCCTACTTACTCGTAGAGACAGACCTCATCGATCTTTGTATAGTCAACTATCTCTGAGTCCTTGAAGTGGATAGCTATCTCACGCTGTGCGGATTCTGTTGAATCGGAAGCGTGTACAACATTCCTGCCGGTCTCGACCGCAAAGTCTCCCCTGATGGTACCAGGAAGTGCCTCTACAGGGTTCGTTGCGCCATTAACTGCACGCATGATAGCGATAGAGTTCTTGCCTTCAACGACCATTGAAACTGATGGACCTGATGTCACATACTCGATAAGTGAAGCGAAGAATGGCCTTTCAGCATGCTCCTTGTAGTGCTCCTTTGCACTGTCCTCACTCATGACACCGAGCTTCATGGCTGCGATCTTAAGACCACGGTTCTCTATTCTTGAAATGATCTCGCCCATAAGTCCGCGCTGTACTGCGTCAGGTTTGATCATGATGTATGTCTGTTCCATTTAGGACACCCGATCATGCTTTCTTCAAGTATATTCTGCCCTGTTCGGTCCAGACGGTACGCCTTGGTAATCTTCCAAGGTCAAAGTTACTTTCACATTTGGATGAGCAGAAATAATAGGTAGAGCCATCCTTCTTTACGAAGAGCTTACCTGTTCCTGGCTCAAGGAATTTTCCGCAAAAAGAACATTTTCTCTGTTCCATTATAGTCACCTCATCTGGTAGTCAGTTTCTTGGCCTCTCTAGAGGTCTCGATCAACATCATAATGTCGCCGATCCTTATAGGACCAACACAATTACGGGTGATTATACGGCCCTTATCGCGCCCTTCAAGCACGCGGCACTGTATCTGGCTGGCCTCACCATGCATACCGGTGTTACCGATGATGTCAATGACTTCAGCCGCATAGCCTGTATCTTCATCTGCCATAGCGATACCTCACGTATCAGTTTTATTTAAGTGCACTTACTTTCTGTGCAATGTCTTCTACGAGTTCTGCGCCCTTTCCAGCATCAACGATAGCTACTGCGGAGCAAGCGACACCTATACCACATGCTGCACCGAGCTCTTTCTGCTCTTTAACGTAGATGTATGCTGCATTCTTCTCTTCACAAAGAGGTGCGATGTGTGCAATTACTTCAGCAGGGTCGACATCTTCTGCAATTACTGCAAGCTTTGTGATACCTCTCTCAATAGCTTTTGTAACTTCATTGATACCTTTCTTTAATTTGCCTGTGTCTCTTGCAAGTTCTACACTCTCGAGTGCTTTGGTTACGAGTTCTTCTGGAACGTCAAATTTAGCTGCCATATTATTTTCTCCTTCGAAACCATGCTGTATACTCATATACTCATGGTTCTTCATTATTCATTGTGTGCCGCAGAACGGCTAATTTGGCCAATTACGATTGTAACAATATTGATCAATAATTAACTGACAAAGTTGTATGCCAAAGTAATGGCTGTGAATTGCTGCATCCATATATATAGAATAACATAGAATGCGCAATTGGAGTCATTAAATAACCTGTTCAGGTATAAAGCTTGTGGCAGAAAAAAGGCAAAAAATAAAGAAAATGATGGGAACCATCCCACCTATGTTCAGTAATATTGTTCTGTGATCAGGTTCAGGAAATTAGACGTATTGGTCGTAACAACAACCTTTACGATCCTGCCATCATCAAAGGTACTTGTATTATAGAACAATCCTCTGTCAGTACTGTTGACCTCAAGACTTTCTATATTCTCAACCGTACCTTCTACAGGATCAAGGAATATCTCGGTCTTTGAATAATTTCCATCATTCATGTTCCTGAATTCTAAATAGTGCTGTTCTGCAAGTGGATCCACAGAGGTAACAACCTGATATTCGGCACCTGGTTCTACATAACCGAGTATCTCAGTGAAGTCACTTGATGCAGGACTGGTACCTGATCTGACATCTATTACCTTTTCAAGGGTAGCCTGGTCACCAAGGAGTGTTGGTGTTCCGATCACATTGAAAATACCTGATCCCCTTGACAGAATAGAATATCCGTTGTAAGTGTCAGTAACTGCATAATTGAATCCCACGGTCTCAGGGTTCAGTACATGTGCCTCAAATCCAAAATTGGATGTGATATTATAAGCTGAGAACCTTCTGATCATCATTGTATTGTAATATGCATAAAGGTCACTTACATTATAATCCTGAAGTGGTGTCCCATAAGTTCTGGAATAGTCCACATAGATCGCATTTGAAACACCCTCTGGTGTAAAGGCAAGACCATCAGAAACTGAGTCGATCTCAGCATCAAAATGTGTTCCATCTATAACTTCAAATCCCGGTGCATCCGCGATGTCCGCTAATTCTTCATCCGTGTCCGAGTCTCCTACAAAACTGGCAACGAAATATGAAAAAACCGACATGACCATTAAAGCAGCTAAAAACAGTGCTGCATATTTTTGATTCATTCATTCTCCTCAGATTGTTTTATTTAACAAATGTAATAAAAATAATTGAAAAAATAAAGGCAGAGAGAAACTTTAGATAGCGTTCTCTCCTATCTTTGCTATAGTAGCATCGATATCTGCTTTAAGTTCATCAGGAATACCCTGTATACCAACATCAAGGAATCCTCTTACGATCATACCTACTGCATCCTCTTCAGTAAGACCTCTTGCCATGAGATATTCGATCTGTTCCCGTGCAATTCTTCCCACAGCAGCCTCGTGTGACAGTTCGATATCCTCGACATTTGCTTCAAGTATAGGAATAGCACGCTGCATTCCACCACCAAGCACAAGTCCGTGACACTCAAGATGTCCCTTTGCATTGTTAGCGTTACCGATCATCTCACCACGGGCAATTGCATTGCCACCTGTAGTGATCGTCCTTGAGATAAGCTCTGCTTTTGTATCCTCTGCATTGAAGACCACCTTACTTCCAAGGTCAAGTTCTGAACCAGGATGTGCAACAGCAATTGTGTTGAGTCTTGCAAATGCACCCTTACCTTCCAGAATGACTGTTGGATACGCCTGTACTGATTTCACAGGTTTCAGGGTGACATAGTTACTGATGTATGAACCGCCTTCTTCTACATGGACAACCGTCCTTGGTCTGACACCGATCTCTTCTCCCCAGTTGTGGATCATTGTGAAATTAAGGGTTGCACCCTTTTTCACATACATCTCTGAGATACCAAGATGGAGACCCTTGTCAACACCATGCTTTGTAGAACATCCTGTAATTACGTCAAGTTCAGCTCCCTCTTCAACAATAACGATATTGTGAACTGTCTGGGATACCTCTTTTGAACCTATAAGAAGACATGTCTGTACAGGCATCTTGGACTTCTTGCCTGCAGGAGCTCTGATAAAATAACCATTAGCATCCTGAAGATAGCTCATTGCAGTGTACTTATCCTTATCTGGTTCTACAAGCTTCCATGAATAATCCTTTACCCAATCATGGACCTTCATAGCATCCCTTAAGGACATCAGTTCTACAACATCATCATCACGCAGGGATGAATGTGTCACAGCATTGTTGAGCATTATAAAACTGCCTGCTCTGTTATCTTCGGAAGGTGTGAACCCGACATTCAGGAGTGTCCTCTGATCTTCTTCGCTGAGTTCTTCAAGATCATCTGCCTGTTCTTCTTCCTCAGATGCAAGCCCATATTCATTAAGGTCAAAATCCTCACCGTATGCTGCTGTCTTCTTGAGGGCTGCTTCTGCCTTCTTTCTCATATCTTCATCAGCTTGCATTTGATACACTCCTCATATCCCTGTTCCTTTATTTCAGTGAGCATTTCCCTTGGGTTGCCGGAGCACATGACCGTACCGTTGCACAGTATGTATCCCCTGTCAGCCTGTATGTAATCCATTACCTGACCAGTGTGTGTGATAACAAGTGCGGATTTTCCATGTTTACACCTGTCGCCTGCACATTTGCAATCTTTCTGAAGAAGATCATTTATAGTAAGGCCGAGCTGTTCAATGCTCACGAGATCAACACCTGATTCAGGCTCATCAAGAAGAATGAAATCCGGATTCTGTGCTGAAAGCTGGAGAAGTTCTGATCTTTTTATCTCCCCACCTGAGAAACCTACATTGACATCCCTTTCAAAGAACCTGACCATGTCCAGGGTCTCTGCGAGTTCCTCTGTATCTTTCATGTCCTTTGAGATGACGTTAAGCAGATCATAAACTTTGACACCATTCATGTTAGGTGGTCTCTGGGTCATGATACCCATACCCATCTGCGCTCTCTCATAGACCGACATGTTGGTTATATCCTCACCTTTGAAGATGATCTCCCCACCTACAACATTATAACCACTGAATCCCATCAGGGTCATCAAAAGTGCAGATTTTCCCGCTCCGTTTGGTCCGAAAAGAACGTTGGTATATCCGGCTTCGACATTAAGGTCGACACCTTTCAATATTCTTCGGCCGCCTATCTCAACTGTTAGATTATTGATCTCCAGCATAATATGGCCTCCTTTTTTCTATAATAATCAACATTCATGAAACTCAAAGTTCATGACGATCCAGCTTTATTATACGGGTTATCGGTTAAAAACCTATTGAAATTGCAAAACAGAATACACTAATTCAATGCCATGCCACAGATATAAAAAATATAGTCAATGGTATAATGACAATTATACTCACAGACCTAATTCTTTGGCAATTTCCTGAAATTCTTTTCCTTTATCAGTTGTGACATATAGATTACCTTTCTGTTCGATCAATCCTTTCTCTTTTAAAAGGCTGAGATATCTGTTCACAACTTCAAAGTTAAGATTTGCACGATATACTATGTGTGTCTTTTTCGCCCCCTCTAAAGCAGCCCTCAATATTTCTACACTTATAGCTGTCCTGCTTCTTCTTATAATAACCACATCCACTACAAAATATCATCGATCAACGTATTTTTACTGTTCCAGATAATGTTTTTGAGAGGGATCATACAAGGTCATCAAAATAAAGATAGAAGGGGACAATATTCCAGCCCCTACATCTCATTCAATTTTAGCCTTTCTTCGCATCAGTATACCCGCAGCCGCGAGCATAGAGCCTATTCCCACAATAGTAGGGAAATCCGCACTTTGCGAAACTTCTTCTTCAACCACTTCCACTGGTGTTTCCTCCGCTGGAACATCAGCTACACTGGCCATGGTTTCCTCTTCCTCTTCTATTGGTATATCCTCTACAACCTCAGTTGTTGTTTCTTCTACCGCAGGAGCCGAAAAACCACCACCTCCACTACTGGTCTTCTTTGTTGTTGAAGGACTGCTGCTTGTTACCGATGTTGCCCGAAGGTCAACTTCCAGTATATCCCCGGCATTCGCATCGGACAGGTCCAATACCTGCGCCTGAATATTGTTCACGAACAATGTAATTGTCTCATAGCCATAAGGAACTCCCAGCCTATTGTCCCTCGTATCGCTATAAAGACCTGCATTGTCCACGGTCGTGGCCCCAACCACACTCTCACCGTACATCGCCTTGACCTCGGTTCCTGCAGGTGCAGGACTACCATCGATCGTTACACTTCCTTCCAGTACTATGGGAGGATTTGCAGAAGCCGTACCTATCATCATAATACAAATTATAAGGATCTTGATAGCTAAAGCAAAGATTCGATTTTTGATCATATTACCACCTGAAATAATAAAATAAGTGAGATACATACCCGTATCTCACCTTAGTTGTCTAATTCTGTCTTTTGCCTCCTTAACCTAGCAGACACTCCTCCTGCACCAGTACATAGAATCCTTCATATGCATCCAGCTTGAAATCAGCAGTTGTCACAAAGTTACCGGTCAGTTCTGACCCGTCATCAATGTTCAGACCAATGTATGCATATTCATTTGCAGAAGGAACCCATGGACCTCTTACCTTGATGTAGCATCCATCGATCGCTACAAGAGCGACCTCTGCAGACTGTTCATCAAGAGCCGTATGTCCTATAGCATTCCATCCCGGATAGAGATGTAGTGATGCTGGTGTCGTTGGCATGGTCGTTGCTTTCTGGAGATATTCTTCCAGAATGACGATGTCCTCATCCAGGTTGTTGTGTACCCAGTATCCCTTCAGTGGTTCGAATTCTGTTGGAATTACCATTGAATTTGTTCCACTTGAAATATCATCATAGAGCACAGTGTCAACAATTGTGCTGTCAAAGTCAGCTAGCACATCATTAACACCAGGATTCTCAAGTGCTTCAGGTACTGAGATAAAGTTCCATCCTGGCTGCAGCAGGATTCCATCTGGGTTGTACACAGTAACACATACAGTGTAGAATCCAGTGTCTCTGCCGTCATCCATAGTAGCCCTTACGAGATACTTTCCATCTGGAACGGTTGTTGTGTCAAGTACGACCTTCCAGCCATCTGTTCCATCTGTGTCAGTTCCTATTACTACCCAGTCCTCTCCGACATCATCAGCTGTACAGTCCTCATTAAGATCTGCAAAGATCTCAACTGTAGTGCTCATGATATCATCTTCTCCGGATGCATCAGAAACTTCCACGATCTCCACCTGTGAAACGATCTCACCATCTGTGTGAGATATGATCTCAGGATCAGGGACCACATTTGGTATGTTCGTGATCTCAACTGCTCCATCAGTTACAACCGCATCAGATACTTCATCTGCACCATTCAAGAGCTCAACGTTCATGAGGTCAAGTGAATAGCTTCCATCTGCTGCGCTCAATAAGACTTCGAATTCAACTGTGATGAAATCTCCAGCCTTTGCTTCTGCAGTTGTTCCAGCAATTCCATAAATAATGGTACCTGCGCCATCATCACCGCTGCCTTGAGCAAGTATATAGTCAGTGCTTTCCACAGCGCCAAAGAGACCATTCTGCGTAATTCCAACTACACTGAGAACCGACGGATCATAAGCTAGTTCTACATAAAGTGCAGAAACAATTTCACCGTCAGAATCCAGCTTAACTTTTGCTTCAAATGTGTCACCAGTGTTTGCATAGATAGTTGCCGGGAATACATAGACCTCAGGATACTCATCTACGACCACAACATCTTCACCAACTGTTACAACACCATCTTCTGTGCTTGTTGTAAATGGAATTGCACCATACAAAAGTTCGACATCGCCCAGTTCCAATGGGTAAGAACCATTGGCTGTAGCAGGCAATACTTCAAACTCAACTGTAATGAAGTCGCCATCTTTTACTCCTGCAGTTGTAGATGTTCCTACAATTCCATAGTAGATAGTACCTGCACCATCATCACCACTGCCCTGAGCAATTATGTAGTCTGTATTCTGGACAGTACCGAACAGGCCATTTTGAGTAATGCCTGCAACTGAAACTGCAGATGGATCGTACATAAGCTCAACACTCAAAGATGATACAATATCCCCGTCTGAATCTAATGTAACAGGAACACTGAATGTATCTCCCGGTGATAGACCCTGTGCAGCAGAATCATCAACTGCAACAGTAGCTGTTGCGGCTGCGGCACTCATCCCCAACAGGATGCATGTACAAAATATTAAAAGGAGTGCAGTCTTTTCTGCAAATCCCCTTAGTTTCTTATCATTCATGTTTTCACCTTCTAAGTGTCCAGTTATGTGTTATAGACAAGTCCAAAGGCTGATAGATCTGTGAAATCAACTACACCATTGTTGTCGAAATCAGCAAGAGGATCATAGTTAGCATCTCCTGTTACAGAGTTGTAAGCAAGTCCAAAAGCTGAAAGATCGGTGAAGTTAATGACTCCATTGTTATCGAAATCACCCTTTGTGCCGTCACCTGAGAACACTGCACCTTCTGCCTGGTTCATGTAAAGACCAATACCATTTGCTGGATCATGGTAGAACATGAGCCTCTGTACATCAGCGTCACGATACTTTTCTTCAAAGTCCTCGTAGCACAGATCGGAGTTTGGAGCAGTGAATGAGCTGGTAACGAGATAGTCACCAATTCCATTGTAGTTCCAGACATCTGGATAGACGAACTCCTTGTACTCATCAGGTAGTGTGCGGATGTGCAGCCACTTCCAGGATTCCCATACAGAAGATTGTTCGATCTCTGCTGTCTGTGCAAGAACAGTACCTTCACAGAGTATCTCAAAGAGGTTACTGTGGAATCTGTCCTCTACTTCAGGTGCACCTGTGTAGTAGATGTCAAGTGGTCCCATTACAGATGAGATGCGGCTTGCTATTGCGGTGTTATCATCGTAGTAGCAGGTCATATCGGTCACATCATATGGCTCCACGTCGATATCATCGATGATCCTATGGTCACCGTTGAATGGTGGAAGCAGTGGGATGGTCTCTTCTGGCATTACAGGTTCCTTGACGATAGTAAGATCACCAAGATCTACCTCATACTCTTCAGGTACAGGGTTCCTGATGGTTATGTACTTCAGGCTGTTGACGACTGTTGCGTTGTACAGGTCATCGCCTTCATACGTGCTACCATAGATCATGGAAATATCATATTCTGCACCATCGACGAAGAATGACTCACCAGTATGCAGTATACGACCAACGGTCACGTAGACATATGTCTCACTTGCTGCGTCAGCTGTGATGAACCATGGGTACTCGAAGATTCCCGGATGGTTGACAATAGCAACGTGTCTGCCTGCACATACAGCTCCTCCCGGAACAATACTTGCCTGGTAGTTCTGTTCGATAAGTTCTGGCTCATCGTTACCGGTGTAGTAGATATCCATTGTCAGTGAGATCAATGGGTTGGAGTTTGCACCTGCAACTGTAACGTCCTTTACAATTACCTTGTGATCAAGGAACTGTATTTCTGAATTGCCATTAGCATTCTGGACACCAGTCTGAAGCTGGAATGATTCAGAAGATATCGCAACGTCTATACGTCCATCGTCATTGAAGTCTGAAACTGCCTTCAGTTCAGTAATGTCGTCTATGCCATCCCCATTGACATCCATGCCGTCAATACCTATCTGGGTATCATCGTTGTCAGCTACAGGGAACCAGAACCTGGTCCAGCTTGCACCTGTTCCGACATGATCGAGTATAAAGCTTGAATCATCTGGATCGAGTGCTGTAGCTTCCTTTGGATAGTAAGAGTTCTTGGTAGTGAACATGTAAGTGTATTCGTTAACGATATCCTCACTTGTTCTCATGTAGTCATAGGATGTGTCAAGCCAGACATCACCTGCAGGCTCATGGTAGTCAGGATCGAACCACTGCCTCAGGAATACCTTCTGTGAAGAGTCAGCATTGTTCACAAAGATCTTGTTGTCTGTAAGGACAGCAGGGCTCATTGTAACAAAGTCCATCTCAGGGGCTTCATTGTTGAGTGGATCGAATGGTCCCTCAGGATTATCCTCCGAATATGGGAATGTAGCATCCATCAGATCTGCTACATCCTGGCTTCCGCCATAGAGTCTCAGTCCGTTGGTCTGGGCATCAAGCTCGTTAAGATAGATATCCTCTACACCTCTCTCCTGATCATACTCGAACATAAGCCTCTTGTCAAGACCTTCCATTGACCAGCATGTGTATGCAGGATTCTCACAGAACCTTGTGTAAGGTGCCTCGAATGAACTTGTCAGGATAAAGTCTGCATAGCTTCCACTTACATCAGGACATTCAGGATAGACAAATTCCTTGTACTGGTAAGGTAGTGTCATGATGTCAAGCCACTGCCATTCCTCGGTCTTTCCTTCATCAAGGATCTCAAGCAGGTTGGTATCGAACCTCTCCTCGTATCCTTCGTCAACGAAGTAGATCTCCATAGGATCGGCATCCAGCATGCGAGCTCCAACATTTGTGAAATCTGCATCATAGCATGTGTATGTGTGATCCAGATAACCAGTGTATGTGCTTGGAAGATCGATATCATCTATCATGATGTGGTCCTTGTTGAAAGGTGGCAGCATTGGAATGATCTCGTTTGCTGATACACTTTCCTTGATAACTGTAAGGTCACCAAGATCAACATCATAATCTTCAGGTACAGGGTTCCTGATGGTTATGTACTTGACAGTGTTATCGTAGGTCCAGCTTCCATCATCAACACTTCCAAAGATAGCAGCAACATCATATTCTGCACCATCAACGAAGAATGATTCTCCCTGATAGAGTGTGCGTCCTACGGTCACGTATGCATAGTTAGTGCTTACGGCATCTGCTCTCAGGAACCATGAATAATCAAAGTCTGGCTCCATGCTGTCTGCTACAACGTGTCTGCTTGCAACAAGATAGTCACCTGGAACGATGCTTGCCTGATAGTTCTGGTGTATGAGCTCAGGTTCATCATTACCTGTATAATATACATCCAGTGTCAGTGCAATAAGTGGGTTTCCATTTAGGCCACTAAGAGTTACATCCTTGACTACCACCATGTGATCAAGGAACTGTAATTCGTCGCCAACCTGAAGCTGGAATGAATCGGTTGCCATCTTGACATCCTTGTAACCATCACCGTTGTTATCAAGTGTGTCGAAGTCACCGACCATTTCAAGGTGTACCATATCATCTACACCATCACCGTTGGCATCCATACCATCAAGACCTATCTGATCATCATCGTTGTCAGCTATAGGGAACCAGAACTTGGTCCAGTAAGCATCGGTCTGTGGATCCATTGCGGTTCCTTCTATAGGCTGGTAATCCACCTTGCTTACAAGCATATAGGTATATTCGGTCACAATGTCATCGGAGTACCTGATGAAGTCACCGTTATCCAGCCATACACGGCCAGTAGGTTCCATATAGTTTGGAACGAAATATTGTCTTGCGAACACTTTCTCATAGGCATTTGCATGATCTACAACAATACCTTTTTCAAAAAGTGCCGGGTTGAACGTGACAAAGTCCTTATAAGGTGCTTCATCACTTAGCGGACTAAATGGTCCTTCAGGCGTTTCATATGGGAAGTTTGGAGTTGCCATCCCATCTTCACCATATAGCCTGAGTGTATTTACTTCTTCAGCAAAAGCTCCCTGTACCATTGCTATACTTGCCATGATGACAATCGCAATGATCAGCAGCTTGTGCCGTGTTCTTAACTCCATATATTCCTATCCTCCTTATTACAGATATTAATAGGGGTGCCGAAAACAAGACTGCGTCTAAGCGAAAATGTTTACCAGCACCATACTAGTTGATCTGGACAATAACCCAGACAACCCCACGAAATAGAATGAATTTGAATATTATATAGTGGTAAGAATCAATAATACAGATTTGTTCTTTGAAATAAAGTTCAGTACTATTGTTTCAGAATAATACTACTTTGGTTGAAAAAGGCCTGATCGGCACATCATTGAAGAGCATGCATATCAACAGACGAACAAGATAGTTCATCGTTACTCTCAACATAAATATTAAGGGAAGTTGTTATGTGATCAACAAATGCTAAGAAAATACAGTACTGAATATTCCATCTAACATCACGCGATCTAGCATCCGAAAAGAGCAAACGGTAGTGACATTATATTTTCAGGAACAAAAAATGAACAACGAACCAGACCACAATTAAAGAAATACACAAAAATAACTGTAAGGATAGAGACAGGGATCAAATAGCCCTGTCTCCGGTCCTCTCTTCGCTTTGTTTATTGCTTGGTGGTATCTGATAGTGGTACTTTATAAAAATGCCCCCATGTAAAGCTGGGGATGACGGAGACATATTACGACCACCCATTTTTAGTTGAACTTCAACCCTCATAAACATTAGAGAAACTTTTTTGCGAAATAATGTTTAGTATAATTATATAGTAAATTTTACACATATACTAATTACTAGATCAGTTGTCTCTTAACCATAAAACTGGATGCTATTGAATAAACAAATATTATTACACCAAGCCACAGTATTGGGTTTCCAATACCCTCATTACCAAAGTATGAGAATGCAAGGCCAATACTTAGTACAAGTATATCGATCTTCAGCAGTTGCCTGTTGCGTTTGAGGATGGCAACGCTCTTTTGTTTAGCATGTATCATCTTTTTTTTATCTGTGTTCATAATATCACTATACCCTTATCACCATCTCCGCAGCCTTACGCACCCTGTTAAAGACAGCCATTCCTATTCCTTCCTGCCTGAAAGAACCATCTACTATTATTATATCTATATCCTTTTCATCCAGATGCCTGAGTCCAAAGAAGAGGTTCTTTGCAGCTTGTTCAGGCATGTCCTTTTTACCAAGGGAATATGATGTAACGGATGGAAAACTGGGAATACTTTCTTCTGTAAGTAGCATCGCGACCCCTGCATCCCTTTGATCAAGATCTGCAAGCAGCTCTTTCATTTTTGGAACGACCTTACCATGTTCACCTTCCACCAGGATAACACTCGAATCTGGTGAATAGTGTGTGTATTTCATACCAGGTGAGCGGACGGTCTTACTTTCAGGATGGACCTTGTCATCATACCCGATACTCACTTCGCCTATATACACTTCAAGGTCCTCTTTGCTCACTTTTCCCGGTCTTAATATCACAGGGACATCGGTCGTCATGTCTATAACTGTGGATTCAACACCTATGGAAACCTCTCCTCCATCGATAATAGCATCTATTTTCCCGGAAAGGTCACAAAGAACATGCTCAGCAGTTGTTGGGCTGGGTCTGCCGGAAACATTGGCACTTGGTGCAGCTACAGGAACTCCTGCTGACCTTATCAGTTCCAATGCGACCTTGTTCTCTGGCATCCTTATGGCAACGGTATCCAGTCCGCCTGTGGTCACATCAGGAACTATTTCCTTTCGCTCCATTATCAATGTAAGAGGACCTGGCCAGAGTTTATCCATAAGGATCACTGCCTTCTCAGGTATGCTTTTTACAAGCTTCCGGCAGCTTTCTTTTGAATCTACATGAACTATGAGCGGGTTATCAGCAGGCCTGCCTTTAGCTTCAAATATCTGCATCACTGCTTTCTCATTAAGAGCATCAGCTCCAAGCCCATATACGGTCTCTGTTGGAAAAGCAACAAGACCACCTTGCTTCAGTATCTTCGCAGCTTCCTCTAATTGCTCTTCATGAGCTGCATCTTCAATATGGAATACCAGTGTGTTCTTTTTCATAGATCATATATAAGAAGTTGATAATTTGTACTTGGAATTTGCCCTGATGGGAAATATGACCAGATACATACAGTTCAATAGAATGAGAACCATATTGACCAATATACACATAAGGTTTTGTGTTCCTGGATACAAACATATTAGTATAAATTCAATATGACAATTATGACATCGTTATTTATATTTTATCCTAGTTCGTCATATATAGCACCTGTGCCGTCACAAAACGGTAACGCTTATATAGGATAGTTCCCTCTACACACGCTGTGAGCGGGTCTGTTTTTTTAACCCCACTCCCACACTAACCCCCACTCCCCAGCCCGCTCACGCACATAATAAAGGGAGAGAAAATAGGTTTGTCGTGGGAAAAATAGTTATACTAAAGATTTTGAACAAACGGCTAAACTCATCCTGTATAATTATCTTGGTTCTTTAAGGCTTATAAAAAAAGTGTTCTGGGATCAACCAGAACATAACATATCAATTATATCTGACAAACAGATCATTCTCTCTCATTTATGGAACATGCCGATTCACAGGCTTTGCCATATTCATCGATCACAGATTCCTTACAGAGACCTACACCATGCCTGTGAGCTGCACGACTTATCATGTGAGCTGCCACTGGTGACGTGATCAGGATGAAAAGTGCCACTGTAATTGCTTTTACACCCATGGGGGAAAAGCCGACCTTGAGCAGGATACTGAGCATGACACTAAATGCACCCAGGGTTCCGATCTTCGTTGTTGTGTGAAGCCTGTTATATACATCAGGCAGACGTGCAAGTCCGAGCATTGCAAGGAATACGAAGAAAAGTCCTATGATCAGGACAGCATTGCTCAGCAGTTCAAGGACCATTGACATAGTGCTCAAAATACCACCCCTTCATCAAGATACTTTGCTATAGTTACGGTCCCTACAAAGGATATAACAGCAAGAACAAGTGCTACATCCATGAAGAAAACGGACTCTTTTACAAATGAGTAGATACCAAGCATGACAACAATGACCGTTGTCATTGCATCCAGGGCTACCACTCTGTCAGGAATGGTAGGTCCTTTAATGACCCTGTAAAGACAGGGGATGAAGGATATCACCATAAAGATAAGTGAATATTCAAGCAAGTTCATTCGAATGCCTCCATTGTGTATTTTTCCAGGTCATCCTTTATGGACTGGGCTACACCTTCCGGATCTGTTGCATCTATGGCATGCACATACAGTATGGACCTGTCATCAGACACATCAATGGTCAGTGTACCGGGTGTAAGTGTAATTGTGTTTGCAATAGCAGTGATACCAAGATCGGTCTTTGAATCAATTGGTACTGCGATGATACCTGGCTTTATATCGATCTTCGGCTGCAGCACGATCTTTGCCACCATTATGTTCGCTTTTATGATCTCCACTATAAGCACATACAGGAACTTGATCTGTGCCGGGATCTTCTTTATCGCATTGGCAAAGGAGAAATCCTGGTCAAATGGGAACAGGGTTTTGAAAGGCCTGATAATGAACGGTGCGATGAGAACTCCCAGTATGAAGTTATTAACATTTACAGTACCATGAACAAAACACCATACAAGACCGAGTATAGCTGAATAGGCTATGTATCTTTTCATCTTACCACCCTCGTCATTACAGCATCGATATATGGCTGTGGGTCAAGTATCTGATTTGCCGTTGCATTCGCAAGAGCGATAAGCGGTTCTGCATAAAGTCCGAATACAACGATCATTAGTGCAAGAATAACTATTGGAACTGCCATCAATGGGGATGTCCCATGTGTGGAATATTCCCCGTGTTCTGCAACATCCCTTTTCTCACCCCAGAACATCAGCAGCATTGCCCTGAACATGTAGAACAGAGTGAATACTGCAAAGATAAGTGCAATGGCTATGGCAAAGTAATACTGCTCACCAATACCGGCATCAAAGAGCTGGAACTTGGCGATGAAACCACCCATTGGAGGTAATCCTGCAATGGACATTGCACCTACAAGGAACATCATGGACATGAACGGTGCACTGTCGACCATGCCACCCATCTTTCTCATATCTCTGGTACCTGCATGGTGTATAATGCCACCTGAGGTAAGGAAAAGCATTGACTTTGCGATCGCGTGGTTCACAAGATAGACCAGTGCTGCTGTGAGTCCGTATACACTTCCAAAACCAATTCCAAGGAAAACATATCCTATCTGACTTACACTGGAATAAGCAAGCAGGCGTTTTACATCGGTCTGTGCTACAGCTGATATTGCTCCCACAACTATGGTTGCAAGTGCAAGATAGATGATCACCGGTTTGAAAATGTAAAGCGTATCGATGAATATCAGGAAAAATACCCTGAGCATTCCGTAGGCTCCGACCTTTATCAGTACACCACTAAGCATTGCGCTTATCGGGGATGGTGCGGTAGGATGCACGTCAGGAAGCCAGTAATGAAGTGGGAATATCGCGGCCTTGTTGCCGAATACCACCACAAACATAAGAGCAATGGCGAACACATGCCATGGAAGTGTTCCTGCTGCACTCATTGCACTGAGCTTCACAGAGATATCTGCCATGTTCAGTGTACCTGTTGTTGCGTAAAGGGAAGCTACTGCAATAAGCATCACAATGGAACTTACCATATTGAGTATAAGATACTTGAATGTCGCTTCCATCTTATCCGAGCTTTTTGTAACTCCTCCCTTCTCATTTGCTATTACAAGTCCGCATGATGAGAGCAGGAGTATCTCAAAGAATACAAAGAGATTGAATATGTCCCCTGTAAGGAAGGAACCGTTAAGTCCTGCCACAAGCAGACTGAAGAGCGGATAATATGATGCGCTCAGTGACTTCTCTTCTATGTAATCAAGTGAGTAGATAAGTGCCAGGAATGACACGAAAGATGTAAGCACGACCATTCCTGAACTGAGCAGGTCGGCAACCAGTATGATACCGTATTTACCCCATTCGCCTACTTCATATGCCTGTATACCTCCTGACCAGACCTGAAGGAGAAGAAGTACGCTCAGTATTGCAAGTATGAATGATACAGAAACGCTCAATGCTTTCTGCACACCGGGATGCTTTCTTAAAAGCACCATGAGAGATGCCATAAGAATTGGCGTTGCTATCAGTATGATAGGCAGGTGGTCTTCCAGTGCGATCATCCCCAGAGCCTCCTGAGTTCCCTGATGTCAGTTGTCCCGTATTCCTCATAGATGCGGTACGCAAGGATCAGTATGAATGCAGTTGTTGCCAGACTGATAACAATTGCTGTAAGTACCAGTGCCTGGACCAGAGGGTCAACGTACTGTACATGATGACCAGCTTCGAGCACAGGTGCAAGGATACCCTGTGAAAGTGTATCTGTAAAGACAGTACCGGTCGCTTCAGCAGCACCGTGTCCACCATCATCTGTGATGATAGGTACTGTTGTTCCATCGAACACTCCTGTTGAAACGATCAGAAGATTGACCGCATGCGACAATACACCCAGTCCTATGATCACCCTGACAATATCACGGCGAAGGATAAGGAATGTACCGATACCGAACAGTATTGCTATTGTAAGGGAAAGCAGTGTATTGTTCATTTGTCATCACCTACGTTTTTGAAAATGGAAAGCAGCCCGCCAATTACGACGAAATAGACACCGATATCGAACAGTCCTGCAGATACAAGTTCTATTTCCCCGAAGAATGGCAGATGGACAAATTCAACTGCACTCCTGAAGAAGTTATGTGAAAAGGCAAGTGCTGCAAAGGCCGTAAGGGATGCCAGCAGCAAGCCGAATCCGAACCAGTTGCTCCAATCCGGATCAAAGAACGATTTGATATAGTCCAGGCCATATGCCACGTATGTCAGTGCTATGACCGAAGCGAACATGACACCACCAATGAATCCTCCTCCCGGGTTGTTATGACCCGCAAGTAAGAGGGATATTGAAAAGAGGATGATCAAAGGCAAACATATCTTTGTTATTGTTTTTGTTATCAAAGTGGTCACTGATCATCACCTCTGCTGTGAATAAGGTTATAGACACCAAATGCTGCGAGACAGAGAACCGAGATCTCACCAAGTGTATCGTATCCTCTGAAGTCCACAATGATCACATTCACAATGTTGTGACCTCCTGCAAGTGAAAGGCTCTTCTCAACGAAGTAATGTGAAAGGGACTCGAATGGTGGGACTATTCCCTGTGTTGCGTTTATCAGTAAGATGAACACGATCGAAGCTATTGTAACGGAGATAAGAAGGTCCCTTACAAGAGTGGTCTTCGGGATGTGCTCCCTGAACTTCTGTGGGATCTTCACTATAGCCAGCAGGAAGATTATAGTTGAAAGGGTCTCGACCAGCACCTGTGTCAGTGCAAGATCAGGTGCCTGCAGATATATGAATAGGAGAGCTACAAGGTAACCCAGCCCTGAAAGCGATATTATCGCAGGTATGTATCTTGGAAGTAATGCAGCTCCAAGTGCTGATGCGATCATGAACAGGAAGATGATGCTTTCGTACAATGGTACATCAAAGTTCAGGTTCTGTGGTACCAGAGTTGTTGCAAGCATTGCTGCAGGTATCGCGAACATTGCAATGAAGAGCAGTAAAAGTGCTACTACATAGGTCTTTACCGGACCTGGTTGCATTCTGTTAGAGAACTTGGATGTTACCTTCTTGGCATTCTCCACAGCTGCATCATAATAGTAGTTGACACTGATCCATGGGAACTTTGCATTGAACCTGTCCTGCCAGTCTGCTATCTTTCCATACTGCGTGTATGTAAGAAGACCCAGTGCAAAGGTAACGATCGTCATTATCAATGACGGAGTAATTCCATGCCAGAGCTTAACGTGCAGATGTACTTCCTCCAGAAGGATACCTGAAACTGTAGGTCCGACGAAATAGTGTACCGGAATTGAAGGTACAAGTCCGAAGAGTATGATAAGACCTGCAAGGAAGATGGCAGGTGCGAGCATGATCATTGAAGGATCATGTATGTGATCTGGCAATCCTTTTGTTGGTCTCTTACCAAGGAATATGCCGTCTATCAGTTTAATTGAATAAGCGAATGTGAAGACACCACCAAGCACTGCAAGTGCCGGAATGAGTATGCTCCATGGTCCCCCAACAAGGTGACCCATTTCAACGGATGCCTCGTAGAACATCTCCTTACTTAAGAAACCGTTAAGAGGTGGGATTCCAGCCATGGAGAGAGCTCCGATGGTAGCCACAATGAAGGTGATCGGCATCTCCTTTCGCAAACCACCCATTTTTGTGATATCACGTGTCGCAGTCTCGTGTGCCACTATACCGGCTACAAGGAAGAGACATGCTTTGAACGTTGCGTGGTTAAGAAGATGGAAAGTTGCAGCAGCAACACCAATTCCAGGTTCGTGGTGTGTGGTGTAACCGTACATTGTCATAAGGTAAGCGAGCTGGCTTATTGTGGAATATGCCAGTATTCCCTTTATGTCGGTCTGCCTGAACGCAAGGAAACCTGCAAGAAGCATTGTAAATATACCAACACCACTTACGAGGATGAACCAGGCTTCAGTGCCTGAGAAAATCGGGTGTATCCTTGCAACAAGATAGATACCAGCCTTGACCATTGTTGCTGAGTGCAGGAACGCACTGACCGGTGTAGGTGCTTCCATAGCATTTGGAAGCCAAATGTAGAAGGGACCCTGTGCTGACTTAGAAGCAGCACCTATGAATATAAGAATGAGTGCAGCCAGGAAGAGATCATGACCATGTAACATTTCCTTTATGGATTCGCTATGCATTATAGTGGGAATGTCAAAGGTACCTGTGATCGCATGCAATACAAGGAATCCTGCAAGCATGAACAATCCGCCTGTTGCAGTAATAAGCAATGATTTTGTTGCACCGTACACTGACATTGGTCTGTTACGCCAGTATCCGATAAGCATGAATGAAGTGATACTTGTAAGTTCCCAGAAAATGAATAACTGAATTGTGTTGGCAGAGAACACCATACCAAGCATTGAACCCATGAAGAAGAGGAGTTGCTGGTAGTATCGTGGAAGGTCCTCTTTCTTTGACATGTATCCGTTGGAGTATGACATGATGATAACACCGATGCCGGATACAATGAAACCGAACATTACGCTCAGGCCGTCAATGTAGAATGAGAAATCTATCCCCACTGAAGGAAGCCATTCGATCGATCTCTGAATTGTCTCCCCATGTATGATCTCCGGTGCAGCCTGAGCAACCAACAATAAACTCAGGAATGCAACTGCGGAAGCGTACCAACCTATTTTATCCTTTAGAAGTTTTGCGACGGTAGGCAATATACCGGCCAAAATAAATGGCAAAAAAACCGCTAGAGTAATTGCTGTAAACGAATCCATGACACCTTAGATTTAAGTCCCTATATATAATGTTTTTTAATGTGAATTATTATTTATGAAGGATTATTCAGGATAGTATCGAGTGAAATATTATAATATTAAGAACAGATCCAGATACACATAACTTTTATATAATAGATTATCCGGGTGCACATGTCTAAGGAGGTCAACATGATAATAGAGATATATAATGTATATTATTAGTTCATACCCACTTATTCTTGTGATATCATGAACAGAAAAACATCCATCAATGTTGCCTTATCAATGAAGAGTATGGAAAGATGCACCTCTGCATTCCTTATACTATGCATATGTTCCCTCATTTTCATTGCACCTGCCATGGCTTTTCCTGAGAATTCAACTACTACGACAGAGAACAGTTCCATTGGACAAATGCCTGTTTCAGAATTCAGTCATCTGATAGAGATGTATTTTGAAGATGATAATTACATTATAGTAAGTGAGTCAGTAGTGTACTCCACAGGTTCAGTGAATGACAGTGATGATCTGGTATTATGGATACCGGAGAATGCTGAGATCATGCAGTTCCTGGTAACAGATATGACCGGCAGTGCCTCTGAAACTTCTGTGAACTATTCCAGAGAAGGTAACTTCATCTATTTCTCAGCAGATGAAAGTTCCACATCCAACGTAATGCCACTTCTCTATGGTATAAGATACGTGGTACACAGTCATGAAGATGTAGCAACTTTCAATAAGGTCATCAGGTCTGAGGGAATACTCGACTATCCAATATCCAGGCTCATTATAGTTGTCAACCATGAGAATAGTGAGATCCCATCCATCACCTCTGCAAATGGTATCCAGCTGGTTGCCGACCAGGCCAGCAATGATGATGGGAAGACATCCTACATCTGGTCATCACCTGCATTCGATGAGTTCAGTGTCACGCTCCAAAGCCCGAATTCGTACACAAACACAGGAACCGGATATAACTATAGCCTGATCATAGGTATTGTATTACTTATCGTTGTGATAGGTGCAGTACTATATTATAAGAAAGACAGCTCAGGAAAACTGGGTGAACTTGAAGAACTCTATGAAGCAGAACTTGCAGTCATTGCACAGATAGAGAGTGACAGGAAAAAGAAGAAGCTCAGCAAGGACGATTTTGAGCGTATCCACAAGAAACACAGTGATAGTGCAGCAAAGATCAAGGAAAAGATGGAGAAGCTGAAAAAGACCTAATGGTCCAGTTCCCCATACACCTCTTCTTTTTCAGGCTTCAGCTCAGGAACATCAGCGGTCAGCCATCCGATATCATAGCTCTGTCCACAGTTTGGACAGATGAGCCCAAGTCTGGCCTTTCCTTCGGATACATCCTTAAAATGAACATGGAAACCACGCTGGTATCCACAATTCAGGCATACTCTAAAAGAGTTTACAGGTTTTTCTTCCACATTCTCACCCATAATCAGAACTCATGTTCCCGGATAAATCATTGTCGATATGAGCTCTCAGTGGAGGATACTTCCATAATACATTACAATTATTTATGGGCTACAAGTAAACTCCTATAATTGATCTTCAGGAGTATTATCCTAAATAAAGCTTTATAGTATATTTGATCAACTAAATATCAACTTTTATAGCTTTATCTGCATTTCAAAACTTAATTCTCTTTTAATTTGAAATTAAAGCTTTATTTCGTCTATTTTATTGTAAGTATCTTTATATTTGCATTTGACAATCCTCGAATTGTAAGATCGCATGTTAGCGTGACACTAACCACCATCATCACTAACCACTAACAACGTACCACCATACATGTCGTACATCATGTAACATGTGATCTTCCTGACAATCACAAATTCATATCGTCTGCTACCAAAAGATCTCCAGGGAAAAAACACCATCAAGAGATAATTGAAGACGATCAAGATCATAAGGAGGAAAGGAATGGAACCAATCCGAAAGTTCAATCGGTTCGAATTGAAGTATCTGCTTTCAATGGAGCAGGCACGTGAATTTAAACAGCAGCTTGATGCATATATGCTTCCTGACCAGTATGCATGGGATTCAGGGGACTACGTGATATCAAGTCTGTACTATGACAGTCCGGATCTTCAATGCTATTGGGAAAAGATCGATGGGCTGAAATTCCGGAAAAAGCTCAGAGTTCGCATATACGAAACCCAAGAGAACATAACAGACGATTCCATGGTTTTCGTCGAGATCAAACAACGTTATGACAAAACAATACAGAAACGCAGGATCGCAATTCCCTACAGAGATGCTATGACACTCTGCAACGATCGTTGCCTTCCTGATGAGTGTGACGAGAGAGACAGACCCGTCATGGAAGAGGTTCTCGGAATGATTGAGGAAAGGAACCTCCAGCCAACCCTGATCACAAGTTATTTCAGACATGCTTACACCGGAACGGATTATGACAACGGCCTGAGGATAACCTTTGACTCGAACATAAGATACAGGATCAATGACCTGGACCTGGCCTCCAAGAATCTTGGAAGATATATAGTATCGCCAGACCGGGTGATCCTGGAGATCAAAGCCAATGATCGGGTACCTTACTGGCTTACAGAACTCATCGGCCAGAACAACTACAGACTCGTCAGAATTAGCAAATACTGTACTGGACTGGATGTGGAGAACGAATCCCCCCGAAAGATCGAGGTTTATTAAATGGCAGTAGATATTGAAAGTCTATTAGATTTCGAAGACTTGAGCGGAACCTTCACAGGCACCGACGTTTTTGTTGGTCTTGTTTTAGGTTTCATATTATTATCAGCCATCGGATGGCTGTACAAACGCACGCACAAAGGAACATCTTACACCCAGAGTTACGTCCACACTCTCATCATGATGGGACTGGTCGTAGATGTCATCATGCTCATTGTGGGTTCGAACATCGCACGCGCATTCTCACTTGTCGGTGCACTGTCCATCATACGTTTCAGGAATGCAGTGAAAGAGATCCGTGATATCGGTTTCATATTCCTCGCTATGGCGATAGGTATGGCAACAGGTACAAAATTCTACATGCTGGCGATCATCGCAACCGGTGTGATCGGTGCACTTATCTTCATAATGTTCGAATTTGACTGGTTTGCAAGACCTGCCATGAGCCAGATACTAAAGATACAGCTTGACAAGGATGTTGATTTTGAAGAACTATTTGACAGGACATTCGTCAAATACACACGATCAGCAGAACTCATAGGAATAGATTCAGTCCGCTCAGGAACAGTGACAGAACTCGTCTACAGCATAATACTCAAGAAGAACGCCAACAAACATGAGTTCATCCAATCCATCAAAAGTCAGAACGGAAATCAGAAAGTGTTCCTGATAACCGGTTACAACACCACAGACCTATGAAATCATAAGAGGGAACTAAAATGAAAAAGTATATTTTGATAGGGGGAGCTTTACTAGCCCTATTACTTATTTTTTTAAGTGTTGGAGGAAGTATCATCCCTGCAACTACAGAAGAAAATAATAATGACCTGAGTGATGAAGGAAGTATTGTCTCCACAATTACAGGAGAAAGTAATGAAGATATTTCCATATATGCAGCAAGCTCAGAATTCACTTCCAGGGACTTAGAACAGGAAGCAGACCTGGAAGATGCAACATATATAGAAGCTGGGTCAGACACTGATATTACAATTTCCGAAGAAGGAGTTTATGTAATAAGTGGAGAGGCTACTGACGCTACTATTTATGTAGATGTAGAAGATGAAAGCAAGGTCCAGATCGTTCTGGATGGTGTGAATATCGTTAATGAGGATATGCCAGTTATCTATGTTAAGTCAGCAGACAAGGTTTTCATTACTACCACAGATAGCGAGAATTATATGGAAACGACAGGAGCTTTTGTTAGCGATGGAGATACGAATCTCGATGCAGTCATATTTTCAAAAGATGACCTGGTCTTCAATGGTGTAGGTTCTTTAGAGATAGTATCGTCAGAAAACGGAATTAGCAGTAAAGATGATATTAAGGTAACCGGAGGAACTTATTACGTAACTTCAGAGCTGGATTCTTTCGAGGCTAATGACAGGATATTGATCTATGATGGAACATTTACTGTCGATTCTTCAAAAGATACATTCCATTGTGAAAATGATGAGGACGATAGTTTAGGGAACATCTACATTTACGATGGAACATTTGAGATCAATGCAGCTGATGACGGGATAACCGCTGCCGGATTCATACAGATCGATGGCGGAGATATCACCATTACAAAAGCCTCTGAAGGAATTGAAGCGACCTATATCGTGATCAATGATTGTAACATCGATATTTACGCAACAGATGACGGGATCAATGCTGCCAGGAAAAGTACTGCTTATGATGTTGAAATAATCATTAATGGCGGGACGATCAATATAGAGATGGCTAGCGGAGATACAGATGGGATCGATGCAAATGGCACGGTAACCATTAATGATGGTTACATAACGATCACATGTAATTCCGGAATTGATGTAGATGAGGAATCTTATATAAACGGAGGAACTGTGATCGTAAATGGCGTCCAGATATATGAGATACAAGCAGAAATGATGGGCGGTGGAAACAGGCCAGGAGGACCTGGAGATGGAACTATGCCACCCGGAGGAGGAATGCGAAGATAATGATCCAATTACAGTATAAAGCGTGCCTTTATACTGTTTTTTCTTCATCTAATGCAAAGTTCCCTTTGAAGAAACTGGCTTTTTCCGATCAGAATAAGAAATACTGAGCATTTTCTGTCGTATGTCCCTTTTTTGACAAGCTCCCTGATCTTCAATAACAGAGCATATCCCCACATAACAGATCGTCTCTACTAAAACTCTTATCTTGTATGGGAGAATATGGGAGTCAAATGTGGATCGATGCTCTTTACTCATCTTTTGATTATCTCATTAAGGTTATCCCTCCCATCGTAATAGGGACCATTATAATGGATATTCTCGTGGAAATGGGATGGGTCAAAAAACTGGGTTTCCTTGCATCCCCTGTGATGCGTTTTGGCAATCTCAGGGAGGAGCTGGGTGTGAGTTTTCTCACATCCTTTGGTTCATCTGCTGCAGGAAATTCCATGATCGCAAAGTTGCATGATGATAAGTACATTGACAGAAAGGAGACCATCATAGCTACAATGGTCAACTCGTTCCCATCAAGCATAGTGCTCTCGAGGGATCTGCTGCCTGTTGTTGTCGTACTGCTTGGTACCACCGGCCTTATCTATCTGGGTATAGTCGTGCTTATCGGTTTTCTGAAGACACTGATAGCTCTGGTCGCTGCCCGTGTTCTCCTTGAACCCAAAACCCACGGAGAGATCCATGCAAACATTGAGAAGATCCCTTTCAGGCAAGCAATTAAAAAGGCCTCAAAAAGATCAGGTAGATCCCTGAAAAAAATAGTCCTCACCATGGCAGTGGTATCTATAATTGTTTTCCAGCTCATGGAGACCGGTATATTTGACTGGGTATCATCCTTGATGAGCAACTCTTTTCTGATCAGGTATGTACCAGCCGAAGGTCTACCCATCGTAGCTGGATGGTTTGCCAGCAATATCGCAGCCTATACCATAGCCGGCAATCTTCTAACAGCAGAGATGCTTACACCAAAGGATGTTATACTTGCCCTAATTGTTGGAAGGATACTTGCCAGTGTTCCCAGGATCAAGAGCATGCTGCCATATTATGCGGGTATATTCAGCCCCAGGCTTGGAGTGAGGATCATGTTCGTATCCCTGATGATGCAGAACGGTATAATGGTAGCGATCGTGGCTTTTATTATAATGTTCTGGTGAAGTAGACAGATGAATATGTTTTTCGGGCCTGTAGAGATCCTGTTAACTGCATCTTTGGAGTAAACAATTATGTCCCTATCCATCAAAAAGAGAATGTGTTTATCCACAATGTTTATCAGAGAATATCCATAAGGAACCAATATGTTCAAAGGGATAATTTTTGACTCCGACGGAGTTCTTGTGAATTCAATGCCATATCATGCAAAAGCATGGGTTGATGTATTTGCTGAATTTGGTATCGATGTCACTGAAGAGGAGATATATGAGATCGAAGGTTCCAATCATGTTGGTGTCATCAATATATTCTTTGAAAAAGCTGGCAGGACACCGGAGCCAGACATGTATGATGCTATACTTGAAAAGAAAAGGGCACATTTCATGGAGAACAACAGGGCAGAAGTTTTTGAAGGCATGTACGAGTGCCTGAGATCACTTAAAGGTAAATTCAAATTAGCCGTAGCATCCGGTGCTGACAGGACGATAGTGACATCCCTCATGGACAGATTCTACCCTGATATATTTGATGCCATCATCTCCGGGGAGGATGTGCAGAACGGAAAACCTGACCCTGAACCATACAACAGAGCTGTAGAGAAACTGGGTCTGAAAAAGAAAGATTGTCTTGTAGTTGAGAATGCACCACTTGGAGTAGAATCTGCCAAAAATGCAGGCATGTACTGTGTGGGAATACCGACATACCTTGATGGATCAGAGCTTCAGGAAGCCGATATAGTGCTTAAAGACCATTCTGAGCTGATCGTTTACCTGAGCGATCTGATGAGAATTGATCGATGAAAGTTAAGTAATTCCTGAATAACTTAAATCATCCCAAAGGGCCCGGCAAAGCCGGCACAATCCGAAAAAGTGCATTAAATAATCTATTGTTTTCACTTTTATTTCTACACGCAAACGAAGACATCAACTGAACCCCCATGAATTGTAACTCTGAATCCAGCAATTATTAACAACTCCATATTTTAATAGTGTTCATGGCAGTGAAGGAAAGTGCCGCCTGCGGCGGGTGGTTGCTTTGTTCTTTGTTTGCCAATGATCAATTTGTTCACTCTTTTCTGCATACCAGTAGCTAAAAACTGTGATGCATCTACAAAATTGATTATCTGCAATAATGACAGAAATGCACGGTCGCATGAATAGATCAAATAGTAAATTCTACAAATTAAAAATAAAAGAAGAAATATGTACGGTTATACCAACCGTACTGTTTCGAGATTTGTAAGTGCCTTTGTCTCCATCTTGTTCCTCTTGTGGATGGAGCTTGCAAGGTCTATACAGGAACGTTCATCACCATGCTCGGTGTAGACTCTTTCAGGACGTGGCTTCATCTTCTTGATGTAGTCCATCAATTGTCTTCTGTCAGAGTGACCTGAGAAACCATCGACAACCTCGACGTTCATGTTCATTTTAACAACAAAGGTACCCTTGTTCGTTGACAATGGAATTTCTTTCCATCCCTTCTGGATCCTTCTACCAAGGGTTCCATCTGCCTGGTAACCTACGAAAACAAGAGTATTGTTCTCATTCTCTGCGAACGCCTTGAAGTACTCAATGACAGGACCAGCATTCATCATACCTGATGTTGACAGGATAACACATGGATGTGGTTCTTCAATGATCTTCTGGCGAAGCTCGTTGGAATCAACAGGCTTGAAGCATTCTGAAAGGAACGGATTCTGTCCTTTCTGGAAGATAAGCTTACGCAGGTCGTTATTGAGATATTCCGGATACGTAGCGTGGATAGCTGTTGCTTCCCAGATCATACCATCAAGATAGACAGGAACGTTAGGTATGATACCCTTGCGTATAGCATCCTCAAGAACGATCATTACTTCCTGACTTCTTCCTACTGCAAAGGCAGGGATCAGAACTATTCCATCCTTCTTCAAAGTGGAATTGACAATGTTCTGCAGGTTCTTCTCAGCTTCCTGAAGTGAAGGCTGTGTTGCATTGGAGTTTCCATATGTGGATTCCATGATAACACTCTCAACACGTGGGAACCTGTTAACTGCTGCATCGAAAAGTCTTGTCTTCTCGTATTTGAAGTCACCTGTGACAACTACATTGTGCAGTCCGTCACCGATATGGAAGTGAGATACTGCAGAACCTAGAATGTGTCCTGCATTGTGGAACGTTAGTTTGATATCAGGAGCAATATCCGTTACTTCCTCATAGTCAAGAACGATGGTGTGCTTGAGTCCTTCCCTTACATCTGCTGAACTGTATGGAGGCCTCTTGCCTTCCTTTGCAGCAACATCGATGTAGTCAAGCTGCAACAGTGCCATAAGATCCCTGGTTGGAGGAGTACAGTAGATAGGTCCTTCAAAACCATATTTATAAAGAAGTGGCACAAGACCCTGATGGTCGAGGTGAGCATGTGTAAGTACAACAGCATCGATCTGGTTGATCGGATATGCTTCAGGCACATAGAGATACGGGGTCATGTTGTCATCGGAACCGACATTGACACCACAATCGATCATTATACGTGACTCAGGGGTCGAGATAATAAAACAACTTCTTCCGACCTCCTTTGCACCACCCAGTGATGTTACCCTTACCCATTCATCCTTGGAAGTGCATCCTCTGTGGATCTTTCTTCCTACTGATTTTAGAATATCCTTTCTGTCTTTATGATTTGTACGCATGAACTCACGTATGTTCTGTACAGTACGTGATTTAATAGGAGGGGTCCTTACGACCTTAGGGGTCCATCCTATCTTCTTTGTGATCTCCCTGAGAGTCTCACCGTGTTTTCCTATTACAAGACCAGGTTTCTCTGCTTCGATTATAACCTCACCGACATCCGGGTCGAAATGATGGTTGGACACACCTGACTCATCAGGTACTGTCTCCAGGATCTTGCCAATAGACTCCTCTGGTGGCATAAGCACCCTTGGATCTGGACGAACAACAATACGTGTTCTCAATGCTTTTGCCAGATTTCTGACTATATTACCGTTATCTGCAAACTTTTTGGGCTCTTCTGTGTAAACAACAAGCTGTGGGCCTTCAAACTCAACACTAGAAATAGTAGTACCGTTAGGTAGTTTTTCTTCTATTTTCTTCTTCAGATCAGATAGTACTTCTTCTACCGCCATTAAAACAGCCTTCCTTATAAAAAAGTGAAAAATATGGAAATAGTTTAAAAAACTATATCGAAAATATTATGTTACGCTAAATAAAAGATCAAAGGATATTATATGCTCATTTAGAGTGTTTCCCTCATCTTTTTGACGTCTTCCATGTCAAGTCTGGTGTAAGAATCCTTGGTAATTACCACTACATCGATGTTCTCACCGGATGCAGAGTCCCTCTTCATTGCATTGTGAAGTGCTCTGACAGCAAGTTCGATACCATCTTCTGTTGACATGTCCTCTTTGTACCTGTCCTCAAGTACACCATATGCAAAAGGAGAGCCTGAACCTGTGGATACAGCCTTTGTCTCTTCGATGCTGCCACCAAGAGCGTCAAGTGAGTAAATAGAAGGTCCGTTCTTGTCGAATCCTCCAACAAGGAGTTGTACCATCAATGGATAGTATCTCTGTCCACTGAGCATGTTAGACAACAGTGTTGTAAGACCTTTGATGGTCATGGGTTCCTTACGTCTCATTTTGTATAATTTGGACTCCACACTCATTACTCTTACGATCTGCTGTGCATCTCCCACTGAACCCGCAATGGTCATAGCGACCCGGTCATCTATTTTGTAGACCTTCTTTGCGGTCTTGCTTGCAATGAAATTCCCCATTGTTGCACGCTGCTCGGTTGCAAGAACAACACCGTCATTGCAAACTATACCTACAGTGGTTGTACCTTTGTAATGTTTATCATTAACCATTAATTATACCTCATACAAAAATGAGAAAATAAATTTAAAAATGTACTATGCATGATAATGCATCATGTTACTCATTAGTAATTTTTATATATATATTTATCCCTTGATCAGTAGATGCCTATTTCTTCAGCAAGTGCTTTTACTCGTTCAATGCTTGCGAGATCCAGGTCTTTTTTCTGCATTTTCATTATACGCCGGTCAAGAGAGATACGTTCAGTTCCCATTACAAGATTGTCTGCATGGGCCACTATCTTCTGTTCGAGTGTTATTGGCATATAATCGTCATCAGGAAGACCGAGCACTCTTGCATCATCTTTTGTGATGCCTGCACCGATATGTCGCTTTATGATCTCAATGATCTCAGGGTCCACATTGTTCTCCCTTGCAATGCTGACACCGACCACAGCATGATCGATACCATGACTCTTTGCACGACCAAGATCATGGAGCAGACCTCCCACCTCTACCAGACCTATATTCACATCCCTCCCATTATCTATGAGCTTACGGGATATGTCAAGGGCCAGATCAGCAACAGCCACGCAATGAGCTATGACCTTTTCACTGCAACCAGAGCTTCTCAGCAGGTCCAGTGCATCTTCAGATGAAAACATCTATTTGTCTTTATCAAGGAACCGAAGTCTCTTTTCTATCTTATCTATGAACTTACTGTTATCATCGTACATCATATCCTCACCACAGTAAGGACAGAGGAACTCGCATTCAGTAGCTTCATTAAAGTTCATACGTATACACCCTTCCGGACATGCATAGAAGACATTGTCCTCTTCGAACTGGACCCTGGTCCTGAGATTCTTGACGAGTCTCTTCTTCTCTTTTACCAGTTGAGGTCCTATGTCTGTCATATCGAGCGTCCAGAGGTATGTAAGCCATCCACTACTGGAATCACGTTCACGCCTGCATACTGCAAGCTTGTTCTCATTAAGAATGAAAAGGGTCCTTCTGACAATATTAAGTAGAATACCCGTTGCTTCGGCTATTTGTTCGTCGGTCACTTCGCCCTCAGGCATGTCCACTATCATCTGCAGTCCATCTTCACCCACCAGACGAATAAGATACCCTCTTACAACCGGATCATTCAAATCTATCAAAAAATTTCACCTCATGATGTGCATGTTAATGCAATGTATTCAAATATTAACCTTTGCTTGCAATACCCTTTCGTTCCGAACTATCTGATCCCATATTCAGATATTTTGTTCAGGGACAAAGTAGATTCAATGATTCACGTATAAACATAACGCTTTCTTTGACCATCCCAAGAACATCTTCGCGGTCTTTACCAGAGCATAACACAGAGGTTACAGGTTCCCCCTTACCTATTGCCTGTCCGGTATTAGGGACATCACATACGTTCCTTTGAAGAAGCTTTTCCTGGGCAGCTTCGGTCATCTCCATATCCCTATCAGCATAAAGGACAGCTCTGCAGGAATATTTTACATTCCCTTCAAATTCATTCTTTCCCACTACCATGTTCCCCTGGAAAGCCTGTATATGAGCATCCAGCAGACATACCCCAGTAGCCATTTCAACCGTATCAAGACTGCCCTGGAAACGTGCATTCACCTCTATGACCACAGGACCATTCCCGGATATTATCAGGTCCACACCATTGGAGCCCACTAGACCCAGTTCAAGTATCAGTTCCTCGGATAAACGCATCATCTCATCTGCATAAGGAGTATCATAAGGAGTTATATTCCCACAATAGGCAAAAGGAACATCTGTTAACCATGGAGTACCTATGAGCTGTTCATTCACTGCTACTGCCACCGCTTCGTCCTTAGTGGATATCACAGAGACACTTACAGGAGTACCTTCTATGTATTCCTGAGCTATCAGTTTGTTCTTACCCGCAGGCATCCCAATAGCCTTAAGTCGCTCATGAAGAGCTGAGATATCATCCTCGCAATTGACCTTCATATTGAAGATCCCACCTCCTGAGCATGCCGGTTTGACAATGGCAGGAAACTCCAGTTCGTGGATATCAGAAAGAAGAACGGTCTTAGGATGAGCGGTTCCCAACTTGGAAAGATATCTGGAAAAACAATACTTGTCAGATACATTTTCTATGACCCCGGGATCATTGGAAAGTACACTGTATGGTAATGCATCAAGTCCTATCATCTCAAAACCTGATCCTGGTATGATCGCATCGAACTCAACACCGAAACTTTCGATCATCTCAGCCAGCTGTTCAAGACTGATAGTGCTGGCATCGAAAGAGCCATCGATATCAAGCTTTCTTGCATCTGTTGCATGCTGTATCAGGTCATGGTCACAGAAAGCATCGATAGCATACATGTTATATCCGGCCTTTATGCCGGAACAAACGATGTTGCGGGTGCTAAAACCTATAACAAGGATATTCTTCATGGACATACAGGCCTTTTATCTGGAAGGATCTGCAACAGCAAGAAGTCCTTTTTCTGTTCTGACAACTGGTATCTCGGTACCTGCTTCTGCATTGAACATGACAGGTTTTCTGATGGTCACGGTCTCATAGGTATCAGGATCAAGTACGAGAAGATCATCATTCTCGATAGCCACGAGCATTGTTGTTCCCAGGTCCTTCCTGTTTGCAAGAAGTGTCGCACCATCCAGTTCATCGAATGTACCCGTAAAACGTGCACCGGTCTCGACATCAGTACCTGTCACACTCTTACCGAACTTCCTTATCTCTATGACCCTGCCCTTATGCTCGATAATATCATGTGGCATGAACTCCGGAAGTCTCAGGGAAAAAGTGATGCGATAGACATTCTTACCTTCTTTTCTTCCCTGTAATGATGCAGACTCGGTAAAAGTACCACCAAGTTGTGAATTTATTTCCCTGCATATATGGCGTGCAGCATTTGAAGAACCAACATAGAGGTCAACTCCCTCCTTAATATCAAGACTGCTTGATATGAATGCAAGTCGGTCACCCTTATTACGTAATCTCTCAAGTACCCCGTTAGCTATAGTGATACACTCGGCCATCTCTTCCTGGGAAGGGATACGTTTGCTTGCCCTTATCTGCATTATAGCTTCAAAATAGCCTCCTGATATACGACTGCACATGTCACAGGACTCGCGCACTACACGTATCTCAGTATCCAGGCTCTGATGGAAGATCTCGTCAAGCACCATCGCATCAACTTCGATATGTACCTTATAAATATAAGGCGTCTGTGCACGAGGTTCAATGTATATCTCGATGTCACCTGCCATTTCATGCACTAAAAGTGCATCTTCGGCTGTCTGGATAATGATCGACTCAAGATTCCCTTCATTCACCCACCTGTTCCTGATATTTCGTGCCCCACAGGTCGAGCATATCTTGGCATGCAGGACAGGAGCTATTTCTGCAAGGGTGAAATTCTCCAGAAAGCAGCTCTTGCAGCGTCCCTGAAATAATCGGGGAGTTCCATTCCCGCATTTTGGACATATAGTACTGTTCATTGGCTCTGATACCATTCTTACTTAAATATTGTTTTCGCCCAGAAACAATCATGTTCTGAGAACATTAGCTTAGATACAGATCAATAATCCTGAGTTCAGATCATTTACGTATCAGATCATACTTCAGGCTGCCAGCACCGATCTTCTCAGCATATTCCAGATGGATCATAGGATCAATTCCCCAAACGTTGTTAACACAACCTCCTCCATCGTGCTTCATCTTTTCATTTACAAGGTCAAGACTGGCCTTATCAAGAGCTACCGGATCTTTAGATGCAGTAATTCCAATATCCCCGGCAAATGTAGGAGCTGAGAAATTGAAGCAGTCACATCCCGGAGTGAGATCGAATATCCAGTTAATATATCCTATTTTTTCAGGAAGAAGTTTGACAGGACCATAAGCTGCTTCACCAAGTTTTTCCTGCATCCTTTCCGGAGAATCTGCAGGAGGAACAATTGCACCAAAATTACAGCTGGCAAAACATGCTAATTCACCACAGCACAGGTCATGGTCGATAATTGCTTTTCCATCCACTAAAGAAAGAGCATCCCATGGGCATACATTTACACATTTCCTGCATCCTACACATTTATCGATATCAATAGAAGGTCTTGCTACCTTATGGACCTCAGTCTTTCCTGCTTTATCCAGGCAACCCATCCCTAAGTTCTTAACAGCTGCACCAAACCCTGATGCAGGATGTCCTTTACAATGAGATATCACGATCATAGAATCTGCGCTTGCTATTGCAGATGCAACTGTAATACTGTCAACAACTTCCCCACCTATATCCACAGAAACAGAATCATCACCGTGAATACCATCAGCACAAATGAATGGAGCACCCATTGTCCCTAGAGTAAAACCATTAGTAGCAGCCGTATTAAGAACATCTACACCGTTGAATCTCTTACTTGGATACAGTACGGTAGTGTCTGTTACAAAAGGAATGCCTCCTGCTTCTTTTACAAGATCCACAACAGTCTTTACTATAACAGGGCGAACATAAGTTGTGTTCCCAAGTTCGCCAGGATGGATCTTTATTGCAACAATGTCCCCTTCCTTAACAGGGGATATTCTGGGAAATAGATCGATTATCTGATCGATCTGTGTATTATCGGGGCCTATCTCTTCTGCTGATCTGAAAAATACTTCACTCATACCAATACCTCTGTACATACAATCTCTATTTCAATATTTATACATATTCTGTCCTGATAAAAAAGAAAATGAATGGGCATAAAAAGATGCGAATACTACATAGAAACTACATGTTTTTGTAACTAATATATAGATTATAAAGTTATATTGATATTATATGCATATTTTATATATCCCTGCATGAGATATTCTGATCTACTGGTAGAAAGGAGAATAAAAAATTATGCAAAACATTAAAAAATGTATAGACACATATACAAATAATAGGGTTGATACTGGCCTAAAAATTATCAGGAACGGGCAGTATGAAAGGACAATGAGTGAGGACGATCTGGAACTTACACGCTTCATGATCGGCGGGATGGATGCAAAGTAGCGACCTGGGCATACCGGGAAGTGTGGGATGATCTGATGAAAATAGAAGAGAGTATATGCTGTGAATATTGTCGTACAGATTTAAAACGCCAGTTAATAGGATCCAACGTATTCTATTATTGTAAAAGTTGTGGAAGGATCACATCTGCAAAGGATATGGTCACCATCCTGATCAATGATGATGGAGTAGAAGCATGTGTATGATAGAGGAACTAGGATATTCTAAAGAGAACAGGGAACTATACTGCACCAATTGCATCATATACGTCAGAACCGGAAAATGCGAATACCTCAACTACTTGGAATCGAAGGTCTCTATTGATGTTACCAGAGAATGGTTCCAGGAAATACTTATTGACGAGTGCGGCCTCTGATAGCATGACCCACTGTCAATATCTGCTTTTTTGACCAACAGAGAATATCTCTTGAACATCCAGGTCAATCAATGAACCAATCAACATAAGCAAGGATCTCTTTGTTTTCCCAGTCTTTTATCTTTGATGGACTGTCTTTCCGCGCCCCGCCGAAAAGATCGGCCTTCTGTTCATCGTCCAGGACATGAACCTTGTACCTGCCCTCATCACTATCACGAATGAAGTATCCGGGATTTGCAGAATCAGATTTCTTCCACATTGTGATCTTGTCATAATTCCACAGACATGTAGCCCATTCTATCATTTTTTCAATATGCTCATCCATGACATCTTCAATATCCCCGATAATGGCACAATGCTTCCCATCTCTGGTCAATTCGATACTATTGTTACTACGTATGATCAGATCCATCTTATCCCAACGTAAAACGACAAGTAGATAGTATAAGAGTTTTTTGTTCAAAAGATACTATCATGAACCTTTCATAGAAAAAAGGTCAAAAATAAAAATTACAAAAAGAAAGATGCTGTATCTGAACACAGCATCTTCCAGAATAGTACTGTTTATTATTTCTTCTGTGGTGGCCAGTTCTTTTCCATCCAGCCAGGGATCCTACCGGAATCTGCAGGACCTACCATGACATTACAACCTGTTGCGTCTTCCACGTCACCCTGCAGACGTGCTGAAAGTCCGGGGATAACGATGGTGTTGTGTGTCGTGTCCTTCTTCATATCAAAGCCTGAATCCTCGATTCCCTTCTTGATCTTCTCGGCGGTAAGCTGTCCACCGGCTACTGCAGCCTCTACACCAATACCGTCGGTATCAATTGCCCAGAGGAAACAGTCGATCTTGTTGGATGCAATATCACTCTCTACTGTGTAGTAGGTAAGAGCGAAGTTGGTTGTTACGAGAACTGGTGAATCTGCGGTTGGCTCGCCCACCTTGTACATACCAGGATCTACTGTGACCGGCTTTCTTGGGTCTGTGTAGATAGTGTCACGTATGTGCAGTTCAGGCAGCATTGCATAAGACTCTGTGCTGTGGAGGATCATTATGTCACCGTACTTGATGGTGAATACTGATGCAACCACTGTTTCCCAGTAAGATGCACTTACAGGGTCGTCATGTGCCATCCATGCTGTGAACGGAACTGCCATTATCGGATAAGCGATGTCACGGTCACCGTCAATACCAGCTCTGCGTACCTTCAGGAAGTTGCTGAATGTCTGTTTGAGCTGCTTGCCGGTTGGGAATGTTCCCGGATCGAGCACAAGTTTCTCGGTACCCATTTCTGCAAAGGTCTTTGCCAGTGTCTTGAGCATATCAAGGTCATTTGGTGCAAAGAGTGTTACAGGTACATCATACTCAAGTGCAAGAGCCCCGACTTCCTTCCAGTTATCCTTGTTTGCTGCGTAGAGCAGTGGGTTCCTGTCCTTTGATACTTCAAGACCTGCTTTTAAGACTGCAGGGTCGAATGAACAGAGAATGATAGGCAGGTCTGTTGTCTCAACGACCTTCTTTACTGCTGCTGCGAACTTTGCAGGGTCGCCTGATGTGCAGCGCACTGCGATCATATCCACAGTGAGGAAGTTACCTACATAGAACTTTCTGAAGTCCTGAATGTAGTTTACCCTCTCTACGAGGTCCTTCTCATCCATGCTGTCAGTCACATCATATGCGAACTGTGTCTGGTTGAAGAATGTAAGCTTGTGTCTGTAGAGAACATCGTCCCCACCGATCTTTGCTATCTTGTCACCGACACCGATCTCGACTTCCCTGATCTCAGGAGCAAGGAGTGCATCAAGCTCTTCGTACTTCTTCTTGAACTTTGCATCAAGAATTGGTTTACAATCTGTGAGTTTATGGGACCTGTCAATAAGGTGTGCTGCAAAAGCCATACATGTAGCTTCACCACACTCACCACAGTTAGTGGCTGGCAGGAACTTGTAAGCTTCCAGTGGACTGTTAATTTTCATTTATCACACCTCCGCTCCGATCCAGTTGGTGATATCTATCTCTTCGGACTCGATGGAACCGTAGAGTGTCTGTGTAATTTCCTTGAGCACCTGAACAGATGTTGGGTGCATCATCATGAACATATCGTTACCTGCAAGTGACAGTGCAAGACCTGTGACGATCTCCCAGATAGGTCCACGATATTCCCTTGGCCCCCAGTCTGAATCCTGCTTAAGAGGGGATGAGACCATCCATGCCTCACGAGCACCCCATGCATTGGTGGTACCGGATGACATTGGGAATGTCAGTTCGTCGTCGCCCATAAGACCAGCAAGTCTTATACGCTCCATGTTGGTGTAAGCATAGTCAAGACCGTAACCAAGTGCTGCTGTGGTTGGGTCCATTACTATTCTGTCCCTTGGGACATTACACTGCTTCATAAGCTTCCTGTTAAGCTCTTTCTGAGCATTGATCTCAAGCTGTGTCCAGGAAAGGACATTATGTCCGTAGTCCATAGCTGCCTTTGCAATCCTCTCGTAATCAAGGTTCAGACTTGCGGATGCGAGGAGTACTCTCTCTCCTTCTGCAACTTCTGCTGCCTTCTCAAGTACTTCAGGGTCCTTCTCAGGGTTACCTGAACCACCAATAACGATAGGTACGTCAACTGCCTGAAGTACATCCTCGACAACCTTTGCTGCTTCCTTTGCAGGAGTGTCGCTGATGAGCGGGTCAGTTGAGATAAGGTGAATTGTTACCATGTCTGCGTTAAAGTCACGCACGACCTTCTTTGCCCACTCGGCAGGGTCGTTGATAACATCTTCGTAGTTGCCCTTTACTGCCTTTGCCATACCTATTGGCATGTCGAAAACGTCCATTGTGACGTAATTCCTGTGTGGCATCTCGGCATCGAAGTAATATGGAAGTGCGTTCTCTCCACCAATGGTCACAGTGCTCTTCCTTGAGCCACCGTCACCTGATGTAGCACCAAGTGTTACTTCCTGTATTGGGTTCTTCCAGTTGTCTACCTTTGATACTTCGAATTTAGAAGCAAGTAGTTCCTGTATCCTTGGAGATGTTGGAAGTGCTTCTGGCTGTGGCATCTCACCAAGTCCGAAAGCAGATGCGAACAACTGTTCAGCAGGGAATCCAAGCATCCTTCCGATGTTGGCCATGTGCAGAGATATCTGTGATATCTCATTTCCTAATGCATAAGCAAGTGCAGGATTGAGTCCTCCACCGCCTGATATATTGAGTTCGATGTCACCTTCAATGGTCACACCTTCAAGTGACTCCACATCGAGGTCCTGTAAAATATCACCAAGCTGTGATAATTTCATTTTCTTTGTCATGTGCATTCCACCATATGATATATTTGTTACAAACCAAGTTTCTGAGCGATCCTCTCAACTTCCTGTACTGCAACGGAATCGTCAGGAAGATCGAATAAAGGTTCCCCGGCGAGATCTCTCTCCACTATCATCTCGTCCACAGGGATCATACCTATTAGTTCAAGACCGAGTTCTTCAGCAGTACTGGAGATCCTCTCACGGTTTGCATCTGTGACCTTATTTGCAATAACGTAAATGTTGGAAACATCTGTTTCCAGCTCGCTTACAAGTTCCCTGATACGCTCAGCGGTCCTAAGACCTCTGCGTGAACCATCTGTGACAACTACAAGATCATCAACGTTCCTGAAGATCTTCCTGCTGAAATGTTCCAGCCCGGCTTCGGCATCGATGATGAGCACATCATAGTTTGTCACAAGCTTGTTCATGATACCACGAAGCAGATTGTTGACATAACAGTAACATCCTGAACCTTCCGGCCTTCCCATGACCAGCAGGTCATATCCTGGCATCTCTTCAAGGATCTCATAGAGCTTTCCTTCCAATATGGATTCCTTGTTGACATCAGGCGGGAGGTTGTCACGTTCATCGTGCATGTATTCTTTTATATCACCAATTGTCTTGCTGGTATCACATCCCAGTGTTTCCGGGAGATTTGTATCCGGGTCCGCATCAACGGCAAGGACTACCTTGTCACCCTTTGTAAGCTGACGGATGAGAAGACTGGTCGTTGCCGTCTTCCCTGTTCCGCCTTTACCTGTCACTGCAATTATCTTAGCCACAGAAAACCTCTCTTAGTCCTGTTTCTTAATGATTACCTTTTCAATGCTTACCTTAGCATTCTTAAGGACGATCTTTACACCGCCAGATCCGCCGCCGGTCATCATTGGCATGGATGGCATGAAGCCGCCGGTTGGCATCTGCATCTGTGGTGCAGCAAAGCCAGCCTGTGGAGCTGCTTCTGTTGCTTCTTCCTCTTCTGGTGCTTCCTCTTCTTCCTCGACCCATCTCTCAAGAATTGGGTGGTTCTTGTCCTTGAGGAAGTTCCTGAGACTGTCTACATCTGCTGCATCCTCTTCGGTTGCAACCAGGTCACGCATCTCTTCAGGAATATCGTTGAGTACCTTGTCCTTGAGCATCTTTGGCATCCAGACAACTCTTTCCCAGCCGCCATCGGACTGGATGAACTTTGGTGAACGGAAGTAGTTGACACCTACACCGAGGAAACCTACTACCTGCTTACCTCCACCGGTCTGTCCTGCCATTGTTGAGAACTGAAGTCCGTTTGGAGCTGTACCTGCGAAGTCTCTGTCTACCCATCCGATACCGTCTACTTCAGGGATGTAGAAACCGACAACTTCGAAACATCCACAGGATGTGTGTGGGTACTCGAAGAATGAGTGGAGCTTTATACGGTCATATTCACCGCTTGAAAGTCTCTTTGCTGCTTCGTTGACACCGGTGTATTCTCCGGATTCTGCGTCAATGACATCGCCTTTTGGAATTGCGAACTGAGGACCTTCAGGGTCTACCTTTGCAGCTGCTCTGCCGTCGAACCAGTTGATAGCACCACAAAGTGAGATCCTGTCTGGTGTAACTACACAGACATTGGTTGGAGCGAATGATGCACAGAGAGTACATCCGTAGAAGGTGTCAACGTCCTCATCGTGAAGGTCACGGGTTCTCTCATCTCTACCCTTGTAGACTGCTCTTGCATTCTCGATCTCTTTCTCGATCTCATCCATATCTGTGATGTAGATAGCCTCTACAGCCTCTATGAATGGGAGTTCGTTCTTAAAGAGCATCATGATAGCCTGTGCAACAGACTCGAACGATGTCATGCCCTTTTCAACTGCATCCTTGCTTACCCTCATCCAGACATCGTCTCTCTGGTTAAGGTGCATGAAACCCTGTATGTAGTTCTGGAATTCGTGGTTCCTTCTTTCTACAATTGACTCAAGGTCAGCTTCCACAAGTTCTCCTGCGATCTTGTAGACCATTGCAAGAGGATATCTGGAACCTTCCTCCATGTCTGAAAGATCAGGACCGATGAGTGTGAACCTGCCGTCCTCCACGTCGTCCATATCTGCTGCTCTTACAAGTTCGAATCCTTTGGACTTCGGACCTGCAAGTTCTACAAACATACCATCTTTTCTAATTCTCTCTCCTTCAAACATAGGAGATATTTCAAAAGGGAATTCATCTGCCATGATTAGTTCTCCGTATTGTCACCATATAAAATATAATCATAAATTCTCAATTAATTCATCAAGAGCCTCAAGATGAACCTCAGGCTTGAGGTTTCCAAAGGACAATGTAGCGTTCTGCATGAAATGTCTTTCGATAGCAAGGGCCTTAAGATCAGTGAAATTCTTAATGCCTGAAAGTACCTGGTCAAGATAATATTTCTTGTGGCCGAGGAAAATGACAGTGTCGTATGAACCCTGACCATCAAGACCGGTCCAGTTCTTATCCCCGAGGAAAGTACCAAGTGAGTGTATGTTGATGTATTTTACATCTATATCCTTGTCTACCAATGCAGTAATGGAATGTCCGGTAGCAGCTACCGGAATTCCCTTCTTTGCGATCGTAATTGCCTTCTCAATGAGCTTCTCATCTTTAAGGAGCTCAGCACCTACTACTAGAAGAGGTCTCTTCGCTTTTGATATCATCTTACCTGCAACATTCGGATTTACAGGTTTTGCGACCTTTCTACCTGAAGTTGTGTAGATCAGTGTGTTCTTTGTTGTATCGACCATTTTAGCATTCCCCCTTGCAGAGCCTCTTGACGTTTGTAGGCTGAGCTGAAACATCAGACTTCATTGTTGGACCTGAAATGATCTTCTTACGCTTCCAGTCGATCTCCCATCCATGATCTGCCTCAAGTATCTTGAGGAGTTGCTCACGCTTTGCAAGTGGAAGGTCTGTCTCTGTCCTTACAAACTTATACCAGTCCTCTGGCATGTGACCGAGGTACTTCTGGCTTAGTTCCATGTAATGGGTCAGTTTGATCATCCTTCCCATGTTGTTATCAGATGGACGGATACAGTTCTTTGCAAGCATTGGGAAGAGTTCCTCAACGGATTCTGCTGTTGTAAGCAGGAACTCAGGTGATGAAGGGATCGGCATTTCTGAACCATCTCTTGCATCATATACCTTCCAGGCAGCCTCATCATATGGCTTACCAATGAGTGCTCTTCTGTACTTTGAACCATGTGGTCCGACAACTACAGGGATACCAAGCCTGTTACAGCCTGAACCGATAGCGATCGCCTTCTGAGAGTATGCTCCCCATGCTACACCGACAGCACCGATACGGTTTGTGATGTAATCAGCGATCTCTTCGTAGTTACCGCTGACATTTCTCTGTGCGAAAATTGCGGCGACTTTGATAGCTGTTCCTGTGATGTGTGAGTTAGAGACACATGAACCTACATTAATAAGGTTACCGGCAAGGAACTTTGCAGGATACTTCTCATAGAGGGTCTGACCATCTTCGTTCTTGTACATTCCAAGGTCCATTGCGGAACATCCGGACATGACAACGATGTAGTTTCTCTTGAGCATCTCATCTGCAACTGTGTAGAGGTCCCTTGTACCATTCGGATAGTTGGAACATCCTACCATAGCGATGATACCTGGTGTTGTACCGAGAACAAGATTGACACCTTCTTCACGGATCTCAGGATCACTTATCTGACCTCTTCCGGCACGCATCAATCCCTTTTCTTCACGGATGATCTTACGGGATGCCTGCTCGATCATATCGAGTACAGGAATATCCTTTGGACATGCCTGGTCACATCTTCCACAACCGATACAGACATCGTGGAGTTCCTCGAACTTGCTGAAGTCCTTGTCAACTCCTGCCTTCATTGCTGCCATGATAGGCAGGTTTGCAGGACAGTCCATTTCACATGCAGCACACTGGACACATTTCTCAGAGAGTCCCTGAAGTTCCTCATCGCTTGGAAGTGCCTTGATACCCATGTCCTCACGGATCTTTGACATCTTGATCGCAAGTTCAGGAGCTACCTCTCCAAGAGTATCATAGTCGAGTATAAGTGCTCCAGGGTCCTTGAATGTGGAAAGGTCTTCAATGATATCCTTTGCACTATCCTTGGACCTGTTTGGAAGACCATACATTATCTTCTCGTTAGTTGTGATAACAGGGATAGAGAGTTTCTTTGCTTCCTCAAGGACATCAGCTCTGACACACTGTTCATCAACAACGATAACATCAGGTACACCGGACCTGATCATCTTGAGCTCCTTTGCAAGGGTACCTATGACCTTAGCCCTTGGCTGGCCACCGTTCTCTACCTTGTAACGTGTCATATCGATAGCAGTACAGCAAAGTCCACCGAGTTCGATCTTATCGTCAAGGTTGTGGTCATGTATGTAATCCATGATGTATGTAACACCTGAAACATTGTGACCGATAACCAGAAGTACAGGTTTCTTTGAATCAATGCAACCCATTCCGATCTCAACAAGAGGTGCTTCAGTATCAGACTTTGGCATTCCGAGACAGGACATCTGAGCAAGGTCTGAGACTTCCATACCTACATGGTCAAGCATTCCACCATGGAGGACCTTTGACTCGAAATCAATAGCTGCACCTTCCTGTCCTGCATGTACAGTAGCAAGAAGCTGGTTGATCTGTTCCTCAACATAGTCCATTACCTCTTCAAGGTCACCAAGTGTTTCCGGCTTGATACCTGTTACTGCCTGGGTGTTTGGTGCAACCAGATTTGATGGACCTACATCTATAGCTTTATCGCGGCCATAGATATCTATGAGATGGTGAAGGATGTGACGTCCGTGTGCAGAGTGTGCAGCAGCACCAGTGATAACTCTCAGAAGGGTCTCACGAGCCTGGTGAGCCTCCATGTTGATACCACAGGCACCTTCCTTGTTGCCACCAAGGTCACATTTACCAAAGGTACAGTAACAACACTGGTCACAGACCGGGGTGTAAACTGGCTGATAACGTGACAGCAGTTTGTGGTCCCAGTCCCTGAGGCCAGAGATACCCGGCTTTGGGGTTGGGCCTACTTCAACTCCCTCTTCTTTCGCTTTTTTCTCAATGGCACCTACGATCTTGCCAATTGTGATCTGGACATTTTCCAGCTCATCAATGGAAAACTTTCCAGTTTCTATGTCGCTCATGTTTGTTTTGTCCTCCTTTATAGGTGTAGAAGTGCTACGAAAAAACACTAAATTATAATTTGTTGTTATTTACAATTAGATTTGTAATAATTTTGAAACTGTTATGTAAGATGTTCTAATAATACGACCCTATATAAAAAAGTTTCCTGAATCTATCACGATTATTTGTGATCATTTTGCAATGTTTCACATAAAGCATCGATCAAAACAATATATTCGAGCATATGAGTAATAAGTGAAATCAATACACAATTTTAGCATATAAGTTTTCCGATATCTGTCACGATTATTCTTGATAATATATGTACCTCTTTTCTATGTTCCTCAGAAATAGTTTTATTTGATGTCCGTCTACTCATAAAAGAAGCATTACATAACGGTGACTTATTTGGACAAAAAATGCTGGATATGTGGCAAAGAAGAGAACATTCCCTTCAAATGCCGTTTTTGCGGAAAAGTATTCTGTTCCGGGCATAGACTTCCTGAGCAACATGCATGCGAAGGCCTCGAACAGGTCAAACAGGACAGAGCATATAGCGGAAGCTCCGGATATGGAAATACAGGGAACGAAGATATCTTCAAAGATATCCTTAAGAACACTGCGAAACATGCAGCCAAAAGTGCGGTCAAGAGTGCTGGAAGTAACATAAAGTACTCCATGAAGACCAGCCCTTCAATGGCAATAATCTATCTATGTATCTTCTCATTCATTCTGCAGATACTTATACCGGGCTATCAGCAGCTTTTCCAGATGGTACCCGCATTCATATTCACACATCCATGGACACTTGTCACACACATGTTCGTTCATGCTGACTTCACCCACATATTCTTCAATATGCTGGTACTGTTCTTCTTTGGACCGGAACTGGAAAGGAGAGCCGGCAAGAAGATATTCCTTTACGTATACTTTGCAGCAGGTCTGGTTGCAGCTATAGCCTATTCCCTGACAAGCAGCGCGATATACACACCTGTTGTCGGTGCCAGTGGAGCGATAATGGGAGTCTTTGCAGCACTTGCCATAATAGCCCCGGACATAAGGGTATACGTATATTTCATCCCCATGCAGATCACCCATGCATTGGTACTTTTCGCACTCTTTGACTTTATTCTGCTGGGTTCCAACGACATGATAGCCCACACTGCACACCTGAGCGGTATCCTTGTAGGTCTGCTCATGGGAAGCAGAATAAAAAGAGCACAGATGCGATACAATTCATATGGTGACACATATTATAGAAGGTGATGCTGTTGGCAGGAGCAAGGAATAATCTTGCCAGAGTTTTTCCAAGACCTGAAGAAGGCGAAGTTATCCCTGTACAATTTATCGACATGCAGGAGAAACTAGCAGGATGGTCACCGGAACTCAAACGCTCGATCTATGTTGACGAATATAAAGACACAGAAGGACTGAAGCGGGTAAGAGAGATAAATCTTCTGAAGGTCTATAACTGGATACTTGACGGTGAGAGCCTGATAGAACTATCGGACATGGAACGGGGACAGTTCGAAGAAGTGATGGATACGTTTATAAAACATGGCGGAGAAATCCTTTTTACTAGAAAGAGAGTTGGTGGGAGGCTTGCAAACTATTTTATTCTGAAAAATAGTAGCAAACCAGGTACAGAGGTCACAAAGAGATCGATGTCAGATATTATTTGACACCGATATTGCACCATTAAGTATTCATAAATACTCATAATAGCGTGCGGCCCCAGTAACAGTTATATCATATAAAGTTAAGATCATATAGTAATAATATTTATGACGTGCCTTTGAGCCAAACATATACCCATATATTGCAATTATTGATATTTGTCTGACACGATCGTTCTGATCGGTCATATTATAATTATAGAGAGGAAACATGGCTAATGTGAAAACCGGACTGAATTCAATTGTAAAATACCTTAGTACTAAAAAAGAGACAGGAAGACGAAGCATAGGTCTTCTTGTAGATGGTCCTAACGTATTGCGCAAAGAGTTCAATGTGAACCTCGAAGAGATCAGGGATGTCCTGAAAGAATACGGGAACGTAAAGATAGGAAGGGTCTTCCTGAACCAGTATGCTTCTGATAAACTGGTAGAGGCTATCGAGAACAATGGTTTTGAACCTATAATATGTTCAAGCGATGTGGATGTAAGACTTGCCGTGGAAGGAATGGAACTGGTATACAATCCGACCATCGATACCATAGCACTTGTTACAAGGGATGCGGATTTCAAACCACTCCTGAACAAAGCCAATGAACATGGCAAAGAAACTATAATATTTGGAGTAGAACCGGGCTTTTCAACCGCTCTGAGAAACTCTGCAGACTACGTCATCATACTCGAGAACGATGAGATGAATTATTACGACGACAGCCACTTTGAAAAAGATGATGAGGACGGAGCTGTTAATGACACAGAGATCAGGCATAATTCAAGAAGGAAAAAAGAAGCATTAATGGATTATTAATGCTGTTTTGTTTCTTTTATCATAGATTCAAGTCTTTCAGGAGAGATACCGTGCTTTGTTTCAGTACAGTTCTTTATCCTGTCAAGAAGTGATGCAAGTTGCTCTTTTGAAAGTTCGTGTCCCATATCTCCGACAATACCTGTCAAAGCTTTCATTCCCGTATGTTTACCTACGATGAGATGACGCTTTCCACCTACCATCTCCGGGCTGAACAGCTCATATGTACGTGGTTCTTCCAGAATTGCACAGACATGTATACCGGATTCATGCGAGAATGTGTGCTCACCGACAATTGCCTTGTTCACTGCAGGTTTGAGCCCTGAATATTCATTTACCATCTTTGAAAGCTCAGTGAGCTTTGTAGTATCATACCTTTCAATACCATACTGGATCCTCAGTGCAACAAGGACCTCTTCAAGTGAAGCATTACCTGCTCTTTCACCTATTGCATTTACAGTAGTATGAAGTTGCTTTGCACCTGCCTCTGCAGCAGCAAGGGTATTTGCAGTTGCCATTCCAAGATCATTATGGCAGTGGATACAGACAGGAGTATCAACGGTCTTCTTGATCTCATTTACAAGATAATAGGTAGTGCTGGGGTTCAGTATACCGATCGTGTCAGCTATACTTACATAGTCCACTTTGTATTCCTCAGCTGCCCTGAAAGCGGTCTTCAGTACCTCTACATCAGTTCTGCTTCCATCCTCAGCTGCGAACCTTACACCAACACCGTGGTCCTTGGCATACTGCACAGCCTCCATTGCACATGAGAACATCTCCGCACAGCTCTTGTGATACTTGTATTTAAGATGGAGATCTGACATTGCAATGAATATGCTGACGAAATCAACATCACAATCCACAGCTGTCTCAACATCACTTACCTTTGACCTGGCAAGACAACATGTGCGTGCATCAAGACCCAGGTTAGCTATTTCCTTAACTACAGCCTTTTCAGAGACAGAGACAACAGGGAAACCTGCCTCGATAATATCAACACCAACTGAGTCAAGCTCTGTCGCAAGGGCGATCTTCTCTTCCCTTGTAAAGACCACTCCAGGTGTTTGCTCACCATCTCTGAGCGTCACATCGCAGATCTCAATATCAAGAGGTGGCAAATTCAACTGATCCATAAGCTTGTTTCTTGAGTAATCCTTATTTTCTGACATGGTTTGACTCCTGTGATTGGTGTGAATTTCCAGTCCCATTATATAACTGTTAGGTTTTTTAAGGTATTTTGTAGCTTTTCAACAAATGTTGAAGAGCAATGTTTATCTAGTGTATAGAAGGCAATTTAATGCTGATTTTACGAATTATCCAGATATATTTACAAGATACAAAGGTCACGCTGCTGTTCAGGCAAGCTTGCTCTGCACCTTTTCATAAAAGCCATTAACAGAGCTGCTCACAAACCTTGCAGGATTCTGCCCCCTGGTGATCGTGACAACATCATTCTCCTTCATAGCATAGGAATGCTGACCATCTATGACAATGACCGCCTCTTTCTCAGGAATTGTCATTTCCACTTTAATATTGCTATCACCCGGAACTATCCAGGGCCTTGCAGATAATTTGAACGGAGCTATCGGCACAATGATCGATGCATCTACACGAGGATCGACTATCGGCCCCCCTGCACTCATAGCATACGCGGTTGACCCGGTAGGTGTCGCAACAACGATCCCGTCAGCCCTCATATCCTCTATCTCTGAATTATCCACTGCAATTCTAAATGTAAGGATCTTTGCCGGCCTGGCTGTTATAAGAACGATCTCATTGGTAGCATCCTGAAGCCTTTTTCCGTTCAGATGCACACTGAGCCTTGACCGTTCAGTATACGTGAAACCTTTAAGCACATCCCCGATACCCGTTATCGCATCCTCTGGAGGGATATCCACAAGGAAACCAAGTGTACCCATATTTATACCAAGGACCGGAAGCGGGTCATCCATCTTTGATATGTTCCTGAGGACCGTGCCGTCACCACCGACCGAGATTATCATCTGGACACCAGCCGCACGCATTTCCTCCACCGGAAGAGTGTTCTCTGTTAGCCCAAGATGCTTACCGGTCTTAGGAGAGAGTACGATATCCACCTTTGAACTGAACTCATCGTGGATCTTCCTGACCATATCAAGAGCATCCTGCTGATCAAAGCGCGATACTATCCCAATTTTACTGACCTTCATGTACTACCCCTGTTGAAAGCTTTAAGATCATTTCATGTGCAAGTCCGTTCGATGCGATCACACTATCCCTACTCATTACATTGTCCTCTAACTTTAAAGATTCACCGTATCCGTTGGTAACAATACCTCCGGCCTCTTCTACAATAAGCTTGCCTGCAGCAATATCTGTCATACGCATAGTCCCCCTGACATCTGCGAATGCATCGGTCATCCCCGCTGCAACATAGCATAGTTCAAGTGCCACACTTCCAAGCGATCTGACCCTTCTGACATTCTCAGAGAGCCTGGAAGCATCAGATATATTGTTCCTGTAACCGTAAATACTTACGCAGAATCTGCTGATATCCTGATTATCAGATGTTGATATTCTTTTACCATTATAGTACGAACCCTTTCCGACCTCAGCATGGAATGTATCACCTGTAGCAAGGTTCTGCACATACCCAAAACGGATATCATTCAGGTCCTTTGTGGTGACTGCGATCGAAAGAGAATAGAACGGGATACCCTGAGAAGCATTATAGGTCCCATCTATGGGATCGATCACCATCGTATGATCAGGAGAGGTACCAATTATCTTTTCCCCTGCTTCCTCACTGATAACCCTGAATGGGGTATCCTCTTTCACCAGCAGTTCAAAAATAGCTTTTTCGGAAACATCATCAATTAGTTTTGTGGGTGTTCCGTCCGCCCCTGTATAAAGGACCCGGCCGGCATCAGATGTGCCGACAAGTCCATCAATGGCATTATGCACTGCATCAGCTATCCTTTCACTCAGTTCCAGGAGATCGCCTGTGCACTGCATAGAGCCTGTCTCAAGTATTAACTGGTTTTAGAGTCCCATTGCCTTGTTGGTCTTTGCTACGGACTTTGCACCATCGGATTCAAGTTCCATCATGGCACGGATAGCATCGACATTTTCAGGAATTACATCGGATTCCTGGTGGATCGCCTGGAAGAAGTAAAGCTCTCCCTCGTACATTGTGACAGAGTCTTCCCAGACACAGTTCTCCCACATGTCGCCTCTTGGACGTCCAAGGTCCTTTCCGAGCTCCATTACCTCGGCTGTTGAGGTGATACCCTGTCCTACCATCCTTACACGTGGCTGCTTTGCAAAGATAGCCTTTACATCATCTGCTGTGCATTCTTTCTCAAGCTCGATGTTGAGTGTGTGAAGGTGCATCAAAGTTGTTGGCAGCTTGACTGCGGTTGATGTGATGTTGATGTGTGGTATAACGGACTTTACATCAGGACCGTGGTGTGAAGGAAGCTTGATCGGGTTAGGAACGATAGCATTGATAGGACCGGTCTTGATATCATTTGGATCTGCAGCTCTTCTCATGAGTGTTACTCTTACCTTCTTGACACCATATTCCTGGTCAAGTGGATAGATAACTCTGCACAGACCTGTTGTGTTACAGGATACCACTCTAACGAAGTCCTTTCCGAGTGCTTCTGCATAGTTTGCCTCTGCATTGAATGAACAACCTGCAAGATCATGGTCCTCGCCACCCTGCCAGATAGCCTTTACACCTGCTTTTTCGTAAAGTGCCTTGTTCTTCTCACCAACACCGCCTGGTGTACAGTCAACGACCACATCGGCCTTTGATATCATATCTTCAACGGTTCCTGCTGCAGGGATACCTGCGCTGGTCATTGCATCGACCCTGTCAGCAAGTGTGTAGACATCATATCCCTTGTCGTGTGCAACGAATGCCTCATAGTTAGGTCTTGTCTTAGCAACACCGATTATCTCCATATCATCCTGCATGGTAACTGCATCAGCAACACGTTTACCAATAGTACCATATCCATTTATTGCAACTTTTACTTTTGACATCTTAGTTCCTTCCTATCTGATCTATTTAATTCAACATACCTGATTTCAAATCTGATAATTATGTAAAAATATGAATATATAATACTCACTTTTGAATTATTATAGCTTCCCCCGCTGCGAAGCTGATCTCCTTTATCGAGCCTTTAACAGTCTTTTTCTCTCCGAGTATACCGTAAAGATCGACGTCATCTCCGTTAACGACCATCTTTGTAACGGATTCCATTACGACATCACGGGACTCACCATTATCAAGGATCACCTTAAGTTCACACATACTATATCACTCCTCTTCCAATAAACGGGCCACTGAGCAGCCTTTAGGTGCACCGATATCCTCCCCTACGGGATCGCACTTCACCTTAAGTAAATATGCTATTGGTCTATAATTCTCTTCTGACAGTGTCTCGTAATTTGCCATTCCTTTACTTATAATGAGTGATGCGTTGTCCAGTGCATCTTTGAGCTCCTGTGGAGCTTCCTCGAAACGAACACCTATTGCATTAGAACCTGTTGTAAGAACCCTGTCTACCTTATCGGCAATACCGAACTCTTCGATCTCATCCATTGTGACATCGTTCAGTATGGGAGCACCCCTTACAACAAGGGTTATCTTTCCACCCATTTTCCTGATGATCTCGAACACAAGAGTGTCGATAAGTATCTCTCCGCAGTTATCAGCCAGATATACGACATTGCTAAGCTTATCCAGCATCCTGTCAGTGTCATCTATGTCCAGTCCGCGCTTGAAGTGTTCCCTGAAAGTATCATCGAACACATCGATAGGCACTTCAAGGCCCATAACACCATAGTCGAAATAGTTCCCTATAACTGCCGCAAGGACAGCGCGTTTGAACGTGGCGATATCATCACCATCTTCATTAAATACATATGAACGGATCACCGGCATGAACCTGGCTGCTGTCTGACTGCTCAGTTCTTTCACACTACGATATGGATCATTATCATTAAGGATCTCATAGGCTTTCCTGTGCATTGGAGTGGACAGCTCTGCGGCAGGCATTCCTGGCTCATAGAGGGAATTCAGTACTTCAATTCCGCCGAGAACTGCTTTGTGCATCAGTTCTTCGTCATCGGTAGACAGTTCCGCTTCCTGGTGTACCCTGGAGAGCAGGCAATATGAACATCTTGGGTGAACTTTCATGGGACCATTCCTTTATGGGTTGTCGGGTCTGTATTTTTATCATGTGCAATAAGCTTAACCTTGTTCAATATCCGAAAAAGAAAAAAAGCTTTGTGTGTATATCTAACATGAGTTTGATTTCAAGACCAGAAGGTAATCATGAATAATACAGGATCTTTCAAAAAAAGACGATTTAAGTTGAAAACAGAACATGGACGCTATATCATTCTTGGTAGTATCGATGGTATACTCGCAGTTCTTGGTGTTGTGATAGGTACATCACATGTATCTGATGACCCTACCATTGTCATTAATGCCGCATTGGGTGGCGCAGTGGCACTGGCACTCACAAATGGTGTTGGCTCATATCTGGCAGAGAGCGCAGTGGAATTCGGAAAGCTGGCAGAAATGGAAAAGCCCCTCCTGCGCAGCCTCAACAGCACAAGACTGGAAGAGGAAGCTAAAAAGAAGATATGGAGCGACTCCTTCTTCCACGGAGGAGCAAGTTTCTTAGGTTCCCTTGTTCCGATACTTCCATTCCTGCTTCTTGATGAATACATGCTCGAAGTGGCAATAATTTGCAGCATAGTTGTCCTGTCGATACTCGGAGTATACTCAGGAAAGCTGGCAAAGCAGAGTATGATAAAACACTCAGTTCGTATGGTAGCCCTTGGAATTATGATAGTAGCAGCAGTTACAATGCTTGGACTGGAGTGATGAATTTCATTCAGACCTCCAGCAACACTTAACAGAAAACAAAGAACAAAGCGACCATCCGCCGCAGGCGGCGCGTTCCATCACTGTCAGGAAGACTATGTAAATAATACAATTATGGTAATTACAGGATCAAAGTTGTAATTCGTGGAAAAAATATGCTACGATGAGAAAAATAAACATTATGGAATGTTTAGCTGTGCAATTTCCATGCAGGTTGATATTATTTTTTATTTTGGTCAACTATAAAGTCTGTGAAAATCCTTGTTTACATGCAGACAAAAAATGAAAGCACGAACATTTCTTGCACTTTTTAGGATCGTGCCGGCTTCGCCGGACCCTTCGGGTCGGTTTAGCTATTCATGATATGTGATTGCTTCCTATTATTCTTACATTTCTCTCACTTACTTTTAAATCCCATGGAAATGTATAGGTCCCTCATGCTTGTAACGGTTGTATTATTGCTTGTAAGTCTTCTGATGATCACAAAAGGTGCTGACTGGTTCGTGGAATCTGCAGTTTCGATCTCAGAGAAAAGTGGCATCCCAAAGATAATCATAGGGGCCACAATTGTGAGCTTTGCAACTACCGCACCTGAATTCACTGTTTCTGCCATGGCGGCATATCTTGACCACGTGGAAATGACAGTGGGTAACGCAGTAGGTTCAGCAATATGCAACATCGGTCTTGTTCTTGGTGCAATAATATTGATCAAGGCAATTCCTGTAGAACTCCATGGTTTCACACGCAAGGGTGGGTTTATGCTCACCTCTGCCCTGCTTCTGATAGCTGTGGCATATGATGGTGTTGTTTCCTCATTCGATGGGATCTTGCTTTTGCTCGTGTTCGTAGGATTCATGTATTATAATTTCCGCCTTCAGCGTGCGGTCTTTGATGGAAATGAAGAGCTCAGGGAAAAGGTCCCCTTAAGCCAGTTAAGAAAAGATATTGCACTCTTTATCGTAGGTGCACTGCTTGTTGTCGTAGGAAGCCGTATCCTTGTGGATGCCGGTATTACAATTGCAGAATGGCTGGGAATACCTGAGATGATAATAGCCCTCACACTTGTTGCACTTGGAACATCCCTTCCTGAACTGATCACTGCGGTCTCTTCCACATTGAAAGGACATCAGGATATTTCCATAGGTAACATACTCGGTGCAAATACCATGGACATAGCACTAATTCTCGGTGCATCCTCACAGATAAGACCACTTACAATACTCAGCCAGTCCCTTAACTACGATTTCCCGTTCATGCTTCTCATAATGGTACTTCTTGTGATATTCGGTATCACAGGAAGAAAACTGGAAAGATGGGAAGGCGGTGTGATACTTGGTGTCTATCTTGCATATATCATCGGCCTGTTCACCCTATTTTAATTTAATTGATCGCCGGGAAATACCACTATAGTGATATGAAACCGGACCTCACTTTTTCAACCCTGATAAGTAAGAACAACAAAACGACACATTTAAATCAGGACAACAGTCTAATCTCCTTTAAAAGGGGTGTTCTATGAACAAGAAAATAGCAGTATTCATTATGTTGTTGGTATTGTCACTGGCAGTATCAGGTTGTAGCGATAAGGAAACCACCACCACTACCGTAGAAGGCGAGGATGGTAAAGAATATGAGGTCACCTACACTGAAGGTGTAGAAGATGAAGTATGTCCCGTAGGTTCAACTATGACCATCAGAGACCCTAACACAGGTGAAAGTATGGTAATGGAAGTCTTAGGCACTGAGGTCATCGAGGGAATTGAGATGTGCCATACGGTAGCTGAAATGAATGTGGACAGCGAAGATGGCTTTGCCAGAATGGAGATGTATACTCCTATTGATGAGAACGAGGAAAGTTTCATCATGACATATTATGACGAAGATGGCAATGTCATGTCTGAAATGAAAGCTATCAACGGTAAGATTACCATGACTGATGAGGAAGGTAATGTTGTCATGGAGATGGATACTTCAGAACAGGAATGATCCAGTCCCTGTTTTTCTTTTTTAGATATCACTGCCCCAGTGTTCTTTTCTCTGATGGGTTTTAAATATGATAATTACCATCAGTAATACTCATGCAACTTCCATCACCAGATGAACTGAAACAAAAAAGGACAGATCTTGGTCTTACACAGAGCGATCTTGCAAAGAGAGCAGGGGTCAGCCAACCCCTCATAGCAAGAATAGAGGCAGGAGATGTCGACCCTAGATTATCTACCCTAAAGAAGATCATCGATGTTTTCAACGATATAGAGAAGGAAGATATCTATCTGAAAGATATAATGCACCGTGAAATTATATCGGTCTCACCTGATGAGAGCATCGATAAGGCTGTTCACATCATGGAAGAATACAACATATCCCAGATACCTGTGATACAGGAGGGGATATCTGTCGGTAGTATCTCAGAGGATATGATCATCAGGTCCATGGCAGACAAGAAGACATCAGTTGTATCACACATGCTTGTAGGTGATATCATGGGCGATTCATTCCCTACACTCTCTCCGGGCACAGATGTAAAGACCGCATCCTATATGCTTGAAAAGAACCCTGCAGTGCTGGTATTGGAAAAAGGACAGGTAACTGGCGTTGTAACGAAGTATGATATACTGAAGTTGCTAAGCGAGTAAGATAACTAAAGAGGATCACTCCATTTTTTTAGTTTTGCAGGATCATCCCTGACCATACAAAACCCGGACCAGCAAGTATAATTACGAACTGAGGTTCCGGATCTATCTTCTTTTCCTTAATGAAGTATATGTTGAGCGGATGCTTTTTTCCCATCGCTCCTTTCAGAAAAATGAACATCGCTTAAGTTAAGAACTTCTTCTTTATGATCGAGCTAAGAGATGAAGAAACGAAGGTCACTCATTTTAGATCATTGCATATATCACAATAAAAAATAAAAGCTTAATGTAAAAAAATAATAAAAAAGTTAATATATATGAAAAATTATAGCGGACTGAACAGCAAATTATTATAAGTAATAGCTGGGTGGTAAAAATGAGATCAAAAATAGCAGTAGCAATACTCCTGATAGCCATGGTTGTTGGCCTTTCAGGATGTACAGACATAAGTGACTCATACAAGCCGGGAAGCTTCGGAGCAACCGAAGAAGAACAGCAGATAGTCGATGCAGTCACAGACAAATACGGAGATATGACAGCCAGCGGATCACCAAGGCTCCTTGAAGTTATGATGACATCATCAACTGTGAACTTCATACCAGTAGACAAAGTACTCAAATACTCTCAGGATTCTGAGGAATTGTATGCATGGTTCATCTATGACAACTTCAATTACGATACGATAAGTGTGGAATGGATATACCTTGATTCTGATTACTCTATCTACACCTTTGAATCTGAGACTGGGGAAGACTTTGGACGTGGAACTTTCATTCTGGAACAACCAGATGACGGCTGGCCACTTGGAGATTACAGAGTAGTTATCAGTGGTGCAGGTGTTGAGGAATCAGTGGACTTTGAAATAATAGATGGAGCAACCGTTTCAGAACCATTTGACCTTCTGGATGCCACAACTGTTGACAGCCACAAAGCAGATTTTGGAAGCTCAGGAACAACTGATGATACACCAGTTCCACAAAGCGGATTTACAGCTCAGAGCACATCATACAGCTTTGTAGGTGAATGGACATCTAACTGGGGCGACATGGAATTCTGGGAATCAGGTGGCAAGATATACGGAGAATACACACACGATAGTGGTAAACTTGAAGGTGTAATGAACGGTGACGTATTCATCGGTACCTGGTCAGAGAGCCCATCATATGCAGGACCTAGCGATGCAGGAGACGTGGAACTTAAACTCAGCAGCGATGGAAATTCATTCGAGGGTAACTGGAGATACGGCTCTGACAGTTCATCATGGAGCGGTGGATGGACAGGAACAAGACAGTCCACAACTGCAACAAGTGCAGCTTTATCAGGCGTAACACCTGGATGGTACCTCGTTGAAGTTGAAGACTACGGAGACAAAGTAGAAAGCACACATGATTACTACGCATATGATGTGGACTACGAGAGAGGAAATGTCTGGACCAGTGACATAGGAGACAAAGGCGAGACCGCACAGGTAAGAACAATAGCTGAAGACCCAGAGGAATTCTACGCTGCCGAAGAAGAGATCGTGATCAATGTTAGAAAAGAGGCAACATTAATGGAAACTAAAGGTCTCTACCTTGGCGATTCAAGCTACATTGTCATAGATGCAGCAGATATCGGTATCACAGGAGGTTCCGGAAGCCATTATTATCTGGAAGATGATGTTTATGGAGCTTTCTTCAAGATGGAGCATAGTGACCCAACAGGCACCGTAAAGGAAGGTACCTTCAAGGCTGACGCACCATGGGAGAACGCATTTGGTGGCTCATTCAGAATGACATACACCTACCAGAATGGTGCTTTCTACAGGACCAACTACATATACGAATGGAGAGAGTGATCTCTTCCATTTTCTTTTTTATTGAAATACTACTACTTTTATCAGGACCTGCTTTAAAGTCCTTTTTTAAACTGGGATCACAATTCCTTTCTCTTGTTTTACTGCAAAGCGAATGTTTCTTATAAATTCAAAGATTCTATGATGTTATTTGCTGCATGGAAATTGACTGAAATATTGCACATTCCGCTCAGGTCACAGACTTGGACCGGGCATTCATAATAGGTTTATATAATAGGGTTGCATATCAGGCAAAAGTTGTCGAATGGATGACTTGCCATACGGCAAACGAATAATTACAGATTTCAGTTACACTAACATGATCAGGAGATCAATATGAATCTTGAAGATACACTTCTTATGATGCCAGGGCCGGTTCCGGTCGCACCCCGCGTCCTCAGGGCAATGTCAAAACCCATGATAAACCACAGGGGAGCAGAGTTCTCAGCAATGTACGATGACTGCTGTGAGATACTGGCAGATGTTTTCCAGACAAAGAATGACATTTTTATCTTAAGTGGTTCAGGAACCGCTGCAATGGAAGCTGCTGTAGGATGTACAGTAGGTAAGGACGACGTTGTTGTCGCCCTTGAGAACGGTAAGTTCGGAGAGAGGTTCAAGGACATCGCTGCAAGATACGGCAATGTGAACGCTCTTCAAATAGAGTGGGGACACTCCTTCGACCTCAGCGAGGTAGAGAAGAAACTCGAAGAAGGTGCAAAGGCAATTACCCTTATCCACAATGAGACCTCGGTCGGTATCCAGAATCCTGCAGAAGAGATAGGCAAGCTCGCAAAGAAGCATGATGCACTCTTTATCATGGATGGTGTCACAACCCTTGGCGGAGACACCGTCAAGACAGATGAATGGGGAGTCGATATCGCAGTCGTGGGTTCACAGAAATGTCTCGCTGCACCACCAGGCCTTTCAATGATCTCTGTCAGTGAACGTGCCCTTGCAGCAATGGATGAGAAGGACGCACTTCCATATTATCTCGATCTTAAAGCATACAAGAAGAGCGGTGACAAATCACAGACACCATACACACCTGCAGTGCCATTGTTCTTTGGTCTTCAGGAAGCACTTCACATTGTTAAAGAAGAAGGTATGGATGCAAGGATCAACCGCCACGCAACAGGTGCTAAAGCAATACGTGCAGCAGCAACTGCAATGGGTCTTGAGATGTTCCCACAGCTCAATGATGACCACAGCCACTATTCCAACACCGTTACCGCTATGAAAGCTCCGGAAGGAGTTACAGGTAATGACATCAAGAAGGATATGATGGCAAGAGGCATTACCATTGCCGGCGGACAGTCACACCTCAGCGGAAAGATCTTCAGGATCGGAAGCATGGGTAATGTCCAGCCAAAGGATATTATGCTTACAATACAGGAACTTGAAGTGGTCCTTAAGAAGAGAGGAGTAGTATCCGAACTCGGACCAGGTGTAGAGGCTGCCAGCGATGTGCTGGACACCCTCCTTTAATTATACTACAGGTAAAGCATGGCAACAATAGGGGTCGTTGACACAACATTTGCACGCTTCAATATGGGAAAGGCCGCAATCGCCGAGATCCAGGAGAACATGTCTGCGAAGATAGTACGCAGGACAGTTCCGGGAATTAAGGATCTTCCGGTTGCAGCCAAGAAGCTCATAGATGAGGAAGGATGCGATATAGTCATGGCCCTTGGCATGCCCGGCAGCAAAGAACAGGATAAGATCTGTGCCCACGAAGCATCCACCGGGATAATTCAGGCACAGCTTATGACAAACACCCATATCATAGAGGTCTTTGTCCACGAGGATGAGGCAAAGGATGAGAATGAACTAGTTTTCCTCATGGACCAGAGATCAAGGGAACATGCACTCAATGTTGTCAAGATGCTTGCCAGACCTGAAAAGATGATAAAGGAAGCAGGCACCGGTCAGAGACAGGGATTTGAGGATGTGGGACCTGCAAGGATATAATGCCGGAACAAGCGAACAACAGAAGATCTAATAATCAATCTAAATCAATCTAAACTCGTAAGTGATCATTATGACCATAAAATTGGGATTTGTAATAGCTGAATTTAACAGGGACCTTACATTCCAGATGGAAATGCTCGGTGAAGAGCATGCTAAGTTCCTCGGAGCAGAGGTTGTCGAAAAGATCCTTGTCCCGGGAGTATATGATATGCCACTGGCTATCAAGAAGCTCTGCGAGCGTGAGGATATCGATGCCGTTGTTACAATGGGGATAGTAATAGAAGGTGCTACCCAGCACGATGAGATAGTTGTGCAGCATGCAGCAAGAAAGATCACCGATCTCTCACTGGAATATAACAAGCCTGTAACACTTGGAATTGCAGGACCCGGAATGACCAGAATGGAAGCACACCAGCGCGTGGATTACGGAAAGCGTGGTGTGGAAGCTGCCATAAAGCTTGTGCAGCGCCTTTAATACCAAATAATTACTCTAGAAGTTCAAAGTGCAAAACTGAAAAATGGTTGTGTTAATTGCATGGCATCATCAAGGTTAGAAAGGGTGGAAGAGTCAGCAACGATGAAAGCTGCAAATGTTGCCAATAAGATGAGGCAGGAAGGGATCGATATAATCAGTTTCACTCTTGGTGAACCTGATTTCGATACTCCAAAGCACATCTGTGATGCAGCAGCGGATGCAATGTACAGGGGAGAAACACATTACGCACCTGGTGCCGGAGTCCCTGCACTTAGAAGTGCTATTGCTGAAAAGCTCTGTACAGAGAACAAACTGGATGCCAGTGCCTCGGACATTATAGTTACGCCCGGTGCAAAGCAGGCCATTTTTGAGATAATGATGTCAGTACTTGACGATAATGATGAAGCGGTCCTTTTCGACCCTGCATGGGTATCATATGACCCTGCCATCAAATTCGCAGGTGCCAACACAACATGGGTCCCTACTGATCCGGAAAATGGCTTCAAACCCATTGATCTGGAAGAGTACATCAATGAGAGAACAAAGCTCATTGTTGTCAATAGTCCCGGAAATCCTACCGGTGCTGTCTATGATAAGAAGACCCTGCAGAACATCGCGGACATAGCGATCGACAATGATATACTTGTGCTCTCTGATGAGATATACGAGAAGATCATCTATGATCAGAAACACCAGAGCATCGGTTCCTTTGAAGGGATGCAGGACAGGACCATTACAGTTAACGGTTTTTCAAAGGCATACGCAATGACCGGCTGGAGACTTGGTTACGTCCATGCAAGGTCAGACATCATCAAAGGAATGCTGAAGATACAATCCCATTCTGTCAGCAGTGCAACGAGCTTTGTCCAGTATGGAGGTATTGCAGCACTTGAAGGACCACAGGAACCAGTTACTGAAATGGTGGACAGGTTCAAGGCCAGACGTGACCTTCTAGTAGATGGTCTGAATGCTCTTGATATCAAATGCCAGAAACCAGGCGGTGCTTTCTATGCCTTTGCAGATGTCAGCGCATATGGAGATGGAAATGTCGTCACTGAGAAACTTCTCAAGGATGCACATGTTGCAGTGACCCCGGGATCAGCTTTCGGAGAAAGCGGCAAAGACTTTATCAGGATATCCTATGCCACATCACTGGAAAGGATACAGGAAGGATTGGAAAGGATCAAGGCAGCTCTTGCCTGAGGATCCTTTTTAATTATCATTACCTACTATTCTTAAATTAGATCACTAAATATCTAAAAAAGTGTTTTAATTTACTCTTTTTGATAGCGTTCAAGAACCTTTTTGATGATCTTACCACTACTGCAAAGAGAACAGCTCAACGAGCTTTCGACCCTTACGACCTTACAGTCAAGACCCCTTTCATGAAGCTCCTTTTGAAGCTGTTCAACATCGAAGCCCTGGTCATGTCCAAGAGCAATTATATCCGGTCTGATCTGTCTGATGGGGTCAAAAATATCAGATTCACTTCCTGAAAGAGCAACATCCACTACTTTCAAAGCACTGACCATTTCCACTCTTTGCTCATCAGAAATAATAGGCTTTGGTTTGTGTCTTATCATAGACTCTCTTGCAACTATAACATATAGTTCATCGCCCAATCTTCTGGCTTCGCTAAGATAGAGTATGTGTCCCGGATGAAGAAGATCGAATGTTCCTGTTGCTAATACTCTGACCAAAACATCACCTGTGTGCTGCACCTATAAACAAGCATCCATTATAAAGATAGCTCATATAACATCCATTAAATAACGATATCTGCAGATAATTTCTTTTGAGCATAATATGCACAGTTTTTATACAATAAGATATATAAGACCCAAATAAATAAAATATTGCTTATCAACTACTATTAAAAAGTATCCTGTGATTCCTACAGTACCTGTTTATTAATATTTGCGGTGCCTACATGAAAATATATAACAAAACGATAGCAACTCTGGGAATAGTATTTATTTTCCTCTTTTTGCTTACAGCATCTGTTACACACTATGTTTTCATGAGCCATACCCAACAAATTGAGAATGACGTTCTGAAAGACAACACACTTAGAGTACAGCGTGCATTCGAAAATGAGATATCCCACATGGATAATAATGCGTATGACTGGTCTGCATGGGATGATACATATAAGTTTGTTCAGGATGGTAATTCCAAATATATAGAATCTAATCTGGATTCTATTGAAACCTTGTTAACACTTGATGTGAATTTCATGCTGTTCTATGACAGAGACGGAAATCTTGTTTATAGTAGAGCATGTGACCTCACTGAGGAAAAAGAGATACCTACACCATCTGCCCTTCTTGAAGAATTAAATGGGAACAGTATAATGCTGGGACATACCACTACTTCATCATCATCTTCAGGGATAATAATGCTCTCTGACCTCCCGGTTATCGTAGTTTCAAGACCGATCATACAGAGTAACTATGAAGGTCCTATTGCAGGCACTTTGATCATTGGAAGATTCCTCGATGATTCATTCATAGAACCAATGGAAGAGCAAACCTTGCTTCCGATCGAGATAAATCATATCGAGAATGATCTTCCATTTGATTTTGCATCGGTCAAAGAACAAGTGATGAAAGATAACTATGCAACATCGATCGGCAATAATAGAAATGTGATATCAGCTTATTTCATAATTGAAGACATCTATGGAGAGCCTTCACTAATTGCAAAGACTGAAATGTCCAGAGCAATTAATAAAGAAGGTCTTGCAGCCATATCCACTACATTCTATCTGACACTTTTCATATCTATGACATTTGCCCTTTTATTGTTGTTCCTGCTGAAAAAAGACCTCCTGTCACGAATAACATCACTACGTGATGGGATCCAAGATATCGATATGAAAGCTGATATCAATTCCCGCCTTTACATTAATGGAGAAGATGAACTGTCAGACCTTGCTGACAATATCAACTCAATGCTGGATTCATTACAAAGAACAAGTGCTATCTTTCAATCGACTATCGAATCAATTAGATATGGACTTGTAGCAGTTACTAAAGATAAAAAGATAATTTTCATGAATCCTGAGTACAGGAACATTTTTGAAATACCACCTGAAATGGATTTTGGAAATGATGCTCAGGAATTATTAAGATATATCATCCAAAAGGCCAAGAATCCAGAAGAGATAGCAAGCAGATCAGATGAAAGGAAATATTCATTTGATATCAAAAGATCAATTGCTGAATTGAAAGATGGAAGAACTATCGAGACTTTTTCATTACCACTTATCGTTAATAATGAAATTCATGGAAGGCTTTATGCCCACAATGATATCACAGACCTCCTATCTCGTGAAAATGAACTAAGATCGGAGATAGATAAAAGGAAGGCAGCAGAAGAGAAATTACTACTTAGTGAAGAAAAGTTCTCCAAGATAGCCACTTATGCAAATGATGCAATAATAATGGTCAACAATGAAGGGAAAACCATTTTCTGGAACAATTCTGCTACAAGGATCTTTGGATATTCAGAAGAAGATGTTATAGGAAAAATGGTACATGAGTTTGTTTCACCGGACAAATATAGTGATGCATATAAAGAAGGTTTTAGAAAATTTACAGAAACTGGAATGGGAGCAGTAATTGGTAACACTATTGACCTTGAAGGAAAACGAAAGGACGGAACAGAGTTCCCGATCGAGCTTTCCTTATCCTCTATGCAACTCTCAGATGGAACATGGAATGCAGTGGCCATTATTCGTGACGTTAGTGAAAGAAAACGCCTCGATGAGATGGAACATGAACTGCTTGAAAGGCTACTTACCATCATCGACAATATCAATGCAGGTATCATGCTCATTGATAAAAAGAGCAAAACCATTGTAGATGTCAATCCTGTTGCAGTAGAACTGATAGGTCTGCCAAAAGAAGAGATAATAGGCAATGTATGTCATCGTTTTGTGTGCACTGCAGAAGAGGGATATTGTCCCATAATAGACCTTCATCAAACTGTTGATCGCTCGGAAAGGATACTTTTGAACAAGGATGGAAAAGAGATACCAGTAATAAAATCCGTCGTAACGGTAGAATTGAAAGGAAAGGAGTACCTTGTAGAGAGCTTCTATGATATTTCTTCAAGAAAAGAGGTTGAAGAGGCACTTATCGATGCAAAGATTGCTGCTGAAGCGTCGAACAGAGCAAAGAGTGAGTTCCTTACTAATATGAGTCACGAACTCCGTACACCACTCAATTCCATCATCGGTTTCTCTGACATGCTACTATACAGTGGAATCAACATTTCCAGCAACAAACAAGAAAAGTACCTTACAAATATCTCCAACAGTGGTAAGCACCTTCTGGAAGTTATTAATGACATCCTTGATATATCAAAAATAGAAGCTGGCAAGATGGAGCTTACTATAGAAGAATTCAGCATTGTTGAAATAATAGACGAGGTAAAGAGAACACTGCTGCCACTTGCAGCAAATAAGGGCATCTCCTTTGAATATACTGTTGAGGAAGATATAGATATAATAGAAGCAGATCGCCTGAAAATAAAGCAGATCCTTTACAACCTAGTTGGAAATGCTATCAAATTTACACTCGAAGATGGTAGCATCCAGATATTTGCAAGGAGAGTATTGAACAATGCAGAAATAGAGGTCAGAGATTCAGGGATCGGCATCCTTCCTGAAGACCAGAAGAACCTCTTCCAGCCTTTCAGACAGGTAGATTCAGCACTCAGTCGGAACTACCAGGGTTCAGGGCTTGGTCTTGCTATTGTTAAAAAATATGTTGAGATGCATGGAGGAAGTATACGTGTTGAAAGTGAACCCGGTAAAGGTTCATCGTTCATATTCGAGATACCTCTGCATCATTAGTCAAGTACTAATCTCGCTAAGATAGAATCTATTTTTTGATGGTGCCCACTATAGGATAGCTCTCAAGTGCGTCGACCTCATGAGGAGCTTCAAGGTCCAGGGACTCAGTAAGGTCAGTACCTGCTTCATGCAGTCCCATGTGTTCTCCATCATCCCAAAAATCACTTTCACTTACATCATAGACATTACCAGAGTAGACGACATAGATCTTTTCGTTATCTTTTCCATTGAATTTTGCGACTTCTTCTATTGTGAATTCCTGCATATCCTCACCACCCATACATTTAATTTTAGATTTATAGACTTTTGGGTCGATCTTCATTCTTAGTGACCTTCTTTGGGACCGTAAAACTGAATGTACTTCCTTTTTCAGGTTCACTTTCCACCTTTACATGGCCCCCATGAATCTCTACGAACTCCCTGACAAGTGCAAGTCCAAGACCTGTTCCTGAATAACGTCTGCTCTTTTGTGAATCCACCTGCTTGAAAGGAAGGAATATATCTTCAAGATGATCATGAGGAATACCTATACCGGTATCTGTTACGGAAATGGAGAATACGTCCTCCTCTTCATCAATAGTTATTGTGACCGATCCACCAGGATGAGTGAATTTTATTGCATTTCCTATTAGATTGTAAAGCACCTGGGATATCTGGGTCTTTCCAATGATGCACATTCGGGATGCAGACCTGTCCTCCACTTGAATGACTATGCTCTTCTGCTCTGCCAGAGGAGTAAGCAGATCAATGGACTCATTTATAAGATCGATGATATCCACAAGCTCATAATAGAGTTCTACTTTCCCATTCTCTATCTTGGAAATATCGATTATACTATTGATGATCCCTAACAGATGTTTACCACTGTTCGAAATATGTGACACATATCTGGCCTGCTCATTGTTCAGGTCACCGGATATTCCTTCTGCAAGTACATCCGAGAATCCTATTATCGAGTTCAACGGTGTGCGCAGTTCATGGCTCATATTGGCAATGAACTCGTTCTTTGTCCTGTTAGCCACCTCTGCTGCGATCTTAGCTTCAAGGATAGAGTGTTCAGCCAGTTTTCTACCAGTGATATCACGACCTATACCCAATGAACCAATAATGTTCCCATCCGGCATCCTCAAAGGAGCTTTGAAAGTCTCAAGGAGAACTCTGCTGCCATCAGGATAATCCACCCATTCCTCATTCCTGCGAGAAGAACCTGATTCTATTACTGCTCTGTCCTTCTCACGGAAGAATTCAGCCGTCTCCTGGTCGAACAGTTCAAAATCAGTCTTCCCGATGATATCGTCCATAGGTATACCCACATATTCCGAGAACACAGGATTAGAACCAAGATATACACCTTTGCGGTCCTTAAAGAAGACCATATCAGGTACTGACCTCAATAGTCCTTCCAGAAGGCTTGTCTTTTCGAGAAGGGACTGAACTGCTTTCTTGTAGTCGGTGACCTCGAGCATGACACCAACTATCCCATTTATCTTTCCCGTATAGTCTGTATAGACAGCTTTGTTGAAAATGAAATCTCCCGCTTTTCCATCAGCTTTCCTGACAGTTCCTTCATATCTCTGGGTGCCACCCTTCAGCATGAGCTCCATGTCGAACTTGTGGTATACAGAAGCTGTATCCAGCGGAATTGCATGAGAGAAATCAAAAAGGTTCTTACCGATTATATCTTCTTTTGGAACCCCGATTATATCCTTTGAAAAAGCCTTGTTACAACCAATATAGACATTGTTCCGGTCCTTATAGTAGATCGGACTTGGAATGGTATCCAGCAAGGTGCCTATGAACCTCAGATTATCCTGTAGTGTCTTCCTGGCATCCAGAAACTCTGTAATATCCCTTATTATAGCACCCTGAACAGAGCCATCATCATCTATATTGAAAGAACTTACTTCCACGTCTATCAATGTACTATCTGCCTTTTGTATCCTTAACTCAGAACGTGAAGTTCCATTTGGGATAATATTCCTGATCTCCTCGCCAGATCCTTCTACGAATGATAACAGGTCCTGCCCTTTCAATCCCTCTGAATTGTACCCGAACAGCTCACAAGCACTTGCATTGGCATCAAGTATCTGCCCTTCCCTGTGTATGACAATGGCACTTGATGCTCTTTCAAAAAGCATGTGATATCTGTCATCATTATCACATTGCTGGCTATTTTTTCTAAGGTCTTTCAGGACATCACCCCTATCAGGTCAATACTTACCCTGTAGTTGTATGTAAGCAAAGCTCTAAACCACGTCTATGAGTATGCATCTGCCAATTAGTTCTCGTTGCTACCCCAATAAGAATTATAATGCCTTACTCTATATATTATTATACCCTGTATACGAACATAATTTATTTTTGAAGTGGTATGGAAATAGAAATGGAAGTGTAGAGACCTTGCGGTCAATACTTCATTATGCAGCCGCCTTCTGTACCCATCTTTTCAAAATACTGCTGATGATATTCCTCTGCACGATAGAATGGGCCTGCAGGTACTATCTCGGTAGTGATCTCATTATCGAATTTGCCTGATCTTTGAAGGTCCATTTTGGAAGCTATAGCCGCATGTTGCTGATCAGCATTATGATAGAATATAGCAGAACGATATTGTGTTCCTACGTCCGGCCCCTGTCTGTTAAGGGTGGTAGGATCGTGTAATGCCCAAAAAAGCTCCAGCAGTTTGTGATATGGGACTATATTCGGATCGAATATCAGTTCCACTGCCTCTGCATGTCCGGTGGTCCCGGTACACACCTCTTTATAGCTAGGATTCACCGTTGTCCCACCGGTATATCCCACCTGAGTGTGATCTATACCTTTTACTTTTCTGAAAACCGATTCGACTCCCCAAAAGCAACCTGCAGCGAATGTTGCTATTTCGTATCCTTTGCTAAGTAATTCTTCCCTTGTCCCCATTACCATCACCTAGAACGATCATATACTTTCTATTCAGAACATTGTGATATTTGAAAAATAGTAAAATACATATTTCTCCTGACATCTTCCAAATAATATGAAAAACTCTCCTGTTTAAAATGTCAGGTTACATGAAGTATAAACTTTTCTTTAACGTATTCAGAAATATATGTTACTAAAATTGGTAAAAGTGTTTGTTACATACACATGAGAACAACTACTTGCAACCAATTATATCGTGCTTGATATCCTCGTAGCATTTTTCAAAAAGATCCTGTCCGCCCTCTAGCTCCAGCACCTCAAAATCAAATATCTCTGCGAACTCATCTACCTTCTCATCGAAATTGTCAGTATATGTCAGACCAGTACGGATCTTGGCAACCCGCTTGTAGCCTGTCATCTCATTGACCTTCCTGAGCATCTTTATTGTCTTCTCAGGTTTTACCGGATCGACCCTCATGATCTCCCGCCAGGCATGGGCATACATAGGTGTGAAAAGGAAGGTACCATGTTCACTGAGGTTTTTTAGAGTAGCAAGGTATTCACCACAACCTCCAAGGGTCGCACCTATACAATCATCAACTACCCTTGTATCATCCCTGAGGATCCTCACAGGACATGTGTCTTCAAGGTGAGAGAAATCAATATCCAGCTTATCGAAAACGTTCCCACACAGTCCATAGAAGAGAAGGATCCCACTGGAACACTGTCCTAACTCATCTATTAACTTGTAGACCTCTGTTTTGAGGATCTTTGGGAACTCGTGTAATGCAAGTTCTACCATGTATATCATTACAGAATACTTTTCAGGATCGTTCCTGTAGGTTTCCGTATCTGACCGAAGTTTTGCAGGGGACAACAAGAGATGGTCCAGGCCAGCCATGCGAAGCTTTGAAACCAGGTCATCTTCCTGTCCATTACCAACAACAAGGATCTCATCCACCAGATGATCATTTTTCAGAATGTGTACCACTTCGTCCTGAAGGATCTTGCATGATAGGATAGTTAGTAATGGCATATTTCTAACTTCTCATTATTAGTTATTGACCCTTTTGCCTGAAAAGATAAACAAAGGTCAATACAGAAGCAATTATCCCGGAAGGTATCCCTACGAACAGGGAGAAATAAATGGTGTCCTGCAATGCCTGGGTAACAAGTATTGTCACCAATATGAGAACAACAAGAGATATGATAGCTATCTTTGAAACATGCATCTACATTCACCTTTTGTCTGAACGGCTTTATCGGTTTGATAGAAATAGTAGTACCCTAATAGAATGAGAAATTAACGCTGCCAGAGCAAATCATTAGTTACAATGACCAGAGGTGTGATAATGGAAAATGGATCACAGAAAAATGAGATAATTGTAAGACATACAGGTGAACAGGACATTCCACTTATCATGGATCTTGTACGTTCACTGGCTGAATTCGAAGGTCTTGCCGACCATGTGCTTTCAACTGAGGAAACACTCAGAGAAGCTCTCTTCGGCGAAAGGACATACGCAGAGGCGATAGTGGCCGAGGTCAACGGAAAGCCTGCAGGTTTTATTATGTTCTTCCATAACTTCTCCTCATTTGTGGGCAAGCCGGGATTATACATTGAAGATATATTCGTACATTCTGAGTTCCGTGGTATGGGCGTAGGAAAAGCACTAATGGTACGCTGCGGACAGATCGCACAGGAACGTGATTGTGGCAGAATGGAATGGAGCGTACTTGACTGGAACCCGGCAAGGAAATTCTATGAGCACTTTGGAGGAGAGCTCCAGAAAGAGTGGCTCATATACAGACTGGATAAGAATGGAATAAAGGAGCTTGCTGAAAAGAAATAGATCATGAAAAGGATGAAAGTAATGATACTATCATCCTGCTAATACTTCTATTTGTATATCCAGATATCAAAGTATCTTGCCAAGGAATGATCTTGTTCTCTCATGCTTTGCATTTGAGAATATATCATCAGGTGTTCCCTGCTCTATAATGATACCATCATCCATGAAGAGAACCCTGTCAGCAACTTCCCTGGCAAATCCCATCTCGTGAGTGACAACGACCATTGTCATGCCTGCCATGGCCAGGTCCTTCATGACCCCTAATACCTCACCCACCATCTCCGGGTCAAGTGCAGATGTAGGTTCGTCAAAGAGCATGACCTTTGGACGCATTGCAAGTGCCCTTGCTATGGCAACTCTTTGTTTCTGTCCTCCTGAGAGCGATGAAGGATATACATGTGCTTTATCTGCCAGGCCTACCTTATCGAGCAATTCAAGGGCACGCTCTTCAGCTTCTTCCTTTGAGAGCTTCCGGACCTTCATCGGTGCCAGAGCTACGTTCTGTAATGTCGTCTTGTGAGGGAAGAGATTGAAGTGCTGGAAGACCATACCTGCTTCTTCACGGATCTTATTGAGATCAATATTTTTGTCAGTTATCGTTTCACCATCAATGGTGATCTCTCCTGAGCTAGGCATTTCCAGAAGGTTGATACACCTGAGAAAAGTACTTTTACCCGAGCCAGAAGGACCAATGACACAGACCACTTCACTTTCTTTTATGTCTATAGAGATGCCTTTAAGCACCTCCAGTTCCCCGAATCTCTTATAAAGTCCTTTAACTCCTATCACTTACACCAAGCCTCCTTTCTGAATAGGACACTATCCTTGAGATCACAATGGTCAGTATCAGGTACATAAGTGCCACAGCTATATACACCGGAAAAGCTGCAAATGTTCTTGAGATGTATAACTGCCCGGTCTTGAGCAATTCATGGACACCAATTACAGCAAGCAGTGATGAGTCTTTCAAAAGAGCTATGAACTCATTTCCAAGAGGAGGTATTATTCTCCTGAATGCCTGCGGAAGGATGATCTCTTTCATTGCCATCCTTTCATTCATACCCAGTGAACGTGCTGCCTCCATCTGCCCTTTATCGATGGATTGGATACCTGCACGAACGATCTCAGCAATATATGCCCCGCTGTTGATACTACAGACAATGATACCTGCAAGTATAGGATCGATATTGAATGAGTTACCGGTAACATTGGAATATAACCCCGGAATACCATAGTAGAAAAGCAATATCTGTACAAGCAGAGGAGTGCCACGTATAAAATCGATGTAAACGATACTAGGATACCTGAAAAATCGTTTTTTTGATAATTTGCCAAGACCTGATACAGTCCCAAGGATCATTCCGAACAACAGAGAGAAAGATGTGATCTCTATTGTGATCATTGACCCTGTGACAAGGTCAGGAAGGACTTTTATTATGTGTTCCAGATAAGTTGATAAAAGGGACAGGGCAATACCTCCTTTTTTTGCTATGGACTGCCATTACAAGACAATAAACAGCCATACGTGATGAACATATAAATGTAACGATATGAGAACGGGAATTCCCTTTTGTTAACTAACTAATAAAAAAGAAAGGATATGCAGGTGACCTGCATATTCATTCGGAATATCTTAGAAATACTTCTCCATGATCTCATCGTATGTACCATCTGCCTGAACGTTGGCAAGACCTGCGTTGAGCTTCTCAAGAAGTTCTGTGTTTCCGGTCTTTACAGCAAATCCATAGGATTCACTCTGTATCTGGTCATCGACTATCTTGATAACACCAGGGTTCTGGCTTATGTAGGCCTGGGTTACAGGAAGGTCATTTATCATGAAGTCTGCACGTCCGCTCTGGAGATTCAGTATGATATCATTGACATGTGCAAGATAGATGACATCCTCAATGACACCTTCGTCCTTAAGTTCATCAGCCTTCTGGGATCCTGTTGAACCCTGCTGAACTACAGCGACCTTTCCTTCAATGTCATCGACACTCTGTATCTCATCGTTGTCAACTGCTACTGCAAGAGCAAGACCTGCATTGATATATGGTTCACTGAAATCAACGGATTCCTCTCTCTCTTCAGTGATGGTCATTCCGGAAACGATCATGTCGATCTGTCCTGACTGGAGAGCAGGGATAAGTGCATCGAACTCAAGGTCCTTCCATTCGATCTCAAAGCCCTGATCCTCGGCGATCGCATTGATGAGATCTACATCAAAACCTATGATCTCATTACTGTTGTTCTCATCTGCATATTCGAATGGTGGGAAATAAGGCTCTGTACCTACGATATATACAGGTACTTCTTCCTCTGCCACATCATCTGCAGTACCGCTTCCTTCTGCGCTGTCAGCACATCCTGATACAGCAACAAGTCCGACCAATAATAGGCCTATCAATAAAATATTCAATGATCTTTTCATTTCTGATCCTACCTGAAATAATCTCTATATAGACTATAGACCAGTATGCATCAATTTGCAATCAATATAAGGATATCTATATGAAATTCTGAACACAGGATATAAAAACAGGGTCAGGAAAAACAGTTATGATGACAGAAAATTATTTTTTGCCAGATAAGATATATCAGACAATTAGAAAAGTAGAAAGATACGTGTGACAGGTCATACATACTGGCAATCCCCGAACCTGTGTCCGGAAGGAATGCCAGAGTATGGATATGTAGTTAAAAGAAATTATTCGGTTGCTGTCTCGTCTGCAACTTCCTCGGTTGTCTCTTCTGCGACAACTTCTTCAGTTGCTGTTTCTTCTGCAGCTTCCTCGGTTGTCTCTTCTGTGACAACTTCTTCAGTTGCTGTCTCGTTTGCATCTGCTGCTGCTACATCTTCTTCAGCTGCTGCATCTTCTGCTGCTGTTTCCTCAGTAACTTCTTCTGCTACTTCTTCTGTGTGTTCTTCTGCAGCTGTTTCTTCAGCTGTGTCTGCACATCCTGATACGGCTACGAGTCCGATCATCAGGAAAACCATGAGTAAGCTTAAAAATTTCTTCATGTTAGATCTCCAATCACTACATTGCTATATAGTCTATAGTATACTATAGACGGCTATCGATAAACGGTAAGTTACTTAAATATTTCGATTATGATGCTTCTTGTTAGCATATTTTAAAAAAAATAATATCAGGAAAGCAAATGGAAGTAACAGTTAATAATGATACATTATTGTGATAAGGAAAACAAAAAGCGACATCAACATGCAAATAAAATGGACAAACAGACATGATAACTTTATTGATGCCTACATGGTTCGAAGGGAAGTATTTGTAGTAGAGCAGAAAGTTCCCGAAGAGCTTGAGATAGACGAATATGACAATATAGCCCTGCATCTTGTTGTATATGATGACAGGACACCAGTTGCCACAGGCAGAATATTTGAAACTGGAAGCTCTTTTGTTATTGGAAGGATATGCGTTCTAAGAGAATATCGGAACATGGGACTTGGGAATCTGTTGATGGAAGAACTGATAGGAAAAGCTATTTCGATGGGAGCTACAGAGATCGTTCTTTCATCACAGACATATGCCACTGGCTTCTATGAGAAGTTCGGCTTTAAGGAATACGGAAATATCTACCTGGATGCAGGTATCGAACATATATCTATGAGAAAAAAAATCTTGTGATCCAGAAAAGAATGTGGAAAAAGGTTTCTGCCTTTTTCACTCAATGAAGACCATTGCTGCCACAACAGTGGTCCACTTGCCGTCCTTATCCCCATATGCTACCTGGCAGCAATGGGTCGTGTTTATTATGTGTCCACTTGCCTTGTAGACCTGCTCCCTCTCATGCCATGCAGAATCTGCATCGAACTCTATTCCAAGGGTTGTTGCAAGCATTGTTGCTGCAAGGTCTTCAGCATACTCACCTGCAATGAACTCATCCTCACCAAAAGTGTGATGCTCGGATATGTAACCATACTTACCCTCATTTACAGGAACTGCGGTTCCAACAGCAGCAGACACAAGTCTTTGTGGCTCATTTGTCTCATTACGTGCAAGAACACAATGAACGATCTCACCTGCAGGCAATTCATTTATCCCCTCTTCTCTGGTTATGAGTTTACAATTAGGTGGAAGGATACTGGAAACACTAACAAGATTATACTTCTCTATACGTGCCTCACGTAGTGCCAATTCAAAAGATGCTAATTTGTCCTTGTGTACACCAACACCTTTAGTCAAAAAACATTTTTTTGGAACCATTTTATCATCACTTTAATTACTATTCATACTGGACTCCATGAACATATCGTTTTCCATACTTCACGTAAGGTCCGATGATATGAGAATGAAAGGCAACACAGGAAATTGCATCTTATTATAATAAAGTTGTGCACCCGGGAATTCGGTATCAAGCACAGTGGAACTATAAAGAGGTCAGCTATTGGACTATAAGCTTTAAAGGATGAAATACCTAATAGCCAGCGGAGCCAGCCAAAAATGGATATTTCTCAGCTGATCGAAATGATCCGATCATCAAGACGATATGAAGGACAGATATCTCACATAGAGGACCTGCCGGGCAGAGAAGCAGAGTTCAGGGATGCCGAGATAAATCCTCTTATAAGATACGCATTGAGTGAGAACGGAATTGATAAACTCTATGCTCATCAGGCCGAAGCCGTGGAACTGGCAAGACAAAGGAAGAATATCGTACTTTCGACCAGCACTGCCAGCGGCAAATCCATGTGCTACATGCTCCCCATATTCGAGCGTCTTCTGGAAGAGCCACATGCAACAGCACTTTACATATCACCCCTGAACGCCCTTGTGAATGACCAGCTTGACACCTTCAGGAAGCTCAGTCATACAATGGGATTGAGTGTGAACATCGACCGATTCGTAGGTTCCATGACAAAGTCCGAGAAGGATACGGTCAAATATGGCAACACAAAGATCATCTTTACGAATCCCGAAATGCTGCATTTAAGTTTCCTGCAATGGAAACACCAATGGAAGTATTTCCTTTCCAATCTTAATTTCATTATCCTGGACGAGAGCCACTCATACAGTGGTGTCATGGGAAGCCACATGGGAAATCTCCTGAGAAGACTGAACCGTGTCTGCGAGCACTATGGGTCAAACCCACAGTACATATGCTGTACTGCAACCATTGGTAATCCGGTAGCTCACAGTTCTGCTCTTACCGGAAAGGACCTCACACTTATCGATAACGACAGTTCAGGCCAGGGACCACAGAAATTCATATTCTGGAACCCTCCCCTATATTCAAAGTCAAATAACTTCACCCGGAGAAAAGCAAGTTTCGGAGAGACTGTTGACCTTTTTACCACCTTCGTCCAGAGTGACCTCCAGACAATAGCCTTTGCACGTTCGAGGCAAAAGGTCGAGAGGATGTACGTCCAGGCAAAGAACACACTTGCAGAAAGGGGAGGGGAGGAAAGGATCAGCCCTTACAGAGGAGGTTACCACGGGGATGAACGTGAAACCATAGAAAAAGAGCTTGCACAAGGCAACATCGATGGTGTGATCTCCACAAATGCCCTGGAACTTGGGATCGATATTGGAGGACTTGATGCCTGTATTATGGATGGTTTCCCGGGAACGATCATGAGCGCCAGACAACAGGCAGGAAGAGCAGGTCGTGGAAGCAGGGAAAGTATAGTTGCACTTGTTGCCGATTCCAATGCTCTTGACCAATATTACATGAGAAATCCACAGGACTTCTTCAGAAGAAAATGTGAAGAAGCTGTTGTCAATGTCTCGAACCGTTACATACAGGCAGGCCATCTGTTATGTGCTGCAAAAGAACTTCCATTAAGAGCAAAGGACAGCGAATTTTTCGGTCCTGAGTTCGATACCATCGTGAAGGTGCTTGAGGAAGAGGATCTGCTGGAAGGAATAAATGAAAAGAGATCACTTGACCCGAACCCGCACATGAGATTATCCATACGCAGTATAGATAATAATAATTACACTATCATCGACAAGGCTACCAGAAAACCTCTGGAAAAGGATATTGAAAGACTGCGGGCATACAGGGAAGCATTCGAGGGTGCAGTATACATCAACAAAGGAACTCCTTACTGTGTCACAAAGCTGGATCACGGTAAGAAAGAGATACATGTGGAGAAGGCACAGGACGGGTATTACACAAGGTCCCTGGTGTCATCGGACATCGTCGTCAGGGAAGTTGTGGATACAAAGCCTCTTGGAACCTACCCTGATGTCAAGGTAGGATTTGGTGATGTTGATGTTACCCAGCAAGTTACCGGTTACAAGAAGTTCCAGCAACGAACAGATACAGAGCTTGGAAACCTGCCTCTGGATATGCCGGAGTTCAAACTTGAAACAGAAGCCCTCTGGCTTGAACTGCCCTTTAGTTTCACCGAATTGGTGAGCGAGTACGACCGCGATCTCGCAGGCGGTATACATGCCATTGAGCATGCCATGATAGCAATGTACCCACTTCATCTACTGGCCGACAGGAATGATGTTGGCGGTGTTTCCACACCAGAACATGCTGACCTCTCCCACAATACAGGCATATTCGTATATGACGGACATCCCGGAGGGGTCGGATATGCTGAAAGTGGGTATGAGAAGATAGTGGAGATGCTTGAAGTGACCCTGCGATCCATTGAGAGCTGCCCATGCTTAGATGGTTGTCCTTCATGTATCCAGTCACCAAAATGCGGTAACAATAATAGTCCTCTTGATAAGGATGCAGCGATAATGATACTCCGAAAGATGCTCAATAAGCCTGCATATATCCCTGAGAAGAGGAAAGTGGTCAGGAAAACTGAAAGGCCGGGTCAGAAAGAGACCGTCGAACCTGTACAGAGAAAACCTGAGGACAGGCCATTCGATCACAATGCTGCACTTAACAGAGCAAGAAGGAAGCTCAGGCAGCGTGACAGGAAAAGCGTATCAGAATGGATACAGGAAGGAGTTCAGGCAGGAAGAGAGAAGAACAGAGAGCTTGCCTACGAATGCTTCGAGGCTGCCCTCCAGCTTCAGCCTTCGAATGCCACTGCCCTTATGAACAAGGGTATAACCTGCCTCCATCTGGGACAGAACCAGATGGCTCTTACGTGTTTCAATAAACTGATAGGCATGGGATATGCAAAGAGTGTGGTCTGGAAACACAAAGGTATCGCCCTTCACCGGCTTGGTGACTTTAATGGTGCAGTTGAGATGTTCGATAAGGCATTGACAGAGAAGCCCGATGATGCTAAACTGCAGGAATTAAGGAAGAAGTCATTTGAAAAGATGGGGCAATGATCCGTTTCAACCTTTGGCCTTTTCGATATATTTGATCAGGTCGTGTAGTGGTTTTGTGCCACCGGATATTAAGAAACCTGTTACAATAGAGTCTATTACCGGAAGGACAGTTACACCCAGCATTTCCAGGAATCGCAGCTGCAGTACAAATGCCAGAAATATTCCCAGGAACGAGGTCAGAACAAATACACCAAGGACCATCCGATTATCCCTTTGATTCTTGTATTTCAACAGAGTATGGAACTTATCGTATAGCCTTTTCTCTTCTTCTTTCCCGATGTCACTATCCAGCTTTGCTTTTATTCTATCTATTTGAAAAGAAGTGATCTCAATGTCAGCCTTCGTATCATCATATGGCCCTATCGACTTAATTATAGAATCAGTGATCCGTTCAATTACCTGGGCAGCTACATAGAATATTGCAAAGACATCTATTACTGACATTCTCACACCTTGGATAGAAGAATAAATGTGGATCGAGTGAAATGAATAACTGTGGTCCCTGATAAAGGGCAATGTATCATCAATTAAAATAAAACCATATATTATATATCGATTTCCAGAAAGTAATATAAAAAAAGATCTGAACTCAGGATGAGCTCAAAAGGAAAGCTTATGCTTCAACTACCTTGATGCTGAATGTAAGTGCCTTGCCTGCAAGTGGATGGTTCATGTCAAGGGTTATGGTCTCATCGGTCAGCTCTGAGATCCTTGCTGGCATCTGCTGGCCATCAGCTGTACCTACCATGATCATCATTCCTGCACATATCTCTGACTCAGACTGGAGCATCGACCTTGGCACGGTCTGTGTAAGAGCAGGGTCTGCTTCACCATAAGCTTCAGCAGCCTCAATTCTGAATGTCTTCTCTCCGCCTACTTCCATACCCTTTACAGCTTCATCAAAGCCTGGTATGACCTGACCTGCACCTACTGTGAACTCAAGAGGTTCGTCATGGTTCTCAGAACTATCAAAAACACTACCGTCATCAAGTGTGCCGGTATAGTCTATCTTTATCGTATCTCCATCTTGTATTGGCAAAATATCAACTCGGTTTATACAAAACAAGCTCTCACTCATTTTGGCTCAATGGAGGCAGGGACATTACTTAGGTGTTTTGGTAATATTATGAAATCAGAATGCTGAGACATTAACAGATATTACGCAGCAAATCTGTTAAATATATAGCCATTATTGTATATTTAATTCGGTTATCGGGTGATAGACATTATAGATCTGTTACAAGCTCTTGTTCTGGGAATCACAGTAGGCATATCCGCTGCCATTATTCCCGGACCTATGATGTTCGCGACCATTGGCATTTCCATGAAGAACGGATGGAGAACTGGTCCATGGGTATTTATCGGACATGCACTTGTGGAAACAGCTATTTTCCTGCTTATCCTGGCTGGTGCCACAGCTTTTCTTGGAGAGAGTGTAATGTCATACATATCCATAATGGGAGGAGCTATGATGATACTCTTCGCACTGGTCCTCATCAGTAGTGCAAAAAAGGTTTCCACAATGGACATTTCAGCATCTTCCGGTAAACAGGAACTCTCATCTAGTCCTGTATCTGCAGGGATAATAACCTCTGCTCTGAACCCTTCTCTTGTAATATGGTGGCTGACCGCAGGCAGTGCCATCATCCTTCAGGAATACCTGTTAGGTATCTCCGCAGTTATCGTGTTCATCCTTGGACACTGGCTGGCAGACCTTGGATTCCTTGTAGCGGTCTCATCTTCATTCTCAAGAGGAAAAGAACTGTTCTCACCAAGAACACATGAAAGGATACTCTACTTCTGCGGAGCTTTCATGGGAGTTTTCGGCCTGTGGTTCCTTCTTAATTATGATAATCTATCTGCATTCCTCTGAGCAACGCTTCATCATGAAGAAAGAACGGGCTTTACAGTAAATAATAGAAGAAAATGATAAAAGGACCTTGATAAGGCCTCTTATCTTAACCAAGGTCTATCTTTCCATTGACTGCTTCATATCTTCCCACGGCTTTCGGAGTGTTCAGAAGTATCTTCCTGATCCTGTTGTAGACACTTGGTGAACTGTCCTTATCGAGCTGCTCCAGAAAACGAGCCATCATTCCCACCAGAGGAATGTGATACTCTTCCTCCATCCTGTCGATATTAGCAAGGACATTGAGTATGCTTACAGCATTGTATTCATTGACCTTTGCCAGCCTGAGTACTATATCTTCAAGCAACTTCCTTCCCTCTTCGGTCTGAAGGGATCTCTTTCGGTTAAATGCAAAGCTTCCGTAAAGTGCTCTCTGATCATTTGCCTGCTCTATCCTGAAAGAACTGGAACTTCCAACTTTCCTTACCAGATCAAATACATCATCACTGCTGTTGCTTCCTACAACCCTCAGGAAAGCTTCCCAGCTTACCGGATCCTTCTGAGCTTCCTTCTGGAAGGCTTGCATCAACGAGATCCTGTCAGGTGCTGAACTGTTAAGATAATAACTGAAAGCACTTAATTTATCCGTAGCATTCTGAGCTGCCTCGAACTGTTCCTTTATCATCTGATGAACTGTGGAAGTATCAAGAGTGGAAAGGACAGAGAGAATTGTATTCTTTACCTGACGGTCCTTGATAGCAGTCACCTCTTCGTTCAGGTAATCCTGACCATCGTATTCCTTTTCGCTGTAAACCTTATATAGTGATATAAGAGAATCATCATGTCTGCTTGCTATTGCTTTGAGAAGTTTCTTCTTAACTTCATATAACAACTGGTAGCTGTGTGAAAGTCCCTCGTCCTCCACAGATTCGAAGATGGTCAGGAACTGAGCACCTGCTTCATTCATCAGGTCATTGTCCATGACGAACTCATAATACAGGTCTGTGAACTCTTTTGATGGAAGAGAATCACTGTTACTGATCAGCTCCATTTTTTCCATATCCACTATCCTGTAGAATGCAATGAACCGGTTTATCAGGTCTGAGTCCACTCTTGCCTGTAAGACCAGTTCCCCGATATCAACATCATGGACCACTTTTCCAAAGAAAGAATAGCCACGGTTCAGGGACAAGAATGCCGGTTTATCAACATCATTGATAACTATCGTCTTCTCCTTACCCTGCATAAGTTCCATAACTTCAGAAATGTCATTTCCTTCTTCATCAACAAGAGCTACACTGAATGGGAGATGCCAGAAAGAAGCACCTTCCGGGACTTCCTGTTCTAATAACAATGTGTAGGTCCTTTCATTCTCATCATAGGATGTTTTGACATGGACCACAGGGAACTGTGTCTGTTTCAGCCAGATATCTGCCATATCTTTGAACTTCTGACCCGAAACCTCTTCCATCGCTTCGATCCATTCCCAGCTTGAAGCATTTGAATGTTTATATCTGGAATGATAGACATCAAGAGCCTCGACAAATGTACTTTTTCCCATGAGTTTCTCTATCATCATTACAAACTCTGGAGCCTTTACATATGTCACAGCGCTGATGAGGTCATCAGGGTCATTGAACCCATCAGGGATGATCGGCATAGAAGCTGCTCCACGGTCAAGTGCAAAGGTTCCGGAACCTGGTGCCAGAAGGTCAAGGACTTCCTGAAGACGACTATAATCCTCACCGAAATGATATGCATGATACATCCTCTCTATATGGACAGTGACCGCTTCGTTGAGCCATATCTCAAAAGGACTTTTGCCGGTGACCTCAGAACCGTTCAGGTTATGGTAGAACTCATGCACCTTCACCCTCATGAGATACTCAAAAGCATTGTCGGTCATCTGAGGGAATGGCATTATACGATTGGTACTGATGGTGGTGTTCCCAACATTCTCCATGCCGCCGAAATTGGAGTTCTGCATGCCGATCTCCCTGTAAACGGTACCAGTATACCTGTATCCGGCCTGTATGGTCCTTACAACACTTTTCAGTTCCTCCCTTATCAGGTCCAGTTTGTCATTAGCAGCTTTGCCTTCATTTTTAAGAAGGTCTCTTCGTCTGACCATATCCATGAGCTGCTGGCGTATTTCCAGTTGTTCATATTGTCTGGGACCTGTGAAAAGATAGATCCACATTATGGAATCGTAAAGAATATCAAGAGACCTCTGAGCTATTATTGGGTCAGAGCCCGGTGGCACCAGCAATTCCAGATCAAAAGTGTATCCATCAGGATACTCGAACTCCTTCCTGAATGTCTCATAGGTACCAACACCAAGGAAGAACAGATATGTGGCCATTGGGGTTATCGAATTATCATAGACGATCATGTCCCTTCCATTCCCAACGGAGTGTCTTTCCTCTATGATGTCACCGTTGGTGATCATATTCGTATATCGCTCATCGGCAATGATGGTCGTCGTGTAGGTGCATTTAGCTGTCATGTCATCGATACATGGAACGATCCTCTGGAATCCCCATTGCTGACACTGTGTGATCTGCTGTGGCGGGGCACCTGCCGGGGTCTCATCATAGTATAGACCCTCCAGTATGTTCATTGTAGGTCTGCAGATGGTCTCGGTAGTGATCAGAACCTCGGTGTTCTCAGGTACTTTCTGGCCGAACTTTATCAGGAGGATATCGTCCTTTTCCCTGTATTCATGATCAATATCATACTCTTTGCAGGTCACTGACAGTATCTCAAGTTTCTTGCAATTCAGTTCCAGTTCATTGATGGGATCAGCAAGTGTTCTTAATTTGAGATCGGATCTTACCTTTGTATGGTCGTCAAAGATATCGAAAAGAAGGTCCATATGTACTACTTTGACAGTTAGTTCTCCAAAATCTTCCGGATAATATTTGTATATTCTTTCCATCGAATCCACTCTGATAAATAAGATATAATGATAGTATGGTCTTCTATAATCAAATGTAACTGATCAGACTTATTTTTATTCACAAGATGAACAGCAAAAGTAAAATCAGAACTATGCCTTTTCAGGTAGTTATTCTCTTATACAGAACCGGAAGTGTCTCCGGAAGCAAGCTGGCATCGTCTATTATCGTATAGCCTGCATCAGAGAATATATTATCAAGATATTTCCCCGGGTCAGGATCCACAGTTATGCAGAAGAGGTCAATTCCCTTTGCATTGCTTTCCATAATAGCTATTCTGGTATCTTCTTCAGCAATGCTTTCTTTGTATGCACTTTCTCCCCTGGAGATGTCGAAGGGTTCACCATCTGACAGCAGTATTATGATCTTTGTCCTGGTATTTATTTTGTCCAGCTTCCTGATCGAATGACGGATAGCAGGTCCAAGCCTTGTGTTGGATACCGGTTCAAGCACACTTATCCTGCGTGCGACATCGTCCGACAGATCCTCATCGAACTCCTTTATGACAAAGTACTCAACATCATCCCTGTCCTTACCTGAAAATGCGTAGATCGCATAGTTGTCACCAATACTTTCAAGGGCCTGTGTCATGATTATAAGAGAATCTTTTTCAACGTCCAGTATACTTTTTTCCTCATAGTTCACCATTTTATGGGTGGAATAGCTCACATCTACAAGGAAAAGAGTTGCAACATCCCTTTCATGCTTGTCCCATCTCATATAGAGACCATCATCGGGGTTTATACCACATTTTCTCTGGACCAGTGCATCAATGAAGGCATCGATATCCACCTCAGTTCCATCGATCTGTTCCTTCATCTTTCGGAATGCTTCAGGCTTCATTCTGTTGAATATCTGCCTTATCAGTGATATCTCATTTTTGTATTGTTCTGAAGCTTCTTTGTAGTAATCGCTGGACATACCCAGAGGTTCGACCTCGTTGACAGTGCACCAGTCCGCTTTATAGTCATTGATAACAGCATCCCATTCATCATACCTGTAAGTTCCAAGTATGTTCCAGTTCTTTTTTTCAGCATAAGTTGGCTGACCCCTGACCCTTTCTTCCGGAAATGGTTCTTTTTCCACTGTCATTTCCACTTTCATTTCCGGGATGAAATTCCTGATAATATTCTCATGTGACCGGGAGGAAAGAGGGTCTTTCATATCATATGCCCCAATGCTCACTCCACGATACTCAATGTTCTTCAGTACTTCATACTCCTTCTGACTCAAAGGACCCTCTTGTTCATCAAGGATCTGATATATCCTGAATGTCGCAGTAAGGGAATCGAGTATAGAAGAACCTTCTCTGAATATGCTTTCCGCCAGCATTGGCCTTATTGTATCCAGAAGAAGCCTTGTTCCATTGCTCTGATCATGGACAGGCGTATGTCCGATCGAAATCCAAAGAAGTGCTTCCATGAATTCTTCGAGCTTTCCGCCGGGAGCTGGTCTTGTCAAAAGCATCTGATACCTTATTATCTCAAGATCGGACCTGACCCCATGATAATGTTCCATTATCCGGTACTCGACCCTTGAATCTTCAAGAATACCAAGTATTGTTCCTGCAAGTGCCTGATTGGGAAAAAGAGCTATGATATCCGTAATTCCAATGGCACCATCCGCCTGCATTCCTGGCAGAGGGATCCTTTTCTTCATGGTCGAATATCTTCTTCTGATATCTGCCATCAGTTCTACTGCTCCCTCACGTTCCGGTTCATGTGAACTGAAACGGATGTGTCCGACCTCATGCATTATGCTCAACTTGTAGATCTTAAAATTATCTTCAAGATCACCATATCTCGTAATTCGAGGTGGAAGGTAGATAGTATTCCCTGCGATAACAGGGTTCATTGACCCAAGTTCATTATCTGCCCCTAAAGCCCTTTTTGAAAGAATGTTAAAATTGATACCTGATAGCCCAAGGGCATAATATTTGAGAACTTTTAAGATATCAGTGAGAGCTACAGATCCCTTGATGTTCTCAATGAATTCCAGTGAATTTTCAGACCTCAGGGAAAAATAAGGTATTCCTTGTGCTGGATCAGCTTCAAAGACAGCTATACCCTTCAAAGCCCACTCTTCAAGTTCACTGACGGTCAGATCCTTTAAAAGCGGAGCTGAAAAGGAAAAATACTTGATCGCCAGATCCTTATCCAGGTCAAATATCTTAATCCCGATACCTGCCCATTTCCTGATATCCTCAGGACCTGTGTTCTCTGCTGCTTCGGGAAGAGCCTCAAAGAAAAGTCCTGCAAGCATCCAGTCCTTATCAAGCAACATAGAGGCAGTCCCAGTAAGTTCACCATTATATGATGATCTGCTTTTCTTCAGAACGCTAAGAAAATTCCTGTGGTAATCCCTTCCAGGGAACCTCTTCTCTATAAGCAGAAGCAGGTCTTCTTCTGTAAGGGTTTTAGGTTCGTTGCTATCTTCCGGAAAGGTACTTTCAGTCCACTTATCCATCTGTTATCGAATTTATTGTTGCTTCCTTATAAGTACTATGCAGGAACAGGGAAATGTTCGGTTAGTGGTTAGCAAAATTGGTAGTTATGTGAGGGAAAGCACAGCTAAGGGTCTTAATTAACGATCTGCACAAAAAGAATTGGATAAATGACACAGACTTAAAAACGCATAGAATAATATGAAAATAAAGTTTTTAAGTGGGCCTAACCGGACTATCTAACAAAACTTTATAGTCCTAAATATCTAATACATAACTATGACAAAAAGTGTAGATGATATCCACAGTTCAGATTCGGGCTTTGTACAGGCAATGGAAAGATTGCGTAAGGCAGATATCGGCCAGGATAACATCGACCTTTTGGAGAAGTTTGTTGTATCCTGTAGACATGAAGGACTGGCAAAAAGCACGATTACAGGTTATGTTAACTACAGTACACGCATGTTGAGTTACCTACGTGCTATTGGGATAAATAAAGACATCATTGAACTTGACCAGATGGACTTTGAGAAACTTGTAATGCACCTTGAAGATGAAAAAGGTCTTTCCCAAGGAGGTATCAGAAATTACAAAAAATTTGTTAAGAAGTTCATGCGTTGGTATCATGATGATGAGCCTCCAAAATGGGTCAAGAATATTAAACTCAAAAGTCTTGCAACTCCAGTACAACCTCAAGATCTACTTACACAGGAAGAATTCGATAAACTGATTGAGGCATGTAGACATCCACGAGATAAAGCTTTTATTACGGTCTTAGCAGATAGTGGAATGCGTATTGGAGCACTAGCTTCATGCCGTATTAAAAATGTGGATTTCAATCAGTATGGTGCTATTATATACGTATCAAGTACTTCAAGAAGCAAGAAAAATATGAATGCTAAAGGAATACCAATTACATGGTCAACTGGCTATCTCAATCAATGGTTAGCTGTGCACCCACTAAAAGATGATCCAGAAGCACCTTTGTGGGTTACCCGTGATAAAAACATGGAGCCTTTAAGCTACAAGACTGCAAGAGTGATGATCAAAAATGTTGGCTTGAAAGCTGGTATAAAAAAACGTGTAAATCCCCATAGTTTCAGACATCTAGCAATAACTCATTGGATCCTTGATGGCTACAATGAACAAGAAATAAAGCATCGAGCTGGCTGGTCAAAAGGATCAACTCAAATGTTCAAGATCTATGCCAATTTTACAGACCAAGAGATGAACGATAGAATATTTGAGAAATGTGGCCTAAAGACCGAGGATAAACGTCATGTTACTCTCAAAAAATGTCCAAGATGCAGCAATGTATTAAAACCAGAAGATAAATTCTGTTCACAATGTTCTCTTGTTTTAGACCACAGTGCACAGGATGAAATTAAGAAGTATGAAGATAAACTACCAGAAATTTTACAGATGTTTCTGCAGAGTGAAAAAGCTAGAGAAATGGTTAATGCTATTAATTCAAATGATTTAACAATCTGAATTTGTTACAGAAATAATTCAAAACAAATTGGGGAACATATATCTATTCCCCTGAAACGATTTTTTTTGCTAGGTCCATAAACATCCTAAGTGTAGGATTTGTAGCTTTGATAAGCTCGTAGATATTATCATCTACAGAAGCATATTCTCTTATCAAAGGGTGGTTTCTCAGTTCTTGCAAATCATCAGATGGAGTGTTTTCTCTCATTATTACATCTCTTTTATTTTGTAAATAATGGCGAGAGTGTCGGAACACTCCATAGTCAAAGCCAATTCAAACAGTCACAAATATATCAAAATTGTATATCTCTATTACAAAAGCAACTATTTAGCAAACATCTGCTATGTAATAGTCCACCCGCTGATCTGATATGAAGATATTCCATTTTATAATCAAACCTGGTATGTACTCTATAAGATGTAAGCATAGTATATAAACATAGTATATAATATTGCAGAAATGCTACTACCCATCATCGACAAATAATGCATACTGTGCAGTGAATTATCATTGAAGACAAAAACATATGGGATGATAAAGTCTTGCAACCATTTGTGTTTGTAAAAGAATCAGTAATTCAAAACAAGTTTTCCTAATAATTAAAGACTTCAGGAGATTAATCCCCCTGAAGTCTGAGAGTGGATTTTGCAAATCCACTCAATATACGCTACCTAAATAAGAGTGAAACCGAAGTGACACAAAAACCCAAGTAGTCGTATAGACGCATCTTTTCAGTGTATTGTGAAACCGAAGTGACACAAAAACCAATAGGTTTACGTTTGCGAGTTCTCCTTAACCCACAGAGAAATGATCCGGTAGAAATCTAGATTGTAATGAATCAGGATGGCAAATCTTGTGCATTTTTTCATTGAACACCAGAAGCTATTCTTCTTCTGGTACAAAAAACAGGTGATTTTAAATATATAAACGTTTTGTATAGAAATATACTCTCTGAAAACGTACCAGGCAACCTACTTTATTTTGTTAATATATTATAATTTACAGTGTAACGATGTGAACATTGTAAAACCACCCCACAGAATCTAGTTAATAGGAAACATAACAATACACAATAATTAAATAAGTAAAATGCAGAATACTTTGAATAGTATTTTAGGAAAACCATCCAGATTTTAATCCCTGAAAAATAGCCCATTTTATAGAAGTTAAAATGATAAATTATATGCATTTTTGTGCATCTGTGCAATTTGGAACGAATTTGAGGAGGGATTTTCAGAGCATATTTTAAGTTTTTTTCTTCCAAAAACCTAAATTTTTTAATTAACTGTTCAATTTAGAGCGGATTACATGAAATACAGATTCTCGCAATTTTCATTCTGATTAGTTCACATTTGGACGTATTTCAGAAGACAATACTGATTTCCACTGAAGAACTCACTGAAACAGTAAACAAAACCGTTGCATATGACACTTTACGTGTGGGTGCATTCAATATCCATGTATTCGAAGTTACAAAAGCATCGAAGCCAGAGGTGATGGGTATACTTGCAGATATTGTCAGGACCCATGATGTGATTACAATATAGGAGATCAGAGACAGTTCACAAACTGCTTTACATGAGCTTTTGGACCTGGTTAACTCTGATGAATCACAATATGATTATGTTGTCAGTGAAAGGCTAGGACGTACGACAAGCAAGGAACAGTATGCTTACGTCTATAATTCCAACACTGTATCTGTCAGTAATGCTTATACATATCCAGATGGAACAGACCCTTTACACAGGCAGCCTTATATCGCCTCTATAGAGACCTTACGGGGTAATTATGATGCAATCCTTATTGTCTTTCACACATACCCTAACAAAGCCATAGAGGAGACTTATGGATTATATGATGGCTATCCTATGTACAGTCACAGAATCCAGAGGAGAATGATTTTGTAATTGATGATAATTAGAAGTCTACAGATCACACATATGATCAAATCGTTTTGAACGATGATTCAGATCTTGTATGTGAGTCAGACGTGTTAGGTTTAATCTGGAATATGGTCTTGATGAAGATATGACCATTGTCCTGTTTTTGTGGAGTAAGGTGTTATTTCACCTTTTCTCTTTTAATTATCCTGTAGACCTTTTATTGAACTGGAATTTCAGCTGATTAGAATATCAATGATCTAAAGTGAGAGGAATCAACCTTATAGAATAGTTATCAGGACATATCACTGCATTCTTCCTTCTTAACTCTGCAATAGCTCCTTCAAACTCCCACTCACTCATTTTTGATACAATTCTTGCTTCATTTAATGGTATATCAATATCAATTCCATATGTATCTTCAAGAGTTATGTACAACATGAGCGCAGCATTTGAAAGTCTGGATTCCTCCTTCACATTGATATTTGACCCGAATCTTTTGGTTGCAAAGTCATAATTATCAATCCATGTTAGAACTCCATCATCGATCACTTTCTTAGTCAACTTCTTACCGTACTCTGTCCTAGCTAAAGCAGTACTTACTTTTGCTGCAGTTGAACTAAGATCAAGATAGAAACCACGTTCAGATTGATCTTTGTATTTTTCGATCATCTCATAAGTTCGATCAACAAGATATTTTTTCATACTTTCCGAAATATCTGGTTTAAATAAAACAGCATCACGTATCTGGGCCTGAATCAATGGTTCCATATGTTTTAAATTATCCAAATAATCGCTTTTTCTTTTAACCTCAAGGTTGAGAAAAAGAGGAATATGAACATAAATTGACTTTGGGTTTAAATAATTGATATTTACTTCAGACTTACCCTGATAATTTAATGGTTTGTTCTGATTAGTGGTCTCGTAATACTTATCAGAACTTTTTTGCCTAAATTCATCTGGAATTCCATATAGCAACCTGTTTAGAACAGTGACCTTTTTATCATGTATTTTAACTCCTGAATGAATACCACCTACACCATCATACCCTTGGACATAACTTGAAACTGCATACATAGCCAGACATTTAGCTGTATCATATTTACTGTCAGAGATGAAAGGGTATGTGAAATAATTTGTAAACTCTTCAGAAGGTAACGGTTTTCTGGTGATTATCTTCTGAGGGTCTACTTTTTTCCACTTGTGAACGGTTTTTGTAATAGCATATTCAAATCCATCCCTTGTTGGTATAGGACGCTTATCAGTTTCAAAGGACACTATTTCTATAAGATCGTTATTTTCAGGAACTTCGCCCTCTGCTACCACGTACTTATCTTTTTTAATGGAATAACCTGGATAACAATCAAGATAAAATATTCTTTTACTTCGACCATCAAACCGTACAAAACCACAATTTTCCTTCTCATAGGTAGTGTAATATTCAATCCCTGAGATTTGAAAACCATAATTTCTTTCAGTCAATTCAATGCCCCCTCTATTTATAATTCAGAAATACCTATTCTATCCGTTTTAAAAATTGACCATCTATTAGGATTATATCACCAGACCTGCGCATCCTATCTACAAGAGATTCTGCATCATCTTTTTCAATACCAGACGTTGATACTCTCTCATATACATCTTCAACTTTAGCTTTGCCTTCTGGAGAAAGATCAGTAAGCTCTTGTATAGTATCTTTTAATATTTTTATCCGGTCTCTTTGCGATATTATTTTATCGTTATTAGATTCTAGTAGATCTTCATAAACAACCCTGTTTGAGTAAGATCCATATTGCCCAATCGTATGTATGGTGTCGGCAGAGAATATAAATTCAGGAGCTTTCCTGTTCTTTTTAGGAATAGTTGATGTTCTAAGCATTCCTGTTACTTGTATAACGTCCCCTACTTTTACAATATCTACATTATCATCTTCAAGCTCAATCTTAAGAGAATACTTTGTAGATGGATTATCAAATCTACTGGGGATTTCAACTAGTATTACTTCTCTATGATCTATAAATTTGCATTTTTCTTCTATAAATTTAAATTGGGCATTTTTTTGACATTTACTGCAAATTTCTGGTTCTTCCAGTACATCCTCATAGATAATTGCACCACATTGCTGACATTTAAATGCAGCTTTTTGAATCTTAGGTTGCACCATGTTCATTTCATAAACCAAACCCTTCACAACTATTTCTTTGTGAAGATGTTTACTTCGAATATCACTTACATTTATGGGAATGTTATCTTCCATATTAGCACCTTTCAAATTGATGATAACGTTCAATACAATTCTTTGAGGATATTTTGAAACTTTCAATTTACATTAAAAACTTCTCATACATAAGGATAACTGAGCCGGTGCATGTTGATTATAAGGGTAAACATATTATGTTTACCTTTAACCTTTCCCCATATAGTGTTGAAGATAATGCGCAACAAGAGGCTCACTAAATGCATCAGGACTTTTTCTTAAAGTTTCTTGCAAGGCTTTTCCTCTATTCAAAAAACACTTTTGTTATGGCCAACAATAGAAACAGATATATTCACTTTCACCTCACTAGGCTCATCAGAATATATACTCAAAATATACTACATTACATGAGTGAAAAACCAATTACAAATGAAAGGGAAGTATACGATAGAATCAATGAATATCGAAAAGAGCAAAGAACTTCTGCATTAACATCATATGACGTGTATCCATTTATTGAAACTCAATCAAGTGATTTACATCCTGACATTGTACTTAGAATCATCATTCTAGGAAATGTGTGTGCTTGGGGAATATATGATACAGCATGTCAGCATTTCGAAAATTATATACAAGCTTTCAGACATTACCAAGTATTCAATATCTAAAAAGTGAAGGAATATGTGGGAATATAAACAAGTAATAGTGATACCTGAAGATGTGGAAATGTCTCCCGGGAAGCTTGGAGTTCAGGTTGCCCATGCATCTATAACTCCGATCCTCAAAAATCTGGACCGTCTTGATGATATTAAAGAATGGTTCGATGATGGAAAACAACAAAAGAAAGTTGTTCTGAAGATCAAGAATCGAACCAAATTGTTGAACTTCAGGGACAAAGCCATTAATGAAGGATATATCTGTGAACTTGTACGCGATGCTGGAAGGACAGAAGTGGAACCCGGGACAATTACAGCATTGGGTTTCTTCCCCATGAAGAGTGAAGATATTGATAAATTAACAAAGAAATTGAGTTTATTCTCATGAGAATTCAACTCGAAAGTGGTCAGTTCTGTTACGTACACTCTATCTTGATATCGTCCAGATCCAGAGCAAGGAAATCCATTTTCTCTTTTCCTCCAATCTTTTTAGCTATAAGGCAGTAGTTAGGGTTCCATGTACCCTCCACTTCTTTTGATTTAGACCTCAGATCCTCTATTATGTTTAAGGCCCCTTTTTCTGACAGATGCTTCCATTTTACTTCACAGAACAGAGCACTAAGGCTAGTTTTGTCAAAAGCAATAAGGTCTATCTCTGTTTCTTTTTTCCACCTATTCCTGAAATTTGGAATAGAGATCCGGATTCACTTTAGTAAAATTCTGAAACTCGCCAAGTATGATCACCAGTTTTTCCTGCATTCTAAATATGAAAGTGAAAAAATCATCAAAACTGTCCAAACGTGGCTTGATACCTGTTATGGTCCCAAGTTCAACTTCCAGATCACGCAATAAAAGTTCTTCACTTTTCGTCTCCACAAAAAGGTAAAGGCTTTTTTATTCTTGACAAACTCTTTGCTCAGCTCTGTCTTTCCCACACGTCTTCTCCCATAGAAAACAACAAGAGATGAAGAAGGAGCATTGAATATATCTTCAAGTTGGGAGAGCTCTTTCACGCGGCATAGAACATTACCTTATAGTAACTTACTGTGTAGTAAGTATATAGTGCTTGTGTTTTTAATGTATTACATATTCTTTATTGCAAATCAATTACCATATTGCCGTTTTTGGCCATGATGTGTATATCACTATAGAGAATAAATAGATTGACTTTATTTGTTTTGCATATAATAGTAGTTCCGAAAGTATATTCGTATGAATGTCTTATTAACCTACAGTAACCTTTTTTTGTAGATATTAGTCTGAAATCGATTATTTAGTATTTTAAATATAATCAATCTGCCATAAATATATAGATACTATTTTTGACAGGCAGGGAACTGTGAACACTCGCCCTCATATTGCGTGCTGCATTCAAAATCGGAAATAATCCTAGAATTACTCTTCAGATAGTGTTTGTTGAAACGACCATCTCTTTCAATGCGAACAATATCATCACCAAGAAGTTTACTGATATGCCAATGAATTGTACTTTTGTCTAGTGCCAACTCAGAAGCTAATTCTTGTCCTGTAATTCCAGGCTTTTCAGTAATGGTATTTAGCATAATCTTGCGAGTATCATTTTTTAAATGAAGGTGAAATCTTTTCTGTTCATTCGATTCAAAAAAACCTGTGGGGAAAATATTTTTAATTTTTCCATTCCTTATCGTTGAAATTAGGTTTTGTTCTATTAACTTGCCAAGGTAATGACGAAGTGTCCCTCTTTTTATATCTAGATTTTTTGAAATTTCAGCTTCAAAGCAACCTGGATTCTCTTTGATGTAAGAACTAATGGCACGTAGTTTTGCATTTTCTTTTTTCTTAATGAGCTTCCCAAGAAGTATAGGGAAATATTTGAACGAAGCAATTACGGGGATTAGCATCCCGCTAATAACAGAAACTTGTATCCACAATGGTAAATCCCAAAAAGTAATATTTCCATCTGCTTCTGTGTGGTCGACAATTGCACCTTCTGGATATTCACCTGTAGTGGGTGTTACTATGTATCCTCCGTTGTCATCAGAAGCTAATACAACGGTAATACTACATATGATAAAAAGCAGGAAAAATCCTGCTTTAAAGAACGCTTTTTCCATGGTTAAATTGTGTAAGATTCAGTACCGTATACACTATATCCATAGACTTTGTAGTTCCAGGTTCCTGTGGCAATGCCATTTGAATTTGTAATATCAAGATCAATCTTGCCGTCAATTGATCCGTCTGCACTATCATAGTAAGGACCAAGTGTAACACCGTCAGGAGTATAAATCGTGAGCCTGAGAGAGTTGCCTGTATTTCCCCAGTTAAGATTTACATCTAAGGTCGTGATGTAAGAACTAACTGATTTATAATGCCAGTTTGTTTCACCCTGTGTAATAGTATCAGATGTTTTCAAAATTGGAAAGGGGTCATTGTCGTTCTTCGATGGTGTTACAATATAACCCTGGGCAGAGAGTTCATCTGAAGCAAGATTTTCTTCTGCAACTGCACAACCTGCTGAAAACAACAGGAATAATAAAACAATACCTATTTTTTTAATCATGATTTACACCTTTTTAGTAGTCTAATAAACATGTCAAAATAATATATTTAGGATTTTTGGCCGTATCATCCAACTCAGTGTTGAGTGTAAGCTCAGAATTCTGATAGTGATCCAAATTTACAATACAGCATTTTTAGTTGGATGAGAAGGCCAAAATAAATTAATAAGCTCTGTATAATTTTTAATTGCTACATGAAGAAATGTGCTCGAGATCCAAGCAGTGTTGGTAATATTGTCCTGGATCTCGAAATTGCCCTGAGGCAAGATATTGTTAGTTTTGATAATGCTTAAAGCTTGCGTAATATTGCCTCGGGAGTGAATAAAAGAGGTTAAGAAAATGAAAACAAAAAGAACGAAATCAAAACTTCTGTGCACAATTTGCTTTTTGCTATTGTTGCTTATTGTGCCAGCATCGGCTACTGACGCAATGATAGATCGAAGTCGAACTCAATTTGGAGACCTTACTGCTAATGAAATAAATTATATAAATTCCAGAATGGTTGAAGCAAGGGCAGATATGGTTTTAATTCCTGATGTCAATGTAATTGCAGACTATGGCACTGGATCAACTAGCGATCAGGATTTTATTGATAATATAAATTCACTTGATGAAACAGTGGATATGAACGTTGTTTTAATCCATTCTCATGGAGGATCAGACGACGATAACCATAAAAGTGCTGTACAATTCAAAGATTCCAGCTGGTTGTTTGCTAATGAGGTAGACAATTGGTTGGATGACATTAATGGTGGCTTCATTTTTATGGGTACATGCAACTCTACAAAATATGCGGATTTAGGCTGGGAGTTTTTATGCGAAGATTTTGATAGTTATTTTGGCTACAGAGGTCCGGTTTTTACTTTGCATAATGCCCGTTTTTACGCAGCATTCTTTGATCTTGCCACTTTCACCAATGTTGAAGTTTGCGATGCTGCAGACTATGCCGAGGATGAAGTTGAGGAAGAGTTTGGAAATGCAGATGACGTTGGATACAATCGATTTTTAGGCGACGATAACTTGTGTTTAAGAACTTAAGGAGAGACATGTATGAAATTTAGACAACTTAGTATCTTAACTTTAATTATAGTGAGTGCAATGTTTCTAGCTTTTGCTTCAGAGGAAGGAGCAGTGTTGTTCACAAAAGAAAATGAAAGCTGTACTAAATATCTTGATTCTGCAACTACTGAGACCGATATAGCTTTTGAAGATGCGGAATTGCTACTAAAATCAGAGGCACCAGAAGTAATTGTTAAATCCACGCAGGGAGAATTACTTAACAAGGAAAATTATGGATTAATTTGGCAAGTGAGTGCGGAAACTACTAATGGAAGACATGTTGTAGCAGGTGTAGATGCGTCTAATGGAGATCTGCTCTTTATATATGATGGATCTAAAAAAGTAAAAGGAAACATGAATATAAGCAAAGAAGAAGCTTTGAAAGTAGCAGAAGATTATATTCAATCCAGACTGACAGTTGACAAACTGAATGAGATCGAGCTTGAAAATGTCAAGTACAAGGAACCTGCTGCAGATAATTTGCCAACAGAGTACAAAATATCTTACGCAAGGATTATTCGTGGAGTTCCTTCGCTTTCCGATGGAATACAGATCAGGGTTAATGCTGAAACAGGTGAGGTTACAAGTTATCGTATACGATGGGCCATGAGTGAAAAAAACATGACCACATTTGATACTGAACCAAGTATTATGGATTCTGAGGCGAGCAAAATTCTCAAAGAGTATATGGCTAACGAACCTACTATTGGAATCGAAAAGGCAAACACTTTAGACATCATCTCATCAGACCTTGTTTGGAAAGAGAATAATGGGACAACGACTCTTGCATGGTGGATACAGTTTAAAGACTCAAGTTTTGAAGAAAATGCCTATCCAGGAGCTGCTTGGATTGATGCATATTCTGGAGAAATATTAACAGTTGTGTATTCAGGAGATTAAAGTATCATTTTCTCCCTTCTTTCTTTTTTGTTCTTGCAAAATCTCCATAGTCCGTTAATTATATGTACAAACACATCCATTATAAATTATGATTGATAAAAAATTTATACAAACAGTATCATTTTGTCTTTTTGTTTTCTTGTGCATTGGTTGCATCGAAAATGATACAAGCTCTGAAATAGAATTAAGCACAAACTCCATGGAATCTGATAACGTAAATAGCATCCCTCCGGCCATGCATACAGAAACAGATTCTATAGACAAAGCTACCATGATATATGCATACTCAGCCGATGATTATGATATCGCAACTGCAAACAATGCGTTTGCTTTTGATATGTATTTAAATCTCACAAAAGAAGAGAATCTGGTATTCTCACCATACAGCATTTTTACTGCAATGGCTGTCTGTTATGATGGTGCTGAAGGTGCTACACAGGAAGAGATAGCATATGTGTTCAATTATCCACTAAGCAAACCTATTCTTGAAAAGACTTCGAAAGATATGATGGATACTATCAATTCAAATGATGATAGCTATGATCTGAAAACTGCAAATGCCCTCTGGGTTCGAAAAGAGTATCCTTTGAATCAACAATTTGTACAAAATTCAAAAAAATACTATGAAGGAAATGTAACAAATATTGACTTTAGAGGTAAACCGGAAGAGTCCAGAACGATCATCAATGAATGGGTTGCTTCAAAAACAAACGATAAAATCAAATATCTGATTCCAGAGAATTTGATAACCATAGACACAGCCATAATCATTACAAATGCTGTTTATTTTAAAGGAAAATGGATGAATGAATTTGATACAACAAATACGGAAAAAAGAATCTTTTATAATTCTTCTTCAAGTAAAGATGGAACTCCTGTGGATATGATGTATATCCAAGAGTATTTCAGTTATGGTGAAAGTAAAAACGCAAAGATTGTGGAACTGCCGTACAAAGGTAATGATCTATGCATGTATATTGTGCTTCCAGAAGAAAATGACATCGGAGAATTTGAAGACAGTTTCACTCTTTCTGAATATACCAGACTTAAATCTTCCATGAATTCCCAATATCCGGTACAAACTTGGTTACCTAAATTCAAAATCGATACTAAAACCGAATTGCCAGAAACATTGCAGGACATGGGAATAGTGGATGCTTTTGGTATTAGGGCAAATTTCTCAGAGATGGTGCCAGAGGATTACATGCTATGGTTAGATGATGTAATCCACCAGGCATTCATTGATGTGCAGGAAAAGGGTACGGAAGCTGCTGCTGCTACAGCAATTGAAGCAGTTGACTGTGCCGTAGTTCCCTCAGAAAAAGTACTGGAATTCAAAGCAGACCATCCTTTCCTGTTCATCATAGAAGATAAACGGACTGGATGCATACTCTTTATGGGAAAAGTTGAGGAGCCTGAGTATTGAGGGAAAACGATGAGTTTTTCTCTCTTTTTTGGTATTATCTAATCATGTAATAAATAACGAATTATACAAAGTTTCGTTCTGAAATCCCATCGGCAATATCTTCTACAATAGTATCAACAACATCCTCATACCCAGTTAAATTACCAAGTATCCACATAAATGCTGCCTCAGAAAGCATGCCTTCACCTTCAATAACACCCGCTTTGATAATATCCCAACCAGTATTATAAACAAGGTCACATACTCTGCCACGGTAATCTTCTGGTCACCAAGTTCCTCGGGTTTGATCTGTCACGCATAGTATATTCTAAGATCTGCTAATGACATATATTCATCTAACTTAATTACAATAGTATAATATTCGATTATATTTGGTTTCAATACCTAATTTATTGGCTCTGTAAAAAACCTATTTCTTTTTTATTTAGCATAATAATTTAAAAAGGATTAATCCCCTGAGTATTAATCAGCACAAGAAAACACAAAGGGGATGATTGTGTTTTGGTTAATAAGTACTTAAAGTTTGTTGATACAGCTTTAGCTGTATCAGGAAATTCACACCTTCAGATATATAGTTGCAAATATTCTAAAAGAAAATACACTCAGCACCAGCTATTGACATTGATATTGTTGAAAGATTACCTTATTGAAGACTATAGAGATATTGTTGAACTTATCGAAGTAATGGATGAGGTCAAAACAAGAATAGGGTTAAAGCAGGTTCCACATTTTACTACCCTTCAAAAATTCATTAGTAGACTCAAGTCCGTATATTTTAGTGGATTGCTACAACAAACATTAAAGCTCTTTTATTCATATGGTGAGCAGATAGAGATTACCGCTATTGATTCAAGTGGGTTTACTAGTGGACATTGTAGCCACTATTATTCTTGGAGAACAGGAAAGAAACGTAGATCATTCCTGAAAACTAGCATTTCTGTTGATACTGCAAAATTAATTGTGACGGGATTTAAGATATCAGGTAAACCTGTGCATGATGCAAAACATGCAATGACATTGCTGAAGCAATGTCATAAAACCCGCAAATCAAAATACTATGTCATGGACAAAGGATACGATTCAGAAAATATACATTCACTAACAAAAGAACAATTAGATGCGATAGCTATGATTCCTTTGAGACAAAGAAAAAGGAAGAGAGTCAAAGGCAAATATCGCAGAAAAATGGAATGGGAATTTGACAGGGACTTGTATCATAACAGAAACTTGGTTGAAACGATGTTCTCTGTTCTGAAAAGAAAGTATGGAGAAGAAATTAAAGCAAAAAAGTATTGGAATCAAGTCAAAGAGGTCAAATTCAAACTGTTGGTACATAATCTTGACAGGTGTGCCAAGGTTATGTTTATTGTTCAGATGAGGATTTCTACAGAGCCATTATTTTCACAATTAAAGAAGGTATCTGGCTATGCAAAAAGATCAATGGAGATTTTTAGTTTATTTTTCACAGCAATAATATGACATACCGCCTGAGGCGGTTGGCTGCACTATTTTTAGCTAAAAAGACATTGTTGAAAAGTATATTTCATTTTTTTGTCTAATTAGCTTAGATACAGTTTTTAGCTCTAATAGGGATATCAAGCAATAACGTATATTTAGAAATCAAATAAGGATTTCTGAGCATCAACAACAGAGTTTTTTACAGCAGCTTGAATAGAGTTTTCTACACTGGGTGGTACTGGCATCGACAGTTGCTTGAATATCTTTAAGGTTATCTTTTCACCGAGCAGCTTGGATACTTGCTCAAAAGAACAGGTTTTTAATGTTTCAACTGACCTGACATGATTTGTATATAGTAATCTAGCTCTTTTTCTTCCTACATTCTTTATTTTAAGGAGATCAACAAGTTCAGGACCTGCCCCATATTCCAAACGAATATCAAGTCCATTAAAAGGTATATCATATTCTCGAAGAGCAGCAATTCGATTGATTGCAGAAGCAATTCTTGCTGCACCACTGGATAGATTATGAAGGTCTCCTTCTCCGGTAGAGTATTTTTCAACAATTATTTCGGTATCAACTTCGTTAATCCAGTCTTTTAAAATTAAGGTATTCTTTAAAGATTCAAGATAAGATTGATATTCATAAGGAAGGTCAGCATGTTCCTCGGGTGGGCAAATGATTTCTTCTTTGATTTTCAAAGCAATGCATGAATACTCTACTAGTTCGGGGTTCTTTATGTAAACAGATCTAATTTCATCAGTTATACAGACTAATTGGAGTAAAGAAAGAATTGTTAATTTCATTTTTGATTGCATTGCATATTCCAATTTTTCGGTGATAATTGCTGCAGTCAGTGGATTAATGTACATCCGGGAAACCAATAGTCCAAGACTGGTAGGCATGTAAAGATTGTTTTCATTCGTTATCATTTCATGATTTTGAAGAAATTCGATGCAGGAATAGATACTTTCGATAAATTCATTATCATCGCCAGTATGTGCAGAGAATGTTCTTAAGAAGAATTCAATGATACCTTGTTGTGATATCGATGAACTACTGCTTATAATTCCGAGTACATGACTGCGTAGAATTGATTCATCACGTAGGTATGAATCGATATCTTCTGCTGTTGCGAAGATATATTTTTCTTTTAGTTCATCTATATCGCCAGCTTCTTTAGCAAGAAGAAGAGAAAAACCTTCAGGATCTAAATGTGGTCGGCCTGCTCTTCCTACCATTTGCTTATATTCAAGGACAGGAATAGGAACCATACCCCATTCTGGATTAAAACGTGAATAATTTCGAATAATAACCTTTCGTGCTGGAAGATTTATACCCGCTGCTAAAGTTGGTGTACAGGAAATTATCTTGATCAAGTTGTTCTTGAATCCTTCTTCTACAAGTTTTCTCTGAGTGGAATTAAGACCTGCATGATGATATGCTGAACCATTACGAATGCAGTCTGCAAGGATCTTTGCTTCACCGGTATTACTTGACAGTTCAACCTCATCGGCAATTACAGCAAGTTCTTTCTTGCTATCGTTGTCTAACAAAGCATTTATTGCTCTTTGTTCTTGATTCTTAATATTTGAGAATCTCTTAGCAAAGCCTGCACAATTTCTTCGACTGCTTTCAAATACAAGACATTGGGCTCCTTGCTCTATTGTATCAAGGACAATATTTGCACTAATGTCCTTTGTATCATGCTTTATTTTCTCTTGATGAGGATTTTCTCCAGTAAAAAAGTTCATTGCTTTACCGATTGCAATTCCTTCATTCAGTACTGTTGGTCTCCATTCACTGACAACAAGTTCAGCATCTAACCATTCTGCAAGAACCTCTGCATTTCCAATTGTGGCAGAAAGAGAAACTATCTGTAGGTCTGGAATACTCCTTAGCTTTGTTATAACAATATCTACAGTAGGACCTCTAAGAGAATCTCCTAGGAGATGAACTTCATCAACAACAACAATGGATAAGTCCTGTAGCCAAGTTGTACCATTGCGAAGCATTGAGTCTGTTTTCTCAGAAGTACAGACGATGATATCATTCTTACCGAGTTGTTCACTTTTAGACTCAAGTTCTCCGGTAGAGATCCCTGTCTTTATGCCTAGTGATTCGAATTCCTTGAATCTTTCATACTTCTCATTTGCCAAGGCCCTCAGGGGAACAATGTAGAGGGCTTTGCCGCCATTAAGAACATGTTTGAGCATAGCAAGCTCTGCAACCAGTGTTTTCCCACATGCTGTTGGAATAGCTGCAAGGATATTATTTCCCTCCAAAAGACCTTTGTTTACAATCTCACTCTGGGGAGGATATAATTCTTCAATACCGGCATTCGTATAGATCTCAATTGCTTCCCTGGGAAGAGAAAGAGAATCGATTCTAATTCTAGGTGTCTCTTGTAAAACCTTAGGAAGAGAACTTATTGAAGTTTCCTCTGTTATAAGAGTAAATGCCTGCTGAAATTCATTTACTTTAATTTGAGACTGCATTTCTTTTCTTTTGAATTGATCGAGTAGCATTTCCTTAGTAGTGAGAAAATGGGTGAAATCACAGTACTTTTGACATGGATTGTTTAAGATTAAAGTATATATTTCACTAGAAATGATACTTTCTTCATCAAACGAAGATCTTTCGAAATAAAGATAGTTGTCAATGGTTGAAACATCAATAAAAATAACAGGAATCTTATGTTCTTTATATAACTGTCTTTTTTTGAGACTGACATCACGAGTTGATGTTATCTCAATTGCAGCTACTATCTTGTTATTATTCCAGATAGAAATATCTGGAACAATATTCGAGTAAGGCTTCTCCAATTCAATAACTGTTGCATCTTTCAACATGTCAAAGGTATAAGAGTCAGAAGTTCGGAGCCCATCTTGTTGTTCAAGAGGAAAAGGAATTCTATTGTAGTATTGATCAATATTGTATCGAGGACATCTAAATTTGAAGATTAATGATTCATCTGAATCCAATTTTGAGCTTAAAATGTCATAGACCTTCATTGTGGCATTTAGATGGATTATGGATTCTAATGAATGTTCTTTTTCTCCAATTGCTTTATGGGCGAAATGCCACCTTCTCTTTGGGAAATCTTGCTTGTTCTTTGCAATCACTTCTTTATCACATAACAAACAGAAAAGCCCAGAAGCAGCTGCAGTTTCTTCTCTTTGGGTGATATACAGAACATCTCCATTAGAATCACACGCATATTCCATAGGTATGTGCTGATTTGAAAACTTGAATGATTCGTTTGTGTTTTGATGAATGAAGATCACCCGTTTTATTAATAGAGTATCTACATTGGTTATATGTTTTTTTAGATGTCATGATATTTTTTGAAAATAAGAAGAAAAAACAATATCTTTGGGATTCTGGCAGTACATTATAAAGGATTGTAGGAAATATCTCCTGAAATCAAGTGTAATAGAGTTCAGAGACTATTTTGTAGGTGAACTCAACAAAAACAAGGATATTGTTTTAAGTCATCTAAATTCGTTTCTGACTATGGAATAGATCTGTACATCAAAAACGGAGTATGAAATCATGGATGACAGAAAGGTCATTGTTTACGAAATAAGCAATGTAATTGATGTGTTTTTTCCTGAAATCAATAGTCAGTTACCACCCATTAAAATGGGTGGCTTCTTGTTACAGTCTGATAAAGGTGAAATACTCTATTCCTCTGTAGAATCATTCACAGTAGACAAGTCAGCTGATTCCTCTATTGAAATAGAATCTTTATGTTCTTCATAAATATGCTTCAAAGCCCTAGAAAATGCATTCCAATCTCTTTCAAAATCCCTAATCTCATAACTCTTGTTAACGATCTTATCCTTCAAAGCAGGAACTCTGCTTGTCCCATTCTCAACAACAAAATCCCCAAGAATAAGCTTGAGCTGCTCCCAGTCATTATAGAAATACTCCTGTAGCAGAGGTATTATTTTCTTATACCAGATAAAATACAGTTTGTCTTTAGCTAAATCCTCTTCCTGATCTGCTAAGTCACAGAAGTAACTGTGACCTATCTGATGGTCTCTATCAATCAACGCAGAAACCGTGATATTAAGCCCTTCCAGCAATGAAGCAATATTTACTCCGCCAACATCGAATTCGATAATAGAATAATCCGGCATGATTTCAAGGAAAGTGAACCGTCTTCTCAAAGCAATATCCAGTAATGCTATTGAACGATCTGCAGTGTTCATGGTTCCAAGGATATAAAGGTTTGAAGGTACAGAGAACTCTGTTTTTGAATATGGAAGTTTGACACTTAGTCCTTTTTTGTTCGCCTCACTACGCTTATCATCTTCAATCAGAGTGATAAGTTCACCGAATATCTTGGCAATATTTCCTCTGTTGATCTCATCGATGACAAGGACATAATTGTTTTCAGAATCATGTCTGGCCCTTTCACTTATCTCTTTGAAAACACCGGCTTCTACTCTATAGGAAACATCTCCATTGTCATTGACAACTGGTTTTAATCCTTCAATGAAATCCTCGTATCCATATGACTGGTGGAACGTGACGAAAGTGCAGAACTGTTCAATAGTTCTTTCTTCAGTTATTATATTCTTCTTTGAAAGAACATCTATAATTTCAGAAAGATTTGTTTCAACATATTCAACACCATCTGGTATCAAGTACCATTCATTTTGATTTGTTCTATCAAATAGTGCAGGTGTGTGTTTATTTGTATATTTTACAGTTTCACTATTCGGATTAGAATAGATTTGCAGAGTAGCTCCTAGTGACCTGGATAAGTTACTTGCATTTTCTTTTACCCTTTCAAAATAAAAGGCAATCAAATCATCCTTCCTTAGATCTGTAAGTTTTATTTTCTCGTCTTTATGGTTCAAATACATTGATAATGCAGTGATCTGATACCATGTCAAATCCTGAAGATACTCAGTCTTGATCTCATCGAATGATTTTGGTTTTGATAACTGATCAGCTAGGAATGTCTTTATGAATTGCTGAACTGTATATGTTTTACCGGTTCCAGGAGGACCATACAAAATCACATTTTTTGTATGTGACAGTGCACCTGTGAGTAGAGGATTATCTAGAACAACTGCGGTATTTGTTGCACCATAAGGACCACCTGAAATATCTTTGTCTTTTAACCATTTAGAAAATAGATAGACATCTAAATAAGTGGCATCTTCTAAGCCAGTGCTTTTTAGTTCCTGCAAAATATCGGACATGTGTGTTTGCATAGCCACATACTTTTTACCGGCAGAAAGGTTTTGTCCAATATCTATGCTCATCTTTGAAAACAATTTGTCTGTTAGTGAATTCCATATCCAGAATTTATCAGGTTGCTTTAAGCACATTAATTCAGTTGAATAGGCACGTCCCAACCCATTAAATGAAGTAAAGAGATTGCTAACATCACTCTCAGATAAGCTGGTTGTTTCGAGAAAATCCACTAGTTTTCTTTTAAATTTGTCAAAACCATCGTTCTCTCGTATTATCCTATCAAACTCAAGGCTCCCCAGAGATGTAGCCTCTGTATTTTTCAAGATCTCGAAGATGTCTTCTTCAGTTAATGACTCGAAGTATTCTGTTCTTATTTTACTGCGTACGTTCTCACTACGGGCTATGAGCTCATTTCGACGATTCTTTAACTCATCTGAATTCAATTCAGATATAAATGGTCTTATAAATTGTGAAAGGTCAACTTTGCTCCCACTTTCCAATTCGACAAATACTTCCTTATACTTCTCATCGATCTGGATATACTCATTCTTTATTTCTTCCCATTTCCAGGTATCTTTCAGTGGAGTGATGGTTTTTTGTGGGAGATTATAGGAGAGATCCCTTACCTTATCAACAATCAACCATTCAACAAATCGTACATGTCCATATTCCATTTCGGGATTCTGTGGATCATTTGGTTCAATATACCTGCTTGTGATCTTGCCAATACCCTGGATTCCCTTCTGACCCTTGATAGCAACAGCTATGTCTCCTATTTTCATGTTTTTGTAGAAGTACCAGATAGAGTTCGCATTGTTCATACGATGTACTAGCCTTACATCTGCAAGAGACTGATACTTTGAGTAACTATCATCATCCCATCCGATTGCAATGCATTTTTTGTTCTGGAACTCTTCCCATAAACGAGCTTCTTCACCCGGTCGTATTAACCATATATTCACCATTCTTAAACCTCTCCTAGTATCCCTTTCAGATCGTTTATAAGTTTCATTTTGTTAATTGGATTAGTCAGATCAACTCGCAGGTCCACGGTTGCTATCCTAACCTTGTGACCTGTTCCTTGTAGTGTATATTCCTCAAGGATTGATTCATTTCCTCCTGCAGTACGAGGGTAAAGTAAAATGATATTGGAACAACAGTATCTGCTTGCATAGGCAGCCATCTGATACATGTCTGAAATAGAAATTCCAAGTTTTCTGTCCTCTTTTTTCAGCTTCTTGTACTTTGTATCGATGATCAATTTTGCCTGCCCTCTTTCTTCAAGAAGAATATCAGGTCTTAACCAGAACACTTTACTATCCTTTAAATTCCTGGCAAGCTCTCTACCACCGGCCTGTGAATAGATTCCACAGTTCTGAAGGTGTTCAGGTAGAATCGAATCCTGATGTTCTTTAAGAAAACGAGCAATAAAACGCTCAAATAGCAGATTCATATCAAAAGTGAATGCAAACGCACCTGTAGAACCGACCGATGTTTCAACGACATTCCCTTCTATGAACATCTTTGCCAGATTGAATACCGGCCTATAATTCTCATTCAACCTCGTGAAGATGACCTTATCAAGCAATGGAGCAGGATTTGATACCAATGATATATCGTCCATCTCCTGATCCAGAATATGCAGATTCCTTCTGTTCTCAAGGTCCTGTGACCTGAGCTTTAACTTATTGACAACAAACTTGAGCATCTGGTTCAATGGAATATCCGGACTGAACTCATCATAGTTGACATAGAACAGGTGTTTCTTGAAACTATTGACTGCGATATGTTTCTGTATCAAACACTTTCCCTTAAAGTAAGGCAAATTCTCCTCTACTGAGATATACTGCTTCTGAGCCCCTTTCTTGAATATATCCTGAAGCGTCCTGGTGAACATGAAGGTCAGTATCTCGAACCAGTTTGCCTTCCGGGACTCCATATGAGCGATCTCACTCTCATAGATCGGTATGTCATAACAGTAATGCAGCAGATACAACAGATTCCTCTGAGCATGCTCCACCTGTGCAGCCTCTGTTAATCCATCCCTGTACATCTTTGGCAGTATCTCTATAGAAAGATCCCTGACCTGAATCAACCCGACATACTGCTTTGCCTGTAGACTGTTGCGGTGCAAGGTCAGGAGTTCACCGTTTGACTGGTTGAGTTGGTCGATGAGGTCGAGATGATTAGAGTAGGAACTGAGTCTGGGATCGGAGTAGAAGAGGGATTCGTATTCGAATAGAGTTATTGGGGAGTTGGAAATCATAATCCACTTTATTCAATTGACAAATCTGGAATTCTGTACTAATAAAAGAAAAACAAATAATTTTAGAAGCATACATGCTAAAATATTATATATACTTGATGTACATTTTCTATTTTAAAAAGAAAATGACTTAGATTGTTTATTCAATGATTCAGGTTTTGAAGGACTAGCCAACAACTAAAGAAAGTAAAACGTCGGAATAAATTGAAAGTCAAAACAAATATGGCCAATATAATAAAAAGACCATCTTTAAATAATTTTAGAGATAATAAGCAGGCAACTATGAAACTTGAAGAAAGACTCGAACTTCTAAAAGAAGAACTCCAAAAAGAGGATTTCTTAAAAGCAAGGGGTCTTGGTAACGAAGTTCCTTTTTGGATATTTGACTATCCTCCTGAAAAAGAATTGCTTGTACGAGACACGATCACGAAGGTAATACCAGCTTTAGAAAAGAAATCAATTCAAGTTCTTGAGATCGATCTTTATGATGTGTGTCTAGAGATACTAGAAAAGAAAATATCTGCAGAGAAGATCGGTTCTTTTGAGGGAAATAAAGGCTCCGATGAGCTACTCAAAAAACTAAAGCTTATGTTGAAACCAGACATTTTGAAAAACGCCATCCAGCAAAAAATGAATGAGAATGATGGTTTCCAGCTGATCTTTTTAACGGGCGTGGGTAAAGCCTGGCCAATGGTCCGCTCTCACAGTGTTCTAAATAATTTGCAACCACTTCTTGGTAATATACCGCTTGTCACCTTCTATCCTGGAAAGTATAGTGGTTTTGATCTTAGCCTGTTCGGGAAATTCCGGGATGCGAATTACTATCGTGCTTTCAGGCTTATTAATACAGATAATGTTTCTCAAAGTTAAGGGTTTGAGTAAATGACTAATGAAATGATAATTCAGAATCTCTTTTTAAAGGATATCAAAAGAGAAATCAACGGTGTCATCAAGGTTGATCAGGATGATGAACAGAATGTGTATACTGAACTTGATGAATATGTCATCACCAGAGAATCACTGAAGCATCTTAACCTTTTCTTTGATAACTATTCTAGTACCATAGAGAATCCAACAGATAAAATAGGTGTATGGATATCCGGTTTTTTTGGATCGGGTAAATCTCATTTCATCAAAATGTTGTCCTATCTTCTGGAAAATAAAGTTGTTAGGGACAAATCTGCACTTGAGTTTTTCGAAGAGAAAATAGAGGATCCTCTGTTATTCACTACTATTGAAAAAGCAGTAACTTATGGTACCAAAGATGTAATCCTTTTCAATATTGATTCTAAAGCGAACACCCTAGGCCATGGCGATGAGCTTATTGTGAATATCCTTATGAGGGTATTCAATGAAAAGAGGGGGTTTTTTGGCGATGTGCTCTGGATTGCTGAAATGGAAGAAGATCTGACAGACAAGGGTCTTTATGAAAAGTTCAAGGATGAGTTCAGAAGGATAAACGGTGCTTCGTGGGAAGAGAAACGTGATACTTATGCTTTTGAGCAGGATGACATAATTGAAGCTCTTGTTAATTGCGAATACCAGAGCAAAGAATCTCTTATCAGATTATTTGAAAGCGATGGTAGCAGTTATCATTTTAGTAATGAAAAATTTGCCGATAAGGTAAAGAAATACTGTGAATCTAAAGGCAAAGATCATCAGGTAATATTCCTAATTGATGAGATTGGCCAGTACATTGGCGAAAACAATAATCTAATGCTTAATCTTCAGACAATTGTTGAGGAATTGGGAACTAAACTTGCAGGAAAAGCGTGGATTGCTGTCACGTCTCAGGCAGACATTGATAGTATCACCAAGAATCAAGTTAAAGACGATTTCTCTAAAATCCAGGGACGATTTAATACTCGCTTAAGTCTTTCAAGTGCCAATGTAGATGAAGTTATCAAAAAAAGGATTTTAGCTAAAAACAAAGTATATGAAGAGTCTTTGACCTCATATTATTCTGACAAAAAGACAATATTGAAAAATCTTCTGACATTCTCTCCTGGCGGAGCTGAGATGAAACTCTACAAGGGAGAAGAGGATTTTGTTGCTGTCTATCCTTTTGTTCCTTATCAGTTCTTTGTGCTGCAAAAGGTCTTTGATAAAATCAGATTGACTGGCTTTACTGGAAAACATCTTGCAAAGGGTGAGCGTTCCATGCTCAGTGCTTTCAAGGAAGCTAGTGAGAAGTACGCAGATAGTGAACTTGGGACACTTGTACCTTTCCATATTTTCTATAGCACTATAGAAAGCTTCCTGGACCCAATTATTAAACGTACAATTGCACAGGCTATGGACAATGATTTCCTTGAAGAGGAAGACTGTAATATCTTGAAAATTCTTTTCATGATAAGGCATGTGAATGTACTGCAGCCAAGCTTAGATAATCTTGTTGTACTTTCGATATCACATGTTGATGAAGATAAAAGGAAATTGAAGGAAAAAATTGCTGCTTCACTTCAACGTCTTGAGACACAGACACTTATCCAAAAATCAGGGGACAAGTACTATTTCCTTACTAACGAAGAACAGGAGATCAATCGGGAAATAAAGAATGTTGTTATTGAGAAACACAAGATCCTTGATGATATTTCAAAGCACATTTTCAATGATGTTTGTCCTTCTAAATACAAGGATTACAAATTCAACAAATCTATCGATGATAAAGTAGATTCTGCATCCGGTGCAGATCTTACTGTTAAGTTCCTGACACCTCTTTCAGATGATGTGCTAAGAGGAAGTGGACAGAGGTCTTTAAGTGGAGAGAATCTGAGCAATATTGATTCTACTGATACTCTTCTTTTTGTATTCCCAAATGATGTGGAGTTTGTTGATCAGATACGTAATTACCTGAAGATCAACAAGTACCTTAACCAAAACACTTCCAATACGAATGTTGGAGAGATAAAAGATATCCATAGTGGAAAAAGAATCGATGCAGACAAACTTCTGGAAGCATCTAAGAAGTCAATGGAAGAGGGCATTTCAGAGGCAAGGATATTCGTTGATGGTAAAGAGGTCACAAGTATTGAAAAGAAGAATCCTAAAGAAAGGATTAAGGAAGGCCTGGATCTTCTATTTGAAAACGTCTACAAGAAAGCCAACTATGTGACCAACAACATTGGAAGTGACAGCGACATCCTGAGGATACTTAAAGCAGATGATCTGGAAAAGTTTGGTGCTGAGACTTCAGAGACGAACCAGCTTGCACTTAGGGAAGTACTGGATTATCTGAACATAAAACATCAAAAGAACGATGTTGTAGTACTTCAGGAAATCAAAGACAGGTTTAAACGCAAACCCTATGGCTGGAGTGAAATGACTATATCCGGTCTTGTAGCTACTTTGTTTGCACGAGATGAGATCAAGCTAAGATTCCAGAAAACATATTTGGTCCTTAAGAAAGAGACTGCTGAGGAAATTGTAAGATACCTGATAAGGAAGGATTCAGCAGATAAGCTTGTTCTGGAAATCAGGGAAAAGACAAATATTGAAGTGATCAAGGCTGTTAGAGCGATTTTGAGAGAAGTTTTTGAAAAGATGAATATCCCTGACAAGGAAAATGATCTTTTTGAGTTTACACATTCATTATTCACTAGCGAGTACAGAGCACTCGAACAAATTGAAGGCAGATATAAAGAGGAGCCAAGGTTCCCTGGAAGAGAGAAAATTAAGGAATATGCTTCCTACCTAAATGCTGTCTTGAACATTACTGATCCTTCTGCTTTCCTTCAGAATATTGCCGAAGAAAAGGATGAACTGATCCGCTTACGTGATGAGGTTGAGCCTGTTACTGCATTCTTTGGAGGCAATAAGGTAGAGATATTCAGAAGAGTGCTTAGGAAGCTTGATGTTTTCAAACGAGACCTGCAATTTATGGATGAAGAGATCAAGTCCAAAGTGCAGATAATTGAAAAAATTCTCGATTCAGAGGAGCCGTATTCAGATATTAAATCACTACCGCCTTTGGAAAATGAGATTGAAAATGCCCTTTCAGAAATCCTATCTGAACTTAAGGAAGAGACTTTTAAGCAGATAGATACGATTACTTCGGAACTGGAAATAGAGATGGGGACGCATGCAGTACTTACCCAGGACTTCATGGATTCTGTTCTGAAACCATTCCATGACCTCAAGACACGTATCTCAGAAGCTGAGGATTGTGTGTTCGTGCAGGCACAAGCAACCACCCTAGATGCTCTTCACAGTGAGGCTTACAGCAGAATAAACAATCAGTTGCAGACTCTTAGAGAAAAAGAAACTGATCATGATGAGGTTCCAATTCCCGTAAGATCTACTAAAATTGTAAAAGACACTTCCGTTTTCAAAACAAGAGAGACGATCAAATCTGAAGAGGAACTTGACAAATACCTCAAAGAACTGCGTGCATCTCTGCTTAAGTTACTAGAAGAAAACGATATCAGGTTGTTCTGATCATGGACAATGCAAAAATCATTAAATTCTCAGATACTGTGCGTGAAAAGCTCCTGCATGAAGTGAAGGCGAGGGCTGCGTTCTATGGCATCCATCCAAAAGAAACACTCCCAGTTGACTCTGAACACTCGGATTCCATTGTTATTGGCGGTAAGGTCTTCAACAGGAAGATCAAAGACCAGCGTGAACGTCTGGTCAAAGAGGTTAATCACAAGGGCTATGAGCAGGTGATGGACGAGGTCACTTACACATGGTTCAACCGTTTTGCTGCCCTGAAGTTCATGGAGGTAAACGATTATATTCCGGTAAAGGTGTTCACTGCAGATGATGCTGAAAGGACCGAGCCTGGAATTATTACACATGCTATTGAGCTGGATTTTTTGGACCTTGATTCTAATCTTGTGCTTGATATGAAGGCAGATAATAAGGATGAGGAATTGTACAAGTACTTGATACTGAGACTGTGCAATTACCTGAACAAGACCATGCCTTTCATGTTCGAGAAGATCGAGGACTATACCGAACTCCTATTCCCTGAGAATTTGTTACATATTGATTCCATTGTAAAAGATATCAATGAGATGATCCCTGAGGATCACTGGAGGGAAGTAGAGATCATCGGATGGATATACCAGTATTATATTGCTCCCAAAAAGGATGATGTCTTCAAGAAGCTGAAAAAGAATGTGAAGATCAGTAAGGAGAATATCCCTGCAGCGACCCAGTTGTTCACTCCTCACTGGATCGTTCGTTATCTTGTGGAGAATTCACTGGGTCGCTTATGGATGCTTAACAGACCCAGTTCCAGGTTATATGAACAAATGGATTATTACATTAAGCCAGAGGAACCTGAAACGGATTTCCTGAAGGTCAATTCCCCAGAGGAAATCAAGGTGTGTGACCCTGCATGCGGTTCAGGACATATGCTGGTCTATGCATTTGACCTGTTGTATGCAATCTATGAGGAAGAGGGCTATGACCATTCAGAGATCCCGGAGATGATACTGACCCATAATCTCTATGGCATCGAGATAGACGAGCGTGCCAAAGAGCTGGCGGCTTTTGCGCTTGCCATGAAGGCCAGGAGAAAGAACCGCAAGTTCTTCCAGAACCCTGTACAGCCTAATATATGTGCACTGGAGAGTGTTTCTTTTGAGGAGGGTGAACTTAATGCTTATACTGATGCTGTCGGACGTGAGTTGTTCACAAACGACATTCGTGCTACATTGCTCCAGTTCGATGAGGCTGATAATTTCGGTTCTCTTATCATCCCTAAGGTAGAGGATGTTACAGATATTTTGAACTTGCTCAGATCAAAGAACCTTGCTGGTAATCTTTCCATCTTAAATACTCATCAAAAGGTTCTGCAGGTGCTGAAGCAGGCAGATTATCTAAGTCCAAAATACCATGTGGTAGTTGCAAACCCACCTTATATGGGTGGTAAGGGAATGAATGACAGGCTTAAGACATTTGCCAAGGACAATTATCCCAACAGTAAATCTGATTTCTTTGCTATGTTCATTGACCGCAATCTTGACCTTGCAATGAAGAAAGGAATGGTTGCGATGATAACTATGCAGAGCTGGATGTTCCTTTCATCCTTTGAGAAACTCCGTGAGAGCATTCTGGATGAGCATACAATACTGTCTATGGCACATCTCGGACCACGGGCTTTTGACAGTATCGGTGGTGAGGTTGTTTCCACCACTGCTTTTGTCCTTGAGAATGACCAGCATCCGGATTATAAGGGAGCTTATATCCGACTTGTGGATGGTAACAGTGAAGCAGAGAAGGATGGAATGCTACGTGATGTGGTTATGCAGGTAAGAAACTCTGATGCTTATGGTATGGAGGTTCGATGACCCTACCAGCATCTCAACTCATTTCCATGCAAGAAGGAAAGACGCTTGAGTTCAAGCGTGATATATCCTCGCCAAAGAACATTATCAAGACGCTTGTGGCGTTTGCCAATACTGCCGGAGGGCGTTTGCTGATAGGGGTTGAGGATGACAGTAGAGAGGTTCGTGGTGTTGAGAATCCTCTTGATGAAGAAGAGCGGCTTTGCAGCCTCATTGCTGATAATATTGCTCCACGTCTGGTGCCTAATGTGGAGCTTATATCTGTTGAGAATAAGACTTTGCTGATTGTAGAGGTGTATCCGAGCGGTCAGCGTCCTCACTGGGTGCGAAAGGAGGGACCTGATGAAGGTGTTTATGTACGGCTGGGTTCTACTAACAGGAAGGCTGACAGGGAACTTATTGCAGAGCTGAAGCGTACAGTTACGGGTATTTCTTTTGATGAACAGGTTCTTGTAGACAGAACTGTAGATGACCTGGACTTTGACGCTGCGAAGGTTTGTTTTGAAAGGCACAGGAAGCTGGTGGAAAAGGATCTGGTATCTATGCGGCTTGTTGCCGAAGATCAGGGACATCTGGTTCCTACTGTTGGCGGAATGCTGCTGTTCGGTAAGGACCGGGAGATGATATTCCCGGATGCATGGATACAGTGCGGAAGATTTGTAGGCAAGGATAAGGCGGATATTTTAGATCATATAGATATTCATGAACATCTCCCCGTGGCTGTTGAGAGGGTAATGGAGTTTCTCAAGAAACATGCGATGAGGGGTGCGGATTTTTCGGAATTGAGACGTAGGGATGTCTGGAGCATCCCATTGACGATCCTGCGTGAGGCGGTGATCAATGCAGTTGTGCATTCGGATTATTCACAAAGGGGTGCCCCTATAAGAGTTGCTTTTTTTGACGACCGCATCGAGATAGAAAACCCGGGCATTCTGCTGCCGGGCCTGACGATTGAGGATATGCTGCAGGGTGCATCCAAGATACGCAATCATGTGATAGCGCGTGTATTCAGGGAGCTTGACCTGATAGAGCAATGGGGCAGTGGTGTTCGCCGCATGTTCAAGGAAGCGGAAATTCTAGGGCTTCCACAACCGGAGATCATTGAAATTGGAATGAGGGTCAGGTTCATTGTCTATCTTGAAGAATCCATTGGGGTATCCACAGAAAGTCATGTTGGTAAAGAAGAAAACGCACGCTGGTCAGGTGAACAAGTAACCGAACATGTAACCGAACATGTAACCGAACATGTAACCGAACATGTAACCGAACATGTAACCGAACATGTAACCGAACAAGTAACATCTTTGGTCATCTGCCTTGAAGATAAGTCATTAGGAAGAAGAGAAGCAATGCAATATATCGGTATAAGTAGTCGCCCTACATTTGTTTATGATTATCTGCAGCCCGCCATTCAGGCCGGCCTTGTTGAAATGACACAACCTGATTCTCCAAAAAGCCCGACCCAAAAATACCGCCTGACACCCAAAGGCAGGAATTTCCTAACTAAAGAGGTAGCAAAACATGACCAATAACACTTCATCAACCACCCCCGTCCCCAACTTCTACCGCGCCTCTGCGGCTGATTTCAAGAAGATTCCCGGCAGTCCGATTGCTTATTGGCTTTCAGAAGAAGCATTTAGTATTTTAGACAAGACTACACCACTTGACAAGATAGCAACTCCCCGTAAAGGAATGTGCACCAGAGATAATGATTATTTTGTTCGTTCTTGGTCAGAGGTTGCAGTTAGTAGAATAGGATTTGACTGTAAATCTCGTGAAGATTCAATCAAATCTGAAAAAAGATGGTTTCCCTATCAAAAAGGGGGAGAATTCAGACAGTGGTATGGGAATCACATAAGTGTTGTTGATTGGGAAGATGATGGTTACAGGCTTCTTCACATGGAAGAACTTGGGTGGAAAGGTAATTCAACTAACCACAATCTTGAGTACATATTTTCACCTGCTTTAGTATGGTCGAAAATAACTTCAGGAACTCCATATTTCCGATATTCTCCAAGTGGATTTTTGTTTGATGATGCTTCAGGACTGTGTCAGATTCATAACTATTCTAACATGTATACTATTCTTGGTTACTTATGTAGCAAAGTCGGGCCTTTTTATATGAGTGTTATCAATCCCACTTTAAACATTCAACCAGGCAATATGGCATCTATGCCTGTTTTGCTTCCAGAGGTTTCAACAAGTGTAGAAGATATTATTGAACTGTCCAAGTTTGATTGGGATTCCTACGAAACCTCTTGGAATTTCACAACTCTTCCACTTCTCCAACCCGAATACTACACGTCAACCCTCCGCGAAACCTACACCAAACTCCGCACCCACTGGAAAGAAATGACACTGGAGATGCAGAGACTGGAGGAAGAGAACAACCATATTTTCCTAGAAGCCTACGGCCTGCAGGACGAGCTTACACCAGATATGCCACTTTCAGAGATTACGCTAACATGCAATCCATATTATCGCTATAATGGAGACAGGAGCGAGGAAGAACTGGAAGCATTGCTGCTTACGGATACGATAAAAGAGTTCATTTCCTATTCTGTTGGCTGCATGTTCGGACGTTATTCGCTGGATAAGCCGGGACTGGTGCTTGCAAACCAGGGTGAAAAGATAGGAGATTATCTGGAACAAGTGCCGGAACCTAGCTTCATACCTGATGCGGATAACATCATACCCATACTTGAGGATGAATACTTCGAGGATGACATTGTTGGCAGGTTCAAGGAGTTTCTCAAAGTGACCTTTGGAGAGGATACGCTTTCGGAGAATCTGGATTTCATTGCAGAGGCTCTGGGTGGCAACGGTAAGAAGTCCTCGGAGGTTGTGATAAGGGACTATTTCCTGAAATCGTTCTACAAAGATCATCTGAAGATGTACAAGAAAAGGCCAATCTACTGGATGTTCAGTTCAGGGAAGGGAAAGGCATTCAATGCGCTCATTTACATGCACAGATACCGAACTGACACTCTTGCAGTAATGAGGACGGATTACTTGCTGGAGCTTGAAGGGAAGTTGGATGCTAAGAGAGAGATGATACAGTCGGATATTGGGAAGGATGCTCAAGAGAAGGCGAGGTTGGGGAAAATGATCGAGGAACTCATGGCTTATGATGAAGTGCTGAAGAATAAGGCTGATGCGTATATTGAGATCGATCTGGATGATGGGGTGAAGGTTAATTATGAGAGGTTTGAGGGATTGGTGGAGAAGATATGATGGGATGGCAGGTAAAGTATGAGTTTGAATGAAGCATTGGATTCCTCTAATAACAATTAATTTAAATATAATCATGTTTTATCTTCAATATACACGTAAAAATCACAAAAATTGCAATTAAATCAGCATAATAGGTTGTTATTGACATGTTAATTGAATTCAAAGCTGAGAACTTTCGCTCAATAAGGGATGAGATCACTTTTAGTTTACTGGCATCATCTGATAGGGTGCTTGAGGAGAATCTGATCGAGCCGGATGCCTTGAAGAAGAATGACAGGCTGGTGAAAAGTGCTGTCATTTATGGGGCTAATGCATCTGGAAAGAGCAATGTTCTTTTAGCTATGTTCAACCTGCAAAATCTGGTGATGACATCGGTCAAGAATCAGGACGGAGATTTGCTTCCATTCGAACCGTTTAAGCTGACACCGGAATGTATGTCAAAGCCCAGCAGGTTCAGTGTGTTTTTTATCAAGAACAACATCAGGTACAGGTATGCTGTATCATATGACAGGACAAAGATAATCGATGAAGAACTGTATTATTATCCTAACAACAGGGAAGCACTTGTCTTTGAAAGAAGGAATACTACTGAATTCAAATTCACGATTGATAAAAGAGTTCAGAATGATATCTCAAAGAGAACTCTGAGTAATGTCCTTTATCTCTCCAACTCAGCACAACAGAATTACGATAAGACCCTGGAAGCCTTCAAATGGTTCAGGGAAGACCTAAGAGTAATTGGTGCAAGGACATTATCAGAGCAGGGTGAATACACAATCAGAATGCTCAATCAGGATGATGACTCGAAAAAGGCCATCCTGAGATCACTTGAAAGAGCAGACCTTGGTCTAAAGGATATTATTGCAAGTATAGAAGATATAGACCCAACAGAACTTCCTGTTGAAATAATGAACCATCTACCACGAAGCTTTGAGAAAGCCAGTGGGAAGTTGCAAAAGATAGACATCAACACATTCCACCTTGCAAAAGATAAAGATGGCAAGGAACACAGTATCTCATTTGATTTCAATACCGAAGAATCCGATGGTACAAGGAGATTCTTCACTCTAATAGGACCCTGGCTCAATGCACTGAATAAAGGGCAGGTCTTGTTTGTAGATGAGCTGGAACTAAAGCTGCATCCAATGCTTAGTGAACATCTGGTAAAACTCTTCCATGATAAGAGTTACAATAAGAACAATGCCCAGTTAATAATAACAACTCACAACACCAACCTGCTTAACGATGAGCTCTTTAGAAGAGACCAGATATGGTTCACAGAAAAAGATACGGATGCAGGGAACACCGATCTTTATTCACTTCTGGAATTCCAGGTTCGCAAAGATCAGAATATCCTGAAAGGATACCTGATGGGAAGATACGGAGCACTTCCATTCATCTCATCCTAAGAGGGTTATTGACATGCGAGACTATAGCCGGAGAAAACATGGTCAAAGACCTACAAGGAATAAAATGCTCGTCATCTGTGAAGGTGAAAAGACCGAACCAATGTACTTTGAAAATTATAGGACCCCACAGAACAACGTCGATGTCATTCCTATCCCATCAAGCCGTAAAGATGTAGGAAGCATTGTTAAATTTGCCAAAAAGAAGGTACCGGATTTGGATATCAATGGTGGAGATTCCATCTGGTGCGTCTTTGATTGCGACGAGAACACAGATGCCAATATCTCAAAAGCATACAGGGATGCCGAAAGATCCATCAATATGTGTCTCTCAAACCCCTCCTTTGAGCTCTGGTTCCTTCTTCATTTTAGCTATACAGAAGCATCACTTCAAAACGAAGGTTTGATAGAACTTCTAAAAAGACAGATTGTAGATTACAGTAAGAGCAGAGATTACTTTCAAACTCTTGAGCCTCTAACAGATACAGCAGTTAAAAACGCTAAAAAACTGGAAAAACTCCACCTTGATAATGGAACTGATATAAATAGTACTCAAAGCAATCCATCAACACAAGTTTACAGAATAATTGAGGTAATAAGACACTTCAATAAATAACCTTATAAAATAATTATCACATATTTCAACAATACTGGATATCAAACAATGTTAAACCCCGAAAAGACCACTCAGAGCATACTTAAGAAATTCGATACACTTGGCGAGTTCGAGAAAAGGAAGATTGTCTTCTGGTATGATAAGGACCCAACGGCAGATGAAGAAGGTCTATCATATATACGCGAGGCTCTGGGAGAAAAGGGAATTAAGCTACATGTGCTGGACAATAACTTCTTTGCAACCAAGAAAATGCTGGAGAAGGATGATACAGAGTCCAGTTATCTAATTTATTCAGCTGAGGCTGAAAGAGACCCGACACTGAACTGGCTACTGGACATACAGTTGTATTCTGGAAGGTTCGAGAACAGCAGGATATCTGATATCAAGAGTGAGTTTGGGGTTGAAGGTTATGACCTGGATGGTTTCCTTGAAAAACATCAGCAGTTCTTTTCAAGCAAGAAAAGGGTGGAACCTCTTAAGAGGATGTACCAGAGCGACTGGAGGAAAGAAGAGTTCGTACTCGGGTTCCTGGGGGTGCTTTCCAGCTCCTCTACTACAGATCTTAAGGAGATTATCAGGAAGATACTCATAAACTCATTGGACGAGAACACCAACACTGTATGGGAGGAAATAGTCAGATTCGAGTTGGTGGAAGAATTTTGGGACATGGTGAACAGATACTTTGGATATAGCTCCGAAGAACCTACATTGAAGAAACTCTTCCTGAGTTTTCTTATCACTCATATCTCAAGGAACACGAACATCAACCTCAAGAAGTACAAGGCTTACACTAATTCCCTCAGTAACGAATGTGAGATATTCATCAGAGGCTGGATGGACAACTCCAAAGACTCAGGAATCTTTGATGAGTATTGTGGGATGCTGCTTGAAAGTGATGACAAGTTGAAAAAGTACCTTAACACTGAAGTCCAAAAATATGATGTCATTGACTATATAGAAGCTGAATCTCTGGCTCTGTTTGATAAGCACATCATCCACAAGATAGTTGATGAGCTGGACAACGACAAAGAGGACTTTGACGGCTATCTTGAATGGATAGGCAGCAGGAAAACAAAACATTGGTATCCTGACTTCGAAAACATCTACAATGCTCTGGAATATGCTGTAAGACTGTACCAGTTTGCAAAGGAGTTCAACGAAGAGAATCTCAGCGACCAGAATCTCAACCGCTTCTTCAGGAACTACACTGAACGTTATTATCTGATGGACTATTACTACCGTAAGTTCTACTACTATCATGATAAGGACAGGGAAAAAGAAGACCTGAAATCAACAAGAGAAGGAATCGAGAAACTCTACAATAACAGGCTTCTTGACAAATTGCTCACACGGTGGAGTGAACTCATCTCTACTGAAATGAACGGACGATGGAACATTGAACTCATCGATCGGCAGGACGAGTTCTACAAGCTCTACATAAAGAACATTATCAACCGTAACGACAAGGATAAGATAGCAGTCATAATCTCCGATGCCATGCGCTATGAGGTCGCTGCAGAGCTTCAGGACGTCCTTAACAAGGACACCAGGGGTACACTTGAACTCAAGTATATGACTAGTTCCTTGCCATCTTATACTAAACTGGGAATGGCCAGCCTGCTCCCGCATGAAAAGCTGGAATACAGGAATCAGAGTGTCTTTGCAGATAGTATTAGCACTGAAGGAACAGATAACCGTGGTAAGATACTGGGGAAAATGACACCTGATTCCATTGCCATAAATTACGAAGAGTTGCTGAACTTAAAACAAAATGAAGCCCGTGAAAAGTTCAAAGGTATAAGACTCTTCTATATCTATCATGACAAAATAGATGCCACAGGTGATCACTCTGCATCAGAACACAGTGTCTTTAACGCAGCTGAAGAGACCATTTCAGATGTGAAGATGATCATTGAAAAACTAACTAATTTCCAGATCATTAATAACCTGATAGTAACAGCTGATCATGGGTTCCTATATCAGAGAGATTCATTGGAGAGCTATGATAAAGTAGAAACAAGTAGTTTTGACAAGGAAAAAGTAGTTGCTTCAAGTAAGCGTTTTATTTTGAGTGAAGAAGATATCGATCTTATGAACGTACATAAGTTCAATATGAACTATGTTATAAAATCACCATCCCAAAATGAGTTGTTTGCCTATGTTCCCCAGGCTGACCTTAGATTCAAGATGCAAGGAGCCAACAAGAACTTCGTCCACGGAGGAGCTGCTCCTCAGGAAATAGTTGTGCCAGTGCTCAAGTATTCATACCAAAAGACTGCTGATCTCGAAAGAAAAGGTATAAAACACGGAAAAGTAGGCTTAGCCGTGATCAATGCAAGCAGGAAGATTACAAGCAGCCCATTCTCAATTAATATTCTTCAGACCGAGAAGGTCACTGATAAGTTGCTTCCAAGAAGGTTCAGGATAGCACTGTGGGACATGGACGGCGATGAGTTCAAGGTGAGCGATGAAAAGCTTGTAATTGCTGAAAGCACGTCAGATGAAGCTGCAGACCGGCAGTACAAAGTAACTCTCACATTGACCGGTGAGATTGAGAATAAGGTATATTATGTAAGATTGATAGATGAAGAGCCAACCGATATTGACAGGGAGATCATAGACCCTATGCCTTTCGAAGTAGACCTGTTAATTGTGGATGATTTTTGAAAACATATTGAGCGGATATCATGCTGGCAGAAGAAGCAGACATTGGAACTGATGAGAAACTGAACTTGCACTTCCAGGGAAGAGTTGTCAGGAAAGATCTGACAAAACTGGTAAAAGTAGGCCATAATGTCCCTGTCTATGTTCTGGAATACCTGCTAGGTGCTAACTGTGCCACCAATGATGAGGACCTTATACAGCAGGGTGTCAAGAAAGTCAAAAGCATCCTGTCAGACAACTATGTGCGTCCCGATGAAGCCGAGAAGATAAAATCAAAGATAAGAGAAACTGGTTACTACACAATCATCGATAAGATCACTGTCAAGCTTAACGAAAAAAGGGATATCTACGAGGCACTCTTCTCCAACCTCGGACTAGCAAAAGTGGAGATCGATCCGGAATACGTAACAAAATACGATAAGCTTCTGGGCGGTGGAATCTGGTGCATTATCAAAATGGAATACAGTCCAGAAATGGTACCTTCCCCATTTGTCATATCAAGCCTAAAACCCATCCAGATCCCAAACATCAATATCTCTGAAGTTATTGAGCAACGTAAGAACTTCACCAAGGACGAATGGATAGATGTTCTTCTCAGATCCATAGGTATGGAGCCAACACAACTGGAGAACTCAGCAAAATGGCATCTGTTGGAGCGTATGGTCCCTCTTATTGAGAACAACTATAATCTCTGTGAACTGGGTCCACGCAGTACTGGAAAATCCCATATCTACAAAGAGATCTCTCCGAATTCTATACTGATATCCGGTGGACAGACAACCGTTGCAAATCTCTTCTACAACATGGGTACACGTCAGGTAGGTTTAGTGGGACTCTGGGATGTTGTAGCCTTTGACGAGGTAGCAGGAATCCGCTTCAAGGATAAAGACGGTATCCAGATACTGAAAGACTTTATGGCCTCTGGCTCCTTTGCAAGAGGCAAGGACCAGATCAACGCCAATGCATCCATTGCCTTCGTAGGTAACGTTAATCAGAGCATATCATCATTGCTCAAGACCTCCCATTTATTCTCACCATTCCCTGAAGCAATGAACAATGACAGTGCATTCTTCGACAGGATACATTACTATTTACCTGGATGGGAAGTTCCAAAATTCAGACCAGAACATTTCACTGACAAATACGGTTTCATCGTAGATTACTTGGCAGAATTCCTGAGAGAAATGAGAAAACGCTCCTACAGTGATGTAATATTCAAGTACTTCAGTTTCGGAAATAATCTCAACCAGAGAGACGTAATTGCTGTGAAAAAGACATTCTCTGGGCTTGCAAAACTCATCTATCCCGATGAGAATATCTCAAAAGAAGATGCTCAGGAAATACTCGAATATGCACTTGTAGGAAGACGAAGGGTCAAAGAGCAGTTGAAAAAGATTGGTGGTATGGAATTCTTTGATGTGAATTTCTCCTACATCGATAACGATGACATGGAAGAGCACTTTGTCAATGTCCCTGAAAGCGGAGGAAACAAGATAATACCACCAGGTCTTACAAAACCAGGTCAAGTCTATGGAGTAGCTGCAACAGACTCAGGAAAGATAGGCATATACAAGAGTGAACTCCAGGTTGTTTCAGGTTCCGGGAAATACGAAACTTCCGGTCTCAGTTCTAACTCCAAAGCAAAGGAATCTGTCAAGACCGCAATCAATTATTTCAAGGCCAATGCCAAGTCCATAAGCCAATCGATCTCAACCAAAGAAAAGGATTACTTCATGAGCCTGCAGGATGTCTATGGAGTAGGGATATCTGATGGTCTGTCACTGGCTGCTTTCATCAGTCTTTGCTCAGGAGCACTTGAAAAACCAGTTCAGGAACAAACAGCAATTATTGGGACTATGACCATAGGTGGTTCCATTTTGAATATAGATAATCTATCTGACCTTCTGCAAGTATCTCTTGATGCTGGTGCTAAGAAGGTTCTGATTCCTGCATCTGCTACATCTAAATTGGGAACTGTGCCACCGGATTTGTTGAGTAAGTTCCAGCTGGCGTTTTATGCTGATCCGATTGATGCTGTGCACAAGGCTTTGTTCTTTGGGTGATTTGCTTTTTGTCGATGTGCAAAAACCCTTAGTATGAGCAGTTCAACACAAAGAGAAACAATAAAAAATTTGTATATAGATAAGAACTCTACTGAGGATTAACCAATTAAAATCTTAACAATGGGAACTGTTCCAATAAAAGATGCTACTTTACTAACTCCACCCTTTATAGAATGACACTTGGACTTTGTAAAATGCCATCTTTCAATTTGGTTAAATTTTTTGTTTAATTCTTCAATGTATTCATCTTCGCTTATATCCATATTAAGGACTTTGTTAACACAATCAAATATTTCATCGAAGACTTTTTCATAATTATTTTCAGTTTTCAAAAATTGGAATATTGCGCTGTCTTCACTTTCAAAGTTTTGTACAAAAACCATACATGGCAGTTCTCTTCTTCTAATACCCCATTTTTCAGCGATATCATATGATACATCCCTATAACTGATGTCAATATTATCCCACTCCTCTTTTATTTGATTATAATCTGAACCAAGGAGATCCTTCCATCTTTTTTCCCAAAATTTACCCCAGTTTTTTGGGTTTTCAAATAAAATAATAAGACATTTATCGCCACTGACTGCATGTATATGTCCCCCATTCTCGTACAAATATTCAGCCAATATTCTGTGTGATTCCCCTGTACCATAAAGAATAAAGCAAAATATTTCGAATTTATGTTCAATGTATTTACTAATATTCCCTGATCCAAGTCCGGTACCATCACTAAAATCTTCAGGTGCTACCCACATTTTGTCATCACTCCATTGTGTATACTTAAACCGCTACTATACTTTTGTGCATTTAATATTAATTTTTAATCTGTAATTTAAATAACTAGCGGTTTTACTATACAGTCCCTTCTATAATATTCTTAAAATAAAATATTATCCTGGTAATACCATTCTAATAACCACATATTCCCTTATAATCACAGAACCGACAATTCGGCTTCTCCTTCACTTCAAAGTCTTCTTCCAGTATCCGACCTACAATATCCTTAATTCTATCAACAACAACCCCAACACCCTCCTCGCTCACATCAATTAATCTCATCTCTGCAACACCAGGATTCACATACATATGACCTGCCTTCACTGGTAACTTACCATACATTTCCCTTACAGCAGTGCAATAAAGAGCTATCTGGACATCATCAAGCAACTTATTCCTGGAATAAGGAGTCTTATTTGTCTTGTAATCGATGACAATATAATCCCCATCAGGTGTCACATCTAAACGGTCAATGGAACCTCCAAACTTAGCACCATCAAGACTCAAATCGAACCATTTCTCGACTTCAATCGTCTCATTGGGATTAGTACTTTCAAAATACATCCAGAAATCAAGCATCTTTTGCATTTTGTCATGTTCCTGATGTTCCTGTGTTTCAGAATCAAAACCAGAAGGATCCCATATAGACTTAAGTAGTCCTCTCGCTACAGAAATATCAGGGCTTTCTCCCTGCATCATCAACCTGGACATTTGCTCATAAACTGCATGAACATCCGTACCTACCTGGAAGAAGGTCTTTTGTGGTGTTGGTATTTTGAGCACATAACTATACTTGAACTTAAGCGGACAGTCTTCATACATCTTAATAGCTGATGCAGAAAAACGCATATCATCTTTAACCAATGGAGGTAACTTGCCATCAACCATTAATTCCAATTCGCCTGAAGGAACTGGATTTAAACGCAGAAGCTCTGAAGCATCAAAAGCTTGAAGGTTACCATTTGACTCAAGTTCCCTGATCTGAGCAAGCATAATCAAAGACTCAATAGCCTGTTTTATCTGTCCCTGACAAGTATATGTTCTTACAAGGCGTTCAAGTTCGTCCTTTTTCCTTTTCAATGTAGAATCCTCAACGACATCGCAGTTCTCCTCATAGTAGGGAGCTTCAATGAAAGTCACAAGTGGATTGTCCATATATCCAATATCCTCAAGGAACTCGCTTGGTTTCACACCACGCTTATTACCTGTATACCTCTCAGGAAATACAAGGTAAAGTTGTTCCTTTGCCCTTGTCATTGCCACATATGCAAGCCTTCGTTCCTCTTCAAGGTGCAAGGTTTTGTCATTAGCATCTCTTTGCACACCCTTTGCCAGCTCAGTAGGAACAGTAAACTTCTTACGTGTGAGCTGAAGTGGAAGATGCCTTGCAGCCATATCACATACAAAAACAACCTTTGCTTCCTTACCTTTTGACTGGTGTATCGTCATTATCTTGACAGAATTGTCATCACTGGACTCTCCATCTTCAATTTCAAGATTAAAAACAAGGTCTAAATGTTCAATGACCATCTCAAACTCAGAACCACCATTGATAAGTTCAAGATCTTCGACCATGGACACTAGAGAATTAAGGATTTTGATATTCTTTCTGGATTGAACAGTGTCCTCTTTTAGTTGTGACCGATAAATATCTGTCATATCTGTAAGCAGGTATTTGACAGTGTCAGAAGGTAGATGATTTTTCTTAAATTTAGTAAGCTCATCAAGTCTTGTAATAATGGATCTTACAAGAGGTTCCTGGGTAATACCAGCTTCTTCAAGATGATGTAACAGAACAGAATAGATTCCATCACCCTGGCTATCCTCTTCTTTAGTTAACTTGCGTGCGAGCGTATTAATCTTCTGAAGATTATGTTCACTTAAGCCTTCTCTGCCAAATATCTTTGCAAAGGCAACACCATTATTAAATGGGTCTGCCACCACTCGCATATAGGCAATTGCTTCCTGAACTATAGGGAATTGATTCAACTGCAATGAGCCAACATATTCTGAAGGTATGAGGTACTTATGGAGTGCATCACTGAATTTTTTACCGTCAGCACGTTTCCTTGTCAGTATGTAAATGTCTTTAGGTTCCAATCCCTGTTCATTGACAAATTGGTTGATCTCTGATGCTACCCACTCGGCTTCACTTACATCATCTGGTGCCTTTACAACCTTGACATTTGAACCATCACCATTATGTGAAACAATTTCCTTTGCTTCCCTTTCTGGATTTAAACCAATTAGTTCTCTTGAAAGATCAACTATCTGAGAACTGGAGCGATAATTCATTTCAAGAGCTATCTTATTAAGTTCAGGATAATACTCCTGTAACTGTTTGATATTGGAAAGGTAGGCACCACGGAATCTGTAAATACACTGATCATCATCAGCCACGCATGTCAAGTTATTACCGTCTGCTAGTAGACTGACCAGATATAGCTGAGAATAGTTTGTGTCCTGGAATTCATCTACAAGAATGTAATCATAGTTGCTTTTTACCTTATTTCTGACAACATCATTAGACTCTAGTAGTAGACATGTCTTTGAGATCATGTCACCATAATCAAGGAAGCTATTGTTATGCTTATATTGCTGGTATTGATCATAGAATCTAGCAAAATCCCTTAATTTCAGAAGAATATCGACTTTCTCTTCATCAAGTTCTGTACCTGAAGCTAAATGAGCATCAACATAATCATGAACAGCCGAAGGCAGGATGAGATGATCCTGGAATTGAGAAACACCTTCAAGCAGGCTGTCTATAAGGTCATAAGGAGTAGGAGGGATAATAATAGTTTCAAATCCGAAGGAATCCACATTTTCTATCCCCCATACATTTGCATGTTCTTTAGAGATGATCTTTGCATTAGAATTTGTACCTAAATCAAAGGAGAATTCTTTGATAAGATTGTTACAAAATGAGTGAAATGTGGATACATTGATGCTGCTTCCAGTACCAATTATATTCTCAATCCTTTCCTCCATTTCTCCAGCAGCTTTTTCAGAGAAGGTCAATGCAAGTATCCTTTCAGGAACCAGACCTTTTTCTATTAATTGTACGACCTTTTCGGTGATTGTGAAAGTCTTTCCCGAACCCGGACCTGCCAAAATAAGTAATGGTCCTGTTGTATATGAAACTGCATCTAATTGCCTGGAATTTAATTTTGCTTCACCCAATCTTATCTCTCCTTATTAAAAGTCAAATCTTCAATTTCACTTTCATCCCATCTACTAGTTTAATTAGAAAACATCAGCTTTTAATTATTAATATAGTTGATACAATTAAGTTCTTTTGATTTTGTCATATGATTTTTTCTAATCCGTGAATGAAAATCTGTCTGTTTTCAAGTATAAGAGAGAGATTCACCTTCTTGGTTTGATGTAACATTCCCTCATTGGATAGCTACCTGCTGTTCTGGGTGTATTTCTATTACGCTTTGCCCTGTCCTTTGATTCCTTAAATGGAGATAGTACCACCCAATCAAGTGCAATTTTCATCCCTATCATAATATAGGCAATAGGTTGATCACCATATGGAACCATTTTAGCATTTATTCTTTCAAATGCAGTCATTTCATCATTTAATACTGTTTTATAAGGACCGAGATTTTTCTTTACTTTGGATATTTCTCTGTAAACTTCCTTTGTTGATCTCATTCCTTTACTAACAAAGTTACAGAGATCTATTTCAGTTAGTATCCAATCAGTAGTATCCATCCTATGCTTAGTTTCAAAAGAAGGAGAACCTAATACCCATTCTAATGCAATAATCCTTCCTTCTATGACAAAATCATTAAAAGATATGCAAGACCCGGATGTTTTCCTTTTTAAATCGACAAATAAGGGTCTTTTGCGTTTTAATATTGTAAGCTCCCATTCTATTTTTTCTTTTGATTTCATTCTAATCCCTATAAATCCCTTAAAGTTTTCTAGGAGATAACAAGATATTAAAATATAAATATTTAACATAAATATAGAGATACTTACTAAGAAGAAAAGTAAAAAAGCTACTAACTATTTGTTAATAACAAACATTGATTTTGAATAAAAATATTCACTATTTAGAGTTGCCCACAAAAGGATAGAAATAAAGAGACAAATCATCCTAGAAAATCGCTCAAAAAATACAGCCATACTAGGACTATTGAAAGTTTTTAAGTGGGCCTAACCGGATTCGAACCGGTGGCCGCTCGGTTATGAGCCGAGCGCTCTAACCTGGCTAAGCTACAGGCCCAATACGAGAAGAGTATGAAGCGCCGCAAACAGGGCTCGAACCTGTGACATTCTGGTTAACAGCCAGACACTCTACCAACTGAGTTATTGCGGCTCTCAGCAAGGCGCTTAGGCGCGAATTCCTCTAATGCAGTTATTGCTTTTAAACCTTTTGATTGCACGGGCATTTTACCCCATTTTTCCTCATTTTTAGGCCTTCAAAATGGAGTCATCATAATGATGATTATAATATATGGTTAAATGTATATGTTCCAGTAGAAACAAAGGGGTTGAAACGGACCTAACGTAGATAAAGGTAACCTATAGTAGTTACATAATAAAATAAATATAAAAGAAGTTTGCTGCTAGGGGTGATGAATAAATGCCTCAATGCCCGGTCACAATGGCAATTTGCCTGCCGCAACGTGGGCAAGTGCGCTCATCGGTCATCCTGTTAAGCTCAACACTGAACATTCCCCTCTTTATAAGCAATTCTCCACATTGAGGACAAAAGGTATTCTCATACTCGGTTCCCGGTACATTACCAACATAGACATATTGCAGGTCTTCCTCCCTTGCAATATCATATGCCCTTTCAAGAGTTACCAGCGGTGTGGATGGGAGGTTCTGCAACTTATAATATGGATGGAAGCGAGTGAAATGAACTGGAGTCTCACGACCAAGGTTCTCACGTATCCATACACACATCTCCCTAATCTCATCAGGCGAGTCATTGAGTGTCGGAATGATAAGGTTGATGACCTCAACATGCATTCCAAGTTCCCTTGCAAGCTTTGCAGACTCAAGGACAGGTGCCAGCTTCGCACCTGCGATATCATGATAGAACTTCTCCGTGAATGCCTTGATATCCACCCTGAAAGCATCAAGATACGGAGCTATCATCTCCAGTCCTTCCCTTGTGATATATCCATTCGTTACATACACGGTCCCAAGTCCGGCTTCCTTTGCCAGCTTTGCACAGTCATAGGTATACTCGAACCATATAGTAGGCTCATTATACGTCCATGCGATAACCTCGGCCCCGGAGGCCAGAGCTCTTTCAACAGCCACCTCGGGACTCATCTCGATAGCATTGGACTCATCTATATCTATCTGTGATATCGTCCAGTTCTGGCAATGCTTGCACCTGAAATTACAACCGATCGTCCCAAGGGAATAGGCAAGCGAGCCCGGACGGAAATGGAAGAGCGGCTTCTTCTCGATCGGGTCTACAGCCTCACTGGATACAACATTATAGTTCAGGGTATACAGGACCCCTTCCCTGTTCTCCCTCACAGCACATAATCCCCTCTTACCCAGAGATATCCTGCACCTGTGACTACAAAGTCTACACTGGACCTTTCCACCTTCAAGCCTGTCATAAAGCATCGCCTCTCTGATCATAAATGGCACCCAATAGAAGATTTGCCTTGATCACTGATTAAGTTAAGTATTGAACGATATCAGAACGAATACTAAAAATGAACAATGTGACCTGATTAAAAAGAACATTTTCATGTCAGAAGGTTCAGGTTCACATCAAAGATGGATTTTGTCACATTGAGCTTAATATCCTCTCCTGCATCACCTTCCAGGAAGAAGACCACCACAGAATCATTGTAACTTATTGAATAGTCCGCAGCATCGATCCCGGAATCATCTGTCATTGTCTCAAAGAAAGTTACCCATGAGGACGGATGTGATGTTCTCAGGGTCATAGTCATATCTGAGAATAGCAGGCCCTCCCAGTAAAGGGAATCGGAACCATTTGTCCTGAAATTAAGTTCTTCAACAGAACTACTGCTGATACTTCTAGTAGGACCATTGATATCCAGTGCATTGACATACATCGTGATATTGGTACCATTTTCCGTCCTTTTCATAGACATCTGTGGTTCAAGTCTCATCAGTGAATTATCATTTTGGGAAACAATAAGAGCACCATTCTCATATGTAAATACCTGGTCCACAAAATAATTGTTATTGGATACATAAGTGATAGTACCAAGGTCCAGCAGCAAAGGATCACTATTATAGTATAGACCCGGTGTCATCGCTACTATGCTCATATCAAAGTCCTCATCATTTATCGCCAGCCTGCCACTGGACTTACCTGATGCGAAAATTGGGATGGATCCACCGCCCATTTTGACAGGTACACTCACTGCAAGGGTTGTTGAAGGTTCTGTCAGAGAATATGCCGATAATATGTCAACCTCGTTCTTCATCTCAGCCATATCATAGAAAACATCATCCATATGCACCTGTTCAGCAGTGGTCTTCCATTCAGGAACATATTGTACATTCACAACAGTGATCAAAGATACAACGATACCAAGAAGAAGCACAGCTGATACCACACTGGAAATGGCACTGTCACAATTGCCCATTCTTTTTATTTCCATGATATTCTCCCTTTTCTGTGTTCTCATATGTTGGCCTCAGATAAGTACTGTGAATATAATATAAGATATTGACATCATCATAATAGAATGTTTGAGCCCTGACTGGATAGTACCGCTGCCCATCTTACCTGCAACAAGGCCTGAACAGAATCCCTGGATCATAGCAGCATGGAAGAATAACAAAGTATATTTCTCGAGATCGAAATCAATTATAAGAGATGCTCCGGCCATGGCATTCTCGGTAGATGCAGGCATAGCCGGAAGGAAATAAGCTGCAAGTATGTAAACAATGAACAGGAACACCATGAATGCTATATAGATGATGAAAACGTAAACGAACATCTCTGCATTACGTTCCTTTTTGAGCTGCCTCTGCATATCAGCATCGTGTGCTGCTATTGTCAGAACGGTCTTAATGTCACTGGTTGCCTCATTGGCCTTGATAATAAGTGTAATTATACGTCTTGTCATATCAGTTCGGATGCGATATTCGAACTTCTTCAATGCATCATCAAGTTTTGTACCCCATGATATGTCATTAACAAGCCGCCTTACCTCTGAATGAAGAACACCTATCTTCAACTGCATGCTCATGATTATAGCATCGACAAGAAGGATACCTGCTTCATTGATACTTGCCAGATTGTTGAGGAAATCAGGGATACTTGACTCTATCTGCTTGATACGATATGTACGAAGCTCATCAAATATAACAAAAGGTATCAACAGGATGAGTATGGCAATGAATATGTGATCATCTACGATACTCGCTGTTAGAGTATTGAAATTCCTGAAGTAGATTATATTGGCGATCCGCACATATTCGCTCACAGTGAAAAAAGCGTATATAGAAGCAAGAGGCACAGTGATAAAGAAGACATATGATGGCTTACTTGTAAAGAAGCTCAACGGATGCATAACTTTATCCATTGTCTTTACAAAGAGCATGTAATATCTGATCATCTTCCTTTTTTGTTCTTCATCTTCATCACCCTCTTTTAGAGGTACCTCTGAGAAAACATCTAGTTTTTTCTCCACGGTGTAATAATCTGGAACCTTGGGATTATCATTAGCTAGTGAATTAAGGAGAATGAGGAAGAACACAGTACCTATAGGAATAACGATATAGACAATAAAATCAAGGATACTGGCAGAGTTCGGATTTACAAGACCCAGTACTACAAGTATAGTGATAAGGAAAAGAGGACCTGCCACAAAAGCAGAGATATACACTTCTGCGAGAACTCCAAGGGTCTCAAAGAAGATCTTCTGTTCCTTAGTGGCTGTCAAACGATACTGGTCATTCTTTGCCTTTAAATATGAAGTGATGTCTCCACCACTGGTCACAACGGAGGTCATACCATCGAGAAAGTCCTTGAACTTCTTGGATGATGTACGCTGCCCTGCCCTGTCGAATGCATCCAGAAGATCAGTGCCATAATACTCCATGTCCTTTACTATGAACCCTACCTCTTCAGCAGATGCACCGTAGATATAGTAGTTCTCAGACAGGGACTTCATAATATCCAGAAGGTTCATTCCACCACCTCTGCTCATCGCATAGAGATAGGCAGTTGTATGTGGTAGTGATTGATTTATGAGAGTACTTCGTACATTGGCCTGTACCTCAGGTATGGATATGAATATGAAATAGGTAAGATAAGATACTACCAGAGAACACATAACAGCAACAACAATACTGATGAAGAAATGGAAATTCGAAAGTATCACAGGATATGTATTTTCAAGACCAAGGACTTCAGGAGTGACATCTCCCAGGAAGAAGTATCCGGTCAGAAGACCTGCAAACCCTGCAAGTAAAGCCATTAAAGATGATAACAGATAGATCTGGGCAATATACTGCTCAATGAGTATACCCATTCCCGCCTTACGGATCAATGCCCTCTGGTAATCATAACGATGAATATGTTTGCGGACATATTTTCCGAAGATAAGATATGATACAGAATCAATGATATCCATACAGGCACCTACAAATTCTGCTCGAGCAGCGATACCAGTGTATCGTTCCCGATAGCTTCGAGGACATTTTCCGGATTGGCATCATATGCCTGTACAACAAGCGATATACGCACATAGTCCCTGATACCATTGTCACGGAGATAAGCAAGTATACGGGCCCTGTTATCAAGTTCTTCTGATAATCTGCCCCTGTCCCAACCCCTTGCTACCATGATCTTATTGAGAGTATACGAATCACCGTTGCTGATGAAAGTATCAGTTACCGGGTCCCATCTGTATAGCTCATTTATGCGTATATATCCGGTCTTTGTATCTATTCCTGTGAACTCCACAAGACTCTGTGTCCTGCGTACTCTTTCATTGTTCACGAAGGTCTGTATCTGTATGCTGAGTATATCCAGGGATTGTAGCATCACATGAGGAACATTCAGAGGAGGACTGTCAAGCCTGTTAACAACGGTCTGCACATCACCGGCATGCATGGTGGAGTAGGTTGCATGACCAGTTGATATGGCCTGGAAAAGCGTAAGTGCCTCTTCACCCCTGATCTCACCTACAAGTATGTATTCAGGTCTTTGCCTGAGTGCAGAGCGAAGCAGATCGTACATTGAAACCTCACCTGCATTAGCTATGTTCAATGGCTTACGGGTAACACCGGCTATCCAGTTATCATGATGAAGGGTCAATTCCCTTGTATCCTCTATGGAGACCACTTTGGAAAGAGGCGGGATGAAAAGTGAGACAGCGTTGAGCAATGAGGTCTTACCAGATGCAGTACCACCTGCAAAGATGGCACAATCCCCATTCTCGATGGCAAGCCAGAAATATGCCATCATCTCAACGTTACAAGTATTATAATTGATAAGATCGATCGGAGTTATAGGGTCACCCCTGAACTTCCTGATGGTAAAAGAACTTCCTCTTGTGGTTATTTCCTTACCCAGGGTTGCCTGCAAACGGGAACCTTCCGGCAGGGTCGCATCGACCATTGGCTCACTCACAGATATGTGTTTTCCACTTTTCTGGCAGAGCTTTATTACAAGAGAATTGAGTTCCTCTTCCTTGAAGGACACATTTGTCTTGATGTTCCTGTACCTGTTATGATACATGAAGATGGGTATACCGATACCATCACAGGAGATATCCTCTATGTTAGGGTCGAGCATGAGAGAATTGATACGGTCAAAACCCAGAAAATTACGTTTCAGATAGTAAAGGATACGAAAAGTAGAGGGCATACCCAGACTGGCATGGTATCTGTTGAAAAGTATCAGTGCATTTTCCATAAGCACTGTTTCTTTACCCTTTCGGGAATTTACACCACCAAGGCTCAGGATATCCTGCAAATCATCATACACCCTTTCAAGAATATCTTTCTCATAAGCTGTTAGTGTGGGTTCCACTACATAATATCTATAGATATTACCTCTTTCAATGATAGAAACAAAAGAATAAGGCTCATTTACCCAGTATCGCTCTACTTCGGTAAAACCTTCAGGGATCTCGAATTCTACAAGTGTTCCATGCTCTTCAGGGTCGTAGACAGGAAGACTGGTACGTGGATATCGAATAAAATGAATGCCTGCCTTGATGCTGTCGACCAGAGAGGAAAATACGGACCTTTTATCAACATTGTTACCAGACACATCATCTGAATTTGTTGTTCCTGTATTGTCAGCAACTGATCCAAGTTCCATCATCGATTATTATATAATGCTATGTATATAAAAAGTCTTTGATATCTATAATATATAATATCGCCGCAGAATAGCAAATACTAAAATTGGATCTTATAAAAAAGAAGGGTATCCCTGGAAGGGATCACTCAATTTCAGGAAATGTACCAAAGTTCTCTTCATATCTTGCCTTCATGACATCCCATGTTGGAAGGTCTGTCTGACAACCTATGTTCTGAACTGCAAAAGAAGCTACTGTTGAACCGATCCTGCCACATGCTTCCAGTGGGTATCCACGAGTGTATGCAAGCAGGAAACCTGCTCTGTAAGCATCTCCTGCACCAGTAGGATCAAGAGCCTTTACAGGAACTACAGGTATAGTGACCTCAGTTCCTCCATTGTAGATCTTACTGCCACTGGCATCATAGGTCACAACAACGGTCTCGATCATAGCAAGAATGTCCTCAAGTGACCTGCCTGTCATATCGCAGACACGCTGGATCTCATGCTTGTTAGTGAAAAGGATATTGGTGTTCTCAAGGATGCTTTCGAGATTCTCCTTTGAATAAGTGACAAGATCCTGTCCCGGATCAAAGGAAACAAAGCCTGCTTTTTTAGCGATCCTTGCATTGTATGTGGAATCAGATGTTGCAAGATGAACAAAGTCAACTTCAGGTGGTTCCAGTTCTTTGAGCTTTATGGATGCTCCCCAATGGAAATACGTGCTCTGATGGTGGTCCCTGTCAGTGAACACAAAAGCTCTTGTGCTCTTTTCCTCAGGGAAACGGTATAAAAGGGAAAGGTCAACACTGTGCTTCTCAAGTTCTGCCTCATAGCCTGATGATGCAAAGTCTCCGCCAACTGCAGATATCAACTGTGCATTACCACCAAGGATGGCAATGGCAATAGCGATATTGGCAGCTCCGCCCCCATAATACTGGTTATAGTCTATTATGGGATGGGATTCATTGTGGATAGCGATGTTCTCAACATCGAAGAGCAGGTCTATGGCAGCATGGCCTACAACAGTGATCGTCCTGTCCATCTCAGATACGTCCTTACTCGAATTCTCCGACATCCACAACTGCGAGCGGTACATCCCTAAGTGCTCTGCCGATAACTGACTTAGCGATCCTTGCTGCGTGTTCAGGACTTTCTGCATCGAATACCTTCATCTCAAGAACAAGACCGACTATAGCGGTATTTGCAGCAATGAACACACTGCTGAAAGGTTCTTCACATGCAGGACAGAATGTTGTTCCGATATCTACCTCGACATAGTCAAGTTTAGGATTAAGGCGCTTTCCCGCCTCAGATATAGCGACGCCTATTGCATCGTCTGCTGATTTTACGTCTCTGACCAACCAGGCGGCTTCAAGTGTAACATGATAATTTGACATTAGATCTCTCCGATATATACTTCATTTCTTCTTCAATTTTCAAGTAAATTCAATATTAAATTCGTCCTTATTGACCTAGATCGTGAATAACACATCGTCATCAACATCGAACAGGCCAAGTCTTGCTCCCGCATCAAGCCATGCATGACCGTAACTGAAGCAGACAAGTGCATTCACAGGGTCATCCGATTCAACGAAATGTAACCCATCATTATAGTATGAACTTGCCATATTGTGGTAGTCACCGGCAACTTTGTACATGTGTGATTGAGGGATCGGGGCGAATTTTGCCTTTTCCAGAGCTTCCCTTAATAGTCGCTCATATCTCTTAACTTTTTCATTCAGGTCAGCAGCCATAGTAACCACACATGCCTCAACAGCCTCATAGTTAATTATCTGTTCGCCCGAACAACTTCTTGAATAACTTACCGCCAGCCTCATTGCCAGCCTCATTACGGGGTGCTCTTGATGGTTTTCTCTTTGGAGGAGGAGCAAGGTCCTTTTCCTTACCGGGAACTTCCATGACAGGCACATCGACCATTGTAGCATTTTCATTGGCAGCTACCGGCACACTTACAGGTGGCATTTCCCTTCGGACCGGAGCAGGGGTGGAAGGTTCAGGTTCATTATACGTGATCTCTGGTGGCGGAGGTGGTGTGACGGTCCTTGCGGCCTTGAGAACATTGACAGACTCACCGCCGTGTTTGGATTTCCTTATCCTTATATCTACAAGCACCGGACGTTCTATCTCATTGCTCACAAGCATGGCAACACCAGGTGGCAGACGCATAAGTTCTTCCTCAACATAGGAAGTAACACCTTCAAGACCCTTACTGATAGCCTTCAGGTCGTTAGGGTTTGTGACCTTCATAATGACCTGTGTACCACACTGAGAAAGCACGTTCTTGTCAATCCTCGCAGGTCTCTGGGAGATGACCATCATACCAAGACCGAACTTCCTTCCTTCTGATGCGATCGTCCTGAGGATATCTGTACTTGTGGTCTTACTGAATCCCTTTTCAGGTGCATAGTTGTGAGCTTCCTCTACCACAAGCATACCCGGCGGGATACGGTTGAGCTTACGTGACTCGAAAAGACTTGAACAGAGACTGGCCACTATCATGCTCTGGAGCTCAGGTGCAACTCCCTTGAAATCGATAACTGATGCCTTTCCCTTCTGGAACAGTTCCTCAATTGATGTGGGATTAGGTGAAAGTATATTGGTATCCCTTATCTGTTCGAGGGCATTGATAACGATCCACTTTGCTTTGCTCTTATCATTACCAACCTCGAATATGATATCATCTATGGTGTATGTCTCCAGCTCTGTACGTACCTTCTGTATGGCCTCGTACAGTATACCGGTATGTGTGGTCGAGAAATTATCCGGGAAGATCGCTGTCAGGTCATTGACCGTTAAATTCATCCCGTTCAATCTGAAAAGTTCATCAGCATCAGGATTAAGCGCCTTGTTGGCAGGTGTGTATACCGTTATGTTCGAACCATATCCTTTTGGTTTGACACCGAAACGGGAAAAATCCTCTTGACTACCCTCGCCTTCAACCTTCAGTGAAGAGTACTCACTGTGAGGGTCCAGAATAAGAAGCGGAATATTATGGTCAAGCAATTCTTCGAGCAATACCGATGCAGTATATGATTTACCACTACCGGTCTTTGCAAGTATGCTACAGTGTTTCTGCACAAGACTGTTCACACTGAGCTGGACCTTGATATTGGTCCCTTCCAGCAGACCGATGCTCATCTCATTACCGGTAAGTCCAAGAACAGACCTTGTCAGCCCTTCATCTGCTGCAAATATCGGACTTCCGGGACTGAACGGGATCACAGGTGCCCTGAGCATACCGAGCTCATCCCTTGAACCGATTATCATAATCTCTGCAACGATCTTATCATCGCTCTTATCGGTACGCTGACCTTTCATGGCCTCTTCTATGGAAAATGAGTCACTGTATCTTTTTATCGCCATTACCTGTCCGAGTACCCAGGTATGGTCCTTCTCATCCGAGGAAGCATCATGCCATACTTTGACGTATGCTCCTCTATACACTTTAGAACTGTCGAGAACCATCACTTTGAACTCAAAGGTTCCGGTCTCTCCAAAAATTACGCCTACTGAACCTCTTACCATTTTTCATCCCTCAAATTCATGGTCTTCGGTATTATGTTTATTATGTGTTATTATATCTTCCCTCAGTCATCAAGACCTTCAAGGATACTCTCCGGAGCACCGGCAAGTTTGACAAGGGCCTCTGCCTCGATGAAGTGCAATGAAGCAGGAACCACTAATATATGTAAAGGTTCACCAAGATCCTCATCTTTTAGAGTATGGGCATATCCTGCTTTTACCACAGGTACATCAGATCCTGCCCTTGCAATTCCCACGACAATAGCATCCTCCATAACACCCTCTCCCCTCTTGTCCTCTACCTTAAGGAGAAGCTCAAGTGCCTGGTTCACTGTCATGTAGCCTTTGTCCTTGTCGATATCAAGGAAAACGGTGGTATGCATATTGTGCTCTTTGTTGAGCTTGATAGTATCATAAGGGGTCTCTGAGATGACCGTTACACCACGACTGCTGGTATACGGATGTGGTATTGTGGATGACTTCCCAAACCTGTAGTTCTGCAATCCCGAGAGTCCGCAGATAGCTGAAGCAATGGAAGCTCCATGTATGAGCTTTGTGTCTATTCCAAGGTCCTTTGCACGAAGACGAAGATCAACGTGGGTGGTGGATACCATGGTGTCCCCACCTGTCAGGAATACTACATTCTTATCCTTTGCCTCGGCAAGCCAGTCAGGGGAGATCTCAACATCCTCCCTTGAAAGTACATTGACCTTCTTACCGTAGAGCTCTTCGAGTCTTTCTATATTACTACCCATCAGGCATGATGTGTAGAATTCTGCAAATACCATATCAGCATTTTTTATAGCTTCAAGTCCTTTCAGGGAGATATCATTCTCGTCAAAAAGGCCAAGTCCTATGAAAGTAAGCATGATCTGCTCATATGTCCTTATGGGTTATATGCTTTGAGAATGATAGCAGTGTGTTAATAAATGCATGTGTGGAACAGGATAAGACTCGAAATGTTTTTATAGAACCACATACAGTTAGTTTCACTCATAATATACAAAATTACTTACTATAATTTACTGTAATTATACTATTGGAGGTCGAATTCATGGCAGGATATGGCAATCAACCGCAACAACCCTTAATCATCGTTGATCCAAGTAAACAGCGCACGACAGGAAGAGATGCATTATCAATGAACATAGCTTCTGCACAGGCAGTTGCAAGCATTGTAAAAACAACCCTTGGTCCAAAAGGTATGGACAAGATGATGGTCAACATAATGGGTGACATAACCCTCACCAACGACGGTGCAACCATCCTTGAAGAGATGGAGATCGAGCACCCTACCGCAAGGATGATCGTCGAGGTTGCAAAGACCCAGGAGAAAATGGCAGGCGACGGAACTACCAGTGCAGTTGTTCTGGCAGGTGCTCTTCTTGGTAAGGCACAGAAGCTCATTGAGACAGGTGTACACCCAACTGTTCTTGTAAAGGGTTACACAATGGCCACTGAAAAGGCTCTTCAGACCCTCAATGACTATGCTGTGACAGTAGAGAGGACAGACAAGGAAATGCTTGAGAAGATCGCTAACACCTCTATAACAGGAAAGGCATCAGAGATGGCGGGCGAACAGCTTGCAGCGATCTGTGTTAACGCGGTCTATGCTATCGAGAACGATGGAAAGGTAGACGTTGACAAGGATATTGTAATAGCAAAGGAAGTTGGAGGAACTCTCCACGACACCGAGCTTATCAACGGTATTTCAATTAGGAAGGAAGCACTTCACAATGAGATGCCACGCCGCATAGAGAATGCGAAGATCGCTCTTATTGATACTGAGCTAATATTTGCTAAGACAACCACAACTTCCAAGCTCCATGTGGACAGTGCTGAGCAGTTATTTGACTTCAAAGAGCAGGAAAAAGCAAACTTCAGAGCAATTATCCAGAAGATAATCGACACCGGAGCAAATGTAGTATTCTGTTCAAAGAAGATAGACGATTATGCACTACACTTCTTCAAGGAAGCTAACATGTATGCTACAAGGCGTGTAAAGGATGAGGATATGGAAGTACTTTCATACTCCACCGGCGCAGCACTTGTAAGGAACGTGAACGAGATCACAGCAGACGATCTTGGATATGCAGAACTCGTTGAACAGGAAGATGAGCACGAAGAGAAGACCTACATCAAGGGCTTCAAGAATGCTAAGACAATGACTATCATCATCAAGGGCGGTTCAGAGCATGTAACTGACAACATCGAGCGTGTATTCGATGACGCTCTCCATGTGGTCAAATCCGTATATGAAGATGGAACTATCGTACCTGGCGGTGGCGCATCAGAGATCGAGGTCTCAATGGCACTCAGGAACTATGCATCATCAGTAGAGGGACGTGAACAGCTTGCTATCATTGCTTTCGCAGATGCTATCGAAGAGCTTCCAAAAGCTATTGCAGGAAACTGTGGTTTCGACACAATTGACACTATCATCGATCTGCGTGCAAAACATGCAACTGTAAAGAATGCAGGTCTGGATGTTGAGACCGGAGATGTTGTTGATATGCTGGATAAAGGCATCGTTGACCCACTCAGAGTCAAAACACAGGCTATCAAATCTGCTGCAGAAGCAGCACTTGTAGTTCTCCGTGTTGACGATATGCTCCGTGCAAGAGAACAGGCCATGATGGATGTAAAGCCTGAGCACAACGTCCACAACTACGACGCTACAGGTATGCTATAAAGAGGAACATTCCTCTTTATCACTTCTTTTTTTTCTTATCCAATATCATCTTATTAGATTCGATTTCCTTGAAAAAGGTCTTTTACCGGATTTCTGAGCCGGTTGCAATTATATGTTATTGTTACACTCCTCAGTGCTAATTATATACTGGGGAATAATTAAAAATGATTAATCATGATAGATTGCAAAACCATTATATACTATTAGTTGCTTGTATATCATGATAAATCATGACAGAACACTACTACAACAACAACATAGATCTTAGTAAGTTTGCCGGAATGATGACAGCCCTTGCAACCGCAATGCTGGTATTCCATTCACTCATGGCATGATCCCTTATCTGCCATGAGAATATTTTAGTCATTCTTTTCCTCCAATCCCACTTTTTCCTGTTATTAATTCCTTATGATCTGTTCTGAATAGCCATAGAATTATTCTTTCTACCAGATAAGAACACAAAGAGACCCAGAAAAACGTTAGGTCTTTGAGATGGACCTGAATTCCTTTTAGAGTAAAAGAACATAGCACATTTGAAAATGATTAATCATGATAGATTGCAAAATCATTATATACTATTAATTGCTTGTATATCATGATAAATCATGACAGAACACTACTACAACAACAACATTGATCTTAGTAAGTTTGCCGGAATGATGACAGCCCTTGCAACTGCAATGCTGGTATTCCATTCACTCATGGCATGATCCCTTATCTGCCATGAAGAGATTTTAGTCATCCTTTTCCTCCAATCCTACTTTTTCATGTTCTTAATTTCTATATTCATTTTTTCCCACATTCATTTTGAATATCCACAGGACCATTCTTCCAACTGGATAAGTTAATAAAGAGACCTAGAAGACCGTTAGGTCTTTGAGATGGACCTGAATTCCTTTTAGAGTAAAAGAACATAACATATTTGAAAATGATTAATCATGATAGATTGCAAAACCGTTATATACTATTAATTGCTTGTATATCATGATAAATCATGACAGAACACTACTACAACAACAACATAGATCTTAGTAAATTTGCCGGAATGATGACTGCACTTGCTACTGCAATGCTGGTATTCCATTCTATCATGGCATGATCTGTGATCTGCCATGGATCAATTTTAATTATCCTTTTCCTCCAATCCTACTTTACTTTTCTTGGTTCCAAAATTACATCTTATCAGAGTTCATCATCTGAAAGACCATAGAATTTCTTATAGTCATCAATGGCCTTTCTAGCCTGTTTTGGATATTTTTCAAGCATACAATTGAGGAACTCATCCCTTGAAGTGAACTCCTTCATCCGGTTGATCAGTCTGGTTGCATACTCTTTTGAAAGGGCATTTCCTTTCTGTATCTCAAAGGTCAGGCAGAGTGCATCCTGTGGGAAATATTTCCTTCTGATATAAGGTGCCACTGAGCCCAGAAGCACATCGTGGTCAAGCCTGCTGAATGCCGGTACACCGATGCGTTGCAATCTTTCGGCACCTGTGAGTTTCTCAAGGTTCTCCGCAGAATATGAATGGATCTCAATATAGACATCCGGCCTGAGCTTTTCCACAGCTTCAATAATGGCTGTACCGACATTAGTAAAATAACTGTCATCAAGGGTAGAGACATAGTCCCCACTGTCCACAAGAGGTATCACTACAAGTGTTCCCTTCTTCGGAGCTTCGATGTTCTCCAGGATATCCGTTGTATCCTTCCATTCCTCGCCGTGAAGACCCGCCACGAACAACCTGACAGGTTCACCTTCTCCAAGTATCCTGTATGACATGCTCACTCTAATTCTATAATAGTAGTATACGATTCCATCTCAGTCCGAACCGGGCTGTGAGGTCTTCTGTGCAATGATGTAGATCTCCTGCCTGTCCGAATCCAGAACATTGAGGACCTTCAGTCCCATGGACCCTACCTTAGCAAGTATGGGTTTACTGTTCTTCTCTTTTCCCATCTTGATCACCTGGAGCAGTTTCCCATTGTCCTTTAGAAGCGGCAGAACCCTTTCAAGAGCTGCCAGCGAATCCATTGGTTCAAGGGTCATGTCACTGAGAATAACATCAACAGGCTCCGGTGCCATCTCCTCAAGAGGTATCTTGAACACGTCCCCGAACATGACCGAGACATTATCCTTTTCCTGAACGACCTTTTCAAGCTCAGTATCAAAATCCCTGCTGAACTCAACACCCTTAACAGATCCAGCGACCTCAGATGCCATCATGAGAAAACCACCGGCGCTGGAGCCCAGATCAAGCACACGGTCACCCTCGGCTATCATACCTGTCTCGTCCTGTATCCTTTTGAGCTTGAAGTAACCTCTGGGCATATCAAGTCCTTCGTCCACATCGACATCAGAATCAGCACTGATATCCCGGGAAGGCTTTTTGATAACATTGCCATCGACCCTGACACTTCCGTTAAGAATAGCAGTTTTGGCCCTTCCCCGTGACTTGAACAGGCCCATTTCCACAAGATATGCATCCAGTCTCATGGTTCAATTAATAAGGGAACGTACTATTTATATTGTAGTTCCACATTGAACGGAAAGTTTCGCAAGAGATGCATTTCTCAGGAACGATACAATGATAAAGAAATTCACCTCCCTCTTCCCGCTTTGGGCCATATTGCTTTCAGTTGTGGCTTTCATCTACCCTTCCATTTTCTCATCATACAAAAGTGCCATAACCCCGCTTCTGGGAGTTGTGATGTTCGGTATGGGGATCACCCTTTCAGCAAATGATTTCCTGCTTGTGCTCAAAAGACCGAAGGTCATTGTTCTTGGAACTGCATTGCAGTATATCCTGATGCCACTTATCGCATTCATCCTTTCATACTTACTGGACCTTCCCCTTGAGATCATGGCAGGAATGGTACTCCTTGGAGCCTGCCCCGGAGGAACAGCATCGAATGTGATATGCTATCTGGCAAAAGGTGATGTGGCACTGTCCATAACGCTCACATCGGTTTCCACATTGCTTGCTTTCATCCTGACACCTGCACTTACATGGATCTACATAGGACAGGCTGTACCTGTTGCAGTTGGCAGCATGATGCTGAGTATCGTAAAAATTGTTCTTGTGCCTGTGGCACTTGGAATTATCCTGAACACATTCTTTGACAAACACATAGAACGATTCAGGCATGCCTTCCCTGCACTATCTGTAGCCACGATAGTTTTCATCATTGCGATAATAATCGCCCTTAACAAAGAAAGCATCCTTGTTGCCGGAGAAATGGTGATTGTTGCAGTAATTCTTCACAACGGATTCGGACTTGCCAGTGGGTACCTGCTTTCAAAGAAACTGGGACTTGATGAAAAGGAGGCCAGGACCATAGCAATAGAAGTAGGAATGCAGAATTCCGGACTGAGCGTTGCACTTGCTGTGAAGTATTTTTCTGCGCTCTCGGCTCTTCCAGGTGCTCTGTTCAGCATCTGGCATAATATTTCAGGATCTGCCCTTGCTGCCTACTGGTCATCTGATGATGAATTAAATTGATTTGTTAACTTCAAATGGAAAAACAGTAAAATTACTGTTTACTATCATTTTGCCATCTTTAAGATTCATAAGCAGAATTTGTTTTAATATCATGGAATTTATTTTGTTACCAACGTTCAGGGAAAAGAGGAATATCTAGAGCACAGTCATTCAAGTTATCCATGTATTTTTGAAATTCTACATCTTTAAAGTCCATTCCTGAATGAACTCTATTATTAGCGATGCCTTCTGTTATTAACTCAACAGTCTCTTTTGGTAATTTCAACTTATATGTTACAATTAAAACCGCCATTAATTCATAAATCTGTTTTGTGACAGCATAGTGATCCATACCTTTGAACGGATTATGAGCAAAATGATTTCTTTGATGTTGTACGAAGTCAAGTATTTCACGTGAACGCTTATGTTGATATGAAGATAATTTTAATTTTAAGTCTTTTAATACATAGATTTTTGCAGTTTCAAATGAACGGTTTCCACGATTACTTTCATCTTTAGAATCAGCTCTGTACAAACTAAGATAAGCATCCCAATTTATCTTTAAAGAACAAATTTTTAGAAGATATTCATATGCTACACCAAATAACGTGTAAGTTATCTTCATATCCATAAATTCTCTATTCTCTGCAACCTCTATCAGATAAAGATATTTAGAAAACACTTTCATGTTATCATTTAGAAAATTCTCTTTATCTTCATCCTTGAAGTTATCAAACACACTATAATCATTATGAAAAACTCTATGCTCGTTGCAAATCCTATTTAGATCAAGATATCTATCAATTTTGATGTTATCGTTTTTCTTTGAAGACAAATTATGCACTCACCTAAAATATTGACAAATTATACACATATAATTGCACATATAATTATATTAATTGTTCTTTTTAATATGTGGCCTTAAAAGATATATTCAAAATAGCAATCATATCTTAATCAAAATAATTCATAAGCTTGATGTTCTTGAAGTATTAAAAATTTTAAGCTCAGTAGGATCAGATAGTAGTAGCCTAATACTTGCTGTATTTCTATCATATTCAAGATTATCTTTTACTTCAGTTCCTATAGTCTGATTTAGTGTCACAATTGTTACATCATAATCATAAACTGCAAGTGTAGTGCCCTCAGCATCTAAAAAAACTGCAATGTTATCTTCTTCATCAAAACTAAAAAAGATTTTATTTGCAGATACCATTGTACCAGAATCTTGAAAAGTACTGACAGAATAACATTTGTTGTATCCTGTATTGTAAAAAGAGTAAATTATTGCAGTATCATAGTCTGAAGGAAATGTGTTTAAGCTATTACTCATGTCTATTGTTTTATCCGCAAGATTATTGCGTACTTTTAGCGTCAATGGCATAATAGTATTAATTGTGGTGATTTCTAAAGCCTTGCCTGAATAACTAATATCTCCTAAATTATTTTCCATTAGACCAGTCATCCTTTCAGTCAATGGTTTTTGTTTTTCATTAACAAATACTAAAGGAACAATAGAACCCATATTACTAATTGAAGTATGAGACACATTACTGTTTATTACTTGGAAATTGATTTCAAGAACAGTAACATTCTGTACTTGCTCAACGACTTCGTTTGGAGATAAAAATAGTAATGCAACAACTAATAAAAGTGATACAAAATAAAAGGCATATCTAACTTTTTTATTTTCATCTAGTATCCTTATATACTTGCTTCGTTGATTTTCTCTTATAGGATATATTTCATTTTGGCTCTTTAAAGGTGCGGATGGAAAATGAACTATCATAAACAGTACAGAAAACTCTATAAAAGCAACTATTATTGATGATACAAGTGAAAATAAATGAAACTCACCGATATTAGATGTAACAATTGAAATCTGAGATTTACTAAAAGCAACAACAGAAAAAGACACTAATAATATTCCTACGATAAAACCTTTTAAAATATCTTTTATTTCCTTTATTTGTCTTGGGATTTTTATCTCAAAAGGTAATTCCAGCGAATCAAACAAGGAAAACTCTTTTCCATGAAGTTCTAGTAAATACAATATACGATATAAAAGTAAAATTGATAAACAAAATGAAGGTATCATGTAAGTACCATATTCAGGATATATTTCCCATGTCGTTTTAGGAAAAAAGCTATTTAAAATACTATATGTCCCTATAGCTAAAAATGAGACCGAGAAATAATATATTAGAATTAATACAATAAATGAAACTATCTTTTGCTTAATAGTTTTCCATCTAAATTTTGCTTCAAATAATGCTAAACTTAGACAAGTAAAGATGAATATCATAGCAAAACTAATGAGGCTATATAAGAGAATATAATATTTGTTATATTCATTATTTTGATAAGAAATCACCACGTATAAAGGCAATATTAAAAATAAACAAAAAATAAAGATGGATAGCTTATTTTTAAGATTATGTTTTTCTTTATCAGATGGTTCTAAGATTTTCTCATCACCCATAATTAATGCATCTATATGGTATTATTTATATTGATTGATTTTTGTGGGTCTGTGTTTGCAAGTTTATCACTTTTTTTGATATTAGTACCTTTTTTTCTAGATAATATCATAAAAATACTATGTGGTATATATACAAAACCTAAATTCACAAAACAGGTTTATAGAATGCAAACCGATGCTTCCTCCAAATGGTGATCATTTGTTAAAGGCAGTAATATTCGATATGGATGGTGTGCTCGTTGATTCGATGTCATATCATGCGGAGGCGGTCCAGCACATCTTCGATGAGATAGGCGTTGAGATGGATAAGCAGGACATCTTCGAGAGAGAAGGTGAGAGGACCGTGGATATCGTTGAATTCCTGCTTGAGAAAGGAACAGGTGATGCATCGAAGTACGATATACCGGACATAGTCGAGAGATACATTGCTGAGTTCAACCGGATAGTGGAACTCAAAGTATTCGATGGGATGCAGGAATGTCTTTCCGGTCTTAAAGACAGATTCAGCCTTGCGGTGGTATCAGGTTCTGACAGACCTATCGTTCTGGATATCGTAGAAGCAAAATATCCCAACATATTCATGGGGCTTGTTACAGCCGATGATGTGCAACGTGGAAAACCTGAACCTGACCCATATCTCAAAGCAATAGAAATGCTTGGGATATCAAGTCACGAAGCAATAGTGGTGGAGAATGCACCCATGGGAGTTGAATCTGCCAAAAAAGCAGGTTTGTGTTGTGTGGCAGTACCAACATACCTGGATGCTGAAAAGTTCCATCAGGCAGACATGGTCATTGAGGACCACACCCGCCTTGTAGAGTTCCTGAAAGGACTGGAACCCTCTTACGACTGCCTTCGGTCAAAATCGTAATTACACTTTATGCCGCTCTCATCGGAACACAGGTTGCATGATACACATTTTGCGACCTCGGTCTCGCCTTTTCTTATCTTTGCCACAAGATCAGGTTCACAGATGAGAGGTCGGCACAGGGACACCATATCAGCATATCCTTCATCAAGCATCTTTTCCATAACATCTTTTGAGCGTATACCGCCTACTACAATTACAGGCACATCCACTGCTTCCTTTATCATCTTAGAATAATTCCTGTAATATGCCTCTGAATCAGCATCATTGATCTTTGTTCTGAACATCTGCTGTCCTGCCTCGACAATACCGCCGCTGACCTCGATGGCACAGACACCGTTTGCAGCAAGGATCTTTGCTATCTCTACACATTCAGGAGCATCAAGAGTATTCTTTGTACCTTCCGGGAAACCATCGGTTGCATTCAGCTTGACAAGTATCGGGAACTCATCCCCTATCATCTCATGTATCCTTGTGATAATGTCAAGGATGATCTGTGTCCTCTTCTCTGTGGAACCACCCCACCTGTCCTTACGCCTGTTAGTGTATGGGGAGATGAAATTGCTGAGCAGAAAACCATGAGCAACATGTAACTGAACTCCGTCAAAACCTGCTTCCTTCACCCTTCTGGCAGCATTGGCAAAGTCCTCGATGGTCTGAAGAACCTCCTCTTCGGTCATTTCCTCAGGAGTGACACCGTTCCTCTTGTTGGTAACAGCAGAAGGTGCAAGAATTACAGGATTCTCGGCGGTCATCATGGTCTGCCTGCCACCATGAACTATCTGCACCACGATCTTGCTCCCGTGTTCATGTACTCTTGAGACGATCTTCCTGTAAGGTTCGATGAACCTGTCATCATAGATCCCCTGCTGGAGATCGTCACTTTTTCCATTTGGATTCACGTATGCATATCCGGTGATGATGAGCCCTACTTCACCACGTGCAAGCTCTTCATACATATCACCGATCCTGTCAGTGGGAGTACCATCCGGCTGTGCCATCCACTCGTGAGTAGCAGAACGTACAAAACGATTCGGAACTTCCATATTTCCAAGTATTATAGGTGTAAACAACATGCAAGAGTATTGATAGCAGGAGCTTATATGCTTTTCTTAGCTCATGAATAATTACAGGAACATAATTAAGCTCAATAATAAATTACATAATTGTAAATACATGAACAAAGGAACTATCAATTCAAATATAGAGAAAATAAGAGATAAAAGAAGGGATTAGAAATGGATATACCTCGAATAATTGAACAATATATTGATTTATCAATTTCAATTGAACAGTTATCTAAGGTTATAGATATGCATGCATTTGCTCCACCTAATTACTCCAATTCAGTGATTGTTTGTAAAGAACACGTAATAAGCGTTTTAGAGAAATATAAGCGAAATGATGTTTCAGAATTAGACATAGCAAGATGGGCTAAATTCGTGATGGTGTCTGAGTGGTGTGATTACTGTGAAGAAAACTATGAATCAATTACAAGTGTTGTGGCAGAATTAGAAGCTCCTTTGTTATGGGATAACTATGTGGATGAGGATTACGGAGAACTTGCAGAATTCATGGGAAAATTATCTCCTGAAAAAGCAGATATCTACATAAATGCACTTCAACAAAATTTAGAAATTTAAAGAATATTTGGCTTTGTAGAAGTCCTCATTTAAATGTAGAAGCAAAGTATATGCAACATATAATTTAATTCATTATTTTCGGATTGTGCCGGCTTCGCCGGGACCCTACGGGACTGTTTTAGTATTCATAATCATCAATTAGTCAAACTTAGTGGTTCCTGCGCACTTGTGTTCATGATAGCTCTGCAAAGAATTAGTGGGGAAAAAGAACAATACGACCACCCGCCGCAGGCGGCATGTTCCGTCACTACTACTCTAAAGGCTACTGAAATAATACAGTTATGGAAAATTGCTAAGTTCGAAGTTGCAATTAACAGGATTTTTACAGACATTCATAAATCAAATTGATAGTTTTAGGAATGCTAGTACTTCATTTCTTCAAGCTCTTCTTTCAGAGATTCATTATTAATCCTGTAGACCAGCATTGAAGCAAATAGCAAACCAAATGCCAGCATGTTAACAACAAGTGTCAACTGAAGTGATGTTCCTTCAAGTCCACCGCCACTGCTTCCATATGAAGAGCCACCGAACATCAACGGATGAGCTGAACGCCACAATCTGATCGATAAGAAACTGAGTGGAACTGACATGAAACCTACAATTCCAAAGACAGCCGCAAGACGTGCTCTCTTCTCAGGTTCCTCAAGTGCCTGACGAAGCATCAGATAGGCGAGATATACAAGGAAAAGTGCAAGTGAAGTCGTGAGCCTTGGTTCCCATATCCAGTACCAGCCCCATGTTGCTTTGGCCCATATGGAACCTGTAATAAGTACAAGGAATGCAAATACCACACCTACCTCGGCGGCGGAATGAGCAACAATGTCCCATTTACTGCTATTTCCTTTGAGGTGCAGTATACTGGCAATGAAGACCACCGTGAACGCAAGATAAGCTACCATGGCTATTGGCAGATGAAAATAGAATATCTTGAAACTGCTGTCAAGTATCTCACCGGCATTCCCTTTCATCTGGGGCACATAGAAAAATACCATCCAGATGGCAATTAGCATAACAGGGACCGTGATAGCTGCAATTATCCTCTCTTTTTTCCTGTCAATGAGCATACTTGTTCCTCTGCTTTATTAAAACTCCTTGTTTAAATGCTTTTCATAGGCTTAAACGATTGTTCGAGGCATTTGAAGACAGAATTGAATAGCTAAAATAATACCAACATAATTGAGTGTTACTAATTAAAACAAAAGTATTAAATACAAAGATAATTGTTTCACAAATCGTATAATAGATATAACAAATCATCCAACTTGTATTACCATGATTCCCTGATATCTGAATTTTAGTTCCAGACTAAATTGTGAGGGTGCAGAAAAACAAGTTGAAGCTGGAGAATTTATACAGGAGCATTTGTGATGAAAAGATCATTGAGCATTTTACTGGCAGGAATGCTATTAGTAGGGGCAGTTGCAATTTCCGGATGCACAGACACTAAAATGGAAATAGCAGGTACAGAAGAAATAACAACGAATGAATTGATCGCAGCGGTCGGCACACATGGGGGAGAACCTGAATCTGGTTTTAATCCAATAACTGGCTGGGGATACAACCACGAACCGCTAATTCAGAGCACTCTTTTTAAGAAAGACAGTAATGGAGCTCTTATAAATGATCTTGCAACAGATCACTCCGTTAGTGAAGATGGCATTACATGGACTGTTACAATAAGAGACGATGTAACATTCCACGACGGAGAAGCTCTGACAGCTGAGGATGTAGCATTCACATTCAACACCGCATCAGAAGCTGGTGGAAGTGTGGACCTTTCCATGCTTGAAAAAGCTACAGCTACAGATGAATATACCGTTGAATTCGAGTTGAACGATGATCAGGCCACATTTATCAACAAACTTGCAGTGATCGGAATTGTCCCTGAACATGCATACGATGAGAACTATGGTCAGAACCCGATCGGTTCCGGTCCTTATGAATTTGTACAGTGGGACAAAGGTCAGCAGGTAATTCTGGAAGCAGATCAGGATTACTATGGAGATGAACCTTACTTCCAAAAACTTACTATTGTATTCATGGAATCAGATACTGCTTTTGCAGCCGCCAGATCAGGTCAGATAGACCTGGCTGAAATTCCGGCATCCTACGCAGGTCAGGAAGTCGAGGGAATGAAGATAGTGGCTCTTGAATCCATTGACGCCCGCGGGATCAGTTTCCCGACACAGCCCGATACAGGTGAAAAATCCGAGGATGGATACGCAATCGGGAATGATGTGACATCTGACGTTGCGATCAGAAAAGCACTGAACATCGGAATTGACAGGCAGACACTGGTAGATGGTGCACTGAACGGACAGGGTGAAGAGGAATTCACAGGTGTTGACAAGCTACCATGGGGAAATGAAGAAGCTATTATTGAAGATGGAAATGTTGAAGAAGCTAAGAAGATCCTAAGCGATGCCGGATGGGAAGATACCGATGGTGACGGCATTGTAGAAAAGGACGGTGTCAAGGCTGAATTCACTCTTCTATACGCTGCCAGCGCACAGGAAAGACAGGCTCTGGCTGTTGCTGTTTCAGAGGAAGCAAAAGAACTGGGGATCAATATAATACCTGAGGGTGCAAGCTGGGACAAGATCGATACACTTGCTCTTTCAACTCCGGTTGTTTTTGGTTATGGTTCACTTGACCCGACCGACCTGTACCTGAAATACTACAGTGAAAGCTATGATCCTTCAAGCTACAACAACATAATAATGTACAGCAATCCGACCGTTGACTCCTATTTAAGAGCTGCAATAACCAGTTCAGACCAGGATACTGCAAATGAGAACTGGCAAATGGCAGCATGGGATGGCGAAACCGGATTCTCTCCAAAGGGCGATGCTACATGGATGTGGATGGCAACACTTGATTACCTCTATATCATGGACGAGGACCTTGACATAGGAACCCCAAAGATACAGCCACATGGTGCTGATATTTTCGGTAATATCCTGGAATGGAAGCGCACAGAGAACTAAATTTGAGGTTTCATGGAACTGAGGATAAATTATCCTCATTTCAACCTTTTTTGATCATTTAATTGGCTTTTCAAAAGATCTGAAACCACAAGAAACCACAAACTTGCTGGAATAGATATTGGAGGTTAAAAATTGTGAATTACAGGAAATTAAGTATTTTTATGGGGAAAAAAGCCCTCAAATTAGTTTTCCTTTTAATTGTTGTTTGTATAGCCAGCTTCTGGATAGTAGAACAGTCACCCATTGACCCGGTCAGGGCCTATATAGGGGAAATGAGCATTCAGCCGGAACAAAAGGCAAAGCTGGAAGAATACTGGGGAGTTAATACACCTGCACACGAAAAATTCCTGAACTGGGCTGAGAATCTACTCAAAGGAGATCTTGGCACTTCACTGATATACAGGATGCCTGTGACAGATGTTGTTAAAGAGCGGTTTGCAGCTTCCCTGGTGCTCATGGCATCTTCATGGCTGCTATCAGGAGTTCTGGGTTTTGTTTTAGGAATAATAGCAGGAATGAAAAATGGAACCCTCATCGATAAAGCGATAAAGGTTTACTGCTACATTTTGCTTGCCGCTCCAACATTCTGGCTGGCATTGATCTTCTTATTGATATTTGCAGTGAATTTAGGATGGTTCCCTGTGGGACTTAGTGTGCCTATTGGCGTTGCAAGTGAAGATGTGACCTTTTTTGACCGTATCCATCATTTGATACTTCCGACTGTGACCCTGAGCTTACTTGGAGTTGCCTCGATCGCGATGTTCACCCGTGAAAAACTGATAGAGGTAATGGAAAGTGATTACGTGCTGTTTGCAAAAGCAAGAGGTGAAAAAGGATCTACCCTTGTAAAAAGACATGGGATCAGAAATGTTGCACTTCCAGCCATTACATTGCAGTTCTTAGGATTCAGTGAATTGTTTGGTGGTGCTGTTCTGGTTGAGCAGGTGTTCTCGTATCCTGGTATAGGTCAGGCTGCAGTGGCAGCAGGTCTAAGATCAGATGTACCTCTGCTTTTGGCAATTGTTATCGTCAGCGCCGTGTTCGTCTATTCAGGAAACCTGATAGCAGATATGATCTACGAGTTCGTTGACCCTAGAATAAAACAGCAGGAGATGAGAACATGAGCACTGCTGCTGTAACTGCTAACAGAGGACTGTTCAAAGGGTTCAACCTGAGGCAGAAGACAATTTTGCTAATAAGCTGTTTGTCGGTGTTGTTACTTGCAATTGTGGTTTCCAGTACGTTCATAGATGATAATGCATTGTCCACAGATTTTAGATCAAAGAACCTTGCTCCTTCCCTTGAACATCCATTTGGGACCGACTGGATGGGAAGAGATATGTTCATACGAACTCTTGGCGGACTTGGCCTAAGCATAGTGATCGGAGCTCTGGCTTCTTCTATTAGTACTGTGATGAGTGTGATCTTAGGTTTGCTTTCAAGCATCGGCAAGATCGAGGATTCAATTGTCTCATGGCTTGTAGACCTGTTCCTTTCAATACCACATCTGCTCTTGATAATTTTGATATCAATAGGACTTGGCGGAGGAGCAACTGGAGTGATCATAGCTGTTGCATTATCGCATTGGACAAGCCTTACACGTGTTGTAAGGGCAGAGATCAAGCAGATAAAGACCCAGGACTACATCCATATATCAAGGAATTTTGGCAGATCCAGATGGTGGATAGCAAAAAATCATATTCTACCCCACCTGGTCCCTCAATTCGTACTGGGTACGATCGTAATGTTCCCACATGCGATCCTGCATGAGGCTTCAGTGACTTTCCTTGGTTTCGGGCTATCTCCACATCAGCCGGCTATCGGCATTATCCTCTCAGAATCAATGAAATACCTGTCAGCAGGATACTGGTGGCTTGCTTTCTTCCCCGGACTATCACTTCTGATCGTAATTCTTGCATTTGATATGATCGGAGAGAATATGGGTAAGATACTGGACCCGAAAAGAGCACACGAATAAATGATGATCAAATTGACAAGATCGATCGAACAATAAAGAGGTGAAGTATGACAGATACATCTCAAAAATCCGATGAAGAAAAGGAGAGGTCAGAAGCCCTGTTAAAGGTAAAGGATATTTCCCTTTCTTTCATTCAATATGCATCTGGACTCAGGCAAACTGAACTAAAAGTGATATCCAATTTGAGCATGGAAGCTTACAGTGGTGAGATATTAGCTGTTGTAGGTTCCAGCGGTTCCGGAAAAAGTCTCCTTGCACATGCAATATTAGGTATTCTCCCGTCGAACGCAAAACTTAGTGGCACTATGGAATACAATGGTCATGACCTGAGCCAGAAGAAAAAAGAAGAACTCAGAGGCAAAGAGATAGTCCTCATTCCCCAGTCAACTACATACCTTGACCCTTTGATGAGAATCTCCAGTCAGGTCATAGGAAATGTTGAAGAGAAAAATAAAGATTCCAGAAAGAAGCTTCAGAGAGAGATATTCCAGAAATATGACCTCAAACCTGAAGTTGAAAAGATGTTCCCTCATGAACTTTCGGGAGGAATGATCAGAAGAGTTCTTGTTTCCACTGCTGTGATGAATTCTTCAAAGATAGTGATAGCAGACGAGCCAACACCCGGACTGGATGAAAAAAATCTGAATGAAACATTGAGCTATTTTAAAGATATGGCAAGCAAAGGATATGCAGTCATTCTCATCACTCATGACATAGAAGCTGCATTGAAGATCTCTGACAAGATCGCTATCTTTTACGCTGGCACGATCCTGGAAATTGCAAACACAGATGACTTTTCAGGTGAAGGGGAAAAATTAAGGCATCAATACACAAAAGCACTATGGAATGCACTTCCACAGAACAAGTTCCGGGCTATAAAAGGTCATCAACCCATGCAGGATGAAGTACTTGATGGCTGCTTCTTTTATGAAAGATGCACTACAAGAGGTGAAGTTTGCTCAAAATGTGTTCCTGAGCTAAAATTGTTCAACGGTGGAATGGTGAGGTGCAATAATGTATCTTAAAGGCGAGAATATAAGTTTCGGCTACAAAGAAAACAATTTGATCTTAAAGGATGTGGATATTTCCCTGGGGAGCGGAGAAGTATTGGGACTGGCAGGAGACAGCGGATGTGGAAAATCAACCTTAAGCAAGATACTGGCAGGATATGAGAAGAACTACAGTGGGAACGTAAGTGTAGATGGAAGCAAAATATCATCAAATGGATATAATCCGGTCCAGCTGATATTTCAGCACCCTGAAAAAGCTGTTAATCCTAAATGGAAAATGAAAGATATCCTGAAAGAAGGGCATGATGTTTCACAGGACATTCTGGAAGCTTTTGGAATAAAGGAGAACTGGCTGAACAGGTGGCCTAATGAGCTTTCAGGTGGAGAGCTTCAGAGATTTGCTCTTGCAAGAGCACTGGGACCAAAAACAAAATTCCTGATAGCTGATGAGATCACAACTATGGTGGATGCCATCACCCAGGCTCAGATATGGGAGAGCATTTTAGGCATCGTTGAAGAACTGGACATCGGAGTTCTTGTTGTAAGCCACGATAAAAGTCTGATAGACAGATTATGCCATGATGTTCTGTATATGTCTGATCTTAATGGATGCTGAATTTTAATGTGATGGGGACCAATTCTAATAATTCAGAATTCTAATCCATCACAGTATATTCAAACACAAGCTGTCCAACTACAAAGAATATCAGGTCATACACTATAAGCAACCTGAGTTCCGAAGAGATATCACCAATGCTACCATCAGCGAGTATTGTTCCTGTTGCCATAACAGCCGGAATTATCACAGGAATTATCAATGGAAGCAAAAGTACCGGGAGCATGATCTCCCTCGCTCTTGTACTGGCCGAAAGTGCTGAAAGCAGGGTTCCGACACTGACAAAACCGAATGTTCCCAGAAAGATAACCAGTGCAAGTCCCGGAATGCCACTGATGTTGTAGTTGAAGAGGACTATGAAGATCGGTATTGTGAGCAATTCCACAATGAACATCAATAATACATTAGATATCGTCTTCCCAATGTAGATAGAACTCCTGTCGATCGGTGAGAGCTTCAATCCTTCAAGACATCCATTCTCCATCTCACCTGCAAAGGAACGTGAAAGTCCAAGGGTACCTGCAAAAGTGAAAGCTACCCAGAGAACACCGGGAGCAAGTTTTCCTACCAGTTCGGTCTGACCGAGAACATCACCGAAGGAGATGCTGAATATGACCATGACTATCAGCGAGAAGATGAGCATGGAATTGAGCATCTGTTTTGTACGGAACTCCGACCTCAGGTCCTTTGCTGCAATATAGAGGCTCTTTTTCATTGATCTCACCCATACCAACTTAGAAGTTGCTTATGCCCTCTGCATCCGTATCCTTTTCCACTATGGAAAGGTATTGTTCTTTGAACTCTTCCACGCTTTCAATATCAGTTTTTAGTTTATCGAACCGTAGCTCTCCCCTATCCATAATGAGCATGCGGTCACAGAGTTCGAAAGCACGTTCGATGTTGTGGGTTATCATTATCCTTGTAACATCAGAATTTCCAGTACCCATGAGGACACGTTCAAAATTAGCAGCAGCATGCTGGTCAAGTCCTGTATATGGTTCGTCCATCAACAATATAGAAGGCTGATGAAGCAGAGCCCTGGCGATCGAAAGCCTCTGTTTCATTCCACGCGAGAAAGAACCGGCTCTCTCATCTGCACGCTGAAAAAGGTTGACATTTTTCAGGATATCATCTATCCTGTCATCGATGTGATCCTTATCTATATCATACATATGTGCGAAGAATTCAAGATTCTCCCGTGCAGTAAGCTCATCATAGAGGTATGTTTCATGAGATATGGCACCGATCATCCCTCTGATCTTAGAAGGATCTTTCTTGCTGTCGATACCATTAATAAGTACATTTCCCTTAGTAGGCTCGATTATCGTGGACATTATCTTAAGAAGCGTGGTCTTTCCGGCACCGTTGGGACCAAAAATAGCAACGAACTCACCTTTTCCTATCACAAGGTCGATGTTGTTCAGCGCCTTTCTGCGTCCGAAGCTCTTTGAAAGACCGGTAAGTGAGATGATACTGTCCATTTGAGCCATTGCAGCTATATTTACTGCCGATATAGATTAACGTTTTGTCCTCAAAGTTATAAATTCAGGAAAAAAATGGAATGGGATCATCCCTGTTGATCACACTGACTAATTCTCAAAAGCAGACCCGCCAACATCTGCACTATTGCTGTAACCTGCAGTTTCCCAGTACCCCTTGTATGGCTCATCAGTGACCTCGATCGAAGTGATCCATTTAGCCCACTTGTATCCATATTTGTCCTCAGCTACAAGTTGTAGTGGGAAACCCCTGTCAGCAGGCAGGGTGATGTCATTGAGCTCGTAGGCGAGCATAATATCATTCTCGACAAGATAATCCAGCTCAAGAGATGTGGTATAGCCATCTTCACAATAGAATATAACCGTAGTTGCATTATTGCTTAGACCTGTCTCGTTGAACAGTGTGTTCAGCGTCACACCGGTCCACTTGGCATCGAATCCCCATCCTTCAACACAGTCCAGACGAACGAACCTTGAAACTGAAGGATATGCAAGCAACTCATCATAGCTAAGACGAACAGGTTCATCCACCTCTCCGTAAATGTACAGTTCATACGTATCCTCATCTATATACTGGGTACCTTCGATCCCATTGTTCCGTTGCTCTTCAATAGGTGTCAGTGTTTTGCCTTCGAACACCGTTGCCTCATTGGAAGTGTTCACAATAACCTGTGGTTCTTCAGTACAGCCAGAGATAAGTATCAAAAAAAGAAGGATCGAAGAGACCCTGATTAACATGGTCATTTCCTTTTCTTTATGGAACATAGATGATCCCCCCATTGATCAGATATTGGCCAGCAGGTCAAGACCTTTGTCGGTCAGGAAATACTTGTCCTCGATAATGTTCAGGAATTCCCCGTTGATCAGGAACTCGGTATGATATGTGAAGACCTTTTCATCAAGCCCCGTACTCTCAAGGATATCATTTTTCCTGGAACCAAAAGCCCCGATCTCCTTTATAAGTTGTCTTCTTACAGGATGAGAAGCTGCCTTATGTATAAGTTCATGTTCAGCTTTTACACGTTCCCTTTCAGATGGTCTTGCATCTATCAAACTATCCAGTTCATCGTCATCCAGCATATTCCGACTCCTCCTAAAACACGTATGAAAGGATATTATAAAAAGTATTGTGCCGGACCTTTCGGTGAATAAGAGTAGAAATTAGTAACAGGAGTAGAAACAAAAATAGTATCAGATGCTTGCTTTCTTTAGAGATATTAGAGAAAATACGAATGCTGGCATTGTTGAAAGCAAACAATTTTATTAATGCAAGAGGGTTGCATCATCTGAGGGGATCGTTGGAGCCAGCATCCATATTAATGTGATAAAGCCACTGTTTTACCTGTATGTGAAGCATGTTCCATCTCCATTTCGGGTGTCATATGTGACCTTTTTGCGATCAGACCCTGGTCTGCAGGCAGGAATGTAAGTTTACCTTCCTGGTACCTCATGGGAGAACCAATAGCCTCGTAATAATCATTCTTGAGGCTCTGCATTGCAGCTACCACGGTCTCATTATCGTACTTCGTATTACCAGGATTTGCAAATGCCACACCGATCAGCACGCCATTTGCGTGCAGAGCAAGGTGCAATTGCCATGTATCCTTGTTAACGAATTCATGAACTTTAATATCCATAACCAAATTACTTTCATCTTCCCTCAAAGTTACAATCTCCTTGTAATTGACTGCAATCCCTACTTTACATGAACTCATATAAAAGCAGTTTGTAGGTATTTTTAGAAAGATGGCCATGAATAAAATTAGCATGTACGTAATATGGAACCCCATGTACATAGATTCACTCGAACAGGTTCACAGGCACTGGTTCGCTGTACTGACCATGTCTTCCTATATACACCTGATAATCTCCGACCTCTGTATCAAATACAAAAACGTATTCGGTCTTAAAATAAGCCCAATACTGAGAATAGGGATTCCGTGCATCTCTGAGGATAACGGTCACATTCGTACCGGAAGCAGATACATTGTATACCGGATAGTCAACCTCACCGGGAAGACTTGAATCATACAGTAATTCCACCCTGGATACATAGGGCATGAACTCACTTGTGTCGCCGGAATAGACAGGAACAAAGGTACTCTTCTCAACCCCGGACCAGTAGCTGGACACCAGTATCCTGTAATGTGTATCGTTATAAGAATAAGCTGAAAGGAACTTACCGGGAGACACCGGATAAGAGCCCTGATAATCTATGTTGTGACCTTCAACATCCTCTATGGCACTTACCAGAAATATTTTTGCAATGGGATTGAACAAGCACCAGATAGTGAATATGACCAGAAGTTGTCGGTATAGTTTTGAGTGGTTTCCCGAAATAAGAGCCCTGAACCAATCGTTCCCTCCATTGAGAAAACCATTTCTGATACCATTCTTTTTTGCACGGTCGATCAGGATATGAACTATAGGAATAAATGAGATCAAAGTGACCACAGGATCAAAGAAATCAATTGCACCTATTGTTGAAGCCTCTGTTACAAATGGAAAGAAAGGTCGCATCTTCCAGCTTGTGATATAGTCAAGATAGATGTGACTGAATATAGCCGCAGCAGAAGCTATTAACAATGTTCGGTCCTTCTCCCTTATCCATACATAGATGGTCACAAAGGATACAAAAATGATGGAATGCATGAACTCACGATGCCCCAGCAAATAGTACATGGAATTGTACATCTGATGGTTCAAGTTCTGGTCAACTGCCAGTAATAGCGTATTAAGTATAAAATCAAGGTCAGGTAGAATTGCCATGAAGGCAACTATCTTTATCTGTCTGCTGCTTAGTCCTGCAACTGCTGCTATCAGTAACCCGATCCCCAGATGAGATAGAGTGTTTACCATCCTGACATCCTCACACCAATATAAAGAATGAAACTATTTCTTCTTATATTTTTGGAGGATGCAGAGATGAAAAATAAAAATTCGAGATATTAGTACTTTCCCAGTGTCTTTGCTATAAGTCTGTGAAAACCGTGGATGCTAGCACCACTTCCAAGATACAGCATCGGACATCTGCCGGTTATTATACTGAATTTTGGGTCATATTCAAGATGATTGACATCACAGGTATCTGTCTTCCAGTGCACCCAGAAATCAACAATACCTTTTTCAGCCAGCTTTTCGATGACCCTTGCCGGTTCGGTTCTTGTAATGCCTATTATGACATTCTTAACAGTGTCCGGTACAGAGTCAATATCACTCACCGAACCTTCCATGGGTTTATCAGATAGGTCAAGCACACTTATTGCCTTTGATCTTTTCCTGAGTTCATCTATGGTCCATTTAATGGCAGGTTTAGTGCCATCCGTTATTACCAGGAAATTGTCCCTTTCCCAGAATTCCTCCTGCTTTGCTACCATGCTATCCTTCCTTTTACACTTCCTTCTGAAAGTTAATAGCTCATGTTATATGAGGGCTTTTAAAAAAAGAAAAAAGAGAGGATATTGAAATGAATAGGAAAAGAGACTCAGGCAGCCAGTGCTGCCGGAGAGTTCTTGCGTGGAATGTTCAGGCCGATACCAACTGCAAGGTAATATCCTGCATAGGAGATCACTTCAAGCAATGAAGGATTCCCATTGTACCCGAACAATGATTTCATCACTGAACCTGCAACTCCCTTCTCATCAAGAATATGGTTTATGTCCCATACATGTTCAACAATTATTGGAATGACACCGCCTTCCTGGAGTTCATGTACACCATGCGCGGTCAAACCTGCTGCGAACAGTATGAGGAAGATACTTGTAACCCTGAAGAACTTATGTATCTCCGTGTGTGAAGAGTACCTGAACACTGCATAAGCAATAACCAGTGATGTAGAAATACCCAGAAGCCCTCCGTAGAGCACTGAAGTGTTATCTGTGTTCATTGCCGCTGCTCCAAGGAACAATACAGTTTCAATACCTTCCCTGAAAACTGAAATGAACACAAGTGCAAGAATACCATATTTCTTGTTGTTATCGATCTTTTGAATGATCGAAGAACTCACGTTCTTGCTTTCCCTTGCCATCCATATGATCATTGATGTAAGGATAAGGGCAGCGAAGAGCATTACAATGCCTTCGAATATCTCTTCATTACGCCCTTCGAATTGGATCGCAAGGATGTTGAACGCTACTGCTGCAACGATACTCGCCAGGATACCCAAGCCAGTACCTGTGAATACATGATGCTTGAGTTCTTCTCTCTTTGTCTGTGTAAGATAAGCAAGTATGATCCCCACAATGAGGAATGCTTCCAGACCTTCTCTAAATGTTATCATGAAACTTGTAAACATAATTGTTAGTCACCGTTTTTTATATTAGGCTAGCCTACATAATGTAGCAGAGATATAAATATGCAAAGATAGGGGCAAATATTACTGCTTAATGAAAAAACACAGCAATACAAATAAAAGAGAATAATATCTGCTCCAAAGATACCACAGACAGTTTAAACAATGAGATCAAAGAAAATTGTATGTCAATAATTTCCAAGTACAACAGAATATCACCTGTGTTCGACATGATGGAACTCCCCATGGAAACCATGCGATTTGGTAAATGGAGAGAGGAGATCCTAATAGGATTATCGGGAAGAGTACTGGATGTTGGCATAGGTACAGGAAAGAACATACCCCATTATCCTGATACATGTGAGGTTGTTGGAGTTGATATAAGTGATAAGATGCTTTCCCATGCGAAGAAGAAAGCAAACGAGAGGAATAATATATCACTGTTCCAGATGGATGCGGAGAATCTTGGATTTAAGGATGACAGCTTTGATCATATTGTCACTACCTTTGTATTATGCTCGATACCAGAACCTGTTGCTGCACTTGAAGAAATGAAACGTGTCTGTAAACCAGATGGAATGGTCATCAACCTTGAACACATGAAAAGTGACAACAGGTTAATTGCAACTATAGAAGACCTCTTCAATCCAATAACAAAAGCAACTACTGGTGTGAACATCAATAGAGAAACAGTAGAGAATGTAAAAAAAGCAGGTCTTAATGTTAATGATGTAAAGAATATGGCATTAAAAGATGTTTTCAGGCTGATAAGGTCAAGACCCTGATCAACCAAATATCCGTATCAGATCATCGATCCCAAGATTGACATCGAATTCCTTCAACTTGAAGAATTTCTTAGCTCTGTTATCATTATCTTCAAGTCTGAGATCACTTTCAACAAATCCAGCCTTTTCCAGCCTCTTCAGATGCAGCTGGACGACCTGACGTGAGAGATCCAGATCCTTGGCTAGATCATACACATACCTTTCCCTCTCTGAGAGAAGATACAGGAGCTTTAACCTCACCGGATGTGAGATCGCCTCTCCCAGGGTTGTTATCTGCTGAAGTGTCATCGTCATCTGTGATCCTGCTGTTTTTCGGTTGATCTTATAGGATTTAGATCTCGTCAAGTTTATCCTTTATATCCCTGACCATATTCTTGATGTCTTCAACATCCTTTTCTACCCTGGCAATACGTTCATTATTCCCGGAACCTTCAGAACCTGAGCGATTAAGAAGTGTGACCGTCACCCATACAACTAAAAGAACGATAAGTATGTTCAAAAGAAGACCCCAGATACCATAACCATACATGCTGCTGCCCATCATATTATAATTCACCCTTAAAAATTATATTTTTAATAAAGAGTATATAGGAAGGGATGTATTATTAGTTTTCGACCTTCCCTGTTTGATTATCATTCTCTATTGAGCGATATCAGTACCTATAGCCTGCTCCTCCACAGCCGCCATATCCACCATAGCTACCGCCACGCATTCCACGTCCGCCCTGGTAATACTGACCCTGATATGAAGAGCTTGTGTAGAAGTCCTCTATGACCTCACCGGTGTAGGCATCGATGCGTCCCTGCTTTGTGGTATCATCCTCTGTATAGGTGAATACCCACCATCTGTTCATCTGGTAGATATCTTCAACATCTTCATCGATCACACTTTCTGCAAGTGCTATTGCTTCATCAGCAGTCTCTACCTCGATCTCAACTGTTGTTCCATCAGCTGCATATGATCCATAAACAGGACAGTCAGCATATCCGTAACCATTTGCATATCCACTTGCATACATCATTCCATGGCCAGCCCATCTGGACATCTGTCCGAAGAATGTTTCATCGGTGTCATCCACCGCTGCACTTACTATACCGATCCCTGCAATAGCTGCAATGAGCATACCAGCAAGGAGTATTGATGTTGTTCTTTTCATTTTTTACACCTTCCTTTATTGCAGGAATTTTACTCCCTGCATATGTAGCCTTAACACTACATATGTATGTGAGAGTTTTATTTAAAGCTTGTGTTGAACTTCTAATGAAAGCTAAATTCCAGCAGTTGTGATACATATATTAAGAGAACTGCCAGATAAAGAAAAAAAATATTACTTTTTCCTTTCAACATACCAGCCAACAAGAGGTGGTATCCAGCACAGGTTTGCAGCAATAGCCTCCAGAGCTGTAAAGGTCTGCGTCGTAGGACTAAAACCAAGTACACGTGAACTCAAAAGTCCCAGAGGAACAATGAATATCACAGCAAGGCTTGCAAGCATTACAGGATGACGGATGTACCTTTCAAAAGCAGCATCCCATGTACCTTCCTTTCGCTTCAAAAAAAGCATTCCTGATATGTTAGCACCTATCTGGTCACTGAGAGAATAGAAATATGGTATGTAGAAGCCTTCAATACCATAGACATCAACACCTGCAAGCCTGCTTCCAAGGTCGATCACCCATGGAACAGCAATACCGAAAAGCTTACCCCAGCCATATGCCTCTGCCATGGTCTGAGCTGAAGGTTTGAAATGCTGCTTTACGGAATAGAAACCCTCGAATATGCTTTCTCCCTCACCTGCAAGAGTACGCACCAGCCATTGACCAATTGGACTGCGCTGGTACCCATATACATCCAGCAGGACACCGGTCATCAGTCCTATGATATAACCTGGAAAAGTATATTTGATGAGCTCAGAGAAGTTCTCGGTCTCAAATTCCTCTTCACTGTCTTCTTCGAATTCTTCCACAATTATTCTATTTTGTTTCTCGTATAAGAATTTCCTGTTAAGGTCCAATGTCTTATTCGATCAGCAGGACCATGAAAACTTTTTTAATAAATAAGGATGTACAATAAATAAATGCCAGAAGAAAGAACCATTGAAGCCTATGCAGTAACAGATGCGAACATAACCTACAGAACCAGGTCATTTTGGGGAATACCCATAATCATAGTGATCGGATGGATCAAGACAAAATATGTGAGTATCTTTTCTGTCGAACATGAGGAACACAGACTTGTTGTGCTCTACAATGGCATCTGTCCTGTTGCAAGAGATGACAGGCTTCGGATCATTGGTGACATGGACCATGGAAAAAATGTAGGTATTTCAGGAATGGTCATGGTAGCCTACAGGATAGAGAATCTCAATACCGGTGATATCTACCAGAATTATTGAAAAAGAACAGAGATGGTGATCTCTCCCATCACCATGATCAGAACAATTTTATTCTTTTACCAATGCCCATCTCAAGAGCTTTCCTGTAGACCATGTTCGCTGTCACAAGATCCTGAACAGCAAGACCTGTAGAATCGAATATCGTGATGTCCTCATCTGATCTCCTTCCTGTCTTTACACCGGCAACCACTTCTCCAAGCTCTGCGGAAATATCTGACTCTGATATATCCCCGGAAGACATTGGCACATTGATCTCACCTGAATGAGATGCCTGCACGATATCATCAACGATTATCCTTGACCTTTTCAGAAGGGCAGACTCCAGTTCCTGTTTACCCATAGCATCAGCACCTATGGCATTGATGTGGGTTCCTTCATTGATCCACTCTGACATTACCACAGGTTCCCTTACAGGCGTGGTCGTTACAAGAACATCACAATCACATACGTCTCGAATGTTAGCTTTCTTCGTGAAGTCACAACTGATATACTGCTTCATATCTTTCTCAAAGGCATCACAGTGAGACACATTCCTGCTGGTGATCTTCACTTCTTCGATATCCATTACCTCAGCAAGTGCCAGCAACTGGGTACGTGCCTGTTCACCTGTTCCTACCATACCCACTACATGGGGATCAGGTCGTGCCAGATATTTTGCAGCAACACCTCCAGCAGCTCCTGTCCTCATATCAGTTATATGAGTACCATCCATCATAGCAATAGGAGCACCCGTTTCCGTGGAATTGAGAACTATGACCGCCATGACCGTCGGAAGCCCTTTTTCCCTGTTATCAGGATGAACATTAACGATCTTAACACCTGCAATATCCTCCCCTTCCATAAAAGATGGCATCGTTCGCAGATCACCATTATGCTTATCAAAATAAAGATAGGATTTCGGAGGCATCTGAACCTTTTTTAATCCATGCTCCCTGAAACCATTTTCTACCGCTGACAGGGTCAAAGGCATATCAATAACACTTTTAACTTCTGATTGCTCAAGCCACAGGACATCCATTTAAACTCACTCCTTAAAAGATATATAATATGTTTAGCTCGATAGAATAAAATCCTGTTCATTAGATCCAATCTGAATATATAATATTATATATAATACCATCCATAATATTATTTTGTGAGCGGACAAAATAATATTGATATTTCAAAGGATGAGATATCCGACCTGATAAGAATAGGGAATGTACTCCTTGATCTGCTTGAAGATAATAGTGAAGTAGATGAAAAAGGATACCAGAAAAAACGTAATATGTTCATTGGAGAGTACAACAAATGGTACTCTCGTTGCCTTCCAATAATAAGAAGTATGGTCCCAGACAAGGCAATAAGGTTCGAAAGCCTGTACCATACGAATAACCGTTCAGGGACAAATGAATACACATACACTGTCCAGGATTATATTCAGGGAATATACTTCAAGGACAAGCCAAAGAGCTACACAGACAACATTACTACTAAGAGGGTCAGAGAACAAAATTCCATATTAAAGGCTGCACTCCCCCGGATAACCGACTTCTCTTTTGATATGGAACGCTTTGTAAAGATCAACCCGATACGCTCACAACCTTCACATTCACTGACAAGGCAGGATAAACTTATAGATCACGACTTCTACGATGAGCACTATAACTCGATGAGAACTGAGATAAATTCCAACTTCAAACGTGGTTTCACCATGTCAGCTTTCGTATTGTCAAGAGAGCTAATAAGGAACCTGCTTCTTGATATGATCAGGATCCAGTTCCCACCAAGGTCAGAGGAAAACGTATCCATCTACTATGACATCAATAACAATTGCCATAAGGAACTAAGGACACTGGCACTGACCATTAGGGAAAGGAAGGATGACCTTGATCTTAACCCCGAAGCTATCGAGCATCTTGTAGAAATGATATGTACAATGGAGCCGGAAACAAAACCCGGATCACACTCATTCCTTACCATACCCACGCAGGAAAATCTGCTGGCATACAGGATAGAAGAGATAATGGACCTGCTCACTGACATGATAGATTTCATGAAACAATGATATCCCGGACGATCGGATAAATTGAACTATTTTGACCGAACATGGAAAAAGAGATCGTAGCCAGAGAAGAACTTGAAGAATAGAATAGATCATTAAGAGAGCGTATCCATGAGCTGGAACATTCATTGAACGTTCTCGAGATAGAAAAGGAAGCAAAGATACATAGTAATATCACTCTTTTTGAAGGATTATTGAACTCTGTACCCGAACTTGTATTCTTTAAGGACAAGGACGGAAGATTTATCGCATGCAACGTTGCTTATGCTGACTCTTTTAAGCTTTCAATTGAAGACATAATTGGAAAGAATGACTATGATCTGCATAGTAAAGAAGAAGCAGACCATTTCTCTTCGATAGACAAAATGGTCATGGAGCAGAGGAAAGATATCAGAAATGAAGAATGGACCACATTTGCCAATGGAAAGAGAATGTTCCTTGAAACATACAAGGCACCGCTCTATACAAAACAGGGTAATTGTATAGGCTTACTTGGGGTTAGCCGGGACATCACATTGCAGAAGGAAAAAGAAGAAGAGCTGATAAGATCACACGAACAGCTAATATCTATACTTGAAGCCTTTGATCAACCTGCTTATGTTGCCGATCCCGAGACCTATGAGCTACTGTTCGCAAATAGAATTATCAAAGAACAGATGGGTAATGACATTATTGGAAAGAAGTGTTATGAGATACTTCAAGATATGGATTCACCCTGTCCATTCTGTACAAATCACCTTATCTTTGGAGAGAAGCTCGGAAGAACACACATATGGGAGTTCAGGAATTCCAAAAATCAGCGATGGTATCGCTGCATCGATAAAGCAATAGAATGGCCTGATGGTCGCATGGTGCGATTCGAGATCGCTGTCGATGTCCATAATGAAAAACTTGCAATGGAAGCCCTACAGGAAAAAGAAGAGAAATACAGAACATATGTGAATATATCCCCGCATCCTATTTTTGTTATTGACGGATCAGAGAATTTTGTAGATATAAATCCTGCTGCCTGCAATGTTACAGGTTATTCTGAAGAAGAGATCCTCAAAATGACCCCTCAAGACTTTTTCGTTGAGGGGAACGAACAGCTTTACACACTTAATTTTGAAAAGCTGACCAATGAGGGAAAGATGTCAGAAGAGATGCCTTTTAGAAAAAATGATGGAACTGTTTTTTACCTGGACGTACAGGCGGTCAGGATTCCGAATAACAGATACCTTGCAATATGCACCGATATCACTGAAAAGAAGAGATCAGAGGATATTCTTCTAAAAGCAAAGATAGATGCTGAGAATGCTAACCGTACCAAGAGCGAATTCCTTGCCAATATGAGCCATGAACTGAGAACACCTCTGAATTCGGTCATAGGATTTGCAGATATCATTCTTCACGGAGTTGCCGGAGATATCAACGAAAAGCAATCAGCATATCTTGAGAACATCTCAGGAAGTGGAAAACACCTGCTCAATATAATCAATGATATACTGGATATCTCCAAGATAGAGTCCGGTAACATGAAAATATTCAAGGATAACGTACCAGTGTACGAGATATTTAACGAGGTCATATCAACATTACATCATCTTGCTGATAAAAAGGATATACATATCGAAATGAAGTCTGTTCCCGAAGAGATATATGCATATGCTGACAGAGCAAAGCTTAAGCAGATATTGTTCAACCTTGTTGGCAATTCAATAAAATTTACAGATAATACAGGCTCTATAACCCTCAGTACAGAACTCAAGGATGGATACATCCATATCTCTGTGAGAGATACAGGGATCGGCATTCCACCAGAACAACAGAAAAGACTTTTTGATCCATTTGTACAGCTGGACTCATCAGAATCAAGAAAATATGAAGGTACTGGTCTTGGACTTGCCCTCTCAAAAGAACTTGTCAGAATGCATGGTGGTACTATATGGGCAGAAAGCAAACCTGGAAAAGGAAGTGTTTTTACATTTACAGTTCCTCTTTTTAAGTAACGTCACCATAAAAATGTATAAGTACTACCTGATCAATGATCTATAGGGGAGTACTATGAATATATTATACATTTTTGCGCATCCTGAACCAAGGTCGTTCAATTCTGCAATGAAAGAGATGGCCATTAAGACCATTGAAGAAAAAGGTAATGAGATCAGGCTCTCTGACCTGTATTCCATGGGTTTCAAGCCTGCTCTTGACCAGAGTGATTTTTTGCAACGCAAGGACCCGGACCTGTTCAACCCATTCCTTGAACAGATCACAGCAAGTAAGGAAGGCACTTTTTCTGATGATATCATGTCAGAGATGGAGAAGATAAAATGGGCAGATGTCCTGATATTCCATTTCCCGATATACTTCACCGGAATGCCTGCAATTATGAAAGGATGGATAGACAGGACCTTTGCAGCAGGTTTTGCCTTCAGCCCAATAAAGGACAGAGTTTACGAGAACGGACTTCTGAAAGGAAAGAAGGCAATGATGGTGATAAGTACTGGTGCAGAAGAAGATTGGTATTCCCGTGAAGGAAGACATGGAGATATCAATGAACTGTTGAGATACATCAGCCATTGTACATTTGAATACGTAGGAATGGAAGTACTTGAAACCCATATGATCTTTGGAGCCGGGAAGATGTCAAGTGAAAGAGTGACCGAAGAACTTGAAAGGTATCAGATGAGATTGAACTCTATTCTTTGATTGACAAATTATCTGGCCGGGCAATTAAAGAGCGTATCATAATGTCATTTTTGAGAAATACACCATAACTTCGAACAGATCCGCAGTTTCAGGAAGATATTTATCAGACTGACGCATTGTGCCAAAGGGGGTTTAAGAGGAAGTATATGAGATCCAACAACAATGTTCTGTTAGGTATCCTGGTGTTACTCACGATCGTCATTGTAACGATCGCAACGTTCTCCCTTGGATGCGCTGAACCGCCAGAAGTTCCGGATAATACCACAAATGTCAATGAGACAGACGATACATTTGACGGTGAATACATATATGGTGATGCAGTTGTCGAGGAAACAGATGTGCTGATCCTGGAATCCTTTCCTGTCAAGGTACATGTGGAAGTAACAGGATATCTACCGGACGGATGCACAGAGCTTGAAGAAGAGAACATTGTATTTGATGATGAAAATAACCTCTTCACAGTCAGGATGCAAACAAAAAGACCTGCAGATGCAATGTGCACGGAAGCTATTGTTCCTTTCGAAAAGACCGTTGCACTTGATGTATACGGACTTGAGAAAGGAGTATACATCGTGAATGTGAACGGCATTGAGGACCAGTTCGAACTACAGACCGACAATATCATTCCCGAATGATACCGGTTCTCTTTTTTATCTAAACTCATCCAATAGTTACTATAGAGAACTACTTTGATAGTTTTTCAAGACTTTTTATACATCCCAGAAGGTCCTGCTTACTGAATATACCCTTTTGCATCACAAAGGATACATCTCTGTCAAGCTGCTCTTTTTCATATGCTTCAAGGTCCTTTGCAGTACAGACGATTATAGGAATGTCAATTGTCTCAGGGTGCTTCTTCAGTTCACTGATAACATCGAAACCGTCTACCTTTGGCATCATAAGATCCAGTATGATCACATCAGGAAGGAAGCTCAATGCTCTTTCAATTCCTTCTTTGCCATTGGAAGCGCTCATTATATCATAGCCTTCGTTAGAAAGCATAGATTCCATAAGTTCAATTACAGATGGCTCATCATCGATCACAAGAACATTCACCTGTTCAAAAGAACGCAGTTCCCTCAATCTTTCAAGTGAAGAAAGAAGAGCTTCCCTGTCAACTGGTTTGACCATATAATCGAATGCACCCCAGATAATACCAAGGTCCTTCTCATTGAGGATCGATACGATCACAACCGGTATATTCTCTGTCCTCTTTTCATGCTTGAGCTGTTTAAGAACACCCCAGCCATCTATTTTTGGCATCATTATGTCCAGGGTTATTGCAAATGGTTGAAGTTCCCGCGCAAGTTCAAGTGCTTCCTTTCCATCTGAAGCGAACCTTACATCGTACCCAGCATTCTTTAATGTTATTGCAAGGATCTCCTGAGATGAGACCTCATCTTCAACGACCAATACAAGCGGTCCCTTATCAACTTTATCCGGATCAGCTATTGACCGGTCTTCCAAAGATCCTTCAGACATAATGACAGTTTCTATTTCTTCCGGCCCGGGGAACTGAACAGGCTCAAGAGGGAGTTCAAAAAGGAAAGATGAGCCTCTGCCACATTCACTTTCGACCCAGATCCTTCCCCCATGCAGTTCTATGAAACTCTTGACCAGAGCAAGACCCAGACCTGTCCCCTCATATACCCTGCAAGTTGAGGAATCGATCTGTGTAAAGGCTTTGAAAAGCTTTTGTTGGTCCTCTTCAGTGATACCTATACCAGTGTCTGTGACATTAACAAGTATATGGTTGTCCTGTTCAGTGACGGATATACCTACTGTGCCACCAGCATCAGTGAATTTTATAGCATTGCTCAGAAGATTGTAGATGATCTGTTTGAACTTCCCTTTATCAGCTTTCAGAAGAATGGTTTCGGGAACAAGCTCGACTACAAGTCCAATATCCTTCTTTAACGCAAGAGGAGAGACTATGGACCTGATATCATCCAGTGACCCACCCACATCAAATTCCTCGATATTAAGGGTCATCTTGCCAGCTTCGACTTTTGATAGGTCGAGGATATCATTGATCAGTGTCAACAGGTGTTTTCCACTTTTAGAAATATTACCGACATATCTTTTTTGCTTATCGTTGAGTGAACCGAACGTCCCTTCAAGAAGGATATCTGAGAAACCGATCACAGAGTTCAGAGGTGTTCTCAGTTCATGGCTCATATTGGCAAGGAACTCGCTCTTTATCCTGCTTGCATCCTCAGCAGCATCCTTTGCAGCAATGAGTGCTTCCTCGGCTGCTTTACGATCAGATATATCTACAAGGATACCTGCCATATGCAATGGTTTTCCATCTTTGGAATATTCAACTACTTTACCCTTGTTGAATACCCATCTATATTGACCGTCCTTTCCCCTCACACGATACTCAGATTCAGCAGTTTCAGTATTCCCTTTGTGCACAGCTTCTATTTTTTCATGAACATGATGAGCATCATCGGGGTGGATACGTTCATTCATCCACTCATAATAAGTGCCGACCTCATCCACTGGATAACCGAGTATCTCAGCATATCTGTCATTGAATACAATACGGTCTTCCTGAATATCAGCATCCCATGTCCCTTCATTACTGCCCTCAAGAACACGCTTAAGGTGTTGTTCACTTTCCATGAGAGACTTTTCCATCTTTCTGCGCTTAATGACCATTGCCATCATGGTCGAGAACATGTGAAGTGTATCAAAATCATCCATTTCCCATTCTTTCGTTCCATTGACATCATCAATACCAACAAATCCTACGAGGATACCTTCAATGAATACCGGAAGCACAAGGATAGACTTTATGTCCTGCATCTCAAGGATCTCTTTTTCAGCAGAAGCTTCAGGAGGCATGGCAGATACATCCGAAATATTTACCATCTGGTCATCCTGCAGTCTTGCCATCCACCATGGGAACATATCAGAAGGTAGATCCTGCAGCTCATCCTTCTGGGGATCAACTCCGGCAGAACACCATTCATGGGTATTGCTCATCTGAGTTCCATCTTCATTAAAAACAAAAAGATAACATCGGCCAGCACCGCACAAAGTACCTATCTCCATTAGTGATGTATCTATGGCCTCATCAACATCACCAGGATATGTGAACATAGAAGAGATAGTGAACATGGTCTTCTCGATCATGTGTTTTCTTTTCAATATTGTTTCAGCCTCTGTCTTTGCTGCAATCTCTTTTTCAAGTTTTGAGTTGAGGTTGTTCACATAAATTACACTTGCACCTGCAAGAACAAGTAAGAACGATATTCCAAGAAGGAAATATCTGAATTCCATTATCAGACCTATAGGGTCTATTTTTGGCTGGAAGGGACCTACCTGCAATTCAGAAAGGATGTTTTCAACCGGAGTATAATCCTGAGGTACTGTCCATCCGGCAACATCTCCTATACTATCTGATCCGGATATATTGAAAGGCATGCTCAAAAGAGATACAGAAACCCTTTCTGATATCGATTTAGAAGTATGCTGTGTTTTTGCAAAGACCCAGCCGGGATATACTCCTGTACTTACAAGCAGCGGGTAGTTATCATAACTTTGAGAGTGGAGAACATTTAGATCGTTGATATCGATCTTTCCTTCCATGTGCATTTTCTCAAGTATTCCCGAAGGAACATTACCAGCATCAAATTCACCAGCCACTATAGAAAGAACGATGCTTTCAGGATCATTTCGGAACTCCAATGTACCAAGATCATTTTCATAGTCGATCTTATGTGCTTCCAGTTCCATCCTTGTGGTCCACCACCCTTCGCTGGAAGGAGTTTCCAATGCCAGCAGAGAGAGACCTGAAAGATCACCTATATTGTCGATATCAGTCCTTTCAGCTTTGGTGAAGATCACAGAACCCACCTGATGGACCGAGACCTTTTGTGTATAGTCAGATGGAAGGTATGCAATTGTTTCCATGGTTGCAATACTGCTTATCCCATGGGTCTTCTCAAGTATCACATATGTTGCAGGGTCCACTATAAGAAAATCTATATTTCCAGCTACAATTTCCTCATCCATTGAATGGTAATCCAGTGGGACTATCTCAAATGTGAATTCTGTAATATCTGAGGACAGATATTCAGACATACCACTCATACGTTCAAATGGCCTTTGCTGATCATCGCCTACAAGAACACCAATGATCAGAGTATCCTCATCGTCCGACCGAACAGAGCCACTTAAAAGAAAAATAAGTAAAAAGATAATGAAAACAGTACATAAAGACCTGTTATTTATCTTCATTGCACTTCCTCCTCTGCATCAGGCGAAACATCATCAGAATTCGAGACCATTGTTCCAAGTATCCTCAGAAGATCATCCTTTGTAAGAGAACCTTTCTGAACTATACCATGAACATTCTTGTTGAGTATCTCAAGTTCCTCAGGATCCATATCCTTAGCAGTACAGACGATCAGAGGAATATTAATGGTACGAGGGTCCGATTTTAAAGTGGATATGACATCAAAGCCAGTTACCTCTGGCATCATCAGATCTACTACCAACATATCAGGGTTATCATTGAACGCCTTTTCTATACCTTCTTTTCCACCATAGGCAGTTATCACGCCATAACCATATGACCTGATCATCTCAGAAAGCATTTCAACAACAAGTGGATCGTCATCGATGACGAGGACCTTCAGTGAAGAAACTCCCGACCTGCTCTTTACATTCGATAACACATTCAGGAGATGGTCTGCATCCACAGGCTTTGTCAGGTGGTCTTCAATACCTACAACCATACCTACATCCTGTTCCCCAAGGGACGATAACACAAGTACTGGAATGGAAGCTGTTGATTCGTTGCTCTTCAGAACCTCCAGGACCTCTGTACCGTCCATTCCAGGCAGATTGAGATCAAGTGTTATTGCAAAAGGATGTAGCTTTTTGACAGCCTCAAGAGCTACTGATCCGTCTTCAACAAGTGCCACACGATATCCAGATCCTGTAAGCATGGTGCTTATAAGTTCCCTTGATCTTGCATCATCTTCAACGACCAGCACAAGAGGCACATTACCTGTTGACCCTTGCGGATCGATAATAACAAGGTCATCTTCGGAGAAGAGCGAATCGTGAGAATAAGAAGACTGAGCTTCATTATATTCTTGTTCGATCAATTCCTTAGTATCAATATTCAAAGGAATTGTGAATATGAACGTAGAACCTTTTCCGGGTTCACTTTCTACCCATATATTGCCACCATGAAGTTCTATAAGATTCTTTACAAGAGCAAGTCCAAGACCAGTGCCTTCATACTTACGATTATTGGATGAGTCCAGTTGAACGAATGGCTTGAAAAGTTTATTCTGGTCATCTTTGGATATACCTATCCCGGTATCCCGTATGCTTACATTGAGCATGCCAGCATTTGTTGACACTTTTACATAGATATTTCCGTTTTCAGGCGTGAACTTTGTTGCATTACCAATTATATTGTAGAGAACCTGTTTCAGCTTGCTTCTATCGGCCTTTACATAGATGCTCTTTGCTTCCATCTGCACGTCAAGAACAATATCCTTCTTTGCTGCAAGTGGCCTCATCATCAACTGGATATCAGATATCATATCAGCAAGATCAAAAACCTCATAAAAAAGCTCCATCTTTCCTGCTTCTACTTTGGAAATATCGAGGATATCATTAATGAGGTCCAAAAGATGTTTTCCACTTGCAGCTATATTTGACATGAAACGACCCTGTTTCGCGTTCAGTTCACCAAAACTACCCTCAAGCAGCAGGTCAGAGAAGCCTATCACAGAGTTTAAAGGTGTTCTTAGTTCATGGCTCATATTGGCAAGGAACTCGCTCTTTGTCCTGTTCGCAGCTTCAGCATGCACTTTAGCCGCCAGAAGTGCTTCCTCTGCATCCTTTATCTTGGTTATATCAACAAAGCTTTCTATGAATAGCTCACGTCCACCCAATTCCACAACTTCCACTGACTTCAGGACAGGTATTCTTGCTCCATCGGAACGGACAACAAAACGTTCGGACTTATCAATATTCTGCCCAAGGTCACTGATAGGACACATACCCCTCTCAGTAGGACAAACGAATTTATGACATGCTCTGCCGATGACATCTTCCTTTTTACGATCAACTATATCCAGAGCAGTTGGATTTATATCAACGATCTCATGGGTATGAGCGTCGACCACAATGACACCACAATTGATATTGTCAAGTATCAGGCCCATCCTTTCATTATTTTCTTTTTCGAGCCTTTCAATTTCTTTTCTTTCAGTGATATCACGAACAATAAGTTGTACCAACCCATCCTCTGCATCAATAACGGTCGCACTGACCTCTGCATCCATTGAAGCACCATTATGACAGGCGATCTCAAGCTCCTTTAAGCCGAAGGAATCAGCTAATGCGCCTTCTATCAATTGGTGCATAAGTGCCCAGTTCTTTTCATCCAATATATCAAAGAAGGACTTTCCAATTACCTCCTGTCCGGGCCTGCATATAGAATCATGTGCCTTTTCATTAAGGTCCTGGATCATACCATCCTTTACAATGAAAATAGCATCGTTCGAATGCTCGAAGAGTGATCTGTACATATGCTCTTTTTCCTTTGCAAGAGCCTGGGATCTCTCTCTATCGGTCACATCCTTGAAACTTAGTATCCTACCGACAACATTCTCGTTCTGGAACAGAGGTGAACCCAGAACTTCAAAATAAGTGCCATCTGTGAAATGTACCATTGTAATGGATATTTTGTCGGTCATATGGTACTCTTTCAAAAGTGCCAACATCTCTTCATAATTGACCATACTGTTCTTTAGATATCCAAGTAGCTTCAGACCATCACGCTCTTCGATGATCTCACCGGGAATGTTCCAGAGCTGGATGAATTTTGATTTGATATGTGATATCTTATAGTCCTCATCAAATACTATAAGACCTTCTGACATGGATTCTATTATTGAGAAAAGCAGACTATCCCTTTCTTCAAGTCTTTCAACAAGGTCATTTATACTTGAACCAAGAGATGATATCTCATCATCTCCCAGGATATCTATTTTATTGGAGGTGGAAAGGTCCCCTTTTATGGAATCTACGCCCTTTGTCAACATGGATAATCTTGACAGGATGGAGTTCTCAAGGAACACCGTACCTACCGCACCATAGAGAAAACCAGCAAAGATAATGACGTAGAGAAGATAAGCGAAGGTTGTCTGCGCCTTTTGATATATTGTTCGTGATGAGGAAACTTCCAGAATGATCGCAGGTTCCCCATACACATCATTGACTACAGTATAACCTTTTATAGTATATTCATCGACCGGTGTGATATAAACAGAACTTTTCTCTTCAGCCATAGATGTTAGCAAGTTCTCTATTTCAGGGTCGATCGAAGGCTCTTGAAGTATATGGTATTGTAGAGGTATTCCATGCGCCTGAGTGAAAAAAACAGCAGATCCATGGTCGAAATAACTTCCAACTATAACGATACCGGTCACATTACCGTTATCTGTTGTGTCGTGGATAGGTATTGAGGAAAGAATGACAGGACCATCAGAAAGAACGACCATACCTGAAGAAGAGTAGCCGTTCTCAAAGGAAGACATCATTGGACCGTTATCTGATAAAGCCTCCTCCATATCCACTGGAAAAGTAACCACTTCATCACTTAACCGATCATAAGCTTTAGTATAAACGATGTTCCCGGAACTATCCATTAGAACTAGCAGATCGAAATTTGCATCTTTAATATCACTACTCTCGATATTTAAAAGGACATCTGAATAATTAATAGTGGATAGGTCCCTGTCACCAAAATTATCGGCAATACTTTGGGCTACATCTGCATTTCGTGATCCATAAGTATCAATATAGGACAATGCCTGATCTACATCGTCTGTGACCCCCTTGTACTCAAGATCCTCGAAGTTCTTGAATATAATAGAGCCTGTGCTAAGATGCAAGGTCAGAAGAAGGAAAAAAAGAGTAAAACTAAATACAAATAACGTTTTTGTGCGAAGTTGCATATTCTACCCAAAACCCACTGTGTGTTTTAGCTACTTACTGCTTACTGCTTTGACGCTTCAAGATGGTAGTTTATCTTTTCTTTAAAACTGTGAATGTCAATTGGTTTGGATATATAATCTATGCATCCTGCTGCTATGAAACGTTCATCGTCACCGCGCATTGAATGAGCAGTTAAAGCAATAACAGGAACCTCTTTTGTATTTTCATCCTCTTTCAAACGTGAAAGTACCTCAAGTCCGTCCATCTTAGGTAACTGTATGTCCAGCAGAATAAGATCGAACTTGTTATCCTTTATCTTTTCAAGAGCAATGAAACCATCCTCTGCCGGAGTTACCTGATACCCATAGGATTCCAGAAGGTCTACAGTAAGTTCCATATTTACAGGATTATCTTCAATTACGAGTATATGACACATTTTTTCCCTCAAATTATTAAATTTCCCTTTCCACATATGTTTGTCTGAACCAATGGTAATTGCAAAGGGAAACGATGACCTTCGCATTTATCAGCCCACATCAGATAAATATAATAAATGAATGATAATATTGTTTAGTTATTTACTCTATAAAAGCATATCGCAGATAACCCCACACTTTTGTTATTATAAAGAAAAGTATCAAATATAACACATAAGAACAATGAGAACACAGACTATATCTACACAAAACAAAGTAAACGAGCTTGTTGCATAAAGTGGTCGGGTTGACAGAGAAAATGAATAGCAGAACGAATAAAGAAATTCAGGACATGATATTCGCCATACATGATTCACCATACAGAATAGTACTTACCATAACCGGCGGAGGGACCGAAGCTATTGGAGAGCTACTGAGACATGGCAGAGGATCAGATACTATACTGGAGGCTATCATCCCATACAGCAGAGAAGCCCTCATTGACCTGATAGGAAAAGAACCACAAAGATACGCTTCCATGGACACGGCAAAGGAGATGGCAATGGCAGCCTACATGCGTGCACTTTACCTTGATCCAAATGCAGAGGATCAGAAAGATAGAGAACTTATTGGTATTGGTGTTACCTGCAAGCTTGCCAGGACAACGAATGAACGTGAAGGCAGGGAACATGAGATACATTTTGCCTACCAGTCATACGACAGGACAGGTGTTTCAAGCGTTCTGCTAAAGGATATCACGAGCAGGGAAGAACAGGAAAAAGCCGTAGCAGAGCATATTATTGAAAAGATATACATGATATGCCACTATGGAAGGATAGATGGTCAGCGAGCTTTGAGCAACATGACCATGGAGAATTCTGTTGAAAGTGAGATAAAGGCACATGAAGCTGTGGCAGAACTGTTGTTAAGGACGCTCAAGAACATCAATTCCGGGCAACGGATAGAGCCTTTAAAGGTCGATATGGGAATAAGCAATAATAGAACACGTGTGGTGCTATCAGGCTCATTTAACCCATTCCATAAGAATCATTTTGAAATGATCAGAATAGCCTCTGAGAGGATCAATGGACCGGTAGACCTTGAGATATCACTGGCCAATGTTGACAAACCACCTATAGACCATATATCCCTTGACAGCAGGGTCAGCTCGATCATGGAAAATTATGATGGTAGATATATGGGAAACATATACCTTACAAATGCACCATTGTTCGCTGACAAGGCTATATTGTTTCCGGGTTCTGTTTTCATCATAGGTATGGATACACTCAACAGATTGTTCAATATAAAATACTACAGGAAAGACGAGAATACTGATGAGCTTATTGAACATTTCCGAGAATATGGCATTCGCTTCATGGTATTCCAGCGAAAAGGTTCAGAGGTATCCGAAAATATCGATATACCGGATATCTGCGAGATAGTTCCACTGGAAACATACATGGATGATGGTACCTCATCCACATTGATAAGAGAACAGAATTAAAAGTTACCGGATCCTACATGCATTATAGATCCTTGGATAACCCCGTAGCTCACTATTTTCCAGAATATCTGCATTAACTGCATTGGCAAGTTCTTGAACGATCGACTGTGCTTTCAGAATGCTTTGAACATCCATATTGCCCCATTCACCAGTTGATATGTTATCAAGTACTTCCTTAAGGAACGATACTTCATCGTGACATGCACAGGTGTCGAAATTAACACAGCAATTGCTTTCATTTGCCATTTTTTTGATGTCTTTGAACATCCTTTCCAAACAGGAACTTGTAAGTTCATGAGAGAATTTATGCCCCGAAGGAAGAACATTCTCCCTATGATAGTGCACCTCTGCCAGAAATAGAAGGCGGTCACACTCATAGAACCAGTCCCTTAGATCATATAATAGATTCATACCACACTGCATTTTAATAGAATCCAAAGATATAAAAAACTATTTCATGAAAATAGATAATATGGCACAGTATAGCGATTACTCAATTCACATGCTGGTGATCGCACACTGATGCTCATCATTGATACTTTATAATACACTTACAGGTCATTGCTGTCTACAGGGAAGTATGAACAAAGGAACTTTTCATCCTTGTATGATAACATGCTTAACCGTTCCCGTGCCATCAGGTCGAACAGTCTTTCTATACCCTGAGGATACGATCCTTTAGGATTCAGAGGTACAAGTGGCTCACCATCCACCATTTCCACATAGAAGAGATCAGAACCAAAATACCGGATAAAGCTAATATCATAGGCTTGAAAGATATCCATAAGATCATTTGTTGTGATAGATGGTATGAAATGTTCAAGTTCATTATCCCCAAGTTCTGTAAGCTCATTGTCCATAGTCAGAAATTGGCAATATAGCATAAATAAAGTGTCCATTCTTCCCAATATCATAGAAAATAAAGTTAAGAGTTTCAAATTTGAAACTATAAACAACAAACAAACTAAGAAATCAGCATCAATATAATGATTAATACAAATACACAAAATGATTACTAAAATTATGAAATATCCTAAACATATGAGCATACTAGTATGACATAATCAGCAAATAGCATAGTGTATGAAAATATCATAAAAAATATGAAGATATAAAAGGAAAGAATTTAAAGAAAAAAGAAACTTCACAGGATGAAACTTAATTGGACGTCCTGCTGCGACCCTGATCTACTGACATCTTTAGAACATCAGACTCCTGTGAGCCCAAAAGAAGATGCTTACCATTGGTTAACTTGAGCATCAGACCCCTGTTACCTTTTATGTTGTAAGCCTTGCCCTGAGAACCATACCTTATGCCCCATCCCCCATAATCACGAAGAGGCCTGTAGGTCACGGCATCATAGGCACTTATACTTTCAAATGGATAATGCTTGAAAGAAAGATGCACAGGGAAGAACTTCACGTAAATACCACTATTTCTGACAACTATTACCAGGCGAATGGAAAGTATGAACAATGGAAGCAGAAAACCAAACGCAACAAGTATAGATACCATACCCTGATCAGACACAGGGTTTGTGCCATAGGGACGCCCATATACCAACTGTTCTATGGCACCATACCATGCCATTGCAGCTGGCAGAAGAACTGCCAGCCATACCCAGAATTGAGTAAATCTCTGGACCTCTTTGAAAATGACAGGGTCCGCAGGATCATCACGAGTCATGAATAAAAATAAGAGGTTTAAAATATATAATTATTTTTAGAACTTTGATGTGATAATGATGTTCTCCATAGTACACACAACAACAGGAAACAAAGATGAAGCAAAAAGAATTGCTTTCAGACTCGTAGAACAAAAGCTAGCAGCCTGTGTCAACATGCACCCGATCGATTCAATATACGCATGGGAAGGAAATATCGAAGAAGAGATAGAAATAGCGCTTTCAATAAAAACAAAAAGCAGCAATGTAGAACCTGTCACACAATGTATAAAAGAAATGCATAGTTACGAGCTTCCGGCCATAATCTCATGGAAGATAGAAGGAGAAAAACAATACCTTGAATGGATCAGAGGATCTACAGATAAATAAAGATAATACAAAAATAGTTGAAAGCAGGAAATATTCCTGCTTACATTAGGGATCCTGCCTGATAATTGTCCGGACAGGGAATGGGATCTCTATACCTTCCTTTTCGAATATAGAATTGATCTTTGTATTTACTTCATTTATCACAGTGAACTTCTCACCCGGATGGGTCACCCACATGATCATGGCAAAATCAAGACTGAAATCCCCATGATTATCGAACCTTACATAGGGAGCCGGATCATCCAGAACAAAGTTTGTGCTCTTCGCAATATCCGTCAGAATACCACGGACCTTCTCAACATCAGAACCATAGGCAACACCTATTGTCACCTTTACCATCATTGACTCTTCGGGCGAAGTATAATTGGTCACCTTACTATTGGCAATTATACTGTTTGGGATAACGATCATGTTGTTATAGAGGTTCTTGATACGAGTACTGCGAATACCTACTTCCTGAACGATACCGATCTCGCCATCATCGATCTCTATCCTGTCACCAGGTTTGAAAGGCTGATCGAAATAAATAGAGATACCGCCGAAGAACTGTGATATCGTATCCTGTGCTGCGAATGCAACAGCCAGACCTACAATTCCGGCAGATGCAAAGAGAGGTAAAATATCTGCATCCCACACACCCTTGAGAATTGCAAGGATACCAAAGAAGACGATAAGGACATCTACTACATTCTTGAACAATGGAAGCAGTTCATCATCCATTCTTGTATCGGTCTTTCTGACAACATGTGAGAGTATATGCTTGAACAGGATCTTGTCTATCTTTAGAAGTGCCAGTATCCAGATAATACCAAGAACACTGAGGAGCAGACCCATAATTATCTCAATGGCTGCATTCCCAGGGAACACGATCTCAGCGGCAATGAATGCACCTAAGAACGATACAGTATAGAATATTGGCTTTTTAAGTGCATCTACAATGAGATCATCACAATCATATTTGGTCTTTGCAGCATAATGCAAGAATATCTTCTCAAATATAAGGTCTGCAATGAAAGCAAGCACTACAGCAGCAACCAGCACCACTGCAGCAGCTACAACATCCGACCCAAGAGCCCCCGACTGAGAGCCCACTAATTGCTCAATATAGAGAGGAATCGTGTTATTCAGAAACATGCACTCTGGTTCGAACAATTCTTATATAAACTTTTTTAAATCTAGTTCCAAACATCAGAACCAGCAAGAAAGATAATATACCTATTCTATGAATAGACCAGCAAATGAGAACGAAGAATTCAGATATCGTGAGAAACTGGGTCGAGAAAGGGATCAGCGAAAAAGACCCGAAAAAGAAATTACATTATTTTGACATGGCACTCGAACTTGACCCGAATGACCCTGCAGCTCTGAACAACAAAGGCATGGTACTTCACAAGGAAGGCAAACCAAGGGATGCGATCGACTATTACGACAGAATACTAAAACAGTACAATATGACAAGGTCACTGCCTGCACTCTACAACAAGAGCCTTGCCCTTAAAGAGATAGGGATGAATGAAGCAGCTCTGACCTTTATGAACAGGGCCCTGAAACAACAGCCAGATAATGAGAAAATAAAAAAGCATGTTGAAGACCTGACCCTTATAGTTGAAGGGAAAGCAGACAAAAGAACTTCAAAACCTGCAAATGTGCCTTCCAAAGATCTTGCAGTGAACCAGATATACGACAGATGGGAACCACCTGCAGTTACAACACTTCTTGCACATGCAATGAAATGCAGTCAGAAAGATATCAAGTACTACAAAGGTTTTGGAGAGGACCTGGTCAAAGAAAAGATAATCCAGGAGAATCTAAGCAATAAGCTATATTCATGCAGCTCATGCAAATTCTGCACCGATGATAGGTGCCATTACAAGGATACTAAAGGTATGATGGTTGCACCCAAAGCCATATGCAGGAATTTTAGACCCCGTAACAAGGACAATAAATAAAAAAAGAAAAGAAGCGATCCGAAAATGTTTCGGATCAAAGTATCCCGAGTTCGGTCAGACGTTCCGGAAGGTACCTATCTGTCACGAAATCAAGACCTTTTCCTGCAAAGGCCTGCTGTTCAGCTTTTTTGTTGATATCAAGCTGGAGACTAATTTGCTCTTTCCAGTAATCATTCCCGAACCGAGGATCTGTGAGCTCACTCCTCAGAGCAGCCACGTCCTTGTCGGTCAACTTATCAGTTGAAAGCTCATACTCCACGATGTCCGATGGCTGCACACCGATGAACTGTGCCCCAGGAGTTGCCATATGTTCGGAAAGGTGGGCACTTTTTATAGCACCATATGCAACTGAAGCAAAGATACGATAGGACCACGGGTCACCGTCAGTAAAGACAACTACAGGCAGGTTCATCTCCTCATTCATCCTTTTGATTATACGACGAGTGGAACGTGCAGGCTGACCCTTGAGGTGAACCAGGATCGCGTCATTACGTTCATCAAACCCATTCTCAATAAGCCTGGCATACATACCACCAGTCTCGATAGCAATAATGAATTTTGCATCCGTATCCAGGAACTCAATGTTCTCAACATTGAACGGGATCTGGTAACCACTTTCACCGATATCCTCCTGACAGTGAATTATACGATCCCCACGCTTTGTTTCTTCACGCAGACGTATAGGACCGAACATAGTAGCACCATCCTCCTCAGGACGCATGTGGAAGTATTCCCTCTGAAGACCGGATATGATCTCAAGGTCCTCGATCAAGCGATCACTTTCAGGTTGTTCCTTAAATTTTGCTATATCCCAATTCTCAGAGATATAATACAGCTCTCTTAAAGTGGATCCTCTGTTCTGCCCCAAATGGTTCTTTATCAGGAAATCAATGACATGGGATGTCTTCAACAACTGGAAAGCACCTTTTACTGTCTTTGCACTCCTCTCAGTCTCCCTGTCACCATATACCCATACATCACTATCCTCACTGTACTCGATATTAGCCTTTGTACGGCTTGGAAGGGTGACATTAGGAACTATCTCATCAACGAACTGATCGTACAGTTCTCCGGCAAGGCCCATCAAACGATTATTTGTAATCTCATCATGTTCCTTTTTCTGATCTGATCTGTCATCTGTCATTCGATCACCCCTTTATAGCTTTTGCACCAGTAACAACCTCCTCGTCAAGACCCTCAACAATAAGAGAAGGTAGTCTTGAGATACCGGCCTCATCAAGAGTTGCTACGGAATATTTCACGACCTTGGAAGCACCAGGTGCAACACTCAGGTCCCATATATAATCAAAATCATTACCCATGCTTATTATCTTAGGCTCAGGCACTGCATTCTCTGCCTCAAAAGGCACCATGTCATGCACTTTGAAGTCCTGCTTCTTGCTGGAGAAATTGTTGACCCGGATAGAGATATTAACACCACCGTTCCCATTAGGTTCCACAACACGATGAACAAGCAGATTACCCATTACCTTTGCAACAACGGGCTCTATGTCAGGAACATCACGTTCAAGGGTCTCAGCAAGCTTTGCGGCCAGTTTTGGAAGCACCTTGGTAATTATAACCTCTTTTTCACGTCTTTTCTTGAGATTATCACGCTTATTGAGGTATCGATTCATTTTTCTGGAAACTTCTTTAATGGCAAGTTCGATCTCATCCTTTATCTCAGGGATCTCAGCCACAGCATCCTTGGACTCAGAAGTAAAAGGTACATTAGTGGAAGCTACATGCACAAGGATAACTACAGGTCCTGAAGGCAACCCACCTCCAGGCTGGTTCAGACCGTATTGTTTCCATTTGATAGATTCGATAGCATGCGTTATGACACATCCACCCTGCTGATAAAGCAGAGGAACCCTGTTCGCAAAACGCATTATGTCCACACGATCATCCTTTTGCAGTTCGCCACCATATGCAATGCCAACCTCAACAATGAAAGGATTGCCTGAGAATACTGATGCACTCCGTGTGGTTGTCGCTATGAAATCAACACTGAACTCTTTCTCAAGTCCTTTGTAGATAAGATCCTCACCTATTGGAGACAGACAATCTGTCGGAGGAGCCATTATCTTGACCTTTGAGAAAGAATCAAGGAGTTTCTTTGACTGGTCCCTTGTCAGCTCATGAGGATCAAGATCAGGATCAAGACCTGATGCTTTACATATTTCCTCGGATGCAAGGTGCCCGATCTTGGAAAAAGAATAACGTAAGAAGGGAGACAATTTTTGCCTTTCTGTATACCTCAGCATCTTCATGAGAGTACCCAGTTCGATACCATGAGGATGTGGAAGGATCTCTTTAGCAGGAACCGGAAGTTTATCCGTTGCCCTTTCAAATGTAATCTCGTTCCCATCAGGCTCAACAAGGGTCAGTCTTGCATGTGGATTTACAATTGCAGTTGCTTTGAGATACTCATAGATGGATTGCCTCCTTCCTTTTACATATGAAGCCTCCATCTCCATCTCTATACGTGTACCATGTGGCCTGTCCCAATCCACGATCTTATCTTTCAGGATCTCAGGGTCATTGGTACTTGTATTGATCATAAGCTCATAATAGTGAGCAGGTTTGCCATGACCGATCTTGGAAATGATCTTGGTATGATGACCTGATGTCAACTGTGAGTACAACACAGATGCCGATATACCTATACCCTGCTGCCCACGACTCTGTTTAAGAGCATGGAACCTTGAACCATACAAGAGCTTGGCAAATACCTTAGGGATCTGCTCTTTTATAATTCCCGGACCATTGTCTTCTACTATGATCACTACATTGTCCTTTCCTGCCCGTTCTATATGCAGGAATATATCGGGTAGTATCTCAGACTCCTCACATGCATCAAGTGAGTTATCCACTGCCTCTTTGACCGTGGTGATCAAACTTCGGGGAGCAGAGTCAAAACCAAGTATCTGCCTGTTCTTCTCAAAGAACTCTGCAACACTTATTGACCTCTGGTTCTTTGCAAGTTCTTCTGCAATTGGATTATCCATAAGAGTATCATCCTCGTCCGTTATTGGCCACAACCTCTGTGGCCAAAAAATAATAACTCAGAATATATAAAAATCTTTTTCGCGATCGACACACATTACTTCAGTTCTGCACCAACAATAGTCTGTGTAGCAGTTACTGATTCAGCCTCACGAATGAGATCAACGATGCTGTTGAGATTTCCAAGATCATCTACCTCGATGATTACAACAAAATCATATTCACCAAATACGTGATAGATATCCTTGATCCCCTCTATACTAGTAAGCTCATTGTAAGCTGTTCTTTCTGTGCCCGGAAGCACATTGACCATGGTTACGCCTATTACCATATTATCACTAAGACAGAAAGTGGGAGCCAAGGTATTTAGCAGTTTTCTATGATATCATAAGTCCGATCACAATTAAAAATAGTCAATACCGCATGCAAGGGATTGTTTTCATAAAATCACCTCATAATGATGATGATAATGAGCACAACGTATATATACCATAGAGTTCATACTAGCATTTAGATGAGCGGGTTATCCTCTTTTTGACAATAACCCCCACTCCCCAACCCGCTCATACTCCACTCCACTTTTAACATCATTTTTACCAACAATTAAGTTTCAATGTGAGTAGTACCCTTTACTGTAGTTCACATATTCTAAAAAGAAAGTGTATTACCCGTATTACACAATCATAACAAAAAACTATAAAATTAACAAGCTACTTTTTTCTATAAAGTTGCACAAATCCTACATTATAGGACAACTGTTAAAACAAACAATATAATGAGATAGGAAATAATCCATCAAAGTCCGGCTGCTGGCCATCTTTTACTATGACCCTACGAACTCTGCATAATACAAGAAAGCATATAAAAAACATTATACAATATAATACATAATGTAAAATCTATTATTTAAAAAGCATCATGAAAAGTATATAATAAAATATATACTTAAAAAGTTGCTGCTGAAAAGCAGGCACCCTTACAAGAACATTAGAAATCGAACAGAGTCTTCTGAGGCGGTTTCTTGTCGGCTTCTTTCTTCGGGAAGGCAGGTGCATCAGACACCGGAGCCACAGATGCATCAGAAGCAGGCAGTTTATCAAGACTCATTTGAGAAGGGTCCTTCTTTGTCACAGTTTTTTCAACAAAGAATGCAGGCTCATCCGAAGGCATAATATGCTGGCGCTTTTCCTGAGCTTCATCATAGACCTTCTGAAGTTTCTTGGTCACTTTCTTAGCACCCATCATATAAAGGAACTCATCAATATCAAGTCCCAGCGTTGCCACAACATCGGTAGCATAATCATCCTGCTGCAGGAGCCGTGAATACAAACCTGCCACCTCAAGGCGGGAATAACGCATTGACTCATTACAATGAGAACCTACCTTCACAGCGATATTATTACGCATATTTCGCCTGGACCTCATCTGACCCATCTTTCTCCAGAGAGAAGGCGGCTGATATTTTACAAAACCACCACGTACACGACTCTTTGATACCACCGTACCACCGGTCATAAGCATACCGGCATAGCGCCACATACGATAGTTCTGGCGCCTGCGCACACGCCCAAGGAAACGATCAGCACGTGAAAGATACGAATAGCCCTGAACAATATCATCAGTAAGTGCTTCCTCACCTTTACCAGTATATTGATAAGGGAGATTCTCACCCACCCAGTGAATGAGATCCTCAGGAGTTTCATCAAGAGCATAGGTCGCGTCAAGTGCAGATGAAACATCAGTTCCTTTGAAGATCCTGCCTACTACTTTGAATATTGATTCTTTATTATCCCTGTCAGATATGGAAATGTCAGCTACATCGATCTCAGTACGACCAAGTGAGATCGCCTGAAGGTCATTGACAGCACTTCTGAGATCCCCATCTGCAGATCCGGCGATCTTCTCAATGACACCGACACCACACATGATACCCTCCTGATGCGCGATCCTCTTGAGCGCAGGGATCATCGAACGTGACTGGACAGAACCGAACTTCAATTCAAGACATAATGAACGTAATGAAGGAGAGATACCATAAAGGTCGTTAGCTATCAGAATTATCGGCTGGCTGGTCTTTTTAACCACATCAATAATAGCACGTGATCCACCACGGTCACTATTACCATGAAGATTATCAGCTTCATCAAGTATGATCAACCTTTTTGCAGATGCACCGGTCAGTGTCTGCATAGTAGATGCAGAACCGGCGATCTTTTCAATTACACCTGCTGTTCTCTGGTCACTGGCATTAAGCTCTATGACCTCCCAACCCATATCGCTTGCAAGAGCATGTGCAGAAGATGTTTTACCTATACCTGCATCCCCATGGAGCAAGGCAGCCTTTGACGCAGGAGTACCATGCTCCCAGTGCTCGCTCCATTTCCGCAGGTCATCTATCACCTTCTTATGACCTACAATATCATCAAGGGTCCTTGGCCGGTATTTCTCTGCCCATTCCATCTGCACTGTCATGTTACTACCCAATATTCAGGAAAAGTAATTAATGTTTGCATCACTTTGTTTGTTTTGATCGATATTATTAATGGTAGGTATCTTGATATGATATCAAAAAGTACAGAGAATCTCCTTGGCCTTATCGAGAGAAGGGCATTACAGAACAAGGCCAGAGTTGCCATAGGGGTACGCAATCCCAGTCCGAAGATGCTTAAGAGTGCCAGAGATGCACACGAAGCAGGATATGCACATGTGCTATTGGTCGGCAATAAGAAAGAGATAGAAGAAATAGGAACAGACCTTGAGATAATAGGCACCAATGACCCTGAAAGAACACTCGGCGACCTGCTAAAATCAAGGTACATCGATGCAGCCGTCAGAGGAACCGCTGGTGCATCGCAGACACTTGCCCACCTCAAGAAGATACTATGCCAGGAGAAGCTGCATCGGATCGCTTTGCTTCAGACGAACGAAGGAAAACCATTCTTTATTGCACCTGTAGGAATAGATGAAGGCAATGAACTGGCAGACAAGATAGAGTTCATAAAGATCGGAGTCGAGTATATTCGCAGGTTCGATATCGAACCGGTCGTTGGCATCCTTTCAGGAGGAAGAATGGGCGACCTGGGCCGTAATAGCAGAGTCGACCAGACACTTGCAGAAGGAGACTTCATAGCGAACAGGGTCAGAGAACAGGGCATAGATGCAGAGCACTACACCATACTGATAGAAGATGCTATCAAGGAAGCTAATTTCATACTCGCACCAGACGGGATATCAGGCAACCTAATATTCAGAACACTTGTATTCCTCGGAGGAGGAGACGGACTTGGAGCACCCATACTAATGGATGACTATGTTTTTGTCGATACATCCAGAGTTGGAGGCCATTACACTAAAGCCATAATGCTCGCAAGTGCCCTTGTGAGTAAACATGAGATCCAGATAGATGATGAGGAACAAAAATAATTATATCAGGGCGTACACATTTAATTTAGTGGACGAAACTGACCTTCTGAATACTTACTTATTCACTAGTTATTAAAAGGGAATGAACGACATGGAAGCCGTATTAATAAAAGCAAATACCATTGCCTCTGCATGGTCCCAATTGATCCATGAGATATATGAGAAAGGGGAGGAGCATGAACCGGACTATAAGACAAAGACAAAAAGGGTGCATGCAACCATATACATCAAGGACGTCAATGAGAGACAGGTCAGCCCCGCTGTACCTTTCGGAGAGAATCTCATAAAGAAATACAAAGAAGAGCTTACAGAAGAGTATGCCGAATGGTATGTTTCACTCACAGATGACGATAAGAGGAAATTCGACTACTGTTATGCAAAGCAGCTTTTCAGATACGGAGAGACAGCATACAATACACTACATGCAAATGTAAGTAACCTGCGTCCCGGATCCAGAAGACATGTTGGCGTGCTATGGGAGAATGAGGTACACATACCTAAATTCGAGGATCAGCCCTGCTGGATAGCATATAAGGTAGAGCTCCTGAACGAGACACAGGTAAGGATATACCTACTATACCGCTCATGGGATGCGTTTGGCGGATTCCCTGCTAATATACCAGCCATAGTAGAAGGGTTCAAAAAGGTATTCAGAGAACAGGACCTGCATTATGAGATCGAATCACTGATAGCTACCGGATGGGATACACACATCTACGACACCGATCTTCAGTCAGTAGAAAAGATATTCAAGAACAATTCACTATGCCCGCTATGCAAATGCATAACACCAAAACACTCATTCATACAGACAACAAAGGGCAAAGCATGTCCTGAGTGTAAAAAGTCAATGTGAACGCTTGTTCACATCTTTTTTATTTATTATTTTGTAGCTGCTGACCGATCAGCCAATAGCGGTAGCTTTGCTGAAAGATCCAAATCATACATATTACATAAACAACATAAGTTCAAAAATATAATTCCATTAATTATATATGTATGATACATGCATACACTAGTATGATTCTACACAAATGAACAATAGAGAGAGAGATCACTATGAAGAGACTTACTATCAGCATGTCTGATGAACTGTTTGATAAACTGGAAGTTATCGAGAACAAGAGCCTATTCATCAGAAAACTCATTGAAAGGGAGCTGGACATGTTAGACAATGCCCCACAAGATGAGATAATACCATGGACAGAAAGATTCAGTATCCTTCGTGAGGAGGTCACTGCAATGTCAGGCAGATTAGAGCTGATAGAGAAGAATTTCTCAGGCATAAACGACATGATCGGGAACTTACAGAGTAGACAGAGCATACCCGAAACTTTAGCAAATACACCAGAAGAGACACCCCTGATAGATACAATACTTCCCGAAATGGAAGAAACAGAAGACCTCACTGATGCAGATACAGGGGAACTAGATGAAGTTACAGAGATCACAACCCCGGGCATGACAGAGGACACACATACAATAGGACCTGTATCAATAGAACCAATAGCACCTCTGGAAAAAACAACTATAGCCGCAGAAATAGAGAGCGGAATAAAAGAAACAGGTCCAGCAACACAGGAAGAAACAGCGCATGAGATGAAACTTTCTGAGCTCGTGGCAGAAAAGGCCGGAACAAATGAAACTGAAGAGATAACACAAGCAACAGAAGTACCAGAATTTGAAATGCCAGAGCTGAAGCCACCGGAACAAGAGACAGAAGTACCAGCATTTGAAATGCCAGAGCTCAAACCACCAGAACAGGCAACTGAAGTACCAGAATTTGAAATGCCAGAACTGAAGCCACCAGTAAAGGAAACAGAAGTACCGGGATTTGAAATGCCAGAACTGAAGCTACCAGAACAGGCAACTGAAGTACCAGCATTTGAAATGCCAGAGCTCAAACCACCAGAACAGGCAACTGAAGTACCAGAATTTGAAATGCCAGAACTGAAGCCACCAGTAAAGGAAACAGAAGTACCGGGATTTGAAATGCCAGAACTGAAGCTACCAGAACAGGCAACTGAAGTACCAGCATTTGAAATGCCAGAGCTCAAACCACCAGAACAGGCAACTGAAGTACCGGGATTTGAAATGCCAGAACTGAAGCCACCAGAACAGGCAACTGAAGTACCGGGATTTGAAATGCCAGAACTGAAGCCACCAGAACAGGCAACTGAAGTACCAGAATTTGAAATGCCAGAGCTGAAGCCACAGGAACAAGGGACAGAAATACCAGCATTCACAATGCCGGATCTAAAGCCACCAGAACAAGGGACAGAAATACCAGCATTTGCAATGCCAGAGCTGAAGCCACCGGAACAAGAAGCAGAAGTACCAGCATTTGAAATGCCAGAGCTCAAACCACCGGAACAGGCAACTGAAGTACCAGAATTTGAAATGCCAGAGCTCAAACCACCAGAACAGGCAACAGAAATACCAGCATTTGCAATGCCAGAACTAAAGCCACCGGAACAGGCAACAGAAATACCAGCATTTGAAATGCCAGAGCTGAAGCCACCAGAACAAGGGACAGAAATACCAGCATTTGCAATGCCAGAACTAAAGCCACCGGAACAGGCAACAGAAGTACCAGCATTCACAATGCCGGATCTAAAGCCACCAGAACAAGGGACAGAAATACCAGCATTTGCAATGCCAGAACTAAAGCCACCGGAGCAGACAGAAGAAGCACCAGCATTCACACTGCCAGAGCTGAAGCCACCTGAAGGAGTTCCACCATTTGCTGCACCAGGATCACAACAACCACCCAATATGGGAGAGATCCCACCTTCAATGGGAAGTGGAATAGAGAGCAGACCCGAAACTCAAACCACACAACAACCAGTTGCATCACCACCTGCACCTGCAAGAGAACAAGGAACAGGAGAAAAGCCAGACAAGCTTGAAACTAACATACTGATGTATATGCCACGTGGTGCAAAGGTGAAAAAGGAGATCATCAAAAGCCTGGTATCACGACAGTTCAGCCAGGATGAGATAGACAGGAAGATACAAGAACTTGTTTCAAAGGAAGTTCTCGTTCTCAAACAGGAGAATGGAGTGGAACAACTTCACAGGCTCAAATAGATCAGACCAATCCAGTTCTTTCCGTAGACATTTCCGAAAGTATATTCCCAGGAGAGCACTGGATGCAAACACTTCTTGAATGGTCATAGCACCGATTGCAGACAAGCCTTCCACATATAGCACACGTGTTCAGTTTTGATACTGAACCGCATATAGGACAAATACCAGCTCTTTCCATTGAATAATACTCAGTCAATACAATTAAAATAACCATCGCTTATTGCATATAAGCGATCTTAAAAAAAGAAATAGAAGAACAGGGCAGTAAAGACCTATCCTGTTCAACATTATTCGATGATGGCACCCTTGCTTGCAGAGCTTACAAATCTTCTGTACCTGGCAAGGTAACCAGTTACTTTTTTCTCAACAGGTACGAATGATCCCCTGCGCTTTTGAAGTTCCTCTTCTGATACCTTCAGGTCAAGTTTTCGTGCAGGGACATCTATCTCAATTATATCTCCTTCCTGAACGAGACCGATCGGACCGCCTTCCTGAGCTTCAGGAGAGATGTGACCGATACATGGACCACGAGTTCCACCAGAGAAACGACCATCAGTTACCAGAGCAACCTTGTCGATAAGTCCCATTCCCGCAATTGCAGAAGTAGGAGACAACATCTCACGCATACCAGGACCGCCTTTTGGACCCTCGTATCTTATCACGACAACATCACCAGCAACGATCTTCTTTGCCAGAATAGCTGCCATGGCATCCTCTTCACTATCAAATACCCTTGCAGGTCCACTGTGCTGGAGCATCTTTGGATCGACAGCTGCCTGCTTTACAACTGACCCATCCGGAGCAAGACTGCCCTTCAGTACAGCAATACCTCCTTCTTCATGAATAGGAGCTTCAAGCGTACCCATGATCTTGGCATTGAGCTTTGGATTTATGATTATAAGATCATCAAGATTCTGACCGATCGTTCTACCATTTACAGTAGCCTCATCAAGGTTCATCTTTGAACCAAGTCTGGACATTATAGCCTGAACTCCACCTGCTCTCTCGAAATCGATCATATAGTTCTCCCCACCAGGCTTCAGGGATATGAGATGAGGAGTTGTCCTGCTCAGCCTGTCAAATACATCAAGGGAGAGTTCGATATCGAATGCATGAGCAATCGCCGGGAGGTGAAGGGTCGTATTGGTACTTCCACCAATGGCCATGTCCACCATTATTGCATTCTCGAATGAGCCCATGGTGACTATACTGCGAGGATTGAGACCTTCGTTGACCATGGAAACTATGCGTTCACCAGATTCTTTTGCCATTCTTATCTTCTTAGCATCTGCTGCATGCGCTGTACCACAACCGGGAAGACTTAGCCCGAGTGCCTCGGTCATACATGCCATGGTATTTGCAGTATACATTCCGGCACATGAACCAGCGCCACTACATGAACAATCTTCAAGGATCTTCAGTTTCTCTTCAGATACTGCTTCAGATTGACATTCGCCTACACCTTCGAATACAGATATAAGATCACGAGGCTCATCATCTACATACCCAGGCATCATCGGACCTCCTGTTACAACGATGGCAGGGATATCAAGCCTCCCTGCTGCCATAAGATGACCTGGAGTGATCTTATCACATGCTGTGATCATTACCATACCGTCGAGCTGGTGCCCCTGAAGGACAAGCTCTATGGAGTCTTCGATAGCTTCACGGCTTGGAAGGGAATATTTCATGCCCTCATGGCCCATTGCTATACCATCACATATACCGATAGTATGGAATTCAAATGGCACACCACCAGCACTTCTGATACCTGCCTTTACTGCCTCTGCAACCTTGTCGAGATGAATATGACCGGGAATGAGTTCATTCCTGGAGTTCACAACTGCTATGAACGGTTTTTTCATTTCGGAATCTGTTACGCCGGTTGCCTTCAAAAGTGAACGATGTGGTGCACGTTCGAGTCCTTTCTTGGTCTTGTCACTTCTCATTAGAAAACCTCGTTTACTGCTATACTTAAGCTACTATACGTAATAGAGAAAGTGGTATATAATAAGTATGTGCTGTCGTGCAATTACAAAAACATGAGCAACAATATTGACAGAGCCCTTTCGTGAACATAAACAACATAACAACCATACACCTGTACATAATTAGTAATACTACGCCATAACTACACCACAACACAATTTCATGCAATATCATACGTATGAAAACGTATGCAATCATACGAATCAGATACGTAGCACAACCATCACCCACCAGATTAAATAACGCATAGTACATTCCTTTTAACATCACACACCCGATAGATACCAAAATAATGCTAATGGGTTTCTATTAAATGCTGACAAGATACACACATAAATATCTGCAAACCAGCAAAAGAAAAACAGCATCAACAAAAATTGCACATAAATATACAATAAATAATAACTATAAAATAATAGCTATAATTAGAGATAGATATTTTAATATATACTACACACAGACCATGAGAGCAATAATAATTGACGGATATGTGGACGAACCTGCATGTTTCGGAGTTCCGCCCTATATATCCCCATATATCAGATACATTGCAGGAGCTTTAAGGGAAAGAGGACTGCAGGAAAAGGACATATCCTATTCAACTATCGATGAGATCCGCATAGACCCTACAAAGGTCTCAGAGATCATAAAAAAAGCAGATATCACGATAATAATTGCAGGCATGACAGTCCCTGGAAAATACCTGCGTTCAACACCAATAAGCCTCGGAGAGATAGAGAGCATTTTCAATGCATCCAACGGAACTAACATACTGGGCGGACCGATCAGGCTGGGTTTCTCAATGGAAGGAGGGAAAAAAGCAGAAAGCAGCCTGCTGGATAACACGAATGCGATCATCTGCAAGAAGGATATTGAAGCATTCGTCTTTGATATGCTTGCTGAACACACATCAGACCTGGAAGATATCGAGCACAGATCCAGATCGGTCGAAGAGATAGGAAGATGGGCAGTAAAAGGTGCCTTCATTATCGAGCAACATTCAGACTATCCCAATGTCATGTGCGAGCTTGAGACATACAGAGGATGCGGACGTGACAGACATTGCTCATTCTGTACAGAACCATCTTATGGAAGCTCAGATTATCGGCCGATAGAAGACGTAATATTAGAAGTTTCCAGCCTGTATGGAAGAGGAGCCAGAAACTTCAGGATCGGCAGGCAACCGGATATACTCAGCTACCATGCAAAGGACACAGGAGGCAATATACCAGAACCGGACCCCCTTGCTATCCTGAATCTCTACAAAGGGATAAGGAACGTAGCACCGGAACTAAAAGTGCTGCACATGGATAATGCAAACCCAGGAACCATAGCCACATATCCCGAACCCTGTAAGGACATACTGAAGACGATCGTAAAATATCATACACCAGGAGATGTAGCTGCCCTTGGAATGGAAAGTGCAGACCCTAACGTTGTTAAGGCAAATAACCTGAAGGCAATGCCAGATGATGTATTTGAAGCTATCAGAATAATAAATGAGATAGGAAGAAGCAGAGGTAACAATGGTATGCCTGAACTTCTCCCGGGACTCAATATAGTACATGGACTAATAGGAGAATCTAAAAAGACATTCGATTTGAACTATGATTTCCTAAAAAGCATCCTTGACTCAGACCTCTTGCTACGCAGGATCAATATAAGGCAGGTAATGGCATTCCCGGATACTCCAATGTACGGGAATGATGAACTTGTAGGAAAGCACAAGAAGATATTCCTCAAATACAAAGAAAAGATAAGGAAGGATATAGACCTCCCAATGCTCCAGAAAGTAGTACCTGTTGGAACAATACTAAAGGACGTAATATGCGAGGTCAATGATGGAAAGATGTGCTTTGGAAGACAACTGGGATCATATCCACTATTGATAGGAATTCCTGCAAATATGCCACTTAACACATTTACAGATGTTACTGTAACACGCCATGGACACAGGTCAGTAACTGGGATCCCATATCCCCTTAACATCAATACAGCACCCATTCAATTCATACAGGAATTACCCGGAATTGGAAAGAAGCAGGCAGTCAAAATACACCAGAACATACCATTCTCGGACAAAGAGGATATTGTAAAAAGGACTGGCAATGAAGAGATTCTTCCATACATAAGCCTTTGATGAATTGATTGATCAGTATGACCATTCAATTCAAGTATTTTTTATGAAATCTGCATCTTTCAGTATCTTGAAACTGACGAATCCACCAACAAGGAGATTCATATAGAAAGTGAATGCCCGCCAGGCAATAACTGCTATACCAAGAACAGACGATGCAACGAATAAGGAGAATACAGTGGTCCCAGCAAATTCAGCAATACCGCTTGCCCCAGGAGTTGCCGGTATTACAATAAGGATCATCAGGATCACCTGTGCCGCAAAGACGATTATTGGATCTGGATGCTGGTTCAACCCAACCAGTATCACATATAGCATTGAGAAATCTACGAACCAGAATGCAAGTGTGTGGAATATACCATATGAAAGACCCTTTCTACCCTCATTCATCAATACTGAGATACTATCATGAAAATGCTCAAGTTCTGAGTCAACCCTGTCAATGACCTTCTCAAGAGCTGCGTCTGTCTTTTTTCCTAATAAGGGAGCCACCCTTCGCACAAAGAAATATACTACCTTTTTTGTTGGATCTGGCCTCCATAGAGCATACAAAATAAGAAAAAGTATGAAAATCAATCCTGCTTCTGCAAACAAGAACATCGCATCAAAAACAGGATCATTGAGAACACCGCGTATGATGTAGATAGATATCGGAGCCAGTGCCAGTATGAGGATACCATCAAGTACCCTTTCTCCAAGAACTACGGCAGTTGCCTTACCCAGCGGCATCTTCTCCCCATAGAGCAAATGGATCCTAAGTGGCTCACCACCAAGAGATGAAGGAGTTATTGAGGCAGCCAGTGTACCAGAGGTCACGATCTCAATGGAACGCATATAACCTATATCATAACCAAGAGCTTTACAAAGAGAATGCGTCCGCATACCCCATATAACATATGTGAGAGAATGAATTATGGCAGCAGCAATTAAATATTCTGTTTTGAGCTCCATCAAAGCAGACAGAGTATCCGAGTCAAAAGTAAAAAGGACAACTATCAACCCGGAGATCAGGCTGATAAGTAAAGATACAATTATCCACTTTTTGATCTTGTTCATAGACCCAACCTTGTATAATCAAGGTTTGCATCACATATAAGATTCATTCAGAATATCTTCTTTGACACGTGTGCTGGAGGGTATAGATATCTCCGGCCACACCTTTACATTGGAGTGGACAGTTACATCATGATCGATCACGACATCAGGTCCAATTACAGTGCCATTCTCAAGACTACAGTTACTACCCACAGTAGTACCATTGTCGATCACAGACCCAGATACATTTGAGTTCTTCCCTATGACAACACCATTGAACAGATAAGAGGAAAGGATCCTTGAATCATTATGTATCACACAGTTGGAACCAATTGTTGTATATGGACCGATCAGGACATTATCACCGATCGTAGTATTCTCACCTATTACGATAGGACCTACAATAGCTGAATTAGAACCTACCGATACATTGTGCCCAAGAGCCACAGGTCCTTTAATACGGGCATCCTTGGTCTTGAAATGACCTTCGATAGTAGTACCGGGCAAAGCTTCAAGCATCCAGCGCTGAGCCTGTCTGTAAGCCTGAGGGCTACCTACATCGGTCCATCTCCCTCTTGCAAGTATACCATTTATTATCCGTTTCCTGGCAAGGATATCCGGGAAAAGGTCCTTTGCAAAATCATACTTTGTATTCTCAGGGATCCAGTCGAATATCTCCGGATCACAAACATATATACCAGTACTGGCAAGATTACTGAAGATCTCACCCGGACCTGGCTTCTCTAAAAAGCGGCGTATCCTGTTATTTACATCCATATCAGCAATACCGAACTCACGAGGATCATCAATTGATAACAACCCTATAGTGACAAGGGCATCCGTACTTTCATGGAACCTGTGCATCTCCCTGAGATTCAGGTTCAATACATGATCACCACCAAGCACTATGAAAGGCTCATCGCGCAGATACTTCTCAGCATTCTTGACACCACCTGCCGTACCAAGTTTGTCCTTCTCATAAACATAATCGATATGAACACCAAATATACGTCCGTCACCCAGTTGTTCTTCGATCTTATCAGCCATATACCCCAGAGTGATAACAATATCAGTAAAACCTTCTTTTGCAAGATGCTCTATCAGATGAACCACAGAAGGCTTGTTCAAAATAGGAATACTTGGTTTTGGTCTGGCAAATGTCAATGGACGCAGCCGAGTCCCCTCTCCGCCGCACATGATACAGGCTTTCATATTCTAGTATGAGGTCATTTTTTGCATATATCTTTACCGACACATCAATTATTTTTGAGATACATCAGGAAAGAACAACAACATCTTCACCAGCCATTACCACTACCTCAAGTTCTCCCCCATATTCCTGCACAGAACCCCTCACAGACACAAGATCCCCCTCGACCAGCCTTGAATCTACATCATCTGCACCATTATTCGAAGGGATAAAAACCGATACAACACCAGGACCATAGTCAACATCCAGCAGAAGGTGACCGCCTGTATAAGTAAAGTGTTTTGAGAATACCTCACCCTCAAATTGCACAATATCACCAGGAAGAGAAGAAGAACTGAATGACATCACATCTCCTTCACTCTCTCCTGAGAAAAATGTTACATATGCTATTGCCAATGACAGCAAAGCCATGCACATAAGGATCACAACGATCTTTTCTTCTTTTTCCATGTGCAGACCAATTCAGGCTTTTTCTATAGCTACCAGTTCAATATCAAAGATCAGGGGCTTTCCAGCAAGATCATGGTTACAATCGATCGTCACGTTCACATCAGATATATTGACAATGGTCCCCACCTGGCCCTGATATGTGACTTTCTGGCCGATCACAGGAGTAATATTTACAGACTGGAAATCATCGACTGGCAAAGGAATCAGAAGCTCAGGACAATAAGCACCGTATGCTTCTTCCGGAGGAATGGTAACTGTTTTCTTATCACCGATCTCCATACCCATTACAGCATCATCAAAACCCTGTATCATCTGACCGGCACCAGCTATGAAGGACAAAGGTTCATAGGTCCGATAAGGATTGTAAACATCTTCTGCTTTTGCGACCTCTTCAATAGAAGTATCGAACACAGTTCCATCTTCCAGACTGCCAGTATAATTCACTGAGACATAGTCCCCTGCCTCTACCTTTTGGGAGGTATCGGAATCGGTACAACCACTTACAAGCAGAGAGAAGAGCAATATAAGGAATAATATCCGTTTCACATGATCACCATTCATTTCTTTAATACACTTCATAATTGCTACACATCAGAAGAACATAATCACGAATTATGACAATAATTCAGAGTGTCACTTCAAGATATATAAGAGTAATGAAAAGATGAAGTAACGATCACATCACTATTTTCATTCACAATTAAGAAAAATTCATACATACTATTTCAAGTCTATGCAAAATTATATATAATATATAAATATAGTACATAAATGTGCAATTGTTACTACAACATGACTAATGATCACTGGTGATAATTTATGTATATCCTTGATATTAATAAAAAACATTTACCCGACACTAAAGCCCAGATAGGTATCGGTACTCTTATAATATTTATTGCAATGGTACTGGTAGCTGCCGTTGCTGCTGCTGTTTTGATCCAAACGTCCGGAGTTCTTCAACAGGAAGCTCAGGCAACTGGAAAACAAGCGACAAAAGAAGTTTCATCCAATCTTATGGTCCATAAAATAGAAGGATACAGAGCAAAGAACAGCAGCACAGACATGGCAACAACCCTTGATCTCATAAAAATAACAATGGGATTGAATGCTGCAAGTGAGCCCGTTGACCTTAAAGAGGTTGTAATAAGTATCACAGATGGATACAGGACAAACAATCTGGTATACGCAGGAAATACAAATAGCAGAGCACCAAGTCCGGAATTTGAAGGGAACATGTCAGGGATTAGTACCACTAATGCAACAGCAAACCTGGAAAAGCTCCTTACAGAAACCTCAACATTGGGTGATGCAGAAATAAATGTAACCTATGTAAATTCACAAGTATACTTCACAGTAGACAACATAAGGGACGAAGATGATTCCTTTTCACAGATACATCCAGTGCTTACCACAGGGGATCTTGTTGTGGTCTATGTATCAACGGCATCCCAATCATCTGTAAATACAGGATATACGACCTTAAGATCAATAAATGTTTCGTCTACGCTGAGATCTTCAGGACTTAACCTTGAGCCCAGAGCTACAGTGAACATGGTCTTAACACCAGAAGCTGGAGCATCAGCAAATGCAGATTTCATACTTCCTACAACATACGGAAGCAATGAAATGGTCCAATTGTACCCATAATTGAGCGAAGAAGACCAGGCATCAGTGATCACTTACCTTTTTTTATTTACTTATTTTCAAGCAGGTCCCAAGAAAAACATAGGCAGCGCCCTGTAAGAAGAGAAATATACACACACGATAGCAAAGTCACTACAATGCTGCAGATCTAAGAAAAAAGATGAGTGGACTGGTCGGGAATTGAACCCGAGGCCTCTACCATGCCAAGGTAGCGATCTTCCCCTGATCTACCAGCCCAGAATATCAAGCCATACAGAACATTATCCAACATAAACCTATCGCTGCAAACCTGTAGCTAAAATTAACATTTTGAAAAAATTATGCGCAGACCCCATTTCCGAGCGAAACCTTAAAGTATCTGCATGCGTATTTGGAGTGTCGCGTGATGAAGAGCATCATGCGAGACACACGCAATGTGGGCCCGTAGCTTAGCTAGGTGGAGCGCACGGCTGATAACCGTGAGGTCCTGAGTTCGAATCTCAGCGGGCCCACCATTCATCTATTTTTCACATATATTATCAATATCTATTAATTATCATTATTGCTACGATTTGAATGTACAATATTAATGATTGTTAATTTTACTTTTGCTATTCCAAACGCATTATTCCATTTCAAATGAAGACTGTATTGAAACGGGAACATTTTCAATGCCCGAATATGCCCTAGGTAATACATTACATCACTTTTTCAGGACAAGACATGGGCTTTCCGTAAAGATCAGTAGATAATATATTATAAAAAATAGATGTTATGGACTTACTATTTTAATATAAAGAATATTAATATATAATAAATTACTATAATAGTAATTAGTAGTCATTACAATGATCAAGGATATACACAAAGGAGAGACTCCGCATCAAGAGCACACTTTTGATGAAAAGCTCCCCCCTTTTTGATCAAATATCCTGAAAACACGAGATCAAAACGATATTAATTACATATTATCTGGTGATTTTATATGAGAGAGAAAAAACCTAGTGGCATGAGTGAAAAAGAGTATGAGATAGTAGAGCTGTTAAGGAAATTAGATATTAACAGACCTGTGGCCTTAACTCTCGCCTGCCTCTCATGCGGAGATGAGATTACTTCCCGCGAGATCGAAAAGAACTCGAACCTGAGGCAACCTGAGGTCAGTATCGCAATGAGATACCTTAAAGACAACAACTGGGTAGACATAAGGGAAGAAAAAAAGACCGAAGGTAAAGGAAGACCTGTCAAACTCTACAAGCTCGTAACTCCGCTGGATGAGATCGTCCAGAGCATCGAGCAGAGGATCCTTCTGGAAAGCAGTTATATTCTCAATAATATTGAGAAACTCAAGAGACTGGCATAATTCATTTCTATCTGCTGCCTTTGTGCAGCAAAAAACCTTTTTTACAGGGAACTTTATAACATCCCTTATGAGCGATCATCCCTATCGAAGATTTTAAGTTAAAAAGGGATATTTAACAACCCCGATCCTTATTACATTAATTAATGGAGTTAATCTTTTGAGCACTATAAGCGAGAAAATATTCAGCCGTGCTTCAGGAAAAGAAGCTAAGGCGAATGATTTTGTAATAGCTGATGTTGATTTTGCAATGGCACATGATGGTACAAGCGTCCTTGCCGTGAACGCATTCAGGGAAATGGAAGAAGAGAAAGTATGGAACCCTGAAAGGATAATCATACCATTCGATCACCTGACACCAGCAAATACGGATACTACAGCCGGACTACAGCAGGAGATCAGAGGATGGATCAAAGACCAGGGCATCAAGAACTTCTACGATGTCGGTGAAGGTATCTGCCATCAACTGCTCCCGGAGAACGGATTTGCATTACCCGGAAAGCTCATTGTAGGAGCGGATTCACATTCATGCACCTATGGTGCTTTCGGAGCATTTGGTACAGGAGTAGGAGCCACAGATATGGCTGAGATATTCTCATCAGGAAAGCTATGGTTCAAAGTTCCTGAAAGTATCAAAATAACAGCTGAAGGAAAACTGAATAATGGAGTCTATGCCAAGGACCTTATTCTCAAGATAATCGGAACACTTGGAGTTGCCGGTGCAACATACAAGGCTGCTGAGTTCTATGGAAGTACCATCGAGGCACTTTCTATGTCAGGAAGGATGACACTCAGTAATATGGCGATCGAGATGGGAGGGAAGGCAGGAATAGTCCCACCGGATAAGACAACATTCGACTTCCTTGAGAATATTGCAAGCGAAGAATATGAACCAGTATATGCTGATGAGGATGCAGTATATTCCAAAGAATATGATTTCGATGCAACTGAACTTGAACCACAGATAGCCATCCCACATCAGGTAGATAATGTGCAGGACATATCCGAGATCAAACCTACAAAGCTTGACCAGGCTTTCATAGGTACATGCACCAATGGACGACTTGAGGACCTGGAAGTAGCTGCATCTATCCTCAAAGGAGAGAAGGTTGCCATCAGGACAATAGTGGTTCCGGCATCCCGTAACGTCCTTGTTGAAGCTGTCAGAAAAGGCATCATTGAAACCCTACTTGATGCAGGTGTTGTGGTCGGTCCACCAGGATGCGGACCATGCCTCGGAGGACACATGGGAGTTATCGGCAAGGGAGAGACATGCATTTCAACAGCTAACCGTAACTTCAAAGGAAGAATGGGAACTGGCGGACTTATATATTTGTCATCACCTGCAACCGCAGCAGCCTCTGCCCTCACAGGCGAGATCACAGATCCACGTGAGATATAAATGCAAATAGAACAGAATATATGTGGAGCTTATTAGCATGGAACTCGATAAACCAAAACTTGAACATCTTATCGGCCACTGGATAGAACACAACGATAGCCACAGCACAAGTTTCACCGACTGGGCCGAAAAAATAGAAGCTGCAGGCTATGAAGATATTGCCAAAGATATCAGGATGGCAGCAGCAAAGATGGACGAGTGTTCCGTGCTTTTGGAAAAGGCCAGGGTCAAACTGGAATAGGACTGATGATATCTGTGGATGCGCCAGTGTCAAGGATAGCAACATATACAATGCTTATTGCATTGTGTCTTCTCCTCCTCCCCGGAATCGCAAATGCTTCCGCAAGCGTGAGCATAGTACCATCTTCGCAAACGGTGGGAACGGGAGAAGACATCATTATGGAAGTTCATGTCAAACCAGATACACCCGTTGCTGCTCTGCAGTTCGATCTGGAATATGATAACACACTGATCACTATCAACAGCATCGAAGAGGGGGACTTCTTTGCAAATAGTGGTTCTGCAGTGATGTTCAACCCAGGCATCATTGATGAACAGGAGGGCACTGTTTCAATGATCTACAGCTCCATAATAATGGGAGATACCGTTTCAGATGAAGGTGTCTTTTGCACCATTCAACTGACAACAGAATATAACTATGGACCCTGCGAGCTCAGATTAACAAACGTAGTTCTCGGTGATGAGAATGGACAGGAAGTACCGGCAGTTACATTCGACTCCATCATCAGTATCGCTGAAAACACAGAAGATACAGAAAGGAATGACAATGATGAGAGAGAAACTGATCTCAACATCATCCCGGCCAACGATGAAGGAACTGAAACAGCACAAGATGAACAACAACAAAGTATCCAGGACAATGAAGAGGATAGATTTGCAAGTACTGAAGATACTGGTGAGACAGGCAGTGCGGTATCAGCCGAAGCAGACAGTCCTGAATTCGAGAATACCGGAACATCAAACTGGACAGTAATTATCTTTGCTGCAGTAGCGTTCTTTGCAGTTGCGTACTTCCTTGACAGGAAATAAAAAATAATAAACAAAAAGACAAAGGGTAAACACCCTTTGTATCAATGATCTTTCAATATCCTTTTTTTACATTACCTTCCAAGTTCTGCATGGGCCTTAGCAAGATGACCAGCGGCCTGTGCACCGATCAGAGATATCTCGCCGGCCAGCACGGCAGAAGCGATTATTTCTGCAAGCTTCTTTGCATTGGAACCAGGCGGAGCACCGGATCCACTTACACCAAGCAACCTTAGACAATCACGCTGCGGTCCCAGGTTCGTTCCACCACCTACAGTGCCTATGGCCATGGATGGAAGAGTTACAGAACAATATACATCACCATATTGTGTAAGCTCCATAGTAGTGATGGCACTACTACCCTCTACCACATGAGCAGGGTCCTGTCCACAGGCAATATACATTGCAGCTATGATGTTTGCAGCATGTGCATTATACCCAAGTGATCCAGCCCTTGCAGAACCAAGCATGTTCTTTCTATAGTTCACTTCTACCATAGTCTCTGGCTTACATTTGAGACGTTCTTCCACAAGTTCAGCAGGAATAGTAACATCTGCAATTGTCGTTTTACCCCTGCCAAGTATATTATTGATGGCTGCTGGTTTCTTATCCGTGCACATATTACCTGAAAGGGACACAGGGATCGCACCGAACTCATCCTGTACAAGGCTTAGAACAGCATCTGTGGCAATTGTGACCATGTTCATTCCCATGGCATCTTTAGTATTGTATGAAAATCGTGCATACACTGTATTACCGGTAACGAATGCCTTCACATCAACCAGTTCACCAAAGCGAGTGGTCTCTGCAGCCTTGGCCTTCATACGTGAAAGAACAGACGGATCATTAAGCCAGTCATAGAACTCTTTTGCCCTTATCACATTCTCCAGCCTGAATACAGGAGCTCTTGTCATAACATCCTGGAATATCCTGACATTAGCACCACCTGAACGGGTGATTACCGAGCATCCTCTGTTCACACTGGCAACAAGAGCACCTTCCGTGGTAGCTAATGGTAACTGGAACAGATCATCTGCAAACTCGCCATTGACCTTAAGAGGACCAGCCACACCAAGAGGGATCTGGATAACACCTATCATATTCTCGATGTTCTTCTTTGTCGCATTCTCAACATCTATGGAATAATTCTGTATATGATCAAAATTGAACTCCAGGCCCTCTTCAAGGGCTAATCTTCTTATCATGACAGCAGTGTCCTTATCGGTCAGGCTGTCAAGCTTATGAAATGAGATACTACCAGATACGACGCCATCCAGCAGCTCTTTCTTTTCCCTGTTCAGATCATTTCTTGATGTCATTATTATCTCCCTTGTATCAACAAAAAGCAAAAGGTATCTTGTATCTTTTTTTATAAGTAAGGACTTGGTCACTATGATACAAATAGTTCACGCCCAATTGCTTTTTAGGATTCCCGTGGCCGCATAATGAAGCTAACAAAATTAAATACGTGATTTTTTATATTAGGATGACATAATAAACAATATTCGAAAAGATACAGATGGTAATTATCATATACTTTTCAATAGAATACATAATTATAGCTGTATGATCAAGAAGTTTGGGATATATTTTGAACTTTAGATATCAACAGGTGGTTTATATATGACAGATGCTGACCCATCAGAGAGAGTGAATTCCGGTATACCCGGGCTGGACGAGATGTTGCGTGGAGGATTCTTCAAAGGAACTGCAAATGTCGTATCAGGAAAATCTGGTACAGGTAAAACTATATTCGGGACGCAGTTCATTGCTGAGGGAGCCAAGAAGGGTGAAAAAGTGATGTGCATTATCACCTCAGAGGAATCAAAATCGATCGTAAGGGAGATGAAAACTTCTTTTGATCTGAATCTGGAAGAATACGTTGACCAGGGACTCCTCACTTTTGTAGATATAACAGATCCAAGCCTTCGACTTCAGAAAAGTGTTGAGATCGCACCATCAGAGCTCATAAAGAGCTTCAAGAAGCTGGTCGAGAGCAAGATAGAGGACATACAACCAACACGCATATTCATTGACTCAGTGGAAGCTCTTTTCCTGGCCATTGAGTCAAACTACAAGTTAAGGACACTCATTGATGATGTTTTCAGTGTGTTCCGTAAACATGATGTTACATCCGTGATAACTGTAGGTGCAATGTTCGGGCTGGACGAGATGGTAGAATATGGTGCAGACTCAGTTATAAAACTTGATCGTATAATTGCAGGTAACAACCTTCAACGCTCTATATACATCATGAAGATGAGAGGATCAGGCACGATCAATGAGGTCAGAGTACTCAATATCTCAGACAATGGTATGTCTGTACTCGCGCAATCCCCATATCTAGATTAAATAGTGGCATCAAAAGCCACTAGTATTACTTTTTCATACTATTCTTAAAACAGATACCAATCATTATCATTGGTATGCTTTTCCGGACCACTTTCATCTGTGACGGTCTTTTGAACATCTTCCCCCAGAGCTAGAGCAATAGCATCAGAAAGATCCTGAAGGTAACTTGCCTGATTAAGACTCCCATAGATGAACTTCTTTCCTGGTTGCATATGTGAACTAATGGTCTCCTCCCAAGGGACAATAGTAACATCGACACCTGACATCTCAACAGCCATTTCCATAGCTTTTCTGAAGTCTCCAATGCAATATGCTACACGATGTTCATAAGTATCCTGTGTCTTCATAAGATACTCCGACAGACGCTGGCTTTCCATTTTTATGAAATCACGTTTTACTTTTGCCACATTACACTTACCAAGCATGAACTGATAGTCCATAAAAGGATACTCAGTGTCAAGCTCCCTGGGAGTTATGCCACATGTACCAAATACAACAACATGCACCTGCTCAGGTTCAAGCATACCAAATATGACCTTGTCGAATATCTTGTGTGAAGGACTTTCATGATAGGGTTTTTTCTTTGCACAGGGGACAAATATACAGAGTTTTCTCTCAGGTGGCTCATACTCAGTAAGAACCCACTCATTGGCGCGGATCATATCAGGATGATAGATAACCTCATCCGTGTCCAGTGGAAGACTGGAACGCTCATCTTCAGGTATTATTGTCAAGGAAAAGGAGATTCTGGCAAACTATATATATAATTGACGCAATCTTTAATCGGTTTTGTGCAAATTATACAACAAAGCCGGAAAGATCATTCTGTGAACTACGAGGAGAAAATATGGCAAGTTCTATACCTGAAATGCTGAGAGCAGACTGTAAATGCGAAGATATGGCAAAATGCGTGCTTGGTCTGAAAGAACTTGACATCAATACATACAAGACACTTCTGGAGCATGGCGCCATGACCGCAGAAAGACTTGGAGAGCTCCTTGGACGCGAAAGAAGTACAGCATATCGTTCATTACAGAATCTCATATCCGCAGGCCTGGTGTATAGAGAAACAAGATCAATATCCATAGGCGGCTATTATTATGAATATGTGGCTATCGAACCGGTAATGGTCAAAGAAATGATAAGGAAGACCATCGACCAATGGTACCACAAGATGAATGACCTTATCGAGAACTTCGACAAGGAACTCCTTGCACAATAACACCTTTTTCTCTGATAACAGATCTGCATGACATGCAACAAGCATAGCTTCTCTTTTTTGAAGGCTGATCTGAAATGACCTAGCGTTATATATTGATAATACCGCACAGGACAATTGATGCAGATCAGTGCATCGCTACATCCAGCGGAAGTCTAAAAGTGAACTTGCTACCTTTACCAACATCACTTTCAACAAATACCTCACCACCATGCATTTCTACAAAGGTCTTTACCAGTGAAAGACCAAGACCTGTACCATTATAGGCACGCGAGATGGTCGAATCGATCTGCTGGAAAGGCAGAAAGAGTTTTTGAATATCCTCCTCAGCAATTCCAATACCAGTATCAGTTACGGATATTGTTGCCATATTGTTATCCATACTGGCCTCAAGTAACACGTGTCCACCATCAGGAGTGAACTTTACGGAATTACTGGCGAGATTGAACAATATCTGTTTAAAACGTATCCTGTCAGCATTTAGAGACAGACCAGCAGGAGAGATGGAAATTTCGACCTCAATATCCTTTTTTCTTGCCAGTGGAGATACGATGTTAAGTACATTATCAAAGATATCCCGAACACGGAACATCTCATAATGTAATTCCATCTTACCGGATTCTACTTTTGAGATGTCCAGAATATCATTTATCAATTTTAAAAGATGCTTTCCACTATTAGAAATATGACCAAGTGATCTCTTTTGCTGCGGACCCGGTTCACCGAATGTAGAATCAAGAAGCAGATCAGAATAACCTATTATCGCATTGAGTGGTGTACGAAGTTCGTGGCTCATTGTAGCAAGGAACTCACTTTTGGTCCGGTTAGCTTCCTCAGCAGTGATCTTGGCATGAATTATAGCCTCTTCAGCCTCTTTTCTTTCAGATATGTCCTGGAAATTCTCCAGAATATACTGGTTACCTTCTATGAAGATCCTTTTTGTATTCTTCAAAATAGGCGTTTTGGTACCATCTTTACATTTTATGGCAGTATCCATACCCCTGAAACCTTCGAGCCCATCTACCCAAATAGGACATTTCTTTGATAAAGAACCTTTAGGACATACAATATCACACAACTGACCTACCAGTTCCTCTTTTTTATAACCCGTTATCTCACACGTTCTCTGGTTCACGTCCTCGATAACATAATCCTTACCTATGATCATTGTACCTCCGGGTACATTCTCATACATGGTCTGGAAGCGTTCCTCACTTTCCTTTAAGGTCTTCTCATTCTTTTTACGCTCTGTGATATCATCAAGATACAGAATGACACGGTTCCCATCCTGCAAACCCACATATGCCGTAGAGATCAGGAAATCACGGCTTGACACAACGCCATCATCATTAAGGATATCAATATTCCCTTCAACTTTGTGAAAACCTACGCCAGAATTCAATGTCTCACGGACAAGACCGCGGATAGAACAGTCCAGACAATCAGGGTTTTTACTACACCCCCCATTATTGTTGGCATGGACACATGAGAATACCTCGCCTCCAGGGAAACCAAGGATATTTTCAGGGTCCTTTCCTATGATCTCAAGACCTAGCCTGTTGACACGATCGATACGAAGGTCCTCATCTATCATCAATATCAAAGAAGGAGCATGATCATAAGCTACATCAAGGATCCACTTTTGGATAGTGAGATCCAGATCATCATCTGTGGTGTTTGCTACCAACTGCCCCATGAGCATATTACTTTCATTTTTGCGGATCCCTGCCGAATGTGACAATGAGACCATACGAACAATATGCTCTAACTCTTCTTTTCCAAAGGGTTCTTTAAGGTATGTTGAATTAGGAACCTTTGAAATATCAAGGAAAAGATCTCCACTACATTCGTTCACTACAAAGATAAAAGATGCATTGTTCAGACTTTCATGCAAGATCCCGGCAAGCTCACGAAACTCGTCCTTGTCATATGAATAGAATATTATATCTGTATCCTCAACGACCCTTTTGGAATCTTCTGAAATATCTGACATGGACAATGAGAGTAACGGGTAATCCAATTCCCCGAATTTTGACCCAAGGTCAGAATCCTTTTTTTTTCCAATATCAAGTAATAATAATTGCCCCATCTAATACCATCCCAACTAGCAAGTGAATGAACAGATATAATTACTGAATAAATATACAAATGAATAAATCCCATTAAGTTATAACTGTTATATTGTGTATCCATATAAAAATATACTGGTCATCAAAAATTATACTAGTAAAAATAAGATGATAGGGGCATTATACTAATAAAATAAAGCAATGATATCCAAAATATTAATGCAAATATCAGAGCTTATCAAAATTTAAAACACTATTAGTATATTAATTGTATAACAGCCTCTGGTTTACAACACATTATTTTTCACCCTTCCTTATTATATACTGATCTTCCTGAACAGATAAGATCCCACAAAGACCATGAAAACTGTAAATCCTGAAAGGACCATGAAGCTTACTGCAGGATCTACCTGAGATGTTCCAAGAAGGCCATACCTGATACCTTCAACTCCATATGTGAGTGGGTCCAGCAATGTAAGGGACCTTGCCCATGAAGGCAGACTGTCTATAGGGAAAAGTGCACCTGACAGACCGAATATCGGGAAGATGACAAAGTTCATTATTAACTGGAAACCATGCATGTCATCCATCCTTGATGCAATGGCAATACCAAATGCAGTGAATGAGATACCGATAAGCAGCATGAACATGATGGCTATGGCAAAGCCGGGGATGCTGGTAATCTCAAGACCGATAAAAAGTGAAAGTACCAGTATTATCAGACCCTGGATGACAGCTGTTGTTGCGCCTCCAAATGTCTGTCCGAGCATGATCTCAAGTCGTGATACAGGAGCTACAAGCGTTTCCTTAAGGAAGCCGAACTGTTTATCCCATATGATCTGAATACCTGCAAAGACCGAAGTGAAAAGAACGCTCATGGATATGATACCAGGCATTATGAAACCAATGTAACCTTGTTCCATTCCCGGAAGAGTTACTACAGAATCCAGTCCAAATCCAAGGACAAGTAAAAGGAACAAGGGCATTCCCAGACTACCCAGCATCCTGCTCTTTGAACGAACATAGCGTTTTACATTCCTTAACCAGATCGTGTAAACTATATCCATGATATCACCGCCTTCCCTTCATCATCATACGCATCTTATCCTTGGTACTGGCTTCCTCTTCCCTGATGGTCCTGCCTGTAAAGTGAAGGAAGACATCTTCAAGAGTTGGTTTGTGAATAGAGAGAGACTCAATAGTGATGCCATTCTCTGAGGCCATAGTGACTATCTTTGCAACGTGCTTTTCAGCATTCTGCAGTCCGATAGTGATAAAATTATCATGCACTTCAATGCTTTTTATTTCGGAGAGGGACCTTATTATCGAATAAAGGTCATCTTTCTGTTGAGAGACAATAGTGATAACATCTCCACCAATATCATTTTTGAGCTTTTCTGACGTATCAAGAGCTATGATCTGCCCCCTGTCAACTATGGCCACACGATGGCAAAGCTTGTCTGCTTCCTCCATATAATGAGTTGTAAGGATTATTGTGATACCTTTCTCCTTGTTCAGCTTCTCTATATAATCCCACAGATGGTTCCTTGTCTGCGGATCAAGACCAAGTGTTGGCTCATCAAGGAAAAGGACCTTAGGTTCGTGTAACAGACCTCTTGCGATCTCAAGACGGCGTCTCATACCACCAGAGTATGTTTTCACAAGATTGTCCTTTTTATCATCTAGCTCCACAAGCTCCAGAAGTTCGATTATCTTTTTTTGCCTGACATTTTTGGGTATCCGATATAGCCTTCCATGAAAGTCCATATTCTCGTAGGCCGTAAGTTCCTCATCAAGACTCTGATCCTGGAACACTATTCCTATGGACTTGCGCACATCATCCTCATTTGTACGGATATCGAAACCATTTACAGATGCATTGCCTGACGTAGGTTTAAGCATAGTTGAAAGCATTGATATGGTCGTGGTCTTACCGGCCCCATTGGGACCGAGCAGACCGAATACCTCACCACTTTCAATGTTGAACGAGAGGTTGTTCACAGCAGTGAAATCACCGAATTTCTTTACAAGATCCTCAACTGTTATTGCGTACATTTTTCATTCCCCGATACCTGTGAAGAGAAGATCGACCTTTGCTGATATATCATTAGAGAAAGAGTAGTCAGTGTTTGAGTGTAACCAGCCCATAAGTGAGTGGAAATAAATAGCATGCAGGGTCTTTGCTGCGACCATCGGATCAACGGTCTGCCTTATCTCTCCATTTTGTATGCCTTCCTGAAGCAATGAACAGAGCATATTGACAAAATGACCGGGACTATGTCCCTCATGCCGGCTTCCGGAAGGGATCTTGCCAGAGGCCATGATCAGCCTTTTGTGTTCAAAGAATAACAATCTTGAAAGCTCTTTGTCCTTTTCATAATGTTCTGCAACAAGAACAAAGAGATCCATCAGTCTTTCTTTTACAGGAGCATTGAGGGACATTTGTCCTGTCATCAGGTCACGCACAAATTCCTCTTTCTGCTCCTTGAAGTAGAACAGCAATGCTTCTTTTGTAGGAAAGTAATTGAAAAAAGTCCCTTTGGCTATACCCGCTTCTTTTGTGATCTCGTCCACAGTTGTGTTCTCAAATCCTTTTTCTTTGAACAGAGCAGCAGACACATCAAAGATACGAGTTCTGGTTTCCTGCTTCTTTTTTTCTCTAAGGGACATATTACCTCATATTTAAGACCATGATCCATGACCAGATAATTAGATGACCACGGTCATAAATGACCAGAGTCATATTTAAGCATTTTGAGAAATGAATAATGATCCATCAGGAAAGGACATATAGTTTCACTGACAAGAAAAAAAGGAGGAGATCAAATGGAAGGACATCCACTAAACATAATCCAGGAAAAAGACAGTGAATTCTTCAATATGATAGAGGGAGTACGTGAGAACGCACTTTCAGAAGGAGCCATACCGCTTAAATACAAATTCCTTATTGCACTGGCACTCGATGCTGAGCATGGCGCAATTGACGGAGTAAAGGTACTGGCAATGCAGGCAATGGATGCAGGTGCAACAAAAGAGGAGATAATGGAAGCTGTGCGCATTGCAAACTATATAGGCGGCATAGGAAGCGTTTATGCAGCGGCCAATGCACTAAGAGACATACTCTGAATACAGAAACCAGAAGCATCCATAGAATGCTTTTCTTTTAATTTTTTTTCTGCCACTTCGAGCCTTGCTTAAACATGGCAAAATGATCATCGGACTGACAAGGGTCATGGATCCACAACAACTATAGAACAACTACTGGAAATACGAGATTTCCAGAATGAATGTATCACTGATCAGGCATTCAGGATCATCAAGTAATAGTTGAGATACGCTGCAAAAGATACCCACAATAGATATGGAACAAGAATCAAGCCCGCAGTACGGGATATCCTGGAAAATACCACAATATTAACTAAGATCAATACCCACAGGGCCAATATATCTATAAAACCCATTAGAGGAGAACGCAATCCAAAGAATAAGAGTGACCATAGGAAATTCAGAAATAACTGGATCCCAAATACATACATTGCGACCTTTATGCCAGGTGATCGCCATCCTTTTTGCCATATCAGATAAAGTGAAATACCCATTAGAAGATAGAGAATGGGCCATACTACCGAAAAGCTCCACCCAGGTGGAACGATAGCGGGTTTTTCAAGTGATACATACCAACTTGATATAGAATTATAAGTGAATATCCCACCCAGAATCCCAGTTAACTGACATAGAACGACAGAGCTTATAAGCTTCTTCCAGTCGATATGCTCAAAATTCATATTTCACACACCCACTACATGATTCATATTGAATATTAGATATATGTTTTCATCATACAACCGGACACGATAAAATCATACTAGTATGATTATAGTATGATATACATGAATAAGTAAGACATACATTAAAATTGGCCAGATATGTCATATTTTTATTTCAACTTGGAACACCACCTGAGTCTCAAACATCCTGCATCCCCAATGACAAATAACAAGCAGCCAACAAAGTATATTACTAGTAATAGAATATAAAAAGTAGATATTAAAAAGAATATAGTTTTTTGCATACTATGTAGGTGAAATGCCGATACGTCATGATTTTGCATATACGCCAGTAAACTCAGCCATAAAAGTAACAATAATGGAAGATAGATATATCCAGAGAAAAACAGCAAGTATTGACCCAATGGTACCATAGACTGTCGTTATACTGCTGTAAGAGAGATATATACCAACAAGGTACTTTCCGATCGTAAGTAAACCAACTGTAAGCAGGGAGCCCGTAAATACATACCTCATACCAAGATTAGCATCAGGAAGTACTCTGAAAAGATACATGAACAGGACGATAAGGGTCAGGAAATTTATCACCAGACTGGAGTACTGTACAAGACCAGTGGAGACCGGAAGGATAGTTTGCAGGCTATCAGAAACAACAAAGAACGCAACTTCAAATAAAGTACTCATTGCTACAAGTATCCCAAATACCAATGCTGCAACCAGAGCAGATGCCCTTTTACGCACTTGCCTGTGAAGCCAGCTTCTGTTGGACGGACCTGAGCTCCACATCCTGTTGATCATTCTCTGAAACTGAAGGAAGATATTACCTGCACTCCAGAGATAGAGCAAAAAACTCAGTAAAGCACCTAAACTGAAGGATGTACTGACAGAGAGCTGTGTGAAAAGTGAATTCAATACCTTTATCGATATATCATCTGCAAAAAGAGATACATCTGTGATGATGGCTGCTTTTATAAGCTGTTCTTTCAGAAAGATACTCCCCAGGAACAGAGTGAACAGAAGAAGAGAAGGAAGCCCTATTATCGCATGGAAGGAAAGAGCTGCACTGCTTGTGATACCATCATCATCCCTCCACTTGACCAGAGTTTTTCTGAAAAGGCAGACATATTCCGATATCATCTACTAGAACAACCATCCAATAGAATTTATTCTTTATCAGTGATATCTCTGCTCAGAAGTTCCAGGATAGTACTCTTAAATACAATGAACAAGAATGTGAAAAGTAATGAACCATCCAAGCAAGATGCCACAGGCACTTCTGATACTTGGAGTGTTGGCAGCAGTTCTTATTTACGCCCTTTACCCTTACATCAATGCATTTTTCGGGGCTTTCATACTATATGTGGTCTTCAAGCCACTATACACGAACCTGACAGATAAAAGGGGCCTTAAAAAGAGCATAGCTGCATTTAGCATAATAGTCCTGACAATAATCCTGATATTGATACCACTTTACCTGCTAATTACCGTTGTGATAATCCAGATACAGGATATCCTATTCGATACTGACACCATCATAGGATACCTGAATACTGCAAACACATACATAGCCCAGCTTCATCTTGAATCATTACCAATGGAGATCAATATTAATGAAAAGATCACAGAACTTGTCTCGGCCGCAGCTAATTTCTTCAGTACACTGCTGGTCAACGCGATACAAAGCCTGGGACAACGACTCATTGAGTTCGTTATAATGTATTTCCTGTTGTATTATTTGTTTGTAGGTACCGGTTCAAAAAGCTCGATCAAACTTAAAAATGCAGTCCCATTCAATAAAAAGAATACAGAGACCCTTCAGAATGAGTTCACATCCATTGTAAATGCAACACTCATCAGCTCAGGCATCATTGCCCTCATACAGGGTGGGATACTCACAGTAACATTCCTGTTGCTTGGAGTCGATGGTGCATTCCTCTGGGGATTCGTTGCGATCATCCTTTCATTCCTGCCAGTTGTTGGTGCAACGCTCATATGGATCCCGGCTGTTATCATCCAGCTTATCCAGCAGGATTATTTTACTGCTGTAGGCATCCTCATTGGAGGAGTGATCCTCAGTTCCATAGATAATTTCCTGAGACCCATGATACAGAACAAGGTCGGACGTATCCATCCACTGGAATCACTAATTGGAGTGATAATAGGACTGAACCTTTTCGGACTTCTTGGGATCATTATCGGTCCCTTGTTGATATCATATGTAGTCCTGATGGCAAGGATGTTCAATGAAGAATATTTACAAAATTAAGAATGTTCATTGTACATTAACCTTATTAACACATAGCATCGTATTTTTTACTGTAATGTATATAATTAATCCGTTGGCGATAGATTCATGATTGGAAGTTTCAAAACTGAGAACAATAGCTAATTTGGGTTATTTCATATCAGTTTTGATGACTAATATATTACGATGTGTTTGCTCTGCTAGATTAGAAGCTCCAATTGATTCAAAGATAAGTTTTGCTTCTTCTAAGTATTGTAATGCTTTTTCTAGTTCGCCTTTTCCAGCAAATATAAGTCCAATATTTGCCCAATCGCTTGCTTCTCCCTTCTTATATCCTATTTCGCGATGAATATCAAGGGCTTGTTCGAAGCAGTGCAAGGCATTATCAGCATCATCTTTGCCAACATATATCGTACCAATATTTGTCAAAGCACTTGCTTCTCCCTTCTTATATCCTATTTCGTGAGCAATACTAAGGGATTGATGATAATATTGCAAGGATTTTTCCATTTCGCCTTTACTAAAGCATATCACTCCAATATTTCCCAATTGATTTGCTCGTCCCAACTTATATTCAATTTCACTAGCAATATCAAGAGCTTGTTCAAAGTGGTTCAAGGCATTTTCCAATTCGCCGTTATTTAAGTATACCAGCCCAATATTTCCCAACTCAATTGATTCCCCTACCTTGTACCCAATTTCACGATGTATCTCAAGGGATTGTAGATGAGATTGCAAGGCTTTGCTATTATCGCCTTTATTTCTGTAGATTAGTCCAATACTTCCCAATTGGTTTGCTTCTACTACCTTGTATCCAATTTCGCAAGCAATAGCAAGGGATTGCAGATGATATTTCAAGGATTTTTCAGTATCGCCTTTGTCACTGTATATCAGTCCAATATTTCCCAAAGCACTTGCTTCTACCACCTTGAATCCAATTTCGCGAGCAATAGCAAGGGATTGAAGTTGATATTGTAAGGCTTCATTAGTATCGCCTTTGTCACTGTATATCAGTCCAATATTTCCCAAAGCACTTGATTCCCCCCTTTTGTCTCCAATTTCACGAGCAATAGCAAGAGATTGCAGTTGATATTTCAAGGATTTTTCAGTATCGCCTTTATCTGCATATATTAGTCCGACATTTCCTAATGTTGCTCCTTTTGCCTGAATATCATTTGCTTGTTCAGCAATCATGAGAGCTTTCTTGTACTTGCTAATAGCCTCATCATAATCACCTATCAAAAGATTAGTATTTCCAATATCTACAAAAAGTGCTATTTTTTCATAGTCTGTTAGTTTCTGATTTATAAGAAGGCTGAATCTTTTTAGTGCCTCATGTGGCATATATTCATCACGAAACTTCATTGCAGACTCAAAGATATCTCTTTTGTAATCATCATCAAATTCTGGGAAAAAATCAACAATATTAGAAATAGGAGATTTATCGAATGGTTTAATGGAATCTATTTTATCAAGAATTTCTTTATTTGTGTCATCTTGTTTCCGAGAAGAATGAAATGCATACCAGATCGAAATAAATGCTATGATAAGTCCAACAATTCCTATTAAAATTGATAAATCATCTTTTGGCAAGTTGGAATAATGAACAGATAAGAAGTCCATGCTTTCTTTTAAGGCGGTATCTATCCATGAGATGTTACCTGTAGGACTTATAGAATTATTAGCCATTAAGATAAAATTAGCAGGAAGAGATATATGTTTTTTTAAATGGGGTGATGGCTGGATAAGTGAAAGTGGGGAAATGTTGTCCTAGAGAAAATAGAGGGAAGTTTTAGATATTATGTATAACTTCCAAAATGTGTTTTTGTACTTTATCTCCCAAATTACATGCTCCTATTGAATTAAAAATTTGTTGGGCTTCTTCTAAGTAATGTAATGCTTTTTCCTGTTGGCCTTCACCATGATATATCAGTCCAATATTCCTCAAATCGATTGCCTCTCCCAACTTATATCCAATTTTACGGTCAATATCAAGAGCTTGATGGTGATACTTCAATGCTTGTTTTAAATTATATTTGGCACTATATAAGTTACCAATATTTCCCAGTTGGTTTGCTTCTCCCAACTTGTATCCAATCTCGCAATCAATCTTAAGAGCTTGTTCTAAGTATTCCAATGCATTTTCAAATTCTCCTTTAGTTTTATATGCGAGTCCAATATTCCCTAAATCACTTGCTTCTCCCAATTTATATCCAATATCACGATCAATTTCCAAGGCTTCAAATAGATAAGTCAAGGCTTGTTCTAATTCACCTTTATCTCGATATATAAGTCCAATATTACCCAAATCAGCTGCTACTCCCAACTTGTGTCCAATATCACGATGAATCTCGAGGGCTTTATGATGATAGTCCAATGCTTTTTTAAATTCCTCTTTTTTAGAGTATAGCACCCCAATGTTTGCTAATTGATTTGCCTCTCCTAATTTGAATCCAATCTCATGAGCTATATCAAGGGCTTGTTCTAAGTGTTCCAATGCTTTTTCAGATTCGCCTTTATTATTGTATACTAACCCAATGTTTCCTAAATTACCTGCCACTCTCGACTTGTGCCCTATCTCACGATGAATCTTAAGGGCTTGTTGATAATAGTCCAATGCATTTTCATTATCGCCTTTGGCATTGTATATATTACCAATATTTCCCAGCTGGTTTGCTTCTCCCTTCTTGTATCCCATTTCTCGAGCAATCTTAAGGGACTGAAGATGGCATTTTAAGGCTTTTTCAGTATCCCCTTTATCAGCGTATATCAATCCGATGTTTCCTAATGCCACTCCTTTTGACCGAATATCATTTGCTTGTTCAGCAATCTTAAGAGCTTTATTGTACTTGCTAATGGCTTCATCGTAATCTCCAATCAAAAGATTAGTATTTCCAATATTTACAAAAAGTGAGATTTTTTCACTGTCTGTTAGTTCCTGATCTAAAAGTTGATTGAATCTTTTTAAAGCCTCAAGTGGCTTGTATTCATCTCGGAACTTCATTGCAGACTCAAAAAGGTCTTTTTTGTGATCATCATCAAATTCCAAGAAGAAATCAACAATATTGGAAATTGGAGAGTTAGGGAATAGTTTAATGGAATCGAATTTTTCAAGCATTTTTTCTTGATTAGAGAGAAGTTCTGAATGGCCTTTTTCACTTGACTTTTTTTGTTTTAGATAAATGTAAAATGCAACTAATATTGCAATAATTCCAATTCCAAGACTAATATTTTCTATAGATAGAATAGAATAATGAGCAGAGAAGAAGTCCGAGGTTTCTTTTAAGGTGCTGTCTATCCATGAGATGTTACCTGTGGGACTTGTGGAATTATTGGTCATTGGGATAAAATAAGCATACGACAATATATATCTTATTAGATTTTTTAATATCTTGCCTTAGTTCAGACAAAATCAATAATATGTTAGAAAAAGAGAAACATAAAAAAGCATTAGAAATTAGTTATCCCAGCGACAAAAACAACAGAGGACATTAATGATTAAATACTCACATTCTCCTGTCCTAACCCAAAGTACATACACCATCCCCATGAAGATAATTCTCATCCTCTATCGATGTTATCGAAGGCTTCTCACCACATACAGGACATGACGGATCCTTGCGGACCTTGATCTCGTCGAAGGACATATTCAATGCATCATAGAATACAAGACGACCATTAAGTAGCTCGCCAACTCCAAGAAGATATTTTATTACCTCTGTGGCCTGAATTGTACCAATAACACCAGGCAACACGCCTAAGACACCGGCCTCCTGGCAACTTGGCACCATATCAGCAGGCGGAGCATGTTCAAAAAGACACCTATAGCACGGACCCTCGCCAGGGACTACCGTCATAGCCTGTCCTTCAAAACGAAATATACTGCCATGAGAAAGTGGTTTCTTTGCAAGTACACAGGCATCGTTCACAAGATAACGAGTGGCGAAATTGTCAGAGCCATCTACAATGACATCGTAATCTTTTATGATATCAAGTATATTTCCAGGACCGATCCTTTCATTATAAGTGATGATATTCACATCAGGATTAAGATCAGCGACGTACTTTTTTGCAGAATCGACCTTTGGAACAGATACATTACCTCCATGTATCACCTGCCTCTGGAGGTTGCTCAGGTCCACTACATCATCATCGACTATACCAATGGTCCCTACACCGGCAGCCGCAAGATACTGTATAATAGGAGAACCCAATCCCCCTGCACCTATACACAACACTTTTGAGGATAACAGTTTTTGTTGGCCTTTTCCTCCTACTTCCTGCAGGATGATATGTCTTGAATAACGCGTGATCTGTTCATCTGTAAATCCATGGATCATAATTAACCTTCCTGAGACCGACACAGGTCGACCATCATAGCTCATGTTTCTTTTTTAAGAATGGACCATTTTTTGATAAATAGGTATAGAATGAGGCAAAAATACCCATTCATAAATGTATGAAATATTCATAAAACACCGTATTCATACATGCTTACCGGCGCATACACAAGTCTGCTGAAAGGCATATCTCACTTCAGACTGCAAAATGCGGCTATTTTAGCCTGAATAAAAGGGCAGATGTATAAGCATCAACTAATAGGCCAGTAATACAGAATGCTGGAAAAAGTACAGCATTACCATACTATATCCTCATGCGACCACTGCACCCTACAGGAATGCATCTGATATCAACTGAGGAAAGGGATGTGAAAAACAAATGGTATTTATTAAATTCTCATCAGCCCTGAACAGTGTTACAGGAACAAGAGCTACAACGGTCAACATTGGAGATTCTACGGTGAAAGGACTTTTTGACAGGCTTTCCAGCGAATATGGCAAGGAATTTGAAACACGTCTGATGGATGGTGGAGAGATCAGAAGGTTCGTCAATGTTTACGTCAACGGAGAGGACATCAGACATCTTTCCGGCATTGAAACAAAGATCACTGACAGGGACGAGGTCTCAGTACTCCCGGCCATCAGCGGTGGCTGAGCATCGTAAAACAAGCCCGGACCATCAGAAACGGTGAATACATGACAGAACTAAGGATCGGTCATCTTTCCACTATGTACCACAGCTCATTCATACTGATGAGCACTGACTGGCTGGAAAGAGCAGGCATTGAACCTAAATGGGAAATTTTTGGAGGGGGACCTGCCATCGTCCGTGCACTTGAGAACAACGAGATCGATATAGGTTACATCGGACTTCCACCCACGATGATAGGGATAGACAGAAGCCTGAAAGCAAAGTGTATTGCAGGGGGCCATGTGGAAGGAACAGTGATGATAGCCACTGCCAAGTATCATACACTTGATGAATGTAATAACAATAATACACTTTTTTTAGAGCAGTTCAGAGGACTAAGCATTGCCTGTCCACCTGCTGGCTCCATTCATGACGTGATCATAAGGAACTATATCAAAGAAGCTGGTCTTGACGAAGAGATCAGAATCCTTAACTACGAATGGGCAGACATGATACCAGAGGCTATCATGGACGGAGAGATCGAAGCAGCCGTAGGGACACCATCTCTGGCAGTTGTCGCAAAGAGATATTGTGATGCAAAGGTAGTAATTTCTCCTGAAAAGCTCTGGCCGGACAACCCAAGCTATGGGATCGTTGCAAGCCAGAACATGATAGACAATTCACATGACACTCTTTTGAAGTTCATAGAACTACACGATAAAGCCTGCCGGTTCATCCGGGAGAACACTGAAGAAGCTTCAGAACTTGTCGCAGATACCATAAAGATGGTTGATGCTGACTTCGTACAGGACATGTATATGATATCACCCAAATACACTGCAAAGGTATCTGAAGAATATATAGCATCCACCATGAGATTCGTGGATGTGTTACATGAACTTGGATATATTTCAGGAAAGCTCAGGCAGGAAGAGATATTTGACCTTCGATTTGTGAAGAAACTTCAACTTTAAAATATTGGCTCTGTAGGGATCCTGTAAATTCCAGCTTTGAAGTCAACACTATCAATTACCGATAAAGTCAATTGTTTTTAATTAGTGGCAATGGAATGTGCCGCGTGCAGTGGGTGGTCATCCCGTTCTTTGTTTCCAATGATCTTTTGCATAACTATTATAACAACAGAAGTGCAGAGAACAATAGTTATGCTAACCAGAGGTGATGGATAACTTCGATCATCCCGGAGGGTCCGGCAAAGCCGGCTCGATTCAAAAAGATGAAAAATAATTGATCGCTTAAGCTTTACCTTTTGATTCAAATGAGGATTACCACATAACCAAAATATTACTATTTTAAAAAAGATAAGGAATCTGCCGCCCTTAAGAGCTGGCAGAAATTTTAATTCAATCTTTCAGATGGTCAGAGCACACAACCACAGAGACACCTGATCTTGTGGCGATCTCACAGAGACCAGCGATACCTTCGGAATACTGATCACTGTCAACAGATACACCTTTGCAGATGGTTTCCTGTAGCAGATCATCATCCACATAGATGCAATGTGTACCATGCATTGAGAGACGGTCATAACTGGCCTTTGCCTCTTGCTTTTTGTCACCTGGATATGTAATTACCCTGGGCTTCACAGATCTGCATGCCTTGTCAGGAGAGACCTGTTTGCACCTGGTTATCATACCGGCAGCAGCGGTCTGGTTAGTGTGAGGATCGATCACGATGAACGAACCCGTTGCCCGGTTCTCGGAATAGATATCCGCAAATATAGGGCTCTTTAGCTCAACTTTGACCTTCCCGATCCCATTCAGAGCTAAGGACTCCGACGACTTCATACTGATGTCGTCAGGATCGAACTCATGCATCACTTCCTCGAAATTTCCCTTCACAGTGCTTGTGGTATGCTTGATAAGATAATCCTTCCCGAGTTCCATAGGAGCACTATCCATCCAGACCACATTGGCCTCAAGACTTCCGGCGATCACAGGAAGATCATCCACCTTCGCTATCGTATCGCCACGACTGATGTCAATGTCATCCTCAAGACAAATGGTCACTGCCATGGGTGCAAAGGCATAATCAAGGTCACCGTCATACGTGACGATCCGTGATACCGTGCTCGTCTTTCCTGAAGGGAGCACTCTTACTTTGTCACCTTTATGGACAACACCTGAAGCTATAGTACCACAATAGCCACGGAAATCATCGCCTCCTCCCCAGTTTACATACTGGACAGGGAACCTGAGGTCAGCCAGATTGCGCCCACCGGACACATTTACATTCTCCAGATAATCAAGAAGCGTAGAACCCTTATACCAGAGCATATTCTCGCTCCTGTCGATCACGTTGTCACCTTTTAGGGCGCTTATGGGTATGTAGTAGATCGATTCCTCAGATAGCTTGTCAGCAAAGGAATTGAACTCGCTTACGATATTCTCGAAAACTTCTTCCGAATAGTCCACAAGGTCCATCTTATTGATCGCAACTACAAAATTACGGATACCCAGCAGAGAGGATATGAACGAATGCCTCTTTGTCTGCGTTACAACTCCATTACGGGCATCAACAAGGATCAGTGCGAGGGATGCATTGGATGCACCCGTAGCCATGTTCCTTGTATACTGTTCATGCCCCGGAGTATCAGCAATGATGAAGCGCCTTTTAGGTGTCGAAAAGAACCTGTAAGCTACATCGATAGTTATTCCCTGCTCCCTTTCAGACTTCAGTCCGTCAGTTACCAGAGAATAATCGATCTCCTGATTCCTGTGGGCCTTTGAGAATGTCTTGATAACACTCAGCTGGTCCTCGAATATTGATTTTGAATCATGCAGCAACCTACCGATAAGAGTCGATTTACCATCATCCACACTACCTGCAGTGGCAAACCGTAACAGATCGATATTCTGATTCTGCTCGATCAGAGAGTCGGAACTCAAAAGTATCCCTCCTTCTTCTTTTGCTCCATGGAGCTATCCTGGTCATGGTCGATAACACGCGTTATACGCTCGGAATGACGGGAAACCATCATCTCCCCGATGATCTTTGGCAGAGTGTCTGCCTCTGACCTTACCGCACCTGTACAATAATGGCATCCAAGTGTTCTGAAGCGGCACATGACATCTTTGACCTCGCCCTCATGATCATCTGTGTAAACAGGGATCAGTTGACCATTCTTCTCAATGACCGGTCTTTCCTTTGCAAAGTAAAGAGGAACGATATCGATATTCTCATGATAGATATAGGTCCAGATATCAAGCTCTGTCCAGTTCGATAGCGGGAATACCCTGATGGATTCACCCGGATCGATCTTTGAATTGAAGAGACTCCATAGCTCAGGCTTCTGGTTCTTCGGATTCCACTGACCATGCTTGTCACGGAATGAGTAGATCCTTTCCTTTGCCCTTGATTTCTCCTCATCCCTTCGGGCGCCTCCGAATGCAGCATCATAACCGCCTTCTTTCAATGCATCAAGGAGTGCTTTTGTCTTAAGATCGGCACAACATTTGACAGTTCCAACTGTAAGAGGATTAACTCCCTTTTTGAGAGCTTCCTCATTCCTGTGAACCCTCAGGTCAAGCCCATGGTCCTTTGTGTATTGATCCCTGAACTCATACATCTCAGGGAACTTGTATCCGGTATCTATGTGTAATAGTGGAAATGGCACCTTTTTCGGGTAAAAGGCCTTTATCGCAAGATGGGCCATTACCGACGAGTCCTTTCCTACTGAATAAAGCATTACAGGATTGTCGAATTCTGCAGCTACTTCCCTCATGATCCCAATACTTTCGGCTTCAAGTGTCTTTAGATTTGAAAGCCGATACGATTCTTCCGTAATGGTCATCGTGACCCTCCTTTAATTTGTATAGATGTAATTAATGACATTCTCAATTTTATCCTTAGATAGATGATCCCAGGCCCTTATTCCCAAACCCGGGCCTTTATGTTACCTAAATGCAGACCGCATTCCTTTTTAGTGGCCTCTTCCCACCACCAGCGCCCTTCACGTTCATGCTGCCCGGGAAGGACCGGTCGTGTACACGGTTCACAACCAATGCTTACATAGCCCTTATTATGAAGCTCATTGTAAGGGACGTCATTCTCTCTGATGTAATCCCATACCTGTTTTGAGCTCCAGTTGGCCAGAGGATTGAACTTTACGAGTTTCCCGTCACCAAATGCAGGATCGACCTCCATCACTGGAATATCCGCACGTGTATTTGGACTCTGGTCCTTACGCTGTCCTGTTATCCACGCAGCCCTGGTACTCAGAGAGCGCCTGAGCGGATCGACCTTCCTTACAGCACAACACTCACCATGCCCATCCCTATAGAATGAGAACATACCCTTCTTCAGGACAAGTTCCTCGGTCTTTTCCCTGTTAGCAAAGAATATCTCAAGAGGGATATCATAGAGATCCCGCACAACATCAAAGAATCTGTATGTTTCAGGGTGCAGTCGACCTGTATCCAGAGAGAAGACACTCACATCAGGCATGATCCGCGTAGCCATATCGATGAGTACTACATCCTCGGCTCCACTAAATGCAATGGTTATATCATTTCCAAACCTGTTGAGAGCATACTCAAGGATCTCCTGCGGGTTCCTGTCCTTATACTCATTTGCTAGCTTCTCGATTTCTGTTTTTTGTTCTGGCATTGTTGAGTTTCCATTAATTTGAATGAGAGTATCGATCCATACGAGATATTGTATATACATATAAAAATGATCAGTATCACAGATATATGCTTCCAGACGAAACTACTCATTCCAGCACAAAGGTCTTAAACTCTTCAAAACCCACGCGCTGTATAGTATCTCCAAAACGTTCTCCGGGATCTGCCTCATTATTAAAGAACTCCAGAGACCTCTCGATCACATTAAAGAGTGTTTCCTCATCTATAAGTTCAACAAGTTTGACACCAAATCTTGGATATCTGCCAACCTTGCCTCCTACATAGACGGTATACCCTTCTTTAGATATTGCCCACGCATCTTTCGGGCATATCATACGGCACTGACCACACAGGATACATTTCTCCCTGTCATAATGCAGGGTCTTGTTCTCTACCCTGATGGCATCCGCAGGACATGCAGTCTGACAGAGCGTACAATAATTACAGTTATCTTCGACCCATTCCGGCTCAAGTCCGCCCATGACACCGAGGTCATTCTCCTGTGCCTTCATACATGAAGCCGGACAGCCTGTGACACCGAATTTGAACTTGCCTGGAAGCTCCCTGGCAAAATACCGGTCGTCGATCTTCTTCGCAATGTCCTCTGAATCGATCAGTCCTCTGGGGCAGATACGATTACCCTGACATGCAACTATACCACGGACCCTTGGACCACAGGTACCCTGACGGACACCTCGTTCCTCAAGTTCATCAAGGAGAGTATCTGCATCCTCAAATGGGATATATGAGATCTCAAGTCCCTGACGTGCGGTTATGTGAACCTCGCCCCTGCCATACTTCTCAGAAGCATCGGCAAGTGCACGAAGCTGCTCAGCGTTCAGCTGACCGCCTACGATACGAAGCCTTATGGAGAATAGGTCCTCCTGCTGCCTCTGGCGAAGGAAACCGCCCTGTTTGAGCCTGTTATAGTTGATCGTCTTTTCAGCCATGTATTATCAAACCCACTTTCTCATGTTTGGATATATACGTGCATAAAAAGGCAAATGTTGCAACCTTTTGGAGCATGTTGGGGTAATTTTGGCCCCATTCTCCAGTACTATATAACAAGCTCACTTTGCTTTATCCTGAACTATCCAAATGAACGGACAATGAACTCACATTTAGAACCATGGAACAGGAGAGAATAACAAATGATCATAGCACTGGCTGCAATTGCATCTGCAATATTTATGGGAATGAACATTGGCGGAAATAATGCAGCCGCTTCTATGGGAGCAGCATATGGTGCAAAGGCCCGTACAAAGAAGCAGGCTGTGATCCTGATAGCAATATTCTCCCTTCTCGGAGCTGTCATCAGTGGCGGTGATGTCGTAAAGACACTGGGTGACGGTATCGTACCAGGCAACACGATAACACTGGTTGCAGCGATAATTGCGATAACTGCTTCTGCACTCAGTCTGTTCATAGGTAATATATTGAAGGTACCGGTATCAGCAAGTCAGTCAGCAGTGGGATCCATAGTAGGAATAGGGATCTTCTTCGGTGTACTTGATACAGGTCTGCTCTCTACAATAATAGGATGGTGGGTACTCACACCATTGCTTGCCTTTGCGCTTGCTTTTCTCTGTGGGAAATTCATCCATCCAAAACTTGTGCTCTGGCTTATGGACCATGAGTCGGAAGAGAAGATAAGGAGCATTATTGTAAAGCTTCTTACTGCTTCCGGATGTTATGTAGCATATTCTGCAGGTGCGAACAATGCTGCAAGTGCTGTTGGTCCTCTTGTAGGAGCAGGTTTCTTTGATCAGACAACAGGTACGATCATTGGCGGACTGGCACTTGGGATCGGCGCTCTGCTTATAGGTGGAAGGATACTGGAGACAGTTGGAAACGATATAACTGAGCTCTGTACCATACGTGCAATATTCATTGAGGCAATAGCAGCGATCATAGTCCATGGAGCTTCACATGCAGGCATACCAGTGTCACTTGGACAGATAGTACCCGCAGCTATCATTGGCATTGGATGTGCGAATGAAGGATTCAACACGATAAGGAATAAGACAGTGAAACGTATCGGCCTCATGTGGATAACTTCACCAATAATAGCCGGCCTAATAGCATACAGTGCCATGAAGGTCATTTCCTGAAATGACCAATAAGAGATAACTTATAAGGTGCCATGGAAAAAATAGCACCTTAAAGTTGTATTTTTTATTTTGTAAAAGAAGAAGAAGAGAAAAAAAAGAGAAAGTGAAACTGATAGACTGGCCATCAGGCTTTTTCAATATGAACTTTCCAAGTCCCAGCATCTTCCTGGTCAATACCAATAATGGTGTGACCCTCACTTTTCACGCTTTTAGGAACACTGGATATCGCTGATCGTGAATCAAAGATAACAGTGAGATGATCACCGCTTTCCAATCCTTCTAAATGTAGTTTTGTCTTTACAAAAGTAAGAGGGCAGACCTCCCCTTTCAGATCTAGTTCTATAGCTTCATTTACCATTTTCTTAACCTTTGTCCATTAGTTCTATGATAGGAACGGTTACCTATGAATCCATATAATAGCTCAGATACAGGCAAAATAGACCAGGTACATTTAAAGGCAGACCGAAAAATAACCACTGTGCATTATCTCGCGTAGATTTATCGACAAATATATATAACATAAATACAATTCACAATTGTTAATTCACAATCGTGATGAGAGTGTTCCAGCACATATGCAGAATGCTCAAACATATAAAAAGGAGTAATTGAAATGAGGGATCGTTTTTGTTGATACTTACAGAGAAAAAGTACAGATAACAGATAATATCGAGAAACAGACAGACAAGGAAATAAGAAAAACAATAGAGGGACTTCCACCTTCTGCAAAACTTGTCTTTAAGGTTCTCGAGTATGGCGGACCCCTTACTCAAAAGGAAATTGCCCAGGAAAGTTATCTGCCTCCACGAACTATCAGATATGCACTTGGCAGACTGAAGGAGGAAGATTTCCTGCAGGAAAGGTTCTATTTCAAGGATGCAAGGCAAAGCCTGTATGGCCTGAAGAATATGACGGGTGTTGCAGGAACTGCAATGACCGGCGAGCCTGAGATAGAACAAAGCATGTTCAATATGACTGCAGACAGATATGAAGTTGCAGCCATTTAACGATGATATGAATATGCTGGAAAGAAAAATTGACGTTTTTCCATGAGGATACAGGAAAGGTTGCTCCCCAATAACTGTCAAAAGTTCATGGCAACCTTTCTGACATCTCTTTTTAATGATATCGAACTGACCACAAGACGAGATCATAGATATCAATTCAAGAAGCTATGATGATCAGCCATAGGCTTTTCTAAAGAACACAACTCATCAAGACGGATGCATAGCCTATGCTATGCTTTTGAATGATAATTATAGAAAAGAACAAGTATACTGAAGATCGGAACGCGGACAAAAATATGTTTTTTGGGAGAGATGATGTAGTGCAGAGGGAATCTGCCCGCGTTCCTTTTAATCGTACCATTTTACTTCAGTTTTTTTCCGATGAACACATCGTACCACCAATCAGTCTCCAAAACCGGTCATTAGGTTTTGTGACTGCAGACTCTACTAACACATACTACTATATAAATATATGTATAGTTAAATATATAATGAGACTCATCATTATGAGATATTACATTTGAAGAGATGGGAAAATGAGAACATAGAAAACTCAACTGATCTAGCAAAGCATACATTAAAAATAAAACGAGAAGTATTATATACTACTAAAATATTATAATATTGTTTGATCTAGGCTAGGTGTAGAATATGAGTGAGAACAAAACATATGGAGTTCCGGCATTATTATCATTTTTTATCCCGGGATTAGGACAGATAATAAAAGGACAGTTGTTCAAAGCCATAGGAATATGGGCAGGACTTATCATTAGCAGTATGTTAACGTTTATAGTGATAGGACTTGTAACGGGACCTATTATATGGCTATGGCAGATATACGATGCTTACACGAACTGAAGATCACAGGGAGAGGTAACTCTTCCTGATAACCTTTCAACACAATATTGAATCATCTTTTTTTGGACCCAGATAAAGGACCCATTTCAAAAAAATAGTATTGAGGTCCATAGAACTGGACCTATGCAGATATTTTTAATTATAATCCATCAACGAACGCCCCGATCCTTTCCAGAGCGACCTCGATCTCTTCTCTGGAAGTTGCATAGGAGCATCTGAGGAAACCTGTGCCGGCCTCACCGAATACATTACCAGGGATCGTGACAACCCTCTGCTCGTTCATGAGGCGCTCTGCGAATTCCTCGGAGCTTAAGCCTGTGTTCTCCACAGATGGGAATGCGTAGAATGCGCCCTTTGGCTCGAAGCAGTCAAGTCCGATCTTGTTAAGGCCGCTGATTATCAAGTGGCGGCGACGGTCATAGTCACGGACCATACGTTCCATTTCGTGCTGGCCATTCTTCAGGGCTTCGATAGCGCCGATCTGAGCAGTGATGGGAGCACAGAGCATTGAATACTGATGTATCAGCATCATTGCGCTGATGATCTTAGGAGATGCCATTGCATATGCCATTCTGAAACCGGTCATTGCATATGCTTTTGAAAAACCGTTCAGTAGAATGGTCCTGTCGCGCATTCCATCAAGGGAGGCAAAGCATGTGTGTCCGCCATTGTAGGTCAGACAGTCGTATACCTCATCGGAAATGACCATGATATCATGCTCGCAGACCACATCTGCAATAGCTTCAAGGTCTTCCTTACCCATGGTAGCACCAGTAGGGTTGTTCGGGAAGTTGATGATCACTGCCTTTGTTCTTGGTGTAATGGCAGCTTCCAGCTCCTCAGCGGTCAGCTTAAAGTTGTTCTCAAGCTTTGTGGAAATAATAACAGGAACTCCACCTGCAAACATCACAGAAGGCACATATGCCACATATGATGGCTGGACAACAATTATCTCATCACCCGGGTTGGTTATGGCCCTGATGGCTACATCAAGTGCTTCACTAACTCCTGAAGTAACAAGTATCTCTGTATCAGGATCGTAATTGGCCCTGTACTTTGTGGAAAAATGATCGGCCAGCTCTTCCCTAAGCTCAATAAGGCCATAATTCGAAGTATATGAGGTTTCACCACATTCAAGTGAGTGAATGCACGCTTCCCTTATGTGCCAGGGAGTAACATAATCCGGCTCACCTACACCAAGGGAAATAACATCTTCCAGCCCTGATGCAAGATCAAAATAGCGGCGTATGCCTGATGGAGGCACTTTGTTCATTACATCCGCTACAAACTTTGAAGGGGTGCATGCTTTTCTCATACATTAATACATCCTGTAATGTGACCCCTATCAGGGGGTCACCGGTAAACGTGTAACATGGTCCTGTTCGTGGAGGATAACACCATCCTCTTTGTAGGTCTTCAAGACAAAGTGGGTCGTTGTGTGCTGTACCTGTTCAAGGGTGGAGATCTTCTCAGCAACGAAGAAAGCAACTTCCTTCATAGTCTTACCAGAAACAGTAAGTGAAAGATCATATTGTCCGGAAAGAAGTCTTACTGATCTTACTTCCGGGAATTTGTACAGACGCTCAACAAGGGGCTGGTATCCAATTGTTCTCTCAAGGCTCACCTTGAGCTCAATTATTGCATAGACATTTTCGTCACCTGCAAGATCCCAGTCAATAACGGTCTTATATTTACGGATAACTCCGCTCTCTTCAAGGTCCTTTACAGTCTTGCTGACCTCATCAACGGTAAGTCCGGTGAGGGTTGCGATCTCTTCATGACTTATTCTTGCATCCTCTCCAAGACATTCCAGAATATGACGTGTTTTATCATTCATATATAGCAACCCCATAAAACCAGATAGTTAAATTAAAAAGAAAAAAGAGTTGCTCGATCACTCGAGCAGTACCGCGTTCACAACACCATCCTGACCAGGACGGCTTGTGATCTTTGCATTACCAAGAGGTGTCTTGATAACGGATCCCTTTGTAAGTATGTTACGCCTGACGTAGTGTGAGTTTGCGGTGTTTCCAACAACGGTCTCGATGCTTGTTGTCTGGCACTTGCCCTGTGCATCGGTTACGTTTGCAACATTACACTGAAGGAGCCTTACTTTTCTGTTTCCGCCTCTTGTTGAAACGTTCTTCCTCTTAGTGTCGTGAATGTGAGTGTCAGCTGATTCGCGGCCAAGCTCAAATTTCCTCTTGCTGCGAGCTGCCTTTACTTTAGCACCTGTGTAGGTTCTTCTAGATCTACCTTGACATTTCATGATATATCCTCTTATGATCGTTAATTTATAAGTATGAACGAATTACTATTGGTAATTCAGATTTAAATCTGGTATGATTTATGGACGTTCCATTAATAATAAGATGCTATATGAACTTTTCGAGTGACAGGATAAGAGCACCTTTGAATAGAACAAAAGCAAAGAGGATACGCCATAAGTAGTTATTTCATAGACAATTCATAAATAATTCCAACACTTATATAGATGTATGCTTCGCGTAACATTTCTTGGAACAGGGGGGTCCCTTCCAACCCCGGAACGCAATCCCTCGGCTGTAATGGTCAACCGTGAGGGCGAGCTTATGCTCTTTGATTGCGGAGAGGGTACGCAACAACAGATGATGCGGGCAAAGACAGGGATGAAAGCATTATCATCAATATTCATCAGTCACTTCCATGCCGACCACATGCTGGGGATCCCGGGACTTATTCAGACCATGTCCTTTCACGGACGTACCGAACCACTCAAGATATACGGACCTCACTGGGTCCATGAATTTGCCAGGATACTTAGTGCACTCGGTTACTACAAACTTCGTTTTGAGATCGATGCGATCGACCTGAGTCCCGGAGATGTGATCAAAAGAGATGACTATTCCATCATGGTACTAAAAACAGAACACAGCATTCCAAGTCTTGGCTATGCACTGGTAGAGAATGAAAGGAGCGGAAAGTTCAACCGCCAGAAGGCCATCGAACTTGGAGTCCCACCAGGACCTCTTTTCTCAAAGCTCCACCGCGGAGAATCCGTAGAAGTGAATGGAAAAGTGATACATTCAAAGGACGTGGTTGGAGCAGGGCGCCCGGGCAGGAAGATAGTCTATACAGGAGACACACGTCCATGCAAGGCCATACTCGAAGCAAGCAAGGATGCCGACCTGTTGATACATGACTCCACCCTGGCAAATGATCAGCAGGACTGGGCTATCGAATCAATGCATTCCACAGCAAAAGAAGCCGCAGTTCTGGCAAAAGAAGCAAATGTTCTGAAACTTGTCCTTACACATATAAGTTCAAGATATTCGGATGACCCGTCACAGTTGCTCAAAGAAGCAAAAGAAGTCTTCGATAAAGTGATAGTTGCAGATGACCTGATGGAACTTGATATCCCATACAGGGACAGGACATGATAGTAACTAAAGGTCAAAGACAAAACAAAAAAAGATAATAGGATCAGAGGAAGGTCCAGTCGAGCCTTTTATTATCGGCATCGTAAAGGGAGACTTCCATTGACAGGTCCTCAAGTTCCTGTGGAAGACGCTTCATTCCTACATACAGGACATCACCGGGGCCATAATTGAAGCCTTCTGCCTTGACCTTTCCAAAGTAGACACGGCCACCGGACTCGATCTCTTCAACTACAACTCCCTTCCACATGAGAGTGTCTATCACATTGATAATAACACACTCAAACCGGTCAGATTCATTTACTTCAGTCATGCCACTCGATATAATTGTCAGGTTTAAAAAGGTGATCCTTAGATATACATCCGATCAGCAGTAGAAGGTGCCGGGAGGTTCTTCAGTTTCTTGACCGCAGCCTGCAGATCATCCTGAGTTACAGCATCTCTGTCCTCGATTATAACATTATGTAGAGCCGTCTTGAGCACCTTTCCTACAAGATCTCTTCCGGAAAGTCCTTCTGTCATCCTGGCAATTGCATGTAGATCAACATCCTTTGTTGGCACAGGGAATGTACTGGCATTGGAATCAAGTATCGCAAAACGCTCAGCCTCATCCGGCAGGGTGAACTCGATCTCTTCCTCGAACCTGCTCCTTACAGCAGGATCGATAGTATCAGTACGATTGGTTGCCCCTATAGTACATACTCCCGGACGTTCGACTATGCCATCCATCTCTGTGAGCAGGGCATTTACTATCTCTGCAACGTCCCCACGAAGTTCCTGGTGCCTGCGGTCAAGCGCGATCGCATCCAGCTCATCGATGAAGATGATACATGGAGCCATCTCCTGTGCACGTTCATACAACTGGTGGATCTGTCTGGCACCCTCGCCAACGAACTCACCTATAAGTTCAGTAGCCTTAACAGGAAGTATCGGCACATGTGCCTTATTGGCAAGTGCCTTTGCAAGCATGGTCTTACCAGTGCCTGATGGACCGAAGAAAAGCACATTTCGTGGTGCCCACTTACCGAACTTCTCAGGAGATTCCAGGAAACGTTCGATCAGTTTGCACTTCTTGCGTGCGCTCTGCTGTCCTACAACATCATCAAAGGTGACATCACTTCTGAACTCTACCGCAGGAACACTGCTTATGACCGCATCCCTGACAATGATATGAGTGTTCTTACCTATGACAGAGGCAGGAGGTTCAACGTCGGTTACCTTATAAGCAAAATCAGGATACATACGACGGTCAAAGAGATATTCCCCTTTATGGGCAGTATAACCTTTCCATTGCTCCCGCGCATAATGTTCAAAAACACCCGGGTCCTCGATCTCAGGATACTCATCAAGTATACTGGCCATAGGATAACCTGCCGGTTCCAGTACGAGGAACTCCGCTGTACATTCTGCAGGTTCTGAATGTGTATCCCTGTTCGATCTAGTGCTGGTTTTCTGGGCAGTCCTTACTATATCTATCATCTCTTTTTTATTCTACAATCCTAAATGAATTAAGCAAATTGTTAAATCTAACCCTTAAAGCTTTCGAGCCACAAGACTAATTATCAAATATATTGGACGAATCATAAATATACTATCTATTACTATATATTATAATATATGGCACGTGGCTCGAATATCAGGAATATGAAGATACCAGGCATAGTGAATATAGTCTTTCTTCTAGTTGTCTGTATCTTCGGATTCGTCCTTCTTGCACCGTTTGTCATCGCAAAGGACACAAGTTCCATAATGATCAGCTCCGCCCTGATAGGATGTACTTTTATAGTGATCATCTATGCCAGCAACTACATAGAAAAGAAAAATCATGGGCTGGAAGAAAAGGTCACTGAGCTGGAGAACAAAAGACTTGAGCTTGAAAGGCTCGTAGAACGCAATTCAAAGATAGAAGAGATGATATCATCGCTTGTCTCGATGTTCATTCAGCCAAAAGATACTGACAATATTATTCTAAGAACGCTAGAAAAAACCACAGCCCTATGTAATGCAGGTAACAGTTACCTGTTCCTGTTCAAAGCAGACGGGACCCCATACTTATTCCATAATTGGAAGAATGAGAACTTCAGGAATAAAGAGAGCATATTTGAAACACGGAACCTATCGAACTTCCCGAAAATAAGCGAGAGGATCAATGACCGGCAGACAACAGTGGTATCCAAGGAAAGTAGTGACATCGGGAGCATACAAAGTGAGAGGAGACTTATCACCAACCACGGACTGGAATCACTTATCGCGATACCAGTGGAATCGAATGAAGAGCTTGCAGGTTTCATAAGTATCGAGAACTATACAAGCACTACTGATACCTGTCAGAACTACCTGCCAACACTAAAAGTAGTCTCAGAACTAATAGGCATGGCACTGAGCCACAGATCGTTCCTCAAGGACCTGAGCATTTTCAGAGATCTGATAAACAGGTCCAATGACTTTATTTTCATAATCGACATGGAAAAAGATAGTATCATAGATGTTAACCAGACTGCCTGCCAGGAACTGGGCTATACCAGAGAAGAATTCCTTGCCATGGAGAAAGATGGGATCAGTGAACTCTTTGATGATAAATTCTGGGAAAATGATCTGCGGAATATGTTCGGGGACAGATACCTTGAACCTAACAAAACACTGGAGAGAAAGGACGGAACTATACTTCCTGTTGAGATGAACGTCACATTCTCCACTCTTGACCAACATAACTATGCTCTGGCCATTGTCAGAGACATAACCAAGCGCAAGGATATCGAAAGCATACTTGCAAAGACAAAAGAGGTCATGGAACTGGCACTTGAAGGTGCGGATCTTGGAATGTGGGACTGGAACCTGCGAACGAACGAAGTAATGTACAATGACAGATGGGGAAGTATGATGGGATACGACCCAGAGGATATTGAGCAGAACATCGAAGAATGGAAGAGACTTGTCCATCCCGATGATCTAAAAGTTGTCAATGACACAATTAACAAGCATCTTACTGGCGAGACACCGCTGTTCGAATCAGAGTTCAGGATGAAGAATCACAAAGATAAGTGGCAATGGATACTCGCAAGGGGTAAGCTCACTGAATGGGACAAGAACAATGAACCATTTAGATTCACCGGGACGACCATGGACCTGGATGAAAGAAAGAGAGTTGAGGAAGAACTTCGCCATTCCAATGAACTAAAAGACCTTTTTACAGATATTATGCGCCATGACCTCCTCAATCCGGCAGGAAATGTGAGAGGGTTCACAGAGATCCTTTTGGAAATGGAAGAGGATCCGGAAAAGACCCATATTCTAACAATACTACAAAAGAGCTCTAACAAGCTTATCGAAATGATAGATACAGCTGCCAAGTTCGCCAAACTGGAATCAGAAGAAGAACTGGAAATATCCAGAATGGACATAATGATAATTCTGCACAATGTGATCGAGCAGTTCCACCAGCAATTAAAGGAAAAGGAAATGAGCCTTGAGCTCAGGACAGAAGGCAGTTACCCTGCAATGCTCAATCCTATTGTTGAAGAGGTATTTGCCAATTTCATATCTAATGCTATCAAGTACAGTCCTGAAGGCACGATGATCACGATAGATGTACAGGATCTCAATTATGAATGGAGAGTGAATGTGACTGATCAGGGAGATGGAATTCCTGATAGGTCAAAGCCATTTGTCTTCGACCGTTTCAAGAGAGTTGACAAAAAGGGAGTAAAGGGCACAGGCCTTGGACTTGCTATTGTGAAGAAGATAGCCGAACTTTTAGGAGGAACAGTTGGTGTCGAGGATAATCCTGAAGGCAAGGGAAGTATTTTCTGGGTCAGACTGAAAAAGGACCATATGAACATTATCAACGACAGTGAAACTGAAATTGATACCGAGATGGAAAGCATAAGCTTCGAAGACACAGCTGTTGAAAATAACATCCCGCTCAAAATTAACTGCTAATACTTGTTCTGTCCCATTAACTTTAAGGAATATAGCCCTTATCAGACCATTTGATATCAATTTTATGAGGAAATAAAATGGAACTTGATGAGACAATCATTACAAGGGCTATAGTGGAAGAATATTCAAAGGTATTTCTTGACTATATAGAAGTGGATGTAGCACTCGTTGGAGGGGGACCTGCGAACCTTGTGGCTGCTAAATATCTGGGTGAGGCCGGACTTAAGACAGTGCTATTTGAGAAGAAACTCTCCATAGGAGGGGGCATGTGGGGCGGAGGAATGATGTTCCCACGTATAGTGGTCCAGGAAGATGCAAAACACATACTGGATGACTTCAACATCAACTACCACGAGTATGAAAAAGGATACTATGTAGCCAGCTCCATAGAATCTGTGGGAAAGCTCATCTGTGGTGCCACTGACGCAGGAGCTGAGATATTCAACCTTATTGATGTGGAAGATGTAATGATCAGAGAAAATGACACAGTTTGTGGACTTGTCATCAACTGGGGACCTGTCTCAATGAACCGCCTCCATGTAGACCCTCTGGCAATACGTGCAAAGGTAGTTATTGATGGAACAGGTCACGATGCAGGCATCTGCAGCACAGTCCAGCGTAAGATACCAGGAACAGATATCAAGCTAGATGTGGTCGGAGAGAAACCAATGTGGGCAGACGTAGGTGAGAAAATACTTATGGACACGACCAAGGAAGTCTACCCAGGACTGATAGTAACAGGCATGGCCGCTAACGCCGTGGCAGGTGCACCGAGAATGGGACCTGTTTTCGGCGGGATGATGCTTTCCGGTAAGAAAGCTGCCGAACTTGCTATCGAGAAGCTAAGAAAGTAAAATTACATACAAAGAAAGAAGTAAAATGATGCCGTTTGAAGTCCTTTCGAAGGAAAAGGTTTATGTAACAAACGGACATCTATAGGGTGCTTTCATGGAAAGCACCTACTTCGAGCCGGGGTAGGGTAGCGGTTATCCTGTAGCCCTGTGGAGGCTACGATTCGAGTTCGATTCTCGATCCCGGCCCCATTTTCTAATTATTGTGACCTGATAATACATTAGTTGCCAGGTATACTCCTGTTTTTCAAATACTGAAATATATTCCTATTAGCAACAGTGATCTTTAACGATACTAAAGCCAGAGCTAAAGCTTCAGATATTTTAAAAAAAGAATTAAGATCAACCCCATCCCACTTTTTTTAGCAAGGGGTGGTACATCCTTGCATGAATTGCATTTTTGCAATACAATAAAAGAATAATAACCTTCTCTTATATAACTCTATACATAATATGAGTAAGTTATATCGTCATCGAAAATATAATAAAATTCAAAAAATAGAATGAGACAGGTCAGAACTCGTGCAGTTTCAACTGCCTTCTCTGACAGATACTCTCTCCAGGTATCTCTACAGGATATGCACCCGTAAGACAACCCACACAGAGATCATCTCTACCAATGCCAATTGCTGCTACGAGACCATCAACACTTAGATAGCCCAATGAATCCGCATTGATCACAGCCTCGACACCTTTTATTGTCTTGTGGGCAGCTATAAGCTCATCCCTTGAAGCCATGTCTATGCCAAGATAGCATGGTGCCACTATAGGAGGACTTCCTATACGTGCATGGACCTCTTCTGCACCGGCATTACGCACCATATCGATTATACGACGGGAAGTAGTACCTCTCACGATACTGTCATCGATGAGGACGACCTTCTTACCTTTGATATTCTCATTGATAGTGTTCATCTTTAGACGCACGGCAGTCTCACGCATGGCCTGCCCCGGAAGAATGAAAGTACGACCAATATAACGATTCTTCATCAGACTCTCTTCGTAGTCGATCTTCGATCCCTTGGAATACCCGATAGCAGAAGTGATACCTGAATCCGGAACCGGAGATACCATGTCAGCATCAACTGGATGTTCTTCTGCCAGTTTCTCACCGATCCTCTCACGGACCCTGTAAACAAGCTGTCCGTCAATTATAGAATCAGGACGGGCAAAATATACATATTCAAAAACACAATGAGCAGAATATTTCTCATCAAAGAGCTGGTGTGATTCAACCTCACCATCCCTGAAGATAATAAGTTCTCCTGGCTCTACATCCCTGAGAAGTTTACCATTAAGTGTATCGATCGCCACACTCTCAGATGCTACAGCATAACCGGAATCAATGGTACCAAAGCATAATGGCTTGAATCCCAGTGGATCCCTTACAGCCATAAGCAGGTCATCGATCATTATGACAAGTGAATAGGAGCCGTTGAGCTGCTTCATCACATTGCGAAGAGCCTCTACAGGTTCATATTTCAGAAGTTCCTTGACCAGTAGATGTGCAATTACCTCTGTATCGGAATTAGCAACAAAAACATGACCTTCTGCCTCAAGCTGAGCTCTGAGGTCCAGACCATTGACAAGATTTCCGTTGTGGGCCAGAGCCACACTGCCACTCTTATATTTAACAATGAAAGGTTGACAGTTCTCTATTCTGGAATCGCCACATGTAGAATAACGGACATGACCTATACCAACATCCCCTTTCAGGGACACAAGATCATCCTTATCAAATATCTCAGGAACAAGACCCATACCCTTGAGGGTCTGGGGTTGCCTGCCATCATGAACAGTTATCCCTGCAGATTCCTGACCACGATGCTGTAAAGCATAAAGAGCATAATAGAGGCGAAGCGCGGAAGGTACTGGATGTGTTTCTTCTTTGAACTGTACAACCCCTGCAACACCGCATTCTTCGCGCATTTATATCACTGGTCTGAAGAGACCTAATACTTGCACTTTGCCTGCCACTTGTAGCTTCTCATGCGTGTGCTTTTTCCAAAGCCACATGATGTGCACTGTTTTGTGTGAATGTTGAGTGAAACACTACCACAGCGCCTGCATTTTACGTGCGTGCGCTTCTGTCTTTTACCCATTGAGGGAGTACCTTTTGACATTTATAATCACCTTTAAGTTTGAAATTTAATTGATCAGTATATAAGTTATAGCCAATATTATAGCTTGGAGTTTACCCTTCATATGGCTATTAGTTCTTATAGGTTACGTTCGTTTCATGGAGAAACGTAGACTACGTTGTCACCTCTGATAACAACACTACCCAGTTTCCTCACGATCTCTCCTTCTTTAAGTTCTTCTGCATCATCAAGAACAAGGTTCATATGGACATCATAACCCTGGAGTTTTCCACGGAATTCCCTTGCGCCCTTTAGTCTCACAATTACAGGTGTGTTCAAAGCATCGTTCAATATATCAAGAGGTCTATTTCCCATTTTAGTCGCCCTCATTTAAATAAATTCAAATAATTATACGCGAATATTAGCTTGTAAATCTGTTTATTTACTTATACATATTGCGATGCACCAATGTTGCAGATTCAATATATAAAACTATCGTAGACAACAATTTATCGACAAGCCAGAGGCCTGATCACAAAGATATATAGGCCCTGTTAACCAACTAGTATATAAGTTACAAGACATTTAAGGGCTCCGTTACGAAACTAACAGCAGAGATAAGGAGAACATGATATGAGCAAAGTACCGGTCATACTGACGATAGCAGGTTCGGACTCAGGAGGAGGAGCCGGAATAGAGGCAGATATCAAAACAATATCGACCCTCGGACTTCACCCCGCATGTGCCATCACATCGGTCACATCACAGAACACAACAGGAGTGTTAAGTGCCTATGACATCCCATGTGAGGTCATAAAGAACCAGGCAGATGCAGTTTGCAAGGACATGAACATCCAGTGGGCAAAGTCAGGAATGCTCTCATCATCAGCCATAATATCAACTGTTGCAGATATCGTGAAGGAATATGACCTGAAACTGGTCGTTGACCCCGTGATGGCAGCAGAAGCAGGAGGAGATCTGCTTCGAAAAGATGCAATATCCACCCTGAAGGAAGAACTACTTCCCATAAGTCAGGTTGTCACGCCGAACATCAACGAGGCCAACATCCTTTCAGGAATGCAGATCACCAATACAGAGGAAGCTAAACAGGCTGCAAAGGTCATCGCCAGAACAGGAGTACGGATCGTGATCATCACCGGTGGACACCTGGATGCAACTGATATAATATATGATTCTGCCAACAACACATACACAATGATCCCGGGAACCTTTGTGAAAGGTGGAACGCACGGATCTGGATGCACCTACTCATCTGCATTGGCATCATACCTTGCCCAGGGATATAGCACAGATGAAGCTGCAAAGATGGCAAAAGGGTTCGTAGTAGATGCCATTGAAGGCAGTCTGTCCATCGGAAAAGGAGTTGGACCGGTGAACCAGCTATCCCATGTCCTGCACAGTTCAGAAAAGTACAACGTATTACATAATATGAAAGAGGCTGTGGAAATACTCAGGGAACGTAAGGAGATGTCATACCTTATTCCTGAAGTAGGGTGCAACATAGCAATGGCAGTGCAGGATGCCACCCAGACAAGCGAGGTTGCTGCGGTCACGGGCAGGATCGTAAGAGTGAGAGATACGGCACAGGTCGTAGGGGACATAGAGTTCGGTGCAAGCAGTCATGTTGCCCGCATAATACTTGCTGCAATGAAACATGAACCCGGATACAGAGCCTCTGTCAATATAAGATATTCAGAAGAGCTCGTGGACATATGCAGGGAACTGAACTTCAGCATAGCATCATTCTCCAGGGAAGAAGAGCCAGAGGACACACATACTATGGACTGGGGAACAACAGATGCAATTCAAAGACACGGAAGTGTACCTGACATCATCTACGACAAGGGTGGAGTCGGAAAAGAACCCATGATAAGAGTAATGGGACACAACGCCACTGAAGTTGCAAATTCAGCCATAAAGATAGCTGAGAGATATTCTGCAATGAAAGATCAATAATGCTATCTTCGGATGGTACATAAACATCAGGTTCAATAAAGAGTTAAGATCATCATGGAAACAAACGGATCAGAGATATTCAAAGGGCTTTATCTTTCAAAAGAGATAAGAAAGAGCATTAAAGAGATGGGATTCAGGGAACCCACCGAGGTCCAGGAGAGATGTATTCCCATCATAATGGAAGGAAAGGATATCATCGGACAGGCACGTACAGGGACCGGGAAGACCGCAGCTTTTGGAATACCTTTGATGGAACTTCTGGAACCCGAAAAGAAAAGTACCCAGGCCATTGTCATATGCCCCACCAGAGAACTGGCAAACCAGGTATCCGAAGAGTTGAGCAAGCTCGCAAAGTACATCCCTGAACTAAAGGTCGCATCGATATATGGAGGATTATCCGTCGATTCCCAGATCAGCCAGCTCAGATCAGGAGTGCAGATCATAGTAGGAACGCCAGGAAGGATCATCGATCATCTGGAAAGAGAGACGATGCAGACCGATGACATAGGTATCGTCGTACTTGATGAGGCAGATGAGATGCTGAACATGGGATTCAGAGAGGACATAGAGACAATACTGGACACAATTCCGGCTGGCAGGCAGACCTTGCTCTTTTCGGCCACCATGCCAAAACCCATACTCCAGCTTACAGAACAATACCAGAAAGAACCTGTCCACATTAAGATAGACCAGAAGGAGCTGACAGTTCCCCAGGTAAAGCAATATTATTTTGAAGTTAAGGACAACGCTAAACCGGAAGCTCTCAAAAGACTGATAGAAGCTGAGAATGTAAGATCAGCACTTGTTTTCTGCAATACTAAAAAAGATGTGGACAAGCTTGTCATCAAGCTGCGGTCAAAAGGATACCCTGCTGATGCGCTACATGGAGACATAAAGCAGAAGAAAAGAGAGCAGAGAATGGACAGGTTCAAGAGTGAGGATATAGGCATACTCATAGCTACCGATGTCGCTGCAAGAGGAATAGATGTAGATAATATCGAGGTAGTATTCAATTATGACCTGCCGCATGACCCTGAGACCTACATCCACAGGATAGGAAGGACCGCCAGAGCAGGCAGACCGGGACTTGCATACACTTTCGCATCCGGCAAAGGATTAGGAAAGCTGGACGAGATCACAAGGATAACCGGAACTGACATTATAAAGAGAGAGCTCCCCAGCAACAGAGATATCGAGAGGATCAAAGAGGAACGTGTTGCTGATGACATAAGGATGATGATCAGGCGCGGACACCTTGACAAATACGATGAATTCGTGGCAGGCATCGCAGGTGACGATATGAACTATCGGCAGATCGCTGCTGCACTTGCAAAGATGCTACTCAAAAATGAGAAGTGATCACCTTAAGCTACTTACAAATAATTGCGCATAAACATCATAATTACACTTACAGAGGAAAATAAATGAAAGATTTCGTTATAATTGGACATAAAGCATTGACAACAGGTGATTTTTCACTGAACGACCTGCCCGGTTCTGCCGGAAGGATGGATATCCTGTGCAGGTGCGTGAATTCTGCACTTTTCCTTTCACACGGCATGAGGCGTGACATCAATGTCCATCTTGTATTACTAGGCGAACCTGACCCTGGAAAGGTCGTAAGGTTCAATGGAGAGAAACTTAAGTACCTCAACCCTGACGAAAGAAGCAGTGGCTCGCTCATAAAGAAAGCACTTGAAAGAGATGCGATCGAGTATGAGACACAGTCAACACCCGGAGTCTACATACGCCGTGCCGGTCTTGAGGACCTGCTAAATGAGTTCAAGGAAGCAGGCAGAGATATCTATTACCTGAGAGAGGACGGAGAGGATATCAGGGAATGCGAAGGACTTGGAAACGATGCGGTGTTCGTCCTTGGCGACCACATGGGAGTCACGGAAGAAGAAGAGGCTATCATCGATAAGGTAGCCAAACAGACACTGAACATAGGCCCCATATCACTTCATTCCGACCACTGCATAATCATAATACATAATGAACTGGACAGGAAGGAAGCATAACCAATAAAGGTTATATTATATAGTACCTATCTGTTGCCGACCATTCAGAGAGACACGAGATATAGAGAGAGATAAAGTGATCCTATGAGCATACTTGAAACCGCTAAGAAGATAATTGAAGAAGGACCCATCTGCGACCATTGCATGGGCAGGCAGTTCGCCAAACTGTCCACCGGCCTTACAAATGTAGAAAGAGGACAGGCCATCAAACTGAGCATGGTTATGGAGGGAGACGCACTTTACAAAGAGAACGGCGATGAGTCCCTGCTTGAAGAACTGGCACACAGCAGCGCTTATGCAAGAAAAAGTCTGAAGATAAGTGGCGAGGATGAGAAATGCTGGGTATGCCTTGGAATATTCGAGGACCTCGATGTCTGGGCAGACAGGGCTATCGAGAGCATTGGTGACAGAGAGTACAGCACATTCCTTGTAGGCACAAAGGTCAGCGGCCTCATTGGAGAGAATGAAGAGATACTCTGGAGCGAGTGCGGGATCACACAGGCCGAACAGTTCAAGACGGAAATGAACCGTGAGGTCGGTAAGCTCATAGCAGCACGCACAGGAAAGGAAGTAGCTTTCGAAAGACCTGACATTCTAGTGACAATGGACATTGCTGAAGGGACCACAAGTGTACAGGTGAAGTCACTTTATATCCAGGGCAGATACAGAAAGCTCGTAAGAGGTATCCCACAGACCAGATGGCCATGCAGGAGCTGCGGCGGCAGAGGCTGTGAACAGTGCGACAACACAGGAAAGCAATATCCTGAATCTGTTGACGAACTGATAGGTGTAGAGGTCGTTAAGGCAGCTAATGGAACAGACACCAAGTTCCACGGTGCCGGACGTGAGGACATAGATGCACTTATGCTCGGAACCGGAAGACCGTTCGTTGTAGAAGCCCTTGACCCGACCATCCGCAGCGTGGATGTATGGGAACTGGAAAAGAAGATCAACGAGTTTGCTGGCGGAAAGGTCGAGGTAGAAGGACTGAAGATAGTCGAGAAGGCAGTAATTGAGACACTGAAGTCGTCAAAGGCGGATAAAGTTTATAACCTTAAAGTTACATTCAAAGAGCCTGTTTCCACGGATAAGCTCGAAGGTGCCATCAACTCCCTTATCGGAGTACAGATACATCAAAGGACACCACAGCGTGTTGCGCACAGGCGTGCAGATCTTGTCCGAAAACGATACGTCCATAACATACAGCTCAAAGAGAAAACAGATGAGTATGCCATTATAGAAGTACACTGTGATGGTGGTCTGTATGTCAAGGAACTTACGTCAGGGGACGATGGAAGAACTGAGCCAAGTATTACAGGTAATCTGGGAATACAGGCTACAGTAGCTGAACTCAATGTCGTGAACGTAGACATATGAGACAGGCAGCATCATATTAATTAAAATTCAAATATTTACACATCAAACTAATCATTCGATCAATGGAGGAAAATAATCATGGCAACATCACACGGTGAAAAATCCTGTACAAGGTACAAGTTGAAGAAGACAACAAGAGAAAGAGGACTCTCCCCAATAAGCAAGGCGATCCAGGAATTCGACAATGGACAGATGGTCCACATCGACATCGACCCAAGCATCCAGAAGGGAATGCCAAATGCAAGATTCCAGGGCAAGACCGGTAAGGTCATTGGCCAGCGCGGACGTGCCTTCCTTCTTCAGGTAAGGGACGGAAACGCTATGAAAGAGATAATCTCACTTCCACAGCACCTTAAGCCACAGAAGTACTAGATACATAATTCAGGTTCTATAACCTGGATTACCTTTATTTATCGTTAGATATATCTTTATTGCGTGTATTTAACGGAATATACGATCCTATTTATCCATGCCATCAGAGTATGGCTTAAACCAAATAATGCACAGAGTGTATACCAATGATAGTAAAAGAAGTTCTAAGTGAGGAATTGTTAACCCTTCCTGAAGTCAAGGGTATGTTGCACGAGATAATGGAAGAACGTCTCAATGATGAGGAAGAGCTGGGATATGAACTGCGCAAAGCTATCAACCACGCTGAAATGTTCTCAAAGACAACCCCTGAGAGAGCAAGGGAACTTGTTAACAAACTCCTTGAGCTTGAAAAGATGAAACCTGAGATCGCCATCAGAGTGGCTGACATCATGCCACAGAGCAGGGACGAGCTCAGATCACTTTATGCAAAAGAAAGATTCACCCTTACAGAAGAAGAACTCGATGAAATGCTAAACCTTGTTGAAGAAGCAATGGATTAGATTTATATTCGATACATCCCTTTTTTTATTCGAGAGAACTTGCATAAGTAGCAGCAGGTATGTCACCGGAGGGAACATATGACAACGAGGGGAAAGCCACCTGAAAAAGAAGAGTTTGCATGGATCCTAGATTATCTTCCATATGGAAGCACTGACGATAAACGCCCTTCTTATCAAAAGAAACCTCTTGTACAGGCAGTCGGCGAGAATCACTTTGTGCTGATGGAACTTGTACCAAAGGAAGGCAAGGTCCCGGAGATACAATCCAGGGTATATATTGGAGACGGAGACAGGGATCTTATAGATCATGTCAAACACCGCATAGGCCACAAAGATCTGAGCCACGGTGCACAACTCGAATTACCATTCATTTTAGAGTCAACTGTAAAACACCATGAGGACAGGTTCGTTAAGTTCTTCAATGATGCACATCCGATCACTAACAGGCTCCATATGCTGGAATTACTACCAGGCATTGGAAAGAAGCTCATGTGGGCCATTATAGATGAAAGGAAGAAAGGAATGTTCAAGACACTTGAGGAACTGCATGAAAGGGTCGGAGGCGTCCATTCACCTGAAAAGGTCATTGTCAACAGGATCATAGATGAACTGAAAGATGACAATATCAAGTACAGGCTGTTCACTACACCCCCACGCCGTCCCCGTAACCAGTAAAAAGGTGTTCATTTTTTGGTATATGATATATTAAGGAAATATGGTATCCGTGGTGGATACCATGATCAGCATTTTTTGATAGACGAGCGCATTCTTGACAGGATAGTGGATGCTGCCGATATCAAACCTGATGAAACGATACTTGAGATCGGAGCAGGTATCGGTAATTTGACAGAGAGACTCATGGAAAAGGCAGCCCATGTAGTTGCCGTTGAAAGGGACCCAGAACTTGTAGAAGTTCTAAAGGACCGTTTCGGTGACCGGGATGATCTCACCCTGATCCACGGAGATGTGCTTGAAGTTGATTTTCCATCCTTTGACAAGGTAGTCTCTAACCTGCCATACTCGATATCTTCCGAGATCACATTCAAATTATTCAGATATAAGTTCGAACTGGGAATTCTCATGTACCAGTACGAGTTCGCGCAAAGGCTCGTGGCCCATGCCAATTCAAAGGACTACAGCCGCCTTTCAGTGAACGCACACTATTTTGCAGATACATCCATGATAATGAAGATCCCAAGAGGAGCATTTTCACCGCCACCCGAGGTCCTCTCAGCAGTGGTCGAGATAAGACCCAGACCTGCAGACTTCGAAGTACTGGATGAAAAATATTTCCTGGACCTTGTAACTGCTGCTTTTGGACAGAGACGTAAGAAAGTAAGGAACTCGCTCATCAGGAACAAACAGCTTCTTGGGATCGATGATATGAAAGAGTTCATAAACGAACTTCCTCAGGAAATGCTTGATAAAAGACCTGAGAACCTTGAGCCTGAGCAATTCGCACAACTTGCCAACATGCTTATCAGGCACAGGGACAAATGACCGTTTTGACATGGTAACGATCGAATACAGGAATGCAAGAGTAAACCTTGCAGACCAGGTGTATGACCCTGCTGAAGATTCGTACCTGCTTGCAGACACAGCCCTTGAACTTGTAAAGGATGGAATGAATATCCTTGAGATCGGGACAGGAAGTGGTTTTGTATCCGCGGTCATCAAAGCCAACAGGGATGTCCGACTCATAGCAACTGAGATCAGCCCCCTGGCTGCAGAATGTGCAAGATCCAACAATATCGATGTTATCAGAACTGATATGTTCGCCGGACTTAAGAATGGGCAGCATTTTGATGTGATCATATTCAACCCGCCATACCTCCCCACATCAGAAGATGAGAAGGTCCCAGGATGGCTGAACTATGCGTTCGATGGAGGAGTGGACGGACGCAAAGATATCAAACCCTTCATGGAGCAGGTCCATAACTATCTCAAACCACATGGAATAATTCTTTTATTGATATCATCACTCACAGGCATAGATGAAGTGCTGGAAGAGATGCGACACCATGGCTTTGCATCAAACACCATAGCTTCTAAAAAATGCTCTTTTGAGGAACTTGTGGTGATCAAAGGCATAAAAGAATAGAAATGAGCATGAATTAGTACATTGTAACATAATATATATAGACTCCCAACAATATTCCTATATAGATTTAAATATGAGATATAATATATTATGCGCATATGTTCACTTGTTGAACATACTAATCCCAATTACTAATTTGGAGATCATAAATGAAAGAACTGGTCCTCCTTAACCACAACAAGAACGATCTCCTTAAGCTTAAAAACGAACTTGAGGACATCCATAAAAAAGTCACCTTATATGACATAGAGCATGGAAGGGACATCGAGACCGACCCTATTGAAAAGCCAGCTCTTTTCATCTGCAGGACTGAGACAGATTCAGATACCATAGTAGACGATGCTCTGAAGATCGCCTCAGAGAATGGATCACCAATATTATTCATATTATCCAAACCTGATGAATGCTCATACGACAGACTTGCCAGTATAGAAATGGCATGGTACATTAAAGAACCATACACTATGAATGAGCTGAAGTCCAGGATCAAAGAGACTACAAGCTCAGCAAAAATATGCGAATGGAATTCCCAGTTGATAAATGACCCTGTGAACGACATACTCTTTTCCATGGGAGCTACTGGAAAAATTCTTTATGTCAGCCCTTCTGTTGAGAATATAACAGGTTTTACGCAGGAAGAAACATTAGACAAGGGTTTAAAAGAACTTGTTACTGAAGAGTCATTCACTTTCATATCAGGACTCGTAGGGACCTTCTGCAGCAAACTAAAGAAAGGTGAGCCGGTAAAAGCACCCGTCTTTGATGTAGAGATACCGCACAAAAATGGATCTACATTATGGGTCGAAATTTCGATCAATCCTATTTTTGATAACGACAAGAACTTCCGATATTTCACCGGCACAATGCACGATGTCACTGAACGTAAACGAATAGAAGAGCGTTTCAGGGTCGCTGCAGAATGCATAAATGACCAGATATATGAATGGGACATGAAAAGCGACCATTTGAAATGGTTCGGAGATATCGAAAAAGCACTCGGATATGAGAAAGGAGAGCTCCCACATACCCTTGATGGATGGGCAGATAGAGTACACCCTGATGACCTGCCAGAAGTTATGAAGAGTATCGAGAGATACAAAGAATCAGGAGACTCTTTTGAAGCTGAATATCGTGTGTTCACAAAGAACGGAGAGATACGACATTGGAAAGAGCATGGTATCCCTATCATCGATGAGATGACAAAAGAAGTGGTAAGGACAATTGGTGTATGTTCTGATATCACTGAAAAGATAGAGGCTGAGAATGACTTAAAGGAACGGGATGAAATGTTCCGCCTCATCGCCGAAAATGCTAATGACGTTATATGGGTACTTGATGCAAGGGGAGAGGTAGTTTATGTCAGCCCATCACTCGAAAAATTAAGAGGATTTACACCAGAAGAATTGAACGGATTATCCATGGAAAAACGGTTCACTCTTGAATCTGCAAAATTAGTAAGGAAGACATGGAATAGCTTTTTTGAACAATTTGAACCAGGAGTCGTTCCAGACATAACAAGAATACTGGAACTGGAGCAGCCATGCAAAGATGGTTCAACAGTATGGACAGAGATGCACATCAATCCAGTTCTTCATCCCGATGGTAATTTCAAATTCTTCCTTGGTGTCAGCAGAGACATAAGTGAACGTAAAAAGAATTCAATTGAACTTGAAAAACAGACAAAGATGCTTGACACCATCTTCAACCTCACACCCATACCCATGGTACTTGTGAATAAAGAAGGATTGGTAGAGAACATAAATCAGGCGTGTACAGACATAACAAATGTCAGCAAGGAAAATGCAGTTGGCCTTAGAACAGGAAATGTCTTTTCCTGTGTAAATGCATACGAAGGAGAAGGATGCGGTAGAAATAAAGAATGCAAAAGCTGCATATTCCATGAGATCCAGGACGAGACCTTCAGAACAAAAAAGAGCATCTACAAAAGAGAAGGTTCCACCAAGGTCCGCTTACCAGATGGCTCTGACCTTGACCTGAACGTGTTGGTATCAACGGCATATATAGACCTTTACGATGAAGAAGCAAAGATCATCTTCAGCGTAGAGGACATTACGGACAGGAAGGAATCAGAGAAAGCGAACCTCATATCAAAAATGCAGGCTGAAGAAGCAAATCGTACAAAGAGTGAGTTCCTTGCAACAATGAGCCATGAGCTCAGAACACCACTCAATGCAATTATAGGTTATTCACAAATGCTCCAGGAAGAAGCCTTTGGGGAACTTAACCCTAAACAAAATAAATTTACAAAACACATACATACAAGTGGAAAACACCTGCTTGACCTTATCAATGATATATTGGACCTTTCAAAGATAGAAGCCGGTAAAATGGAGCTGCACTATGAACAGTTCAATGTAAATGATGTGATGAAGAACGTCTACAACATAATTATCCCTCTTGCAGAGAAAAAAGATATCGAAATAGATTTCCTGATATCAGAGGATATTACGATATATGCAGATAAGGTCAGATTCAAGCAGATCCTCTATAACCTTATGAGCAATGCTGTAAAATTTACCCCCGATAACGGACATGTCACTATTGAAGCGACTATAGAAGAGAATGATCTGAGGGTCTCAGTAATTGATAATGGGATCGGGATGTCTGCAAAGGAGCAAGAGAAACTCTTTACCCCATTCTATCAGGCGGACTCATCCATTGCAAGAAAATACCAGGGAACAGGACTTGGACTATCTATTGTAAAGCAGATGATCCAGTTACATAACGGTAAGATAGAAGTGGAAAGTGAGGATGGAAAAGGTAGCAACTTCACTTTCACATTACCTGTTAAAGATACGAACTGAAAAGATGATCAGATAAGACCATCCATCAGTTCATTGACCATTTCTGTTCGAGGAACATTCCTGTAAAGTGGGCCTGACCGAAGCACTTCCTGATGATCTTCAAAACTCGGCTTTTCATTTACATAGAAAACACCAAGAGGAATCTCATCCCCCCACTCAAGGGATCTCTCAAATGCCTTCACACGATCATCTAGTTCATAACCGGTATCCTCCATCTCATAGACCCTTTCGGAATACCACTTGAATGTGTTCAGTTTGTTGAAAGAGACACAGGGCTGGAGAACATCCACAAGTGAAAGTCCCTTGTGTTGTATTGCTTTTTCTATAAGTCCGGTAAGATGAGGAATATTTCCGGCATAACCACGGCTCACGAATGAACAATCCAGAGATATGGCAAGTGACAGAGGGTTAAGGGGCATGTTGAAGACACCATGCGTTTGCACCTTTGTCTTCATTCCAACTTCACTGGTAGGTGATGCCTGTCCTTTTGTGAGACCATATATCTGATTGTCATGCACTATCATGGTAATATCAGGGTTCCTCCTGACCGTATGCAGGAAATGGTTACCACCTTCTCCATAGCAATCTCCATCACCCGTAACTGCAAGAACGGTCAGCTCGTGGTTGGCGACCTTTGCACCTGTGGCAGGAGGTAGTGAACGACCATGCAATCCATTGAAAGCATTGCATTTGAGATAATGAGGGAGTTTACTGGACTGCCCTATACCTGAAGCTATGAGCACCTCTGAGGGTTCTTTTCCCAGATTCACAAGAGCCTGTTTTATGGCCTTGAGAATACCAAAGTTACCACATCCGGGACACCAGGCGGTTTCAAATTTACCATAATCCTCTATGCTTACCATTTCAGATCACCTCTTTTTCTTTCAGAGCATTTAGTATGAACTCGGGACTGAAAGGTTTCCCATCATAACGAAGCACTTTTTCTGTTACATCTATATCTGCATCCACCTTAAGCAGACGGGCGAACTGACCCGTGGAATTGTTCTCAACACAGACGGTTCTCTTCGCCTTTGAAAGTGATCGCCTTACATGTTCAATAGGCAACGGATGGATATGTGTGAAATGAACAAGGTTCACAGACTTGCCTTTCTCATTCAGCTGATCTACTACCTCAGCAAGAGGACCATAAGTGGAACCCCAACCGATCAATGTAATTGATGCATCCTGTTTGCCATATATCTTTGGAGCTGGCATCTCTTCCCTGAGAACTTCCAGCTTATTCATACGTTTGTCATTCATCTTTATGCGATTATCAGGATCCTCGTTGATATGACCGAACTCATCATGCTCGTCACTGTCCGCAACGACAAGCACACCTTCCTGACCCGGAAGGGCACGGGGAGAGATACCCATAGGAGTAAGCTTGTAGCGTTTATACTCCTCTTTTTTCGTCCTGAGTTCCTGATCCGACAGAAGATGCCTCTCGACGGTCACCTTTGAAGTATCGAACTTCGGAAGCGTGAACAGGGAATCTGCAAGATATTGATCGCTCAGAACGAAAACAGGTATCTGATATTTATCAGCAATATTGAATGCCTCAGCGGTGAGGTAGAAACAGTCCGCCGGCGTTCCCGGTGCAAGTATGCAGCGAGGGAATTCTCCCTGAGCAGCATTGAGGACGAACTGAAGATCACCCTGCTCGGTCATTGTAGGAAGACCCGTAGCAGGTCCGGGACGCTGGCACAGGAAGATCACTGAAGGTGTTTCTGTGATACTGGCAAGTCCAAGTGCCTCGGCCATCAGGGAAAATCCTCCACCAGATGTTGTTGTCATTGAACGTGCACCTGCAAAGGAAGCACCAAGGACCATGTTCAGCGCAGCGATCTCATCTTCTGCCTGCTCGACCACCACATTGAACTTGTCAGCATTAGCAGCTACATAGGTCATTACACCAGTTGAAGGTGTCATTGGATAAGCTGCAAGGAACTGTACACCGGCTGCAAGTGCACCAAGACCAACTGCCTGATTACCATTGACCAGCATCATACCTTCTTTTTCTTTGGGCTCGCTTACAGCGAACTTACAACCACCAGGATAGTTATCTTTGACATAATTGTACCCTGCCCTTGCAGCATCGATATTCTTCTGTATTATGTCCTCTCCCTTTTTCTTGAAAGATAAGGTAAGGACCTTTTCCAGATCAGAAAGCTCAAGGCACAGAAGTCCAATTATAGAACCCATGGATACAGAGTTGGAATAGATCTTATCCCCACACACATCCTTAGCTATCTTTAACATAGGAACGTGGAAGATCATGTTGGACGGATCTTTCACTTCAATTACATCTGCATCAACTATGACAACACCATCCCTGACCTCTGAAAGATGCTGTTCTATTGAATCCGGATCAAGAGCCAGAAGCAGGTCAACATCCTCTGTCATTGCATATACAGAAGAGTCACTGATACGTATCTGAAATGTATTGTGTCCCCCACGTACCCTTGAAAGATAATACTGTGTGGCAAAGACATGGAAACCGCTTTCCTTAAGCGTCTTTGCAAGAGCCATACCGGTGGTCTGCAGACCCTGGCCTGCCGCACCCCCTATCTTTAGATTGAGATCTATATTCACGATTATCCCCTTTTATTTCAATTGTATAATAGTAGATAGATAACAGGCCTGTATTAACGTGAAAGGTCCTGCTCGTATTTGTCCCAAATTAATATTCAAATTACCACGCCCGCGTATATGAGAGCGGACGATCCAATCCCTTTATCTTTTTTTGGACTGAATCTATAAATATCATTCGCAGATCGTGCAATAATTATCAGGTACTCCATGATGAGAAATAAAATTATGCATCAGAACCAGTATCAAAAGACCTTAATAGATGATTTGAAAGTTGACTAGAAAATAAATATGAACCTAAGAATATGTTTATATAATATATTATCCTTAATAATATATAAATTGGTAGAAACTGATATTTACTCAAATATAATGTGATACAAATGGAAAGAATGCCCACAGGAATAGCTAATCTGGACAAGAAGATAAGTGGCGGTTACCCTAAAGGTAAAGGTATCCTCATCACCGGAGTACCTGGTGCAGGGAAGACCATATTTGGATTGCACTTTTTGCATAAGTCATGCATGGATGGAAAGAAGTGCATAATGGTGGCAACCGAGGAAACACCAGAAGACCTGCTTGAACAGGCATCAATGTTGGGACTTGGGCTGGAATCATTTTTAGAGAATGGGACATTGAAGATCAAACAGGTAATTGAGTTCAGAACAAGATCAATTGCCAGAGAAGCACATATTATAGATGATTTCAGTGATACTGAGATCGAGATCATAGAGGAAACACACCTTGACAGGTCTATAAGACCTGATCAGGAAGGTTTCAATATAGAGGAGATCGACCTCCTTGACCTTGCAAGGCTAATTCCGGAAGGAACCGAAGTGGCAGTTATCGATAATATGGGAGTACTTGCATTCGGCCTGAAAGCAAAGGAATTCAGAGATAAGTTCGATACTCTGAACCGTTTACTTGCAAAACAGAAGACCAGCACACTCTACATTATGGATGAAGCTGCCTATGAGATGACACATAAGATAGCAGACTATTCCACATACGGAGCTGTTAAGCTTATGGTCAAAGAGAATCCATACACAGGAAAGAATGAACGGTTCCTTAGTATACCCAAGATGAGAAGTACAAAGATATCCCTTGATATCAATGTGTTCGATATAACCTCTGCCGGCATAAGTCTTAAAGGTTCCAAGGCCAAGCTTGTAGAACTTTGATCAGGACACATACCACTATTTTTATTGTTTTTCTTTACTCTGCCCAGAGAATTCCAGATCAGGAAGAATACTTATGAAATACAGCAGAGTCATTATGTATTTATAATAACAAGATAATTATATAATTTAAATATAATATAGTCAACCATATCCAGATCAACAAAAAAGAAAAAACGTATTATGATCAGACACCAGGAGTTTTTACTATTACAGCCACCACCCAGCCTAAGATCCTTGTCGTTGATGATGAGATAATGAATATTGAATTGCTCAGGGCATACCTGGAAGAGAAATATGATGTAGTTAGTGCTATGAACGGACAGGAAGCACTTGACCTCATACCTGAGGAAAGGCCTGACGTGATCCTTCTTGACGTCATGATGCCAGACATCAACGGATATCAGGTATGTGAAAGGCTTAAGGCTCATCCGGAGACCCAGTTCATACCAGTGATCATGGTAACAGCACTGTCAGGACGTGACGACTGGATCACAGGTATAGAGGCAGGAGCTGACGAGTTCCTCACAAAACCTGTCAACAAGATGGAGCTCCTCACACGTATCAATTCGTTGCTAAAATTAAAGAGAATGCACTATGATCTTCTGGAAGAAAGAGACAAACTGAACCTTCAGAACAAGGTCAGGTCAGTGCTCACACAGATAATCCCTGCATTGTTCAAGAATCTGCCACCTGAACAAAAAAGCATTGTTATTCACCAGATGATAGAAATGGTAGTTGAATCCATACTGGATAACATCGACCCGGAAACCGATATCACAGGTCAGAAGAATATAGGCGACATCTGCTGCCACATAATAAACCAGTTAGGAGCAGATTTCCATGCAGATCATGAAAAAGAAGGTAACACTGAATTCACCATCCATGGAAGCGTATGTCCATGGGGAAAAGAAGAAGCCCAGATGAACCCGATACTATGTACGTTATCAAGAGGTATCTTTGCAAGGATACTGGACATATACGATCAGGATCTGGAAGTAGACGTGCTCGAGACCATGGGAAATGGCGACGAGCAGTGCATATTCCAATTGAACAAGATCGATTATTGAATCAGATCAAGTATCCTTATTGCAAGATGAGCAGCGTTGGCACCATTATCAACACCCACACTGGCTACCGGTACACCCGGAGGCATCTGTGCTGTTGAAAGAAGAGCATCCAGACCCATCATCTTCGAACTTACCGGTACACCTATCACCGGTTTTTTTGTCTTTGAGGCTATAACACCAGGCAGTGCAGCAGAAAGACCTGCAATGGCAATATACACCTTTGCATCGCTCTCTCCAACATATTCATCAAGCCTGTCAGGATTCCTGTGGGCAGATATGACCTGGACATCATAGGTATAATCAGTGTTATCAAGTACACCGGTCACCCTGTTAGCCACAGCGCGGTCAGACTCTGAACCCATTACTATTGCAATATCTACCATTTCCCTCTCTCCTAAGGAAGATTACCTTCACCACTTAACTCTTGTTGACGTTCTATGTTCATTGTAATAAGTATCTTGAATATCTCTTTTACAGCAGAGACATCAAGATTCAGTTCAACTGCAGCATCTGCTGCACGATCGAGTACCACCGTGTTCTGGGAAGGATCATTGATGTTGATCGCTTCCTTTTTCTTGGCTTCAAGTACCTTTGCAGCCATACCAACCCTTTTATGGATCAACTGCATGATCTCGCTATCTATAAGTCTTATTTCCTGACGTACTTCGTTGATAGTGGACATGTTTACCCCGTGCATATCTATGCATATACTATACTATACTATGATCAATGAATAATTGGAAATTGGATCTTGTCAGATCCTGCTAGCACCTTTATTATCTACCTTGGTCCTTATCACATTTCCGCTGATACCAATATCCATCCACGCATCCTCAAGTTCACCTGCCTGTTGTTCATTGACAAGTGCAACATAGGATGGACCTGTACCTGAAAGTGTTACTCCATGAACACCGATGTCAAGTGCACGCATCAGGAACTCCGTATCGAACCCAAGAGCACTACAATATAAGAAACCATTCTGCGTCATTGCTTTTTCGTACTCGCCATTAATGGAAAGATCGTAGGCGATATCGACCCACGGAGCTATCAGCCTTGAGCGTGATACATCGGTCCCGGAACTGAAAGATCTGCTGTCTGGTGCAAATATCAGCACATCATATTCATGTTCCGTCCTTTTAAGGAGTTCCATTTCCCGGTTATCCGTTACAACGAATCCTCCATAAAAAGAGGCACATGCATCATCAAGAGCCCCGGTGATCGTAACACCGGAATCAAGGGCCGCTCTCACACCGATCTTCACACATTCAAAAGGATCGAGTTCCTCACCTATAGCTGCAAGTGTCGCAAGTACTGATGCATTGGCTGCAGCACTACTACTTTTAAGACCACTCGCAAGAGGTACCTCTGACCTTGTGGCCACTATTCCTCCCATCTCGACACCAAAGTGTTCGAGCACATAAGAGACTGATCTTTCAATAAGAGTGGTATCGGCATCCGGCATACCTTCAATATTCCCGGATATTGCAGAACCGTCTTCTACCAGTTCCACATCTGCAAAAGTTTTAAGATCGATACCAAAAGCTGCACCTTTCCATGTAGCTATTGCGTTGATAACTGTGCCAGCACCAAGTGCGTAGGCACTTCCCTTTAAGACCATTCAGACATTCCTTAACGTTCGTGGATCTGCAAAGTATTTGATAATGCCCTATAGTGGACCTTTGCATTCACCCATACCATTACCATAAACTATTAAAGAATAATGTTCAGTGTGAACAGGCCAAAAAAATTATTCAACATGTTTTGCTTAGTTCGCTCCGGGAGATAATATAAGATCCTTCAGACGATTGTAACAGTTCCTGTACTTATCTTCCAGCTCTGTGGATACACCGCTTCTCATCTGCGGACCTTCAAGGCATTTGTTGAGGTTCTCCATATATTTTCCATTTTCAGAAGACAATAGTTCAAGGAAAAAATTACTGTTGCTGAAATCAAGAAGTGCATCATCGAATATACCCTCACATGATCCATAGAACATGAGGATACCATCGGACACAGGACCATAGAACTTGATCCTCTCATACGTCTCTTTCTTCATATGCTGTGGCGACCTGTATCTATTGGCATCCTGAATTGTCACAAGCACATTGAAATCCTTACTTTTCTTCAAACCCACCGGGATAGTTTCCGGAAAAAGCACCTTGGGTTTCAGACCTTTCTGTTCAAGGTCCGATATAAGGTCCTCCGAACGGGAATCCCCCATTATAAGAAGATGTTCGATCATTCCGTCCTCGGCCAATAATCTCACGATCTCCTTTTCAAATTCGGTACAACCGATAATACTCATCAAAGACATATTCCCATCTCCTCGATCACTAGTAGAATGGTCAAAAGATGATAGCCTGCAATAAAGCGACCCTAAAACATCTAAGACACAAATATAATGCCCCATATATTATGGGTAAGGTATTAGTATATAAATGCACCGAATGTTATAACTCATGTAATATTATTTAGTATGTAAAGATTCTCCGAAATATAATAAGTTCTAATATACAAAAGCCAGCGACGTGTACAAACGATACTTTTATAACAAATACGTGTCACTATATTTACAATTCTTTGGTCCGCAGGACCCGAAGATAGTTTAAATATACAGTGACGCGATCATTGAGGATCAAGATTGTAAGCAGACCTCTCAGGAGGACTTTTTGTCCTGATGTAAGGATCTGTTGAAAAAGGCGTATTCATGCCCGCAAACACATTGGGTGCTTGATCGGTAAATGTTCTTTAGTGGCTTCAGTAAAACTGATATCTGCAATATGCTTTGCAGAACCGCTGCGATCTTTCACAAGACATCGACCTGGAAGCATTTGTATTCATAGGCAGGATTACGGAGAAGATCAAATGAACGAAGTAGTGTTTGGAGTAAAAGACGACAAGCAACTTGAATACACTCCAGAGAAGTGTATCGGTTGTGGAACGTGCGTAATGGCATGTCCTAAAGGTTCATTAGTTATCGGTTCAGTTGGAGCCGTAGCAAGAGGACTCATCGACAAAGATTTCCTTGAGAACCAGACAGAGCTCTGCATTGTATGTGGTATCTGTGCAAAGACATGCCCTACAGGTGCACTTGAAATGAAACAGGCCGGAGAGTCTGTAAATGACAATAGTTACATTAGTGTTGCACTTAAAGACACAACTGTCAACGACAACTGTGTTCACTGTGGACTTTGCGAACAGATATGTCCGCAGGGATGCATTGAAGTAAAACAGTGGCTTGCAAATGACGGAAGTGCAAGTGTTGACGGTGAGACAAAGATCGACACCGACTGTTGTATACACTGTGGATGGTGTGCAGAGGTTTGTCCTGCTGAAGCCATCAGTGTTGAAAAACCATTCGAAGGTACATGGTTCAGGGATGAGAATATCTGTACCGCATGTCGCAGCTGTGTTGACACATGCCCATGCAATGCCCTGTTCAACCCAGACTGGGACGCTGGAGAGAGAGTCGATAAAGTGGCACAGCGTGCTGATGCATGTATATACTGTGGTGCATGTGACATGGCATGTCCTGTCGATGCTATCACTGTCACAAAGACAGCAATTATTCCTGAAGTTGAGAAGAAGACACTCCTTGAAAAGAAACTGCTCAATGCAGAGATGAAGAGACCTACACTCACATCCACGCTTATCATCGATGAGGATTCATGCCTCGGCTGTGGAAACTGTGTTATTGTATGTCCGGTCAATGCAACCGACGATGAGGTCGGAGCAGGATACCTTAATGAGGTAGATGGCAAGAAGGTCCTTGAAGTAAGGAATGGTGTAGCAAAGGTCGTCGATCAGGACCTCTGTGGTTCCGACGGAGCATGCGCAATGATCTGCCCTGTAGGTGCCATCACACTTGAGACCAGGGAGGAATAAAAATGGCAGGAACTATTGCAATCAAGAACGGTTACGTTTATGATCCACTCAACGACATAAACGGTGAGATGATGGACATCTTCATCAAAGACGGAAAGGTCGTAACAGAGCTTTCCGGTGCAGACATGAAGGATGTCAAAGAGATAGATGCAAAGGGCAAGACCGTTATGCCCGGTGGTGTTGACTCACACTCCCACGTAGCAGGAGCAAAGGTCAACGTTGGTAGGATGATGAGGCCGGAAGACCACTACAAACACTACCAGAAGAAGACACCACTTACACACTCAGGCTGTGGATACAGTGTACCTTCAGTATACCTTGGAGGATACGAGTATTCAAAGATGGGATATACAACTGTTTTCGAGGCAGCTGTCCCACCAATGGAAGCACGCCACACACACGAGGAAATGCGCTCAACCCCTATGCTCGATATGGGTGGATACCTTGTACTGGGTAACAACTGGTTCCTCATGAGATATCTCAAAGAGGGAGATGTCGATAAGGCAGCAGCATACATCGCATGGATGATGAGGACACATAAGACATATGGAATTAAATGTGTCAATCCTGCCGGTGTAGAGAACTGGGGATGGGGAGAGAACGTAAGTGCTCTTGACCAGGCTAACATTCACTTCGAGGTCACACCAGAAGATATGATAAAGAGCCTTACCGAGCTTAACGAGAAGCTTGGTATTCCAATGCCAGTGCACCTTCACGCAAACAACCTTGGACACCCAGGATGCTGGGAGATCACAAGGGACTCACTCAAGATACCAAAGAACGTCAAGGCAAAGCCAAACACAGACGTTGAATGGGCAGAGACAAAGAAGAACGCTAAGAGACACGAATCTGTGTACCTTACACACTGCCAGTTCAATGCTTTCGGTGGTACATCCTGGAGAGACTTCGAGTCTGGTATAAAGGGGATCACCGATTATGTCAACAGCAATGACCATGTTGTATTTGACAGTGGATGTGTACCTTTCGGAGACGCAACAGTAATGACCGGTGACGGTCCTGCTATCCATGACCTCTACATGCTTACAGGCCACAAATGGTCCAACACCGATGTAGAGTGTGAGTGTGGATCAGGTGTACTTCCATTCGAATACCTGAAAGGCAACCCTGTACACAGTGTACAGTGGGCAATGGGTCTTGAATCACTTCTCTACGTCAAGGACGCATGGAAGACCATCATGACAACAGACAGTCCAAACGGTGGACCATTCACAAAATACCCATTGATCATTGCATGGCTCATGTCCAACAAGGCAAGACAGGATACATTTGACGAATGTCACAAGTGGGCACAGGACAGAACTGACCTGGCTGCAGAGACAAGGGAAATGGATCTCTTTGAGATCGCAACCATCACACGTGCAAATCCTGCAAGGACTATCGGAATGTCATACAGGAAGGGTACCCTTGGTGTCGGTGCAGATGGTGACGTTGCAATTTATGATATCGATCCAAAGAAGCTCGAGGTCAACGACTACGAGAGTATCGTAAGAGGATTCGAGAATACTGCATACACTGTCAAGGCTGGAGAGGTCGTTTCCCAGATGGGTGAGATCGTAGCGATCCCAGAGAAGAACACATTCTACTCTGACATTGCAACAGATGCAGATGACGAGAAGAGCATGCTTGCAGATGTAAAGAAGTGGTTCAAGTACTACACAATTGGTTTCGACAGATACCCAACACCTGACAAGTACCTGGCAAACCCAACACCGATCCAGGTCAATGCGGAGAAGTGATCTAAATGGCAGACGTAATACTTAAACCAATAGGAAATTTCGACCTTACCGTAGAAGCAGAGGTTGTCACACCTGACAACTTTGCCGGAAAAAGTGCTGACGATATAGGAAAATTACTCGTCTGGCAGGGTCCAGAAGAGTTACCACTTGCAGATTTCTTTTCAGTTGAAGGGAACGGTGGAAGCTCAGCAGAGGACACAACCATCATAATAGATGGTGAGATCCCAAGGGTCAAGCGCATCGGACAGGAAATGACCGGTGGTAAGGTACTCATCAAGGGCAGTGCAGGAATGCACGTTGGCTCAGGAATGCTTGGCGGCGAGATCATTGTAGAAGGTGACGCTGAATCATGGGCAGGAATGGAAATGAAAGGCGGCTCCATCCACATCAAAGGTGATACAAAGGATCACGTTGGCTGTGCATACCGTGGTAGCTGGAAAGGCATGTCTGGCGGACGCATAACCATCGATGGAAATGCAGTAAGCCAGGTAGGCGGCGGTCTTGTCGGTGGAGAGATCATCATCGGCGGCAGCGTTAAACACTTCTGTGGTATCCGTATCAGCGGTGGTCTTATCGTTGTAAAAGGAAATGCTGTCAGAACCGTTGGAGCAGAGATGACCGGTGGTACCATCGTTGTCGGAGGTTGCATTGAGAGATTCACACCAGGATTTGAAATGGTGGATGTAGAATCTGATCTCAAGTTCAACGACATCGAGTGCCCTGGAGAATACAAAAAGTTCACAGGCGACTATGCCATTCCACAGAAAGGAAAAGGCACACTGTACGTCTCCTGTAACAACAACGAGTGTCTGTGAGGTGATATTCATGGAAGCATTACTCAATACAGGTAGTACGATCGATGAAGGAAGACTTGCAAAAGGTGGAAGCAAGTATACCGACGACTACACAAAGGAATGTGCAGTCTGCTGGATGTGCGCAGAGGACTTTACATCCCTTGGTTGCCCTGAGAAAGTGGCAGTCATATCAAGAGATAGAAAATACTCAGTTGCACTTACCACAAAAGTGACTGAAGCAATGAGATCAGGTCAGGTATTCATACCAAGGTCCATCTGGGCAAATGTAGTTGTTGAGCCTGACACATTCTCAACCGGTTCACCACGTTACAAGGGAAGCCCTGTTTTTGTTGAACCTACAGACGATGAGATCCTCAGCGCCGAGGAACTTGTCACGAAGATGTACATGGGAGGCGAATAAAAATGGTCTATAAGAACATTATCTGCCCTGTTTGCGGTGGTTCATGTGACGACGTACAGGTGAACCTGGATAAAAAGAACGGTACAATAGATGTCCAGAACGCATGTAAGATGGGTAACGCCAAGTTCCAGGAAGTTGTAAGTCACCACAGGATCCTTAAACCAACCATCAGAGAGAATGGTAAGGTAAAGGATGTAAGCTGGGATGAAGCACTGGAAATGGCAGCAGACATTCTTGTAAATTCAAAGAAGCCTTTCTTCTTCCTTGGAAGTGAGACATCCTGTGAAGCACAGGAAGTAGGACTTCACATCGCAGAATACCTTGGTGGCCTTGCAGATTCAAACGCAACTATCTGCCACGGACCAACCGTCATGGGTATCCAGGAATCCGGTATGGTCGGAGCTACAGCTGGTCAGGCAAAGAACAGAGCCGACATGATCGTGTACTGGGGTGTCAACGCACTGGAATCCATGCCAAGACACATGTCAAGGTATGGTGTTTTCCCAAGAGGATACTGGACAAAGAGAGGAAGATTCGACAGGACAATGGTCACAGTGGACCCAAGAGTAACACCAACGGCCGCTGCATCAGACCTGCACGTTCAGCTTAACCCTAACTCTGACTATGAGCTTCTCAGTGCTATGTTCACTATCCTTAACGGAAAGGAACCACACCCATCTGTAGAAGAGATCACAGGAGTTCCGATCTCAGTAATGAAGCAGACAGTTGAGATGATGAAGGAATCAAACTTCGTAGCTATCTACGTAGGTCTTGGTGTTTCATCCTCATACGGAAAGCACAGGAACATTGAGATCGCACTGAACTTCGTCAAAGAGATGAACAACTACACTAAGTGTAACATCGGTGCTCTCAGAGGTCACTGTAACGTAGCAGGATTCAACCAGCTTGCATCCTACCTCTACGGCTATCCATTCGGTCTTGACTTTACAAAGGGATACCCAAGGTACAACCCTGGAGAGACAACCTGTGTGGACCTTCTCAGAGAGAAGGATGTAGATGCTGCATTTGTTATGTCAGCTGACCTGATGGACCACATCCCTGCAGAGAGTGCACAGTATCTTGCAGACATACCAATGATCTGCCTCGATATTGCACCATGCCCATCAACCACAGCAGCAGAAGTAGTTCTGCCTGGTGTCATTGATGCTATGGAATGTGATGGTACGTTCTACAGGCTTGACAATGTGCCTGTATACTTCGAGCCATTCACAGACTCACCATTCTCCGAAACAAAGAGCAATGAGGACACCCTCAAGCAGCTCTTTGCAAAGGTAAAGGCCAAAAAGGAAGCATGAGTGAGAACTGGTACTCAGAAAGGAACAGGAAGACGCAAGTCTTTCGAAAGGAGGAGGACGATATATCCTCTCCCTTTTATACCCCCATGAAGTGCCTGGAGATCACTGATAACAGTAAACAACACATAGAGGTGGATGTTATCATCGAGGAAAGGTTCGACCTTTTCGTGAATAACATCCACATAACCACTTTTTTTGCAAGCCCACAGGAACTGGAAGAGCTTGCACTGGGATTTCTCGTCTGCGAGGGATTCATTGAACCTGATACTAAAGTTGATCCAATTAAGATCGAAGACAGATCGGTCTTCTGTGAGATTGGAATCAATACTCCTGAACTTGAAGAACTGACACATCTTGAACGATGCGGAACAACATCATATCGCAAGGATGTTGTCAGACACAACAATTCCAATACTCAATTCACACCCGATGCCATCATCCGTGCAGTAGGCCAGCTTAAAGAGGTCGGAAGGATCTGGCACAGGACCGGAGGCGCACACACGTCGATCATCTGCGACAAACATGGAGAGATACTCTTCTTCTGCGAGGATGTGGGAAGAGCATGCTCCGTGGACAAGGTTGTAGGCAAGGCTCTGATGAATGGGACCGAGCTTTCAGAATGTGCACTGGTGACCACTGGTAGACTTGCATCCACCATGGTTTCAAAGGCTGTGAATGCAGGTATTCCCCTTATTGCAAGTAAGGGTGCTACGGTGCGTGAGGCTGTGGAACTGGCAGAAGAAGCTGGAATCGCGTTGGTGGCTTTTGTGAGGGGAAGAAATCTGTATGTATATGCAGGGGAAAAACGAGTCCTGACAGAGGAGAATTAAAGCTTCTCACTGTGAACCCATTGCAAAACAAAAAACATTATATCCCATAAACACCCTACTACCCCCGTTAGTAACACAAATACTATTGAGATTATTACTATATTTTACAAAGAAGGTTACATTATGAGTGAAAAAATCGGAATTTTAGCTATTGGACACGGCAGCAGATTACCATACAACAACCAGGTAGTAACAGAGATCGCTAACATGATCAAAGAAGCTCATCCTGAATATGTTGTAAAGGCAGGATTCATGGAGAACAGCGAGCCTACAGTCGAAGAGGCACTCATGTCCTTTGAAGGAACCGGAGTAACAACCATCGCTGCAGCACCAGTATTCCTTGCATCAGGAATCCACATCACAAAGGATATCCCTGCGATCCTCAAGCTCGACCCTGAGACAAATGAAGGAGAGCTCGAACTTGACGGAAACAAAGTAAGGATCGTCTACGCAAAGCCTCTTGGCAGTGACGAGCTCATTGCAGACCTCATCTTTAAGAGAGCACAGGAAGTCCTGTAAACTGTGTCATTGACACAGTACTCTTTTTCATTCTTTTTTTACCTGAATATCCTTTTGGAAATCTTTTCGTTCTATCTTACAACAGGAATTGTTTACGAATCACGGCCCCGTAGAAGATCTTGTTGATCACAACTTTGATGGCCACTATTTTCAATAACTACATTATTTCAATAGTCTTCAGGATGGCAGTAAAGGAACGTGCCGCCTGCGGCGGATGGTTGCACCGTTTTTGTTTTCGATAATTCTTGTTGAGCTATCAGAAACACAAGAACACGAGGACTATCAGGGTTGGCAAATAGGAACTCATGAATAACTAAGATCATCACGGAGGGTCCGGCGAAGCCGGCACAATCCGAGAAAGATGCATATGATAATCTGTTCTTTATTCATTTTCTACATCCCGGTAATAATAGATCATAATTTATCCCACGCTCATGCCAGGTACGCACAATCGTAAGGGTCACAAAAATTAAGATTCCCTACAAAGCACAAATTTATCTCGATCAAGTATGTTCGTTTAGCAAAGAGATATATACTTTCTTACTAATGATATTTCCGGAAAGAAGACATAGAAGGTATATCATGAGTGAAAAAATAGGCATTTTGATCATTGGGCACGGCAGCAGATTACCATACAACAACCAGGTGGTCACTGCGATCGCTGATATGATAACAGAGAAGCATCCGGGATACATCATTAAAGTAGGATTCGTAGAGCACAGTGAGCCTAAGGTCAGGGAGGCACTTATGTCCTTTAAAGGGACAGGTGTGACTAAAATAGCTGCAACACCTGTATTCATGGCATCGGGAGTCCACCTCACAGAAGACATACCGGAGTTCCTCGATCTTGATCAGGAGACGAACGAAGGGGAGATAGAGTTCGACGGACAAAAAGTAAAGATCACCTATGCAAAACCGCTTGGCAGCGATAAGCTCATTGCAGACCTTATTTTCAAGAGAGTTCAGGAAGCTCTTTAAGCTGTGCCACTGACACGACCCATTCTTTTCTTTTTTTGTTCTAGTCGGTCAAAGAATCCTGTTTTTAGTCATTGATGTGAATACATGATCAGGGAACTTGAAAGCTTCGAAGTGGATACAATTATGGATATCTGGCTGAAGACCAATATCAGAGCACACAGCTTCATACCTGAAAAATACTGGCTGGATAACTATAATGTTGTCAAAGAGGAATATCTGCCGATGTCTGAGACATTTGTCTATGTAGAAGATGATGTGATCAGGGGCTTTATAGGCGTAATTGATGACCATTTCATTGGTGCATTGTTCGTCATGGAAGAATATCAGGGAAAAGGGGTCGGAAGGAGACTGCTGGACCATTGCAAGTCACTCTGTTCTGATCTGGAATTGGGAGTATATTCAGAAAATAAGATGGCTATTAGGTTTTACACGAAGAATGGTTTCAGAGTAAAGAAAGAACAGCCTAATGAGGATTCAGGCTTCATGGAATATCTCATGTCCTGGAAAAAAGAATGAAAAGCCATTGAGTTACACTGGAATGGAAGTAATGGGTTTTCATTCTTTAATGGGAAGCTCCACATGAACATTCAACTCTAGACAATTATCCCGAACTGGCCTGACCTTGAACTGACAGCATCGTCTATTATGTCTGCAATATCATCGCGTGTAATATCAGTTACTGCTGCAAATACGGTCATTTTGCCACCCTCATTGGCTCCGATGCTGAGATATTCAATCTCTGGTTGATCCTGGTAGGAGGTAACACTGATCTTAAAAGATACAGACCCTGTGTGGAGAAACATTTTAAGGTGCCCCAGGAACCGAGGGTTCAATTCCATTACTCTTTTCTTGATCGATCCGATCAGATCCAGAGCCAGATGAGTTAAGTGACCCAGCTCAGTGGAACTGTTTATAGAATAAGAATCAGCATAACTGCTTACATTGAAGTGGTTGAACTCATCTGTTTCAGAAGTACAGGGGTCACACTGAACTGACCCGTCTGTTCCCGCAGATCCTGCAGCATCATGATCCATTCCAAAAGAATGCACATCCTCCTTGAGATCTCTGAAAAATGAGTCTGCAAAAACTGCAAATGAACCATCATCCCATTTAAGTGAGAGAGAATGAAATTCAGCATCTGGATTTATTTCCTTTATAGCAGTTTCAAATTCAGACAGCTTTGATGTACTTAACAGGTCTTTTTTGTTAAGCAGTATAATATCTGCATTCCCTATCTGTTTTGTAATTGCATCACCGGAATGCTGCATCAGGTCTTCAAATTTACTTCCATCGATCATTCCTATGATCGGGCCCATAGTGACCTCAGGTCCGAGATCGATCATCTCTATCTGCTCCTTGATCCTTAGGGGAAATGCAACTCCTGTTGGTTCGATCAGGAGGATATCGGGATCATATTGTGCCTGTACTAGTGCTATATTTCCCTCCAGGGCATACTTCAGGGTGCAGCAGATGCAACCTCTAGGTATTTCCTTTGATCTCAGTCCGTTCTCACTGATGACATGTCCGTCAACACCCACATCCCCAATGTCATTAACAAGCACTGAAACACTCAGTCCTTTGCTCTGCAGGTATTTTCCTATTCTGATAACAGAAGTTGTTTTTCCGCTACCAAGAAAACCACTGATGATGACTATTTTCATGTCTATCTCCACCGATCCAGATCACTTAAAGATCAGAGCAAACAGTCACTATCTCCTGTACTACAAGCTGTCAGGTCATGGTCGTAGATATCATCCATAGCATCGTTTTCCTCATGCAAATGCTTGTGATTATGGTGATCGTGGTCGTGGTGGTCATCATCGTGATCGTGGTGATGGTCATGGTGATGATCGTGATCATGCAATCCGTGAAGCCGCTGTATCAGCATATCCCTGCTGCCAAATATGTACTCCACATCCTCATCAACAAGATGGATAAGACGATCCTCATCTATTCCTGAAACCGCCGTCAGTATCTTAAAACGAAGACCTGAATGAGCAGATGTTGGTATAACATTTACTGCAGGTCTTTCAGAATAGGAAGTTATGCTTATTTTCACAGTCTCCTCAGAGGTTTCAAGGAACATTTTGATGTGACCTACAAATTCAGGGCTGGACACAATTACATCAGACCTGATCCTTTCTGCAATTTCCATTATGATCTCCCTTGCAGTTTCAGCATCAATATCCTCCTCAAGTATCCTGTAATCATTAGCATAAGAAGCAAGTCCCGAGCTTTCGCTATCATAATGGGTGTGATGAAGGTGAGAATGGTCCGATCCATCATCATGCCCTGTTTCCTGAACTGTTACAGTTTCATTGACCTGCCCACTGGAAGTTTCCTTATCGATAGCCTCATCATCACTGCTCTGTGGAACAACAATACCCATCAATTCGATGAAACCTTCATCTTCAGGTTCAGAAGACATTTTAAGGACCTTAGCTTTTGGATTTAACTGCTGGACAGATTCTTCAAGGATAGGTATCCTGATAGGATCGATCAGGTCTGTCTTGTTAACTACAAGGATCTCCGCATCCTCTATCTGTCTTAGTGCATACACTTTTACAGATCTCATGATGTCCTTGAAACGACTTCCATCAATCAGCGTAACAAGAGGTGCAACCCTTACATTATCACCGAAATTCATAAGCTCGAACTCTCTTTTGATAACATTTGGAAAAGCAATACCAGATGGCTCCACTATGACATAGTCCGGATCGTATGAGTTGTAAAGTTCGGCAAGTGTTGTTTTCATATTGAGCTTCAGTGTGCAGCAAATACATCCATTTGTTATTTCCTTTGCATCAAGTCCATATTTGGATATAAGGTCACCATCGATACCTACTTCCCCTACCTCATTCACTATGATCGCAACCGTATGACCCCTGTGAGCCAGTTCCTTTCCTACATTTATCACCGTAGTTGTCTTTCCGCTTCCTAAAAATCCACCTATTATTATTGCATCCATTTTAGCTACCTCCTTAAACGCAACTAAAAATTAGTATCACTTCATAATATATAATCTTTTTATAAAGTTGCATAGTATCCAAATATAGAGACATTATATATACGAGAAAAATATGCATGATTGACGGCGATTTCATAGAAATATAATATATTATAGACTGCTTTAGTAAAAATAACAGATACTAAACAATATAGTTACATAAATAATGCATTAAAAACAATATCAAATGACAGTACTTAATTTACTAAATAAAATATGATAGTAACTATTTTTGCATATGATGCAATAATCTAGTAGTCAGGAAACACCAGTAATAACAGAGAATACATCGAAAGCAGTAAATATCTGCCAGACCAAAATAACACTGATAAAGGTTTTGAGGAGTTGAAAACATGGACAATTATGAGATAGCAGAGAAGCTCGAAAAGATCCTTGACCTCAAATATGAACCAGTTGCAGTAAAAGTCATTAAGAAAGGAGAGAAGATCCCTGAAGGGTTCAACGAGCCTGATAAGAACATCAGGCACTGTCAGTCAATAATGAGAGCAAGGAAAGGAGAATCCTTTGTGATCCCTGCTGAGAAACATGCGTGTGTGGTCGGAGCTTCCAGTCTTGGCCTGGTACCAATACCAGATAAAGTGAAAGAAGGAGAATTCCATTCCAATCTTGGCATGTTCGACTGTTCCGATGCTGCTGCGAACATGATATGCCAACGCTCTGAGATCGAAGAGGAAAGCACAATAGCTACTGTTGTCGGACCATTGAAGAATTTCAAGATCGACCCTGACGTGGTAATACTGGTAGACCTTCCTGAAACACTTTACTGGCTTATTCCCGCAGCAACCTTCTTTGAAGGAGGAAGACAGGCTTTCAGTACAGCAGCCTTCCAGGCAACATGCGTGGACTCCACAATAATCCCGATGCTTACCGGTAACATGAACATGAGCCTTGGATGTTACGGATGTCGCAGGTCAACAGATATCAAGAATGAAGAGATGATAGCAGGCATACCTTACAAGAACCTGGAGATAATGATAGAGGCTCTTGAAAAGATACATGAAGGTCCAATGCAAAAAGCCAGACAGAAGTGACCTTTAACTTTTTTAAGCACATATCCCCGGCTACCACATATTTATCTCATATGAGAGAATATACGCACTCATATGACATACTTCAGGTCATATGGTGGTTCTAAATGAAATGTGCACGCTGTGACGAGAAACTGTGCCGGGAAGGCAAGGATTGTGCAGGCATAACTGATAATATAGACTATTCAGGCGACGAGCTCGGATCCATGAGAACATCTGCTGCCATAGAAGCCCGCTACTACATGGAAAAGACAAGACTTGAAGAGATAATCCTCTACGCAAAGGAAATGGGATACAAAAGACTTGGACTTGCTTTCTGTGTAGGCATGGAAAAGGAAGCTGAGGTCATTCAGAAGATACTGGAAAAATACTTTGATGTATACTCTGTGTGCTGTAAGGTCTCTGCCATCAGCAAAGAAGACTACGGACTTGAGAAACTCCATCCAGACTCATTTGACCCCACATGCAACCCCATAGGACAGGCAATGCTTCTCGGGAAGAAGGATACACAATTGAACCTGATCATAGGATTGTGCATCGGCCATGATATCCTGTTCACACAACATTCAGCAGCCCCTGTTACCACATTCATAGTAAAGGACAGGGTACTTGCCCATAATCCGGCAGGAGCCATATATTCAGGCTATTACCTCAAGAAGACATTTGGAATTGATGAGTGAAACGGAGGATAATTATGAAACTCACCATTGTTTATGATAATGAAGCAAAAGAAGGTCTCCAGAAAGGATGGGGATTCTCCTGCCTTATAGAAACAGGATATAATAACATCCTGTTCGACACCGGATGGGATGGGCATGCACTTCTTGATAACATGGAGAAATTATCTATTGATCCTAAAAGTATCGATACACTTGTTCTTTCACATCAGCACTGGGACCATATTGGTGGCGTGACAACTTTTTTGAACAGGAATGCGGATGTGGACCTGTATGTTCCCTCAAGTTTTTCAGCTAATCTGAAAAAAGAGATGGCAACACGGATCAATGGGAAACTTTATGGAATGAAAGACCCCGGAGAAATATGCAGGAATGTGTATACAACAGGGGAACTCGGAGATCAAACAAAAGAACAAGCCCTTGTCCTTAGATCGGAAAATGACAATTACATAGTCACCGGATGTGCACACCCTGGAATGCTGGCGATAACCGAAGCTGCATCTTCTTTTGGAAATATATCAGGCATATTCGGCGGGTTACACGACAGTCAGGAATATGGCGTGTTCAAAGACATGCAAATGATAGGAGCAGGGCACTGCACATCACACAAGGATGTTATCAGGAAAATGTACCCGGATAATTTCGTAAAGATATTTGCCGGATATACTATTGAACTATGATATCCGAGTTGAACTAAAAAGAGAAAGAGATCCAGCGCTTCAAAAGTGCCGGATCGAAAATATAGATATTAGCAGGCGTAAGTGCCGAACATGGCTTTTGCAGACTCTACAAGAGCAGGCAACATGTCCACAGGTACGCTCATTATCATTTCCTCATCCTGGATCTCTGTGTACTTTCTGCTGCCACTGCAACCGATAGTAACACCTGCTTCACCTGTGAGGTATGGGTATGAGACACCATCTGCACAGACACTCTGCTTACCGGCAAATCCTGCGTTCACACGACCACCGTTCTTCTGGAGCAGGGCCTGTGAGAGCTCCATCACGATCTTAGGCTTTGCGATAACGAGAATGACATCAGGAAGGAAAGTTGTTTTCTCAAGTGGAGCATATAGCACAGCTTTGATGGAATTTGCATCTACCATGGGCACCTTTTCCATGGTTGCCTTTGCAGCTTCAAGGGAAGCAAAGTGATTGAGATTATAGTAGACCTCACCGGATTTGAGCTTTGGGCTCATCTCAGCCAGACCCATTACGGATGCTCCACCCTTGCACATCTGATCATCCAGTGTAGCGTAGAATTGGTTGTGCAGCCTTCTAACATTATCTACCATCTGGCAGTGTCTTGTTGTCTCACCTATGTGAGGGATATCTTCAGGAATATCCTCATCCACCTTTACCAGATGTACAGCAACCGGGGAAGTGCCGATATTAAGGACGTCTTTAAGTTCTTTTCCTAATTTTTGAATTTCTTCGTTGTTCATCGCATGATCTCCTGTCATAAAAATTGTGTATTGGATGTGCATATACTACGCACAACTGCTATATCAAACTTACTATACCGGCATTCAAAAATCAGCATACTGCGGCACATAATGTTAACGTTGTTAACAAGTTATTAAAAATGAATTCAGGTATAAAATTAAGAAAAAAATGAAGAGAATACCCACATTGAGAGGACTACTCATCAGGATATATCTTCAACAGTTCATTGTAGAACTCTGTTAACACCACTTTGTAGACTATATAGATAGGGATGGCAAGTATCATACCCAGCGCACCAAGCATATCCGCAAATATAAGTGTGAGAAGGATACTGACCAGAGGACTTACTGCAACTTTTCCTGAGATCATATAGGGGATCAGGTAGAGATTGTCAACAAGCTGGGCAATGACAACTGTCACTACTGCCAGCAATGCAGTGGTGGGACTTACTATAAAACCAACTATCACGGCAGGAATGGCTCCAACCACCGGCCCGATATATGGAACGATATTGAGCAGTCCTGCAACAAAACCAAGGAAGAACCATCCGTTGATACCTGCAAGATAGAAACCTATGCAGCATATTGCCCCTACTATAACACTTTCAAGGATCTTGGCAGAGAAAAAATCACCAAGTCTTTTTCCTATATCAGAGATCGATGAATTTACACAGTCCTGGTATTTTAATGGGATATACTCAATGAACTCATTGACGATCACATTCTTCTTTGAGAAATACAGACGGAACATCATTGGTATGATAAGCAGACCAGTGAACAGGAAGAAAGACAGTTTGGATATCAATGAGGAAAAGAAGCTGAATATATAATCGCCCACGGACCTCATGTCCTCTCCTGAGATTATCGGTGCTGCAGTTCCATTCGGAGCACCTTCCGGTGATGCACCAGGAGTGCCGGTCATGTCAGCATTCCCACCTGAGAACGTAAAGAAACTACCATATGTTGAAAATAGGGTTGTTATACCTGATTCATACTCTTCCTGAGAGTCAACCAGGGAATTCATATCTGATAACTGACCCACGAATAGTAAAGAAACAAAAAGAATGGACAGCACTAACAATGTAAGACCATAGACCCTTCTTTCCCATAATGATCTGTGGCCGAATCTCTTATTGAAACCTGTAAGTATCCTGTCAGTCACAAGTACAAGGATACTTCCGACTATAAGCACGATGAAGAGATCCTCAAAATGGAAAAGGACCACAAAGAACATGGTCAGGAACGAAAAAACAAGGAGCATTATGCTCCATACTTTGGAATTGGTAGTCAGTGCCATATTCTAAACCTGTTATTGGATCAGTTACTTACAGGATTTCTTTTTATAAATAACTCTGTCATGGACCTCAGGACAGATGTTAATACATCCTCACTCTCTGATGTAGTACCGTTCCCATCTGACCCGTTACCTGCATCAGATGAAGAACTACCAGTTGTATCAGCACCAAGATCAACAACCACAACATCTTCATCCTGATCTTCGCTTACTTTTCCTGTAATGGCAAAATTACCGAATTCAGTAGTTGTTGAAACAAAAGTGATGGTGTTCTCATTCTCATCAATGACCTTGACAGGAAATGACTTCCAATTCGAACTGCCGAACACTTTCAACCTTATGGAATCCAGTACAATGTCATTCTCATCGATCCATTCCCTGTCAACATGGAAGACGATACGGGTATCACTCAGTTTGTTTTCCAGACCCGTATTGCTGAGTATTATATTAGAATAACAATAGACAAGATCATCCGGATCCTTTGACACTGCAGATGACCTGTTCTTCAGAACCTCAAGGGTCGTCTTCACATAACCTGCATTGACCGAGGAAACGAACGCCACGGAATCTATTGGGTCCGATCCATCAGGGAATGAATAGACAGTGGTTGTTCCTTTATTTACAACCAGCATCTGTACCTCTTTTAACATGATGTTCTCATAGTCCTCTCCTGAGGACACAGAGCCTGAAGAACTACCACTGCTTCCACCCCCACTGGACATAATCTGTGAAGGGGTTGCCGTAGCTACCCAGTACCACTGATTGAAGTCAGTTCCATTGAGATTGGAGACATTCACTCTGATACTATAATTACCAGTCTCGGAAAGGTCTGGCACATAGACCGAATCGTTAACATCATTATACGTATTGACAAGCTCATCGTCCAGATACCAAAAAATATCTGAGCTCTCACTTACATTAACTATGAACTCAGGTTCACGGTCAATTCTTGAAGTTATAACATCCTCATCCGGAGAGAACGTTACATTAAAACCAGGACTCACTTCCGCAGATACTGGTACAACCAGTATTATCAGTAAAATGGTCAACAAAATGATACTATGGATCTTCATAGGGAACACCTGAATTATCTTATTTAACGGTATCGTAGTCCTCTGAAGTCTCCCACTTAGCATTAAGTAGATGAGACATAGTATAGGCGAACTCTGCACCATTGGTCCACACAGCCGTAAGGTCAGCTTCCCCATCATCCTCTTTCATTATATCAACAAGCATCTCATTGTCATCTATCACCACAACAAAGCTTTTGAGATCGAATGAAGCATCCTTCACTGAATTCACCTTGACAGATGCAAGCGGCACCATATTAGAGATCTTTCTGGCCTCATCATCACTTGAACTAATGACCCTCACACTTACACCCTCATCAGTTGTTTTCCTGTTGAAGATACCGATGATCGTCATGTAGTCCTTTCTAAGAGATGGATAGTTTTCCGCAAATGTACGGAACGGGGTTGAGGAGCTCATTACGAGTATGTCCTTTTCAGCACCTTCGAGCATTTGTATGACCTTATCAGTGACATTCCTGGCACCTTTGATGGTCCAGATAAGTTCTTCTGTTCTGCCACAGGAAGATACACCATATATCTCGTTCAGTTCAGAGAGAACTTTGTCACATTCATCTTCGAAGTCACGCTTTAATTTTAAAATAGCATCTTCAGGAGGAAGGCATCTGTAACGCATGGGTTTTGTGTTCTGGAATTCGATGATACCCCTTTTTTCCAGTTTTTTGAGCGCACCATAGATAGCAGAATTAGGAACATCAGAATCAAGATGCAAGGCAGATACTGTTGCACTTTCATTCTTCGCAAGAGCAATGAATACCTTAGCCTCATAAGATGTGAAACCAAGGTTCTGAAGAGATGTTAAAAGCATAGTAATGAGAATACCCCCATAAATAGGGAGAGAAGAAGGAGATCAGTTATCTCCTTCTTTCTTAGCCATGAATTTCTTAGCGCCTATTACAGCAACAACTGCAATGATGAGCACTACAACAATACCAACATAAGCTCCTGAACCTGATCCGGATGAACCTGCAGGAAGTACCTCTGTTGTTATCTTTATAGTATCGGATATCTGACTGTGTCCATCCATATCCTCGTACTTGATCTCACTGTTGATAGCATACATCTTTGGAACGCCGGTCTCATCGACCTTCAGTTTGAAGACAGCTTCAGCAGTTTCTCCAGGTCCAAGTGAACCAATGAAGGACTGGTCATCGGTAGTACTGAACGGATCATCAGAACTTATCCTGACGGTTGCATCCTTTACAGCTTCCTCACCAGTGTTCTTGTAGGTCACATAGATAAGACCTTCCTGTCCTGCTTCCAGTTCACCGGTCACATTTACGACCTCGAAATCAGCCTCATCTTCTACAATGACACTCAGTTCTTCGAACTGCTGACCAACTGCATACCACAGACCAACTTCCATATTGGTGATACCAAGATCGGTCTCATTGTCACCGTTTATCTGCACATTCTCCTGATATCCATAATAGAGTGTCAGGTTGAGTGGATATTCTCCGGCAGGAGCATTCTTGGATATCTCTATATTGAATTCCAGCGGATCAGAGGTCTGTTCACCGGATGCGAGTGTACCGGCTTCCTGTGGACCTGAGGTTACCCTCACATTGGAGTCATCTGAAGAGAGAATAGCAACTATACCAATAGCTGTTGTTCTCTGAGCTTCATAACCCATCTCTGTCTTCTGTATCTTCTGATCGAGATCAGATATCGGGTCATCATCCTCTTCTGACTTGAAACCTGTTATGACACCTTTGTTCATCAGATTTACATCAAGGGTCACTTCATCTCCCCTTGAGTATTCATTATCTCCTACAAGAGTGGCACTGACATCAGGACCACCGTAAACTGTGTAATAGTTCTCATCAAAGTTGAAAAAGTCAGGAAGCTCTGAATCTATAGTCATCGTCTCAGCACTCACAGGCAATACAAAGAGCATACTGAGGACCAATGATACCAAAACCACCTTATTAAGATATATATTCTTCATCATTAACATCCATCCAGATTATTTTGAACCGTTTTTCCTTCTGTTCTTAACTACCAATACGATCAATATTATTACAATTCCAGCAATAGCAAGTCCTATAACATTGATCTGCCTTTGTGGCTCGTTCAGTTCCAGACTTACTTTCATATTATTGGAGAAGGAATCCTCTCCATCCTCATCATAATACTTTATCTCACTGTCAATACCATATGACTTCGCAATAGCACTCTGTTCAGAAGCTATATTGAAAGACACTGTTCTGCTCTCACCAGGCTGCATAGAACCAAGGGATCTTGTTGAACGCTCTGTGCTCAGAGGCTTCATGACAACTATCCTTGCAACCGCATCCTCTGCAGGAAGTTCACCGATGTTGGTATAGGTGATGTTCACAACATTGGTACTGCCAGCTTCAAGTGTCCCAGTGACATTTGTGACTTCGAACATTGCCTCCGGTTCAACAACTATAGGTATCTGAAGTGTTGTCTCTACATTCTCATAGAAACTTGCATGGTCAAGATCAGGTTCACCAAGTATCACAGACTCACCTTCTGTCATCCTGACATCTTTCTGGTATTCATAACTAAGAGGAAGTTCCAGAATATAGACACCTGCAGGAATATTCTCAGATATCGTTATTGTAAACACCATGGGATCCTCTGGAAGAACTCCGGGATACAGCTCCTCAAGTGTATGGATATTCGTTTCAGCATCGACCTCGATCTGGTCGGTGGTGGACACAAGACTTGCCTTTATACCATACGCAGTGGTCCTCATAGTCTCATATTCCAACTCCTGAAGTGAGAGTTCATGTTCTGTTTCTGATGTACCTACGCCCTGGTCTGCCTTGAAACCATAGATAACACCCCTGTTCGCGAGCACCACTTCCAGACGGGCGGTCTCGCCACGTTCGAATTCTACATCACCGATAATGGAAGCCGAAATGTCAGGCTCCCCGTACGAGTTGTAATAATTGGTCGTGTATTCATATGTAGGAGGCAGGTATTCCTTTGCAGATACAGATGGGACTGCCGCTACAAAACAAACTGAAAGCAGAATACATGCCACCAAAGGAAGAGTATACTTCTTTGTCATGATCTTTCCATAATTCACATTCATTGGGTACTTGCCTCCTGAATGTTGTTTAGAACGCCTTTTGATCCGTTCTTTTTGTGCGTTGCAATATAGTGCTTCCTCTTTTCCCTGTACTTGTCAAGTGTAACAATAACAGGCGGGAAGATCACAAATGTTGCAAGTAAGGCGAGCACCACATCCATAACCGTGATGACACCGAAATTACTTGTTATTGAGAATGGTGAAGCTATCAATGCCGAGAAACCAAAGACTGTCGTAAGACCTGATGTAACGATAGCCTTACCGATCTTAACACTTGCTTCCTGCATTGCTAACTCAGGGTCTGCTCCTTTGTCCCTTTCCTCGAAATAACGCTCCATCATAAGAATGGCATATTCAGAACCAACACCAAGGATAAGTGCACCAAGGGTAGCTGTCATGGGTGTATATTCCATGCCAGTGTAGTACATGAGGCCACCAGACCATCCGACCACTATGATCATTGTTATGACAGGAGTGAAAGCTTTCAGGAAATCCCTGTATATGACCAGCAGACCACAAAATACAAGCACTATTCCCAGCAGCGTCATAAGTGAACGTCCTGAAGTAAGTGCAGATATAACTGCGACAAATACCATTGAATGACCGGTGATGGTCACACTGTTCCCTGGAGGAGGTGCCATCCATACAAGATCCTCTTCCACCACATCTCCAAGAGCCTCTATCCCTTCAAGACCGAGTTCACTCATGGCATTTCCTATATTAAGGTTAAGAAGGATGATATTGTTCCCTTCCAGATAGGTCTCCTTTTGAGAATCAGAAAGCTGTTCATAGATAGCTGCTACCTCGGCCGAGCTATCAGGAATAGTACCTGAGTTCGCTTCTTTTACAAGGTCAACGATACTTGAGGAGCCATCTATATGACTACGGCCTTCTACCTCGTGTTCAGAGAAGTCATCGATCCATTCAAGCAGATCAGGATCTGTGTTGTCATCTGTCTTGATGATAAGATTGAGCTGGTCATCGCCTCCAAGGATCTCACCCATATGCTGAAGCTCCAGAAGTGCTGGCATATCCTGGGGAACGAATGTCTCGGTATCTGTCTGTATAGGGACCATTGTATCCACATAGAGACCTCCAAGACAAAGGGATCCGGCAACTGCCAGAATAATGACAGGGTTCTTCATTGAGAATGTAGCGATCCCTTTCAGGGCCTTCTCAAGGAAATCAGGGTCATGGTCCTCAGGATCGATAGTTGCAGAAGAATGGGCATTGGATCCATCATTCTTTCTTTTCAATCCCAGTTTCCCAAGTATGTTGTACCTGGATAGTTTATCAAATCCATAAAGGATAGTTACCCCCAGGAACAGGGATGAGATGAAACACATTATGATACCGATCATCAAAAGCTTTCCAAAGTCCTGGATCATTGGAACTGTAGATGTGAACAGCGAGAAGAAACCCAGAGCTGTGATTATAAGTGCTATAAGAACTGCAGGACCAGTATGTTTCACGGTATCTATAATAGCCTCTTCTTCTGATTCACCACGTGCAAGCTCCTCTTCTATCCTGTTGTGGAACTGGATCGCATAATCTATACCAAGGCCTATGAGTACCGGAAACGCCGACATGGAAACCATCGACATCGGAATGTCAAGAAAACCCATTGCACCAAATGTAAAGATAATACCAACCAACACTATTGGAAGAGGGAGAAGTCTCCATCTTACATGTTTGAAGACAAGATACAGAACAACCACCATCAGAAGTACAGATAGTAGCAACAATAATCCCATACTTGTGTTCATTTCCTCATTCATTGCTATGCTGAACGCCGGGTCACCTGTTACAATGACGTTATAGTCGGCAGGGAAATTTGCCTGTCTGACAGATATCTCTACCTCACGAAGGATCTCCTCTTTGGTCGAGTCAGATGCAGTTCCCTCAACAACCACATACATCGTAGCATGAGTATCGTCAGTAATAAGAGAAGAAGGCATAGAAGAGTCAATTATCGCATCTATCGTAGCGGCATCATCAGGAATTTTGCTTCTGCCGGTCATTTGATAATTAGCTTGTTTTATAACGGTCGACGGAGATGTCACATCCACAACACTGGGAATGTTACTAATTGAGGTATAAGCCCTGTCAAAGGCTTTCAATATCTCCGGATCGGTCACATCACTACCTTCAACCATCATTACAATGGATTCCGTACCGAACAGGTTCAAATAAAGATGGTCATAGTCCTGATACAACTTTGAGTTCTTATCTACAAAGGTATCCGTACCTGAAGCCATCCCTATCAACTGGGCGCCCTGGAATGAGATGATGATCAGAAGCAGTGCTATCAATATAATGGGTACGGTATTGTCTTCGATGAAAACACCCAATTTTTCAAAGATATTTTTTATGATAAACACTCCTAATGATTAATTATGATAATAAAAAAACTCTCTTTTAGTTGTTTTATTAGACCTCTAATGACTTTCTTGTATATAAAAGGATTTTACCCTGTAATAAACTGATAAATAGTTAAAAAAAGGTGCCAAAGCAGAATATAAAATAGTTCATCATTGATCACAGTAGAATTGGGTATGAGACATCCTGAAAGGATGTCTCGTTTTGGGGGTTGGATAGGGTGGTACTAAACTACACGACTAGCGTGTTGATGGTACACATGATTACTAGGAACGTATTAGTAGATAAGTCTTTCGATTTATAGACAAGTTTGATTTATTTTGAAACAATACACCCATAAAAATAGACATCAAGAATATAGAAAGAATAGTATGACTCTGAAAGAATAAGCTCATCAATAACAATATTTCAGTTAAGATCGAATCCAACAGGCTTTGTATATACAAACCAGAATATAAGCATTACACTCTTAAAAAAACGTAAATAAAGTTGTTATGAGAAGGCAGTTTAGAAAACTCATTCTTTCCGAGTGCTGTTCATATGAGCACATACCCTGGACCTGTCTTCCATTACAGAACCTAGCTCTACCTTATTACACATAATCCATTCATCATCCAGACTCCTTATCGGCAGATCAGCGATGTGCTCTTTTAATATATCCACCGAGGATGATGAAACGTTATTTCTTACTGGCATTAAAGACCTCCATGATCTGATCAATACAAATTCTTGTCGATGTATAGTCAAGTTAGACGATGTGTTGATTGTATATAAAGTTGCTTTTTTCAACAAATAATATAATTACAGAGAGAAAACCTCTTTATAGTTGTTTTAACTTAGATATTAATAAGCCTTTTACCTGCAAAAAAACGTTCATGAAGTGAATAATATGGATACTGAAAGAGAACTAAGAGACCTCGGACTCACAAAATACGAAGCATCCGCCTATTCAACCCTTCTTAAAGAAGGAGTCTCAGGTGCCCAGGAACTATCACGCAAGTCAGAGATCCCAGTTGGAAAGATATACGAAGTACTCTCTAATCTCAACAACATGGGACTTGTAGAGTTCCAGAGATCAAGACCCAGACAATACAGAGCAGTCAAACCAACCATAGCTCTCAATAACCTATATTCAAAAAAAGAGGAAGAATCCAGAAACGAGCTGGAGAACTTCAAGTTAAGAGTTGCTGACCTGGAAACGAAATTATCCGACATTAGCCAGCCTGACCACACAGAGATCCAGTTCTGGTCCACCCTGATAGGTGAAGAGGACATCATCAAGAACATCAAAAGCATGCTGGATGAAACCGAAATGGAGATCGTGCATGTCAAACCAGGAAGAATAGCAGAGATGCTGCAGGATCAGAAATGCGTCGATCCAAAAACACTTATTCCTACAGTGATCGATGAATTTGTCAAAGCTGCAGAGAAAGGGATAAAGATCAAAACGATAGTTCCTGAAGATATGTTCACCATTGCCATGAAAGAAAAGTTTGAGCAGATACACGACCCGAACACCCGGACAATGATAAAGAAGAACATGGAAGTAAGAGTACTTGAATGCGAATATGATTTCATACTAATTGATGAATACATAACTTACATACCTATACCCGAACCCCTCCAACCAAAAAAGCTATTTGGAGAGCTTAAGGTCTATGATCGGGAATATGCAGGGAAGCTTAGAGATAAATTTGAGGATCTGTGGCTAAGGGCTGAGAAGGTCAATATTAACCTGTAGAAATTATCACATTATATAACAGCAAACCTAACAGAAACCATAAAAATATAGGCAAAGTATATATTATAAGTTGCCAATAAAATTGCTGAAGTCCTAATGCAGCATCCGTAGAGTGAACAGGACATTCAGAGATGTGGAACCGCCAGATAGCAATCGGGATAAGCGGAGCCTGTCACCTTCGGATAAGATCATAAGAGGACAGGAGGAAAAAATATGGGATGGTTTGATGTAGTAGCAGGTGTTGCCACTGGAGGATTATACACAGTTGGTAAAGCGATCTATCAGGCAGGAAATGCTGCTGAAGATGCAGGTGAGGCAGCCGAAGAAGCAGGTATGGCAATTGCAGTGATCGGTTCGACCATACAGGCTGTTGGGGAACAGTTGAACTCTACATTAAAAGAGGCAGAGGAACTCCTTACGATCCAGAGACTCACACCAAGAAGTGAAGCAGATCTCTGGGACGAAGAAAAAGAAAGACTTGATTCACTCAGGCAGGAAAAGACACGGCTTGAGAACAAACTTAAAGAAAATGGTGTCACTGACACCGGCAATTTTGACTTTAATTTCTGGGACATCATCTCAGACTTTAGTGATGTGATAGAAAAGTTCCAGCTCATGGCAAAACTGGCAACCGCGAACCAGGAGATACATGACATATTCTACCAGGAACCAGGTGTTGTCACAACGGGCATTTACAATGCAAAGGAAGTCCTTGAACGATTGAACACGATCGAGCAGCCAATGATAGAGGACATACTTGCATCACTTGATGATAATCTGGATGTTACCGAAGAGGTCCTCAAGGAAGTAAAGAAGCTCTTTGTCACTAAAAGAAAAGTACCGGTATCAATAACTGAACTGAGTCCATCGATAAGAGATCAGTTGGACATGATCCAGACTGACAAGCTCTACTATGAGGGACTCATCTCAAGAAAGGATACTGTTACCGCTCAACTAGGAAACATAATCAAGATACACCCTGAGAACAAATTTGAGATAGCTGCCGGAGCTATCAAGGTCCCAAAGGACAGGATCTATGCCAGCAGTGTCCTTGACGATGTAATAAATGCAACTGACATGTTCGCTGATCAGACCATAGGCGATCAGACCATAGGCGATCAGATCAAGGACAATATCGATGTTGCAGATATAATTGATAAAGAGAACATCAATGTTGGCGCCGGAACTGTTGACGTGAGCAAGGATGTAGAAAGTGTCAGAGATAATATAGATACCAAGGATACCGTAGGATCAGTTGATGCCAGCACAGGTGACAGAACGGTCAGGAACATTGCAGATCCCCAGCCCACATTAAGAACAACATCCACAAAGAACATTGAAGCAACTGGCATTTCAGCAAATGCAGCAAGCATCAATAAAGAGAGAACAAATATCTCTGCAGCCAACATAGCCAGACTTGCAACATCTATCAAAGCACCTGGCAACTCGATGTCAATGATGCAGCCATACGGTGCAAAGATATCAGCATCCCTGAGCACAAAGTTCGATGGATACCAGCGCAACTATGACCTGATGAAGGCTCAGAAGGCATTCTACTTCAGACAATCCCTGAAGATGGAAAGGAAATATGAACTCCTCTCTAACAAATGGGAAGAGGTTCCTGGAGTAATTCCACAGACACTGGATGAACTGCACGGTGTTCTTGAAAATATCAGAACAGAGGAACAACCTCGTATCGACCTTCTTCTTGATAATGTCAATGCAACCCTTGTGGAAGCACAGGGAACCGTTGAGAAAGCCAATGATACCATGGATTCCGTGAAGAATGCACTCTCGATACTGGACTTTGACACAAAGTACCTGAAACTGGGAGGCATGGTCATTGGAGGATTGATAGTCCTTGACCTTTTTGTTGGATCTATAGTACTTATCAGAATGGCACTCGGATCCTAATTAAGTAATTAGAAAAAGAAAAATAGATAATTGGATGCTTTTACAGCATCCAGACCTTATTTTAGATATATCAGATACGATACTTGTCCTTTCATTCCGCAGACCTTATATCCACAGTCAGCTCAGCCCCATTGCTATCAACGTGAACTGTGGAACCTTCCGGAACCTCACCTGCAACGATGAGCTTGGCGATCATGGTCTCGACCTCGTTCTGAATTACCCTCTTAAGTGGTCTTGCACCAAATGTCTCGCTGTAACCGGTCTTTGAGAGGTATGCCTTTGCAGCATCTGTGAGTTCAAGACCGATACGCTTGTCCTTGAGCCTGTCAACAAGGTCAGCTACCTTGATGTCAACGATCCTGACAAGCTCTTCCGGCTTCAATGCATGGAAGAGAGCGATCTCATCGACACGGTTTAGGAACTCCGGCCTGAAGAACTTTCCAAGCTCGGTCATGGCACGCATCTGCAATGTAGCGTAGTCCACATCCTGTTCATCCTCACCGGACCTCAGGACCTCAGTAAGGTCACCTGCAAAGATGTTCGAGGTCATGATTATCAGAGTGTTCTTGAAATCAACGGTCCTTCCCTTTGAATCGGTCAGACGGCCATCATCAAGGATCTGAAGCATGACATTGAACACATCAGGATGTGCCTTCTCGATCTCATCGAAGAGCACAACTGAATATGGTCGCCTGCGAACAGCCTCTGTTAGCTGACCACCTTCATCATGTCCTACATACCCAGGTGGTGCACCGATCATCCTTGCAACAGTGTGCTTCTCCATGTACTCTGACATGTCGATACGCACCATGTTGTTCTCATCATCGAACAGCTCTGCTGCCAGTGCCTTTACAAGTTCGGTCTTACCTACACCAGTCGGACCAAGGAAGATGAAACTACCAATTGGACGTCTCGGGTCCTTGATACCTGCATAATTACGTATGACCGCATCAGCTACTGCCCTTACAGCTTCGCTCTGACCGATGATACGGTTGTGAAGGTTATCCTCGAAGTGAACAAGCTTCTCACGCTGACCTTCCATGAGCCTTGTAACAGGTATGTGGGTCCACTGACTGACGACCTCGGCAATATCCTCTTCACCGACCTCCTCGTTCAGGAGCATCTCACCCTGCATTTCCTGAAGTTGCTTTTCTTCTTCAGCATACTCATGTTGCAGTGGGGTGATCTCACCATACAGCAGACGTGATGCAAGCTCTAGATTTCCATCGTTCTCAGCAAGATCGTACTGGATCTTTGCATCTTCTATCCGTTGCTTCAGAGCACCTAGCTTTGAGATGGCTTCCTTTTCACGATCCCATCTCGCTCTCATGGCATCAGATTCAGCCCTGATGTCTGCAAGTTCCTTCTCGAGGATTTCCAGACGATCCTTTGAAGCCGCATCTTTCTCCTTCTTCAGTGCCTCACGCTCGATCTCAAGCTGCATGATCTTACGGTCTGCTTCATCAAGCTCTGCTGGCTTGCTGTCAATGGCAGTTCTCTTCTTTGCAGCAGCCTCATCTACAAGGTCAATAGCCTTGTCAGGAAGGAACCTGTCTGCAATATAACGGCTACTCATGATTGCAGCAGCAACAAGTGAAGAGTCCTTAAGACGTACACCGTGGTGTACTTCATACTTCTCCTTCAGTCCACGAAGGATGGATATTGTGTCTTCTACCGTTGGTTCCTCGACAAATACTGGCAGAAACCTGCGTTCAAGTGCTGCATCCTTTTCAATGTACTTACGGTACTCGTCTACTGTTGTAGCACCGATACAATGTAGTTCACCACGGGCAAGCATGGGTTTGAGGAGGTTTCCTGCATCCATGGCACCCTCAGTTGCACCTGCACCTACAATGGTGTGTATCTCATCAATGAAGAGAATGATCTGACCCTCAGAATCAGCGACTTCCTTAAGCACTGCCTTGAGCCTTTCCTCGAACTCACCACGGAACTTGGCACCAGCTATCAATGCACCCATATCAAGGGCAATGATACGCTTGTCTTTCATGGCATCAGGAACATCCTTCTTGGCAATGCGCTGTGCAAGACCCTCAACAATTGCGGTCTTACCTACTCCAGCCTCACCTATAAGCACAGGATTGTTCTTTCTGCGGCGTGAAAGGATCTCTACAGAATGCCTGATCTCATGATCCCTTCCGATAACAGGGTCAAGCTTACCTTGAGCTGCAAGTTCTGTGAAGTCAATACCGTACTTCTTTAGCGGTTCCATTGTGTCTTCCGGATTCTCTGAAGTAATTCTTCTATTCCCCCTTACCTGTTTTATTGCATCAAGAAGTCTGTCACGGGTCACACCTTCACTGGCGAGGATCTTGCCACACTGGCTATCTTTTTCCTCTACCATTGCAAGTAAAAGATGCTCGACGCTGACATACTCGTCCTTCATCTTTCCGGCTTCCTGTGAAGCAGTATCGAGGATACGCCTCATGGTCTGTGTCATATAGACCTGTTCACCGCCGGGACCTGACACCTGAGGAAGGTTGGCAAGCTGTGCCTCAACCTTCTGCTTCAGGCGGTCCACCGGAACTTCCATGTTCTGTAATAATGTAGTTACAAGTCCCCCGCTCTGTTCGAGTAATGCAAGGAACATGTGTTCACAATCTATCTGTTGATTTCTGTATCTTGCAGCGATAGTGCTTGAGCCCTGAATAGCTTCCTGGGCTTTCTGTGTGAAACGTTCAATGTCCATTATTGTAAACTCCCCGGGATCAACATCCCCATTATTTTATTTGTGAATAATTAGCTTAAATCACTTTTGACACGTTTTTATAGGGCCATGCCCAACCCGGCGAAAATTAAAGTTGAAAGCCTGCAATACTCCCGATCAGGGATAAGTTGCAGGCATGATCACTCATGTACAAGACCATCTACTCAATGAGTATCTTCTTCTTTTCCTCGATCAGCAACTTCGGAAGAGAGACAGTGAGCACTCCATTCTCAAGTTTTGCCTTCGCACCGTCACTGGTCACAGCATCCGGTAATGTCACGGTCCTTGAGAATGAACTATAGGTCCTTTCCCTGCGAAGATAGCCTTCATCTTTGTCCTCATTGCTTGCACTGCGCATTGCAGATATCGTTAACATGTTGTCACTGACATCAAGATCCACATCACCTTTCTCAACACCCGGAAGATCAGTGGTTACAAGGATCCCAGAACCTTCATCCTTTACATCCACAAGAGGTGCAAGTATTCCTGCCTCTGACCATCTTTCCCCAAGGCTTCGCTCTTTGAACATGTTGTTCAGCATATCCTGCATCTGTACGATATCTCCCATAGGATCCCATAATCCTCCACTTGCAGGTGTTACTTTTGTTAAACCAAATCTCATGTTATCACTCCTTTTAGCTTATGGATATTCAGTTGTTCTTTGTTCGTCCGACGGTTCAATATTTTTATCGATGTATTGTTCTTGTCCTGTTACGATATGACCAGAATAGTTCCGGTCAACTGAGCAATTATATTGCAGAACTCCTATATAAATCTTTTGCAAAAAATCGCTATTTTATCGGTTTTATCGATATGATATCAACAAAATAGAAGAAACTTATATATACTGATAGTTCAATAGAGTAATCCTATGCCACAACAGATAATCCTGATCAACCTGGAAAAACCCAGGGAAAAAAAGCTGGAAGAAGATATCCGCTGGTTCTGTAATAGCTTTGGATTATCCTCGGGAAGGGATACTGAGAACATTGCAACACAGATAGTTCATGACCTGTTGCAGCAACTCGCAGAAAGAGAGGAAAGAATATCTTCTGATGCTATTGCAGAGAACCTTGACGTTAACCTCTCAAGAGTGAACCATCACATAAGGAACCTTGTCAATGCAGGTCTTATATATAGAGAGAAGAGAGCACTCTGCCTTCGTGGAGGAAGCCTCAAGGCCGCAGTTCAGGAAATGAGAAAAGACTCCGAACGTATGTTCCAGGAACTGGAAAAGATAGCCGAAGAGATCGATGAGGAAATGGGCCTGAAGAACAGGTAAGCCATTTCCATAAACAAAATTAATTTATAATTTATCGTGTACCCAGAAATCACCCTCGATGGTGAATTCTTTTTTCCATATTGGCACATCATCTTTTATACGCTCAAGTGCCTCGGTCAAGGTTTCAAATAATTCCTGCCTGTGTGCAGCAGCTACCACGATGTAGACAATGTCCTCACCTGACCTGATAAGGCCTGTTCTGTGGTGAATGAGCACATCTATGATATTATCCTCTTGTTTTAGATCAAAACATATTTTCTCGATGGCCCTGTCAGCAACACCTTCATACTTTTCAAAATCGATTGCTGTGGTCTCAACATCCCCATTGATCCTTCTGACGATCCCGGTAAATGTTGCAATACCACCTGAAAGACGAATATCAGGATTGGAACGTACTTTCCTGATAAGAGAATCGAGTGTCACCCATTCCGGCTGGTCAAGGACCAGCTCCACAAGAGCATCTATGTCCCACTCCGACCTTACAGGCAACTGGACAATGATGTTAGAAATATCATCAGAACCTTCAACGTCCCCAAGGAATATCTTTGGGAGATCACTGCTCTTTGCACCTTCGACTATGGCGAATTCAACTCCACTGTCAGCAAGGGCATTGAGGGAATCTTCAAGTGTAGGATTCCTTTTTATCGTTACAAGCTCGCTATCAGTAATAGCTGCAACCACGTCAGCACCTGCATCGAAGTGTTTGCCAGTATCTGTGTTCTCCGGATTGAAACGATGATGCAGCATCTGTTTTACAGTTCCTGTGGACCCTTTTTTAGAGAGAGCATCAACAAGACGTGTTACCAGCGTGGTCTTGCCGGAATTCTTGTAACCTGCAACGCAAATAACTTTCATGTGATGGCATTATGCCAGGTCATTCTATAAGTACACAACGAGAATGCACCCTGGCAGGTCATAGACATTATCTTTTTGATTAGTTAAAAATTATAATATGACAATTACGAATAATTTATATTCATCCGTTCTGTAGCAATTGCAATGAGTGAGTACAAAATAAGTATCCACGATATGCCGGAAGATGACAGGCCGCGTGAAAGACTTCTGAAATACGGACCGGAGTCATTATCTAATGCAGAACTGCTGGCGATAATCCTCAGAACCGGCTCCAGAAAAGAAAATGTTGTCAATATGTGCGGACGCATATTCTCTGAGTACAATATCAAGCAGCTAAGCCAGGCGAACATTTCCATGCTCACCCAGATACATGGAGTTGGAAATGCAAAGGCAACGCAGATAGCTGCGGTCTTTGAACTTGCCCGCAAGCTTGAAGGATACACCGACGAGCCTAAAAGAAAGATAAGGTCACCTGCTGATGTCTACTCACTCCTTTATCCCCGGATGCGCGAACATAAGCGCGAGAGACTTGTGGCACTTCTACTTGACACAAAGAACCATGTTATGCGGGAAGAGATCATATCCATCGGCAGCCTGAACGCGAACATCGTGCATCCCAGAGAGGTATTCAAAGCAGCACTCATGGAATCGTGTGCTTCAGTTATTCTTTCACATAATCATCCATCAGGCGACCCAACACCAAGCAGAGAGGATATTGCTGTTACCGAGAAGTTAGTAGACGGTGGAAAACTGCTTGGAATTGATGTACTGGACCATGTTGTGATAGGAGATGGCAGGTATGTCAGCCTGAAAGATGAAGGATATATCAGATGATATTCTCATAATCGCTCATACCTAACAAAACATTTAAGGTATTGACCAGCAATTAACACCCAGATGAAAGAGATCGAACTTAGTGACCCCTATACCACTCCATACAGGGGCATATATGCAATATGCGACAGCAAGAACGAATATGCTGAGATCATCGAGCATACTAACTGTTATGGTGGTGCTGCATGGTCTAAGTTCCATTATTCACACTCGCCGCTTATCCTGAACACACGTTCCATCGGGAACATGATCAGATACAATGTAAAGACAGGTACATCAACCCTTGAGCTTAAGCCATCAACCGCAGCAGCAGGGATAGAGTCCGTTGTTGTGGAAGACGATAAGGTCCATATCACATATGCAGGACTTGGCGGAGGCGGAGTAGGTGCCACCAAATGCAGAGCATTCGCGCAGGGAGTACTGTGCTGCGACTACACCGAATCAGGTGGCGGCCGTGCAGCAAAAGGCACGATCACAGTCCCTAAGAGAGAAAGAGTGCTCATTGGTATCGATGATACCGACACCAAGGAAGAAGGTGCTACCTGGACACTTACACACAACATGGCAAAGGAACTGGACTGCAACGAATCCGTTTACCTCTCACACTCACTGGTACAGCTTTTCCCGGTATCTGCAAGAACACAGAACTGTGTATCAACAGTACTGGAATTCGCATGCGTGGATGAGAATGCTAAACAGGAATTGCTCGAAAGCATCAAAGCAGCACTCCTTAAATATAGTGTGTCCGATGAGACCGGAATGGTCGTACTCTCAGATTTCGATGCTAAGAAAATAAATGAGTACAGCAAACAGTGCCGCAGTGGAGAGCTCACAAAAGAATACGCCATGGAATATGCAAAGGACAGCGGCGTCGATGTCTGGCTTGATGGAAATGGCGTCATAGGAGCGCTTGCTGCACTGGCATGGTTCGCTCGTCCCGATGATTCAGTAAAGCTGAAGGCACAATTAGAATAATTACTAAAGAGAAATGACAGACAAGAAGGATATAACCGGTCTTGAGGCAATATACCTTGCAGCCCTCGACAGTAATGTAAGGTTCATTACTGCCGTTGCCGGATATCCAATGACCGCTGTCATAGACCACTTTTTTGAGAATAAGGGATCCAGTGGGTATGATATTCACTGGTTCACCAATGAGAAGGCAGCCATGGAGGCTTCACTGGGCGCATCCGTTACCGGAAGGAGATCCATGGTAATGGTGAAGCACGTTGGAATGAACCTGCTGTCTGACCCGCTCATGACCGCAATGATGCACACCACCGGTGCAGGGATCGTTATACTTGCAGGCGATGACCCCGCTGCAAAGGCATCACAGAACGAGCAGGATTCAAGGTTCTATGGTTCGATATCAGAGACTGCGGTCTTTGACCCGGCAACACCACAGGATGCCTATGACTCATTGAACAGGGCCTTTGAGCTCTCAGAGGAAGCTAAGGTCCCCGTAATAATGAGAATTACGGACAGACTGGAAAAGGACATGCAGGATCTTGTAAGATCGAATACAGGAAAGTTCACTGAAGGTTCTGGGCAAGAATTTGACAGGAACATCTGGAAACTGACCATGCATGGAAAGCACCAGCGTTTCCACATCAGATCAGAACCCATCCTGATACATGAAGCTGAAGGTTCACATTTCAACCGTATGACGATAAATGGAGATAGGACAGGGATAATATCATCTGGCTATCCAACAGCGATCATAGATGGTCTGCTGTCCACACAACTTGTCTATTCAGGTTATTCACATCTGGCACTTGGAGTGGTCTCACCATTCCCGGATAAACTTGTCAGAAAGTTCATAGATCAACACGAACGCATCATCGTTATCGAAGAAAGTGAGGCATTCATAGAATCACACATCAGCACATGTAACACCATTCTCGGGAAAAAGAGCGGACATCTGCCCACCGGAATGATAGAGAAGGAACATGTGGAATTTGCACTTGAGAACATCGATAAGGACACGGTCTCAAAATACACCGAGATCCAGACGATAGCTAACAGGGGTTCAAGGCCGATCTGCAGTGACTGCCCATTCATGCCACTATACAATGTATTGCATGACATCAGACCAGTGGCAGGAGATATGGGCTGTTCAATACGCACAGCACCTGACCCATTGAATGCTGTTGACACAGGATTTGCACTTGGAGGTGCTATTTCCACAGCATGCGGGTTCCCCGGAAAGGGCATAGCTGTAATAGGAGATTTCGGACTTGCACACTCCGGCATCATTGGACTCATAAATGCAGTGGATGGCGGTTTCGACCTCCTTGTAATAATACTGCAGAATGAGGTCGCTGCAATGACAGGAGGACAGGGAACACCAGACCTGCGCGAACTTGTAAGAGCACTGGTCCCGGATATGACGATCATTGACGTTGACAGGAGTATCAGTTCACAAGGGATCTTGAACACGCAGCATATGCTAAAGGAACTGATAGATGAACAAAGAAAAGCAAAAGGAGTTTCTGTTCTCTATCTGGAAGGAAAATGCATAAAATTCTAGTCTATTTTAATTGATGCAAACTTATTTTTAGCCTGATCAGTGATAGGAGTTATTTGAAGTTTCAAATTGGTTGTTTGAAATATATCGTTTCATATTTATAATTTCAAATTTGAAATATCAAACAATTAATTAGATAAGTTCACACGAAGACCAAGTATATCCTGTGAACCTTCATGAATATCACGTGCTATCTCAGCACAACCGATAGCTGCACTCCACCTGTCAAGCACATGAGCTTTTACACCAAGATGTTGCTCGATCCTTTCGACCACATAAGGTATCTCACCAACTGAACCCTCGATGACGATCTCACCATCTGAACCATGATCTCGCATCAGGATCTGCATACCTGCAACCTCCATGGATGCAAAAAGAGCGATGCTGTCCAGTGCAAATATTGCCTGAGGGTCACCTTTTTCAAATGCTTCAAGAAGATCATGCCTGTTCAAGAAAGGAGTGTTCTTGAGAACACCTGAATGGACGAATGCTTCATTGGCACTCATCTTCCCGGCATCCACTTCCCTCAATGCCCCTACATCCAGCGGACCATGCTGCAGACCAGGAGCAAAGATGCAGGCATCTATGGCACCTATCAGTTTTCCTGCTGCAACACCTACGGTGACAGTGTTGGAACTTATATCAGAAAGAACGAAGTCCTTCAGTCCAAGTGAATATGCATGATAGGCTATACCGATCTTTTCAGGACTTGTAGAATGTGAGAAGATGTTCATACGGGCATCTGTATCGCTTCCGTCATGAATACCAGGAATAACAACAGCAGAGATACCGGAGGATCTTATTGCATCAAATACCCTGCCTCCACCACCAGTCTTCTTACCGGCTCCCTCTATGCTTCTGACACCACGGTCCTTTACAGTCCTAATGTCCTCTATATCACTGATACCGTCACCCATTGAGTATGTAACAGCCATAAGAGAGATGTCCTTGCTCTTCACACCAAAAGCATCCTCCATAGCTGCAACTAGCTGGGTTTCGGTCATATTAGCAGCTTCGGTTCGCGGAATTTCAAGTCTCAGCACATCTCCCCCCGGGAAAAGTGCAGCAAAACGCATTGCAGTAGTACCGTGATCAATTCCAACGAACATATTATTCCACCTTAGTCATCAGATAATAATGAATTGAGTTCTTCCATGATACGCTCACCATCTGAAAAGCTACCTACCGTAGTTATCAGACGCAGCTCCTGAAAAGAGGTACCGTGCGATATTAACAATCTGAGGTTACCCCTGTCATCAGGTCTTTGTACCCTGGCATTCAGCATCCCTCCTGAATTCCCCTTCCCTTTGACTGTTATCACAGAAGGTATTATCTTTTTTACTTCAGGATGCTGGCTTACCAATGATACTACTTTTTTGCCGGTTCTGCCACCTATTATAGTGGAATGTGAACCTCCCAGTTTGGACTTTGGCCTGCTAACTTCTTTGTTGCCAGTAGTATCACTCATTTTCAAGGGGAATGACAAGAAGTACTATAAAACAGTAGTGGTTGACTTTTAAATAGCAGGAACAAGAACCGGAAGAGAATATGAAAGATACGTTATTAAAAAGTATGAAAGATAAAAAGAGAATGATCTTTTAGATCATATCTCCTGAATGTCAGCCATATCTATAAGTTTGATACCTGCCCCATGCAGTACCTCAATAGCTGCTTCGATATCACTTACCCTGAGAATAAGAAGCGCCTTCTCGGTCTTTGTGACAAATGCATACGCATAATCAATATTGATATCCCTGTCACCAAGCACGTCAGCGATCTTTCCGAGACCTCCTGGCACATCCTCCATCTCAATTCCCAGTACACTGGTCTCAGAGACAGTAAATCCCGCATCATGCAGGACCTCATGTGCAGCATCGGGCCGGTCAACCACCATTCTTATGATACCAAAATCACCTGCTTCAGCTATGGTGAAAGCTCTGATATTGATACCGGCTTTCCTGAAGTTCGCTGCAATGTTAGCAAGACGACCTGGCTTGTTCTCGGCAAAAAGGGAGATCTGTTTGATTATCTTCTCTTCCATGTTAACACCTGCAATTCTATTAGAAGTTATGTCCTGTGGCATATTATAGCTTTCTGTTGTCCATTACCTTCTTGGCCTTGCCCATTGACCTTGGAATGGTACCCTGCTCTACAAGTTCGACCTTCACTGCAAGGTTAAGTACATTCTTCAGTGCAGCCTGGACCTTTTTCTCCAGAGCAATGATATCATTTACCTTGTCACTGAATGCTTCATCTGTCATCTCGATCTGTATCGTCATGGTGTCAAGTTCATTTACCCTGTCCACAACGATCATGAAGTGTTCACCCACCTCAGGAATTGTCATCAATACAGATTCAACCTGTCCGGGGAACACGTTGATACCACGAACTATAAGCATATCATCTGCACGTCCAAGTACCCTCATGATACGTGGATGTGTACGTCCACATTTACATGGTTCCTTGTTGATGACCGTAATATCACCTATACGGTACCTGATAAGTGGAAGTGCTTCCTTTGCAAGTGTTGTTATGACAAGTTCACCGCGCTCACCTTCACCGAGCTGTTCACCGGTAACAGGGTCGATGACCTCTATAAGGAACTGGTCACCCCATATATGAATACCATCCTGGTACTGGCATTCCGTACAGAGAGGACCACTGAGCTCTGAGGTACCATAGACATCATAGGCTTTGATACCTGTAGCTTCCTCGATCCTTGCCCTCATTTCTTCGGACCATGGTTCTGCACCGAATATCCCAACACGGAGCTTAGTATCGTCATTTATACTTACACCCATGTTGTTAGCCACTTCGTTCATGAAGAGGAAATAAGATGGTGTACATGCCATTACACTGGTACCAAGGTCCCTCATGAGATCAAGTTGCTTTTCTGTATTACCAGAACTTGTAGGCAGAACAGTGACACCTGCTTCCTCTGCACCATAGTGAAGACCAAGACCACCTGTGAAAAGACCGTAGCCATAACTTACCTGGATGACATCTCCACGACCTACACCTATGGAGGTCAATGCCCTTGCAAGGGAGGTTGACCATTCATTGATGTCATTGCGTGTGTAACCTACAACAGTAGGTTTACCAGTGGTCCCTGATGAAACATGGAAACGAACAAGCTGTTCATTGGGTACACAGAACATGCCTGTTGGATAGGTATCCCTCAGGTCTGATTTATATGTAAATGGCAATTTTTTCAGGTCATCAAGCGTCTGGATATCTTCCGGCTTCACACCTGCATCATCAAATCGCTTCTTATAGAAATCAGAATGATTGTAGACATAGTCTACCAGATTTCTGAGCTTCTTTTCCTGTAACTTCTCCAGTTCATCGACTGGCATCCTTTCAACCAATGGGTTCCAATACTCTATCATCTAACTGCCCCTTGATAAGATCGATCAAGATCATTTATTTTCTTCATTCAATGAATCACATATTGAAGGATTTGGTTTGCCTTGGAGGATATCACGTATCCTGTACTTGCATTCCCAGATGATGGTATCCATGTCTGCTACCACATCTATACCGGCAGCACCTGCATGCCCTCCTCCGGTACCATCATAGTTCTTACTTATGTCTTCCATTATCTTGCCCAGGTTAACACCTGCAGCGACCGCTTCACGCTTGGCCCTGCCACTGACCCTTATGTTAGCATCACGCGAAGTGCCTATAAGAGCAACATCCGCCCCGATGTTAAGGAACATCGAAGAAGCAGCACCTCCAAAAGAATTGACGTGAGAATCAACCAGAAGCCAGTCATCCACTCTTTCGATGGTCGCCCTTGTAGCGCATTTCAGCATAGCTATGCGCATTGATATGTCCTGTGGAGTTGCAGCCATCATCTCCAGTACATCTGCATATTCCACACCACTACATGCTATGATCTCAGAAACGGTCTTGAAAGTATCCTGGGTGGCATGTTTGAAATGACCCGTATCGGTTATTATACCCGTCAAAAGACCCATAGCAGTGCGACGCATTACAGGAGCACCAATGGAACGGAGTATATCAAAGACCATCTCTGCAGTTGATGTTGCATGACGATGAAGGTAGAATTCGGCATTCTCAATGAGAGCTGTGGTGGCATGGTGATCTATCACACAATACTTCCCAAGCTGGATATCATTGAGCTGTGAACTGGTCGAAGTGTCAACTACAAGAGTAATATCATATTCAGACGGGTCAGGTTTTTCGACCACATCTATATTGAGTTTGTCAATAAGAAGTGAAGCAACTCTGTTGCAGCCATCTACAAGACCAATAGTCCCGCCTAAGGCTTCAGAAAGGGCAAAAGCACTGCTTACTGCATCTGGATCAGCATTCCGGTGGCAAAGATAAAGAATATTATTGTAATCCAGGAGTTTATTGAAAAACTCCGTTTCTTCAACTTGCATGGAAACCTCTGGACATTACCAGGCATTGATGCTGGTCATGTCATCAGTATAGGGAGGGGCTTATTGAGCCTGGTTCCCCATGGACTGTTCGATCTGTTCCTGAAGTTGTGTGAAACGCTTTGAGATCCTTTCTTCCTGTCTGGAAATAGACTGTAATCTGAGTGAAAGTGTCTCTACTTTTTCGTTCAGTTTAGAAACTGCTTCTTCCTTGCTGGACTTGATCTGAAGCTCACCTACTGTACGGTAGATGACAGCATCCTCAGGGACCTTATCAAGCTCTTCGAGTGCCATTTCAGACTCTTTCTGCATGGACTCCATCTGAGATTTCTGCATCGCAAGAGACTGTGCCTGTTGCTGGACCTGCTGCAACTGTGCCAGCTGGTTCTGTATCTGTGGGGGTATTTGCGTACTCATTTTGGTTTCACCTGGCATACCAATAAACCTAAAGTGATTTTAATGTTTCTATGTCCTTCAAAACAAAAAACAATGATGTGAAGGTGGCATACACTGGAAATTTAAGAGCTACATAACTACACTGCAAAAATGACTATGCAAGACATTCTGCGGTCTCTGAAGCCACCTGGATCAGACGCAACCAGGTGTTCATGGTCGAACGCATGGCCACAAGATCATCAGAGCTCACAGTAAGTAAAAGACAGGAATCCTCCACTTTCATTTCCACAGAGGACCTTTCAGTTACCTGACTCTCAAGTTCCGGTCGCAGAGAGCGATATATGGATGAAGCTGCAGGAGTTTCAAAAACGGACCTGGTCACAAGGAGCAATCCTCATCACCTTCATAGACCATATAGCTCTTGATCCTCAGGCTGAAAAGCACCTTTCCATTCTCTTTGAACTCCATGGTATTACCGGATATGTCCAGTACAAGAGACTGTGAAGATCCTTCAGTATCCTCTGAAAGGAGCTCGGACATCAAAGGTACAAGCTCATTGTCCCCTTCTATTACAGGACCAGAAGTCCTCGAGTATGAAGCAGGTACAGATAACACTGAGATATAAAGCGAAAGTAAACAGTGACCTCCCGGACCATAGAATACAATACTGCCGGGGTTACCGTGATATTCACCAATAATAATAAGAAGTGAGTCTTGAGCAAGGTCAATGACCTCACCCATACCCATCTTACCCCGGTTGGGATATTCACAACCGAAAAAAGATGCCAGATGCTTACATAAAGTACGCGTACTGGCAGATGGTTTGCGAGAAGAAGTGATAAGCATCGCTTCTTACTCTGCTTTGATGCGTTTGATGGTTGTTGGACGCTCTTTCACAAGGATACGGTGTCCACAGTATGGACAGCGTATACCTGTATACTCGTAGTCGATCTCAACATTCCTTTTGCATCTTGTACATTTATAGGCCATATTAACCTTACTCTGCTGCTGCTGCTTCCTTTGCCTTCTTTACAGAACGGGCTACAGTCTTGCCTACGTTGGTCTGAGGGAGGAATGTACCGCCAGCGAATGTGTGGCCACATTTTGTACATTTCCATATACCTGTACCTATTCTCTTTACATTTGGACGTGCACACTTTGAGCACTTATGAGGGGCACGCATCTTTTCTTCAAGATCTGCCACCAGTTTACGGTCCCTTCTACCATAACGTGTACCAAACCTACCAGCTGATCTGGATACACGTCCTTTTCGTGTATACTTTTTTGCCATGAATCTTATCTCCTTGAAATTGTGTGAATTCTATGATATTGAATGTTCCGTTCAGATATTCAACAGATAGTTTTCCCTTAGCTCAGATGCTTTCTCACATGCCAGTGACACAGCCTTTAACAACTGTTCCTCTGTAAGTGCACCATCACCGCTCTTCTGCATTCCTGATATTGAGCCATCCTGATTGGAAACAATGGTTATGCGGGAGTCACAAACTGTTTCTTCACCAAGATCAGGGTCTACCATCATCTCACCGCCGAGGTCTGCCAGTGTAACGGCCACAGGCATGTCCCTGATAGGCATAGGCATATCCTCTCCGCGTCCCTCTCTTTCACCAGGGACTGTTGCGGTAAGCAGGGCGGCAATTGCACCCAGAGATGCAGCATCCTGAATGTTCCCTGTGTTATTGAGAACATGGATATCGATGAATACGATCCAAACTTCTTCTCCCTCCGTAATACAGAGCTTACTTAAATCAATTGCGCCTGATTCACGAATTCCCCTGTCAGCAACACGTGCCATCTCTATAGCTTTCTCCTTAGGAGGACCAGCCTCGAAGTCAGGAGAAGCAATTGGATTCAGCTCCATGCTTGTTATGATGACACCCTCTCCGGCAGAGTCAGGGAATGGAGAACCTACCTGTAACTTTACACCAACAAGTATCTCGGTCTCTCCAAGTTTGATCCATGCAGAACCTTCTGCCTTTTCAATGACATTGGTTCTAAGATCGATGTTTCTTATCTCATCAAAGGAACGACCATCCTGACGTTTTCCTTTGAGCATAAGGTTGTAAATATAATCTTTCTTAAGTACAGACATTACTTCGTTACCCATGATCACACCTCAGACAGTCTCTTCTTCATCATCTTCCGGGTTTTCATCTTCCTCTTCTTCGACATCCTCGAATGAAGGATCTGCTTCAACGACCTCGTCAGCCTTTTCTTCAGGAACGTCATCCTCATCTTCGGCCTCTTCGTCGTCCTCAACATCCTCTACATCATCGACATCTTCAGAGTCATCCTCGGCATCAGCTTCCTCAACGACCTCTTCGTCCTCGCAAGCCTCACCCTCATCAGCGGATGTGAGTGTGCTTTCAACAAGAGCTGAAACATCCTCTTCCTCATCCTCAGGGATCTCGACCTCATCGAGTTTCGTGAACTTGTTCTTGAGGGTCTCTTTCTGTATCTCAAGGATCTGGCGGCATCCTTCCTTACACATCTCGATAGCTTTCTTGAACTCTTCCTGTGTAACGTCACCGTCCATCTGGATAAGGGATATCTCACCTTCGGAAGTGATAGCCATAGGGATATCAGCATCACCAAAATTATCTTCTGCCTTGTTAAGGTCAAGAACAAGCTGTCCGTCGACCTTTCCTACAGCACATGCAGAGACAAGTCCCTTCATAGGGATACCGGCATCTGCGAGAGCCATGGAAGCTGCATTGATAGCTGCTGTACGGGTTCCGGCATCTGCCTGAAGAACCTCAGCAAATACATCTATAACAGCACCAGGATAAAGATGAGTAAGAACTACAGGCTCGAATGCCTCTCTGCTTACCTTTGAGATCTCAGTACTTCTTCTGCTTGGTCCCGGCCTTATACGGTCCTCTACAGAGAAAGCAGCCATATTATAACGATATCTGATCAATACAGAATCAGCTTTTTGTAATCTTCTTGGATGGAGTTCCCTTGGGCCATATACTGCTGCGAGTATCTTGTTCTTACCCCACTCCAGATAACAGGAACCATCAGCCCTGGAGAGCACACCGATCTCCATCTTCATAGGCCTGATCTCGTCGATGCGTCTGCCATCTAGACGCAATCCATTTTCATCAATGAACTTTTCAGGTTTATCACTCATATTAATTCTCCAATGTTTGCACATTCTCTCTGATCAAAAAGAGATACTCCGGATCAATCATCATTTTCCAGAAGAGCATCTACTTTTCTGTAGGTATCTTCCCTTATCTCGCCTTCATCTTCTTCATCCTCAGCGAGATCCTTCTCCAAAACAGCGTCATCCTTCTCAGAAACAACATCATCCTCATTATTCAGGAAATGAGATATCCTATCCGTCAATCCGGATGTGTGAGAATGTTTCATAATAAGCTCAATAGCTTCTGTGAGAAGGTCCATTTCACTATCTTTACCGTTTATCCATATTCTTCCATTCTGACCAACGAACATCTCGCAATTCGTCTCTTTCTTAAGCAGGGATACCATAGAACCACCGTGTCCTATGATACGCGGGACCTTCGTAGGTGTCACTTCAATTACACGGCCAACATCAAGTGACCTAAGACCACGTTCTCTCATGGTCAGTTCGACCTTCATGGATGAATTTACATCTTTTATACGAAGCAAAACAGAACTTCCGAAATCCATTGTACTTACCATCTTATCGGAATCCACACGTCTTGGATACTCCGAAACATGCAGTAGCCCGTCATACGGGGAACCTATGTCGAATATCCAGTTGGAAGGAGTAACATCGATGACCGTACCTATGACATAATCCCGGGGTGATGGAATATATTTACCGGAAAAAGGAATAACAGTTATCTTGTTCTTTGCGTTCTTTACTCCATATAAAAGGGAATAGACCTTTCCGTCCTTTACATATGTACCAGGACCGGAATCTGCCTTGTTTTCGGACAATAGCTGCCCCGGAATTACAATTTCACGCTCCATTATGCAGCCTCATAATAATTTAGTTTCAGCATCCCCTTTGGTGAGATGATTGATAAGCCCATAGAAATCATTCTGCAGACCTGCAGGCATTTTTACAACCGCAACCCATGAACCATCGCTCTGCCATTCATTCTTGACAAGGGTTGCAAAACCGGCGATATCCCCGTAAGCTTTTGCTGCGTATTCACCTGGAACCTTCACAGCAACATCGACCTCTTCGAACCTTATGGGTATTATCGGACGGATCGCCTTCATTACAATGTTCACCTGTTCATCAACACCTTTGATAGGATCGATATGGACCTTTGCTTCTTCCATTGCTCTTTCGATCCTTGTAGGTGGATGAGGGGCTTTTGTCTGGGGGTTAATAGCATTCTGTGCTATGATGGTGATGACCTGTTTGGTCTTCTCTTCCAGAATGCGTTTCCTTTGTTCTTTTGTAAGTTGAAGATCACCGTGAACAAGTATCTGTTCAGCGATCTCCAGAACATTATTGGTGCCAAATGCGGCTACCAGATCAGATTCTGCAACATGGTCACCCTGACTTGCATCATAGAAGATAGATTCTACAGCGATTATATCCTCCATATTCGCCTTTTCTCCCCTCTTAAGTGCAAAAGCACCCTCTGGTTCGACGAATACTTCAAAATGATTCTTTCCTTTCTTGAGTCTTGCAATGACCGACTCATCAAGAGATACCATGTTACATTCACCCCGCGACCTTAATTAATATTATTCAGTTGACCCTTCCTGACCTTCAGAGCCATCAGCATCTTCTTCTTTTACTTCGTCCTTGAGCTCTTCGCTAACTCTTGTAACAAAGGTTGAGACCTCTTCTTCGGACAGTTTTCTGAACTGGCGGTCCTCAAGGGTCACTACACCAAGCTCAAGGGTTGCTGCATCTACCTTTCCTTCAGTGGAAGTATAAAGTGCCTTCATACCCAGCATGATAGCAGCGTCGATGTCCATGTCATCATCGTAATCTGCTTCAAATATCTCCATAAATGCATTCCTTCCAGCTCCGATAGCTGTTGCCTTGTACTCAAGGAGTGCACCGCTTGGGTCGCTTTCGAACAGACGTGGTCTTGAATCGTCAACACCTGCTATAAGAAGAGCAGTACCATAAGGACGGACACCACCATACTGTGTGTAGGTCTGCTTGTGATCACATATCTTCTTGGCGATCACTTCAACACCAATAGGCTCATCATATGAGACCATATTGACCTGGGCCTCGACCCTTGCCCTGTCCACAAGTGCACGGGCATCGGCAACAAGTCCTGAAGTGGCGACACCTATGTGGTCATCGATCTGGAATATCTTTTCAATGGACTCCGCCTCGATCAATCTGCTTGTGATCCTCTTGTCCACAAGTATTACCACACCGTCCTTTGCTTTTACACCTGCTGCAGTTGTACCTCTCTTAACGGCCTCTCTTGCATATTCTACCTGAAAGAGACGTCCATCTGGACTAAAAACTGTAATTGCACGATCATAACCCATTTGTGGTGCCATTTGCATCTTCACTTCATCTCCTAATTTATTTGTAAATAATAATAGAATATATACGATAACTAACTGAAATATGCTTTCTATTCATTTATATGTGACTGTTCTTTGGGGTTAAATATATCTGCACCCTCTAAATACTTTTTTGTTGCACCCAGAACCGTACCGGACACACCAAGCACATGGAGGATCACTTTTTTACCCTTGATACTACTGATCGTAGCAAGAACAGCACGTGTCTGCCAGACATGATCCCTGTCACAACTAATGACACCTTTGAGGTCCTCGAATTCGAAAAGCCATATATTGCATTCACTTGAGCCAAGATCACCAAGTAAACTCCCCGATGCGGAAAATATCTCTCTTATCAATTCATCCCTGCTCACTTGCCCCTCTGCAATGAGCTCGAATGCAAGATACCTTTTGTTCTCACGAAGTGTGGGTGGAAGTACCTTCATTGATCACAACCTCCTTCCGACGGGTCCACGATCTCCACGCCATCCATAACATAATTAGCGGGCGGACAATTCCTTGCAAGGATCCTCTGAGGTACCACAGAAAGCCCATGTAAAGCTTCCTCGCGGGTCATACCAAAAAGAGATGCAAGGGCCATCAGTTCACGAGGAGCACGCAGGTCATATAATGACCTTGCATTGCTTGTGAGAATGAAAGGAACATCATACTTACGAACAAGGGACAGGTCTTTCCTGAAATTAGAAAGTGCTTTTACTCTCCTGCCACCACGCAGATATATAATATCATAAAGATCAAAAGAAATAGCAACATCATTGTCGCTTGCGGACTTTGCCAGAACATGGTTAAGACCATTTTCCTTCATAGAACCAAAGTTAGATAGGACATCCACATTTGAATTCTCCACCGCTGCCCGATTAATGCTTTCACTGCCACCACGGACAACGACCACATCGACCATTTGCCGGTACTTGCCTACAAGTCCATGTAATTTAGAAGCATTCTCAGGACTCAGTTCGACCCCACTGATGATCTCGAAACCATCAGTTACAGCAGATCTGAGAGGTTTACAGGAATTTGAAGGATCCGTTACGGCAACTCCTGCATAGCCAAAGCGCTTTGCAAGAGGGACCATTTCTTCGATCGTGTTTTTGCCTTCAGGAGCAGTGTGGACATTCAGGTCATAGAATTTGGGTCTAGCCAAATAATTCCTCCACTATACGACCCGCCTGAAGACGGTCCTTAGGGTAAGTGGCTATCTTTACCTTTACAGTAATGGAATCTGATGAGGAACTAAGTACCATCTTTCCAAGGAAAGCGGACTGTTTATCGAACCTCATGTGGAACAACTGATCATCATCCAGCCTGTCAGGCATTTCACTGCGCAGGGTATCCACATCATCCTGGGACATATTCTCCCGGATGAACCTGGCAAGTCTTACAGAGTCCGATCTGCGAGTGATCTGAGAACTGAGCATCACAGAGGAATTACCATAATGACCTTCAATATCAGTTACATCAACAAATTCATCAGTAACAGCATCATCGGGCATGCCCATGGCATTCCGTAAAAATAAGTCCAGGGCAGCTCGTACCCTGGAAAGATCCTCAGTTGAGTGCGCGATCACGCGCAGGCTAATATAATGGATCACTTGCCCCTGTTAAGGTTTGACCTGATACTTGGTCTGTTCTTCTCAGTACCTGTACCACGTGACATCATACCTCTGCCCTTACGGCCTGCACTGGTCTTACCGCGCTGTGCACGTCCCTTCTGGGTGTTAGCGCATATCCAGTTGAGGTTCTTGTCACTCTTTATCACAGGGTGGCTTGGGTCTACGAGAATGACCTCGTACCATTTTGCCTTTCCGTCCTCTCCAACCCAGTATGAGTTGAGAACTTCCATGTTAGGGAATTTCCTTCCAGCACGCTCTTCAGCAATTCTCTGAATGCTCATTCCGCCGGTGATCTTGTTCTTACCCATGCGCTGTGTACGTCTTCCACGAATGTACCTTGACTTTCGGAGACCTCCTCTGCGTACCTTTACACGAGCTACAACGATTCCCTGCTTTGCCTTGTATCCAAGGGAGCGGGCACGGTCAATACGGGTTGGACGTCTGATCTTTGTGACAGAGCCTTCCTTCCTCCATTCCTGGAGTCTTTCCCATCTTAGTTCCTGGACATATGTGCTGTCCGGGTCTTTCCATGCGTCCCTTACGTATGCGTAAAATGATTTTGACAATTTGTTCACCTAAGTTTCATTTCTAGTTTCACGGTTCAGCTCCTTTGAAGCTACATTCCCACGGGACTTATCCCGGTAATGAAACAGGACTACTACTTAACGTGATCGAATTTAAACCTTTGCACCAAGCTGAACTGAATAAAAGAATATAATACTTGAATAACAACTGATACATTGCAAATATAGCATATAAGACAATGCAGATTAAAAAAGAGAGATAAAATGAACAGAACAAAGCTCAACTATTCCATAGACCTTGTTTTAATAATACTGTTCCTGATAGTTGCCATAACCGGAGCCGTTATGTACTTCATGATGCCTTCCGGCGTTCCCAGAGGAAGATATCAGGAATATATAGGGATCACAAAAGCCACATGGACACTCATACACAACAGGTCAGCATTCCTGATGATACTATTCACTGGAATACACCTTGCACTACATAAAAAATGGATGTGTTGCGTTACAAAGAACGTTCTGAGAAAAGAGGATACGGACTGTACCCTTGAATAAAAGAGATATTATACGGATAACAGAACAATGATCACTGGAACTTGCTCAGATCCTCGCCTGAACGTAATATCCCGGTGACATTACCTGAATTATCCTTCAGAACAACATCATACCAGCGCACAGGTATCTCATTACCATCTTTTGTAATAACAGGATGTTCAGTGAACTCTGGAAGTTCAGCTTCACCACCAACTGCCTGAGACAATGTTTCCCTGAGAGATTCCCCTGTAGCTTCAGGAACAAGTGACTTGATGAAATCATTACCTATTAGTTCGAACTCACCATAGCCCAGAATATCGTTACCCTTGGTATTGACAAGATGTATCTTCATGTCAGCATCAAGGACAAAAACAATAAAACCAGCAACATCCAGATAGTTCATTGCCTCATTCCTTTCAGCAAGGATCTTATCCTGAAGATGTTTTATCCTTAAAAGAGATCTTACCCTTGTAACAAGCTCAAGACGATTTACAGGCTTGCCAAGGAATTCATCAGCACCTACTTCGATACCTTTGATACGGTCATCCTTACCGGAAAGAGCAGTGACCATCACAACAGGAAGGAACTGGGTCTCAACCGACGTCTTAAGGACACGACAGACCTCATAGCCATTCATATCCGGCATCATTACATCAAGAAGAATGATATCAGGTTTTTCACTTTTTACCTTGTCCAGTGCTTCCTGACCACTATATGCAGGAATCACTTCATAGTCTGACTTAAGGTAAAGGCCCATTAACTCCACTATGGCTTGTTCGTCATCAACTATGAGTACTTTATCCCTGTCATGCATGAATAATAGGCTCCCTTTTTACAAGTAAATTAAATAAATACATTCCAATATAAATTTAATGGTTAACTCTTGATCAGGTCCATTAAAGTGGTAAAATTATTGGTTTTAATTTTACTATTAATTATATAGTTCTATCTACATATAAAGGTTAGGCTTAGAAAAGAAAATACCCACCTTGCAGAAACAAATGCTGCAAGGGTGATAGTGGGGCTGGTGAGATTCGAACTCACGATCGACGGGTCTCTCCGAACAGCTGCGTATAACAGCCTAGGTTCTTGAGCACACATCAGTGCTCCAACGGTTCCTCACAGACCTACCCCGTCGGGTTGGTCTCAGTAGACCCGTTGTTCATCATTTATCCGCTGGAGCCCATCGCCATGCCGGGCTAGGCCACAGCCCCATATATTCGGGCAGTACCCCCACAATACATCTTATCAAAGATATATTTAGCGGTACCACTCGCTCTTCTTTGCTATTATCTTTATATATCCGCTTCAGCAACCCTGTTGATATCACCGAACTTACATAGCTCATCACAGAGTTCTTCTATCTTCAGGCGCAGCTCTTCCATGGTATGACCGAACATGGCGGTCAGATAGATCGCTCCACCTGCACCTACGCCCTCTTTTACAAAGCCCACTTCATATTGCTGGAGACCTTTGAAAGATGATCTGCCAAATTCCGGATCAGCACCTTCATACTCAGCACCGATCTCAGCAGCAAGCTCTGCAAAGTTAGCAGTCTCATCACGAACCACATAGCTGGTGGTGACTATCTTGACATCATCCATAGCATATCCCATGTGCTTGACAACAGCAAATATCGAGGCCATCTGAGTACCACCTGCAAGTATCACAGGAGTATCACCAAGACCTGCAGTGATACCTGCAACTGCAACCATCATAGGATCACCCACGGCCTCTATGGCTTTAAGTGGGGTCTCGCGCAATGAACCAAATGTGATATCCGAGGACTTAAGTGCATCAGCTACGACCTGCTTTTTCAGATCGAGCGGATTGGAATTCGAACTGCTGCTTACATTACCATCATACCCAAGGGCCTGAAGGACAGCATTTGCAGTAGTAGTTCCGGCAGGAATACTTTCCCCAATGACAATAAGGTCATGTTCCTTTGCAAGCTTTTCACCGAGCTTGAAGGCATTGTCGAAAACATCCTCCACATCATGAACAGCAACAGGCTTCCTGATATCATCACCAGGCTTCCCGCCAATGTCGATCAGAGGTACCTGCTTTGCCGGAAGGACACGCAGACCGGCATTAACGAACACATGAGGAATACCAGTGATCGATAGTGCTGCACGTGTGATCAGAGCAGGCGTAGGAGTATCATATGGAGGGGTCATCGGGAGAATAGGAATATCAATGATAGTTCCTGTCTCGAGGACCTCTGCATCGCCTGCTGGCGTATAATCGGTCAGTTTTGCAGTCTTGCCAGCTGCAGAAAGGCCTTCTATGTAGGCCGTTTCCGTGTTTCCAAGAACGCACACAAACAACGGTTTTTCAGGTAACCGGACTTTTTCAGGTGCTAATGTATCCATGCCAATCGCCTAGATGTATTTTACAGGGAGTATATGACCTTTTCCAGATGGGATCAATATGTCCTTGCAACATATACCTGGGTGTCAGCATCTGAACCACAGACAGGACACTTACCGGAACATCCTTCGGTCTGTTCAGTAGGGATACCCAATATGCCGGCACCGATATCCTCTTCGATCTTCAGGCCGCATTCCTTGTTGCCACACCAGAATATCTTTGCAATACCCTGAGAAAGCTTCTCCTTGACGGTATCAAGATCAGGACATTCAAATATACGTTCATTGACACTTGCCATTGCCTTGTCATAAAGACTCTCATGGATATTGTCGAGCAGAGAAAGAACATCATCTGTGATGTTGTCAAGAGATACCTGTTCCTTTTCACCTGTATCACGGCGTGCGAGCATTGCAGCATTGTTCTTAAGATCCCTTGGACCCAGTTCAAGTCTTACAGGAACTCCGCGCATTTCCCACTTGTAGTACTTTGCACCAGGACGGCTGTCACTTGCATCCATCTTCACACGTACACCGGCAGCCTCCAGCTTTTCCTTAAGTTCTTCACATGCCTCAAGGACACCTTCAGGTTTCTTGAATATGATAGGGATTATAACGACCTGCACAGGAGCAACAGCAGGAGGAAGTACCAGACCCTTGTCATCACCATGTATGGAGATAAGAGCAGCTATGGAACGTTCTGAAACACCATAACATGTCTGGAAAGCATAGACCTGTTCCCCTTCTTCATCCTCATAGGTGATGTCGAATGTCTTGGCAAAGTTGTCGCCAAGATGATGGGCAGTACCTACCTGCAGGGTCTTGCCATCTGGCATAAGAGCATCAGTAGCAATAGTATAATCTGCACCAGGGAACTTGTCCCATTCAGGTCTTGTGGAAGCAAGAACAGGAACAGCAAGCTGGCGATAGAAATCAGTATATATCCTGATAGCTTCGTCCACCTGTGAAGCCGCATCGTCCCATGTAGCATGTACAGTATGTGCCTCTTTAAAGGATGTGATCTCACGGAGCCTTATGAGAGGACGGGTGTGCTTTGTCTCATACCTGAATGTGTTGACGATCTGATAGAGCTTGAGAGGCATGTCCGCATGTGACCTGATCCATAGCTTGTACATAGGATAAATAGCGGTCTCACTTGTAGGACGAAGTGCCAGTTTAACATCAAGCGGAGACGTTCCTCCGTGTGTTACCCAGTATACCTCATCCTCAAAGCCCTTGATGTGTTCAGCCTCTTTCATGAACTCATTCTCAGGGATAAGGAGCGGGAACATTGTTTCCTGATGATCCTTGTCAAGCAGCTTACGCATTATATCGTAAACATTTCTTCTGATGTTGAAACCGAATGGGAACCAGACATACAGACCCTTTACAGGATAGCGTACATCCATGATCTCCCCTTTAAGGAGCAGGTCATTGTACCATTCACTGAAATTCTCTTTTGAAGGAAGCGCAGCCTCTTTTTCTTGCTCTGCCATGTATTCACCTGTTTATACTTGATTTTGGCTACATTAACTAATACATTGCTTATAGCCATTTCCTTTACAGGCAGGAACAAAGAGATCGAAGTTAGTGAAAAGTAACTAAAAATAGTTGATAAAAAAGAGTAAAGAACGAAGGAAAGAAAAACTCAGTCCTTCAATTGATGCTCACTGTCGCTTGCATCAAGCTCCATACCGGAAGAATTAGCATCGAAAACGATCATACCGGTCTTAAGTTCACCTGCCTCTTCAGGATCAAGTGCACAGGACACCGCCTTGTCGGATATTATGGCACTGTTACCGAACGGATCCTCTATTATAACCGTAATAGGACGCTTACCATCAATGGCCTCTTCAAGGTATTTCTGTATCTCAAGTCCCTTCGCGTACTTTTCCTCATCATCCTTAGCCCACTTGGTAGCTGTTATGACCACCTTGTAGATCCTGTCAAGTACACCTTCGATATTGGTAACATAAGAATCAGAGATCGATCCGGGTTCAACATCTATCCCGAGCTCAGGTATCCTTATAGTACCTGAAGTAGAACGTACGACCCTGATATTGAGATCCTCAAGGTTCTCCACCCTGAGCTCATACCTCATTGGCTCTTTCTGTGAAAGGATAAGTGTATCCGCAAATCTGAAACTACATTTACAAGCCGCAGCGATATACATCACTTCGCCAAAATAAGGGATCTCATCACCCTGCCACTTGATGATAAGTTCTTCATGGCAAAGCGGACATGATGATCGCGTTTCAAAGCTTCGGCAGGATTCCTTATCGCTCAATATCTCCCACCGATTATCTTGGATCTGTCGATCTTGATGCCTGTTGGAGTTACAAGGACCTGGTCATCCTTTATACCGGCGATATCGCCATGTACGTCGAGTACAACTTCCTTGAGGTCCTTCAAAGCACGATCGAGCAGTAACTTGTCCACTTTAATGTTGGAAATGTCGATCATGACGATGTTACCATCGTAGACCTCTTTTTTGAGAGATGTGAGTTCGTTGAGATTTGTAAGCTCTGCAACCCTGATATAGGTCTCTGCAGGCTCATCGTCCAGGACCTCCTCATACTTGGTGAGGTCAAGTTCGGTATATTCATCCTCAGGAGTTGAGCTTTTACTGCTGCCGCCAAATAATTTGTTCACAATATTTGCCATAATTCGCCCTCATGTATTCAAAAACATTGTTATATTAATATCATTCCTACTTAAAATGTTACCGGACTGCCGGACTGTTAATATGAACTGTTGCTGCTATTTATATTTAAACTCATCCTATTTTAATGATTTCTTTTAGATGTCAAGGTTCCAGAGCTTATCGCCTACGTAATGGATAGACTTCACACCTTTGCCCTTATTCCCCTTCATCTCAGGACCCGGCATCACAGCCCTGCCGATAGCAAGTGGTTTGCCATGAGCTTCCTCTATTATTATAACAGGATCATTTTCCTTAATATCAGGGTCAGCGTCAACAATTCCCGGACACATGATATCCGCACCATTGACAACAAAGCGTACTGCACCGGAATCCACAGTAACAACGTTCTTCAGCAGACCAAGCTTCAGCACACCTTTTACAGTAGGGAAATAGAACCCATCTATCTGGAACAGAAGAGGTTCCCCATCAACAAGGATAAGGGCCTGATCATCTATGTTTGCTGTTTCAAACTTACTTTTTTCAAGCTTTCCGACCCCTTCACCAAAAATGGAACTTATATCGCTCAAGAGTTGATTCTTTGCTGATTTCCTTAACTGTACTCTGGATCTTACTTTCAACTTATCACCTGTCAAACAGATAGATATTGTATTCTGTAGTAACACTATTGCATTTAATATTGATATGGCAATTATTCAAATTGCCGATATAAAATAAGAAATGGATGTTTTTAAAGTTTATGCGGGAGCAGCCCGCATAATACACCCATCTGACCTTATCTTACGATCACAACAGGAATTCCGCTGATGTCAAGTACATCCACGGCCCTTCCTGCTGATACTACTTCCTTCTCGACCGCTACACATTCAGGTTCGAGCTCAAGCATATCACCATTGACCATCACAGTGATCTTACCCTTTGCGATCTCATCTGCGATCTTCTTTGGGTTCTCCTCGGTCAGAGCATTGATGATGTCCTTTGCCTGTCCTCTGAATTTCGGACCTATTACACCCATATTAGGTTTTACATTAACAGGAACATGCTCGAAATCAGGTTCACCAGCTATTACTTCTACAGGAGAATTGGTCGCACCCAGCACATCAGTGATGTCTGCAAGTGTACCATATATCTCGATCTTCTCAAGAGGAGCATTGAGTGCCATACCATGCTCGGACTTGTATCTCCTTACGCTGCTGGCAATGTCCTTGATGAACTCTCCTGAGGCCTCGATATCAGCATCGACCATAGAGTCACAAGCTTCTGGCCATGATGTTACATGAATGCTACCCTCACCAATGCGGGAGAACATCTCCTCTGCAAAGAACGGAGCGAACGGAGCAAGCATATGTGAAAGGGCATCGATAGCAACATACAATGTGTACCTCGCAGCTTTCTTTCCAGCCTCGTCGTCACCATAAAGACGTGCCTTTACAAGTTCTATATAATTATCTGCAAGGACATCCCATGTGAATCCCCTTATTGATTTGAATGCCTCATCGAACTGATAATCTTCCATTGACCTTGTTACTGAACTTATCAGTCTGTTAAGGTTACTGAGAAGCCACCTGTCAACGATCTTCAGCTCATCTATGCTCATATCAGCATATTCGTATTCCTCCAGATGGGACATACTGAACCTGTAGATACTCCACATCTTTGCAAAGAACCTGGATGCTGAGACCACATCCTTCCAGCGGAACATCACATCGGAACCTGGTGAACCACCAATTGCAGCCCACTGCCTGAATGAATCCGCGCTGTAATCCTTTATGACCTCTTCAGGTGAGATGACATTACCAAGGGATTTGCTCATCTTGTGTCCGTCCTCTCCAAGGACCATACCATTGATCAGTATAGCATCCCATGGCCTCTTACCCTGGATAGCCATTGAACGTAGTATAGTATAGAATGCCCAGGTCCTGATGATATCATGACCCTGTGGACGAAGTTGTGTAGGAAGTCTCATCTCATGGTCTGTGAGCCATCCTGAAACATGAAGTGCAGTGATAGATGAATCCATCCAGGTATCCAGAACATCCTCTTCTGCCTCGAACTCTGTGCATCCACATTTACAGCTTTCCGGTGGCTGCTGTATTGTAGGATCGATAGGCATCCATTCTTCCTTGGCTACCATTACCTCATTACATTCCTTACAGTACCATACAGGGATAGGGGTTGCGAAAAGCCTCTGACGGGATATACACCAGTCCCATTCCATTGTATTGTTCCAGTTGTCAAGCCTGACCTTCATATACTCAGGCAGCCATTCGATCTCATTTGCAGCCTTTGCGATCTCTTCATTATCGATCTTGATGAACCACTGGCGTTCGGAGAGGATCTCAATAGGAGTACTACATCTCCAGCACATACCGACATTCTGGTCGAGAGGTTTCTGTTCAAAGAGATAGCCTTCTGCTTCAAGGTCCACAATGATAGCCTGCTTACATTCAGGAATTGTCATTCCTTCATACTTACCAGCGATAGCTGTCATTCTTCCTTTCTTGTCGATAGCCTTACGCAATGGGAGACCATGTTCGAGCCACCATCTGACATCCTGCTTGTCACCGAAAGTACAGATCATGACAACACCGGTACCGAAACTCGGATCAACATCCTTGTCACCGATGACCTTTACGTCATGTCCGAAAAGAGGTACTTTTACAGTGGAACCGAGGTTTTCCTTGTAGCGTTCATCCTCAGGATTGATAGCAACAGCAACACATGCTGCAAGCAGTTCCGGTCTGGATGTAGCTATCTGAAGACCATCGAAGTGCAGGTAATTGAGCTTTGTTTCCCTTGGGTCATATTCCACTTCTGCAAATGCAATAGCTGTTTCACATCTAGGACACCAGTTAACAGGGTGCTCGGACTGATAGAGACGACCCTGATCATACATGTTCCTGAAAGATCTCTGGGTCTTAGAATAGTATTCAGGTTCCATTGTCACGAACTCGTTGCTCCAGTCAGTGGAGAAACCAAGGTTCAACATTGTCTGTCTCATCTTCTCGATGTTGCCGACAGTAAGCTCACGACACATGTTCCTGAACTCTTCCCTGGATACCTCGTTCTTTGTGATGCCATGGATCTCCTCCACCTTTACTTCAGTAGGAAGACCGTGACAGTCCCAGCCCTGTGGGAACATCACATTATATCCGCACATGCGCTTGTATCTTGCAACAAAATCAATGTAACACCAGTTAAGAGAGTTACCGATATGGAAATTACCAGTAGGATATGGTGGCGGAGTATCAATTATGAACTGGGGTCTGCTGTTATCTTTCCAGTCAAAATGATACATGGACATATCCCATGAATCGCGCCATTTAGGCTCTATGATATGTGGGTCATATTCTTTTGGAATGGTCATTGTGACTCTCCGATGAGTATAATCAATTAATGTTATGATCAGACATAGTGATCGTGTTTTTTTATCCTAAGTGGTGTAAGATTATTTAAATTATCTGGTTAAGCTCAATAAGTGCATCAGTGCCAGAGGGATCTTACAAAAAAGAAAATGAATAGAGGTCATCCCTGCACAAAAAGGCATCTTGCAGAAAGCCCTGGAAGGACAAAAGGTCATTGGTGTACGATCGAAAGCAAACATTTCCTTGACGAATGGGTGATGATACCGTCTGGAACATATGCCCTATCTTTGTCCGGATCCACGCACAGGGACGAACCACCTCTTGTGAGGGAAGGGAACTATATGAATATTACGATTTTGTTCTTAATTAGAACACATATACAATAAAATATGACTGACAACGGTACCTCCGTATTCTTATAAAAATAGCAGGAAACCGAAAACACTTTATACAAATCTACTCCTTTTTAGAAAGGGGAGCAGAGGCGAGTATCTATCAGATGAGGTGAGCTATGACCAGAAAAGTAGCTATTTTTGCATTTAATGGAGAAGAGATGTGTTTCGTCCACGCTCTGATGAATGCGCTTGATATGAAAGAGAAAGGCTATGATGTCAAATTAGTGATAGAAGGTTCTGCAACCCGGCTTGTGAAAGAGGCAGAGGGAGAGAAAAGACCTTTTACCAGCCTTTATTCCAAAGCAAAGGATGCAGGTCTTATAGACTGCGTATGCAGGGCGTGTGCATCCAAAATGGAAAGTCTTGAAAGTGCAAAGGATCAGGAACTGCCATTATGTGATGAGATGTTCGGACATCCAAGCATGGCACGATATATGAATGATGGCTATGAGATAATCGTAGTATGATCGTAAATACAAGAATGGAGAAATGAAATGATAAGCGAAAAGATGACAGAGGCCCTTAACGGGCAGATCAACAAAGAGATGTATTCTGCATACCTCTATATGGACATGTCAGCTCACTGCACCTACGTAGGACTAAATGGCTTTGCCAACTGGTTCATGGTCCAATACAATGAAGAGATGAGCCATGCTATGAAGATATACGACTACGTGAACGATCAGGGTGGAAAGGTCATCCTTCATGCCATTGAAAAACCACCGGAGAATTTCGGTACTCCATTAGATATGTTCGAGGCAACACTGAAACATGAACAGTTCATCACAAAGTCGATCCATGAACTGGTAAGCCTTGCAAATGAAGAGAAGGACTATGCAACCCAGATATTCCTCCAGTGGTTCGTAACCGAACAGATAGAGGAAGAAGCAAACGACAACGAGATGATCGCAAAGCTCAAACTTGTCGGTGAGGACGGTAACGGTCTTTTCATGCTGGACAAGGAACTTGAAGCAAGGACATTCAATCCTCCTGCAAAGAAAGAATAATTTACAATATAAAAGGTGAAAATATGGAATTCGGGGAAATACTCAAAGGTAAGGAAGTTGAAGGCAAAGAGAAACATGTTCCTGACATCGAGATCATCAAAGGACATGGTCAGGCCAAGGCAAACTTCGTACGTGTGGTAGTTGGTAAGGAAGTACCACATCCAAACACAGTAGAGCATCACATCCAGTGGGTAGAGCTCTATGGTGTTACCAAGGAAGGAAAGACCGTCAATTTCGGAAAAATGACATTCGAAGCGGTCCACACAGACCCTGTTGCTACTTTCCACGTGAACAACATCGATGATTTCAAGTCATTCTGCGCACTTGAATACTGTAATGTTCATGGTGTCTGGCAGAACTGCATAGAAGTCTGAACACGTACATAGAATTAATAGATATGTGGCATTCGTTGCCACATCTTTTTTATACCTGTTCATCTCCACCTTCACATGGTATAGTACGATCCTGCGAAAGGAAAGAGGTGATGGCAATGTTAGTAAAACTAGTAGCTAAGTTCGCATTTCTGGCATTTATAACCGGGATAATGGCATATTTGTTCCTGAGCTATATGGTCCCATACATGCATGCATAATTAAAAATAAAAAAGAAAGGTCACTGGAAGTCTTCGTAACCTATTTCTTCTTTAGTGAGATAGCATGCCGGATCATCTGCCCATACATTCCCGTAGACAGATTCTGCCCTTACACGGAAATTACCATTACAGACATCGAACCATTTACATTTGGCACACCTGTCGCCATTTTCCTTGATGAGTGGCTTACGGTCCTTAAGACCTGCCATAAGTTCATCATCCGTATCTCTCCAGATCTCACTGAACTTACGGTCCCTTACATTACCAAAGGAATAGTGCCTCCAGAACTGATCAGGGTGAACAGAACCATCCCATGATACACATCCAAAGCCTATACCTGTGGAATTGCCCCTGTTCATGTTCAGAAGTTCCAGAACCTCTGCAGCCCTTTCAGGGTCCTCTTTTTGAAGACGCAGGTAGATGTATGGACCATCACAGTGATTATCCACCGTGAGAACCTCGACCATCTTACCTTTACTATGCAGATCCCTTGTCTTATCGATAAGAAGGTCCACAGTTGCACGACTCTCCTCAAGGGACAGGTCCTCATTGATCATATCAGAGCCACGTCCTGCATATACAAGGTGATAGAAACAGATACGAGGAATGTTCTCTTTTTCCATCAGGTCGAATATTGCAGGGATATCATGAACATTGTGTTTATTTATCGTAAATCTGAGACCTACCTTGATACCTTCCTTCTGGCAGTTATGAAGACCCTGCATGGCACGGTCAAACGAGCCTTCTATGCCACGGAACTTGTCATTGGTCTCACGCATTCCGTCAATAGAGATGCCCACATAAGAAAGGCCGATATTCTTGAGGGTCCTGGCCATTTCCTGTGTGATCATTGTACCATTTGTTGATATAACAGCCCTGATACCTTTTGAGGTTGCATATCCTGCGAGCTCAGGAAGGTCCTTCCTCATAAGAGGTTCACCACCAGAGAACAGGATGACAGGACATCCAAAATCAGCAAGGTCATCTATGAGAGCCTTACCTTCTTCAAGAGTAAGTTCATTTTTATAATCAATATCCTTTGAATGAGCATAGCAATGAACACAGCGAAGGTTACAGCGCTGGGTAACATTCCAGACTACAACCGGTTTTTTATCCTTTGAGAACTGGAGCAGGTGGGATGGGAGTTTTTTAGAATCACGCCCATAACGAAGCGCATCCGATGGCTCCACAGTTCTGCAATAAAGTTTTGAAATACCTATCATGATCAGGACTCCGAAATAAAAGAATAAAAGAAAATCGTTCCAATATATGCGAACACCTATACGATCATCCTATATTATATCTATGGTAGACAGGATGAAAGACTATTGAAAATAAATAATGAGGGAATGCTCAGTCAAGCAGTTCCCGGACCTTTTTGAGGATATCCTCAAATGTGAACTTTCCTGGCGTTACTGAAACATTCACACCATAGCTTTCTATGGTCTGCCCAGTGGGAATTCCAATGGCAGCAACTATGGAATCGTTCATGATATCAATTACATCCTTCTTTGAGGACTGGTCCACAGCATGCTCGAAGAAATTGCGCACCATCATGGAACTTGTGAATGCGAAAACATCGATCTCACGGGCAAGTACCCTGGAAATGAAATCTTCCTGTGCACTACCTTCTGGTTTTGTCAGTGTATAGACCTTTGTCTCGTGAACTTCGGCACCACATTCCTTTAAGCCCTCTATTAGAAGAGTAGAACCATAGAAACTCCTGGCTGTGTCAATGACCTTGCCTTTCACATCGGGACACAGGAACTCTACAAGACCTTCGGAACTGTACACTCCCGGCATTCCAAGTACATTGATACCAAGGTCTTCCAGAGCCTTACGGGTTGTCGGACCTATGGCAATTACCTTTGTGGCATTGAGGGCATCAATGAACCCTTCCCTGTCCTCTATCTTGCTCAGAGTGAAGTCGATACCGTTGGCACTTGTAAAGATAACATAGTCAGATACTCCCGACATGACATGTTCCACAAAACCATCGAAGTATTCATCCTTCATGTCCGCAAGTTCGATCATAGGAACTGCAAGGGGCTCAAATCCCATTTTCTCTGCTAATGCTACTGAATCTTCCAGATAGCGTTTTGGGCGCATTATCGCGAGTACAGGTTTCTTGATATCTTCTGCCAAGGGCAACACCTCTAATCAAAACTGACAGGTGCCTGTTCACCCAGTATACCATGAAGCTGGACAACGTTACCGATTATTGTGATAGCAGGAGCCTTCACGCCTCTTTCTTTGGCAACCTCGGCAATGTTCTCAAGGACACCAACGGTCACACGCTGGTCAGGCCTTGTGCCTCTTTCTATAAGTGCAACAGGGGTCTTTGGATCCTTGCCGAACTTCATCAGTTCACCGACATTCCTGCCAAGCATCTTGACGCCCATGAATATGACAATGGTCCCGTCGAACTTCGCAAGTGTTTCCCAGTCAAGAGCACTCTCTGCTTTTGTAGGATCCTCATGACCGGTGATGAATGTCACCATTGAAGCATGGTCCCTGTGAGTCACAGGTATTCCGGCATATGCAGGAACAGCTACCGCAGATGTGATACCAGGAATTACCTCGAACTCGATACCTTCAGCTATCAGTTCCTGAGCCTCTTCACCGCCACGGCCGAACATGTATGGGTCTCCGCCTTTAAGACGCACTACATCTTTCCCTTCCTTAGCTTTCTGGACGATCACAGCATTGATCTCATCCTGGGTAAGTGTGTGTTCTCCTGCATGTTTACCTGCATCTATCTTCTCAGTGGTTTCCGGAATGGAATCGATGATAGCCTTTCCAGGAAGCTGATCATATACGACAACTTCGACAGTATCAAGAAGACGACGTGCTTTAAGAGTTAATAGTTCCGGGTCACCCGGGCCTGAACCAACCAAATAGACTTTACCATATTTCTGGGCCATGTTAGTGAGATCCTGTTAATCTTTTTTTAGAATGGTAATGAACTTACCAACTTATAAATATGCATCGTCTCAAGTTACAATCTAAAACAAGATAACTTTATCTGGTAAAATAAAAGCAAAGCTGGTCAATAGAAAAACAAAAATAATTAATTGATATACCTATCAATTAACTTTATTTAAATAGAAGATGAGTGCTGTACCTCCACTGATACCGCACCTGATCCAACCCGTTGAAATTTACTTCTTGCTTAATATATAGAACAGCATTTCTCTGTTCAATTTGCCTTCACGTTCCAGTTTGTTGACTATATTTTCATCAGACATACCTTCGGACTTAAGCTCCTTGATCTTGTCAAGCAACGCGGGTGCAATACTATAGTACTCGTTGATATCTTTCCTGTGACCCCACACATCGCCTTCAATGAGCTTAATGTTCTGCATGGCCATGAACATCTCGATGGACTTTGAGACAGTACGTCTGTAAGAACTCGGGATCTGGATAACTTCTACTTTTGGACATGTCTGTACAAGTGAGAATATATCCTTGTTCGATGGTCTGAAAGCAAGATGGATGACCCTTTCATTTGGATTTAAATGTGGTATCTCCTCTCGCGAACTTACAACTCTTATTTTCATAAGTCTCCCTCACCTCCAGTTCGTTGAGAACTTAATAAAATAATGTATGTGTTCACCTATTAAATAATTACCGATTTGCCATGGAAAAAAGTAAAAGGGTGTCTCACTCGAACCTTGTTCTGACAGAATCCGCATGCCCCTGCAGACCTTCTTTTTCAGCCAGTGATATAACAGGATCTTTCAAAGTTTCGAGTCCCTGTTTGCTGATCCTCTGTATGCTTGCGGATTTCATGAAATGTGCAAGGTTGAGTCCGGAGTATAGTCTGGCGTAACCAGCCGTAGGAAGAACGTGATTGGTACCTGATGCATAATCTCCTACAGGGACCGGAGCATAATTGCCCACGAATATAGAACCAGCGTGTTCTATTCCCTCAAGGACAGCATCCTCATCCTCTACCATTATCTCAAGGTGCTCAGGAGCGAACTCATTGGAGAAAACAATACACTCTTCCATAGAATCAGCTACCAGAACTGCGGCATTCTCAAGTGACGTATTGACTATTTCAGTCCTGAGGGTCTCTTTTGCCTGCTTTAACACTTCGACCTTTACAGCTTCTGCAAGCTTCTCAGATGTAGTAACAATTACAGACACAGCGTTCGGGTCGTGCTCTGCCTGAGCGATCATATCAGATGCGGCCATTCTGGCATTACACGAATCATCAGCAATAATCAGCACCTCGCTGGGGCCTGCCGGGAAGTCGATCTCAGCCATGTCCCTTACCTGCATCTTTGCAGATGTAACAAAAACATTGCCAGGACCTACTATCTTGTCCACCTTCATGACAGTGTCAGTTCCATATGCCATACCGGCAACTGCCTGTACACCACCTATTTTATAAACGTGATCTGCTCCGGCCACCTTTGCTGCCGCGAGTGTCAGAGGATTGACCTTTCCATCCTTACCCGGAGGAGTGCACATGACCACATTCTTGACACCCGCAACCTTTGCAGGCACTATTGTCATGAGAGCTGTGGAAGGATACGATGCCCTGCCACCAGGAACGTATGCACCTACGCTTTCAAGCGCAGTGAATTTCTGTCCCAGTTCTATTCCCGGGGATACTTCAATGAACCAGATCCTCTGAGGCATCTGGGCCTCGTGGAACTTTCTGATATTTGCTGCCGCAAACTCAAGGTTTGCCAGCAGTTCAGGGTCAACGCTCTTTGCAGCCTCATCTATCTCTTCCTTAGAGACCTCGATGGCCTCTATATCAGCACCATCGAACTTCTTAGTGTATTCTCGAAGGGCTGAATCGCCATTATGCTTTACATCCTTTAGAATTGCTGCAACTGTCTCTCCGACATCTGCAAGATCCCCGCCACCACGGCCGACCAGTTTGTTCCTTTCTTCATCGGTAAGTTCGGATAGTTTCTTGTAAAGCATGATATTTCCCCTGAAGGTCTGTAGAATTGTAATATGATAACGTCAAATTGATAATTATTGCTAAATGACTAATTGTTTTCTGATGCTTATACCTGTTCATCATATATAATTCTTAGAACAGGGCAGCAGAAGGATATCATATACTATTTTTCAAAGTCACTGAAAGTGCTCTGCTCATTTTCCATAAGTGAGCTCATGGTCTGTGAATTTACCTTTCCCGGCTCCTCTGATCGGATATCAAGATGAAGACCGATCTCATTAAAGAGCTTTAGCGCAGTCTTTGGACCGATCAGTTCAGAGACACGTTCCAGACCGGCCTCCTTTATGCTATCAGTGGTCTTGATCCCATTATCATAGAGCTTACGGGCACGTACACGACCGATACCACGTATACTGACAAGTTCAATAAGTTCAGGCGAAGCCCCATAATGTATCCTTTTCTCAAGAAGGGCGGTCTGGTTGGAAACGTCAGTGCTCATTTCAGGAGCAATAAGACCTGCCAGCCTTGACATGGAATGCATCAGCCACTCGGCAATGTCCGCAAAAGCATGCACATCACCCTCACCGACATTGAACTTTTCTGTAATTGGATCAAGAGGTTTTTCATCTACCCAATCCTGTAGCAAAAGAGCGGTTTTTACTTCAGCTAAAAACCACTCATATTCCATTTCTTTAGAACGAGGTGGAATTTCCACAAACTCATCACTATGAGCCATAACAATATCATTGATTATTTCAGATTCATTGGACCTTAAATACAATTGCCTCATATCTGGAGTCTTGCAAATAAGATGAAGAAGACCAATAGTTGTAGGATTTTTTATTTTCTTCAGACCATCCACCATATAAGCACCTGAAAGCGGGTCGATGTAAAGTGTGGATACAAGTCTTCCAAGAGCTGTTGGAAGCAATGCCTCATCTCCTTCGAGCATTTTGTTATCCCTCAGGAAATCAAGACATTCATCAACCACATCCATGATTCCCCATGTATCGTTCTGGTGGGCAAAGAAGGTCGCTTCAATGAACTCCAGAAGTCCATCCCTTGTGGTTGCAAAACCATTCACGATGGTAGAAAGGATGTGAGTCCTCAGGGCATTCTCTGAACCGAGCTTGGACCAGATATCCTCAGCATCCGAATCAATGTAATTATCAAAAAGACCTGCCATCTCATCGTATGACTTGGCGATGAGCACGGATTCACCATATGGATCAAGATGCGGCCTGCCTGCACGGCCTGCCATCTGCTTGTAATCAAGGACAGGGATCGGCTGCATTCCATAATTCGGGTCGTAACGCCTGTAACTCCTGATGATCACCCTTCTTGCAGGAAGATTGAGTCCTGCTGCAAGGGTAGGAGTGCTGCTTATCACCTTTATCTTGTTGCTTCTGAAACCGTCCTCTACTATCCTTCGGTGTGCTGAGTTCAGTCCTGCATGATGGAAAGCGGTACCATTCCTCACACATTTTGCAAGCTCGTTGGCAGCCTCGGTCTCACCGTTCTCTATGATCTGCTCCACAAGTTCATCCAGTGCATTACGTGTGAGCTTATCAAGTGTCTCTGATACCTTTGCACCTGCCCTTTTGGCAAATGAGACACTGTTCTTACGGCTGCTCTCAAAGACAAGACATTGCCCTCCTTCTTCCAGTGTATCCAGAAGGATATTGACAGCATCATCATTGGTCCTTGGATCTATAAGTTTCTGTGAACCATGAAAATTGATGTTCCCTCCATAGTAAACACCTTCACGTAAACTTGTAGGACGCCACTCACTTAGCACAAGTTTTGCCTTCAGCCAGTCAGCTACCTCGTAAGCATTACCCACAGTTGCCGAAAGAGCAATGATCTGGCAATTAGGGTTGAGCTTCATGAGCTTTGTGAGAGTTACTTCAAGAGTAGGACCCCTGTTAGCAGAGTCAAGCAGATGTACCTCATCCACAACAATGGTTGTAATTTCCTGCATCCATGAGGTCTCATTACGTAAGAGGGAATCGGTCTTTTCTGATGTGGCAACGATTATGTCATTAGAACCGAGCCACTCGTCCCTTGATTCGAAATCACCTGTAGATATACCTACCCTAAGACCCCTGTTCTCCCCGGGCTTTACTGATACAGAGGAAAATGATCTGAACCTATCGAACTTCTCACTTGCAAGAGCACGTAGCGGCACTATGTAGAGAGCTTTTCCACCTTTGGATATTGCCTTTAGCATTGCAAGCTCTGCAAGAAGTGTCTTTCCTGATGCTGTTGGAATTGCAGCAAGCAGGTTATTACCTTCTATCAATCCTTTTTCAATGGCTTCTGCCTGAGGAGGATATAGCTCTTCAATACCGGAATCAAGATAGAAACGAATGACATCGTCTGGCAGGTCAAGAGATTCGATTTTCATTATCGGGATTAAAGGTTAAAATGTCTAATAAATTTACCCGAACTCAATGCAACCACAAAAAGCCATTATCACTCATCAATAGAGAGTGCATCCACCGGACAGGCCTGTACACACTTAAAACAGCAGACACAGGAATGGTCCGTAACTATCTCCCTGTTCGATATTTCTATCCACATGGGACAGACACGGTCACAGATGCCACATGAAATACACAATGAAGCAGCCCTTCTTATCTTCTTTCTGCTTACAAGGTTCAGTAGTCCCGCAGCAGCCCCTTCCTTGCAGAAATACTTGCATGCTGCCCTGTCCACAAAAAATGAGAGCAGTATCGAGACGACCATTATGACCACCAGTCCTTCAAGTATGAGAATTCCTGTGGATTCGGGAAGAAGACCAAGTTCTGAAAGAATCAAAGTCACCAGAACAAACAGCATCAGTGCGTATCTGGAATACATCAGTAATGGATGGTATTTTCTTGGAACTGCAACGTTGTATCGTTTGCCAAGGACCTTTCGTCCAAGTCTTGCAAAGATATCCTGGAAAAGGCCTCTCGGGCACATCCATCCACAATAGACAGGTCCAAAGAGCAAGGCCAGAGGTACACTTAAAAGTATAACATATATTGTGGACTGGCTGCCAAAATAAACGAAGATCGCAAGTCCTGTTAATTGAAGAAACAAGCGAAAAGCTTCAACGGACTTTCGTCTGGCAGGATCAGACAGCAGATCATTGACGTTTTTCACAATATATTCTAAGGTATACCTGATTGAAATATTGTTGCCCCCTGTATCCCTGTGCTTTTGACGTCACTGTAAATAATCGTTGGAAAACAAAGAACACAACAACCATCCGCCGCAGGCGGCACTTTCCTTCACCGCCATGAAGACTATGAGAATAGTGCAGTTATTTAAAATTGATTTGTTCAAAGTTAACATCCATAGGAAATAATACACTGCGAGGGGAAAATAAACGCTCTGGAATTTTTATATGTATCATGTATCTGCAGAATCATCTCATTTTTTTGGTCAACTATCAGGTCTGTGGAAATACTCGTTTGCAGGCAGAAGCAAAATTAAAGTCATAGAATATTTCTTGCACTTTTTAGGATTGTGCCGGCTTCGCCGGACCCTTCGGGATGGTTTAAGTTAATCATTCTTCGATTGCAATATTGTTGTTCCCGGCATCCCTGTGCCTTTGATGGACCGACAAATGATCAGTGGCAATGAAATATCAAAGCATCATCCGCCAAAAGCAACACCTTCCTTCCCTACAATCCTGAAGACTATTGAAATAATTCAGTTATTAAAAATTACTGATTTCAAAGTTTTGATCAGCAGGATTTCTAAAAATCCAAAAAATAGAAATGAAAAAGTGGCATTGAACCACTTTTACTGAAAAATATTTGGTCGCTATCAGTCGTTGCTCAGCTCGCCGCTGAAGTACTTGTCATATGAACCCATGTCGAAGTGACCGTGACCACTTAGGTTGAACAGGATGGTCTTCTCTTCACCTGTCTTCTTACATTTGAGTGCTTCATCGATGGCGCACTTGATAGCATGTGAGGACTCAGGAGCAGGAGCGATACCTTCACTGCGTGCGAATTGGACTGCTGCATCAAATACCTCTACCTGGTGGTATGAGGTTGCTTCCATGATGCCGTCGGCAACGATCTTGCTTATGATAGGTGATGCACCGTGGTACCTGAGACCGCCTGCGTGGATCGCTGGTGGAATGAACTCTGAACCCAGTGTGTACATCTTAAGCAATGGTGTCTGCTGTGCCATGTCACCGAAGTCGTACTTGAACTCACCTGATGTGAGGGTCGGACATGCGGATGGTTCTACTGCTATGAACCTTGTGTCGGTCTTGCCTGCGAGATTGTCCCTGATGTATGGGAGACTGACACCAGCAAGGTTACTTCCGCCACCACAGCACCCGATTACGATGTCAGGATAGTCCTCTGTCTTGTCGAACTGTGCCTGTGTCTCAAGACCTACAACTGTCTGGTGCAGACTGGTGTGGTTAAGCACACTGCCAAGTGCATATTTGGTGTTGTCGTTAAGAGCAGCTTCCTCAATCGCTTCACTGATAGCTATACCAAGACTTCCTGTTGTGTCAGGATACATCTCGAGGATCTTCCTTCCGAACTGTGTCTCATTGCTTGGGGAAGGAACGACATTTGCTCCCCAGAGGTTGATAAGTGACTTACGGTATGGCTTCTGGTAGAAGCTTGAGCGTACCATATAGACCTTACACTCGATGTCGAAATAGTTACAGCAGAGTGACAATGCACTGCCCCACTGTCCGGCACCGGTCTCAGTTGTGATCCTCTCGGTACCTTCTTTCATATTATAGTAAGCCTGTGCGATCGCAGTGTTAGGCTTGTGGCTTCCTGCAGGACTGACACTTTCGTTCTTGTAGTATATCTTTGCAGGCGTACCCAGTACCTTTTCAAGCCTGTGTGCCCTGTGCAGAGGTGATGGTCTCCAGAGCTTGTATATCTCCTGGATCTCATCAGGAATGTCAATGTATTTCTTGGAGCTGATCTCCTGTGCTATGAGCTCTTTCGCGAATATAGGCTCAAGGTCCGCAGGGTTCATCGGCTCATTGGTCGCCGGGTTCAGTGGTGGCTCCACCGGAAGGTCAGCCAGTATGTTATACCACTGCTTTGGCATCTCATTCTCGTCAAGTAATATCTTTGTATGATCCATAGTTATACCTCTGTGAAAAAGGGAATTCAACAATGTATAAAAGAGTACATTTTAGCCTATTTAATGGTTTTGATTTGTGGAATTGAGTATTAGGAAATCATCAAATTAGCTCATTTTTCCCTCCATTATAATTTGATAATATCATTAGATTGATTTTAAAAATGATGAGGGGAGTAAAATATGTGTGGTATTTAATGGTGCTGGAGAATAACTAACTTTTTAACATAAAGCAGCCACATACTTCTTTAATTCTGATAATTTGAATTGCTTTTCTTCTATCTTGGTGAGTACGGACTCGGATTACGATATTAAATAATATTTTTCGTAATAATGCTGGATTATAGCTATCTAGAAATACGGAACATATAATTTGAATTCAAAAATATATGAGATGTACCATCCTAAGAATCGATAATCTACATTCCTGATGGTACATCAGTTAGAATCAAAACAAACGCCTCACACAATACAAAATAATAATTACTATACAAGAATATGTAATTTCAAACCCTGGAATCTTGGAGCTATTATTAGATTCTAAAGGTAGTTCTTCAAATTTTTTATCATGCAATTTATCATCAATTTTAGTTTTATTAATGCTATTTTGTTCTACTTGCTCAGTATTATTCAATAATCTAGTATCATTTTCACTTACAATTTCGAGTTCATTGGCACCATTTAAATTGTCGTTAAAAGACAATATAGTAAGTCCATTATATCGATCAACCAAATATACTAGATTATCTTCAACTTCAAAATCAAGTAGTTTTGTCCTATCACTGTATCCTTCGAAAGCAGGAGTTGCTTTTCCAAAGTCATTTCTTTCAATGATACTAAAACATGCTTCAGTTGATATGTTTTTAGGATTGCTACTATTTAAAATAACAAATTGATTTTCATCTCCAATTACATATGTAAAATTCCCTTCCGTAACAACCTGCTTTATTGCCATAAAATCTTTGTTTCTCGTAGATATAGTTCCACTATTCTTTGATTTAGGAATATAATGGTTATTGATTAGAGAGATTTTTTTGGGGTTATTTAAATTTACTACTAAAAAACCATCCATCCAGCAACTTAAATATCCAATGGTTTCGGTTACATCAATATTTTTTATGTGGCTCGATGTTAAATATTTTCCTTCAAGAAAAATGTTGTCAGGATCATTCACATTAATTATAAACATACAATTTTGAATCGAAGCATAAGCTAAGTCATTCTCTAGCTCAATATGTGAAATCTCATCTATAATTTCTTGAGTTCTATTTCCACGCACTATTTTGTACACTACTTTGTATTGTCCTCTCAAAGTTGGATGTTTATTGCTAGTTACATTAACTATTCTAAGATATCTTCCCTCAGCAGTATATACAAAGTTTTCATTGATAGCAAATGTAGATATGTACTCAGACGAAGTATATTTTCCTTCAACAAAAGGATTTTTTGGGTTGCTTACGTTGATGATGCTAAATTGTTTGTCTCCATCAACTATGTATGCAATATTTTTTTCAACTTCTATTTTGCGAATAAAGTCATTTGCTTCGTACTTTCCTTCTAATATTGGATTTATAGGGTCACTTATATTGATTATTGATAATGTTCTGTCATGACCTGCATACACATAGTCCTCTGAATAAGCAAATACATCTATTGAATAATTTAAATGTGTTTTAATTTCAACGTTCATTTCATTAGTTGTTGCACCAGTTATACTTACTAATAAAGTAACACTGAGACAAAATAACAAAAACATTTTACGATTCAAAATAACCACCTCTAAATACAAAACATAACACAAAAACTAAGTGCATAATATATTCATATTTCTTTAAAATTTATTCTTTTAGTTTCATCAAACTTTACTTCACATATCAAGTCTCTACCTTTCAGGGACATTAAAAAAACAGCTTTCATATTCAGCATTCTTTTTAATGCGTTGAAGCACACATTTAGAGAATACATTTTCTTTCAGTCTGAATAGGATGTACTGATTATCTTTTGCCTAGGCTCATCTGAATTTTGCTTTTCAATCGAACAAGCAATTTATTGTTTTTCTTGGAAGCTTGATTAGCCATTCAGTTTGCTCTGCAAATCATCTTCTCCGATACACAGTAGCAACAACCAACACAAACACAGCGCAAAGAGCAGTGAACGCAGGCGTGGTGGGAGAATTGCCATCATCAGATGGTTCTTCTATAGATCCATCCGGAGTTACAGGACCATCGTAGTACTCTTCGGAGATGGTGACGTAGGCGGCGGTGAATTCGCCACTGGTAATTGTTTTTGCTGAATCCAAATCTGTCATTTGGTAGTAAAAATCAATTGGTGCACTACCTCCAGCCCACTCCTCATTAGGTGCCACTGTCCATTCAAAAATCCTCGTTTCATTTGCTTCTATGATTCCTCGAGTACCGGTTCCCAATTTTGATGTGGGTCCCTCAATTATATCAAAATCATTATTTCCAATAGACAACAATTGGGCTGACAAAAAGTTCCTTTTATAACAAGTTACTTCAAATCGAAGAGTGAATGGTTCACCGATTTTTAGCAATGGTTTTGGAGTTGAAGCTCCCGGATACAATTGATCATTGTAATAAACATCGATCTTAAGATTGGAACTCTCTGAAGATGCAGGAGGACAAAAAAGAAGCAGCAAACACAATATAATGCATATACAAACCAGTTTTAATTTCATTTTTACCACCCAGCTTTATCCATAACTTACCGTATTTCAATCCTAATTCTGCGTTCTCCGATACACAGTAGCAACAACCAACGCAAACACAGCGCAAAGAGCAGTGAACGCAGGAGTAGTGGGAGAACTGCCATCGTCAGATGGTTCTTCTATGGATTCATCCGGAGTTACAGGACCATCGTAGTACTCTTCGGAGATAGTGACGTAGGCGGCGGTGAACTTACCATTTGTGATGGTCTTTGCGGTATCCAAATCAGTCATTTGATAGTAAAAATTGATAGGAGCACTGCCACCAGCCCATTCTTCATTTGGAGCAACGGTCCATTCAAAGATCCTTGTTTCATTTGCTTCTACTGTTTCATCTATATAGTCACCTAAATCGGATGTTGGACCTTCAATAATATCAAAATCAGTATCACCAATTGACGTTAGCTTAACTGACAGAAAGTTTCTTTTATAGCATGTAATTTCAAATCTCAGTTTGAATGGTTCTCCTATCTTTAATAGTGGCTTTGGCGTTTCAGGAGAATCAGAAGCAGTAATCAGATGACCATTGTAATAATATTCGATATTACCATACTGGCTTTCTGCTGCTACTGGTGATGAAAACAGAAAGATAAGACAAATAACGAACATAAAACACTGTGACCCTCTCATTTCTCTCACCTATACCCTACATCCTTCTATACAAGCTCATCACAACCAGTGCGAACACAGCGCAAAGAGCAGTGAACGCAGGTGTAGTAGGTGATCTGCCCTCATTGGATGATGAGGCTTCAGAAGAGACTTTTTCGATTTTGGGACCGTCGTAGTGTAAATGTGAAATCTTGGCGTAAAGTATGACAGGACCACCACCTGTAATTTTGTATCCACGATTCAAATCAGTCATATCATAACGAAAACTAATGGACCCTGTACTTCCTGAACTGTTATCATTAGCAGCTACTATCCATTCAAAGAATTTAGTTTCATTTTCACTCATTACCTGACATACGCGATCACCAAAATTAGAAGTTGGACCTTCGATTATATCATATGACGATGACAACAATGCAACAGATAGATTGCATTCTTTATAGCATGTTACATTAAAGGCCAATGTTAGTGGTTCTCCAATTTTCAAATATGGTTCTGGAGTTGTTGTTACGGGAATGAACTGATCATTATAATAGTAATCAACTTTGAGAATGGAACTTTCCGATGATACTGGTGATGAAAACAACAGTATTAGAGCAACTATGCACATGATATCCAGCATCCACCTCATCTTTCTCACCTACCTCTGTTTCCTTCTATAAACACTGACAACAACCAGCGCAAAAAAAGCACACAGCACTGTAAAAGCAGGTGTTGTAGGTGAACTACTATCACCAGAGAATCCATCTATAGATTCTTCTGGAATTGCAGGACCATCGTAGTACTCTTCGGAGATAGTGACGTAGGCGGCGGTGAATTCACCTTGAACTAGAACTTTCATAGTATCAAAATCATTTAGCTGGTAAACAAAATCAAGAGGCATATTCCCTCCAGCCCATACATCTGTTGGTTTTAGTGTCCACTCATAAGAAATAGTTTCGTTCTTCTCGAGTTTATTATCAGTATATTTATCAATTTTTGAAGTTGGGCCCTCAACTACCTCAAAACTACCATCTGCCAGTTCCGTTAACTTCACTGATAAAACTCCGGGACTTAAACACGTTACATCAAACCTTAGAGTGAAAGGCTCACCAATTTTTAATAATGGCTTTGGAGTTTCTGTTATAGGAATGAATTTATCGTTATAATACACATCAATAGAAATATGTGGGCTTTCGGCCAAAGTTGTTGAAGGCATTACCATAAAACTAACCAAAAAAACAACTATCAACATTTTTATGTTCATATCAATTCTCCCATTCAGATACTAATTGATCAAAAGCTTCTGATTTTTCATCCCTCTTACCTGTTTTATCGCCAACGCCTTTTGGACCAGGACCTACTATTGTAGCAGCATAGCCAGCAAATCTAAACTCTATTGGTGCATTGTAACCAATCCATAAAAACCCATTATTGTTGTTTCTTTTGAACGGATGAGGAATACGTTCTTCTTTCCTCACATACACCTGCGCATCGTGCCCGAAATAAGGATTGAACATGCATTCATTATCATTATCAATAATCTCAAATTCCTTGTACTTCCCTATAACTTCATACTCCCACACATTCACAGTACACACCCAATGCGGAGGAATCACCGGCAGACCACACGGAACCATCTTCATCGACCTCTGCAACCTCTGGTCAATCTTATCTGCGAGTTTGCCTGTGAGTTTCTCACTTGATTCATCCAGTTTGGCTTGCAGTTCACTGTTGATGTTGGCGAAGCACTCATCGATGGTCTCCTGACAGAGTTCTATGCCTTTACACACACCATCTGCAACACCGATACGGAGATCAGCTTCGAGACGGTATAGCACTGCTTCCATTTCATCAGAGGCTAACGTCGGGTTGTCATCCATGATCTTTTGACTGAGCATGATAAGAATTTCATTCTGTAAGGTGTTGTCAGCGGCCATACTTACAATCTCCTCGTCGGAGAGGGAATCAAGATACGACTCAGAGATCAGGACGGTATCAGAGTGGCTTATCCACGTGCTGAGAACAGGGTCGTTTGCAATCTCATCAGCAATTGTTGCCGGAATCTGTTCCCTGATACTGCTGCTGTATGCCGTCATCATTCTGGTTCGGTTCTCCTCGATAAGAGTCATATCTGTTGACATGCCATTCATGGTCAGATCCACACTATCTTCCGCGATATCATCAAGCAGGGAATTCACCTCGGAGTTCGCATCAGCAATGCTCTGGCTCATGGACTGTGACACTGCATCTTTCAGTGGTTCTGTAGCAGACTGCAATATTTCTGCAATATCATCACCGATACCTGTAGAAAAGATACAGATATTGCGAACAGCCAAAGGATACACCCTCCTGCCTGACGAATCTGTCCAGTTATACTGGCTTTGCAGATCGAACTCAGGGTCATGGTAGAGATAATCAGGATACTGGTCCACAACAAGGGTCATATTCTCGGTCCAGTTGTACTTACTGTCAGGCATCCCCACAACCTCTATAGTTTCAATGATACCCATTTCCGATGCCAGTGCCGTGGAGGCCATATCCATTGCAGGATTATTGAATATCACATCGGTGGAAACCTTGTTTTTGACAAGGTCGAGAAGGGAATGACCCTGCTCTTCTTCGAACGATGTCTCGATGTAGTCCTCAAAAGTATCCTCTACGCCCTTGTTACGCTCCCGCAGTTCATGGATCAGGCGGTCATATGCCTCATTCTTCGCAATGGCACGACTGGCATCACTGCTTGTGTTGAACTGGCTCATGTTCATGTACTGATATTGTTCAATGAAGGATTCACGCTTTGCAGGATCGGACATCTCATCGGCAAGTTCCAGCGAAGCTTCCTGGATCAATGTTGTGGGGTTCTTCCCAAGGTTCTCACCCAACAGAAAAACTTCACGTGTGGGGTCATCTTCATTGATAGCATCGAACATGCTCTCCATTTCCTGGCTCATGTTCTTGTGAAGCCATGAAGGAATATCACAGTAGACCTTCTCATCAGGAAGAGATGTACCATCCGTGTAAGTGGAATAGCCCTTTTCTATCTCGTACAGGTCAACATACTGATCACGATACTTATCGGCCGCATCACTGCATCCGGGATCATTCTGCTGGACACCATTGATGATCACCGTTGTGTTCCTGTAATCATTGGAAGTACCCGGATCGTAGACCGAATCTATGCCAGAGTATCCACCGGATGGAAGATATTGATGATAAACGATGCTTATGTATTCGGTCTCTGTTTCAGTATGAGGAATAGTGACCACATCAGTAATTTGATAGTTGGTCAGTGAACCGGAAGAATCCCCATTAAAATAATTACGGCTTCCTGTAGCTGAGTTATATGTCATATACGACCAGTGATATGTATAATAGATATTCCAGCGTGTGCTAGCCTTGAAATTAACATTGTACGTGACCTTCCAGTCAAAAGTATGGTTTTCGCGGGACAGGTAACCATCTGTCCTTTCAAGATCAACCACATTATCATTGCCTATGTAATCGTAGGTCACATCCACACCTTCACAAACGAGATTTGTGGATACATGTTCCACATTTACACTCTTAAAATACCACTCATGAGAGGAAGCATCTACACTTACTTTGTGGTCCAGGTCGAGAACATCACTAAAAATATAGTCAGGAGATATAGCACATGTATGCGATATCGAGACCGGATGATGGCTGGTCCATGTGATGTATTTATCAGCCTTTGACTCACCTCCCTGATATGACACCGAATCATAGGTCGTAGAGCCCACCCACAGACCATAAGGAACAGCACTGTTGAACCCATCCCTGAAGACCTGACCCTGTATCGTACCACTATACACATCATGTGTTACATCATGCAACAGGTCAGGATCGTCATTGCTCCATTCATCGACATCATTGTAGACCCAGTTGCTGTAAACTTCATTTGTGAAATTAGAAACTGATACCACTATCTTTGAATTATTAGAGACGTCCTCCATGCTTACATTGGCATCCTTCATGGACTCATTGATGCCCTGAGCAATACTTATGTTGAAAGTTCCCTTTTCAGACAGACCATCATATGTTGTGCTCAGATTCTTTTTCTTATCATCTTCGTACTCACTTGTATCGTGTTTTACATCATCATAGAGAACCTTGCCGTTGTAATATGTAGTATATGTAAGGGCCCAGGGGTCCACAGAATCGAATATCCTCTTCTGAGTGTACAACGTTCCGGCATTCACAGAAGCAGACAATGACGGACCTGTTACGATGTTCAGAGGACCATTCATATAATGCTGCCACGGGCCATAGATAAAAGTTCGGACATTGGTGGCACCAAGAACTATATCCGAAGCCACACCACCATCCAGTTCATCCTGATATTCATTAACAAGCTGCTCCAGAAGAGGCTCCCTTGAAGTGATCAGAGCGGTCACATTCATTGAACCGTTCACAGAAGTATTGGCACTAAGGTCCACAAGAGTATAGTTCAGATCTTCCACGGTCATAGTATAATATAAAGGATAAACAGGATTATCAGCACCTGATCTGCTGATCTCCCTTTTCAGTGTGCCATTGATCTGGTCTATTCGTATCTGTAAAGGGTCTACATTCGGTTCTATGTTGATAGCATAATTATTGAAAGTGTGCTGGTTCTCCTGATAGGATGTCTGGAGATACTCATTGAAGTGATCGACTGTGATATCTTTCAAAGGACTGCTGCCCACATGTAACCAGTTCAAAGCCTTTGTTTCACCATCATATTCAAGGAAAAGATAAGCATACCCATATTCTGCATTCTCAGGGATCAACAGTTCCTCTTCAAATTCAGAACTTGTCCAGAATGAATGCGTCTCATTGTAATCTATGGTCTGATAGACCGTACCGGAATCGCTCTTAAGGACAAGTGTTCTGGTCTTTTCTGAAAAGAGACATGATATCGCCTGGAATACATCCGATGGAAGAGTGACAGATACCTTTATCGTATCTCCGGGTTCAGCTTCCCTGCTCGCAGCAGCAACGTAGAAACCATCTAAATCCATTTGTTCATATGTGAGATCCTCAGGTTTTATCACAGGATGCTCACCCTGCCAGGCCAGAGCCTTCATCCCTGCATAATTAAGACACCGTGCAAGGTCAGCAGAAGCAAAATCAATAGCATTCTCTTCCATTTTCATATCCGTTGTATCCGTGGTGTAGATCACTTCTGCAAGTTCATAATCCGTCTTTGCTATATATACCGATGAGATCACAGCAAAGAGAAGAACGAAAGTACCGATCACAGCAAACGGAATATAAGCCTGTGTATCCTGGAAGAAACTACGTTTTTTACCTGAAGCATCTGATCTCATGAATGAACCCGTTTTTTATTCTAATGTGAACTGAGCAAAGCAGGATAAGAGAATATTTAAACTTTGTTATTTTGTTCTATTTTAATGTAAAATTTATAAACAATATATGATATTCATTTTCATATTATCAAAAAGGAGAAAAATACTGAACACAGGAAGAACTTAATAACAACTAATCGAAACTGTAAAATATACTACCCTAATACTAGCAGACATAATTAACATAAGCTCTGATAAAAATCAGGCCAGAGAAGGTCATCATTGCTTCAGCAGCTCATCCATCGTAATCAGCAATTCACAATCATCAGGTTGACAAAAAATGAAGATCACAAAACCACGAGGCACCCGTGACTTCCTCCCGGAGGACACTAAGAAAAGAAGGTATGTAGAGAGCATCTTACGTCAGGTCGTAAAGAACTGGGGTTTTAGCGAGGTGATCACACCTACTTTCGAGAACCTGGAACTTTTCACACTCAAATCCGGTGAAGGCATCATAGGAGAACTCTATAACTTCAAAGATAAAGGTGACAGGGAAATGACCCTGCGTCCTGAACTTACAGCACCGGTAATGAGGATGTATGTCAACGAGATGCAGGCACATCAACAGCCTTTGAAATTGTACTACTTCGAGAACTGCTTCAGGTACGAAAGACCACAGAAGGGACGCTTCAGAGAGTTCTGGCAATTCGGTGTTGAACTTATAGGCAGCAGAAAAATGGATGCTGATGCCGAAGTAATTGCTCTTGCAACAGAGATGCTCAAAACCGTGGGAATAAAAGGCGACCTGAACGTAAACAACCTTGGAGTTATCAGACATCTTCTCAGTGTTCTGGAAAGTGAGGAACAGAGCAAGATAATGAGACTTGTGGACAAGAAGGACTACGAAGGACTAGATACTTTCCTTGAGGAGATAAACGCTCCTGCAGTCCTTCGTCAGAAACTTATCGAGCTGATCTCACTCACAGGCAATGATGCAATTACAAAAGCAAGAGATATTCTGGGAGACCTTCCTGAGATAGATGATTTCCAGGAACTTCTTACCATGCTGGATGCCTACGGCGTGGAATACACAATAAACTTTGGAATTGCCAGAGGACTTGATTATTACACAGGAACTGTTTTTGAGATATACGCAGAAGGACTTGGTGCACAGAACCAGGTCTGTGGCGGCGGCTCATACCAGCTGATCCAGCTCTTTGGAGGCGGAGATGTTCCATCAACAGGTTTCGGCCTTGGTTTTGACAGGATAATGGAAGTCTGTGAGCTTGAAACACCTGATGATGTCCCAGTTGTGATCATAGCAAAGGACAGCACACGTCTTGATGCAATAAAAGCAGCCAATAAGCTCAGAGAACACATGCCGGTCTACAATGATCTGATGAAAAGGAACTTCAAAGCCCAGTTATCCTATGCCAACAATATGGGTGCAAAACATGTGCTGATCATCGGCGAGAAGGAAGTTGAAGCCAGTAAGGTCATGCTAAAGGACATGAGCAGCGGCGAACAGGAACTACTGACCATCGATGAGGTCATTCAAAAACTCACAGACAGATGAGCAGTGACCCATTTCGAAAGATACTGAACAATGAGAGGGCAGCTGATGCCCTCCCTATGAGGATGGTAGTAGCGGTCATTGCAATAGGGGCATTGCTGTTCCTGCTTACCACCGGTGTCAATTCCCTTCTTGAAAAGGAAGAGGTATACGTTGCTCAGACCATCATTTCTGAGATAGAGGCACATGCTGAACAAATGTCCTCAAAAGGGGCTGGCAGCAATATCACACTTGACATAGATGTTCCTCCCAATACAGAACTTGCCATGGGAGCAATTCCCAACGAGGAAGCTAGCTGGCCCACTGATGCTCGTAACTACTATATTAAGATAAAAGATAAGCAGATAAATGGCGAATCTGCTGCATACTATTCTAATGCCACACTTGACGGCTGTTTCATCCTCAGCCCCGGACCACACACGATAACTATGGAAAGTGTTCGAGATCAAAATGGAAAAATTTTTATTGCACTTTGTGATAAGTCGCAATGAAGATGAAAAAACGAAAAGAAGTTAATGTGGTCTGCCATAACCTTCCAGACCCGGCAACTGACATGATATGCCAGTTAATCGATAATGACAGAGCATGGGCAGACCTCATACTTTCAAAAACGGCACTCATCCTTGCAAGTGTGGTCATTCTTACTGCAGTGTATGCACTGGCTGCCAGTTCATCAGATGTTATCGAAAAGAACGAACTGGAACTTATCACAGTTGACCTTGCATCACATATTGATTCTGCAGGTAGCATTCATCCGGGAACAGAGAACCTTACTGTCACTTACGTATTCGACACATACGCAGGACAGCTCATTTCTCACGAAAGACTGAATATCTCTGTTACTGGAGAATATGTGACCAGTAGCTTTGAGGATGATGGAAATACCATCTGTGCTGCCCGAGCTCTCAGTTACAGGACAGTACCGTTCAGTCCCGAAAACCTCAGATCGGTACTGACAGGTAAATTTGCTGCTGACGGGACCAGGGACCAGCCGATAAATTCACCCTTCCCATATACAGATGTAACAGACCTGCTCTCAAGTACAGCAGCAGAAGAACTATACTTGAACACAAGCAGAGATGTCATAATTGAGCAGGCATCAGTCTTCGTAACAGATGGAAGCGAGGTGAGAGAACTTGAGTATATCCTCGTTCACCAGTGATGAGAGAGCTTTTCTTGAGCCCAACAACGACATAATATCCATTGCTATTGTGGTTATCGGTTTTATGGTATTTGCAGCGATCCTGTCAAAGACCTTCATAGCTTTTGATGACAATTCAAATGCACTTGAGAGTTACGAACAGGCTGCCATGATAGCAAAGGACATCGCAGCCTATCCACCTCTTCAGGGAAGCCGGCCTGAGCTGATATCAGCTGAAGCACTTGACATAATAGCATCTCCTTCAGCAAAGGAGGAGAGATACATGTTCTTCCAGCGATTCTCGGAAAATATCGACCTTTTTGTAGAGGTATCTACCGACGATAATAGGTATCATTGGACGATCGATGATGGAACAGGCTCTCAGAATGGCAGGGACATCATTGCGGCATCAGTACCTGTGGTCATTGAACTTGGAAGCAATGTGAGATGTGTACCAGGGACGATCACCGTGAAGATCACCCAAAACCTGTGGAATTGAGAACTATCTGACAAACAATGGAGAACACTATGCCAATATCCGAAAATTATCATAAAGCAGACAGGTCAGGAATAATAAAGGACGAGGCAGCATTCTCAACCAGTATCGATGCGATCCTGTTCCTTATACTTGTATCTGTTTCTGCGGTCATTCTTATGCCATCGATCGCAGCGAATGGACAATATCATTCTGCTTCCCACACATCTGCACAGGATATGGACACATACCTCCTGAACACCATTATGAGCAGCACAGTAGATGATTTTGAATATACGCTCAAACCTGCCGAACTGGCAGGCATCAATGTCAATATTTCAGAGGATTCATTGCTTGAGGATGCCGAGAAGACAATATTCTCAAAAGAACAAAGACATCGTACATTCTCAGACCTTGTAGCAGAAGGATTGGTCCTCAGCCTGTATCAGAAAGATAACAGTACAACAAAAGTTCTCAATCCTATGACGAAGATGCAAAGTGTAGAGACCGAAAAGCAGATAGAAGCACATCTTGAAAGGACCATAGGACAAAGGTATGATTACAGGTTCGAAGCTCACTGGCAGCCTGTTACAGGCTACAAGGTGCAGAGTGAGATCGTAGTAGGAGAGGAAGCACCCGTGAACGCTGCTAAACAGAAAGCAAGAATATCCCTGCCTGTGACCTTTTCCGTTACAAAGGACGATATATACAGACCTTTCAATGACAGCACGATCTATGCTGCCATGAATTCCCCTGACCCTGATGATGAACTTCATAAAATGTTCAATGACAGTATCCTGATCGCATCAACAGGATGTGCTGAGATGATCACAGAGATCGTATTTCCTTACGAATATCTGTCCTCGCTCAACGGTACTGAAATTTCGGTTGACAGTGAACAACTGGCATGTCTTACCGGACCTGATACACAGAATTACAGCAGTCCTGTCATACAGAGTGTCCTTGGATGTATGAACTATACTGTTAATGACCTGTACGGCCTCACAGTAACGATCGACCAAGAAGAGCAAAGTATCGAACTGGACATTGTGAATACTGTCAACACTCTAATAATGGATGAGAATAAAAGGCTCATCTCTGAACATATGAATTGTCAGCATGCAGATGATATTGACATGGCGATCGCACTCATGTGCAACGCCACGGACAACAGCAGCAGATATGAACTTGCCAGTACCCAGTTAGATGCGATATACAGAACAGCAAATCCTGCTGGTGCTGATATTGTACTGATGGTATGGTGAGGATTTATCACCTGAAAAGAAGTACTCCCTCAATCATAACATATATATGATATGATCGACTTCATAGGTAGCACTTCGCCAATCATATTTACATATTATCGAACCGACTCCCAAGTTCAAGAGTTCGATAAGGATCAAAACATCAATTCTATATTGGATCCTATCTAATCCAATATAGACAAATTAAATCAAAACTTAACTTTCAATTATCAGGAGGAAGATTATGGCAAAAATGCACACCCGTAGGAAAGGAAACTCCGGACCTACAAGACCACTTCGTACAGAAGCACCAGCATGGTCAACAATGACCAGCGACGAAGTGACAGAAGTAGTAAAAGACCTCTGGAAACAGGGAATCAGCACAAGCGAGATCGGTATGATCCTCAGGGACAAGTATGGTGTACCTGACATAAAGATCGCAACAGGCCAGAAGGTCACAAAGATCCTTAAGGACAACGGCGAGAGCTTCGCAGTACCTGAGGACCTCTACAACCTTATCGTAAAGGCTATCGCTATGAGGAAACACATGAGCTACAACCACAAGGATGTACACAACAAGCGTTCCCTCCAGAACACAGAGTCCAAGATCAGAAGATTGGTAAAATACTACCAGTCCACAAAGGTACTCCCAGCAGACTGGAAATACAAGCCAGAAACCGCTGAGATGCTGATCACAAGATAAACTGTCAAGATCGCTGTTTGGCCGCAAGGTCAAACCTTATCTTTTTTTACTATTCTGATATTAACTGCCCAGCGCAGGCTATGTTATTTTATTGTGTCCTTGTTGGTCCTCGGGCACTTATGAAGGGAACTTATAAATTGTTTTAAAGAACATTATATGCCATGAAAGCTGTCATTCTCGCAGCCGGTGAAGGTAAAAGGTGCCGGCCTCTCACACTCACAAGAGCAAAAGTTATGCTTCCCGTGGCTAATAAACCGATACTTGAACACGTTATCAATTCTCTGGTCAGGAACGATATCAAAGATATCATACTTGTAGTGGGCTACAAAAAAGAGCGCATAATGGACCATTTTGAGGACGGTGTCGCTTTTGGTGCAAACATAGAGTACATTGAACAGAAAGCACAGATAGGAACAGCACATGCTATCCTCCAGGCACGCAAGTTCATAGGCGAGGAGGAAGAGAGCTTCATTGTAGTGAACGGTGATAATATAATAGGCCCTGATGCGATATCCGACCTTATCAATGGTGCAGAAGGAGATGCTACGGTCCTTACATGCAAAAAGGATGATGTCACCAATTATGGAGTGATAGTTGCAAAAGGAAAGAGTGTCAAAGAAGTTATCGAAAAGCCAAAGACACTTGTCAGTCATCTTATCAACACAGGAACCTACCTTTTCAGACAGGGCATATTCGAACTCATCGAGCAGACAGCCATATCCACAAGCGGAGAATATGCCATCACAGACACACTCCAGTTGATGATAGATAACGACATGGATGTTACCATGACCATCACCAACACCGAATGGCTGGATGCCGTATATTCATGGAACCTGCTGGAAGCAAACACCATTGTACTCGGTGACCTGGAAACTGATCTGGAAAAAGGAAAAGTTGAGGAAGGTGTCGATCTCAAAGGAAATGTATCCATAGGCAGTAACACCATCATCAGAGCAGGGTCATACATTGTAGGACCTGTGGTCATAGGTGATAATTGTGACATCGGACCAAACGTTGTCATACTTCCTTCCACATGTATCGGTAACAATGTATCTGTGGCCTCATTCTCATATATCAAGAACAGTATCATCATGAACGATGTGCGCATAAGCACACACAGCAACATATCCAATTCAGTTATCGGAAGCAATGTTTCAACAGGACCTAACTTCATTACAGAGGAAGGAAAGGATCTGCTGATACAGATAGAGAAAGAGCTTCATAGCGCGAAGAAACTGGGCACCATCATAGGAGATGATGCCGATATAGGCGGTAATGTCCTGGTACGTGCAGGCAACATGATATTTACAAACAGTCGAATTAGTTCAGGTAAGACCATCGCAGAGGATGTTCCAGCTGATTCCATAGTTATCTGAGAGAGGGTTCATAATGTGTGGAATAGTCGCGTATATAGGAGACGGACAGGCCATACCTGTCCTCATAGATTCACTGAAGATGCTGGAATACAGAGGATATGATTCTGCCGGAGTTACAATATTCAATGATACCCTTGAAACATACAAGGTTGCAGGTAGGATAAAAGAACTTGAAAAAGTGATACCTGAAAGTGTAAAAGGGAATGTTGGTATAGGACATACCCGATGGGCAACCCATGGGAAGCCGGAAACAAGGAATGCACATCCTCATCTCTCGTCGAACATTTCAGTGGTCCATAATGGTATTATTGAGAATTACCTTGAACTAAAGGAAAGGCTCATAGGTCTTGGTTATGAATTCCAGTCAGACACCGACACAGAGGTCATTGCACACCTCCTTCATTTCAACATGAACCAGGAAGGTGGACGGTCACTTCTGGAAGGACTTAAAGAAACAGTGAAAGAACTGAATGGGTCATACGCCATTGGTGCTATGTGCAATGAGAATGCAGATATGATAGCCTTTGCCAGAAAGGACAGTCCTCTGGTGATAGGTATTGGTAAAGGAAACAACTATGCTGCATCTGATGTCACTGCTTTTTTAAAGCACACGAAAGAGGTCATCTTCATCAACGATAATGAGATAGGACTCCTAAGACCTGATTCTATAGAGATATATGATATGGAAGGGAACAGCGTTTCCAGAGATACAGAGACTATCGAGTGGGACCTTGAGGCTGCTGAAAAGGCAGGTTACGAGCACTTCATGCTCAAAGAGATACATGAGCAGCCCACTTCCATACAGAACACTTTTGCAGGTAAATTATCCGAACTCGAGGGAAATGTCACATTGGAAGAGCTCTACCTTTCAAAGGAAGAGATCAAAAGACTCAAAAGGGCTACTATTATTGCCTGTGGCACTTCATGGAACGCAGGTATCCTTGGAAAATATCTCTTTGAGAAACTGGCAGGCATTCATACTGACATCGAGACAGCATCCGAGTTTCGCTACAGTAACCCTGTGCTCTGTGGAGAAGAACTTACCATTGCTATCACACAATCCGGTGAGACAGCTGACACACTGGCAGCGGTCAGGAGCTCAACCTCATACGGATGCCGCAGTATAGCCATCACTAATGTTGTCGGAAGTACGATAACCAGAGAATCCGACAGTGTTCTCTACACAAGGGCCGGACCTGAGATAGGTGTAGCTGCAACAAAGACCTTTACAGCACAACTTATCGTACTCTACATGCTTGCGATCAATCTCGGAAGAGCACGAGGGGTTATCAGTGCTGACGAGGCGAAGGACCTCATAGTTGCGATCAAGAGACTTCCCGGGCAGATACAGAAGGTACTCAGCAGGAAGGATACGATCAACGAATGTGCCGTGCAGTTCGCAGATAAGCGAGACTACTTCTTCATCGGTCGATACCTCAACTTCCCGGTGGCACTTGAAGGTGCCCTTAAACTGAAAGAGATATCATATATACATGCAGAAGGATACGCAGCAGGAGAGCTTAAGCATGGACCTCTGGCACTTATCACAGATGAGACGCCTGTTGTTGCAATAGCCACGAAGGGACACACATATGAAAAGATACTGAGTAACATCAAGGAAGTAAAAGCACGTAATGCCACCGTTATCGCTGTTGCAGATGACGATGATACTGAGATCGAGAAGTATGTGGATGTCGTTATAAGAGTACCTTCCACTCATGAGCTCCTTGCACCGGTGCTTTCTTCAGTAGCGCTACAGTTGCTTTCATATTACACCGCACTTGCAAAGGATTGTTCCATCGATAAACCAAGGAACCTTGCAAAGAGTGTGACCGTTGAATGATCATTTTATTTTAAGAGAGGATATCGAATGAAGTTATTTGGTTCTTCAGGCATCCGGGGACTTGCAAATGTGGAAGTCACCGTTGACCTGGCCCTGAAAGTTGGAATGGCACTTGGAAAGTCAAAAAAGAGTGCTGTTATTGGAAGAGATCCACGTGTAGCCGGAGAGATGATAGAACTTGCAGTCATCTCAGGACTTATGTCTGCAGGTTGTGATGTTACCCGTGTTGGTCTTGTCACCACGCCCACACTTGCCTACGCAGCACGCAACTACGATTGCGGAGTAATGATAACAGCATCACACAATCCCGCAAAGGATGTGGGAATTAAACTCTGGAACCCCGATGGTATGGCTTTTGACTCTGCCCAGCAGGAAGATATTGAGGATATCATAGAGAAAGAGGATTTTGTCTATGTGCCCTGGAACATGGTAGGAAAGATATCCACATACGAGAATGCTGTTATAGATCACATCGATATGATACGCAGCCACTCCACTGGTGCACCTATTCGTGTGGTAGTGGATTGTGGAGGCGGAGCGGGTGGAACGATAACACCTTTCCTTTTACGTGAGATGGGATGTGAGGTCATCACACTCAATTCCCAGCTCGACGGACACTTCCCGGCACGTAATCCCGAACCAAATGATAAGAACCTCTGGATGCTGAAAAAAGCTGTAAAGGAATTTGAAGCAGCACTTGGAATAGGACATGATGGTGATGCTGACAGGATGATGGCCGTGGATGAGAATGGTGTGTTCCTTTCAGGTGATGAGATGCTTGCCATCTTTGCACGCTATGAATGCAAGGATAATCCAAAGGTTGTGGTTCCTGTTGACACATCAATGATAGTCGATGATGCACTCCCCGGCTCAACTATAATTCATACCAGGGTCGGTGATGTATATGTGGCTGAAGAGATGAAAAAGCAGAAGGCAGATTTTGGAGGAGAGCCCTCCGGAAGCTGGATCTTCCCGAGGATATCCTACTGTCCGGATGGTATCTATGCAGCAGCTCTGCTTGTTGATATCGTGAAGGATAAGAAACTCTCTGTACTCAGAGACGAACTACCAAAATATCCAACACTCAGAAGCACGGTTGCATGTGATAATTCCAAAAAGGCAATCGTTATGGAAACTGTAAGTTCTAAACTTGAGAGCATGGGCGATGTTTCCAGCATCGATGGTATAAGGGTCGATATGGAAGACGGATGGGTACTTGTCAGACCATCAGGGACCGAGGCAAAGATAAGGGTCACAGCAGAGGCCAGAGAGAATGTTGAAGAGCTTCACGCAAAGGTTGAGAGTATAGTACAGGAGTGCCTCCAATGAAGGTAGTTATACTTGCTGCCGGTGAAGGCACACGTATGAGACCGCTCACCACATCCAAACCAAAGGTTATGCTTCCAATAGCTAACAAACCTATGATGGAGCATACGATAAATGCTGCTGTGGAAGCTGGAATAAAGGAATTCCTGATAGTCACCGGATATCGTGAAGATGCCATAATGGACTACTTCAAAGATGGAAGCCACCTTGGCATCAGTGTGGAATACGTGCATCAGGAAGAACAACTTGGTACTGCAAACGCGATCGGATGTGCAAAAGGGTTCGTTGAAGGTCATTTTATTGTTCTTAATGGAGATATGCTTGTAAGTACAGAGCACATAAGCCACCTTATATCAAGAACTGAGGATGCCATCATCAGTGTAAAGGAAGTTGAAGATCCTTCCCATTTCGGGGTCATTGAAACTGATGAGGAAAAGGTCACCCGTATAATCGAAAAACCAAAGAACCCACCTACGAACCTTGCAAATGCAGGAATATATCTGTTCGATGATGTTATTTTCGAGTATATTGACAGGACTGGGAAGTCAAAGAGAGGAGAGTACGAGATCACAGATTCCCTGCAGATGATGATAGATGACGGGCTAAGCGTTGGATATGAACTCCTGACAACTGACTGGATAGATATCGGCAGACCATGGGACATGCTGGATGCTAACAAAGTACTGCTTGAGAATATCGATAACACCCGTGAAGGAACGATCGAACCTTATGCAACACTTCATGGAAATGTGAATGTTGGAAAGAACACGATAATCAGGAACGGTGCTTATATTGTTGGTCCTGCGGTCATTGGTGACAACTGTGATATCGGCCCTAACTGTTTCATCAGAGCTTCAACTGCGATCGGTAATGATGTCCATATCGGAAATGCAGTGGAGGTCAAGAACAGCATAATAATGGATGGCACAAAGATAGGCCATCTCAGCTATCTGGGCGATAGTGTCATCGGCACAGCCTGCAACTTTGGCGCCGGAACCAAGGTCGCTAACCTTCGCCACGATAATAAGAACGTGAAGTCCATGGTCAAAGGAGAAGTAGTGGACACCGGACGCAGGAAACTTGGTGTCATCATGGGTGATGATGTTCACACAGGCATCAATACCAGCATCAATATCGGCAGTGTTATGGAACCTGGAAGTTCCACCATGCCTGGCGAGGTAGTGATGCACAGAAGAAAAACTAATTAAGGCACATTGCATTCTTTACACCGGAGATTCGGATGAACCTTAATATAGAGATGCAAAAACTCAAGGATCTGGCAAGAGAGGCAGCGGACGTTATTGAGAAGTACGAGCATGTCCGTGTCATTTCACACAATGACGCCGATGGACTGACATCAGCAGGGATCATCTGCCAGGCTCTTCTGAGACAGGGCATCCGTTTTCATACTACCATCGAACCACGTCTTGACAGGGCTGTTGTAGAAAAGATAAAGGAGACTGCTGCAGACGATGACCTTGTTATTTTCTGTGATATGGGAAGCGGACAGTCAGATATCATTTCCGAACTGAAACAGGATATAGTTGTACTTGACCACCATGTTCCGGTGGGAGAAACACCTGCAAAAGTACTTGTGAACCCACATCTTGTAGGGATCGATGGTGCTATGCACATATCCGGCTCAGGAGTTACTTTTTTTGTAGCAATGGAAATGGAGCCAGCGAATATCGACCTTGCAGGACTTGCTATCGCAGGTGCTGTGGGTGATAAACAACTTTTCAGCACACTGAACGGTCACATCCTTGAAGAGGCAGTGAATGCTGAGATCGTGTCCGTGAAGAAAGGACTGAAGGTCGGCGATGGGGATCTGGCTAAAATACTGGAATACACACCTGAACCTTATCTTGATATTACCGGAGACAGTGAGAAGATAGAGCAGTTCCTGGATTTCCTGGGACTTGACGGGAATATCGAAGACCTGAATCCTGACCAGACAAAAGCACTTACATCCGCCGTAGCACTCAAACTTGCAAAGAATGCAAGTCCGGAAGCTGTTGATGCTGCAATTGGTGATATTTACCTTCTGAACAAGGAGCTTGTTTCCAACGTATATGATCTCGTTGCAATTCTAAATACCTGTGGCAAGACTGAAAAATATGGCATGGGACTCTCGATCTGCATGAAAGATAAGACCCATCTTGAAGAGGCCAGAGATATGGCGATATCTCACCAGATATCCATTGTTGAAAATATCAGGAAAGGCATGGATATGGTAAAAGAAGGAAAAAGCATCGGTTACCTGATAGGTGAAGATATGGAAGGCACTGGTCTGATAGCCAGCACCTTTGTCAGGTACGTTAACCCTGAGATGCCATTCGTTGCTGTAAATCAGGTAGATGAACTCGTTAAAGTGTCTGCAAGGGGCACCCGTGCACTTGTAGAAAAAGGACTTGACCTCTCATTTGCACTTCGTGAAGCTGCAAAGCTTGTTGGTGGCGAGGGCGGAGGTCACAATGTAGCATCAGGTGCCTCTATTCCACCCGGAACTGCTGAACAGTTCATTGCTAAAGTTGATGAGATAGTTGCAGAACAACTCCCAAAGCAGGAGCAGAGTGAATGAAGATCACCACCACCATCGAGTTCAAAGATGAAGGTGCCATGGAGATAGCTAAGAGAGTTGCAAACTCACTTGCACCTGATAACCTTACTAACATGAATACCGAGGTCAGTGATGAAAGCGTCTGCATTCATATTTCCACTGAAAAGATAACATCGCTCATCGCCACAGTGGATGACCTGTTGATGAATGCAAAAATAGCAGAAGAGATAGCAGAAGACCTTGAAGAATAAGGTCTTATACATTTCTTATTCTCTTTTTAATTTCGTAGTTTATTCCCACAGATGCCTGTTATTATCAATAAGAGAATTCTGCTCCTCTATCCTTGAACGCTGATATATCAGAGCAGCCGGATGGTAGATCTTCAAAAGAGTGTATTTCCCATCAACTGGTCTTGGGACTCCCCAATCAAGCTTTTCACCATTACAGAATGCTTTTTCTGCTGTGTTACCCAGCAATATGATGACCTTGGGACCAAGCAACTCGATCTGCGCCTGGAGGAATGGTTTGCAGGCATTTATCTCACATTTCAGAGGATTACGGTTCTTCGGAGGACGGCATTTGATGGTGTTTATAACCGCATAGTCATCCACTGAGAGTCCCATATACTCGATCATACCATCAAGGTTCTTTCCGGCCCTGCCACAGAATGGGATCCCGGACTCATCCTCGTTCTTTCCAGGTGCTTCCCCTACAAAGACAACTTTTGGAGATGTGGAACCTTTACTTATAACACGATTTGTGACCGTTTCATGAAGCTGACAGTCAGTACAACCCATGATCTCTTTTTCAATAACCTTGAATCCCTGTTCTACAAGTTCACTCACTGACCGGATCGCCATATAAACACCTATCAACCATTGTTCGTTAAAAATAAATAATTCAGGATCGGTTCATTCTATTACTGTTCTTCCGACCTCAGTGCTTCCATAAAGCGGATCTGCTCCGATATGAATGTATTATAAGGTGTATTGATTCCGAACTTCTTTGCTCTTTCAACTATAGCACCATTCAGGAAGTCGATCTCGGTCTTCCTGCCGGATGAGATATCCTGGAACATCGAGGAATGATGCTCAGCAGTGTTAGGAAGCTGGAAATCATGCAGGAAGGATAGATATTCCTCTGCGGTCTTCCATGGAAGCACAACACCTTCTGCTTCTGTTACCATGAAAGCCTCTTTTACGATATTCCGGATAATGGTCCATGCATGAGTATTCTCAAGTTTTCCATATGGAACACCCATAACAGCACCAAGAGGATTGAGAGCTGAATTGTACAATACTTTAGACCAGACAGAGCTCATGATGTTCTCTGATCCTGTGACCTGGACACCTGCACTCTTTACAAGTTCTACAAGCTGAAGTACACTATCATCAAGTCCTGAAGGGAACCTTCCAAGGTTCATGGGACCGGTCTCTACTGAAACATGTATCTGTGCATCTCCTACCCATTCAAAACCTGTGATAATAGTACCACCGATCACTTTGTCAGTATAGCGGGCAATGATCTCCTCATTACCAATGCCGTTCTGCATGCTGATGACCTCTCTTCCTTTGATGACATCAGAGAACTGTTCACATATAGACTCGGTTGCAGTGGATTTAGCTGTAATGAAAATATAATCGTACTCTGCTTCGGGTACATCTTCAGAGCAACTGAAAGTACAGGTAGATTCTCCCCAGATACCGGTCATCTTAAAACCTGCATCCTGTATCCTGTCAGCATGCCTTTGGCGGCATACCGCATGTACATCACATACCGAAGACAATTTCGCAGCAAGTGTCAGACCTACTGCTCCTGCACCTAATATCAGGACCTTCATAAAGCACCTCTTTTCTCGCATAGATGTTTTTTTCCATTAAAAGAATAACTCTTGGGCAGGGACCAATTAAGAGAAGCTCTTAATTAGCAAAAGATACATCATGCATAAAGTAACCAGAGACCTGGAAATAATCATAAAAAGCAGTTAATGCTGCTTGCTTATCACAATCACAAAGAGGAATGGAGATCTATGGAAGCAAAGAAAAGAGATGAATGCTGTCCGGCAGACAAACCGGAAGGTGTCGGAGAAGTTATCAATTTCAAGTTCAGGCTGGAATGTGCACTGAAAACAAGTGCTGATGCAACACAGGCTTCAGATGTTATTGGTGAATACATACATGAGGCAAATCACAGCGTTCTGACAAAAGGTGCACCTGAAGGGCAGGGTGCCAAGGTCACAGGATGGAGGGTCGAAGGTGACAGGATCAAGCTCGTTATCGAATCCGGCAGGCACGTTCGTGTACATGATGCATTGCTCCGTATGAGAAAGCCACTAGCAGGAAAACTTGGAAAAGAGTTCAAGATCGGTATCCGTGGAATTGAGGTAGATTCATACACAATAGAAGTACCTTCCGAGAAAGAACTTCCGGCAATGAAGATCCCATATGTTTCAGAAATGACATATGAGGATGGAAATATAAAACTTATACTCGATGTTGATGAAGCTGCAATGTCAAACCGTGTTCCTGACAGGATACTTTCCCTGATGGAAGATAAACTGGAACAGCAGGACTATGGTGGAAAGACAGAGCACTGGAACATCCTCTGGCAGAGCGAGAAGAAAGAGCACAAGTTCACAGAAGATCCTACAAAGGCAATGATGGAAGCCGGATGGCTCAAGAGAGGTGCCAGCAGGGGACAGTGGATACATGGTCCTCAGTCCACAGCAATGTTCAGGACATTTGAGAGAATAGTTCTTGAGGAACTGCTTGGTCCGCTCGGATACAGAGAAATGATCTTCCCGAAACTGGTACCATGGGAAGTATGGCAGAAATCAGGACACGCAAAAGGTGTCTATCCTGAGATCTACTACGTTTGCCCTCCAAAGACAAGGGACCCTGAATTCTGGGAAGAGGTCATCGACCACTATAAAGTGACACTTGAAGTACCAACTGAACTTATCAGAGAGAAGATAGGTGACCCGATTGGTGGAATGTGCTACGCACAGTGTCCTCCGTTCTGGACGTACCTTCAGGGTGAGACCATACCTACCGACGAGTTCCCGATAAAGGTCTTTGACAGGTCAGGAACCTCACACAGATACGAGAGTGGTGGTATCCATGGTATGGAACGTGTGGACGAGTTCCACAGAATAGAGATCCTCTGGGTAGGTAACAAGGAACAGGTCATCAAGACCGCAAATGAGCTTCATGAGAAGTACATGCATATCTTCAACGAGATACTTGACCTCGAATGGAGAAAGGCATGGGTAACTCCCTGGTTCATGGCACAGGAAGGTCTTACAGGAGTTTCCGAGCAGACCGAAGCCGGTACCACAGATTATGAAGCAGTTCTGCCATACCGTGGCGAAGATGCTGAGTGGCTGGAATTCCAGAATGTCAGTGTCAACGGAAACAAGTATCCATCAGGATTCAATGTCAAATCCCAGTCTGGTGAAGAACTCTGGTCAGGATGTTCCGGTGTGGGACTTGAGAGATGGGCTTCTGCTTTCTTTGCACAGAAAGGAATTGACCCTGAGAACTGGCCGGAAGAGTTCAGGAAAAGAGCAGGGGAGCTACCACAAGGTATCAGGTTCCTCTGATCGGTTTATTGATGGGAAATTCATCCCATCAAAAATTCATTTATTTTAAGAATTATCTGTTCTTGTATCACTTATATTGTGATCTTATCTGGTCTATAAGGTCTATAAACTCCTTCGTTTCCCTTGTTACATCATCGCTGCAAACTACAGCAGAGATAGCTACCAGACTGTCGGCACCACCGATGATAACACTTTCACTGTTCTGCTTGTTGATCCCACCGATAGCAACTACAGGGATGTTTAGAGCTTCCTTAACGGCCCTGATACTCTCAGGACCGATACCCTCACCTGCATCTTCTTTTGTGGAAGTGTTGAATATCGGACCCAATCCAACATAATTAGCACCGCTTCTTTCTGCTTCCAGGGCTTCCTCGATATTATGTACCGTAAGACCGATTATCTTGTCTGGTCCCAGAAGCTCTCTTGCAGTATGGATCGGCATGTCATCCTGCCCGATATGCACACCATCTGCATCCACTGCAAGAGCTACATCTACACGGTCATTCACAAGGAATATGGCCTCATTGCCACACAGGGTCTTTATCTGAGATGCTTCAAGAACCATGTCCCTGGTACTTCTTGTCTTTTCCCTGTACTGAACGATACGGCATCCTGCAGCAACTGCACTCTCCACATCTGAGAGAGTACCTTTTTTTGACAGACCGGAGTCTGTCACAAGGTAGAAATCAATGATATCAAGTAATGATCTTTTGTGTTCCATGGTCAACTCAGCATTCTTCGACATTTATCATAGACCGTGCTTTCTCATCTGAAAGATTGAAGACCTCATCATAGAAGTACATCTTGAATGTTCCTGGTCCTTCAGATTTCTCTGCTGCAAGTTCCCCTGCGATTCCAAAGTAGCAGAGTGCATCTTTTGCAGCATTACAGTAATCCGTATCAACCGCTGCGAAGGTTCCGATAACTGATGCTGCCATACATCCAGTACCGACGATAAGACCCATTGACTCGTGTCCGTTCTTTACTACATAGGTCCTCTTTCCATCACTAATGATATCTTCTGCGCCGGTCATAACGACCACGCATGACCTTGAGCCTGCAAAGTCCTTTGCTACCTGCTTTGGGTCTGCATCGATGGATGTTGCCTCAACTCCTCTGGTCTGTGCATTCTCACCTGCGAGTTTAGCGATCTCAGAATAATTACCTTTGATCACATCGATACGAGCAGAGTCGAGTATCTTTGCTGCCATCTCGTCACGGAACTTTGTAGCACCTACACCTACAGCATCAAGCACAACAGGAATGTTCTTCTCATTTGCAGCTTTTGCTGAAATGAGCATTGCATCTATCAGCTCTTCTGTGAGAGTTCCAATATTAAGAACAAGTGCCGAGGCGATACCTGTCATATCAGCAGCCTCCTGAGGTGCATGGGCCATTACAGGCAGCGCACCGAATGCCCTTGTCATGTTTGCGCAGTCATAGATCGTTACCCAGTTGGTCATGTGGTGTACCAGTGGTTTTGTTTCCCTTATAGTTCCAAGTGGAAGATTCATATACGAATTGCCCCTATTGCCAGTAAGACATTTTATTGATAATGCATTTACAATTGTGAATATCATAGAGAAGGACCTATCGATAAAATACTTTTTGTTGGCGGCGATCAGGCAATATCTGAGCTTAAAATGGATATTCATGATACTAACCGATCTATTTATATATGGACATGCATACTATAGAGAGCCAATTTATCAGTGCATACCTTATTTCATAATCATTAAGATAGCTCGTTGAACAATTACAATATTTCATCAATTATATTATAAATCACAATCATTCGGAGGAATTATCACTTGGCAAGGAAAGTGCAGAGAAAGTTAGACAAATGGAAGTCAAAGACATGGTACAACGTAGAAACACCGGAATTCATGAGCAGGACAAATATCGGAGTAAGCCCTGCAGAAGAGCCTGAACAGCTCATCGGTCGTGTCGTTGAGACCACTGTTGGCGAAATTGCTAACGATTTCACAAAGCATAACACAAAGCTCAGACTCGAGATCAGCGATGTCAACGGTGACACCGCAAACACAAGATTCCTTGGTCACGAGATCACAACAGACTACCTGCGCTCCATTGTAAAGCGTCAGACCTCAAGGATCGACGCAAACCTTGATGTTGTCACAAAGGACGGATACCGCATTAGAGTAAAGCCAATATGCTTTACTGTAAAGAGGGCAAGAACCAGCCAGATCAAAGGTATCAGGGAAGTAATGGTCAAGATCGTCAAAGACCGTGCAGCAGAACTTAGCTTCGAACAGTTCATCGAAGAAGCTATCATGGGCAAGCTTTCCGCAAACATCTACAGGAACGCAAAGTCCATCTACCCACTCAGAAGGGTAGAGATCAGGAAGACAGAAGTAAAGGCTCTTCCTAAGAAAGAATAATTTTACTTAAAGATCCAAAGGTGGTGTTTACCACCTTTCCTTTACTCTTTTTACTAACCTTCAAACCTTATTTGAAAAAGTGTTCAGAGGGTCATTCAGAGACCCGCAACTTACTCTCGTATTCATCACGGATGAGTTGCATCATCTTTCGGTTCGCATCGATAACAAAACCACCGATGTATCCACAGTATTTGCAGTGGTAGAGCCCTTCGGTACCGCCTGCCTCATAATATAGGTCAGGACTGCCGCATACAGGACATACCTCTATAAGTTCTTCGTCTTCTTCCGATCCCTGAATATCATTTTGTTCAGTATCATTTTCTTCCAAGACAATATCCTCCTGTTTGAGTTTCCCCGATGGACACTGTACCTACATAATAACATGCAACTTTAATACATATCAAACTATCTCCAAACTACCTGACAGTTCAGCAGGGTAAGGACAGAAAAAGGTCTGTTCCAGAAGATAATCTACTTTGAACTCTTCTGCCTTTGATATGAACCATTCTTTCAGTTCAAATATCGAGATATTCCCCTCGCGATATTTCTGCAATCTCTGCATGAAAATGAACTTCTCACCTGCACTCATGTGCCTTGAAAAATATCCAAAAGCATGCATAAGAGCATTTACAACAGGACCCGTACCCACCGGTTTGGATAGCATCTGCAACAAAAGTGAGAGGTATCTCTCATAGACCTTCTCTACCGGTATATTTCCCCTGTTAGCAGCAAGATCACCCATCTCAGAAAGAAGCGTTTTGTCATATGCCATGAACAACAACTTGTTCCTTGTATGATACTCGACCAGAGTGTGTATCTTCCCTGAAAGTGAAGCATCCCTGAAAGAGGCAAGTGCAAAGACCCGGGTCAGGAAATGGTCCCTGAGAAAAGGATCTGCCATTTTTTCTTCATCAATAGCAGGAAGATCAGGATATTCACTTAGCACTGTCTCAGCAAAGAGACCATTACCTTCACGATGCAGATATTCATCACTGTACTTATCTGGAAATACCTTAGTTGTCCCGATACCACATGAAGGTGATCTGGACCTGAGGATAAATCCATCGAAATCATCCAGCCTTTCAAGATATGATCTGGAAAATCCATTCATCTTCTCTGTAAGATCAAGCCCGGTGGCTGGCTGGATAAGTCTCTTACTCCCATCATCCACTATGAGAATAGGTTCTCTGGGAACTCCCAGACCGATCTCGCATTCAGGACACACGTCTATGAACTCTACAAATGGCCTCATGGTTTCCATCAAAGGAAAACTGGTGATCTGACCATCGTAACGACAGTTTGCAAAGCCAAGGCATTTACTTATGACAATGATCGGCCGTGAGTGAACGATGTTGACGTGAGATCCCATAATAAGTAGAACAGTGAACTACAAAAAAGAGTTTTTGGATAGAATGAGTGATCAAAAGAAAAAAAGAAGGATCGAAGTATCAATCCTTACGTCTGAAAAGAACCATTGAGATCATGACACCAATAGCTGTCAATACCCCGAATCCCGGAGCACTGCTTGTGGTCTCTGTAGCATCAGAAGCTTCTGATGCAATGCTAGCACCTATATCCATTTCAGCTTCTTCTTCATATACCTCTGGTGTGGACTGCAATGGAGTTTCTTCAAGATCTGCTACTGAATCGTCTTCTTCCTCATCAGATCCTATTATCCTGAGTTCAGTACCTGTATTACTACTTGAAGAACTTCCGCTACTTTTTGAAGTAACAGTAGTAACCGCTACCTGTTCATCTGTCTTTGCAGAGTCAGTGATCAGATTGGTGTTTACATTACCAGAACTATCAACCGTCATGATACCGACCTCACAAACAGTACCCTGTGAGATACCTGTTGCATTGTAGTATGGAGATGTCGCTGTACCAGCATAAATCCCATCGATATAAATATCACAGTGGTCAAAGTCCACATCTGAAGGATTGCTCCAGGACCAGTTGATCCAGCTATAACCAACAGCAACCTCACTTAAACCTGCAACAGAAGCAGGTGCTGTTCCATCAAGCGTGGTAGCAGTGTCGTTGACCCAGGTTGTGTTTATATTACCGGACTTGTCAACGGTCCTTATTCCTATTTCATAGCTTGTGGAATCTGAAAGAGCTGTTACATTGAAGTACTCTGTGGATACGTTTGCTGTGAAAACTCCGTCAAGGTAGATCATGCTGTGATCGAAGTTGCTGCTTGAAGGATTGGTCCAGCTCCAGTTGATCCATGTGTAACCAATATCTGATTCCTTAAGGTCATAAACACTTCCCACCGGGAGAATATATGACTTCAACGGAAGGTAGTCAATGTTGTCGGAATCAAGCACGTTCTGAACATCACAGATACCGTTGGCATCAGCATCGGTGTTTGTCTGGCTGAAACCACTGTTGCTGGAACTGGCCCAGTAATTTCCACCAATATACGGACCACCGATTATGTTAGTACCTGCGGTTAAAGTCGTGTTCCATGCATTACCAAGATTTGTGTTGGAAAAAACTACATTTTGATCATTATTGAAATAATTGTTATAAAAGTCGCTATTGTAGGTTTTATCGACCTGTATACCGTATTCGTGGTTTGATATGTTATTGGAAACTACCAAACTATAGTTTGAACGCTGGTGGGAAATACCTACATGGTGGACTGCTGCGAATCCGTTATTGTAAAGTTTATTGCTATCTATTGTAGTGTATTCTGCCTGTGCTACGATTATGCCATGGTCTCTGCTAGATGATATTGTATTCCTTGATACATTACAATAATTAGACAAAGCAACCGAAATACCATATCCTTTGCTTAAAGTTATGATATTATTATCCGCATCACAGTAGTTTGAATTATAAAAATCAATACCAATAAGACCTTCTGAAACTATACAGTTTGATACACTACAGTTGTTGACTCCAAAAAAACCAACCCCTGAATATCCACTTATTGTTTTAAAGCCTTCGATATTTACATTATCAGCCATTACTCCAAAAGCAGAAATCGGATATGAAGTTGAAGTTGACATTACAATAGTATCAACAGGGTTTCCGGATCCGGATACTATATTAATATCTGGAGTTGTTACCATAACATCTTCAATATACATGCCCGGCTGTACAATAATAGTATCACCTGGCACGGCAACAGCAACTGCAGAATTTATTGTAGGATATATTTCAGATGGACCTACGGTCAATGTTTGTGCAGATGCACAATTCATAAGCATTGTAAAAGTCAAAAGCGCTACTATCGATATTTTCGACAACTTGATCAAAGTACTGCTATTAAATGTTTTTTTGTTGTTTACCACCAGATTACCTCCAGCCAAAAACAGATCATCAAATACTGTTTTTAAAATATAACATTCAGCCGCTGTGTGCATTGGTGCACAGTTATATAAATATTCCTTATATTAACGCCGTTAACTATCGAATATGAGAACTTCATCATTATGATAACAAAAGAGAACAGTTATAAATAGATCCATCTGTAGAGATAAGAACCAAATAGAAAATAATAATTTAAATGAGCAATGGAATGAGAGTCAGAAAGAATAGAATAAAGGGAATGAAAGATCCCCTTTACTTATGCGTATAATATGCCACTACTTCTCCGGCAACTGCATCTATCCTGCAGAAACCGAATCTCTCGAACTGAACTACCTTGTCCAGCTCTGTAGCGATCTGTCTTTCGCCGATACCAGTGAACTCGCCATCAGGTGAGAGTACCTTTACAGGAACCCCGTCCATTGGAGCCCAGTGAATGATCCTCATCTTTTCCTTCTTCACGGACTCGATAGAATCACCAAGGTACTTTGCCTGCAGAGGTTCGGTGGAAGTGATCTCAACATTATACAGGTCCTTGAGCCTTATCTTTGAACCAGCCTCAAGCTTCTCAGCATCTTCCTTGCAGATGTTGACCTTATTGTTCACTTCGATCTCACGGCATCCCCTGTCCTCAGTAGGATGCAATGCAGGAGTTGTCTTGCAAGGATCGGTTCCTGTTATCTCAAGTTCTACCGGGTCCCATACGAAGAAATACCTGTTCGCAGTAGAATCCACAAGCTTGCGGTTCTCTGCATAGAGAGTATCCATACTGAGACTTATATCGGTCTCGCCAACACCCATTTCTATGAAGAACTTACGGATAGCTTCAGGAAGGATACCTCTTCTGCGCAGTGCACGGAGAGTTGGAAGACGTGGGTCGTCCCATCCTGAGTACTCGCCATCCTCGATGGCCTTACGCAGTCCGCTTGTACTGAACTTACCGAACTCGTGCATCTTCACACGACCCCAGTGAGTGGTCTTTGGATATTCCCATCCCAGATAGTTGTAGATGTAACCCTGACGTTTCTCGCTGTCCATCAGGTCCTTACCCCTTATGATATGGGTCATTCCAAGTTCATGGTCCTCAATGGCACCCTCGAAATCGAGTAAAGGCCAGACACAATATTTGTCATCTACTTCCGGACGTGGATGCGGAACCTTAACGATCCTGAATGCACCGAAGTCACGAAGAGCAGGGTCCTTGTGAGTGATATCTGTCTTGATACGCAGGACAGCAGACCTTTCCTCATACTCGCCTGAAACCATCTTGTCCCAGTGTCCCATGTTATCTTCAGGACTTGCATCCCTGTGAGGACATGCTTCCTTGGCATCCTTGAACTTCTTGAAATCTGCACCGTCACAGAAACATACGTATGCTTTACCCATCTCAATGAGCTTGCGGGCATAATCGTAGTACATTGGGATCCTGTCAGAAGCGATAACTATCTCATCAGGATCTGCACCGAGCCATTTACAGTCATCCACATACCAGTCATAAGCCTCCATCATCGGACGCTTTGTCTGAGGATCGGTGTCATCGAAACGAATAATGAACTTGCCACCGTATTTCTTCACGTACTCTGAATTTACAACTATACCACGGGTACTGCCAAGGGTTGGCGGACCATTGGGGTTTGGTGCAAAACGCATTACGACCTTCTGACCCTCTTCAACATCCAGTGCTTTAAGACCCTTATCAGGTTCCTTCTTGGTATTTAGCTCCTCAATTAGTTCAGGAGCAAGAGCTTCAAGGCGTGATTGCCACTGCTCAGGTGTTTCCTTTGCAACCTCTGCAAGGACCTCCTGTATAACAGGGCTAACATCCTTTGCTTTTGGACGAAGGTGTGGGCACTCTCCCATTACACGGCCCATTACAGCACCGATCTGCGGTGCCTGACCGTATTTCACAGCATTCTGGAGTGCATACTTCTCTATGGTCTTCTTGTCATCGTCAGTTAAAGTCATTATAGATCTCCGGGAAAATCAAATTTGAGCGAATTGGATACGCTCAGATAATAAACATATACAAAGGGTTCGAGGAGTTCAACGAGCCCTTTAATGATAGACATAATAGGATGAATTATAAGAACTGAACTTAAAAGATATGGTCGATACACATTCTCAGAAGGATTGACCAGTCTTCTTTACAGACTCTGCTCTGCTGATTAGTTCATCGATATCCTTCTCGAAATCAGAAAGGAACTGCTCTACTGCATCACCGGCAACTGCACCATGAGATGATGGTTTTATCAACTGTTCCTGCTCAAGTACACGTAGTGAATACCGTACCTTGTGTGTAGGCATACTGGTCTCTTCTGCCAGTTTGAGTATACCTATTGGTCCGCGTTCAATGACCACTTGTAAAACTTCCAGATGGCGTTGAGCCAGTTCCAGTTCCCTGTTAACCTGATCGAATAGCATTATGCAACCTCGTTGATCAAAGTCCCTATTCCTTCTATCTCTACCTCTACAATATCACCGGTGTGTAGCTCACCTACACCTGGCGGAGTACCGGTAGCTATGATATCTCCCACTTCCAGTGTCATTATACTGGAAATGAACTCGATAAGATAGGGAACATCGAATATCATATTGGATATGTTAGAATCCTGTACCACGTCACCATTGACACGGCATACGATAGAAGCATTCTCCGGGTCGAAATCAGCCACAGGAACTACAAATGGACCTACTGGTGCAAAAGTATCAAAACTCTTTGCCCTTGTCCACTGCCCATCCCTGGTCTGCAGATCACGGGCGGTCACATCATTGAAACATGTAAAACCAGCTATCACATCATAGGCCCGGTCATAGGTTATGTTCTTACATTTCTTCCCGATCACGATGGCCAGTTCAGCTTCATGATCGACCCTTTTACTTATCTTAGGATATATCACCTTACCATGATGTCCGATCACAGCAGATGGTGGTTTGATGAAAAGTATAGGTTCATCCGGCACGGACAGACCAAGTTCAGCTGCATGATCATGATAATTGAGACCTACACAGACTATCTTGGTAGGATGGGAAGGAGCTAGTACCTCCAGATCTGAAAGTTCATACTCAGTAAATGCATATTCCTGTGAAGTTACAGTATTGCCATTTACCGTGCCATAGAAAACTTCATCCTTATGCCTGAATCGTCCGAACATTAGTGCAACTGTTTTGTCCTCATTCTAGATAAGGATAGGTGTTAGATGAGTTGATAGATGCTATTGGATCACGAGAGAACACAGACATTAATAGATCAAAAAAAGAATATGAATGATATCTGAGCCTTCAGATACCAGTCCACTATATTTTGATAGCTCTCCTCTGCTCCTTAATTCGGAACTGGGGAGGATATCACAGGATCCTTGATATTATCAGAACGATAAGCATAGAGGCAACGCCAATTGCCCAGAACTTTATTGCTTCGTTCAATGGTATTCTTATGTCCACTGGTCCATCTCCTGACACTGCAACTTTTCCTGCACCAGCCATAACACCTGCTGAAGCAACACTACCTGATATTACGGATCCATCATTAGATGACGATGGAACAGAACTCGAAACTGGCTCATCCCTTATTGTTGTTTGTGACACACCTATTGATGAACTGCCTGTTACATCAGAAGCAGGCACCTCAGGTTCACTGCTCTGAACGACATTTTCATCATAACTAAAAGCAGATGGTGCTTCTTCCTGAACCGGGGAAGAGGGTGCTGAGAATGTGTCCTCCGGTTCATTTACCATTTCCTGGACCTCATCTTCAGGTTCAGGAGTGAAATGTCCTGCAAACACGGATGCTTCTGCCTCCTGAGCAGCTTTCTGTTCGCCATAGCTGGATGCACCAAAGACATTCTCTTCCTCGGCTTCTTCCATGAATGTTGGGGAACCGTTGTCCTCATCATCACCAGTGAATACATCGCTGAATGCTGACTCGTCACCCATTGGAGCTCTGAAAGAATTGTCATCAGGCTCTTGTGCACCTGTCTCTTCTCTAAAATATTCAGGGGTCTCTGTTACCCACTGTTCCTCAGGTTCTTTTTCTTCTGCCAGAACAGGAGTTACAGGTTCCTGAACGAATTCTGTATCTTCATCAATAGAAGGTTCGGATATGAATGCGGTCTCTTCAACAACAGGTTCAGATGATACTGCATGAGCTGCATTTGATTCATATTTTCTGCCGATCAGACCCTGATAATCAGGATCGATCTCTATTGCAAGATCAAAACACTTCTTAGCCTCTTCAAAACGACCGATCTTTTCAAGACCTTTGCCCTTCTTGAACCATGCCTCTGCATTATAAGGGTCAACATCCAGTGATTTAGTATAGTACTCGATCTGTTTCTCGATCGTCTTGGCCGAGTCGGCCATTTTCATCCAATTCTCTGCAGCTTTCTGTTTCTTCTTTGCTTTAACGTCATCTAGCATTCCCATATTAACACCTTTTTTTAAATTACCGTACCCCTGTTGCCCAGAACGGTAGTGTTGATCATTTGTACCTTCCAGTCCATATGGCCTGATAGGATAATTGTTTTTGCTATTTTTATGCAGGGCAGGCAGATATAAAAATGTTTGTACAGAGTTGTTCTGTTCACAGAAGGAACATCACTGACCCTTCATTTCCTCGTACTCGAATGCCCACATAGGAAGACCATCTATCTCTATATGTTCCAGATGTTCCATCTCATGAGCAGCATAAAATGCAGAAGGTCCTTTGAAGGACATTGTCTTTTCTTCAAGTTCCCTGACGAATATCTTCCTCTTTTCCGTACTGATGGCTGCAACTATTATCCTTTCCGCTTTCAAGATCACAGAATACGGTCTTGTGACAAGGGAACGTTCCTCCTTGTTCCCACACCGTTCCAGTCTGTTCACTATACCTTCTTTCGAAACGTATTCGGGGTTCAAAAATAGATAGACCTCTTCTATTGTATTGCCTGTTTTTGTTTCCTCATCGTAGTTAGTAAAGACCTTCATCACCGAGATGCTCTGCAGATCACCTGCATCATAGCTCCAGGCACCACCCAGTTTCAGAGAAAGGATCATAGGATAGAAGGCATCCCTTGGAAGACCGAACCTGCCGAACATAGCCTCTTCCCGGGAACTGAATTTAAGGATAGCTTTGAGATCATTGACTTTCATGTCTATGAAGTACTATAGTGACCGGTCGTTAAATAATTTAGCAGTTTGTGAGAATTAATTAAATATTACATTTTGCATATATTATAATTGGATCTGCTGGCATGCACAGCTACAGATCAGGGGGTTGGAATAGTGCATACAAGGTCTTCACGATGTATTGATAACAATATATTCACCATTCCTTTAAAAGTAACAGAAAAGGACTTTTTTGAAAGAACAAAGAACCTGATGGTAAACAGTTGTATGACAGAAGAAGATATCGTCGACAGCTATCTTCCCAGAGTGAATTCCTATGGGATCTGTGTTCCGTACTATATATTCAGGCTGAACTATACAGTGAAACTGGACTATACAGCGGTTTACATTGAAACAAAGCACTACACAGAAGATGTAAAAAGGATAGATCCTAACGGTAACCCTTTCTTTGTATCAGAGATAAGGATCGAGCATGAGAGAGAAAATTATCCCATGTCAACAGAAGTACATAGTTCGCAAGAGGCTACCTACATAGCAGCATACCAGGACCAGTACACAGATGCCGTCAATGAGAATATTTCATTCCTTTCATTTATTGAACACTATAAAATACCCAGAGAGCAGATCCAATACTATAATCCCGGAATGCAAGGTTTCAAGGAGATCCCTTTTTCAGTTAAGCCTGATGACCTAAAGAATATTTTTGATAAAAAGGTCCGTAAGAATATACTAAAAGGAATTGAGTTACAGGGACACAAACAAGAGAATATTGTAATAAGAGATATCAAGCCGGATAAATTCGAATGCATCAGGGTCTATGTACCTTTTAGGATGCATAGATATGACTACAATAATAAGAAATATTTTATGCTGATGAACTGTTGTGACGGAAGATCCTGCAATAACGGAAAGCCAATGGACCCTGTTCAGGAAGCGAAGCATATAATGAGCTTTGCCGGGATCTACATTGGTATCTTTGGATTGCTTACCTGCCTGATGATACTGTATTCCTTCATCGCGGGAACAATAGGGTCAACTGACTGGATAGAGATACTTACAGCTGGCCTTGTGAGCTATGCACCTATAGCATTCCTGTTACCTCTTGTGATAGCTGGCATACATGTAAGCCATCAAAAGAGCCTTGTCAGAGGATCAAAAGAAGAAAAGGTCAATGAACTTTTTAAGAAAAGAGGGATCATCTAGATCAAAAGCCTAACTTTATATCCTACCACCATCATTGATTTCTATTCGTTATAAAAGGGGTAGAATTAAATGAAAATGAAAATGGTAAAGTGCAGCGATGTCGGGATCGATAACTGTGCTTACATAGCAATTGGAAATGAACTCGATGAAGTTGAAAAGAATATGCTTGATCACATCGAAACTGAACATGAGGACATACTAGCTGGTCTGAACGATCACGAGGTACATCACCTTAAACACAGGGTATCCACATTCCTTGGAAGAAGCTGCGGGTGCGGGCACCTTGAAATGCCTTAAAAAAGACATTTCTGAATCCTATTTTTCTTTTTAGTCATTCTTACAAAGCATTATCCGTAGCATGCATACCAGAGCTTTTGCTTTAATTGTGAACATAAAAGACAGGGTATTTAAGCCATGTGATTAATATATTAATCACATAGTGGTAAATGGTATCTGGTGATCGCATGTTATTAAGAAACTGGCTGGTTGGAATTCAAATAGTATTATTTCTGACGTTGTCACTCTCATTTTCAGGATGTATCGAAGAAGAGGTTACGACCAGTTCGACCACGAGTATTAATAAGAACAGCATCAATGAACCTCAGGAACCGGAAGTCATCAAAGGTCCTTCAGGTGAAATGATCATTGCTCCCGATGGGATACAGGTAAGGGATTGGAATATAGCTGTTGACAGGATACTGATAACTATTGAGAACACAGGTGACACTGATATTTTTGTCAGTACCATAGGTGCAGATGTATCATTTGATGATGACATGTCCACATTCAGACACTATGAAGCAACAATGAATTCTGAACTTGGTACAAATGAAGAAAAGATCATCACCATCAGGATCCACAAATTAAGTGACTGGGATAAACCACATCTTCTCAGTATAGAAATTATATAATGAACTTTTCTACTATTCTTATGGCATTGTATTAATATAGAAGGAACTTCCAATAATTCTGTAATGAAATGAGGATGTTCGGGTTATTACATCCTTAATGCGGGAGTGTTTATATGGATAAAATGAAGAAAGCAGGTCTCCTGGGAGGAGCTGCACTTCTGGGAGCAAGCCTTGTCGCACTGTCAGAGGAAAGGGTAAGGGATTTCCTGAAGGAGAAGGTCCACAAGCATGGAATGAACAAAGAGGAAGGAAAGATCTTTGTAGATGACCTTATAAGTGAGACTAAAAGAAAGAAACTGAACATGGAGAAGAATGTTGTTGACAGACTACATAGCTCCACCATAATACTTAGTAAGGAACTCTCCGACCTGTCGGACAGGATCGATGACAGGAAGATCAAAGAGCTTGAAGAAGAACTTGAAAGAATGAGAAGTATGAGGAAAGCAGGGAAATAACCTCATTTCAAGATCATTGTTATCAATTCTGCAAGTTAATGCAGAATACCGTTGAAAGGACAAGTAGCTATTGCTTTTGTTCTAACAATAAAGATGGTGACAGAATGGAGAACGATGGAATTCAGGATAAACTGGCTGTGTTGATAGATGCTGATAACGCCCAGCCATCGATAATTGAAGGTCTGATGGATGAGATAGCTATCTACGGTGTTGCCAGTGTGAAAAGGATCTACGGCGACTGGACATCACCCAATCTTGGTTCATGGAAAGATTCACTGCTTGAACATTCCATACAGCCTATCCAGCAGTTCGCATATACTACCGGCAAGAATGCAACTGATAGTTCACTTATTATCGATGCCATGGATCTGCTCTATACTGAGAAACTGGATGGTTTCTGTATAGTTTCAAGTGACAGTGACTTCACACGCCTTTCACAAAGAATAAGAGAATCCGGCCTGAAGGTCTACGGTTTCGGGGAAAGGAAAACACCTCAGGCATTTATCTCAGCCTGTGACAAGTTCATCTATACAGAGAACCTGAGAAAAGAGGAAGAAGCTACTACATCAGATGTCTCTGTTTCATCAAGGTCTGACAGGTGGACCACGAACCAACTTAAAGGCGATTCGAAGCTCGTGAACCACCTGAGAAATGCGGTGGAAGATTCTGCCGATGATGATGGATGGGCATTCCTTGCACTGGTCGGCGGGAACCTTATCAAACGCAGCCCGGACTTCGACCCGAGGAACTACGGATACAAGAAACTCGGGGAGCTAGTGGAAGCAACTGATCTTTTCGAGATCGACAAGAGAAAACAGAATAGCTCTGGAAAAAGCGTTGTTGTATATATCAGAGATAAAAGAAGTAAGGGGAAGAAATAATGTATTCTATTGCTCCAGCGACCCCATCAGCTCATAGAAATACTGCGGTTCATGTGTAACATAAAGCTGATACCATGCTTCCAGTGTCTTTGGAGAAAATACACCAAGCTTTTTTAGCACTTCATGAGCAAACTCCAGTGGTGCAACACCTGAAGCAGTGACAAGGTTATCATCAGCTACCACTGCATCCTGACGATAGAACTTTTCTCCGCCATATGTAGGACAAACGGCCTTCAGATAGCCGAGGTCATTACTGGTATGAGGTCTGCTATCAAGAAGTTGATACTTTGCAAGACCCATTGTTGCACCGCATATGGCTGCCACAAGGATACCTGTATCCAGGAACTCATTTACTTTATCCAGCAAAGGATCGTGAATATCCTCAAGCCATGTATTCCCACCAGGAAGTATCAACACACCAGCATCAGCTGTCTTGAACTCATCAATACCGATATCCGGTGAAATTCGTACTCCACCCATAGTAACTACAGGATCTTTTGTGATACCAACGGTTCTGACAATGTATTTCTCCGCATCTTTCTGGAAATACCTGCCCGTATTCAGTTCACCTATCAAAAAACCCGGTTCCCAATCTGCCATTGTATCAAACACATAAAGATAAGCTATTTTTGTCATGATGACTCCCCATTATAATAAGCATTCAAGTATGAAATGCAATAACAGTATTAAAAACTCTACCATCCGGTAAGCTATTTAATAATGAACAGGACCAATGAGATCTATGAGAATGAGGGCAACTAGCGTAATACAACACTATGAATAAAGCATTCGACCATTGATCAGACCAGAGAAAACACTGAACTATCAATGTCATTCTTTCGCAAGCTACGCTCAGCGACCACTAAGTCCTGCCACCAGAACAATAGAAAGCATCATCAACAGATACAAAAAGATGATGAACACTATCTTTATACTATCGGAAATCATACCACCGTTTGCAAAAATAAGTTGATTGCATATAAATCTTTTTAATATGTGTTTTTTATAAATGTGGCGATATGATCAGTAAAATAATAGACCCACAGGACAAATGATCCCTTATTATCACTTTCACCGCGCCTGGCACATCACCATATATACAAAGGTCATACTCATTTTACATGATCAAAACTTCCGACCCGGTAAAGAATGAACAGGAGCTATACAACAAGATTGACCAATACCGCAAAGAACACAGAACATCTGCATTGACAACATACGATGTGCAGCCTTTCATTGAAACACAACCCCATGATCTGCATCCCGATATAGTACTCAAGAATATTATTCTGGGTAATGCATGTGCCTGGGGAACATATGATACAGCATGTGGACATTTAGAAAATAATATACATGCTTTCCGGCATTTTCAGGTATTTAATATTTGAAGACAAAAGATTAACTAAGGGATTTGAATCATTAGTAGAAAGAGCCTCGGGTGGGATTTGAACCCACGACCTCGTCCTTACCAAGGACGCGCTATACCCCTAAGCCACCGAGGCACAGAATGAGTATTGGGGTGCTCTCCTCTGATAGACATGATCAATTAATAAGTTTTCGGTTGGAAGAGGGATGATTTATAAGCACCAGCGGTCATCAACAGGAAACTTCTCGTTGATCCACATCAGGACACCATTATGATGAACGATACGGTATGAACGGGATAGCACCTTTTGCGCTCCGAAAAGAGGCTCATCATCCTCGATATCAATGCTTTCAAAGTCCCTTCTGGTCTCGATATTATGATCACGAAGAATCCTGCCTATTGGGATATCGGCCTTCATCAGATCACAGCGAACGACATCAGGCATGTTCTCAATAGCTGACAGAGAGCGGGCGAATACATAAGGAGTATCACCTGCAATGAGAGTGACCACACGCTCATTGATATCCGCTCCAACATCAACTCCAAAGATGTCTGCCATCTTCTCATCTGCCGGAATGATATGCTGGTACTCTGTAACAACCGCAGTAGGATGTTTGGTCATTATCTCCAGCAGAAAGGTCACCGAACCATCAGTTCCTGCACACACCCTGAGGCATGTGGGAATCTCAAAGCTCTTCAGTTTTTCGAGGAATTCCATGTTAGACTATCCCTGTGCCAAAAAGAGAAAAGGAATGAAAATTACTTGGAAACTTCCTTCTTTGCCTGCTTCAGGCGTTCCTTAGCAGTGTATCCAGTAGCACCCAAAAGGAAATCCCTGAAACGTTTATTAGAATCAAGAATAAGCTCATCATCTGTAAGAGTAGTATCAGCCACAGTATCAACAGCCAGCTTCTTACCTTCTATCCACACAGTGATCTTGGAAAGAACACCATAAGAAGTAACGAACTTACCATCCTCTTCTTTGATCTCACTTGGGAAAGCCTCTTCGAGGCATTCATGAATCCTATCCATCTCGGGTTTAAAACCACGCTTTAACTTGTATTCCTGCATTTCGATCACCCTATATAACATTCTTCAGACGAATAAATGTACCGGTGCCCCTATAAAAAGCCAGCCCCGGCACCACCTAAAAGATTCACTTCTTCAACACAAGTTTTCCCCTTTCACCTACAAGTCTTACCTGAGGGACCGTTCCAAGTATCATCTCACCCAATCCCTTCATCTCCCTCCAGGAAGGCGTAGGTCCTTCATGACCCATGAAAGGCAAATCGAAATCCGGATTGCTCATGAACTGGTACAACATTACCTCTGAGGCACCTTCAAGATCAGGCAGGATCCTCGGCATCGTTTCAGCATTCACATACTCAGGTATCACCCTTATCCAGACCCTGAGCCATTTCTTCTTAGCAATATCCATGGATTCCCTGAGAAGCTTCACATAATTCTCAGTACGCTCCCGTGACATACCGGTAAGCTCCATAATTCCCTCAATATCATCACCCGGAGCCTTGATCTCAAGCACAAAACCATGAACGAAAGGAACTGCACTTTCAAGAATGTCCGGCTTCATACCATTGGATTTCAATATGACACGTTTTCCGATCTTGTGAAGACCTTCGATAAGCGGAAGAAGGTCCTTTTGTAACGTTGGTTCTGCACCTCCAAGATAGACATTCTCTGTGGTGGACTTACCTGCATAATCCAGCACTTCATCAACTGTCCATTCCTTTTTAGGCTGGTGTATATGAACACAGTAAGGACATTTCATATTGCATCCGCCAAACTCGATCCTTATCTGGCCCTGTTCATCTGATAGACCTATCAGTCTCATTTATAGCCTCCAAATATCATTTTCATCTCACATACCATAACTATCTGCAAATTTGTAATTAACAGTATTAATAGTTAAACCCCCTCAAAATGCAGCGATCACTTTTTATGTGTATTCCACCATCAATTCAGAAAAGACGGTGATCACATTGGCAAAAAAATTAACACTTGAAGATCTTGAGAAATCAAAGGATAAAAAGGCAATAAAACCTCTTGAGAAAGATCTTGAAAACCTTTATGACCTTATAATCCCACCAGGAACTCCATCATACATCATCTACGACCTTGTCGAAGAATTTGAACTTGAACCAGTTGAAAGGAAGATAAGCGTCCATATCGTGGATATTGATGAGAGAGAAGTAATAGCCCTCAGAGGTGTCCTCTCTGAAGTTCAGGCTGCAGAGAAGTTCCTTCACGAAGAACTGACTGAATGGGCTAACAGCGATTAGGCCATAAATTGAGATTATAAAAATAAATAATATGGATCAGTACAGGCAACTTGCCTGTCCTTTCATATTCCTGTTATATTATCATTTTTCAGATCAAAGGCAATAGCCTTTCCGGTATCATCATAGACGTCAATTAGCTGACTATCATTGATATTACCGACAACTGCTGCTTTGAGACCTGCATTCTCAAAAACCTCAATACATTCAGCAGCATTCTCTTCTTTAGCAGTGACAACATAACCTGTTGCCGGATATATCTTAAGCCATTGGTCAAAGTCTATATCTTCAGGCCTTGGTATCTTTGTAAGGTCCACTGAAGCACCCACCCTGCTCACTTCACAGAGCATACCGAGTGTGCCGATAGTACCAGGGTTGCTAATGTCCTTCCCAGCGGTCACCAGTTTCTTTTCCCCGATCTCCTGCATGACCATGAAACGCTCACGAACCACATCTGCTTCCTTAAAAGAAGTAGTATCCCAGCTATATGGAGAGTTCTTTCCAACCCTGCCATCCATATCATAGGCAACTATGACAAGATCTCCGGGTCTTGCACTGTCACTTCTGATAACACAGTCCTTCTTTGCGATACCAATGATAGCAACAGCAAGAGAGTTGTATGGAGTGTCAGGATGCATGTGGCCTCCGACCATAGGTACACCGAACTTCTTTATACCATCCCGTATACCACGCATGATCTCCTCAGTAGACTCAAGGTCACTGGAAGCCATGACATTGACCATTGCAAGAGGACGGCCCCCCATTGCAGAGATATCGTTCACATTCACAACAACTGAAGTGTAACCTGTCCACCATGGACTCTTATTGACTATCCTGCCCCAGATTGCATCTGCCGCAAAGAGTATTACATCATCTGTGCCAATATCAATTACTGCAGCATCATCTCCAAAATCATCGATGACCTCGCCGTATTCGGACCGGACAGATTCAAAAATGCTCACTATGTCTGCAATTGGCTTTTTTCGGGTGACCCCTTCAAAGTCCCTTAAACTTGCTGCAAGCTCTTCAATATTCAAAAAAACACCTGCACGATGATAATAGAATTAATAGTTGTATATAGTAAAATTTCAGTGAAAAGGCTTAAGCCTTCTCACCTGAACAAGTCTTCTTTTTTGCGTCGAGCTTAATGACATTCCTGCGCTCTTCACTCATCTGTGACATATCCTGGCCTATAAGACCATATGCATCGGACCTGCACTGACGGCAATGTCTCATCTGCTGGACATAAGGAGCACACTTGTCCTGAATAGCCTTACATTCTGCTGGTGTCGGTGCGACCTTATCAGCGAACTGTGCCTGACAGATAAGTGGCATCACATTCATGATAAAGACACCAAGCTCATTGATCTTCTTAGCAAGCTCAATTATGTGCTCATCATTGATACCGGGTACAAGCACTGTGTTGACCTTTACAACAAGACCTGCCTCCACAGCCATCTTGATACCTTCAAGCTGCTTCTTCACCATTATCTCGCCGGCTTCAAGACCACGGTAGATCTTCCCATTGTAAGATACGTGACTTACCATCTGTGCCTCGATCTCAGGATCAATTGCATTCATGGTCACGGTCAGCGTAGTAACTCCGACCCTTAGAAGCTCAGGCATCTTATCAGGAAGGTTCAGTCCATTTGTACTCAGACAGAGAGTTACATCAGGGAACTCTTTCTTGATAAGCTCCAGTGTCTCAAAGGTCTCATCGTTTGCCAATGGGTCTCCAGGCCCTGCAACACCAACTACCTTTATGAAAGGATAGGCTTCCAGTACCTGCTTTGTCTTTTCAAGAGCTGCCTGTGGGCTCAGTACTTCGCTGGTAACACCAGGTCTGCTCTCATTTACGCAGTCGAACTTACGATCACAATAATTACACTGAATATTGCATTTCGGAGCTACTGCAAGGTGGATCCTGCCGAACTTGTGCTGGGCTTCTTTGGAATAACAAGGATGTTGTGCGATCATTCTCTTGACATCTTCATCCTTGGAAATTTCTATTTCACAAACGTCTTTTTCATTTTCCATTTTAATAGCTCCTATAGCTCTTAGCAGCTCCAATAAACACGGCTCAATTTAAGGGAAACTACTAGATATACTTTTGTATGGACCCTCTTAAAGGGTACTTATTTCACACCACTTACCTTCGCCTTCCCACATCTTTACAGACATAGGGAAAGCAAGCCGTGAAGACATCTTTGCGTGTACATGCTCACACAGGTTCTCGACACTTGGGAACTCCAGTATGTCATTCAGAAGCACATGATCGTACTCCTTAAGGACCTCTTTTATGACCTTTTTGATCTCATAGAAATCCATGACCATTCCGGTTTCCTTTTTCTCTCCCTCAATGACGATCTCCGTCCTGTAGGTGTGTCCGTGTACTATTCCGCAAGTCTCATGCCCTGGAAGATAATGGGCACTATCAATATGATCGATTACTCCAAGTCTCATTTTCATTATAAGCACCCCCACATTTTGTGGGTCTGTGGTATTATTCTAGTATTAACTTCATTAAGGAAGGACTCCTGCAATTCCAGCATATATCCTGGTTCAGGCTGCATATCCTTCTGTGTAACAGGTTGTAGTATAAGGCTTGATATATAGCCTGAAATTGCACCTACAACGCCCTCTATCTCATCAGCTGATGTATCCCTGGTCACTACTATCTTACAGAAGCAATCCCTGTCCTTTGTTGTCCTAAGTGTCCTGAAACACTCAATGGTCCTGTCAAGATGCAGTTCCGGATCATCAAGCAATGAATGGGGAAGAAGCTTCACATCTCCTGAAACATAGGACACCTTGTCCTTCACTTTCTTGGCCATATGAGGAAGGGTCATATTGGATTCAAGATAAAGTGGAGCATTGGTCTCCATCGAAGATATGAAATCAGCACATAAGAGAGGTTCACCGCCGGTAAGCGATACTGAATGCAGAGATGAATAGGAATTCACCATCTCGCTTACCTCTGAAGGGGAGAGAGGATTTTTAACATCCCTGAACACATTGCTACCCGGAACTTCCTCGAATTTACAATATTCTGTAGCACCTACAGGAGTGTCACAATAGTTACACTTCAGGTTGCATCCGGTAAAACGGACAAATGCCTGCCTGTATCCTACATATGGACCTTCACCCTGCACAGAGCAGAATATCTCACTGAGGGATGCTTCCATCATATCACATCCAATGGCCTGGATTTGCGAAGGTCTTTCTCGATATCGATGAACTCATTATAGTAAAGTCTGGCAATGTACTCCATTACGAGAGGAACGTCATCACTACCAAGTCCAAGGTCCTCAAAACTACCGTAATGATCATGCACTACATTTATCCCGAAATGGATCTTCTGCGAAACCGCTGATGTACTGGCAATAGACACGGTGAGCTTTTTATCATCCACGAAAAGATCATCACCTTTTCTTAAAATATCAGAACGATATTCCGAAAGGATCTCTTTGACTATTGCAGTGAACAGACGTTGTCTTGCATATACCAGTTTCAGGTCGGTAGAGTCAAAGTGCTCTATGATGAAGTGGACCATATCAGTGGAGAATATCATATCTCCCTGTTTCTTGTCCTCAAGATCGATCATATGCTCGATCTTAACATCACAGCCACCTCTGAATGCAATTATCGAGTCTGACTGAACATCTGCAAGATTGTAGGCCCAGAGAGATGATATCTGGCTACCATCATAATCTGTGGTATTATCAAGGATTATGCATTCCATTAGTTACACCAAATGTTGAATGTTCTTTATTCTCCAAGCCTTTCAAGGAGGGGGTCTTTGACACCTGCAGCTTCGAATGCCCTTCTTCTTCTGGTACAGCTTTCACATTCGCCACATGGTACATCTGCACCATGATAACAGCTCCAGCTGTATTCAAGAGGAGCCTTAAGCTCCATTGCCTTTGAAACGATCTCTTTCTTGTCCATTCCGATCAAAGGTGCATACACCTTTACACCATTCTGTGTTGAATAGGAGAGAGAATCATCCATTGCAGTAATGAACTCTGCAGAGTTGTCAGGGAAGGTCACTGCTTCCTCTTTGTTGAAGCCCACAACAACGCACTCGCAATCCATGCTTTCGGCATAGGCTGCTGCAATGTTTATTAGAATACCATTCCTGTTCGGTACCCAGACAGCTTTAGCAGATTCAATAGTAATAGAGGGGTCTGCATCATCAGCGATCTCATCCATACTAATAGAAGGTACTTCAGAATCTGTATTCACAAGGGATGTGTTGGTTATTTCCTTCATCCATGTAATGTCAAGTATGCGATATTCTATTTCCAGTTCTTCACAGACCTTGATCGCATTCTGGATCTCACGTTCAACTGAACGCTGACCATAGTTGAATATAAGTGCCATCCTGACATCCATCTGCTGCTGGACCATGGTCACAGCAGTAACAGAATCAAGACCACTACTTAACAAAGCAATTGCACTGATAGATAATCCTCCAGATAATTAGTGATAGGTAGCTAATAATACTCCAGTATTATTGAAGGAATACTTAAAGAACATATAATTATAAAAACCCATCGTCGTTTTTTTCAAAAAGGATAAATATAAAAATAACATATATAATTAAGAGGAATAATTTTGCCAGTGATCAAAGATAAGATAAGCCTTGAAAAACTGCTCCAGAGAATGTACTGGATAGAAGCTGAAATGGAGCAACTTGGGACATGGGAAGCACGCATCGAGATGATGGAAGATAATGTAGCAGCACTTGAGACATTATCACATGATTCTGACCAGCATGGAGAGATTATAAAGAAATGGCTCATAAAAGGGAATATCAATATCCCGACAGAAGCACCACCCGGGCTCCCAAAACACATATTCGACTTTGACGGACTGGCAAGTCCTGAGATGTTCAGGATAATTATGAAGTATGAAATATTAGCAATGAACGTTTACAAGGATATGAGCAATACTGATCCCGAAATAATAAAAGAGCTGCTCCCTGAAGAAAATGATGCCAGTGACTTCCTGTCTGATATGGAACAACTAATAAAAGATGAAAGTATGCACGCAGGGATCTGTAAAAAACAGATAGGTGGCTTCACAAAAGTAATGTATTGAAAACCGCCTTTCGACGGTTTTCATGTTTCCTATCCTACCAGATCATTGTTTTCTGCTGAAGAAGAATGCCATACCGATGATCGCTACCATAGGTATTGCTACAGTAGGGAACTCAGGGATCTCCTCTGGATATTCTTTTGTTGGTTCTTCCTTTGTTGGTCCTTCTGTTTCTTCTTCCTCACTGCATTCGACGATCACAAGTTTCTCGGTCGAAGCATTATTGGAAGTGTCATCAGCGTAAGCTACCAGACTGACAGTGTATGAACCATTTGCAGTATAAGTGTGCTCAGGGTTCTGCAATTCTGAAACTGTTCCATCACCAAAGTCCCAGTCCCATGAAGTTGCATTCTCTGAAAGATCAGTGAAATTAGCTGTCAGGCAGTCAGTCTCATATGAGAAATCTGCTACGACAATGACAGTGGTCTTTTCCTCTGTCTCAGCTACAGTTGTCTTCTTCTCATCATCATCTACAGAACTTGAGGAGAAAACGCCACCACCATAATATGTGGCTGTTGGTGCTGGTGCCGGAGCTACCAGACTTGAGTTATTAGAAGTTGCAGTTGTCTGTTTTGCAGGGGAAGTATCTGCTTTCTGAGTGACGACCGTAGGGTCATCCACTATTGGAAACACGTCACCGGCATCAGGATCCTCCTGTGCCTGGCCTGCCTGGAAATTAATAAGGCCGCTAAGTAGCAGCACTGAGGCAAACATAATAATGATCGGTAAGATCAATCTTTTATCCATAAATTGTACCACCTTTTTTTGCAATAATCCAAATGTTACCTAGTTTATCGTTAAGTTTAGAGTACTATATAAACTTTCGTGCACTCTCAAAAGTGATGCTCATTATGATATATACGATCTGTAATGTGAAGAAGTTGTAAAAAACATAATTTGAAGGCATGCTCACAGGAGATTATTTTAAGATCGAACCTAATATATGCGTACTGAAAAACAAATTATATGCCGGGAGTGATACATTGACAACTGAAGAAAATATAGTTCCAGATCAGAATAACAGGCTAATTAATGAAAAAAGTCCTTATCTTCTGCAACATGCCCGCAATCCTGTGGACTGGTATCCCTGGGGAGAAGAAGCATTCAAGAAGGCAAAAGAAGAGGACAGACCAATATTCCTGTCGATCGGCTATTCCACATGTCACTGGTGTCATGTAATGGAAAAGGAATCCTTTGAGAACGAAAGTGTCGCCCGGCTTCTGAATGATTCCTTTGTCTGCATAAAGGTCGACCGTGAGGAGAGACCGGATATAGATAATATCTACATGTCAGTATGCCAGGCGCTTACAGGAAGAGGAGGATGGCCACTGACCATTCTTATGACACCTGAGAAAAAACCATTCTATGCAGCCACATACATCCCAAGAGAAAGCAGGCAGGGAATGCCAGGTATGCTTGAGATGGTACCCATTATTGCAGACCTCTGGAGGAACAAGCGTGGGGAACTTACCAACAGTGCCAACGGGATCACTGCTGCAGTATCATCATATGAAGAAAAAGAACTTGGTACGGACATAGATAGCAATATGTTACACCTTGCGTACCAGCAACTGGAAGGAAGCTTTGACCATGAGTACGCAGGATTTGGAAGAGCACCTAAATTTCCTACACCACACCACCTGACATTCCTTCTCAGATACTGGAGAAGGACCGGAAATGCAAATGCACTGGAAATGGTGGAAAGGACACTTGCATCAATGAGGATGGGAGGTGTCTACGACCAGATAGGTTTTGGCTTCCACCGATACTCTACAGACAGACACTGGCTACTACCTCATTTTGAAAAGATGCTGTATGACCAGTCATTGATGATCATAGCACTCGCTGAAACATTCCAGGCAACAGGAAACCCAGCCTACAGGGACACTGCAAAGGAGATACTGACCTACCTTAAAAGAGATATGCTCTCTCCTGATGGAGGATTCTATTCAGCTGAAGATGCTGATAGCGAGGGAGAAGAAGGAAAGTTCTACACATGGATGGCAGATGAGATCGACGACCTGCTTGGAGAGGAAGATGCCACCATTTTCAATGAAGTGTTCAACATCGAAACTGAAGGTAACTTTGTCGAAGAACACAGCAATGTGCTCCGTGGAATGAATATACCCCATATGACAAGAAGCATGGACGAGATCACAGCAGAGAAGCCAGAACATATGGAAGATATCATAATAACCATCGAGCGTGCAAGAAGAAAGCTCTTCAACGAAAGAGAAAAGCGTATCCATCCTTCAAAGGATGATAAGATACTCTCTGACTGGAACGGACTTGCTATCGTAGCACTATGCAAAGCTGCACAGGCGTTCAATGACCATGGATATGCAGAAATGGCAACGAATGCAGCAGACTTCTTCATGAAGGAAATGACCGGAACCGATGGGAAGATGAAGCACAGATATCGAGATGGAGAAGCTGCTATCGATGCTTTCCTGGAAGACTATGCATTCTTTACATGGGGACTAATAGAACTTTATCAGACGAATTTCAGGACCGAGTATCTGGAACAGGCATTAAAATTGAACAACTATCTTCTCACCCACTTCATTGATAACGAGAAAGGAGGGTTCTTCCACACTTCTGACGAAGCAGAAGAACTCATATTCCGCAGCAAAGAGGTTTACGACGGTGCCATCCCTTCAGGCAACTCCGTCTGTATCATGAACCTCCTTAAGCTGGCAAAGATAACCGGTGATCCCGAACTTGAAGATATTGCACTTAAGACAATGAAGAGCTTTGCTGATAAGGTCAGTTCTGCACCCATAGGTTACACACAATTCATGTCAGCTGTGGATATTGCCCTGAAGCCATCTGTAGAAATGGTGATCGTAGGTGACCAGGATGGAACAGATACTAGAGATATGATCGAATTCATAAATGAGAGATTCATCCCTGAAAAGGTCCTGCTTCTCAAAAAGATGAACGAAATGGAAAAGATATCAGAAATAGCAGCTTTCACCAAGGATATGGAAATGAAAGATGGAAAGACAACGATCCATATATGCCAGGACCATACATGCAAACTGCCATCCAACGACAAGGAAGAGATCAAAGAGCAGATAGAAGCACTTTCACACATATAACACAGAGTTGAACTATATGACCACAGGGAACTTCTATAACCCCGAAATAGAGACAATGGAAAGAAGCGAGCTCGACGCGCTTGTAGAAGAACGGATAAAATACACTGTTAACTATGCAGCAGAGAACTCACTTTTCTATAAGAGATGGTTCAGAGAGAACAATATCAAACCATCTGATATCCAGTCCCATGAAGACCTTCTGGAACTTCCCATCATATCGGGAAAGATCATACGTGAGAACCAGCCTCCTGAGAAAGAGGACTTTGGATTCAGAACAGTTGACTGGAAAGATGTTTTCACGGTTCATGAGACCAGCGGGACCAGCGGAACACCAAAATCATTCTTCCTTACATGGAACGACTGGGAACGATACGCAGAGAAATATGCAAGGAGTTTCAGGTCACAGGGTTTCGGGCCAGAGGACCGTGTGATCGTGTGTGCATCCTATGGTATGAACGTAGGAGCGAACACCATGACACTTGCAGCCAAAAGCATTGGTATGACCATGATACCAGAGGGTAAATGTACATTCCCGGTAAGGATCATGGACTCTTACAAACCTACTTCCATAGTCGGTAGTATCTTCAAACTCATCCGCCTTGCTAAAAGAATGAAAGACCAGGGAATTGATCCTAAAAGTTCCAGCATCGAGCGTCTGGTAATAGGAGGTGAGAGCTTTGCAGAAGAATCAAGGAACTATGTCTCCGAGATATGGGATTGTGAGGTATACAACACATACGGCAGCACAGAAGGGACCATGTGTGGAGAATGCACCGACATCAGTGGCCTGCATGTTCCAGAGGACCTAATTCATCTTGATGTATATGACCCGCACATGGACAAGTTCGTAAAAGATGGTGAATGTGGGAGGGCTGTGCTCACAACATTGTTGCCAGTAGGAGCAAAAGGTGGTAACGTGCTCATCAACTATGACACTGAAGACACCACAGTGGTTATGAGCCGGGACAAATGTGCCTGTGGAAGAACGCATATGAAGATAATGAACCCTGAAAGGGAGGCTGAGACCTTCTGGGTATCAGGAACCCCATTTAACAGGGTAGATATCGAGAAAGGTGTTTTCCAGAGAGAGAACATGGAGTACCTCACCGGCGAATACGAGGCTTTCCTTTACGGAGGGGATGATGAAGGCGAAACAACCCTGCGGGTCAGTATGGAGTGCAATGATATGCAAAGATGTGATGAGGAACTCATCAAAGATAACTTCCTCAGCTCCTTCTTTGCCTATAAGAAAGGGCTGGAGAACTCTTACATAGACGGAAGCCTGAACATTCTGTTCAACTATGCAAGACCAGGAGATCTGGAATTCTATCGTGTTAAAGGCAGACCAAAGCGCGTAGTTGACCGCAGGTGATCAGATAAAAGAAATGCCTTCCCAGAGAGAGAAATAGAGACTGAGACCTCCGATAAATACAAGGATCCAGATAGCAAGGGTTATTTTCATCAGAGAGAACGGGTTCACTATATGCCTTATCCTGCCATCCACTGCAAGCTTGATGTATACGGAGAACAAGATCACCACAAGACCTGCAAAGTGATGAAGGTACATCTGTGTCTGAAGGGAAGAGCCTACCCCTATATCACGGAGGGTTGACATGGAAGGGAACATAAAGGCAAGGATAGACAGAAGTTGAAGTAACACGGCAACGCTTACAAGATGGCAGTGTTTGCGCATTGGGTCCTTCGAAACCTGTGAAACCGCAACTGCCAGTACTATAACTGATAACAGTTGTAACAATAGATTGAAAAATGCCTGGTTGAACTGTGTGAACATACCCTTTAAACCCCCTTAAATATATAACAGAGGTATGCAAGGTCTGTATATAAAAATATTAGTATTGAGCTTAGAAGTTACCTTTATAGACCTTCAGACCTTTGTCCGATACCGTAAGGATCCATGGTTCCATACTATGAGATGATGCTCTCATCTTCCTTACCCTCAGATACCTGTTGGCAACATTTCCCTTGAGCTGAAGACCAAGTTCGATTATACCGTCCGCAAGATAACCTTCCATACCAGTTGAGGGGTCTGCCATGCCTGATAATTTCTCTTCTTCAAGGATCAGGAATGTAGTGAACTTTTCACGCCTGAATGTCTCAAGCATTTTATACATGCTTTTCCTCAGGTCCCGGGGTTCAACATCTAAAAGAGAATAAAGCGCCCCAAGAGAATCAATAGCTATGCATGTACATTTCTCACCGATATTCTTCTTGAACTGAAGGATATTCTCTTCAAGGATACTCAACAGGTCATCGGAGAAATCATCATAAAGAACTCTGTAATCACTAAAATCAGATATATGCAACCTGTTAGACAGGGCTATGCCCATGCTGTCCATATTCTGAAGATGGTTCTCTTTGCTCTGTTCCAGAGTTATATACAGGCCATACTCATCTTTCTGCTCAAGATAGTTTGAAAGAACCTGAAATGTAAACCCGGACTTCAATGTACCCGCTGCACCTGTAACCAGCACAACACTATTTTTGGGTATATCGGTCTCAAAGACCTCGTTCAATCCTTCTATTGTATCCACAAATCGCATTATACCCCTCTTTCTTTCCAATGTCCATAAAAAAAGAAGTAAGTATAATAGCGTAAAAATAATATATATCTTTAATGGCAAGGAATATGGAACCTGCCTACTCGCCCGATATGGACCTCATCCACCTTTTTAACAGATGGAACTCTTTCTTTTCCAGAACCTCAGGGTCCAGTTGCAGGATCATTCGGGAACCGGAAGCCATTATAGTATCGTTGGTCTGCTCAATTAGCTTGACCACTGACATGATGTCATTATCAAGTATCAGATATTCGAGACCATCCATCAGGATCACACCATCATCCACCTTCTCGACAAAATCCGCAATAGTAGGATAGATCCTGAAGATCTCAGTGGAATCTATCGATTGCTGACCCTCTATCTTGTTCTTTGTCAACCACACAATAGGGGTCTTTGTGATACCATACATATTACGTACTTTATCAGGATTCCTTCTTGTTATACAGAGTCCGGGTTTTCCACTCTTGACAAGTTCGGAGAATATCGGATAGCTTTGTTCCTGATGTTCGCTATCAAGAAGATAGACATAACCACTTTCCAGCTCTACCTCTGTGTCCTCAGTATCCTTTTCTACATCTTCTGTCAGAGGAGTGATGAACAAACCCCTCAGACGAGAGCGGTCCTGTAGTGTAACTATAAGACCCTGCTTTTCACCTTCCTCCTCAAGGAGCGAGGTTGAGACGTTCATCCGTACTTTTTCACCGTGCTTGGTGAAGAACACCATCTCAAAGTCTTTCTTATCAGCGAATTCAAGCTGATCCACATCATCTGCAAGATCACGTACATGCCTTGCGATAAGTTCACTTACATCGTAACCAAGAAGGTCTGCCGCATTCTTATTGGCTGTTACGATCTTCTTTTTATTATCAAGGGAAAGTATGGCTATTGGAGATGTCTTTAACAGATTGTCCAGATACTCGTTCGCTCTTTTGATCTTGGATTCCGCATCCAGCCTTTCTGTTATATCTTCACCTGACACAAGCAGACCATTGATGATACCCTCAGGATCCTTTAGAACGATATTGTTCCAGCTCATTATTCTCTTCTGCTGATTGCTATTGATGAAAGGAACTTCAAAATATCCATTCTTTGCGTTCTCGGTCGAAAGTAACTTATGGAAACCATCACGGGCATGGTCCCTGAATATCTCGGGAACATAACTGTCGAACCAGTCACTGCCGATCACTTCATCTTCATCATAACCGAGTATATCGCAGCCCTTCCGGTTGATCAGCTTCACTATACCATTCTCATCGAGAACAAGGAGCATTACACCTGCAAGGTCCAGATAGTTCTGTGCCTGATCCCTTTCAGCGATGAGCTCATCATGAAGCTTCTTGATCCGCAGAAGAGAACCTACCCTTGTCTTGATCTCAAGCCTGTCAAGTGGTTTTGTCAGAAAGTCATCTGCTCCTGCATTGATACCTTTGATACGGTCCTCAAGGCTTGAGAGAGCTGTGACCATGATGATCGGGATAAAACGTGTCTTTTCACTATTCTTGAGTCTTTTACAAACCTCATAACCGGTGATATCAGGCATCATGAGGTCAAGAAGGATTATATCCGGGTTGTGAGCCTCGACCTTTTCCAAAGCCTCAACTCCACCAGATGCAGAAATAATATCATAATCATGTATAAGATATGCTTCGAGCAGCCTGACATTCATAGCCTCGTCATCGACTACCAGTACCTTTCCTTTCTTTTGCTCATCCATCCCGTTCACTCATAGAATATACATTAGCTAATATAGCGGTTAGAGAAACACTATCTCGAACTTATATGACAGTATAATATTTACTCTATATAAACAAAGCGCGAAATATGCAATTCAACGTATAAAAATGACCATTAACAAATACATGTCATGTAAAGAAGCATCAAAACCATCTGCATTCAGATATTGGGCAAGGTCCAGTATAATAGTGTCCCGACACATATAATTCTCAAAAGTACAGAATTGAACTAGATGCCTGATGCCAGAAAAGAATCTCCCGGAAGAGAATAGAACACATAGAAGAATAGATGAAGCTGCCACAGATATCCGCTACCTTCTGGAAAGAGGATATCGAAAAGATAGTGCCATCAGATTTGTCTGTGACCATCACAGGATCCCACAGACTGAAAGATACATACTTGCCCGTACTGTATGTTCATCTGCCACAGCCTCTGAACGTAAAAAAAAGAAACTTCGATGTGAACAACTAAAAGGAAGAACGGTCCTGGTAGACGGATATAATGTGCTCATTACACTGGAAAGCCTGCTTCGGGAAGAAAGAACGTTTGTTGCAGATGATTCTTTTTTGAGGGATGTACGAGGAGTTTTCAGAAATCATTCCAACGACATATTCACAAGCAGAGCTGTGGAAAAAATGTTATCTTTTCTTGCCGTGGCAGAGGTGGAACAGGCTGATATCCTTCTTGACACCCAGATGAAACATAGTGGTGAACTGGCTTCATTTATCAGGAGCAGGATGAAGGAATTATCCATAAAAGGCAATGCAGGAACATCAAAACATGTTGATCATGACCTGAAGACATGTGATGGAAAAAAGGTAGTTGCTACTGCGGATGGAATTATAATAGATGCCGTCAGGAACGTCATAGATATTCCCGGATGTATTGCCATGAAAATGGATGGAAGATGAAAACTTACCATGACCTGGATATAAGCAACAAATCTAATAACACAGAACACTTTAATGGCCACACATGAAGAAACTGGGGATCGTGGTCACTGATCCAAATGACTGGACCGCGAATGCATTGATAAGTGAGGCAGAAAAAAGAGGTTTCCAGACCGTCTGTCCGGACCTTGGAAAACTGGAAACATATATTTCCAGAGATGTTAAACATACGACCAACGGAACAGACCTTTCAGACCTTGATGCGCTCATCATAAGGGATATGGGATCTGGCAGCAATGATGCTCATCTTTTCCGTTTTGACGTGCTTCAGGACCTGGCCAAGAACGGAAAGATAATGATCAACCCACCTGCTGCAATACAGAATGCAGCAAACAAGTTCCATGCAAGCTGCCTTATATCAGAAGCAGGCATTCCCACACCACATACCTTTGTCACACAGGACACCGATTCAGCAATAGAGATCATCAGTAAATTAGGAGATGTTGTCCTCAAACCTGTTTTCGGATACAAGGGGATCGGGATAGAACGCATAAAGGACAATGTAGTTCTGGCCCCGGACGGAACATCTTGCCCTGCGGAAGTCTATGACCTTGTATCATCTTATATAGGAGAAAAAGGAATTGTTTATATACAGGAATTCATAGAGAACCCCGGCAGGGATATCCGGGCATTCGTTATCGACGGAAAGATCGCTGGCTCTATCTATCGAAAAGCACCTGATGGCTGCTGGATAAACAATCTCAGCCAGGGTGGCAGCCCACAGAGATGTGAACTTACAGCAGAACAGGAACGTATCTGCATTGATGCCGCTGATGCTATCGGAGCTGTGTACGCTGGAGTGGATCTGATAGAAGGTGAAGAAGGATGCTATGTCCTTGAGGTCAATGCTACTCCGTCGGGAGCAGGGATCTACAGTTCCCTGAACATCAACGTTGCAGAACATATACTAGACACCATAGAGAACAGGCTATAACTGTCTGGAAAAAGGATAAAAATGAGCGAATATAAACAGTGCATTGTTATCAGGGACGATCTTAAACTATCCAAAGGCAAACTTGCCGTACAGGTTGCACATGCTGCAGTATCTGCATCTGAATGGGCCGACCGCAATACCCTTGATAAATGGAAAGAAGGCGGCCAGAAGAAAGTGGTACTCAGGGTACCGAAACTAAAGGATCTCTTCGAACTGAAGGAAGTTGCAAGAAGAGAAGGACTACCAACCGCACTCATACAGGATGCAGGACGTACGGAAATAGCACCCGGAACAGTTACAGTGCTTGGTATCGGACCTGCGAAGGAAGAGGACCTTGACAGAGTTACAGGTGACCTGAAGCTTCTGTGATCAGTGTGCAAGATCCACGTTCGCTCCCGGGGGTTAGTATGAAAAATAATACAAAAACGAATTTACTGATGAGGATAATATTGTGTATAGCATTGGCAGGAGCGGTGTTCTCCTCAGGATGCCTCACAGAACCTATGAACAAAGTAGGGGACATTTTCAATCCTTCATCTGTGAATATTTTCCAGAGCGAGGACTATTACCAGCTTGATAGTAACGACCTTACGGTCCCTGTCACAACTGAACAGCAGGTCGATAAGTACGAAGAGGTCCCGGATGATCTCACTGACAGGTCACCCGGATTTGAAGTATCAAGTTACTATGTTTACACACAATTCTACGAGAATAGTGAGAGTGTTATCAGTGTCTATGTAAAGAACATGGGAGACACTTCTATTTTCATATACCAGTTCGGTTTTCTGATGGTAGCAGATAATGAACTTGTACTGCAGGATACAGGGGTCAGCATTGAACCAGGGGAAGAAAAGAATATAGGGATCATATCCCTGGATGTACCGGATGATGTCAATGAACTGGAGCTCAGACCACGGATGTCAATGATGGCACAGACAGACACCGAGAGATGGCATGACTACAAAACACAGGATTTTGATGACATCACCATAGATGTCTCGAAAAGTGTTGACATACAGGATCCAAAATACACATCGAACCCTGAAAGTCTCTTCACTCTGGTCAATGATATGATAGACCCATATGACGTAGATGTACGCACTATGGCTGCTGCCTCGGCAAAGAAATATCCGGGCCAGTATAACATATACCAGATATGCGCTCTTTTCGATGACACGAAAAAGAATATATTATACATAAGTGACCCCAGAGGAAAGGACCTTTGGTCCACACCAGGAGAGACCATCCAGGTAGAAGCTGGCGATTGTGATGACTATGCAATACTTCTTTCATCATTGATCGAGTCCATTGGAGGGACCTCAAGGGTCTACCTTACAGACACACATGCATTTACAGCAGTATATATTGGCAATGATACTGAAGAAATAGCAAGTGCAATTGGAGAATACTACGGTTCAGTACCGATATACTACACAACTGACCAGTACGGTTCATGGCTAATGCTGGACCCGACATCAAGCATATATGCAGGCGGACTCCCGGGGGGAACCGCTCCAACTGATAAGGGCTGGACATTCCTGAACACTAGTACGGTCACAGTTATCGATATTGCACCCCAGGAATAACAGGATGATAATAAATGATACCACCGATCGAAAAGAAGATGGGAATTGAGCTTTACAGTACACACACCGAAGGTATTGGAGGTGTGCTCAGACAGGAACCAGAGGATTTCATAGTCAATGAGATCACCAACCGCGAAGAAGGCGACAGCGGGAAACACCTCATACTTGAAATTACAAAGACTAACTGGGATATGCACCACCTTATAAGGGACATGTCCCGCAAACTTGGCATCAGCCAGAAGAGAATAGGATTTGCCGGAACCAAGGATAAAAGGGCCAGGACCACCCAGAAGATAAGCATATATGATATCTCGGAAGAAGATATCGAGGGATTCCACCTGAAAGATGTAGAACTGAAGGTCATTGGAAGGTCCAGCCGGTCGATAGGACTTGGCGACCTCTATGGTAACGAGTTCAGTATAACGATAAGGGATATAGACCTCAAACCTGCAGAACTGGAAAGAACACTTCAGGAAACTACAGATGAGATACGTTCCTTTGGTGGCGTTCCTAATTTCTTCGGCATACAGAGATTTGGGGCGATCAGACCTGTAACCCATACAATAGGAGAACATATCCTCAAAGAGGATTTTGAAACAGCTGCCCTCACATATATTGCCCAGTCCTTCCCGGATGAAACAGATGATGTGAAAGAAGTAAGGGACTATGTGATGGAAACAAGGGATTTTGTAGAAGGTCTCAAGAGATATCCACTGCGTCTCAGGTATGAGAGAGCTATGATGCATTACCTTGTGGAGAATCCAGGAGATTTTGTCGGGTCATTTACTGTTCTTTCAGAGAACATCAGCAGGATGTTCATACATGCTTACCAGTCATACATCTTCAACCGCATAATATGCAAAAGAATAGAGAAAGGTCTGGCTCTTGACAAAGCATATCCGGGAGATATCCTTTGCTTCAAGAACAAAGAAGGACTTCCCGATGTTAAAAAGGTGCAGGAAGCGAACGAAGATAATGTAAGTGGCATGAACAATCTTCTCAAAAGGAGAAGAGCTTTTGTTACAGCACCTCTTGCAGGATATGAGACCGAATTCGCATCAGAAATACCCGGGGATATAGAGAAAGAGATATTCAATGAGACAGGCATGAAGCAGGAGCAGTTCAAAATAGCAAAACTGTCTGCACTCTCATCCAGAGGTCTGCGAAGGGAGATCTTACTTCACTGTGAACCTGTTTTTAAGACCGGAGAAGACGAATTGAATCCTGGAAAAAGTAAAGCAACACTGACGTTTTCCCTTCCGAAGGGAAGTTATGCGACCACTGTGCTCAGAGAGTACATGAAGACAGAACCTTTAAAAATGAGTTAAAAGCCCACATTTGGGGCTTTTTCTTATATATCTACTTTTTTTAGTCCAGCATTGACTGGATGAATGCCTTGAATGGTGGTGATGGTCTGGCAGGTCTGGACTTGAATTCAGGATGGAACTGTGATGCAAAGAAGAATTTCTTGCCAGGTATCTCTGCAATTTCCATTCTGTTCCTGTTCTTACCTGAGAAAACCATTCCGCTGGCCTCGATCCTTTCAACATAGTTAGGATTGACCTCGTATCTGTGTCTGTGACGTTCTATTATCTGGGACTGGCCATATATTTCCTCTGCCAGTGAACCTTCTTTAAGATCTGCATAGTAGTCACCAAGACGCATCGTTGCACCCATGTCCACTACATTCTCCTGTTCCGGAAGAATATCGATCACAGGATATGGTGTGTCCTCATCGAACTCGGTACTGTTGGCATTCTCAAGACCTGCTACATTTCTGGCAAACTCTATGACAGAAAGCTGCATACCAAGACAAAGACCAAGGTAAGGGATATCGTTCTCCCTGGCAAACTGTATAGCCATTATCTTACCCTCAGTACCTCTTTCACCAAAACCTCCTGGAACAAGGATACCATCATACTCTGAAAGTGAGGAAATGGAATCAGGATCTTCTTCAAAGGACTCGGCGTTGATCCAGCAGACATCATAATTCACACCACATTCGATCGCAGCATGTTTTATAGAAGCACTGATACTGAGATATGAGTCCTCAAGATGTGTGTATTTTCCTACAATACCGATCTTTACCTCACCTTTGAGATTGTGCATCCTGTCAACCATATTGGCCCATGAATCATCTGATCCGGCAGAGTTGAGATCAAGGTGTTTCATCAGGAAATCAGTAAGTCCTTCCTTTTCAAGCATTAAAGGTACTTCATAGATATCATCTGCATCATGAGCACTGATCACAGCCTCTTCAGATACATCACAGAACAGTGAGATCTTAGAGATGGTACTTTCAAGCAGTGGTTCAGGACATCTTGTTACTATAATATTGGGTTTGAGACCAAGTTCCCTTAGCTCTTTTACAGAGTGTTGTGTTGGTTTGGTCTTCTGGTCACCCTGTGGGTCCATAGGTACAAGTGTGACATGAACGAAAGCCAGATTCTCCTTTGGCTCTTCCCTGTGCATCTGCCTTACTGCCTCAAGGAAAGGCATACTTTCGATATCACCAACAGTACCACCGACCTCTATAAGGCAGATATCAGCACCGCTCTTTGCAGCTACCCTACGGATCCTGTCCTTGATCTCATTGGTAATATGAGGTATGATCTGCACGGTCTTGCCGAGGTATTCACCCCTGCGTTCCTTGGATATAACAGCCTCATACACCTTTCCGGTGGTGAGATTGTGTTCTCTTGTAAGCTCGGTATCAAGGAAACGTTCATAGTTACCAAGATCCAGGTCCACTTCTCCTCCGTCCTTTAGAACGAATACCTCTCCATGCTGGAAAGGACTCATAGTACCTGCATCGATATTTATGTAAGGATCGATCTTGATCGCTGTAACCTTATATCCCTTGTTCTTGAGATTACGCCCGATAGAAGCAGTAGTAATTCCTTTTCCTAACCCACTCATTACTCCGCCAGTTACTATGATATATTTCATATTGATCATCTACCTTGATTATTTTCGAATATTTGGAAGTCGTATTAACAGATAAACCATAAAGAACGTCAGTAATATAGAATAGACCACTGACGGATAAAAAGTAAAGAACTGTGAAAGATCAACCGATCTGATAACAACAGCAAGAACAGATAATACCAACACTAAAAGGACCAGTCTGATGATCATTGATGAATGCGGAGCAGCCATTCCAAATACCGATCGTACCATTTCAGCCGAAATGGTCGGAAGCTGAGCACTCCAGTGGTCCTTATCATACATACCCGAAGAAGAGGGTTTTGATGGTTTTGAAGGTTTTACTGCTTTGGATACCTGTGCAGGCTTATACAATGACTCATCAACATCTACTACGAAACTCTTTTCATTTGGCCCCGGATGACCCAGGTTCAGGTCAAAAGCCTCTCTTTTTGAACCGTATCCAACAGTAATGAAGACCTGTCCTTTTGAATATAATCTGCCATCATAAGGGATCCTTGCTATCAAAGGAATATACTCCTCATGTTTAACATATGGATTGTCTTCAAGAATAGTGATATTTTCCCTTAGAATATCACTCACTGATATATTGACATGTGTCGGTGCACCGTAGTTGATCATCACGATCTCAAAGCTACGTTCCTCGCCGGGAGATAACGGCAACTCAACCGTATCCATCTCGAATTCTATCGAATTAACTCCCAGTCTGTTAATATGCACCTGCTGCAATTGAATTTCCTCGCTATTATCATTCCCTGAGATCAGGAGGAAGCATATTTGGTATTCCATCCTCTATAGGGTAGTATTCATCACAGACAGAACAGTACAGGGTGCCCGATATAACCTCATTTGTGTCCTCTTTCTCTATGTTGAGGACAAGGTCCCCTTTACATACAGGACATGCCAGAATATCCATAAGGTTCTTTTTCACTCGATCACCACCCTTCAATACGTTATCATCAATATAAGGTTTTTCTATCGCGTATACAGTATAATAGTGTCAGCAATTAAATTCGGCATCATCAGGGAAGTAAGAGATAATTTAATCTACTTCCTGACCCGTACAATATCTCATGTTCTCCATCTTCCTCGATGTGCTCGATTTTGCGGTCCCCATACTTATAATGATCTTTGTGGGACTTTTCGGAACAGGCATCCTTATCGAACTTGGGTTCATGCAGAGATTTGCAGGTCTTGTCAGACCTCTTTTCAAATACACCAATCTTCCTGACACATGTGCTTCAGCATTTCTGGTATCTCTTGGTTCTACCGTAGCAGCAAACGGAATGGTGGTCAACTTCAAGGAAGGAGGATGCATCGATGAAAAAGAGACCATGCTCTGTGCATTGCTCAACAGCACACCTGCATATGTAAGGGAGATAATAACATACCAGATACCCATAGTGCTTCCTGCACTGGGTCCTGTGGTCGGTGGGTTCTATGTAATGGTATTCATATTGACAGCTATTGTCAAGGTAAGTGCGGTCATAATTCTCAGCAGGATATTCCTGACGAAGAACAGGTGTATGTACGATGAGAATATAGCATCGAAGAAGGTGACCCTGAAAGATGCTGTCAAAGGCTCACTGAAGCGTAACCGTAAGCTGTTCACAAAGATAGCGGTCATATATCTTTCAATGACAACACTTGTGTTCATTCTCAGGGAGAAAGGAGCCTTTGAGATATTCAGTGTATTACCACTGGCTGAGATATTCGGGATACCATCGGAAAGTATCGTCCCACTTACAAGTTATGTTGCAAGCCCGATACTGGGAATATCACTTTTAGGCCCCATGATCAGTAACAATGGGATCTCGAACATACAGGCAATGATAGTGCTCATGCTTGGAAGTATGTTCATGCTGCCTATGTTCAGTGTACGTACTCTTTTACCACGATACATATCCATATTTGGCCCCCGGATCGGAATAAGGATAGTTGCCTTTTCCACAGGAATAAGTATACTTGTAAGATTCTGCATGCTTATAATATTGCTTTCCATAGCAAGCTAACCCATTAAGCTTTTTTTATCAAACAAACCAAGAGCACATTATAAATTATATTGGCATACATGCCGAATATTAATAGTATATATAATATTGTATCTAATATAACAATAGATACTTTGAAGGTATAATTTGCACAGAAGATTGGTCTTTTTTTTCAACAATATTAATTTGATATGACATATCAAGCATACTATATAAAAGCGAAAATGCCAGGAACAATAAATTAATATATTATATAATCCTCTATATAATAACGTGGAGATACAATCCACGATATACCGATATACAGTGCAATTTTTGCACACCTATTATGATACCAAACATGGGAGATATGAATAAAATGGTAAAAGTAATGATTGTAGACGATGCTGCATTCATGCGCATGGTCATCAAGGACATTTTAACAAAAAATGGTCATGAAGTAGTTGCCGAATGCGTCGATGGTCTCGATGCTGTGAACAAGTATCCACAAGTGAAACCTGAACTGGTCTTCATGGATATTGTGATGCCTAATATGGAAGGTATCGATGCTTTGAAGAAGATCATGGAAATGGATCCTGCCGCAAAGGTAGTTATGTGCTCATCCATTGGGCAGCAGTCCGTGGTCACAGATGCACTCAAAACCGGTGCACAGGACTTCATAGTTAAGCCATTCGATGCAGCTAAGGTGCTGGAAGTTATTGGAAAAGTAATCTAATATGACCATCAATGTACTTGTAGTCGATGACTCCGCACTAATGCGTAAAGTTGTCTCGGACATCCTGACAGAAGACCCTGAGATAAAAGTAATAGCTACTGCCAGGAATGGGCTTGAAGCCGTAGAAAAGGTCGAAAAGTACAGACCTGATGTTGTAACTCTTGATGTTGAGATGCCAGTACTTGACGGACTGCATGCTCTGGGATATATCATGAGTGAATGTCCAACACCAGTAGTGATGTTAACAGCGATCGACTCCAAGTCAGCAGAGAGTACACTAAGCGCATTTGAATATGGAGCAGTGGATTTCATACAGAAACCATCAGGAAATATAAGTTTGAACATCGCGGATATTGCTAAAGAGATCCGCATTAAAGTAAAAATGGCCTCTAAGGTGGACCTGAAGAAACTCGGGTTCATGGAAGAACACGTGAAAAAATCACGTGAGAATGAAGGTAGAGCCTTGCGTACTACTAAAAAGAAACCGGTTGCAAGAAAGAGCGTACATCATGCAAATAGCAAGATCATTGCGATTGCATCTTCAACAGGCGGACCCCGTGCACTTGAACAGGTGATCCCAAAATTACCTGGTGACCTGAAAGTACCAGTGGTGATAGTCCAGCATATGCCTGCCGGATTTACAGCATCTCTTGCACAAAGACTTGACGGACAATCCCAATTAACTGTAACAGAAGCTAAGGAAGGAGATGTACTTCATGCAGGACATGCCTACCTTGCACCTGGAAATTATCATATGGAGATAGTCTCGAAGGAAAAAGGAGGCGTATACCACGAAGTGGTCTCGCTCAACCAGAATCCCCGTGAACAGGGAGTAAGGCCTTGTGCAAATATACTTTTCAAGTCATTGGTCCCGATATACGGGTCGAACATCGTAAGCGCTGTTCTGACAGGAATGGGTGCTGATGGCGCAGATGGCGTAGAGGAGATAAAGGGTGCCGGTGGAAAGGCAATTGCAGAGGATGAGAAGTCCTGTGTTGTCTATGGTATGCCAAAAGCAGTCGTACAAAGAGGTCTTGCAGACAGTATCGTACCACTGAACAGAATATCGGGTGAGATCTTACGTATGCTGAATTCCTCCGGTGATTAAAATGTTTTTGAAAAAGAAGAAGATCATTGTGATCCCAGGGTTGGTGTGACCATGGATATGTCAGAATATAAAGAAATATTTAAAGCAGAGTCTGAAGAGCACCTGCAACAACTTAACGATTCATTACTGGGACTCGAACAGAATCCCAAGGACCTGGAATACATCAATACCATGTTCCGTTCAGCCCATACGTTGAAAGGAATGTCAGCAACTATGGGATTCAACACCATTGCAGAACTGACCCATGAGATGGAGAACCTCATGGACATGGTAAGAAAGTCACAGGTAGCCGTGAGCAATGGGCTTATCGATGTTCTCTTTGAATGTCTTGATACCCTGGAAGCTCTGGTAGAGACTGTGGACAGTGGGGAAACTATCGATATAAGTACACTTCAGGGCACACTCACAAAAGCAATGGAAGGTACTCTTCCAGTGAATGATATAGCAAGCACTGTGGCTGAAAGTATCGAGACCATTGAAGCCGACGTAGGCACAGAGCTTGAACCGGAAGAGGAAGTCATACCACAAACGGATATAGACTTGTCAGAAAGTGAAAAGCAGGCCATTGCGACCGCATCAGGTGATGGGAACAGAGTCGTATCCCTGAAAGTAGTTCTTGATGATTCATGTGTCCTTAAATCCGCCAGATCCACACTGGTACTGATAAATGTCACAAAGATGGGAGAGATCATCAAATGTGTACCGGACGAAGCAGAGCTTGAGGACGAGAAGTTCGACCTAGAATTCACAGTAATATTTGCAACAAAGACCACTGATGAACAGATCATTGAGACCCTGAAGAAGATATCGGAGATCAAAGAGATCATACCGACCACCATATCAGAAACTGCCGGGTCTGATGAGAAAGAAGAAGTGGTTAAAGAAACAGAATCTGAAGCTCAGCAGACAACAGGATCAGGTGTAAAGAGATCGGATGCCGTGAAGAGCATACAGAGTGTCAGGGTGAATATAGAAAGACTTGACAATCTGATGAACCTCGTTGGAGAACTCATTATCAACAAGATCAGGTTGAACCAGCTTGCTTCTGACCTTAATGCGAAAGATCTCGATGAATCACTTGCCAACCTTGACCGCCTCACCAATGAGATACAGACAGAGGTTATGGAATCCAGAATGGTCCCGATAGACCAGATATTCAGCAGATTCCCAAGAATGGTAAGAGACCTTGCTAAATCCGAAGGTAAGCAGATAAATCTCATCATCGAAGGAAAAGAGATCGAACTTGACAGGACGGTACTCGATGAGATAGGAGACCCACTTGTTCACCTGCTCCGTAATGCAGTAGACCATGGGATCGAACCTGAAGAGGAACGTCAAAATATCGGAAAACCTATAGCAGGTCTTGTAAGACTGGCTGCCTCACGTCAGAGGAACAGTGTCCTTATTGAAGTAGAGGATGATGGAAAGGGAATGGACCCTGCTCATCTAAGAGACGTGGCTGTCAAGAAAGGATTACTTACCAGAGAAGAAGTAGATAAACTCTCTGATGCAGATGCTTTGAACCTTATTTTCATGCCTGGCTTTAGCGGAGCTAAGACCGTCACCGACATCTCAGGAAGAGGCGTGGGCATGGATGCTGTCAAAACAAAGATAGAAGCTCTCGGTGGAAGTGTGAAAATAACTTCTGTACCAGGACAGGGCAGCATTATGAGACTCCAGCTACCATTGACAGTGGCCATTATCCAGTCACTTATGGTCACCGTAAGCGATGAAACATATGCCATACCGCTTGGTAACGTCATTCGTGATGTCGGGATCAAGGCCAGTGACATAAAGACAATAGAAGGTAAGGAAGTCATCATGCTCAGAGGTGAGGTACTACCACTCCTTAGACTGCATGATGTACTGAACTGTCCTACTGAACCGGAAGAGAAAGAAAATCTCATAGTCGTAGTTGTAGAGAAGATGGGAAATAACATCGGATTTGTAGTCGACGACCTTCTGGGACAGCAGGAAGTAATAATTAAAACACTTGATAATAAAATATTGAAGAATATGAAAGGATTTGCGGGTGCAACGATCCTCGGGGATGGAAGTGTCGCACTTATCCTGGATATTGCTACATTGATCTAAATATGAGGGAATAATATGGCAGAAATGGACGAAATGGCAAAAGGAGCATTTCAAGAAGCAGGAAACATTGGAATGGGCCACCTGGCAACCTCGCTTTCAAAAATGGTAAGCAGGGACGTAAAAATAGATATCCCAGTTGTTGAAATGCTGAGTCTGGACGATATAATCGCAAAGAGCAATGAAGAAGGAAAGAACAAAAGCGTTGTGGGTATCCACCTTCACATATCAGGTGAAGTTAACGGTGGAACACTTATACTGCTCCCTAAATTCTCTGCACTATCATTTTCCGACCTGCTTATGAAAAAGCCGATCGGTTCAACATCCAAGATAGAAGAACCACAGCAAAGGAAACTCCGTGAAATGGGAGTCAATCTCTGTAGTGCATACATGCGTGTAGTGAATGAGTTCCTCGGAATTGATATGACGGTCGGTGATCCAAGCATCGAGGTCAATATGGAAGGAGTAGGCGATTTCATCAAGAAAGAGATAGGTGATCTTGCTGATCAGTTCATAGTTGTAAAAGGCGAATGTCTGATACCATCTACAAATTCAAAGAATGAGTTCAACATGCTTTTCGAACCTGAAGCTACAGATATAATCATGGCAGCTATCATGAAGAAGATGATGGGATAAGATGAACAGTGCCCACTTTGCTCTGGATATCGGAACGAGGACCGTTGTCGGGCTCATCACAGACAATGAGCAGCTCAATATCAAAGCAGCCTGCATATACGAACATAATGAGCGTAGCATGCAGGATGGACAGATCCATGATGTTGAGAAAGTTGCCAGAGTAGTGGATGCGGTGAAGACCGACCTGGAAAGACAAATTGGGCATGAACTATCAAAAGTATCTGTCGCGGTTGCAGGTAGAGCACTGAGAACATCAAAAGTAAAGCTCTCCCTGGAAATACCGTACAGAGAAATTACAAGAATGGATATTTCTGAGCTTGAGTTCGAAGCCGTCGCAAGGGCTGGCAATGAACTTGGGATCAATGAAGGATTCAATTGTGTTGGATATTCGGTTGTCAGTTACGAACTAGATGGCCAGAGAATAGCTAACATAGTAGGTCAGAAAGGAAGTTCTATCTCCGTGGAGGTGCTTGCAACATTCCTCCCGGAAGCTGTTATCAATAGTATGTTCGCAGTCCTTGACAGATGCGGACTTGAAGCATCCAGTGTCACACTGGAACCTATAGCTGCATTGAATGTAGCAATACCTGCTGATATGAGGAAACTCAATATCGCACTTGTGGATGTCGGTGCAGGAACCTCAGATATAGCCATTACCGATAACGGAACGGTCATTGGATATGGAATGGTACCTGAAGCAGGTGATGAGATCACGGATTTTATATGTGACAAGTATCTTGTGGATTTTAAAAAGGGAGAGATGATAAAACAATCCCTGACAACAAAAGAGATGATCGAGCTGGAAGACATCTTCGGTGTCACCTCAGAGGTCCCTGTAAGTCAGATCATATCAGACATCGAACCAGAGGTCGATAAACTTGCACTCCATATCGTAGAGGAGATCAAAGAACTGAACAGCAAGATACCAAGAGCGGTTGTTCTTGTTGGCGGGGGCTCACAGACAGCAGGACTAAAGGAGCACATCTCAAAACATCTGGAACTTCCCACCCAAAGGATAGGTTCACGCCTTCCAAAACAAGTGGAGGAATTCTCAGATAACACCGGGATGATCAACGGTACCGATATGATAACACCTATCGGGATAGCACGTATGGGGATCCTGAACGAAGGCATAGAGTTTATCGATGCTACTGTGAACGGTTCAGAGATACACCTCATGGACGTGAATGGATTATCCGTTATGGACGCGCTGGTGGCTGCAAAGATCAAACGTCTATATCCACGTCCGGGAATGGCACTCAGTTTCAATGTCAACTCGGAGTTCGTCACCATAGAAGGAGAAATGGGAGAACACGCAAAGATATTGGTCGATGGTAAAAAGGCCAATCTTGGAGACCCGGTGAATAAAGGTGCGACCATTGAGTTCAAGGCTCCGATCGATGGAAAGAATGCACATGTGAAAATAAAGGACCTTGTTGAGAGATCAGATGTAATGGAAAGCATAACGATCACTTCAAATGGCAAGGCCACAGAACTTAGCCCTTTTGTAACTATCAATGACAAAAAGGCTTCTATTAACGATAATGTTCCTGACAGGGCACAGGTAGTGATAAGAAATGCCAGCCTGCAGGATATACTTAACAATGAATATGATCCCGCTGAAGCGGAAATGATCAGTGTCATCGTAAATAACCGTATACAGCACTTTGGCAGTACGAAATATGTCGTGAAACTCAATGACCGAATAGTGGATACTTCAGAATTCTCTTCCACCATGCTCGAAGATGGCGATATTCTCGACATTAAGAAGACCGAGTTCGAATACAGGCTTGAAAATATTCTTGGAGAACCGGAAGAAGGCAGAAAGATAACCGTGAATCTGAACGGAAAGGATGTGATATTCAATGGTTCAATGCCTGTTATCACCCTTAATGGAAAGAAAGTGGACCTTTCGGCCAAAGTAAGTGATGGCGATACTGTCAAGTTCAAAAACGGGGATGAAGCAGACCCTATTCTTTCAGATCTGTTCGAATTTATGGATATTAAAAAGGAAGAACTTGTTGGCAAGAGCATGAGGCTTCTTGTGAACAATGTTCCGGCCAGGTTTACAACCCCGCTGAGAGATGGAAACAATGTAACAATAGAATTTGTAGAGGGATAAAAATGCTTGATACCATGCAAAAAAAAGATGAAGACTATGAAGCACTCAAAAAGCTCATACATAAAAAACTTGGATTTAACTGTGAACAATATAAGGATTCACATTTCAAGAGAAGAATAGATGTCAGGTTACGTGCAACCAATTCTAAGAACTATAAAGATTACCTGAATGCACTTCAATCAAACAAAGATGAATGGCCGGAACTTATGGAAACCCTGACGGTCAATGTTACTAATTTCTTCAGGAATCCCGAGGTATATGACCTGATCGAGAAAGATGTTCTTCCTGCTATCATCAAAGCTAAGAGCACCGGACTTCGTTCCATACGCATATGGAGTGCAGGGTGTTCCATCGGTGTTGAAGCATATTCTATCGCAATGTTGTTACACCATATTCTGGGCGATGAATTCAAGAAGTACAATATCAAGATCACGGGAACTGATATCGATAAAGATAGTCTTGCAAAGGCACAGAAAGGACTCTACTCCAGCCTTGAGATCAAAGATGTAAGACCTGCTTTTCTGAAAAAGTACTTCACAAAGGAAGGGAACGACTACGTCATCAACGATGAACTGAAAAAGATAGCACAGTTCAGAAAACAGGACCTTATATCCGGTCCGAAGATGAGTGGTTTCGATGCAGTGTTCTGCAGGAATGTCACTATTTACTTCCAGAAGGAGCTTCAGGAACAGCTCTACATGGATTTCTATAATGCACTTTCAAAAGATGGGTTCTTCGTAATGGGCAAGACAGAGACCCTGCTTGGCCCTTCAAAGGACATGTTCAAAGCATACAATTCCAAGGAGAGGATCTACCAGAAATGATAGCTGATGTTCTTTTGGAAGTGACAATAACTCGAAATACAATTCAGGAGATCACACATGAAATATAATATATCGGATCTGACAGAGATACAGATCAGCGCATTAAGAGAAGTAGCCAATATAGGTATTGGTAACGCTGTCACTTCCCTCTCCAAGATGATCTCGAAAGAGGTAAAGATAGAGGTACCTGACCTTAAAGTGGAGCTTATTGAGAAAGTACCAGAAGTTGCAGGCGGAGCGGATACCATTGTCTCCGGAGTCATCATGCAGGTTGCTGGAGATGTGGACGGATACATCATGATGATGATCTCTGAAAGCTCTGTCAAGACCATCTGTTCCACAATAACCGGCGAAGAAGATATCGATATTCTCAGCCCGTTGAACCAATCGCTCATAGAAGAGGTTGGACACATACTGGCAGGATCTTATGTCAGTTCTCTTTCAGATTTTCTGGGACTTAACATCAAGATATCTACCCCTATGCAGACATTCGATATGCTTGGCGCCATAATTGACCACATATTGATAGAAATGAGCAAAAAGGCAGAGCATGCATTGCTCTTTGATACATTGTTCATGATCGAAGGACACCAGATGGATGGAATATTCCTGACATTGTTCGATCCTGATTCGATGGATGTTGTGCTTGAGAGGATCGACAGGATGATATGAAAGGAGTGAGATGAATGAACATAGTACTTGATAAATTCTATTATGATGCATTGAACGAAGTGGGAAATATTGGGATGGGGAATGCAACAACAGCCCTTTCACAACTTGTGGACCAATCTATAAAGGTTAGCAGTTCATCCCTCACATTACTTGACAGCAAAGACATAACCACTAAAGAGGATACCGATAGGGTAGGAGCCATTGTCAGAGTAATGGGTGACATGAACGGTGGTTTCATACTCATCGTTAGAAAACAGCATTCTGAGATACTGGCTGAAATGCTCCTTAAAGATACTGACCAGGAAGATGATGAGTATCTGAAGACATCAGCCTTTGTGGAAGTTGCTAACATTCTTGCAGGAAGTTACTATAATGCACTCTCAAAATTCCTGAATCTCTCGATCATACCTTCAATACCAAAGATATCTGAAGGAAGCCCTGATGAGATATTCGCTAAAGCAAAGCAGCATATCAGCGGAAAGATGGAACACATTTTTGGTCTGACAACCCTGTTCGAGATAGTAGGTGAAGATGAATCCCATAGTCTGAGCGGTGATATGTACATGCTGCTGGATTCAGCTTCATTGCAGACCATACTTGGAAGGATAGAAGAAATGCGTTCGAGATAAACATGATAATAGTGGGAATGGCCGATAGTGCGGTGGCGAAGAAGCCTTTGAAGCTCACAACCCTTGGACTGGGATCATGTGTAGGCATCTCGCTATATGATAAGAGCACTGGCGTTGGCGGGATGGTACATATCATGCTCCCGAGTATTGAACAGGCAAGGTCTAAAGATAACATTGCAAAGTTTGCAGACACTGGCATACCTGCACTCATGGATGCCATGGTGGAAGAGGGTGCCTACAGACACCGTACAAAAGCAAAGATAGCAGGCGGAGCAAGTATGTTCTCCTTTAATTCCAGCACTCAGCTCAATATAGGAGAGAGGAATGTAGCCGCCACCAAGAAGTTACTGAAAGAACTTAAGATTCCCATTATTGCAGAAGATACAGGACAGAACTACGGACGTACGATAATACTTGACACAGAAAACGGAGAGCTTACTGTCAAGAGTGCGCTTAAAGGCATAAAAGTATATTAATATATACACAGTAATTATATAGATGATAAGGACTGATCATAGGTGGCAGCAGGATGTTAACTCCGGATATAACAATAATACACATAATCTTCGTTTCTATATCGATGGCATGCGGATTGGCAGCGATATACTTCTGGGTCAAGGTTTACTTTGAGACAAAAAGGGGATCTATCGCCTGGTTGCTCCTTGCTTTGACAGCCATATTCCTTATCACTACATCCATATTCCCTTCAATAGCCATAAGCTCACAAGATACCGACATCACTGAGATGATACTACTGTTCATGGGATTCTGGAGTGCGGTCTATACGGGTATTTTTGCTGGTGCCGGAATACTGATATTCCAGGCCTTTGAGACCATTCCAAGGGAAAAACTCGGAGATTTCCTTATTGAAGGAATGGTATTCACAAGTTCAGAAGAAGATAATGAGAATATCCCTGAGGTCGAACAGATATCCACTCTGCTCAGCAGGTCCACTCTGATAGAATATACACCTAAGAGCAGGTATGAGGATTCTGTCATTGAGATAAGTCTGCGTCTTTACGGAGAGATGGTCAACACTGTCCTCGTATCCACGCAACCTCGTACTGCGATGTACAAGGAGAAGATCGGAGACCTTATGGACATTGGTGCAATGAAGTTCATAGAGATCTCGACGACCTGTAAAGAAGTCAGTAATGAAGATGGCATCATAAAATTACCTGATGATGAACTTGATAAGTTCTTTGAACTCACCAGCAAGCTCCCAAAAGGCTGTGCAGTGATCTTTGAGCCAATAACCCAGTTACTCATAGCTGAAGGCGAACAGAAGTGCTATGAGTTCATGTCTGAGATGGCAGAGAGATTTGCAACAAGCGAACTGCTACTTATTGGAATGATCAACAAGGCTGCACATGATGAACAGACCATTTCCCGTATTGAAGGCCTGTTCCTGAACCTTGCTGAAGAAGAAGGTGCAAAGATACGCCTGATAAAAGGTGGAAAGGAAGAGTACATCAGATTCTATGTAGGAGAGAAATTCTACATGGAGCCGGATGTAGAGGTCATACTTGAATGATATAATGGAGAGATAGGATGAACAAAGAACTGGACAGTTTCTCAATTGATGCTTTCAAGGAAATAGGAAGCATCGGGATGGGAAATGCAACTACATCCCTTTCAAAACTAATAGAGAAGAGGGTCCAGCTTAACCTATCAGATGCACGATTATTTGAACCATCTGCCATTATCGATATGATCCCGGGTTCGATAACCATGACCGGTATAATGATACCAATTCATGGGGACCTTAACGGTCTTGTAATGTTGATGTTCGAATTTAGCAATGCTGTTTATCTTAGTAACCTGTTGTTACAGGGTTTTGAGCATGACGAGGATCCAAACCTTTATGAATCTGCACTCCTTGAAACCGGGAATATAATCGCAGGATCATATCTTAACTCACTCTCATCATTCCTTGATCTGAAATTACTTCATTCCGTACCGGACATAAGTCTCGGTCACATCAAGGATATACTTGACAAAGGAATGACAAAGATAGGAACAGAACCTGCAAAGATATTGAACATTGAAACAATGTTCGTGGTCTATTCCTCAGAGAAAGATGTAGGAGCCGGAACGATATACGGTGATATGTTCCTTTTACTTGATGGACCATCACTTGACAAGTTACAGGGCTCTATCATGAAAATGCTTGGATGAGCTAATAATATACAAAATATTCAATGGTTGACCTTTATGAAAAATATATGGACACAGCATCTTGAACGGTCAAATACAGATGACCGTGACAGAGACACTACATTCACCAGGATGCTGCATTCCCTTGTAAAGAGCGGTGCAGACGAAGACTACTCTACAGGAGCTACGCTCTTCCTTTCAGGAGATATGAGCTCAGGCGAGATGTCATATTCTCTTGAGAATAACGTTACTACAGATTCTGATAAGGAAGAGAACAGAACTGTGCTGGATAATGATGGTGTTGATGCTTCATATAATGCTGAAACAGAGGTAGCGGTATGGACAGCAAAAAGCCAGAGAGGACATGAGCTTGGACTTGAAACCTGCAACAAGGATTCTGTCAGACTTATCATGACAGAAAGTGGCAGGCTTTTCCTTCGCTATGATGTCGCAGGTGAAGAAACATTTGAGATGAGTGTGAGGTCCGAAGAAGAAGCTTCACAGATAATAGAGGAAGATAATGCAACTACCGGACAGTTGTATCCTGATAATCCCGAACTTAAATGGATTAAAATAAACCTAATTTAATATTTTTTAATAAATTCAATGGTAAAGAATAAAAACCATGAAGACAATTAATATATAAATATTGTATAAATACAAATTATACTTGAGATGATAAAGGAGATCTATAACTATGATGGACATTGCAATATACTCGCTTGTTGATGATATGGTCAGCAAGGCAGGGACTGAAGGTGTCGTTGAATATTGGCTTCGCGTAGGTGAGAGCTATGCTGAAAGGATGGGGAAAGAGGCATACGTAGGATGGCCTGCCTTCAATGTAGCAATGAAGGATGGAAGAACGTCCCTTACTGTTGAAGGAGACGTGAATGTCCAGACAGACCTTGCTATCACTGATAAGGATGGAGATGTCATCGGCTATGTATATGCACTTAAAGTGTGCCCTATGGCACCTACAATGGGAAGGTATATTTCCAGAATAGGACCGATCCCTGATTCTGATACAGATGTTGCTGACAGCTACAACAACCGTATCAAAGATTCAGCAGTCTCAAATTACTGTATCACACACCAGAAATTCAGAGAAGTCGCAGCAAACAATATAACTGTTGCAAAACAGGCCCTTGAATGCCTGCAACTGGCAAACAAAGGAATGACAGGTGAAGTGAAGATGGTGCCTGAGAACCTCGCAAGGATCAATGTTGATGAGAGACATATCAAGAGCATACTGCGTAATGCATCCTGTGTCTTTGCCCTCATTGTGAAAGGTAAGAGTGCAGGCGAAGAGATAATCGATTAAGGGTGATAATATGGCTGAAAATATTGGTTCAAATCCTTTTGTTGATGTATCAGTGTACCTTTTCTTTGAGGATATATCTGATAAACAGGGTGTAGAAGGTTTTACCAATTATATGGTAGGACAGGCTGAATCCCTTGCCAAATCCGTTCCGGAAGAAGAATATAAGACATGGGATGACTTCGTCAACGCTGTGACCAATGGTGAATCCGTACTTTCATCATTCGAACACATAGGACAGATAAGTGAGTATGGTTTTGTCACTAAAGTATGTCCATTCTCCAAGGCTATCAGGGAATACATCAAGCGTATAGGCAATTTTAACCCTGTACACATGGAAGCTACCGACCACTATAACCACACTATCCAACCTTCCGCTGCACACAGTGCATGTATGATGCACCAGACATACCGTAAGGAAGTTGCGAAGAGGATAAGGATCGGCGGAAAACCATTGCAATATGCCCAGATAGCAGCAAAGGCATACACCGGAAAGATAGCACTCCCACCTGAATCATGGAAGAAGGTATTACTGGAAAAAGCCGGGATCTCCGAAACCCAGGGATTCATGGAAATGAGAGAGAACAGCTGCCTTTACCTGCTTTACGTTGAGGATTAGAACATTAAACCTCTTTTTTATTTTGAAGCCAGTTGACAAACTGGCTTTATTTTAGTATTTATCTCATGGCAGTTTTCTGCTTGCAATTGACTTTCTTTTTGATCAAGTTAGAGTGATCGAAAATAGTGAATACTTAGACGAGCCCGAAGGAGCACGGCGAAGCCGGCACTATTCGAAAAAATGCAGTCAAAAAGATGAATGAAATATATACTCCTTACCTAGTTCTCTGCAGACAGGTAATTAAGAACCGCGATGAAAAACATAACATAAAATTGATAGCCTACAAACATGAAAGGTACTTCATAGCAGTGCTGGAATGTGCCGCTTGCAACGGTTGGTAGTGTTATTCTTTGTATATTGATCATCCATTGTAGAGTTATCAGAAGAAGGAGTTAACTATATACCGTCATAAAACCGATCATCTATTGATGTATCCAATAATCATTTTTCTTTTTTCTCTGATCATAATACTCTTTCTTACTGCAAAGCTCAGGATACATCCCTTTCTGGGACTGATCTTAACATCCGTCATCACAGGAGTACTCGCAGGAGAAGCTGCCGGGACCATTGATGCCATCACAAGCGGAATGGGAAGAGTATTCTCTCATTTTGCCATAATAATCGCTGCCGGAAGCATAATAGGACTTGTTCTGCACAGGACCGGCGGAGCAAGGCTGATCGCAAGCGATATAATAAGTATCTCAAGAAAACCACTTTTCGGACTTAACATCCTTGGGTTCATCTTCTCAGTTCCACTCATGTGCTGTATCCTTGCTTACGTTATATTCATCCCTGTGGCAAAGGAGATAAGGATCAAAAAAGAGCTACCAAAGGTTCTTACCGCATCTGTGCTCGTCTTTGGTACACTGGCTTCATACAACCTTGTCTATCCTTCACCTGTTGTGTATTCTGCAGTATCGGAACTGGGGATAAATAATAGTGACATACTGATCCCCGGAATTATCATGGCACTGATAGTATCATTTGTGGGATATTTCTATGCCAGAAAATTCTGCAGTACAGGAAACATGGATATCATTATCAATGAAAATGGGACTGGAATTGAGAATGAAGGGATCATCCTACCTGGAAGAATTGCTGCATACTCACCAATAGCAGTTCCAGTAGCTCTGATACTTGCAGAGGTCTTTACAAATATAGCCCTTTTTGATATTATGGGTGAACCTGACATGGCACTACTCATTGGAGTTGTCATGGCAATAGTCTTTGCCTACAGACAATACAGCTTCGGTCACGTAAGAGAATGGGTGGAAAAAGCGATCAAACGAAGTGGTGTTGTTATCCTTGATATGTGTGGAGGAGGAGCACTTGGTGCCACCCTTGCAATGACAGGCGTTGGACAGGAAATGGGAACTCTCCTTTCAGGACTGCCATTACCTGCGATACTTGTTCCATTCCTCATTGCCGTTGCCATACAAAGTGTTCAGGGTTCCCGTGTTGTTACAATGCTGGTCGCACCATCAATTGTAATACCTCTTGTACCAGTTCTTGGACTGCCGCCTGAGATAGTGCTCTTTTCAATGGCTTCAGGAACCTTCCTTATATCGCACTTCAATGACCCGTTCTTCTGGATATACAAGGATCTGGCGGAACTGGAAACATCCGAGGTTCTGAGAAGTTATACGCTGGGTGGAGTTGTGATGGGGATTACAAGTCTGGCGCTCACGGGTGTAGTGTATCTGCTTTTTTACTGATCGAGTTACACAAAAACGATCTACAAACTAAAAACAAGGAAACCATCCGCAGAAGGCGGCACATTCCAATATCACTGCATAGAAATATTTCAAAAAATAATTGGATTTTTGCTTCCAAGTCTGGGAAGTACACAATAATTTTGTGAATAACACATTCAAAAGTACTACGCAAATTGTTTTGTTTCATCTTCTGGGAAAGCGCCGGCTTCGCCGGACCCTCCGGGATGGCTTTAGTAATCCATAATGAAAATTGATGAATCCAAAATTATAGCAATTGCATAATTCTACAAATCCGATATTAAATAAGCGCTATATAGAGAGCAACAATAAAAACAAATAATCCAAAAAAAGAAAAGAGCTGACCGGCCAAAGCCGGTCTCTATTTTAAAATTTAATGGTGTGCGTGTTCGTCTTCAGCCTTCTGCTTTTCCCATGCTTCATGTGACTCGTTTATTGATTCGAGGCACTTCTTGCAGAGACCCAATGTGTCCTCTTCAGCACCCTTTGAGAATGAAGGTCTGCTGATGGTCACATCATAGAGCTGTGCAATAGCACCGCAGAAGTCACACTTACCTGCTGTACCGCAGCTTGGTGATTCAGCCTGTGCATCATGGGTTTTCTTTCCGGCATTAAGGCATCCTTCACAAAGACCCTGCCACATCCCATGTGGATAGGAGTGAACATACTTTGGTTTGAGTACCCTTACAGGAACGACTGTTGGGATTCCAACTCCACAAAGATCACAATCTGTCATATTACATACCTCCAACGAGTACCTTTGCTGCTTCCATTGCCCAGTAGACGACTGGTTCGGACCAGAAACCTATTGCAAGTACACCGATCACTGCAATGATCATTGCAACGGTGTATGGTAATGGTTCTGAGACCTTCTCGCTGTCTGTTGGAAGGAAGTACATGTACTTGACGATCTTTGCATAGTAGCCAAGTGAAATTGCACTGTTAAGTATTGCAATTATTGCAAGCCATACAAATCCTGACTGGATGGTTGATGAGAACAGAATGAACTTGCTCATGTAACCTGCTGTGAGCGGGATACCTGCCAGTGCAAATACGAACACTGTCATTGAGAGAGCAGTTACCGGCATTCTCTTTCCAAGACCTCTGAAGTTATCGATGTGGTCCGGGTCAGTTGAATCCTTGTTCTCGGAGAGTACCATGTATGTCACAGCTGCTGTTGCAATGAAAGCTCCTGCCTTCATGAAACCGTGTGACAGTGCATAGAATATACCACCGCCAAGTGCCATTGGTGTAAGTACCACAAATGCCATTGTGATGTAACCTGCCTGTGCAAGTGAGGAGTATGCAAGCATTCTCTTTACACTTGTCTGCTTAAGGGCTACCATGTTACCGTAGGTCATTGTGATGACTGCAAGTATTGCAAATGCGGTCTGCCATTCAGCCTGAAGTGCTATGAGTGCAACCACAAATACCTTGAGAGCTGCTACGATACCCATCTTCTTTGAGCCTGCTGCAAGCAGTGCGGATACTACTGATGGTGAACCCTGATATGTGTCAGGTGCCCACATGTGGAATGGTACAAGAGCGATCTTGAAACCGAATCCTGCCATCAGGAGAACTACTGCTACAAGTCCCATTGGACTTCCTACGAGCACACTTGCGTTTGCTGCAATTCCAGGGATACTTGTGGTTCCTGTTGCTCCGTAGACATATGATATACCAAGGAGCATAAGTGCTGCTGAAAGTGAGCCTATGATGAAGTATTTCATAGCTGCTTCCAGTGACTTGGCATTCTTCTTCTCAAATCCTGCGAGTGCATAGGTTGCAAGACTTGCAAGTTCGAATCCAACGAAGAGAACCATGAGGTCGTTTGCAGATGCAACGAACATCATACCGATCGTTGCGAAGAGTCCGAGTGTGAAGAACTCTTCTGTGTGGCTGTTTCCTTCAGTGTACTTGATACCTGAGATCGTAAAGAGCAATGCGACCACAAGGAACACTATTTTGAAGAACTGTGACAGGGCATCGATAGATACCGTGTCATTGAATGCTGTTGCTTCGGTCCCCAGACTTGAGACTGTGAAGAACAGGGCTACCAGAACACCAAGTGCTGCAAGGTAACCAAGGATCTTCTTTGAGTCTGTCGGAATGAATAATCCGATAAGCAATACTGCCAGTCCTGTGACCACAAGGGAAATTTCAGGTGCGAATAACATTAGATCCATACCTTACACCCCCATTACAGCCATAAGGCTGACTATCTGATCTGAGTTTGTCAACATCATTTCAAGCACCGGGCTTGGGTTAAGTCCGAAGTACAGTACGAGTATTGCAATAACTCCCATCGAAACTGTCTGGAAGGTATCGATATCTGTAACTGTACCGAGTTTCTCATTATAGACACCAAACATTGCCCTCTGAAGAGCCCACAGGTGATATGCTGCAGTGATCACGATAGCAGATACTGCGATCATCACATATGATGGCAGGTTCACAAAGCTTCCTGCGAGTACGGATACTTCAGCAATGAAACCACTGAGACCTGGAAGTCCAAGGGATGCCATGAAGGTCATTACCATAATGACTGCCAGTTTTGGCATCTTCTGGGCAAGACCTCCAAGGTCGTTGATGATCCTTGTGCCTGTTGTGTTCTTGATAATACCACATGACATGAACATAACGCTCATGATAAGTCCGTGTGAGAACTGCTGGAACATTGCTCCGGAAACGGAGAGTGATACCAGACCGGCTGCGCCGAGTGTTACGTAGCCCATGTGGCTTACACTGGAGTATGCAACCATTCTCTTGAGGTCCTTCTGTGATAGTGCAAGGAATGCACCGTAGAGCACACTTACTGAACCAAGAACTGCCATGATGGTGATCATCAGGTTTGGTGATGCTGTAAATGGCAACATTGGAAGCATGACCTTAAAGAGACCGTATCCACCGATCTTAAGCATGACAAAGAGTACACTACCGGCAGTTGGTGCCTCAGTATATGCATCTGGTTGCCATGAGTGGAATGGGAAACTTGGGATCTTGACAATGAAACCAAAGAGCAGTGCAAGGAAGATCATATCCTTTGCTGCGCCGGATTCAATGAACTGGAACTGGCTGATAAGCGTTGGTATATCCAACGTTGGAGTTCCGGTCATGTCCCATGCTGCGAAGTAAAGTCCGAATATACCTAGAAGCATCACAAGGGACGCCACGTGAGTATAGATAAAGAACTTAATTGCTGCTTTATGCTTGTTGGGTCCTCCCCATATGCTCACCATGAAGAAGAGCGGTACGAGTGTAAGTTCCCAGAATATGTAGAACAGGAAGAAGTCCAGTGCGGTGAATACACCGATAACTGCACCCTCTGTTGCGAGTATACATGCATAGAACCTGTTTGGTGATTTCCTTTCATCGTTCCATGTGAAGAGAACAAGGAAAGGAAGTACAATTGCATTGAGAAGGATCAATGGCATTGCGATCCCGTCAACACCGAGGTGGTAGGTAATTCCAAGGGATGGTACCCACTGTGCAAGTTCCTCGAATTGGTTATCTGCTATAGTGCTGTCGAAGTTAACGTACATGTATACTGTAAGTAACAGTACGATAACAGTGCCGGCAAGTGCTATTACTCTTGCCTGTTCTTTTGTTTTTGTGAATAATGCAAGTGCTGCGAATATCAGAGGTATCAGCACGATCATTGAAAGTATCGGCATCATTAGAGTACCTCCATTACCACTTTAACGAGAATGACCAGAAGACTTACTCCGGTAATTACTGCTGTGGCATAATTCTGTACTGCTCCTGTCTGGAACTGACGCAGGGATTCACCAGATTCGATCGCAAGGTCGCTGAACCATTTTACTGTCCAGTCGAATCCTCTGTCAACTGCACGTCCTGCAAAAGCAAATCCTTCATAGATCACTTTTACTGAGACAAAGTTGGTGAATATGGAATTCTGATAGTACCTGTTGTACAGGAGTTTGTAAATTGGGTTGTTTCTTGAAACAAGGCTGTCCATGTTGACGATCTTAAGTCCGTATACCAGATAGGCAATTACCAGACCGGCAAGTGCTACGATCAGTGGCATCCAGAGTACAAGCAATGGTTCGTGTCCTGCATGTTCTACAAGGTGATAACCACCAAGTGTTGCGAGTTCATGGATATCCACGTGTACGAAATTGTTCACGAATGTCTCACTTACAAATGTGTTGAACTTCTCTGCGGTAAGACCACCGAAGATCAGTGCAAGCAGTGCAAATATTGAGAGTGGGATCGTCATTGATGCAGGAGACTCATGTCCTCCATAATCTGTACGTGGCTTTCCATAAAATGTCATAAAGACAAGTCTGAAAATGTACAGTGAAGTAAGCAGAGCTGCTGCAATTGAGAACAAGTATGGCAACCATGTGCCTGTAGATTCTCCAAAGAGGTATGCGCTCTCGATGATAGCATCCTTACTGAAGAAACCACTTGTACCTATAGATGTACCAGGGATACCCATACCTGTAAGCGCCAGTGATGCGATGATCATTGTTGCTGCAGTTATTGGCATTACCTTTGCGACACCTCCAAGCTGTCTCATATCATGTGTACCTACTGCGTGGATCACGCTACCTGCACACAGGAAGAGAAGAGCCTTGAAGAATGCGTGGTTGACCAGGTGGAATATTGATATTCCGACTGCTTCAGCACCGACCGCTGCACCTACACCAAGACCGAGCATCATGTAACCGAGCTGACTTACGGTGGAGTATGCGAGTACACGCTTAAGGTCGTTCATCACAATACCCATTGTTCCTGCGAACAATGCAGTGAATGCACCTACATATGCTACAACCATGAGTGAATCAGGAGCTGCGATGAACATTGGGAATGTTCTTGCTACCAGATAGACACCAGCTGTAACCATTGTTGCTGCGTGTATAAGAGCTGAAACGGTTGTTGGACCTTCCATTGCATCAGGGAGCCACACATGAAGTGGGAACTGACCTGACTTACCAACAGCACCACCGAAGAACAGGAGTGTTATCAGTGTGATGTGGCTGACCTCCATTCCAAGGATAGTGGAGTTGATCGCTGCAATTTCAGGGATGTGAGCAAAGATCTCATCGAACCTGAGTATAAAGACACCATCAGGGATGGTACCATTGAACATTTTATAGAGGTCTGCGAACAGGACGATTATACCTGTAAGGAACATAACGTCACCGATCCTGGTGGTCAGGAAAGCCTTCTTTGCTGCTGTTGCAGCAGATGGCTTCTCAAACCAGAATCCAATGAGAAGATATGAACAGACACCCACAAGTTCCCAGCAAATGAAGAGCTGGAGGATGTTGTCTGAAAGGATCAGACCAAGCATTGAAGCTGTGAAAAGTGCTGTCTCAGCAAAGTACCTGGAAGGTGCCTTGTCGTGTGACATGTAACCTGTAGAGTAGATGTGGATAAGCAGACTTGCGAATGTTACCATTGTAAGCATGACTGCTGCCAGTGGATCAACAAGGATACCTATGTTGAGCATGGCAAACCAGCTGTATGACTGGCTCACTACCTCTTCAGGGTTTGCAAGCAGTTTCAATGTAATTAACAGTGATATCACAAATGATATTGCAATAGCTGTTATTGGAATTATTGAACCACCATTTGGCAGTTTCTTCCCAAGGAAGAACGTCAGCACAAATGCCAGTGCAGGCAGAACCGGAATTAAGAATGCTAGGTTTTCTACTGCCATTTTTACCACCTCAGTATGTTAATATGATCAAGACTGATCGTATCCTTCATTCTGTAAAGAGCCATCAGTATAGCAAAGCCGATCGCTGCCTCACAGGCTGCCAGTGCGATAGAGAACAGTGCAAATACCTGTCCTGTAAGATCATCATGGTAGCTTGAGAATGCCACAAGATTAAGGTTAGCGGCATTGAGCATGAGTTCCACGCACATGAGAATACGAATACCACTGCGCTGTGTCATCAGTCCATAGAGACCTATGGAGAATATGACTGCTGCAACAGCAAGATAAAGTGCGACTGGTATCATTTGCCATCATCTCCTTTTGCCATGTATATAGCACCCATCAATGAGGATAACAGTACGATAGACATTATTTCGAACGGAACCACGAAATCAGTAAAGATCATAACTCCGATAGCCTCAATGTTACTCTGATCCTCAATGTTCTGAGGGAGTTGGTCTACTGCAGGCCAGCTTGTGAAGAAAATTGTCACTATCATTATTGTCATGAACAGAGCGGCAATTATCATTCCAAATATACGTGGCTTAAAGTAGTCGTACACAGATGTGGCAATATCCATTGCCGTAAATGATATTTCTTTATTCAGCATCTGTACCAAACTCCTTCTTAGTAAGCATTACAGCGAACAGTATCAATACACCTACTGCACCGATGTACACCAGTACCTGAGCAACACCAAGGAACTGCGCATTTAGCATTATGTAGAAAGCTGCAATGATAAACATTGTAACTACAAGTGCAATGGCTGCCCTTACTACGTCCTTAGCTGTTACTACGAATACTGCGAACACTATCGATATAAGAGCCAGGATCACAAATATCAGCAATTCAATTATCGAGCCTATTGTGGGGTCCATCTGCTCACCTCCTCACCGGCTTCTGCCTCAGCATTTATGTCAACTTCCCTTGCCAGCATGTCTGGTGTGAAGAGAAGATCCTCATGGTTCCAGCGGATCACACCTGTCAGGTATACCTTTGTGCTTTCAAGTGCGTCCTTTGGACACTGGTCGATACAAAGACCACAGAACAGACAGTGACCGATGTCTATTGCAGGGAACCATCTCTGCTTGTCGCTGTCCGGGTTGATACGTGCCCTGACTATCTTAATAGCATTATTTGGACATGTGTTGGCACATATTCCACAACCTATACATTTGGTCTTATCCAGTTTTTGTAAACCCCTGAACCTGTCGGAAAGTTTTGTTGGTACTTCCGGACACATTCTTGTAACAGGAGGGCCGAAATAAATATTCTTAACTGCTGTTATAATATTTTTAATAACCATTTAGTATACCCCCAGCAGACCAAGTCCGATAACCCATCCAAGGTTAAGAAGGGACAATGGTAGAAGTTTTTTCCAGCTCAGGTCTACTACCTGATCGATCCTGTACCTTGGAACAGCCCATCTGATCATGATGATAAAGAGTATCACCAGAGCTACCTTCAACAGGAAGAACACTGTTGGAAGGATTATACCAAGGATAGTTATATCGGTCAGGAATGCAGGCAGATTCCATCCACCAAGGAACAATAGTACTACAAGCATTGAACCAAGGATCAGGTGAATATATTCTGCAAAGAAACAGTAACCGAATCTCATACTTGTGTACTCGGTCATCCAACCTGCGATGAGCTCTTCCTCGGACTCGTTCTGGTCAAAAGGAAGACGACCCATATCAGCCATAAGAGCAATGAAGAATACAATAGCTCCCAGAGGCTGCATTATTATGAACCACAGAGGGCTCTGTGCCTCAGCGATATCTACTATGTTAAGTGAACCTGCCATGATGGCAACACTTACAATACAGATACCAAGAGGAACTTCGTATCCGATCATACGTGCAAAGTTCCTGAAAGCTCCAAGAACAGAATACTTGTTATTTGCACTGTATGCAACCATGAAAATACCGATAATGGAAATTGCGGACATGGCCTCAATATAAAGGACACTTATATCCATCTCAGTTGCTGCGATCACATAGCTCTCGCCATCTATAATTATAGCACCAAAAGGCATTGCCACAAGCATCAGGAAAACAGATCCCATAAGAAGGATCGGTGCTGAAACGAATAATATCCTGTCAGCATTCTTAGGTATGATATCTTCTTTCGTGAACAACTTGATAGCATCAGCAACGAGCTGAAGTAATCCGTGTGGACCTACTCTCATAGGACCATACCTCTGCTGTACATCTGCAGAGAGTTTACGCTCGAACCAGACAGCTACACAGGCTCCACCAAAAACGGCACCCATGATACATAATCCCAGGATACCTCTTAGAAGAGGATTATAGATTATTGCTTCTATATCCATCATCATGATCACCTGTCAACCTCACTGGTACATGTGTCCATACTTCCGGCAATTGCCACGATATCAGCAACGGTCACGCCTTTTATCAATGGTGGTAGTGTCTGAAGGGTAGGGTACACAGGTCCTCTTATCTTTACACGATATGGTTTGTCCGATCCATCGGATACCATATAGAATCCCATTTCTCCTCTTGGATCCTCAACACGGTGGAAAACCTCTCCGGCTGGAACTCTCATTACAGGTGACCTCTTTCCATACGGAGTATCCTCCGGGAAGATCGGTCCTGAAGGGATCTGGTCAAGACACTGTTCTATGATGTACATACTCTCACGCATCTCATCCAGACGTACCTGGATCCTTGCGTAAACATCACCATCTGTCTGTGTACATACCTTGAAATCAAGGTCCTTGTATACAAGATAAGGCTCATCCTTACGGATATCAAAAGCAACACCTGTTGCCCTGAGTGGTGGTCCTGAGACACCGAGGTCCTTTGCAACATCTGCAGTAAGAACACCTATACCCTTAGTTCTTGCCTTGTAGATCTGATCGGTACTGTACAATTCCTCATAATTGTCAATTGCCTTTTTAAGGTTTCCAAAAACGTATTCAACATCGTCTTTGAATCCATCAGGAAGGTCGTCCTTTACACCACCATAACGCAGGAAACTGTGTGTGACACGTGCTCCGGTAACGGAGTCAATAAGAGACATCACATCTTCTCTGTCCCTGATGGTATACATGAACATACTTACAAAACCAACAAAGGATGCGTATTCACCCATACCAAGCAGGTGGCTCTGTAATCTTGAAAGTTCTTCCATAATTACACGGATATATTGTGCTCTTTCAGGCACTTCGATACCTGCAAGCTTCTCAACACTACCAACATATGCCTCTTCGTTGGTCATAGCTGCAAGGTAGCATATCCTGTCAACAATGGTTATACCCTGGAGATATGTCTTACTTTCAAGGATCTTTTCAATTCCTTTGTGGATCCAGCCCATCTCGACCTCGGAGTCCACAACGGTCTCACCCCTCAATTTCGCATTCAGCCTGAATGGTCCTGGCATCATGGGGTGTTGCGGGCCAAGGTGTACTATCATTTCAGAAGGTCCAACTGTTTCATCCATAATTAACCCTCACACTAAATTCCTGGCTGTCTTGTTGGGGAAGCCTTCGTAATCCTTACGTAATGGCCACTCACCGAGCATCTCCTGTGGAAGTACAAGAGGCTTAAGGTTGGGGTGGTTAAGATACTTCACACCAAACAGTTCGTACGTTTCTCTTTCGTACCAGTTCGCATTCCAGTAAACAGGCACTACGGATTCAACCTCTGGAGCGTCCCTTGGAAGGATTGCCTTCATGGTAAGGACGACCGGATGATCGTATGAACCTATTACATATATTACTTCGATCTCATTCCTGTCAGGATAGTCTGCTCCGAATTCACAGCAGAGATGTCCGAAAGACAGGTCTTCTTTGAGGTAGCGGCATACTTCCACTACATTTTCCGGCTTCACTTTAGCAATGACCCTTATGTCAGATTCGATATCTGCATCATAGATGTCTTCAGGGAACTTGCCTGTAAGTGAAGAGATAATAGAATTAGCGTCCATCAATTCACCTCAATAATCAGTACCTTTGTCCTTCTTTGCTTCGATCTTTTTCTGGAGCTCAACAAATCCCTGGATCAGAGCTTCACATCTTGGAGGACATCCCGGAACGAAAACATCTACAGGGAATACTTCATCAACATTCTGATGAGTGCTGTAGGATTCATAGAAAGGACCACCGCTGATCGCACAGTCTCCGAAGCATATAACCCACTTTGGTGCAGGCATCTGGTCCCAGATCCTCTTCAAAGCTGGAAGGTACTTCTTTGTTACATAACCACTGATGATCAATACATCAGCGTGTCTTGGGGAGTTACGTGGGATAATACCGAAACGGTCAGTATCGTAGTGAGCCATACCTGTAGCAAGCAGCTCTACACCACAACAACCCATTGCGTTGACCATGAACCATAAAGAGTTCTTACGACCCCAGTTGAGAACATCCTGGACCTTTGTTTTCTTAATGAAATCACAGATCGCATTAGAGTCGGTAAGCATCGTGCCCGGAACGTCAGTATACCCAACGTCTATGACATCATTTTGTTCGACTTCTGTCTGCTCTATTTCATCCATTTAAGAGCCTCCTTCTTGATCAAATAAACGTAGCCAAACAATACAACAAAAATAAAGACTAGCATTTCAACGGTTGCGGTATAAGTGATATCATGTCCCTTGAAGATTGTAGTCCAGGGGTAAAGGAAAAGGACTTCAATATCAAAGAGAACAAAAGCAATGGCATATAGATAGTATTCGACATTGAACTGTATTCTGGCATTACCTATTGGTAAGGAACCAGCCTCATATGTCGTGTACTTTGCTGATGCTTTACTCCTTGGGCTTAACACTTTGATGATAAGCATTGTTATAGGAGGCATCACTAATGCCACTATGAGAATTATTGCAACCGGTATGTAACTATTGGCTATGTTACTAATATCGATTATTCCTGACATAAACTATTCTCCTGAAAGTTATAAAGGTAGATAGACTATTTGTATAAAACACCTTCGTGTACGATAAACACAAACAGCACTACGACCATGGATAGAGAAACAATATCTGTAGACATATTTTTCAATAGATAAAGTTCTAATAATTGATAATAATTCATCATATTTAAATTATCTCAATTACGATAGTAGGGGACATTGAAAGAAACCAAAGATCTAATATGAGATGGCAAAGGAAAATGTCCCAGTTCCTGCACAGAGATCATGCCACCACTGTACAATATGGAATACTGACAATTCAGACCATGCGAATATGTCTTTTAACAGAACAGTAATATCGAATACAATAGACACATTCATGCTATTTTATGCAATTCAGGAGAACATTGCCATCCCCACTGGCACCTCCAATTTATCGCAACAATGTCCAACTAGCGACACAATGAGATGAATACCGGACAGGTCGTACACACAGATGATCACTTCCATCTGGTGGTCCGATCACTTCCATAAACAACAATATTGAAGATCTTGCCCCGGCACAGAAATGAATACAAGATATCCAATGATCAATTGTCCCGGAAAAATTAAGGAAAAGAAAAAAGTTGATCAGATACTTTTCGGTGAGAAATACTTCTTGATGACCGAATCACACTCAGAACAAGATATCACCATCCAATCACCAACATCCTTACGCGTATACTTATCAAATATGGATGCATCACATCCAGGACATACATAGTATTCCTTGAAATAGGAATGATAGAAGTGTGGTGTTGCCTTTAGCCACTCAATGACCTTCTGCATGTGCTCGATGTATCGTTTATTAGATGAACGATCGGTCGCCTTTATCAGTGCATCAGAAACACGTGCGCTTATATCATTTGTATATTTATCGGAACCACGGGAGAGCTTCTTGTAATCAGATGCATATCCAGTAGTATTGTTGAGATAGTTCAGATAAGCCGCATGTGCCCTTGGCTCACTTTTCCAGATCGTATGCAGGAAATATTCTCCCATGACATCTTCCATAATATCTGCACAGGTAGTACAGATATTATATCCGTCATAATGCCTGGAATCCTGCAGTTCTCCGCATATAACACAAGTTTCCATTTATACCACTCCGTATCCTCAAAGAGAACGTGGGGTCATAGCCTCACGAGTGAACATTATAGGGAAGATATTGAGCACTGCCAGCAGGTCCCCCTCCCTTATCTTTCCGCTTTCCTGACCCAGCACATATGCAGAGTTTATAATACGCTCACTATCCACAGGTTTGGCACCACCCTTGGCACCTACCTTGATCAGCGAGACCACTGCATGGTGAGAGAATGTACATGGAAGCGCAACCATGTCCGGATCAAGAGGGATCTCTTTCACATTGACCTTCTTGAATTCACCTGCACGGATCTCCATATTCTCATTAGAGATCACCATCTCCCATTTAGCACGTGTGGCCATGGTGAATTCATACGGTGCAGCTTTGACCTTCTTAGACGTCAACTCTCCGTTGTCCCTGGAGACTACCTGGATCACTTCTTTCTTCATAAGTCCACCTAAAAGTAAACTGATCTGTAACTATATATAGATTCCCAATATTCTTAATGAATAATCATTATAGTGGTGGTGCGAAGTCATTATTTACGAAGAATAGTACAACTTCTCTCTTTGTGACATTTAGTTGTCAGTATACTCTGAGAATCCTTTACTCCATCCATATTTCCGATAACCTGGAGAACATTCTCCTTCAGCGAGTGAATATCAAATGTCCTTACTTTCAAAAGAAGATCATATGGCTCAAGAAGCTCGTAGATCTCGAGTACATCATCAATGGTCTTCAATCGGTTCAATATATTGATCCTTTTGTTCTGTTCTATATTAACACCTATGAAAGTAGTAACATTGAGCCCTACTTCTGCAGTATCTACCTTGACGGTGAACTCCTTGATCGTACCCACTTCACGCATCTTCTCTATTCTTTTATGCACTGTAGAGGTCGCCAGGTCCAGATCAGTTGCGATCTCCGTGCTGTGCATCCTTGAATTCTTGCATAGATGTTCCAAAATCGCAAGGTCAACTTCATCCATGATAATATAATTATATGTCTATAATAATAAATATTTCTGTTTGACCGGCGAAATGATCAATATTAGTACACTAGTTGAAAAAATATCACTCAAAAAACGAACCAGCATTTATCAATCGAGAAGAAAAAGAGAACAATAAGGCTTTTTATTGTTGAAAACCTTATACAATGAAATCCGGTGAATATACTATGAGAGTGAATGAAAACTGTGTAGGATGCGGTCAATGCACTGCGTTTTGTAACTTCGATGCCATTGAAGTAAGGGGAAAGGCAACAATGACATCCGCATGCGTGGATTGCGGGACATGCATTGCATACTGTCCGGTCAAGGCAATTGAGGCATAGGATGAAAGCAATAATAATCGGTTCAGGTCTTGGAGGATTGCTTAGCGCGGCTAAGTTATCAAAGGAAGGATATGATGTAGAGGTATTTGAACGTCTTCCCGTGATCGGCGGAAGGTTCACAAACTTCGATCATAAAGGATTTCAGCTAAGCACCGGAGCACTACATATGCTGCCACATGGTCCGACAGGTCCGCTGGCACAACTCCTCAAAGACGTTGGTGTTAATGTAGAGATCGTGCGCAAAAAACCTGTTGCGGTCATAAGGATACCAAGGAAAAGAGGAGATACTGACTATAAATATGGGCATAAGGACCTCCTTTTTGAGGATTTCAAGACACCATTCTCAATAATTAACCGTATCAAACTGATATACTATGTTATAAGCACCAGAAAGAACCCTCCATCAGGAAGATCCTTTGAACAATGGTGCAGAGAACACATTGCCCAGGACTGGACATACCGCATCTCAGATGCATTCTTTGGATGGGCATTGAGCCTCAGAGCCGCAGATGTACCAGTTGAAGAAGGTTTTGCGATAATAGAGAACCTTTACCACTTTGGCGGACCAGGAGTACCAATGGGTGGCTGTAAGGCGATCACAGATGCACTTGCAGATGTTGTAAGAGCAAATGGAGGGACCATATACACCTCCGCAGAAGTAAGTGAACTTAAAGTGGAAGACGGAAAGGTCACAGGCATCATTGTCGACGGAGAAGTACACAACGCAGACCTTGTATTAAGTGACATAGGACACCCTGCAACAGCAAAGCTGATCGGTGAGGATACAGGTGTTGAAGGTGTTGATAACTATGCAAAGAGAGCCAGTGAACTGAAGCCATCGGCAGGCATCAAGATCTGCCTGTCATCCGACAAACCACTTATCGGCCATGGCGGAGTACTGCTCACACCTTATGCAAAGAGAGTGAACGGAATAAATGAGGTCACAAATGTCGATCCAAGCCTTGCACCAGAAGGTAAACACCTTACAATGGCGCATCAATGTGTACACTGGGATGATATGAAAGACCTTGACAGAGAGATAGAACTTGGACTTGAGGATCTTAAGGACATATTTGCAGGAAAGGAATACGAAGTACTCCTCATACAATCATATTCCAACGACTGGCCAGTGAACAGATCCCCATCTGGTGCAGATATCAAGAACAAGACACCGATACCAAACCTATATGTAGTAGGAGATGGAGCAAAAGGCAAAGGTGGTATCGAAGTAGAAGGGATCGCACTGGGTATCAGGAACTCTATGCAGGATATTTTGATATAACTGGCCTTATAAAAACGATAAGTAAATAGACTTATGTAATTGCGGATCCAATCAGGAAACTAATTATGAATGAATATGTAACATTCTGCAAAAATGTCTTCATACCAGTAACAAACGTCTGCCGCAACAAATGTGGGTATTGCACTTTCAGACGTGAGCCTCATGATCCCGAGGCTAAATTAATGAAGATAGAGGAGATCATCCCTATACTTGAACAGGGGAAAAAAGCAGGATGTACAGAAGTTCTTTTTACTTTTGGGGAATACGCGGAAGAAGTTCCTGAATATAAGGAATGGCTTAATGAACTTGGATATTCCAATACTGTGGATTATATCTGCGAACTATGCAGGATCGCCATTGATAATGGTCTTCTGCCACATACCAATGCAGGTGTATTGAACTACACAGAAATGGAAAAGCTAAAACCATTGAACGCCAGCATGGGGCTGATGCTCGAAACGACTGCAGACCTTGCAGCGCACCATGGGTCTCCCGGAAAGGTACCGTCACAGAGGATCAAGACAATACGCTATGCAGGTGATCTGAACATACCATTTACCACAGGTCTTCTCATCGGAATTGGCGAAACCCTTGATGACAGGATAAATTCCCTCCTGGCAATTACAGAGATACACGAAGAGTATGGTCACATACAGGAGGTCATCATACAGAACTTCACTCCTAAACCAGATACGCCCATGGCAGATATGCCTGCACCTACTGAAGAGGAGATGATGCAGATGATCCTTATCGCAAGGGAGATACTTCCCGAAGATGTGGCTATTCAGGTAGCACCTAATCTGATCGACCCTTATGTCCTGATACAGTGTGGTGCCAGCGACCTTGGAGGGATATCACCTACGACCAAGGACTGGATCAATCCTGAGACAGAGTGGCCAAGTGTATCCGAGCTGAAAGAAATGGTACGCGAAGTGCCTCTTAAGGAGAGGCTTCCGATATATCCACAATACATTAAGAAGGGGTGGTACAGCGATACCCTGAAAGACCTCATCGAAAGCTTTGCAGATGAGGATGGCTATCGCAGAACATGAGTGTGGGGCACACAATTTAAATATAAAGATAAGTAACGGAGAAAAAATATGAACCCTACTACTATCCCGGATGATATCATAGAACGTGCATATGAAGGCAAGACCACAAAAGAAGATGCGCTTTTCCTGCTGGAAGTGCCGCCTTTCAAGCTCTTCGAACTTGCTGACAGGTTACGCTATGAGACAGTAGGTGACACCGTGACCTATGTGGTCAATCGCAATATCAATTTTACCAATCGCTGTATCGCAAACTGTGGGTTCTGTGCTTTCTGCGACAACACAGGATACATTATGGACATCCCACAGATACTTGAAAAAGTAAGAGATGCTGAAAGCCAGGGAGCCACTGAAGTATGCATCCAGGGAGGACTGCTACCGAATGTTGACATCAATTTCTATACAGACATCATAAGAGCTGTCAAAGCAGAGTTCCCACACATACACACACATGCATTCTCACCTATGGAAGTATACCATGCAGCTAAACAGAGTGGCATACCAGTTGGTGAAGCACTTGTAATGCTCAAGGAAGCAGGTCTCGACACAATGCCAGGGACTGCTGCTGAGATATTGTCGGACAGAGTCAGGAACATAATATGCCCAAATAAGCTCAAGGCTGACGAATGGGTCGATGTGATCACACAAGCACACCAGACAGGCATCAACACAACAGCAACCATCATGTACGGACATGTGGAGACCATTGAAGAGCGTATCGACCACATCATGCTGGTAAGAGATATTCAGGAAAAGACTGGCGGTTTCCTTGAGTTCGTACCACTTACATTCATGCCCTACAATAACAAGATCGGCAATGAGATGATCAGTCAGGGAAGATATGCAACCCCGGGCATGCAGGACCTTCAGTTATATGCCCTTGCACGTATCATACTTAACACTCACATAAAGAACATTCAGGCAAGCTGGGTCAAACTCGGAAAGAAACTGGCACAAGTAGCTCTCTATTGCGGTGTCAATGACCTTGGTGGAACTCTCATGGAAGAGAAGATATCAGCGTCTGCAGGTTCGACCAATGGACAGTTCATGTCAGCAGAGGAACTTGAATGGTTCATCAATTCATCCGGAAGGCAGCCTCTTCAGAGGAACACCACCTATAAACCAATAATCAACACTGATCAGGAACGCATGGGACTCAAGGTCGCCTGAGGAAAAAATGTTCTCTGTAATCACTGATGACATACTAGATAATGCATACAAAGGGAATATCAGCAAAGAAGAGGCCATCATCCTGATGGAAGCAAATCCCTTTGAACTTTTTTCTCTTGCAGATGACCTGCGCTCCAGAGCCGTAGGTGACGATGTGACCTATGTTGTGAACCGGAACATATACCTCACAAATATGTGCTCAGGAACCTGCGGATTCTGCGCATTCAAGACAGAAAAGGGATACGTACTTTCAATTGAGGATGTACTGGAAGAAGTTGGGAAAGCACATGATTCAGGAGCTATTGAAGTGTGTGTCCAGGGCGGATACATACCCCAGCTGACTATGGATTATTATGCTGAGCTCTTTGACTCCATCAGGTCAGACTACCCCAGCATGAACATCCATGCCCTTTCACCCATGGAAGTATTCTACGCAGCCAACAGAGACAATATGACACTGGATGAAGCATTCACCATCCTTGTGGATTCGGGTGTCGGAACTTTGACCGGAACCTCCGCAGAGATACTAGTGGACCGTGTCCGAAAGATAATCTGCCCTACTAAGCTGACAGCCGGAGAATGGGCCGATACAATAGAAGCATCACATAATGCAGGTCTGCGAACAAACTCGACCATGATGTATGGACATGTTGAGACCATAGAGGAAAGGCTGGACCATATCTTTACCATAAGGGACATACAACAGCGCACCGGAGGCTTTACTGAGCTCATACCCATGCCATTTATGCCTTATAACAACAAGATAGGAGAAGAGATGATCAGGTCCGGGAAATTCATGACAACGGGCATTGATGACCTTCAGATACATGCAATTTCAAGGATAATACTACATAAACACGTAGACAATATACAGGCAGCCTGGGTCAAGCTTGGAAAGAAACTGGCGCAAGTAGCACTGTCATGTGGTGCCAATGATCTTGGTGGCACCCTTATAGAAGACCAGATCACCCTTGCATCAGGTGGAACCAATGGAGAGTACACTCCTGCAAATGAGCTTAAATGGATGATACAAGAGACAGGTAGAACACCAAAGCTCAGAAATGCACTTTATGAGGCAGTATGACAAAAGCATTGATACCATACAAGAAAAAGAACGCCAAATCAAGGCTTTCACCTGCACTCACCCTTGAAGAGCGTGAGAGTTTCGTAGAGCTGATGCTAAGAGATGTTGTAACCAGTATCCAGGATGCAGAGATAGAGGAAATAGATATCCTCACAACTCCTGATAATGGAGTACCAAAAGACCTTCAAGTGAATGTAGTGCTGGATGAGAACGATCTGAACGAGGCCATAAATGAATACCTGAGCCACGAGAAAGAGCCAATATTCATAATCATGGCCGATCTTCCCCTTGTGAGGGCAGAACACATAAAAGACATAACTTCCAGACCAGAGGATGTAGTTATCGTTCCTGGAAAAGGAGGAGGCACAAATGTTATTTTTGTAAAGGACCCCTCCAATTTCCATGTTAAATATTACGGATCCAGTTTCCTGAACCACTGCAATATAGCAAAGGACAGGGAATGTTCAACCTATATATACGATTCTTTCCTTCTGAGCACTGATATCGATGAACCCCATGACCTTGTGGAGATAATGCTACACGGACATGGAAGATCAAAAGAATACGTTCTGGAAAGGTTTGATATGGAAACTGGTAAGACAAGAGCAAAGATCAGTTCTTCTGATGCATAAAACAAATATAGTCCTTAGACTATAAGGACTTCCTGATCCAATGTTATTCTAATTTAAGTATCAGAAAGATATATTTCCTTTTAAACTATTAGAGACGAATTATACAAATCTATAGGTGATAATAGTGACCATTGAGATAAATAAGTTCAAATGCGGATATTGTGGCGCATGCGTAGGTGTATGTCCTTTTGGCGCACTTGAATTGGTCGAAACCTGGGTAGAAGCTAATGATACATGTACTTCCTGCGGCATCTGTGCAAAGATATGCCCTGTTGGTGCTATTGAGGTGAAAAAGTGAAGAGCGAGTATGACGTCGTGATCGTTGGTGCAGGACCAGCTGGCTCTATCGCAGCAAAAACAGCAGCTCAAAAAGGTCTTAGTGTACTACTGATCGAAAAAAGACAGGAGATAGGGGACCCTGTAAGATGTGCAGAAGGGGTCAGCAAGATATGGCTGAGAAAGCATATAGAACCTGATCACCGCTGGATCTGTGCAGACGTTAAGGGGTCACGCATATTCGCACCTGACGGCACCATGGTAGAGATGTCAGAAGAGATCGCAGGTGGAGAGGTAGGATATGTGCTTGAACGTAAGCTCTTTGACAGGGCACTGGCATATGAAAGTGCTAAGGCCGGTGCAGAGGTCATGGTCAAGACCAGAGCTACCGATCTTATCATGGAGAACGGTTTTGTCAAGGGTATTAAGGTCATGCACCTTGGCGAGTTACACGACATCCGTGCCAAGATAGTTATCGGTGCAGATGGAGTGGAATCCAAGATCGGTAGATGGGCAGGTATTGATACATCCCTGAAACCAAAAGACATTGAAACATGTGCCCAGTACCTTATGAGCGGTACAGGCATGGACCAGGATTACTGCTATTTCTATCTTGGAAATGATATCGCACCTGCCGGATACGTGTGGCTTTTCCCCAAGGGAGGAGACCTTGCGAACGTAGGTATCGGAATCCTTGGTAGCGAATCAGGCGAAAAGCATGCTATTGATTATCTGAACGAGTTCGTTCAGAAGAACTATCCTGATGCTAAGATACTGGAGATGGACGTAGGCGGAGTACCGGTAAGTGGTACCATAGAGAAGACCATAGCTAACGGACTCATGCTCATTGGAGATGCAGCAAGGCAATCCGACCCTATAACAGGAGGAGGCATCATCAATGCTATGGAAGCAGGTAAAATGGCCGGCGAGGTTGCATACAATGCTATTTCAAAAGGTGATGTTTCCACCAATGCACTTCAGGAGTATGAGAAAAGATGGCGCGAATCTATTGGATATGAGATAGATAACAGCCTCATAGTAAAGGATACTTTCACAGCCTTTACAGACAAGGAGATCAACTCACTGGCACATTCACTGGAAGGTGTTAACTTTTCCAGTATGAGCCTGCTGGACCTATTGTATGCCCTCTTCAAGGCAAACAAGAAACTCCTGTGGGACCTGAGGGTCCTTTTCAAGAACGTTGTCAAGTACGAACTTGACTTTGAACGTGACAAGTGACCTTAAACGGTCACTTTATCTTCTTTTTTTTACTTATTTCCCGTATTCTGCACAATGCTTTTACATCCCCCATAGAAATATGTCAGTATATTCTATGGAGAAACATCATGGACAATAGAAAACTGTCAATTTCTGAAATTGAAGAAATGGACTATTATAGCTTTATGAGTTATCTTGGTGTTCCATATTTCCATGTTGGAGGACCACGATCAACTGAAGAGCTCGCCAACCTGTGCCACATAGATAGAACGAGCAAAGTATTGATAGTAGGATGTGGAAGCGGTTTTAGTGCATGTTACCTCTCAAAGAGAAAAGGATGTTCTGTTATTGGAGTAGATATTGCAGAGGGATCTGTGAAAAATGCAAGAATAAGGGCTTTTGATGAGAACATTGAAAACAAGACAGAATTCCTTACAGGTGATGCATATAATTTACCGTTTTCAGAAGCTTCCTTTGACATCGTGATCACAGAATTTGTTTCGCAATTCCTTGATAAGGAAAGAGCCTTTGAAGAATTTATGAGAGTTATCGGACCAGAAGGATATCTTGGCATTAATGAGATGTATAGAGATAGTAACATCGAACCTCATATTAAAGCAAAAATAGATGAAGCTGAAACTATTTTCACAGAAGTTACCGGACTCCAGTTCAATATACACACACCAGAAGAATGGGAGCATTATTTCAAAAGAACAGGATCAAAGGATATAAATATCTACAAACACAGGCCTTTTGAAAGGATCAGGGATATGTTGGGCACATTTAAAGCCATGGGCGGTATCCTGAGAACAACCGCCATGATCCTGAGAATGTTAAAATATACGATATTAAGCAAAGATATCAGAAGACGGTTTTCAAGACTGGATAAAGGAAAAAGAATACTATTTAATAAAAGGTCAACAAGAAAACACGTCGGATATATTTTAGGAACTGCTAAAAAAGGTATTTGAACCCTGGAGATCAGCGTCTCCAGAATTCAGGGGTCAACAGTACGATCACTGTGAAAACCTCAAGTCTGCCTATCCACATATTAGCTATAAGCAACAGCTTTCCTACAAATGGTACTACATCAAAGTTCGCCATGGGACCTACAAGATTGAAACCGGGGCCGATATTACCAAGTGTTGCGATCGAAGATGTAAGTGAGCTCATGATATCCATACCCATGAGGGAAAGCAGTCCTGTGGATATTCCGAATATCATCAGATAGATCACCACAAAAGAGACGATCGCCTGCATTACATCATCCGGAACGGTCTTGTTATTGAACTTTATCGGCTTGACAGCCTTTGGATGAATGGATTTGAACAAAGCACGCTGCGCATACTTGATGAGTAGAAATATCCTGACAACCTTTATTCCACCGGACGTAGATCCAGCACATCCACCCACGAACATTACAGCCAGCAGAACGATCTTTGCAGAATCGGTCCACAGATTGAAGTCCACTGTTGCAAACCCAGTAGTAGTGGTAATAGAAACAACCTGGAATGCGGCATACCTGAATGAATTAAAGATCGTCTCACCCATGGAGTTCCAGAGACTGAAGGTCAATATGACCGTAGCAGCAATTACAATAAATGAATAGAACTTGAACTCGTCATCCTTTAAGAGACTATTACGGTCAGTGTAAAGTGTCCTGTAATGAAGAGCAAAGTTAGCTCCTGAAATGAACATGAAAACAGTTATAATACCCTCAACCAAAGGACTGTTGAACGCCGCAATACTGTCAGCATAAGGTGAAAAACCACCACATGCCATTGTAGTGAAAGTATGATTTATAGCATCGTACAGAGAAAGCTTGGCCAACAACAATGCTGCTACCTCTGCCAGAGAGATAGATAGATAGACCAGCCACAGAATCTTAGCTGTCTCCCTTATCCTTGGTTTGAGCTTATCTTCAGTGGGACCAGGAGCTTCTGCCCTGAACAACTGCCTGCCGGCAACACCAAGCTTAGGGAGAATAGCAATGAAAAGCATGATGATACCCATTCCACCTATCCATTGGGTCATCCCACGCCAGAACAATATACTTTTTGAATGAGCTTCTATATCAAGCAGGACGGTAGCTCCGGTCGTAGTAAAACCGGACATTGATTCAAAAAGAGCATTAACAGGACTGATACCATCCAGCATATAGGGAATGGAACCAAATGCAGCGGCTGCAAGCCATCCAAATGCTACAATGGCAAAACCTTCCCGGATCTTCCATTCATCAGCTTCTTTATACCTGTACGAAAGAAGGATACCTGTAAGACCTGTAACTACAACAGCCACAAGGAACGGGTATAACGGATCACCATAATAGAAAGCTACCAATAACGGCACCATCATTATGGCTCCCAGGAACCTTAGAAGTCCACCAAGAACGTTAAGTATTACACCATGATTCAGATCATAACCCCCTGGTGGTTATTTGAAGAGTCTCTCAACCTCTGCATTGGCAGACTGTAGAGCGAACACAACTACTCTGTCGCCCTCCTCTATCACATATTCTCCACGAGGGACTACAGTATTACCGTTATGGACAACCATACTGACTATAGCACCAGATGGGAATTTTACATTCTTCAATGGTCTGCCCACGATCTTTGACTTCTTGGAAGTGGTGTATTCAATGATCTCGGCCTTCTCACCTTCAATGGTAGTGATAGATTCGATACCCTGACCAAAGGTCAGTTTCAGCACCTCATTTACAGTTGCCTGACGAGGGCTTACTGCACTGTCCACACCGACCATCTCAAAGAGGGAAACATAATCAGACCTGTCCGATCTTGCAATTACTTTCTTCACTCCAAGCTGTTTGGCAAGCAGAGAACACAGAAGGTTCTTCTCATCACTATTGGTCACTGATATCACGACATCCATATCAGAGACACCTTCTTCCTTTAGAAGATTGATATCAGTACCATCACCATTGAGAACAAGAACATCAGGAAGCTCTTCAGCGATAGCAGCAGACCGTTCTTTATCAGACTCTATGATCTTAAGGTCGAACTCGCTCTTTGCAACCATCTTTGCAAGATAGAAACCTACCACCCCACCACCGATGATCATGACCTTACTTCTTTTTCCTACTTTCTCACCAAAGAGATCACGGACCTCTTTCATGGAAGCAGGTTTCCCAATGACAACTATGTGGTCATTACCTTCAATAGTATCTTCGCCATGTGGGATTATAACCTCTGAATCTCTGAAAAGGGCACTTATGATACAGCAATTTGCGAGATGAAGGTCCTGCATATGTTTGCCCACAAGAGAGTGATCATCAGGAACAACGAATTCCATCATCTCCACCTTACCACCTGCAAAGTATTCAGCATCTATGGCCGAAGGAATAGCAAGGATCTGTGCGACCTCTGATGCGAGGGAGAGTTCAGGACAGACCATAATATCGATACCTATCTGAGGGCGCTTGGCCACAGGCTGGTCGATATAATCAGGATTACTGACCCTGGCTACGGTCTTTAGTTTATTTTTACCTTTAGCGGTGAGCTTGGAAGCCATACATGCAACGATATTTACTTCATCGGACCCGGTTACTGCCACCAGGAGACCTGCGCCATCCAGAGCATCGTGCAAAATAGATACGTTTGCACCATTACCGTGTATGACATGGACATCAAGTTCGTCTGCACGAAGACATGCTTCTTCGTTCAGGTCTACGATAACAACATCGTTTGTCTGATAAAGTGCTTTAGCAATATGATAACCAACTTCACCAGCACCAATTATTACGATCTTCATAATATACCTTCAAAAGCTCATATATAGGACATTCCTATGAAACTTGCGAAACTGAAAACAAAACCGCATAATATGCTTATTGGTTTTTAAATCTTACCACATAATTAGTGTGGCTATATAAAAAGATGTCCAAAAAATTAAATAGAAAAAAAGTAGAAGAGGGAATCGGAATTATGAGGACAGTGACTATATTCCAGCCTCAAAAGCTCCCTTCACCTTCTCAAATATGCCCTTTCCGCCCTTTGGACCTTTTACATCAGGACTTCCTTCTAGCTCCTGATATTTCTCAAGAAGCTCCTTTTGTTCCCCGGTCAGCTTTGTTGGCGTCTTTACGATGATCTTGACCAACTGGTCACCATGTGAATGTCCGTGAAGATGAGGCATACCCTTACCCTTCAGACGAAGGATAGAATGTGTCTGTGTTCCAGGCTTTATATTCATTTTCACATTCCCATGAAGTGTCGGGACCATTACGTTCCCACCAAGTGCAGCCATAGTGAAAGATATAGGTTGCTCATACAGGATATCGTCGCCAACACGCTGGAACTTGTCATGTGGCTCCACATGTATGACCACATAGAGGTCACCAGATGGTGCACCTGGACTTCCTTCCTCACCTTCGCCTCTTATCTTGAGGCGTAATCCATTATCTGCACCCTTTGGCACCTTGACAGATATCTTACGGACCTTCTTCATCTTACCTGTGCCCTTACATGCAGGACATGGTTCTTCGATGATCTGACCGCGTCCATGACAGGCGTTACAGGTAGTTGTTGACATGAATCTTCCAAATGGAGTATTACGTGCCTGTGTAACCTGACCTGAACCACGACATGTAGAACACGTCTTTGGACTTGTACCTGCTTTCGCACCAGTACCATCACAGGACCCACAGTTCTCAGCCCTTGGAACATTGATGGTGGTCTCTACACCATCTGCTGCTGCCTCAAGGGTGATACCCAGATCATAGCGCAGATCAGAGCCTCTCATAGGACCCTGTCTTCTTTGTCCGCCACCGAAACCTCCAAAGCCACCGAAGCCACCACCGAAGATACCTCCAAGTATATCACCAAGGTCATCGAAGCCACCAAAGTCTGCACCTCTGAAGATATCCTCCTGACTGTACCGGCCATCTATACCTGCATGACCGAACCTGTCATACTGTTCCCTCTTCTCAGTGTCCGAGAGGACAGCATATGCCTCGGATATTTCCTTGAACTTTGCTTCGGCATCTTCTTCCTTGTTCTTGTCCGGGTGATATTGCATAGCAAGCTTTCTGTAAGCTTTCTTTATCTCGGACTCTGTGGCATCCTTGGATATACCCAGGATCTCATAATAATCGCGTGTAGTGGACATGGATGATTCCTATGATACTATATGATTTTCATTAAATTAAAATTAAAGGTATTAAGATACCCCTTATCAGGGCATCTTACTATGTTTATCCATGTTTAACTTACTTGTCGTCATCGACAACTTCGTAGTCTGCATCCACGATGGTCTCCTCTCCGGAGTCACCAGCAGATCCAGTATCTTCTGCATCAGATGCTGCAGCTGCAGCTTCTTCCTGTGCCTTCTGATACATTGCAGCGGACACATCATAGACTGCGGTCTGAAGTTCTTCTGTCTTTGCCTTGATATCTTCGATATCGTCGGTTTCAAGAGCAGCCTTCAGAGCCTCGATAGCTGCCTCGATCTTTGACCTCTGCTCATCGGTTGCGATCTCGTCAGCTTCCTTGAGGGTCTTTTCAGCAGCGTTCACAAGGGACTCGGCTGTGTTCTTGACCTCAACCTCTTCCTTGCGCTTCTTGTCCTCTTCAGCATGCATCTCTGCATCCTTGACCATCTGGTCGATCTCCTCGTCGGTAAGTCCACCTGGCTTCTGGATTGATATGGACTGTTCCTTACCGGTTCCCATATCCTTTGCAGTGACATGAAGGATACCGTTCGCATCGATATCGAATGTGACCTCGATCTGTGGAAGTCCTCTTGGTGCTGGTGGAATACCGTCAAGTGTGAACCTGCCCAGTGACTTGTTACCTGATGCAACGCCTCTCTCACCCTGAAGTACATGGATCTCCACAGATGGCTGGTTGTCAGCTGCTGTTGAGAAGATCTGGCTCTTCTTGGTAGGGATGGTAGTGTTCCTGTCGATAAGAGGTGTTGAGACCCCTCCGAGTGTTTCGATACCAAGGGTCAATGGCGTGACATCGAGCAGAAGTACATCGTGGACCTCGCCACCAAGTACACCAGCCTGTATTGCTGCACCAACTGCTACAGCTTCATCAGGATTGATGTTCTTGTATGGGTCCTTTCCTGCTGCCTTCTTTACAAGCTCCGTTACTGCAGGCATCCTTGTGGAACCTCCTACAAGAAGTACTCTGTCAATGTCTGATGAAGATACCTTTGCATCCTTCATTGCCTGATTGACAGCCACGAGTGTCTTGTCAAGCAGATCAGCGGTCATCTTCTCGAACTGTGCTCTTGTGAGGTCGATATCGATGTGCTTTGGCTGACCGTTCGCATCTGCAGTGATGAATGGAAGGTTGATGTTAGTGGAAGTTACACCGGAAAGCTCGATCTTTGCCTTCTCAGCAGCATCCTTCAAACGCTGGAGTGATGCCTTGTCCTTTGAAAGGTCGATGCCTTCGATCTTATTGAATTCCTCAATAAGGAAATCAACGATCTTCTGATCGAAATCATCTCCACCAAGGTGAGTGTCACCTGCAGTTGAGAGAACTTCGAATACTCCTCCACCAAGCTCAAGGATGGATACATCGAATGTACCGCCACCAAGGTCGTAGATGAGTATTTTGTGGTCTTCTTCATCCTTGTCAAGACCATATGCAAGTGATGCTGCTGTTGGCTCGTTGATAATTCTCATTACCTCAAGACCTGCAATTGTACCTGCATCCTTTGTTGCCTGTCTCTGTGAGTCATTGAAGTATGCAGGGACAGTAATTACAGCCTGTGTGATGGTCTCGCCGAGGTATGATTCCGCATCTTCCTTCAACTTACGAAGGATCATTGCAGAAACTTCCTGTGGAGAGTATTCCTTGTCATTAAGGGTTACTTTGTAGTCACCCTCGCCGATGTGCCTCTTGATAGAGCTTACACTGTTATCGGCATTGGTAATAAGCTGCCTCTTGGCAACCTGACCTACAAGTTTCTCACCCTTCTTAGAGAAACCTACAACTGAAGGAGTGGTTCTTCCTCCCTCTGCATTAGGTATAATTGTAGGTTCTCCACCTTCGATCACAGCCATACAGGAGTTTGTAGTTCCCAGGTCAATTCCCAATATCTTTCCCATTTTATTACCTCTTATATGAATTAATTATAGTATATCATTAATAATTGCGTTTTATCTATATTGAAGGTATCCTTACCTTCTAATTCCAGATCCTACTTCTCAGCTTTCTTTGAAACGGTCACCATTGCAGGTCTTATGACCTTCGTGTGCAGATAATACCCTGGCTTGCAGACATCTACCACCGTATTCTCATCGTGGTCAGGATGTTCTACATGCATCATCGCTTCGTGAAGGAACGGATCGAACTCGTGCCCGACACATTCTATCTTTTGAAGACCTTCCTTCTCGAGTATACCTGTAAATTGTTTGAAGACCATTTCAACACCCGTGATAACAGATGATATATCTTCGGTCTGCTTTGCAGATTCGATAGCACGCTCGAAGTTATCATAGACCTCAAGGAGCTCAATGATCACCTGCTCGACTGCAAACTTACGATATTCCTCTTTTTCCCGGGCACTTCTTTTCCTGAAATTATCAAACTCAGCTGTCAGGCGCAGAAGCTTATCCTTAAGCTGTGCAACCTCAGCCTCAGCGGAGTTGCTATCAGTAGTTCCTTCGTCAACCGGTTTCGAATCTAAATCTTCACAATTCTCTGGTCCATCAGCCATTATCAATATCTCCGCATTTTCTATGCGCGGTAATGTGCATTCGAACTAGTGATTGTTTGAAGTTCTATAAATACTTTTCGCATATACGCCTTATTTTGCAGAAATGAAGTCAACAAAAGATAAAATGATCCTATGAACTGACAACATACCACAGTTCAGAGAACACCCTTCAACTTATGCTGCAGAACCCGTATCAAGAACATACTTGCGATCATACATACTGCCAATGCAGATATAACTTGCTCCCATCCAATAGCAGAGATCCCACCTTCTATGGAATACTTCACACCACTGAAAAAAGCCGTAGTTGAGAATGTTGCTACCAGAGCCACTATAGCCCCACCTACCAGAGAGCCCATATAATCCGCACCTCTTGATTCAAAATACACCGAGCCTGCTATGAAGATAACTGCAAATATAAGAAGTATCACAGGCATAGGGACATCAAGTCCACTGGTTGCCATATTCATAAGTCCGAAGGCAACACCTACCATAAAGATCGCCATTGTAGTAGAGACCACCAGTGCCTGTACAAATGGATTATCAGTATTCACGTCCATGTTCATCCCATTCCCCCTATCAGCGATCATAGTATATATTTATTTTTAAAATATTCCCCTGATAGGAGATATAGAGATCAAAATAGACTCAAAGAGACGTATTGACAGACATGATATCCGCCTGTTACATGAAAAACGATCATAAATAGGGCATAAAGAGGAGTGAAGCACTATGAAAACATAGTACCACCGAACATAGTGATACTCCACCCCCCTAATTCAATTGGCCCGTTCCAACCCCACTATGGACTGAAACAGTATCTTAAGAGTAGCGAGAAAGATACATGGTTCAGATACCACTTTGGAAAGTACCCCCGCATACCAACTTATTGTTGCACACACAACCGAGGACTCATACCATCCCCTGTTGCACATATCCACTTGTTTTGCTTGATATATAACATAAATCCACTCTAAAATATAACATTGTTTGAAATTACAACGCCATTATAATTTAGAACTATCACCATTAAAGAACGCCCAGCACCCCCCACCACAACTTCAAGAACAGTAATATTAATAGGAAAGGATATATCAAATAATGCAGTTGCATCCAACATGAAGATACTGCTTGCAGAATATGCCATGGGAATAGGACTGGGAGGTACATTGCTTCTTGAAGGAAGAGCAATGTTGAGCACCCTTGCTGACAGTTTTCAGCGTCTTGGACACGAAGTGACATACCTGACCGCAGAAAGCATACTTAAGAGTGGACAGCCGGTAATATCCAATGAAAGTTCCTTCGAAGATGTACTGGAAAAAAATGCACTTGAATGTGATGCAGGACTTGTTATTGGCCCGGATGAACTACTGGGCGATCTGACAGAAATAATAGAAAGCAACACAGTCAACCTTGGTTGTCCGGCAACATCTGTAAGGAACTGTGCCGATAAGCTTGCATGCACACAAATACTGGGATCAGGTTCGGTCAATGTTCCAGAGATCGTCAGTACAGGATCTGATAAGAGATACGTGATAAAACCCAGATATGGCTGTGCTTCAGAAGGAGTGAGAATGTGCACTTCGAATATCAACGGAAATGACGAGTACATAGCTACCGAATATATCGAAGGTGAGCACCTCAGTGTAAGTATGATATGTGGACAGAGCACACTTCCATTGAGCCTTAACAAACAACTTATCGATATAATAGATGATAACGGTGACACAATATTCGACTATAAGGGGAATCAGGTACCCTATAGAGCAGAATACCAGAACGAAGTTTTCCAGGAAGCAAAACGAACAGTTGAGATACTTGGATGTAATGGATATGTCGGGATAGACATAGTCTATGGAGACAGACCTTACGTTATAGATGTAAACCCAAGACCTACAACAGCTATATTCGGCCTTGTAAGGACACTCAACTACGAGATAGGAGAACTTCTGTTAATGAATATGTTCGGAGAACTTCCCCCATCAGTTACGCTCGAAGGGGAGTGCTCTTTCACAAAAGATGACATAGAGGACATCATATGAGAATAATAGGCATAGATATTGGCGGTGCTAACACAAAGATAGCTTCAGCCGATGGCGAGATAATAGAACTTCATTACATACCATTGTGGAAGGATACCACATTACCAACCTCTTTAGAGGACATTGCAAATGAACTAAGACCCGACAAGGTCAGTGTAGTGATGACAGGAGAGCTTGCAGACTGTTTCGAGGACAAGTTGCAGGGGATCGGATTCATCATGCGCTCTGTAAATGATGCATTTGATTGTGAAGTGAGATACATTGACAGTAACGGACACTTCTATGAAGATACAGGGAACCTGCGTGATCTTGCTGCTGCGAACTGGGCAGCATCCACAAGACTTATCGGTTCAGAGATAGGAGATTGCCTTTTCGTGGATGTTGGAAGCACAACCAGCGACATCATACCCATAAAGGATGGAAAGCATGTGGCAGGACTTACCGACTTCTCAAGGCTTGTCAGAAGCGAACTGTTCTATGCAGGAACACTGAGGACAAACATCGCATACTTGCTTGAGAAAGTGAATGTGGCAAGTGGCGAATGCAACATTGCGTCAGAACTTTTCTCGACAACTGCTGATGCATACCTCCTGCTCGGAGATATCACAGAAGAACTATACACGTGCGAGACCGCAGACGGGGCCGGCAAGACCAGAACTGATGCTATGAGAAGGCTTGCACGCGTGGTATGTGCTGATCTTTCGGAGATATCCCCAGAGGAGATATACAATATCGCCCAACAGATAAAGGAGAGACAGATAACGCTTCTCAGTGAAGCCATTGCTGTTGTTGCTGAGAAGAACGGCCTTAACAGGATAGTCTCTGCAGGCCTTGGCGAGTTCCTCATAAAGGAGGCAGCCACCAGACTTGGTTTTGAATGCACCTCAGTTGCCGATATATGGGGAGCTGATACCTCAAAGGTATTCCCTGCATATGCTGCTGCAAGGATACTTGAAGAAGATATCGATAACCCCAGAAAAGAATAAGTCATATCATAACAGATACCTTGATATCCTACAAGATTCAGGACCCACCATACACATTATAGGAAAGGAGTTGAACGGAATGCGGGCTGTTGTGAAACTTGGCGGAAGTCTTATGGAAGATTCAACATCCATAGTAAAAGCGCTTCAGGACCATTTTGTGAACAATGAGGATACAGACTCCATACTTATCGTACCGGGAGGAGGGGTTTTCGCCAACCACATACGCACATTGAGTGAGAAATGCTCCATAAGTGATGATGCAGCCCACTGGATGGCTATCCTCTCAATGGAACAATATGCTTACTATCTTATTGATAAGACAGGAGTGAACTCCGTGAACGACCCCCATGAAATGCCAAATGGAGTATCAGTTCTGTTACCTTATAGAATGCTCAGGGAGAACGACATACTACCACATTCTTGGGACGTGACCTCAGACACCATTGCCGCATGGGTTGCAAAGGAGACCAGTTCACGTTTTGTCAAGGTCACTGATGTGGATGGAGTGATGGCGGATGACATCATTCAGAAGTGGATGACTGCAAAAGAACTGTCAAGAATGGGAATAACATGTATCGACAGCTCACTACCTGGATTCCTGATAAAGAACATGATGGACTGTGTCGTTGTCAATGGGCTGTATCCGGAAAGGGTTATTGATGCTGTTATCGGAAAAACTGTCCTGGGCACTCACATCAAGGGGAATATTTAAATTATATACTGCGTATGTACTGAAATCACTGACATGCTGATTTTTCAGTGTTTATATTGATCATATATTTATTTACAGTAAGGAGATTATAAATGGCAAGTAAAGTCGATAATTGTACCACATGCAACAAGAGTCTTGTGGAAACAGGCTATGTACGTTTCCCATGCCCTGTTTGTGGCAAAGAGCTCGGAAGATGTACAAGCTGCAGGCAGCAGAGCAACCCATATACATGCCCAAAATGTGGCTTTGTAGGAGCATGAGGCGAGTAACATGGGAGAAGTAGCCGCAACTATTAAGATCATGCCTGTTTCAGTTGAAACAGACCTCGAAGCACTCAAAGACAATCTGATCGCAGCACTGCCAGAAGGCGCAGAATACGGCACCCACAAGGAAGAGCCTATCGCATTCGGCCTTAAGGCTATTATCATGGTCGTCATTGTAGGAGACCTTGAAGGCGGTACAGAAAGTGTAGAGCAGGCCTTTGCAGCAGTCGAAGGCGTAGAGAGCGTAATGGTGACAGAAGTCGGAAGACCTGTCTGAACCTCTCTTTTTTTTATTAAGTATTTAACTTTGTAACTTTATTTTACCACGACTCTGGTTCCCACCAGATACATCGCGTTCAGATCATAACGACCTGATCACTATGAAATAAGCTTCATAAAAGCAGGTAAGCATAGCTTTTTATATTTCTGCGTCCAATTTTGAAATTGACAGTTAACTTACTTGTGGGTTAAGAAAGGGATAATTCCATTTGGCTACTTCTTTTAGGTTAATTGCTAAAAAAGAGCATCGTATAGATTACGGGATAAGAGGTTCCCGTCTCAATGAGAACTGCCATAGCATCACGACCAAGGATGTCCCAGGGGAGATCACAAAGTAACCTGTATCCAATAGTTGTGACTATGTTCCAGCTGCAATGATTGTAGACCTGGTAGAATCAAATTAACGGATCGTGCGAAGTATCTTGACCCAGAGTTAACGTGTCAGAAATAAACAACAAAGGAAACATAAATATGAGAGACAACAACAGTGGTGGCTTCAGAGGCGGTCCAAGAGATGGAAACAGAAGGAACGAAGGCGGCTTCAAAGGTGGCAATCGCGGAGGCGGAAGAGGCGGAGGTAACTTCAGACCCAGTGGTCCAAGAGAGATGCACAAAGCAACATGCTCCGACTGTGGCCAGGAGACCGAGGTACCATTCAAACCAACTGAAGGCAGACCTGTATATTGCAGAGAGTGCTTCCAGAACCACAGACCACCTAAGAGATATTAGGCTCCATATCTGAGATACAATATTACAGGGCAAAGTAGCAATACTTTGCCATCCTTTTTTTGAGATACATCAACATACACTGCCTGTAAATACCGATCATACACAAACACCTATATACTGAAGAGTTCCAACTTTTAAAGGGTGTTAGATGTGATATTGGTCCGGAAAATTCTGCTCGTTCTACTATTGACATTTATATCAGCAAACTTAGCCACAGCAGCAACCACTGAAGATTGCAAAGAGTGTCATCTGGAAGAATACGACATGTGGAAAGATTCACCCCATTATACCGAACCTGTGGTACAGGATACAAAACCGGGTGTTGAGTCATGCCTTCCATGTCATGCCGCCAGTACTCCCCGGCTTTACAGTAAATAGTATGGAGAAGTGGTGAGGGAATCACCAGAGTGTGAAATGTGTCACGAACCTCCGGTGGAGGGTTTTGAGATACATATCATAACACCTTCTGAAACAACACCAAAGTCCAACATATCTGCTGAGCTTTGCGGGAGTTGCCATAGTGGCCAACACGAAACGACATACAATGAGTGGAACGAATATAGTAGTGATACATTCGACCCCGGAACAATGGCAAGCCATTCCGAACCTTCTAACATTGAGGAAACTGAGGTGATCAACAGCAGCTCATGTGTTTCCTGTAAAAGTACGGAAGGTGCGATACTGAACATCGAGGATGGTGAACTGTACGACCTGAGTGAAGATAGTATGCCCGAACCAGAGGATATCAACGAATGGAGGATCACCTGTGTCGCCTGCCATGAACCTCATAGTGCTGAACTTAGGACAACAACATCCACCGAGCTCTGTGCAAGCTGCCATAATTCAGGAGGAGCTGAACCTGATGGGAACACCACAGTGATCAGATATACCCAATGGGAAATGTATAACGGATCCATATACACCAATGATGTACATGCAGTAAAACTTGGATGTACCGACTGCCATATGGCAACCATGATAGAAGGGAATGAGACAACTGTTACGGGGCATTCATTAGATATCCAGCCAGCATTGCTTTCAGACCCGAACTCTGGCAATATATGCAAGAAATGCCACGTCGTAGGCCATGATGACGATGATCCACCAGATAATGAATGTGATGACTGCCACGATATAGCACTTTCAAATATCATTGCCACTGACCAGGAAGCAATAAAAGAAAGACTACAGGATTTAGAGCTCATTGAAGGGAATGCCAGTGATGCACTTGCACTGATAGATGACAACTCAAGTTATCAGGAACAACTTGAGAACTATAACAATGCATTGTACCATATCAGCAAAGTGGAGTCAGATGGTAGCTTTGGAATTCACAATATGGAACGTGCCAATGATGAACTTGACACGGCAGAGATCTTGCTCAATTCGGTCATAGAAGAAGGAACCAGAGCCAGCAACAAAGAACGAGCAGCCACACCAGGATTTGGAGTGTTATTATCATTCGTTGCAATAACAGTGACCGGACTTATTTTTGAAAATAGGAATAATGGAAAGAAATGAAGATATCCAAAGATACAGGCTTTATTCTTTCTCTGTTCCCTTCGGAGGGTTCAGAGAGGAATAGATGCTACTGACCCCTTCCATGACCTTGAAGCCTTTGCCTGTTATCATATAATCTCCCCTCTCATGTCGTTGGATTATCATGCCGCTCTCCATTAACTTTTGAAGATGGAACAGGAGATTCCCACCACGAAGACCTGTGAGATTTGACAGGGCAGAGAAGCTCCTGGTCTCACCGGTGATGGCCTTGAGTATATCAAAACGTTTCTGATGGCATAAAGGTTCCAGAATATCATCCACCACTACCTCAGGAGGGAGCTGGCTTAGATCATACCTCTTTTCACTATTTGTCTCGTATATCTTCATGGAACGCATGAGAGTTACCTGTCGGGACATAATATCCGAAGCTTCTGCAAAACAGATATCACATTTGTCATAAGGCACCATGGTACGAAGCTTCTTTAGTTCAAGACGGTTCTCTTCGATCGAGGCTTCATTGACCGTATCGTTCATTATAAGACCGGCATTCTTTTGCAGGACATTGGATAGAAGACCTTTACATTCACCACGCATCTCACACTTCTTTACCATATTCTTTTCAAGTCCCTTTCCTGCATCATCCATAAGATGACGAACAATGACACCTGAATAGTCATCCTTCACACTACGTACGACAGAATCAAGATGCTGATGACCTGTTGAATCAATAAAGGAACGTATGTCATTGTGAATATCCGAGAGCTTCAACCGGATATCGGAAAGCTCGGACTCATAATCGTGGTCTTGTCGCATATATGGATATAAGATCTCCCGGATTATAAAGGTTATTGTATAATAGTAGAAGGTTATTCAAGTATACTCAATTGTAGTTACTATATTTCAATGCCGATTAAGTATATATTAAAAACTGTCGTATTAGGTATTGCTGATACGCTCCGGAGAAAACAGCATCATAAGCCATAGAAGTAACTAAAGCAATACAGGAGATAATAAAAATATGAGCGTAAAAGAAGATATTCACAGCCAGATCATAGGCGGACTTGCAGATGCAACATTCCCAATCGAGACCCCTGAAAAGCTCCTGGCTGCATTCCCTGCAGGAGCAGACACCACATGCAGGTCAGGAGACGTAGCAGTAACTGCCGGAGAAGCAGGTACTTTGCTAAAAGAAAGTGATTTCCCATTTAAAAGTGCAAAAGAAGTTGCAGATGTGATCGTTGAGAGGGCCGGACTCTAAGCCTTCCCTGATTTTTCTTTACATTTTCTTTTTTGACCATCTTTCCATGAATACATCTGACAGACACAATCTTTTTTAAATTCTAAAGCCACTGTTAATGTGAAGTTGAAATATTTACAGTGGAAGTTGTGAAAAGAACATGGAATTAACACTATTTACAGACATAGGGATAATTTTCGGACTATCTATAATCATATTGCTCCTCTTCAACAAAATGAAGTTACCTTCTGTCCTGGGATTTCTCGTTACAGGAATGCTTGCAGGACCACACTGGCTGGGAATAATAAGCAGTATCAGTGAAGTAGAGGCGCTGGCAGAGATAGGTATAATCCTCCTTCTGTTCACAATTGGTGTGGAGATGTCCATAAGAGAGCTCTGGGACATCAAAAGATCGGTCCTTCTTGGAGGAACTGTCCAGATACTAACAACCATTATGCTTGTTTACTATATAGACAGATATTTCGGTCTCAGCTTCAATACATCATTGTTCATAGGATTTCTCATATCACTTAGTAGTACAGCCATAGTTCTCAAATTGCTTCAGGAAAAGGCAGAACTTGATACACCACATGGCAGGACATCTCTTGGAATTCTGATATTCCAGGATGTTATTATCGTGCCAATGATCCTTATAACACCCATTCTTGCCGGCGAATCTACAGCTTCCAGTGATACATTACCACTGTTCCTTCTCAAAGCCATAGGAATAATCGTACTTGTCCTTGTAAGTGCAAGGTGGATAATTCCATCTCTGCTGTTCCAGATAGCAAAGACCAGGAACAGAGAATTATTCCTTCTGAGTATCGTATTCATCTGTCTGGCAACTGCCTGGCTCACATCGAGCATAGGACTATCACTTGCACTTGGAGCATTCATGGCAGGACTGATCATTTCAGAATCAGAGTACAGTCATCAGGCCATGGGAAATATCATGCCTTTCAGGGATATTTTCATGAGCTTCTTCTTTGTGTCCATAGGGATGCTTCTGAATATTGAATTTTTCACCGACAACGTTCTCTACCTGCTTGGCCTGGCACTTGCGGTCATTATCATTAAATCTGTCACAGCAGGTCTTGCAACATTTATACTCGGATACCCACTAAGAACAATTATCATTACCGGACTTGCACTTGCACAGGTGGGAGAATTCTCATTCGTGCTCTCGACCTTCGGGCTGGAATATTCCCTTCTTGATCAGGACATGTATCAGAAGTTCCTTGCTGTTTCTATCATAACAATGGCAGTTACACCATTCATAACATCATCATCATATGGCATCTCAGATAGAGTGATAAAGACAGTACCGTATCAGAAACTTATCAATGGTTTCTATGCAAATGGACTCACAAAAGAAAAAGAAGATCAGATCAAAGATCATCTTATCATAATCGGATATGGTTTTAATGGAAAAACATTATCGCATGCAGCAAGAAATGCAGGCATACCATATGTGATCATAGAAACAAACCCTGAGACCGTCCGCCATGAGAAGAAAAAAGGAGAAAGGATACACTATGGTGATGCAAGTCACGAGGCTGTATTGAGATCAGCGAACATAGATTCTGCCAGAATACTGGTTGTAGGAATATCCGATCTCGTCGCAACAAGAAAAATAATCAATACAGCTAAAGATCAGAACCCGGAAATATACATCATTGCCAGGACCCGTTATATCACTGAGATGAAGAGACTCCATGAGCTTGGGGCCGATGAGGTCATACCTGAGGAATATGAAACATCCGTAGAGATATTTGTCCGTCTGCTCAAAAAGTATCTTGTGCCTGAGGAAGATATCGATAAGTTCACAAGGGAGATACGTGCCAACGGCTACTGTATGCTCAGGAAATCCTATTCAATGGACCAGGAGAGGGTTTTCGACCTGAAGGATGAGCTTCCGGGAATGGAGGTCAGCACCTTCAAAGTAGGAGAGAACTGCCTGGCGAGAGGAAGGACGCTCAGGGAACTGAACATAAGGACAAAACATAAAGCGACCATACTTGCCATACGCAGAGGGAACGAGACGATCACAAATCCTGATGGTGATACCTCAATATATCCAGGTGATGTCTGTATAATCTTTGGAAAACCCGAAGACCTGCATTTGATAAGGGAAGTTTTCAAGGGGCCATCCTGCACTATCTGACCACATAGGCTCATCATTTGCGTAGAAGAAGTATCTTCTAAAAGATGACATTGGGATGTCGAAAAATTGAATTTATGAGTTTATGAAAGGATATTTCAGGCGATAACTATAATTATTAATAATTATAATCAAGAGTTGAAAAGGAATTGGTCATGATCGTAATATCCAGTTATCGGTCAAACAGAATAACGGCAAAATAGTTTCTGCGCATCCATGAGCAGGAAAAATGACCCATTCATATGGATTTCATGCGTTTACCTTATATGGGAGAAAGATAGAGCATTCATTGAAAATAAAGACCTTACAAAAGGTCTAACAAATTATAAAATAGAGAAATGGAGAATCGAATATGGAATGGAAGTTGTCCAGAAAGACGCAGCAGCGTTTCAGACATTTCAGGGTCTGGAAGGAATTCGAACAAGTTGATGCGAAGCCACAGAGCTTTAAATGTACAGCATCGAAAAAAGCGACTTGTGCTGTTGGACTTTTAAAACCTTCCATTAGTATGATGTACTGACATCAAAACTGAGAATATCTTTGCTTACCGTAACCGGTAAGGAAAGATCAACCTATTTTTTTACTTATCCTGATGAAAAATAATAAATTATAATGAGTTGTAAACATGTCTCATGTTCAGTAAGCATGAAATATCAGGTTACAAGGAAGTGCTTCCCGGAATTATGATGAAAGCGATCGTTCACGGGGATAAGACACTTATGACAGAGTTCATCCTGAAAGAGGGAAGTTCACTCCCACAACACAACCATATCCATGAACAGACCGGATATATGATATCAGGCAAGATGCTCCTGACGATCGGTGCTGAGACACATGAAGTTACAGCAGGAGATTCATGGAACATACCTTCTGAAATACCACATATGGCTGAAGTACTTGAGGATTCCATCGCAATAGAGGTATTTTCTCCCCGCAGGGATGAATATATAGATTAAAGATCACTGCAGGCACGCATTTCATCCTATTTTTTAGACCATTTGATGCTATTTTACGCCCTTAGCGTATAGTATATTATAATCAAATTTGTTACAGTACATTGTTCATCTTTATCAGTACTTAGATATACTTAAATACTAGCTAATAGCACATAGGAATCCGATGTATGAATAAACAACTCATACATGAAATGATTTGAAAAGACCATTTTGAATTGAAAGGTGAAAAAATGAAAGATACATGGGAAAAAGTATTTGAGTACGCATCGTCCCCACTTCATGGTACGATGTCAAGGAAACTAAGAGAAGGAGTAAGCATACAGGTCAATGAAGGAAAGACCTATTCAAAAGCGATCCTTTTCCTGGGAGAACAGTTCGTACGTATCACCGAAGAAGAGGACGGTCAGAAGATCAACACCTACTATGACTGGGAGAAGGTCGAGTCCGTAAGAACGTACAGCAAAGGAGAATGATCTCCTTAATAGTATGATCCCGAATAATGGATAATGGAAGTTATCCATTTATTTTTTAGAGCAGAGACCCATTAACAGACTCCCTGAACTTTCAGAACCTCATCTTTCAATTGTTCATAACAACGAACCAACAGCTTTGGGCTTGCCTCCATATCAATGATATTGAATTCGAAGAGTTTTGCAAACTCTTCAACCTTAGGTTCGAACTGCTTTTCATAATGCAGACCTGTATCCATTTTAGCAACATTCTTGTAGCCTGCATAGTCAAAAACGAACTTTGAGAGCTTTATGTCATCGGGATCAGGCGTCATCCCAGCAGACACCACCATTTCACGCCAGTGTGCTGCCCACATTGGCGTCATGAAGAAAGTGCCAACTCCATGAAAACTTTTTAGTTTCTCAAGATAGGCAGCTCTGCTTCCAAGTACCGCACCGATACAATCGTCTATAACATCCCCATTATCTTCTTTTAGTATACGCACCGGGCATGGAAGATCAGCAAGCTCTGTATCAACTTTGCCGAGCACATTGCCACATAGACCATAGAAAAGAAGAATGCCATCAGAGTACTCTGACATCTCACGTGCCTTCCCATAGACCACTTCCCTGAGATGTTCCGGAGTAGCATGTAAAGCAAGTTCAAGCATTTCCACCACAAGAGTGATGTCATCACCCTCCAGGTGTTGTGTTATCCCATCGCCGGGAACAAGGGAATAATTACAGCCAGCATCATTGAGCTTATCCACCAGCCCTCCTGAATCTTCATTATCCACTATCAATAGATGCTTAATAGAATCATCTGTCTCGACAATATGAACTATCTCATCCTCGAACATACGACATGCAATGAAAGTCATCACCGGCATAGAACTGTACCTCCTGAAAAGTATATAAAGATCTGATATTGGATACTATTATAATCTGACGCTGCCACGACCAGGAGAAGAAATGGGACAGCATAGCTAAAGGGAATACATCTGAGCGTGTGAACCAGGATTATCAGGAATTTCGCATCATTTCTTTCCTGAACATACCATACTCATCAAAACCCCTGTGCATCAGGACAAGTAGACCAAGCAGTACATTTACAATTGTCGTTACGAAGATAGTTATCATTATCGCTATCTGATACTCTATGGCAACCAACGGACTTGCACCGGCAAGTATCTGTCCTGTCATCATCCCGGGAAGAAATACAATGCCTATTGTAGCCATGTTAGCGAGAGTAGGTTTCAATGCTACGCCTACGCTTTTACGCAGGTACGGAGCAAGTGCCTCTGTTTTTTCGGCACCCATTGATAAACGGAAAAGATAGCGATTCTCATTTCTCCTGATATCATTGCAGAAATTCTCCATGCCTATGATATTGGCCCTCAGGGAATTACCAAGTACCATTCCCCCGATAGGAATGAAGTACCTTGCATCGAAAAGGTTGTTCAGGTCTATTATGAACCTGTTGAAATAGAGCAGCATAGTCAAATTCGTAACTACCATAAAGAACGTAAGCATGGGAAGCAGCCTGCCCGCCCTCAGCTCTGCGCTCTTCAGTACTGTATGTGATGCCACAAAGATCATCACAAGTACCCAGGCAATATTCAGCAATGCATTGTTCAGGTCGAACACAAAAGTAAGGAAGAAGCCTACAAAGAGAAGTTGAAGGACCATACGCAAAGCACTTTCGATCGTAGGTGATATCAATTTCAGACCCATATAATAACTAATAAGGATAGGGATCAACAGAAGGAAGAACGAGAAGAACATACCTTCAAGACTGATGTCATAACTTTCCATCAGTTCACCTTACCTGAAAGGTCAATGATATTCGTAGCTTTTTCTTCCCATTCCCTGTCATGAGATATTGAAAGGACTGTCCATTGAGGATTATCAAAGAACATTGATACTACCTTCTGTTTTAATGTGACATCAAGCTCAGCGGTCACCTCATCGAGCAGGAAGACATCTTTACCAGAAAGTAATGCCAGAACAAGGGCTATTCTCTGTTTCTCCCCACCTGAGAGTCTGGTATACTCTTTATTCAATATCCTGTGAGAAAGTGACAGGTCAGACATTATTGCTTCAACGTTTTCCTTGCTGATATTGAGCCTGTTAGCTTTGAACGAAAGAACTTCATCGATCAGTTCGGATACCTTTCCCTCAGTAATATCCGTATCCTGGGATACGTAAGCAACCTTTTTCCTGACATCCCATATATTATCAGCATCTATCGGAATACCAGCCAGTAAGATTTCACCTGATGCCTGAATGCCAAATCCCATTATCAACCTGAAGATGGTTGATTTTCCAATACCGGATCTTCCTTTGATGAGGATCTTCTCTCCTTTTGAAACAGAGAGATCGAACTCTGAAAGTACAGACTTCCCATCATAGCTGATCGAAAGATCACGGATATCCAGTATTCCCATTTTCATTTGCTCCATATATGCTGGCCTTTCTGTTAGATTGCATAAGCTGCGCCCAAATATAAGTTACCAATATAGATTATTGGGCACTATATATATACTGATGCTCAAATATATATGCAGTCGTTGCCTGGTAGACCATGGGTTGGTCTTAAAAGAACTTACAACTCTGCCCCCGATCAATTAGAACCAGCCCAACACCTTCCTTTTTTCTTATGATACCCATACGCTTAAAATCTTTAAGTGAAAACAGATATAGGATATACCATGAGCAAAAATTCACTTACAGAAGGCCAGAAAGCACCGGAATTCTGCCTTCCTGACCAGAATGAGAATGAGATATGTCTTAAAGACTTTACAGGTAACTGGCTTGTTCTTTATTTCTATCCAAGGGACAATACCTCAGGATGTACAAAAGAAGCACAGGATTTCACTGCACTTAAAATGGATTTTGAATCAGAGGGTGCAGCGATACTTGGAGTTAGCAAGGACAGTGTCAAGTCACATATCAGATTCATCGAGAAAAAGGAACTGGGTATAACTCTCCTCTCAGATGAAGAGACCACTGTTCACCAGAAATATGATGTCTGGAGAACAAAGAAGAATTATGGCAAAGAATACCTTGGAACAGTGAGATCGACCTTCCTTATAGACCCCGACGGAAACATAGCCAGAATATGGGACAATGTAAGGACAAAGGAACATGCAGAAAAAGTGCTTGAAGCTCTCAGAGAGATCAAGTCTAACTAATGAACTATGTTTTGCAGATCAGAAGTTAATATATTCGGACAATTTATTGAATATCAATATATAGCCAAGTGCTAACATCAAAAGAGATATTATCCACGCCCACCTGAGAATCCTTCCAAGGTTCTCGGGTTGCATCAATTTTAGAAAAAATCTATCGACCATATTAGGCCGATCTTCTGAACTTTCATCCATAAAAAAAGAATATCAAAGGATTATCCTTTGATCCTCTTTAGTCTGAAGGTGTTTTCCCTTTCCATCTCTTCAAGACGGAGCCTGATGAAGCTCATTGCTTCCTCATATTCAGGTATTACCTTGAATTCGAGAGCATTGACACGCCTTTTAGTCTTCTCGATATCATCAAGAAGTTTCTTCATGGTTGTCTCGATCTCTGCTGCAAGGATAACCTTTTCTACAAGATCTTCATAGGCGTCTGCTGCCTCATCGGTATATGAACTGGTACCAAGAATACCATAACCACGTTCGTTTATGGACTTCTTAACACTGGATGACTCGATCTTAGGAACGACGACACCCATGATGTTACGGCTTTCCAGCTCGATCTCAGGCTTGCTTTGAAGAGCAAAAGCTGTGGACTTTACGGTTATGGAACCGTCAACAGCATTTGCAATACCGATCTTACGGGAGGCACCTTCATAGGCGGCATCCAGCTCTGTTCTTACATCCTTTGCTTTACTAAGGATCTCAAAGAACTCAAGGATAAGACCATCCCTCTTCATCTTGAGCAGCTTGTGACCACTCTGTGAGAGTTTGATCTTTCTCTTGATCTCAATAAGTTCTGAACGAGTTGGTTTTACATCTTTCACGCCCATGTTGGATCACCTTTCAGTTAGTTGCTCTTGTGAGCAGGGTGGTACTTGTCGATATACTTGTTATCGATCCTTGTAAGCAAGGCTTCCGGAAGTTCAGAAAGAATGTCCCAGCCAACCTGAAGAGTATCTTCGATCGATCTGTCCTCATCTCTTCCCTGACGCACGAATCTGTCCTCGAACAGGTCAGCGAACTCAAGGATCTTCTGATCTCTGTCGGACAATGCCTCTTTACCTACAATTGCTACAAGACCTCTGAGGTCACGACCTTCTGCATAACCAGCATACATCTGGTCAGATACAGCCTTGTGGTCATCTCTTGTCTTGCCGTCACCGATACCTGAGTTCATCAGACGTGACAGGGATGGAAGCACATTGATAGGTGGGTAGATACCCTTCATGTGAAGTTCCCTGGAAACTACGATCTGACCTTCTGTGATATATCCTGACAGATCAGGGATCGGGTGGGTGATATCGTCACCAGGCATGGTAAGGATAGAGAATTGTGTGACTGATCCTTTCCTTCCCTTGATAACACCTGCACGCTCATAGAGTGATGCAAGGTCAGTGTACATGTAACCTGGGTAACCACGTCTACCTGGTACTTCTTCACGAGCTGCACCCATCTGACGGAGTGCTTCACAGTAGTTTGTGATATCAGTAAGGATAACAAGTACGTGCATATCGTGTTCGTATGCAAGGTACTCTGCAGCCGTAAGAGCCATCCTTGGTGTGATGATACGTTCTACAGCAGGGTCGTCTGCAAGGTTAAGGAAAACCACAGCTCTTTCAAGAGCACCGGTCTTCTCGAAGTCCTCCATGAAGTACTGGGCTTCTTCGTTTGTAATACCCATTGCAGCGAATACTACTGCGAAAGGCTCTTCTGAACCTGGAACCTTTGCCTGACGTGCGATCTGAAGTGCGATCTCGTTGTGTGGAAGACCTGATCCTGAGAAAATAGGAAGCTTCTGTCCACGGACAAGTGTGTTTGTACCATCAATTGTTGAGATACCTGTCTGGATAAAGTCCTCTGGTGGCATCCTTGAATATGGGTTCATTGATGCACCGTTTACATCTACCCTGTCTTCAGGAACGATACGTGGTCCGCCATCCAGTGGTTCTCCTGAACCTGAAAGGATACGACCGAGCATGTCCTTTGACACAGGGAGCTTGATGGTCTCGCCGGAGAATACTACACCGGATTCCTCGTTCAGTCCACCTGTACCTTCGAATACCTGAACTGCTACAACATCTGCTGAGGTATCAAGGACCTGACCCCTCTTTGTTGTGCCGTCTGGAAGGTTGATGTGAACAAGTTCACCATAGCCTACCGGTTCGGTCTTCTCGAGGAACATCAATGGTCCTGAGATCTCTGTGATCGTCTTATATTCCTTGGTCATCTTAGTTGCCTCCAAGTGCTGCAAATTCCTTGTCCATCTTTTCCATGACAACATTCAGTGCATCATCGAAGTTCTCTTCGAATTTGACCTTGGCAAGTTCGTCCTTGGACTCAATGGAAAGGATATCCTTCATTGGGATTCCTGCTTCCAGTGATGCCTGTGCCATGTCACTGTACTTGGAGATTGCTTTCAATAATTTGTACTGCTTATCGAATGGACAGTATGTGTCAACAGGGTGGAACGCATTCTGCTGAAGGAAATATTCCCTGAGCATACGGCAGATCTCAAGAACAAGCTGCTGGTCTTCCGGAAGTGCATCGGAACCGACAAGCTGTACGATCTCCTGAAGTTCGGATTCCTGCTGGAGAAGATCCATTGCATGGTCTCTGAGTGGTACCCAGTCAGGTGCAACGTTCTCTGCAAACCAGTCAGAAAGACCCTGGGTGTACAGACTGTAACTTGTAAGCCAGTCAATGGATGGGAAGTGCCTTCTCTGTGCAAGCTTTGCATCCAGTGCCCAGAATACCTTTACAATACGGAGTGTATTCTGTGTAACAGGCTCTGAGAAGTCACCACCAGGTGGTGATACTGCACCAATAACTGTAATTGAACCTTCTTCTGCTGCAAGTGACTTTACTGCACCTGCACGCTCGTAGAATTCAGAGAGCCTCGCAGAAAGATATGCTGGATAACCTTCTTCACCAGGCATTTCTTCAAGCCTTGAGGAAATTTCCCTCATTGCTTCTGCCCATCTGGATGAAGAATCAGCCATGAGTGATACATCGTATCCCATGTCACGGTAGTATTCTGCAATTGTGATACCTGTGTAAACAGATGCTTCACGAGCAGCTACTGGCATGTTTGATGTGTTTGCGATAAGAACTGTACGTTCCATAAGTGGACGACCGGTCTTTGGGTCCTGGAGTTCAGGGAACTCGTTCAGTACATCAGCCATCTCGTTTCCACGCTCTCCACATCCAATGTAGACCACAATATCAGTGTCACTCCACTTTGCAAGCTGCTGCTGTGTAACAGTCTTTCCTGAACCGAATGGACCAGGGATAGCTGCTGTACCGCCCTTTGCAACCGGGAAGAGACCATCGAGGATCCTCTGACCTGTAATAAGAGGTTTTCTTGGGATGAACTTCTTCTCTACTGGACGTGGCATTCTTACAGGCCACTTCTGCATCATGGAAACTTCAGTGCCGTCTGTAAGGACACATACGGTTTCGTCAACCTTGAACTTTCCTGACTTAATTTCTTCAACTGTACCGGAAACTGTTGGAGGCATCATGATCTTGTGCTCAACGTTCTCTGTTTCCTGTACAACACCAATTGTCTGACCGCCAGTTACGGAATCGCCACTTGATACAGTTGGCTTGAATTCCCATACTCTTTCACGGTCAAGACCGTTTGCGGTTACACCTCTGTCAATAAAGTCTCCCATCTTTTCCTGGAGTACTTTCAGAGGTCTCTGAATACCATCATAAATACTTTCTAATAAACCTGGACCGAGCTCTACTGAGAGAGACATTCCAGTGTTCACTACAGGTTCACCTGGTTTGATACCAGATGTATCCTCATATACCTGAACAGTAGCTTTGTCACCTTCGATTCTGATGACTTCGCCCATCAGGCCTTCGTGACCAACATGTACCACATCGTACATCTTTGGCTTGATACCCATGATAGTAACGACAGGTCCGGCCACACGATAAATTTCACCTTTCATTTCCACAGATCTACACCTACCGATTGTTTTATTTTTTCCCTTAAGTTCGAACTTTCACCACTACCCCCGAGAGTCACAACTGTTGGCTCAACAGAGTCATTGATAGTGTTTCTCAACATCTCCGGTAGTTTGATCAGATCATCACCGTGCATTACCAGAATGCCGACTTCTCGATCCTCAAGTATCATCTCTACAGTAGGTTCAAGTTCGCCATTATTAACTTCAAATATCTTCTTGACACCGGCCAGTCTGAAACCTGTTACAAACTCGCCACTTCCGACCACTGCTAATTCCATCAGATCACCAACTGTTCCTTGATAGTCTCATCATCGAGGTTGGCAGCTTTGCCACGTATAATTATCCGCAGGTTATTAACCTCATTCTTCTTGCTTAGCATGTAGTCCATAATTGGTACAATTGAGATCGGATAAACGTGCGAAAAGCTTGCTGCAGATTTAAGCCTGTGTTTTTTCAATTGACTCTCGACACCGATCAGAGATACCATTTCCGGATCTGCGACATCTGCGATGACATCCCAGTAGGGGGATTTTTCAAGTTCTGATACGAAGTCTGCAAGGGAAAGAGTTATCATTTTCTCAATGTCCTTACGCTTCAACTTGAGTCCGCCATCGATCATCAGATCCATCATTTCAGGATCAGTGATACCGGATCTCTTCAAACGGAAGAGTGTTATAAGGTTCTTAAGATCGATTCCCATCCTAGTGAATTCTGCAAATAACTTGCGATCCTTGGATTTTGATTCTTCGATTGCGCCAAATAACCCGGCATAGTACATTTTATCAAGCTGATTCTCAATATCTGAGAGATTTGTACCATCATAGTTCTTCAATATTGGATAATACTCTGTATTTGCAAGTTCAGAGATAACTTCCTCATATGTTGCCTTTGATGCGAGGTCTGAAAGGAAAGTATAACTTAGCCTTCCTGCCGCAACAATAGCGTCAAGGATCTCCTCTGTGGATGCATTACAGTATTTACCACGAAGAATGGTCTTTATGCTCCAGATATCGTATTTCTTGAGTTGTTCACCGACAAGGAAATTCACATCACCTTCAGAGATACTAAGTAACTTCGTAAAGGTTACAGCGAGATTCTTGTTCAGTGCATGCTCGATAAGATCTACACCTTCGTACTGCCTTGCTAGTTCATCGACATCCTGTTTATACTCAGATTCCTCAATGAATCTGGTAATTTCATCAATGCTCATGTTCATGAGCCTAGGATAGGTCTCTTTTGGCAGAATCTTACTTTTCATTGCACGTACACGTGCTGTAGTATATGCGTAGTTTGCATGTCCTTTTGGTTGGGATTTTTTGTTACCACGCTTAAATTTCTGCAACAGCTGCATTTAGAAATCACCCGAATAAGATATCAGATGTCTGTTTCAACAACCGCTCATTCACGCTTTTAAGGATGACATCGTAGGTATAATCCAACCTGATAGTACCATCTTCGTTCTCGATGACAACGCCGCCAAGACAATTTATGTTGCCAGCGTATTCAAGAGAAGATAACTTCTTGACAAGTTCTTCAGAATCGGCATTTGAATAGATCTTTGTGCCGCTTGCCTCATTATTGCTAATGAGTTCCTTGAGAAGTTCTTCGTTTTTCTCTGGAGAAAACGTGGATATGGTCTCTACAGCCTGGACATATACTTTTTCGAGTATTTCCTTGCGTGCATTGAGCAGTGTGCGCTTCACTTCAAGATTTGCACTGGATATTTCTTGCTGCTTGATCTTTTTAATATCGTCCTCTGCTTTTGCAAGACGCTCACCCATAATTCTTTTAGCATTCTGTTTTGCCTCATCCAGAATCAGGGAAACCTCTGCATCAGCCTCAGAATCCAATTTGGATACTTCGGACTGGGCAGCGTCCATGATATCTTTAACAACAGTTTCAAGTCCCATGCTCAACACCTTTGGAAAATTTAAGAGCGAATACGCTCTTAAATTATTTGATCAAGAGTGCGACTACGAGTCCGAAGATAACAATTGTTTCTGGGATTACAGTCAGGATAAGACCCTTACCGAAGAGACTCTCGTTCTCAGCCATTGCACCAATTGCTGCACTACCGATGTCTTTTTCTGCAAGAGCGGATGCGATACCTGTAAGACCTACTGCGAGTCCTGCTCCAATTGCTTTCAATCCAGATGCGTCCATTGTTGTTACTGCTTCTGTTACCATTTTCTTATTCCTCCGTGTATTTTCTAATAAATCCGAATGGATCGTATTTGCGTCCCCCTCCTTCGTAGAACTTTCCGAAGAACTCTACGTACTGTAACCTGAGTGAGTGTAAACCGGGGGCGATAATACTCAGGACAGTATTTAATCCGTGTCCAAGTAAGAACACTATAATTGCACCTATTGTTGCTCCACCCATTGGTGTTCCTGGCTCCCATATCATCTCGAAAGCGATAAGGTTGACAGTTGACGCGATATAGATGGATGACAATCCAACAGCTATGATACGAGTGTAAGACAGTGAGTTACTGAGAAGTGAAGGCAACTCGATAGGTCCTTTGATACCTTCTCCCTTGAGAAGCATTACGAATCCTATTAAGAAGACAACGACACCTGCGATCGTAGCAACGGATGGAAGCACTGCTGCATATCCAAGTATTGCAATGATCAGTCCAAGCTCAATAACGAACCAGCTGCCCTTTTCAAAAATAGCTGCTGACATTCCGTGTTTCCTGTTCTCATTGATGAAACCAAGGAGATAACCAATGTTTATATGAATGAAACCGACAAGCGCGGTCGCAATGATCATGGTCATCACAAGATGGGTCCTGTGAACAGGGAAAGTTATCATTTCATCCCCGACAGGAGATGCAAAGAGATTGATCGTTTCGAATCCAGGAATCAATCCTGCTACTGTTTCGTGCTCTGTATGAAGACTTGCGAGAGAGAATCCCAGGAACTCACCATATAGCACACCAAATATCAAAGTAGATATTTGACAGTATATGAGAATGTTCATGAGAGGCTTTATCGCATCTGATGAGATAGCCTTCTTGATACCGACTGCCATTGCAAGCAATATCAATGCATATCCAATGTCACCAAGTATCATTCCGTAAAAGAGCGGGAAAGAAATGAATATCAATGCTGTAGGATCAAGTTCCTTATACATTGGTCGTGCGTAAAGGTCCATTATTTCCTGGAATGGAGAAGTTACCTTGGAGTTGTTATACTCGATAGGTACGATCTTTTCATCGTCCTTTGTCATCTCCTGTTTGGAAACAAATGCACGTCCGTTAGTTGCTGCTTTCACGACACGCTCAAGTTCAGCATAGTCTGCTTCAGGAACCCATCCATCTATAATGAATGTGCTTTCGGAAGTAGCTACCCTGAGAGGTGCCTCTGCTTTCTGTGCTTCGACAGAGAGGAGCTCATTGCTTGCCAGAATGAAGTCAGAATATTTGTCTTTAAGTGACTCCATTTCTGCATCGATAGACCCGATCTGTTTTAACAATCCTGCCTCTTTGGAGACAAGACCGGAAAGCAGTTGTGATGGTACTCCACTCTCGGCAGGAACTCTGAGTTCCCTGAAACCGAATCCAGCAAGAAGATCTGCGACCTCATCAGATTTCTCAGAAGCTACGAACAGTACTAAAGTACCTTCCTTTGCATCGTATGCAATATCGTATGAAGAAGTGATCCTGGAAACTGCAGATTCCACATCTTCCTTTACAATACCTGCAAAAACAGCAAGGTGCTCATAACCACGATAAAGGTCCAGATCAATAGGAATATTATTGAATGGAAGTAGTTCTTTCTTAAGAGAGTCGAGTTCTTTGAGTTCTGCTTCAAGCTTGCTTTTCTGCCCAGCTTTGATATCAAGTTCAGCATCCAGCTTCTCAAGGGTCCCGTCCAGTGAAGCAAGAAGGGATTTCTTATCCTGCTTTTTAGTCTCGGTATCCTTTACACCGAGTAAACTGGCGATAGACCTTATTTTGATCAGCTTCTTGGAAACGTCATCTACATTCTCAAAAGGTCTTCCTATGCGGAGACCGGAATCATCTTCATTGAAATCTTCGATCTGGAACAGACTTGCTTTGTGCAGAGCATCGACCGTCTCTTCAAAAATGCTTTTATGGCCAACGATCACGGCACGATTCATCTGCTTTAGATCAAGCATGTATTGCCCTCTCGAACTCGTTTACTATTAAATTAACAGCTTCATCGACCTTGGAAGAAGCGGAGCTTGCAATAACTTTTGCCTCACTTTCCCCATTCTCGACGATCTTTGCTTTATCTGAAGCGATAGACTCTTCTGCAGATCCCATTGCACTTTGTGCAGATTTCTGTGCATCTACCTCGGCCTGTTTTATGATCTCTCTGGCCTCGGCACGTGCACTGGCGATACGGTCATTCTTGTTTTTCTTACCGTCGTCAACCATTTTGCGTGCATTGTCTTCTGCCTCTTTGATTTCCGACAAGATTTTTTCTTTGGCCATGCTAATCCTCATGTGATGAATTGCTTATTATCCCGAATAAATCATCATCTCCTATTGCTAGCTCACATATAAAGTATTCGGTTTTTAGGATACCTGCTAGCTTCTAATGATAATGATTTATCATTAAAGTGACAGAATTCCTCTGCCATTCAATATTCAAGATGTGGTTTGCTGATACTGTTTGTTAACTAAACATAACGATTAATAAACATTAATAATCAATGCATAGATTTATCAAGTCTTACCGGAAGCTGTGTTCCTTCCGGGATAGTGTGGATATATTTGCTTCTGAATTCAGGGTTGCGCATCATACAGTAATCTGCAGAGCAATTGTATGCCTCATGCTTACCCATCCGTTCCCATATGGCAGCAAGCTTTTCCTCACGAACATTACCAAATGACAAAGGCGTATATGCACAAGGGAGAACATCCCCACCAGCTGTTGCATGCATCCATCTTCTGCCTGCAAAGCATCCGAACTCATCAGGACCCATGAAATTAGGGAAAGAAGTAACCCTTGGACCATCCTCTTTCTTGTTCATTGAACTCTGGAACTTGCCAAGACGAGCAACATCCTTAGTGGTCATAACCTCATCCTCGTGGTCCAGCCAGCGTCCAACAGCTATGATCTCATATATGGACATCTCCTGCATACCCATATCTGTAGCAAAGTTGTAGAAACCATCGAGATCATCGATATTATCAGGAGATACGACCACAAACAGATCAGCAAGGACACCCGCATTCACCATGTGCTTTATACCATCCACAGTGTTTTTGAAAGCGCCTTCCTTTCCCCTGACCCGATCATGTTCAGCCTCATCAGGGCTGTCAAGGCTCATATGAGCAGCAAAAAGACCTGCTGCCTTTAGGTCCTTAGCCCTTTGCTCGGTCAAGCTGAAACCTGATGTAAAGCAAGTAGCTACTGCACGGGTCTTATCGACCTGTGCCACCATTTGCTCAAGGTCTTTCCTGAGAAGGGTCTCTCCACCATCAAAAGCTATATAATACGAACCAAGATCGATAGCCTGCTGTATAGAGCTGTTGATCTCATCGGCAGTAAGAATAGGATCAGCCACAGTGCCAGCTGCACCACAGTGGATGCAATCATATGGACAATGGGTCGTAATACCAATAGAGAACTGATCAGGCACCCTCTTCTTTAAGATAGATGCAACCTGTGCACTGATCATCCTGTTGAATACCCCGCCTGGCATTGGTGGTGCCCATGTGGAGAAGATAATATTATCCTCATCCACAGAGATCGGTTTCTCTTCCTGGAAGATCTTATTGATACGTTTAATAATAGGCTTTGCAACAGGAGATAACGGACCCTCTGTATCAAGGACCACTTTTCCATTCTCAGTGCTAGCATTTACTTTAATTACTGATTTATCATAAACCCTCATGAAGTCACCTGATAATTAAATAACATTAAAGGACATCTTCAGGGAGCATATCGACCGTAATGAGGTCGGTAACCAGCTCCAGTTTTTCTCTTGCATCCGAAGATGGGAAAGATGCAAGGATATCCTTTGCGTTCTGCACGCAAAGACGTACCTGCTGCACAGTCTTCTCCACAGCAGCATCATGGTCCATTACCCTCCTGTAAAGAAGAGGCAATGTAACAGATTCATAGGTAGAGCTCTTGTCCTCGAGCTTATCAAGATACTCAAGTAGATCATCAACGATCTGGTAGGCATTGCCCACATTCTCACCAAATGACCTTAATTTAAGTGCAGTATCCTCGTCAGCACATGCAACATATGCACCTATAGCAGCACTTGCTGCAAAAAGAGAACCGGTCTTTTTAGTGATACACTCAAAATAGTTCTTTTCCCTGAATTCCTCACTTGCACTGGATATGTCAATGGTCTCACCTTCGGCCATATACATACCAGCCCTTCCAAACTCGTTGACAGCACTGTTACCATACCCGGATATCAGAGAGATAGCTTTGGATATCAGGAAATCCCCACAAAGGATCGCTGCAGGTATACCATATTTCTCATGAGCAGATTCCACACCCCTGCGCATAAGACCACCGTCAAGGACGTCATCATGGATAAGTGAAGCAGAATGAATGAACTCTATCGCAAGTGCTGCATTGACACTGCTCTTTGGATCACCACCACACATATCAGTACAAAGCACCAGCATGACCGGCCTGATATTCTTCCCACCGGAGCTGCATATATGAAGTAACATCCTCTTCATCTGGGAACGGTCATCCATAGAGCGGACCATCTCATCCTTTGCAGCCTTGATAAGCTGATACTCATCCAGATCATCTATTTGTAACATCATATACCGCCTGATCACTCAGAATACTTCGAAGGACAGCTCATAACTATCTGGTTTGCTTCAACCATTCCCTCTGAAACCATTTTACCACTGATACTGACACTCTGGCCCTCCACAAGATTTGCAGGAAGAGAACCAGTATATTCCACATTCAACTCATAAGAGGGATCTTCAATATCTTGAAGTGTAAAGGAAGTACCATCTGTGGATATAGACAGTGTTCCGTTCTTGATCATGCCCATTGTATTGACATCATGACCTACATGATCGCCTGAATTCGACGAGATATCAGATATCATAAGATAACCCTGCGAAAGATCCACATTCCATAGACCCGCAAAGCCGACAATAGCAATGAAAATAACTGCAAGAACCGTTTTTTGTTTTTTATCCATAAGAACACCTCATTATGGCCTCATTGTCATTTTGCCATTCTGCGATATCGATGCAATAACCCCATACGAGAACGTAACAAATATGCAATATATACTGACAGTACGATCCATGTGATAGAGAATGCAATTTCTAGTGCGCCTATAAAGAATCACCTCTATATCAGGTTAACCTTTGCACCTCATGAGCATTAAGATATACCCTTGTAGCAAATAACAGACACGGGTGAACTAATATATACACTGAGGCAGTTGCCCTGATAATCAAGTATTAATATGGGTGTGCAGTAGTATAGTTCCATCCTATATATAGGTAATATGGGCAGACCTACGAACAAAAACTTTTATGATCAATTATGGTAAAACCTCCAAGACTCATCGCCTGGGAAACGACAGCAGGATGTAACCTTTCATGCAAACATTGCAGAGGCTCATCCACCGAGAAAAAGCCCGAAGGCGAACTTACAACTGAAGAAGCGCTCCACTTCATCGATGAGATAAAGGAGATCGGAGACCCCATCCTCATACTAAGCGGAGGTGAACCGCTTGTCAGGGATGACATATTCGATATCGCAAAATATGCCACAGAAAAAGGACTTCGTGTTGCCATGGCTACCAACGGGACACTGGTCACACCGGAAATGGCAGACAAGATCAAAAGTGTCGGCATACAAAGGGTCAGTATCAGCCTTGACGGCTCAAGCCCGCAGACACATGATGATTTCCGCTGTATGCCAGGTGCATTTGAAGGTGCTCTGACAGGAATAGAGAACCTTAAGGAAGCAGGCATAGGGTTCCAGATAAACCCCACCATTACAAAACGCACCATCGACGAGATACCAGCAATACTTGACATGGCAAAAGGACTCGGTGCTGATGCACTTCACATATTCCTCCTGGTACCCACCGGAAGAGGAAAGGAACTTGAGAACGACGAGATCCCACCTGTGGAATACGAGAGAATACTCAACTGGTTCTACGATAAGCAAAAAGATGCAGGGATCCAGCTCAAGGCCACCTGTGCCCCACACTATTTCAGGATAATGCGCCAGAGAGCAGAGAAAGAAGGCATCGAGATCAGCGTCAAGACACACGGATATGAAGCAATGACAAAGGGTTGTCTTGGAGGAACTGGATTTTGTTTTGTATCCAGTACTGGCGATGTATTCCCTTGCGGTTACCTTCCTGCACTGGCAGGGAACATAAAAGAACAGAGTTTTAAGGACATCTGGGAGAACTCAAAGGTATTCAATGACCTCCGTGATGTTTCAAAACTTAAGGGCAAGTGTGGAAGATGTGAATATAATACAGTATGCGGTGGCTGCCGTGCCCGTGCATATGCCGCCACAGGCGATTACCTTGAGGAAGAGCCATACTGCATATACGTACCTAAAAAACAGTGATCTTAAATGATATCTCTTGATGATACCGATAAGAAGATACTCAATACTATCCAGCTGGATTTTCCTTTGGAGACAGAGCCTTATCAGAAGCTCGGAGAGGAATTGGGCATCAGTGAAGATGAAGTGATAAAAAGACTTGACAGACTCCACGCCGAAGGTGCGGTCAGGAAGATCGGACCGGTGATCAACCGTAAAGGAGTTGGAGGCACAAGCACCCTGGTGGCTGTCACAGTTCCTGATGAAAAAGTAGACGAGGTTGCAGGTTACATCAATGAATACCACGAAGTATCCCATAACTACCATCGTCCCGAGAGATTCAATGTCTGGTTCACCATATCAGCACCCAACAGGGACAGAATAGATACTATATTAGAGGAACTCAGAGAAAGGACAGGACTTGAGTTCATAGACCTGCCAACAAAAAAACTGTTCAAGATAGGAGTCAGGTTCGATATCAGGTGATAATATGGATGACATCGATGAGAAGATAATAAGACTGACACAGAACGGTATTCCACTTAAAAGATCACCATTTGCAGAAATTGCCGGCGAACTTGGAATAAGCGAGCAGGAAGTGATCGATCGCCTCAAGAAGATGAAAGAAAGAGAGGAGATCCGCAGATTCGGTGCTTCCATAGGACACAGAGATGTTGGGATCGTAGCTAATGCGATGTGCGTCTGGAACGTTCCTGATGAAAGGACAGAGGAAGTCGGCAATATAATGGCAGATTTCTCAGAGGTCACACACTGCTATGAAAGACCAAGGGCAGCAGGATGGGATTACAACCTTTTCACAATGGTACATTCCTATACAAAAGAAGATTGTGAGGAAGTTGCAGCAAGAATATCCGAAGCCACATGCATCAAAGATTATAAACTTCTTTTCAGTGACAGGGAATTCAAGAAAACTGGAGTTAGATTGTAATCGCAATCTTTAACTAATTTCCAGAAAAAGCAGAAGGCAGATATTCCCGGAGATGGAGATATGAAAGACAAGAACCACTTCCTGCCACTGCTGATAGATATGAGCGATAAAAAGGTCGTCATATTTGGAAGTGGGTCCGTAGGAGAAAGGAAAGCTAACCTGTTCTCAGAATATTCAAGTGTAACTGTTGTTAGCCGGAGTTTTTCTGATACTTTTTTTGAACTGGAACGTAAGAACCACATCACACTCATAGAAGCAGATGCAGGAAAGCTTACTGATGATGATGTCAATAAGATCATAGAGGATGCTTTCCTTGTAATACCTGCCACCAATGACAGGACGATCAATGAAAGGATAGTGGAGCTTTCAAAGGCATTTAATATCCTCACAAATGAAGTTGATGCCATTGGAGACGTAACAGTTCCTGCAGTGATAAAACGTGGTGACCTTACCATCAGTATATCCACCACCGGATCAAGCCCTGCATTTTCAAGGTTCACAAGGCAGCAGGTAGAGAAGATCATCACCCCTGAATTCGCAGACATGATCAGGATACAGGGCGAGATGAGACCATACCTGAAGAAAGAGGTCCCTAACCAGAGAGACAGAAAGGACATATTATGGGATATCCTGGAAAGCAAAGAAGTATGGGACGGCCTTGAAGAATCCTATGAAAAAGGGTTTAAGATAGCACAGGATATAGTAAGGAAGAAAATAAGCGAGAAAGTCAGATGAACATGTACATAGACACTCCCACTAAAGATATCATATTAATAAGAGGTGCCCATGACTGAGATAACCAGTATGGTGATCACCCATTCCAAAGCAACTGTAGAGGAGATCGAGGAAGCATGGGACGGGGATATCGAAAAGATGCTTAAGGACCTGCATTCCAACGAGTTGGTCTGTGAATGTGTTGTTATGAAGACATGCAACCGCGTGGAGATATATATCGTCTCTCCAAAAGGTAGTACTGTCCTGTTCCAGTTCGCAAAGAAAATGGGACTCTCTTCTAATATAGTGGACTTCTTCGAACACGAGGAATCCATCATGCACCTGCTAAGGCTGGCATCAGGTCTGGAATCCATGATAATAGGAGAAGACCAGATCCTGGGACAGATAAAGGACCTCTATCTTGTTGCAAAGAAACTCGGAACCTCCGGAAGGACACTGGACACAGCATTCAGCAAAGCCATCCAGGTAGGTAAACGTGTCAGGACCGAGACAGAGATCAACCGCGGTGCACTTTCTATTGCATCAGCATCCGTAGACCTTGCTGAAGAGACCGTTGGAGACCTCAAGGACAAGATGGTACTTGTCATAGGTACTGGCGAGATGGGAACACTGGTTACACGTGCACTTTCCCACAGAGAGATCGAGCTGATGTACATTGCTAACAGGACATATGCTGCTGCACAGGAACTTGCAGATGAGATGGGAGGACATGCAGTTCATTTCGACCAGATCGAGGAGAACCTCAGAAGAGCAGATGTTGTCATCAGTGCTACCGGAGCTCCACACTACGTCCTGAAGCATGAGCAGATAGAAAAAGCAATGAGCTTACGGGATAAGGAACTGCTTCTGATAGATATTGCCAACCCAAGGGATATCGATCCATCAATATCGGACATACCTCATGTGACACTATATAATATAGACAACCTGAGGGTAATAAACGAGAAGAACCTTGAGCTGAGAATGGAAGAGGCGAAGAAAGCCCAGGCCATTATCGATGAAGAGTTCGATCTCCTTATTAAACAATACAAAAGGCAGAAGGCTGATGCACTTGTATCCGAATTGTATGCGCAGTCATACAAACTTCGTGTGAATGAGAAAGAGAAAGCCCTCACAAAACTTAGTGCATATCATACAATTGGTGAGACCGAGCAACAGATCATAGAGGATCTCACACACTCAATAATCAATAAAATGCTGGCAGAGCCTACCAAAGTACTGAGGTATGCAGCAGAGATCGGTGACGATGAGCTGCTTGAATCAGTTGGCAGAGTGTTTAGCGTAAACAGATCCATTATAAAAGAAAAGGATGAGCTGGTAAAATGTTCCCCGAGCACAGAATGAGAAGGCTGAGAAGTGGCAAGATAAAAGACCTGGTACGTGAGACTTCATTGTCTGTTAATGACCTGATATATCCTGTGTTTGCCAATGAGACAATTGATGCTCCACAGGAAGTCGCATCAATGCCTGGCATCTATAATCTGCCGGTAGAGGTGATCGCAGATGAGGCAAAGGAAGCTGCCGACCTTGGCATACCTGCAATATTACTTTTCGGCATCCCGGAGAAAAAGGACGAGCATGGAAGCTCTGCATGGGGCGATGACGATGTTGTACAGCGTGCAACCCGCGAGATAAAAAATGAGCTCGGAAAGGATATGCTTGTGATAACTGATGTGTGCCTGTGCGAATACACCAGTCACGGACATTGTGGAATGGTCGACCACGATAATCAAGAGATAATGAACGACCCCACACTCCCATTACTCGGAAAGACTGCAGTGAGTCACGTGAAGGCCGGTGCTGATATGGTGGCACCATCAGGAATGATGGATGGGATGATAGGTGCGATCCGCAGTGCACTTGATGAGAATAATTATCACAACATCCCCATTATGTCCTACGCTGCGAAATACTCTTCATCATTCTATGGTCCTTTCAGAGATGCAGCAGGATCAGGATGCTGTTTCGGAGACAGGTCCACCCACCAGATGGACCCTGCGAACTCCGACGAGGCGATTATGGAAGCTGCCCTTGATATTGAAGAAGGTGCCGACATAATCATGGTCAAACCAGCACTTCCGTATTTAGATATACTATACCGCCTCAAGACCGAATTCCAGATACCAACAGCAGCATACAATGTCAGCGGAGAGTACTCAATGCTCAAAGCAGCAGCCCAGAATGGCTGGCTTGATGAGAAACAGGCAATGTACGAATCACTTATGTCGATTAAACGTGCAGGTGCCGATATGATAATTACCTATTTTGCCAAGGATATGGCACAGATGTTAAAATGATCAAGGTGTTCTTATGTCATTAGAAAAGTCCAGAGACCTATACAACAAAGCAAGGACCCTCCTTCCAGGCGGGGTCAGCAGTCCGGTACGAGCTATCAAACCATACCCATTCTATACAGAATCAGCAAATGGTTCAAAGATAAGAGATATCGATGGAAATGATTACATCGATTATTGTCTTGCATATGGTCCGAACATACTGGGACACGCAAATCCCATCATCAAGCAGGCAATAATCTCCCAGCTTGAGAAAGGATGGCTCTATGGTACTCCAACAGACCTTGAGGTCAACCTTGCTGAAAAGATAGCATCAATTTACCCAAGTATTGACATGCTCAGATTTGTTTCTACAGGAACTGAAGCAACCATGAGCGCACTCCGTGCAGCAAGAGGATTCACAGGCAAGAACAAGTTCATCAAGATCGAAGGTGGATTCCACGGTGCACACGATGCAGTTCTGGTCAAGGCAGGATCAGGTGCAACAACACTTGGCAAGCCAGATTCACTCGGGATCCCAGAGGACTTTACAAAACACACATTACAGACACATTTCAACGACATAGAAGCACTTACTCAGCTCATCGAAAAGAACCAGACCGATATGGCCGCGGTCATAATGGAACCTGTAATGGGTAACATAGGACCTGTACTTCCTGAAGGCGACTATCTTAAAGAGGTACGCAAGGTCACTGAAGAGAATGACGTAGTTCTCATCTTCGACGAAGTAATTACAGGATTCAGACTTGCAATGGGTGGAGCACAGGAATACTTCGGTGTTACACCGGATATGACAACCCTTGGTAAGATAGTCGGCGGAGGAATGCCGATCGGTGTCTTCGGAGGAAAGAAGGAAATAATCGAAATGATCGCACCTTCCGGAAGCGTTTATCAGGCAGGAACCTTCAGCGGAAGTCCGGCATCAGTTGCAGCAGGACTTGCAGTACTGGATGTACTTGAGAAAGAAGAGGTCCACAAGAAGCTCAACGCAACCGGAGATATGATGAGAAGCAGGTTGACAGAGATCGTTGCTGACCTGAATCTTGATTATAATGTCGTTGGTATCGCATCAATGTTCAAGATATTCTTTGGAGACAAGCCACTGAACTACCAGGAAGTCCTCAAATGTGATAAAGAAGGGTATATCAAGTTCTTCTTCAAGATGCTTGAAAGCGGTGTTTTCGTCCCTCCATCACAATTCGAGACAAACTTCATTTCAACTGCTCACACAGAGGATGATATTGAAAAGACACTCTCTGCATACGAAGCAAACCTTAAATGAACGGTGAACTCACATGATAATAGGAACCCGCGGAAGTGCACTGGCCCTTGCACAGACAGAGACCATAGAAGGTCTTCTGTCAGAACTGGGAGTCAGCACGACCAGGAAGATAATAAAGACATCCGGTGACACTTTTACAGACAGACCCCTGCATGAGGTTGCAGGTGTAGGAGCATTCGTAAGAGAACTGGATGACAGGATGCTTGATGGTGAGATAGACATATCCGTCCATTCTATGAAAGACCTGCCAACCGTCCGTCCTGCAGAACTCTCAACATCCGCGGTGCTCAAGCGTGACTCACCATATGATGTACTGCTAACTGTTGATGGTTCAAGAATAGATGAGCTTCCGGAAGGATCGGTCCTTGGAACCACATCCATGCGTAGAAGAGCCCAGATACTCAGATACAGACCAGACCTTCATGTACAGGACCTCAGAGGTAACATCAATACCAGAATAAGAAAGCTTGAGGAAGGGCTTTACGATGGTATACTCCTTGCTGAAGCAGGACTTCAGAGAATGGGATGGGAAATGGATGTTGAGCGCCTTGACCCTAAACATTTCTGCCCATCAGCAAACCAGGGAACCATAGCAGTAGTAACACCTGCCGGATCCGAGGCAGAAGAGGTCACATCCAACCTTGATCACCAGCAGACCAGGATCGAGACAGAGATCGAGCGCATCGTGACCGCTGATGTAGAAGGAGGGTGCACTGCACCGATCGGCTCCTTCGCACAGTTCATAAGCAAGAATGAAATAAGCATCCGTTGTGAAGTACTGGCACTGGATGGTACAGAACATGTACTCATAGATGAGGTGATCCCTGCGGAGAACTACCAGATCAACGCGAAGATACTCGCAGAAGCTCTTGTACAAATGGGCGGCAAGGAACTTGTACAGAGAGCGGTCTGCCAGTTAAAAGCAGGAACTGCTGAAGAAGTGCAGGGGCAATATGATTAAAATAACAGGAATTGAGCTTGAGAATCCCACCATTCTGGCCGCAGGGATAATGGGCACCACCGGTGCATCCCTTGTGCGTGTCGCAAAGGAAGGAGCAGGAGCTGTCGTAACCAAATCCATTGGACCTGAGCCAAAGGAAGGTCACAAGAATCCGAGCATGATAGACCTTGGATACGGATTCCTTAATGCAATGGGATTACCAAATCCATCTTACCCTGATTTCAAGAATGAGCTTGCTATCGCAAAGAAAGAAGCAGGCACACCAGTCATTGCAAGCATATTCGGTGGCACTGAGGAAGAGTTCGTAGATGTGGCACTGGGACTCATTGAGTCTGAACCTGATGCTTTCGAACTGAATGTAAGCTGTCCTCATGCACTTGGATATGGAGCATCCGTTGGAAGCAATCCCGATGCAGTTGAGAGCATAACAGCCGCGGTCAGAGATGCAGTGGATATTCCCGTGTGGGTGAAGCTCACACCTAATGTCACAGATATTGTTTCAATAGGAGAGGCAGCACAGAGAGGCGGTGCCGATGCTGTTGTAGCCATCAACACCGTAAAGGGTATGGCAATAGACATCAACAGCGGCTACCCAATACTCGGGAACAGGTTCGGTGGATTGTCCGGACATGCAGTGAAGCCAGTTGCAATGAAATGTGTCTATGACCTGTTCACAGCCCTTGATATACCCATAATAGGAGTTGGCGGGATATACACATGGGAAGATACCATCGAAATGATGATGGCTGGCGCCAGTGCAGTACAGATAGGCTCTGCAGTCTATGAAGGACTTGAGGTTTTCAGCTCAATTGCACAGGGTATCGAGAAGTTCGTTTCTGAAAAAGGATACCGTGATGTATCAGACATCATCGGAATTGCACATGAGAGGATATAATGTACCCCATTGATGTCACAATAACAAAAATTATCGAGGAAACACCCTCAACAAGGACATTCGTGTTCGACAGGAATTTCGACGAGGCAATTGCCGGTCAATTCGTCATGGTCTGGATACGAGGAGTTGACGAGATCCCAATGGGACTGTCAAGCAAGAATTCCATCACTGTGCAAAAGGTAGGCGATGCAACTGAAAAGATGTTCGCACTTAAAGAAGGCGATACCCTCGGAATAAGAGGACCTTTCGGAAAGGGATTCACATTACCGGACAAGGATGAAAAGATACTTCTTATCGCAGGAGGAGTAGGAACAGTACCTCTGGCACTTCTTGCAGAATACGCATCATCCACAGGTGTTTGTATGAGCACCATACTCGGGGCCAGAAATGCTGATGAACTGCTCTTTGTAGACCATTTCACATCATGCGGCGAACTGCACCTGACAACAGACGATGGATCAGCACACAGATGTGGTTTTGTGACCGATATCCTTGCAGAGACAGACATCAAAGCCTATGACAGGATATACACATGTGGTCCTGAGATGATGATGAAAGCTATTTTTGGAATGCTTGAGAAAGAGGATGCTCTTGAAAAGACAGAGTTCAGCCTTCACAGGTATTTCAAATGTGGGATCGGTGTTTGTGGTGCCTGCTGCATGGATAAAAAAGGTCTGCGGGTCTGCAAGGACGGACCTGTTTTCAATGGCTTACAACTTATTGATTCCGAGTTTGGGAACTACATGAGGGGACCAAGCGGCAACAAGAAGCAATTCTAAATCTTTTTTCTTTTTTTATTGAATCACCATATATCGCTCATATCTGCACAATGAGCGTAGCTCATGCAACCTTCCAAGATCACCCAAATGATGATGAGTATCATTATAACATTCAAAATTAAATCAGAATGTATATATACAGCTCCAGAGATAGGAGAGACACGTATCAAACTTGGTGGTTTAATATGAAATTCGATATAAAGAAGATAGTTTTGATGCTAATTGCAGCATCAATGATAATTGGAACAGCTTCAGCAGGATATGGACCTGCCCCGGCACCAGCTTCAGCAGCTACAGTGTCCTACACAGAGCAGGATACCACACCGGATATCTATGTTTACGGGAACCCTGCATCAATAATAACTGGATTTGAGAACTATTTCTCAACCAGCATCACAGGTAGCACCTGGACCGATCCGGATGGAAGGCTTGCGATAATAAATGATGGCGACTTTATGCTCATTGAGACAGAAGATGCAACAACTGAATTCTGCATCGTTTTTGCAAGTGACAAGAACGATGGATACGCACGTGTATATGTGGACGGGAACAAAGTCTGGTCTGGTAACACATATTCCAACGTAGAGCTGACACAATCCATCGATAAACAGACCATCAGGACATTGAAGATAACAGGTCTTGAAAATGTCAGACATTCTATTAAGATCAAAAATGCAAATTGTAATAACTTCGATGTAACGGTCTACAAATATGGATATGATCTTCCAGAAGACCCAGGAGAAAATGGAGGAACTGAGGAGATACCTGAATTCCCTACAATTGCACTACCAGTAGCTGCAATAATAGGGCTTGCATTCATATTCCATAAAAGAGAAGAATGATCTTTAAACGAAGCTCATTGAGCTTCAACTTTTTTTATTACAATTATTATAAAGACTTGCAGCTACTGCAAGTGTAGAAATTAAAAGGATAATTAAAAAAGTATTATACAGAGTATTCCTGCACCATGATCTTAGAGGCCATTCCCATACCAAGTGCGTAATCGCACCCGTTGATGGAAACTATCAGAGAACCGTTGATGCCTTTCTTGACCTTAAGAAGACTGTTCTCTATAAAACCCATAGATCTGAGACGACTGAGCAAGGAACTACCTGCATTGATGGAAATTATCTTGCTGTCCTTACCTTCCGGCATCATTACAAGTGGTATGATCGGAGCCATTTTTTACCTCTATCGTTTTTTACAGAAAGCAACATTCAGGCGAATGCTATTGTTCTTTTATTCCCTCGCAATATTAGGCAACCCTAATCTTGCTCGATACTGCAATATAGTGTTTAATGGTATATATATGTTCCCGGATTCGAACAAAAGTTGTTCTTTGAACAATTTTACTTGTCCTTTCAACACAAGTAATTTAAATCTTAATTTGAATCCATACAGCAATGTCCCTTGATAAGAACGAAGTCAAAATACCGGAACTTGTGATGGGTGTAAGGAACCTGGCAGCCCTGAAAGCATGCAGAGAAAATGCAGATGCGGTCTATTTCTCAGTTGACAGGCTCAGCCTCAGATCCAGAGCACAGGAGATCAGCACCGAGAACCTTGCAGACTTCGTTGAAGAGATACACAATAACGGAATGAACGGATACCTTGCTGTGAATTCAGTAATATATCCGGATAACCTGAATGAACTGGATGAAGTACTTGAATGCGCTGCATCTGCAAATGTGGATGCCATCATCGCATGGGACCCTGCCACGATCATAAAAGCAGCAGACAAGGATCTGCGAGTACATATCTCCACCCAGGCAAATGTATCGAACCAGGTCACAGCAGAGTTCTACAGGTCACTGGGAGCAAGCAGAGTAGTACTTGCAAGGGAGCTCAGCCTTGCGCAGATAAAAGAGATAAGCGAAGATACTGAGATCGAGCTTGAGGTGTTCGTACACGGAGCAATGTGCCAGGCCATCTCCGGAAGATGTTACCTTTCAGCATATTTACTTGGAAAATCAGGGAACTGCGGAGAATGTAGCCAGCCATGCCGATGGGAATGGTCCCTGCATTCAGATAATGGAGCCATCGTTGATATCGAAGGAAAATACCTGATGAGCGCAAAGGATCTCTGCATGATAGAACACATACCTGAACTTGTGGATGCAGGCGTCGATGCGTTCAAAGTGGAAGGAAGATTACGTAATCCAGGGTATACAGCCACAATATCAGAATACTACCGCAATGCTCTGGACCTTTTCAAAGAAGGTAAATATGAAAAGAGCAAGGTCACACCACTTAAAGAAAGAATGGCACTTGAATACAACAGGGGATTTTCAACCGGTTTCTATTTTGGATATCCAGGACCGGACAGCCTTGCATATGACTTTGACATGAATGCATCACCTGTAAAGCGTGAAGCCGTAGGTGTTGTCACAAATTACTATCCCAAGAAAGCTGCTGCTGCGGTCAAATTACTGGAACAGGGACTGGAAACAGGCGATACGATCATCATTGAAGGTAATACCACATATCTGGAACAGGAAGTCGATTCCATCCTCCATGAAGGGGAAAAGGTAGATTCCATAGAAAGAGGAAATGAGATCGGACTTGCTGTTGATGATGTCGTTCGTAAGAACGATCGTGTCTTCAGGATAAACAAGGACATAGCCCGACAATAGTACCATCATCTGGCACTATGCCCTTTCAACATCACACTTTTTTGTATTGCTCTATAGATGTCAAAAAAATATAGCACCTATATATTTTACTGACTGAAATATATTTTCGGTAGATTAAGTTCATATCAGAAAACAAGGTAGTGGACACTGGATGTGAAAGCATCCTGAAGGCAAAACTACGCACTTAGAAGAAAATGCATGAGGATATGATGAGATCATGAACGATAATGATTCTACAAAGAAGGAGCTTATCAACAAAGCTAAGAACTCAGTGATAAACTTCAATGATGCCGAAGCAACAAATGCAGCAATGGAGACCATCAGATCAGGGATCGATCCCGTAGATGTGATCGAAGAAGGTTTCATTGAAGGCATGAAGACCATAGGAGACAGGTTCGAAGAGGGAAAATTATCACTTATGGACATACTCACTGCATCAAAAACAATGAACAAAGGCATCTCCATACTAAAGCCTGCTGCAATAAGTGCACATGAGGATAGTTGCTTTTTTGGAAATCTTATGCTGACACTCTGATCAGTATCAACAAAAGTATGCGCAAGCATACAATTATAATTTCTGTTTTTCTTTGACCCTTATAACAGTCATGCTACTGCAAGCAGACCGAGCAATATATTATAATAGACATATAATATAGTCAGTTCATCAGGTAATACAATGAGGAATAATATGGACAGGTTCATGCAAGCAGCTATCGAGGAAGCAAAGAAAGGACTGGAAGAAGATGGCATACCGATCGGCTCGGTCCTTGTGAAGGATGGAGAGATCATTGGAAGAGGACATAACAGAAGGGTCCAGCATGATGATCCCCTTGCACATGCTGAGATCGATTGTATCCGTAGTGCAGGAAGGATCGGCAAATACAATGATACTACCATATATTCCACACTGATGCCCTGTTATCTCTGTGCAGGAGCTATAGTACAGTTCGGCATAAAAAAAGTGATCGCTGGTGAATCTGATACCTTCGATGGTGCGGCAGACTTCATGAAAGAACACGGAGTAGAAGTGATCGATCTTGACATAGAGGAATGCAAGACCATTATGAGAGATTTCATTCAGGAAAAACCTGAGATATGGTACGAGGATATAGGCAAATAAACCTCATGTCTTTTTTACAGTGGCCCAGAAAACACTTCCTTTTCCTGCAGGATTGTCCTCGACACCTATATTTCCACCATGAAGTTCGATTATCCTCTTCGCAATGGCCAGACCAAGACCTGAACCCTTCACAGCTTTTTTCTTGGAGGTCAGGCGGTTAAAACGGTCAAAGACCAGTTCCTTATCCTTATCAGGGATACCATCACCGGAATCAGACACCATCACCTTCCATTTGTCCCCCATATCCTGCACATCAACTACCACGATACTATCAGCAGGACCATATTTTATGGCATTAGAGATAAAGTTCACAAAAACGCCATCAATAAGTGGATTGATAATTGCAGGACATGGATGGTCCACCCTCATATCCAGAGTAATTCCCTTCTTTTTGAGCTGCGGTCCGAACTCCTCTACTACGTTCTGAACGATACCAGTAAGATCGCTCGACCTGAACTCAAGTTCATCGATGTCCTCAAGCCTTGCAAATTTAGCAGCTGATTCTATCATCTCTATCAGGCGAGTTACATTATTGTCTATCAGCTGGAGCTTGTACTTTTTGTTCTCATCGGATTCCTCATACAGAAGCATGTCAGTGAATCCTTTGACAACACCTGCGGGATTCAGCAGGTCATGACGTAAGATGTCAGTAAAGAGGTCTTTTAGTTCATTTGAGCTCTTGAGCTCAGAAGCATACTTACTAAGTTTTGCTTCAACTTCCTTACGCTCGGATATATCCCTTACCACAGAGATAAAACCATCATCAAGAACAGTTATTGACATTTCCTGGAAGAAAAGGTTCCCATCCTTTTTCTTTCCAACAAGTTCACCTTTCCATTTACCATTTGAACGGAACTCAGGTAATATCTCATTGGTGAAACGTTCGACCTCAGCATCCTCATAAAGTACATCCCATTTATTTCCAATGAGCTCATCAGGACTGCCATACCCAAAGATACGTGCATGGGCATTGTTAACATAAGAGTAAACACCATCTTTGTCCATAATGGCCATCCCGTCGATAGAAGCTTCCATGGCACGAGTCCTCTCTTTTAGTTTCTCCTCTGCCTTTTTCCTCTGGGTTATATCCTGACCTGAGCAGAGAACACCCATAACATTACCATCTTCATCAATGAGAGGCTTCGAATACCACGATACCATACGCTGTTCATTTTGCTTTGTTAGTACCGGACATTCATAATAATTGATCTTTTCCGTATCATTGTCAAAGGTGGAAAATATATGAGCTTCTATCTCCAGCCTTGATGATGAAGGAATAAAATTAGTAAAAAGGTCTTTGCCCAGGACTTCTTCTTCCCTCACATACCCAAGTATATCCAGACCCCTCTTATTTATGAGAGTGATAATGCCATTATTATCAATAGCCAGCATCATTACTGCTGCCACATCCAGATAATTCTGTATCTGGTCGCGCTCTGTTACAAGATTATCCTGAAGGTCCTTTATACGGAGCAGGGACTTTACCCTCATTTTAAGTTCAAGCCTGTCAACAGGTTTGGTCAGAAAATCATCGGCATTTGCCTCAATACCTTTCAAACGATCATCCCTTCCGGATAATGCCGTGACCAGAACAATAGGGATAAAGCGGGTCTTCTCAGAACTTTTTATCTGCTCGCATACCTGATAACCATTGATACCCGGCATCATAACATCCAGTAGTATTATATCAGGAACCTCTCTGGAAACTACTTCCAATGCTTCATATCCATCGTGTGCTGAGAGGACTTCATAATCCATTTGCAGATAAGCCTGAAGAAGCTCAATGTTCATTGGCTCGTCATCTACTACAAGGACCCGGGGTTTATCAGATAGTGTCATAACTTATCGATTTTGATGATTCTGTGATCGAGGTATAAAGCCACACCGACCATTATTGTTGTATTTTTAGGACCATTGCTCAAGGAATATATGAAACTGAAACTAGATAGTTCCATTTATGGTGCCATGTTAGTGTTTAGATCCTACTTAAGGATTCCTAAAATTTATTGAGAGATGCTCTAATTGAGTATTCAGTAGAAATATAATAAACTAGTATAAATAATGCCCGCATAAAGTAGCAACGCAAAATAAAACAAACAGGTCCTGGAATTATTTCCAGGTTATCTTCACAGGATTCCTGCCTGGAATATTATGGACCTTATATTCAGGATAACCGAACATCATTGTATGTTGTACAGAATTACCCTCAGGAAGTCCAAGTTCATCTATCAGAGGCTGGTAGGAACTTGCTGCAACCTTGAGGAAACCTCCCCAACAGGCACCAAGTCCAAATGAGGGTGCTGAGAGTTCGAACCATGATAATGCGATCACACAATCCGTATATGCCAGATTCCCTGCACCATAGGCTATTGCAAGATGGGGAGCACCACGACATATAGGGTCTGCGCCCATATCATAAGCAGAGACAAGAGATGACATCATGGGTTTCATTGGATGTTCCATATCAGAGTCAATGATATCACGCATCCAGTCTATAGTAAGTGCAGAGATCTTGCGCACTTCATCAGGTTCATGGACAATGAGCCAGTTGACAGGCTGCATATTGATACCTGAAGGAGAATAGCGGACAATATCCAGAATCTCCTCAATAGTTCCCTTATCAACGACCTCATCTTTGTAGTTCCGTATAGAGCGGCGTGCGCGCATATATGCACCCAGTTGCTCAGGATCCATGTTATCTGATAGTGGATCGGATACAATAGAATGTTTCGTACTGAATAATGGAGATATCGCCCCTTCAGGACAAAAAGCTTCACAGTTACCACATTTTACGCATACCTCATCCATAGGATCCGGCATGAAAGGCATATCATCCTCTCCCCCTGGAAGTATGATACCGAGAGGACATATTTGTGTACAGATCCCGCAATGACTGCATAATTGAGGGTCAATAGATATTGTTGCCATTTGATAGAGCACGCTCCATAATATGCTAATATAAGCATGCTTAATTTATTCTTTAACACTCATAAGTACATCGTATCAAAGAGAATATAACCTTTCAAATAGTAAGAGGGAACAGAATTAAGATATTCAATAACACTTTTCTGACACTGAGAATTTATCATGGCAAGTCAAAAAATGATAGTGAAGGACGTCATTAAAAAAGCTGACATCCTTCTAGAAGTAGTTGATGCACGTTTTCCAGATGATACAAGGAACAGTGAGATCGAGCGGGAACTGAAACGTATCAAGAAGCCGTTCATTATAGTTCTTAACAAATGTGATCTGGTATCAAAGGAAAAGCTCGAAAAAGCAAAGTCCCGCATGGCCAAGACAGCTCCGGCGGTCTTTGTCTCCTCTAAGCAGAGGTTCGGTACTACAATGCTAAGACACAAGATACTGGAAGTAGCAGACATCCAGGGCCGCAATATCACAGTTGGTTGTATCGGATACCCAAATACCGGTAAATCATCAGTGATCAATGGTGTTGCAGGAAGAGGTAAAGCCTCAACATCTGCAATCTCCGGACATACAAAGGGTGTGCAGATCGTCAATGCAGGGTCACGTATCGTTTTCCTGGACACACCTGGTGTGTTCCCGCTGGACGAGCACGATGAGTACATACAGGGATTGCTTGGTGTCAAGGACTCCACTCATCTCAAAGACCCCATAGGTGTTGCTATGAAGATCATCGAAAGAATGGTCGAGGACAACAAGGAGATACTGGAATCATTCTATAAAGTAAAGATCACGGATGAGAATTCCTACGATATACTTGAGATGATAGGAACACAGTGCAATTTCCTGAAGAAGAAAGGGGCTATCGATGAGACCAGAGCTGCTATTAGGATCATCAACGACTGGCAGAAGGGAGCCCTTCTGGAAGAAGAACTATAAATACTGAAGCAATAATACATTGTATAAATTTCAAATATGAGGTATTTAAATGGTAGAATGGAAAAAAGATCTGGGGCTGGAAGGAAGAATGTTGTTCACCATGTTCCTGCTGGCTGCGGTCTATTTAGGATTCCTAGCATTTCTGGCATACATGGGCACTTCCGCAATGTTCATGCTCCTCTTCGTCGCAATATTCATGGGAGCGCAGTACTACTACTCCGACAAACTTGTTCTCTGGACCACAGGTGCGAGGGTAGTTTCTGAAGCAGAGGAACCAAAACTCCACGAGACCATTACCAGGCTCTGTGTTATAGCAGGTCTGCCAAAGCCAACAGTTGCCATTGTAGATACTTCAGTACCTAATGCCTTCGCAACCGGAAGAGGACCTAAGAGTGCTGTTGTCGCTGTGACCACGGGCCTCATGCACAGGCTCGACCAGGGAGAGCTTGAAGCAGTACTCGCACACGAGCTAAGCCATGTCAAGAACAGAGATATGGCAATACTGACAATTGCAAGTTTCATCTCAACACTTGCATTCTACATCGTAAGATACAGCCTCTATTTCGGAGGTTTCGGAGGCAACCGCAGAGATTCAAATGGAGGAGCACTCATAGCAATATGGATAGTTTCCATACTTGTATGGGTCATCAGTTTCCTGCTTATACGTGCCCTTTCAAGATACAGGGAATTTGCTGCGGACAGAGGCTCTGCACTTATCACCGGAGAGCCCACCAATCTTATATCAGCTCTCAGGAAGATCAGCGGCACCATGGCAAAGGTACCCACAGAGGACCTGCGTAAGGTAGAAGGCATGAATGCCTTTTTCATAATACCCGCGATATCCGGCTCCATGATGAACCTGCTATCAACACATCCCTCAATGGAAAAGAGGATCGCTGCACTTGAGGACTTACAGAGGGAGATCGAACTCTGATGGGATTCCTCGACATGATCGATTCGGTGCTTGGAAGAAGCAAGGTACCGAAAGCAAAGATGGATAAGCTTTTTGCCATCTCAACTGCAGTCATAACCCTTGAAATGAACCTTAACCTGAAACCATCTGCTGTTGCAGGCATATGTTTCAAGTCAATGGATATGTCCAAACATGAGAATGCAAGGGCAGAGATAGAGCAGCTCCTTGCGTTCAGCACCAAAGAAACAGGCACAGAGTACTCAATTGAAAAGGATGAGTATAATTTTCTATGGGTCATACTCAAAGATAAGGACTTTGAAGATCTTGTGACCAATATACACATGATATCCCAGACACTTGTGGAAGAAGGGTTCGGTGAACAGATACTATGTGCGGTTTACAGGTTCGAGAGCAAAGGACCTGTCTACTGGATATATAACTTCAAGCAGGGAAGTTACTATCCATTCGCACCTCAGGGAAAGAACAACAGGGACAATACACTTGAACTAAGATTGAAATCCCTTATGGAAAAAGAGCTTCCTATAGAAAAAGAAGTGGGGAAATGGTATCCCCTGTGGAGCATGCCTTTTTAGGCAAGAAACATTTAATTGCTCCGATCTTATTTTTAATCTTCAAGTATCCCTACACCTGTAAAGACATCCTTTGCTTCCTCGAATGTTAGGTCCTCAGGTGGAACGATTATGTCCGATTCTACGATGTCTGCATCATCAAGCTGCTTACCACTCATCTTTATCTTCTCGATGAGACCGGCTAGCTCAATTTTGTAACCCTCTTCATCACCCTTAGAGACGAGGTCAACTATCCTGTTATCAATTACGTTCAATTCATCAAAAAGGGCACTTGGCACTTCATATTGACCTTCGCCCACTATCCTTATAATCATTTGCCTGCCTCCTTTCTGAGTTTCTCAAGTTCAAGGTCGACACTGGACTCCGAACTTATCTTTGCAAGTTCCCTGTCGATATCGTCACCACTGCTGGTGAGATCATCAAGTGTACCTACCTCGATAAGCTCATCGAGTGCTGATGCACGGGCTTTCATCTGATCGGTCTTGTTCTCAGCCCTTTCTATTGCCATACCTACATCTGCCATCTCTTCACTGATACCGGAAACTGATTCGTTGATCTTGACCTGTGCCTCGGCTGCAGAATACTGGGCCTTGATGGTCTCCTTCTTGGTCCTGAAAACCTCTACCTTTGTAGACAGGCGTTTCTCGGCTGCAACAAGTTTCTCCTGTTCCTTCTCAAGATCAGCTATCTGCTGGTCAAGGCCCTGTATCTGGACTGAGAGACCACTCTTCCTTTCAAGTGCCAGACGTGCCAGGTCCTCCCTGTCGACAGAGATAGCTTCCCTTGCCTGTGAATCAAGTTTCTCGATACTCTGTGATAATTTGGAGCGCTGTAACTGAAGTCTCTTCTTGGATGTAGCAACCTCTGCAACCCCTCTTTTTACATCCTGAAGCATTTCAAGCTGTTTTTCATAAGAGTAATCCAGTGTCTCGCGGGGATCTTCCATACGATCCATCAGTTTGTTCATTTTTGACTTGACTACTGTTCCCATCCTATTGAATAAACCCATGTTATTCCTCCTGATGATATTAAATAAACATATAAAGTGCAAACTTGCATAAATGTCTGCCCGCCCGAAACGAGCAGGTCCAGATAAATAGGAAGAGGACATGATATCATTTTTATTAAAGCAATACTACGGAGACAAGGAACATGGTCAATTCACACAATAACGAGCATAATATATTCGAGAGTCAGAGAATAGCTGTTTTTGCGGATGTCCAGAACATGTTCTACTCTGCTAAGAACATCTATTCTGATAGTCGTGTGGATTACGAGAAATTACTTGCTACCGTACTAAAAAGAAGACAACTTGTAAGAGCTATCGCTTACCTTGTGGAGACCGAAGAGATAGACCAGTCCGGGTTCAAATATCATTTAAGGAACTTCGGATGGGAGGTCAGGTCCAAACAGCTCAAGATAAGACCGGATGGATCTACCAAAGGTGACTGGGATATGGGGATCGCCATTGATGCGATCGCGATATCGGAAAAGGTAGATACAGTTGTACTTGTCAGTGGTGACGGAGATTTCACAGCTCTTGTGAACCACCTGAAAGCATGCGGCGTCCGGGTGGAAGTTCACTCGTTCGAAAGGAACACGGCAGCAGAGCTTATTGGGTCTGCTACTGAATATTACCCTATAGATGAGAGCATATTACGCAGAAAATAGTTCAATAAGCATTTTTAGTTTCTTGGAAGAACCATAAACCCATAAATGATTAAAAATAACTTATGGGTATGTCAAGCAGGTATAAATTACCGGAACCTCTTACCCTAATACATCCGCGTTCGTTAAAACACCTTAATTACCATCTTCAGGAACTTGTAAAAGGCCGCCTATGGCTGAAGATCCTAATAGGAATGTTATTGGGTATTGTAACCGGACTTGTTCTTGGACCCTCTTCTGGCTTCATTGATCCGGATATGTCATATACCATTGGTGAATGGCTGGCACTTCCGGGATATGTTTTCCTCGCACTTCTACAGATGATAGTAGTGCCTCTTGTATTTGCATCCATTATCAGAGGTATTGCTGCCGGCGAGGATATGGAACAACTGAAGAGGATAGGTGTTCGTACCGTTGGATATTTCCTCATTACGACCGCACTTGCCATACTCATTGGACTGACACTTGCATTGACGATAAACCCTGGGACCTATATCAGTAGCGAACTTGTCCAGAACACAATGAGCTCTGATGCAGCACAGGTAGATGACAGTACTATCGCCACTCCTGAAGTATCCGAGCTTCCCGGCATGATCACTACGATACTTCCAACCAATCCATTAGGTGCACTTGCTACAGGACAAATGTTACAGGTCGTTATTTTCTCAATAATAATAGGTGTTGCTCTTGTTTCTATGGCACCAACCCAATCAAAGCCCTTGCTGGAACTTTTAGGATCATTACAGGAAGTGAGCATGACAGTGGTCAGATGGAGCATGTTACTTGCACCTATAGCGGTATTTGGACTTATCAGCAAGTTCACACTGAACCTCGGTATCGATGCGCTTGCCGGAATGTTGGTCTACGTAGGCACGGTCCTTCTAGGATTATTAGTAATGCTCTTTGTCTACATGTTAATAATCCTGGTAGTTACGAAAAAGAACCCCATCGAATTCCTGAGAACGATAAAAGATGTATTACTGCTTGCATTCTCTACATCAAGCTCTGCTGCAGTTATGCCATTGTCCATCAAAACAGCTGAAGAGAACATGAATGTAAGGCCTTCTATATCGCAGTTCGTTATTCCACTTGGCGCTACTATTAACATGAACGGTACAGCACTCTACCAGAGCATAGCAGCCGTCTTCCTTGCACAGGCATTTGGAATAGACCTTGGTTTCGGCGAACTGGTACTTATCATGATCACTGTGGTGGGAGCTTCCATAGGTACACCATCAACACCAGGAGTAGGTATTGTGATCCTTGCAATGATATTGAACAGTGTTGGTATACCCACTGCCGGTATCGCACTTATTATCGGAGTTGACAGGATACTGGATATGAGCCGTACTGCTGTAAATGTGACAGGTGACCTTGTAACATGTGTGATTATGGATAAATGGGTCAGCGGTAAAAAGACTGCAAATGAAGAGTTCATTGAAGTTGCAAATCGTGAAGCACATAGAAGAGTCCATGGTGAAGATGTGATCGTTACTCAAGTAGAAGAACAGTGATTGCCTTAGTTTATATTTTAAGGATATGTACCGCGCTTTGCGCGGGAACATTTCCTTCTTTTATTACAATAATGATGAAAATATGCTTATTATTGGTAAAGCAATGCTCTACAGAAGGTAGACTTCGATATGAATGCCAACCCTGCAATACCCTCTATTCTAATGATATTGTCTGTACATATGGATGATTACATACCATGAAATGCATGCATACTGAATAGAACAAAACCTGAGCTATAAGAGTTAATATTAAGTTGAAAACACAAAAACAAACTCAAAGCTCTTGATATTAAAAGTTGTAATTCAGAAAAAGAGTAGATAAGGTTAAATGAGTGAGATGGCAGCGATCCAGAGTTCCCGAAGACTCTCGTACTTCAGTACAGTAAGGAACGCTGGCAGGCTTATCTTCTGTGTTCGGTATGGGTACAGGAATTGCCCTGCCGCTATGGCCGCCAAACTCACTCAAATGAAT
>NZ_FOUJ01000011.1 GCF_900114835.1 Methanolobus profundi | reverse complement strand
AACCTTAAAATTGAATCCAGAATCTTGCCAAAAAGCCCCTATTAATTATATTATAGGGGGTTTATGGCAAAAAGTTGGACTGGTTTTAGACTGTTCGAAGTCCGAGTTGATCAAGAACTATCTTATCAACCGCTTCGATACTTTTGCAGAACAGAATGTTAACGGAACACAATACTTCCGGGTTGCTGTTCCAATAACTGACACGATCATCGAGAATCATATTGCAGGCAAGATCACCATCGGTGCTTATTCCACAAGCAAGGAAGGAACTTGTAAGTGGATATGTTTCGATGTTGATGCCCACAGGAAAAAGGATGATACAGAAGAGGACGTAATTCAAAAGGAGATAAAGGCCGAGGATGACCTGCAGAACCTGACATCCTTCCTGGACCGTATGCAGCTAAGATACCTGGTAGAATCGTCTGGTTCTCCTCATTCGTACCATGTGTGGTTGTTCATAAAAGAGGTGGAGGTTGAGAAGGCCTACTACTTTGCCAATGCAATTGCAAAGGAGGCAGGTTTCGATGGCGAGGTGAATCCCAAACAAAGGACCTGGAACAAAAATAATCAGTATGGCAATCTTGTGAAGTTGCCTTTTGCATTACACAGAAAACACAACGTATTCTCCTCTATTCATGGATGGGAAGGTGAGACCATGGACATTGCTGTCTATGATATTTCAGATATTGAGATCCCAAAGATACGAAAGAACAGAAGCAGGTCAGTGAAACCTGTTAACGTAAAGCTCAACGGAGTAAGGCCATGCATCCTGGCAGCACTTGAAAAGGACCTGTCCGGTGATCAGGGCAATAAGATGCGAGTAGCCATCGTTCGGGAGTTCTACAATTTTGGCATGACAGACAAGGAACAGCTCATCGATCTGTTCAAAGGTCAAGCAGATTTCGATCATGGGAAAACAGAGTATCATGTCACCAAAATCATCGAAAGAGAGTTCAATGTCTGGCCAAGGGAGACACTACTTGAAAGATGTCCTAAGTACATGACCTGTGAGAACTGCGATAGGTTCGATTGTAAGGAGGCATAATGAAATTCACTCCAGTATCCCGTTTATGCATCAACTGCAAGGGGAGGATCTTCATCACAGAACCGGTTGATGAGGTCACCTGCCCCAAATGTGGTGAGGTTATGAAAGTGGTCATGGGAAAGAAGATCAAGCTGTCCAGGATACCTGTGGCAGAAAAAACAGGCAAAAAAAGATAGATATTTCTAACATTCAAAAAAGGTACGAAAAATGCAAGTCATTACTATTCCTGTTGGCGAATTGAAACCTTTTGCCGACAACCCGAAACGACATCCTGAGAATCAGATGTCAGCACTTAAAAAGTCACTTTCCGAGTTCGGATGGACGAACCCTATCCTCATCACAGCTGATAAGATGGTCGTAGCAGGCCACGCAAGGCTCCAGGCTGCCCTTGAGCTGGGCTTTACCGAGGTTCCCGTAATAACCCTCGACCTGCCATACGAGAAGGCTGTGGCCTACGTCATCGCCGATAACAGGCTGGCTGAGCTGGCAGAGACGGATACTGAAACCCTGGCAAAGCTGCTGCAGGAAATAGCGGAGATCCCGGACTTCGACTTTGAAGCAATCGGTTACACTCTGGATGATGTGGATGGTCTGCTTGAATCGATAACACCTATGGAAGTCATGGAGGACGAACCCCCGGAGGTTCCGGAGGAGGCTGTGACGGTTTTTGGAGATGTCTGGGAGCTGGGCAATCACCGCTTGATCTGTGGGGACAGCACCGATCCGGACCAGGTGGCAAAGCTTCTGGGAGAGGACAAAGCCGATATGGTGTTCACGGACCCGCCATGGAATGTGAACTACGGAGCTACAAAGAATCCTCGCTGGAAGCAGAGAAGCATTCTCAATGATGCAATGGAAACAGAGGACTTCAGAGAGTTCATGATGGCAAGCTTCAGCTGTATGAACCAGTTCTCAAAGGACGGATGTCCGACCTATGTAGTGATGTCGGCCCAGGAATGGGGGAACATGATGCTTTCCCTGAAGGAAAACAACTACCACTGGAGCAGCACGATAATCTGGGCCAAGGACAGGCTTGTCCTCTCCAGGAAGGATTATCACACCCAGTACGAGCCCATATGGTACGGTTGGAAGGACGGTGCTCCAAGGTTATGCCAGGTGGAGGACAGGAAACAGTCCGACCTCTGGGAGTTTGAAAGACCCTCTGCATCTGAGCTTCATCCGACCACAAAGCCGGTGGCCCTTGTTGCAAATGCCATCAGTAACTCCTCTCGGCAGAAGGGGATTGTGCTGGACCTGTTCGGTGGCTCCGGCACGACACTAATTGCGTCACATCAACTCAATCGCGTCTGTTACACAAGCGAGCTAGACCCTCGGTATGCCGATGTCATAATTCAGAGATATGTCAATCTGACCGGCAATCGTGAACTGAAAAGAAACGGAGAGGACTTCACATGGGAAGAAAAAAGGGAAGCATAAAGATGGTAGACATATCCGAACCGCTGATCAAGCTCCTCAAGTCCGGGGTTCCTGTGATCCATGCCTGTGATGCCGTGGGAATAGCATCTGTCACCTACTACGACTGGATGAAAAAAGGCGAGACTGCAAAGTCCGGCCAGTATTTCGAGTTCTACCATGCGGTGAAGAAGGCTAGGGCAGAGGCTGTTGCCAGGAACGTTGCCATTATCCAGAAAGCAGCTGCCCATTCCTGGCAAGCTGCAGCATGGTGGCTCGAGCGCAGCTGTCCTGCAGAGTTTGCTAAGCGGGAAGTTGAGATCAATATGACCCAGAACAACGTTGAGATAAACATTGATGAAACACGAGACAAGATCAATGGCAGAATCAATAGCATTGCTGCCAGAGTCAGAGTGGCAGAAGATCCTGAGTGATCTTAGCGATGACGAGATCCAGCAGCTGGAATACGACTGGAAGTTCTGGGCCCGTCCCAATCAACTCCCTCCTGCAGGTGACTGGCAGTACTGGTTGGTACTCGCAGGTAGGGGATATGGCAAGTCACGAACGGGGGCTGAATGGATCCGGGAAAGGGTAGAGTCAGGCAAATCCAGGAGGATAGCACTCGTAGCCCCTACAGCTGCAGATGCCAGGGACACGATGGTGGAAGGGGAATCCGGAATACTGTCGGTCTGTCCGCCATGGAGCCGACCGGTCTACGAGCCATCAAAACGCAGGCTCACCTGGCCTAACGGTGCGATTGCTTTGCTTTTCAGTGCCGAGGAGCCGGACAGGTTGAGAGGTCCCCAGCACGACACTGCTTGGTGTGACGAGATTGCAGCCTGGAAGTACCCGGAAAAAACCTGGGACATGCTGCAGTTCGGTTTAAGGATTGGTGATGATCCAAGGGCAGCCATCACAACAACCCCTCGGCCTATTCCGCTTGTCAAGAACATCCTGAACGATACCAGTACCCACGTAACAAGAGGATCCACCTACGAGAATCTGTCCAACCTGGCACCTGCCTTCATCGATGTGATCATTAGCAGATACGAAGGAACCCGGCTGGGTAGACAGGAGCTCAATGCAGAGATACTAGATGACAATCCTGATGCACTCTGGACAAGGCAGATGATAGAGGATGCAAGGTTGTCAAAAGTTCCCAATCTCCTACGCATTGTGGTTGGTGTGGATCCAGCTGTTACGTCCAATGAAGCTTCAGCAGACACAGGCATAGTTGTTGCAGCTGTGGATGAACGCGGAGAGTACTATGTCCTGGGGGACTACACTATCCATGCAACGCCGAAGAAGTGGGCCCAGGAGATTATTGCAGCCTACTACAAGCACTCTGCAGACCGGGTAATTGGGGAAGTGAACAACGGTGGAGAGCTTGTGGAATATACGCTCAGGACAATCGATCCTAATGTTTCCTACAGATCAGTAAGGGCCAGCAGAGGAAAGCAGACCAGGGCCGAGCCTATCAGTGCTCTGTATGAGCAGGGTAAGGTACATCATGTGGGATCCTTCCCGGCTCTTGAGGACCAGATGTGTGATTGGATTCCAGGAGAAGGAAGTAGTCCGGATAGGATGGATGCACTTGTATGGGCGTTGTCAGAGCTTAGTAAATCAAGGTACGGACCGCAGAAACTGAACATGTCATCACTTATCAAAACAAGACCGAGGTAATTATGAGACCAAAACTCTATGCAACTGTTAGTAAGAATACGACCGCAGTACTTCACCGGGTGATGAAGGAGCAGGACTGTAACAAGAGCCAGGCAGTGGACTTTATTGCGGAGTATTATTCTAAAATGCAGAACGATCTCAGGGAGAAGCAAGTGGAAGAGACTGCAGAACTTGTGATTGAGAAGCTTAAACTGAAGAAGTTGGTGTAGTTGCTCAAGTTAGAACTTATTTCTTTCATAATATGTGAAAATATTTCCCTTTGCGTCTCTTAGCTTGAAAAAATCTCCACTTTTATGTGATTCAAGTAATTCAAAAGTATCTTCTTTTATAATGCAAATATTTAGTTTTCTTAGTAGTGTTACATTTTTGAAGTATCGAGTAATTCCAAGCTGTTCTTCTAAAGAATCAATAAAATCTTCTTTTTCTTCGTTTGGCATTTCTGAAAATATAGTTTCCTCATCGTCTACACCTATTACTAAGTCATCTGGATGCAGTATGGCAGCTTCATAAATATCATAAAGACTGCATAATTCATCATCAGCTCGGCTTAATATATTGTCAACTTGTTCTTCCGAAAGGGGATCAGGTTTTGCCATTGTACTACTTCCACTTTACCTTTTTTTAGTTGTTCGTTTATATTAATTTTCAGATTTGTCCCGGTAGAAGACTTCCCTCGTAAACATAAAAGAGCAGAGCTAAATCCACATGTTTTATCGATTTTAAGGATATTCACGTTTTCTGTTTAAAGTACTGTATGCCGTTATACATATAACCTTCTAATAAATAATTGAAATGTCATAAGGTATTATGATTTTTGGAGAGAGTCAGATGAAACTGCCAATAAGACATCTTTCAGTGAGAGTTCCATGGCATGATAGTTTGTGGGATGGGACGGTCTGTAATAATCCCCGAGATAATGCATCTTGCATGTTTCTGCCAAGAATCAAAGAAAAAAATGTTGAGTTTGAAGAAAAATGTAAAGGCAAACATTTCAGTGAACTCTCTTACAAAGATTTGCCACCCTGTGTAGCAGAAAAAGCGACTTTTATGTCAAAAGAAGAAATCACCAGGGTAGTGAATCATCCATATAAAGAAAGTGTCGATTTGTATGCTCATTACAAGGATACTCCTCTTAAAATCCCCCCATACAGTTTTTCAGTAGTTCCTTTTCTGTGGATGATGAAAGATCCAAAAAAACATGAGTCGGAAAAAGCAAAAGAATTAGAACTTTATTATGAACCATCTTTGGAACCAAAGTTAGATTTCTTTTCAATATGGGTACAAAACGATCATAACCAAAAGGTACTATTAGATGCATTTGCCAGTTCTTTAGAGGTTGAAAAATCCTTAGTATTTATATATGCAAAGCATACTCCGTTATCAGATTTAGCAGACAGGGTCTTAATTGGTGTTGGAAGGGTAACAGGTATTGGGGAGATTAAAAAATACAACTCTGCCATAAAAAATCCCTCTCATGAAAGTTACATATGGGAGAGACCAGTTTATCATTCAATTAGAGAGAAAGGATACGACGGATTCATTTTGCCTTATCATGAGATTCTTGAAAGGTCAAAGACCGATGAAACAATTGATCTTGCCAGTTTAATTGCGATTGCTCCTAACAGAGAACAGTTTTCTTATGGTTCTGAGCACGTAACTCACGACACCGCAATTGATGCACTTTTAGAACTTAGGCAATCTCTGGAAAAGATAGGACACGTACTTGACAAAAATTATGAAGCGTATCTAAAATGGATAGACGATAGGATATCAGAACTATGGAGCATGAGAGGAGCTTTCCCTGGAATAGGTGCTGTTCTATCTGCTATGAAAATAAACCAAGGCAACTTAGTGGCTTTTGAGTTGGAAAAGAAGATTTTTGAAATGGACGGAGACCAACTTAAAACAGACCCATGGGATGTATTAGATCAGATTTTTACTGGCAATGATCGCATACTGCCTTCAAATGTAACGAAAAATATTGGTTCCACCTTTAAGCGAATATGGGAGCAAATACCAGATGCGCGAAAGAAGTATTTGAATCTGATGAGCAGGATGGAATTAAATAATGAACAAGCAATAATGTTCTATGACGATCGTTCAATGAAGAAGAATAGGTTGGATTGCTCTGAAAATGATTTAATACAAAATCCTTATCTTTTTTATGAAAAGAGTCGTTATACTCCACACGCGATAGAGTTCACCACTGTTGACAAAGCTTTCTTGCCCAGCAAGAAAATAGAAGATGTATTCCCCATTGAAAAACCTTCACATATTGAAGATTCTATTGACCCACGAAGAGTGAGAGCTTTATTGGTTGATATTTTAGAGGGAAATGCAGATATTGGAAACACACTGTTACCGGAATCCAAGATAATCACTCTTTTGGATGAAAAGAACATCGAACCCAAGTGCTCGGTAACAAGAGATATCATGTCAATAATTGCGTCTTCGTTTGAAGATGAGATAGTAGTCATTGAATCAGACGAGGATAACTATTATAAATTGAAAAGATTGACAGATGTCAGAGACACAATACACAAGTTCGTTTCTAGAAGAATCAAAGGCAAATGTATTGATATTGAAAAAGATTGGGAAGCCATCATCAAACAGAAAATCAAAGGTGATAGAACTACAACAGTTCTCCTTGAAAAAGAAAATAAAGCTCTGAACGAAAAATCAGCAGCGTTAAGAGAACTTGCAAGATCTAGGTTTTCTGTCTTAGTAGGTCCTGCAGGAACGGGAAAAACAAAACTCTTAGATATACTATGTGACTTACCTGAAGTCAAGAATAAAGGCATTTTAAAACTTGCTCCTACAGGGAAAGCAAGGGTTAAATTGGGGAGCGATGCTCAAACTGTTGCCCAATTTTTATATAAACATGATCGATATGATGTCGAGACTGGAAGATATTATTTAAATCCAGATGCTTGCCAATATGGTGAATGTAAAACTGTTATAATTGACGAAGCGTCAATGTTAACAGAAGAACAATTATCTGCAATAATCGATACAATTGTGGGAGTCGAACGATTTATCCTTGTGGGCGATACTAGGCAGCTGCCTCCAATTGGCAGTGGAAGACCTTTTGTCGATATCGTAGAGCATTTAAAGCCTAAACACTTTGATTCCGGTAAACCGAGAGTAGCTAAAGGATTTGCTGAGTTAGAAGTTATTTTTAGACAGAACGAGCTTGAAGGACATGCAGACGGAGACGAACGCATAGATGTTAGGCTAGCAAGCTGGTTTAGTTCATCTTCCATTCGAAAAGAAGATGAGGATATCTTTGATATTTTAGCAGATAAGCAAAAACATTGGAAGCACCTTAAGCTTAGAAGTTGGTATCAGGTAGGTGAGCTTCACCAAATATTATTAGAAGAGCTGAAAGAAGAGCTTCATCTTGAAAGCCAGGATGATCATATTGGTTTTGATCTCTCTTTGGGAGCAATAAAAGATGGCAATTTCACTTATTTCAATATTGGTGCAGCAGAAAAAATAGAAAATTGGCAAATCCTTTCTCCTCAAAGAGGCTATGGATATGGTACAAAAGAGATTAATCGATTCATTCAGAAAACATTCAAACAAGGTGTAATTGATAAAGCGTTAAATCTAGAGAGGAAAAAAAGACTAACAGCAAAGCCTATGGGAATCGATAATATTGTTTATGGCGACAAAGTAATCAATGTAAGAAATAAGCGTTGGGATAAACCATGGAATAGGTTATATCCAGAATCAAAATCCAATGTAAGTTTACGCTATATTGCAAATGGCGAAATAGGAGTTCATACAGGACCATTTACAAAGAAATGGAAGGGTGAATTTCCAGCACAAATTACATTTTCATCTCAGCCTGGATATTCATATATTTTTAAAAGTAGGGATTTTGAAAATGAGAATGAATCCCAGCTGGAGCTCGCTTATAGTATAACTGTACATAAATCACAGGGTAGTGGCTTCAAAACCGTTATCTTAATTTTGCCGAATCCATGTCCGTTACTTTCTAGAGAATTGCTTTATACAGCATTTACAAGGCAGGAAAATAAAGTAATCATCCTATTCCAAGGAGATTTAAAAGATTACAAAAAATATACATCGGACAGATTCTCTGAGACTGCCAAGAGAATAACTGATTTATTTGAAATGCCTGATTTGAAAGAAATCGATAATGTAATTTATGATACAAACCATGTTCAGATATCAGCAAAGGGAGAATTTATGATTTCTAAATCAGAAGTCATCATAGCTGATCATCTATTCTACAATAAAGTGAATTATGCATATGAACAAATTTTGAGAGATGAAAATGGACGTGAAATCAAACCTGATTTCACTATTGAAGACCCTGATACAGGCAGAGTGTTTTATTGGGAACATCTCGGGTTACTAACTAAAGAAAATTATCGAAATAAATGGAAATTAAAGGAATCCTGGTATCGTGATAACGGTATAGTTCCTTTAGACGAAGCTAAAGATGAAGATGATAAAATTCTCATCACGACAAAAGACAAACCAGACGGTGGTATTGATTCAAAAGAAATAAAAGATATCATTGTAAACTATATCCTTGCTTAAAACCATAATTCTATGAGCTATTTAGTTCTGGTGTAGATGTGTCTTATTATATTTGTTTAGTTTCAAATACGCATCACACCATCTATATATATATATAATGTCGTTAGGTACTATTTTCAAGACTGCAGAACTTATGATTAAAAAGTAAATAAAGAAAAGAAATGCTCAATAATATGAAAATATAACTTAAATCATGAAAAAACATCTTTCACTTTAATGCAAAAATCTAAGAAACCTACAATTCCTAGTGTAGCTCCTATAAGTCCAATAGATAACTTTGCATTAAAATAGGTGCTTTCTTGGATTTGACCCCATTCTCCAGACGCTTTCGGTGTATTTTCATGTATGCTGTCTATAGTAAATTCTGCAATTTCAACTTCACTTGTTGGTGCATCTGTTGACAGCGAAACGATATTCATGAATAGGAAAGAAATTACGATGGTTATTAAAACACCTATATTTTTTTTCATTAAATATATTACAACATTTGAGTTTAAATACCTTTATATATAGATAATTAATTTCTCTTTTAAATCTAAAAAAATGGAGAAACCATTGTTACCGGAAACGATATGATGATTAAGTAAATATAGCAGGCATTGGTCAAAATAGCCTTAAAAATTGAAAAAGAAGATTATATCAATCTTCTTATAGCTTAATTCAATCCAAGGATAGATATCACTTTTTCACATGCATTTTCTCTAGCTTTCTGTTTACTGCCTCTCGCAACATCTCCCTGATACTCTTCGCCATTAATCCAAACATATCCAACATGTTCGGGGTCATGATCAAAACCACCGACTCTTTTTTCATCAAATTCAAGGAAATATCCAAATTCATCACAATGTTCTTTTACAACAGTGACGGGATCAGTGCGGAGAATGTCCTTTATTCTTTCGTCATCTAGAATCAGTTCTTCCCCATAAAGGTGAAGAATAACTTTTTCAGTGGTAGACCAGTCCTTACCACTATCAATAAAGACTGCACCAATCAATGCTTCCCAAAGGGAAGGAACCCAGTTTTTCCGACTATTCTTTGTGTTTTTTTCATAATCGGTGATTTTTATCAGTTTATCGAATCCATAACTGACGCATAATCTTGGAAGAACACGCTTGTTGTCTACAAAATAACTTGTCAGCTTTGAAAGGATTCCTTCATCTACATTGTAGTTTTCAAATAGATGAACTCCAATTATGGTATTCTGAACTTTGTCACCCACGAACTCTAATCTTTCATTGTTCTTTGTTGGATTGTATGAACTGTGAGTGAAAGCTTCTTCTAACAAATCTCGATTATTAAAAACATAATCGATAGTCTGCTCTATACATGTAAGTCTGTGTGTTGCAATATCCATTTTAATTGCCTCTTTTCTTGGATTTCGCAACAAAAAGAAAAAAGCAAGAAAAATTAATTCATCTATCCATATCTACATTCTAATTCTACGCTGTGCTTGCCACAAAATAGAATAAGGATGTGGATGCAGTTACATGAATTAATTTTTGTTGTTTTTTTAATCTTGTTACTGTACAACTTTAATGAATAGGATAACATTTAAACTTTTCTACATGCAGGAAACAAAAAATAATCCTTCAAAAACAAAATCGCATTGAAGCGCATTGATTACCCGCATCACACAATATATATAAGGTCGGAGCGTACTGTTTTTACAGAATAATTACGAGGCAACAACATGTCCTGGATAGCAACCGTAGAGATTGAAGGCGACAAATTCTTTGCAAGATGTGAATACAATCATCCTAATCTTATCCGCCTTCCTTCTGGAAGGCAATCATACTATTGCAAAACATGCGGTGCTTTGTTTGTAGTTGATCCTAACTTTTCTGAACTCATAGAGAATGACGATATGTAAGTTCTTCTCCTATGGAAAGTGTATTAAATTTATATAGTTGCAGCATTCTGATTCCACTGCATGAGTGATACCTGTTCTACATGCACATTTTTTAAACCAACGGCAATTACATATGGTTTTTGCAGACGCGAGTCTCCTGTTGCGAAGGCAGGTTTTCCGGTAGTTCCCTCAAATGAGTGGTGTGGTCAACATGAACCCAGGAGCAGAAAACCATGATAGAATCATATGCAACTGAAGCAGCTACTTTTCTGATAGGAATTGGTGCAGGCATAGTCATAAGGGTAAAGCTTTGGTGGAAGAACAAGACCGCAGAAGAACGAAAATCCTTCGTCTACGAGATTCTGCAGTCACTGGAAGATGGTAAAATCACCACTGTAGAAGCGAAGGCTCTACTCAAAAAACACCTGTGAGGCATCCATGGTCCGTCTGAATGCCACAATCAATGACCCACATAATAAGCCGATTACTCTCATGGCATCCGCAGGTATCAAACGAACAGACACATCTACCAAGTTTGGAGGATACCAGAACTTTGACACTGATAGCCGGTTCAAATATTACCAGCAGCTTTCAACCTGCACTCCACATGTTTCCACATCCCTGAACAAGCTGGCACTTTCCCTGGTAAAAGGCATGCAATTTGATGGAACCGGTTCCAAGATTATTAAAGATTTTGAGCGATGGTCCAGTAAGGTCAACTTCCTTGAGCAGGTGCAGACACTTGCCAGGCTTCT
>NZ_FOUJ01000013.1 GCF_900114835.1 Methanolobus profundi | reverse complement strand
GTGTCGGGGTGTTTTGAGTCCACGCCATGCTCTGTCTTGAAATCGGATGTCATGTAGAAGTCGACATAAGGTTCTCCGACGTTCTCTGTTGGGCATACAAAACCTGTGCCTGCTGTTAGTGTGTTAGTACCGAATACCTGTCCGCCGTTGAGCATGTCCAGGATATCCGGCATTTCTTTGATACCGTTTGCACTGCGGCTGGCCATTAGCTGCCTGCGCTGTGTGGTTGCAAGTACCCAGTTGAATGAAAGACTGTCAACGGGAATGCCATCATCATCCATGAGCTCATAGACACCTGCCAAGGCATCTGTGGCATTGCCATAGGTACCGAAGTCCTTGCTTACAGCATAATCGTTGCCAGCTCCCTGGTAAAGTCCATTCATATCATAATTCGTACCGTCGTTGCTGACACCCATCATGATAGCTGCATTCTCTGCCTTTGCTGCCTTGTATGCTGCAGAAATGGAAGATGCTTTATCGACATCCACTCCACTTCTAAGCCAGCTCTCGTAAATGCGCCTGTCAACCGTGTAGTCCTTCCAGTAGACAGGTATCTTTGAGTTGGTCAGGGAAACTTCGATCTTGTCCTCGTTACCGTCACGGAAACCATATGATACGTATCCGTCACTGACATCAGTGATTTTACCCCAGTCAACAGAGGTTATACCGAATCCCTTCTCTGAGGTCACATGTACCAGTTTCCTTCCGATAAGTGCGTTCCTGAGAGCAGGGACAATAGAGGAGTCTATTTCTTTTGAGAATGTTGCGAGTGCGTTTGTCATGTTAATCACCTCATATGAGACTCAGTACCACAATATCTGCAGCAGCTGAGGTTGCATCAACTGATTCCTCAGCGATTGCCACGATCTCATCTGTTCCAACAATACCGGCTGCAAGCTCTCCATCAGCAGCTGCCTTAAGACGTGCACCTTTGTTCACGTTCTGACCTGATGCAAGGCTACCAACAATCAGGAAACTGCCTCCATAGAGGACAGCAGCCATGTCATCCAGTGCGTAGATGGTATCGACGTCAGTGGGCATGAATGCTGGATTTGTCTGTTCGTATCCGAGCCATCCCAGTGTAGCACCAGCTGCGGTATTCACAACCATATCGTCATCGTTGGTCCCCTTCTTGACCAGTCTGCCAGGATACATGTTCGTGGCATTTTCGATCTTAAGTTCCTGTTCCAGAGGACTTCCACCAGCCACTATCTTGTTTGCTGGTTTCACAACGCCTGAGTATGCCATTAGTCCACCACCCATTCATTTTTGGTGCTGTCCCATCTGCCGACGGTACCCATGCCTGTTGAGCTGGGATATTTGACATACTCAGCTGTTGCTCCGAGCTTTATGCTTCCCAAGTCCTCTGCAAGCTTCTCAATATCTGCGGCCGTCAGATGCTGGTAGTCTTCGTCCTTTGTCTCAAGGTTCAGGTTCTTCCTGGCAGCTGTGAAACTTTCCATTGCACTGTCTCTCCTCTGCTCTTCCTTGTAAGCTACAATTTTAGCAGTGGCAATCTCATCGGCTTTGCTTGCCACTAGCTCCTGCACCTTTTCCAGAGGAACGGATGTGGCCTTATCTTTTTCATATGAAGCGACCACTTTTTCGAGATAATTAACCTTTGTTTCAAGTTCTGTATTAGCAGCTTTCAGGTCATCGATATCCTTATCTTTAGCTGCATTGTCCTTTTCGAGCTCAGCAAGTTTTTCGTCCGGGGAAGGATCTCCACCGCTGTTAGAATCGTCTTTGTTATCTGTCACAGGATCACCTGATGCGATGATTTTGAATTGATGAATGTTACGTACCGCTACCTTTCCATTTTCGGATGCAGCTATATTCCAGGTTGCCTGCTCCCATGCAGGATTCTGGACAAGGGTTAATGACCTGGCCTGGACTCCGCTGGCCCAGTTATCATCGATAGAATCGGCCAGAGAATAGACACTCCATGTGTTTTCCCAGGTTCCATCCTGGATCTTTCTTTCAGCCACGGAGTCGGTTACCGATGCTCTTGCTTTGATCTCCGATCCTTCTCGCCAGGCATCGACGACCCTGCCTATCTCAGCATTAGGATCCTCTGAAAAGTCACAATCGTGGGGAGCATCTCGTGGACATATACGAAGTACAGAGCCTTTGAGAGAGGAGATGGCATTATCTACTTCTGAAAAGGGAATGCCCCATCCGTTTTTGTTTATCTCGCCGAGTGGAAATGCAGTACCTTCAATAGTGATAGCCATCGGCATTCAAGTACAAATACAACGGGTATAAAAAGATTATACAATGTACTTTCGTTTCAAGATGCAAATTTAATAATGGCTATTGGTGCCTAATATTAAATTTGTTACTGTCTTTTGACGAGGATGAGTGAATTAGATATTTAGATATGAAATACAATGTATATCACAATCTATATATCATAGAAATACATTGTATTTCATATGGAACTGACTCGTAAGACTATATCTGATGCTGGGATGGCCCTTGCAGTACTTAGAAGATATCAAAACCTGCCTCTTGAACACCCTGAAAAACCTATTTTTGCAGCTGCATTGGCATCGTTTACAGCTGAAAGTATGGGAGGTAAACTTCACGTTTTTAGTGATGACAAAAGTACACCATTTACACTTCTCGTATCAGAGTGGACTGAATCCAGCGCTCCCAGCGCCGTGCTCATTAATAATTCAATTTCAGATTGGACCGCTGCGGTATCTCTGTGGTGTATTACTAATCAAAACCTATTCAGAAAAAGCGAAAACTTCGCAGACTTAGAAAATATCAATTGCTTCATAATGAGATCAACATATGAATTATGGACAATGACTCCTAAAGGAAGTCCAGTTCGATGGTCAGAAGCTGCCAGAGTATTTGATGATTCAGGTTTAGCAGATAAAGAACATGCATGTATTGACGAGTCCGATTCAAAAGAGTGGAATAGTTCCCTAAATAATCTAAAGCCAAGATTGCTTAATATTTTAGGATATAACTCGGTTTCGGAGATAGTTCCGGACTTTTCAGATGAACCATTTCCAACACAATTCTTACAAGAAGTACTCATCGCTGAAAACAATAATCGTAACCCAATTCGCATGGCAACTATGTGTGTGGCAAAGCCACTTCCTACTCACATTCCAATTGAAGTTCTTGTAAACAGAGGAGATTTAAGTCCAGCACAAGCCCTGGCTTTTTACCTTGTAGATGAGGAATATGGCCCTAAGCTTACCTATGCAACTGCAGCTAATCTACTCGGGATGAAAAACAGACAGGAGATTGGTACTCATCTCAAAAGGGCCAGAGATATCTTTCAAAAATCTGGTCAAAAACCAGAACTAAGTGGATATGTTCGTTATGAATACATCGCTGAGGAAGCGCCAAAGCCACTTGAAGTTAATATTTCTGCAAGGAACTGAAAATATCCAATGACTTCGAATTAAAATGAAATAATCTGGCAATGATGACAATTCAAAAGGAGGTGATATCAATGGCTAAATCTAATAATGACAACCATGCTAACCAGTGCAATCCAAACAATAATGCATATTGGCAGAGCCGTGGTAATGAAGGGCGCCCAGCTGACTGGGATGAAGAGAACGATGAGTAGATTAGAGGTAGATGGAATGTATCTATCATTCCATTTTATTTCATTGAATTAAAATTATGAATTTGGCAACGATATATCACAAGAAGCTGCTTTTTTCCAATTAGCTTACAGAAATCTTCAGTCTATTTTCTGCTAATAACCTCTTTTCAATATCCTTGTCCAGAATGAACTGCGATATCCGATATTTCTCATTGAACCTGTCAATGTTCTCTAAAGCCTTCTCTACAACTTTCTCATCAGCCAATTCCTTAAAAAACACACCATTCTGATTCATCTGATAACGAAAGTCACGGTTCTCGAACTCTGCAGCAGGATTGATTTCCCTGGTAATTGGCATTGGTTTTAGGCCACTCCGACAATGATGATGCAAAGGCGGCCTGTACAAATCGAGAGAATCAGATTCCGTTGAGAACATCGTACCATGCAAAGCCCTGCATTGATTACTTGTCCTACCATCAAGTTCAGCATCAAACTCAACATATTCCACTCCACGCTGTCTATACCGATACACAGTTGTGTTGATAGCAACATCTGCAGTGAAGGTCCTGGCAAATCTAACTGCCTTGTATCGTTCTCCTTCCCAGATGTCTACTATCCTTTTGGCCAGCTGGTTGGGATGCATCGTATAGATATCTTCATTTTTAAGCATCTGAACGATAGATTCTACAACATTATCTGCCAGCTCAGTTGATATCCTCACAGCCTCTTCTGTAAGCACGTATGACTCATCTATTGCAGATGCAGAGATCTGTTTCATTTGTTTATCGGCGTACAGTAACGATTGTTTGATGATCTCAGTGATGATATTGTCCAGTTGCTTCACATAGGTCTTGGACCCAAATTCCCTGCGAACATTGCGGACAAGCTCTCGCTTATAGTCCATGGTCCTTAATCTGAATGCTTTCTCCATGGTTCGGTCTAAAAGCAAGATGATCTGATTCTCTACATGGATAAGTTCTGGAGATTTCAGGAGTGACATCCTTTCACCTGATCATTCCCCTTCCACCGGGAATCCACCCCATTTGAGAAGCTGCTCTTTTGTAAGAACTCCGCTATTGTACCATTCAATCACATCACGGGATTCCAGCTGTGGTCGGCTAAGTTCCTCGAACTCTATCCATACAGAATCTTCAGTCTTGTCCATGAGTCGAAGTCGCATATTGATGGCACTGTTGGCGATGTTCCGGACAATATGCTGCAAGCCTTCCAGGACAACCATACGGTCCTCTTCGGAAACATATCCAGCTGCATAGGTGGACCCTTTTGTATCTCCCATACTGAGTGGGGACTGCAGCAGTCCAATCTGAATATCTGTTTCCAGTGACTTCTTGAACGACATGACATCCAGGGAGCCCTTTGCATCAACAGGAATTACATCAAGACCTACTGCAGCGATGTCCTCGTTCTCAGAGAGGTACTTGTGCTCATCAAGCCAGGCATCTATGATATTCTGAGCATCCTCGATGCTGACAATCTCCTGCTCGACCAGTTTCTCAAGGAGCTTGAAGTCGATCAGATACCTGCCATTGCCGTATTTCTTCACAAATGAAACGTATCCATAGTTGATGTTTAGCAAGTTCCGGATACTAAGCTCGATAGGTTCCATCATGGAAGCACCATAAATACCGTATGTATCTCGCTTGAGAGGATCCTTCTGAACAGTGTCCCAGGCATTGTAGGATCCGCAAACCACATCACTGATCTTCAAGATCTTTCTTTTGGCCTTGTCACTTTCATTGATAACAATAGATCCAGTGGGGGGTGTGAGGATTTCTTTAGGGTTCATTTCGCCAACAGTAAAATCCTCTGGAAGAATAGTTGTATTCTGCATGAGCAGGGGTATCAGAGAGAAGGTCTCTGCGTTCCCGTTGGGTAGTGCCACATATGTTCCGTCCCTGCAGAGAAGCCTGGCAAGTGTCTGCACCTGCTCAAGGAAGTTGACCTTACTGGACCATCGCTCAAAATCTTTAATAATCTTGGAACC
>NZ_FOUJ01000015.1 GCF_900114835.1 Methanolobus profundi | reverse complement strand
GTCCATCACCACTAACCGGTCAGAAATCGAAAAACTGTCAGATCCGAGATAAACAAGGTAGATTCTAAGTGTAGGATCTTCTATGGGCTTGTAGATCAGTTGGGAGATCGTCGCCTTTGCAAGGCGAAGGCCCTGGGTTCGAATCCCAGCAAGTCCATTATTAGTGCACCTGGAGAGTAATGTCTCCGGGGAAGGATGAAGTGGCTGAAGCAACGACAGCTGCAATGAGATCGTGTATATGCATGCATATATCAGACGCTCACTGGACAAAGTGAGATGGACTCTGGTTAATATGCCTTCAGGTGGATGGCTCGGCTCAAGAGCTGATGAGGGACGTGCCAAGCTGCGATAAGCCCAGGGTAGGTGCATGGAGCCTATGAACCTGGGATTTCCTAATGGGTCTTCCTAACACATTTTGTGTGTTGATCAATACTGATCGGGAACGCCCCGAATTGAAGCATCTTAGTAGGGGCAGGAAAAGAAATCGAAGAGATGCCGTTAGTAATGGCGAATGAACACGGTACAGTTCAAACTGAATCCCACTGGTAACATGTGGGAGATGTGGTGTTGTAGGCCTTTTCTAAAGATCCCACTTGATCGAAGTTTAACTTTTCTGGAACGTTAGACCATAGAGTGTGATAGTCACGTAAACAACGATCAAAGGATCTGGATAATGGCCTGAGTAGCGTGGGTTGGAATTCCCGCGTGAATTTGGGAGGCACCAACTTCCAAAACTAAATACTTCTTGAGACCGATAGCGAACTAGTAGGGTGACCGAAAACTGAAAAGTACCCCAAGAAGGGAGGTTAAAAGTGCCTGAAACCTGGAGGCGATGGAGCGATATGGCGTTAAAGGATCTTTAATGCGAAGGAAACAGCCGCGAGGCTGCAGTACGGGCATTATTGCCAATGTCATATCTTACGTTTTGAAGAACGGGCCAGGGAGTATATTCAAATGGCGATGGCTAACTTGTAAATAGGAAGCCGAAGCGAAAGCAACATGCTCGCAACCGTAAGGTGAGGAGCGACGTATACAAGTGCGTGGAGTCATTAGGATATGACCCGAAGCCGGGTGATCTAGGCGTGGGCAGGTTGAAGCGTGGCGAAAGCTACGTGGAGGACCGCAAGCGGTATTGATCTGCAAATCATTCGTGTGACCTGCGTCTCGGAGTGAAAGGCTAATCTAACCCGGCATCAGCTGGTTCCTTCCGAAACATGTCGTAGCATGACCTAACTGGAGATAGTCGGTGAAGTAGAGCACTGATTGGTGGTCCCGGGGAAGAAATTCCTCAGCCGCTTGTCAAACTCCAAACTCACCGTCGTCTAAGAAGGTTGGAGTCCGGACTACTGGGGTAAGCCTGTAGTCCGTAAGGGAGACAACCCAGCCCGTGGTTAAGGTCCCTAAGTGTCGACTAAGTGTTAATACTAAAGGGCGTCCTAAGCCCTAGACAGCTGGAAGGTTAGCTTAGAAGCAGCTATCCTTTAAAGAGTGCGTAACAGCCCACCAGTCGAGGTTTGGGGCCCCGAAAATGGACGGGGCTCAAGTCGACCACCGATACCACGGAGCACCGTAAGGTGATCTCGTAGGAAGGCGTTGCGTTCGGGCAGAAGCAGGGCTGTGAAGTCCTGTGGACCGTGCGGAAACGAAAATCCTGGTAATAGTAACAGCATAGATAGGTGAGAATCCTATCCGCCGAAGGGGCTAGGTTTCCTCGGCAATGATCGTCAGCCGAGGGTTAGTCGGTCCTAAGACGTACCGTAATTCGAGT
>NZ_FOUJ01000016.1 GCF_900114835.1 Methanolobus profundi | reverse complement strand
GTTGATGGATGAAGGAGTCTTATAATGGATGAATTAAAAATGCACAGCCCCAACTTTGCTGAAGAAAATGTTGCAAAACTTGAGGCAATGTTTCCTAACTGTGTTACCGAGTCAAAAGATGAAAAAGGCAATCTGAAAAAATTTATTGATTTTGACCTTTTAAAACAGGAGCTTTCAAAACATATAGTGGATGGTCCACAGGAACGCTATCATCTTAATTGGCCGGGTAAAAGGGAATCTTTACTCACAGCCAATGCTCCTATTGCCAAGACCCTCCGTCCATGTCGTGAGGAAAGTGTGGATTTTGATACAACAGAGAACCTGTTTATTGAAGGTGACAATCTTGATGTCCTCAAGCTGCTTCAGGAAACCTATCTTGGCAAAATAAAGTTGATTTATATTGATCCTCCTTATAACACAGGTAATGATTTTATTTATGCCGATAACTTTGCTGAGTCCACTGAAAAATACCTGTTGACTTCAGCTCAGAAAGATGAAGAAGGCAACCGGCTTGTACCCAACACCGACTCCAATGGTCGCTTCCACTCAGACTGGTTGAGTATGATATATTCACGGTTGAAACTGGCGAGGAACCTCCTCAAGGAGGAAGGGGCAATTTTTATCAGTATTGATGATGGAGAAGCTGGTAATGTTCGAAAACTCTGTGATGAAGTTTTCGGGGCTGATAATTTCGTTGCTAATATTATTTGGGAAAAAAAATATGCCCCTTCAAATGATGCAAAATGGTTCAGTGATAATCACGATCATATTTTTATTTATGCAAAAGATAAACAAAGATGGCATCCTAAGCCATTGCCAAGAACAGAAGAGCAAAATAGCAGATACACAAACCGAGATGACGATCCAAGAGGTCCTTGGAAATCTGGTGACATGTCTGTAAAGACGTATTCCGTCAATTACGATTATCCAATAACTACTCCTTCGGGGCGAGTTGTGAATCCTCCACATAGTAAATGCTGGAGATTTTCCAAAGAGAAAATGGAAGAATTAATAGCAGACAATAGAATTTGGTTTGGTGAAAACGGTGACAATGTACCATCAATCAAAAGGTTTTTATCAGAAGTAAAAGACGGAATTGTTCCGTTAACAATTTGGAAATACAAAGATGTTGGACATAATCAGGTAGGCAACCAAGAAGTAAAAAAACTATTTGATAACAAAGGTTTTTTTGATGGACCTAAACCTGTATCCCTCTTGAATCATATTTTGTATTTAAGCACTAACCATACCAACGACATTATTCTTGATTTTTTTGCAGGATCAGCAACCACAGCACACGCCGTAATGCAACAAAATGCTGAAGACGAAGGTAAACGCAAATTTATCATGGTTCAGCTTCCAGAACCCTGTAATGAAAAATCAGAAGCATTTAAGGCAGGTTATGAAAACATTGCTGAAATCAGTAAGGAACGTATCAGACTTGCTGGAAAGAAAATCAAAGAAGAG
>NZ_FOUJ01000017.1 GCF_900114835.1 Methanolobus profundi | reverse complement strand
TGAAAGTGTATAATAAACATGCACATATCAGATTTCGCCTGGACAAAGCAAGACGGACAGGCACGGATGATTAGTAGCCGCGGACTCAACACCTCGTTGCCTTGGTGCGTACATCCCGACCCTATCAAACCGGTCTTGTACCGGAATCCTTAACGTGGTCTCTTTTCAAGTCAGATTTCGAGCTTAGATGCATTCAGCTCTTATTCCTTAGCGCGTAGCTGCTCAGCGATGCCCTGTCGGACAACTGATACACCAGTGGCGCCGCTACTCTGTTCCTCTCGTACTAAAAGTAGCTTACCCTCAGACCACAGACACCTCTAGTAGATAGTAACCGACCTGTCTCACGACGGTCTAAACCCAGCTCACGATCTCCTTTAATAGGCGAACAACCTCACCCTTGGCCGCTGCTGCACGGCCAGGATGGAAAGAACCGACATCGAAGTAGCAAGCTGCCGGGTCGATATGTGCTCTTGCCGGCAACAACTCAATTATCCCCGGGGTAACTTTTCTGTCATTTTTGGCTCGCACCAAGCGAGCTCAAAAGTTCGCTAGAACCGACTTTCGTCTCGTCATCCACTACTGTGCTGAATAACGTCAGGCTGACTTATGCTCTTGCACTCTTCAGTGGGTTTCCGACCCACTTGAGTCAACCTTTGTGCGCCCTTGATATCTTTTCAAGGGCGTCCCGCCCCAGGCAAACTGCCCACCTATCGGGGTCCTCCTCTCGGAGTTAGGGTCGTAATTTCAGAAGGGTAGTGTCCCAATGGCGACTCCATCGATGCTGGCGCACCGACTTCGACGTCTCCTACCTACACTGTACATCCAAAATCACAACCCAACGACAGGCTGCAGTAAAGCTCCACGGGGTCTTCACTTCCCCCTAGAGGTCTCTAGACTGTGCACTAGAAAGTAAGCTTCACCGGACTCTGGCTAGGGACAGTAGAGCTCTCATTGATCCATTCATGCGAGTCGCCAATTAAGCGACAAGGTACTACGCTACCTTAAGAGGGTCATAGTTACCCCCGCTGTTTACAGGCCCTTCGTCCCATTGAACTGGGGTTTCAGGTACCTGCACTGAGCAGGATTCAGAGATCGTACTAGCCCTTACGGGTTTGCGATCTCCTATGTTGATATTAGACAGTTAGAGCTCTCTTGTCACTGCGACCTGCTGTCTTCACAGCAGGCACTCCTTCTCCCGAAGTTACGGAGCTAATTTGCCGAATTCCCTTAGCCAAATTGTTCCGACACGCCTTAGCCTTTTCAGCTAGGGGCACCTGTGTCAGTTCTCGGTACGGACCCATGACTTCCTTTTCACGGGTTCCCGGGTGCAGCTGACTTTCGCCATAACACATTCGCCCGCTTCTCGCCATTACGGCTCTCCACGGGATTCGGTGCTTAGAC
>NZ_FOUJ01000018.1 GCF_900114835.1 Methanolobus profundi | reverse complement strand
GTATATATACGATGGCAGCCTTTGAAGGAGTCCGCGCAAATCGCGCGAAAACACTTACAATCACCGCCTTTAACAAGTGGAGACAGAAGCTTTTTCTGTCTGACGTTGGATTTGGCAGTTCGGTTAATTCTGACCGGTAGTGTATAACTACAAACAATTAAGGAATTAACCAAACTATGTGCAAATAGGAAATATTCTCTCAATGAGAGTTCTTTCCGACTGATTCCTAAATGACTTCCAAAATAACATATTCTTTGTGTGTGATCAACAATTCTGGTTGATCCTGCCAGAGGTCACTGCTATCAGTATTCGACTAAGCCATGCGAGTCAAATGTTCTTCGTGAACATGGCGTACTGCTCAGTAACACGTGGATAATCTGCCCTAAGGTCAGGCATAACTCCGGGAAACTGGTGATAATTCCTGATAAGCTATAGATACTGGAATGTTCTGTAGCTCAAAGCTCCGGCGCCTTAGGATGAATCTGCGGCCTATCAGGTTGTAGTGGGTGTAGTGTACCTACTAGCCTACGACGGGTACGGGTTGTGAGAGCAAGAGCCCGGAGATGGATTCTGAGACATGAATCCAGGCCCTACGGGGCGCAGCAGGCGCGAAAACTTTACAATGCGGGAAACCGCGATAAGGGGATACTGAGTGCCAGCATATTATGTTGGCTGTCCACCTGTATAAACAGCAGGTGTTAGCAAGGGCCGGGCAAGACCGGTGCCAGCCGCCGCGGTAACACCGGCGGCCCGAGTGGTGGCCACTATTATTGGGTCTAAAGGGTCCGTAGCCGGTTTGATCAGTCTTCCGGGAAATCTGACAGCTCAACTGTTAGGCTTCCGGGGGATACTGTCAGACTTGGGACCGGGAGAGGTAAGAGGTACTACAGGGGTAGGAGTGAAATCTTGTAATCCTTGTGGGACCACCAGTGGCGAAGGCGTCTTACCAGAACGGGTCCGACGGTGAGGGACGAAAGCTGGGGGCACGAACCGGATTAGATACCCGGGTAGTCCCAGCCGTAAACGATGCTCGCTAGGTGTCTGGGACGGTGCGACCGTTTCAGGTGCCGCAGGGAAGCCGTGAAGCGAGCCACCTGGGAAGTACGGCCGCAAGGCTGAAACTTAAAGGAATTGGCGGGGGAGCACTACAACGGGTGGAGCCTGCGGTTTAATTGGACTCAACGCCGGAAAACTCACCTGGGGCGACAGCAATATGTAGGTCAGGCTGAAGGTCTTACCTGAATCGCTGAGAGGAGGTGCATGGCCGTCGTCAGTTCGTACTGTGAAGCATCCTGTTAAGTCAGGCAACGAGCGAGACCCGTGCCCACTGTTGCCAGCATATCCTTCGGGATGATGGGTACTCTGTGGGGACCGCTGGTGCTAAACCAGAGGAAGGTGCGGGCTACGGTAGGTCAGTATGCCCCGAATCTCCAGGGCTACACGCGGGCTACAATGACCGGGACAATGGGTCCCTACCCCGAAAGGGGTTGGTAATCTCATAAACCCGGCCTTAGTTCGAATTGAGGGCTGTAACTCGCCCTCATGAAGCTGGAATCCGTAGTAATCGCGTTTCAATATAGCGCGGTGAATACGTCCCTGCTCCTTGCACACACCGCCCGTCAAACCACCCGAGTGAGGTATGGGTGAGGGCATGGACTCGTGCCGTGTTCGAACCTAAATTTCGCAAGGGGGGTTAAGTCGTAACAAGGTAGCCGTAGGGGAATCTGCGGCTGGATCACCTCCTAAGCAAGATGGACACAAAGTCCATCACCACTAACCGGTCAGAAATCGAAAAACTGTCAGATCCGAGATAAACAAGGTAGATTCTAAGTGTAGGATCTTCTATGGGCTTGTAGATCAGTTGGGAGATCGTCGCCTTTGCAAGGCGAAGGCCCTGGGTTCGAATCCCAGCAAGTCCATTATTAGTGCACCTGGAGAGTAATGTCTCCGGGGAAGGATGAAGTGGCTGAAGCAACGACAGCTGCAATGAGATCGTGTATATGCATGCATATATCAGACGCTCACTGGACAAAGTGAGATGGACTCTGGTTAATATGCCTTCAGGTGGATGGCTCGGCTCAAGAGCTGATGAGGGACGTGCCAAGCTGCGATAAGCCCAGGGTAGGTGCATGGAGCCTATGAACCTGGGATTTCCTAATGGGTCTTCCTAACACATTTTGTGTGTTGATCAATACTGATCGGGAACGCCCCGAATTGAAGCATCTTAGTAGGGGCAGGAAAAGAAATCGAAGAGATGCCGTTAGTAATGGCGAATGAACACGGTACAGTTCAAACTGAATCCCACTGGTAACATGTGGGAGATGTGGTGTTGTAGGCCTTTTCTAAAGATCCCACTTGATCGAAGTTTAACTTTTCTGGAACGTTAGACCATAGAGTGTGATAGTCACGTAAACAACGATCAAAGGATCTGGATAATGGCCTGAGTAGCGTGGGTTGGAATTCCCGCGTGAATTTGGGAGGCACCAACTTCCAAAACTAAATACTTCTTGAGACCGATAGCGAACTAGTAGGGTGACCGAAAACTGAAAAGTACCCCAAGAAGGGAGGTTAAAAGTGCCTGAAACCTGGAGGCGATGGAGCGATATGGCGTTAAAGGATCTTTAATGCGAAGGAAACAGCCGCGAGGCTGCAGTACGGGCATTATTGCCAATGTCATATCTTACGTTTTGAAGAACGGGCCAGGGAGTATATTCAAATGGCGATGGCTAACTTGTAAATAGGAAGCCGAAGCGAAAGCAACATGCTCGCAACCGTAAGGTGAGGAGCGACGTATACAAGTGCGTGGAGTCATTAGGATATGACCCGAAGCCGGGTGATCTAGGCGTGGGCAGGTTGAAGCGTGGCGAAAGCTACGTGGAGGACCGCAAGCGGTATTGATCTGCAAATCATTCGTGTGACCTGCGTCTCGGAGTGAAAGGCTAATCTAACCCGGCATCAGCTGGTTCCTTCCGAAACATGTCGTAGCATGACCTAACTGGAGATAGTCGGTGAAGTAGAGCACTGATTGGTGGTCCCGGGGAAGAAATTCCTCAGCCGCTTGTCAAACTCCAAACTCACCGTCGTCTAAGAAGGTTGGAGTCCGGACTACTGGGGTAAGCCTGTAGTCCGTAAGGGAGACAACCCAGCCCGTGGTTAAGGTCCCTAAGTGTCGACTAAGTGTTAATACTAAAGGGCGTCCTAAGCCCTAGACAGCTGGAAGGTTAGCTTAGAAGCAGCTATCCTTTAAAGAGTGCGTAACAGCCCACCAGTCGAGGTTTGGGGCCCCGAAAATGGACGGGGCTCAAGTCGACCACCGATACCACGGAGCACCGTAAGGTGATCTCGTAGGAAGGCGTTGCGTTCGGGCAGAAGCAGGGCTGTGAAGTCCTGTGGACCGTGCGGAAACGAAAATCCTGGTAATAGTAACAGCATAGATAGGTGAGAATCCTATCCGCCGAAGGGGCTAGGTTTCCTCGGCAATGATCGTCAGCCGAGGGTTAGTCGGTCCTAAGACGTACCGTAATTCGAGTACGCCGAAAGGGAAACAGGTTAATATTCCTGTACCTCATGACAATAAACTGACGTTTTTGGGCAGGTTGAGCGGCGCCGTCGCGCCGTCTAAGCACCGAATCCCGTGGAGAGCCGTAATGGCGAGAAGCGGGCGAATGTGTTATGGCGAAAGTCAGCTGCACCCGGGAACCCGTGAAAAGGAAGTCATGGGTCCGTACCGAGAACTGACACAGGTGCCCCTAGCTGAAAAGGCTAAGGCGTGTCGGAACAATTTGGCTAAGGGAATTCGGCAAATTAGCTCCGTAACTTCGGGAGAAGGAGTGCCTGCTGTGAAGACAGCAGGTCGCAGTGACAAGAGAGCTCTAACTGTCTAATATCAACATAGGAGATCGCAAACCCGTAAGGGCTAGTACGATCTCTGAATCCTGCTCAGTGCAGGTACCTGAAACCCCAGTTCAATGGGACGAAGGGCCTGTAAACAGCGGGGGTAACTATGACCCTCTTAAGGTAGCGTAGTACCTTGTCGCTTAATTGGCGACTCGCATGAATGGATCAATGAGAGCTCTACTGTCCCTAGCCAGAGTCCGGTGAAGCTTACTTTCTAGTGCACAGTCTAGAGACCTCTAGGGGGAAGTGAAGACCCCGTGGAGCTTTACTGCAGCCTGTCGTTGGGTTGTGATTTTGGATGTACAGTGTAGGTAGGAGACGTCGAAGTCGGTGCGCCAGCATCGATGGAGTCGCCATTGGGACACTACCCTTCTGAAATTACGACCCTAACTCCGAGAGGAGGACCCCGATAGGTGGGCAGTTTGCCTGGGGCGGGACGCCCTTGAAAAGATATCAAGGGCGCACAAAGGTTGACTCAAGTGGGTCGGAAACCCACTGAAGAGTGCAAGAGCATAAGTCAGCCTGACGTTATTCAGCACAGTAGTGGATGACGAGACGAAAGTCGGTTCTAGCGAACTTTTGAGCTCGCTTGGTGCGAGCCAAAAATGACAGAAAAGTTACCCCGGGGATAATTGAGTTGTTGCCGGCAAGAGCACATATCGACCCGGCAGCTTGCTACTTCGATGTCGGTTCTTTCCATCCTGGCCGTGCAGCAGCGGCCAAGGGTGAGGTTGTTCGCCTATTAAAGGAGATCGTGAGCTGGGTTTAGACCGTCGTGAGACAGGTCGGTTACTATCTACTAGAGGTGTCTGTGGTCTGAGGGTAAGCTACTTTTAGTACGAGAGGAACAGAGTAGCGGCGCCACTGGTGTATCAGTTGTCCGACAGGGCATCGCTGAGCAGCTACGCGCTAAGGAATAAGAGCTGAATGCATCTAAGCTCGAAATCTGACTTGAAAAGAGACCACGTTAAGGATTCCGGTACAAGACCGGTTTGATAGGGTCGGGATGTACGCACCAAGGCAACGAGGTGTTGAGTCCGCGGCTACTAATCATCCGTGCCTGTCCGTCTTGCTTTGTCCAGGCGAAATCTGATATGTGCATGTTTATTATACACTTTCATAAGTAAAGTATAAATGTAATGGATTCATTTGTGAATCGCTCATTGCCAAGGTGGCGGAGCGGCTACGCAATCGCCTGCAGAGCGATTCCATTCCGGTTCGAATCCGGACCTTGGCTTTACTTTCATCAACATTCATTTGAGTGAGTTTGGCGGCCATAGCGGCAGGGCAATTCCTGTACCCATACCGAACACAGAAGATAAGCCTGCCAGCGTTCCTTACTGTACTGAAGTACGAGAGTCTTCGGGAACTCTGGATCGCTGCCATCTCACTCATTTAATCTTATCTA